>NZ_JAIUJS010000009.1 GCF_020166345.1 Winogradskyella vincentii | reverse complement strand
TGGGATAAGTATTGCAAATCATCAACACGATTTTTCATTATCTTCACAAAAAAACAGACAACTGCACATAGCGCAGCGTTGTGCTTCATTATGACCAACCAATAACCAATGATAAAATTCTTTAGAAAAATTAGACAAAAACTACTATCTGAAAACAAATTCAGCAAGTATCTGATTTATGCCATTGGAGAAATAATTCTTGTGGTTATTGGAATTTTAATCGCCTTAGCATTGAATAAACAATCCAATATTAAAGAGAATAATAAACTACGAGACTTGTATATTACTCAGATAAATGATGAAGTGGACCGTAACATAGATGCCCTAAATCGTCATGTAGATTGGTCAAATAATATTCTTAGGGAAATTGATTCGTTAAGAAATTTAGTCACAAACAAAGATTATGATAATCCCAAACTATTATCAAAATCACATGTACTTTATGTGTCATATCACTTTAAACCGCATATGGTAACTTACGAAAACTTAAAATTTTCAGGCGATCTTAAGTTATTCAGTGATTTAAAAATTCGAAATTCTATATCTAATGCATATCATTCATTCAATAGAATTAAAAGTACTGAGGAAATTGACCGCGAAGCTAAAAATGGATTTTTTGCGGAATATTTTTTACCGTACTCAAAACTTATTGATATGTCTAAGTCTTCACAAAACTTTGGGAAAGATGTCATATTTGAAAATATGGTCATAACACGAACTACTCTTTTAAGTCAGAATATACGTGAATATGTAAACTCTATCGAAGCCTTAAAGGAACTTAAAACTACTTTTGCCGAATTTCAACATGATAATTAAAAAATAACGAAAGCACAACACGGTGTATAATTAATTGCTTAGCTGGTTAAGCAAAGGAAAAATTCTTACTTTTATTGAAAATGGTTCTCAGCAGAATCATCCTGCGGACGATCCCGCAACAAACCATACACGTACACGTTGTGCTTCATTAACAGAAACCGCAAACCAATGATAAAATTCTTTAGAAAAATTAGGCAAAATTTACTCTCTGAAAATAAATTCAGTAAGTATGTGATTTATGCAGTTGGAGAAATTATTCTTGTCGTTATTGGAATTTTAATTGCTCTGCAATTAAATATTACGCGAGAGAAAAAGGATTTAAGAAAAATTGAGCTTGTACATCTAAATAATATTCTTCAGGATCTAAATAAAGAGGTCAAAGGTTTAAATTGGATGATCAATTTTAAAGAATCACAAGCTAACGCGTCTGACACTATTAGGGATTATATTGATGGGAACCGGCAAGACGATTTGATATCTTTCAATAGAAATCAGTTTAGAGCATTTATTTGGCGCGTTTATCATCCAAATAACAACTCATTTAGCGAACTTAAAAGTTCGGGTCAGTTGTCCTTAATTAATAGTAATGACATCAGACAACATCTTCTAAATTTAGATGCCAAGTATTTACAACTTTCAATGATGGAAGAGCATTTAAAATTTGAGTATCACGAATTTCTGTATAAAAAGAATATTGAATCTATTGATTATGAACTTATGTTCACTTCACGCAGAAAAACGGATTTTGATAAACAGGATTCAATTTTGCTAAAGGAGAATCTTGAAATGATAAAAGGAGATAAAAGTTTAAGAAACACATATGTCTTGGCTTCATCAAATAATCGATATATCGCTTCAATTTGTAAAGACATCCTGGACATTGTAGAAAAAACAAAAGTATTGGTTGAAGATGATATTAAGAAATAACGAAAGCACAACAATGGCTATAATTCATTGTGGCTTTGTGCCACACCAAAATAAAAGTATTAATTAAAGGCTGATTTCTAAGCGGAATAATCCTGCGGATGATTCCACAACGAAATCATAGCCTAGACCGTATGTCTCATTATGAAAAATCGCAATCTTAAAAAATTATTTTAAATTTATGAAGTAAAATCAACCTACAAATAATGAAAAGAATATTACTGTTATCAATGATCACATTGACCCTTTTTGGGTGTAAGAATAACCAAAAAAAACAACAAAGTTCGGTTGAAATAACTGGACCCAAAGGAGCTGAAAATATTGCTTATAAATGGGGTAAAATGGCCTTAATCGCAACAGCGAATGACACTGAAAGATTCAAACCAAGACCAACAATTACCTCTCGTTATTTAGGCTTAATTTCTGTTGCTGTTTTTGATGCTTGGTCAAGATATGATGAAAAAGCAATTCCTGTTTATTTAAATGATGTTGAAAGAAGACCAAAAAATGAGCAATCATTGAAAAACAAGGAAATAGCCATCAGCTATGCTGCATTCAGAGCAATGAATGAGTATTACTACTCTGATAAAAAACTATTTGAAGATTTTATGAGAGAATTGGGATTAGACCCAAGCAATGAGAGCCTTGATCCAAAAACACCAGAAGGAATTGGGAATTTAGCAGCTAAAGCCGTTATCGAGGCACGAAAAGGAGACGGAGCGAATCAATATGGAGAAGAAGATGGGTCGGACGGAGAACCTTACTTCAATTATATAGGCTATAAACCTGTTAATTCAGCCGATAAGAACGTTGACGCAAATCGTTGGCAACCAAAATATTTCTCGGACGGCAAAGGTGGAAAGTTTGCACCAGGTTGCCTAACACCTTATTGGGACAAAGTCAAGCCAATTGCATTAAAATCTGGTGACCAGTTTAGACCAGGCCCACCGCCAATGATAGGTAGTGAACAATTGGAGAAAGAGGTTCAAGAAGTTATTGAAATGCAGGCAAATTTAACCGATTACCAAAAAGCATTGGTTGAATTTATGCGAGATGGACCACAATCCGTGCAGCAAGCAGGACATTGGTTAAAGTTTGCGCAAGACGTTTCTAGAAGGGATAATCATACATTAGACCAAGATGTAAAAATGTACTTCTACAACCAAGTTGTAGCTATGGATGCCTTTATTGCCTCTTGGGATTCTAAAATGTTTTACGATTATGCCAGACCATATGCATTAGTTCACGAATACTACGAGAATCAAAAAATAAAAGCATGGGGAGGAGAAGGAAAAGGAATGATTGAAATGGACGGTAAACAATGGAGACCTTATTCACCCGAGACATTTTTATGTCCACCTTTTCCAAGTTATGTTTCTGGACATAGTACCATTAGTGGTGGCTGCGGTGAAGCCTTAAAAATTTGGACTGGTAGTGATGAATTTGGCTCTAGTGCAGAGTTAGTTGCAGGCGCGATGACCGAACCAGATAATTTGGGAGATACAGTAACATTGGAATTCCCAACTTTTACAGAAACAGCAGAAATGGCTGGCATCTCAAGAGTATTAGGTGGATACCACATACAAGCTGACAATATAGCTGGACTAGAATTAGGTCGAAATGTAGCTAATGAGGTTTGGAAATTCTATAAAAAACACATTGGAGAAAAATAACGAGACACAACAATGGCTATAAGCAATGGCACCGTTCTCGGCTACTTCTGAAAATTTGCTACGCACAGTTCGCACTTCGTACTCGTGTCTCACGGATTTTCAGTTTATTGTGTACTTGCAAAGTTAATCGCTAACCCACGCAACTAATCTTATACAAAACCGTTGTGCTTCATTATAACCAACCGACATTAAATGATAAAGTTCTTTAGACTATTAGAACTAAATTTTGTCTTTACAAAATCAAAGCTCTTGAAGAGGTTTGGTGAGAATACAATTGGTAACTTAAACATTAATGAATGATAAAGTTTTTTAGAAAGATTAGATACGACCTTATGGAGAAAAACAAAACCGGCAAGTATTTGAAATATGCCATTGGTGAAATTATACTTGTGGTGATTGGGATTTTAATAGCACTTCAAATTAATAATTGGAATGAAAAAAGAAAAACAACTGAAATTCGTAATAATTACTACCAACAGGTATTAAAAGACTTAAAAAAGGATAGTATTTATATTAATAGAATCATTATAAATTTAGATTCAAGTCTTTCAAAATATCAGAGTTATTTAGAAAAGTTGCCTAAAGCAGAAGACATTAATGATTTTGTGCTTCTTTTTGGTTCACTTGACTGGACATTTGAATACATTACTTTTAATACAAACACCCTAGAATCCTTAATATCTACCGGCGATATTAAGTTAATGCCAGATAATATTAGAAATGGCCTTTTAGATCTAAGAACTACCCAAAACGAAATTAATAAAGTTGCTATTGGTAATAATGAGGTTTTTTTAAGAGAGAGCCAAAAAGCAATTGGTCTTGGACCAATAAACTTTGCTTTAAATATTAATTCTAAATTATCTAATCAATTAATCAGAAAAGAAGATATTGTTTCCGCTATAAATATGATAAATGGAACCTTTCAATTAAAAGTTTTTACAGAAAAATATTTATTAGCGGAAATGGATAAATTATTAGATTCCTCAAAAGATTTGTCTGAATTAATCAACGAAGAGTTAAATAAGTAATGAAAGCATAACCATTAACCAATGATAAAATTCTTTAGACACATACGCAAGCAATTACTCACAGAAAACAAAACTGGAAAGTATTTTAAATATGCCATTGGTGAAATCATCCTTGTTGTAATTGGAATTTTAATTGCACTAGGAATTAACAATTGGAATGAGAATAGAAAATATAAAAGTATAGAGAAGGATTTACTTAATACTATAACTGAAAACTTGAAGTTAGATTCTTTATCATTTAGTAAAAACCTTCGCAGGTTGGGAACTATAGATAGCTTGCATAACCAGCTTTACAATATTGGCGTACTTGGAGCAACTGACATAGAAATAAAACATCCAAGTGCTATAAGGTCCATAATATTATATGCGCCAATTGGAAAAAAGAATGATCCGTTTGTTGCAGATAAAATAAAGAATACTAAAGTACGACAGGAAATTATTAAATACTTTATAAGTGTAGATAACATTGATGAGTCTTTAGACCAACTAAAAGAAATAGTTGGAAATCAAATACGAGGTTATTTGCGTAAAAAAGAAGCTCATAATTTGTCCTCTGCTTTCGGAAAAAATGACGAAGCTGTAAATAAAACATTGCTTATCGAAATATCAAAAGAACCACAATTTCAACAATTGCTATTTGAATCAAACATAAAAACAAAAGAAGTTGCTTATTTCATTTACCTTGCTTTGCAGCAGAATTCCATTCTGCAAAATGTTATTCGTAGAGAAATTAAGAATAACTATTAAAATGACGGAAACATAACCGGTTAGATATAAAGAATTTATTAATATATAAATAACGAAAGACTGCCTACCGCAGGCAAGCACAACAATGTGTATAGCTCATTGAGGTGGAATTCACCACTGGCGAATTCCATGCAATTTGCTATCTTTATTTCGTTGCGGGTCATAACGGAAAAAAAACCGCAATGAGTCCGTACACAAAACCGTTAGCCTTCATTAGAGAAAACAAATACCAATGATAAAATTTTTTAGAAAAATACGCCAGAGATTACTTTCAGAAGGGGAAACTAGAAAGTATTTTAAATACGCTATCGGCGAGATATTTTTGGTAGTAATAGGTATACTTCTAGCCTTACAAATAAACAACCTTAATGAAAATAGAAAGAATAAGCTTCAAGAAGAAAAATACCTTAAGGGCATCCTTGAGAACATCAATGACGATATATCTGAATTAAATAGCCTTCTCGAAAGAGACACGCTTAGACTAAACAACTATACGCTTCTACAAAAGGCCTTGGTGGATGAAAACATTAGGTCAGATGGAACCTTAATGGGCCAGGCCATATGGGCTACCTGGGAGGTTCTAAGATTTGATGGAAATCGGGTACTCTTCGATGATATGATGTCTTCCGGTAAGATTAATTTAATACAATCGGACGCTCTAAAACATGGCATTCAGCAATATTATAATACTTGTAAAAAAATGATTGATGCAGCAAATACGAATATGCTTGATTTTCAGCTTTATAAAAGAAAAGCTTTTGGTACAAATATAGATATGAGTGCCAGATTAGAAGCTATGAATCCACCACAATGGAATGGTGCATTGAATGAGACGCATAATTCCTTTTTTAACAAAGACGGCAATGACGATGAAGTAAAAGAGTTTGTCTATAACCTATCGGCAATGAAAACTCTGGTAAAGAGTAGTGCAACAAAAAGGCAAAGTTTAATCAAACAAGCAAGGCAATTAATAAAGGACACCAAAGAATATCTAGGAATACAAATAGAATCGAATTCTAAGGATGAGTCTACTTCTGTTCTTAAGAAAGGGGCATTTATTCCATCTTCACCTGAAAACAAGATGCCCATTTCGGATGAAGAATTGAAAGCGTACGAAGGCAAATATCAATTTGTAAAAAAGTCAAAAAGTGCTTATTTGCCTGCGGAGAGCATCCAGTTAAATATGATATATATTCACAACAATCATTTAGTGGCGCATACTCTTCCATTGGGAAACCGTACATCATACTACCTGGTGGCACCTGATGAATTTAAATATTCCAGATCATTTTTATTTAATGATGATTCCGACACAGCATCGCTTTTGTTTGGTCGAAATAATGAAAATCAAGTAGATGGCTTAACTTTTAAGGGATGGGGTGGTACTTATGAATTCAAAAAAATAAAATAGTCAATCTTAAATTCTATAAAAACAAAAGGCTAACAACGTGTATAAGTAATTGCTTGTCCTCGCCTACCTCTTAAAATTTGCTTACGCAAAGTTAGCACTTCGTGCTCGTGTCTCGCGGATTTTCTATTCGGTTTGTATTTGCTAAATTAGTTGCTGAAACATGCAACGAAACCATCCACAAAACCGTTATATTTCATTACTCCTGCGCTGAAGCTACGGATCAGAAACTATGACAAACCAATAACCAATGATAAAATTCTTTAGACATATTAGAAAATCTTTACTTATGGAAAACAAAACTGGAAAGTATTTTAAATATGCCATAGGCGAGATTTTTCTTGTTGTAATTGGGATTTTGATTGCCTTACAAATAAACAACTGGAACGAGAACCGAAAACTGAGAGGAGCAGAAATTAAGCTATTACAAAATGTCAAAACAAGTATTGAAGCTGATACCTTAAGAATAAATTTTTATATCAATTTCTTTTCTGCAGTTGAAAAATCCAATGATAGAATCAATCTTTATATAGAAAAAGATTTATCGTATAATGATTCGTTGAGTTTTGCCATGTCAACTGCGATATTTTGGCCTAAGATTGATCAGGAAATTTTCGCCACCATAACGTCATCTGATTTGAATACCATTTCGAATGACTCTTTGAAAAAAGAAATTATAGCCTATTACTCGTACGCCAATGGAGAGTTTGATACATCTATTGAACGTTACACAAATTATATTGAAGATGGTGTAAGAAATATATTTAACACCCGCTTTACAGGATTTGGGGCAATCCCAGATGAGGAAAAAATCAGTATGGTCCCAAATGACTTTGAAGCATTGAAAAAGGACAAGGAATACCTATATTACTTAAAAACGCAACAAAACTATCTCCACTGGTATATGAAACGTCCATTAAATGGAGCCAAAGAGAAAGCCGACAATTTGCTTGGTTCTATTGCTGATGAATTGACACAGTTTGAGTAGTAATAACGAAAGTACAACAACATGTAAAGCTCATTGTGGCTGAATTGCTTACGCCAGTTCGCCACATAAGTGGCTCGTGTCATTGCAATTTGCTATCTTTATTTCGTTGCGGAACATAACGGAAAAAAAACCGCAACGAGTCATTCACAAAACCATTGTACTTCATTATAACCAAAACTAAGCAATGATAAAATTCTTTCGAAAAATTAGACAAAAACTGCTCTCTGAAAATAAGTTTAGTAAGTATTTGATTTATGCCATTGGTGAAATAGTGCTTGTTGTTTTAGGTATTCTCATTGCGTTACAACTGAACAATCTTAATGAAGAAAAAAGAACTCATATAAAACAAGAAAATTATTTGGCCTTAATTAAGCGAGAAATGACCAATAATCTTAAAACATTAAAAGCAGATCATAAAACACTCACATCTGTAATTGAATGTGATCGGACATTGCTAGATTTGATGCCTGATAACAAAAAAATAGATAGTATAAATGAGACTGATTTATCTAAACTAATGTCTTATGCATTTTCAAAAGCATTTGCCGTTGATTTTGAAAATGGGGCTCTCTCCGAACTAATTTCATCTGGGAGTTTAAAGGACATTGAAAACGATAGTATTCGAGGACTGTTATCATCATGGGATGGAAAAATTCATGGATTGAAAGAGCAAGAGAAATATGTAGCAGCAAAATTGACAAGAGTACATAACTTTATTGAAACCAATGGCAATAGGCGTACAGTATTTGACCAAACATATGCTTCAAATTATTTTAAGATAAAAAACTATTCAATTTCAGAAAGTAATAAGCCATTATTGAAATCAAGAACATTTCAGAATATATTATTAGTTCATCTCGGGACATCAATTAAACTCGATAAAATGTATCTAAATTTTGAGAAAGACATAATAAGTTTGATAAGCCTGATTGAAGAAGAATTAGAAAATAAATAACTAATGGTTACTTTCGGAACATTTGAAAAAATAACTCTAAACTTTCCTGAAATTACAATCGAACCCCATTTTGAAAAAATATCATTTCGGGTAAAAAAGAAAATATTTGCAACCTATGACGAGAAACACAATAGAGTAACGGTGAAACTATCGGAAAATGACCAGGATAATTTCTCATCTTTAAGTTCAAGTATATATCCTGTGAATAATAAGTGGGGAAAACAAGGTTGGACTTTCATAGAATTAAGTAAAGTAAATCCGGATTTGCTTAAAAAAGTTTTGACAGCAGGATATTGTGAGGTTGCACCAAAAAAACTATCTGAGCTAATAAAAGAGCGCAAAAGTTAAAAACGAACCGCCAACCACGTGTATAGCTTATTGCTTCTATACGTCATTCAAAAATTATATCTTTAAAGAAACCAACCGTTAATGATAAAATTCTTCCGAAAAATTCGTCAAAACTTGCTTATGGAAAACAAAACAGGTAAGTATTTAAAATATGCCATTGGTGAAATTGTGCTCGTGATGGTCGGAATACTATTGGCCCTACAGGTCAATAATTGGAATGAGAATAGAAAATCAGAATATGTAAAACAAAACTATTATAAACAACTTTTAATAGATCTGGAATCGGATAAGAATTACGCCCAACTTATGATTTCTACTTTAGACTCATCCATTACAAAACACAAAAATTATATAGAATCTTTAAAACAACCTTATATCAGCTCCAATGAATCTTTTAATAACGTTTGGAAAAATAATCTTTTTACTAGGAATTTAGAATTCAAGACAAGTACTATTAAATCACTAATAAATACAGGAGATATGAGCCTATTAGAATCAAACCTGCGAGATAAATTAACCAATTATAACGGTAGTAAGGCTAATTTGTTGAGTTTATCGAAAACCAATAATGATGATGCAAATGATATTTATCAAAGTGCATTTATGAGAGGCGTTTTTCTGCAATTTGCGTTGGAGCATCAACCAGAATTTGCCAACTATTTAAATGTTGATAATAAGCGGCCAGAAATATTTACTAAACTTCATGGCTATCTTAGTTGGAGAACTTTTGGAGAGAAAGGGACCATCAAAAGGCTTAGTGAATTAATAGTAGACGCTGATATTATTATTGACCTTATCAATGAGAATATGAAAGAATAGCAAAAGGCTAACAACAGGTAATACACTATAGCCCACAAATCCCACGCACTGGCATCAGAGAATGTATGCCTTTCCCGAGCTAAAGTGCATACCTTAAATACGTTAGCCTTCATTATAACCAACCATAAATCCATGATAAAATTTTTCCGAAAAATCCGCTATAATCTTATGAGTGAAAATAAAACAGGCAAGTATTTTAAATATGCCATTGGCGAAATTGTTCTTGTTGTTATTGGAATTTTAATCGCTTTGCAAATAAACAACTGGAATGAAAAAAGAAAAGCTGAAAACAAAGAACTCAAACTTTTAATTGAATTAAAAGATGATCTTGTAGAGACCAAGAATGATCTACTAACAGATATCGAAAAAATACCACGGTTACTAGAAGTTACCAACGCCCTGTATAAAGCCATTATAACAGACCAAATTTCGGATACCGATCCTTTCAAATTACCCGGATCGTTTTTTCAAACCACTATTCTATTTCCTAAATTAAGTGCGCACGAAGCAATACGATCAGAAGGAATTACAATAATTTCTAATGAGAAATTGAGAAAAAAAATTACAGACTTTTATCAGTTACAACTTAATAGAGTGGCATGGTCAGAAGCACGTTTAGAAACACTTAATACCGAAGTTTTAATGCCGTATTTAGATGCTAATTCTGATTATGTCAGCAGATGCGAAAATTGTGTGGATCTATATGAAGTCCATAATACTAATAACGGCACTCCAGCTCATTTTCACGTTCTGAGACGTGCAGATGATCAATTAGTACATATGCTTAGAGTTAAATTTGTCCAGTATAGAGCTCTAAATAGACGCTATTTGGCATTATCTGATACTATTGACGAAATTATAACCTTAATAGACCAAGAAACTAATAGGAAATGATGATAAATTCTTAAGGTACATTCGATCACAAAAATTGGCTAAGAATATATCTAAGTGACTGAAACAATAACGAAAGCCCAACAACGTGTATAGCTTATTGCTTCTATACGTCATTAAAAAAATTATATCTTTAAAGAAACCAACCGTTAATGATAAAATTCTTCCGAAAAATACGCTACGACCTTATGGAAAAAAATAAAACAGGCAAGTATTTAAAATATGCCATTGGAGAAGTAATACTTGTTGTCATAGGCATCTTAATTGCACTGTGGATAAATAACAAAAACCAAGAGTATAATAATGGCAAAATAGCAAGAATCTATTTAGAGGACTTTAAAAGAGATCTTGAAGCAGATATAAATACCCTAGAGGAAAAAATATTAAGAAATGAGAAATTTATAAAAAACGCCGATTCCATTATTATAGCATCTCAAAAAGATGTGCTTTCAGAAAAAGAAAATAATAGCTTTTTTAGTTGGGTAAATAGTTTGATGGGTGAAACGTATTACGTTCCAGAAAAAACGACTATTAGGCAGTTTGAATCCTCTAACAGCAGTCATTTGATAACTTCAAAAACATTAAAAGACCAATTATTTTCATATTACACTGCTAACGATGTAAATGAAAATAACTTTGAAAAGAGTATTCAACTTTATCAGCATAATTTTTTAACTAAAGATCTCTTCAAGGTCTACAAGAACTTTAATCAAAATCCAGCTTCACCTAATATTATTGCTCAAAAATTTAGTGAGGAATTTGAACTAGCAACCGCGATTTATCTTAAGAAAGACCTCACTACTAACCAAAACAAACAATATCGAAAATTTAAAGAAAAGGCTGAAGATCTCATCAAATTGATAAATTCAGAATTAGAATAAAATAACGAAAGCACAACAATGGCTATAAGTAATTGCTTGCACTCGCCTACTTCTGAGAATTAGTTTAACTTTATATGGCTGGATTTCTACGCTCGAAAATTTCGCGGAAATTTCAACACATCGAAATCATAGCCGAGACCGTTGTACTTCATTATGACAAACCGCTAACCAATGATAAAATTCTTTAGACATATTAGAAAATCTTTACTTATGGAAAACAAAACAGCAAAGTATTTTAAATATGCCATTGGCGAAATTGTACTTGTAGTTATTGGGATTTTGATTGCTTTGCAGATTAACAATAGTAATGAATTAAGAAAGGAGAAAGCCGAGGAAGCCATAATTCTTTCAGACATAAGAGAAGATTTTGAAGCATCAAGATTAAATTTCATTGAAACTATAAATAATCAAAATAGGGTAATATTGAATTGTCGAGATTTAATTAATGCTATACAAACTAAAGATGATACCATAAAACCTAAAAGAATAATAGATAAACTATATCGCGGAGCCTTTTCACACTTTAGAGAGGAAGCTGTTTTGGGAAGTTACGATGCGCTCATTGGATCTGGTAAGACTTCAATCATAAAAAACAAGCAATTGCTCAATGATTTAGCAGACTTCTCTTCGCAATATAAAGCTGGTTATGAAGATGAAACTAAATCTGATAATCTTTATAATTTAATGATGTCCAATACAAAAGACTTTTTACCCACTTTGAGTGATTTTGCCACGAGGGTTAGTCTTAATCTTAAAAAGGAATACTCAACGAAAGAAAAAGAAATAGCCATTAAGCATCTTTATGAGAACGAAGTCTTTTTATCCTATTTAATGGAAAAAGTGAGGTGGGAACAAATACGCCTAACAAGCCAAAAGGAATTACTTAAATCTTTAAATAAGGTTTTAGGTAACTTCGAGCCCGAAAAAAATAGATACAGTAAATACATTGGCAGTTATACTCATGAAGAAAACAAGTATATAGATGAGGTTAGTTATTCAGAAGGGTCTCTTTATCTGCATACAAAAAATGGTAAATGGGAACTCGTAGAAATCAATGACTCTCTTTTTCATATAATTACTTGGGATGCAAAGATAAATTTCATTACTGATGAGGACTCAACAACTAAGCTTTTATTTCAATTTCTTGATTATGATAAAGTTGAATTTCTTAAGGTTAATAACTAATAAAAAAACAAAAGCCTGCCTACCGCCTGCAGGCACAACAACGGCTATAATTCATTACAGCTGAAATTGCTTGTCCCAGTTCGCACTTTGTGCTCGTGTCCTAAGTGGAATTTCTTCGCTTCTAAACATTGGGTTCGCTCCTATTTGCTATCTTAGTTCAATCGCAATGAGCCATACACATAACCCTTGTGCTTCATTATAACCAACCAATAACCAATGATAAAATTCTTTAGAAACATACGAAAGCAATTACTCACAGAAAACAAAACAGGTAAGTATTTTAAATATGCAATTGGAGAAATTGTTCTTGTTGTAATTGGAATTTTGATTGCATTGCAGATAAATAATTGGAATGCACAAAAACAAGTGGAGGAAAAAGTAGAGAATATTTTTGCAGAAATCCTCGTAGAATTATCTGCAGATATTAAACAAACCACTAACCTTATGAGATTTTACGAAGTACAAGATACGCTTACCAATCTTGTACTGAAAAATCGATTAACCTACAATGACTATGCAAATTCGCAATTTAGTGGAAAGCTATATTACCTTACATTAAACCGTTGGTTTATTACACTAACGAACTTTTCATATGATAATTTACTAAATTATTCAGATGCCATACCGCTAAAATTTAGAGATGTTACTAATCAGCTAAACTCACTTTATACATATAGAAAAAAAGGCGTTGAAAATGGTAATGAGAAAACAATTGATTTCGTAAATAAAAATTTAATGCATCTAAATGATAATTATGAATGGTATTCTATGGACATCCCAGATAGTCAAAATCACGATGCTATAAATTTCATGCTTAATAGTTATAAATATAAAAACACGGTTAAAACTTACAGAATTTTAGGTTTTGATCATTTGCAAGCAGCCGTTGATTATAGAGTTCGTGCTATTGAATGTTATCAGGAAATTGCTCAGCTTCTAGATAAACCTGTGATAGATGAATCGTTTAAATTTAATGATGATGTTATCCATTTATTGTCAGGTGAATGGGGATGCGATGAACTGCCTAATCTCAAAGTCAGATTTATTGTAAAAAATAATAGACTTTTTTGGAGCTCAAATCAAGATTCAAAATTAAAGGAACTTTTTTTTATTTATCAAACAAAAGGGTATGTTAAGATAATGAGTAGGTCCCGAGAGTTTTATACGATTCTAAAAAAAGGAAGTTTTAATGTTATTAAAAGTAGTGAAGGCCTAGAATTTAAAAAATAATTCAATTAAAATAACGAAAGCAAAACAACGCGTATATTTCATTGTGGTTTTGTGCCACACCAAAATAAAAGTATAATTCAACGACTAATTTTTTTGCGGAATAATAGCCGAGACCGTTAGCATCAAAAAAGCAAAAGCATATGAAAGTTAAACTTAAAAAAATTGCACTCTTGATAGAGATACTAGGAGGATTAGGAATCTTAATCTCTTTGGTTTTTGTTGGCATACAATTAAAAGAAAACACAGTTGCTACAAGATCAGCTACGGCAACTGCTACAATTGATACAATGACAAATTGGTACGTTACAATGGGCTCAGATGCAGAGGCTAGCCAATCTTTTTATAGATTTCTTAAAAATCCAGAATCTATGACCAAAGAAGAACGAATA
The DNA here is from genome assembly GCF_020166345.1 of Winogradskyella vincentii. Classification (GTDB taxonomy): domain Bacteria; phylum Bacteroidota; class Bacteroidia; order Flavobacteriales; family Flavobacteriaceae; genus Winogradskyella; species Winogradskyella vincentii. The sequence goes on along the minus strand of NZ_JAIUJS010000009.1, from coordinate 89,873 downwards.
CAACACATTTATAGTTTTCATGCTCTATTTCTAACTTTTCAAAATAGCTTTTATCTTTCTCTGGAAGGTACACTTGATGAAAGAATTCCAAAATCTTTAAATCAAGTTGTCTATGGTGTGAAAGACCAACCTGGATTTAAACTTTATTGGGATGCACGAAAATCTATATTCTTTGAAGAATATAGAGATTATATCGATGATCTTCTAAAATCTAAAGATATTGTTTCTGATGGTGTTTATCATAAGGACACTGATTAGAGGTCAGATGCTAACAACGTGTATAGTTCATTACCCTGTAATTGCTTAAGCGCCTGTACCAAAATCTAAAATAAGGCTAATTTAAACCGTAACTGATGGTTATACGAGACAATCGGCAGTAATTAAAGAAACCTAATCATATATTATTAAGATTGTTGCTTTTTTAAATTTCTCCATATTGGCAGAAAGAGTATCCGTGTAAACATATAACCAACCAAACATAGTGGATAAATTAAGGAAATAAAAAATGGTCCGAACTCACGATGAAATACAATATTAAAAGCATTCAAAAAATTAAGAATTAATATTAGAAAACCAATTGTAAAATAAATAATTACGATCATTTTAGACTTTTTCTTTCGAAATTTAGATAATCTAACTTTTCTAGATAAATAGAAAATAAAACCTAAATAGTTTATACTCATTATTCCACTACAATAAGCCCAAACAGAAGAATCTTTTAACCCAAAACTTGAAAATACCAAAGGGAGCACGGAAAAAAAAGCTCCCATCAATCCAGTATTTACGATTAGTTGTAAATCATTTGTATCATTTTTCTTTATTGAATATTCATCTTTAAACCGAAATGTTGCTACTATAGCAGCAAATCCTACAAATGCTACTGTAACTTGAGTAAATGTCAATAAAATTGATGATTCTTTCATTTAATTAGATTTTAATGCTTATTATTTACTAAAAAAGAAATAGATACTATGTGCAAGCTTTTTTTGAAATATTACTTATCAAAATCAGTGCGCAACAACTTATATAATTTATTGCTAGGTAATTGCTAAAACCAGTTGTATTAGCTAATATTCCAATGGTAATTTTACAAACTACTCAACAATGAGTTCGACTCTATTTATTATCTTAGTAAAATCGCATGGAAACCATGCACGATCAAGTTGTCCATAATACGAAAAATGAAAATCGGAACTAAAATATTAATCCTATTTCTAACACTAAATGTGCTTTCTTGCAAAGGAACTGCTCAAGAAACTGAAACAAAAAAGCCGACACCTGAATTTGATTTCTCAACAGTTGACAAATACAGAGAAACAAAAATAAAAGGTCAAATAATAAATGATTATGATAGTATTTTCAGTCCTTCACAAAGGAACGAACTATCGGATATTATTCATGACTACAACATGGAAACTACTCGACAAATAGTTGTTGTGACAATTGATAGTATTTCACCTTATTCGGACATCAAAAAATATGCAACTGATTTAAGCAATTATTGGGGAGTTGGAGATGCTAAAATAAATAACGGACTCACAATTGTTGTGTGCAATCCTTGTAGACAAATCGGAATTGCAACAGGAACTGGAACCGAACAGATATTAACAGACGACATATGTAAAAAAGTAATTGACCAGACTATAATTCCAGAATTTAAGAAGGGTAACTTTTATGACGGAATTAAAAATGGAGTAGCAGAATTAATAGAACAATGGGAATAACAATAATGTATAACTGAATTATCTTTTCCTTTACCAAACCGAATGTTAACGCATACAAACCCGTAATTGACGGTTCTACGAGACCTTTTAAGTAATTAGAGTAATAAAACAAAGTATATGAAAAATATTTTAATGTTAATTTCAACCCTTTTAGTGACTTCTTGTGCAAATAATAATATCGAAGCAGAATTTATAGAAATTAAAAACAAAATTGCTCGATTTGATGTTGTAAATAATAGCAATAAAGATATTAGTAAAATAACTTTAGAAATCAGATTTTTAGACAGTTCAGATAATTTATTACTTGTAGATACTTTAGATTATCAAATGGGTAATGACTACCGAAATGAAAAACTTCCTTTTTTGAAAGCTAATGATAAAACATTTATTGTTCAAAGCGCACCCGATAATTGCCTAAAAGCAGACATTAAGATTTTAGAGATAGAAAATATAAAATGAAATTAAAAGATAAACTACTTACAACAAAGTATATAAAAATAGCTGTTTAATCACTTAAAGAGAAAAGACATTAATAAATTTAAGGTTACTTTAAGCTTAAAAAAAAGAGTATAAAGTTCGCTAATTATCATATGCAAAACCGTTGTGCTACATCATAACCAAACACTAACCAATGATAAAATTCTTTAGAAAAATTAGACAAAATCTTCTCTCCGAAAACAAATTCAGTAAGTATTTGATCTACGCAATTGGAGAAATTGTTCTTGTAGTGATTGGGATTTTAATTGCACTTCAAATAAATAATTGGAATGAAGAGAGGAAAATTGAAAACATGGGAAAAGAATATATTGGCGAAATATATACAGATTTAAAAAATGAAGTGTCCAATATTGAAGAAATACTGATTGGCTTAAGAACTCAAGCTAATGGTACCGAAAATGTCTTGTCTTTTTTTGAATCAAAAGATAAAGTAATAAAAGATACTGTCCAGTTCACTGAAAATCATTGGGCACCAGCACGATTATTTATTGTACAGCGAGACATAAATACATTTGATAAATTAAGAAGTAATGGACAACCTGGTTTACTGAAAAATGATTCTCTTTCTAACTTATTAGATAGATTCTATAAAAATTTTGACATTCGTATTTCTAACTTTAAAGAGTACCCTCTGCAAATTAGGATGGATTTAAGAAAAATTTCATTCCCAATTGGAAATATGGAAGACTTTAAATATGAAATAAAAAACAATAAATTGTCGACAGCATTCATAACTGAATACTTAAACAATGAAGAGGTATATGAGCACTTATTATCAATTTTGAAAACTTGTCGCTACAACATTAAATTTTTTGGAGAATTATCCACAGAAGCTCAACAATTAATTAACTATATAGAAGAGAATTACCCGAAAATAAAAATTAAAAAATAACGAAAGCACAACAATAGCTATAATTCATTCTAGCAGAAGCAACTAAGTCTCAATCTACTCTGATATGAGCTCCTCAACAAACCCTTCAAACTCCGTCTTAAATTCTGTATACTTTTCGCCTGTTGCCGGACCGTTAAAACCCGTATGTATTTTACGGACTTTACCAGTTTTATCAATAAATATTGATGTTGGGTAGGATAAAACATGGTTGAGCATTGGTAATTTTTCCTGCGCCTTCTTTTTGTCAGAAGTACCATATTGTGCCAACAGAATTGGGTAATCGATTCCTATCCTAGATTTCAATCGCTTAATTCTATTAAATGCAATCTTTTTGGTTTTTGCATATTCAAATGCCAACGCAACAATCTCAATACCTTTATCCTTGTTTTTGTTGTAGAAATCTGTATAGTATTTACTTTCATCCAAACAATTTGGGCACCATGTTCCCATGATTTGAACTATAACTACCTTGTCCTTAAAACTTTCGTCTTTAAGACTTACAATATTTCCCGTAGCATCAGGAAATGAAAATTCCATGCTATCATAACCCTCTTTTAAATAGGTAAGATCATTGGCGCTTGGTAATTCGTAATTAGCATTGCGTTTTGCAACGAAGGGTTCTTTCCAATGGTTACCAGAATAGAATGTCCCTTCCATTATAGAATCCGTAACTTTTGCCGTAAACAAAAAGGCATGAGCACCATCAAAAGTTGACAGCTTCATTGTGTTACCATCCATAACGCCTTGGAGATAACGATAATCACCTGTAGTTGTTCTAAAGGTTCCTGTTACAGTTTCGCCTTCTTGCTTAAAAACACCCTTGGCAATATATTCATCACCTGTAATGCCTTGGCTAAATACTGTTTCCCAAGTACCAGTAACATTTTCCAAAGCTTCATCTTTGGTAACAAATCTCTTATCGTTACTAAATTGGGCCTTAAATGGCACTACTCTATCAAGACTTTCTTTAATAAAGTTTCCTTTTATATTATCACCCTCAAAAACACCAGCAAAATAGCCTTCAAATACAGGAGCCATGATAAATATAGAATCATTGCGGTATTCTATCTCATCTACTTCTATGACTTCTTCGGCATTAAATATTTTCAATGTATTTGCACTCGTTACTTCAATATTAAAAGGTAATTCCTCATTGTCCTGTACGTCTAAAACAACACGGTAATTACCCTCTTTTAGAGTTTTTGAGTTATTTTCATTATTGCATGAACAAAGAAATAAAACAACAAATAGTACTAATATGTTTCTCATTTAAAAAGGCTTTGTATAAAGTTCGAAATAACAACAATTACCTTACAAAAAAAAGGATGTTAAAGTGTGTTTTAATTTTCTGCTTCTATCTTTTAATACCATACAACTATTATTATCTTTGTGGCTTCATTGAACTGAAATTATGAAGATATCTTATAATTGGCTCAAACAGTTTATTAAGATTGATTGGGATGCAGAGAAAACCGGAGAGTTACTGACAGATCTAGGGTTAGAAATCGAAGGAATCGAAGCGTATGAATCTGTAAAAGGTGGACTTAATGGAATTGTTGTTGGCGAGGTTTTAACTTGCGAGCAACATCCTAATGCAGACCGACTTAAGTTAACTACTGTAGATATAGGTGCCGATGCACCTGTGCAAATTGTTTGTGGTGCACCTAATGTGGCCAAAGGACAAAAAGTGCCTGTTGCAACTATCGGAACAACATTATACACTGCTGAGGGTGAAGCATGGAAAATCAAAAAAGGTAAAATCCGTGGTGAAGAAAGCCATGGAATGATCTGTGCTGAAGACGAACTTGGTCTTGGTGAATCCCATGATGGAATTATGGTATTGGATGCTGATTTAAAAATCGGGGCTCCTGCAGCAGAAGTTTTTGAAATTGAAAATGATCAGGTTTTTGAAATTGGCCTAACACCAAACCGAGCTGATGCAATGAGCCATTATGGTGTAGCAAGGGATCTAAAAGCTGGTTTATTGCAAAAAGAAGTGGCATTAGAATTAATTACACCTTCTGTAAGCTCTTATCATGTTGATGCAAGATCCTTAAAAATAGATGTTGATGTTAAAGACAAAGAGAAATGTCCACGCTATTGTGGAGTAACCATTTCTGGTGTTAAAGTTGAAACTTCTCCTAGCTGGTTGCAACATCGTTTAAAGTCTATAGGACTATCACCAATTAATAATATTGTTGATATTACAAATTATGTCCTGCACGAACTAGGACAGCCGTTACATGCTTTTGATGCACAAAAAATATCTGGTAATAAGGTTGTAGTAAAAACTTGTAAAGCGGGTACGAAATTTACCACTTTAGATGAAGTTGTTAGAGAATTACACTCAGATGACTTAATGATTTGTGATGGTGAAAAGCCAATGTGTATTGCTGGAGTTTTTGGTGGCATAGATTCTGGTGTTTCGGAAAATACAAGAGATATTTTCTTAGAAAGTGCTTATTTTAATCCTGTTAGTATTCGTAAAACTGCAAAAAGACACGGATTAAATACTGATGCTTCTTTTAGATTTGAGCGTGGTATCGATCCTAATATTACAGAGTATGCCTTAAAACGTGCGGCTTTGTTGATTTGCGAAGTTGCTGGTGGTGAGATTACAAGTGACATCTCTGACTCCTATCCTGTAAAGATTGACGATTTTCAAGTGAGATTGAGTTTTGACAACGCCAAAAAACTCATTGGAGAAGAAATCCCGCGGGAAACAATTAAAAGTATTTTGACCTCACTAGATATTAAGGTTAACAATGTAACTGAAGCAGGTTTAGGATTAACTGTTCCTGCATATAGAAATGATGTACAAAGAGAGGCAGATATCATCGAGGAAATCCTCCGTGTTTATGGCTACAACAATGTTGGTACAACTGAAAAATTAAATGCTTCGATATCTAATTCAACAAGATTTGAGGATTATAAACTTCAGAATATCATTGGTAATCAATTGGCATCTCAAGGGTTTTTTGAAATCATGACCAATTCCCTAACAACTCCAGATTACATTGAACTGAGTGATCAGTTAAATGCAGAGCATAATGTAGAAATGCTTAATCCGCTTAGTAATGATTTAGGTGTGATGAGACAATCATTATTGTTTTCTGGTTTAGAAGCTGTTGCACACAATATAAATAGAAAACGCGGTGATCTTAAATTGTTTGAGTTTGGTAAATCTTACCATCAATACAATGAGTCTCGAGAAGAATATAAACACCTCTCATTGTTTGTGACAGGAAATAAATCTAAAGAAAGATGGAATTCTAAAGCGAGCCCAAGTGATTTCTTTTATTTAAAGGGAACCATTGAAGGAATTTTAGAACGTCTTGGTTTAAACAACCTAAGGTCTGCACCAGTAAAATCTGATTTGTTCAGCGAAGGAATGACATTATCGCTTGGCAAGAAGAAATTGGTTGACTTTGGATTGGTTAAGAAGTCAATATTAAAGTCTTTCGGAATTTCTCAACAAGTTTTATTTGCAAATTTAAATTGGGATAATGTGTTAGATATGGCAAAGCATAACACTATTAAGTTTAAAGCCATACCAAAATACCCGGAAGTTAGACGCGATTTTGCCTTATTAATCGATAGCTCTGTTACATTTGAAGATATTTTTACTTCAGCAAAACAGACAGAGAAACAACTACTTAAAACTATCAATCTCTTTGATGTTTATGAAGGTAAAAATTTACCAGAAGGCAAAAAGAGTTATGCCGTAAGTTTTACACTTCAAGATGAAAATAAAACCTTAACAGATAAACAGATTGATAAGATTATGTCTAAGCTTCAATCTAATTTTGAAAGTAAGTTAGGTGCAGAACTGAGGTAATATGAGATTTTGTTATATTTTTATAACACTACTATTTCTTTTAGGGGTTGTGAAAATACAAGCCCAGAGTCTTAATTCTCAGATTGACTTTTCTAAACCAAAACCAGTAACAACCTGGGGAATGGTTAAGTATGATACCAAATATACTTTTAAAAGTGTAATACATGCATTTACCAAACCACTGAGTTGGAAAGAAAAAGATTTTACAAAATTTATAATTCTCATTGGAGGAACAGCAGGTATAACATCGGTTGATGAACCGATTAGAAGATTCGCACAAAATCAAATAGGATTAATAGGAACTTTTTAGAAGGTTATTATTTATCATTTTATTTACAAATAACACATCTATATTTTTTACTTTTAACAAGAAAATTAAAAACTACTATGGCAAATATTACATTAGGCGGAAATCCAGCTACAACAATAGGTTCATTACCTGAAATAGGTTCAAAAGCACCTGATTTTAAATTAACAGCATCTGATATGAGTGAAAAATCTCTTTCTGATTTTTCAGGATCAAAATTAGTGTTAAACATATTCCCTAGTGTTGACACAGGAGTATGTGCCCAATCCATAAGAACATTCAACGAAAAGGCAAGTAGCCTAGACAACACAAAAGTATTGTGTATTTCTAAGGACCTACCATTTGCAATGGCTCGTTTTTGTGGTGCTGAAGGGTTGGATAATGTCATGACTTTATCTGATTATAAAACAGGTAATTTCGGAACCTCTTATGGTGTGACATTTAAAGACAGTGCATTTGAAGCTCTTTTATCGCGTTCAGTGGTCGTTGTAGATTCTGACGGCACAGTTTTGTATACAGAACAAGTTCCTGAAACTGGTGAAGAACCAAATTATGAAGCTGCACTAAATGCTTTAGGCTAAAACGGAGCTAATACTCAATGGAGAAAAAGGAATCGTTTATTGTCAATAGACTTAAAAGCGTAGGCTATGCCTTTAAGGGTATGCTGATGCTTATAAGGACGGAATCAAGTATTCAGATTCAAGTCTTTATAGCCATTGCAGTAACGATAGCAGGATTTTATTTTGATATCTCTAGAACAGAATGGATGATACAAATAACCATGATAGGATTGGTTATGAGTATTGAAGGTGTAAATACTGCAATTGAATATTTGGCTGATTTTGTACATCCAGAGCACCACAAAAAAATTGGTTTAATTAAGGATATTGCAGCAGGTGCTGTTTTTATAGCGTCAATTATAGCTGTTATCATTGCCGGAATAATTTATATTCCTAAATTTCTTTAATACCAAAAGCCTTAGGATTAGCGTTACATATTTGTATTTTTGTTCTACCCTTGTTTACAACAACTTACTATGGTACAAATCAAGTACTTTTTGTTTTTAATAATCCTACTACCCTCTATTCAGTATTTAAATAGTACAGATGCAACATTTAAGTTTTTTAGTGAAGACTGTAATGGGCATCTTTTTATTTTTTATAACAGGATTCAACAAACAGAAAGCATTACTAAGGAGTTGGTTTTAGGTAAATTTAATTACCGCAATAGCACTAGATTTACTAAAATAGATTCCAAATATTCGGCCAAAGAAATTTATCTCAACAAGCAGGTTTATGAAGCATTTATTGAAATGTATGACGCGGCTAGCAAAGATGGAATTAATTTAAAAATCTTGTCAGGTACTCGAAATTTCAACGAACAAAAAGCTATATGGGAACGCAAGTGGCTAAAATACAAGGATTTAAACCCAAAAGAGCGTGCAAAAAAAATACTTGAATATAGTTCCATGCCGTCTACTTCTAGACATCATTGGGGCACAGATTTAGATTTAAATAGTCTTAATAATTCGTATTTTAACAGCGGAATTGGATATGAAGAATACAAATGGCTTAAAGCTAATGCTAATAGGTTCGGTTTTTATCAGGTTTACACATCCAAATCAAAAGGTAGAACTGGTTATAATTTAGAGAAATGGCATTGGTCCTATTTGCCGTTGGCTAATAAATATTTGAATTATTACAATTCTCATATAGACTATAATGACATTAAGGGATTTAAAGGTGATTATCTAGCTACTGAAATGAATATGATAAATGATTATGTTAATGGCCTGTCCAAAAAAGTTATAGATTACAGAAATAAATAAGGATTCCAATATATTGGATCATATATGGCAAAAAAGACAACTAAAAAGAAAAGCACAACAAAAACGAAGTCGAAGGTTTCATTAAAAAAACCTTCGCTAAAATTATCTAATCAACAAAAATTAGTATTTGGCAGTTTGTTGATTATAGTTGGCGTGTTGCTTTTTATTTCCTTTTTATCATACATTTTCACGGGTAAAGAAGACCAAAGTGTGTTGTCTAATTTTCCCGAACGAACTGAGGCGTATAAGAATTGGGCAAGTCAATTAGGTGCTTGGGTAAGCGAATTGTTTATTTCTAAAGGATTTGGTATCCCTTCTTTTATATTTTCAGGTTTGGTTTTTCTTTCTGGTGTCTATGTAACACTTAATTTAAAGAAAGACCGCCTCAGAAAACATTGGATTTGGGGCACATTGATCGTCATATGGCTATCAATCTTGTTTGGGTTCTTTACTCATAAATATGATATTCTTGGTGGTACGATTGGCTTTGAAATAAATCAATTCTTACAAGATTATATTGGCAAAATAGGAACAGCTCTATTACTGTTATTTGGTTTGATCACTTATTTAGCCATTAGATTCAAGGTAACAGGCGATACCTTTGTCAATATTTTTAAGAGTGCAAAACGTAACATTAAAGAAGATTTAACCTCTGAGGAGGAATTGACTACTATTGCTGTTGATAATAGCTTAACAGAGGAAGCTGAATCTATTAAATCTGCATTTGAGATTCCACTAGAAAATCCGGAACCAACGATTTCAAAATATTCTAAACCTGAATCAAAAAAGGAAGAAATTAAAGTTGAGGTCGAAGCACCTGCGACGAAAGAAGTTGAAACTCCAGAATTAAAGGTTGAAGTTGAAGCCATAGAGGAAGAAAAATCTGAGTTAGATAATCTTTCAGATAAATTAGTTGAAGATTTTGGTCAATTTGATCCAACTCTAGAATTGGGCAAATATCAATTCCCTCATTTAGATCTATTGAAAAAGTATGATAACGAAGGAATATCAATTGATCAGGAAGAATTAGAGGAAAACAAAAACAGAATTGTAGAAACCTTAAACAATTACAAGATTGGTATTAGCAGTATTAAAGCGACTATTGGACCAACTGTAACACTATATGAAATTGTACCTGATGCTGGTATAAGAATTTCTAAAATTAAAAATTTAGAGGATGATATAGCATTGTCATTAGCAGCCTTGGGCATAAGAATAATTGCACCAATTCCAGGCAAGGGTACCATAGGTATTGAAGTCCCTAATAAAAAAGCAACTATTGTATCTATGCGTAGTGTCATAGCCTCGCAAAAATTCCAACAATCTAAAATGCAATTACCAATTGCATTTGGTAAAACCATTAGCAATGAAACTTTTGTAGTAGACTTGGCTAAAATGCCTCACTTACTTATGGCAGGTGCTACTGGACAAGGTAAGTCCGTTGGTTTAAATGCTGTGTTGACTTCTCTATTGTACAAGAAACATCCTGCGGAAGTAAAATTTGTTCTTGTAGATCCCAAAAAGGTAGAATTAACGCTTTTCAATAAAATAGAACGCCATTACCTGGCAAAACTTCCGGATAGTGAAGAAGCTATCATTACAGATAACACCAAGGTAATTAATACCTTAAACTCATTATGTATTGAAATGGATAATCGCTATGAAATGCTTAAAAATGCATTTTGTAGAAATATTTCGGAGTATAATGCAAAGTTTAAGGCAAGAAAATTAAACCCGAATGATGGGCATCAATTCTTACCATACATTGTATTGGTTGTAGATGAGTTTGCTGATTTGATAATGACAGCTGGTAAAGAGGTAGAAACTCCTATTGCGAGATTAGCACAATTGGCAAGAGCAATTGGTATACATCTTATTATTGCCACACAGCGTCCGTCTGTAAATGTTATTACTGGTATTATAAAAGCAAACTTCCCAGCAAGAATTGCTTTTAGAGTAACTAGTAAAATAGATTCAAGAACCATTTTAGATGGTTCTGGAGCAGATCAGTTAATTGGCCGTGGTGACATGCTTTATACGCAAGGAAATGATTTAATTCGCTTACAATGTGCCTTTGTAGATACTCCAGAAGTTGAAAAAATTACCGAATTTATCGGATCTCAAAAAGCGTATCCAGATGCACACTTATTACCAGAATATGTAGGTGAAGAAGGTGGCACAAATCTTGATATAGATATTGCAGATCGAGATAAGTTGTTTAGAGAAGCCGCAGAAATAATTGTGACAGCACAACAAGGATCTGCATCACTATTACAACGTAAATTAAAATTAGGATATAACAGAGCTGGTAGAATAATTGATCAGTTAGAAGCTGCCGGAATTGTTGGTCCTTTTGAAGGTAGTAAGGCAAGACAAGTCTTAGTACCAGATTTTGTAGCATTGGATCAATTATTAGAAAACGAAAAACAATAGAAAAGTAGACATAGACGACATGAAAAAGTTAGTTTTAATATTAAGTTTGGCCCTTGGATTTTCGGCCTTAGCACAAAATGATGCTAAAGCTGTAACACTACTTAATGAAGTAAGTGAGAAAATTAAAGCTTATGAGAATATTAGCTTAGATTTTAAATATGAGCTCAATAACATCAGCGAAAATATTAATCAAGAAACTCGAGGCGATGTTGTCATTGAAGGCGAAAAATACAAACTAAATATATTGGGAATTACTCGTATTTATGACGGCAAAACACTTTATACTATTAGTCCAGAGGATGAAGAAGTAACCATTTCTTCAGATAACACAGATGAAGAAGGCACTATAACTCCAAGTAAAATGCTTTCTTTTTACGAAGATGGCTATACCTACAAAATGGATATTATTCAAAATGTAAGAGGAAGAAAAATTCAGTATGTTAAACTTAATCCTATCGATACAAATTCAGAAATAAAAAACATTTTATTGGGTATCGATGCAACTACAAAACACATCTATAACCTTATAGAAAATGGCAAAAACGGAACAAAAACCACATTAACCGTTAATTCTTTTAAAACAGACGAGCCTATCTCAAAAACCTTATTTACATTTGATGAAAGTAAATACGGTGATTACTTTATCAATAAAATTGATTAAGGTTTAAATAGCAATTTGTGAAAATATTAGATAGGTACATACTTATCACATTTCTTAGAACGTTTTTTAGCGTTTTTATCATATTCATGTTCATCTTTGTTCTGCAAGGGCTTTGGCTTTATATATCAGAATTAGCAGGTAAAGATTTGGACATTTCTGTTACAGCCAAATTTATACTGTATTACATGCCAAGGCTCATACCATTGGTTGTGCCACTCACCATATTATTAACTTCAATAATGGTATTCGGTAATTTCGCAGAAAATTATGAGTTTGCCGCAATGAAGTCCACTGGTATTTCTTTGCAACGCGCAATGCGAAGTCTAAGTGTTTTCATAGTGATCTTAGGCGTTGCTTGTTTCTTTTTTGCAAATAATGTAATCCCTTGGGGCGAGTATCATTTCTACAATCTTCGCAAAAACATTGCTAAAGTTAAGCCTGCTCTTGCCATCGCAGAGGGTCAATTCAATGAAATTGGAAATATTAATATTAAGGTTGATAAAAAAACAGGTGAAAGAGGTCAATATTTAGATGGCGTTATCATTCACGAGAAAAGCAGCACTAGAAATGGAAACCATAAAGTTATAGTTTCCGAGAAAGGCGAGCTTAAAAGTAGTCCAGATTCTAATGTATTACAGTTAGAGCTATTGAACGGCAATTATTATGAGGAAATAATTGATTCCAAAAACAGTAGAAACGAAAAGAAACCTCATGCCAAAAGTTATTTTGAAAGTTATATCATAAATGTTGATTTAGAAATTTTAAATACTGAAGACCTAGACGAAAAAAGTCAAAGTGATAGGTACAGTATGTTAGATATAAAACAGTTAAACAGGGCTATAGATACTTTAGATAAAGAACGTGAAGATGATTTAAAAGCATTATCTAATACCCTATATAACAGATCTACTTATACTGCATTAAATTTAAATATGGATAAGAGTGAAAAAGACTCGCTCTATACAGGTGAGTTATTGGATTTGTTTAATCTTCAAAACAGGCTTCAAATCATAAATCTAGCTACAAATTCTGCCAATAGCACCACTCAGATAATTGAATCTAACAAAAGAAATTTTGCGACCAAAAAAATATGGTACAACAAACATATCACTGCTTTGCACGACAAGTTTGTATTGGCTGTCGCTTGTATTATTTTGTTTTTTGTAGGAGCACCTTTGGGCGCTTTAATTCGTAAAGGCGGCTTAGGTTTACCCATGGTCGTTGCCATTGTTTTATTTCTCACCTATCATTTCTTTGGGATTTTTGCTATTAACAGTGCAGAAAAAGGAAGTTTAAATCCTATTATAGGTTCTTGGTTATCCACATCAGTTATGTTGCCGTTGAGTATTTATTTGACATCACGTGCTACCAATGATAAGGGCGTGTTCCAATTCGATGCTGTTCTTGTCCCGTTAAAACAGATGTTTACCTCTAAAAGTCCTATCCGATTATCAGAAAGTGAGACCAAAGAATATAATTATTACAAAAAGTATACAGTTGAAGAACTGGTGAATGTCATTAAAAGTCAAGGTGAATATGATTTAGACAAAAGACCAAAGGAGATTGCGCTTCATAACTTACTTAACCGTAATATTTCACTTGAAAACTTAAAAACTGAAGGTTTAGAGATACCAAACAAACTCATAGATGCCAAATCCATACTCAAAGACTTTAAGGATTACTCCAAGACAAGCTTAGTTAGTTTTTCAATAGGTGGTATCTTATTGATATTGCATTTTGTTTTTAGAAATAATAAACTACCTGAATTGGCTGAAGCATCTTTAAGTCTAAGCATTATAAGTTTTATATTCCTGGCAATATATGCTGTAGTGTCGGCACTTGTTTATTCAAAGTTTTACAAAACAATCAAAGAAGAGAAAAAACGAGTCAACCCACTTTGGTTTTTTATTACCCTTCCACTCTATCCTTTAAAATATATCTTCCTTAAAAATAGAATAGAACAACACTTCTATCTAAGCTGTATTAGTAATATAAAATAAACTTATCTTTGCCCTATAAATTGATTCTATGAGTACTACTGCAAAAACCAAAACCTCTCTAAATACGATTGAAGAAGCCATTGAAGACATTCGTCAGGGCAAGGTGATTATTGTGGTTGATGATGAAAACAGAGAAAATGAAGGCGATTTCTTAGCTGCTGCAGATAAGGTTACTCCAGAAATGATCAATTTCATGGCTACACACGGTCGTGGTTTAATTTGTGCACCACTAACCGAAAACAGATGTGAAGAACTTGAGCTAAACATGATGGTTAGAAATAATACTGACCCAATGGAAACAGCTTTTACGGTATCCGTAGATTTAAGAGGAAATGGTGTAAGTACTGGTATTTCAGCTAGAGACCGTGCTAAAACTATTAAAGCATTGGTTAACAGCGAGACACGAGCATTTGAGCTAGCAAGACCTGGACATATTTTTCCGCTTGTTGCCAAAGAAGGAGGCGTTTTAAGAAGAACAGGCCATACTGAAGCAGCAATTGATTTTGCTAGACTAGCAGGATTTTCTCCTGCTGGAGTAATTGTGGAGATTATGAATGAGGATGGTACTATGGCACGACTACCTCAATTAATTGAAGTGGCAAATAAGTTTGACTTAAAAATAGTTTCAATTGAAGATTTAGTAGCCTACAGAATGGAGTACGACTCTTTAATCGAGAAAAAAGAAGATTTCGAAATTGAAACTCGTTTTGGGAGATTTAGACTTCGAGCTTATTTACAAACAACCAACAATCAAATTCATATCGCCTTAACCAAAGGCAATTGGAAATCTGGTGAATCTGTTTTGACGCGTGTTAATGCAACATTAGTCAATAATGATATTCTTGGTACACTCACCAATAATGCTGACAAGCAATTAGATGACATGTTTAATGTTATCAATAATGAAGGCAAGGGTGCTATTATCTTTATTAATCAACAATCACAGTCTATGAATCTTTTAACGAGACTCTCTATACTTAAAGAGAATCAAGTTGAAGGAAAATTGGTAAAAGCACCAAGTATTGGAATGGATAGTAAAGACTTTGGTATAGGTGCTCAAATACTTCACGATTTAAAGATTAGCAAATTAAAGCTAATCTCAAACAGTCTTCAGACTAAACGTGTTGGAATGATTGGTTATGGATTGGAGATTGTAGATTACGTAAATTATTAATCTATAATAATTTTCTTAGTTACGCTTTTATTACCTGAGTATAACTTCAATACATATAAACCCTGCTTAAGGTTTTCTACATTTAATTTTGTTACGTTGTTGGTTTTACTCAGTACAATTTGACCCAACGGATTAAATAGATCTACTCTATCAACTTGCTCGGTTGAACTTATATTGATTAGACTTGATGTAGGATTAGGATAAACGCTAAATTTATTTGCAAAATTCTCATCAATACTTAATCCATTATTCTGAAATACCCTTACATAGTCAATTACCATATTACTTTCTACAAAATTAGGGTCTATTGCACCTGACACACCACCCATTGCAATATTTAGAAGTAAATATTGATCTGCATCAAAAGGCCAAGTACTAGAATCCTTAACTGCTGGATTGTAAGTATAAAAACCAACATCATCAATTAAAAAAGTAATTTGATTTGGAGACCAATTCATAGAATATACATGAAAATTATTGGCAACATCAGGGAGTATGTAAGATTGAAAATTTTCAGTCGCTCCAAAACTTGAAGGTGTATGTATAGCGCTACTTACATGATTTGTGGCTCCTAAACCATGTTCCATTATATCTAATTCACCACAAGCAGGCCAGCCTGTTGTTCCAAAACCTTGAGTTTCCCAATAAGCACCCGTTTCTGTGATGTTTTTTCCTAAAGTCCAGATTGCAGGCCATGTTCCCTCACCAAATGGTAGTTTAGCCCTTACATCTACTCTACCATAGGTAAATGCAAATTTAGAATTTAGACGTGCCGATGTATAGCCTAAAGTTACACCATCTTGTGTAAAATTCTCGACTTTTGCAACAATATTTAAATTCCCATTTTCCACATAAGAATTATCAAGTCTATCTGTGTAATGCTGTTGCTCTCCATTAAACCATTGCCCACCATTTGGACCGAATGTCTGATGATACCATTTTGTGGCGTCTAAGGCTTCAGGAATTGTACTATCAAACTCATCAGACCAGACCAAATCAGTGTAAATTACGTCCAATGCATGAGGATCTCCTGGGTCAGAACCATCATCAATATCATCAATGATATAAGTTCCTGATTGCGCTACACCTCCATCAATAAATATCACAAGTCTTGTATAACTACCTGTGGCATTAACACTAGTACCTGTACCACTTATAGTAGCATTTGCAAAATCAAATAAAATATCGTTATCCCAACCAGCACCAGAAGCTGTTTGCTGTACCTCAACATCTTGATTTGTACCATTTTCTAGTTTTAGTAGTATGGTATGAGCATTTGGATCAAACTGATAAAAATCTAAGGTAATCTGTTGTTCAACACTAAGATCTAAAGGTTGGCTAAGATCAATATAAAATCCCTGCCAAATATCACTGCCATCATTTAAAAACTGACCAGCTTCATCATTTGAATTCTGCGGATCTACGGTTAATGCAAAACCACTGCCCGCAAATGGAATAAACACATCTTGATTATCGGCAAAGTCAATTGGCATTTGCTGTGCTACTGAGATCTGTACACATATTGAAAGCAATATTACTGAGGCGTAATTCTTTAACATATATTTATTTTTTTTGAAATATACGAAACAATGAAACCAGAAGGGAAAGGATTACCTATACTTTAACCATACAATAATGACAAAAGCCTATTTTGCTATTGTAGAGCTTATAATTTCTGACATTTTTTTGGCACGCTCAATAACCTCATTTTCTGCCCAGGACAATTTTATTAAGCATGAAATATTACGAGCAATATACTGATCTGATTGCTCAAAGGTTTTTGTCTCAAGATATTTTAATCCTTGTTTTACTTCCTGCGTAATTGGAAACAATGATTTTAGATCCTTAAGATGATCCCATTTTCTGATATAATGCCAATTATTATCGTAATAATGGAAACATGCATCAATACCATTCTCCTTAAATGCCTTAGAAACTTGTCTTGCATCTTCAAGTTTCGGTAAAAAGAAATTTAAAAAAGCATAGCTTTCCTCACCACCATCAGGTACTGTCCTGAAAGTTACACTAGATAGTTTTGATAGTTCATCCCTTATTATGGTAAAGTTCTTTTTCTGAATGGCTATAAATTCTGGTAAACGTCTAACTTGAGCCAATCCTACGGCGGCATTTAATTCTGATATTCTGAAATTATAACCTAAAAACGGATGTGTTTCTGCTCCTCTATCATTACCAATATGGTCGTGACCATGATCACTATAATGATCCGCATGACGATAGTATTCAGGATTGTTTGTTACGACGGCTCCACCTTCTCCGCATGTAATGGTTTTAACAAAGTCGAAAGAAAAACAACCAACATCTGCAATACTACCCAATGGCTTATTTTTATAAGTTCCTCCAATGGCCTGACAGGCGTCTTCAACAAATATTAAGTCATTTGACCTACAAATTGCCTTTAGTGCGTCCATATTACCCATACTTCCACACATTTGTACAATCATTACAGCCTTTGTTTTTGGTGTTATTGCGGATTCTACTGCCTTTGGATCTAAGGTTAATGTATCATCAATATCAACTAATACCGGAATTGCACCAAGCATCATTATAGCTTCAAAACTTGCCACAAATGTGAAAGTTGGCATAATAACCTCATCACCTGCTCCAACTCCTGCAGATGCCAAGGCAACAGAAACCGCTGCTGTGCCTGAAGACACTAATTGTACATGTTTACTTTGAAATGCATGTTGTAGCTCACTCTCTAATTCTTTTGCTTTCCAATGACCTTTGCGCATGCCATCAAAACCATAACGCATTAAAACACCATTGTCTAAAACATCATTTACTTCCTTTCGTTCTAAATCGCTAAATAATTCAAATCCTGGCATAAATTGGAAACTTTATTAAATTAAAAATTCACTAACAAATATAAGTCTTTAGAGATGTTTTGGAATATTCTTTTTTACAATTCTAAGACCGTATCAGAAATTGGCTTTCTTACTTTTTTAAGAGAAGCAAACATATCGTCTTCAGCTCTAAACCCAACTGGTAAAAGCAATACAGACTTTAAACCATATTTATTCAAATTCAAAACCTTGTCTAATTCTTCTGGTAAGAATCCTTCCATCGGGCAACTATCTATTTCCTCTACGGCACAGACAGTCATTAAGTTTCCAAGTGCTATATAAGCTTGTTTCGTAGCCCAATCTGATTTCTTAGAATAAGGCATGGTTTCAATTGTAGATTTTAATTGTTCTTTGAAAGGATTTAAAATCTCATCAGGTGTATTCCTAATAGCTTTAATGGTATCAAAATGTTCTTCTACATCATCTGTGTCAATTTCATTTTGAATACACAATACAAGCAAGTGTGAAGCATCTGCCACTTGTCTTTGGCCATATGAAATTGCAACCAAATTTTCCCTTATACTTTTATCACCTACCACAACCATTTTTAGGGTTTGAAGTCCATAGGACAAAGCAGTTAAGTTAAAGGCTTCTTTTAAAGTTTCTAATTGACTATCTGAAAGCTGTTTAGTAGTATCGAACTTTTTAGTGGCATATCGCCAATTTAATTTTTCTATAATAGACATTGCTGTTCTTTTTTTTTGCAAAGATACATACAACGCTTTAAAAATTAACCCTAATTATCAGAACGCTTTGCTTCTCTTTTTTCTTGCCGTTCTAATTTTTTAAAATATCCCTTAAATAAGAAATTATGTTTCATTGCTTCCATATTTTCATTAAACTTGGCAGTTCCCTCGTCTATATTCTTTAGCGTAGATTTTAAACTATTGACCAAAGATGTATCATTAACAATATAATTATAGGCGCCTTCGCTATTTTTTGCATCCTCAATAAATGTATTGGCCTGAGATATTACCTTTTCAATTTCGACACTAGAAGCCTCTAAATTGTCAACCACATTCTTAAGTTTCTCTCCAGAAATAGTATCATTCATAATCATTCCCAATACACTATTATCATTGGTTTTTAATGACGCGATGATGTCTTTTAGCTCATCAATTGTTTGTGATGCATGGTAACTTGCAATTTTTAAATTATTCACTGAAGATTTTAAATCTTGAGCCATTACGGTATCATTTAACAACAAACCAACAGTCCCTTTTCCATGTAACATAGCAGAAGTAACATCTATTAAATCTGCTGTCAAAATGGCGGCGTTTTCTGATCCAACGCTCAGTGTACTTAATATATCATCTGCTCCAATTTTACTAAAAGACTCTATTGTATCTCCATTGTTTATTAACTCAGCATGTCCTCTTCCAGGTACTATGTTTACTATCATGTTACCAACCAAACCATCAGAGCCTATGGTTGCAATTGCATTCTTTTTTATGTGAGATATAATTCGTTCTTGGATATTCATATCCACTTTTATTGTAGAGTCATTTAACATACTTATATCTCTAACAGTACCAATATTAATACCTGAATATCTCACATTGTTTCCGCGCTGTAAACCATTGACATTTTGAAAGTATGAACTAATAGTAAAGGTTTTATTGAACATGTTTTGTCGTTGTCCAATTAGATATACAGCCACAACAAAAATGATTGTACCCAATATAACAAACAACCCTAATCTTGCCTTTTGCGTCTTTGTACGTCTCATAACTAATGCTTAAAAAATGCTTTTATTTTCGGATCATTATCAGATGCCAGTTGGTCAAAAGTCCCAACTGCATAATCTACACCATCAATTAACAGAATCATTCTATCTGAAATTGCTCTTGCACAGTCTACATCATGTGTGATAATTAATGACGATGTATTGTACTTATTCTGAATCTCTTGCATCAAGAGAATTATTTCTTTAGCAGTAATTGGATCTAATCCACTTGTAGGCTCATCATACAAAATTATCTTTGGCCTTAATATTAATGTTCTTGCCAAGGCGATACGTCGTTTCATTCCTCCAGATAATTCAGAAGGCATTAAATCTATAGCATTTAAAAGACCAACATTTTCCAATGCTTCATGAACCATTTGCTCTGTATTCATCTCATCACCAAATTTCTTTGAATGACGTCGTAACGGAAACTCTAAATTCTCTCTAACTGTCATTGAATCATAAAGCGCACTTCCTTGAAACAAAAAGCCGATATCTGCGCGTAATATATCCATTGCACTTTGATCTAACTTTGTAATGTCTTTGTCCATCACTCGAATTGTTCCGCTATCAGCTTCTAATAATCCAACAAGGCATTTAATCATGACAGATTTTCCAGAACCAGATTTACCCATTATAACAAGATTCTCACCTTGGTATAATTCCATATTAAAACCATTCAATACATGATTGTCTCCAAAACTTTTTCTCAAATCTTTAATTTGAAGTACTGTTTTCCTAGCTTCTATTTCTGAATTTGACATCATAGATCATAGAATATATCTGTTACAAATACTGCAATAAAGTCAATAATAAAAAGTAATAGAGATGTTAAAACTACAGCTGTATTAGCAGCTTTACCTACACCTTCAGTTCCCTTCTTACAATTAAATCCCTTAAAACAACCTACAATACCAATTGCTAAACCAAAAAAGAATGACTTGATCGTTGCTGGAATAATATCACCAAATTCAAGTGCATCAAATACCTTATTAAAGTAGAGCATAAAAGAAACATCTCCTTTTATGTTTTCTACCAAATAAGAACCAAATAAAGCTATGGCATCACCAAATAACACTAATAATGGAAGCATTAGCGTGACTGCTAGCACTCTTGTCACAACCAAATATTTAAATGGATTGGTCCCAGAAACTTCCATAGCATCAATCTGCTCAGTAACTCTCATAGAACCTAATTCTGCACCAATACTGGATCCTATTCTACCAGCACATACTAAGGCAGTTATAATAGGCCCAACTTCCCTAACTATTGAAATACCAACCATAGAGGGCATCCAAGATTCAGCGCCAAACTCCATTAATGTTGGCCGAGTCTGTAATGTAAGCACCAATCCAATGATAAAACCTGTAATGCCAACTAATAGCAGGGACCTATTTCCCATTTGATAACATTGACGGAAAAACTCTTTCATTTCAAATGGTCGCCTAAACATTTCCGTAAAAAATCGTTTGGTGAAATAAGCAATTTCCCCTGTTTCAATAAAGAAGTTAGTTAGCCTGGATTTTATTTCATTCAATCCGCTCATTTTGGTTAAAGGTTCTTATCAAATGTATCGTATTTCTTAGGCTTTTAAAATGATAATGGTCAGGTGAATCAATAAGGAATACCATAGTTTATGGAGTATTTTGTACTAAAAACCAATTGATTAAGATGAAACTAATTGGCTGTTTAACTGATATTAATCATTGTGATATTCCCAATAATGTATGACATTTAATTTCAACAAATATCTTACACATCATGAAAGCAAATCAAGAAATCCATTTTGTGGATAAAGTTATAAACGCATTAAGAAAATCTGCTGTTGAACTTGAGGAGTTTCAAGTTCAAGCAGCCTTAGGAAAGGCAGATGCCAAGGATAAATATGAGGAGATTAAGAAAAAGTTTAATCATTTTATTCATGATAGTGAATATAAAATCAAAGGCATCAAAGAAAAAATAGAAGAAGTCAATACTATGTTTGATGAGTTGCGCGTTCAACTCGCTTTAGGTAAGGCCGAAACCAAAGATGCTTTCAAAAAGCAGAAAAAAGAGCTTTTAGCTAAGCTTCATGAAATTGAAGTTAAAATAAAAACCAATGATACTCTAAATCGCATATATGCTTTGTCACTTATAGAAATTGAGCAGTTTAAAATTCAATTAGAAATATTAGAACAGAAATTTGATACTGAAAAAGATAAGGCGAAAGATACATTTGAAAAAGGAAAAGAAAACTTCAACTCATTTATAGAAAGGCTTAAAGGCAAGTATGCTGAGAAGAAAGAAGTTTCTCAATTTGAGCATTTTCAAATTGAAATTTCAGAAGCTTTTGATCACTTTAAAAAGGCATTTTCAAAACCTGTTTAAGAGTTTCAAAATAAAAAGCACAATTTAAAAATTGTGCTTTTTATTATCAGGTATCATAGTCGCCCTTCCTTATATTCATCACCATTCCAAATCCAAGAATAACAGCAAGCGAAAAACTTGTCATTCCTAAAATGGAAATACCATTCCATAATGGTGTTATTTCAAAAATTATAAATAGTGATGCACCAACGATTAATGCAACCATTATAAATGCCGTTATCAATTGTTTGGCCACGCGTTGTATGGTATGGACCATAGGATCAATTCCTTTATGTGTAAAGTCTACCTTTACTTCTCCAGAATTGATTTTTCTGATTGCATTTTTTAAATCTGAAGGAAATTCCTCCAAGTAATTAGTAAATTCTATAACAGAATTTGCAACTTTTTTACCCATTAATATCGGATTATAATTCTGGGTTGCACTTTTTCTCAGGTATGGTTTTACAATATCAAATTGTTCCATTTCTGGATACAATTTATTTATTACACCTTCAAGAGTGACCAATGACCTCGCAAATAAGAAGAAATAGGTTGGCACCCTTAGCCCATGAGCCATAATTATATCTTTTAATTCTAGTAAAATAGTACTCAATTCATTTTCATGAGTATCTCGTACATAATATTTTTCTAAAAATTCATTGATATCATACTCCAAATGTCTCATATCCTTTACCGGAGCATTGTTTGATAACTGTTGCAAGGTTTGTATAATGCGCTTAACATCTTTTTCGGTAATTGCTAAGAACAGCTTTCCAAAAATGGAAATATCTCTTGGTAGCATACTACCCATCATACCAAAATCTAAATAACATATATGACTATTTGGTAGAACTACCAGGTTTCCAGGATGTGGGTCTGCATGGAAAAATCCATATTCAAATATTTGTTTAAAGTAACTTATTGCCAATCGTCTACCTATAATTTTAATATCATATTCCTTTTCGGCAAGAAGCTCTACCTCATCAATTTTAATCCCATCAATAAACTCTAATGCCAACACTTTGGAGGTTGTATACTCCGGATAAACTTGAGGTCCATGTGCATATTGATCTAAGGATTTGTCTGCTTCTATATTATTGTAAAAGCGTTGTACGTTTATGGATTCATTTATAAAGTCAATTTCTTTTTTAATTGAATCTTCAAAATTTCTGACCAGACCAACAGGATCAAAACTTTTTAAAGAAGGCATACGGTTTTCTAAAACCTCAGCAATCTTATACATCACCTTAATATCTTCTTCTATTACTTCTCCAATACCAGAACGCTGAACTTTTAGCGCAACACGTTTCCCAGAATGTAAGGTTACTTTATGGACTTGTGCCATTGAAGCAGATGCAAATGGTTTAGGATCAAACCATGCAAATAAAGTATTAACATCATTCTTTAGTTCGGTCTCCACTACCCTTCTAGCTTCCTCCTCAGACATTGGTGGCACATTGTCTTGTAATTTTTCTAGCTCAAAGGTCAATTCTAGTGGAATCAAATCTGGTCTATTGCTCAAAATCTGACCAAACTTTACAAATGTTGGCCCTAGTTCTTCACAAACCAGTCGCATTTTGGCCCACTTACTGTATTGTAAGGCATGCTTTCGAGATTTCTTTGGCACTAGTTTTTGAAGAAAGGTATATCTCTTTTTCTCCTCAAGATATTGTACCAAATCTTCAAAACCGTATTTAAGCAATACCTTGAGGATTTGGTTGTATCGAGAAATAGATCTAAAATTCTTTCCTAAACCAGAAAATATACTCATTTTACTTTTGTTCCAAGTGATTTATTCGTGCTTCGAGCAGTGCAACTGACGCATCTAATTTTTCAAGTTTTTCATTTAGCGCCTTGATTTCGTCCAGATGTGCCACATTAATTGTTTTATAAAAACTAACAACTTGAGATTCGATTTTATCATTAAGTTGTTCTTTTAGTTCTTGAACCTTAGAAATGATATGTTCAACAAACTGCATTTCATTACCATTTTCATCTAATTGGCGTTCTGCCATAAACTTATTGATGTTATCAATTCCTTTGTCTGACATATCACCAAGTTTATCTAAAATCTGTGCGTCTCTGGCCATGAAGTATAAACTTGAACTTAAGGTTAGCAACTCTATTATGGTCTTGGTTTTCATGATTAACGTATTAAAGTAATCTTACTTAAATGTATTACATTAATATAATGTCTAAAATGACCATAATCATTTAAAATGACTGAATTATATGATACATTTAAACATGTAAAACTTTTTAACCACTACACATGAAAACTCGAAAAATTACCGAAGTAATGACCAAAAATGTGGTTTGTATTTCACCGGATCAATTTCTTTTAGATGTTAAACATATTTATGAGAAAAAAGAATTTCACCATCATATACCAGTGGTAGAAAACGATAAGCTTGTGGGTATGGTTAGTCTTGTTGATTTTATGTATCATATTTCTGGCGCTGGTCTTAGCGATAACCATGAAGTGTACAAAACCCTGAAGGTAAAAGATATTATGTCTCCAAATCCTTTTTATGTTACAACAGATGCAACAGTAAAAGAAGTAGCGTCAGTTCTTAAAGAAGGTCGTTTTAGAGCAATACCGGTACTAGAAGATAATAAGGTAATCGGAATCGTCTCTACTGCAGATATAATAAAACATTTTTTAGAGTTAGCAGAATCTGAATAAAACCCTTATTTATTCTTTAATATTAAATTTTTTGATCAATCTGAAGTGTCCGTGAGTTCATTTTCGGATACAATCCCTTTTTCCCATTGATTTAAATTATAAAATGTCATTTCTGCAATTCTGGTTAAAGCCTCATGAGTTAAATAGGCGTGATGTCCAGTAATAAGAACATTTGGATAAGCATTTAATTGCATTAACATTAATTCATCTGGCACCTCTTGCGATCTATCTTTAAAAAAGACACCTCGTTCATTCTCGTATACATCAATACCTAGTGCACCAATATTGTTATTCTTTAGTGCATCAATTACATCTTCAGTCTTGATAATTGCACCTCTTGCCGTATTTATAATAATCACATTAGATTTCATTAATGACAAAAGATCTTCATTTAGCAGATAATGTGTGTCAGAATTCAGTGGTACATGTATTGTTATAATATCAGAACGTTCACACAAATTAGTTAACGATGTATACTCCAGCTGATACTTTTCAATTAAGTTTTGATCTTCAGAAAGGTCATAACCGAGCAGTTTACAACCAAAACCATTCATAATCTTAGCCATAACTGACCCAATTCTACCAGTACCAATAATACCAATTGTTTTTCCATTAAGATCAACTCCAACCAAACCGTCTAAATTAAAATTGTATCTCTTTACTCGTTCATTAGATTCTACAATCTTTCTATTTAATGTCAGTATTAAACTCACAGCATGTTCTGATATTGCAAATGGCGAATAGTCTGGTACATTAGCAACTTTTATTCCTAATCTTGAGGCTGCGTTAAGATTTACATTATCATATCCTACTGAACGTAATGCTATATATTTTATACCAAACTCCTTAAGTTTCTCAATAGTTAAAAAGCATGCTTCATCGGCAGAAAAAATTGAAACAGCATCATAACCAACTGCTTTTACAGCAGTTTTAGAATTTAAACGATCTTCTATAAATTTTATTTGGTGTTTATTTCTATTGGCTTTTTCTAGAAATGGAATTTCAAAAGCTTTAGCACTATAGATTAAAACTTTCATGTTACAACTAGTTAATATTAACACCTTAAAACTATGGATAATTAGATTTTAGAGAAATGATTTTGCTCACTTTAGCCATGTCCATATAAATGAATATTAATTAATTATTGAATCCATAATTACCATTTCTTTTTTATAAATTAACTAACTTAAAAATTATCATTTTTCATGACTCATGAATTAATTAATATTATTCAAAAAGCACGTATAAATCAACAATTAGGAATTAAATGTGTCTTAGCAACAGTAGTGCACCTTACGGGTTCGTCTTATAGAAAACCCGGAGTAAGAATGCTCATTTGTGAAAATGGAGTTATGATTGGTGCTGTGAGTGGTGGTTGCGTTGAAAATGAAATTAAACGAAGAGCTTCATCAGTATTTGATAACGGAAAACCAAAAGTTATCTCTTATGATGGTCGCTATCGCTTAGGCTGTGAAGGAGTTTTGCATATATTAATTGAGCCTTTTAACGTTTCAGATTCGTTGTTTGATAATTTTGAAGATGTCTTAAATAGACGAGAGAATTATAAAATAGAATCACAATTTGAAATTGGCGATGACATTATTGGCCAATTTGGAAGCACCATTTATTTTGGTAAAAAAAGCTTCACATTTTCAAAAGAATTTAATCCTAAAAATCAGGATGGCTTAAAACTCTTTTCGCAGATTTTAAATCCTTGCTTTAAACTTTTAATTATCGGTGGTGAACATGATGCAGTTAAATTATGTGAAATGGCCAACCTGTTAGGCTGGGTGGTAGATGTAATCACTTCTGTGAAAGACCCAAAAGAGTTAAAAGATTTTCCTGGTGCGCATTCTGTTGATTCACAAGAACCTGAGCTTTTAAATGTGAAAATTGACAAAGACACTGCAATAGTATTAATGACACACAATTATGCATTAGATCTTAAGTATTTAGTAAGGTTGCAAAAAGAAGAGATTATGTATTTAGGAGTTTTAGGGTCTGCTAAGAGGCGAGAACAATTAAAAAACGATTTATTCAATTATTCTTCTGACCTCAACTTAGATTATTTGGATTCAATTTATAGCCCAGCTGGTTTAAATATTGGAGCCATTACTCCTGAAGAAATTGCGCTATCGATATTATCAGAAATTATGTCTGTAGTTAGAAAAAAAGAAACAGTTTCTTTAAGAGAATTAAATCAGAGATCAAATAAAAGAACTAATTGAAAACTGCTATCCTTATACTTGCTGCTGGGAATTCAAGGCGAATGGGCACTCCAAAACAACTTTTAAAACATGGAGATACGACTATGCTTGGTCAGGTTATTAATAATAGTTTAAAATCTCGTGCTAGTAGTGTTCATGTTGTTTTAGGAGCACATGCCAATTTGATTAGACCTAACTTACCAAAAAATATAAGTGTTATTATAAATAAAGAATTTGAAAAAGGATTGAGCTCAAGTATAATTAAAGGTGTAACTGAACTACAACATTATGATTCAGTAATAATCGCCCTTGGAGATCAACCGCTTGTCACTTCAAATTATTTTAATGAATTAATTGAATTATGCATTAAAAAACCCAATAAAATAATTGCTTCTAAATATGAAAAACATAATGGCGTCCCAGCCATTTTTCCCAGTCAATTCTATTCTGAACTATTAAATCTAAAAGGTGATACAGGAGCGAAGTCATTATTGAATTCGAATTACCAACTAGTTCAAGTTATAGAAACGCCAGTAAATCTTTTTGATGTGGACACACCACATGATTATGAATTACTGAATAAAAATTAATTGGTTGATTAATGATTAAGTTTCAAAATAAACCATATTTATTCAATATAAAACTCACTGCTATATGGGCAGTTAGTGAGAGCGGGCTTGGCGGATTGATACACGCTTTAAAGTTACCATTTAGTGGATTATTCCTTGGAAGTTTTGCGGTTCTTATTATCACCTATCTCGCATACATCAGCCCCAATAAATTTAATGCAATTTTAAAAGCAACATTTTTAGTAGTATTAATTAAAGTTACGGCAAGCCCACATTCACCGCCAATGGCATACATTGCGGTTTTATTTCAAGGGGTATTAGGTGCATGTATTTACGCTGCTTTTGGCGTTAACAAGTTTAGTACCACAATGTTCGGAGCAATTGCTTTGTTAGAATCAGCATTTCAAAAAATTCTCACCTTAACCATAATATTTGGAATTGGATTATGGGAATCTATTAAAGAATTCTTCAATGGAATTCAGGATAAATTAAATATGGATTGGATCTCGGATTTACCATGGGTGTTTCTAGGTCTATATGCATTACTTTACCTGGTAATTGGTATAGTAATTGGCTTAATCGCTATTAGATTACCAAACCGTGTTTATGAAAACGCAAAAACAATCAATAGTTCTGAAATCAAATTTAATGACAATGGATTAAGTAAACGTAAGCACAAGAAAAGGAGAATTTATCTAATTGGATTTTTACTACTCTTTTCAGTTCTGGTATTTGTGTTTTCTGGTTCCTTAAATAGCGCACTTTATATAGTATTGAGAACAATGGGTGCTATAATTTTTTTCCTATTTATTTTTAATCCCATATTTAAAATTTTAATTCAGAAATGGGCTAAAAAGAAAAAGAAATCACAAAATGAAACTCTAAATAACATAATAGAGTTAATGCCTTCAATTAGAAGAAATGTCACTGCTGCCAATAGTCTTTCTTTGAATGAAAAAAACATTTGGAAAAGAGCTAAGTCATTTACAATAAACTGGTTAAGCCTCTCCCTTTATTACGATTTTGATGATAATGCATAACCCTAAAATTTATATACTTTCAGACAAAAAAGGAATTGGTAAAACTACCAGCCTTCAAAAATGGGTAAAAATCAATCCTCAACTCAAAGGGTTTTTAACTCCTATAGTAAATGGCAAAAGAATGTTTCAAATTATTGAAACTAATAATTATCTACCAATGGAAACAGAATCAAAGGAACTTATAATTGGTAGGTATTCATTCAATAAAAAAAGTTTTGAAACTGTAGCTGAATTGGTCCTCAAATTATCTTCAGGTAATAGCAACCAAACTATTATTATTGATGAAATAGGACCCTTAGAAATAAATAAAAATCAAGGTTTTCACAATCTAGTTCTTAAACTAACAGAAATAGCTACTAATAATCCAAAGCTTTTCTTTGTAGTAAGAGAATCTTGTTTACAGGATTTTATAACAAAATATAAACTGAAAAACTTTGAGGTTATTAACTTGAAAGATTTTAATCACAAGTTTCTCACTAACAATTAGTTTATTGTTAATGTTGAAAGATTTATACATATCTATTCTAATATTTTTTAACTTTAACTAAATATCAAAATCTATGGCAAACTATAGTTTAAAAGTAAATGGAAAGGTCTACAACATTACTTCAGATGATGATACTCCATTATTATGGGTACTTCGAGATGAGATCAATTTAGTTGGTACAAAATACGGATGCGGTATTGGTCAATGCGGCACTTGTACTGTGCATGTTAATGGTGTTGCTACAAGAAGTTGCTTGTTGCCAGCTTCGAGACTTGAGGGTTCTGAAATTACAACAATTGAAGGGCTGGAAACTGATAAATTACATCCTGTCCAAGAGGCATGGAAAGAATTAGATGTACCGCAATGTGGTTATTGCCAAGCAGGTCAGATTATGACGGCTTCATCATTTTTAAAACAAAATCCGAATCCTAACAAAGAGGAGATTAGAAATGCAATGAATGCGAATTTGTGTAGATGTGCTAGTTACAATAGAATAGAAAAAGCGGTTGCTTTAGCTGCAAAAAAAATGTCTTAAGCTAAATTATTATGAAAACTAACGATAAAATCACATTTAGCAGACGAAATTTCATTCGTACTTCTGCACTGGCCAGTGGTGGTCTCTTAATTGGATTTAACTTTTTTAATTCTTGTAAAGAAGCTACTGTACCTCCTGTTGATATTTCAAAATTAGATTTTAAAGATTTTAATGCTTTTATAAAAATAGCTGAGAATGGTTATGTCACTATTTTTTCACCTAACCCAGAAATTGGTCAGGGCGTAAAAACCTCTATGCCAATGATAATCGCTGAAGAATTAGACGTACCATGGGATCATGTGAGTGTAGAACAAGGAGCTTTAGATACTAAAAATTTTCAGCGCCAAGTAGCTGGTGGTAGCCAATCCATTAGATTTGGCTGGGATGCCCTGAGACAGACGGGTGCAACTGCCAAGCAAATGTTGGTTAATGCCGCGGCAGCTAAATGGGGTGTTGATGCAAGTACTTGCACAGCATCTAATGGTATCATTAAAAATTCAAATGGTGAAAAATTAGGATATGGTGATGTTGTAAATGAAGCAGCACAATTAGAAGTACCTGAAAATGTTACGCTAAAATCTCCGAAAGATTATAAGATTATTGGTAAGGGTGCTATCAATGTAGACATAGATAAAATAATTACCGGTAAACCTTTATTTGGTTCTGATTATGTTGCTGAAGGCATGCTAATTGCATCGGTAAGCAGACCACCTGCTTTTGGACAAAAGCTAATTTCATTTGATGAAACGGAAGCGAAGTCCATAAATGGTGTTAAAAGAATTGTTCAGTTTGGTGATAAAGTTGCTGTATTAGCAACCAATACATGGGCTGCAATGAAAGGCAAAAAAGCTCTTAATGTGAATTGGTCTAGTAGTAATGACTTAGAAAGTAGTAGTCAACATAATGAAGAGTTAGACGCTATACTAAATAGTAAGAATCTGGATTTAAGACGTGAAGATGGTAATATTGATAAGGCATTTGCCGAAGCTGATCAAATTCTTGAGCGCACTTATCAATCACCTTTTCTACCTCATAATTGCATGGAACCTATGAACTTCTATGCGAATGTATCCGAAGATAAAGTTCATTTAGTAGGACCAATACAAACACCAGCCGGTACTGCTCGTCGCGTAGCAGATTTAATAAACAGAAATCCAGAGGAAGTTCATTTAGAAATGACTAGAATGGGAGGTGGTTTTGGAAGACGACTATATGGTGATTTTGTGCTAGAGGCAGCAGAGATATCAAACATTACCAAAAAGCCTGTTAAGGTAGTTTACTCCCGAGAGGACGATATGGGTGCTGGGATTTACAGACCTGCTATAAAGTATAGAATTAAAGCTTCTATAAAAAGTGGTGAAGTCACCGGATACCATTTAAAAGAAGCTGCAATTAACTCCAATATGTATGGGCTTATACCAAATTTCTTTCCAGCAGGAGCAATTGCAAACTATAAAGTAGAAACAGGTAATTTTCAGAGTAAAATCACTACAGGTGCTTGGCGTGCTCCATATACTAATTTCCTCGCTTTTGCAGAACAAAGTTTTTTCGATGAAATAGCAGATGCTATAAATAAAGATCCTGTTCAGTTAAGGCTTGATTTATTGAAAAATGTAAAAGATGGAGAAGATAAGTCTATAGAGTACTCTGCCAAACGGATGACAGATACCATAAAACTAGCAGCCAAAAAAGGAAATTGGGGAAAAACTAATGGTAACACGTATCAAGGATTTGCTGCATATTACAGTCATAATACTCATGTAGCTGAAGTTGTAGATATAACATTAAATAACGGACGTCCAATCATAGAAAAAGTAACTGTTGCTGTTGATTGCGGTATAGTAATTAACCCAACAGGCGCCAAAAATCAAATAGAAGGCGGTGTAATTGATGGAATAGGACATGCAATGTATGGTGATTTCAGTTTTAAAAACGGCAAACCTCAAGATCTTAATTTTGGTTCTTACCGTCTAATTAGCATGAAGGATACTCCAATTGTAGAGACTCATTTTGTTGAAAATGATCTATCTCCTACCGGACTTGGAGAACCAGGTCTTCCTCCAGCAGGCGGTGCATTAGCAAATGCTATAAAGGCCGCAACAGGACAGATTTTGCTAAAACAGCCTTTTATTAAATCCATTAAAAATCGGAAAACAGATTTAAGCGTTTAATGTAAAAAATAACAGGAAGAACCTATGAATGCGTTGAACAATCATGATTCTCCTATAGAAAAAATAAACGCTCTTTTAGAAATCATCATATGTTTAAAAACTTAAAAGTAGTTGAGCTAGCAAGCGTTTTGGCTGGTCCATTAACTGGTACTTTCTTTGCAGAGTTAGGCGCAAAGGTTATTAAAATAGAAAATAAACTTACTAAAGGAGATGTTACCAGAACCTGGAAACTCCCAACAGAATCCAAAGAAAATTCTATTTCTGCATATTATAGCGCTGCAAATTTTTCGAAAGAAAGAATATTACTCAATGCAAAAGATCAAGTAGATTATGAAATTTTAATTAATCACATTAAGAATGCCGACATTGTTATAACTAACTATAAACCAAGTACAGCTAGAAAATTAAGATTGGATTATGATGTCTTAAAACAATACAATCAATCCCTTATTTATGCAGAACTTACAGGATTTGGAGGTAATGAATCGAGACCTGCATTTGATGTCGTCCTACAAGCAGAAACCGGGTTTATGTATATGAATGGCGAACCAAATAGAAACCCGGTAAAAATGCCAGTTGCGTTAATTGACATACTTGCCGCTCACCACTTAAAGGAAGCTATTCTGTGTGCAATTATTAACAAGCTAAATACAGGTAAAGGAAAACATATCAAAGTTTCACTTTATGAAAGTGCTTTAGCATCTTTGGCAAATCAAGCCACTAATTGGTTGATGGAAGCCCATATTCCCCAACCTATGGGAACCCAGCATCCTAACATTGCTCCTTATGGAGATATGTATACTACCAAGGATGGTAAACTACTTGTTTTGGCCATTGGATCCGATAAGCAATTTGAAAATTTTTGTTCGCTCACAGGTATAGAATTTAAAAAGTTTGAAACCAATGCCCGGCGATTATCTAAAAGAGAAGTCTTAAATAGCGAAATAAGTCAGTACATAGCCCAAAAAACATCAGATTTCTGGATATCTCAACTGGAACTAAAAAACATCCCATATGGTATAGTAAAAAACATGCAAGATGTTTTTAAAGACAAGAAGTCAGAAATGATGCTACTTAAGGAAGTAATTGAAGGCATTGAAACGGTTAGAGTAAAAACTGCACTGATTTAGCAATTAATATATGGGTTCTATCAACGCTAAAAAACTTGATATTAAATCAGCTATTGAAAGATTTCCAAAAATTAAAAACCCTTTAAAATCATACGATTAAAAAGGGTTTTGCGGAGAAAGAGGGATTCGAACCCCCGGAGGTGTGACCCTCGCTGGTTTTCAAGACCAGTGCATTCGACCACTCTGCCATTTCTCCAATAGCGGATGCAAATATAAAACGCTTTTTTATCTAGCCAAAGATTTTTCTTTAGTTTTTTCAATTAAACCAAAATGGCAAATCAATTGAAAATTAAATTAGCAACATTTAGCAAAGCATTGTATTTTCGGCACAATAAATGATTATAAAATCGTTATTAGAGAAATTAAAACTTATGAAAAATTATTTTTTTGCTTTTATGCTTGTAATTGGACTTCAAAGTTTTGCCCAAAACAAAACCATTGCCTCAGGTGAGAAATTGGTATATACAGCATCCTATAATATGTCAGGAATACTAACTGATATAGCACAAGTTAAAATGGAAACAAGCGAGGTAAAAACCTCAAAAAGCACATTACTTAGACTTAAATGTACTGCTGCAACTTTTAAAAAGTGGGACAATTTTTTTAAGATTAGAGATTTATATGAAAGCTATGTAAATCCAAAAACCTTGACACCTTATCTTTATAAAAGAGATATTAGTGAAGGTGGCTATTATAAGTTTATGCAATATAAATTCAGTCATAAAACAAATACTGTACAAAGCAACAGAAAGAAAAAAAGAGGTGATGGAACAATTTGGGAAACCAATAAAACTTTAAAATTAAGCCCTTCAACAAAAGACTTGGTAACAACATTGTATAGTATAAGAAACATGGATATTCATAAAGCAAATCCTGGCGATCAGCAAAACCTTACTGTTCTTTTTGATAATGAAGAAACTGTAATTTCGGTTCGTTATGTATCAAAAGAAACTATATCAACAAATATTGGTAGAAAAGAATGCTATAAATTGGCCATTTCAATGCTAAATGGCAATGTTCTAAAAGGTAGTAACTCTAATTTAATTTGGTTAACAGCAGATCAAAATAAAATACCAGTTTATGCCAAATTTAAAATACCAGTTGGTAACGGTGAATTAAAAATTGATTCAGCATCAGGCTTAAAATATTAAAACATGAAAAAAGTATTTATAGTTCTTGGCTTTATTACAGCAATATTAGCAACCATTCTTGCTGTAACACCACTTTCAAATCTAGCCATTATACCAATTATCGTTGCGTTTTTATGTGGCTTAATGATATTATTTATTTCCAAAAAGCAGAATACAAAAACAAAAACAATTCAATACATATTTTTGTTGGTTATTATTTCATTGGCCTTAACCATTTACAAGGGTGTATTCAATACCACAGAATTAGGAGATACTGAGCAATTAGAACAAAGAGCAGAAGAAAATCTTGAAGATTCTAAAGAAATTCTCGAAGATTTAGAAATCGATGAAGATTTGTAATTACCCACTTAATTCTATTAACATATATTAAAATTTTTAATTTATTTTTGCGCAAATCAGTTATTTATCTATGAAATTACTATTTGCCTCAGCATTGGTTCTTGTCGGTTCATGTTCTACTCTTAGACATAGCGAAAGAATTGAAAACCTTAAGAATAGTATTTCTTATGATGATAAAGAAATCGTTGACAAGTACTTAAACACAATTACTGAAGAGGAATTAAAACTACACGTCGAGGAAATTTCGGATGATAAGTATGAGGGACGAATGACAGGTGAACCTGGACATAATGAAGTCTGTAATTATATTAGATCTTATTATTCCCAGCAAAATATTAAGGCGCCAGAATCGCATCCAGATTATTTTCAAGTAGTTCCTGAAGAAGTCTTACCAGAGGACGTTAAAGCGTCTCAAAACATTATAGCATTTATTGAAGGGTCTCAATTTCCTGATGAATATATTTACATTTCTGCACATTCTGACCACGAAGGAATAATCGATGGTCAAATATATAATGGAGCAGATGATAATGGATCAGGTACTGCAGCTGTATTAGAAATGGCAGAAGCATTTAAGCAGGCTGCAATTGATGGGAATGGACCTAAACGTAGTATTGTTTTTCTTCACGTTACGGCTGAAGAAATTGGACTACACGGCTCCAGATATTACACCAATAATCCTATTTTCCCAATTGAAAATACCGTATCAACCTTAAATATTGATATGATTGGTCGGGTTGACGATGTGCATAAAAACAAGGAAGATTACATTTATCTCATAGGTTCAGATAGAATCAGTACTGAGTTACATTTTATAGCGCAGACAGCCAACTCTACTTTTACAAATCTTGAAATAGACTACACTTTTAATGCAGAAAAAGATACTAACCGATATTATTACCGGTCTGATCACTACAATTTTGCTTTAAAAGGAATACCAGTTATCTTTTTCTTTAACGGTGAACATGAAGATTACACAAAACCAACCGACACGGCTGAAAAGATAAATTATCCATTGCTATCCAAGAGAACGAAATTGGTCTTCGCAACTGCTTGGTATTTAGCTAATTCTCCTGTTAAACTTAAGGCCGAGAAAATTTAAGTTAAAGTTTGTTAAAAGAAATTTAGTGTATTAAGTAAGGCCTCTTAATTTTTGTAGCTTTACTGCTGTTTAAACAATTATCTAACAATAAATTAATGAAGAAATTACTTATACTTTGGTGTGTCTCACTGATTATTGCAAGTTGTGGTACATCCACCAAGAGTGCAGCACCTGCACCGACACCTGAAACTAAATCTACAAATGTTGCTACTCCAGCAACTTATGCAGCAACAATTACCTCAGACGAATTAAAGGAAATGCTTTACAAATATGCGTCAGATGAGTTTGAAGGTAGAGAAACCGGTGAAAAAGGTCAGAAATTGGCTGTAGATTATTTAAAAACTAAATACCAAGATATGGGCATTGCATCACCACTTGGCGATAATTATTTTCAAGATGTACCACTTGAAAAGCAAAAAGTAGCGGAAGCGCAACTCAGTGTCAATGGCAAAACATTTGAAAATTTTAAAGATCTTATTGCTGTAGCCGTTTCCGAATCAGTTGATGTATCAATTAATGAAGTTGTATATGTTGGTTATGGTATTGACGCCGATAATTACTCAGATTATAAAGGTGTTGATGTTAAGGGTAAAATTGTTTTAGCCAAAGCAGGAGAACCTAAAGACGCGGATGGCAACTATATTACTTCTGGTGATAAAGAAGACACTAAATGGACTAACGGACGTCAATCATTATCTAGTAAAAGCCAAGCCGCAATGGAAAATGGAGTTAAAGGATTGATTTATTTAGATGAAGATTTGTTTTCAAGATATGCTCCTTATTTTAAGCGTCAAGCTTCCTCTGGTTCTGCAGGTCGCCTTTCGTTAAAAAGCAAGGAGGAAGGAATGATGATGCTAATGGTAAATAAAGATGTTGCAACTGCACTTCATTCTGAAATTATAGATGATAATACTCCTAAAGTTGTTAATACCGATTTAAAAATGGCAGTTGAGAATAACTCAATCAACGTATCTTCAGAAAATGTTGTAGCATTTATTGAAGGTTCAGAAAAACCTGAAGAGATTTTAGTTATTTCTGCCCATTTAGATCATGAAGGTGTAAAGAATGGTAAAGTGTATAACGGTGCTGATGATGATGGTTCTGGTACAATTGCAATTTTAGAAATAGCTGAAGCTTTTAAGACAGCTCAATTAGCAGGTGATGGACCTAAACGTTCTATCTTGTTTTTGCATGTTACCGGAGAAGAAAAAGGTCTTTTAGGGTCAAGATATTACACTGATATGGATCCTATCTTTCCACTGGAAAACACAGTGGCAAATCTAAATATTGATATGATTGGTCGTATCGATCCGAAACGCAAGGAAGGCAGTAGAAACTATGTTTATCTCATTGGAAGTGATAAATTGAGTTCTGATCTACATGGCCTTTCTGAAGAAGTAAACAAGAAATATACTAATGTAGAATTAGATTATACTTACAATGATGAGAACGATCCAAACAGATATTATTATCGCTCAGATCATTACAATTTTGCAAAAAATAATGTTCCTGTGATATTTTATTTCAATGGCACTCATGCAGATTATCATAAGGATACGGATACACCTGATAAAATTGAATACGATTTATTAGAAAACAGAACTAGGCTTGTTTTTCATACAGCCTGGGAAATAGCAAATCGTGAAGAACGCATTGTTGTAGACAAAGCAAGTGAACAATAAATAATAAATGATAATATTAAAAAGTCCATTCAAATTTGAATGGACTTTTTTTATACAAAAAAAGCCCTTCGTTTCCGAAAGGCTTGGTCTTTTTGGGTGGAAGATCGGTCTCGAACCGACGACCTCCTGAACCACAATCAGGCGCTCTAACCAACTGAGCTACAACCACCATTTTAAATTGGACTGCAAATGTAAATTATTTACAATTTTCTACAAAGTGTTTTCTTTACTTATTTTAGGTCGAAAAGAGATTCTACAGCAGGATATCGTTCTGCTGTGAAGCCTTCACCATATTCAGCACCAACCAATCTCCCAAGGTTTCTAGCTCTATATTTTATACTATCAGTAAAATTTTTGCTCGAAATAGGTGTCTCTGGTTCATTATTATTTGGATCGTAAAACTGAGTTTTATAAGCTAAAACAGCTTCCATTTTTTTATCCATATAACCCGAAACATCTACTACAATATCTGGTTCCAAGTCCTGCCATTGAATATAGTGATAAACGGCTTTTGGTCTCCAAGCATCTTGTGCAGTATTATCCTTATTAAAAGTATCTATTTTTCTTAATCCACTTAAAAAACAAGAGTCACTAACTAGTTTACTTCCTTTTGCATGATCTATATGCCTATCCTCTATTGCATTGCAGATTACAATTTCTGGCCTATAGAAACGTATCATTTTAATTAATTCTAATTGATGTAATTTGTCATTAACAAAAAACCCATCTGCAAACTGCATATTATATCTGCTCTTAACACCAAGAATCTTGGCTGCATTAAAAGATTCTTCATCGCG
The DNA here is from genome assembly GCF_020166345.1 of Winogradskyella vincentii. Classification (GTDB taxonomy): domain Bacteria; phylum Bacteroidota; class Bacteroidia; order Flavobacteriales; family Flavobacteriaceae; genus Winogradskyella; species Winogradskyella vincentii. The sequence continues at coordinate 51,686 of NZ_JAIUJS010000009.1, read as the reverse complement.
TGTTTCAGCTGTCCCTCTTGTTCCAAGTTCACCACGAGTTAAATCAATTATACCAATTTTTTTTCCATTGGAAACCTCTTTAGCGAGTGTTGCGCCACAACCTAATTCAACGTCATCTGGATGTGCTCCAATGGCTAAAATGTCTAATTTCATTTAATTTTTACTTTTCTGTGATGTCAAAAATATTAAAAAGTAGATAGATTATCATTTTCTTTCTATTTCGCAAACGTTATCGGTTTAAAATAATGCCATTTAAGCATTAAAAAAATGAGCAAAGTTGAAAAATTCATAATAATATAAAAGCATGACATTCGTCATAAATATTGGCTTTTAATGCCACTAACTTTACACCATAATTAGAGATAGAACCATCTATGAGCTTAATGCTTGCAATTTTAATCATTACCATCGCCTTATTTATTTGGGGCAAATTCACACCAGATATTATTGCACTGATTTCAATGTTAAGTTTGTTTCTATTCGGAATACTAACGTTAGATGAAACATTAAGTGGTTTTAGTAATCCAACAGTGATTATGATTGCAGCCTTATTTATAATTGGAGAAGGCCTATCTCAAACAGGATGGACAGCAATGGCTGGAGAAAAATTCATAAAACTAGCAGGAAAAAGTTCAACAAAACTATTGTTGATTACTACTTTAGGTTCTGGTCTTTTGTCTGGTGTAGTTAGTAATACAGGTACTGTCGCTACTCTTATGCCAGTGACTATTTCTTCTGCATGGAGTATCGGAACCTTACCATCTAAGATGTTGATGCCTGTAGCTTTTGGATCAAACACAGGAGGACTATTAACCTTAACAGGTACACCTCCTAATATCATTGTAAACAATACCATGCTAGAAAGTGGCTTAGAAGGATTCTCATTCTTTGAATTTGCCTTAATTGGGTTGCCTTTACTTTTACTTGCATTATTGTACTTCAGATTTATTGGTTACAAACTTTTACCAAATAATAAAACAAACAACAAACCGGTTGATATAAGCACAACACTTCATAAATGGATTGAAGCATATAAAGTCGATGATGATTATTATAGGTTAAGAGTACGTTCAGTTTCTCCTCTTTTAGGCACCAAGTTAGGTGAATGGGACTTTGAGAATAATCATAACGTTTCTATCCTTAGAATAAAACGAAGACACCCAAATCGGTTAAAAGGGAACGACCCATTTATAGAATTCCCTGAAGATGGTACGGAATTTAAATATCACGATATTATTACGGTAAAAGGTGATACACCAGCTATTAATGCCTTAATGATTAAGTTTAGATTAGGTCTACTTCCATTAGAACCAGTTGCTAATGAGCTGCGAAACAACCTTATTAACCAAGAGGTTGGTATGGCTGAAATTTTAGTTACTCCAAAATCTCTCCTAGTTGGTAGAAAAATAAGAATTGGTAGATTCTTTAAACGGTTTGGAGTTCAATTAATGGCAGCTTCAAGAAACAATAAACCATTTACAGAAAGAGAAGTTAGAGTTAAAGCTGGAGATGCATTCTTAGTTAGAGGCATATGGAGTGATATTGAACAATTAAAGGTACACCATGAAAACCTTGTGATATGTGGCAGTCCAGAGGGTATGTCTAAAACAGTTACCAATCTTACATCCAAATCGTACATCGCTTTGTTTGCTCTGGTTTTAATGATTGTACTATTGGTATTTAAAATTGTTCCTGGTGCTGTAGCTGCCTTGATTTCTGCAGGTATCATACTTATCACAGGTTGTGTGCCAATATCTAAAGCCTACAAAGGTATAAGTTGGATAAGTGTTGTAATGATAGCAGCAATGATTCCAATGGGTATTGCTTTACAAAAAACCGGAACTGCTGAACTCATTGCCCAAGGACTAGTGAATACACTTGGTAGCTTAGATCCTATTGCACTATTAGCAGGTGTGTTCTTATTAACTACTGGATTTAGTCAAGTTATTAACAATTCTGCTACGGCAGTACTTATGGCACCGATTGTTATTATTGCCGCTAACACATTAAGCTTATCTGCGGCTCCATTTATGATTGCGGTTGCCATTAGTGCTTCAACAGCATTTTTAACACCTGTCGGTACAACAACAAACGCTATGGTAATGACATCAGGTGGTTACAAGTTTATAGATTATGTAAGAGTGGGCGCTCCTTTGCTCCTACTGTTTTTAATATCAACATTATTATTAGTGCCATTAATATGGCCATTTTAAAAAACGTCAAAATAAATTATTAACTCATGGAAACATTATTAAAAGATCAAAAGATGAAGACAAGAGACCTTACAAAGTATGGTATTATAGATTCTAAAGTTCATTGGAATTTATCGCCAAAAAAATTACAAGCCATTACCGTTGAAAAAGGTATGGGAAAAGAGACTGCAAATGGTACATTAGCCATTAATACTGGGAAATTCACAGGACGCTCACCTCAAGATAGATTTTTAGTTAAAGATGATTATACTAAAGATAGAGTTTGGTGGGGAAAAACAAATAAAGGAATTTCTCCTGAGAACTTTGATTTCTTACAAGGTGAGATTGAAAAATATCTTAGTGGTAAAGAAATTTTTGCGCGTGACGGATATGTTTGTGCTGATCCAAAATACAGATTAAACGTTAGAACTATAACTGAATATCCTTGGTCTAACATGTTTATTTATAACATGTTCTTAAGACCTTCAGAAGAAGAATTAGAAAATTTTGAAGAAGAATGGCTGGTACTTTGTGCACCTGGTTACGAATGTCCTGAGCCTGCTAAATATGGTTTAAGACAAGGTAATTTCTCTATACTTAATTTCACTAAGAAAATTGCCTTAGTTGGTGGTTCTGCTTACACAGGTGAAATGAAGAAAGGTATATTCTCTGCTTTGAATATGATATTACCAGTTGACAAAAACGTATTACCAATGCACTGTTCGGCAAATGTTGGCGAGGCTGGAGATACTGCAATTTTCTTTGGTTTATCTGGTACTGGTAAAACAACACTTTCAGCGGATCCTGAACGTAAATTAATAGGTGATGACGAACATGGTTGGACAGCGGAAAATAGAATCTTCAATTTTGAAGGTGGATGTTATGCTAAAACCATTGACCTTACTGAAGAAAAAGAGCCAGACATTTATAGAGCCATAAAGCCTGGAGCAATTCTAGAAAATGTGATTTTTGATGAAAATAACAACGTTGATTATTTTGATAGTAGTATTACACAGAATACTCGTGTAAGTTACCCTATCTATCATATAGATGATATTCAAACTCCATCATATGCTGATAATCCTAAGAACATATTTTTCTTAACATGTGATGCATTTGGTGTATTACCTCCTGTATCTAAATTAACTCCTGGACAAGCAGCTTACCATTTCATTTCTGGTTATACTGCTAAGGTTGCCGGTACAGAAGCTGGTATTACAGAACCCGTTCCTTCATTCTCAGCATGTTTTGGTGAGCCATTTATGCCATTACACCCAACTAAATATGCAGAAATGTTAAGCAAGAAAATGCAAGAAGCTGGTGTAAACGTATGGTTAGTGAATACTGGCTGGAGTGGTGGTCCTTATGGAGTTGGATCTCGTATTAAGCTTAAATATACAAGAGCTATGATCACTGCCATATTAAATGGAGATTTAGACAACGTTGATTTTGAACAACATCCAATATTTGGATTAAATATGCCTAAGTATTGTCCTAACGTTCCAACAGAAATGTTAGACCCTATGAATACTTGGTTACAAAAAGGTGCTTACATTAGTAAAGCAATTCAATTGGCACATTCATTCCACTTGAATTTCGAGAAATTTGCTAGTGAGGCTTCAGATCAGATTATAGAAGGCGGTCCATTAATTGATGAACACCATCACTTAGGCGACCATGTTTAATAATTCCATGATAAGAAAGAGCCCAGAAATGGGCTCTTTCATATTAATTTTAAGATGAGACTCATAATATTTGCCCTTTTAGTTAGCTGCTTTCAATTTACCTCTTATTCCCAAACCTCTACAGAAGATTATTTAGGCTCTTGGTATACTTATGGTAGTAGCCATAGGTTGAATGAAAGATTTAGTTTAAATCCATATGCAGAACTTCGTTTTTACGAAGCTTCTTCAAACTATAATTTGGCGTTTGTTTCCGTCCGTGGTAATTATCATTTTAAGAAAAACCAAAGTATAGGATTTGGATATGCCTACCTAGATATAGATACAGTATTTGAGTTTGATGATGAACCTAATGTACACGAACATAGACTTTTCCAACAGTACACAAAATATCATAGATTAAATGCGCTAAAGCTATCTCATCGAGGTCGATTGGAACAACGATTTCTAGATTTTACATCTAATTCAGAATTGCAAAATAGATTTAGATATAAAATACAGGCAAGGTATGATGTCAATAAAACCTTGTTTTTAGTCGTATCAGAGGAACCCTTTGTGAACTTTCAAGATCAGGTTTTTCACGAAAATAGATTCTACACTGGCTTAGGTATAAATTTTCTCAAAAACTCACAATTACAAATTGGTTATTTAAAGCAACATATCCGAAAAAATAATCTAAACCGAATTCAGATTGGGATAAGCATAAAAACTGATGCCAGAAAACAAAATACTATAGCGCATCTATAGCACTATTTATATCGCGCTTTATATCCATAATATTTTCTATTCCTACTGAAAAACGAATCAATTGATCACTAATTCCCACATTGTCACGCTCCTCTTGCGTTAATAAGGCATGTGAAGTTAAATGAGGAGAAATAACAGTACTTTCTATACCTGCTAAACTCATTGATGATTTAATTAATTTAAGTTGCTTTTGAAATTCAGTAGAATCTAAATCTTCAGTCAATTCAAAAGAAAGCATCGCACCAAATCCCTTCATTTGGCTCTTTGCCAATTTATGTTCTGGATGAGATTTTAAACCAGGATAATACACCTTTGAAACTTTTGGATGTTTATTCAACCATTTAGCCAGTTTCATGGCGTTCTTGGTTTGCTCTTTAACTCTCAATCCCAGAGTTTTCATACTTCGCTCTAACATCCAAACCGTCATATCACTTAGACTTCCTCCAAGATTCTTACCAACATTCCAAATACGTTCAATATGTTCAGCTGTACTTGCAACTGCACCTGCACAAATATCACTATGTCCACCAAAATATTTTGTTGCAGAATGCATTACCATATCAATTCCAAAATCAATTGGGTTTTGATTTACAGGTGATGCAAATGTATTGTCCATGGATGTTAGAATACCTTTAGATTTCCCAAGCTGAGCAATAGCCTTCATATCAGTTATGGTCATTAAAGGATTAGATGGTGTTTCAATATGGATCAATTTTGTATTTGGTTTAATAGCATTTTCAAAATCATCCACAGTATAACCATTCGTAAAAGTGAATTCGATGCCATATTTAGGAAATTCCTCTTTTATAAAATTAACTGTACCACCATAAAGGGTATTTTGTACAACAAGGTGATCACCTTTTTGAAGAAATGCGAGAAACATTGTACTAATAGCGGCCATTCCAGACCCAAAAATCATTGCAGCTTCTGTATGCTCTAAAGCAGCAATTTTTTTTGATAAATATTCTTGATTTGGTGTGTTAAAATATCTTGGATAGCGTTTTATATCAACATCCAAAAATTCATATGACGAACTTAAATACATTGGTGATACTGCACCTTTAAATTGTTCGTCTTTGACTTCACCGACATGTGTACAAATTGTATTTAATCCTAGTTTTTTCATGACATAAAAATAATGGATTAATACTTAAGTACTAAAATATTTTAATTCTTATTGAGATAGTACATCACAATGACATGCGGTATTGTAATAGCCGCTAAAAAAGCAAAAAACAAGGTGATAAATTGAATGTTTAGACTCTTAGACAAATAATAAACAAAGACCAGACCTACAACAGAAATCAGCCAATAAATAATTGAGGATTTAATGTATTCAAATAGGTTCTTAGAATTCAGTTGTCCATGCAATGATTCAATTTGGTCTATAAGCGATGGGATTGAATGCCAAACTATAAAATAAATAGCAAATGCCCATAGCAAAGAAGCAACTTTAAATAAAAGTGCAAAAAGTAGTAACAAAAATATTTCTCTAAAAAATTCAACCTCTTTGTCAAAGTTTCTTCTATTAAGAAATACGGAAACACCAGTTATAATAACACCTAGTATTAGAAATAATAGATAATGAACCTCGGCAAGATTAACACCAGATAGTTCAAAAATTACAACACTTGTTGCTTCGTGATTAAAATAAAATAAAAGTCCAAAAATCAGAGCACCATAACCAAAAAACAGTATTTGCCCTATTAAGTTTTGGTGACTAAGTTGGCTATGGAAATGTTGTTCTCCAAAATGATAACAACTAAATGCAACAAATAACAATAAGGCGATAAAGGGTAAGTTTATGAATACAACGCATGTTAATAATACCAATAAAACATAGAAAACCAAATATTTTACGATATGCGAAGATGAGCCTTTCTTAAGAAATCGGATAAGTGATATATCGTTTGAACCATGAAAAATTCCAACTGTTAATATTAAACCATAAGCCAAATACGATTCGAACTTAAAATTTATTCGTAAGGTAAACCAGAGCAGGAAAACAGTTAAAAAAAGCCTAAAAATTGAAGATTTCACGATGCAAAGGTATTCAAATTTCATTTTGTTTAATTTTTTTATGAAAATTTTAAACATTTTTTGTTTAACTATTTTTAATTTTGCTTAAACAAATAAATTGAAATATGAAATTACTAACCATTTTACTAGCCGATGTAAGCAAAATAGCTACAGATGACTATGTAGGTTTTACATTCTTTGTAGGATGTATGGCCATGATGGCCGCTTCGGCCTTTTTCTTTTTATCAATGAATAGTTTTGATAGAAAATGGAGAACTTCTATCCTGGTGTCAGGATTAATTACTTTTATTGCAGCAGTGCACTATTGGTACATGAGAGATTATTGGGCTGCGCATGCAGAATCACCAACCTTTTTTAGATATGTAGATTGGGTACTAACAGTCCCACTCATGTGTGTTGAATTCTATCTAATACTTAAAGTAGCAGGTGCGAAGAAATCACTAATGTGGAAATTAATATTTTGGTCTGTGGTAATGTTGGTTACAGGATATTTTGGAGAAGCTATTTACAGAGACCAAGCATGGTTCTGGGGTCTATTATCTGGTATAGCGTATTTTGTAATAGCGTACATTATTTGGTTTGGAGAAGCAAAGAAATTGGCAGAACAAGCCGGTGGAGCAGTATTGAGTGCGCACAAAACATTATGTTGGTTTGTACTTGTTGGTTGGGCAATTTACCCACTTGGTTACATGGCAGGTACACCAGGTTGGTATGATGGATTGGCAAATCTAGGCCTAAACATGGATGTTATCTACAATATCGGTGATGCCGTAAACAAAATAGGCTTTGGCTTAGTAATTTATGGATTGGCAGTTAGTGCTACATCATCAGCTGAAGCAGCATAAAAAAGAAAATGAAAAAGAAAATTAAAGCCTCTCCTTCGAGAGGCTTTTTTATATTAAACCTTTGTCAATTTCCACTTTCCTTTTTTAAACAAAATAATTCCGGCTACTGTAATTAATACCTCAGCAAGGGTTATGGCCAAAAACACACCTAAAGGACCTAAATTTAGTTTTAAAGCTAATAAGTACGCAATTGGTAATTGAATAATCCAAAAACAAAAAAAGTTAATATAGGTTGGGGTTTTAGTATCTCCTGCTCCATTAAAAGCATTTATAATTACCATTCCATAACCATAGAAAATATAGCCAGCCGCAATAATTCTCAAACAAAGCGCACCATTATTTACCACCTCTGATTCTTGTGTGAACAAACCAATAATTTCTGGTGCGAAGATGAGATAAAAGATAGATACTAATCCCATAAATATAGCACTATACTTCCCAGTTTTCCATACAGATTTTTCTGCTCTATCTGGTTTTTTCGCGCCTAAATTTTGACCTACCAATGTGGCTGCGGCATTACTCATACCCCAAGCTGGCATCATAGTAAACATAATCACCCTTATGGCAATCGTATAACCAGCTAAAACCTCACTACCAAACTCACTCATTATGCGCATTAAGAACACCCATGATGACGTTCCTATAAGGAATTGCCCTATCCCACCAAGAGACACTTTAATAAGATTGAGCATAACAGATACTCGCAGTACAATATCTTTGAATGCAATTTTTATTCTACTCCAACCATAAAAAAGAACCAATAATTGAAATACCACAGCAGTACCTCTACCTATTGTTGTTGCAATCGCAGCACCTTTAACTCCAAATGCTGGCACAGGGCCTAAACCGAAAATAAATAAAGGGTCCAAAAATATATTCAGTCCGTTGGACACTACAAGTGCCCACATAGCAACTGAAGCATCTCCTGCTCCTCTAAAAATAGCATTAATTAAAAACAGAAGCATAATGGTAACATTGCCTCCTAAAAGCACCTGTGTATAACCATAACCTTCCTCAATTAAGTCGGGTTCTCCACCCATTAAACTGAGGATATCTTTTGGAAAGACTATGCCTATAACACTAATAAATGCCGCAACAATTACACCGAGAAAAATAACTTGAACGGCTGCTTGGGCTGCGCCTTCTTTGTCCTTCTCACCTATCCGCCGTGCAACAATAGCTGTTGCCGCCATGCTTAAACCAATTGCTACTGCGTATACCAATGTAATTACGGATTCGGTAAGTCCTATAGTAGCTACTGCATTAACACTAACCTGTGAAACATAAAAGATATCTACGATAGCAAATATCGATTCCATAAGCATTTCTAATATCATCGGAATCGAAAGCATAAACACAGCTTTTCTAATACTACCTGTTGTAAAATCTTGTTCCTTGCCCGAAACCGCGATTTTTAGATAGTTCAAAAATTGCCTGAATGAGATTCTCTTAGATTGCATTGAGATAAAATTAGTTATTCTCAATTACATATACATCATATTCTTTATTGACGAAAGAATTATGATTCATTTATGTAACGAAAAGTAAGTAATAACATTAGGCTAGATCTAAACCTATGTTTTATTCAATTTTATTGTAGGCTCTAATCATTAATACAGCCCAAACAACAACCAAGGCAGACACAATGATGGAAAACCAAAATACTATATCATTCGCTTCCATCTTGTATTAATTTTAAATAAATCATAACACCGAGTAATGTTGGTGCCCAAAGACCAATAAACAAACCATGCATTTGGTCTCCACTAAGAAATAAATATTCTGCTACTAGAATTATCGCTGCACATAGTATTAGCATTAATAGGTTGGCAGCACCTAATTTTTTGAAGAATTTCATTTTTAAGGTTGGGTTTAAAGCTTCAAGTTAATAAAAATACTTTTCGTATCGATTTTTTTGAGAGAAAAGTTGTACTTATTTATAATATATCTTATATTTTCTAAAGGCAAAAAATGCCAGAATTGCAATAACAACTAATGTAATGGCTATAAATTGAAAACTCAATATTTGATCTCCACTCGCGTAAGCGTGTAAACCTGATAAATAGAAATTAACACCAAAATAAGTCATTAAAATACTGCCAAAAGCTAACACTGACATTAAATTATAAAGCCATCGACCTCGCAAACCTGGTACTAGTCGCATATGAATTACAAATGCATATATCATTATACTAATTAATGCCCAAGTTTCTTTTGGATCCCAGCCCCAATATCGTCCCCAACTTTCATTAGCCCACATACCACCAAGGAAGTTACCGATAGTTAACATTACCAATCCAACAGTAAGCGCTAATTCATTAATAATGGTTAGCTCTTTTATATTAATATCCATTCTGGCTTTATTCTCCTTATTGGTGAGAATCATTAGTAATAGTGCAACCAACCCTAATATCATACCAATTGCAAATGGTCCATAACTAGCTACAATTACTGACACGTGTATCATTAACCAATAGCCTTTTAGAACTGGTTGTAGATTCGCTATTGCAGGATCCATCCAATTCCAATGGGCCACCATTAGAATCATGGAACATACAAATGCAGATGAGGCAATAGTTAAACTACTCTTACGACCGAACAATAATCCAAATAGCATTACCGACCAAGCCACGTAAATCATAGATTCATACGCATCACTCCATGGTGCATGACCAGACAAATACCAACGCATTCCTAAACCAGCTACGTGAAGCGCAAATAAGAAAATAATAATACCTATTAAAGTCTTTATAGCTACGTCTAGCCACTTGCTTCGATATTTGAATATCTGGACAATAATAAGAATAAACAAGACCGTACTGGCATACATATACCAACTAAAAAGCCTTTTGAAGATATCGTATTTGTTATACATTATCTCGGCTTCAATTTTTTCATCAGGTAGCATTACTGAAGCACCAAACTTTTGTTGTGTCTTTTTAATACCAGTTAATAATTCTTCGGCTTTTGAAAAATCGCCATTTTGTTTCCCATTATTTAAGGTTACCAAATAGGCGCTAAATCCATTGTTTATGAAATTACCATAGAGTGAGTCCTTAATCTTCTCACGATAATTACCTTCCCGAAAATCTAAAGAAGAAATCCATGTATTATTTTCATCTTCTGGTACTGGAAAAATCTTAATGGATCTTCCTTCAATTGCATCAGACAGTAATCCCAACCTACCATAGGCTTCTTTTACTTCTTTTTGAAACCCATTTGGCACTTGGGCTTTGTAGGCCTCTTCAATATATGGCCCCAGTTTGTTGCGTCCGTCTGGTGTAAAAAAGTCTAAAAGACTCACATATTTTTCACTGTAATCCACACCTATGATAGTTCTTATTGAATCCGCCTTACGAGGTTTCAAGTAAATAATAGGAACATTGTACCACAGTAATGGACTTTCTTGAATAGATAGAAAAACTTGAGTAGCCGTGAAGTCTTCATAGGTTTCTTTCTTACTCAATTTTCTCAACATTTCTGAGGCATAAGTATGCATGGGCATCATTCTTCCACTGTAGTCCTGAATAACCATTTTCGCAAACTTTTCAGCATGAGCCTTAGGTGTAATATTTGCTTTTAAAATAGAATCAATTTGAGTTTTAGTTGGTCTTAATCCCACTGAATGATCATGACCGTCATTTTCCGAATGTTCTTGAGAAAATCCCGAGAAACTTAACATCAAAATAAGAATGCTTAATAATTTTGCCTTTTTAATCTTGAGCTTTTCTAATCGCTTTCTTAATTCGTCAAATCTTGTATGTCGCGCAAACATAATGGCCAATAATCCAAAATACAACAACATGTATCCTGCATAAGTTAGATATGTTCCCCATTGATCATGATTAACCGAAAGAATCGTTCCTTTTTCATCAGGATCAAAACTTGCTTGAAAGAATCTATAGCCTCGATGATCTAATATATTATTCATGTAGATGTGATAATCAAAATCACCTTTTTCAGAATCCAATACAGTTACCTTGCTCTCATAGGAAGAATAGGCATTTTCAGTTCCAGGATATTTTTCGGCTATAAAATCATTTAGTTTCACCTGAAATGGCAAACTCAATACTTTAGAACCATATTGCAAGGCCATTTCCATACCGCCAACTTCAAACTCTTCAAATCCATTGTAATTGCCTTGGCCTCCTAAAAGCCCAACTTTCTTGGTCTCACCATTGGCTGTAACACTCAAAAGAACTCCATCAGCATCATTCTTTAAAATCTGTGATTTTTTTACAACACTAAACTCACCTTTAATTATTGGCTTTGGAAATACCATTTGCATATTTCCAATTATATATCTAGATCTTAAATTTAATGGCTGCAAACTATCTTTTACTAGTTTGCCCTCTGTCATAGTTGCCATGGTTAAATACTCACCTTCATATGGAGAGTTTATAAAAAGACCATCGTCAGTTTCTGTAATGTTTATTGCACCCTCTTGATAATTATTAAGGCTAATTAAAACGTTATGAAGATTGGCAATATCACCATCCTTCAGAAAATGGTTATGTGGCTGTCCTCCACCTGCTTCGACAATTTTTAAATAACGCTCGCCATTATCGTTAGGAATAATATCTTTTTCTGCACCTTTAATAAACTCGTCTAAGGTTATACGTACTTTGGTTCCACCATAATCGTAAGTTTCACTAAAATCATTGTTTAATCGTGGTGAAAAATCTACCTCTTCTTCAATATTACGTTGTTGAAGCTGACCATTTATTTCAAAATCACCGACAATTCTACCCTTGATATAAGTTTTTTGAGATAAAAATTCACTCTCAGTGGCACCTTCTCTAATGGACATCATACCCTCATATCCAATATAGCGCGTTACAAAGGCACCTACTAAAATAAAAATAAAGGAAAGGTGCAACACTAGAGTAGCCCATTTTTCCTTTTTATGTAGTTTGAACCGAAAAATATTCCCAACAAAATTTATAACAAAAAACACCATTATAGCTTCAAACCACCAGGCATTATAGATTAATTGTCTTGTGTAAGGAGTTGGTGAAGTATCCATATTTCTATCTAGGATAGTACCTGTTGCCATAGCAACAGCAAAAACAATAAATAGAACAGCAGTAAGTCTTGTGGAAAAAAGGAAATTAAATATCTTCTTTTGCATAGTTTTTGGCTTGTTTTTAAGCTCGTGCAAAGATAATGCTTTTTAAGGATTAACTTATGCCTTTAACAAGTACAAATGATGTTAAAATTACTTATGCTTATTTTGAAGATTTCAATAGGTTATTTTGTTCTTCCATCAGCCTTTTTAAATCAGAAAGAAGCTCAATATCTTTTGGTGTAACCACAGTTTCATCTTTTGTGTCTTGAGCTTTGTTTCGTAACCTATTCATAAATTTCACTACAATAAATACTGTAAATCCAATGATTAAAAAATCTAAGAATGCTTCAATAAGTTGGCCATATGCTATAGCAACTTCAGAAGTGGTAATTGTTCCTGATGTATCACTTACAGCATCTCGCAATATGAGTTTTCTTTGCTGAAAGTTCATTCCATCAGAAAGTAAGGACAATGGCGGTAACAACACCTGTTTGGCCAAAACATCTATTACATTATTGAAGGCCGCACCGATTATTATACCAATGGCCATATCCATCATATTTCCCTTAACGGCAAATTCTTTAAATTCATTAAATAGTTTCATATCAGAAAATTAAATTTTTTATTATTGTCTCGCTTCAAAGATTTTTAAATATATAAATGTGCCCATTTTACGAGCTCTCCTTTTCGCATTTTGAGCATAATCACCATCAAACAACTCATCAATGGTCTGAGACCAGTAATTTAACCATATACCAAAATGCAGTTCTGTAATGGAATTATTATGAGCTTTATCAACCTTAATATGCGCCTCTAAAGGATCGCCAGTAAATTTTGTTTTAAGAAACAAGCTCGATTCCCAGAAATCAGTTAGATGTTCTAAATGTGCATCCCAATCGTTGATACTATCGTTGAAAAAAGGCCCTAGCGTATCATCCTTCCTAACTTTGGAGTAGAAATTTTTTACCAAAAGATGAATATCGTCTCTATTTTGAATGTCTTTTTTATCCATAATTCTCAAAGTTATCTTATTTGTGTTAATCTTATCAGTAGAGATTGGTAAAACTTAGTATTTTTACAACATGTTATCAGTAATTTTAATTGGTGCTGGCAATGTGGCCTCACATTTATTCAATGCTATTAAAAAATCAGAATCAGCATCCATTATACAATGGTATAACAGAAGTATTGGTACCATTAATCCTTTTCAAAACGATGTTGAGATTACAGATGATTTAAGCGCTTTAAAAGAGGCTGATTTATATATCATGGCAGTTAGTGATGATAGCATAGCAGAATTATCTAATGCATTACCTTTTAGTAATAGACTTGTTGCACATACCTCTGGTAGTGTTTCTATTCACCAATTAGACAAAAAACACAAACGAGCTGTATTTTATCCATTACAGACTTTCACTAAAGGAGCAGCGATAGATTTTAGTGAGGTACCAATTTGTATTGAATGCTTGGAAAAAGAAAATTTACAAGTGTTAAAATCATTGGCAGAAGTATTAGGTTGTAAATTTTATAAAATAAACACGGAACAGAGACAAACACTTCATCTTTCTGCAGTATACGTAAATAATTTCGTGAACCAATTATATAGAATTGCACACGAAATCAGTGATGCTAAAAGCATTAATTTTGATATCTTGAAGCCATTAATAATGGAGACTGCTCGTAAAGTACAAGATATGTCACCATACATGGCGCAAACAGGACCAGCAAAGCGAAATGATAAAAAAACCATTAAAAGGCATCTTAAACAAATAGAAAGCGAAGAACATAAGGCAATTTATCAAATGCTTACTAATTCTATTAAAAAAACACATGGACAACGATAAAAGCTACAAAGAATACCTACAGCACATAACCACCTTTATTTTTGACGTTGACGGTGTACTTACCGATGGCACCATCACTGTTACAACTGAAGGAGAAATGTTGCGTAAAATGAGCATTAAGGACGGTTTTGCGCTAAAAACTGCTGTAGATGCAGGATTTAATGTCTGTATTATTTCAGGTGGCTCTAATGAAGGCGTTAGAAAAAGATTAAGAGGATTAGGTATTACCGATATTTACCTCGGAGCACATAATAAAATTGAGCAACTAGATGAATATTTAGACATTTATAATATAAAAGCAGAGTCCGTGTTATATATGGGAGATGATATTCCAGATTTCCCAGTTATGAAGCTGGTGGGTTTACCATGTTGTCCACAAGATGCAGTACCTGAAATTAAGGCAATTTGCAACTATATATCTCACAAAAATGGTGGAAATGGTGCTGTGCGCGATGTAATTGAGCAGGTTTTAAAAGTGCATGGCAAATGGAATGGTAATTTTGATGCCAAATATGACTAACTAAATGAAAAGAAGAAGCAGACGACATAGTACAGGATTTGGATACATAGGTTTTGGTAATAATCAGGCAACATTTAACCAAAAGACTAGCACACCATTTTCTGTATATAAGGAAAAATTAGACTTAGAAGCCCATCTGCACTATGAGATGCATTTTATGCATAAAAACCTTACCAAGGAAGACAAACAAAAAATAAAAGATAAAATAAGAAAACAAGAACGTAAGCTTTTGATTAGAACTTCAGTTATCAGTCTGTTTGTATTCATGGGTGTTGCATATTTCGCCTATTACCTTATCAATCAAATATTATCCCATTAAACCTTAGAATGATTCATTATTTAAAATTAATTCGTTGGCAAAACTTATTAATGATTGTATTTGTACAATATTTACTAAAATATGCCCTTCTAGTTCCCTTTAAAGATAAACATGGCGTATTTACTGCCCTTAACAATTTTGAGTTCTTCATACTTGTATTTTCAACAGTCTGTATTGCTAGCGCAGGATATATTATAAATGATATCTATGATATTGAAACAGATAAAATCAACAAGCCCAACCGGTTAATAATAAATAAACACATTTCAGAAAAAATAGGCTTTAACCTGTTTATAGTCCTTAATATAATTGGTGTGGGACTTGGTTTTTATTTATCTAATAGTATCGGTAAATCGAGCTTCTTTGTCCTTTTTGTAGTAGCCTCTGCTTTATTATATCTGTACTCTACCGCACTCAAACAAATAATGATAGTTGGTAATATTGTTATTTCTCTGGTTGTGGCATTGAGCATATTAATAGTAGGTATCTTTGAACTTTTGCCAGTAATGGCAGAAATAAACAAATCCGCTCAACAGACATTCCTTGATATTATTTTAGATTATGCAGTGTTTGCATTTTTAATTAATCTCGTAAGAGAAATAATTAAGGATATTGAAGACATTGATGGAGATTATAATGCTGGTATGGAAACACTTCCAGTTGTTATTGGTAGAGATAGAGCTAATAGTGTCGCATTTATTGTTTCACTCCTGCCTACAATAGCTGTAATATATTATGTAATAACATACTTATTTAAGCAACAATTGGTAGTTGCTTACTTTTTAGTATTTGTGGTGGGACCTCTTATATATGCAACTATAAAAATCTTTAATGCCGAGCAAAAATCAGATTATAGGCATATAAGTCATGTCCTTAAAGTTGTTATGCTAACCGGAATGCTTTCTATTTTAATGTACCAATTCATCTTAAAGTAAGTACAATGCTAAAAGACAAATTGAAGGGTTATAATATCATCCTTGCTTCTGGTTCTCCAAGACGTCATGCTTTTCTAAAAGCTATGGATATTGATTTTGAAATTAAATTACATCCTGTAGAAGAAATATATCCTAATGATTTAAAAGCAAATGAAATCACTAATTATCTAGCGATATTAAAATCACAACCATTTATAAATGAATTGAAAGCAAATGACATTCTTATAACGAGTGATACAATTGTTTGGCTAGAGGGTAAACCGATTGAAAAACCAAAAGATGAGCGTCATGCCTTTGATATGATCAAATCTATGAGCAACAAAACACACGATGTTATTACATCTATTTGTTTTACTCAAAAAGAATCACAGAAAATTGTTCATACGACTACCAAGGTAACGTTTAGAGCTCTTGAAGACGAAGAAATTTGGCACTACATAAAGAAGTTTAAACCTTTTGATAAAGCAGGTGCCTATGGTATACAAGAATGGATAGGATCTGTAGGCATAACCAATATTGAAGGCTCTTATAATAACGTTGTTGGCCTTCCCACACATTTACTTTATGAAACGTTAAATAGCATTGCTATGGAAGACTAGGATCGTAACTTTGTAAGAAACAATTCCTTATGAAAAGATTAGTCTTTATCTTGCCTATCATATTTCTCTCTGTTTGCATTTCATGTGAAGAGAAAGAAACAAAAATCACTGATGAGATAGCAGTTTATGAAACTGTAGATAATCCACCTCAACCAAAAATAAAGCTTTCTTCAGAATTTAAAGATTACTGGTATGATGGTGATGCAGAAATAACCTCATACAAATTAGAACAGGCACGTTATGGTGAAATTAGAGAAGGTAGTGCAGTTATGGTATTTGTTACTGAAGATTTTTTGCCTGACTTACAGGTGAAAGCTGACAATTACAGCAAATCAAATATTCCCGTTTTAAAACTAAATGCTACAAAGAATTTTAATACTGGTGTCTATCCTTATTCAATAATGCAGAGCACATTTTATCCAGTTACAAATAACAATCATGCCCTAAAAGTAACAGCATCAGTGCAAGATTGGTGTGGCCATGTTTATGCTCAACTAAATAACAGAGAACAATTTGAATTAATGTCTCATTCGTATTTTCAAGGAGAAGCAGATCAAAACTATAAATTAGGTAAAACTTGGACTGAAAACGAACTATGGACCAAATTAAGAATTGATCCGAAAAGCTTGCCAATAGGAGATTTAGACATTATTCCATCCTTGGAATTTACAAGATTAAAGCACCAAGAAATTAAAGCCTATAAAGCCTACGCAGTATTAAAGGATGGATTGTATATGTTGTCTTACCCAAATCTCAATAGAACCCTTAAAATCAATTTTGAAAATAGTTTTCCGTACCAAATAAATGGTTGGGAAGAAACAACATTAAGTGGCCATGGTTCTGAGTCTAAAATACTAACAACAAAAGCTACCAAGCTTGAAACAATTAAATCTGCTTATTGGAACAAAAACAGTAATGCAGATACTGGGTTGAGAAAAACCTTGAAATTAAAATAGAATTAGAGTTATATTTGTTTAAGACAAATTTGCTTTAAAATGCTAGATTTTTATCATTCCTATAAATCTGAAATAATTTATACTGTAGTATTATTGCTGATACTTTCAATAATCAGAGCAATAATAATTTTAACAGTTAAGAAAATAGGCAAAAAAAGCGGCACATCCGAAGCACGAGCTATTCTAATTGGTCGATATGTAACAGTAACACTAATTCTAATTGCCTTGTTGATTGAGGCCTTTATCCTCGGTGCAAACACTCAAGATATTACACTATTATTCTCATCTGTTTTTGCAGTAATCGGTATTGCCTTATTTGCTATTTGGTCTATCCTGAGTAATATTACGTCTGGTGTCATAATGTTTTTCTCATTTCCTTATAAGGTAGGTGACAAAATAAAAATTCATGATAAGGATTATCCGGTCGAGGCTATAATAGAGGATATTAGAGCGTTCCAACTAATTTTAAGAGAAGACAATGGAAACCTTGTTACATATCCAAATAATCTAATCCTTCAGAAGGCGGTAACTTTAGTTAAAAAAGACGCCTTAGATGATAGTAGTATACTTTAAATCATGACTAAAAAGCGTACTCAAAAGTATAAAAAACAAATTGGGCAAATTCCTGGAACATTAGTTTATACAGGTGAAAAATCCGATAAGAAATTCCATGTAGAATGTTTTGATTACACCAAGGATAATATTGAAGAATCTATATTACTCAATATTGAGGAGGCAATTAATTATAAAGAAACAGAATCCGTTACTTGGATAAATGTTGAAGGCTTAAAATATACTGATGAAATTGAAAATATTGGTAAACAATATGGGTTGCATCCATTGGTATTAGAAGATATAGTTAATACCACGCAACGTCCTAAAATTGATGAATATGAAAATTACATATTCATAGTACTAAAAATGCTCTATTATGATAAAGACGAAAATATTATAATTGAACAAGTAAGTTTTGTTTTAGGTGAAAACTACGTGTTGACTTTTCAAGAATCAGAAGGTGATGTCTTCGGTTCTATCAGAGATAGATTGAGATTAAATCGAGGTCGTATTAGAGGAATGAAATCTGATTATTTGCTTTATACTCTTATCGATGCAGTTGTAGACAACTATTTTACGATTATTGAAACCTTAGGCAATAAAATAGAAGATCTAGAAACCGATTTATTTACCGGAACTGTGCGAGAAGATATTAATATTGAAGTACAACAATTAAAGCGAGAAATCCTTAAAGTAAGGCGAGCTATTTTTCCACTTCGTGAAATAATAAATCGAATTGAAAAAGGTGATCACCCATTTATTTTCAAACGTACAATTACCTATTTTAGAGATATTTACGACCATTTAGTTCAAGTAACAGAAAATCTAGATATATATCGAGAAATGATCTGGAGTTTAATGGATATGTACATGACCACCATCAGCAATAAGATGAATGAGGTCATGAAAGTACTTACCATTATTGCTACCATTTTCATCCCTCTAACTTTTATTGCAGGAATTTATGGAATGAATTTCGATAACATTCCCGAATTGCATTATAAATACAGCTATTATATTCTTTGGGGAATAATGATTATGCTATTTCTAGGTATGATTTATTATTTTAAGAAAAAGAAATGGCTCTAGTAAATTCAAAATCATTTACCTTATTCATCAAATAAACCATACCGTTAAATAAATCTAAAATCACAATCTTCACCTATTATCTTTTTTACCTTTGGTGGAGTAACTAACTATATTATTCATGAGACAATTTGCACTTTGTCTATTGGTTGTATTAAGCACAATAGTATCTATTCAAGCACAGCAACCAAAAAAACTTAATTCATCCGAGATTTATGAGGCCGTGCAGAAGCTTAATGTATTAGGATCGGTTTTGTACATCGCTGCGCATCCAGATGATGAAAACACGCGACTAATTTCATACATGGCAAACCATGTAAAAGCCAGAACTGCCTACCTTTCATTAACTCGAGGTGATGGCGGACAAAATTTAATTGGGCCAGAAATTAGAGAATTACTTGGTGTTATAAGAACACAAGAACTCTTAGCAGCTAGACGCGTTGATGGTGGTGAACAACGTTTTACAAGAGCAAATGATTTTGGCTATTCAAAGCATCCAGATGAGACACTTCAAATTTGGGATAAGGACAAAGTACTTGCTGATGTGGTTTGGGCCATTAGGACATTTAAACCAGATGTAATTATAAATCGATTTGATCATAGACGAGCAGGCCAAACCCACGGACACCATACTAGTTCTGCATTACTTAGCCTCGAAGCTTTTGATCTAGCCAATGATGCCTCAAAATATAGTTCTCAACTAAATTTAACCCAAACTTGGCAACCGAAACGATTATTTTATAATACATCATGGTGGCGATATGGAAGTAGAGAAAAATTTGACGAAATCGATAAAAGCAATATGCTCAATTTTGATATTGGAGTATATTATCCTACCAAAGGTTTATCTAACAATGAAGTTGCGTCACTAGCGAGCAGTCAACATCTTTGTCAAGGATTTGGCCGACTTTCTCAACGTGGTACACAACAAGAATATATTGAATTCCTGAAGGGTGAACCTTTAGATGGCAGTAACGATGTATTCTCTGGTATAGACACATCATGGAACCGTATTAAAGGAGCAGAAGCAATTGGTGCCATTTTAAAAGATATCGAAAATGGTTTCGATTTCATGAACCCTTCTACTCACCTACCTAAACTTATTGAAGCTTATAAATTAATTCAAAATCTAGAGGACGACCATTGGAAATCTGTTAAAACAAAAGAGATTCTTCAAATCATTGAGGCGTGTACAGGATTATATATTGAAGTATCTGCAAACTCACCACAGGCTGCGCCAAATTCATTAATTGGTTTACGCATGGAAGTTCTTAACCGCAGTGATGTTAATATAGAATTGGCATCGTACAATATTTCCACAATGACTGAAGGTGTGTCAAAATCACTCCCAATGCTTCCTAATCAAAAACTTAATTTTCTCGAGGATGTCATTATACCTCAGGATTTAAATTATACCACTCCATACTGGCTAAACAAAAAAAATGGCATTGGAATGTACCATGTTGAAAAACAAGAATTAATTGGTCTACCTGAAACTCCAAGGGGTATTACTGTAGATTTCAACTTAATTATGGACAATACACCAATAACCATAACCAAACCAGTAATTTACAGATACTCAAGACCTGACAAAGGTGAATTATACCGGCCTTTTGAAATTATTCCTCAAGTCTCTGGAAGCATAAGTGATAAGGTTTTCATTTTTGAAAATGACCAACAAAAAGAAATTGAAATAACTGTAAAAGCAGGTAAAGAAAATATTGAGGGTTATGTACAAATGGCATATCCTAATGATTGGAACGTTTACCCACAAAAACAAAAAATTCAGATTGAAAATAAAGGCGACATTCAAAAAGTTGTCTTTACTGTAATACCACCAAAGAACCAAAGTGAAGGATTAATCACACCTATGGTGAACATTGATGACGAATACTACACGGACGAATTAATAGAGATAGATTATGACCATATTCCGTTTCAAACTGTTTTAATGCCTAGCGTAAGTAAGGTAGTAAGACTTGATATTGATAAAAGAGGAAATAATATTGGTTATATAGAAGGTGCAGGTGATGTGGTACCAGAAAGCCTTAGACAGATTGGTTATAATGTAACAATTATTAAACCTGAACAGATTTCGCCTGAAAATTTGTCAAATTTTGATGCCATCGTTGTTGGTATACGCGCCTATAATATCTTAGACGAACTCAAATTCAAACAAAGATTTTTATTAGATTATGTTAAGGAAGGTGGAAACTTAGTGGTTCAATATAATACAAGTAGACGATTAAAAACTGAACAACTTGCACCATATGAGTTGAAGCTATCGCGAGATAGGGTTACAGATGAAAATGCAAATGTGAAAATTTTAAACCCAGAACATCCAATTCTTAACTTCCCAAATAAAATTACAGCGGATGACTTCAATGGATGGGTACAAGAACGTGGTTTATACTTTCCTAATCAGTGGTCTAATGAATTTACACCACTCCTTGCTATGAATGATAGTGGAGAATCTTCTAAAGAAGGAAGTCTATTAGTAGCAAAATACGGAAAAGGAAATTATATCTATACAGGATTGAGTTTCTTTAGGGAATTTCCCGCAGGAGTTCCTGGTGCATATAGACTATTCGCCAATTTATTATCAGCTGGAAAAGAAGATAAAACACAGCTCAAAAACTAATTAAAATGGACAACCAACCAGATTCAAAACAAAAATGGGATAAGATGTACACCATTATTTTGGTGGCTAATGCCATTTATATCATTCTTTTTTACTTCATAACCGTTTCATTCTCATAACATATGCATCAAACGTTAGATTGGATAGATTGGTCGGTATTACTACTTACTTTATTAACCATTGTTGGCTATGGTACATGGAAAACAAGAGGAAGCAAAAATGTACAAGATTACGTTAAAGGAGGTAATACTACTAAATGGTGGACCATTGGTCTATCGGTAATGGCAACTCAAGCAAGTGCCATAACATTTTTATCGACGACAGGTCAAGCATTTTCTGATGGTATGGGATTCGTTCAATTCTATTTTGGGCTTCCGATTGCAATGGTGATTATTTGCATGGTATTTATTCCGTTGTATCATAGGCTAAAAGTTTATACTGCTTATGAATTTTTAGAAAATAGATTCGATTTAAAAACTAGAAGCCTTACAGCTATTCTATTTTTAATTCAACGTGGCTTAGCTGCAGGTATTACAATTTTTGCACCAGCAATTATTCTTTCTGTAGTCCTAGGATGGAATATTGTTACCCTTAACATAGCTATTGGGTTACTTGTAATTATTTATACCGTATCTGGTGGCACCAAGGCCGTTACAGTAACACAAAAACAACAAATGTTCGTAATTTTTGCAGGTATGCTTGCGGCACTATATGTTGTTATTGACCTAATACCAGACGAAGTTTCATTTACAGAGGCTATTGATATTGCTGGTGCAACAGGTAAAATGGAGGTGTTGGATTTTTCATTTGATCTAGAAAATCGATATACTGTTTGGACTGGTTTAATCGGTGGTACTTTCTTAATGTTATCATATTTCGGCACGGATCAAAGTCAGGTACAACGCTATCTTTCAGGTAAATCCATGAAAGAAATGCAAATGGGTCTCCTTTTCAATGGCCTTTTAAAAGTACCTATGCAATTCTTTATTCTTCTTGTTGGTGTAATGGTATTTGTATTTTATCAATTTAATCCTGCACCTCTAAATTTTATTGATGCCTCTACGCAAACAGTATTATCTTCAGAATACGGAAATGATTACAGAGCATTACAAAAAAAGCAAGAGGAACTTTTTAATCTGAAAAAGAATATATCATTAGAATTTGCGAGTGGAGAGAGTAAAGAAGATGATGCAAAACAGAAACTTGCAGAAATAGATAATCTTGAAAAGACGTATAGATTAGAATCAAAATTTCTCATAAAAAAAGCAATTGACCCTGAGTATACAAGAGAATACGAAGCTTTAAAAAATGAGGTTTCAAACTTGCAATCAGATTCCACAAGCCTAGTTTACAAAGAGAAATCAATAGCGCTCAGCAACTTGTACAAAGATGCAGCCAAGGACACGCAAACCAATGATAGGGATTATATGTTTATACGTTTCATCCTAAATCACCTACCCGTTGGGCTAATTGGTTTACTACTTGCAGTAATTCTATCTGCTGCCATGTCGTCAACCGCATCCGAGATTAATGCATTGGCTACCATTACTTCCATTGATTTATATGGCAGGAATTTAAAAGAAGATAAGGGAGAAGAACATATGGTAAAAATGACCAAGTGGTTCACGTTGGGTTGGGGTATAGTTGCGATAATAATTGCATGTTTTGCAAATCTTGCAGAAAACCTAATTCAATTAGTGAATATTATCGGTTCTATTTTCTATGGTAATGTTCTTGGTATTTTCTTACTTGCATTTTTCTTTAAACACATTAGAGGAAATGCTGTCTTTTTTGGTGCCTTGATTACTCAAGTAGTTATAATAGCACTTTATTTCATGGATAATGAAGGCATAATTAATTTACCATATCTATGGTTAAATTTAATAGGTTGCATTGTGGTTATTATTATTGCGAATCTGCTTCAAATGTTTACTAAAAATAAAGCATAAAAAAACGCGACTCAAATGAGTCGCGTTTTCAATTTCTTTAAGGCAAATTTACATTGCTCCCCATTCTTTTAAGGAATCTTTGTTCATTTTTATGTAATCTGCATTACCTGCTGCCTCTGCTCCTGCTAAAGATTTCTTTGCTGTTTCAATAGCTTTCTTCTTATCGCCTAGTTTAGCATATAGCAAAGACTGTTGTCTTAGTTGCCAGAAACGAGGATTTTCAGTCATAGACATGGCCTTATCCATCCATTCTTTAGCTTTATCTAAATCTTTACCTTCTGTTAGGTTGTATACCGCTGCCGAATAATAATCTCCAGCACCAGGACCAGCCATTGTTTTTTCTATTGACGCTGAAACCTTAGCATCAGTCGGAACTTTAAATTCAATTCCAACATAGCTTCTCTCCCACATAATTCCTATAACAGCGGAGTTATTTGTAATATCATCAAAAGAAATAGTAAAAGATTGAATATCCATTTCAATAGGATATACTTTTGCTGTAACACGTGCCGCTATTTTAGACTCATCCAATTCAGCGGGAGCTCCACCTCCGGCATAATCTGTATAGAAAACAACATCCCAAGATTCAGCTTGTGGTATTGTAAAAATAGCATAAGTACCTGCTTTAAGTTCATTATCCCCTACAGTCACATCATCGCTAAAGGTCACCTTCGTTCTTGCGTTTGCTCCTGTTCTCCATACTTTTCCATATGGTACAAGATTTCCAAAAATTACTCTTCCACGCATAGATGGTCGCGAATAATCAATAGATACGTCCGTTAAACCTACAACTTGCTCAATTTTAGCCGCAGGACTGGGTTGAGGCGTTCTAATTTGTGCATCTACCGAAAACAATAGTGTCACAGCAAATACAAATAGTACTAATTTTTTCATTTTGTTTGGATTTAATAGTTGAATTTTAAGTCTGTATAAAATTACGACTTAACCACAGTGCTAAATGTTAATAATAACTTAAAAAGCCTCTTTGAAGAATAACAACAATTTTCATAAATAAATCATTAACATATCAATTATTAATCGTAATATTGCAATAAACAAATTAAAAAGATAAATGGGAGTAACAAAATCTGAAATATTTACTGATGCTCAAAACGAAATTGCCACGCTAGCAAAGGCATTTGCTCATCCGGCTAGAGTTGCCATACTACATCAATTATTTAAATCAGAAACCTGTATTTGTGGTGATTTAGTAGATGAAATTGGTCTAGCACAAGCTACAATATCTCAGCATTTAAAAGAACTTAAAAACCTTGGATTAATAAAAGGTAACATTGAAGGCACAAGTGTTTGCTACTGCATAAATCAAGATAAGTGGCAGGAAATGAAACAACTCCTAACCGCTTTTTTCGACCAAGATATCAAATCAAATTGTTGCTAAAACATATAGAAATATGACTTTATTAGAAATTAAACAAAAACTAAGATCCTTAGAAACTATAGGATTTGAGTTGCCAAACGGAGAATTAGTACCAAAACATTTTCATGTAACAGAAGTAGGTAAAATAAATAAGCTCTTTATAGATTGTGGTGGAACTATAAGAAATGAAGAGGTAATTAATTTTCAATTATGGAATGCCAATGACTACGATCATAGACTTCATCCTGAAAAGCTATTGAGTATCATTGAACTTTCTGAATCAAAACTTAATATAAATGAAAACCTTCCGGTAGAAGTTGAATACCAAGGGGACACAATTGGCAAGTATAATTTAGATTTTGACGGTAAACATTTCTTGTTAACCTCAACATATACCGATTGCTTGGCTAAAGACAATTGCGGTATTCCTGAAAAGGCATTAAAACCTAAGGTTAAACTTTCAGAATTACAGAAAACAACAACATGTTGCTCGCCAGATTCTGGCTGTTGCTAATATTATTAAAACTAGTTCATGTTATATAAAACCATCGAAGACATCTTAAACAGTTTAGATGTCTCAATTATTTCTGCAGAACGTAAAGAAATACTGCAACCTCTTATAGAGTATATTCAAAATAAAATGAATAACAATGCTGTCGTAAATCTAAATTTTATTTGCACGCATAATTCAAGACGGAGTCATTTGTCTCAGGTATGGGCCCAAACCATATCACAGTATTTTGATATTACTAATGTTTTTTGCTATTCCGGTGGAACTGAAGCTACTGCCTTATTCCCTTCTGCCGCGAAGGCGCTCGAATCTTCTGGATTTAAAATTGATACATTATCTAAAGAATCAAATCCTGTTTATGCCATAAAATTTTCTGAGGTTGCTCATCCTGTTATTGGATTTTCAAAAACTTACGATAACAGCTTTAACCCTTCTTCTCAATTTGCAGCGATTATGACTTGCTCAAGTGCAGACAAGGGTTGTCCTTTTATTTCAGGTGCTGAAAAAAGAATTCCAGTAACTTTCGAAGATCCTAAGGCATTTGACAATACACCTCAACAAGCCGAAAAATATAAAGAGCGTAGTCTTCAAATTGCAACGGAATTAAAGTATGTTTTCTCTAAACTAAAAAAATAGATGCAATGCCCAACACTAAAAAAAAGTTAAGCTTTTTAGATAGCTATTTAACAATATGGATTTTTATGGCTATGGCAATTGGTGTTGCCATTGGTTTTTTTATCCCATCATTCTCCAATTTAATTGACTCATACAGTTCTGGCACAACCAATATACCTATTGCAATTGGTCTAATATTAATGATGTATCCACCACTTGCAAAGGTTAATTACACTTTATTACCTAAGGTATTTAAGGATGTCAAAATCTTATCAATTTCCTTATTGTTGAATTGGATTATAGGTCCGGTTTTAATGTTTTTTCTTGCCATAATATTTTTAAGGGACTACCCAGAGTACATGGTAGGTCTAATATTAATAGGACTTGCAAGATGTATCGCCATGGTATTAGTTTGGAATGACCTAGCAGAAGGCAGCAGTGAATATGGTGCTGGGTTGGTTGCACTAAATAGCATATTTCAGGTTTTTGCCTATAGCTTTTACGCTTATATTTTTATAACTATTCTACCACCTTATTTTGGGTTTGATGGTGCAATTGTAGATATATCAATTGCCACCATCGCAGAAAGTGTTGCCATTTATTTAGGCATACCATTTGTACTTGGGATCTTGTCTCGTTTAATGTTAGTAAAACTCAAAGGTGAAGACTGGTATAACAACAAATTTATCCCAACCATCTCACCGCTTACACTTATAGCGCTTCTATTTACCATAATTGTTATGTTTTCTTTAAAAGGAGAACTAATTGTAGAAATACCAATGGATGTCTTGGTTATAGCCATTCCACTACTGATTTATTTCGCTTTGATGTTTATTGTTGGATTTTTCGTCAGTAAATCGATGGGAGCTAACTACGATAAAAATGTTGCCATTTCATTCACAGCCTCGGGAAATAATTTTGAGCTTGCTATTGCTGTAGCCATTGCTGTGTTTGGTTTAAATTCAGGACAAGCCTTTGCAGGTGTCATTGGACCATTAGTAGAAGTACCAGCTCTTATTTTACTCGTAAGAGTTGCATTTTGGTTACGAAAAAAATACTATAAAGTTAGTAGTTGATTTATACATGATGTTAAACTTTGTTTAACTTTTATATTTTATCGTTAAACATTCTGTACCTTTACATTGTAATAGAAAAACAATGGCAAAGAAAAAAACAATTACAGAATCAGATATTATTGGATTTTATATGGACCACGTGCTAACCTATGGCGAGCAACCCAAGTCCATCTATGCGTTTGCTAAAACCAACAATTTTGAAGAGCAAAAGTTCTATGAACATTTTAGTTCATTCGAGACTCTAGAGCAATGTGTGTTTAAAGTGTTTTTTGATAACGCACATGAGGTTTTAGAAAAAAGCGAAGACTATCTAACATTTGATTCCAGAAATAAATTATTAAGCTTTTATTATACCTTTTTTGAAATTCTAACGGCTAACAGAAGCTATGTTGTGCATGTTTTAGATGATTGTAAAAACCAATTAAAAACTATTAAAGTACTAGCCAGGCTAAAGCAAAGATTCATAAACTACATTGAGCATCTAAACATTAGCAAATTTGATATAAAGCAAGAACAGCTAGATAACATTCAAAATAAAAGCATCACAGAAACTGCTTGGTTGCAATTGTTAGTTACAATGAAATTCTGGCTAGACGATACGTCTTCTGGATTTGAAAAAACTGATCTTTTCATTGAGAAATCTGTGAAAGCAAGTTTTGATTTTATAGACACAACCTCTTTTAAAGGTCTTATAGATCTAGGTAAATTTTTGTATAAGGAAAAAATGCACGCCAATTAAATGAAGACCATAGATAGTATACCTATTACTAAAATTTCAAGAGCCTCAAAACTCGTTTCAACTGGCGCAAAGGTTGGTGTTAATTATCTCAAGTATTATGGAGATAAAATGGTTAATTCTAAAGAAGATGCCAAAGAACGCCTTAATCAGAATAATGCAGATGATATTTATGACAGCCTTAAAAAATTAAAAGGAAGTGCACTTAAAGTAGCTCAGATGCTTAGCATGGAAAAAAGCATATTACCTCAAGCTTATGTTGAGAAGTTTTCTTTATCTCAATTTTCTGTACCGCCACTATCGCCACCTTTGGTTATAAAAACATTTAAAAAATATTTCGGAAAACATCCCGAAGAACTATTTGATACTTTCAACGCAACTTCAGTCAATGCTGCAAGCATTGGACAAGTCCATATTGCAGATAAGAATGGGAAAAAATTTGCTGTGAAAATCCAATATCCTGGAGTTGCGGAGAGTATCGTTTCTGATTTGGCCTTAGTTAAACCTATAGCCATAAAGATGTTTAATATAAAAGGAAAGGATTCTGATAAGTACTTCAAAGAGGTTGAAAATAAACTTATTGAAGAAACCAATTATCTTCTTGAGTTAAATCAGAGTAAGGAAGTGGTGGAAGCTTGCAAGCACATTCCAAATCTAAAATTTCCACAATATTATGAGAGTTTATCCTCAGAAAGGATAATTACTATGGATTATATGGAAGGTAAACACCTTTCGGAATTTGTAACTCAAAATAACAACCAAGAATTGTCAAATAAACTAGGTCAAGCACTTTGGGATTTCTACATGTATCAAATTCATATCTTGAAGAAAGTCCATGCGGATCCACATCCTGGGAATTTCTTAATATCAGAAGAAGGTAATTTAATTGCACTAGATTTTGGATGCATGAAAGCTATACCAGATGAGTTTTACAAACCCTATTTTGAATTAGCTCAAAAAGAATGCATTGACAATCCTAAAGCTTTTACTGAAAAAATGTACGAGCTCGAGATTTTAAGACATGACGATTCAAAAGAAGAAATAGACTTCTTTACCTCCATGTTCCATGAGCTATTAAGCCTATTCACCCAACCATTTCATAATGAAACTTTTGATTTTTCAGATCCAGAGTTTTTCAATAAAGTTGGTGAAATGGGTCAGAAATACTCAAAAAGTACTGAACTACGCAATATGAATGGTAATAGAGGTTCAACTCACTTTATATACATCAACAGAACATTCTTCGGTTTATATAACTTGATGTTCGATCTTAAAGCTGAGAATATTAAAATCAACAACTTCATAAACCTATAAGATGGCTGAATTTAGTTTAGATGATATCAACCAAATGCACCATTTATATAGAATCAACTTAATTAATAGTTGTTCTGGGTATAAATCTGCAAACCTCATCGGCACAAAGGATAGTGCCGGTACGAGTAATGTTGCTGTATTCAGTTCTATAACACATTTAGGCTCCAATCCTGGTTTATTAGGTTTTTTTTTAAGACCTACAACAGTCATTCGTAACACCTATGATAACATCAAAACGACAGGTAAATATACGCTCAACCATATACATGATGGTATTTTAGAAGATGCACACCATACATCTGCAAAGTATGATCCGTCTATATCAGAATTTGATGTAACGTCCTTAATTGAAGAATACAAGGACGATTTTATTGCGCCATTTGTAAAAGGATGTCCAATCCAATTAGCCATGAGCTATGTTGAAGAGTATCCCATTAAAGCCAACAATACTATTTTACTTATTGGGCAAATCGAAAAACTTTATGTTCCTGATAACTTGCTAGAAAAGGATGGTTTTATTAACTTATCAAAGGGCAAGGTTGCGACTATTAACGGACTAGATGGTTATGCAGTGCCTGAGCTAAAAAAACGATTAGAATACCAACGCCCAAAGCCAGAATTTACTGAAAAATAAATATTACGTCTGTTCGAGTATTTTTTGTGAAATGTAATTGAACAAAAAATGTATCGAGAACCTTTTAACCAAAAAAATTCTCGATACACTTTTCCTAAAGTCAAAGCACTCGAATTGACGATATAGGAATAATTTTAAATGAAAATACTAATTACAGGTACAACAGGCTATATAGCCAAGAGACTAGCTTTACAGTTATTAGAAGACAAGCACGAACTTATCTGTTGTGTCCGTGATATTAATCGTATTCCAGATGAAATAGCTGAGCATCCATTGTGCTCTTTCATAAAAATAGATTTTCTAAGTCCAGAACCCAACAAAATTCCAAAAGACATCGATGTTGCCTATTACCTAATTCATTCCATGGCTACTGATGCTGATGATTTTGAGGATTTAGAACGTCAATGTGCACAAAATTTTAAAAATTTAGTTGAAGCTACAGATTGTGAGCAAGTCATTTATCTGAGCGGTATTGTTAATGATGATTCATTATCTAAACATCTAAAATCTAGATTACAGGTAGAAGAAACCCTTAAATCAGAGAAATATGCACTAACAACATTCAGAGCAGGCATTATTGTTGGTAGCGGAAGTGCTTCTTTCGAAATCATCAGAGATATTGTTGAAAAACTACCGGTGATGATTACACCAAAGTGGCTAAATACCAAAACACAACCTTTAGGTATTAGAGACGTCCTGACCTATTTATCAGGTGCCCTAGGAAAGGAAGCGCTTTACAATAACTCTTATGATATTTTCGGACCTGAAATACTGACCTATAAGGAAATGTTATTACAGTTTGCTGAAGTAAGAGGTCTGAAGAGGTATATTTATACTTTACCAGTTTTGACACCAAAGCTCTCATCCTACTGGCTTTATTTTGTAACCTCAACATCATTTCAGTTAGCACAAGCATTAGTAGACAGTATGAAGGTTGAAGTCATTGGCAAACCAAGTGATATCAATAATCATATTAGTATCCAACCCATGACCTATAAAAAGGCTGTAGACTTGGCGTTTCAGCGCATTCAGCAAAATTCTGTAATTTCTAGTTGGAAGGATGCCGTAAGTAGTGGCGTTTTTAAAGATCAACTATCTAAACATATAGAATTACCACAGTATGGCTGTTTTAAAGATGTTCGCTCTAAGACTATTATAGATGAGGAATTTACACTGAATCAGATTTGGGGAATTGGCGGGCGAAATGGCTGGTATAGTTTCAATACTTTATGGAAGCTCAGAGGTTATGTCGATAAATTATTTGGTGGTGTAGGATTGCGACGAGGCAGAACGCATGATACTTATTTAGAAGCTGGTGATCCACTCGATTTCTGGCGTGTGTTATTTGCTGATAAAAAAGAAAAAAGACTTCTATTATTTGCTGAAATGAAACTACCAGGCGAGGCTTGGTTAGAATTTAAAATTGTAAAAGACAAGTTATATCAGCGTGCTGTTTTTAGACCAAAAGGTGTTTGGGGAAGATTGTATTGGTACATGGTTTTACCGTTTCACGCTTTTGTATTTAAAGGAATGATTAACGCCTTAGTTGAACCAAAATGAGAGGTGTAAAAAAACAACACCTACCAGAAAAAATATGCCCTGTTTGCAAGCGACCATTTACTTGGCGTAAAAAATGGGAGAAAGACTGGGAAAACGTAAAATATTGTAGTGAAAAATGCAGAAGACAGAAAAGTATAGCTTAGTTTGGTTTAGAAATGACCTTAGAACAATAGATAATACTGTGTTGACTGAAGCCAGTAAACAAGCAGAAAAGGTTATTGGACTTTATTGTTTTGATCCGAGGCATTTTGAAAAGAACAGATTTGGTTTTAAAAAGATTGAAAAATACCGTGCTCAGTTTTTAATTGAAACTATTCATAATCTTAAAGCCCAGCTCGAAGCACTAAATATAGACCTGTTGGTATACCATGACTTTCCGGAAAACGCAATTCCTAAAATTTGTGAAGCACATCAAATAACTGATATCTACATACAAAATGAATGGACTCAAGAGGAAGTTGATACAGAAAATGCGGTGAAAGCTCAAACTACACATATCAACTGGCATCACATTTACAACCAGTTTTTATATCATCCTGAGGATATCAATTTTGATATTTCTAAAACACCTCAAGTCTTTACAGTATTTAGAAAGAAACTCGAAAAATATATCGATATACGAGAGGAATCGCGAATAACAAAACAAAGTCAGAATAACAGGATTGAAAACAATACCAGCATACCAAGTTTATCAGAATTAGGTTTTGCAGACTTTAAATCCCATCCTAATTCTGCCTTTCCTTTTAAAGGTGGCGAAACAGAAGCTATAAATCGACTTAACGATTACTTCTTTAACACCAAGAAACTAGGATTTTATAAGAAAACCAGAAATGGTTTAGTTGGTGTTGATTATAGCTCTAAGTTTTCACCTTGGCTGGCCAATGGTAGTATTTCTGCACGAACCATCTATTGGAAGGTTAAACAGTTTGAGAAAGAACATTTTAAAAACCAATCGACCTACTGGCTCATTTTTGAGTTGATTTGGCGCGACTATTTTAAATATGTGTCGCTAAAACACGGTAACCAAATCTTTAAACTAGAAGGCATACTTCAAAAAGATTATGAATGGTCCACAAATCAAAACCAAATACAAAAATGGATCAATGGTGAAACACAATCGGACTTTGTAAATGCCAATATGATTGAGTTAAAGGAAACAGGTTGGATGAGCAACAGAGGACGGCAAAATGTTGCCTCTTATTTCGCTAAAGAACTAGAGTTAGATTGGCGTATAGGTGCTTCTTATTTTGAGTCCTTACTCTTAGATTATGACGTACACAGCAATTATGGTAATTGGATGTATGTCGCAGGTGTTGGTAATGATCCTAGGGACAGAAAGTTTAATGTACAACTGCAAGCAGAGCGCTATGATGCTAATGGTAGATTTAGAAACATTTGGTTACAACCTAGCTTGTTTAATTAACGCAACGTCACTTCGAGTGATTCTGACGAAGGAAGAATTGTATCGAGAAGAATTAGAAACTATGAAATTATCATACGTATATATACTCAAATGTTCAGATAATACCTATTATACTGGTATTACTTCAAATTTGAACCAACGTATTCTCGAACATAATATAGGTAAACATCCAGAAAGTTACACCTATAAACGACGACCTGTAAAACTTGAATTTTATGCAGAATTCACCGACATAAAAATCGCAATAGAAAAGGAAAAACAAATAAAAAAATGGTCTAGGAAGAAGAAGGAAGCTTTAATAAACGGCGACTATACAGAACTTCCTAACCTTTCAAAAAAGAATTTTAATAAATAAGTTCTCGATACACCATGCAAAGAGCATGGTACTCGAACTGACGTAACACTGAACATGAAAGAAGCCACACTCATATTTCCACATCAGTTGTTTAAGGATTCACAAATTTTAAACTTAGATTGTGATATTTATTTGGTTGAAGAGTTTTTGTTCTTTTCGCATTACAAATTCCACAAGCAAAAAATTGCATTTCACAGAGCATCAATGAAAGCTTATTCCGACTTTTTAACAGACAAAGGGCTTTCCGTAAATTATATTGAGGCTACTTCAGAGACATCTGATGTCAGAGAATTGATTCCTGAGTTAATTGATAAAGGTCTTGAAACGCTTCATATAATTGACCCAACCGATAACTGGTTAGAGAAACATATAAAATCTGCTTCTGAATCAATAGCTGTAGAATGGTACGAGAATCCGCTGTTTATAAACACCAAGGACGAATTAAGTTGTTTCTTTAAACCTTCAAAAAAGAAATTTTTTCAAACCTCGTTTTACAAGCAACAACGTAAAGATCGAGACATACTCATGGTTAATGACCAGCCAGAAGGCGGAAAACTAACCTATGACTCTGAAAACCGCAAGAAATATCCCAAGGATAAAACACCACCAAGTATTCAGTTTCCTGATTTATCAAAATATCACAAAGAAGCAATTTCTTATGTAGAGAAAAACTTTAATGACCACTATGGTGAATTGAATGATTTTATCAATTATCCTATTGATTTTGAATCTGCTGAAGAATGGTTACAACAATTTTTTGAGTATCGATTTCACGAGTTTGGAGCTTATGAAGATGCTATTGTTAAAGAGGAACATTTTTTAAATCACAGCTTGCTGTCGCCATTAATTAATGTAGGTCTAATGCATCCATTAGACGTCATAGATAAAGCAATTAACTATGCCAAGTCCAATGATGTGCCTCTAAATTCAACAGAAGGCTTTGTACGCCAAATTTTAGGTTGGCGTGAATTTATTCGAGGTGTTTACCAAGTAAAAGGTACCGAAGAACGCACTAAGAACTTTTGGAATTTCGATAGAAAAATTCCTAAGTCCTTTTATGATGGAACAACTGGCATACAACCTATTGACGATGTTATAAAGAAAGTAAATAAAACCGCTTATGCACATCACATAGAACGTCTTATGGTTCTTGGCAATTTTATGGTGTTGTGCGAGTTCCATCCAGACGAAGTGTACAAATGGTTTATGGAACTATTTATAGATGCTTACGATTGGGTTATGGTACCAAACGTTTACGGTATGAGCTTGTATGCAGATGGTGGACTCATGTCTACCAAACCCTACATAAGCAGTAGCAACTACATTATGAAAATGAGTAACTATACTAAAGGTGATTGGCAAGCAACTTGGGATGGGCTCTTTTGGACTTTTATGGATAAACATCGTGAATTCTTTTTAAGCAATCCTAGGTTAGGGATGTTAATAAGGACATTCGATAAAATGAAACAAGAAACTAAAGAAAAGCACTTTAAAAATGCTGAATCTTTCTTATCACAATTGTAAATGGCTGGCAAAAAACGAATAAATGTAGTTTGGTTAAAACGCGATTTGAGACTTCAAGATAACGAAGCCATTTCCAATGCCCTAAAAAGTGGTAAACCTACACTTCTACTCTATGTTTTTGAGCACATTCTTTTAAATGATGGGCATTACAGTGAACGACACTTTAATTTTATAAAGGAATCAATTAGAGATATCAATGACCAACTTAAGCCATATAACACCAAGGTTTTAGCAGTTATAAATGACATACAGAGCACTTTCAATATCATTCAAGAATTCTATAAAATTGATACGATATATTCTCATGTTGAAACCGGATTACTCGTAACCTATAACAGAGATAAAGAAATTACGCGTTACTGTAGAAATAACCTTATAAATTGGAAAGAATCTAAAAATAATGGTGTTGAACGTGGTTTGGTAAATCGCGATAATTGGTTTGAAAACTGGGAAAGCTACATGTATCAACCTCAAGAAGTATTTCAACCAAAGCAGAGTCAATTACTTTCTATTGATAGAATTTTAGAATTAGAGAGTGTATTAAAAGAAACTGATCTTAGAACACCTAAAGACACGCCATTTCAAAAAGGCGGAAGTACAATGGCCTGGAAATATGCCAAATCTTTCTTTGAGGACAGGCATGAAGATTACATGTTCAATATTTCTAAACCAGAAGCATCAAGAAGTAGTTGTAGTAGATTATCACCTTACATTGCTTGGGGAAATGTTTCCATTCGTCAAATATTTCAAAAAGGTCAAGAACTAAAAAATAAGACTTCAGATAAACGCCACATTGGTGCGTTTTTATCACGATTACGTTGGCAAGCTCATTTCATTCAGAAGTTTGAAATGGAACATATCATGGAAAATGCAAGCGTTAACAAAGGCTATCATAAACTTAAGAAAAGCATATCAGAAGATTACCAAAAGGCTTGGCGTGAAGGACAAACTGGCTTTCCACTGGTAGATGCAAGTATGCGCTGTCTCGTAGAAACGGGCTATGTTAATTTCAGGATGCGTGCTATGTTGGTTTCGTTCTTTACACATATTTTATGGCAACCATGGCAAGATGCCTCTGCCCATCTTTCGCAACAATTTTTAGATTTTGAACCTGGTATCCACTTTCCGCAATTGCAAATGCAGGCAGGTGAAACTGGTATAAATAATCTCAGAATTTATAATCCAACCGTTAATAGCCTAAAACACGATCCAGATGCTGTTTTCATAAAAAAATGGGTTCCTGAACTTGCCCATTTAGATATACTTTTTATACATGAGCCTTATCTTATGACCGAGTTAGAACAAGGTTTATACAAATTTAAATTGGGTAAAGATTATCCATATCCTATTGTCGATATTAAGGAAAACCGCAAGCGTGCCAGTGAAATTCTTTGGAATATGAAAGAAGACCCTGAAGTAGTGAAAGAAAGTTTTCGCATTTTAAAACGACATACTCTACAAGACAGAAATCGAATGCTACGTAATGAGTAATTTCTAAAAAAAGCGGTCATATTCTTACAATCATAATTCTCTGTTAATTTTTGTTTAACTATTCATCCAAAAGGTTAAACATTTGTATATTTACATAGTTATGATACTAAATACTACACATTATAATCCTGACCATAAACAGATTATCGCTGATTTAGTAGGCGATTCCTTTAGTTTGGTACAGAAATTGAAAATGAAAGGTATAGGCTCAAAGCGTATGATTATTGACGAAGTTAGCCCTAATATGCAGACTATGATGAATAGGGTGTCTGATATTAATTATGCGAATATTGAGCTCAGACCTAAAGGTATTTTAGTAATGATTAACCAAGGTTTAAAAAACTTTAAATGGATTATCCCATACTATCAGTTAGTTATTTATAAAGTAAATGGTTCTAGTTTGCATGCCCAGGGTCGTTTTATCCATTTTAGAAATAGCAAAACTTTCAAGGAGAACAAAAAATTCTTTGATAAGCTGTTAGATGAAAAAGTAAAGTATGATATGCAATATGCGATGCCTGAATTTATATGAATTTAGAATTAAAGGATATTGATCGCATAATTGAAATGGCTTGGGAAGACAGAACACCTTTTGAAGCAATAACATTTCAGTTTGGTTTAAAAGAACAAGAAGTCATTGAGCTGATGCGCAAAGAAATGAAACCTAGCAGTTTCAGAATGTGGAGAGAACGGGTTCAAGGAAGAGCAACAAAACACAGTAAAAAAAGAACCTTTGACAAAGGCAGATTTAAATGTTCGCGTCAAAGAACAATAACAAACAACTCTATTTCAAAACGATAACACGTGCTTTGATTTAAGCTTGGAGTACTTGAAGACAGCACATTAAAAAGATTCTATGAACACAGAAACAATTTCTCAAAAAAATGGTCATAAACTTAATGGATTTACCCATGAAGATATTGGAGACGACCATTTATTTACAAGTTTAGAGACACCAATGAAAGCTAATGCTTTTGATATGTCTAACAACGAGAAGAAAAATCGAATTTCCATATTATTTTCAGAAATAATGGACGTCTTAGGTTTAGATTTAACGGACGATTCATTAAAAGGCACACCAGATCGCGTAGCAAAAATGTATGTTGAAGAAATATTTTCAGGTTTAGATCCTGAGAATAAGCCAAAGGTAGCTTTGTTTGACAACAAATACCAGTACAACCAAATGCTAGTTGAAAAAAACATAACGTTTTATTCAAACTGCGAGCATCATTTTGTACCAATAATTGGCAAGGCACATATAGCATACAAGTCTTCAGGTAAGGTTATTGGATTGTCCAAATTAAATCGTATAGTACAGTACTATGCAAAACGTCCGCAAGTTCAAGAGCGATTAACTAATCAAATTGCCAACGAACTAAAAACAGTTTTAGAAACAGAAGATGTAGCTGTTATAATTGACGCCAAACATCTTTGTGTTTCATCAAGAGGTGTTAAAGATGATACATCTGCGACAGTTACGACCTATTATGGTGGAGAGTTTAATACACCAGAGAAAATTTCAGAATTACAAAATTATATAAACAATTAGCTATGGATATTTTAGAAAGA
The DNA here is from genome assembly GCF_020166345.1 of Winogradskyella vincentii. GTDB lineage: Bacteria > Bacteroidota > Bacteroidia > Flavobacteriales > Flavobacteriaceae > Winogradskyella > Winogradskyella vincentii. Next base: position 13,522 of record NZ_JAIUJS010000009.1, on the reverse strand, counting down.
GCAACAGAATTTGAAAACAGAAAGTTTTCTTTTAAGACAACAAGCGATAGAATTTTAGCAGCTAGAGAAGCAAAGGAAATCATCCTAGGTGTTAATGAAGTTTACAAGCAGAAAAAAGACGCTCAACTTATGGAATTAATGAAGCGTCTAACTATCATTAAACAAAAAATAGAGAAGCGCCTTAAGGGTCGTCCTCTCACAGCAGCATAAGCAATGAGTAGATTAATAGTGATTGGAGGAAGCAAAGGTATAGGCAATGCAATTGTCTCATCTTTGCTTTCTTCTTATGATGAAGTTGTAAACATCAGTAGAACCACACCAGAACAAACGGCAAGTAATTTAACACATTATAATTGCGATATATTAAATGATGAATTACCAGAAATTGATTCTGCTGACGGCTTAGTCTATTGTCCTGGAAGTATCAACCTTAAACCTATAAACCGTTTAAGTATTGATGATTTTAAGAACGATTTTGACATAAACGTTCTGGGAGCAGTAAAGGCAATTCAAAAGTATTTGCCAGCACTTAAAAACGGAAACAAACCGTCAGTATTATTATTTAGTACTGTGGCAGCTAAATTAGGAATGCCATTTCATGCCAGTGTAGCAGCTTCAAAATCAGCAGTAGAAGGGCTTACCAAATCTCTTGGAGCGGAATTAGCACCTACAATACGAGTTAATGCAATAGCACCAACGGTAACTGATACGGACTTGGCTTCTAAGCTATTGCGTAATGAACGAATGATAGAAAACATGAATGAGCGTCATCCGCTTAAAAAATATTTGCAACCACAAGAAGTGGCTGATATGGCCGCCTTTTTATTATCTGATAAGGCTGCGTCTTTATCAGGACAAATTTTTGAAATGGATTGTGGAATAGTAAGCTTTAAACTTTAAAAAAATGAACCCATTAAAAGCCTTTGTTGGCACACTAACAGGAACTGAGAGTGATGTTGTTGAAAATGCAACAAGATCGATCTATGATATTGAAATAAACAGTTTAACCGGTAATCCTATAAATCTGTCAGAGTTTAAAGGAAAGAAACTATTATTTGTAAATGTTGCTTCTAAATGCGGATTTACACCACAATACAAAGAACTTCAAGAGTTAAGCGATTATTACAAAAATGAATTGGTAGTTATTGGTGTGCCTTGCAACCAATTTGGTAATCAAGAACCCGGAAATTCCGACCAAATTCAAGAGTTTTGCCAAGTTAATTATGGTGTTTCATTCTTAATTACAGAAAAGATTGATGTAAAAGGCGCTAATCAGCATCCACTCTATGCTTGGTTAACAAAAAAATATATAAACGGTAGACAAAACTCTTCAGTGAAATGGAATTTCCAGAAATATCTAGTTGACGAAAACGGTGAGTTTCTAGATTACTTTTATTCGATTACAAAACCGTTTAATAGGAGAATCACAAAATATTTAAATTAGAATTTTATGTTCGGACTATTTAAAAAAACCTCAGAATTAGAAAAATTGCAAAAGCATTACGAGAAATTAATGGCAGATTGGCACAAACTATCTACAACTAACCGTGCAGAAAGTGATAAAAAATATGCTGAAGCCCAAAAAATACTTGACCAGATAGAAGTTTTGAAACCAGAATAGGTTTGAAGCAAATCCATTATGTCATATTATTTTTAATTATCAATTTTAGTGGACTGGCACTCGGCAATATTTTCATGGGAGATGGTGCCAATGGCATATGGTATAAAAACCTTAATAAAGCACCGTGGACTCCACCAGGTTGGGTTTTTGGCGTTGTTTGGACCGTAATAATGATTTGCTTTTCAATCTATTTGTCATTTTTATTTAATCTAAGGAAATCAAATTTTGTAACCACTATCTTTATAATTTCTTTATTACTTAATATAAGCTGGAATTATTTGTTCTTTAACCAACATTTTACGAGCATAGCCCTTTTTAATCTCATTGCATTAGCATTAGTCATTATATATTTATTCATAAGTTTTGGTGATGATGAGTTGAGCAAAATGAGAATTCTGCTTGTGCCATATATCTTATGGCTCTGTATTGCAATATCTCTAAACGGCTATGTTGTTTTGAATAACTAGAAATGAAAATCTATACCTTACATAAAAAACAAAAATTACCTATTTCATTAGATGAAGCGTGGGCTTTTTTGTGTAATCCTGCGAATCTTTCAAAGTTGACACCTCAAGAAATGAACATGAAAATTATTTCTGGTGCTGATAGACCAATGTATGCTGGTCAAGTAATACAATACAGTGTAACGCCAATACCAGGATTTAAAACTAAATGGGTGAGCGAAATCACTCAATACGAGAACAAAACGTATTTTGTTGACCTACAATTGTATGGTCCTTATGCCTTTTGGCACCATAAACATTTTGTACATGAAATAGAAGGTGGTGTAGAAATGGAAGATATTATTGACTATAAAGTTCCTTTTGGAATACTTGGTAGGCTTTTGCATCCAGTTTTGGTAAAACCAAAACTTGAAGGTATTTTTAACTATAGAAAGGAACAACTCGAACAACTTTTCGGCACCTATTAACAATGCAAACACCTTTAAGTATATTTTGGTTCAGAAGGGATCTTAGATTAGACGACAATGTTGGACTATATAATGCCTTAAAAAGTGGGCAAAATGTTTTACCCATTTTTATTTTCGATTCTGAAATTTTAGAAAAATTACCAAAAGATGATGCTCGTGTTACTTTCATTCACGACACGTTGCAAGATCTGAGTGATCAACTTCAAAAAGACGTTGGTAGTAGTATCGCAATGTATCACGGTAGACCTATTGAGATATATAATCAGTTATTAGAAACCTATAATATCAAGGCTGTTTATACCAATCACGATTATGAACCTTATGCAACGGAAAGAGATGCTGAATTAAAAACGCTATTAGAATCACAAAATATTGCATTTCAAACTTTTAAAGACCAAGTCATATTCGAAAAGGATGAAGTCGTTAAAAAAGACGGGAATCCCTATGTGGTCTACACACCTTACATGAGAACCTGGAAGGAAAAATTTAAAACCATCGACTTTAAATTTTATCCGTCTGAGAAAGAACTAAACAATTGTGCAAAAAACATTAACCTTCCGAATTTAAGTTTAGAGGATATAGGATTTACAAGATCCAATCAACCTATTAAACCTTATGAGGTCACTCCAAGGTTAATCCAAGAATACGAAGCTACACGAAACTTTCCGGCTAAAGATGCAACATCTCGATTAGGACCACATCTAAGATTCGGTACTGTAAGTATAAGAAAAATGGTTGATAAGGCCATACAAGAAAAGAACGAGATATTTTGGCAAGAGCTTATCTGGAGAGAATTTTTTATGCAAATATTATGGCATTTTCCTCATACAAAAGATCAGTCTTTTAAACCTAAATACGATAGGATTGAATGGCGGAATAATGAAGATGAATTCAAATTATGGTGCCAAGGTAAAACAGGTTATCCATTGGTTGATGCAGGTATGCGACAACTAAATGAAACTGGATTTATGCACAATCGCGTTAGAATGCTGGTTGGTAGTTTTTTGTGCAAACATCTACTTATTGATTGGCGTTGGGGCGAAGCTTATTTTGCAGAGAAGTTACACGATTATGAAATGGCAAGCAATATTGGTAATTGGCAGTGGGTAGCAGGTTCTGGTGTAGATGCAGCACCTTATTTTAGAATATTTAATCCTACGTCACAAATTCAAAAATTCGATAAGAATTTAGAATACATAAAAAAATGGGTGCCAGAATTTCAGGAACTCACATATCCAGAAAAAATGGTAGATCATAAAATGGCTAGAGAACGTTGCTTAACCACTTATAAATCCGCATTGAATTAACATAAAAACTATATTAATTTAAATAAATTAACTTTTTTTTGAAATTTTATACAATAAACAAAAAATAGATGCGTTATCCTTTTTAAGACGTTAACGTCTTGAACTGAAAATAACCATTTCAAAAACAATTTAAAAGCTCTGATGTGCCTCAGAGCTTTTGCTTTATACAAAAAAGCTCCAAGTCATCTTGAAGCTTTTCATTTCATGTATTTCTGATTAATATCAATTACCTGGTAGACGTTCTATTTTAGCTCCAATAGCTCTTAAGCGTTGGTCTATATTTTCGTAACCACGATCAATTTGTTCTATATTATGGATAATAGATGTTCCTTTTGCGGAAAGCGCTGCAATAAGTAAAGAAATACCAGCCCTAATATCTGGCGAGGTCATTGTTGTTGCTTTTAGGGTAGATTTAAAGTCGTGTCCTATAACTGTCGCTCTATGTGGATCACAAAGAATAATCTTTGCACCCATATCTATTAATTTATCTACGAAGAACAAACGACTTTCAAACATTTTTTGATGTACCAACACCTCTCCTTTGGCCTGTGTTGCTATTACCAAAACGATACTCAATAAATCTGGAGTAAAGCCTGGCCAAGGTGCATCAGCAATGGTTAATATAGAGCCATCAATATAGTTCTGTATTTGGTAACCATCCTTGTGTGCAGGAATATGAATATCGTCTCCTTGCTGTTCTACCGTAATACCAAGTTTTCTAAACACATTAGGAATCTGCCCTAAATCATCCCAACTTACATCTTTTATAGTAAGCTCGCTTTTTGTCATTGCCGCCAAACCAATCCAACTACCAATTTCAATCATGTCTGGTAGCATGGTATGCTCAGTACCTCCCAAATTATCAACACCATCAATAACTAGCATATTAGATCCTATGCCAGAAATCTTAGCGCCCATTCGGTTGAGCATCCTACACAGTTGTTGCAAGTAAGGTTCACACGCTGCGTTGTAGATGGTAGTTTTTCCTTCTGCCAATACTGCAGCCATTACTATATTGGCTGTTCCTGTAACAGAAGCTTCATCTAAAAGCATAAACGTACCTTTTAAACGTTCTGCTTCTACACCATAAAAATGATCTTCGCGATTATATCTAAACTTAGCGCCAAGATTAATAAAGCCTTCAAAATGCGTATCAAGACGTCTACGGCCTATTTTATCGCCACCTGGCTTAGGAATATATCCTTTACCAAAACGTGCCAATAATGGCCCAACAATCATAATTGAACCTCTTAGACCTCTACCCTCAACTTTAAACTCGTCTGACTCTAAATATTCTAAATTTATATGCTCTGCCTTGAATGTATATGAATTGGCATCTAATTTATTAACGGCAACACCCAAATTACTAAGAAGTGTAATTAGCTTATTGACATCAACAATATCCGGAATGTTCTTAATTGTTACTTCTTCTGGTGTTAAGAGCACAGCACAAAGAATCTGCAATGCTTCATTTTTAGCACCTTGTGGCTTAATAGAACCTTTGAGTTGGTGGCCACCTTCTATTTTAAATGTACTCATACGTTTTAGTAACGTTTTCTATTACTAGAATATTTCTTTTTGGGCTTTTTGCCACCTTTGCTACTATATTTAGATTTTGTACGCAATAAGCTTGAAGAATCACTTAAATCCTCTTCACTATTTCTAAGGTCAATTTCTCCATCAGATAATTCAAATAAATGCTCGAAAATCACTGTATCTTCAACACTATCTTTATTCCAGTTGAGATAGCACTTCTTCATATGATTTGCAATGGTATAGGTTAACGCCTCTTTCATTTCACCAGTCTCCCATGTGCGTGCAACATCAATCATTGTTTTAATGTTGTTTCCATAAAAACGGTACTTAGGATGATTCTGAGGATAATTCAACGGATCTGGTCTCGAAGCTAATTCCTCTTTAGATGGCATCTCGTAAGGAGAGTCCGCATCTAATTCAAAGTTGGCCATTATAAAAAGCTGATCCCATAATTTATGCTGAAAATCTGGCACATCTCTTAAATGTGGTTGTAGATTTCCCATTACAGAAATAATAGCTTTTGCTAATTTGTTTCGTTCTTCTTTGGTTTCACGCGTTTTAGCATGATTGATCATCTTCTGCAAATGACGTCCATATTCTGGTATTATCAAATGCTCTCGTTCTGTGTTGTATTCTAAATCGTCTATCAAAATTATTAAAATGTGTAGTAAACAAAATTAAAAACCCGTAGTCTTTAGGTTTTGTTGCAAAGTACAAAAAATAATGAAGCCTAAAAGAAATTTAAAGGGAAATTACACCTTCGATTTTTTCTGCTACTTCTTGGTATTTCGCTATTACCGTATCTGGGTTTTTCATGCGTACGTTAATTGATATGCTAGTATACTTACCATTTTTTGAAGCTCTGGTATTTATAACCGCTCCTAAATGATTAAAAAGCCCCTTAAGATTATCTATCTTTTCTGTTTCAGAAATAACGATAAACTTATATAAATAAGTGGTTGGCCACATGGCTGTGTCTTGCAGTTGTATTTTTAGTTTGCTGTAAAATTCTTCCGATTTATTGGCGTCGCTCATATCAATATTTTTCAGTTGCAAAGATAATTAGAACTCATCTAATCTTTTACCATTAGTTAAAAAATTGGTCTATTGAATTAACTTTTCGACTTTTCATCATTCCGTAGCGATGCGATGCAATTCAAAAAAGGCTTCAATTGACTTCAAAATGCTTAATTTTCACTTAAATGCCAAAAGACCAAATGGGTTCTTATCCCTACATTTTTCTGTCTAATTTTTTATCACGAATTTTACTGCAAAAATATTGCCAATTTGAATCCAAAGAAAATTGTAATTACTGGTGGTCCTGGGACAGGTAAATCCTCCATAATAAATCATCTAAAGTCAAGAGGATTTCTTTGTTACGAAGAAATCTCTCGTCAGGTTACCTTACAGGCCAGAAAAGACGGTATAGAGCAACTTTTTTTAACCAAACCACTACTGTTTAGCAAAAAGCTTTTAGAAGGCAGAAAACAACAGTATTTAAACGCCACTCAAGAATCTGGCAATGTGGTTTTCTTAGACAGAGGGTTACCTGACGTTTTGGCGTATATGGATTTTATTGGCGATGATTATCCAAACCAATTCATAGAGACCTGTGAAGCACACCAATACGATTATGTTTTTGTATTGGCACCATGGCAAGAAATATTTACGAGCGACAGTGAACGCTATGAAAATTTTGAGCAGGCGATTGAAATTCACCATCACTTATTAAAAACTTATATGCGATTTGGGTATCAACTCATTGATGTACCCTTCGAAACCATAGAAAAACGCTCCGATTTCGTTCTAGAGGTATTAAATTTGCAATAATGCATCCAATTGAAGTTTTAGAGCGTTACTGGAATTATACCTCCTTTAGACCATTACAAGAAGACATTATTACAGCTGTTCTTGATAATGAGGACACCTTTGCCCTATTGCCAACAGGTGGTGGCAAATCCATTTGCTTTCAGGTACCAGCGCTTATTAAAGAAGGCATTTGTATCGTGGTATCGCCCTTAATTGCCTTAATGAAAGATCAGGTAACATCACTAAAACGTAAAGGTATAAAAGCTATAGCCTTAACTTCAGGTATTTCTTATAGTGAATTAGATACACTTTTAGACAACTGCATTTATGGTAACTACAAATTCTTGTACTTATCACCAGAGCGTTTACAACAGCCATTAGTACAAGAGCGTATCGCTCAAATGAAAGTTAATCTTATTGCGGTTGATGAAGCACATTGTATTAGCCAATGGGGAAACGACTTTAGACCAGCTTACAATAACATAAAACTACTTAGAGACATTCATCCTCATGTTAATTGTATAGCGCTTACGGCTACGGCTAAGCATAATATTGTAGATGATATTATTGACAACTTAGATTTTGTGGCTCCAAAGATTTTTAAGGCCTCATTTAGCAGACCTAATATTGGGTATCATGTCATCCATACCGATGATAAACTCTATAAGCTAGAGCATTTATTGACCAAACATTCTGGTTCCTCTATTATATATGTGAGAAATCGTCGTGCCACGAAGGATATCCATAATTATCTGGGCGCCAGAGGATTTTCTACAACCTTTTATCATGGAGGTATTACCAATAAAGAAAAACAAGACCGATTGCAGCAATGGACCGATGGCAAAACAGAAATAATGATTGCCACTACTGCTTTTGGAATGGGAATTGATAAGGCTAATGTAAAAACAGTAATACATTTCAATTTACCAGAAAGTTTAGAAAGTTATTATCAAGAGGCTGGTCGTGCAGGTCGCGATGGCAATGATGCCTATGCATTTATCTTAAAACAGCATATAGATGAAGATCATCTTAAAAGCCAATTTTTAAGCACCTTACCATCTATTGAGTACATAAAATTGGTGTATAATAAGCTTTGCAACTATTTTCAGGTGTCTTATGGCGAAGGTGAAAACAGCCAGCATCAACTTGATTTTAAATCCTTTTGCACTACCTATAAGCTCAACGCAAGTATGACCTACAATGTGTTGTTGGCATTAGATAGAAACGGAATTATAGCCTTAACGCAACACTTTAATTTTAGAACCAAGATTCAGTTTGTCATTTCCAATGACCAGTTGTTTAAATACCTAGAGAAACATTTGGATCTCAATACCTTGGTTAAGGTACTTTTAAGAACCTATGGTGGTATTTTTGATTATGATACCAAAGTAAATCTCAACTTGGTGATCAGCAAATCCAACCTCTCTGAAACCAAGGTTATAGAACAACTGAAACTATTAGAAAAAGACAATATCATTAAGCTCCAAATCGCCAATACGGATTCTGAAATAACATTTTTACAACCACGTGAAGATGAGATTACCATTAATCCTATTGCTAAAACCATAGAGCATCAACATCAATTGAAACATCAGCAGATCGAAGCCGTAATAGCGTATATTAATAATGACACAGAATGTAAAAGCAAACAGTTATTAGCATATTTTGGTGAAACTGTTTCAGAAGATTGTGGTAAATGCTCGGTGTGTTTGGCAAGTCAATCTTTAGCTAATGCAACTGAAACCAAAACCCTTTCTGAACAAATATTGAAAGCGTTAGAGCAAGAAGATTTAACTTCGCGACAATTATTAAATCAATTGAAATGTACGGAAACGCTACTACTGAAAAGCCTTTCGGAATTAGTGGAAATAAATAAAATAGAAATAACAGCAACAAATACCTACAAAAAATTATGACAGCTAAACGAGATATAAGAATTGTATTTATGGGCACACCAGATTTTGCCGTGGCAACACTAAAATCACTCTTAGACCATAATTATAATGTTGTTGGTGTTATAACTGCTCCAGACAAACCTGCAGGTCGTGGTAGAAAATTAAGAGCCTCGGCAGTAAAACAGTTTGCCTTAGAGCATAATTTAAACATATTACAGCCTACAAATCTTAAGGCAGAATCCTTTATTGAAGAGCTTGAAAGTTTAAAAGCCAACCTTCAAATTGTGGTAGCGTTTAGAATGTTACCAAAAGTGGTTTGGCAAATGCCAGAATACGGTACTTTTAATCTCCATGCATCCTTACTACCACAATACAGAGGTGCTGCGCCTATTCATTGGGCCATTATTAATGGTGAAACCAAAACTGGTGTAACTACCTTCTTCATTGATGAGAAAATTGACACAGGCGCAATCATTATGTCCGAAAGCACAGCTATAGGACATGATACAACTGTTGGTGAGCTTCATGATGACTTAATGGCGCTTGGTAGCGAATTGGTTATTAAAACCGTAGAACAGATTGAAGCGGATGAAGTTTCAACAACCGTACAACCAAAATCCGAAGATTTAAAAACAGCCTATAAACTCAATCGTGACAATTGTAAAATTGATTGGTCTGAAAATTTAGATACCATATATAATAAAGTTAGAGGACTAAATCCATTTCCTGCCGCATGGTGCTATTTAGACAATGATGAAGACGAACCGTTAACGGTAAAGTTATTTGCTGTTGAAAAGAATACAGAAGACCATAATCTTAAAGCAGGACATCTCCTTATTAATAAGGACCATTTAGAAGTTGCATGCAAAGGCGGTTATATAATTATTAAGGAAATACAGCTTCCTGGAAAGCGAAAAATGGACGTAAAATCACTTTTAAACGGATTTAAGTTTGCCGAAACCGCAAAACTTCTCTAAGCCCTTATTATCATTGACCTAGGAAAATATCCGACAAAATGCATTGCTTTATTAACAAAAGGCTCAACTTATTAACAAAATCGCTGCTTTCCCTTGCTATTACTTGCGTAGCTTAATATTACTCATAAATTTGTGTACGGATTTTTAACAACTATTATTAAAAACCGAATTTTTAACAATTTAAATTTAAAATTTTATGAACAAAACAGATTTAATCAATGGTATGGCAGAGAATGCTGGTATCACTAAAGCTGCTGCTAAGAAAGCATTAGACTCTTTATTAATTGATATCGAAGGATCTTTACAAAAAGGTAACAGAGTTTCTTTAGTTGGTTTTGGTTCTTGGTCAGTATCTAGAAGAGCTGCGAGAGATGGAAGAAACCCACAGACTGGTAAAACAATCAAAATAAAAGCTAAAAATGTAGTAAAATTTAAGGCAGGATCTGACTTAAATAGCGCTGTAAACTAAGATATTTTTATTTTATATAAGAAGCCCGCTCAATGAGCGGGTTTTTTTATTGCCCTAAGTTTAAAGAGCTAAAGTTGTGTATTTCATAAAAATAACCTAGATTTAGTTAACCCTTTGAACGCTAACAATCAAAAACATGAAACCCGAAAAAGGCAATTTACTCATTGCAGAGCCATCCATAATCGGAGATATTTCATTTAACCGTGCCGTGATTCTATTAGCGGATCACAACGCACTAGGTTCAGTGGGTTTTATCTTAAATAAACCTTTAGAATATAACCTAAAGGATTTAGTTGAAGGTACAGAATCTGATTTTACCATCTATAATGGCGGTCCAGTAGAACAAGACAATCTTTATTTTATTCATAAATCACCTGAGCTTATACCTAATAGTGTAGAAATCTCAAACGGTATTTTTTGGGGTGGTGACTTTAGTGTGGTTTTAGACCTTATTAATTCTGATAAAATCTCTCAGGACGACATACGGTTTTTCCTTGGCTACTCAGGTTGGGCAGAAGAGCAATTAGATAATGAATTAGAATCTAATGCTTGGTTGGTTTCTGAAAATGAATACGACAACCAGATCATTTCTAAAAGTTGTACCACCTTCTGGCGCGAAAAAATGTTAGAATTAGGTGGTGATTATAGCATTTGGTCTAATGCACCAGAGAATCCAAGTTATAATTAATATCCATAGTTTCTTTTTTAATTCTATTCATTTTATTCCTGGCACCTCGATTTTATTAAAGCGGAAGTCATGAATGCTATCGCATTTGTCTTGACACAAAACGAATCAAAAAGTCAAAACGATTTATTAGGAAATTACTACGTACCACTCGCCAATACAATCGGAATAGAAATTTGAATCCACTAGATCCTTCAATCCTTAAATTTTGGAATGATTAATAAGTCTCACTCATTATTTCTGAAAATCGTTGCTTCCGACCATGTCGGAAATCAATTATCAAGTTTGCGAATAGACTCTAATTGTTAAGCTAAGCGGAGTTTTGCGTTTATCTTAGTGATCACTGATTTGGCGAATTCAGAGCCATAGTCCTTCTTGCGATATTTTGAAATAGGCTGAATACCAACAATCACATTGGTAATAAACAGCTCATCTGCTTTTTGAAGTTCAAAAGGCGATATAGACGCTTCCTCAACAATAAGGTTCACATCTTTACGCAATACCTCCAAAACCTGCTGTCGCATAATACCTTTTAAACAACCGTCTTCTAAAGGTGGTGTTTTTATGCGGTCGCCTTTTACCAAAAACAGATTACCGTTTAATGCTTCAATAACACTTTTATTGGTATTGAGCACCAAACAATTGTTCAGGTCATTTTCTTTAGCATAAATGCTACCAATAACCTGTATGGCTTTGTTATTAGATTTTAAACCAGATAATAAACCAGGCGCCATATAGTAGTCTTTGTATAGATCTACTTCATAAAACGCATCATCAATAGTATAGAACGGATTGGGATGTGTTTCTGCAACAATATTGTAATTAATGCTTGCATCTTCACCTGGTAAATACTTACCACCTTCTCCTCTATCTACATTAAGGCGTACGCGCGCAACGCTATTGCTTAGGCCATTGGCTTCAACGGTTTTAAGGATTTCTTCTTCTAGAAATTCCATAGTAAAATTCATAGGAATATCCATTCGCATAATACGCATGGATGCCATGAGTCTAAAGTAATGATCTTCCCAAAAGAAGATTTTACTGTTTACCACTTTAAGGGTTTCAAAAAGTGCATCACCGTACTTGTAGCCTCTATTCTCAGAAGTTAATTTAGAGTCTGTTGCCTCTACAAGTTTACCGTTAAAATTTACCATAAAAAAAATGTCCCGATTTATGTTGTAAAAAATCGAGACAAAGATATAATAGAATAGTTAGTTACGTGTTAAGCAGAACCTAAAACTTGTTTAAGGCTAGAGATTTGATTTTCCCATAGCATTTTAGCTTCCTCTACCTCATCCTCGTCAGCAAAATCCGTTACCATAAGAGACACGTCTTTTGTGATCTCATCTACCTGTATGCGCAACTCAAAGTAATAGCTAGCACCCTCTTCATCGTCTTCTAACCAGCGGAATTTAATACGCTCGCTACTTTTTTTGCTTAGTAATTTTGCTTGCTCTTCCGATCCGTCCCAAATAAAGGTAAATAACTCACCACGAGAATTTACATTGTCTGCAAACCACTCCGAAAGTCCAGAAGGTGTAGATATGTATTGGTATAATAATGAAGGTGATGCGTGTATCACAAACTCCATTTCAAATTTTTCTTTATCGTCCATTTACTGTTAGTATTATGTGGTCAATATATACAATTATGGTACAATTCAAAACTTTATTATAAAATTATTTTTTTAGAATGATTGGTTTGTTGTCGTAGAATTTGTTTTTATATTTGCACCCGCAATTATGGCGAGGTAGCTCAGTTGGTTAGAGCGTCGGATTCATAACCCGGAGGTCTCGAGTTCAAATCTCGATCTCGCTACAGCAGTAAAAACCCTGTACAGAAATGTACAGGGTTTTTTTATGCCACAAACGTAAAGCTTGCTTTTAAGTGCGGTGGTATAAAAAAAGCCTGGCCAACGCGCAGCGTTGCAGGGTTTTCACTATTGTAAAGCTCCCCAAACGCAGATTCTTTAAATCTCTTAAACACAAACCTGTTTGCAAGTGAAGGCGCATAAAAAAAGCCTGGCCAACGCGTAGCGTTGCAGGGTTTTCACTATTGTAAAGCTCCCCAACGAAGATAAACCGAAGGTAAATCTGCGAGATCGAGATACACCAAAGATAAATTACAATAAGATTCCTGCCTTCGCAGGAATGACAAAGCCTTGCAGGGTTTTCACTATTGTACAGCTTCCAAACGTAGATAAACCGAAGGTAAATCTGCGAGATCGAGATACACCAAAGATAAATTACAATAAGATTCCTGCCTTCGCAGGAATGACAATGCGTTGCAGGG
>NZ_JAIUJS010000008.1 GCF_020166345.1 Winogradskyella vincentii | reverse complement strand
CTAGAACTTAATGTTTATGGTTACGAATACTGTAGCGATACGCCATTGTATACCGAGACTATTGGCCCATTTAGTACGGATACTTCAATCTCGATCGTAGTCCCAGAAAATTCAAATATTATCTCAGAGACTGTAGTTGGAATATTCAACACCTGTAACGGCAACCCTGTAACCGATGGATACGTAGTACTTACCTATGGCGACCAGACGTTTATTGATGCCGTTAGCAATGGAGAATTTGAAATAAATCTGTTGCGCTGTACGGGAGAGAATACCTTTGTTTTAAAAGGAAACGACTATACCAATCTTCAATCTACAGGAAACATTAGCTATACGTTTACAACACCATTAACTGATGTTGGAGAAGTAAGTGCATGTAACGAAGTCGATGAGTTTATTCAATACACAATTGATAATGAGGAAACCGTATATATTCTTGAACCTATAAATACATACTATTCTGGTGAAGGTCAAGGACAGACAGTTACGTTTTTCCAAATTTGGGGCGGCTATCCTAATCAAGGAGAATGTATCTACATGGAAGCTCGGCTTCAAAGTCCTGAATATATCGGAACTTATGACAACTTAGATTCGAATAATCCTAGTGATACTGGTTTCTTTATTGGAGAATGTTTAAGCGTTTCTTATGAAAACAATAACATAATATACAATTTAAACAGTCTGGGTGATGTTGGTGAATATATAGATGTAAATTTTGCAGGAACATATGAGGATTACAACGGCAATCCGCATTCCATCTCAGGTATGGTTCACGTACTACGAGATAATTAACAGCACCTTTATTACCACTATAAAAAGCCTTCTCAATTGAGAAGGCTTTTAAATTTACAAGGTATAAGTCAACCTTAAGGTTATAAATCGTGGTTGTATAAATGTTTCTGAGCTAAATACTGAAATATTAGTGGCACCATTACTAATGTTAGAATCTATGTCTAAAATATTAGAAGCTCTCAACGAATACTCCCATTTCGCATCTCTATTTTTTCTATAGCGTAAAGATGCGTCCCAAGTTTTAAAGGCTTCTGTTTGCCCTTGTGTTTCTTGTTCCGTATAGGCAAAATCTGTAATGAATGTAACTGAATCCCAAACGTATGCATCAAAACGTATTGATGGTGCTCTCGTGATAAACTTGGTAGTATTAGAGCCCTGAACATTATCTCTAACCGTATAACCATAGCGCAATCTTACATTTGGTGCTTCTCTAAAATTAGTGCGTATTTCTGGTGTATAGTTTTGAGTAAAGTTTTCATTTAGAGATTGTCTTCCTTGTATAAACTGATTTAGCTTGCTATATGAGAAATTAGCTCTTAGTCTTGCTCTTACTTTTCCAAATGTACGTTCAACTCTACCAAACACACTCGCAGTCTCATCAGCAAATTGAGAATTAAAGAATGAGTTTGTTCTAATAACACTTTCAAAATCCGTTAATGATCTTATCTGATCAATGTTCTTACTGTAATTAACACTAGCAATTACATTGGTATAGTTAAACAAATTGAAACTTCTATAAAATAGACTCACATTATGAGTAAGTGCATTCTGCAATTCTGGATTTCCATATTGAATACTGTTAAAGTTATTAAGCACTAATCCTTCGGCAATATTGGTAACATCTGTAAATGTATTGGTCATTCTATAATTAAGCGTTAAGGATTCACTTTTCTTAAACTGAATAAGCGCTTCAAAGTCTGGTAGCACATCAAAGAAACTATCCTTAAAATTATTACCTAACTGAGTATTCTGGTTACTGTAGGCATGAAAAGAAACACCAGGAGTAAAGGTAAATTTCCCTGTTTTAAACCTATAATGCACACCCAAATAAACATCACTAAAGGTATAGTCTACATCATCATTTGTAGCTAATAAAGGTTCGCCTTCTAAATCTGTAATATTAGGGGTTGGATCTAAGCGTGTTCTATCATCTAGAAATTGAAAGATGTTAGAATCAAATTTTTGATTACTAAAAATAGTCCCTAATGTAAAATTGATATTGCTTTTTGAGTTTAGAATATTATAGTAATCTAACTTAGCATCTAATTTATTACTCTTAACGCGTCTGTCTTGATTTACATCGTAATTAATTTGATCTAAATCTAAACCTAATCCTTGAGCAGTCGTATCAAATGCATCTCTATCATCTGGGTCAACTTCATTATTATTTGTAGGATCGTTTTCCAATAAAGCATTGTAAAAAGGATCTTCATCACTCAAAAGATGTTGCACCTCTAACGCGAATATATTGTCCTCATTAAGCGTGAAATAGTAATTTAAATTTTGATTGATGCTATAAGGATTAACTTCATTTAGCTGATCTGTATCACCGACAACAGATGAAAACAAATTTTGACGCTCTTCCTCGTCTGATGCCCTTGCTATTACATCATAATCTAATTGATTGTTAAAGTTAGGTTTATATACCGCACTCAGCTTTGCAACAAATTGATTGGTAGCCTCTCTACCTCGTTGAATTGTTGATTCATCTGGAGGTAATCCTGCAGATTCATCCTGAGGTGTGGTAGGGTCGTCTTCAACCTCAATATAATCAAAGAAACTTTCTTCTCTGGTTCTCAATCTACTGCTATTGTATATTACAAAACCACTTAAATCAAGCGCTTTATTAGGTGAGTAACTAAAATTCGCAGTTGCTAATTTTGTGATTACTTCTTGAGCATTTGCGATATTTGTTAAACCACCTAGTCCATTATTCCCTAAATTAATATTGGTGCCACTGGTTCTACTTGGTAGACGGAATCCACCTCCAAATCCTCTAATATCTCTATTAGTCAAAGCTACCTCACCAATATTATTTAAATCTCCAATAACATTGATGCTATACTTTGGACTGTAATAGAATAACTTGGGTTGAAATAAATATAATTCGTCATTTGGTGAAGGTGCTTGACCTGCACCAGCTGTAATATCTCCAAACCAAAAATTCTCTTTCCCTTCCTTTAATTTTATATTAATGGCAACATTATTCTGATTATTCTGAACACCACTTAATTGCCCGACCTCAGCATAGTTACGTAATACTTGAATTTTATCTACAGCATTGGAAGGAATGTTTTTAGTCGCTAATTTGGTATCGCCATCAAAAAAGTCTTTTCCATTTACCATTAATTTTTGAACTGTATTACCTTCAACTTCAATCTGACCATCTTCATTAATTTCTACACCAGGTAATTTCTCTAATACATCTTCTAGCTTTCGTTCTGATCCGTTTTTAAAGGAATCAGCATTATATATAAGTGTATCTCCTTTAATTGTCACAGGCATTTCATAGGTTAACTCAACAGCATCTAATTCATTATCAGGTAATAGAGTGAAATCTCTGGTAATATTTGCTTCTTGTGTAGTTATTACTTCGTTTAGGGATTTTAATCCTATATAACTCACTTGTACTTTGTATTTTCCATTCTTACCTAAGGAAAGAATATACTTACCCTTATCATTTGTTACAGCATAAGACTCCAGAGCATTGGTTTCTTGATTTATAGCTATAACATTGGCAAGTTCTAAGGGTGTACCAATACTATCTTTAACAACACCTTGCATTTTTAATTGAGCAAAGGAACTGCTAGCTACTAAGGTTAAAAGTAGCACTAAAACTTTTTTCATTTGGTTTGTTTTCTTTAGGTTGGATGTTAACCCATTTCTAGTAAATGGATTACAAATTTGTATTGTCTGTTAAGTATAAATTAGTTACGTCTACCTCTTCCGCTATACATTTCTCTCATTTCTGTCATCTTTTTGGTGACAATATCATTGTACTCGGCTTGAGTTACTTCATCTCCTTTTTTAGGCTTATCAATATCTTCCTTCTCCTCAGGATTCATAACTATTTTGGTGCATAAAATTGTTGTTCTATCTGCATTCACTTCTAAGATCAACCCTGGAAGCCCCCAATAATCGTCAGGACCTTGATTTATTGGAATTTGAGGCGTATACCACGCAACTACTTCAATGGTCTTTGGCACTTCAATTTCATTCATTGGATCATCTGAATCTGCCTTTGCAGAATCACCTGTCTCTGAAGAGTCTTTCTTTTTTGGAGGTGGTTGTCTTCTTCTCATACTTCTCCAGTCAAACTCATCTACCACCTTTGTAGCTGTAGCCTTAAAACAAGTATATTGTCCAATCTGCTTGGTCTCAGTACCCATTTTCCACTCTAGAGGTTTTAAAGCATCTTTAATTAAAAACTGCTTGCCAAAAAATTCTTGGTCTTGCAAGAGCTCCTGGTCTTTTACATTTTTATATTTAGGTCCTCCAGTAAAACTACTAGCAAATCCACCCCATCCTCTACCAGATCCTGGAGCTTCTAATTTTTCATCTTCTTTATATATTGACTCCGATTTATTGAATGTTAGAATGTACTCTTTTTCTAAAAAGCTTTTCATACGTTCTTCAATACGCTTTTTCTGATCTGGGGACATTTCCCTTCCGCCCCATTGATCCATGTCCATTGTAGTTTTAGACATGTAATACGCCTTTCCTTGAAAATCGTCTTGAGCAAATGTATTTAAGCCAAAAAGTAAAGCAACGAAAGTGAAAGTGAGTTTAAGTAGTGATTTATTCATCTTGTCTATTAAGAATTGATTGTTTAACAAATGTAATTTAATGATCTGCCTACCACATTTGGTTTATCATAAAATTAACATGTCCTATTTTAATAATTACATCACTATGACTCTATAAAGCCCCGTTGGTTTATTTCACTAAAGTTAAACTATTGTTAAAAGACTAACTTCTTCTTCTACCACGATTATCTCTAAATTCTTTCATTTTGGCAGTAATCGTTTTTTGATATTCTGCCTTTGTAATTTCTTTACCTTTATCTGGTGCAACAATCTCAACGACCTCTTCTGGATTCAACACAATTTTAGAACATAGCATTGTTGTATTATCAGCACTTACTTCTAAAATCAATCCCGGTAAACCCCAATATTCTAGTGGTCCATGACGAACAGGAATCTGAACGGTATACCACGCTTCAATTTCTGTCATTTTTACCTCTGGTACTGTTACCACACCTGTTGAATCTGTTGTTGGTTCTTGATTTCTTAATCTATCCCAAGAAAAGTTATACCATGTCAACTCATTAGTTGGTATTGAAGCAGTAGCTTTAAAACACGTATAGTTTCCTATTTGTTTTGTTTCAGAACCCATTACCCATTCTATTGGTTGCAAATTATCCTTTACTAAGAATTTCTTACCATAAAACTCTTGTGTCTGAATCTGTGTGTTAGTTTTCACATTTTTATATTGATCACCTGGAGTAAAATTTTTACCCCAAGAATCAGTAGCACCAGTCATAGCATCCAATTTGTCTTCCTCCTCAAAAAATGATTCCTCCTTATTGAATGTCAGTACATAATTTTTCTCTAATCTATTCTTCATTCTTGCAGCAATTTGCTTTTTCTGAGCTTCGCTTAATCGTGCGCCCCATCTACCTAATTCCATTTTAGATTTTGAAAAATAATAGGCCTTACCTTGAAATTCTTGTTTAATCTCTGGTTTTGGATTAACTGAAAATGTGAATAGAAGTGCTAAAACACTGATTTTTAATAGTATTGATTTCATAACGGGATAAACTTTTAGTTATAATTGTTTAACAAATTTATAAATACATTAAACAATACTATCCTGTTTATCAAAATATTAACACTAAAAACCACAAGGTGATTTAGTTACTACTTCAACGATTTTGTTTATTTATTGGATTACCCTCTAATTGAGATGCTTATACTTTCACCTTCTCTACCATCATTTCGTGGTCTAAAACGTTCCATCATTTCTTTGGCTTTCTTATCCATAATCTTTTCATAAGCCTCTTGATTAACTTCTTTGCCCTTTGTAGGTTCCGTAATTTCAATTTTATCTTCTGGGTTAAGCACAATTTTGCTACATATAATGGTTAGCTTTCCATCATGAACTTCTAAAATTAATCCTGGTAATCCCTGATAGTTATCAGGTCCATTATTTACAGGTATTTGCGGTGTATACCATGCAGTAACTGTTCGCTCTTCCATTTCAGGTTCCTTCTCTTCTTCAACTTCGTCATCACTGCCAAAAGAAACCCTAGGTTTTTCAACCATTTTTGTATACGTTGCCTTAAAACATTGATATTCTCCGATATACTTTGTGTCAGATTCTAATTTCCAATCAATCTTTTCAATGTCATCTTTAACCAAAAAGATTTTACCATAGGTATCTACTTGGTCAGCATATCTTTGTTCTTTAGTGTTCTTGTAAAGCACATCAGAACCTCCACCTCCACCAATGGATACAATCTGAATACCATCACCCATACCAACATTTGGTTTGTCTAATTCTTCTTCTTGCTTATACAATGAAGCTTCTTTGTTGAAGGTAAGTAGAAATGTTTTCTGAAACTGCTTTTTCATCATTTCCATCATCCTTTCATGCATCTCAGAATTCATGGAGGTACTATCCATTTTAATGTCTACTTTTCTTTGCGTTTTATATGTTGCAACGCCTTGAAAATCTTGTGCATCAATAGCAGAAGTAAATACTAATGCTAAGGATATAACTAAAACTCTAATTATTGTTGTCATTTGATTGATATTATAATTATTCTTTATTCTTGTAATACTTAATTGCTGCATTTCTAATTTTCTCTACACGCTTTACAAATGCTTCTTCATCATCAGAAGTTCCTTCTACTTTGTAGGTCATGTTAGACTTTTTTCCATTAAACATAACTTCTCCGTTACACACTAACTTAAATGAAACCGATTGTTTTCCCTCACTTAGATCAAACATCTCTTTAATGTCATCTATTGTAAATGTAGATTCTAGTTCTTCAATATTATCTACTGTCACCACAACATCTACACTTTCTACTTTGGTTTCTTCGATCTCTTTTATTATTTCAATTTCTTCAACAGATTTAGTTTGGCTAAAGCCTAAAGAACCGATTAACAATAATAAAGGTAAAATTAATTTTTTCATGTTTTTATATTTTTTGATTAATACAGTACAAATATCTCAACTCAAACCAAGTATTTGAGTTAACTAGTGTTAACGTGTGTTAACCGATTCGTTAAACTATAGAAATACTTATACTTTTGATATATGAATGAAAAACGATATAGATGGATTTTATATGTTATTGTCACGGTAATTGTGGCAACAATAGCAATTCAAATCTATTGGAATTATAAGAATTACCTCAACAACAAACAGCAACTTATTAATGATGTTCAGGTTAGTTTAGATAAAGCTGTAGACGACTATTATGCTGATTTAGCAGAACGTACAACGGTTGGTATTTTTTTGGAAGGTGACCAACAAAAAGATGCCCTAACTGAAGGCGGAGAATTAGATCAATTATTTAACCAAATTGATAGTATTAAAGGTGAGTTTAAAACGCTAGATTCTTTAAAAATCAATAATGTTGAGGGCATCACAATTTTAAGAGGGTCAAAATTAGACTCCATGACCACAATTCATGACGAATTACATCCTACGTCTACACCAGACATTTTCAAAAAACGAATAGATAGCATAAAATCAAAAACTCTGGATTTTGAATTGAACGATATAGAAATGCTCACTTCTAAAATTGTGGTTTCAATAACAAATGACAGCTTAAATGTTTCAGAAGTTGATAGTCTTTTAAATGAAGAATTTAAAAGAAAACAAATTGAGGTTAAGAGTAAACTTACTTTTCATCAATCTGACATATTGCACCAATTAACCAAGGTTAAAGATTCAATTTCAAAAGCTGAAAGTAAAATTGGTGAGCATAGCCTTTCTGCTATTTCAAAATCTACTTTTCTACCAAAAGGAAGTATCTTAGAATTAAACTATAGTAATGAAACATTTACAATCCTTAAACGAAGTTTAAACGGTATTTTGATCTCGAGCATTTTAGTTTTAGCAGTAATTAGTTGCTTGTTTTATCTGTTGAAAATCATCAGAAACCAAAAGCAACTGGCTGAAGTAAAAAATGATTTGATAAGTAATATAACTCACGAGTTTAAAACACCAATTGCAACGATTGGAGTTGCTCTTGAAAGTATCAGTAATTTTAACGGTATAGATGATAAAGAAAAGACGAAAAAATACATTAACATGTCTTCTGATCAGCTAAACAAACTGAACCTAATGGTTGAAAAGTTATTAGAAACTGCCACTCTTGACAGCGACAATTTGAGCCTAAATAAAGAACTTATCAATATCAATGACCTTTTAAATTCTTTATTAAATAGATACGGTATCCAATTTCCCAACAAAACCTTTAATCTTAACTTAATGGTAGAAAATCTTATGGCTAAGGTTGATGCCTTTCATTTTGAAAATGCCGTTAATAACATATTAGATAATGCTGTAAAATACGGTGGCGACATTATATCAATTACACTACTATCAAAAGGCGAGAATTTTGAGATTACTATTGCAGACAATGGCAATTCTATAAATAAGACAAATAAGAGTAGAATTTTCGAAAAATTTTATCGCATACCTAAAGGCAATACACATGATGTAAAAGGATTTGGTATTGGACTTTATTACACCAAAACTATTGTTGAAAAACACAATGGTTCAATTAACTTAGATTTATCAAATAATTTAACCTCGTTTAAAATTACATTACCTAATGGCTAAAAAAATAAAACTCATTTTAGCAGAAGACGAAATTGCATTAGGTCAAATAATTAAAGAAAGTCTTGAAACAAGAGACTTTGATGTAATTCTATGTGAAAATGGCGAGAAAGCCTTTGAAAAATACAAGTCTGAACAACCTGAAATACTTGTTCTAGACGTAATGATGCCGAAAAAAGACGGCTTTACATTAGCTAAAGAAATCAGAGCAATTGACGATAGTATTCCCATTATTTTTCTTACAGCAAAATCTCAAACCGAAGATGTTGTAGAAGGGTTTTCAATTGGAGGAAATGACTACCTCAAAAAGCCATTTAGTATGGAAGAGCTCATAGTGAGAATTCATAATTTACTAAATAGAACCCAAGTTCAGAAAACTGCAGATATTTTAAATATTGGAGAATACCAATTTAATTTCCCAAAACAACTTCTACACTATAAAGAAGAAGCACCTTTACAACTTACACATAGAGAAGCACATTTATTATTTCATCTCATCAAAAATCAAAATAAAGTTTTAGACAGGTCTCTCATTCTTAATAAACTTTGGGGAACAGATGATTTCTTTTCTGCTAGAAGTATGGACGTGTTCATTTCTAAGTTGAGAAAAAAACTGAATAAGGATGATAGCATTCAAATTATAAATGTCCGAGGTTTTGGTTATAAACTTACCGTCTAGATAAAAACTAAATCAAAATTCACAGCGTTATACTGTGGCTCATTTTTTGTATTTTTCAGATCGGTATGAAAAAAATATTCTATTTATTCTTATTTGTAAGTACAGTTTGCTTTTCCCAAAAATCCATTAAAGCCAATTTAGCAGATTCAATGAAAATTGACGTCTTGGATATATTCGGAGTAGATACTTTTGGCACCATGTATTATTCAACTAATGACAACACATTTAACAAAAAAACAAAGGACACTACAATTACATATACCAATTATCAACTCAGTGAAATAAGCACTGCAAATACGTTTAATCCTTTAAAAATAAATCTCTTCTACAGGGATTTTAATTCGGTTATTATTCTAGATAATAGACTTGCTGAAATTTTTAAAATTGACTTCAACACGGTAGTTCCTTATAAGAATGTCAGTTATGTTTCTACTGGTTATGACAACACAATTTGGATTTTTAATCAGGACTTACAGCAATTAGAATTATACGATTACAAAACCAATAAAATAAGACTTAAAACAGTACCCATCCAATCCGAGGTACTAGACTTAAAGAGTGACTACAACTTCTGCTATCTACTTACTAAACAATTTTTATACGTCTATAATTACTTTGGCAGTTTGGTGAAAAAATTTCCTAATAACAACTATGATAAAATGGCATTTAGCAAAGCACATACTGTTTTGAAAAATGACAATCAACTCTATATTTTACCCAAAAACAATTCTGAAATCATACCAATTTCACATCCAAATTTGTTAATAAATCAGTTTTTGGTAACCAATGAAACCTTGTATATTTACAACGACGGAATTCTGCGTCAATATCAACTTAAACTAGAATAGATTATGCATGTTGCTGTTGCTGGAAATATAGGAGCTGGGAAGACTACGCTCACCAAATTACTTGCTAAACACTATAAATGGGAAGCGCAATTAGAAGATGTTGTAGACAATCCATACCTAGATGATTTTTACAATCAGATGGAACGTTGGAGCTTTAATTTGCAGGTATATTTCCTTAATAGCAGATTTCGTCAGGTAAACCAGATTCATAGCAGTGGCAAAGACATTATTCAAGATAGAACCATCTATGAAGATGCTCATATTTTTGCACCAAACCTTCATGCCATGGGTTTAATGACCAATCGCGATTTTGAGAACTATTCTTCGTTGTTTGATTTAATGGAATCTTTTGTAAAAGGACCTGATTTATTAATTTATCTAAGAAGTTCAATTCCAAATCTTGTTGCTCAGATTCACAAACGTGGTAGAGACTACGAAAATTCAATTAGTATTGACTATTTAAGCAGATTAAATGAGCGATACGAAGCATGGATTCATGGTTACAACAAGGGGAATCTTTTAATTATAGATGTTGATGACCTAGATTTTGTTGATAATCCTGAAGATCTGGGAGGTATTATAAATAAGATTGATGCACAAATTCACGGTTTATTCTAAGCAATAAACCCATGATTTCTGGCATGTAACAAAGCCTGTTCTCCATTTTCTACTATTAGTACAGGAACTTCGTTATAATCTTCAAAAAGAGTACTGATACGTTTCATACGTTTGGAATGCTCTACAGCTCTTAAGTATATTGCTGCTATTCTATTTGGAAATTCTTTTACGACATCTAAATAGATATAGGCATCTTTCTCTCCACAGTCACCAATTAAAATAAAATTGAGGTTGGGATACGTCTTTAGAATATTGAAAATTTCATGATACTTGTGTGCCAGTTCCATTTTTGGAGTTCTATCAAACGGAGTTCTAAAATCTCTTAGCAAAATTGGACCTTTAGGGAAATTATTGTTTTTTAAAAAAAACGCCAAGTATCGGTATAAATTCCAAGGACTATTGCTCACATAAAAAATGGGGTTTGCCTCTAAGTTTGTTTTTCCATTATGTAACAAATGATAAAACTCTGCGGAGCCCTCTAATGCCTTCCGTTTATGAGGTGTTTTAAACAATGTATTTACAACAACCCTCCACTTTAATCTAGAAGTAACACCTGTATGCAGAATAGTATCATCAATGTCGCTAATTACACCAAAGCTTGTATTTTGCCTTGGAATAAGCATTTTACCCTTGAACTTATTATTTAACTGAATCTGTCTTTTCTTACTATTGCTTTTGTAAGAGACATAATATTCTAGCCAACCTTCATCATCAATGTGATGTTTTAAGTTATCAGAAGATTTATCCAATAGGTAATACCCTTCTGCATCTGTGCTCGATTTAATAATTTCTTGATTAGGGAGGCTGATGACTAAAGGTGAATTTCTTATCTCATCAGTTTCAAAACGCTTCCAAGAGTTTAAAAGTAAACTAAACCAGTCCTTTTTATCTAAATCTATGTCCTCATCTTCTAAGGCCCTACCCTTCAAATAAAGGTGTTCATTAGTACCATAGGTATCAAAAGGTATTATCTGTAATGGATCTTTTTTAAACCAACTCAAATGAAAACAGTTTTTGAAAGTTTGAAGATACTAAAACTAGAATTTAAGTCTAGTTTGTAAATTAAAAAACTAAGGAAAATGTTAAAGTAACTATGACTTCAATTTTTAACAAGTAATTTAGTGGCATTACCGATTAAACTTCAAAAAACCAACTAATCATGAAGAAAATACTCGTCGTTCTTTTAGTACTATTTACTTACGGCACTGTTAGCGCACAATCTGAAAAAGAGGATAATATTCCTGTTCCTAACTATAGATTAGCATCTAAATATTCTCCTACAAACCTTGGGAAAATGGTGCACTCTACTTCAGTTAGACCAAATTGGTTAAAAAAAGGGAATCGATTTTGGTATCAATACAAAACTACAGAAGGCTCTAAATATTATATTGTTGATGCGGACAACAGAACTAAAAAAGAACTTTTTGATAATGAAAAAATGGCCAAATGGCTTACTGAAATCACCAAAGACCCATATGATGCAAAGCACCTACCTAAGTTCGATTTCAAGTTTGTGAAAAACGATACAGCAATTCAATTTTATGTTACCTCTACAGAGAAAGTAGAAGAAGTTAAGGAAGATAAAAACGAAGAAGACAAGCAAAAAAGGGATTCTACTTCTACCAAAAAGAAAAAAAGCAAACCAAAAATGGTAAATAAGATTTATCATTTTGAATATCGCCTTGGTGGTAATTCATTAATCGTATTAGATAATAAAAAGAAGGAAAAAGAAGAATGGAAAAAATGGGCCAATATTGCTCCAGATAGTTCGGTAGTTTTATTTTCTAAGAACTACAATCTTTATTGGATGGATAAAGAAAACTTTCTTAAAGCAGTAAAAAACGAGAAAGACTCTACAATAGTTGAAAATCAATGGACCAATGATGGTGAAGAAAATTATAGTTACGGTGGCAGAACAAGAGGAGAAAATAATGAGACCAAACTTAAAAATAAGGACAATCGAAAATATGTTGGAGGAACATGGTCTCACGATTCTAAAAAGTTTGTTTTCCAAAGACGAGATGCCAGACACATTAAAGATCTATGGGTAATCAACACAACATCTAGCAAAAGACCAACACTTGAAACCTACAAGTATCATATGCCAGGAGAAGATGAATTTTACAAAACAGAAATTCATGTTTTTGATATCCCATCAAAGAGCAGTATTAAGGTCAAAATAGATACGGTAAAACAACAAAGTATTCAAATTTATCGAGCACCTAGAAAAAAATCAACTTATAGAGATGATTTTCAACCATCTCTTTTATTATCCCAAAAGGGGAAAATATATTTCAATACTATAAGTCGGGACCGAAAAAAATTGGATATCTGTGTGGCAGATATAAATACTGGAGATGTTAAAGTATTAATAGAAGAACGCTTTAACACATACATTGAATCTAGACCATTAGTACTATTTAATAATGAAACAGAAATGTTGCACTGGGCTGAGCGTTCTGGTTGGGCTCATTATTACCTATATGATACAGAAGGTAATTTAAAAAATCAGGTGACAAGTGGTTCATATCATGTAGAACGTTCAATTGGCGTGGATGATAAAACAAGAACACTTTATTTTACAGCTCATGGCATTCCAAAAAATCAAGATCCTTACTATGAGCATATGTATAAGATAAACCTTAACGGTACGGCTTTAAGAGCTCTTAATCCTGGAGATTTTAATACTAATACAAGTATGGCCGATTCTAATAAATATTTTGTTAGTAATTATTCTAGAGTTAATACCACTCCGAAGTCAGAATTAAGGGATAGCAGCGGCAAAGTTGCTATGCAACTAGAGGAGGCAGATTTATCCCAATTGTTTGCATCTGGATATCAATTTCCAGAACCATTTAAAATGAAAGCTGATGATGGAATCACTGACATTTATGGTGTAATGTATAAGCCTTTTGATTTTGATGAAACAAAAAAATACCCACTACTAGAATATGTATATCCAGGTCCTCAGACCGAAGCTGTAAACAAATCATTTTCTGTACGGATGGATAGGTTAGATCGAATGGCTCAAGTAGGGTTTATTGTTGTTACCATGGGTAATCGAGGAGGTCATCCAGATAGGTCTAAATGGTATCACAATTATGGTTATGGGAACCTAAGGGATTATGGTTTAGCAGATAAAAAACATGTAGCTGAACAGTTATCAGATAAATATGGTTTTATTGACATCGAAAAAGTTGGAATTTATGGACATTCTGGAGGCGGATTCATGTCTACTGCAGCAATTTTAGTATACCCAGATTTCTTTAAAGCTGCAGTATCTTCTGCCGGGAACCATGACAACAATATCTATAATAGTTGGTGGAGCGAAACGCACCATGGTGTACAAGAAGAAATTGATGAAAATGGCAATGTAAAATATAAATACATGATTGATGACAATCAATCACTTGCTAAAAACTTGAAAGGACATTTAATGCTAATTACCGGTGATGTAGACAATAACGTTCATCCAGGTGGCACAATTCGAATGGCTCATGCATTGATAAAAGCAAACAAACGGTTTGATTTTATGCTAATGCCAGGCCAACGTCATGGTTTTGGCAATATGACAGAATACTCATTCTGGTTAAGAGCAGATCATTTCAGCAAGCATTTACTCAATCATGAAGCAACTAATATTGATATTACTGAAATGAATAGAGACAAACCAAAAGGCAAATAGCCTAAACTCTATTGAAAAGAAAAGCCCTTGCAATTGCGAGGGCTTTTTTATTTAATAAGCTCTTATTTTAGCTTTTAGAAACTTCTACTTTTTCTATAATAGTTTCTACTTCTGCATCTTTCTCAGTAGACTTTAAGTTTTCTTCAAAAGCTTTAAGTTGTGCTTCAACTTCAGCCTCAGTTCCCTTAAAAGTCTTGCTTTCAGTTACTTCTTCGCCATTTACTACCATTGTATATTCTACTGTAGCTTCGGCCTCATTACTATCTGAAATAACAATCTCCTTTTTAATTTCCTCAGTCTCATAAGAAGCCATTCCTGTGGCAGATATTGCAATACTTGGTGCTATTACCAAGGCTACAACAGACATTAACTTTAATAAGATATTTAATGAAGGACCTGAAGTATCTTTAAATGGATCACCTACAGTATCACCAACAACAGCTGCTTTGTGAGCATCAGTTCCTTTTCTTCCTTGTTCTTCAATCATCTTTTTAGCATTGTCCCATGCTCCACCTGCATTAGATTGGAATATCGCCATAAGAACACCACAAGTTGTTACACCAGCTAATAGACCACCTAACATTTCTGCTCCACCAATAAAACCAACAGCAACTGGTACGGCTATGGCTAATAGACCAGGTAATACCATTTCTTTAATAGATGCTTGTGTAGAAATCTCAACACATTTATCATATTCTGCAACACCATCAGCTTCGTCAAAAATTGCTCTTTGGGCATCTGTTGCTTTAGACATATCAGAATCAACAGCACGCATTACTTCTAATGCTGCTTTTAATTTTGGTATATCTCTAAACTGACGTCTAACTTCTTCGATCATTGCCATTGCAGCTCTACCAACCGCATTCATAGACAATGCTGAGAATACAAATGGTAACATACCACCTACTAATAGACCAGCCATTACTGTAGGCTTAGAAACGTCAATTGCAGTTACGTTTGCTGTTTTCATGAATGCAGCAAATAATGCTAATGCAGTTAAAGCTGCAGAAGCAATAGCAAATCCTTTACCAATTGCAGCAGTTGTATTTCCAACTGCATCTAATTTGTCAGTACGCTCACGTACTTCACTTGGTAATTCTGCCATCTCTGCAATACCACCTGCATTATCTGAAATTGGTCCATAAGCATCAACTGCTAATTGGATTCCTGTATTTGCAAGCATACCAACAGCTGCAATCGCAATACCATATAAACCTGCATAATAATGTGATACTAATATTGCCGCAGCAATAAGAAGAATAGGAATCATTGTAGACATCATTCCTACACCTAAACCAGCAATAATATTTGTAGCACTACCAGTTTCTGATTGCTTTACGATAGAGTTAACTGGTCTTGTGCCAGTTCCTGTATAATATTCAGTTACTTTACCAACAGCTAAACCAGCAATTAAACCAGCGATTACTGCAACAAATACTCCTGTAGCTCCACTAGGAAGCCCTTCAACAGTTTCAGGAATTAAAGCGTTTATAATAAAATAAGATGCAACTAGCATTAAACCAGCTGAACCAAACTCACCAATATTTAGAGCTGTTTGTGGGTTACCACCATCTTTAACTTTTACGAAGAATGTACCTATAATAGACATTACTATACCTACAGCTGCTAAAACTAGAGGCAAGTATACAGCACCTAAACCATTAAAGTCTGGTGTTATAATAAATGCTCCAAGAACCATAGTACCAATTATTGAGCCTACATAAGATTCAAATAAATCAGCGCCCATACCAGCAACATCTCCAACGTTATCACCAACGTTATCTGCAATTGTAGCAGGATTTAATGGGTGATCTTCAGGAATTCCAGCTTCTACCTTACCAACTAAATCGGCTCCAACGTCTGCTGCTTTAGTATAAATACCTCCACCAACACGCGCAAATAACGCAATAGATGAAGCACCTAAAGAAAATCCTGATAGTACATTTAAGACTTCATTGATTCCCCAGCCCATTTCACTGTAAATCATAAACAAACCGCTTAGCCCTAATACACCTAAGCCAACAACTCCAAGTCCCATTACAGCACCACCAGCAAAAGCTACTTCTAAAGCTTTACCTAAAGATGTTCTCGCCGCACTAGTTGTTCTTACATTTGCTTTAGTTGCAACTTTCATTCCTATGAAACCTGCAAGAGCAGAACAAATTGCACCTATAATAAAGGAAACTGCTACAACACCATTTGACCCTTCTTCATAACTACCTTTGAAGTAAAGTAGAATTGCAACTGCTACAACGAAAATTGCTAAAATTTTGTATTCAGCCTTTAAAAAGGACATTGCACCATCTGCAATATTCTTAGCAATTCTTTTCATTTTGTCCGTTCCTTGGTCTTGTTTGCTTACCCATGCACTTTTAATAAATACAAAGAGTAATGCTAAAACACCAAAAGCTGGAAGCGCTTTAATTAAAATATCCATATTAATATGTGTTAGTTAGTTACTAGTTTTTTAATGCTGCCAAAAATAGAAAAATATACCTGATAAAAAAAGCCACCCTTAATTAAAGATAGCTCATTTTAAATGCTGAATTTTTACAATAAATACATTATATAGTAAAAGTTCTTTTCTTTTTGTGTTCACTCTCTTCGTATCGTTCAACACATTGCAGATATATTTTTGTAGCTTCTTCTGCATCTCCCCAGCCACCTACATCTACTTTTTTCTTCTCTAAATCCTTATAAACCTGGAAGAAATGTTCTATTTCTTTTAAACGATGTGGGTTTAAATCATTGATATCTGATCGTTTACTCCAAACAGGATCAGAAACCGGAACGCAAATAATTTTTTCGTCCGGACCTTTTTCGTCTGTCATATGAAAAACTCCTATTGGTCTAACTTCCATTACAACCATTGGATATGACGGTTCTGTTGAAAGCACCAATACATCAAGTGGATCTTGATCTAATGCTAACGTTTCTGGCACAAATCCATAATCTCCTGGATACATCATAGATGAGAATAAAGTTCTGTCAAAACGTATTTTATTTAATGCAAAATCGTATTCGTATTTGTTTCTACTTCCTTTTGGTATTTCAATTAATACGTCAAAAGTAATTTTCTTCTTTTCTTTCATTTAATGTTTTATTAGGTTAACCCTTCTTTGGGACGTTTGATTCAATTTTCGGGCAGCGAAGATACGACATAGTAAAGGTTCTACCTAGTAAAAGGTTATGAGTATATGAATTAAATAATTTTATTCTAACAGTGTTAAATTAGAAATAAAAACCAAAACTACCTGTTACTCCAAATCGTCTTGCGTCTGGATTATTAAGATAATTCCCTCTAAAGTTGAAGTCAATTCTTAGCACTTTGAAGATATTTGCTACACCGAAGCTATATTCATA
Source organism: Winogradskyella vincentii (assembly GCF_020166345.1). Taxonomy (GTDB): domain Bacteria; phylum Bacteroidota; class Bacteroidia; order Flavobacteriales; family Flavobacteriaceae; genus Winogradskyella; species Winogradskyella vincentii. The sequence continues at coordinate 107,476 of NZ_JAIUJS010000008.1, read as the reverse complement.
ATAAACTTCAGAATCTGGCGCAATCAAAGGAAACTCTAATGGGTTACCTGTTGTACTTAATGCTATATTTTCATCAGACAACTCACCCCAAACACCTCTAAGTGCGACTATAGCTCTAAGATTATATTTCTTTAAGAAAGGAATTCTTGAAAATAATCTTCCATTGAAATTATGTTCTAAATGCAATGAGGAATACGTGTCTGTTACAAATTCATAAAAATCTAATTGCGGGAAAGTATTATATATTGAAAAGTAGGTTTGATTACCAGGAACAATACTAAGCAAGGCCAACGGAACTTCACCAAATGTTTTTCCTAGTTCTACTGAACTAACTAATCTTCCAAATCCACCAATCTGCCAAGGTTGAATATAAGATAATTGAAGTTTAGTATAATCAAAATCACTGTTAAACCAATTCTTGTCCCCTCTAGTGACTTGAGCAAACAATCGGGCGAAATTGTCATTCTTATTTTTTCGTTCCACGCCAAAGCCAGTCATCTGGCGTTTAGGGAAATAGCCTAGAGAAAATCTACTTTCAAACTGCTTAACTTCAGAACTAATTCCTGTCGTAGACGTTGGATCATTAAAATCTAAACTAAATGTTGGTGAGGCACTACTTATCTTCCTAAAACTACCATCCCATCTCACCTCCAAATTTCTTAGAGGTTCTATTGCAACACCAAAATTTGTAAGATTTATGTTAGAAAGCTTATCATTAGCTCCCGCTGTAAATACCGCATTTGAAGCTAAACTTCTACCTAATACGTCAGTAGAGCTAGTTAAACTTGCTCCTATCTGTTCTATATCTCTTCGGTGGCCACCAAAAACCGTAAGCCTGCTCTTCTTGTCCAACAGCCATTTACCAGAAATTCCATGTTTAAACTTATTATCTCTAAAGCCGTACGCTACAAAACCTTCGAGTCTCCAAAGGTCATTTGGCCCAAAATAAGTTCTTCCGCCTGTTCTTATTCGTAAACCTTCAACATCATTAAATCCAAATGTTGAGAATATTGGCCCATAATCAAAATTAATACTTGGAAACTCTACATAACCAGATGCCAGAATGCTTCCTAAATTATACAGTCGTTTAAACTTTTTAACTGTCTTTAGAGTATCTAACATTGTATAGACACCTTTTTCGTCTTTATTGAGAGCTTCTAACCTATTTTGATCCCAAAAATCTTCGCCCCTATTATATACGTCTGCATCGTAATTATAAACTACTTGGTCATAATATTTAGGATCTTTTGGGTCGTTAAATTTATAGTTGTCATATAATGTAGTACGTTTACCATAAACACCACGAGATTTCTCTTTCTTATTAAAAGCAAAATCAGATAAAAAATAATCTCGTTTTATTAAAAACACAGAGTCGTTCAACACCTCAAATTCTTGCTCAATATAAATTTCTTTTACCCAGTTTATATTGGCACTCTTTGAGGCCTGCATATTAATTTCTTTTATAGCATAGGTAGAGTCGTTAACCCAAAAATCTCCCTTAAAGGTCAGTTCATTTTTCCGCCTTGGATAGTAAATAATATTATAACACCATTTGTTATCAATAAAGGCACTATCTGATAGCACATAATTGTAGGTCTGAACACCAGACCTGCCCAATGGACTCACAAAGCTTTTATCAAAGAACTTTATGTAATTGTCATATACATTGTACTCTGAATATAAGTCGTCAATAAAGTCTATAATGACTTGATTATTGCTAAAGCCACTGTTTTTGTTTCCTACTAAATCTTGACGCTCTTTATTAAGAATATTATCTCCAGAAACTTTCTTTACGGATTCATTCAAAAATATTGGCAAATAGGTTTTACCTGTTACACTAGAAGTATCTACTTCTTCAAAAACAAACTCCATCCCTCTAAACAACTTACTTTTAATCAAAGAACTATCGATTGTATTAAGGTCAAACTCTACCTTTTCATATTGATCGTATTCATATTGATTAAATTGATTAAGTCCATTTTGACGTTTCCTTTCCCAAATTTTCTCTAGCAATTTAACCGCAGGATTTTCTGAGGCTTTCTTAGATTGTTTACCGGTTATTATTACAACCTCATCTAATGAGGATGCCTCTTCTTTCAAAATAAATTTTAAATTAAAATTGACACTTTTTGTAAGTGGTATTTCTAGAAGCTCATAGCCAATAAAAGATACGATAAGCGTGTCCCACTTTTCATCAGATTCAAGATAAAATCGTCCGTTTTCGTTAGTTGTTGTCCCCTCTGTTGAGCCTTTAAATAGGATATTTGCATATGCAATAGGTTCGTTATATTCATCAAAAACATAACCACTAACCTTTGTCTGGGCATATGCACAAATTGATGAAATGGTTAATAGAAAGGAAAGTAGTTTTATTTTCATATTAAAAAACAGACTTCATCGACAACCAAACTTTTAAGGTCTCTACGGTTATCAATGAAGTCTATTTAACGCAAAAAACTGCGAATTATTTATTTATACATCACTTTTTTCACTGCTTTAACAACATCGTCACTATTAGGTAACCATTCAGCTAGTAATACTGGTGAGTAAGGTGCTGGAGTATCAGCGGTATTAATTTTTACGATTGGTGCATCGAGATAATCAAATGCTTCAGACTGAACTAAATATGTAATCTCAGTAGCAACATTACCAAAAGGCCAAGCTTCCTCTAAAACTACAAGTCTATTCGTTTTCTTAACAGAATCAAGAATGGCTTTTCTATCCATTGGTCTAACCGTTCTCAAATCTATAATCTCACAGCTTATTCCTTCTTCTGCAAGCACGTCTGCGGCCTTATATGCTTCTTTAATAATTTTACCAAACGAAACTATAGTAACATCAGTTCCCTCCCTTTTAATTTCTGCAACACCGATAGGAATTGTATATTCTCCTTCTGGCACTTCGCCCTTATCACCATACATTTGCTCACTTTCCATAAAAATAACAGGATCGTCATCTCTGATGGCTGATTTTAATAATCCCTTTGCATCATATGGGTTAGAAGGTACTATAACTTTTAAACCTGGTGTATTCGCAAACCAGCTTTCAAAGGCCTGTGAGTGGGTTGCTGCCAATTGTCCTGCTGAAGCAGTAGGTCCTCTAAATACAATAGGGCACTTAAACTGACCTCCAGACATCTGTCTAATCTTCGCAGCATTATTGATAATTTGATCAATACCAACTAAAGAGAAGTTAAAAGTCATGTACTCCACAATTGGTCTATTACCTGTCATTGTAGAACCAATGGCTATACCAGCAAATCCTAATTCTGCAATTGGAGTATCTAAAACTCGCTTTGGACCAAATTCATCAAGCATTCCTTTTGATGCTTTATAGGCACCATTATATTCAGCCACTTCCTCGCCCATTAGATAAACGCTTTCGTCGCGACGCATTTCTTCGCTCATTGCTTCGCAAACAGCTTCTCTAAATTGAATTGTCTTCATTATCTATTTTTTAATCGAGTAGCAAAAATAGGAATAAATGAAAAACTATATATGTCAAATTTCTTTAAAATTTATTATGCGTGCATAGTAAATATTCGAAATAAAATATTTATCTTCGCTACCGCAATAAATAGGGCTTTCAATCGCCTTAAATTGTTATAAAAATGTAAATATTTTTGGCATTTACGATAACGTTCTCGTAATGTAAAAAAGCATTAATAAAAACTAAATAATATATAAATATGAAGATTTTAGTGTGTATTAGTCATGTACCTGATACAACATCAAAGATTAATTTCACTGATGGTGACACGAAATTTGACACCAATGGTGTTCAGTTTGTAATAAATCCTAATGACGAATTTGGATTAACACGTGCCATGTGGTTTAAAGAAAAACAAGGAGCAAGTGTTGACGTTGTAAATGTTGGAGGACCAGAAACAGAACCTACATTAAGAAAAGCTTTAGCGATTGGTGCAGACGCCGCAATTAGAGTTAACACAGAAGCTACTGATGGTTTTGCCGTGGCAAAACAATTAGCCAAAGTTGTTAAAGACGGCGCCTACGATCTCGTTATTGCTGGTCGTGAATCTATTGATTATAATGGAGGTATGGTACCAGGAATGTTGGCATCATTAATAGGCGCAAATTTTGTTGCCAATTGTATAGGTTTAGAAATTGAAGGTACTAGTGCTAAGGCCGTAAGAGAAATAGATGGTGGTAAAGAAACTGTTTCTACATCTCTTCCTTTGGTTATAGGAGGTCAGAAAGGATTGGTAGAAGAAAGTGACTTGAGAATCCCTAACATGAGAGGTATTATGATGGCGAGAAAAAAACCTCTAAACGTAATGGAACCAATAGATCCAAGTGCTGAAACCAATGCTACAAGTTTTGAAAAACCAGCACCAAAAGGAGCCGTTAAATTGGTTGATGCAGATAATGTAGATGAATTAGTAAGCTTACTTCATAATGAAGCTAAGGTGATTTAAAAAAACAAGTTATGTCAGTTATAGTATATACAGAATCAGAAAAAGGAAAATTTAAGAAAGCCGCATTTGAAGTTGTTTCTTATGCTAAGGCAGTTGCAGATCAAATGGGTACTTCAGTTACTGCAGTGACAATAAATGCAGAAAATGCAGAAAGTCTAGGTAACTATGGAGCATCAAAAGTATTGTCTGTCAATAATGCAAACCTAGATACATTTAACGCCAAACAATATGCTTCAGTAATAGAGCAAGCCGTAAAGCAAGATGGCGGAAATGTGGTAATTGTTAGCTCTAGCGCAGATAGTAAATATTTGGCTCCTTTATTGGCGGTTGGATTAGAAGCAGGTTATGTTTCAAATGTAGTTGAAGCACCATCAAGTGCATCACCTTTTACAGTAAAAAGAACAGCTTTTACAAACAAGGCCTTCGCCAATACAGAAATTAGCACAGATATAAAACTAGTAGGACTCTCAAATAATTCATTTGGATTAGTAGAATCTGGAGGAAGTGCCTCAGTTGAGGAATTTACTCCTTCAATACCAGACTCAGGAGTATCAGTAGAATCTGTTGATAAGGCAACCGATAAGGTAAGTATTGCAGATGCCGAAATTGTTGTTTCTGGAGGTAGAGGATTAAAAGGTCCTGAAAACTGGGCTTTAGTAGAAGATTTAGCTGAAGTTCTTGGAGCTGCAACAGCATGTTCAAAACCTGTATCAGATTTAGGCTGGAGACCTCATAGTGAACACGTTGGACAAACAGGCAAACCTGTTGCTTCTAACTTATATATAGCTATTGGTATTTCTGGCGCTATACAGCATTTAGCTGGTATAAATTCTTCTAAGGTAAAAGTCGTAATTAATACTGATTCTGAAGCTCCTTTCTTTAAAGCAGCAGATTATGGTATTGTTGGTGACGCTTTTGAAGTAGTACCAAAATTAACAGAAAAATTAAAAGCTTTTAAAGCACAAAACGCATAAATTTATTAACTTGTATTGTCAATAGGACTGTTTAAATTTGGAATGTCACTGACGCATTATAATTATTGTTTGTTCAGTTAAAAAACCAAAACTGTTAAATACAGTTGGTAAAGTCCAAATTTAAACGGTTCTTTGTGTTTTACATTTTATGAGCTTAGTTCGTTTAAATATAAAGGGAATTTCCTATAGCCAAACTCAGAATGGTGCTTATGCGTTAATACTCAATGAAGTTGATGGCGACAGAAAACTTCCTATTGTGATTGGAGCCTTTGAAGCTCAATCCATAGCAATTGCCCTAGAAAAGGAAATTAGACCTCCTCGACCATTAACACACGATTTATTTAAAAATTTTGCGGATCGATTTGACATTGTTGTTAAGCAGGTGATTATTCATAAACTTGTGGATGGTGTCTTCTATTCGAGCTTAATTTGCGAACGCGATAAAATTGAGGAAATTATAGACGCCAGAACTAGTGACGCAATCGCTTTAGCATTAAGGTTTCAGGCTCCAATTTTTACATATAAAAACATCTTAGACAAGGCAGGAATCTATCTTAAGGTAAATCCTAAAAAAGAGGATGAGGAAGAAGATAGTATTTTGGTTGACGATCTTGTTGCTGAAGAAATTGAAACTGCAGTAATTGAGCAAGAAGGTTACAAAGATAAATCTTTAGATGAGCTGAAAACACTTCTTGATGAGGCTGTGAACAATGAAGATTATGAGAAAGCTGCCAAGATACGAGATGAAATTTCTAAGCGTTAACTAATCAACAACTTCGATGACAAAATTTTTCAAAGCCCTATTAGCTTTTTTTATTGCACTCTCTACAATAACAGCTCAAGAGCTTGAAAAAACCTGGCAATTCGAATCTATTAAAGATACTTCAGGACAAAATTTGTTCAATACCATTGAATCAGATACACTTAGATTTGATGCCGGAAAATTTAATTATTCACTTGACGCAAAGAATAATTTAAGGGCGTCTGGTGACTATTTGCATCAAAACAATGTATTAGTACTCTATTATTCCTCACCAAAAGATACCATAAGACATTATAGAATTAAGGAATTAACGGATTCTACCTTAGTTTTTACGGAAAATAACATCGCTTATAGCTACAAACCTTTTATTAAGGATAAGGTAATTACAAATGATATTATACCAAGTCAAGGGTTTACACTCAATAGTCTAATGCGTGGTGCATTGGGTATGTTGGTTTTATTAATAATCGCGTTTCTATTAAGTAAAAATCGAAAAGCTATTAATTGGCGCACAGTTGGATTTGGATTACTTGCCCAATTAGTTTTGGCTGTTGGAGTTCTCAAAGTACCATTTGTTCAGTCAGCATTTGAATGGGTTGGTGGTCTGTTTATTAGTGTTCTCGATTTTACTATGGCTGGAACAAAATTTCTATTTGCATCATTCAGCACCAATGAAATTGCAGATTCTTTAATGACGTTTGCAGTTTCAATTTTACCTACTATAATATTCTTCTCTGCCCTAACTTCAGTCTTATTCTATCTTGGAATAATCCAGAAAGTAGTAAAAGGAATGGCGTGGTTACTCACCAAATTATTACAGATTTCTGGAGCTGAGAGCTTAAGTGTTGCAGGTAATATCTTTTTGGGCCAAACCGAATCACCATTGATGATTAAGGCCTACTTAGAAAAGATGACAAAGTCAGAAATCCTTTTAGTGATGATTGGTGGAATGGCAACTGTGGCAGGTGGAGTTTTGGCAGCTTATATTGGCTTTTTGGGTGGTTCAGATGAAGCACTTAGATTATTCTATGCTAAGCATTTATTAACAGCTTCAGTAATGGCAGCTCCAGGAGCAATTGTAATTTCAAAGATATTATACCCTCAACAGGAAAAAATCAATTCTGAAATAAAAATAACTCAAGATAAAATAGGCTCAAATATATTAGATGCTATTGCTAACGGTACTACCGAAGGATTAAAATTAGCAGTTAATGTTGGTGCTATGCTTCTAGTTTTCCTTGCTTTTATCGCAATGATAAATGGTATCCTAGGATGGGCTGGTGATATTACAAATCTAAATAGTTGGATTGCCAGTAATACAACCTATTCTGAGTTTTCACTAGAGTTTATTCTTGGTTATACATTTGCGCCATTAATGTGGTTAATTGGTGTGGCAAAAGAAGATATTGCCCTAATGGGACAACTATTAGGAATCAAATTAGCAGCAAGTGAATTTGTGGGTTATATTCAACTGGCCGAACTAAAAAATCCGGCACAATTGCTTCATTTGAAATATCAGAAATCTATTATCATGGCTACATATATGTTGTGTGGTTTCGCAAATTTCGCTTCTATAGGTATACAAATTGGAGGTATAGGATCCTTAGCACCTGGTCAACGTAAAACTTTATCTGAGTTTGGCATTAAGGCTCTTATTGGAGGTACTTTAGCTTCGCTTTTATCTGCTACAATTGCAGGTATGATCATTGGTTAAGCAAACCAATTTAAACGTTACAAAATCTAATAGTAAACGTTAATAACTTTTAATATCTGACAAACTCTTTAGTCCAAATTTAATTGACTTTTTAATTAAATTCGTTCCCGAATAATTTTCTAAAAAATTCTAGCCCAAACAGGACTGGACATATTACGCTTATGAAACAATATCACGACTTAGTAAAACATGTATTAGAAAACGGCAATGAAAAAAGTGATAGAACAGGCACTGGTACAAAGAGCGTTTTTGGTTATCAAATGCGATTTGATTTAAGTGAAGGTTTCCCGATGGTCACAACCAAAAAATTACATCTTAAATCTATAATATATGAATTGCTTTGGTTTTTAAGAGGTGACACAAATATTAACTACTTAAATGAAAATGGTGTTAGAATTTGGAATGAATGGGCTGATGAAAATGGTGACTTAGGACCAGTTTACGGTCATCAATGGCGCAATTGGGCAAGTGAAGATATTGACCAAATAAAGGCGGTAATTGAAGGTTTAAAAAGAAATCCAGATAGCAGAAGAATGTTAGTATCTGCTTGGAACCCTTCAGTATTACCAGACACCTCAAAATCATTTTCAGAGAATGTAGCTAATGGCAAAGCAGCCCTACCACCATGCCATGCTTTCTTTCAGTTTTATGTTGCAGACGGAAAACTCTCTTGTCAATTATATCAAAGAAGTGCAGATATATTTTTGGGTGTACCGTTTAATATTGCATCCTATGCATTATTTACCATGATGATGGCACAAGTTTGTGGATTCGAAGCGGGTGAATTTATTCATACGTTTGGAGATGCCCATATCTATAATAATCATTTAGAGCAGTTAGAATTACAACTTTCCCGAGATATTAGACCATTGCCAAAAATGATTTTGAATCCTGAAGTAAAAGACATTTTCGATTTCAAATTTGAAGACTTTACTTTAGTAGATTATAATCCACATCCACATATTAAAGGTATAGTTGCAGTTTAAATTAAAAAACTATCAATAAAAAAGCGCCTCAAAATTGAGGCGCTTTTTTATTGATTAATAGCACATTAATAATTACAAATTCAAAACGCCATTCTCAGCTCCTGCATAATCACTCCATGCATAAGCATCCGCTTGCTCATCATTGATGTAAGTACCATCAACAACATATCTAAATTCGTAAGAATTGTCTTTTTCTAAATCAACGGTTCCTTTAAAGGTTCCGCTTTTTAATTTCTTAAGTTTTACAGCTTTCTTCTCGTTCCATTCATTGAATGTTCCAACTACTGCTACTTTTTTTGCTTCTTCCGCAGGCACAGAAAATGTAACCTTACATACTGGCTTGCTTTTTAAATACTGCTTTTTAATTGCCATAATAGATAGATTTAATTATGGGTCAAAAGTATAAAAGAATAAATCACTAAATAAACATTAATTCACTTAAGTCCAAAGAATTATTACTTTCATAAAATAGCATTAGATTTTTGATAAAATACATATTTTTATAAGACTAATTTTATGAGATTATCAACGTTCTGAAAATGTTATTAAGCCTTGATTATCAACTATATCGTTTGCGTTAAACTAACGATTCTAAACTCTGAGGAAAACTAAAACGTTTTAGTGAAAATTAGGTATCTTTAACCATTCAAATTTCAGTTATGTTTGGAAAGAAAAAACAAGTTTCTTCAATAGATAAAGATCAATTAGAACTCATTGAATATGCACAAAAAAGAATAAGGCAAAAAAAACGTCTATATATTCATTTTGTTGTTTTTCTTATTGGTGCTGTGTTCTTGATTATTGCTAATACAGTATTAGGAATTGGCAAAGATTTTACCATTGCTGGTGTTAATTGGTTTGTTTATGCCATATTGGCTTGGCTTTTTCTATTTATATATCACTTTATTAATGTGTTTATAACCAATAAATTCATGGGTAAGGAATGGGAAAAATTACAATTAGATAAGCTTGTAAACTTGCAGCAATCACGCATCGATGCCTTAAAAAAGGATTTTCTTAAAGAAGAATCTAAAATAGCGCAATCTCAAGCCTATAACGAAGCACAATCTCAACCCGAGATTTCAGAAAAAAAAAAGACTAAGGAATTAACTGTTATTGTTGCGGCAGGAGAAAATAACGCTATTGGTAAAGACAATGACCTCATTTGGCATTTAAGCAATGATCTGAAACGATTTAAAAAATTAACCAATGGGCATCATATTATAATGGGGCGTAAAACTTTTGAAAGCTTTCCGAAGCCTCTTCCAAATCGCACACATATTGTTATTACTAGACAAGAAGACTATAAAGCTCCTGAAGGTGTAATTATTGTCAATAGCTTAGAAGATGCAATTGATGCTGCTAAAAATGACGACCAACCTTTTATAATAGGTGGTGGAGAAATATACAAGCAATCTATTAGTCTTGCCGATAAACTCGAAATCACTAGGGTTCACGCTACTTTTGATAATGCTGATACGTTTTTTCCAGAAATTGATAAATCCATTTGGAAAGAGGTTAGCAGAATATTACATGATGCCGATGAAAAACATGCACATGCCTTTTCATTTGTAACGTATTTGAGAAAATAAATATTCCTATTTTTGCATCACTAAATTTAAATGAAAATGAACGCATATATATTTCCAGGACAAGGTGCTCAATTCTCAGGCATGGGCTTAGATCTCTATGAAAAATCTCCATTAGCACAAGAGTTATTTGAGAGAGCCAATGATATATTAGGATTTCATATCACTGATATTATGTTTCAAGGCTCTGCAGAAGATCTTAAGCAAACAAAGGTTACCCAACCAGCTATCTTTCTTCATTCTGTAATTCTTGCCAAAACAATTGGAGATAACTTTAAACCAGACATGGTTGCAGGTCATTCACTCGGTGAATTTTCTGCCTTAGTTGCAAATGGTGCTTTAACTTTTGAGGATGGATTAAACTTAGTGTCACAGCGTGCACAGGCTATGCAAAAAGCATGTGAGCTACAACCTAGTACAATGGCAGCTGTATTAGGATTAGATGATGATATTGTAGAAAAAGTATGTGCAATGACTGAAGGAGTTGTAGTTGCTGCTAATTATAATTGCCCAGGTCAACTGGTGATTTCAGGAGAAATTGAAGCAATAAATAAAGCCTGTGAAACCCTTAAGGAGGAAGGTGCAAGACGCGCATTAGTATTGCCTGTTGGTGGTGCATTTCACTCTCCTATGATGGAACCAGCAAGAGAAGAATTGGCAAGCGCCATTGAAAACACAAATTTTAGTAAGCCTAATTGTCCTATATACCAAAATGTAACTGCTTCGGCAATTACAGATGAAAATGAAATAAAAGGTAATTTAATTTCTCAGTTAACGGCACCAGTACGTTGGACACAGTCCGTGCAACAAATGGTGGCTGATGGTGCCACACATTTTACAGAAGTAGGACCTGGTAGGGTATTGCAAGGCCTAGTTAAAAAAATACATAAAGAGGCTGAAACCTCTTCTGCCAGTTTAGATTCTAACGCCTAACATCATCCATTTTGAATAGAAACGTATTTATTACTCTACTTATAGCTTTTAACATTGCTATTGACCAAATCTCAAAAAAAATTGTTAGGTCTAATATGATTGAAGGTGCACGTGGTGAAATTGACATCATTAAAGACTACTTTCAACTAATTTGGGTAGAAAATAAAGGAGCTTTTCTAGGTATGGGCAGTGATATGAATCCTACCTTGAAATTAATTTTTCTATTAATCTTACCAACTATAGTGCTTGGTTATGTCATTTATTACATTGTAAAAACCAAAGACCTAGACCGAACAAGTTTAATTGCTTTTTGTTGCATTGTTGGCGGTGGAATCGCAAACGTATTTGACCGTATTGTCTACGGACAAGTTACCGATTTTTTCTTTATTAAAATTACCGATACGATAAAAACAGGTATCTTCAATGTAGCTGACCTGTCTGTAACAACAGGTATGATTATGCTTCTATTTAGTGGTGTAGTTAGTAAGAAGAAAAATAAAAACGAGATTGCCTAGCGTTCTAACATGCAATGCTTGCAATCTTTTACCTCACCATAATATGTCTCACGATATTTATGGATAGTTTTATATGGAATATTGAGGATTTGTTTTTTGATATAGGTTACGTTTGTCTTTAAACATCCCATTTTTTTTGTAAACCTTGTCTCGACTCTAGTTTGTCGTTTTACGCTTATCAATTTCATTTTTAATCAATTATCATTAAATGCAAAACAACAAAGACTAAAAAGCAATCCCAAGTATAAGCTGTTAAAATAATGTTAACCCGTAAAAAGACAAGGTAAGACTATTGTTTAAAAATAGTACCATCCTTCATTACAAAACTGACATTCTCCATTGTAGAAATGTCCTTAGTAGGATCTTCGTCTACCGCAATAATATCCGCTAAGTAACCAGACTCTATGACTCCTAGTTTTCCTTCCATGCCCAATAATTTAGCATTAGTAATTGTTGCAGACTTAATACTGAACATAGGTGACCAGCCAGCCTCTACCATATAAATAAATTCTTTTGCATTTTCGCCATGAGGAAAAACACCTGCATCAGTACCAAAAGCTATTGGAACATTTTCTTTAACTACCATACTAAAAGTATCATCAAGAACTTCCATAGTACTTGCAATTTTTGGTAATATTACATCTGGATAATAGTTTGGTATTTTAGCTTTCTCCTCAACGTATCTACCTGCAGATAAAGTTGGTACCAGATAAGTATTATTCTCTTTCATTAATTTGGCAACTTCTGCATCCATAAAGGAACCGTGCTCAATAGTTTGTACACCACCGATAACTGCTCGCTTCATCCCTTCTTTGCCATGGGCATGAGCAGCTACAACCATTCCGTATTCCTCTGCTGTTTTGACTATTTCGTTTACTTCCTCTTGAGTAAACTGGGCATTCTGACCATTTTTTGCAACACTCAAAACACCACCAGTTGCTGTGATTTTAATTAAATCTGCTCCATTCTTGTAACGTTGCCTTACAGCTTTTCTAGCATCTTCTGGGCTATTAATAACACCTTCAGCAGGACCGGGATCTCCCATTAAATCTTTACGCATACCGTTTGTTGGGTCGGCGTGTCCACCTGTTGTCCCAATAGCTTTTTCAGCAGTATAGATTCTAGGGCCAGACACTATTCCTTTATTTATTGCATCACGTAAAGAAACATTTACACCAGACCCTCCTAAGTCTCTAACCGTAGTGAAGCCAGATAATAGTGTTCTATTTGCAATTTCTGCAGAAACAAATGCCACATCAGATTTATTCTTTGTAAAACGATCCAAATAACGCGTCGGACTTGTTTCTCCTTCGATATGTACATGCATATCAATTAATCCAGGCATTACCGTTTTAGATTTTAAATCAATAATAACATCATCTGGATTTTCTGAAGTAATAAAACCGTCATTTACAGAGACAATAGTATTACCTTTTATAACAATTGTTTTTTCATTTAAAACTTTACCTGATTTAGTGTCTATAAGATTACCACAGTGCAAATAGGTGTTTTGCGCCACTATTGTTAGAGTAAATGTAAATGCTAAGATGTTCAGTAAAGTCTTCATATTGATTTTATTTTTTTCTAATTTTTTTCTCCCAATTCCAGGCAGACGCCATGGCATCATCTAACGTGGATTCTGTTTTCCAACCCAGGACTTTATTGGCATGTGTTGTGTCTGCATACGCTGCGATTACATCACCTTCTCTTCTATCCACAATTTTATAGTTCAATTTTTGGCCTGATACTTTTTCAAAAGATTGAATAACTTCTAATACAGAACTCCCTTTGCCAGTGCCCAAATTAAACACCTCATAATTTGAATCACTTTTATTTTCAATAAGACGTTCTAATGCAATAACATGTGCTTTGGCAAGATCCACAACATGAATATAATCTCTAATACACGTACCATCCTCTGTAGGATAATCATCTCCAAAAACAGACAATTGATCTCTCATTCCAATTCCTGTCTGGGTAATATAAGGCACTAAGTTCTGTGGAACACCAATTGGTAATTCACCAATATCAGATGTCGGATGCGCGCCAATTGGATTAAAATATCTCAATGCGATTGCATTTAAATCTTTATTTACCTTGCAGGTGTCTCTTATGATTTCCTCACCTATTTGTTTGGTGTTTCCATAAGGAGATTCTGCAGGTTTTACAGGTGCAGATTCAGTAACCGGTAGTTTGTCTGCTTGACCATAAACTGTACATGAAGAACTAAAAATGAAATTTTTATTATCTAGTTGACATAAATTTTGCAACATGTAAACTAGTGTATTAATATTATTTTCATAGTACATTAAAGGCTCTTTTACACTTTCACCTACCGCCTTACTAGCTGCAAAGTGAATAACACCTGTTATATCCTTATGCTTTTCAAAAAACTGATCTGTACTTTGCTTATCTCTTAGATCTAACTTCTCAAATGCAGGTCTCTTATTTGTAATTTTTGTAATGCCTTCAATGACATCAATTGAAGAGTTACTCAGATTGTCTATAATAACAACCTCAAAGCCTTTATTTTGCAGTTCAACTACGGTGTGAGATCCTATGAAACCTAAACCACCTGTTACTAATACTTTCATTAATTAAGAATTGGAGTTTATAAAATTTAGTACTGTGTTGGAAATAAAATTAATTTGTTCATCATCAAGTTCAGTATGCATTGGTAATGATATTACTGTTTTTACAAGTTCATTCGTTACTGTAAAATCTGCTTCATTATATCGCTCGTCTACATAAGCTTTCTGATTATGTAAAGGAATAGGGTAATAAACACCACAAGGAATATTATTCTCGTTTAAATGAGCAACTAAGGCGTCCCTATCTACATCCTTTAATTTTAAGGTATATTGATGAAATACATGACAATCGCAAGTGCTACAAATTCCTTCACACTCTGTTCTTCCTGAAGGAATAGTGATTTTAGGATGGTTCTTAAATGCCTCATTGTACTTTCTTGCTGTATTGCGTCTTGTATCATTATAAGCATCTAAATGAGGTAGTTTTGCATCTAAAACAGCGGCCTGGATTGAATCTAATCTAGAATTCACCCCCACCACATCATGGTGATAACGCTTATACATACCATGATTAACTATTCCTCTTATAGTATGGGCCAAATCATCATCATTGGTAAAAATTGCTCCTCCATCACCATAGCATCCCAAATTTTTTGATGGAAAAAAAGAAGTTGATGCCACATCTCCAATAACACCAGTTTTTATTTTTGACCCATCTTTACGTGTGTAGTTTGCCCCAATTCCTTGAGCATTGTCCTCTATAACATATAAGTTATGCTTTTTAGCAAGATCTAATATTTCGTCCATATTGGCAGCTAATCCAAAAAGATGAACCGGAACAATTGCTTTTGTATTAGGAGTAATCGCTTTTTCAATAGCATCCACATCAATATTAAAACTTACAGGATCAACATCTACTAAAACAGGTGTTAACTGTAATAACGCAATAACCTCTACAGTTGCAGCAAATGTAAAATCTGCTGTAATTACCTCATCTCCTGGTTTTAATCCTAAGCCCATCATAGCAATTTGCAATGCATCAGTACCATTAGCACAAGGAATAACATGTTTTGCGCCTAAATATTCTTCTAGGTTTTTCTGAAATTGATGAACTTTTGGGCCATTTATAAATGCTGCACTTTCCATAACCTCTTGAATTGAAGGGTCTACAACATCTTTAATTTTAGCGTATTGACTCTGAAGGTCAACCATTTGGATTTTTTTCATTCTGAAGATTTGAATTAAATCGTTTCTTAAAATACGACTAGAGCGAAAATACAAAATTGTAATTGCTATGCCAATGCAATTAATTGAAAGAAATGTATTTTAGCACAAATTTCAACTATTGAGGCTATTTTATAACATAGGGATTTATATTACCAGTGTTTTAATTAAAATTTTAGCAGTTTATAATCAAAAATTAAAACTTGGTGTAAACGGCAGAAAGGAAACATTTAAACTTCTCCAATCTTCAATATCTAAAAACGACAAAGTGTTTTGGTTTCATTGTGCTTCATTGGGAGAATATGAACAGGGTCTTCCTGTATTTGAAGCACTGAGAAAAAGACATCCAAATTATAAAATTGTCCTAAGTTTTTTCTCACCGTCTGGATATGAAGTACGAAAAAATACTGATATCGCAGATGTTGTGGTTTACTTACCCTTAGATACAGCTCAAAACACAAAACGATTTTTAGATCTGGCGAACCCAACATACATCATATTTGTGAAATATGAAATATGGCCAAACTTTCTTGGTGAAATAAGAAGACGAAATTTAAATGCAATCCTTATTTCTGCACTTTTTAGAGAAAACCATAGTTTTTTTAAGTGGTATGGTAGTTTAAGACGCAAGGCATTATTTGCATTCAAGCATATTTTCACTCAAGATGAAAAATCAAAAATACTGTTGGAAAGCATCCAATATAAAAACGTATCAGTATCTGGAGACACAAGATTTGATAGAGTGTCAAATCAACTCAGAATCGACAATTCACTTCCTTTCATTGAAAAGTTTATCGATAATAAACTATGTATTGTTTTTGGAAGCACTTGGCCTGAAGACGATAAATTATACTTAGACTTTATTAATAATAATTCATCAAAGGTTGTAAAATATATCATTGCTCCTCATAATATCAAGCCAAATTATATTACTTCACTTAAATCACAATTGAAGGCTAGTATCGTTTGCTATTCTGAAACAGAAACTGAAAATCTTAATAATTCTAATGTTTTTATTCTAGACACCATAGGTTATTTGTCTAAGGTTTACAGTTATGCAGACATTGCCTATGTTGGTGGTGGTGCTGGAAATACTGGATTACATAACATATTAGAACCAGCTGTATTTGGAATACCCATAATTATTGGTAAAAACTTTGATAAGTTTCCTGAAGCCAAAACGCTTATGGCGTCCAATGGTCTAGTTTCTGCATCTTCACAACAGGAGTTTAATAAAATTGTGACTTCGTTATTAAATGATGTGTCCAAACGTAAAGAAATGGGTACCATTAATTCAAATTACATTAAAGAAAATAAAGGTGCCGTAAACCAAATACTAGATTATATTCGTATTTAAGGTCATAACATCGAGAAATAGCAGTTAAAATGTTAAAATTTCATTAAAATTACTATTTTCGTACTATAACAATTAACACTAAAACTATTAACATGAAAAGAATTGTAATGAGTTTAGCACTAGTTGCGGCTCTAGGTTTATCATTAAACTCTTGTAGAGAGACAAAAGAAAAAACAGAAAATGCTGTAGAAAAAGCAACAGATTCTGCAAGTGATGCTGTTAACGATGCTAAAGACGCTGCAAGCGATGCAGTGGAAGATGCTACTGATGCAGCAAGTGATGCACTTGATAGCGCTAAGGATGCAGCGAATGATGCTGTAGATGCAGTTAAAGATGGTGCTGAAGATATGGCTAACGAAGCTAAAGATGCAGCGAATGATGCTGTTGATAAAGTAAAGGAAGCTGGAAATGACGCCATTGAAAAAGCTAAAGAAGCTGGAAATGATGCAGTAGACAAAGCTAAAGGAAGTATTGGTAACTAAATACCAATAAAAAATACTTAGTTAAGCCTGGTCGTTAGATCAGGCTTTTTTTGTTGAACCACTTAACTTAAGTTCACTGGGCACAATTATGGTCTGTAATTCGTGTGCTTCGTTATTGAGATTTTCAATTAATAGTTTTATTGAAATTTCACCTATTTCAAATGCTTTTTGATGAATTATAGAAATTTTAGGGCTTGAAATAATCTGAGTGTTTTCATAGCCAAAACCAATAACAGAAATATCCTTTGGTATTTCCTTGCCTAATTTTCTAGCCATATTAATCGCAACAATACCAGTAATATGGTCGTTAGAAATTATGGCATCAATATCCTTATTCTTCTTAAGGTAATTGAACAATGCTTCTTCTACGTCATCAACATTATCAAGTTTTAATACATCACTTGTAAGATTATTTTCTTCAACTGCCTGCTTATATCCTTTTATTCGAAGTTTACCAACACTCAATTCTTCAATATTACTAATAAGTAATATATTCTTTCTTTTTTCTTCTTCAATAAGATATTTTGTGGCTTCATAAACCGATTGAAAGTCATCTACAATCACCTTGTCACAAACTATATCTTTCACTACCCTATCAAACATCAGTACTGGAATCTTTCTATCTATTATAGAATCTATATGGTCCCATTGTTGTTTGACTTGACTCTCTCTTGCCACAGCAATTATAAAACCATCTACACTGCCATTAGAAAGCAATTCTAAACTTCTTGCTTCCTTTGCACAGGTCTCTTCAGATAAGCATACAATAATGTCATAGTCATTTTTGGAAGCGGCAGTTTCTACACCATGTAATACCTCTGCAAAAAATGGATTAGTGACCGTGGGTAATATTACTCCTATTGTCTTGGTCTTGTTTGTCTTTAATTGTTGTGCAATTCTATTAGGTTTATAATTGAGCTTTTCTGCCAACTCATGCACCCTAATCTTGGTTTGCTCACTAATCTCATGACTGTCATTCAAAGCTTTGGATACCGTCGAAACCGATATGTTAAGCAATTTTGCTAATTCCTTTAGTGTGGTCATAATTTGATTTGTTTTAAATAATCATCAACTCCTAAAATTGAATTGACGTTATTTAATTATTTTTTAATCTGATTAAGGGCCTTTTTTACTTCTTGTACTGGCAACTTACAAGTCCCATTTACACATACAAATATTGACGTATTACCTTCAGTAAATTTATTAATTAATAATGGTAAATCATCATCATTTAATGATCCAGCAACAATTATATTTGGTAAATAAGCACTATTGATCTCCTTCAATTTATCATTCGCCTCTGGTCCACTAATAGCAACTTCGTAAAATGGTTTAACATAGTTTAAATATAGCTCTAACCAATTTGTGAATGCTGTAGGTGACTTTTCAAACTCATTACTTACGTTACTCAACATTTGGTTAGCTAAATTTAAATATGTTTTGTCATAAAAATATAACCCCAATTGAAATAAGTTCTTGGCCTGAACGGAATTAGATGCTGGTATTACATTATCATAAACTTCGGTTTTTCTTGCAATTAAACTGGAGCCATTATTTGAAGTAAAGTAAAACATTCTGTTTTCTTTATTTTGAAAATGTTTTATTGAATAATCCATTACGTCTTTTGCAAGGTTTAGCCATGACCTGTCCATAGTCACTTGATATAAATTGATATATGCACTAATTACATGTGCGTAATCCTCTAAAAATCCATCAATTGAGCTAACTTCATCTTTATAACTGTGCAATAATTGACCGTTATTTTGTATTTGTTTATCCCTTATAAATCCTGCATTATTTAATGCTATTTGCAAATATTCGCTATCACCAATTGCTTTATAGGCATCTAAGTACGCATTTAACATCATTGCATTCCATGATGTCAATGCCTTATCATCTAATCTTGGTGATTTTCGCTTATCTCTTTCAGCCAATAACAACTTTTTCCATTCACTTAGTTTAGAACTAAATTGAATTGGGTCTAATTGATTTTTTTCTTTAAACTGAGAATCAGATTCAGTCTTATACAAAATGTAATGACCTTTTTCCCAAAACCCAATATTGTTAACGTTATAATATTGCTTGAACAATTCATAGTCTTCTTTTAAAATTTTCTGTAATTCCTCTTTAGTCCAAGTATAGTAAATGCCTTCCTCTAATTCATCACTTTCATTTTTACTATCCGCGTCAATTGATGAATAAAATGCATCATCTGACGAAGTCATTTCATTTTTAATAAAGTTTAAAGTCTCAGTAATAATTTGTTTGTAATACTTATTACCTGTTAACTTATATGCATTAGCATATGTGCTAACTAATTGTGCATTATCATAAAGCATTTTCTCAAAATGCGGCACATGCCATTTGCCATCTACAGAGTATCTTGAAAAACCTCCTCCAATTTGATCGTATAAACCACCATAAGCCATTTTATCTAATGACGTAGTGACATGATCTAAAAGTTGCTTATCATTATAATGATGTGCATATCGCAATGAAAAATTTAAATGACTAGGCATTGGAAATTTAGGGGCCTTTTTCTGACCTCCTAGTTCAAAATCCAAATTAGTCTTTAGGTTAGCAACTATATTTTCTAGTATTGATTCCTTAAATGGATTTTCTTCATTATTGACTTCTATTAAATCCGTTTTTTTAACACCTTCGGTAAGCTTCTCAGCATAGGCTATCATTTTTTGTGGTTCTGTTTCGTAAAGCGAAGAGGTCTGTTCTAATACTTTTAACCACTGGTCTTTGGTAAAGTAAGTACCTCCAAAAACTGGCTTACCATCTGGCAGTGTGATAACATTTAAAGGCCAACCTGCACTGCCAGTCATTAAGGTCACAGCATTAACATATACTTGATCTACATCTGGTCGTTCTTCTCGATCTACCTTTATATTGATGAATTTCTCGTTCATTAATTTGGCGACAGAATCGTTTTCAAAACTTTCCTCTTCCATCACATGACACCAATGACATGCAGAATAACCAACCGAAATAACAATCAGCTTATTTTGTGCTTTGGCAAGTGCTAATGATTCATCATTCCAAGCTTTCCAATTTACAGGATTATAAGCATGCTGTAATAAATAGGGACTAGTTTCATTTATTAAATCATTTGGGTTGGCACCATTTTCACCTACCTGTTGACTGGCCTTCTGGTTACACCCAAACAATAACAATGACATACATAATATGAAAATTGTCTTCTTTATCATAGATGATTTTATTGTTGAAGAATAAATTTAGTTAATTGAAAACTTAAAATAAAAAAAGCGTGCTTATAAAATATTAACACGCTTTAAATTTAAAACTATAATTGCATCAATTAGATTATTGTCTAACAAGCTTAACAGTTTCTGTACCGTTTACACCTTCAATTTTAGCGAAGTATATACCTGTTTTAAATGTAGTGGTATCTATTGTTACCGCAGTAGTATTAGGTGTGATCGTTAATACTTCTTTGCCCAAAATATCATACAAGGCAACTTTAATCATAACAGAAATACCTTCTATATTCCAAACATCATTTGTTGGGTTAGGATATACACTAAAACTAGCAGTTTCAAATTCATTTATAGAAAGTAAGTTTTGAGTTAATAGAATATTATCAACATATACAATTCCACTATTATCTACACTATCATTAAGTGGACTAAATTTCCATTGCCATAATGCCGTATCTGCAAAACCAATATTTGTAAAGTAAGACATAGGAATTTGAACTTTAGTCCAAGCTTCATTCACAACAGGTTCTTGAATACTGATTTGGTACTTATGTTCTGTAATTCCACCATTGTTGCTAATTAATACAAAATCAAAACCAACAACCGTAGGGCCAGCCCAATAATCAAATGATACAAAGCTATATGAAGATACATCATCAGGACCTCCTTCACCTTGCCCCCAACCCGCGACTCCAAAATTAAATTTAAGTGCTTTATTCTCTGTAACTGAAGGGTCTAAATCTGGTTCACCAGAAAGGGTGCCAAAAGTGTAAGCAACCGGAAAATTAGTTGAAAAGCCTGGGTTATCATTATAGATACTATAAACTTCTGAATCCGGTGCGTTCGGTACATTTGCCGGACCAGAAGGTACTGGGTCTGGTGGAATTATTGCTCCATTTGGCCCATCTATATCATCAATATAATATGTCCCTGTTGCAGTATTACCTGACCCAGAATCCGCAAATAACACTAAAATTGGATAATCATTTGATAAACCTGCGCCAAAATCAATAGTTACGGTTTGCCATCCGGCTGCTGTAGTGCTAAAGTATAATTCTGTAACTGTAGGACTACTTGACGCTCCTTCTAATTTGAGCAAATGTGTTCTAGGTGTTGCATCTGGTGTCCAAAACTCTAAAGTTATAGTGTTATTATTATCATCTGATAAATCAATATATGTCCCCATGTTGATAGATGCACCATCAAAGTCTGCACCATTACTTGTTAACTCTAACACTTGGTTAGAGGCATTAGTTGGGTCCACCACAACCATAGCTGTTGCACCATTAAAAGTGCTCCAATTATCATCCTCAGGAACTTCAAAATCTAAAGGTAATTCTTGAGCAGAAATTCCAAGTGTTATGACCAATGCCAAGAACAGGAATGTAAATTTTTTCATAAAGATTGAATTTTAGTTAAATAAAGTTAGTATTTACAAAAAAAGTGGTTGTTATAACAACCACTTTTTATAAGTAATCTATTACAAAATAGACTTATTGTCTAACCAGTTTTACGGTTTTAGTACCGTTTACACCTTCAATTCTAGCGAAGTAAACACCAGTTTTGAATGAAGAAGCATCGATTGTTGCTTCCATTGCATTAGGTGTAATAGTTAATACTTCTTTACCTAAAATATCAAATAGAGCCACTTTACTCATCTCTAAATTGCTATTGATATTCCACTCACCGTTTGTTGGGTTAGGGAATACACTAAACTCAGCTGTTTCAAATTGATCTGTGCTTAACACCATATTATTATGGAAGTATAAGTTATCATAATAAAATGGGCCAACTAATTGACCTTCAGGACCAGCTACTTGAACGATAACCTGTTGTATCTCATCTCTGGCATATGTAGGATTACCGTCGAAATCTGAAAAATCAACATCAAACTGATGCCATGTGTTAGAAGCTAAAGATGTAACATCAAAGTTCTCTTGAATATTTGTACCGTCTGAATACTGAGCTATTACAATAAGTACGGTTCCTGCAGCACTCGCACTTCCTTCAAAATAAAAATCGAAATGCATAGTATCCATTCCTGACAGGTCTAGAAAAGGAACACCAAAATACTGATATTGTAGTCCTGCGCCTGAAACTGGAGTTGTCACTGAAACGATCTGATCACCAGAAAAATCAATTTCACTTGTCACTGCACCTCCAAAAGTCTGAGCTCCATCAGTTGGCTCAGCGGTATATGCATTGCTATAAACCGATTTCACATCTGCTGCGGCTCTAGCTGGTGGCGCCACAGTTGGTGGTCCAGAAGGTGGGTTCGCACAAGGTTGGCATATTGCACCTCCACAATCAACACCAGTTTCATCACCATCTTGCACTCCATTGTTGCATGTAGTAACAACTAATTCTAAAGATATATCATCTAAAGTAACTGTACCCGTAAATGCTGCTAAATCAAAAAGCACTCTACTTCCATTTGCAACTGTATCAAAATTTGCAACCAAATCCATTGTATAAGCAGTTGGTGTTGTTGTGATAGCTTGCTCTACAGTATTTGACGCAAAATCACCACCTGCCTTGCCAATACCTGCAATGATTGTCCTATTGGCATCTGCTGAAGCAACAAAAGAAAGTGTATAGGTCTCATTTTGAGTTAACGCTACCGCTTGGTCAATACCAACTCGCCATACATCACCTGCTGTAGTAATAATTGATTGGTTAACGAAATTAGAACCCGAACCATCATCAATCACATTGATGTTAGTACCGTTAGTACTATTTCCGCCCCAATTGGAACCATCACCTGTTTCAAAGTCTCCATTGGTCAACAGATTTTGCGAAAACCCTAATGAGAACAATAAAAGAAAAGATAAAAAAGTAATTTTTTTCATGTTTGTTTATTATTTAGTTAATATTTCATACAAGAACGTGAATATAATTCAAAAAAACGTGAAAAGCAACCTATACAAAAACTATACAAGTCAATTTTTAACGTTTTGTAGGACAATTAGTATATTTATTTAAAGTACTGATTTATAATTATTTATATTTATGCTCTTTATTTATTCTCTATAAAATGGAACTATACAGCATAATAGATTAACCCTTGGTACTGAATATTTTTAATTGGTCGTTGTTGTTTGTAACAACAATGGATTCTTTACCATTAATTGTTATTTGAGATAAATTCCTACTATCAAAAGGTACATAAAATCCACTTTGTTTTGGTGATTGTACCACGTAATTTCCATCACTTGTTCCTAAAAGTACGGCGCCATATCCAGCATCGTATCTTGTGGTTTCTACCTCAACACCATAATGATTTCCAGCTAAGACAATATCCATTATCCCATCTTTGTTCACATCAGTTACCAAAGACGATTTTATTGGTGAAATCTGCACAGCAGTAGGTAATAATCGCTTAACAAAATGATCTCCTTCATTGATTAAAACAATGCTCTCAAAACTTTTAATCTCGTAAATTACAGCATCATCAACCTTGTCTTCTGGTAATATTTCAAATAGTTTAGAAGATGCAAAACTGTGATAATCCTCAAACTTTTCTGCCACATAAGGCATCTGCTGGCTCGTACATTCCCTACCACGAACTGGCACATAATCGTCTTTGTAAAATTTAGCCAATACCACATCATTAGTGCCGTTATTATCAAAGTCATTGGCATAAACCTTAAAAGGATGTTCCTCAGAAGCTTTGAATTTATTATTCTTACCCAAATTACCTAAGACATAATCTTCATCGCCATCCCCATCTAAATCTGCTGCTGTGATAGACCACCAAATGCCTCGTGTATCCTCTAATCCAAAATCTGTGGAATTATCTTCAAAATTTCCGTTTTCATTAAGAAGTACTTTCACTTCCATCCATTCACCAACTATCATTAAATCCTGTGTTCCATCCTTATTAATATCAGTAAACACCGCATCAGTAACCATTCCGATATTTTCTAGAGCAGGAGCTCTTTCTGTAGAGGCTTTTCTAAATTTACCATTCTCATTAATCAGTAAATAGCTGTCAGCAGGAAACGTATATTGTCCAGGAATTAACCTTGTGCCCACAAACAAATCTAAATCACCATCATTGTCAATATCTGACGAAGCAACACTTTGAGAGCTTTGTTTTATAGATGGCAAGGCCCTTAAATCTCTACTGAAATTCCCTACGCCATCATTAATATAGAGCCTATCTAGTAATGCATTATCCCCTAATTTGAACTCATTACCACCACTAGCCACATACAAGTCTAAATCTTTATCACCATCTGCGTCAAAAAACAAACATCCCAGATCTTCAGACCCACTATCTGAATTCCATGGTTGTGAACTGTTCTTAGAGAATTTACCTGAACTATTTTGTATGTAAAGAACACCTGATTGGTCTTTAGCACCACCAACAAACATATCTTCTAATCCGTCACCATTGATATCTCCTGTGGCGGAAAAAGGGCCGTTTTGAGATAACCTGTGCGGTAATAATATTTGTTCTTTCCAATCATCATATTCATTTTCTTTGTGTGTGAAATCTAACCCTAAGTCTTGAACATCAATATTTTCAAAAAATGGATCACTTTTTTCCTTCTGTATTCTAATTGCTTTCGCATCTGCAATATCTGCTTCAATAACTCGATTAGCTTTGATATTTTCAAAAACATTTACTTTACCATTTGGCCAAATAACTTCTACCTTTTCTATCATAGTATCTTTACCTAAACCAAATAACAATTGTGGCTCTACAGAAGAAAAATAACCCCTCGTTACTAGATTCTCAGCTATTTGTTTCTTTCCATTATGATAAATAATTGCTTTAGCTCCATAACCGAATTTATTGTTCATAGAGCCTTCTAATTTTATCTTTAGAAAGTTCCCTGTCGCATTATTCCTATATACAAATGCTTCAGATTGAATATTATTAACTACTACATCCAAATCTCCATCATTATCCAAATCACCGTAAGCCATTCCATTAGAAAAACTAGGTGTACTAAATCCCCACTCCTTTGTCATTTTTTGAAATTCAAAATCTCCTTTATTTTTAAAGGCATAGTTGGAAATAGGTTGTGAAGGTGCATTTTTACTAATTTCAAACAAATAATCTACGGTGGTTGAGTCTTTATTTAAGGAGTTTAATATTGATTTATAGTCATTATTATCTACATCCTTTTTAATACCATTAGACACTAGAATATCCTTTAAGCCATCATTATCAAGATCCACCATTAAACTTGACCAACTCCAATCGGTATAAGCCATACCAGCCATATTGCCAATATCAGAGAATGTACCCATTCCCGTATTGATTTGAAGTGTATTGGTCATATATTGATAATGAGCTCCAGCATCTACCATCATATTAAATGCTTCTGTACTCATTGAGGCCATATTAGTTTTGGACCGGTAATGATCTTCAGGCGTCATATCGGTTGTAATAAGATCAATTAATCCATCATTATTGATATCTCCAGTGTCCGAACCCATACTCAATTGAGTTATATGCCTTAATTGTTCGTTAATTACGTTGGTAAAAGTACCATCGCCATTATTATAATACATGAAGTCTGGTTGAGCATAATCATTTGCTACGTATAAATCTATAAAACCATCATTATTAAAATCTGAAGCACTTACACTCAAACCATAAGCTAGTTCCCTTGAAATTCCTGATCTTTCAGAAATATCCCTAAATCTTCCATTTTCGTTTCTGTAAAGTCTATCCTTAAAGGACTCAGCATCCCTTTGTGTAACCTTATTTGTTAAAAGAACTTTCTTATCTGCAGGCTGATTAACTAGATACATATCCAAATCTCCATCATTATCCATATCAAAAAAGACCGCTTCTGTTGAAAAACCAATATCTGCCAAACCATATTTTTGTGCTGATTCTGTAAAAGTTAAATCTTGATTATTGATATATAATTGATTTCGCCTATCCTCCAGCTTAAGCGAATTTCCATTTCTACTCACATAAATATCAAGATAACCATCGGAATTAATGTCTACCATAGAAACACCCCAAGTCCAGCCAGAATTTCGAGCTACTTTTGATTTCTTGGTTATATCTTCAAATTGAAAGTTTCCTTTATTTAGATATAATCGATCTGCAACTTGATTACCTCCAAAAAACACATCGGCAAGACCATCATTATTGATATCTCCAATAGCTACTCCAGATCCAAGATAAATTTGACTAAAAAAATAATGATGAAACATCTTGGACTCATTAATTGTATTACTGAAGTCAATACCAGTCATTGTTGAAGGCAATAATTCAAAACCTCCAATAAGTTCTTCTGGATATAAATCTCGAGTTGGTTGGTTACTACAACTCCAAATAAAAAGGCATAAACAAAAAATCTGGATTAGTCTCTTACAAATATTCTTCATCTTTCATTAAATAATTAGCTGAAGGTAAAGATATGTAATTGCGGAGATTAATCCAGATTTTTAAATATAGAGAATTGTTAAAAAACGTGTTTAATACTTTGGTTGTTCATTCGTATCCCAAATTCCCCAATAAGCACCTACATCACCTTCAGCACCCACTTTCCATGATTCATCAAAAGAGGAGAAATAGAACATTTCTATATCCTCTTCTTGAGACCATTTTTGAGCATTAATGAAGTATTTTATAGCATTCTCTTCTGAAGGAAAAGCACCTTGTAGATTTGTTCCTTCACTTGGCCAACCCGTCTCTGTTATTATAACTCGTTTTCCCTTGCCAGCCCTTTTTGCTTTGTTGTACATATCCTTCATGTACAATAATGAGTAATCCAAATCACAGCCTTCCCAAAACGGATAGCAGTTTGCCAATATGACATCACATGCTTCTGTGACGGCTGGTCTTTCTTCAAATTCGTAATAGGCATCTACATAACCAACTGGTACATCTAAATTTTTAATCGATCCTTTTACGTAATACAATTTATCCAGCAACTCATCCTCGGTTAAATCACCTCTGTACATCACTTCATTACCAACAGCTGCAATATCTACCAATCCTTTATGACAAAGATCTATTAACCCTTCTAATTCTTTTTCATTGATTTCAGGATCATCGCCTAACCAAGCTCCTACAAGAGTTTTTACTCCCATTTCCTTTGCAATTTTCGGTATCATTTCATTACCGTCGGTACATGAAAAAGAACGGATCCAACTTGTGTAAGGTTTCATAATCTCCAGCCTTCTACGAATTTGATCTTCTGATAATAGATCACCAGGTTTTTGCCCTTCCACATATGGGCTAGAACATAATCCATGCATACCAGATTTTAAGGTCTTTCTAAACATTACTTTTAAATCCTTCAGTGACTTCCCTTGATAATCTATAGAAGCTAATGCAAAATATTTCTCCTCTCGTCGAGACATATTTATAAATTTACATTAACTAAATTTCAGATTTTCATGTTTATCCCAAAGTCCCCAATAAGCACCAACATCTCCTTCATCTCCAGTTTTCCATGATTCATCAAAGGATGAGAAGTAAAAAATAGGAATATCATTCTCTTCGGTCCATCTAATAGCATCTATGAAATATTTCATTGCTGCTACGTCACCTGCAACCGCTCCATTATAACTTCCTCCTTCACTTGGCCATCCGGTTTCAGTTATAATAATTGGTTTACCCTGTGCTGCGTCAACAACCTGCCCATACATTGCCTGCATATGTCCTAAGGCATATTCTATAGGACAACCTTCCCAAAATGGATACAAGTTTGCTAAGACCACATCTGAAAGTTCCACAATTTCAGGGTGGCGTGAAAACTCATAGTATGCATCGACGTAACCAACAGGAATATCTAGTCCCTGTAGAGCATCTTTAACTCTTTTAATATACCCTAAAAGTTCCTCTTTAGTTAAGTCATTTCTATACAATACCTCATTACCAACTGCCGCCACATCAACATGGCCCGCTTTTGCAAGTGCTATTAAGCCTTCTATTTCTTTTTCATTATCTTCTTTATCATCACTTAACCATGCACCCACAAGAGTCTTCATCCCTTGTTTTTTAGCCGCAACAGGAACATGTTCGTTCCCTTCAATACAAGAAAATGATCGGATAGCCTTCACATACGGTTTCAAAATACTTATACGACGTTCTACCTGCTCGTAACTAATATGATCTCCTGGTGTCTGTCCATCTTCGTACATACTAAAACATATACCATGAAAACCATCATTCATTGTTTTAAGCCAAAGACTTTTAAGTTCCTCTAATGATAGATTTGATACATCTATTCCTTGAGTAGCTATTTGACTATACCTTTTATATTTATAATAAGATTCTCTTCTGTAACCCATTTATTTTTTTATTTATTTAAGTTATTACAATTCTCCTCTTCGTTCTATTAGTTCTGCTTTAATATCTCTTGCTCTTTCTTCCGTTAGGTTATATTTCCACATTACCCAAACCGCAAGTGCTGCTGTAGCGGAAGGAACAATAATATCTGCTATTCTCAAATTATTCATTGTCTCAACCGACTGTTCCGTAACATTAGGATCAAAACCAACTACGCTTAATATTACACCACCTAGAACAAGTGCAATTGACTGACCTATCTTTACCATTAACCAGTATATAGCGCCAAATGTTCCTTCTTTTCTTGGCATTCCGTTTTCCAACTCATCTAAATCACATACATCTGCAGTCATAGACATCATTAATGTAAATAATCCTCCCATACCAAATGCAAAGAGCGGAATTGGAACAAATATTAACCACGGAATTTCCGTCCCAGGATCAATACTAAACCAAGACATACCAATGCTATCTAAAACTGGGTTTAAAGACTCAAATATCGAGCTTACTCCAGAATTCAAACTTTTTGCCAATCCTGTTTGTGAAAATTCATTATTCAATTCCTTATCAAATCCCCACCATTTCAATATATAACCAACAATAGATAGAACGGTTGATATAATAAATGCGTTTTTCTTACCCCATTTATTGGCCATTTTAGAAATAATTGGAATTACTATAAATGCTGTAATAATAGCATTTATGGTGTTAAACCACGCAGGCCATGTACCTGCCGATTCATAACTTCCGTTGTACATGTAAAAAACAATAATAAATACGCCAAATGCAGCTACTAATTGAAAACCATTAAATACCAAAAATGTGGCTCCACAAAGTTTCATAAATGGTTTGTTCTTAGAAACCTGAACTATACCTGCTAACAATTCCTTCATGTTAGAGGCGAGTGATTTAAAATTGATCTCTTTACGGTTTTCCATATGAGAAGAATCAATTCCTTTACAAAAGAGTGCAGGTAATATTCCGAACACCACACACATTGCACCTACAATTAGAGCCATAGTCCTTACACCTTCTGTCTGTGTATTAAATGTCTCAGAATCTGGTATAATAACATACAACCATGGCACTATCATCCAAGCAATTTGCCCCATTGTATTAGAAAACGCCATAAGGCGCGTACGCTCATTATAATCTGAAGTCATCTCATAACCCAACCCTACAAGAGGAGTTGCAAACATGGTATTACCAATTAAGAACAATAACTGAAGAACCATCACATGCCAAATGATATAGGTTTGGGACGCATTATCATCTAGTTGCCACATTAAGAAGAATAAAATTCCACTTAATATTGCACCAACAAAAATATAAGGTCTTCGACGTCCCCATCTTGATTTGGTATTGTCAGAAATGAAGCCCATTATAGGGTCTGTTATAGAATCAAAGATTCGAGGTAATCCACCTAAAAGACCAGCCCAAAGAGGATCAACTCCCCAAGCGGTTAATAAAAAGAATTGGATAAAGACACCTAAAGTACCTGGTAAGATATTTAATATAAAATGACCAGCACCAAATGCAGCCTTTTGACCCATTGGCACTTTATCTCTTTTTGGAGTAGCGATGTTAGACATAATTTAAATTAGTTCGTTAGTGTTAATTTTATTTACTTGAAGGGATAACAATAGTTTGAATTGCCTGCCCTTTTATTCCCATATTCTTTGTCTCATTATTTAAACTTAACGTAAAGTTCTTAGCTTCTTTTCCTTCATTAAAAACTACAATTGCTATT
Organism: Winogradskyella vincentii; assembly: GCF_020166345.1. GTDB lineage: Bacteria > Bacteroidota > Bacteroidia > Flavobacteriales > Flavobacteriaceae > Winogradskyella > Winogradskyella vincentii. The sequence continues at coordinate 76,727 of NZ_JAIUJS010000008.1, read as the reverse complement.
GAACCATCAGTATTTTTTGATGCCGAAACCATTAGGTCATCATCCGTTTTATTGACTCCTAATACCTCAGCACCAGGTCTAATAAATTTACTGAAATGAGCCATTGTGTAGTAAAGTGGTGTAAAATAAACCTCATCTTTATCAGGATCTACAATTACTGGAGCAATACACCAATTTTTGAACCAGTTAGGTCCACCTTTGGTATCTAAAACCATATTCCAGTCTACCCAACCGTCAACCCAATTATTTAAGCAACCAATGATATCTCTGGCATAACGGTTGACAGGCGCGTACTTAGGATGTAAATGTTTGTCCTTTTCTGGTGCCCAAGTAAAACCCCAATCGGTTGCCTCTTTTTTCCAATACCAAGCATCGTCCTTCCAAACAGGAATCTGTGCATCTATACATGCTTCAGACTGAATAAGTAATTTATCAGGTGCTTTACTATGTGCATTTTGCAGTTCATCCGCGAAAATCTCATACGTACTTGCATACCAATGGATCGCTGTGCCATCAAAGTATTTAGACGTTTCCTCATTCTTAAATTGAGAATCCACCCATTCACTCAAATGCTCTCTATTTTGATCGTAGCCTAAGATTTTTAAATCGCCTTTCCCATCTGTCTCTAATTTTGGACCCAAATGATTAACAACAAAATCTGTCATTTCGTCTGGTGTGAAATGCATACTTTCCCAGTTGTTTCCATTACCTAGTGGTTCATTTTCTACAGTGAATCCCCAAAGATCAATACCCTCTTCTTTGTATGCATCCACATACTTTGAGAAGAACAAAGCCCACGTTGGATAATGTTCTGGTAAAAGTTTACCTCCAACCCATTCTTTATTATCTTTCATCCATGGTGGTGCAGTCCAAGGGGAAGCAAATAGCTTAAATCCATCTTTTGAAATAGCACTGGCTTCTTTAATCATAGGAATCAAATCGTCCATATCCTCTTTAACCGAAAAATCCTTTAAATCTTTATCTTCAGTTGGTGTATAGGAATATTGCCCCAAAGAGAAATCACAGGAGTTCATATGTGTTCTACAGAGTGAATAATTTGCACCTTCCTCACTAAAATATGCTTGTAAAATTGTATCTCGGTTCTTCTTACTCAGTTTATTAAGCAAATAAGCGGAAGATTCTGTAAATGCACCTCCAAAACCTGTTATAGTCTGAAACTTTTGATCTGGATCTATTTTGATTAGTGATGTTGAATCCAATTTTTCAAATTCGGTGACAAGGGTCAATTGGTTGCCACTTGCTGAAGTCTCGTAAACATCTGCAATCAACTCATTTTGTTCTTGATCCTTGCAACTCATAGCTGTAATTATTAGACAACAAATGCCAAATCTAAGTAGCTTCATAATTTTATCTATTTGCCATAATTTCTTCTTCACTAGGTGGTACCAACACTTCTTCTAAAAGTGCATTTTTATCGCCATCATAAGTTTTAGAAATCACATTACCATCTCTGGTTAAACCTTCAAATATTCCTTTGTCAACTAAATCCCAAATTGGATATTTTGCCTTACCATCAATTGTAAATAAACCAAAATGATTTTCTGATCCTTTTGCATTATGAGAGTCTTTCCATTGTTCATTAAAAGCTTCAAAATAAAAACAAGAAATACCAGCTCTATTGGTCCAACGTCTCATCTGCTTATAATACAAACCTTGTTTATACTCATCTGTTGCTCTCGAACCGTTTGGCCCATAATGCCCATTAGATATTGTAGCCCAACCTGTTTCACCAATATGAACAGGTTTATTAACACCTACACTTTTCATATAATTTGTTACACTATCAAAATGCTTTTGAGCAAACTTAATAGAACGTTCCATTGCCATTTCTATTTTGGTTGTATATGGCATGTTTGAATGTGCCTCTGGCACACCCCAAAACTCAGGATTATAGTGCGTGTTGTGATATGGATATGTGTGCATTGAGATATAATCAACAGCCTTGATCAATTTTTCTAAATCTTCAACATGGTAGCTATCTTCTCCACCTCCCCAAGACGCATAATCATCTGAGCTTGTAATCCATAACTCTTTAGGTAATTTGCCTTCCTTCTTAAGATTTTGTAAATGATTAACCCATTTTAAAATAACATCTGGCTGCACATAGTAAGAAGTGGCCCATTTTACCATGGCCTCATTTCCTACAGCAATCACTTTAACTATATCTGGGTATTTATTAGCCAAAGCAACAGCTCTGTCAATTTCACCAGCGTTATTTGGACTTTCAACATTATGATCAGGTTCTTTATCTGTCCAAGCATTAAGACAATCAATCCATGCACCCAACATTACGTACATTTCAAAATTCTCATCTTCTGCCTTTAACTCAGTAATAGCCTTTAAAATATTTGAAGCATGTGGTAGTTTTGGCTGAACATTATATGTTCTAAGCACCTTAATTCCCATTGCCGATAATATTCTTAGATCTTCCTTCAATTGCGGAATCGTTGGTTGACTATCCCTAGATTTTTCACGATAACCTCCATATGAAATAGCTAAATAATCCGGATTTCCTAATATCTCTTTTGCTGTCACTTCTTTCGTTATTTGGGTTAAAGACTCTTGATCCTTTTTATTTTCTTCATTACAAGACATCATGATAAACAAAGACAAAACACAAACTATTATTTTTCCTTTTTTCATGATACTATAATTTTACTTTAAATATTCTTCTTTAATATGAACAGTGATATACTCTACCTTTCCTGAACGGCTAAAAACTTCATTACTAGTAGCATCATCTAAACCAAGTTGGTTAAATGACCTTTCTGAACCATCAGTGAGTGACGCGACTGTTTTATATTCATTGGATACTGAATAAATAACAGGTACTTGGCAAAATGTAAATACCAATTGCCCTTCATTTATTTGCACTGAAGAATCATTCCCTTTCGCGTTTATATAATTGAAAGTTCTTTTTTCTTCTAAAAACTCATTTTTTCTTAGCATGCATGGATTAAATACAAGTAATCCATCCTTAAAAAACACTCCCAGTTCACCAAAGCGACTCAAGATATCTTCCTTAACCTGTCCGGTCATTCCTGGCTGTTGTGCTCCTTTACCCGCTGGTGTATGAGAATATGGATCTGTTGGGAAGGCGCCATATAATTCTGGAGATTTATGCACACCAATACCTTCATTAATCTCATAATAGTGCTCTAACAATCTTCCAACTACTTCTGGAGATTCATTTTCGCCAATAGCTTTTTGACAACATTCCATTACAGCCAAAAGTAATTTAGAAACCATATGCCAGTATATAGATCCTAATCCTTCATAGCCATAGAATGTCCCTGAACGGCCTGTAAACGCCTTATGATTAAAAATATCTTCAAAGATTTGAAGTACATTCTGCTCATCTTTCTCAACTAATTCCGCATAATTTGAGTCTTTTAAATTGTCAAGGGCCTCTTTTAAATCATTTGCATTTTTGAAATTTCCATTGAAATGATAATCTCCCTTAACATCTTTATTGATTATATGTGCATTATTGTCTGCTACAAGAGATTGCAATAATTCAGAACTTTTTACGGCTTCTGATGGTATAGAATTTCTATCCATAAAACCTTTTAAGTTCTTATTTGGATATAGGATGTAACTATACTGGTCTGGTCTAAACAACTTACTTGCTTTTAAACCATCTAATACAGCTAAATTTTCCTTAGAACTAAGATATCCAGAACTTAATACAGCCACTTGTCCTTCTAACATTTCATCCAAGTAAGAAATAGATACTGTATTATCATCATTAACCGTCATTAGGTTGTAGGCATGATATAAATTATCTTCTCTTTTATTTGCCTCAATTGACTGTTCTAAAAATTTAAGACTTATATCTACAAATTCCTTAAGTGAATCAATTGTTAACTCAGATTTTCTGCCTGTAAATGCATTATTATAAATTTGCTCTCTATAATTACTACCTGCTTGACCCAATGCATCTAATACTATTTTGCGGTCTTTATCATTAATTGACTCAGATAATATTTGTGAATTTGATTTAAACGCACCGAATATTGCATCAAAAAATACTTTTAATTCCTGAGAAATTTCAACTGATTCTGCTTCAGATTTATCAAAAACCTCATCGAAGAACTTTAAAAATCGTCTTAAATAATAGAGCGTAACCATTGACACACCATTACCAACTAAAGCATTGTTTGCATCATTCCATTCTGGGCGTTGTGTATTCATCCAAATACCACCTTCAGGAATAAAATTGGATAATTTAGCTAGAGTAGTCGCTAATATTTTTTCAATGAAATTTACTTTTACAATAAATCTATTTTCGTCTCTCAATAATGCTCCATCAGCACCAATCTCAGATCTATCTTGACGAATTCTATGATCTAATTCCTCGTCGAACTCAATTGTATCTTTAGGATTTTTAAGTAAATCCTCATACTGTTTAATTTTATAAGGAACGTTTGCATAAACAAATAGATCTTTATCAAAGAAGCTTTCAAGCTTGCCTGGTGTGTATTCTTCTATAAATTCTAAGAACTTAAGTAAGTATATAATTTGGTGATCTCCCCAATATCCAATATAGGACCATGGATCGTCTGGCTCAATTATTTCCCAATCAAAGCCGTCTTTTGTTACTCTATATGGATTATATCCATCAAATGTAGTTGCATTAAGGAACTTGTGAATCATGCTCTCAATAAACTCAGGATAAGAGCATGCTAAGGCTTCCCAATTCTGAAAAATATCTCTCCAGTTACCTTCGTAATCTAATATTTTAGACCCATCTACTTCATCTCTTGTATTAATTGAAAATTTGTTCCATGGACGACTCGGGTCACCATGACGACGACTAAACTTTAATGGCATGTACTCTAGACATAACCTTCTGAAGTTTTTATCATCAGATTTGTATGCAATTTCTTTTAGTACTCCAACAGAAAATGTTTCTGGCAAGGCATTAATAATATCTTCAGAATTTCTCGATACTTTTTTATTTGCCTTTGCTAAATACTTTTCTAAATCCCATTTTTCAATTGTATAGCCATTGTCAAAAATACCACCACGCATAATATTGAATAGGGTATTTGAAAAATGCCTAGTATCTCTATAATTATCTGATGATAATTGTAGTCCATCAGAAGCAGCATTCAGTTTTACAAGATTTTCAGTACCCAAGGCTATATCATCTTCAAGCTTCTGTAAAAGTTTACTCTCCTCACTAATCGCTTTTGAGATTTCAACAATATCTGATGTGTCCTGATTAACATTTACAACGAATAACCATTCTTTTTTGGACTGAGGAACAAGCTGAATCTTTGAATTTATAAAATAGGCACCTTTCTCAGCCTTTACATCAGTTTCTAAGTCTACATCTACAAAATTTCTAAATTTATCAAGTTGAAGAGAGGACAACAGGTAATTTGGGTTTTCAATTCCTAAGGACCATACAACATTTGCTTTTAATGCTTCGCTTGGCTCTGCTTTATCTACAATTATAGCACTTAAAGCAAAAATTCCTATACCAGATTCTTTAACTAATTCTGTACGTTTATAGGCATCAACTAAATTACTACTTGCATTTTGTAGTGCACTATTCACACCATAAGGCAAAACATTTTGAATACCATCTAAAACATTAACCTCTACAGGTGATTCGCCGCTATTTGAAAGTGTTGATTTTTTAACAAAACCATATTTATCGCTTGAACACCACTCATAACTATATACAAGGTCAAGGTCTAGATTTTCTTCTTCAAAAATCACGGAGTTTCCATAAACACTTTTATATAAGTTACACCTTGTGTTATAATTATCTTGAAATCTAATTGAGAATGGTTCCCAAATATATTTTTCTCCATTTTTGGTTACCTGAAAAATCGATTTTGAACCTGTAATTTCAGATGATTCAGTTATTTTATCGTCAGAGTAATAAGGGAAAATTGAGTATTCAGAATTCTTTCTTCCCGCTGTTAATCCGCCATTACTAGATATAAACATCCAGTGATCAGAATCACTTACTATGCTCATAAAAAATGGTCGCATTCTATTACTGTTGGAAATTTTAAAATAAGCCTTGTTATCAATTGTTATGGGCTCTAATTTCACATTAATATCTTGTGTAATAGTATCTTTCAAAATAAAATTTAATTAGTTATTACTACTTACTATATTGTGGGTAAAAAGGTCAAGAATGTGATCCCTTGACCTTTTTAATTTTGCTATTAATTGGTATTTAATTTGCTGAGAAAACGCGTACGTAATCAACATACATTGTTTGAGGGAAAACAGTATCTGCATTAGGATTTCCATCAAAATTTCCACCAACTGCTAAGTTAATTAACATATAGAATGGCCCATTATCAAATACCCAATTAGATCTATCAACATCTTTTGCATCTAAGCTTTCTGGTGTTATTTGATTGTATAAAACATCATCTACATAAAAGTTGATATAGCTTGGTCCCCATTCAATACCATATATATGGAATTCATCCGCACGAGAGTTTTCAAACGCATATTCTTTTTTAATAGGGTTACCACCAGAATATCCTGGTCCATGAACGGCACCACTCACTATTGTAGGATTAGAACCTCCATTTTCCATAACATCTATTTCACCACAAAATGGCCAACTGACTTCATCTATATTAGATCCTAATAACCAAAATGCTGGCCACATGCCCTTTCCGTAAGGTAATTTCATTCTTGCTTCAAATCTACCATATTGTTGTTCAAATAATCCTTTGGTTAAAAGCCTGGCAGATGTATAACCTGATCCTTCAAAAGACTCTTGTATTGCCGTGATTTTAAGCATACCATCTTCAACAACTACATTTTCCGGTCTGCTGGTATAATATTGAAGTTCATTGTTTCCCCAACCATTATCTCCTATTCCAATATCGTATGTCCACATAGCACTATTTGGTGCTCCATCAACTTCAAATTCATCATGCCATGACAAATTATTGAATTGAGCTACTGTTTGCGTTTCGTCTGGATCACAATTAGTAATTAAAACCATAATCCCAACGCATAATAAGCTATAAATGAGGCCTGATTTTATTTTAGTATTTAAAATTCTATTTTTCATATTTAGCAAAGTTTTTATTAGTTTTCATTAAAGAAATAAATATTATCTAAAGACACATTTGCAATTGTACCATCTGTCACAAAAATAAATGCACCTAAAGCATCCTGTGCACTTAAGCCAGCAAAACTTGAAAGCGGAATATCAAACTCCACCCACTCGTTACTTAACAACTCGCTACCCGAGATTGTAAAGCTTCCTGCAACTTGATTTCCTGTAGTGAAATTATTGAATAACTCAATTCTGAAAAAGTCTGATGGATCAACAGTTTCATTTACTCTTATATCAATATGCAATTGTGTCATATCCGATGCATCTACAGGTGGCACACCACTTCCTTCTCTTCCATAAAACTCAATGGCAACAAAGTTCATTTCTGTGTAATCGATAATATTATTACCATTTTCTTCAATAGCACCTCCTAAAGTTGTCTGAAAGCCATCGAAATAAAAACCATTATAATTGTCTACAGGTACATTGGCATATAAATCACTAAATATAGAAATGACATCAATATCTACAGATTGAACCGTTAATGACCCAGAGGCTAAAACTCCTCCCATGTAACCAGTAATTACAGATGTATTATCCACCAAACCGGTTTCAGGATCAATTTCACCAGGACCATCAACAGTAACCACGCCACCTTCGTCTACAGAAGCCACAAATGGATTTGAGGTTTCGAAGTCAAAATAGGCAGGTGTACAAGAAGTTGTAACGTCTAGACCATTAGGAAGGTTATATGTTTGAGTAAGGTTTGATAATGGTAATGACGTACCAATATTAATTTGTGCGGTCTGATCTTGTCCTCCAAGAATTGCAGGTCTAGGTTGTCCTAATGTACCTAACTTCTCAAAACGCATCTCATCCATCCAAAAGGTGAAACCTACTCCATTTGTGCTTTGCGTGCCTGCTGCAAACAAAAACATTCCTTTCTCCTGTACTAATTTTGATGGGTCTGGAATTGGAATTATTATTTTTTTCCAAGTTGTAGACAGTTCAACATCATTTATTTCAACAGCATATTTATTTTCCGCAAAGTCTGTTCCAAATCCAAAGGTTCCTACAGTTGCGGTAGTTGAGCCTTTAGCCCAAAACGTTAATGCATCATAACCGGTTAAATCTCTACCTGCTCCACGGTCTTTAAAAATTCCTCCAATATAGCCTCCCTCTGGGTCATTTGGTGTAGGAACATCAATTCTAATTGAAGATGAACCTTCAAAAGCCACGTCATTATCAACATCAAAACCTTCTACATTAGCTCCAGTTGCAGGATCAAATGATATGAAAACTGAGTCATTTAAACCTATTGGTATATCAGTAAATATTTCTCCGTTAGGATTAAAAGTCGCTAATTCTACGTCATCAGAGAATCCTCTTTCACAACTTATCGTTATAACCATAAGGCCAAATATGGCAAGTGCTGTTCTCCAATGTTTTAATTTTATATTCTTCATCGTTTGCTATTTTTTATTTTCCAATATTAATATGAACATAGGTTCTAATTTCCCATTCTGAACCATCCGGAAAACCAACTGGACTTATAGGTGCCACAGGTGGAAATGTATTTGGAGGAACTTGATTCGGAAGATATCTAGGTGAATTCACATCAAGTGATCTCCATGTTCCTCTTAGACCAATTGTAGTACTTGGTAAAATGAACCAATCTGGTTTTCCTAATGATGTAGAAATATCCAACATTAACTGTAATGGAAATGTTAAGTTAAAATCTCTGTGATAATCAAAAGGTCCCCAATCATTAACTTTAACGTGGGTTTCTAATTTCATTTTCTTATAAATAGCTCTAATGTCACCACCAAATCTTTTAATAGTTCTATCACTATCACCATTTGCTTGTGCATTACCATAATAGAAGTTTCCAATGATTCCAAGATCAGAAGTCACCTTAGACACCATTCTAGAGTGCACTTCCCATAAATCTTCTGCTGGTGCAGAATTTGGAAATGCAAAGAAAGTACGATTTGCTAAGAAACCAATATGTGCATCCATAGTAGTTGGCAGATGTTGGTATACAAAACCTAAATTCATCGCAAATTTAGCATCCTCAGCTCTATCATTATTCCACTCGTACATCCAAGTACCTGGCGTAGGGTCAAATGAAAATAAAATTTCACCTGCGGTCATTTCTCTATTACCTTGTCTAACTGCAAAAGGATCATCAATAACATTTCTTAATCTCCCTGGAGCATTCACATCATTTGGCATTGGATCAACCAATGGTTTTTGCCACATAAAATTTGGTGCTACTTGCAGATTTCCAAAAGAATATGTAAATCCAGAAAGAAAGTTTGTAACATTACTACTTCCTGTATCTTTTAATCTCCAGCCTGTAAAGGTTCTTGTTGCATCAAATCCACCATTTGCTACTAAGCCCATGTATGCTGCTTGAGCGTACATATTAAATCTTCCTCCTGTATAAGTGATTTTTGCTTTTCCACCCCAGTTGTCATCACTATTAATTTTATCTATAACAACAACATCATTCTCTTCTTCATACATTTGGAATGAACTACCATTTAAAGGACTACCACCCCAAATACCACCGACTGTAACATCAAATTTCCCGAACTCTCTCTCTACAGCTAAAGTTGCTCTTTCTGTTGGCCATGCTGGGATAATACCACTTCGTAATTGATTTTGATCTAAAACACGACGCCCAGTTGCATCAAATTCTAAGTCTCTTTCTACATCGCGGTGATAAATACCTGTAACATCATATTTACCTACTTTCTTATGATATTTAAATAACATAGTTGGGTTTGCTCCCCACCATAATTGAGGTCCAAAAGCAGCTTTAAGTCCTTCTAGTGCGCCTTTACCATCAATTTCAGCCCCAAAAATCTCCCCACCGTAAATGTCTAGGTTTGGCCCATAATTCGCTTCCGGATAAAGACCAAAGAAGTCACCTTCATATTGCCAATGGAAATGACCTGTTCTATAAAACCCTCGTAAATCAAAGTCTTTTGCATTCCACTCAAACTCACTTTGATAAATATTAAGTCTATTAATATCATTAAGAGTTACCTCACCCTGATCTGTATCTAGAGTGACTACTCTTCCGCGATTTTCATAAAAAATTTCATCAATTGGATTTTGAGCCACATTACCTAATAGGTTAAAAACAACATTAGCTCTAACGTTTGGTGCTGGATTACCTTCCACACCAATGAAATATGATTGCATATGATCAAACCCTAATTGATTTGGAAATTCATTAACATTAGGATCTGCATTATCTGGTGTTGTTATTAATGAACCTCCTGTATTAAATGTTGTGAATCTAGCGGTAAGTTGACTTAGCCTAATCTTTTGTGAATCGTTTCCCCCTAAAGCAGCTTTATCTCCTCGTGCCCTAAGAACATGATCCATAATTTGGATATTCTTAAAATAATTTGTTACGAACTCTTGTGTCATACCTTCATCGTAAGGATTTAGGCTATGTGCTTCCTTTAAAGCATAATAGGCAGCTCTAGGGTATAGATCGTATAAACCTCTTTCGTCAGTTGCACCTTTTGCGCAAATACCGAACCACTCCTCATTCATATTATTTTGTCCTGGTGCTAAATCAATAGCATATCCACCGTTGGTCCATGATGCATTATTATCATGAACATCGGCATTCTTTCTATCGTCAAATCCAAACTTCCACCATCCGTCACTAAACTGGAATGTGAAACCACCTATTGAATTTCCAGCCTTTCCTAGACCAGCTGCGTTTTGATAGATTTCTTTCCAGTTCTCTACCATATAATAAGCTTGAGCCTTTTGATCTTCACGATTCTCTTTAGCATTAAATGCATCTGCACCAAACTCAGTAAACATTAAAGGTAAACCTGTCTTTTCCTTTACTACATCGAACATATCTGTAAATGAGGCTCCTCTATAGGTGTTAGTACCATAGATATCTACATCTTTACACTCTTCTGCAATGATATCAATAAATAGAACATCTCCATTACAAAGTGCGACTGGATGGTTAGGGTCTATAGCTTTCATAGCTATTGCCGCGTCATTCATTAATTTATACATAGGTCGTCCACGTGACTCACCAATAAATGCCTTTTGATCTTCATCATCAGGGAAATCCTCAGTTTCAGCTCCTTGCCAAAATAAACCATAATTGTTCTCATTACCTAAAAGATAAAGTAACAAACCCGGAGTATCCTTATAGTCTTCAACTAGAGTAGTAATTTCAGACATAAGTAGTTCTGAAGTTTTTTCATCATTATAAATAGTCACTGGTGTCCATACACCATCTATAGTAAGACCATACCTACCGAATGAATGGTTCAGCATTGTATAAATTCCATAATTTTCATAGATATACTGAATCCATTTAGCAGGAACACCAGTATATTGTCTTATAACATTAACGCCCATATTTTTTAGTAAGGACATTTCAGTATCTAAACCAGCTTTGATTACATCGTCTGATTTAGTCCAGAAACTAGCATCTACCACATCAGTACCAATTGGAATATAATCCCAATTCATACCATTAATCATAAAGCTTTCGCCATTAACTAGTAGTCGAGAACCATCAGCACTATTTTCTACGCTTACTTTATCTGCTTGTGCGAGTGCAAATGACACACAAAACATGAAGAAAAGTACAATAAGATTATTTTTCATATAGTTTATTTAATGAATTTATTATTGATTAGTTAGGTAATTAAATTATACCTAATTATTTGATTTTAATAATCATTCATCCGAAGTCTCGAACTTAATCGATAAGGTCAATACTTATAAAGGTATTGACCTTATCTTTGACTATTAAACTAAATAATTATTGTTTTACAAGTGTGAATGACCACCAGCCATCACCTTCTACTGCAATATCCAATTCCATTGTATTGCCACCGTCAGTTAACTCTACTATGTATTCGATAGAATCTACTGCTGCTCCTGGCGAACCTAATTCACCTCCGTTGAAAACTTTAGCTAACCCTAAGAAAGCTCCTTGACCATTTATAGTTACAGTACCTGCACCTTCATCATAAGTATATGTTGCGGCATTTGAGCCGTCATGAGGGAATACAGGTGCTCCACAAGCATCTGGTGTTACACCTTGCCATCCTTCTAACCAAGTATCAGAACCTAATACATTTTGGAAGCTACCATCTGCATTAAATACATATTCGTCATCAAATAAACACGCTCTAGTTGTCACATCTTCTTCTGAACTTGAGAACCAAGACACATCGTTAAATCCAGGCCCTACTCCAAATGCCCCTGCTTGAGGTGCAAACACCCAAGACCCTACCAATGGATTGGCTGGGGCGGCATCTTTCACTAGTTTAAAAGACCACCAGCCATCACCTTCGACTGCTATATCTAATTCCATTGTATTACCATCGTCTGATAATTCAATCAAATATTCGATAGAATCAGGTGCAGCAGCTGGAGAGGCTAATTCTCCACCATTGAATACTTTTGCTAATCCTAAAAATGCTCCTTGACCATTTATAGTTACAGTGCCTGCTGCTTCATCATAAGAATATGTTGCTGTAGCTGAACCATCATGCGGGAATATTGGTGCTCCACAAGCATCTGGTGTTACACCTTGCCATCCTTCTAACCAAGTATCAGAACCTAATACATTTTGGAAGGTACCATCTGAATTAAATACGTATTCATCATCAAATAAACATGCTCGCGTTGTTATATCTTCTTCCGAACTTGAAAACCACGATACATCATTTAATCCTGGACCTACTCCAAATGCACCTGCTTCTGGTGCGAATCTCCAAGTCCCATCCAATGCTGATGGCTCAGGTGGAGCATCTTTTTGGAAAGTGAATGACCACCATCCATCTCCAGCTACTTGGATATCCAAATCTAAAGTGTTACCATCAGCAGATATTTCTGCCACATATGTAATTGACTCTGGTGCGTCACCAGGTGCTGCCAATTCTGCGCCATTTATAACTTTTGCTAGACCCATGAATGCACCTGTACCGTTAATTGTTAATGTACCCATCGCTGCGTTATAAGTATATGTAGCACTCGCTGATCCATCATGAGGTGCAACTGGAGCACCACAAGCTTCAGGATCTACGCCCTGCCATGCCTCTAACCATGTGTCTGCACCTAAAACATTCATAAAAGAACCATCTGATCCAAGAACATATTCATCATCAAATAAACATGCTCGTGTTGTTACGTCATCTGCAGAACTTGAAAACCAAGATGTATCATTTAATCCAGGACCTACTCCAAATGCACCAGCTTGAGGTGCTAATCTCCATGTACCAGCTATTGGTGAGTCTGGAGTTGGCTCTGGTTCTGTAACATAAATAACCGTATGTTCCTTGGTAATTGAAACATCGTCTCTTCCTGGTAAAGATGCAGTTACAGTAATTGTATAAGTAGCCGTTTCTAATGGATATTCATAAGTCACCATTGGACCACTTGTTTGGAATACATCGGCTTCATCATCTGGATTTCCGAAATCTACGGTGAACAACATTCTTCCATCTGGTGGAATAGTTGTTGCTACAACTCCTGTTTCATTACCTTCTGCATTTAATGTTGCAATGGTAAAATCCAGGCCTGCAATAATATTTAAATCATCGTCATCTTCACAAGCATATGGTGTACTCACTAAAAGCAACAATGCTAAGATTTTAAAAGCTCCTTTTTTTAATATTTTCATTTTTAATCTATTTTATTATTTTACTATTTTTAATATCCTGGATTTCCCCAACGCTCTTCTGCATTGGCTAATTGAAGTTCAATTAAAGGTATTGGAAATACTTCATTTTTATTTGGTGTAAACCCTTCAATTGTAGAAGCGGCTCTTCCTGTTCTAACTAAATCAAAGAATCCATGTCCTTCACCTCCTAATTCTTTTCTTCTTTCTGTATAAATCGCCTCTAAAAGCGTACCTTCAGAAGTATCAAAGTCATGACTATTATCTCCATAAGCTCTTGCTCTTACTTCATTTAAATAATTTTCAGCATTAGCACCTCCACTTTGCGCTTCAGCCTCTGCAGCCATCAATAAAACATCCGCATATCTTATTGACCTGTAATTTTGGGAATAATTTAAGGGATCAGCACCGACTCCGTCCGCAGCCTTGCGTGGCATATACTTTCTGTTGAATAAGCCAGTATCATCTCTACTTTGAGAATAACTATCTTGATCATCTCTTAAGTCAAAAAATGTTACATCGCGCCTAGCATCACCATCTTCAAATAAGTCATATAATTCTAGTGATGGTAAACAAAAGCCCCAACCTGAAGAAAACTCTGAATTATTATATGGAGAACGAGGACCACAGAATTGTGGAAAATAAGTTCCTTGACTACATTCTATACATCCCCAACCTGCAGCTTCTATACCAGTATACTGAATTTCAAAAACAGCTTCAGAACTGTTCTCTCCTTCACCTTCAAAAAGCATCATATAATTATCACCTGTTGTTAATGAATATTGGTTACTAGAAATAACTTCGTTTAACTCGGATGCAGCATCAGCGAATTTAGATTGATCAAATGTACCATGATATAAATATACTTTGCCTAATAGTGCTTGAGCAGCACTCTTAGTTGCCTCATATGGAAAATCTTGAGTAACTGGTAAATTAGGAATAGCTTCTTTTAAGTCTTCTTCAATTAAACTATATGCAGTCGCAATATCTGCCACCCTTTCTAAACCAAACTCTTCTTCCGGAAAAATACGCTCATTTGCAATTCTCATTACACCGTTGCGCTCTTCAAGTTTAAGTGGCACATTACCAAAGTATTTTACTAGTTCAAAAGTGTAATATGCTCTTAAAAAATAAGTCTCAGCAATAATCTCTTCTTTTCCAGAAAAATCAGTTTTATCCTCAAATTCTAAAATAAAATTAGCTCTATTTATCCCAGCATACATAAGGCCCCAAATGCTTCTCAACTGATTTTCATCAGCAGGCGTATGGATCATTAAATTAATGTTTTGCAATGTAGCCTGGTCGTAATTAAATGCATCACCTCCCGCAGCATAATCAGGTGAGGCTACAATACCAGTAAGGACATTCCAAAATGTAGACTGTAGCATATCATATGCACCAATCAAAGCACTTTCATATTCTTGCTGATTATTAAAAAAATCAGTGTCATTGAAACCATCCGGTTCTACTTCAACAAAGTCATCACTACATCCTACGACATAGAATAAAGTGAGACCAAATAAAATTATTAACGTTCTTTTCATAACAAATTAAAAGTTTAAATTAATTCCTAAAAGATAAGATGCAGCAACTGGGTAGAACCCTTTATCAATTCCACCTCCAAGAGGAGCACCTGTATTTGCAGATGGGTCAAACCCAAAATAATCAGATATTGTAAATAAATTATTACCTGACACATATACTCTGAAACTGTTCACTCCTAATGAGTTAACCAATTTCTCTCCAAATGTATAACCAATTTGTACATTTTGTAAACGCAAAAATGATGCGTCTTCAACATGAAAATCATTAAATACATCAGTATTTACATTTGCACCAGAAACAGCTCTTGGCACAGAATTACTTGTACCTGTACCTTGCCATCTTTCTAACATATAAGTACCTCTATTAGCGTATAAATCTTTACGCTCATAGTCTCTAATCATATCATTGCCAATTGATGCAAAGGCATTAGCACTAAAATCTATGTTTTTGTAAGAAAAACCAATATTTAGACCAAAAGTAACATCAGGTATCGGATCACCTATATTGGTTCTGTCTTCTGCTGTGATTTCGCCATCACCATTTGTATCAACAAATATTAAATCACCAGGTGCTACATCTCCAATTGTACTATATGTACCAGAAGGTGCAGAAGCATTTAATGCGTCTATTTGAGCTTGTGTTTGGTAAATACCATCAGTTTCGTAACCATAATAATGACCAAGTGGAAGACCTGGTACCATTCTAGTAATTCCGGTTTGGTTTATTCCTACACCGTATTCACCACCTACAGGAGTTGTTCTTCCGTTAAGAGAAATTACCTCATTGTCTATAGTTGTAAAATTGAAATTCAAATTAAAGTTGAAATCATCTGAAAAGTTTTCGCTATATCCTATTGCAAACTCCAATCCTGTATTACGAACTGTACCTGCATTAACTACTGAAGGTCCTGTAGCAGGTGCACCAACACCAGTAATACCTGAAGCTTGAGGAGTTAATAATAAATCCTTTGTTTGTTTTCTGTAGGCATCAGCAGTTATATTAATTTTATTATCCCAAAAACGTAAGTCTAAACCAACATTTGCTGTTTCCTGCTCTTCCCATTTTAAATCTGGATTACCTGGTCTACCTGGTGCTAATCCGAATAATAGATCGTCAGAACCAACATCAATTGTAGCTTGACCGTCTAATCTAGTAACGAAGGCAAAATTAGGTATACGGTCATTTCCTATTACACCATAACTTGCTCTTAATTTTAAACTATTAATCCAGTTAACTTCTTGCATAAAGTCTTCATCAGAAATATTCCAACCTATAGATCCAGATGGGAAGTACCCTACGTTGTTATTATCTTGCGAAGAAAATTGTGAGGACACGTCTCTTCTTATCACTGCAGAAAGTAAATATTTACCTTTATAACTGTACTGTATTCTGGTAAAAAGCGAAGAAAGACGCGAATCAAACCAATCAGCACCATTTTCTAATTGTGCTTCTGTAAAACGTGGTTGTCTTTCCATTCCATCATCATAAATTGATTGCCCAGGCTCATTTGTTCCCATCTCAGTACGACCAACATCACCATAAAAACGACCTTTTGTTCTATATAAGGACGTTCCTAATAAAACTGTTAAATCGTGTTTATCATCGAAAGTGTTGGTATATGTTATTAAATTATCCCAAGTAAAATCAGTGAAATCAGAACCAAAATCAACAACTTCATTGAAAACAATTTCATCTTCTAATGCTGCTAATGAGCTAACCGTATTTGCTGATTTACCACCACCATAATATACTTCTGGTCTAAAAATATCATCACGAACGTTGGCATGGTTTCCTTGAAATCTTGAAGTAACAGTAAAGTTTTCCCAAAATGTGTAGTCTAATCCTAACACACCACTGTATCGCTCTACCTTACTTGTATTATAGGTATCTGCTATTTGAGCAACTGGATTAATAATCTCAATTTGTGTGATATCATTTGCCAATGCAAAAACACCATTTTCGTCTCGAACAGGCATTGTTGGATTTATATTAACAGCATTATATAATACTGCCCCTATGCCACCTTCTGCTAGGTTATTTTTTTCCGACTTAGTTAATAAAGTATTAGCCGTTAATTTCAAATTATCTAAAATGTCATATTGAAAATTTATTCTTCCAGTCAATCTTTCATATTTATTCTTATCTCCACCAACAATACCATCTTGATTTAAATAAGAAACACCAGCTGAAAATGCCGATTTCTCAGTTCCACCACTAACATTTAAACTGATATCTGAAATTGGCGCAGCTTCAAAAACTTCATCTTGCCAATCTGTACCGCTACTCGGATAAACAAAAAACTCCGTATCATCCGCAGCGTCATTAACATAAATTGCAAAATCTCTGGAGTTTAACAAGTCCATTTTTTTACTGGTTACCTGAAAGCCCGAGTAGGTATCTAATTGAAATTTTAATTCCGAATTAGTTCTACCAGATTTAGTAGTAATTAATATAACACCGTTTGCTGCTTGTACACCATATATACCTGCAGTAGCATCCTTTAATACGTTTATTGTTTTAATATCATTTGGATTTAAAACAGACAAATCAGTTATTCTATTTCCATCTACCAAAATTAATGGTGCATTATTACCATTTGTAGTAATACCTCTAATTCGAATATTGAGACCACTACCTGGAGAACCAGAATTCGATGTAATATTGACACCTGCTACTTGACCTTGTATTGCTTGCTCAACCCTCACTGGATTAAGCTTTTCTATTGCTTTGGAGTCTAGTACACTAACTGCACCTGTGACTTCTTTCTTTTTTTGTGTCCCATAACCAATAACTACAACTTCACTTAATGCCTCAGCATCTTCTTGAAGTTGAATTGTTAACGGTTGTTCATTTACCACCGTAATTTCTTGAGTTTGATACCCGATGTAAGAAATAACGATAATGGAGTTTAGAGGAACATCATCGAGAGTAAATTTTCCGTCAAAATCGGTAGAAGCACCTTTTGCGGTGTTTTTGATAATAACATTTACTCCTGGTAAGGGTTGGCCTGAGGAGGCTTCTGTAACTGTTCCTGAAATACTAATGTTTTGTCCAGCGATTAAACCTGTCATTAGCATAACAATTAAAGTTAAAAATTGATTGCGCATAGTTATTTTGATTTACTGCAACTTAAAACAAGTTGTTAAAAAATCATTAATTATTGGCTATACAATAAGTATACAAGGCAAAATTTTAGGCCTATTTTTACTGTAAATTCAATATTTAGCCCATAAAATAAGGATTCATTAATTTAGTAATTAATTAACATAAATCCCTTAAAATCCTTGTTTTAACACTAATGTATAGTTAATGTATAGGTAATTTTTATCAATGTATAGGCGAGCTACAATTCAATAATGTAATTAGAAAGGCTTTGATCGTGTTCTAAGCCCATTTTTTTACGTAAACGATAACGCTTTACCTCTACACTTTTGTGAGATATATTTAATAGTGGTGCTATTTCTTTAGATGACAAGTTCAATCTTAAATAGGCACATAGTCTTAAATCATTTGGTGTAATTGCGGGATGTAATATTTTAATTCTCTTCATAAAGTCTTTATCAACATTATTAAAAGCTTCTTCAAAGAGTTTCCAGTCTCCAGTGCTGTTTAAACTTGAGTTAATAACCTTTATTACACTTTTAATTTCATCAATAGAATTGGCTCTAGTCAATTCTTCTTTAATGTTATTAAGCAATTCATTACGTTTAACAAGGTTCATTGTCGCCATGCCCAATTCCCTGTTCTTATTTTCAATATCCAATTGAAGATTCTTATTCTTAAATTGAATTAATTGCCTTTGGTTTTCTAATTGCTCTAGTTCAAGTTCTTGTGCCTTTTTCCTAAGTAAAGTCTCTTTTTGCTTTTTGTAATATCTCTTATTGA
Source organism: Winogradskyella vincentii (assembly GCF_020166345.1). Classification (GTDB taxonomy): domain Bacteria; phylum Bacteroidota; class Bacteroidia; order Flavobacteriales; family Flavobacteriaceae; genus Winogradskyella; species Winogradskyella vincentii. The sequence continues at coordinate 57,546 of NZ_JAIUJS010000008.1, read as the reverse complement.
GATAATGAATAAGGTATATAGACACTATAGCTAAAAGTGCATAAATAATTAGTGCTAATGGTTTAATATACCATGGCTTTTCAATGGAAAAATTATAACTGATTTTATTCTTAGAGGTTACTCCATCTGTTATTGCTCTAGCTTCAAAAGTGTACTCACCATGAGGAAGATTCTCAAATACAACCTCTGGGCTAGAAGACCATTCACTCCATTGATCATACCTACCCAATAACCTATATTGATACTTATTCGTTGATAATGCGTTATAACTTGCTACACTATATTTAAAGTGTAAGTTATTCTCTCTAGGTTTTAAGTTTGAAGCAACATTAGTTGCTAATGATACAGATTCATTATGGTTTGAGTTATACGTTACACCATTAAGGAATATCTCTTTCTCTTCATTTTTAAATTTGGCTAAATCTATAACTAAATACCCAACAGTTGTCCCAATTAAATATCTTTTATTATCCAAATACAGCAGATTATCGTAGCCAGGTTTGCCCTTTCTAATTTCACTAGGAATAGGCACTGCTTCTATTTCGGGAATCGAAGAAAGTTTTCCAGGTTCGATATAAACAATCTCATTCTTAGGAAAACCCCAAAGTCTCTTATCATCGCGATTATAAATTAGTTTTCCGGAAAGATATTTATCACCACTCAAAACAGAGCTAAACAAACTGTCTCTATTAAAAGTTGAACCAACTTTGTCATATTTAAAAACTCCATCTTGATTGCAATACAAAATATCATTGTCGTATTGTGCAATACCAGACTTGGATCCCATAAATTTTGAAAATTGTGATGATTTAATCACATTCCTGTATTCTTCATCAAGAATTAACCTATATATGCCTTTGTACTCATGGCTAACCAAAATCTCTGTAGGTGATGCAAATTCTAAATATCTACTTGATATATCAAAACCTTGAATTTTATTTCTTTTTCTCCATCCTGTACTTGTCTTTTCTAAAATATGAAGACCCTTATAATTACCGGTAATTATCAAATTTGGATTATTCTCAATCTGTTTGATATTCCAAGTCCCCATTTCGTCCGAAATTAGGGTTGAACGATTATCTACTATAATAAAAGTCCCTTTATCATGACCGCAAAAAAGTGTGCCGTCTATAACTTTTAAGCTCCAAACCTGACCGTTTGTTCCTTTAATGAAAGTAAAACCGTCATTTGTATTGAGTTCTTTATAAAATAGGCCTTGATTTGTACCTAGATAGAGTGTATTTCCAATTTTTCTTGAAACATAAACAGTACCCAAAATACCCAACTTGTCCTGAAAAACTCGGTATGGTGAATTCAAATTAATTACGTTAATACCATTATCCAATCCAAGCCATACATTACCGCTGGAATCCTCATTAATTGATAGAACAGTATTATTACTCAAGCCAATTTCTTGGTTAATAGAAAATAATAAATTTCCGTTGGCATCAATATTAATTATACCGTTGGAAATTGTGCCCAAAACAAAACTGCCGTCTTTAAGCCTAATACCACTATAAATACTTTCATTTAATATTAAGTTGTCAGCATTAATGGACCATTTTTCGAGATTCTCATCCTTAACCTTATAAAAACCTCTTTCCTTGGTTATAAGCAATAAGTCATCTTCAAAACTGAACATATTAATTATTTCAACACCATTAATATCTTCAGAGTCTAAAAATTTAGATTCCTTACCATTCTCTAATTTAAATAATCCCTCTCCTCGCTTTTGAAAAAAGACTATACCATTTACTACGAAGATTTTATTGATTCTATTGTCAGAATTTATAATTCTAAAAGATTTATCCTTTGTACTGTAGATATATATTCTTTCAAAAGACTGAAAAAGAACAAAATCTTCTACAGCAATAATTCCCCAAATCTCCTCATCTTCCAGTATATCAAATCCTATTTCCTTGACTAAGGATGAATACAACAACTCTCCAAATTCATTTCTTTGCCAATAACCAAAATCCATATATCCACCTGTGTAAATAAGATCTCCAACACTTTTTACAGTTCTGAGAATCATATCATTTGGTGATTTATACATCTGCCAAGAAGCACCATTGTATTCTAACAGACCAACATTATTAGCTACATAAATAAAGTTTTTGTCATTCTGTGTGATTGACCAATTCTGATCTTCAGCTCCATAATCTTGTGGTGTAAAAATATTTATTGGAGGAATTTCTTGAGACTGAAGGAAGGTAACAAGTAAAACAAAAGATAAACAAAGTATTTTTCTAAGAATGACCATTTGAATAATCCATAGAAACTACCACAACATTTGTGTTTTGGTTTGTTAAGGTTTAAATATAAGCAATTATAAGGGTTTTTAGAATATTTGTAGTGGTAATCTATTTAATTTATGATACTTTTTTATTATTTATTATAAGGGAATGTATTTTAATACGACCATTTTTAATTGCATAAAATGAAATATAAAGAATGATTATTATCATAGGTTATCATATGTCTGTTGTCTAATTTTAATCTTATCTTATATGGTGTGAAAAAACAAAAATCAATAATAGAACCAACTAATTGGCTTTATCCATTTCAAATATATCTTGGAGAGATTGTTTATGGAGGTATTGATGGTGCCGTTACAACATTTGCGGTTGTTTCTGGTGCAGTTGGTGCGGGTCTGAGTAATTCAGTAATAATCATACTTGGTTTTGCAAATTTACTCGCAGATGGGTTCGCGATGTCCGTAGGCGCTTATTTATCTGCCAAATCAGTAAAGGACAGCCAAAATAATATTGAAAACACAAATAGCAGAACATCTCAGAATCAACTCAAATACGGTAAAAACAAAATCAAAAAAATTCTTCTTAAAAATGGCTTTGCTGGAGAATCAATTGAAAGCATGGTTGAGGAAATCGTAACAGAGAAGAAGACCTGGATGAAAAATTTCAAAAAAAGTAATATAGACATGATCCAATTAAGTAAAACACCATTTAAAATTGGATTATCCACTTATTTGGCATTTGTTTTGGTCGGTATTATTCCCTTAACAGTATATGTATGGGATTTAATTTGGGAATTCCCTGGTCATCTATTTCTTTGGACAAGCATTTTAACTTCTATGGCTTTTATTTTAATAGGATTTTTAAAAACACACATTACCAACACCAGTAAAATTAAAGGTGTGTTTGAGACGCTTATACTTGGTGCAATAGCCGCAACCGTTGCCTATTATGTAGGTGACATTTTAGAGGCAATCATAGTAGGTTCTTAAATGGCCGAACTAATAAAAAACAGAAATGGCATTATTTCAAAAGTCTTTTTTGTTTGCTTTCCTTCATTACAAGTTTTATTAATGTGAAAAGCCTCATCTTAATCTTTTGGTAACGCTTTTTAAATTCACCTATCAGCTCAATTAAATTTCTGTGTTCTTTTCTATATGTGGCCTCTTCTTCTAACTGATCAATTCCATCAACCATAATTGATAATCCATTTTCGTGAGAATTAACAGCATTCAATAAAACTTGTGTATTCTTAACCACTATGGAGAGTTTATCAATTACTTTTTTACTTTCTTCAAAATGATTGTTGTCAATTAAATTTAGAGTATACGATTTAATTAGGTCTTCTAAGAAAAGTTGTTCCTCCTTAAAAAAACTCAATTCTGAAATCCATATTTTAGAAGCATCGTGCATATCCTCAGCACTAAGCCACTCTGTATGTTTTGCTTTTGTGTGTATTGTTTTCATGGTATAATGGTATAAAAAAGCAGAGTGCAACACCTAAAAATGCACTCTGCTCAAATCCTTGATTTTTAAATAACCTCTATTACTTTTTTAGGTGTTTCTTTTGATGGTTCTTTTTTAAGAAGATTTAATTTTAATATACCTTCGTTATAAGTTGCCTTGATATCTGCCATATTATCAACAGTTTCAGGCAGTCTTAATGCGCGCTTAAATGCATTATAGCTAAATTCCCTGCGCATGTAGTCTTCTTTTTCTTCTTCTTTTTCTATTTCCTTTTTCGCAGATACATTAAGGATGTTATCTTCTAATGTAACTTCAAAATCAGACTTTTTAAATCCAGGTGCTGCAAACTCAACTTCAAACTCACCTTCCAACTCTTTTACATTCATCGCCGGCATTAAAGAATCTTCTTCAAAAAAGTTATCGTTAAAAAAGAAATCATCAGAGCTAAAAAAATCTTTTAGCTGTGTATTATTCCATGGGAATAATCGGTTTCGATTGTTAAATTTAATTAATGACATAGCTTTTATTTTATTTGTTAAACATGATTCTAACTGAAATTTAAAAATCAAACCTGATTCCTAAAATGATTTTAATCAGTTTACTTTTAAATAATTAGCTGGTCTATATCTGTTAATTTTGGAATTTTTACACGCCATTTATTAATAGTTTCAAGCTTAACTCTAAAAGCATTAAGCGCATTAGACTCACCGTGTATAAGGTAAACCTGTTCTGGTATGTTTTTTATTTCATCTAACCAGTCCATAAGTTCTCCTTGATCGGCATGGGCAGATAGGCTCTCTATGTGTTCAACTTTTGCTTTAATTGGATAATACTTACCAAAGAATTTTATTTCGTGTGCACCTTCAATCAGCTGGCGTCCACGGGTTCCTTCGGCTTGGTAACCAACCAATAAAACTGTTGTTGAGGGCTCATCAATATACTGTTGTAAGTATGTAAGCACCCTTCCTCCGGTTACCATACCACTACCGGCAATAACGACCTTTGCCCTTCTATCGTCTATTGTCTCCCAAGTTTCCTTGTAGGAACTAACAATATTTATGTGATTGCACATGGCATAATACTCAGATTCTGGTAACTTATGCCAATTTGGATAATACTTAAAAACATCCAACACGTTTTTTCCCATTGGACTATCAATAAATATTGGAATATCTGGAATTTTATTTTGCTTATACAGTTTCCAGAGTATGTACATTAAGGTTTGAAGCCTTTCCACAGCAAAACTTGGTATTATCAAGTTACCTCTATTTTGAAGTGTTTTTTTAACAAGATCAGCGAGAACAATTTCTACATCTTGCTCCGGATGGAGTTTATCTCCATAAGTGCTTTCTACAAATAAGTAGTCTGCCCATTGTGGTTTTTTGGGATTACTCAATAAATAATCATTCTTTCTTCCAACATCACCTGAGAACACTAGGCGTTTACCATTAATTTCTAATTCAATAAATGTTGAACCTATAATATGTCCATTATATTGAAATCTTACTGATATATTTTCAGACAACTGAACCCAACTATCTAATTCAACAGATTTAAAGTACTTAATAGTTTTTTCTGCCTCATTTATAGTGTAAAATGGAAGAGCAGGATTATGTTTGGTGTACTTTTCTTTGTTGGCTTTTTTTGCTTCTTCCTCATGAATCTTTGCGCTATCTCTTAAAATTATTTCTGCTATTGCCAAAGTTGGTGATGTTCCAATTATTTCACCCTTAAACCCTTGCTTTATAAGTCGAGGCATATAACCTACATGATCTAGATGTCCATGCGTTAAAAGGACTAAGTCAATTCTGGGAACATCTACTGGTAAATCAACCCAATTCAATTCTCTGAGTTCCTTTAGACCCTGAAACATCCCACAATCTATCATTAAATTGCATTCAGATGTTTCTAGTAAAAACTTAGAACCTGTAACTGTGCCTGCACCTCCTAAAAAATTGACCTTAACTATTCGTTTCATAGGTAGATTATCAAGTTGTACATAAGGCTTCAATCTCTAATAGAATTTTTTCTTTTCTGACTTCAGAAATACCTAAATGATCTAGATAAAACACATCTCCTAAAAGTTGTCTGCATAAAACAATATTTCGACTCAATAAAAACTGTTTTTCTCGTTTTGTCAGCAATGTAGAAACTGTAATTGGATATAGACCAAGTCTATCAATTCTATCTCTTAAACTTTCATTATTAGGATAATCCCAACTCAACAAATACAAACCAGAACAGCGACCATATTGTACCGCGTCCTCTGAAAACCTCGTATTCGTAACCACCCAACAATTTTTTAGTTGCGTACTGTTACCATTTGCCTTCCAACTCGCTTTAATGTCCTCATATCTAGAGTTGATATATAACGGTACTTTAACATTACAGTTTAAGCCTTGCTCACCATGAAACTTACACTCAATGATAATAGTTTCATTATCTATGTTTGCAATAACATCAATTTCGTGCGAGACACATTTCCCTTCTACTACCTCGCCTACTGAGGTGTCATATCCTGAGTAACGAAGTATTTCCTGAATGAATCTTTCAAAAGGAAATCCTGTTGGTCCAAGCTCATAAATTGCCTTTTTTAATTTGTATTTTGAAGCCAGGTAACTTTTTTTCTTCTTCAGCAATGCAAAAGCTCTATTATAAATCTCTTTGGTTGAAATACCTTGATATAGCTCATCTCTAACCTTATCAATTATTGCGTCTATTGTTTCTTTGCTGGCTCCACTTCTTTTTAAAGAGGATCTTAATTTGCTTAAAGAAAACTTTACACGTTTACCGCTAGATTTTATTACTTCAAAATTGTCGTTTTTCATAACCATTAAGAATTATGTTGCCAGGGCAACGTATTGCCCTGGCAACTCCCCAAACTAACCAAATCGCCGCTTAACCTAATGGCGAAAAGTAATCTTTTACCAAGGCTTTTAATTGATTTTCTGTCATCTTATCAGCCTTTCTTACTTCCTTTATTTTGGCGCCTATAATTGGATAATTGTTACCCAATACTTTGGCAAACTTTTGGCACATCATTGACGGACCTAATACAAGAATATTTTTTGTGTCCTTTAATTTTGGAACTAATGATTTTATAAAACTATTTATTCTTAGTTTTTCTCGCTCCAGAACTTTACGATCCTTTATTATTTCTTGTGCACCACCTGGCCGTTCAACTTCAAATGATTGTTCAACATTATCCTCAGCCAATATTGTTACCATCTTTGTGTCTTTTTCTAGAACTGTTACAATATGCGCCTTTTCCTTATCAATCCAAATTCCTTTATTTTTCATTTCTGCATTTAATATTATAAATTGTTACAATCTAAATTTAGGTTGTAATAGTACCTCTAACAATGATATCAATCACTTTAGGCCGGAATCACCAAAAATGGAATTAATGGTTGAAATCCAATCTTTTTAATAACTGGTTCATGTGTTATTTTTTCTAGCCAACTGTGCTTGTTATTTACCATGGCTAAAAGGTCAATCTCTAATTCTGATATAAACTCATTAATCTCAACTTCTTTTGTACTGTAGTCTGGCATCCAATGAAATGACGATCTATAATCACTAAGTTTCTCTTTTAAATTCTCATAATTAAGTTCTTGTTTATTACTTAATTTTTCCTCTTCATTAATGTGTAATATCCTTATTTTAGAATTATACAGTTCTGCCATATCAATTAATGGAGCTAATTGCTCAACTGTATATTTATGTTTAAAATCTGTCGGAAAAGCAATTTGTCTCGGCGAAACAAAATCATGCTCATCTGGAACCAATAATATTGGACAATTCTGTATTTTTTTAATGACTCTAACCGTATTGCTACCAATAAATATTTCCTTTGCTCCAGTAGCACCTTTGGTTCCCATAACAATTAAATCAATGTTATTCTGTTTAACTTCCGCATCAATTGCATCAATTAAATCATGCATGCTCAATACCGTATGAAACTCATGATTTGCATTGGCATCAGAGGAAATCAATTGATCTCTTATTTCAAGTAGTTCAATAAGGGCATTGTCCTTCATTTTCTTTAAAAGAGTATTTGAAAAATTAGACATTGTAGATGCCTTCAAGGCAATAGAGTTTAAAACGTAAAACGTACAATACTCTTCTTGGAAAAGTTTAAGTGCATATACAATAGCGCTCCAAGAATTATCTGAGAAATCTGTTGGCAAAAGTATTTTTTTCATTTTAATCAGTTTTAAATGGTCCTTCTTACATTTTGAAGTGCTAAAAATGGAATATCAGTGTGTAATGAAATATCATCAACCTTAGATCTATAGAGCATATCCTCTAAATAGGAATGTCTAGTATTCACCATTACTAATAAGTCAATTTCATAAGTCTTAATATGATGTATAATTGCTTTGGAGACATCCTTCTTATCTACAGTTTCAAATTTTAATTCTAAACCGTCCAATTCCTCTACAAGGAACTCTCTATTATCTATTTGTCGCCTGGAGAGATTACTATATTTAGCTATATACAATACATCAACCATAGACCTAAAAGGCTTAAGCATAGTATTTAACAACTTCAGCTCTCTTCTCCTATAAGGAATTAAGAAATTAGTTGGAAAAAGTACTTTCTTTGGTTGTTCATATTTGCAAAATTCTGGGATTACTAAAACTGGACAAGCAACATATTTTAAAACTTGTAATGTGTTACTGCCAAAAGCATAGGCATGATTTGAGCCTTCTCCTTTTGTGCCCATTACAATTAAATCTATGTTCTTGTCAATTACAATTTTATCAACCTCATCTAAAATAGAATTGTAAGCAGATATTAAGTGATGTTTAAATCTTTTATGAGGCGCAAGTGAAGTTACTTCTTTAAACAAGCTATTTAAATTCTCTTCAGATTTGATTTTTGCATCCTCCTTAATCTTATCAAAGGAAACTTCTTCGGCAATATTGTGCTTTTCGTAAACTTCGTCTTCATATGTATGCAAAAAATAGAATTCGCAGTTATCATACTTAAAAAACTCTAATGCAAATCGAATTGCATTCATTGCGTTTTTTGAAAAATCAGTTGGAATAAGCACATTTTTCATAATTGTATCAATTAAATTGAACCATAAAACTATATCTTAATCACCTTTATTACAATGATATATGTCATCTAGATAATTACTATAAGATACTTAAAAAGACCAAAACAGGGAGCTTACGCTCCCTGTTTCACCGAACATTATAATTTTATGATATTGCTTTCGTAGCAGTTTAAAGATATCTTTTATCTTAAGAAAACTGAAAGTACTTTGAGCTTTATCATAAACTCACACAGCCCCTTAATTATGTTATTAAAAGCCCCCTTTTAACAACTCTCAAAGTAGAATAAAATGCTAAATTCTAAAATGATTTTAATCAGTTTTAGAAATGTTGAATTATCTTAACAAAGAGAACCAGATTTTAGCAAATCTGGTTCTCTTCATGATTAATAGCAAAATAACATTAAGGAACTCCCAAACCTTAATATTAAATAAACATAATGCTTTATGAACTAACTAAAAATGACAATCGTCAATTTTAAAAAGGAATTAGATTATATACTTCATTTAATAAGAACAAACCAACTAAAAATAAGAGCGTATAAATAACCTGTACAAATTTTACATTGGTTACCTGGAGCCAACTAACAGTCCTAACAGGGAAAATAAATAAGCCTAAGCCAATTATTAGCGAAAACCAACCGATTAAGGTTATGATAATTTTAAAATTAGCCTCCCAAATATTATGAAAAATGATATTGATCAACCCTACAATTATTGCTAAGAATGAAAACAAAATGAGAAACTTTTGGTCTTTAAGATCCTCAAAAATCTGTTTGATACGTTTTGGATTTAAGCTTAATATTAAAAAGAAAATAATAAGATACCAACCCCAAAATTTTGCAAAAGTTACTGATACATCCATAATAGTTTAATTAGTTGTTTCGTGTAATACTAAGAAAGGAATATTTGTATGATATGTAATATTCTCTACTCTTGAATGAAATAATATTTGTTGAAAATAATTAAGATTCTTTGCAACCATTGCAATCATATCAACCTCTCTACTTTCTGTAAAGCACTGTACAGCATCCTCTAACTTTTTGTTTGAAAGGAAGAAAAACTTATGCTCATATTCACCAAATAAATCTTTAATAAATTCTTTACCGTTTTCTTGTTCTTCATTAAGGCTTTGATTGGATCCATTTACATGCAGTACAGATAGTTTAGAATCTCTTTCCTCAACAAGATCAACCAAAGGCTTTAAGGTTTCAAAATTGTTGTGAGATGAAAAATCAGTAGGGAAAGCTACCTCAGATATACCATCATAAACTGCATTTTCAGGCACTACAAGTGTTGTACATTTAACTTTAACAACTACATCGCCGGCATTACTGCCAATCACAATTTTTTTAAGTCCTGAAGCTCCTTTTGTGCCCATGACTATTAAATCTATATTCTTTTCTTCAATTTGTCTTCTTATGGAATCAATAAAGAACCCATAATCTACAATGGAATAAAACCTATGATAATCTTTATCTGAAATTTTCGAAATACGTTTTAACAGCTTATGCAACTTCACCTTGGACGGTTTAACGTAAACTTCTTCAATGACATCTTCAGTACTTATATAAGTTGGATCGTTTAAAATAGCGTTACTCATGGTGTTTACATGAAGTAAATAAAATACGCACGGTTCCCTTTTTAAAAATTCAAGTGCATACTCAATAGCGTTCCAAGAATTTTCAGAAAAATCAGTGGGCAGAAGTACACTCTTCATAATTATATTGATTTAAGAGAACTAATGTAATTTCTTTTTAGTAGCTCTAAAATGACGACAGTCATTAAACTGCGTTTCTATTCTATTTCCTTTAATCGTTCTAAATCTAACACAACAATATTTCTGCCTTCTGATTTTATAATTCCGTCATTTTTAAAATTTGTAAGTGTTCTTATAAAGGTTTCTGTTGCTACACCAGCTACACTTGCCAAATCACTTCTGGAAATTTTTATTGGGTCTTCAGGTTTGCGATTTATATGTTCTGCAAACTGCACAATTGTACTGGCTGTTTTTTTATTTACAGAACTATAAGCCATTTGCAATAGTTGCTCTTTTGTATTGCACAAATCATCTGTAAGCAGATCTATAAGAGCAATTGCAACTCTATGGTTACTATCTAAAATACTAGATAACTGAAGGATGGATATACCCATCAATTGCGTTTCTTTTATTGCCGTTGCTGTCTCCTTGTGCGGTAAATTGTGTGTAAAGGATGTGTAACCAAATAAATCGTCCTCTTTGTAAAGTGCTATTGTTAATTCTTTTCCTTGGTCATCTAACTTATGGCATTTAACCGCACCTTTTGTTATTAAATAAATGTAGTTTGAATGATCACCTTCGTTATAAATGATTTCATTCTTATCGTATTTGAATTCTTCACCATAATCATCAAAGAAATTCTTAAGATCATTTAATGATCGTAATTCCTCTTCATCTTCATCGACATATTGATTTAAACCTCGTCTTTGTTCTAATATTGTAGCTTTGGCAAGTCTACTTTTAATTGCACTTAAAAGTTCATCTTCAGTAAATGGTTTTGTTATATAATCGTCTGCACCCATATTCATACCTTTTCTAACATCTTGATGTTCTGTCTTGGCTGATAGAAAAATAAACGGTGTGAACTTTAATTTTTTGTTTTTGGATAATTTTTCTAAAACTTCATAACCATCCATTTCTGGCATCATAATATCACATATTATAAGATCAGGAGGATTAGTCATTGCAAGTTTCAGCCCTTCTTTACCATTAGAGGCCTTAATCACATTGTAATCAGATAACTCCAATAATTCTGCAGTATTATCTCTTAATACTATATCATCTTCTATAAGTAATAGTTTAGCTATCATATCTAGATGGTATATTAATCGTTACTGTTGTTCCTTTATTTTCTTCACTTTGTAAAGTAATTTCACCTCCTAAGTTTTCGGCATGTGTTTTAGCAATGTTGAGACCAATACCTGTTCCTCTAATATTTACAACATTTTCAGCTCTAAAATAGCGTGTGAATACATTCTCCAAATCTTCTTTTGGAATACCAACGCCTTCATCTTTAACCCTAATTTTTGTATTGTTTTTGTTTTGCTCAATTGTAATATCAATACATGTATTTTCGGCTGAGTATTTAATGGCATTAAGCACAACATTGGATAAAATCAGTTCTAATATCCTTTCATCTTGACGCATGGTCATATGATCAATGTTAATTGGGTATTTTATATGCTGTCCTTCTTTTAAAAGCATATTGGCATTATAAACCACCTCGTTTATAACCTTGCTTAAATTAAAGTCACTTATTTTATAATTAACAGTGCCTGATTCTAGTCTCTCAATAGATAGAAAATCATTTAAAATTGCATTTAAATACTGCACTTTTTCCTTAATAGTATTTAAGTGCTTTTCTCGTTTTTTTTGCTCAGTTTCTTTCTGATACTTTTCTAGCAACATCACTGAAGTAGAAATACCGCTTAGCGGTGTTTTAAATTCATGTGACACAAGAGATAAAAATTTAGTTTTAAGTTCATTAAGCTCTTTTTCCTTGCTCAATGCTATTCTTAACTGCTCTGTTCTTTCTTTAACAGTATTCTCAAGTTTTTGCAGGTAATTCTTTTGTTCCGTAATATCAAGAACAATGGCAACTAAAACAGGTTTACCGCTTAGATAGGACAGCTGTAAATGTACATTAACAGGGTATATACTACCGTCTTTTCTTACATGTATGGTTTCATATTCAACTTTCTCTGTTGCTTTAGTTGTTAATGGATCAAAATATGCTTTTCGGTAACTTTCTTCATCTACTTCATTCTTTAAATCGAAAGGTGTCATTTTTTTCAATTCATCCTCTGAATAGCCTAAATTTTTTAAGGCGCCTGTATTAGCTGATAAAAACAATAATGTTTTAGCATCAAATACATATATCTCATTTAAACTTTCATTGAATATTGTTGCGAAATGACTTCTTTCTTGCTCTGATTTTACACGTTCAGTAACATCATTTTGAATTCCGATATAGTTGGTAATTATCCCGTCATTGTTTGTTATTGGTGTGATATAAAGATCATTCCAGAATAGACTCCCATCTTTTCTATAATTTCGAAGAGTTACCAGGCAACTTTTCCCATTTTTAATGGCTCTTCTTAGTTTATCAAGTTCTTTTTGTTCTCGGTCTTCACCTTGTAAAAATCTACAATTCTTATGGACCACTTCTTTATTGGAATAACCTGTAAGTTTTATAAAAGCTTTGTTACAATATATTATAGGGTTATCTGGTCTTAACGCATCAGTAATTATTATTCCATTGCTTGCTGACTCCAAAGCCTTGCTTCTTAGCATATAGTCTAACTCTGTTTCCTTCTGTTTAGTAACATCCTTAATTAAGGCCATTACATAGGTCTTATCATAAATTTTAAAAGGATTTAGTTGTACTTCAATTGGAATTATGTCACCAAGCTTATTGAGCCCAAAAACGTCCATGGATTTTGCCATCTTTTTATTGCCCATCTGTTCAATAAAATTTTTAAAATGAACCTTATGGGAATCATGATAATTAGATGGCATTAATACATTTAATGGCTTTCCTTTAATTTCTTCGTTATCATAACCGAAAATTACCTCTGCGGATCTATTAACCTCAACGATTTTCTGATCTTGGTTAACAATCACCACCGCTTCAGAAACGGTTTCTAAAAGAATGTTGAATATTTCCTGGTCTTGTCTTAGCATACAACAAAATGTATTAAGCCTTATTAATAAATGTATGAATTAAGACCTAGTTAAATCATGACAATTATCACATTCAACCTTTCAAATTTGTATTAACTTCAACTGTAAATAGTTAGCTTTTTATTAAATTTATTAGACCATATGAAATCAGAATTTTACAAAAATATTGGCTCCTTATTTTACGCAATTGCAAAGGCAGATGGCAACCTTACATTTGAGGAATATACTGAGTTATCACGTTGTTTAGAACGTGATTGGTTTCATGTTGGAGACAAAAATTTAGAAGTCATTAAAAAGCAGTTCAACGATTTGCAAAGTGAAAATAAATCAGCAGACATTTGTTTTAAATCCTTTGTAGGATATTTAAATAACAACCCAGATTTGTTTGAAAAAAATATCAGGTCAAAGATTTTAAAAACAGCAAACGATATTGCTTACGCATTTTCAAAAATCAACAAAGCTGAACTGACCTATGTCGCAAAATTGGATTTAGAATTTAAAAAGATATAATCATGAAATCTAGTTTCAATAAAATAATTAATTCACAAGTACCTGTATTGGTAGATTTCTATGCTGATTGGTGCGGTCCTTGTAAAATGTTAGCTCCAATACTAAAAGAGGTGAAGGATGAATTGGGTGACAATATTAAAATTGTGAAAATAGATGTGGATAAAAATCAAGCTCTCGCAAGTACTTATCAGGTTAGAGGTGTCCCAACAATGCTCTTATTTAAAAATGGAAAACAAGTCTGGCGTCAATCTGGTGTATTACAAAAATCTGATATTGTTTCAGTTATAAAAAACACAAAATAAGGATTACCCATAAAGAGTGATTTTAGTCATTGTTTAATACGACATCGTATTTTACATTTAAGCCATAATTTTAAAGGCTTATGTCATGAAAAAAGCACTGAGTTTATCCGTTTTACTATTGATTATTCCGTTAACAGTATTTGCACAATCCTTAAGCGGATTAGATTTCATTTCACCTATACATGATGGTGTGATGGCTATTAAAAAAGGTGAAAAATGGGCATTTATTAACCAAGAAGGTGAACTACTTGTTGATTTTAGAAATGATGTTGTTGTTTCTACTATTAATGGAAACAAGTACCCGGTTTTTAATTCAGATCGATGTTTAATCTCATCTGAGAAAGAAGGTATTTCCTATTTCGGGTATATTGATAAAAAGGGTAATGCTATTTTAAAACCACAATTTTTAAATGCGACTGAATTTAAAAATGGTAAGGCCACTGTTATTAAGCTCTACAAAAATGTATTGGGTAAAAATGATGTTCTAGATAAACAGATGATTGAATATGATTATATGGAAGTTGCTATTGATATCAATGGTGAAATTGTTTATTATTTCAATAAAAAACCAACTCATGTTACCTTAGAAAAAAACTTCTTAGGCAAACCTCCTAGAATTAAATCAAAATTCATATCTGACAACTTAATTGCTACTCAGAACATGGATAATACTTGGACCATAAAAAAGTATAAACAATAACTTTAATGAGATTATATTATTTAGTTCTCTTTTTAATCCTATTCTTTGATTGTTCAAATAATAAGGAACACACTACAGCTACAAAAAACTCAATTACAGAATCCGTATATGCTTCGGTTACAGTTCAACCAGACAGCTTATACCAGGTACATTCAATAGTTTCTGGAATTTTGCAAGAAAACTTAGTTGAAGAAGGTGACATTGTAATTAAAAATCAACCATTACTCCAAATTATAAATAATTCCCCCAAACTTAACGCGCAAAACAATAGGCTTGCGGCAGATTTGGCTTATCAAAACTATAAAGGTGAAGCAACTATATTAAATGACATCAGAAATGAAATTGAAGCTGCCAAATTGAAGTTTAAGGACGACTCCATTAATTATTTTAGACAATCTAATTTATGGAAACAAAATATAGGATCTAAAGCACAGTATGATACCAAGAAATTAAATTATGAACTATCTAAAAATTCATTAAAACTTTTAAAAGATAAATTTAAGAGAACAGAAAATGAATTAAAGGTGTTGTTAAAACAGGCCGAAAACAACTATGAAACTTCTCTTATTAACACCAAAGATTTCACTATTAAAAGTAAGATTGATGGTAAATTATACGCATTATACAAAGAACCTGGAGAAATTGTAAATACACAGGAACCTCTTGCATCCATTGGTAGCAGAAATAATTTTATCATTGAGATGCTTATAGACGAAGTTGACATAATTAGTATAACCCTAGGGCAAAAAGTACTCGTCACCTTAGATGCTTATAATAACACCGTTTTTGATGCATCAATTACAAAAATTTACCCTAAGAAGGATGTTCGCAATCAAACCTTTTTGGTTGAGGCAATATTTACTGAAGTCCCTGAAAGGCTTTACCCTGGACTTTCTGGTGAAGCTAACATAATAATTGCCAAACATGATAATGTTTTAACCATACCAAAATCTTATTTGATTGACAACGACAAAGTCTCAACAGAAGATGGTTTAAAAACTGTGGAACTTGGATTGCAGAGTATGGAATTTGCAGAAATAAAATCAGGCATTTCAGAAAACACAATCATTTACAAACCAGAATAATGGTTAACTGGAATTTAATCTTAAACATTGCTAAAACTCATTTACTAACCAAGGTAAAGCAGACAAGCATTGCCGCTTTAGGAGTCACTTTTGGTATAGGTGCCTACATTACCTTAGTATGTTTTATGACAGGTTTAAACACTATGTTAGATGACCTCATATTAAATCAGACTCCGCAAATTCATATTTATAATGAAATTAAACCCTCTAACCAACAACCTATAAGTCTATACGAAGAACTCAATAACAGTATTAAAGTTGTTCATTCTATTAAGCCCAAAATAACCCAGAAGAAAATTCACAATGTTTTGCCTATAATAGATTATTTGTCTAACAATAGCAATGTTGAAGCTGTTTTACCTCAAATTAAAACTCAGATATTTTATATCGCTGGTTCTATTGAAATTGGCGGCAACCTTACCGGCTTTGAACCCATTAAGGAAGTTGAGCATTTTAACCTCAACAATTATATCATTGAAGGATCTGCTACAGCTTTAAACAATATTGACAACAGCATAATTATTGGTGCTGGAATTGCAGAAAAAATGTCTTTAAAAATTGGAGATCGTGTCCAGGTCAGTCCTCTTGAAGGTGGTTTCTTCCCATTAAAAATTGTAGGTATTTATCAAAGTGGTATAGCAGATGTCGATGCCATACAAAGCTTTACTAATATAAAAACGATTCAGCGGATTCTAGGAAAGCCAAAAAACTATATCACAGATTTAAACCTAAAGTTATATGATATTAACATAGCACCACAATTATCCAAGGAAATTGAAAATCAGTTTAATTTAAGAGCCATTGATATACAAACTGCAAATGCGCAATTTGAAACAGGAACAACCGTTAGAAACCTAATTACATATGCTGTTTCCATCACACTTTTAATAGTAGCCGGATTTGGGATTTATAACATTCTTAATATGTTAATCTATGAAAAGATGAATGATATTGCTATTCTCAAAGCCACAGGTTTCTCTGGCAGAGACGTTCAGCTTATATTTATGAGTCAGGCAATGATTATTGGGTTTGTAGGCGGAATTTTAGGGCTTTTAATTGGTTTTGGATTGGCCAACTTTATAGGCACATTGCCATTTAATACGGAAGCCTTACCAACTATTGAGACCTATCCCATAAATCTAAATCCATTATTCTTTCTTATAGGCTTTAGTTTTGCAATGATATCTACATTTATTGCGGGTTATTTACCATCTAAAAGGGCAGAAAAAATTGATCCAGTTAAAATTATAAGAGGACAATGATGGAACCAATTTTAGAAGCAAGACATATCAACAAATATTTTAGAAAACCTGTTTTATTCCATGTCCTTAAAGACATTAATTTTAAGATAAACAAAGGCGAATTCACTTCAATTATGGGTAAGTCTGGTTGTGGAAAATCTACGCTATTATACATATTGTCTACAATGGATACAGATTATGATGGTGAATTATTACTCAACAATCAGCTTATAACTGGGGCTGAACGCAATGAGCTGTCATATATTAGAAATAAGTACGTCGGATTTGTGTTTCAGTTTCATTATTTATTGCCTGAATTCTCAGTTCTAGAAAACGTAATACTACCTGCAAAAAAATTGGGAGAGAAATCCATTGAAGAAATAATCTCAGACGGTCATGACAAATTGAAAATACTAAATATTGAGCACCTCGCAACTAAACGTGCATCTCAGATTTCTGGTGGAGAAAAACAACGTGTTGCAATCGCAAGAGCACTCATTAACAATCCATCAATTATAATGGGCGATGAGCCTACGGGCAACCTTGATAGCCACAATGCTGATAATGTCTTTAATATTTTTAGACAATTAAGTGACGAACAAAACCTCTCCTTACTTATTGTTACGCACGATGAAGATTTCGCAAAACAAACAGACAGAATTATAACTATGGGAGATGGCAGAATTATTAGTTAATTCCATCTCTGAAAACCTACCAGTTTTATTTTACATTAATTGTAACCTCTGATGTAATATTTCTTGATGAATTACCAATTCTCAAACTATAACTGCCCTGTTCTACTGTCCAAGCTTTTTGGGAAACATCATAGTACGCTAATTCTTTAACTGGTAATTCTAAAGTAACCTTTTTACTTTGTCCAGAGGTTACCATCACCTTTTTAAATCCTTTTAATTCCTTTTCAGCTCTTTCAACTTGAGAATCTGATTTACTAACATATAATTGTACAACCTCTTTTCCATCCATGCCTCCAGTATTTTCAACATCAACCGTAATTAAAATAGTCTCCTCTTTAGTATACTCATTCTTATCAGTTTTAGCGTTTTTAATACCAAAAGATGTATAAGAAAGCCCATAACCAAATGGATATAAGGGTTCTACATTTTTTGTGTCAAACCAACGGTATCCCACCAAAATGCCTTCTTCATACAATACCGACTCATCACCTGGAAAACTATTAGTTGCATGTGCAGGAGAATCGTCTAATGCTTTAGGCATAGTCCATGGCAGCTTTCCTGATGGATTAACAGTTCCTAATAATACATCTGCTAGGGCATTTCCTCCTTCAGAACCATTGAACCAGCTCCATACCAAAGCTGATGATTTTTGCTCTATAGTATTTAAATTGAATGGTGCGCCACCAATCATAACCACAATTGTATTTGGATTGACTTTAAGAACTTCCTCAATTAGTTCTACCTGTCCAAAAGGAAGTTCTAAATCTGCTCTATCAGAAGCCTCCGTTTCATAATCACGATTTGAACCTGCAAAAATTACGGTTATATCAGAATTTTTGGCCGCGCTAAGCGCTTCATCTAATAGCTTAGTATCCAATTCATCTATTGTAGTTAGCTGTTCCTGGGTTACTTCACCAACTTCTGCTACTTGACCCACAGCACCTTTCTTTTTGGGTGCATATCTTTCAAGATAACCTTCTGCATAATTAATTTTGATAGATTCTGGTAGTCTATTTTGTAGACCTTCAAAAGGAGTCACCTCACGTTTGGTTTTAACACCAGCTCCAAATCCTCCTAATGCGTTCTTCTTCATAGCATTATTACCAATTACCGCAATAGATTTAATTTCAGATATGTTTATTGGCAATAAGTCATTACTATTTTTTAATAGAACAACCGACTCTTTAGCTATATCGTAAGCATCCATAAAGTGAGCCTCAGTATTTATGCTTCCTTTTTTGCGCTTATCGTTGCCCATGCTCTTTACGGTATGCATCAATCGTAATATTCTTTTTAGATGTATGTCAAGTTCTGCTTCTGACATTTTCCCAACTTTAATGGAGTCGATCAATGGATCTGCCAAATAAAATTCATTAAAAGGTTTAGGAGTTCCCATCTCAATATCTAGACCACTTCTTAAGGATTTTACTGATGTATGTACAGCGTTCCAATCTGAAATAACTATCCCTTCAAATCCCCATTCATCTCTTAAAACATCGTTTAGCATATAGCCATTTTCACACAAGTATTCTCCCCTAAATTTGTTGTATGCTCCCATCATACTATAGGCCTTTGCATCTACCACTGCATCTTTGAATGCCGGTAAATAAATTTCACGCAGTGCACGTTCATCTATCTGTACATCTACAAAATCTCTGTTGGTTTCTTGATTATTAGCGGCATAGTGTTTTACGCAAACCGCAACATCATTTTCTTGCATACCAACTACAAAAGGAACCGTGAGTTTTTTATTTAGAAACGGATCTTCCGTAAAGTATTCATAGGTTCTACCTCCTAAAGGCGTTCTAATAATATTAATAGCAGGAGATAACAACACGTCCTTATCTCTCGCGCGAGTTTCTTGGCCAACACTAAATCCAAATGAATAGGCCAGTTCAGTATTCCATGTAGCAGAAAGTCCACCTCCAGCAGGATAGTACGTGGCAAAATCATTATCTAATCCGGCAGGTGCCCAAGAATCTCTTGAAATCTCTTCACGTACACCTAAAGGTCCATCTGCCATTTTCAATTCAGGCACTCCTAAGCGTTCTACACCTGCGGTAGAAAACATACTTGTACCATGTAGCATTCCCGTTTTTTCTTCTAATGTCATTTGACTTATTAAAGCATCTATTTCTGCATCAAACGCATGTGTTATAGATTCACCTACATAGGTTTTAGATGGCTCTTTTTCATCCATTGAAATTTCTGTTTTTGTTGAATCATTGCAGGATATATTAATTAATGATACTGTAACAATTGCTAATACGGTATGTTTAAAATTCATAAATCTTGTAATTGTATGGTTGGAATATTTTGGTTGCAAAAAGAAATGTTTTTTCACTAAAATAAAAATCTCTTAAAGATATTTAAACATTTTCTTTTTCCATGAATTGAAACGAAAAATGTGTTATTAAAAGAAAAAGATAAGAAAGATGCTTTTAAAAATTTTATTGGCTTATATGATTAACTTCAATTAATAATTGGTAATTCAGTTTAAACTATACAATATTATTACTTGTTCAAAAAATTCACCGCTGACCGATATCATTGGCTAGTGTTTTTTGAAGTTATAATTTAAAGTGTTGTTCGAAAAGTTGAATACTGAACAATTTTAAAATATTAGTTGTGAAGACCGTTCAAAAACACTTTAAATTTCTTACAGTTTTAATAGTTTTATTACTGTTACCAATTACACTATCACCTCAAGAAGAAGAGTTTAGGATCATTACAAATAAGTTATTTTCTAATAAGTTAGATACAATATATGGCAAGCAGCACTACGATGGCAAAAAAGTTAAGATCATTGACTCTAAGGGAAACTCCATTTCTCTCCCAACTTTTAACATACTATCTGTAAGAAAAGAAATTGAAGGTTGGCAATATTTTGAATGGGAACCAAACGGGTTTACAGATTATTTGAAAGTAGACATTGATTCAATGAGCTGTGATGAACTTTTTAATCGTGCCATTGAATGGATAAAGGAAAGTTTTATTACTACTGAACACAATTTTTTAATACAGAAGGATTCAGTTTTCGCAGAGTATGAGGGCAGAAAAAGATTTAGAAATTCATATTATCCAAAGGGATATGTGAATAAAATAGACTTTATACCTCGAATAATACCTGACACAATTATACCTGAATTCACCTATAAGTTCACTATTGATAAAGAAAACTATAAAATTACACTAACAGCATATAATCCATTAATTCTCAAAGGAGGAACCCCAGGAACAACAATAACAAGTGTAGCATTTCCAGAGGTTTTTTATACCGTAGAATTAAAGTTTTTTGAAGGAAGCTACACGATAGATCCAGTTCAAATATTCTATTGCTATTTGTATGAAGATCAGTCTTGGGTAGAGCCAGTTGAATTTGATTTTTTGGATATGCCAAGTATACATGATATAGTAATAGATGGATTAAGGCCTTATGGTAGAGTATACTATTATATTTATCCTTTCGAAACCAACTTTTATAAAAAAGATTCTGGGAAAATTCGTCAAAGGTATGTATGTCTACTTTCGCGTATAGAAATTCATTTTAATGATTTAAATAGATCACTATTTAATTATGTTAATGGACAAAATATTTCTCCAGATCTTTATGTATACTACCCTGAGACGAATTGTAGACACTATTGGAGAAAGTGGTAGCTTTTATAATCGAATATAATTCTTGTCTGCTAAAATTAAAATGAGCAACTAATTTAATGGTAAGGAAATTACAAATGATATTAAATATCAGAACGCTAGAGAGTGAACTAGATGAACTTTACAGACTACAAGATAATGAGCGAAGATAAGACAGAAGATATCGCTTAGAGATTAGGATAATCTATCGTAATAATAGTGTGATAATCATTAATAATCTTTTTTAATTCTCTTACACTATAAAAAAACCTATGCTGGAAAGCCCACTAAAAGGTATTTGCGAATTATAAATCAGATTAACAAAGTAGAAACATAACATATCGCAATTTAAGATGAATAAGTCCATTTGATTTTTCTGATATATTTACTATATTCTATTATTGCTAATTAATTTTTTATTTCAGATGCGCACTTTTCTCAAAATTTCTTTTTTACTTTTTTCCTTTATTTTTATTACTAACTGTTCAAATGGTGATGACAGTTCAAATGACGCGAACAACGATGATGTTATAATAGAGCCATTAAATGAATTTGGATTGCTTGAATTTAAAATGTTTAGTAACTCAAATACAAGCACAGATAAGATATTTGAAGGGAGTGATGATAAGTTTAACTACATAGGCTATGGTGAATCTTTCTTCTCTTCAGTTGCTGGGAAGAATGTACCAAAGAACATAAAAAATGTTGTTCAGTTTGATCCTGATTCAGATGTTTCCTATTCAATGGAATTGGACAATAATTATATCCCAATTGAATATAGGTCAA
This sequence comes from Winogradskyella vincentii, assembly GCF_020166345.1. Taxonomy (GTDB): domain Bacteria; phylum Bacteroidota; class Bacteroidia; order Flavobacteriales; family Flavobacteriaceae; genus Winogradskyella; species Winogradskyella vincentii. Next base: position 35,081 of record NZ_JAIUJS010000008.1, on the reverse strand, counting down.
ACAGAATAAATGCATTAGATACGATTTGGAGTATTCAATATGACCCAATGATAACTGAAATTACAGTAGAAGTTGAAAATATTGATGGTTCTCTCAATTTTGTTGAGACATTAACCCTCCCGGGATTTGACCCTTCATCTAACGATCGTAATGGCACTTTCAATGAGGATTGCTTAGATGAAATACTAGATGATAGGCCATTATATATTTGTAATGATAGAGAGCTTTACGAACAATTTGGTGAAGATTTTGAATCGACCTCTGGACAAACTGGACATCGTGATGTTAGTAGAGTTGGAAAGTTCATAAATTGGGTGATGGAGATGGCAAGAAGGGTCTTTTGCGACGATGATACAATAGTAACTGAGGATAGAGTTTTTCAAGCTCCTTTTACTTGCGAGGATATAGAAGAGCCTATTAAAAGTTATATTAAGTTTTTAGATACTGGTGAAGTCTTTAAATTTCAAGATCAAGTGTTCGTAACAAATAATATTGACTGTTATGAGGGTACATTGTATTATATTAATACAGAATTTAATTGTGAAGAAGTAAATAATGGTGGTATTATCTGGCCAAATGATGGAAGAGAGTTTATGACAATCTACTGGATTATGGATAGTTTAAATAGCGTTTCTTGGAACTGGACTAGTGGCAGCCCTTCGGTCTATGGACTCGAGCAGGGAGATTTCATTTTCTCGCAACAATCAAACGCTGGATTAACTATCATCGGCCATCAACCTGTTTATTATAGCCCAGATGGCAATTATAATTCTGACGGAAATATAAATAGACCTATTGAGTTGGTCTTTAGATTTTAGTGATTTTTTTGATTCAATTATCTAAATTGAACACATTATTGCTACAATAATAGGCAACACTCAGACTGATTGAAGCATAATTTTGTGGCATGAGAAAATATAGTTCTATTGATAGTTACAGTCAATAGATAAATACGTTTCTGGATCTATTTTATAATCAAGATTTTCGATTTGAAATTGATTTGCTTGTATACATTCAAGATTAAATATGTGTTCGCATTCTAAGTATATCAAGTTTAAATTTCTACTTATATCTAATTGAATTAAGCCAAAGTTCGCTGAACAATCTAAATATTTTAGAGCAGTATTTTGAGACAAATCCAAAGCAGTAATGTAATTATGTTGAACGTTTAATATTTCTAAACTGCTGAAGTCTTGTAAACCAGTAAGATCTCTTATGCCATAACCGGTAATCGACCATCCATAACCTTGACTGGCATTTAATTCTTTTATGTCTTCAATATTACGTGTTAAAACATAGTTATCCATTTTATCATCGTACCCTTTAATGATTAGAAATTCCTCGAAATTGTCATCAGGCACATAAGTATAAAGACTTAAATCCATGTCTTCAACAATATCGTTATCCTTTGAGCAAGTCATTAATAATAATGAAACCAATATTAAAATTAGATTTTTCATAATATTAGATTTTAATTATTCCAAAACCAACGTTCCGAACATCAAGATGGTCAATTAAAAAAAATAAGGCAATGATATTACTCAGTTATAAAATCCTACTTTTTTAAAAGCAAGTATTTTTAAACCTTCAGTATTACAACAGATTATTGCTACAATAATAAGCAACACTCAGACTGATTGACACATAATTTTGTAGTATGAAGTTTACCAGTTATTTTTCATGTCTTTTAAAATCAAAAAAGCCGAAACTTTCGTTTCGGCTTTTCGTCTGTACTGAAGGCGGGACTTGAACCCGCACGGCCATAATGGCCATTGGATTTTAAGTCCAACGTGTCTACCAATTCCACCACTTCAGCATCAAGGTTACGAACTGTAACCATATTGGTATATATTGTATAGAGCGAAAGACGGGATTTGAACCCGCGACCCTCACCTTGGCAAGGTGATGCTCTACCCCTGAGCTACTTTCGCGTAGTCTTTTTAAAGAACATATTCGCTGTAAAAGCGGATGCAAATTTAAAATATTTCTTAGAAAAGCAAAGCCTTTTTTTAAAATAAATAGAAATTAAATTATGCTTGTTTTTTCTTAACCAGCATACGCTTTATTTCATTGAGCTTCATTAAAGCTTCAACAGGAGTCAGGGTATCAATATCTGTATGTAATATTTCGTCTTTAATTTCTTCTAATAATGGATCGTCTAGGTTAAAGAAGCTCAACTGCATATCATCTTTTAGCGATTTTACCTTATCCGTTAATTCTTCGCTAGAATGGGACTTCTCTAATTTTGATAATATCTTATTAGCACGACGAATAACCTGTTGTGGCATACCAGCCATCTTAGCTACATGAATTCCAAAACTATGTTCACTACCTCCTTCAACTAGCTTCCGCACAAATAGTACATTGTCCTTTAGCTCCTTAATCGCAACATTAAAGTTTTTAATTCTACCGAAGGTCTCAGTCATTTCATTAAGCTCGTGGTAATGCGTTGCAAATAAGGTTTTTGGTCTTGCAGGATGCTCATGCAGATATTCACTGATAGCCCAAGCGATGGAAATACCATCGTAAGTGCTTGTACCACGACCGATTTCGTCTAGAAGTACCAAGCTTCGTTCAGAAATATTGTTAAGAATAGATGCCGTTTCATTCATCTCAACCATAAACGTAGATTCACCCATTGAGATATTATCACTAGCACCAACACGCGTAAATATTTTATCTACCAAGCCTATTCTAGCTTCTTTTGCTGGGACAAAACTTCCTATTTGAGCCAGCAATACTATTAAAGCCGTTTGTCTCAATATAGCTGACTTACCAGACATATTAGGTCCGGTTATCATAATGATTTGTTGTGACTCTCTATCTAGATAAACATCATTTGCAATGTAGGGTTCACCAAGTGGTAATTGTTTTTCAATGACTGGGTGACGACCATCTTTGATATCTAATTCAAAGCTATCATCAATCTGTGGGTAATTATATTTATTGGATTTTGCCAAACTTGCAAAGCCACACAGACAATCTAACTGACCTATCAGTTGCGCATTTTGTTGCACTTTAATAATGAATTGGTGCATCCAAAGCACTAGCTCAGAAAACAGTTGTTGTTCAATGGCTAAAATACGCTCTTCTGCACCAAGAATGTTAGCTTCATATTCCTTTAGTTCTTCTGTAATATAGCGTTCTGCATTGACTAAAGTTTGTTTTCTAATCCACTCTTCCGGTACTTTATCTTTATGCGAATTACGTACTTCTATGTAATACCCAAACACATTATTTGAGGCTATCTTTAGTGAGGTAATCCCTGTGCGTTCACTTTCACGTTGTAGCATAGCATCTAGGTAATCCTTACCTGACTTTGACAATCCTCTTAGCTCATCTAATTCTTGGGAATAACCTGTAGCAATTGTATTTCCTTTCAATACATTAACTGGTGCTTCTTCATTAAGTGTCTGCTTTATCTTATCCCTTAGTAAATCACAATTATTTAGATTCTCACCAATGACTTTTAGAGCTTCATTTTCACATGTTTCTGCCAAAGATTTTATCGGTACAATGGCTTCCAATGAATTCTTTAACTGAATCACTTCGCGAGGACTCACTTTAGTCGTTGCAATTTTTGAGATAAGACGTTCTACATCACCAATATGCTTTATTTGTCCTTGTATTTTTTGAAGAACGGCTTCATTATCTAGCAAAAACTGTACAACCTCATGTCGTTGCTTTATCTTATCTGCATGCTTTAATGGTAAGGCTAACCAACGTTTTAAAGTTCGCCCTCCCATCGCAGAAATGGTCTTATCAATAACGTTAATAAGTGTAACGGCATTTGCATTTGTGGAATGGTACAACTCTAAATTTCTAATAGTGAATTTATCCATCCACACATAATCATCGGTTGCTATCCTTGATAGGGTTGCAATATGCTCTAACCTGTTATGCCGAGTTTCACTTAAATAATGAAGTACAACGCCAGAAGCAATTATCCCTTCATATAAATCATCAATACCAAAGCCTTTAAGAGTTTTTGTATTGAAATGTTTGGTTAAGGTTTCGTGAGCATAATCTGCTTGAAACACCCAATCTTCCAGATAAAATGTATGGAAATCATTTCCAAAAGTTTCAGTAAACTCCGTTCTACATTGTTTGGATATTAAAACTTCATTAGGACTAAAATTCTGAAGTAACTTATCTACATATTCTGCATCACCTTGAGATGTTAAAAATTCTCCAGTAGAAATATCCAAGAAGGAAACACCAATATATTTTTTATCAAAATGGACTGCACATAAAAAGTTGTTTGATTTTGAATGTAGTATATCATCATTCAACGCTACACCTGGTGTTACCAATTCCGTCACACCGCGTTTTACAATTTTTTTGGTTTGCTTAGGATCTTCTAATTGATCGCAAATCGCTACACGCTCACCTGCTCTCACTAATTTTGGCAAATACGTATTTAACGAATGGTGAGGAAATCCTGCCAATTCTGTTTCACTCTCGCTACCTGCACCACGTTTTGTTAGAATAATATCTAAAATCTTTGAAGCTTTAACGGCATCACTACCGAAGGTTTCATAGAAATCACCGACTCTAAACAACAATAAAGCATCTGGATACTTTGCTTTAATAGCATTGTATTGCTTCATTAATGGTGTTTCTTTTTTTGCCTTTTTAGCCAAGAGTTTTGTGTACTTTTGTTAAAAATGTAAGTGTGCTAATTTAGCCAAATAGCTGAGTTTTATAAAGTGAAGAAGCTATAAGTTATCTACAATTAGACCAAGATTTCAACATGCGAAAGTTAAAAAACGAAGAATTAGACCGATTAGATATTTCAGAATTTAAACAAACTGATAAGTCACCTATCATAATAATTCTTGATAATATTAGAAGTTTAAATAATATCGGTTCGGTATTTAGAACCAGCGATGCCTTCTTAATTGAGAAAATTTATCTCTGTGGCATTACAGCGCAACCACCACATAACGATATTCGTAAAACGGCTTTAGGAAGCACAGAATCTGTGGATTGGGAATATCATGAAAACACACTTAATGTAATTGAAAAGTTAAAATCTGAAGACGTCATTATATGCTCAATTGAGCAAGCAGAAAAGGCCACATTTCTCAATACTTTTGAACCTCAACCAAATACCAAATATGCCTTTGTTTTTGGAAACGAAGTTAAAGGTGTACAACAAGATGTGGTTGACAAAAGTGATGTGGTGATTGAAATTCCTCAATATGGCACTAAGCATTCCCTAAATATTTCTGTAAGCGCTGGCGTGGTAATTTGGGATGTGTTTTCTAAACTTAAGCAACGTAATTAAATTGAATAAGTTAAAAAACCCTTGGCCAACTAAGGAAGCAATGACTCAAATTTATGAGATGCATCTTTGGGGCGGAAAAGACTATGATTTTTATTCTGGTGAAGGTTCTCACCATCGAGACATTATAAAACCCTATTTAGAAGCCGTGACTTCTTTTTTAGCTTCGCACAATAATAAACTAACGGTTTGCGACTTGGGCTGTGGTGATTTTAATATTGGAAAGCAACTTGTTGAATTTACTGAATCATTCATTGCTATTGATATTGTAGAAAACCTAATCGAAAGGAACAAAGCACTATTCAAGGCAGATAATTTAGAGTTTCATTGTTTAGATATTTCACGAGATGAATTGCCAAAAGCAGATTGCATTATTCTGAGGCAAGTCCTTCAGCATTTATCAAATAATGAAATTAAAAGTATTGTCGAAAAACTTTCTAATTATAAATACATAATACTCACAGAGCATCTTCCAATCGGTCAATTCACTGCTAACAAAGATGTTATTTCTGGTCAAGGAATTCGTAAAAAAATTAATAGTGGTGTAGACCTATTGGCAACGCCTTTTAATCTCAAAATAAAAAAGGACATACTACTGAATGAAATAATATTAGAAACTAATAAAGGAATAATTAAAACTGTTTTATACGAACTGTTCTAACTATTAATTTCATTCAACAACCACAAGTAGTCTTCACGATTCTTTACGAAATCACGATCTGAAATATCTATAATTTTTACGTTTAATTCTGTTTGATTCCGTAAGAAGTTTAAATAACCTGAGTTAATTTTCTCTAAGTATTCATCTTGTATTTCTTTCTCATACTTACGTCCGCGCTTTTTTATATTTTCTTGCAATCGTTCCGTATTTTGATAGAGATAGACATATAAATCTGGTCTTGCGATGTCTTTATAAACCTGATAGAACAATTTTCGATATAGTCTAAACTCATCTTCGGGCAAGGTTACCTTTGAAAAAATGAGCGATTTATGGACGTCGTAATCACTAACCATGAAGTCTTTGAACAAATCCAATTGCGATAAATCATCACTTATTTGCTGATAGCGATCCGCTAAAAAAGACATCTCTAGTGTAAAGGCGTAACGCTCTGGTTCCTTATAAAATTTGGGTAAAAACGGATTGTCAGCAAAGCGCTCTAAAATGAGTTTAGCATTAAAATCTTTTGAAATCCTTGTTGCTAAGCTCGTTTTCCCTGCACCAATATTCCCCTCTATTGCAATAAAGTTAAAATCACTAAAGCTGTAGGCCTTTTTTGGATTCTTTAGCCATTTATTAATAGGTTCAATTTTTGAATTATCTGAGCATTCCCCTAACAATTCTGAAACTGTTTTATTCAATTTTGGATGCGCTATATCTTTTGCAATATCCAGCAAAGGTTCCAATACAAATCTGCGATTATGCATTTCTGGATGGGGAATTATAAGACTCTTTTGCTCAACTATTTCATCTTCATAAAATAATATATCCAAATCAATTTCACGAGATTCATAACCTTTAGAGCTTGACTTCTTACGACCTAAATCCTTTTCAATCTTCAAAAGTTGCTTTAATAGTTGCTTTGGTTTCAATTCGGTATTGACCTTAATGCAAGCATTATGAAATTCTTCACCTTCAAACCCAAAAGCAGGTGTGTTATATACTTTAGATATTTTTTCAATAGCACCAACAGTTATAAAAATAGCATCAATGGCAGATTGGAGATTTTGCAATTTCAAACCCTTATTACTACCTAATGCTATGTAAACTGTCTTCGCTAATTTCATGGAGAAAGCAAATTAACTAAAAGATATATTAATAGATTATCTTTGGGTCAACATTTTATCTACAATTTTAAATGCAATTAAAGGACAAGCTTTTAGCCCAACGCATATACCTACTATTAGGTGCCCTTTTTATTACCTCGCTTGTTGTATCTAATTTAATTTTCCAAAAGTTTTTTTACTGGTACCCTATAGACATTGAAATTTTTGGGAGTAAAATATTTGAAATTTCGGTTGGCATATTGCCTTACCCTATTACCTTTTTAATTACAGATTTAATTAGTGAGATTTATGGTAAAAAAAGAGCAAACGATGTTGTAGTAGCAGGTATTTTCGCTTCCTTTTTTTCAATGCTTATTATATACACTTCAAATGCGGTTCCTGCTACGCCATGGTCACCTGTGCAAGACAGCATGTTTTCTACAGTTTTTGGAAGTACAGCAATTGCAGTTTTTGCAAGTATGATGGCCTATCTTTTGGCTCAATTTGTAGATATTCATATTTATCATTTCTGGAAAAATCTAACCAAAGGGAAACACCTTTGGTTACGTAATAATTTCTCAACATTTTTATCTCAATTTGTCGATACTGCAACGGTCCTACTTTTACTATGTAGTTTCGGTAAAATTGAATGGGATAAATTCACTGGTTTGTTAATCGCTGGTTTTCTCTTTAAAGTTCTCGTTGCTTTATTTGACACTCCATTTCTTTATTTAGGTGTGTATATTTTTAGAAGAAGATTTAAGCTAAAAGTAAATGAAGAAATTGATCTCCTTTAGGTGATTTTTAAACCTTAAAATCTTGCTAAAGTTTAATTAAGGCACAACTATTGTCCCTTGTTATTCGTATAATACTATAGTTACGGAATCATTATGAAGAAATTTTTAAAAATAATTGGAATTCTTTTACTCATTTTTATCGCTGTATTGATAGCAATTCCTCTTGTTTTAGAGTCTAAAATAGATACCATAGTTCAGAATTATGCCGATGAAAACTTAAATGCTGATTTAAGTTTTGACGATATCAGCCTGAGTTTAATTAGTAGTTTTCCGAAGGCTGAAGTTAATGTAGAGAACTTAAAAATAATTAATAGGGCACCATTTGAGGATGAAACATTAGTCACTGCAAAATCCATTTCTTTTGAAATGCCAGTGCGTCAATTATTCAGCAGTGAAGATGAGCCCTTAGCAGTTAATGAAATCATCGCTGACGAATTGCTGTTAACCTTAAAAACCAATAAAAATGGTACCGTTAATTATGACATTGTGAAGAAAAATGAATCTGTTACTCCAACCTCGGATTCTTCTTCAACGAGTTTTAGTTTTGATATAGAGCATTATGAACTTAACAACAGTGCAATAACATATTTAGATGAAGAATCTAACGTAAAGTTTGATGCTACGGATATTAATCACTCTGGTAATGGTATTTTTTCTGGGCAACTTTCTGAATTGGAAACAAACACCGTTGCAAAAATCAGTTTGAGCCTTGATAGTACAAATTACCTAACAAATAATAATTTAAAATTAGATGCACTCATCGATCTTAACTTAGATGAAGACATTTATACATTTAAAGAGAACAAAGGATTTATCAATGCTTTGCCTTTAGAATTTAACGGATTTGTTCAATTGGTTGAAGCTGGTCAACAAATAGACATAACATTCAAAAATCCAGAATCTTCATTTAAAGATTTCTTGGCCATTTTACCAGAAACCTATTCAAAAAACATTGAAGATGTAACTACCACTGGTAGTTTTAAGATTGATGGAGAGATAAAAGGATTGATTTCAGATGAATCTATCCCAACCTTAGACATTAATTTGTTATCCAAAAATGCGTCGTTTAAGTATCCTGATTTGGCTAAAAGCGTTGATAATATAACTATAGATGCTTCTATTAAAAACAAAACAGGCAAAGCAAACGACACTTATATAGACATTAATAAACTAGATTTTAAAGTAGACCAAGATGTTTTTAAATCTGAGGCTCATATAAAAAATCTAACAGGAAATATACTGATTGACGCCTACTTAGATGGCGTATTGAATTTGGCAAATATCACAAAGGCCTATCCAATAGAACTAGAAAATCAACTTAGCGGTATCCTAAAAGGAAAACTCAATACGTCTTTTGATATGAATGCCATTGAAACAAATGCCTATCAAAGAATAAAGAATAAAGGGAGTGTTACCATCTCAGATTTTATTTTTTCATCTGAAGATATTGTTAATCCAATACAAATAAATAATGCTGACTTAAGTTTTAAACCTGGCAATGTTATGCTCAATAGTTTTGACGCACAAACAGGGAAAAGTGATTTTAAGGCAACAGGATATATTAATAATCTTCTTGGTTTCTTATTGAGCGATAAAAAATTACAGGGTGATTTTAAAGTAACATCGAACAATTTTGTTGTTGAAGATTTTATGGTTGAAGATGAGTCAGTGACAGATGATTCCAAAAAGACGACATCTGATGATGAATCTTTAAAAATTCCAGATTTTTTAGACTGTTCTATTTACGCCAATGCACAAAATGTTGTTTATGATAATTTAACCTTGAAAAACGTTAGTGGCAAACTACGTATCAAAGACCAAAATGCTAATTTAAGTGAAATGACAACCAGTCTTTTTGGAGGCAAATTAGGTATAAACGGTAATGTATCTACAAAATCCGACCGACCTATTTTTGACATGCAATTGGCTATGCAACAATTTGATATTTCGCAATCTTTTAATGATTTAGAAATGTTAAAAGCTCTGGCTCCTATCGCCAAAGTTGTTCAAGGAAAACTAAATTCTACCATTAATGTAAGCGGTTTACTAGATGAAAATTTCACACCAGACCTAAATACTATTTCTGGTGATGCACTTGCTGAAATACTGACGTCTAATATTGATACATCTAAAAGTCCAATATTATCTGGTTTAGATGATCAATTAAATTTCATTGATTTTAATGAGCTTGAAAAGGATATTAAAACAAAGTTGAAATTTGACAAGGGTGAGGTAACAGTGAATCCGTTTACAATCACTTATAATGATATTCCTATTGAAGTTTCTGGGAAACACAGTTTCACAAATACAATGGATTATAAGGCTATTGTAGAAGTGCCAGCTAAATACCTAGGCAACGACGTTAACCAATTATTAGAAAGTTTAAATGATCCAGAACTAGATAATGTCACCATCCCGGTAACAGCCAATATTGATGGGACATTTTCAAATCCTAATATAAAAACGGACTTAACAAGTGGCATTGCCAACTTAACAAATCTACTCATAGAAATACAAAAGCAAAAACTACTTAATCAAGGCAAAGACAAAGTTAATGAGCTAATTGGCGGAATATTAGGTAATAACAAAAACGAAACAAAAACAGACTCCACAATTACCAAAACTGATAGTACCAAAACAAATTCAACTGAAGATGTGGTAAAAGAGGGCGTGAAAAATGTACTTGGCGATATTTTCAGGAAAAAGAAGAGTAAAGAAAAAGAAGACAAAAAAGTCCCAGATTCGACTAAAAATGATTGATTTTAGGCAAAAATGATTCATTTTTTGCCAATTTTTGTTAATAATTGATGTTTTTCTTGCTTTTCTAAATTATTAAGTTATGTTGTGGGTTGACTAAATTTAAACTAATTCCATGAGGCAATTAAAAATTACCAAGCAGGTAACCAACAGAGAAGACAAATCTTTAGACAAATATCTACAAGACATAAGCAAAATTCCTTTGATTACCGCAGATGAAGAGGTAGAATTAGCACAAAGAATAAAGAAAGGGGATCAGCAAGCTTTAGAAAAATTGACCACTGCTAACTTGAGATTTGTGGTTTCTGTTGCAAAGCAATACCAAAACCAAGGGTTAAAATTACCAGACTTAATTAATGAAGGAAATGCTGGTTTGGTTAAAGCGGCTAAAAGATTTGATGAAACCAGAGGATTTAAATTTATCTCATATGCAGTTTGGTGGATAAGACAAGCCATTCTTCAGGCATTAGCTGAGCAATCTAGAATTGTTAGATTACCACTTAATAAAATTGGTACTATCAATAAAATCAATAAGACATTTTCTCATTTAGAGCAAATTCATCAACGTCCACCAAACGCTGATGAAATTGCTAGAGAATTAGATATCAGTGTGAGAGAGGTAAAACAATCAATGAAAAATTCTGGCCGTCATTTATCTATGGATGCACCTCTAAAGCAAGGTGAAGACTTTAGTTTATATGATGTAGTTAGCGCCAGTGAATCACCAAACCCAGACAAATCATTGATGAAAGCATCCTTAAACATAGAGATTGAAAGAGCTCTCGATACGCTAACGCAAAAGGAAAGTGATATCATAAGATTAAATTTTGGTATTGGAGATCAACCTGCTATGACGCTAGAAGAGATTGGTGGAATTTATGATTTAACCAGAGAACGTGTAAGACAAATTAGAGAAAAGGGCATTAGAAGATTAAGACATGCTAGCAAGAGTAAGATTTTAAAGACCTATTTGGGATAATTAATTTTTTATTTTCAAATAGTTAGCATATATTTGCCGTCCATTTGAGAAACACAATAAAATATCATTAGATGATAAAGATTGAAATTAAAGAAGGAGAGAATATAGAAAGAGCGCTTAAGCGTTATAAGCGTAAACATAGAAACGTTCAAATTATGAACAATTTGAAGGAGTCTCGTTATTTTACTAAGCCATCAGTAAAAAGAAGAAGAGAGATCCAAAAAGCTCAGTATATTCAAGGTCTAAGAGATCAAGAGAACATATAATTATATTTTCATATAAATTGAAAGAGCAACTAATAAGTTGCTCTTTTTTTTGTCAAAATTTGCTCATACCAGAACATTTTTGACTTCTTAATCATAGCAATGTTGAAGCTATGTTCAATAAGTTTTATTAACTAAGGGCTTGTATTTTATTACAATCTAAATTTTTCCGTTTCATTTTCTGCTCTCAATTCTAATGGCTCAATTGGCCTGTCTTCATAAAAATGATCAAATGTTTTATCAGTTTTATAGTCGTCCGTTAGCACCTTATAAACCATTACTACTAAAAAAACCTGTCCTAATACTGTTAAATAGAACACCCAACCAAAAGGAAAATCCATTGCTGACATTACAGTTATGGTAATTAAAATAAGGGTTGTAATTGCTATATATAAAAAAGGAGAAGTTTTCATAAATATATATTTTGTTTAAAATTATCTAATATTTGTTAAACAAAATAAATTTTAACGGAAAACTAACACTAATGCTATGAGCATAAACAAGTCACATACTCAACTCCACCACTAGACCTTCATTAGCTCTAACATTAAAAACAGTATTGTCTTCAAAAATTAAATATTGTCCTTTGATACCAACTAATTTGCCTTCAAATTCAATGGATTTATTCAGATTTAAGCTCTTCGGTTTTTCAGGATATTGCCCAACTGGAAAATATAAATGTGTCTCGGAATTATTCTCAATAAAATAATCTTTAGCTTCGTCAGGAATAAATTTCTTAAGCTTATTTCGCCATTCAATTAAATCTTCATCTTTAACGTCATTTTTCAACATATTTCTCCAATTTGTTTTATCAGCAACATGATCTTTTAGAGCAACTTCCGTAATACCTGCGAGATACCTGTTAGGAACTTCAACAATTTCGACAGCCTCATGGGCACCTTGATCTATCCACCTAGTCGGGACCTGGCTTTTTCTAGTAACACCAACCTTAACATTGCTGGAGTTAGCCAAGTATACAATATGAGGTTGTAATTGTACTTTTTTCTCATATTCTAAATCGCGATCTTCTTTACCTAAATGAGCAGTACTTAATTCCGGACGCATTATCCAATCACCAGCAATTGGTTTATCAAAAAAACAGGTTCTGCAAAATCCTTGCCTGTAAATTGGCCTATCAAGACCACAACTTAAACATTGACTACCAATAAGTTTTATGGATACACTTTTATTCAATAATTGGTTCATATGAATGAAGTCATTCTCAAAGACCAGATAATATTGAATTGGTTCTAAAAACTCGGTTTGCATTTTAGTAAGAACACCTCTGTAAATCATAAAAGAAATTTATTATTTTTAGCATCTAAGCCTCAATGAAATTAGCATAAAGAACTTTGAAGAAAAAGATTTAATAATAATATTTTAATTAAAAATAATTATATCTCGCTTAGCGAGTAAAGATAACCAATCCATGCCAATTCCTATTGTAAATTCTATTGCTTCATGGTTTCTAAAAAAACGATTTCATCAGATTGATTTGTTTTTAAAATATCCTAATGAAGTACAAAATGAGCTACTTTTTAGCCTATTAAAATTTTCTAAGGATACAGAATATGGGAAAAAGTATGATTTTGCATCTATAAAGACCTACAAAGAATTCAGTGAACGTCTCCCAATAGTTAATTATGAAACCCTTCAACCCTTAATTGAACGTTCTAGACAAGGTGAACAAAATATATTTTGGCCAAGGCCTATAAAATGGTTCGCAAAATCCAGTGGAACAACCAATGCCAAAAGTAAATTTATACCAGTAAGTAATGAATCACTTGAGGATTGCCATTATGCCGCAAGTAAGGATTTGCTTTGTATGTATTTAAATAACAATGAAGATGCTCAATTGTTTACTGGTAAGAGTTTACGATTGGGTGGCAGCAAAGAATTGTATAAAGAAAATGGAACCGTATTTGGAGACCTGAGCGCAATTCTTATTGACAACATGCCTTTTTGGGCAGAATTTAGCAGCACTCCTAGCAGTAAAGTCTCTCTTATGAGTGAATGGGAAACTAAAATGGCTGCAATTGTAGAAGAAACAATAAATGAAAATGTAACCAGTCTTGCAGGTGTTCCGTCATGGATGCTAGTATTGTTAAACCATGTATTGGACAAGACTGGAAAGGATAGTTTATTTGATGTTTGGCCAAATCTAGAAGTTTATTTTCATGGTGGCGTAAGTTTCAATCCATATATAGAACAATATAGAGCTATACTACCGTCTAAGAAATTTAAATATTACGAAATCTACAATGCTTCTGAGGGTTTCTTTGCCATACAAGATCAAAACTATACTGGTGACTTATTATTAATGCTAGATTATGGAATATTTTACGAATTTATCCCAATGGACAGCTATGGCACTAGTGAACAAAAAGTCATTCCGCTCAGTGATGTAAAACTTAATACAAACTATGCGCTCCTTATTACTACTAATGCTGGTTTATGGCGTTATAGAATTGGCGACACAATAAGGTTTGTGAGTTTAAAACCACATAGAATAAAAGTATCTGGTAGAACTAAACATCATATTAATGCATTTGGTGAAGAATTAATAATAGAGAATGCAGAAGATGCTCTTAAAAAAGTCTGTAAACGGACCAATGCGGAAATTGTAGATTACACTGCCGCTCCAATATTTATGAAAGGAAAAGAAAAGGGCGCCCATGAATGGATTATAGAATTTAAGACACCTCCTGAAAATATGTCTTATTTTGAAGAATTATTTGATAATGCCTTAAAGGCACTAAATTCAGATTATGAAGCAAAGCGCTATAACAACATGACACTTAACAAACCAACAATACATTCTGCACGACAAAATTTATTTTATGATTGGCTAAAAGAAAACAACAAATTAGGCGGACAACATAAAGTACCTAGGCTCTCCAACACAAGGGATTATATTGATGAGCTTCTAAAGCTAAATTCTAAGGTGTAGCATTTATCTCTAAATTTCCTTTTATCGTTAAAATTTGTCTTGAGTTTTCGTACATCGATAATACCAACGATTTTGACCAATAATTAATTAAGAAAGGATTAATACTAAGTAAAGATTATATATTCGTACAGAAGATAAATAACAATGATTTTATCTCCTCAACAGAACAATATTGCATGCAATATTTTATTAATCAATCCTAACTAAATATAAAAACCACAAAATCTAATTTAGATCTTGTGGTTTCTGTTTTTTATAGCACTATGCGTCTTAAGAGACTGCCTTCAGTTTTTTCAATGTAGATTTAGAAAGCCTATCCTCAGCATATGCTTTGGTAACATTCAATTTTGTCTCACCAGATCCTGGTAAATCAAACATTGCCTCTGTTAATATTTCTTCACAAAGAGATCTAAGACCACGAGCACCAAGCTTATATTCAATCGCTTTTTCTACGATGTAATTTAGTGCGCCTTCAGTAATACTAAAATCTACTTCGTCCATCGCAAACAACTTCTTGTACTGTTTGATTATGGCGTTTTTAGGCTCTGTTAAAATAGCCCTCAGAGTATTAGCATCTAAGGGATCCATATGAGTCAAAACAGGCAGCCTTCCAATAATCTCAGGTATCAACCCAAAATCTTTAAGGTCTTTTGGTATTATATATTGAAGAATGTTATCATTATCAACAGTATCTGTATTGATTGAACTGTAACCAATAGCCTGCATATTTAGTCTTTTGGTAATAACACGTTCAATACCATCAAAGGCACCACCTGCAATAAACAAAATATGCTCAGTATTTACTTCAATAAATTTTTGATCTGGATGTTTACGACCACCTTTTGGCGGTACATTAACAACAGTTCCTTCTAATAATTTCAATAAGGCTTGTTGCACACCCTCACCAGAAACATCTCTAGTAATAGACGGGTTATCGCTCTTGCGTGCAATTTTATCGATTTCATCAATAAATACAATTCCACGTTGCGCTTTTTCAAGATTATAATCTGCAGATTGTAGTAACCTTGTTAATATACTCTCAACATCTTCACCCACATAACCAGCTTCAGTAAGAACTGTTGCATCAACTATAGCCAATGGCACATTTAACATTCTGGCAATGGTTTTTGCCATCAAAGTTTTACCAGTTCCTGTTTGACCAACCATTATGATGTTACTCTTTTGTATTTCTATTTCATCATCCGATGGTGGTTGCAACAATCGTTTATAATGATTGTATACTGCAACAGACATAACTCTTTTAGTATACTCCTGCCCAATAATGTATTCATCTAAGAATGCCTTTATCTCTTTGGGCTTTCTAAGCATTAATTCAGCACTTAACTCTGAATTACCGCTTTGCTTAGATTCTTCTATTACAATTCCATGGGCTTGCTCGATACACCTATCGCAAATATGTGCATCAAGACCTGCTATAAGCAAATTTGTCTCTGGCTTCTTCCTTCCGCAAAACGAACATTCTAATTCTTCTTTGGCCATAATATTAATTCTAGTTTGTAGATATAGTCGTAAACAACAAGTACTACTTGCGTTCTAAAACCTCATCAATCATTCCGTATTCTAGTGCTTCACTAGATTTCATCCAGTAATCTCTATCTGAGTCTTTCTCCACTTGCTCATATGGTTTACCCGAATGACTTGAAATAATGTTATAAAGTTCTTCTTTTACCTTTATGGTTTCTCTTACAGCAATTTCCATATCAGATACTTGTCCTTGGGTACCACTCATTGGTTGATGAATCATTACTCTTGAGTGCTTAAGGGCTGATCTCTTTCCTTTTTCTCCAGCACATAGTAATACTGCCGCCATCGAAGCTGCAATACCAGTACAAATAGTAGCAACGTCTGGTTTAATAAATTGCATGGTGTCATATATACCTAATCCGGCATATACACTACCACCTGGTGAATTGATATAAATTTGAACATCTTTTGAAGCATCCACACTTTGCAAGAATAACAACTGAGCCTGAATAATATTAGCTACCTGGTCATTTACACCAGTTCCTAAAAAGATAATACGATCCATCATTAACCTTGAGAAAACATCCATAGCAACAGCATTCATCTGACGCTCTTCTATAATGTTTGGAGTTAAATTTGTAGGATACATACTGGTTATTATACTATCGTAATATGTACTGCTTACACCTTGGTCTTTAATAGCGAATTTTTCAAATTCCTTACCGTAGTTCATATATTTTAAATTGTTTTTTGATTTTAAAAAAAAAGCGTAAAACTTTTCAGTTTTACGCCTTAAAGATACTAATATTTTTACAGACTGATTAACTGTAAAATTCTTTTACAAAATCATCATAAGTGATTTCTTTTGTTTTAAGATTTGCTTCTTTTTTATACAAGTCTAATAATTTCTGACTCATTAACTGTTCAGAAAGTCTCTTTACTTCATCTTGATTAGATAATATACGAGCTGCAATATCCTCTAATTCCTTTTCTGAAGGATTCATTTGACCAAACTGAGCCATTTGTCCTTTGATCATTTCTAGTGCATAGGCTTTTAAATCTTCAAATTGAACTTGTAAATCATACTCATTAATTAATTTACCTTCAATTAATTGATAACGCATACTCTTCTCAGACTTCTCATATTCCTCCTTAGCTTGCTCCTCAGTCATTGGCTCTTCTCCTGCAGTCTGCATCCATTTTTGCAAAAATGTTGCTGGTAAATCAAACTTTGTATTGTCTACCAAATACTCGGTAACATCGTTTAATAATTTTTGATCTCCTTGTTGTGAAAATTGCTTTTCAGAGTCTGTTTTTATCTTTTCTTTCAATTCAGTTACAGTAGTCACCACACCTTTTCCAAAAAGTTTATCAAACAACTCTTGGTCTAAATCTGCTAATTCTCTTGAGTTTATTTCGCTAACTTCAAAATCTACATCCACATTTAAATCATGAGCATCATCGTGAGAAACTTTTAAGAAAGTCATTAAATCGTGATCATCATTAAATAATCCTTTAGTCTTTAATTTAATCACGTCTCCAACTTTTGCACCAATAAATTTCTTAGGATTTGTTTTTCCTTTTAGCTTATCTAAAGTAATTGTAGCAACATTTTCAATACCATTTTCTTCGCTGGTAAATTTACCTGTTACCTCTGAATCCTTAGCTATCTCAGTTTCTGAAACTAATTTTCCATATTGTTTTCTGATGTGATCAACCTGATTGTCAATCATTTTATCATCTGCAACTATATTATAATGTGTTATTGCTTTTTTACCTTTTAACTTAACGTCAAATTCTGGCGCTAAACCAAGCTCAAACTCAAAAGAAAATGCATCAGAATCCCAATCTAAATTGTCTTGAGGTTTTGGTAATGGGTTTCCTAAAACGTCTAACTTTTCTTCTACTAGATACTTACCAATTGCATCTTGTAATAGTTTATTTACCTCATCAACAAGAACTGCTTTACCATATTGCTTTTTAACTAAACTCATTGGCACATGCCCTTTTCTAAATCCAGGAATGTTGGCAGATTTACGATAATCAGTTAATATTTTTTCAACTTTATCGCTGTAATCTTCTTTTGCGATATCTACTTTTACTACCGCATTAAGCTCGTCGATGTTCTCTCTTGTGATATTCATTATTATTGTAACTAAAATTGGGCTGCAAAAATACAATATTTTTTACAACCCAACAATACTTTAAGTCTTTGATTTATTGCGGTTTCTTCTTCTCCTTAAATATTGAATGTAGTATCGATTGAAGTATAGATAACAGGATGCTAAAAAGCAAAGCAGTCAAAAAACTTGAAACCCCAAAACCATCAACTAATTTGTCTGCCAAAAGTATTATCAACGCATTAATAACTAACAGAAACAAGCCCAATGTCATTAAAGTCACTGGTAAGGTTAAAATAATTAGTAGAGGTTTTACCAATATATTCAATACTGCTATGACTACGGCAACAATTAATGCTCCCAAATAACCATTTACAGTAACACCGTCTAAAACATGTGCGAGAATGAAAACTGCTAAAGCGTTTAATAAAAGTCTAATAATTACATTCATAATCTTTGATTTTTTATCAATTTACAAATTTTATAACAGCATCATAAAACTCAGTTGGGTTTTCTGCATGAAGCCAATGACCTGCTTTAGTTATTGTCACAATTTCTGAATTTGGAAAGTGGCTATTAATTATGGCCTCATCAGCCTCTCCAATATATTCAGATCTGTCCCCACGAAGAAATAAAGTTTCCTTCTCGAAAACAGCATGAGCTGGCAAAGCTTCTCCAACCTCTGATACATTTTCTTTTAAAACTTCAAGGTTTATTCTCAATCCTAGTTCACCTTTATACACCCAATATAGATTTTTCAGCAAAAATTGCCTAACTCCGATTTGTGGTACGTATTCCTCTAAAACCTGATCTGCTTCTAGTCTCGTTTTGACGAATGAAAAATCTAATTGGCTCAATCCTTCTAAAATGACATCATGATGCACAGGGTAATATCGTGGAGATATGTCTGCAACAATTAATTTTTTTACTAAATCTGGGTATTTTGAAGCAAATAACATGGCTGTTTTTCCACCCATTGAATGACCTAACAAAATAATTTCAGACATTCCTTTGCTCTGACAATAATGCATTAAGTCTTCCGCCAAAAGTTCATAGTCAAATTCATCTGAATGAAAACTACGACCATGATTTCTCTGATCCACTAAATGCACTTGGAAACTTGATTCTGAAAACTTTCTGGCCAAGGTTTTCCAATTATCACCCATACCTAAAAATCCGTGCAATATTATGAAGGGATTACCTTCACCAATAACATTAGAATGTAAAATCATTGTAGTCTGTGCAAATACATTTGAATTACATTTTCAACTCCGAGATAAAGACTTTCCGATACCAATGCATGCCCAATTGATACCTCAAGGAGTCCTGTAATATTTTCCTTAAAGAATTTTATATTTTCTAGTGATAAATCATGTCCAGCATTAATGCCTAATTGCAACGAATTTGCTAAACCAGCACATTCCATATAAGGTTTAATACCTTCTTTATTCCCGAATTTAAATTGATGTGCAAATGACTCTGTGTATAATTCTATTCTATCTGTACCTGTATCCTTTGCCCCTTGTATCTGGCACATATCTGGATCAACAAAAATGGAAGTTCTGATACCATTGTCTTTAAATTCTTTAATTACCTCTATTAAAAAATCTTTGTGTTTAATGGTGTCCCAACCAGCATTTGATGTTATTGCATCCTCAGCATCTGGCACTAAAGTCACTTGAGTTGGTTTTATGTCTAAAACCAGATCAATAAACTTGGGTATTGGATTACCTTCAATATTATATTCAGTGTGCACTACTGGTTTTAAATCGTATGCATCTTGATATCTAATATGTCTTTCATCAGGTCTCGGATGTATCGTAACCCCTTCTGCCCCAAATCTTTGAACATCCTTAGCAAACTGTACAACATTGGGCAGGTCACCTCCTCTACTGTTTCTTAGTGTGGCAATCTTATTAATATTAACACTTAACTTGGTCATTTAATCTCAATTTTTTGAAATACAAAAATACGAAGTACATGATGCTTTTTGTGGTTATTTTTGATTAATTTGCGCCTAATTAATAGTCCCATAATGCAATTACAGCAATACATAATAAATGATATTAAACCACTAAGTATCACAGATAAAATAAGTGATTTACAATTACTTTTTAATAATCTGACTTATTCGCATGTTCCAATTCACAAAGATGGAATTTATATGGGTTGCATTTCTGAAACAGACGCACATTGCTTTGATGGTGCAATTTCCATAAGCGATTGCAACTATGCAGTTGAGGGCTTCTACGTTAGAGACACCACAAATTGGCTTGATGTTTTAGAGGCTTTTGCACAAAACGACTCTAACATAATGCCTGTGTTAAGGATGGATAACACCTATATTGGTTATTATGAATTGAACGATATTATTCACTTATTTAATGAAACTCCATTTTTCTCTGAGCCAGGAGGAATAATAATTGTTGAAAAGGGTATTAATGACTATTCTTTCAGTGAAATAAGTCAAATTGTTGAATCTAATGATGCCAAATTATTAGGTGCATTTATCTCTAAAATGGATGGTGATTTAGTTAAAGTTACTATTAAAATTGCCAACGCAAGTCTAAACGAGGTTATTCAGACCTTTAGACGTTACAGTTATAATATAGTTTCGGGTCATGAAGATGACACTTATCTAAATAGTTTGAAAGAACGCTCACAATATCTTGATAAATATTTAAACATGTAATTGATATGAAAATTGCTGTTTATGGTCAAAATTATGCAAAGGAATCCAACCAAGAGGCCTTTAATATTCTTCTAAAAATACTTTTAGAACATAACATAGATGTTTTTGTCGAATCAGATTTTTTAAGCAAGCAAACTGATTCTATTCAAGATAATTCATCTGTAAAACAATTCAATACCCTAGATGATTCCTTTAATTTACTAATTAGTATTGGAGGAGACGGTACAATTCTAAGAGCAATAACTTTTGTAAGAGATTTAGGGATTCCGATTGTAGGTATAAATACTGGGCGTCTAGGATTTCTGGCAACAATACAGACAGATGAAATCTCAAATGCCTTGAATGAAATATTCAAAGGTGCCTATAAAATATCAGAGCGTTCATTGTTAAGTGTTACAACTAGCCCAAAGAATGAGGATATTGAAAACACGAACTTCGCACTAAACGAAATTGCCATAAGCAGGAAGAATACAACCTCAATGATTACTGTTGAAACTCACCTTAATGATGAATATTTAACCTCATATTGGGCGGATGGCCTTATCCTTTCCACACCTACAGGTTCAACAGGTTATTCATTAAGTTGTGGAGGACCTGTTATTACACCAGATGCTAACAACTTTGTATTAACGCCTATTGCACCGCATAACCTAAGTGCTAGGCCTCTAATAATACCAGATAACACATCCGTGAAGTTTAAAGTTGACGGTAGAGAGGACCAATTTCTCTTGTCACTAGATTCTCGGATCATTACCTTACCAAACAGCACTAAGGTGATTATTAAAAAAGCTGACTTTGTAATAAGAATGGTAGAATTGATTGATGAGTCATTTTTAGATACATTAAGAAAAAAATTACTCTGGGGAGAAGATCGGAGAAACTAAACAATAAATACCCATTTAATCTGTTTATCTCTAAGACAATTTAATTCAAATTGTTAAAGGCTCATCATAATTATTATATTTGCAAACTTTGAGAATTTTATGAGGTATTTTTTCCTAGTTATATTGAGTATTTTCATAAGCCAAAATATAGACGCTCAGATTTATGAAGTTGGTATTTTTGCTGGTGGAAGTAATTTTATTGGCGATGTTGGAGCTACCAATTACATTTCTCCAAATCAACCGGCATTAGGCGCTATTTTTAAATGGAATAGAAGCCCCAGACATTCCTTTAGAGCGTCAATTATTTTTAGTGAATTAGAAGGACTCGATAGTAAATCTAGTGATCCTAGGCGAGTAGAAAGAGACTATAGTTTTAGTAACGATATATTAGAAATTTCTGTGGGTATGGAGTTTACCTTTTGGGATTTTGATCTTCATCAAGTAGGCATACAAGGCACACCGTATCTATACACTGGTATAACTACAGCAAATCATGATAATTTCTATTTTGATGAAAACGGCATTATAACATCTGAAAACACTTCTAGTTGGGCCTATGGAATACCAATGGTTTTAGGCTATAAAACTAATATCTCAAATCATTTGGTCCTAGCAGCAGAAATTGGCACAAGATATACCTTTACTGACGAGATTGATGGAAGCGTTCCAGATGCAGAATTTAGAGAACGATTTAGTTTTGGAAATACTAATAGTAATGATTGGTATGTATTTACAGGATTTACACTAACTTACACCTTTGGAAGAAGACCTTGCTATTGTAATTTTTAAATGAGCTTAAAAGACCAAATAAACAAAGATAAACTACCTAACCATGTTGCCATAATAATGGACGGTAATGGACGCTGGGCAAAGCAAAAAGGGTTAGTGCGAGTCATTGGTCATGAAAACGGAACAAAATCTGTTAGGGAAACAGTAGAAGCTAGTGCTGAACTTGGCATAAAAAACCTCACTCTTTATGCGTTTTCAACTGAAAACTGGAATAGACCAAAAATAGAAGTGCAAACTCTAATGAAGTTATTGGTCAGGTCTTTAAAAAAAGAGATAAAAACTTTACAAGACAATAATATTAGACTTTCTGCTATTGGTTGCTTAAAAGATTTACCTAAAAAAGCATATTCTGAACTATTAGATGTTATAGAAAAAACCAAAAACAATACGAATATGACATTAACTTTAGCGTTAAGCTATGGTTCTCGTGAGGAAATTGTTAATGTTATTAAGGAATTATCAGTTAAAGTTAAAAATAATATAATTTCCTCTGAAAGTATTGATGAATCCATTATAAATAAGCATCTTTACACGCAAAATTTACCAGACGTTGACCTACTAATTAGAACAAGTGGAGAACAACGTATTAGTAATTTTTTGCTTTGGCAAATCGCCTATGCAGAATTATATTTTACAGATATTTTATGGCCAGATTTTAAAAAAGAAAATCTGTACGAGGCCCTCATAAATTATCAAAATAGAGAACGAAGATTTGGAAAAACAAGCGAACAACTTACCCCTTAATAGAGTACTAATCTCCTTTACAACGTTTATAACCATAGTATTGTTCTTTATTGCAACGATAACTGCTAATGCTCAGGTTGAAGGCGCTAAGTATTTAATAAAAGAAATTAATGTTACTGGAAACACTAATTTCAGTCCACAAACAATTATAGCTTATTCTAAACTTAGAAAAAATGAAGAAATTCAAATAGGTGGTGAGAAAATAGCAAATGCTGTAAAAACACTGTGGAAATCTAACCTATTTAGTAGTATAGATATATACGTAACTAACATTGATGGTAATACTGCAAATCTAGAGATAAACCTTATGGATTTGCCAGAACTATTGGACCTTACAATATCTGGGGTAAAAAAAGGTAAAAAAGATGAAATCATCCAAGAAAACAATCTTCAATCTGGAGTTAAGGTTACTGAAAATTTAATAGCTAATACGCGTAATTATCTTTCCAATAAATACCAAAAGAAAGGGTTTCTTAATGCTAAAATAAACATAATCACTTCCCAGGTAATAGATTCAGTTAAGAAGGAGCGCGTTGATATGCTTATTAAAATAGATAAAGGTGAAAAGGTTAAGATTAAGGATATCTCTTTTATCGGCAATGAAAAAATTAAAGGGAAAAAGCTTCGTAAAGCAATGAAAAACACGAAGCAAAAAAACCCAATTCGTATTCTTAAAAGATCTAAGTACATTGAGGAAGACTATAAAACTGACCTTGTAAGTGTTGTAGATTATTATAAAGCCAAAGGATATAGAGACGCAAGGGTAGTATCAGATTCTATTATTTACAACAATGACAATACTATCAGTTTAAATATTAATGTTGAGGAAGGTGAAAAATATACCTTTGGAAAAATAGATTTTGTAGGTAATACAGTTTATTCAGATAGCTATTTATCTAGTATCTTAAAAATTAAACCAGGAGACACTTATAATGGTGTTGAATTAAGAGAGCGTATAGCAGACCCAAATAATCCTGATGCCAATGATTTAACAAATGCATATCAAAACTTCGGATACATGTTTTCTACTATTAATCCAGTAGAAGTGAGTGCAGAAGGTAATGTTATTGATATGGAGATAAGAATATCAGAGGGTAAACCAGCCTATTTTAATAATGTAACGGTAGTTGGAAATGATGTAACTAACGACCATGTAATATATAGAGAAATTAGAACACGTCCAGGACAATTGTATAGTAAGGCAAATATTATTAGAACAATTAGAGAGCTTGGTCAATTAGGATTTTTTGATGCTCAGCAAATTGCACCTAATATCAAAAACCCAAACCCTGTTGATGGAACTCTCGATGTTGAGTATTCAGTTGTAGAGCAAGGTTCTAGCCAGATTCAATTACAAGGTGGTTACGGTGGTGGTGGCTTTATCGGAACACTCGGTTTGTCTTTTAACAACTTTGCAATAAAAGACATATTTAAAAAGGAAGCTTATAAGCCAGTCCCTAGAGGTGATGGTCAAAGTTTAGCATTAAGGCTTCAAGCTAGTCAGTTCTTTCAGACTTATAGTTTTTCTTTTAGTGAACCATGGTTAGGTGGTAAAAAACCATTCCAACTTTCAACTTCATTATCCTATTCTAGACAATTTTTATTTGACCCTCAAAGCAGAAGAGCAGATAAAAGTAGAAGTTTTAATATTACAGGTATAACATTTGGTGCATCTACCAGATTAAAGAGACCAGATGATTTCTTTTTACTTTCTCAAGCAATAAGTTATCAGCATTACGATCTTAATAATTATAACACAGGGCTATTTACGTTTGGAAACGGAACCTCTAATAATTTATCTTACACCATTGGTTTAAGTAGAAATAACCTTTATAACGATCCTATTTATCCAACTGGTGGTTCAAATTTTTCAATATCAGCAAAGGCTACTTTCCCATATTCCTTGGTTAATGGTGTTGATTATGAAGCTTTAGCTGATGAAAGGGATTCTCTAGACCCAACTGATCCGGATGACTTAGAGCGCATCGGTGAAATTGACCAAGAACGTTTTAATTGGTTAGAATTTTACAAAATAAAGTTTAAGGCAGATTGGTATACCGAATTAACTAAAAAGCTCGTTTTAAGACCGAGTGTTGAATTTGGTTTCTTAGGTGCATATAACAACGATAGAGGTGTTATACCTTTTGAAAGATTTTTCCTTGGTGGTGATGGTTTAGGAAACTTTGCTTTAGATGGAAGAGAAATAATTCAATTACGTGGTTATCCAAATCAATCGCTATCAACTCAAGATGGTGGATCAATATATAACAAGTTTTCATTAGAATTGAGGTACCCTATAACTTTGGGTGCACAAGCTAAAATTTATGCTTTAACCTTTTTAGAAGCTGGAGCATCTGTTAATAGCTTTAGAGATTTCAATCCGTTTGATCTCAATAGATCTGCAGGTGTTGGTTTAAGAATATTTATGCCAGCCTTTGGATTATTGGGTATAGATTTTGGTCATGGTTTCGATCCTCTACCAGGTCGAACTGTTAAAAATGGATGGGAAACTCACTTCATTATCGGACAACAATTTTAAGTTTGGCACGATATTTTCTAACAGCTATATAAGGATTTCATCATGGTGTTAAAATTTTTAGGAATATATTTCGTTAATTTGAAGTAAAGTAACACTGAAAACAAGGGAAACATTTGGTCACACCATTTAAGACTCTAAATAAAAATATACTCATGATGAAATTTAAAGTTCTTTTTTTACTGGCAATTACAGGGTTAATGAGCTTTAGTGCTATGGCACAACGTGGTGTTAGGATTGGTTATATAGATACTGAATACATTTTACAAAATGTTCCTGAATATCAAGAAGCTTCAACGCAATTAGACAAGAAAGTATTGCAATGGAAATCTGAAATTGAAAAACAGCTGAGCGTCATTGAGCAGAAGAAGAAAGAGCTTGAAAATGAAAGTGTTCTTTTAACCAAGGAGCTCTATGAAGAAAGGATGGAAGACATATCTTTTGAAGAAGCTGAAATTTTAGATTATCAACAAAAACGATTTGGTCCTAATGGAGATTTAATGATTCAAAAAAGACAATTAATTGCTCCAATTCAAGATCAGATTTTTTCAGCTGTGCAAGAGATAGCATCAACAAAGAAATATGATTTTGTTTTTGATAAATCTGCAGACGTTGTTATGCTTTATTCAGCTGAGCGATATGACATTAGTGAGCAAGTTCTAAGAACTATTACTAGAACATCTAAGAGATCTCAAGCGAAAAGCAAAAAAGAAAGAAAGGAATTAGAAGAGGAAGAAGTTGTACCAGTTGTAGACTCAGAAAAGGATGAACGACAAAAAGCCCTAGAAGAACGCAAAGCAACTCGTGAAGCTGAGTTAGCGGCTAAACGTGCTGAAAGAGAAAAAGCTCTAGAAGAAAGAAGAAAGCAACAACAAGAAGCTAGGGAAGCAAAAAAGCGTGAAGCAGAGGAAAGACGTAGAAAGGTTCTTGAGGCAAGAAATGCTCAGAATAATACAGGAGAAGAGACTGAAGCTAAAACAGAAGAAGCTAAGGAAGAAACCAAAACTGAAACTAAAGAAGGAGCAGTTGTAGGAGAGGTTGCAAAAGAAAAAAATACGGATAAAACAGAAACCAAAAAGCCTGAAGCTGAAGTAAAAAAAGACTCAAGTAAAACAAGTAAGCCTAAAACCCAAGCTGAAATTTTAGAAGAAAAGCGTCAGCAAAAATTAAAGGAAAGAGAAGCCAGAAAGAAAGCATTAGAAGATAGAAAAAAACAAATAATCGAAGAGCGTAAAAAAGCTCGCGAAGAACGAGAGAAACAACTAAAAAAGAGAGATTCTATAGCAAAAGCTAAGAAAGAGGAAGGAAATAATTAATTATAACACACAAATACAACTTAGAAAAAATGAAACATTTAAAAACTTTATTATTTGCAACAGCACTTTTTATAGGAGCTACTAGTTTTACAGCTGCACAAAGTAGTATTGCACATATTGATACACAAGAGCTAATAAAAGCCATGCCTGAGTATAAAGCTGCACAAGCGGAAATTGAAAAACTTGGGAAAACCTATCAACAAACAATAGAAGGCTCTATTAAAGAACTTGAGACTAAATTAAAGCAATACGATGCTGAAGCACCAAGCCAGACACAAGAAGAGAATCAAAAGCGTATGCAAGAAGTTGAGGAAATGAAGCAAAGCTTAGGTCAATACCAGCAACAAGCTCAACAAGATCTACAAAAAAAGGAATTTGATCTATTAAAGCCAATTACAGAAAAAGCGAAGAGTGCAATTGAAAAAGTTGCTGCTGCGCAAAATATTGAATATGTACTTGAAGCAGGAGGATTAATTGTTGCTAAGGGAAAAGATTTAATGGCAGACGTAAAGGCTGAATTAGGATTATAATTTATACTCAAATAAATATTATAAAAGTCGCTTATTTGATAAGCGACTTTTTATTTTTGTGATAATGAGTAACAAACCCATAGGAATATTCGATTCTGGCATTGGAGGAACTTCTATTTTTAAGGAGATACATAGCATACTACCTGCTGAACACTTTATTTATTTGGCAGACAGTAAACATGCTCCTTATGGTAATAAAACAAAGGATGAAATTGTTCAACTAAGTATCAAAAACACAGAATTACTGCTTGATGAAGGATGCAAAATTATTGTAGTTGCATGCAACACTGCTACAACAAATGCCATATCCTATTTAAGAGAAAAATATGATGTGCCTTTTATAGGAATTGAACCAGCAATTAAACCAGCAGCCTTAAAGACTAAGACTAAAGTAGTCGGTATCCTGGCTACAAGAGGTACTTTGAGTAGTCAATTATTTCATAAGACCACGGACTTATATGCTAGTGGGATAAAAGTCATTGAACAAGTTGGTGAAGGCATTGTTCCTTTAATTGAAACAGGTCAATTAGATTCAAAAAAGATGCAGGCTTTATTAAAAAGCTATATTGACCCAATGATCGAAGCAGATATAGACTATTTGGTTTTAGGTTGCACACATTATCCATATTTAATTCCAATTTTGAAAAAGATGTTGCCAAAAAAAGTAACTATTATAGATTCTGGACTAGCAGTTGCCAAACAAACTCAAGCCATACTAAAAGCGAATGACTTATTAAACTCCAATAATACTAAGCCTATAATAAAATTGTATTCTAATGGAGACATTGAAGTACTAAACTCAATTCTAGAAAATAGGTTTGATACTTCGTTTTTAGAATTTTAGTAAGGAAAGTGTTTAGTCATACACTAATTAATATATAATGAAGTTCATTTTTATATATAATGCCAACTCAGGGAAGTTAAATGCCTTATTGGACGGAGTACATAAACTATTAAGTCCAAAAACTTATCCTTGTAGTTTATGCGCCCTAACTTACGATGCCTTTTCTGAAAAAAAGACATGGAAAAATTTTAGAGAAAAAAGTAACACTGATTTGATCTTTTACCATAAAGATGAATTTGAAGCGATCTTTCCAAATGTTAAAGTTGAATATCCATCTGTATTAAAACTTATGGATAACCAGTTGACTACTATATTAAATAATGAAAAGCTTAATTCCATCCAAAGTGTTGAGGAATTAATTGAAATTCTCAAGAATCGGTTTTAAACCAACTTGAATACTTCACATAGTTATTCGCAATTCTGTCAATTTCACCAGAAATTAACTCAGCACTTATATCTTTAACCTTTTTAGCAGGTACTCCTGCATAGATACTTCCAGACTCAACAATTGTATTCTGGGTAACGACTGCACCTGCGGCAATTATACAATTACTTTCTACTATACAATCATCCATTATAATACTGCCCATACCCACAAGTACATTATCATATATGGTACAACCATGCACAATTGCATTATGCCCTATGGAAACATTATTACCAATCGTCGTTGGAGATTTCTGGTATGTAGCATGTATTATAGCGCCATCCTGTACATTAACTTTATTGCCCATTTTTATAAAATGTACATCTCCTCTAATTACAGCATTAAACCATACACTGCATTTTTTCCCCATTATGACTTCTCCTACAATTGTTGCATTCTCTGCGACGAAACAATCTTCTGGTATTTGAGGATGTATTCCTCTAACTTGTTTTATAATTGGCATAATTATTTAAAATAAGATAACAATTCAGATTTTCTAGAAGCCGATACCATAACCTCTTTTCCATTACTTAACACTACACTTCCTCCTTTTCCTTTCACGTATTTTACAATTTCATTGACATTGACCAAATAACTTTTATGAACTCTTGCAAAATTACCATCCTTTAGACTTTCTTCAATATATTTTAGTGTTTTACTCACTAATTTCTTTTTATTGTTGTTTAAATATATTTCCGTGTAATTGTCATCTGCCTTGCAATACATTATGTCCGAAGTATCTATTATTTCAAAACCATCTTGTTGAGGTAATGTAATCTTACCACTTACAACTTTAGTTTTAGGCGTTAAAACCTGATCCTGTAGTGCATCTTCCTTAGTTTTTATTTCAGTTACATAATCTACAGCTTTTATTAACTCGTCAATGGAAATTGGTTTCATCAAATAATATGATGCATGAGCATTTAAAGCGTCAATTGCATAGTGATTATATGCGGTTACAAATATGGTTTCGAAATTGATATCACCCACTTTATCCAATAAATCAAAGGCATTGCCATACGGCATTTCAACATCGAGAAAAACAACATCTAAATCGTTATTTCTTATCTCAATTAATGCTTCATCTACATTAGAAGCTTCACCTAATATTGAAACATTTGGGCAATATTTAGTGAGATAATTTCTTAGAATCTCTCTGCTTTTTGCCTCATCTTCTACAATTATTGCTTTAAGTTTCATATTAATCCTTTTTAAGTGTTACAACAACTTTTGTACCTGTATCCCTTTCATCTTGATAATCATCAATATAAACATCAACTTTGTCTTTATACATTTCATTAAGTATGGCAACGCGCTTTTTGATATTGTTCATACCCTTTGAATTTTGTTTCTTTTGGTGTGCAGTTTTTAACGCTTTAGAACGCTCTCTACCAATACCATCATCAGTAATTGTGATTGTTATCTCTTCTTTGGATCTAGATTGAATGTCTATATTCAATTTCCCTTTATTTTCCTTGTATCTCAACCCGTGCCATACAGCATTTTCTATATATGGTTGAAGTAGCATAGGAGGAATAAGAAAGTCTTCGATGTTTATGGATTCATCTACATTAATAGAGTAATCAAATTTATCCTGAAACCTAAAGTGCTCTAATTTGGTATATAATTCTAATAGCTCAATCTCCTTTGCCAAAGGAATAAAATCCTCTTCACTATTTTCTAAGACGGCTCGCATCAAAAATGAAAAATCAGACAAGTACTTATTTGCAGTGCGCTCATCGTTTGTAGCAATGAAACTATTAACAGAGTTTAAGGCATTGAAAATGAAATGTGGATTCATTTGACTACGCAATGTTTTTAAAGCCAATAGATTGTTTGCAAGCTTTTGTTGTTTTATATACTTAAACATAAAATAACCCGTAACCAAAAGAAGTATCAAGCCTCCAATTAGTGAGTGTATAATAAGTTGCTGGCGTTTATTTCTTTCCTCGGTTAGTTCATATTTGCTTTCAGATAAAGCCCTATCACTTTCAAGCGAGGTAATTCTGTTTTGTTTATCTAAAATATTTCTTCTAAAACTTGACACTTGAGAAATCTCCATTTCCTTCTGTGCGTAAAGCTCATCATAAAGCTCATCAACTACATTTTTATATGTATCCAAGTATTCTAGACCTTTTTCGGTATTACCTGCTTTAATATTTACCTCTGATAGTTTGCGCGCTGCATCCTTCTTTACAACAAGATCCTCCTTCTTCTCGGCCTCTTCAAAGCTCTTTTCTAAATAAGGTATGGCATTCTCTAAATCATTATTAAGATAATATGCATTCCCTATTTTATAATTCTGTTTCTGTAATGTTATAGCACTTTCATTTGAGATTAAAGAATCTTTTTCTATATCTATTATGCCTTCAATTGCTTTTTTTCTTAGTTGTATTTCACTTTCATAATCTTCCATATCACCACTAAATTCAGCAACTTTTACTTGTTCCTCTACTGCCCTCGTTTTATTTTCCTTTTGTGCTAAGTTTAATGAGTTATTAAAATAGGTTTTGGCCTTTGTTAACTCCCCTCTATCATTATAAACTTGGGCTAACTTTGAGTTTAAATCCGTGATTTTTGGAGAAATCAGATGGTCTTTAGCAATTGTCAACCCTTTTTCATAAGAATCTATTGCGCTGGTATAATCATTTATTTTTTGATATGCATCTCCTAAACCCTCAAAGCGTTCGGTGTTTTCGTAATTGGATAGGTTCCTCTCATTTAACTCTTGAAAAGCCCTTATACTTTGTTGATATTCTTGATTCCCAAAAAATGCCTTTGCTAATTTTAATTTAGTAGAAGATGATTCAGTGTTTTGAATACTAATTTTGTAAGCTGAAATTGCTAAATCATATTGTTTCCAATACATGTACACATCGCCTAACAGTTCATGGGCCTCTGCACTTTGGCCAGAACTTACATCTCTATCTAAAGCATCTCCAATAAATTGTATACTTCTTTCGGCATCCTGCTTTAAATAAACATCCGCAGAGTCAATTAACCTATTAAACCGCATACCTAATGACTCTTTACCTAGTTTTTTGCGATATGGACTACTATCTTCAGAAACCTCAATAGAAATTCTTTCTCCGCTTGTAATGGTATAAAAAATAGTTTCAAAATCTTTATGCTGTACCGTAAGTTGATCGCCTATTCTAGCCTCAACTGTAAATTTTCCGTCTTTATTTGTAGTTGTGTAAGCGCCATTGTTCACAGAAATTGCAACACCATCTATTGGCACACGCGTGTCTTGCATATATACCGAACCCCTAATATCAAAAATCATTTCTTCCTTTTTTGAATCTGCCTCAGTCTTAACCTGACTTTGTGCGCTAAATCCAAGTAGAAAAATGATTAAATAAATATATATATGCGTTGTATTCAAAATATTTAATACGTGTTAATGGATTAAACTTACATACTTTATTCCACTTGAAAAAATGCTCAACCTTCTATCTCAATTATTTAATTACCCGAATCTTCTACTTAACAAAAAAACCTAATTGCATCACTCACTCAAAAGACTTATTCACTCATTCTGGTTTTTTATTCATTCTTTTTAATATGAGCTTTACACAGTAATCAAAAAACGAATCAATATGAAAACAATAATTAAAAACATGGTCCTTTCATTGACCATTATAGTTGTAAGCGCTTGCAATGCTAATAATAAAAAACACAAACAAGAAATTGCAATTAAAGGAACGGTTCTAGAAACTAATATGATTTCAGAGACACCTGAAATTAAAGTCGCTTTACTTCTAGATACTAGTAATAGTATGGACGGACTTATTGACCAGGCAAAGGCCCAATTATGGCAAATTGTAAATGAACTATCATATGCAAAGTGCAAAGAACAAAATCCAAATCTTAAGATTGCTGTTTATGAATACGGTAATGATAATCTCAATGCAGATGAAGGCTATTTAAGACAAGTAATTGGTTTTAGCGATGATTTAGACGAAATTTCTAAAAGCTTATTCTCATTAACCACAAATGGTGGCAATGAATTTTGCGGTAAAGTAATTGAAACAGCGCTTAAACAACTTAATTGGGGTAATCAAAAAGATGACTTAAAGTTTATCTTTATTGCAGGTAATGAACCTTACACTCAAGGAGATGTGAGTTATAAAGTTGCCTCTAAATTGGCTCATCAAAAAGATGTCACCGTTAATACTATTTTTTGCGGAGATTACAACCAAGGAATTTCCACATCTTGGAAAGATGGTGCTGATTTAACACATGGAAATTATATGGCTATAAATCATAATCAAGCAACAAAACATATAGCTACTCCTTATGATGATGAAATTCTTTTACTGAATAAAAAGTTAAATAAAACCTATGTTGCCTATGGAACTCAAGGCATTGCCAAAATGGAACTCCAAGCAGAACAAGATTCTAATGCAAGAAGTTACAATAAGGCCAATGCTGTTAGCAGAACAGTTAGTAAAAGTTCTAGGCTTTATAAAAATAGTTCTTGGGATTTAGTTGATGCAGAACTTGAAGAAAATTTTAAGTATGAAGATTTAAAAGACGAACAACTTCCTAAAGAATTGAAAGGCAAATCAAATTCTGAAATAAAAACTTATATTCAACTTAAACGAAAAGAAAGAGAGAAACTCCAAAAATCAATTGCATCATTAAATATTAAACGACGTGATTATATTTCAAACGAATCCACCGAATCAAAAAATGGATTAGAAAACGCAATGATTAAAGCAATTAAAATACAGGGTAAGACTAAGAATTATAGTTGGTAATAAACAAAGGCTCAATAAAATTGAGCCTTTCTTTTTATATATTAATTTACTGCTGGACAGTTACACTCGTATTTCTCTCGTCTACAATTAAAATTATACCCTAAAGTAATCTGATGAAATCCGCCTGTATTAAAATTAACTGTATTTGCTTGATAAGAATAGGTATATGCAAAAACGAATTGATTATAATCAACTCCGATGAATGGCGTGAAATATTGTAACTTTTGACTACTAATTCCAGAACCGTCAACAAATTCAGCTCCATCTAAACTACGTCTATATGATAATCCTCCCCAAACTTTACCAAAATCCATTTCTCTATAAACCTTAGCGTTTATATCTATAGTCGTTTCCTCAGTAGCATCTCTATGCATTAACATTACAGATGGCTCATAACTCCAATCACTACCATATTTACTAAAAACATATCCTGTGGAAAATAAATAGGTTCTTAAATTATCAAATTCAAATCCCTGTTCATTGAAGTTTATCCCTTCATTTTTAAGAATATTCTTCGCAGTGAAATGTGCATAAAAATCTAGAAATTGATATGAAAACCCAAAGTCAATATTGAAGTTTGTTGCACTTTGTTCAATTCCTGCGATTAATTGATCAAATTCTCCTGGTGCTAAAAAATCTGTTTCATCCAACTTATACTGTAAAAATCCAGCACTTAATCCAAATGAAAGCATATTTAAATCTATCTCATTTCTTGAAAACATTAAGTGATAAGCAAATGTAGCATAACCACCTACTGTAGAATGATACCCATTTGAATCATTAAAAAAGACACCTCCAATTCCAACAGGTGAGTCTCCGACTCTCCCATTCGCACTTATTGTTTGTAAGCTAGGAGCATCGTCAATACCAAACCATTGTTGTCTTGCAGTCATTCTAATCTTTGCACAATTAGCCACACCAGCCATTGACGGATGAATTAAATAATAATTATCAGTCAAATAATCTGAATAAATAGGCACACCCTCTTGAGCAAAACTAAAATTAACTATTAAGGCTATAAATGTTATTAAACTATACTTTTTCAAATTCATTTCTTTATTAACGTTTCAAGGTAAAATGGGCCTTCAGTTCCTTTCTCTGGTTGGTTATCGGCTCGTCGTACTCCACGGTGAACCAGTAATCGCTGCTCGGCA
>NZ_JAIUJS010000007.1 GCF_020166345.1 Winogradskyella vincentii | reverse complement strand
GTGTTTACCTGTTGTATTACAAGGCCTTCGCCCTGTGTCAATACATAAAGTACCGAATAATCATTTGGTACCACTGCATCTCCGTTTGGATGTGCCGATATCGTTACCTCTCCCGCTG
Organism: Winogradskyella vincentii; assembly: GCF_020166345.1. Classification (GTDB taxonomy): domain Bacteria; phylum Bacteroidota; class Bacteroidia; order Flavobacteriales; family Flavobacteriaceae; genus Winogradskyella; species Winogradskyella vincentii. The sequence goes on along the minus strand of NZ_JAIUJS010000007.1, from coordinate 134,740 downwards.
AACATACCTGTGCCGAAGTTGCAGTCAGCGTTCCAGCGTCAGCAAGACATGATTCTTCATCAGTTATTGTGAAAACAATATAATCTGTATCACATGACCAACCTAAACCATGATCAAATGCATGCAAAGTTGCCTTAACTCTAAAAGAACCAGGCCCTATATTCCAAGCATTATTACCAGCAGGAAATGTGTATGGAAGAAGGTTTTCGACTATCTGAAAATTTTCATCCGTATCTAAGTTAGACACTTTGTAGCGTAAACTTTGTGAATAGCCACTAGTTATTGCATTTAAGTAAAATCCTTCTGGCAACTCATTAAGATTATAAGTACCATAATTTTCTATTGATATAGATTCATTTCCGTTTGAAAACTCAAAACTATCGATGTTACCACACCATCTAGAATCAGTTTGAGCAAAACTTGAAATAAATAAACTCAACATTAAAACAAATAGGTTAATTTTCAGATTTGGGGTCTGGAAAAGTAACTTGTTTCTCATTGCTTTTTTGTTTAATGTTTTACTACATAAAGTTAAACAAAATGCAAAATGATTTATTTCTTCCGCTAAAATTTTATGATATATTAACAGGAAATCAGATAAAGTGTATAATAATTAGGATAATTGGTTTAAACCAAAATTTTTATGTTAGCATAACTATTTTTTAATGCTTTTTGAGAATCTTGATCATTAAGCCATTTTACCTTAGTTATACCTTCCTTTTCTTGAGGAAATAGTTTACCATTAAAATTGGTCTTCATTTCAAACCAATAAGTAATTTTTATTTTATGCTTACCATTACGTTTAAAAATATGATACGTTGTAGGTAGTTCTTTAGTGATTTTTAAGCCTTCAACACCAGTTTCCTCTTCTACCTCTCTAATGGCAGTTTCTTGTATGGATTCCTTACCTTCTATTTTGCCTTTAGGCAAATCCCATTTGTTATTTCGATAAATAAACAGTATTTCGTTATTGGTATTGTACACTTTGCCACCACCAGCAATGACATTAGGAAGCAACTTCAAAAATCCAGATAATAATTTGTCAGGGTTTTTATGAATAAGATGCACACCCTTTAGATTTGTAGAATTTAAAGTTTTAATAACCTTTCCTATATTAACTGACTTTAGAAGAAATGACTTGAAATCAGTTTCAGGTTCAATCCTAGTCGTTAAGATTATAGGTTTATTACTTACATAAACAGTATACATTAAAAATACGCTTAATTACTTTATACGGTAAAAATATAATTTTTTAAGCGTTCAACTTTAAATTATAATTTATTTAAGTTTAAAATTTTATTACGTCTTAATTTGATTAATTTTGCATCATGATTTTTAACAAGGAAACAGCGAAAAAAACAGCCGAAGTTTTATTGCAAATCAATGCAATAAAATTACAACCTAATGACCCTTTTACATGGGCTTCTGGCTGGAAATCACCAATTTATTGTGATAATAGAATTGTTCTTTCTTACCCTCAAATTAGAAATTATGTAAGAGAAACAATGGCAAAACATATAGAGGAATATTATGGCAAACCAGACGTAATTGCAGGTGTGGCAACTGGTGCAATAGGCATTGGTGCATTAGTGGCTGAATATTTAAATCTTCCCTTCATTTATGTTAGACCAGAGGCAAAGAAACATGGTCGGCAAAATCAAATTGAGGGATATATTGAAAAAGGACAAAATGTAGTTGTGGTTGAAGATTTAATTAGTACAGGAAAAAGTAGTTTAAACGCTGTAAAAGCTTTGCATGAAGCTGATGTAACTGTTAAGGGTATGGTTGGTATTTTTTCTTATGGATTTGAAATTTCAAAAGAAAATTTTGAAAAAGCCAATGTTGAGTTGCACACCCTTGGTAATTATGAAACCCTATTAGAACAAGCACTAGACACTAATTATATTACAGCAAAGCAACAAGACATTTTAGCACAGTGGAATGCAAATCCAAGCGAATGGAACGCAAATTGATGTAGTTATTGTAAAATACAATTTATGAATTTAGAATCACCAAAAGTAACATTAGATAAAACTTCAGAAGAAGCGTTTAATTTTTTATCCCAAGTTGAGAATTTTGAATCTCTTATGCCAGAGAACATTAGCAAATTTGAAGTTTTAGAAAATGATAAATTTGTTTTTGCTTTAAAGGGAATGCCCGAAATTGTTTTAAAAAAGAAAGAAGAATTACCACATAGCAAGATTGTACTTGGGGCAGCAGGTGGCAAATTAGATTTTTCGTTGACTAGTCATATTTTAGAAATCTCGGAAAACCAAAGTGAGGTTCAATTATCTTTTCAGGGAGAATTTAACGCTATGATGGCAATGATGATTAAAGGCCCAATAAGTAAATTCATAGAGACTTTAGCGACGAACATGAAAACCGCAATTTAATACAGTAATTTAATTTCCTTTAGATCGAAAGTTCTAAAAATTTCGTCTTCAGTCCAGATAATTAGTTTGCCTACATTATCTATTCCCTTAATAATTCCAGAAAGTGTTTCGTCATTATTTAATTTGAATGTAGATGGCTTATTCATTCTGAATAACTGATTTTCATATTTATTTTTAATAAACGACTTTTTACCTGATTCAAGCAAATCAAAGTAAAATTGTATTTGCTTTAATATTTCAGACAAAATTTCTTCTTTACTGTAAATAATTCCTGTTAGTAAACTTAATGATGACGCTTGGCTTAAATCATTAAAAAATTTCTGGTTTATATTCAGTCCAATACCAATTATTGAGCCAACCATATAATTGTTCTTAATTATATTCTCGATTAATATGCCACAAATTTTCTTATTTGCTGACAAAATGTCGTTAGGCCATTTTATACGTAATTGTTTAATTTGAAACTTTCTTAAGGTTTCTGTAATGGCCAAAGAAACACACATACTTATATAAAATTGTTCCTGAATATTAAGCTTCGAAATTTTCTTAAAGACACTAACAGTGAGGTTTTTACCAGCTTCGGTCTCCCATTTTGTCCCCATTTGACCTCTTCCATTTGTTTGATGCTCTGATACAACAACCGTATAATCTTGAGGTATTGACGTTAAGGTCAATTCCTTTAGATAGGCATTTGTAGAGCCAATGGCATCAAGTTTGATTATATACATATCAAAAAGGGGTTTTATTTTATAGTTTTCTTATGATAAATACAACTTACAAGAACTAAAAAAATAATAACTTTGCATAAATTTAAATTAAATTAATGACGAAAGAAAAACCTAGTGCAGACCAACTCATTACAACAATAATTAGTGGTATTGAAGAGGTAAAAGGTAAAGAGATCACAATTTTAGATTTACGAGAAATAGAAAATACCGTTTGCGATTATTTTATTGTATGTGAAGGTACTTCAAACACTCAGGTTAACGCAATAGTTAACTCCATCCAAAAACAAGTTAGTAAAACCTTAAAGGATAAACCATGGCATGTCGAAGGAGAAGACAATGCAGAATGGGTATTAATGGATTATGTAAATGTGGTTGTACATGTTTTTCAAAAACAAGTACGCGAATATTACGATATAGAAAGTCTTTGGGGCGATGCTAAAACCACCCAAATTGAAACGAGTTATTAAAAAGAGAAAAGCTACGAATGGCAAAGGATAATAAAAATTTAAACAAGAAACCAAAAGTAAGCCCGTATTGGGTATATGGCGTGATAATCGCTGTTTTCTTATCAATACAACTATTTTCTGGTGGTTTCGCTAGTTCAACTGGTATGCAAACTACGCCAGCTCAATTTCTGGGGTATTTAGATAACGGAGATGTTGCTAAGGTTGAAATAGTCAATAAAAGAGAAGCACGCGTTTATTTAACAAAAGAGGCACAACAATTAGAAGTTCATAAAAAATCGAGACCAAAGTCAATACTACCTTCTGTTTCACCTATTCCTAATTATAAATTTGAATTCGGTGATTTACAAAACTTTGAAAAGGATATAAGGCAAAGTATACAAGACAATAACCTTACTACTGAAGTAAAATATGAAACAGAACAAAATGTCTGGGGAGATTTTCTTCTTACACTTTTACCTTTTATACTCATAATAGGTGTTTGGATATTTATAATGCGAAGAATGTCATCTGGTGGTGGCGGAGGCGCTGGAGGCCAAATATTTAATATTGGTAAATCCAAAGCCAAACTGTTTGATGAAAAAACCGATACTAAAACTTCATTTAAGGATGTTGCCGGACTTGAAGGCGCAAAAGAAGAAGTACAAGAAATTGTAGACTTTTTAAAATTCCCGGAAAAATATACGGCGCTAGGTGGTAAAATTCCCAAAGGTGCATTGTTAGTTGGACCTCCGGGAACAGGTAAAACCTTATTGGCTAAAGCTGTTGCTGGTGAAGCACAGGTACCATTTTTCTCACTATCAGGTTCTGACTTTGTTGAAATGTTTGTTGGTGTTGGTGCATCTCGTGTCAGAGACTTGTTTAAACAAGCAAAGGAGAAATCACCTTCTATAATATTTATTGATGAAATTGATGCAATTGGTAGAGCCCGTGGAAAAAGCAATTTTTCAGGTTCTAATGATGAAAGGGAGAATACTCTAAATCAGCTCTTAACAGAAATGGATGGTTTTGGTACAAATACAAATGTTATTGTATTAGCAGCAACCAATAGAGCTGACGTGTTAGACAGTGCGTTGATGAGGGCAGGTCGTTTTGATAGACAAATCTATGTAGATTTACCAGACGTAAGAGAGCGTAAAGAGATTTTTGAGGTTCATCTTAGACCACTTGTAAAAGATGATTCTTTAGATATCGATTTCTTGGCAAAACAAACTCCTGGTTTTTCTGGAGCAGATATTGCGAATGTATGTAATGAGGCCGCATTAATTGCAGCGAGAAAAGGTAACAAAACTGTGAACAAGCAGGATTTCTTGGATGCCGTAGATAGAATTATAGGTGGTTTAGAAAAGAAAAATAAAATAATTACTCCAGATGAAAAGCGAGCTGTTGCCTTCCATGAAGCAGGACATGCAACCGTTAGTTGGATGTTAGAACATGCAGCTCCATTAGTAAAAGTAACCATTGTACCAAGAGGACGCTCCCTAGGTGCTGCATGGTATTTGCCAGAAGAGCGCCTTATTGTAAGACCTGAACAAATGTTAGACGAGATGTGTGCTGCCTTAGGTGGTAGAGCGGCTGAGCAGGTTATTTTTGGCAAAATATCTACAGGAGCATTAAGTGATTTAGAAAAAGTTACAAAACAAGCGAGAGCTATGGTAACTATCTATGGTTTAAGTGAAAAAGTAGGTAATTTAACTTACTATGATTCATCAGGTCAATCAGAATACGGTTTCACTAAACCTTATAGTGAACAAACGGCTGAGTTAATTGACAAAGAAATTTCTGATATCATTGAGAAACAATATGATAGAGCAGTAGATTTATTAGCTGCAAATAAAGACAAACTGACTCAGCTCGCTGAAGTATTATTAGATAAAGAAGTAATATTTAAAGATAATCTAGAGAAAATCTTTGGAAAACGTCCCTATGATAAGGATGAAAAACTAACCGAAGAAGAAGAATAGAGACGCTTTACATCTTATAAAAAACTTAAATTGACTAAATGTTAATTTAAGTTTTTTTATATTTGATAAATACACTAACTACAGCATTAATAGCGACAATTGAATGAGCTTATTTCGTAAACTCTTCGGGAAAAAAAAGGATCCTTCTGAAGAAACTATACCAAATGAAGAGCGTGGCAAGTATATGCCAGAAATCAAGTTGCCTGCTGATGAGAGATTTACAATAAATTTCAAAGCTAATGGTGGTAAGTTTTTGTATTGCGAAAATATGGATGAGATTAAGGATAGCTTTAATTCAATTCTAATTGAAAATGATTGGCACAATAAGAAGGCCTTTATTATTGACGAAAGATTAGAAGAATTATTTAAAGGATTTGATCTTAAAAAATCTAAAAAAATATCTGAGACATCATATTTTCTTTCGACTTGTGAGTATTTAATTTCAGATGACGGATCGCTATTAATCTCATCAAATCAGATTGCCGAGAAAAAATTAAAGGAATTACCTCACAACTTCATAATTTATGCAACTACCAGTCAATTTGTAGAGAGCATTGGTGAAGGACTAAAGGGCATAAAGGAAAAAAGCAAAGCTACTATACCAACAAACATTACTACCATCAAACATTTTAAGGCTGCAGAAGATAAAGACTTCTTAACTTACGGTAGCAGCGCCAAAAACTTATACTTACTTCTATTAGAAGATTTATAATGAAAGAGCTATCCATTAGAGCCATTTCTGGGATTATATATGTATTACTTTTACTAGGATCGTTGTACTATCAAACAGGTTTGGTATTTGTAATGGCTATTTTCGGCATTTTGAGCCTAGTGGAATTCAGTAGGTTGATAAAACTTAATTCCTATATTCAATATGCACTATTTCTATTAATCTATTTTACATTTTGGTATATCTGTTTATGGAAAAACATATCAACCAGTAACGAGGTTATTCAAATTTTACTTGTGGTTACAATTTTTGTAAATCTTCTTTTAATTAAAGATTTATTCACAGAAAATAACATTCCGCTTTTTGAATCAAAACGATTTATTTTAACCACATTCTATTTAACAAGTGGATTTGTTTTTATGTTATTAATCGCTAATTATAACAATAGCTTTACCCCTCTTCTTTTGTTAGGTGGATTTATCCTAGTTTGGGTTAATGATAGTGCCGCATATCTTATAGGTAAGAATTTTGGAAAACAAAAGTTATTCCCAAGTATCTCACCAAAAAAAACTGTTGAAGGATTTTTAGGTGGGCTGTTTTTTGCCTGTGTTTCCAGTTACTTTATATTCTATTATACTGAAACTCTAACTTCTACCAATTGGCTAATTTTAGCAATAATTGTTAGTGTGATGGGGACATTTGGAGACTTAATTGAATCTAAGTTTAAACGGCAGGCTGGTGTTAAAGACAGTGGTGTAATTATGCCAGGTCATGGTGGTTTACTAGACCGATTAGATAGTCTTATCTTTGCATCACCATTTATTTATTTATTCCTTAGAATTTTAAATTATGTTTCATAAAGAAGGTCATAAAATTATATTTGTTTCTCTAATCATTGTTGTAGGATTATTTTTCTTAATAGATGGTTTTATTACTATTGAATGGCTAAGAAAAAGCTTAATGATTGGGGTCTTAATTTTCTTCATACTCATACTTCAATTTTTTAGAAATCCAAAACGACATACTCACGCTGATGATACTCATGCCTTATCACCTGTAGATGGAAAAGTTGTTGTAATTGAAGAAGTATTTGAAAAGGAAGTATTTAAGGACAAGCGCATACAGGTATCCGTTTTCATGTCTCCCTTAAATGTGCATGTAACACGTTATCCTATATCGGGAAATGTTGCATTTTCAAAATATCACCCTGGAAAATATTTAGTAGCATGGCATCCCAAGGCTAGTGAAGAAAATGAACGTACAACAGTTGTACTTGAAAATAAAACATTTGGCAAAGTCCTTTATAGACAAATAGCTGGAGCATTAGCAAAACGGATCGTTAACTATGCAAAGCCCAATTCCTTAGTATCACAAGGTGACGATTCTGGATTTATAAAATTTGGTTCGCGTGTAGATTTATTTTTACCTTTAGATGCCAAGATAAAAGTTGAACTGAATCAAAAAGTTCGAGGTGGCGAAAGTGTTATAGCAGAAATGTAATGACTGCAAAAGAATTAGAAATAGAATTTAGGGATGCTGTAGAGCGTGTAAACAAACACACAGAACCTTTCCCAGCAGATTTTCTGTTACGTCTTTATGCCTATTATAAAAAAGCCACAAATGACTATGGAAGGCCAAATAGTAGAAAGCCAATCATAAATGCATTTAAAACAAATGCATTATTTCAAGTACAGGATATTAGTCAAGACGAAGCAAAACAGGAATATATAAAACTGGTAAACAACTACTTTTTATATAGAGAATAAAGGATTAGTTGTATATCATTTTATAGCGCCAATAGACTACTCTTCAATTTTTGGCAAATTAATTCCATTTTTTAAAATCACGGCACCCATTGCAACCAACCATAATACCTTAACATGAAATAGTGGTTTGTAAATTTCAAAATTATCAGGAATACCCATAATAACAACCATCGCTGCTAATCCTAAAAGAGCAGTAAACCATCCTAACAATTTACTCACCATATGCCATTTTATAAATGCAAATCCTAATAGTACCAATCCTACGCCAGAGAAAACACGCCCAAATCTAATAAAACATGTAACATATTGGTTTGTATATAAAATATCATTGACAAATGCTTCAATTTCCATTGCAGTTTTTCCAGCAGTTTCTCCTACACCCCAAGCTCCAAAATTATAGAAATAGGCATTTGCAATTGCCAATGTAAATGTGCCAATTATAACCATTCCTGCTCCAGGTAAAATAATAACTCTATATGGTTTTCGAGCAGTAGCCGCTACCAAGGCAAATAAAGAAATACCCATTGTAACCCAGCCAAAAATATGAATACGGTAAATCCAAATCCAAGTCCAAACACTTTCGCCAATCGCTTCAAAATCCGAGGCAACAATATATTCTCCTATATGATGTGGAGACAATGCCCAACCAAACCACAATAATATTGCGGCCAATATAAAAGCCCAACCTGTAAATCTTGTCTCAAAGTTTTTTTGAATATTGTCCATTTCAATCCTAATTTTATGTGAATTTGCTCAATTTACCATTATAGGTGACTTTTTTATGTAACTTATGTTACATGGTATTTCAACCAATCAAAGTAACTTTTAGAGTTAAATTGAAGAATCAATTAAAAGCAGTGTTTTGAAGAGAAGAGACTTCGTTAAAAAAACAACTTTATCATCATTTGCAACGTTAATCGGTGCTGAAGTTGTATTCGGTTCTAAATTAATGGAAGGTTATACACCGGTTGCATTACAAGATCCAGATCCCTTTAAGCTATTTAACAAGCACAAGGAAATGATTGTGCTTAATAATAAACCATGGAATATTGAGGCACAGGCTCATTTACTTGATGATAAAATCACTCCGAATTCTTCCATGTTTGTTAGGAATAACGGATTGGTTCCTGAAAATATTGATGCTAAAAAATGGACCTTAACTATTGATGGTGAGTCGGTGAAAAATAAAAAAGTTTATACCCTAAACGAATTAAAAACCAAATTCAGTCATCACACCTATCAATTAACCTTAGAATGCGGCGGTAATGGAAGATCAGAGTTTGATCCTCCGGCTAAAGGCAACCAATGGACAGTTGGTGCAGTACATTGCGCTTCCTGGACAGGTGTTCGATTACGTGATGTTTTGGAAGATGCCGGAATTAAAAGCAATGCAGTTTACATAGGATTCCATGCGGTAGATCAACATTTAAGTATGGATCCTTCAAAGGAAGCAATCTCAAGGGGATGCCCAATATCTAAGGCAGTACAAGACGAAACGTTATTGGCTTTTAAAATGAATGGTGAAGATATACCACTTGTACATGGTTATCCACTTAGATTGGTAGCAGGAGGTTGGCCAGCATCAGTTTCTGGCAAATGGGTTAACAGAATTAGTATTAGAGATATAGTACATGATGGAGCAAAAATGACAGGTACTGCGTATAGAGTACCATGTGAGACAGTAGCTCCAGGACAAAAGGTTAAGGACGAAAACATGTGTATTATTGAATCCATGCCAGTAAAATCCTTAATTACCTATCCGAAATCTGGAGCGATAATAAAAAAAGGAAAAGTTTTAAATATTAGAGGTCATGCTTGGGCAGGAGAATTGGAAGTTACCAAAATAGAATATTCTATAGACTTTGGTTCTACATGGACTGAATGTAATATTGAAAAACCAGCCAACAGATTAGCGTGGCAACATTTTTCTGCATCAATAGATTTTCCTAAAACTGGATATTATGAAGTTTGGGCAAGAGCGACCGATTCTAACAATAAAGCCCAACCAATGATACTACCAGGTTGGAATCCAAAAGGATACTTAAACAATGCTTGTCATAGAATTGCAGTTAAAGTGAAATAAATGGACAAAGAACCTTCATTCAATTCTCAAGTCAAGAACATATATCATTTGTTAATGGTATTGTTTCTATTGTTTATAATATCGGGTGGAAGTTTAATTTATTATGCAAATAATCCTGAGGCGTTTAGCTTCAAAAAAGAAACGAGCAATCTCGTTGCTGTTTCACTTGAAGAAGATTCCGACCGCATAGAGAACGGTATTCATATAAGAACAGGGTTGATTGAAGCTGAAGGATTAATGACAGTTGTAAATAATTGTACTAACTGCCATTCAGCAAAGCTGGTTACACAAAATAGAATGGACGCTGATGGTTGGAATACAACAATTAAATGGATGCAAGAAACTCAGAACCTTTGGGATTTAGGTGGTAACCACGAGATAATAGTTAATTATCTGGTTACCAATTATCCACCTGTCAAAAAAGGTAGACGAATGATTTTAACAAATGTGGAATGGTATGAGTTGGAAGAATAGCGTCTTAATTTTTATAATCTTCTTGTCTTGCCAAAAAAACCAAGATAAAGCACTATTTGAGGATAGCCACAATTATTTAATTGAAGCTGTAGAATTAAAACCTTTAATCAATAAATCAAATATTAAAATTTTAGATTTTAGAAAAAGAGAAGACTATGAAAACAGTCATATAATAGGTGCTTTACATATTACAAGAAATGATATTGAAGATAAAAGCTATCCATATAGTGGCATGATGGCCAAAAAGGAGCAAATGGAATCTCTATTAAGCAATCTAGGTATTAATAACAATGATACCATCATAATTTATGATGATAATGGAATGTGCGAAGCTTCAAGATTATGGTGGATATTGCAGAACTATAACTATGATAATGTGAAAATCTTACATGGTGGATTAGCTGGTTGGGAAAACATAAACGGTGAGACTACGATGGAAGGCACGGAAGTTTCGAAATCAAATTTTAGATTTAATGAAACACCCTATATGAAATATTACGTTTCTAAAAATCAAGTTTATGAAGCATTACAACGTAATACTGTTATAATCGACACAAGAAACAATGATGAATTTACTGGCAAATACCATAAAAAAGGTGCTAAAAAACCAGGAAGAATTCCAAATAGTATAAACATCGATTGGGCAATAAATATCAACTATGATGGTAATAAACGCCTTAAACCTATAGAGGAATTAGAAACTATATACAATAAATTAAATATTAATAAATCCGATTCAATAATTTTGTATTGTCATAGTGGTGTGCGCTCAGCAAATACAACTTTTGTACTTACTGAATTATTGGGATACAAAAATGTTATGAACTATGATGGATCGTGGACCGAGTGGAGTCATTTCAATGACCTACCCTCCGAAAGTGATCACATCCAATAAATTAAAATTAAAATGGAAAAGTATTTAGACGCTTTTGTCAATGCCTTTAATGGTACGTTAGATTGGACATGGAAATCAATAATTTTTGAAGTACCATGGTATACAAATTATCTTTGGGGACTTATTACCATTTCACTAGTTGTTTGGGTGTTAGAAATCGCATTCCCTTGGCGAAAAAACCAATCAATATTTAGACGTGATTTTTGGTTAGACGCCTTCTATATGTTCTTCAACTTTTTTATGTTCTCCATTGTCATTAGTGGTGTATATAAAATAATCGGCTTGCTTTTTGGCGAAATTAATATTACAGCCAAAAGTTTAGCGATAATAGACATATCGCAATGGTCACCTGCCTTACAATTATTTGTTTTCTTTATTATTCTAGACTTCGTACAATGGTTTACACATGTTCTTTTGCACCGTTACAAATTTCTATGGAACTTTCATAAAGTGCATCATAGTGTTAAAGAAATGGGCTTTGCGGCACACCTGAGATACCATTGGATGGAAAACATTTTGTACAAACCTCTTAAAACATTTGGAGTAATGTTGATTGGTGGTTTTGAACCTGAGCAGGCTTTTATAGTACATTTTATTGCAATAGCTATAGGACATCTTAATCACTCAAATATTAAGATAACTTGGGGTCCTTTGAAGTACGTCTTCAATAATCCGGTAATGCATTTATACCATCATGCCTACCATTTACCAGAAGGTAAACATGGTGTAAATTATGGAATTAGCCTAAGTCTTTGGGACTACATTTTCAAAACCAACTATATTCCTGAAGATAGCGGAACAATAGAAATAGGATTTAAAGGTGACGACAAGTTTCCTCAAGATTTCATAGGACAAAACACCTATGGTTTTGTGAATAAAAAGAAGTAAATAAGAGACTTTTATTAGTCTCTTATAAGTGGCATTGTGGAGCATCTTAGTAGACCACCTTGTTTACCAACTTCGGCATAAGGAACTTTTTCTACGGTAATACCTTGTTTTTCAAACCAGGTGTTCAAACGGTCAAAATTAATTTCTGAGATCACTACATCTGGAGCAATAGAGAATATATTGCTTTTCATATTGTACATCTCGTCCTTAGTAATTTCAAAAACATTTTCCTTACCGAAAAAGTTAACCAGCCATTCGTATTCCTCTTCTATAAAAAAGCCGTTCTTATGAAGAATTGCCTTTCCATTACCAACAGGCTGGAAACAGCAATCTAAATGCAAGGCATTGTTTCTTGGGTCTGTATTACTCTTACGTAACTCAAAAGATTTCACAGTTTTGTGAGGAAAATGGTCTCGAAGCATCTTTACTGCCAAACTGTTTGTTCGGGCTGTAATTAAGTCTTTATAATCAGGTCGAGTATAAACACCCACAAAAATATAGTCGTTATGAAGTATTACGTCACCACCTTCAATATGCGCTTCATGAGGTAAGGTTATTATATCTCTACGATCTATCTGGTCAATTACATAACGAATAGCCTCAATCTCTTCCTGTCGGTCTGGTAAGATGTTGCAGTCAATAATCTTATTATCAATAACCAAAGCAATATCACGTGCAAAGATTTGATTAACGTCTTCGAGTACCTCAGGACGATATACCTTGACGTCGTACTTTTCAAAGACCTTAGAAACAGCATCCATCTCTTTAATCATATCCTCTTCTTTAGGATAGGTTCCAGCCAGTATATGTTCTAAGGATTTTGGGTCGTAAGCCTGCTCAGGAGTTGGAATAGGACCACTTTTTTCTGCAGTACCTAAAACCACAGCTCTTAATCGTGATGTTTCGTTTTGAATATTCAGTTTTAACATGCGTCAAAATTAAAAAAAAAGCTTCATATGAGATATGAAGCTTCCATTGCCAAAAAATATAATTAGCGTTTATCTATACTTTTAAATTCTCTGTAAGTTGCACCAGTATATAATTGTCTTGGTCTACCAATAGGTTCTTTGTTTAATCTCATTTCACGCCATTGTGCAATCCAACCAGGTAAACGCCCAAGTGCAAACATTACTGTGAACATTTCAACAGGAATTCCCATGGCACGATAAATAATTCCTGAATAGAAATCTACATTTGGGTATAATTTTCTTTCAACAAAATATGGATCTTTCAAAGCTTCTTGTTCTAGTCCTTTTGCAATATCTAAAATAGGATCTTCTACACCCAAATCACCCAAAACCTCATCTGCTGCTTTTTTGATAATTCGAGCCCTTGGGTCAAAGTTTTTATAAACTCTATGACCGAAGCCCATTAATCGGAAAGGATCATTTTTATCTTTCGCCTTAGCCATGTACTTCTTAGTATCACCACCATCTTCTTTTATTGCCTCAAGCATTTCGAGTACGGCCTGATTGGCGCCACCGTGAAGTGGTCCCCAAAGTGCAGATATACCAGATGCTAAAGAAACGAATAAACCAGCATGAGAAGAACCAGTGATTCTAACCGTAGAAGTAGAACAATTTTGCTCATGGTCCGCATGCAGGATTAACAACTTATCTAAAGCATCCACCAAAATAGGGTTTTGTTCGTACTCACTATTTGGGTTTTTGAACATCATTTTCAGAATATTTTCAACATAACCCAGTTTATCATCTCCATATTCTAAAGGTAAGCCATGCTTCTTTCTCATACTCCAAGCGACTAGAATTGGAAATTTACCTAAAATTCTAACGATTGAATTATACATTGCCTCTTCAGAACTTACATCAACTGGTGATGGATAAAATGCCGTTAATGCACTTGTTAATGAAGATAATACACCCATTGGATGTGCAGACTTAGGAAAGGCATCCAAAATTTTCTTTATATCATCATCTACTAAAGATTTTGCCTTGATATCTGCATGAAATTTATCTAGCTGTTCTTGATTTGGTAATTCTCCAAAAATTAGTAGATAAGCAACTTCTAGGAAATCTGCTTTCTCCGCCAATTCCTCAATTGAATAGCCTCTATATCTTAATATCCCTTTTTCACCATCTAAAAATGTAATAGCGCTTTCACAACTACCTGTGTTCTTATACCCAGGATCTAGAGTAATAACTCCTCCTGTTGCATTTCTTAAGGTTTTTACATTGATTGCAACTTCATTTTCAGTACCTCTTACCAATGGGAATTCATACTTCTGACCATCAATTTCTAGTGTAGCTTTATCTGACATTTTTATTTTATTGAGTATTAATTTTAAAAGGACTGTAAAATTACAAAATATCAAACGATTTCGCTAAGGGAATTATAACCCTTTTAACAGAAATTTGATTACAAAAAAAAGCCGAAATCGAACATAGGATTTCGGCTTTGAAATTCTTAAAAAACTAAGCTATTTTTTAATAACAAGTTTTTTGTCTAGTATGTTTCCATCAGCATTAATTCTTAGAAGATAGACACCACTAGTTAGATTAATATTGTTAATATTTATAGTGTTAGAATCAACACCATATTTTTTATTAAAGATTTCTCGTCCTTGGATATCAAATAATTGAATATTAACATCTTGATACTCCCTATTCATAACGATGTTGAAGTCTCCCTTATTCGGATTAGGGTAAACCAATACATCATTACTATTAAACTCTTCTGTACCTAACACAGGTTGTATATTAAAATTGAATTGTTGATTACCAAGTATTGCACTATCATTTCCTTCTACTGAAAACTTAAAACTATCAGGATCAACATTTGCTCCACCGTGCGAATACGATAGCAAACCATTTTGAATATCAGTTTGTGAAAATGTGTCTCCTATGCTAATAGGCATTGCATTTAATAATAGTACTCCATTAACTGGAACTTGAGTAATAATGTAATTAAGATCATTATTTGTTGCTGCAGGTTGAGCCACTTCTAATTCAGTTAAATTAATAACCGTAGAAGTTCCTTCATCTAAAGTAATATCAGTTTTATTGACAATAGTAACATCATTAATAATCTGTAATTCACCACATATAGTAACACTAAATTGGTTAAATGTACCACCTGCTGAATTAGATGTTCTATCAGTAGCTAATAATACCCAAGTACCTTGTCCATTAGAACCATCAAATCTCGTAAAGGCTTGACTAGGCAATACATTACCACTTACTCTAGGAGTACCAGAACAAGAAAGCGATGAGCCTGAATCCGTAAATGTTACATTAAAGTTATTACCATTAGCACAATCTCTGTTATAAACCTCAGCAAAAATACCAGTAGGAGAGCTAAATTGCATTTTAATATCACCCACATCACTATGTGTAGCATTCATAAAAAATGTAACATCACTAACAACAATATCATCCGGCACATCTACTCTCGCACTAACAGCATTATTTGAGAAAGTCTCCCAAGTGTTATCTCCGTTTTCAAAATATTCATTATCATATGTATTACAAACATCATTAGCAGTTTGGAATACATATATCTCACCAAAGTTACCGGCTAAACAAGTATTTTCTGGTTTAACCCTCCAATAATAAATAGTTCCAGCAAGCAAATTAGTTGTTTGATATTCTGTTGCGTTAACCACAGTAGCTGATTCAATAACTGAAGAGAAATCAGAAGCATCTGAAATCTCAATATCGTATTGTGAAGCACTAGTTAAAGCATCCCATGTAAGCAATAAATCAGAAGATTGATTTTGAGCACCATTAACAGGTGAAGACAGCGAAACCACTCCGATATTATTGTCAAACACGTTAAACAATACATCAAAAGTCTCAGTGACAAAAGTAGTCTGACCTTCTCCCTGAACTGTTATCGGGTAATTGCCAGTTGTTACACCACCTGTATTCGAAATTGTCATTGTAAATGACCCATTAGCACTAATTGATGTCGGCGAAAATGTTGCTACAGCACCTCCTGGCAAACCTAAAGCTGATAGTGCCACGGTTTCAGAAAATCCCGGAGCTGGAGCATAATCTAAATTAAAAACAGCATCCGTAGGTTGACATACAGACTCCGTAGATTGACTGGCAGTGATCTCAAAAGTTCCAGCTTTAATTTCAAAATCAGCATTAGATAAATCAAAGAAGATATTACTAGATGCTTCTATTTTGATTCTATTGGTTGTTCCAACATTATTTGGAACTGTAATATCTTGTGAACCGTCATTAGAAACATTTGATGCTAAAGTTATAGGATATGTATAACCGCCATCCGTAGACAATAAGATATTGACATTTGAAGACAAGCTAGCAGTATTGTTGACGTTCCAAGTTACGGTTTTAGTTTCTCCAGTATACCAAATTTCGCTTCCAGTATTAGGTGAAGAGACTAAAAATGGACCTGCTGACGCAGATACCGTTATTACTGTATCATCTTGATCTGTTTGACCTCCTAATGTTGAGTTATCTCGAACTGTTAATCTAAAGTCTAATTGACGTCCTACACTAGGAAGAACTTCCCAAGTAGGTGTTTCGTTATTTATTATAGCTTCTAAATTTGGGAAGGTTCTTGTTGGATCACTAACAGGAAAGTTAGTTCTAAACACAGGTCCACCTGCATTAGTAGATAATGGTGGTTGCGTATAAGAACCATCATTGTCATATTGTTCCCAGTTATATGTTAATACATCACCAGAATCTGGATCTGACGAACCACTTGCATCCAAAATAAATGGAGTAGATATAGGAATTGTATAATTTGAACCTGCATCTGCAGTTGGTTGCGTATTAGCAATTGTGATTTCTGTTTCACAAGCATCTGCTAAAATTGATGCGGACATTTGCACTATACTACGAGCATGGAAATAACCATCACTATTATCTTGTACATTTGGTGCACAAATACCAGCATATCCCATTATGGTCGATGCACTACCTGGTTCATAATCATCACTTACTTTAGATCCAAAACAAGCATTGTAGTATGTATGACCAGCACCATACTGATGACCAATCTCATGAGATACATAATCAATATCAAAAGGGTCAAATTCTGGAGTCACAATTCCCGTAACGCCTCTACCCTTAGAAGATGTCGCACACGGACTAGTCCCTGCTATTCCTCCACCACCTGTACTAAAAACATGGCCAATATCATAACCTGTAGAACCTATCAAACCAGAAATATTGGATGTATTAACACCTAACATCTGGCTTCCGCTATAATTGTCGTAGGGTTCTGGATCACCACCTACTGAAAAACCATTTTCGTAAATCAATAAATCGTTATTAGCTACTAATTGAAAGGTAACCGCAAAATCTCTTTCGTAAACTGAATTAACACGCGCCACAGTAATTACCATTGCAGCTAAAGCATCTGCTCTGGCATCACCGTTTCCAGCATTACCGTCGTCATGATATGCTGTATATTCAGATGTACAGGCAATTGCCAATTCATACTGTCTTAGTTTGCCATCCTGTATATTTCTATCAAAAATACTGGTATCAAAACTTTCGTTTACCTCGTCTTCAACTTCATCCGCATAACATCTCCAATTGTCAGTTGCGCTTCTTGTATAATCTTTTCTATTATAAACTATATAGTTTGCTTTATCTCCTTTAGCATAAGGATCTATATAAACTGTTTTTTCTCCTGTAATCACACCTCTAAATCCTTGAGAGGTAATTGTAAAATATATTTTATGCAATGGGTTACTTATACTCTGACCAAAATATGTGTAAATATTAGGATATTTTGAGGCAAGTTCCGGATGCATCACATCAGTCTTTTGGACTCTATAATTCTCTATACTTCCATCTGAATTTGGAAACTGCATTATTGTATTGCTCCCAGCTAAGCTATTTGAAATTCTTTTTGGAGCAGAGTTAATACTAGATCTTAACTGATCTAAATTCAAAGAAAAGATTTCGTATTTATTTGGGATAATTACACGTTCTAAATTTCGTGCTTTTTGAGTAAGCTCTGATTCTTGCTTTTTGGTCCAAATACCTTTTTGATTTTGGGCAAAAAATGGCAATACCATAATTAATGATAACAACGTGAGTAGTGTACGTTTCATAGTAGGTTGAATTTGTTTATGTAGTTAAGAGTAAATCTAACTATGTAATTTGGTGCTGTAAATATTGGAAATTAAATATTTAAAACCAAGGGAAATTGTGTATTTTTTACGACAAAGTGTAATATTTTATCGTTTATATGTGTAATTATTCTAAATATTGTAAGAATTTTAAAACAAAAAAGGCAACATTAAAATGCTGCCTTTGTCAAAAATATTTAGTATTAATTACTTCACTTTAAAAGCTTTTTCTTGCGGAAAATAAGCTACATCTCCTAGTTCCTCTTCAATCCTTAAAAGCTGATTGTATTTTGCCATACGATCACTACGTGATGCAGAACCAGTTTTAATCTGCCCAGTATTTAATGCAACCGCTAAATCTGCAATTGTATTGTCTTCTGTTTCACCTGATCTGTGAGACATTACACAAGTGTAACCTGCATTTTTTGCCATATTAACAGCAGAAATTGTTTCTGTTAATGAACCAATCTGATTCACCTTAATTAAAATAGAATTACCTATTCCGTTTTCTATACCTCTAGATAATCGCTCAACATTAGTTACGAATAAATCATCACCAACTAATTGTACTCTATCACCAATTCTATCAGTAAGATCTTTCCAACCGTCCCAATCGTTCTCATCCATTCCATCTTCAATTGAGATGATAGGATACTTAGATGCCAACTCAGCTAAATATTCTGCTTGTTCAGCACTTGTTCTTACCACACCTTTATCACCTTCAAAAAGTGTATAATCATACTTACCATCCTTATAAAATTCTGCTGCTGCACAATCAAGAGCTATCATTACTTCATCACCAAACTTATAGCCCGCTTTTTCAACGGCTTTTGCTATAGTATCAAGTGCATCTTCCGTACCGTCTAACGTTGGTGCAAAACCACCTTCATCACCCACAGCAGTACTTAATCCTCGATCATGTAATACTTTTTTCAGATTATGGAAAATCTCAGTACCCATTTGCATTGCATGAGTAAAGTTTTTTGCCTTTACTGGCATTACCATAAATTCTTGAAATGCAATTGGTGCATCACTATGAGAACCACCATTGATAATATTCATCATAGGCAACGGTAATGTATTTGCAGAGACACCACCAACATATCTATACAATGGCATACCTAATTCATTGGCTGCTGCTTTTGCTACCGCCAAAGAAACTCCTAAAATAGCATTTGCACCTAACTTACCTTTATTTGAAGTACCATCAATCTCAATCATTAATTGATCGATCATGTTTTGTTCGAATACAGATATACCTAACAATTCTTGAGCAATTACAGAATTTACATTCTCAACAGCTTTTAAAACGCCTTTACCCATGTAAGTGTCACCACCATCTCTTAACTCAACAGCTTCATGCTCACCAGTAGATGCTCCAGAAGGAACCGCTGCTCTTCCCATTATACCACTTTCGGTTACTACATCAACCTCTACAGTAGGATTTCCTCTCGAATCTAAAATTTGTCTTGCGTGTACATTAATTATAATGCTCATTGTCTTATTTTTTTAATATTTAATTGTTCAAAATTACGAAAATATGAGGCGTAAAACAGAACAAAAATCATATTTACGATTAATATTTACTATAATGTTTTCGTATAAAAAAAAACGCAATTAATCGTTTGATTTTTTGCGTTTTTTCTTCTTTATGCATTCTTTATATTCTCTATAAACTGATCAAACAAATAAATGGAATCATTTGGGCCTGGGCTTGCCTCTGGATGATATTGCACAGAAAAACAATTTTTCCCTTTTACTTTTATGCCTGCAACTGTATCGTCATTTAAATGTAAATGCGTGATCTCAACATTTGGATTTGCCTCAGTTTCTTCTCTATTGATTGCAAATCCGTGATTTTGAGAAGTGATTTCGCCCTTTCCTGTAATTAGATTTTTTACAGGATGATTAATTCCTCTATGCCCATTGTGCATTTTATAAGTAGAAATGCCGTTAGCCAAGGCTATTACCTGGTGGCCTAGACAAATACCAAATAATGGCTTATCCCTTTTTATGATTTCTCTAGCCACGTCCTGAGCTTCTACCAATGGCTCTGGATCACCAGGTCCATTTGAAATAAAATACCCATCAGGATTAAATGCTTCAAGATCTTCAAACTTTGAATTATGCGGAAATACCTTTATATAGGCATCTCTTGTTGCCAAGTTTACAAGGATATTCTTTTTAATACCAATATCTAAAGCTGAAATTTTATAAGTTGCATTTTCATCACCAAAGTAATAAGGTTCTTTTGTAGATACTTGGGAAGCTAATTCTAAACCTTCCATATTTGGTTGCTCTGCCAACTGCTTTTTTAATCCTTCTATATTATCAACATCGGTAGATATAACAGCATTCATGGCTCCATTATCCCTAATATAACTAACTAGTGCTCTCGTGTCAACATCTGAAATAGCAAGCGTATTGTGTTTTTCAAAGTAATCTTCTAAAGAGGCATCACCACCAGGTCGAGAATATTCGAAACTAAAATTTTTACAAATCAAACCAGCTATTTTTACAGTGTCTGATTGGTTTTCATCTTCTTTTGTACCATAATTTCCAATATGCGCGTTGGTAGTCACCATTAACTGACCATAATAAGAGGGATCCGTAAAAATTTCCTGATAACCTGTTGTACCAGTATTAAAACACACTTCACCAAATGCACTACCTTCTTTACCTATTGATTTTCCATAAAAAATAGTGCCATCAGCTAATAATATAAGCGCTTTTTTTCTCGATTTGTATTTCATCTGTTTTCTTTTTTCTAGTTCAATTATTATAGGGTTGAATAATACTTTAATATTTGTTTTAAATCATCTTCATCCCTTATGGAAAGGTTCTGTTTTTTGATATAGGTTTTCACCTTACCAGCTTTATCTTTCTCAAAGAGATTGAAGATATTTTTTTTTGTTGGTTTAAACTCTATGATATCGTTACCTTCTTTGTGGTAGTATCTAGCCTTAATATCATATTTATCATTAGTAAGTTTATCTTTTGTCATTGGGTCTATTGCACCAGATATAATAGCTAAGTAATATTCTTTGTAAATTTCGACCTCACCCGTTGAGAATTGCTCCAAATACTTACCATTAATGATCTCAAAAATCGATGAGTTATACTTTATATATTTTACTCTGTCCTTATTTAACGTGAGCAATTTACCTTCTGAAGATTTTACAACAAACGTTTCTAATTTTACATTATAATTAATAGCTTCTACTGTATAGTTTTTATCATCATGAGTTATAACTTCTGCAACACTATCCCAGTTTTCATTGAGATAGACAGTTCCTTCAATTCCAAGATCAGAATTGGCATCGTTAACAACAAAACCAGATTCACTAACTATATCTACAGCAGGTAGATTTTGTGCTCCTGAAGTGAGTACAATTAAGAAAATAATAATTATAGAAACCCTCATATTTTGATTTTCACAAAATTCCAAAAAAAAAGGATAAACCTAAAAAGTTTATCCTTGATATTTATTAATGCTTATTAACATTTATTCTTCTTCGTTTGAAGCATTAGTATCAACTGGTGGAACAGCAGTTGTTGCCTTCTTACCACCTCTTCTACTTCTACGAGTCGTTTTCTTAGCAGGTTTACCAGCGTTATAAAGCTCGTTGTAATCTACTAATTCAATCATTGCCATATCTGCATTATCACCAAGTCTGTTACCCAACTTAATAATACGTGTATAACCACCTGGACGATCGCCAACCTTTGCTGCTACATCTCTAAACAATTCTGCTACAGCTTCCTTTTGTCTTAGCCTAGAAAAAACAATACGTCTGTTATGAGTTGTATCTGTTTTAGACTTTGTGATCATTGGCTCGATAAACTGCTTTAATGCTTTAGCCTTAGCCGTTGTTGTATTAATACGCTTATGTTCAATAAGTGAACATGCCATATTTGCCAACATAGCTTTTCTATGCGCAGTCTTTCTTCCTAAATGGTTGAATTTTTTTCCGTGTCTCATGACTCTTGTTTTAAACCTTTATCTTGCTTCAACCCTTATGAGGAGCAAATTATAAAGGAGTTTATAATTAATCTTTATCTAATTTATATTTGCTTAAATCCATTCCGAAATTTAGTCCCTTAACGTTAACTAATTCTTCTAGTTCAGTTAAAGACTTCTTACCAAAGTTTCTGAATTTCATTAAATCATTTTTATTGAATGATACTAAATCTCCTAAAGTATCTACCTCTGCAGCTTTTAAACAATTCAATGCACGTACAGAAAGATCCATGTCAACTAATTTAGTCTTCAATAATTGTCTCATGTGAAGTGATTCTTCATCATAAGTTTCCGTCTGTGCAATTTCATCAGCTTCTAAAGTTATACGCTCATCAGAGAATAACATGAAGTGGTGAATTAAAATCTTTGCAGCTTCTGTTAAAGCATCTTTTGGATGAATTGAACCATCTGTAATGATTTCGAAAATTAATTTCTCGTAATCCGTTTTCTGCTCTACACGGAAATTCTCAATGCTATACTTAACATTTTTAATTGGCGTGTAGATAGAATCTGTAAATATTGTACCTACAGGTGCAGATGCCTTTTTGTTTTCTTCAGCAGGAACATATCCTCTACCTTTTTCGATAGTAAGTTCCATATTGATATTAACTTTTGGATCTAAGTTACAAATCACTAAATCTGTATTTAATACCTGGAACCCAGAAATAAACTTCTGAAAATCACCGGCAGTGATTTGCTCTTGTCCTGAAATTGAAATTGTAACTGTTTCGTTATCAATTTCATCTATTTGACGCTTAAAGTTAACTTGCTTTAAGTTCAAAATCATTTCAGTAACATCCTCAACAACACCAGAGATTGTAGAAAATTCGTGATCTACACCCTCTATTCTAACTGATGTAATTGCGAATCCTTCTAAAGAAGATAATAAAACTCTTCTTAATGCATTTCCTACTGTTAAACCATAACCAGGTTCTAATGGTCTGAATTCGAATTTACCTTCGAAATCAGTAGAATCAATCATGATTACTTTGTCGGGCTTCTGAAAATTTAATATTGCCATTTTGTCTTCGTTTTAATTGTTATTTAGTTGCGCGGAATATTAGTTTGAAGAAGACTAATAAACCCTTTGGCTAAATACCAATGTGATTAGTTTTATTATTTAGAGTAAAGTTCAACGATAAATTGTTCGTTGATTTGCTCTGGTATTTGGATTCTTGCTGGAACAGAAACATAAGTTCCTTCCATTTTATCATTGTTCCAAGTGATCCATTCGTAAACATTGCTTGAGTTAGCTAATGAATGTTGAATAGCTTCTAGTGATTTTGACTTCTCTCTAACACCAACAACATCCCCTGCTTTTAATTGATAAGAAGGAATATTCACCTTTTCACCATTCACAGTAATGTGTCTATGAGATACTAATTGTCTTGCACCACTTCTTGTTGGAGCAACACCCATTCTATATACCACGTTATCTAAACGAGATTCACAAAATTGAAGTAATACCTCACCAGTAATACCGGGAGCTGCAGTTGCTCTCTTGAACATATTTCTGAACTGCTTTTCTAATATACCATAAGTATATTTTGCTTTTTGCTTCTCCATTAATTGGATAGCATACTCAGATTTTTTACCTCTTCTTTTGTTTGGGCCATGTTGACCAGGAGGATAGTTTCTTTTATCGAAGGCTTTGTCTTCTCCGAATATAGCTTGACCAAATTTTCTAGCTATTTTAGTTTTAGGACCAGTATATCTTGCCATTTTAAATTTAATTTGAGAGTGACTGTAAAATTAAGGTCTTAAGCTTATCCTCTTACAATCGTTAATCTCTCAGTTATACTTGATTATTTTTTTCAGTCTGCAAAATTACACATTAAATGTGAATTAGCCTACCTTATACTCTACGTCTTTTAGGTGGACGACAACCATTATGTGGTAATGGAGTTACATCAATGATTTCTGAAACTTCTATACCTGAATTATGAATTGATCTGATAGCAGATTCTCTACCGTTACCAGGACCTTTTACATAAACCTTTACTTTCTTCAATCCAGCTTCTTTTGCTACTGCCGCTGCATCTTCTGCTGCTAACTGAGCTGCATAAGGAGTATTCTTTTTAGAACCTCTAAAGCCCATTTTACCAGCCGATGACCATGAAATTACGTCACCCTTTTTGTTTGTTAAAGAAACGATGATGTTGTTAAAAGATGCTGTGATATGCGCCTCTCCTATTGCATCAACAATTACTTTACGTTTTTTTGTACTTGACTTTGCCATGTTTTTTAGTTTCTAGTTGTTAGCTTTTAGTTGTTAGAATCCTAAACTTTTACATTTCAGACAGATTCATCTAACTTCTAATTACTAATGACTAATGTCTTTAATTATTACTTAGTTACTTTTTTCTTGTTAGCAACTGTTTTTCTTCTACCTTTTCTAGTACGAGAGTTATTCTTAGTACGTTGACCTCTTAAAGGAAGACCAGCTCTATGACGAATACCTCTGTAACATCCAATATCCATTAAACGCTTAATGTTCAATTGTGTTTCAGAACGTAATTCACCTTCAATCTTATAAGAACCAACCGCTTCACGGATTGCTCCTATCTGATCATCTGTCCAATCTTGAACTTTAGTGCCTTCATCTACTTTAGCAGTTGCTAAAATTTCTTTCGCTCTACTTCTACCTATTCCATAGATATAAGTCAAAGAGATAACTCCTCTTTTTTGTTTTGGTATGTCTACACCTGCAATTCTTGCCATAATTACCCTTGTCTTTGTTTGAATCTTGGATTCTTTTTGTTAATTACGTAAAGTCTTCCTTTGCGTCGTACTAATTTACAGTCTGCGCTTCTTTTCTTTACTGATGCTCTTACTTTCATCTGTATTAGTTTTTAAATACTAATTATTAGTATCTATAAGTTATACGAGCCTTTGTTAAATCATATGGACTCATTTCTAATTTTACCTTATCGCCTGGTAACAACTTAATGTAATGCATACGCATCTTACCAGAAATATGTGCAGTCACAATGTGACCATTTTCTAATTCTACACGAAACATAGCATTTGATAATGCTTCTATAATTGTTCCGTCTTGTTCTATTGCTGCTTGCTTTGCCATAATATTAATTTATTGTGCAACCGCTTTTCTGTTTTTACCAGTTTTCATCAAGCCGTCATAATGCTTATTTAATAAATAAGAATTAATCTGTTGCATAGTATCTATAGCTACACCTACCATAATTAATAATGATGTACCACCGAAAAACAATGCCCAACCTTGTTGAACACCCATAAGCTTAACAATAAACGCTGGGAACACAGCTATTAGAGCCAAGAATATAGAACCTGGTAATGTTATTTGCGACATGATCTTATCTAAATACTCAGATGTTTCAGAACCTGGTCTAATACCTGGTATAAATCCACCACTGCGTTTTAAATCGTCAGCCATTTTATTTGTAGGTACTGTAATCGCAGTATAGAAATATGTAAATACAATAATTAATAATGCAAATACTAGGTTGTACCAAAATCCAAATATATCTGAAAAGTTAGTTTGCATCCATTGTCCAGTAGTAGTCTCTTTCAATAAAGAAGATCCTCCTATTAAACTTGGAACAAACATAATTGCTTGTGCAAAAATGATTGGCATTACACCTGAAGCATTAAGCTTTAATGGTAAGAATTGTCTAGATCCAAACACATTCTTTTCATAGCCTCCTGATGCTGTTCTTCTTGCATATTGCACAGCAATTTTTCTTACTGCCATTACCAAGAATACCGATGCTAAAATGATTAAGAACCAAATTACTAATTCTATAAGGATCATCATAAATCCACCATTACCTTCAGTTCTAGATAATGCATTCTGCATAAACGACTGAGGTAAGGTTGCGATGATACCGACCATTATTAATAATGAAATACCATTACCTATTCCTTTGTCTGTAATTTTTTCACCCAACCACATTGCAAATACACAACCCGTTACTAGAATTATTACAGATGAGAAATAGAATATGCTCTCATTAAACCCTGGTACTAAAAGCGTACTCATTGAAGGTGCACCAGATAATGCAGGTACACTAGCTAAATAACCAGGTGCTTGCACCAAACAAATACCAATTGTCAACCAACGTGTTATCTGCGTAATCTTCTTTTGACCACTAGCTCCCTCCTTTTGTAGTTTCTGCAAATAAGGAATCGCAATACCCATTAACTGAACAACAATAGATGCAGAGATATAAGGCATAATACCAAGTGCAAATACAGAAGCATTTGCAAACGCACCTCCTGTAAAAGCATTTAATAAACCTAATATTCCACTATCAGTTCCAGCTTGCAAACCACCTAATGCATTAATATTGATACCAGGTAATACAACCTGAGCACCAAAACGATACACTAACAATAATCCTAAGGTAAGAATTATTCTATCCTTAAGTTCGGTGATTTTCCAAACGTTTTTTAATGTTTCTATTATCTTCATCCTTTATTTCTTATAAAGTTACAGCTTCACCACCAGCAGCCTCTATAGCAGCCTTTGCTGTAGCAGTAAATTTATGAGCGGTAACAGTTAATTTTGCTTTTAATTCTCCTCTTCCTAAGATTTTAACTAGTTCATTCTTACCAGCTAAACCTAACGAAACAAGTGTTTCAAAATCAACAGTTCCTTTTACTTTCTTATCATCAACCAATTGTTGTAAAGTATCAATGTTTACACCTTGGTATTCAACACGGTTAATGTTTTTAAATCCATATTTAGGAACACGTCTTTGTAATGGCATCTGACCACCTTCAAATCCTAATTTCTTAGAATATCCAGAACGCGATTTTGCACCTTTGTGTCCTCTTGTCGCAGTACCGCCTTTACCTGATCCTTGACCACGCCCAACGCGCTTTCCTTGATTTTTTACTGAACCTTCTGCAGGTTTTAAATTACTTAAATCCATTTTTAAGTTTATATTTTTAAGCTTCCTCTACAGAAACTAAATGTTCAACTTTCTTAACCATACCAAGGATATTTGGTGTGGCATCGTGCTCTACAACTTGACCAATCTTTTTTAAACCTAAAGCTTCTAATGTCAGCTTTTGTCTTTTAGTACGATTGATTGCACTTTTTACTTTCGTTACTTTAATCTTTGCCATCTTATCCTATAGATTATCCGTTAAATACTTTTTCAAGTGAAATACCACGTTCTCTTGCAACAGATTTTGCATCTCGTAATTGCAACAAGGCATCAAAAGTTGCCTTTACAACGTTATGAGGGTTAGATGAACCTTGAGATTTCGATAATACGTCGTGTACACCAACTGCTTCAAGCACTAATCTCACAGCTCCACCAGCAATAACTCCGGTACCAGGTGCAGCAGGAATAATATTTACTCTAGCACCACCATATTTACCTTTTTGCTCATGTGGTAATGTTCCTTTAACAATAGGAATTCTCACAAGATTCTTCTTTGCATCTTCAACTGCCTTTGCAATTGCTGTTGCAACATCTTTAGATTTACCTAATCCGTGACCAACAACACCAGCTTCGTCACCTACTACTACTATAGCAGAAAAACCAAATGCTCTACCACCTTTAGTTACCTTAGTTACACGCTGTACACCAACTAGGCGATCTTTTAATTCTAATCCGCCTGGTTTAACAAGCTCTGCGTTTTTATATTTTTGATACATAATGTCTTAAAATTTAAGTCCTGCTTCTCTAGCTCCTTCAGCTAACGATTTTACTCTACCATGATATAAATAACCACCTCTATCAAAAGAAATAGTTTCAACACCAGCTTTTAAAGCTTTTTCAGCAACAGCCTTACCAACTAAAGCGGCAATTTCTGTTTTGTTTCCTTTAGACTTTGCTAAGTCTTTGTCTCTTGAAGATGCAGCAGCTATTGTTTCACCAGTTACATCATTCACGACTTGAGCATAAATCTCTTTATTACTTCTAAAAACAGATAATCTTGGTCTTACTTCAGTACCAGATACTACCTTACGGATTCTGTTTTTGATTCTTGTTCTTCTTTCGTTCTTTGTCAATGCCATAACTTAATTATTAAGCTGATTTACCTGCTTTTCTTCTAATTTCTTCACCAACAAACTTAATACCTTTCCCTTTGTAAGGCTCTGGCTTACGGAAGCTACGGATCTTAGCAGCCACCTGACCAACTAATTGCTTGTCGTGTGATGTTAATTTTACTATTGGGTTTTTTCCTTTTTCAGAAATTGTCTCAACTTTAACTTCAGGAGCAATGCTCATTACTATATTGTGTGAGAAACCAATAGCTAAATCTAATTTCTGTCCTTGATTTGATGCTCTATAACCAACACCGACTAATTCTAATTCTTTAGTCCAACCGTTAGAAACACCTTCTATCATATTAGCAATTAAGGCTCTATACAAACCGTGCTTTGCTCTGTGATCTTTCTTTTCAGAATTACGTGACAATGTAATTGTACCGTCTTCTATTTTTATTTCAACATCTGAATACTCTTGAGTTAACTCACCTAATTTACCTTTTGCAGTTATTAAGTTGTCTTTTATCTCAACTGTAACGCCTTCAGGAACTGTTATTGGATTATTACCTATTCTTGACATAATTTCCTGTTTTTAGTATACGTAACATAATACCTCTCCACCAACGTTTTCTCTTTCCGCTTGTTTACCTGTCATAACTCCATGAGAAGTAGAAACAATTGCGATACCAAGACCATTTAAGATTCTTGGCATTTCGTTAGCACCAGCATATTTACGTAAACCTGGTTTACTGATTCTTTGAATTTTTTTGATGACAGACTCTTTTGTGTCTTTGTTATATTTCAAAGCTATTTTGATTGAGCCCTGAACTGAAGAGTCATCGAATTTATAACTTAAAATATAGCCCTGATCGAACAATATTTTAGTTATCTCCTTTTTTAAGTTAGATGCTGGAATCTCCACAACTCTGTGGTTTGCTTTCACTGCATTTCTAACTCGCGTTAAATAATCCGCTATTGGATCTGTGTACATAGTTTTAAATTTTAGGAAGTGGTTTTCGAATTTTTCGAACCTAAATCCCGATTATACAATAATTATATTGATAATTGTACAGAAGCTAATTCGCTTCCTCAATTTTACCAACTTGCTTTTTTCACACCAGGAATTAACCCTTTGTTAGCCATTTCTCTAAACATTACACGAGAGATTCCAAATTGTCTCATATAACCTTTTGGTCTTCCTGTAAGTTTACAACGGTTGTGCATACGTATTGGTGATGCGTTTTTTGGTAACTTTTGTAATGCTTCGTAATCTCCAGCTTCTTTTAAAGCTTTTCTTTTCTCAGCATATTTAGCAACCATTTTTGCACGCTTCACCTCACGAGCTTTCATTGATTCTTTAGCCATATTTAATTCTTTTTAAATGGTAATCCTAGTTCTGTTAATAATGACTTTGCTTCTTTATCTGTTTCCGCAGAAGTCACAAATGTTATATCCATACCTGAAATTTTATTGATTTTATCGATATCAATCTCTGGGAATATAATCTGTTCTGTTACACCTAAGTTATAATTTCCTCTACCATCAAAACCTGTTGCTCTGATACCATTAAAATCTCTAACTCGTGGTAAAGCTGAGGTAACTAAACGATCTAAAAACTCATACATACGCTCGCCTCTTAAAGTTACCTTGGCACCAATTGGCATACCCTTACGTAACTTAAAAGAAGCAACGTCTTTCTTAGAAATCGTCGCTACAGCTTTTTGTCCTGTAATCTTCGTTAATTCATCAACTGCGTGATCAATTAATTTTTTATCTGCAACCGCTGCACCTACACCTCTAGATAAAACTATCTTTTCTAGCTTAGGTACTTGCATTACATTATTATATCCAAATTCTTCTGTAAGAGCAGGAATTACTTTTTCCTTATACTCTTTTTTTAATCTTGAAACGTAAGCCATAACTAAATTACTTCATTAGATTTTTTAGAAAATCTTACTTTTTTATCACCATCCATTCTTATACCAACTCTTGTTGTTTCACCTTTACCTGTAAGTAAAGACAAATTAGAAATATGGATAGATGCTTCTTTCTCTACAATTCCACCTTGAGGATTCTGTGCACTTGGTTTAGTATGTTTCTTAACCATATTCACACCTTCTACGATGGCTTTGTTCTTATCTCTTAATACTTTAAGCACCTTACCTTCAGACCCTTTGTGGTCTCCAGCAATTACCTGTACTGTATCTCCTGATTTTATTCTAAGCTTTGTCATCTTTTTTATCAATTAAAGCACTTCAGGTGCCAATGATACAATTTTCATGAATTGTTTATCACGAAGTTCTCTAGCTACAGGACCAAATACACGTGTTCCTCTCATTTCTCCTTGCGGATTTAATAGTACACATGCGTTATCATCAAATCTGATGTAAGATCCGTCTGGACGTCTTACTTCCTTGGCAGTACGTACAACAACCGCTGTAGAAACAGCTCCTTTTTTAATACTTCCGTTAGGAGTTGCATCTTTAACAGAAACTACTATTTTATCTCCTACTGAAGCATAACGCTTCTTTGTTCCACCTAATACACGGATAGTTAATACTTCCTTTGCACCAGTGTTATCAGCTACTTTTAATCTTGATTCTTGTTGTACCATAATTACTTCGCTCTTTCAATTATTTCTACTAATCTCCAACACTTAGATTTACTTAAAGGTCTAGTTTCCATGATCTTTACAGTATCTCCTTCGTTGCAGTCGTTTGTTTCATCGTGTGCGACATATTTCTTAGTCTTTAACACGAACTTTCCATACATAGGGTGCTTTACTTTTTTAACTTCGGCAACAACAATAGATTTCTCCATTTTGTTACTAGTAACTACTCCTATACGTTCTTTTCTTAAATTTCTTTTTTCCATCTTTCAGCAGAATACAATTATTGTCCTTCTCTATTAGTTAATTCAGTTGCCAATCTAGCTACTGTACGTCTAACGTTACGTAACTGAATTGGGTTTTCTAAAGGAGAAATCGCATGAGCCATTTTCAGGTCTGCATAACTCTTTTTAGTCTCACCAAGTTTTTCTTGTAACTCAGCTACTGAAAGCTGTTTAATTTCTGATTGCTTCATAATATCTTTTTATTAAGCTTCGTAATCTCTAGCTATGATAAACTTAGTTCTTACAGGAAGTTTTTGCGCTGCCAAACGAAGTGCTTCTTGAGCTACTTCAATTGGTACACCACTAACTTCAAATAATACACGTCCTGGTTTTACAACAGCTGCCCAGTATTCAACGGCACCTTTACCTTTACCCATACGTACTTCTAGAGGTTTCTTAGTGATAGGCTTGTCTGGAAATATTTTAATCCAGATTGAACCTTCCCTCTTCATGTAACGAGTTGCAGCGATACGAGCCGCTTCTATTTGGCGAGCAGTTATAAATTTAGAATCTAATGACTTAATACCGAATGTACCATTTGTTAACAAATGACCTCTCCCGGAATTACCCTTCATACGACCCTTTTGCTGCTTACGAAATTTTGTTCTTTTAGGCTGTAACATTTTTTCTTTTCTTTAAAAAATTACTTTCTACGACGTTGGTTTTTTCCACCTCGTCCACCTTTTCCTTTTTGCTTTGAAAGACCAACTAATGGAGAAAGTTCTCTTTTTCCATAAACTTCACCTTTCATAATCCACACTTTCACACCTAATCTACCATAAGTAGTATGTGCTTCAACAAGAGCATAATCAATATCAGCTCTAAATGTAGATAATGGAATTCTTCCTTCTTTATAGTGCTCAGAACGCGCCATTTCAGCACCGTTTAAACGACCACTAATTTGAATTTTGATTCCTTCAGCATTCATACGCATAGCTGCAGCGATAGCCATTTTAATTGCTCGTCTGTAAGAAATTCGGCTTTCTATCTGACGTGCAACACTTGCTGCTACTAAATGTGCATCTAGTTCAGGTCTTTTAATCTCAAAGATGTTCAACTGAACTTCTTTACCAGTAATCTTTTTAAGCTCTTCTTTTAACTTATCTACCTCTTGACCACCTTTACCGATAATTATACCAGGTCTGGCAGTAGTGATAGTAACGGTTACAAGTTTAAGCGTACGCTCAATAATTACTCTACTCACACTAGCTTTTGATAAACGAGCATGAACGTATTTTCTAATCTTATCGTCTTCGGCAAGTTTATCACCATAATCGTTTCCTCCGTACCAGTTAGATTCCCATCCTCTGATAATTCCTAAGCGATTTCCGATTGGATTTGTCTTTTGTCCCATATCTCTATCTTAGCTTTGTGTTTTGTTTAATGAATCAATTACCACAGTTACGTGATTTGATCTTTTTCTAATTCTATGTGCTCTACCTTGAGGTGCTGGACGCAATCTTTTTAACATTGTACCGCCATCTACTCTGATTTCTTTAATAAATAAATCAGCTTCCTCAACGTCTGCATCTTCGTTCTTTGCTTGCCAATTTGCAATTGCAGACATAACAAGTTTTTCTAATCTACGTGATGCTTCCTTCTGGCTAAATCTAAGAATCTGAAGAGCTTTCTCTGCCTTTTGACCTCTCACTAAATCCGCTACTAAACGCATCTTTCTTGGAGATGTAGGACAGTTATTTAGCTTTGCAAAAGCAACTTGCTTCTTCTCCGCCTTAATAGCTTCAGCCATTTGTTTTTTACGACTTCCCATGATTCTTATTTTTTACCTTTATTTTTTGCACCTGCATGACCTCTAAATGATCTTGTTGGTGAAAATTCTCCTAATTTATGACCTACCATATTCTCAGTAATATAAACTGGTACAAATTGACGACCGTTGTGAACAGCGATTGTCTGACCAACGAAATCTGGAGAAATCATTGAAGCTCTAGACCAAGTTTTGATTACAGTCTTTTTATTAGAAGCTACATTTTCTGCAACTTTCTTTTCTAATTTATAATGGATATAAGGTCCTTTTTTTAATGAACGTGCCATACTATCTTACTTATTTCTTTCTACGTTCTACAATATACTTATTACTCGCTTTCGTCTTAGAACGCGTTCTATAACCTTTAGCAGGTATTCCGTTTCTAGATCTTGGATGACCACCTGAAGACTTACCTTCACCACCACCCATTGGATGATCTACAGGGTTCATTACTACTGGTCTTGTACGTGGACGTCTTCCTAACCATCTACTTCTACCAGCTTTACCTGATACAATTAATTGATGATCTGAGTTAGATACAACTCCAATTGTTGCCATACAAGTTGACAATACCATTCTAGTTTCACCAGATGGTAATTTAATTGTTGCAAACTTTCCGTCTCTTGCCATTAATTGAGCAAATGCACCTGCACTACGTGCCATAACAGCACCTTGACCAGGATGTAACTCAATACAAGAAACTATTGTACCTAATGGAATTTCACTTAAAGGCATTGCATTCCCTATTTCAGGTGCTACACCACTTTTACCAGAAACTATATTTTGCCCTACTTGCAATCCATTTTGTGCGATAACATAACGCTTCTCACCGTCTTGATAATTAAGTAGTGCAATAAATGCTGTTCTGTTTGGATCGTACTCAATTGACTTAACCTCTGCTGGAATACCAGTTTTGTTACGTTTAAAATCAATAATACGATACTTCTTCTTATGACCACCACCTTTATAGCGCATAGTCATTTTTCCTTGACTGTTTCTACCACCAGACCTTTTTTTCGGAGCAAGCAAGCTTTTCTCCGGCTTATCAGTAGTAATGGCGTCAAATCCATTAACTACTCTAAAACGCTGGGCTGATGTGATCGGTTTTAATTTTCTAACTGACATTTTCGTCTAATTACATGTTAGCGTATAAATCTATTGTCTCACCTTCCGCCAGTTGTACAATTGCTTTTTTAACAGCATTTGTTTTACCATGTTGAATACCCGTTTTTGTATAACGTGTTCTTCTTTCTGGACGGACATTTATTGTACGAACTTTTTCAACAGAAACTCCATAAGCAGCCTCAACTGCTTTTTTGATTTCTACCTTGTTCGCCTTTGTACTCACTTCAAATGCATAAGCATTAAGCAACTCGCTTTGTGTTGTTGCTTTTTCTGTGATGATAGGTTTTATTAAGATACTCATCGTGCTTCTATTTACTTAAATTCGATTCTATTCCTTCTAACGCACCTTCTAATAATACTACTTTATTCGCATTCATTATTTTATAAGTGCTTAATTCTGAAGTAGTTACAACCTCAGAACCTTTCAAATTGCGCGACGACAAATATACATTATTATTTGTGTCACCCAATACAAACAGAGATTTTTTGTTTTCTATCTCTAGTGCCTTTAAAACATCAACGAAGTTTTTAGTCTTTGGAGCATCGAAATTAAAATCTTCTAATACTACAATTGACTTGTCACTTGCCTTGATACTTAATGCAGATTTACGAGCTAATCTCTTAACATTTTTGTTTAGCTTAAACCCGTAATTTCTTGGTCTTGGTCCAAACATACGACCACCACCTTTAAATACACCAGACTTGATACTACCTGCTCTCGCGGTACCTGTACCTTTTTGTTTCTTTATCTTACGTGTACTTCCTGTAATTTCTGCTCTTTCTTTAGCCTTATGCGTACCCTGTCTTTGATTTGCTAAGTATTGCTTAACATCTAAATAAACAGCATGGTTGTTAGGCTCAATAGCGAACACTTCTTTAGAAAGCTCAGCTTTTCTACCAGTGTCTTTTCCGTTTATATCTAAAACTGCTACTTTCATTACTTCTCAATAATTACATAAGAGTTTTTGTGTCCTGGAACACAACCTTTAACTACTAGTAAGTTCTTTTCTGGAACTACTTTGTAAACTCTTAAATTTTGAACTTTAACTGTTTCACCACCCATTCTTCCTGCCATTTTCATTCCTTTGAAAACTCTTGCAGGATATGAAGCAGCACCAATAGAACCAGGAGCTCTTAAACGGTTATGTTGACCGTGAGTTGCTTGACCAACACCACCAAAACCATGACGTTTAACAACACCTTGGAATCCTTTACCTTTTGATGTACCTGATACATCAACAAACTCTCCTTCAATGAAATGCTCTACTGTTACAGCATCACCTAATTTATACTCCTCATCAAAACCTTTGAATTCTACGACTTTGCGTTTTACAGAAGTACCCGCTTTTTTGGCATGGCCCAAGGCCGCCTTAGTAGCGCTTTTTTCTGTCGCGTCATCGAAACCTAGTTGAAGTGCATTATAGCCATCAACTTCTTCAGTTCTGACTTGGGTAACGATACATGGACCTGCTTCGATTACTGTACATGGAATATTCTTTCCATTCTCATCGAAAATGCTGGTCATACCGACTTTTTTTCCAATTAACCCAGACATATTTATTATTTATTAATTATTTACTTTTTGTTATTTAAAACTCAAGGCTGAAAATACGCTTCAGCCTTGAATTGTATTTTTACCGTTTTTCCCTCGACCGCATCGGTGGGACATGTTAATCTTACTTACACCTTAATCTCAACTTCAACTCCACTTGGTAATTCAAGCTTCATTAAAGCATCAATAGTTTTTGAAGAAGAAGAATAGATATCCAATAATCTCTTGTAAGAACTTAATTGAAACTGTTCTCTTGACTTCTTATTTACGTGTGGTGAACGTAATACAGTGAAAATTTTCTTGTGTGTTGGTAATGGAATTGGACCCGTTACTACAGCACCTGTACTTTTTACTGTTTTTACGATTTTATCAGCAGACTTATCTACTAGATTATGATCGTAAGATTTTAATTTTATTCTAATTTTTTGACTCATTTTCTTAAAATTTAAGCTTCAACTCCTTTCGCTGCCTTTATAACTTCTTCCGAAATATTTGTAGGCGTTTCAGCATAGTGTGAGAATTCCATAGTTGATGTTGCTCTACCAGATGATAACGTTCTTAATGATGTTACATATCCAAACATTTCTGATAATGGCACGTTAGCCTTAACAACTTTAGAACCTGCTCTATCGCTCATGTCATTTACTTGACCACGACGACGGTTAAGGTCTCCTACAATATCTCCCATACTTTCTTCAGGAGTTAACACTTCTAATTTCATGATTGGCTCCATGATTACCGCTTTAGCTGCTTTAGCCGCTGCTTTAAATCCTAGTTTAGCAGCCAATTCGAATGACAACTGATCAGAATCTACATCATGGTAAGAACCGTCAGTTAATGTAACTTTCATTGCATCTACTTCGTATCCTGCTAATGGACCGTTAACCATTGCCATTTTGAATCCTTTCTCAACTGAAGGGATAAATTCCTTTGGAACGTTACCACCTTTAATTGAAGAAACAAACTCAAGACCTTGTTTACCTTCTTCGGCAGGCTCAAGAGTAAATACTATATCTGCAAACTTACCTCGACCACCAGATTGTTTTTTATAAACTTCTCTGTGTTGTGCAACTTGTGTAATAGCCTCTTTATATTCTACCTGTGGTTGACCTTGGTTAACCTCTACCTTAAACTCACGCTTAAGACGGTCTACAATAATATCTAAGTGAAGCTCACCCATACCAGAAATAATAGTCTGACCTGAGGCTTCGTCTGTTCTTACAGTAAATGTTGGATCTTCTTCTGCTAACTTAGCTAAAGCCATACCCAATTTATCAACATCTGCCTTAGTTTTTGGCTCAACAGCTATACCGATTACTGGGTCAGGGAAATCCATAGATTCTAGAACAATTGGATGTTTCTCAGCTGATAATGTATCTCCAGTTTTAATATCCTTAAATCCTACGGCTGCTCCAATATCTCCAGCTTCTATATATTCAATTGCATTCTGCTTGTTAGAGTGCATTTGGTAAATACGTGAAATACGTTCTTTTTTGCCTGAACGATTGTTCAACACATAAGAACCTGCATCTAAACGACCAGAATAAGCTCTAAAGAATGCTAGACGACCTACGAAAGGATCAGTAGCAATCTTAAACGCTAATGCAGAAAATGGTTCCTTAACATCTGGCTTACGTGCAATTTCGTTATCAGTTCCAGGCTCTGTACCGATAATAGCTTCCTTATCTACAGGAGAAGGTAAGTAACGGCAAACTGCATCTAATAAGAATTGAACACCTTTATTTTTAAAAGCAGAACCACAAATCATAGGAATGATAGACATGTCCATTACAGCAGCTCTAAGTGCAGCATGCACTTCATCTTCAGTTATAGAATCCTCATCTTCCATGAATTTCTCAAGAAGATTTTCATCATAACTTGCAACCTCTTCAATAAGCTTAGCTCTTAATTCAGCTGCTTCTTCTTTTAATTCTTCTGGGATATCAATAACATCAAAAGTTGCTCCTTGAGTTTCATCGTGCCATACAATTGCACGGTTCTTAACCAAGTCAACAATACCTTTAAAGTCCATTTCGTCACCAATGTTCATTACAATTGGTACAGCGTTAGAACCTAACATATCTTTTACCTGTTGGCAAACTCCCATAAAATTAGATCCTTGACGGTCCATTTTATTCACAAATCCAATACGTGGTACTTTGTAATTGTCTGCTAGTCTCCAGTTAGTTTCAGATTGTGGCTCTACACCATCAACTGCACTAAATAAGAATACTAAACCATCTAGTACACGTAATGAACGATTTACCTCAACGGTAAAATCAACGTGACCAGGAGTATCGATAATATTAAAATGATATCCTTTAGTTTCGTTAGTTGGCTGACCGTTTTCTAATGGGAAATTCCATGTACAAGTAGTAGCAGCAGAAGTAATAGTAATACCTCTTTCTTGTTCTTGCTCCATCCAGTCCATAGTAGCCGCTCCATCATGTACCTCACCAATTTTATGAGAAACACCAGTATAATAAAGGATACGTTCTGTAGTAGTGGTTTTACCAGCATCAATATGCGCAGCAATACCTATATTTCTTGTATATTTTAAATCTCTTTGTGCCATTTTAATTAAAATCTAAAGTGTGAGAATGCTTTGTTTGCTTCTGCCATTTTGTGAGTGTCTACTCTTTTCTTAACAGCAGCACCTTCTTCTTTAGCAGCAGCTAAAACCTCAGCAGCCAATCTTTGGGCCATAGACTTTTCATTTCTCTTACGAGCATAACCTATTAACCATTTCATTGCTGTTGAAACTTTACGGTCTGGACGAATCTGCATTGGAATTTGAAATGTAGCACCACCCACACGACGACTACGTACTTCTACGTGAGGCATTACATTAGATAAAGCTTCTTTCCAGATTTCTAAAGCTGTTTTTTCGTCATCATTCTTTTTCTCCTCAACTATATCAATAGCATCGTAGAATACTTTAAACGCCACAGACTTTTTACCATCCCACATCATCATGTTAACGAAACGTGTCACTAACTGATCATTAAATTTCGGGTCTGGTAAAAGCGGTCTTTTTTTCGCTTGTCTTTTTCTCATGTCTTCTTCTTAAAGTTTTAAATTACTTTTTAGGGCGTTTTGCACCATACTTAGATCTTCGTTGCGTTCTACCTGATACACCTGCTGTATCTAAAGCTCCACGAACAACGTGATATCTAACACCTGGTAAATCTTTTACCCTTCCACCTCTAACCAATACTATCGAGTGCTCCTGCAGATTGTGACCTTCTCCACCGATGTATGCATTAACCTCGTTTCCGTTTGTTAAACGTACCCTTGCTACCTTACGCATTGCTGAGTTTGGTTTCTTAGGTGTTGTTGTATAAACACGAGTACATACACCACGTCTTTGCGGACACGAATCTAAAGCAGCCGATTTACTCTTCTTGGTTATTTTGGCTCTTCCTTTTCGTACTAATTGTGAAATTGTTGGCATATATTTCTATAAAAAAATTTATTAACCCTCACTTTTGAGGGCTGCAAAGGTAGAAATATATATTAATTATTCAAACACTATTGGATTAATTTTGCGAAGAAAATTCAACTTTCGTTTCATACATATATATTAAGGTCTATTTTTACGTTATTAAATCAAAAATCCTGCATTTTCTTTAATGAAAAAATTTGAGAGTTTTATTCTTTTAATTATAACTTCGATTTTACTTCAACAGTTAAATGCACAGTCCATTAATTTGAGGGTGATTTCGAAATCTAAATCCGAAACATTTAGAATTGATTCTATTGGTTATAATAAATCCTTCTCTGAGTACAAATCACTAGAAAATGAAATTTTAGATTTAAAAAAGAAACTAAATAAAAGTGGTTTTATTGATTCCAAATTAGAGAGTATTTCAAAACAAAATGATACTCTATTTGAAGCTCTGTTTTATTTAGGAAATAAAATAAACACCATTAGAATAAACTACAGTACTGATTTTAATACAGAACTCCTTAATAATATACCACATAATCCTGGTGAAAATTATTTTGAAGTTAATGTAGAATCCCTTGAAACTACTCTTACACAATTAAACAGGTTAATCTCTGAGAAAGGTGATCCATTTTCTAAGCTTCAACTTTTTAATATTATTAAATTAAATTCTGATTTAATCGGTGCTAACCTAGAAGTTATTAAAAACCAAGAACGGCGCATCGATAAAATAATAATAAAAGGATACGAGAATTTCCCCAAGTCTTACACAAAGTATTTTTTAAAATTAAAAGAGGGCCAATCCTTTAGATTAAATAGAATAAAGGAGCGAGTAGAATTGCTTCAAGATTTAAGGTTTGCAAACAAAATAAAAGATCCAGAGGTTTTATTCACAAAAGACTCCACCACCTTATACCTTTATATCGATAAGGTTAAAACTAACAATTTTGATGGTTTTTTAGGATTTGGAACCAATGAAAATACAAACAAACTAGAGTTTGATGGTTATCTAGATTTAAGATTAATTAATAATTTAAACTTCGGTGAATCTTTAAATCTATTCTATAAAAGTGATGAGATCGATCAGCAGACTTTTAGAGTAGATGCAACATTACCATTTTTATTTAATTCTCCCATTGGATTAGAAATTGGGTTAAATATTTTCAGAAAAGACTCAACATTTGTTAACGTAACCCAGCGCGCTAATATCAATTACCGAATAAATGCACTACATAAAATAGGTATCGGAATAAATGCAATTAATTCTAGTAATCTACTGGATAACGACACCTCAATTTTAAATGATTATACCTCTAGTTATATTACTGCAAATTATAATTTTAACAAACCTCAATTTTATGACCCATTATTCCCATATAATTTTTGGTTAGAATTTTCTTCTGGATTCGGAAATAGAAGCAATAATCAAGGTGAAATAGATCAGAGCTTTTACCAGTTGAACACTTACAAAATTTTTAATCTTAATAATAGAAATAGTATCTACACGAGAATAAATAGTGCCATTCTTATTTCTGATGATTATTTAGACAATGAACTTTTCAGATTTGGAGGCATAAATTCAATAAGAGGATTTGAAGAAAATAGTATAGTTGCTAATCTCTATGGTGTAATCAATACAGAATATCGCTATAGGCTTAGTAATACAATATATGTTCACTCTGTTTTAGACGCGGCATATTTTGAAAACGACTTAACGGAAAGCAAAGAAAAACTATTTGGTTTTGGATTTGGATTTGGCCTGCTCACTAATGCAGGTCTATTTAGACTAAACTACTCTAGCGGAAAATCTGAGAACAGGCAATTTAGATTTTCTGATTCCAAGGTTCATA
This sequence comes from Winogradskyella vincentii, assembly GCF_020166345.1. Taxonomy (GTDB): domain Bacteria; phylum Bacteroidota; class Bacteroidia; order Flavobacteriales; family Flavobacteriaceae; genus Winogradskyella; species Winogradskyella vincentii. The sequence goes on along the minus strand of NZ_JAIUJS010000007.1, from coordinate 93,697 downwards.
TTAGCCTTACTGCTACATTCTAAATATATCATGGATTAGTTTATATTTATGCTCAAAAAACTGCTCCTATGCTAAAAAAATTACTGTTACTTTTATTCTTAGCACCATTTTATACTTTCGGTCAAAATACGGTTGGCACCATTTCCATTACCAATGATGTGAATGATGGCTATACTCTTTTCAGTGTCCATAACAAGGCATATTTAATTAATAATTGTGGAGAAGTGATTAATGAATGGGACAGTGCATATAGACCTGGTAGTTCAGTTTATTTATTACCCAACGGTAATTTACTTAGGGCTGGAAGACTTGAGGATGGCAGTAGCGATATTGGTTTTGGTGGGCAAGGTGGTATTATTGAACTGTTTGATTGGGACGGTAATATCATTTGGTCCTACACGTACAGTACAAATCAATATAGACAGCATCATGAAGCTCATCCATTGCCGAATGGAAACGTATTAATTTTGGCAGCAACTGTTGTGTCTGGAGCAGACGCAATAGATCTTGGTAGAGACCCTTCCTTATTACCGGACAATGAATTGTACAATGAGCAATTAATTGAAGTACAACCTATTTTAGGTACAACCAATGGAAACATAGTTTGGGAATGGAATATTTTTGATCATCTGATTCAGGATTTTGATAATACAAAACAAAATTTTGGTAACGTTGCTACAAGTCCAGAAAAATTGGATATCAATTTTATTAATAATGACACTGGTGGTAATAATTGGCTGCATATAAACTCAGTTCAATATAACGAAGAACGAGACCAAATTGTACTAAGTGCAAGACGAGTTAGTGAGATATGGGTTATAGACCACTCAACGACAACTGCCGAAGCGGCAACTGGCTCAGGAGGTACTTATGGAAAAGGTGGTGATTTATTATATCGATGGGGCAATCCACAAGCTTACCGACAAGGCACTGAAACAGAAAGAACATTATTCGGACAACATTCTGCCTATTTCATACCAGATGGCTTACCTAATGAAGATAAAATCATATTATTTAACAATGGTTTTCAGAGATCACCAGAATTCTCGCAAGTAGACATAATTTCTCCTCCTGAGACTATTTTAGGTGTCTTTGATTATACTCCAGGTACGGCCTACGGTCCATTAGCAACTGATTACACTTATTCTGAATCTGGTTCTGACCCATCAAGCCTATTTTCTGTAATTGTAAGTAATGCCCAACAATTACCAAATGGAAATATTCTTGTATGTGAGGGTAATCAAGGATATGTTTTTGAATTAGATTCTAACAACAATAAAGTTTGGGAATATATAAATCCCGTAAGTAACGGTACTGGAGCGATAACTGAACAAGGAGAAGAGGCAGCAGGAAATCTTACGTTTAGAGCAGTGAAATATAATCCTGACTATCCTGCTTTTATCGGAAGAGATTTGACACCAGGTTTACCTATAGAAATAAATCCGGACCTAACACCTTGTAACAATCTTAGTATCGAGGATTTTGATTTCAACACGGTGACTCTTTACCCAAATCCAACAAAGGATGAAGTTTACTTGAATACAAATGAAGAAATTCTCAAACTAGAAGTTTATACTACAAGTGGTCAAAAGATTTTGCAGTCTAAATCAACTAAAATCAGTTTAATAAATTACCCACCAGGACTTTATTTGGTAAAAGTATATACTTCTAATGGTCAATCGGTTAAGAAAGTCATTAAGCAATAGATTTTTATTTTTAATTGATTACGGGAAAACCACATATTTTTGATTTTCTTCAAAAATTTTAAAATTTATTAACAAATAAATTTTGATTCTTAACATATAATTAAGATTTTTGGTTCACTAACTATTCAATTTTTTATAATTATGAAAATCAAATTAAAAGGATTTTTAACGCTACTTTTTGCGTTATTTATTCAGATTTCTTTTGCCCAAAACAAAACAATTACGGGTACAATTACTGATGAGGCAGGCCTGCCATTACCAGGTGTAAACATTATTATTAAAGGTACTTCATCAGGTGCACAATCTGATATTGATGGTAAATATTCCATTAGTGCTAGTACAGGAGACACTTTAGTCTTTTCGTATTTAGGATTTGCAACCCAATCAATTGTTGTTAAAGACTCTAACACAATTAACGTGACAATGGCTGAAGACGCTTCTGTTTTAGATGAAGTTGTTATTACAGCATTAGGTCTTGAGAAAAAGAAAGACGATGACTTAAGTTCTACTTCTATTGTAAAAGTAGATCAACTTAAGAAATCTGGTGAAGCTGGTGTTCTACAAGCCTTATCAGGTAAAACATCTGGTGTTAACATTACCAGAAACTCTGGTGATCCAGGTGCTGGTGCCTACATTCAAATTCGTGGACAAAACACCATATTAGGTGATAGTAGTCCACTTATTGTAATTGATGGTGCTATTGTTTCTAACAACTCTATTGGTGGTGGTACTGCCGGTGTTGTACAACAATCTCGTTTAAATGATATTAACCAAGAAGATATAGAATCTATATCTGTTTTAAAAGGTGCATCTGCTGCCGCTGTTTATGGTACTGGTGCAGCAAACGGTGTTATCGTGATTAAAACAAAAAGAGGAACAAGAGGAGGTAAAAAGTGGAAAATTGATTACAAAAACACTATCTCTTTTGACCAAATAAACGTGGAATGGGATAAGCAAGGTATATTTGGACAGGGATTTGGAGGTGTTGATCACCTTACAGGTTCTGGGCAATCAAATACTGGTTTCTCATATGGTGGTAGAATTGATGCAAGATCTGGCGGACCAGATACAGTAGATACAACCGGAGCATACTTTGAAGCGGATAATGGTACGCTATACTACCCAATTACACAAAAGAACTCTACAGCTGTATATAACAAAGCTAATAGAGATGCAGTTTTCCAAACTGGTGTAACATTAGAAAACAATATTAGCTTTAGCCATTCAGGTGAATCCTCAAGAACATTTGTCAGTGTTTCAAATTGGAACCAAGAAGGTATTTATAACGGTGCCTCTGATTATGACAGAACAAGTGTAAGACTTAACTCTGATGTAGATTTTTCAGATAAACTCACATTGAAGTTATCTTCTACTTATGTAAATATTGAATCTAACAGGGTTCAAACAGGTTCTAACCTTAACGGTCTCTATCTTGGATACCTAAGAACATCCCCTGATTTTGATATTAGAGATTACAAAGGAACATATTTTAATGCTGATGGTGTACCAACACCTAATTCACATAGAGGATACAGACAGCAATTAGGTTCTTCAAGGGTATTTAATGCTGAGACAGGGACATTCAGTTACAACTCACCTGCTTATAACAACCCGTTATGGACGACTAGTGAACAAAAGAACTTAAATGATGTAAATCGTTTTATTGTTGCGCCAGAAATTAGTTTTAAAGTTAACGATAATATTACATTAATTGGTCGTTATAGTTTAGATTACTACCAAGATAATAGAACAAACTATGAGCCAGCAGGTTCTGCAGGGGATGGTACTAACGGTTTGTTTTTTGAAGATAGAATTACTGAAAGCAATCAAAACATTAATGTTTTTGCAACAGGTAATTATAACTTAATCGAAGATTTAAATTTAGGATTTACAGTTGGTACACAATTCTTCCAAAACAAGTATAGAAGACTATCTGGTGAGGAAACCAACTTTACAAATCCAGACGAAGTTTTCTTAAATTTTGGTAATGCTACATCACAAAACTCAAATGTGAGTGACTTTACTTCTTTGACTAGAAAAGCTGGTGGATTTGCAGTCTTAAATTTTGATTACAAAAATGAATTCTTACTTGAACTTACAGGAAGAGGTGAATATGTATCTAGTTTACCTAACGCAGGTATGATATTCTATCCAAGTGCTTCTGCAGGTTGGAATTTCACTAAATATGTAGAAAATTCAAATGCATTTTCTTTCGGTAAATTAAGAGTTTCTTATGGTGAAGTAGGTATTGAACCAGCACCATACTCTACTGAGACTTATATTTCAACAGGAGGTGTATTCTCTGGTTGGGGTGATGGTTATGAAGGTGCTCTTTATGGAAATCCATTAACTCAATCTGCAACAAGAGGAAATCCTGATTTAAAAGAAGAGCGTATTAAAGAGTTTGAAGTAGGTTTTGATACAAGATTCTTAGATAACAGATTAAGTCTATCTGCTACATATTATGATCGTACTTCTGAAGATGTATTATTAGAATTACCTTTACCATCTTCTTCAGGTTTTGCTAACCAATTAGTAAATGCTGCTACAATCAGTAACAAAGGGGTTGAAATAGACTTATCAGGTAAGATTATTGATAACGCAGATTTACAGTGGAATATGAACATCAACTATACTAGAAACGTAAGTTTAGTTGAAGATATGGCTGGAAGTTCTTATTTTATATTAAATGGATTTACATCAAATTCATCTGGTGTTGCGGAAGGTCAACCATTTGCAGTACTTAGAGGTACAGCATATGATAGAGATGCAAATGGAGATTTTATTTTAAATGCTAATGGATTCCCAACAGCTTCTCCAACAGAAAGTTTCTTAGGAGATCCTAATCCAGAATGGAGAGGTGGTCTAGGTACAACTGTACAGTATAAAGGATTTACTTTATCGGCTCTTTTTGAAACGTCTCAAGGTAACGATGTATGGAATGGAACAAGAGGTGTATTAAATTTCTTTGGTATCCACCCTGATACTGCAGTAGAATCTGTAGCTTCTCAAGATTTATTAAATGCTGATGGAGACCTAATCCCAGCAGGAACTACCTTTAGAGGTTTCGAACAAGATTTCGGAGGAGGACCAGTTGCAGTAGACGCAGCATGGTGGACTGGAAACGGTGGTGGTTTCGGTGATGTTGGTGAGCCATTCTACGAAGATGCATCTTGGACGAGATTGAGAGAATTATCATTATTTTACGATATACCAAAGGACATAATCTCTAAGATTGGATTAACCAATGCTCAAATAGGTATTACTGGTCGTAACTTAATTTTATGGACAGATATTGAAGGATTTGACCCTGATAACAATTTAACAGGTGCGTCAAAAGGTCGTGGATTAGAATATTTTAGTAATCCTGGAACAAAATCATTTATAACTACTATAAGACTTTCATTCTAATAGACTCAAAAAAAAGACAAAATGAAAACAATTTCAAAATTATTTATACTTATTCTGTTTGTTGCTTCGTGTGAGTCATACACTGAAGATATCAACACAGATCCTAATGAATTTACGACTGCGCCACCAGAATTAATTATTGGTCAAGCACAGTTAGGTTGGATGCAACTTGCCACTAGTAACAGTGCAAGATATGCAGGAATATTTATGAACCACTTTACTGGTGAGGATCGTCAATATGTAACAGTAAATCAATATTCAACAACTGCTGCGGATTATGATGATACTTGGGAAGATGCGTATGTACGTGGAATCGAACAAGCACAATTAACTAGAGATTTAGCTTTAGAATCAGGTAACCTGCAGTTAGCTGGAATCGCACAAATTTGTGAGGCTGCAATTTTTGGTGAAATGGCTGCTCTTTTTGGAGACATTCCGTTCTCACAAGCTAATAATATTGATGAGTTCCCGACTCCAGAGTATGATAGCCAAGCTAGCGTGTTATCTGGAATTCAGACAATTTTAGATCAGGCGATAACTAATGTAGGTGATTTATCTGCATCTACTTATGCTGGTAATAGATTATCTAGTGCTGCAACTTGGGCTGAAATAGCTCACTCATTGAAAGCGAGATACTATCTGATTGCTAAGGATTATCCAAATGCCTTGATTAGTGCTAGAAATGGAATTGATACTCCAGAAAAAAGTCTAATTACGCAACATACAACTGCTTTAAATTCGGAAAATTTATATTACCAATTTATGGTTGATGAGCGTGACGGATATTTGGGTGCAACTGATTCTCACTTAAAAAACCTTTTAGATGGTACTGTAGCTAGAACGATTGCAACACCAGGTGATGCAGAACGTTTCGATTTTTATTTCACTGCTTATAGTGATGGAACAGGACATGCTCCTAATGTTACTAATGATGGTGTTTTTGCAGAAACTGCACCTATGAACATCATCTCTTATGAAGAGGTTAAATTAATTGAAGCTGAGGCTGCAAATCGTACTAACGATGCAGGAGACGTTACAGCATTTAATGAAGTAAGAGCATTTTTAGCAACTGAATATGGTAGTAGCTTCCCTGCAACAACATCCGCATCTGGTAGTAACGCATTGTTGATGGAGATAGTTGAAGAGAAGTATATCACTTTAATTGGTGAATTACAACCATTCCATGATATTAGAAGAACAGGTAATATGCTTAATGTACCACCAAAAACTGGTGCTACAATTCCGCAAAGGTTTATTTATCCTCAGATAGAAGTAGATGCGAATCCTAATATTCCTTCTCCTCTACCGACGTTATTTGACCCAACTCCAATTAATTAATCATATAACAAGTTAGTTTCTTAAAATTGATAAAAGGCCGCTTTTCTAAGTGGCCTTTTTAATACCAATAATATGAAAAGACCATTTCAACTATTATTTAGTTTCCTGATTATTTATAGCTGTGGAAACACGAAACATGTAAGTTTTGAAAATTATATTGACACAACGGACAAACTTATTAATGAACAAAAGAAACAAACCTTTTATTCAGAAGATCAAGAGGTATTTGTAAGTAATGAATTCAGTGGAGCTAGAATTAATGACTTTGAAAAAATTAATGATTCTACAGTAAGAGTAGTTATTAATCCTGAGAATGAACCTATCAATAATAGCGCCTATTACGCTTTTAAAATTTGGTCTAAATCACCCAAGACCTATTATGTTAATTTTGACTATCCCGAAGAATACAATCATAGGTATATCCCTAAGATTTATAAGAATAATTCTTGGACTATTTTAGACTCACTAAATATCATTGAACAAAATAACAAGACCTCAATAAAATTAAGCCTAAATAATTCACCTCAAATTGTTGCTGCGCAGCAAATCGAAGACTACAATAGCGTAATTAGTTGGAGTAAAACTTTGGACGAAAAAAACTCAAATCTAGTTCATTTTGACTACTATGGAGAATCCTCAGAGAAAAGAAAATTACCGATACTAAAATTAAACAATGGTGGAACAAAAAATAAGGACGTAATTGTATTATTAACGCGTCAGCATCCACCTGAAGTTACTGGTTACTACGCATTTCAGCATTTTATCAATTCATTAATTAAGGAAAACAATCTTTCAAAACAATTTTTTGACAAATATCAAATCCTTGCCTTCCCAATATTAAATCCTGACGGTGTTGAAAAAGGTCACTGGAGACACAATGCCAATGGAGTAGACACAAATAGGGACTGGTCAAGGTACAATCAAAAAGAAATTAAACAAACTGTAAAGTATATTAATAAATACGTTAAAAAAAATCATTCAAGAGTAATAATAGGCTTAGATTTTCATTCAACATGGTATGACGTTTTTTATACAAATAAAGAGCGTGCTAGTACAACATTACCGAATTTTGTAAGTGAATGGTTTGAAGGTATTGAAGCTAATTACCCTAATTATAAAGTAAAAGAAGCCTCTGGTAATTCATTAAAACCCGTATCTAAAGGTTGGTTCTTAAAGGCACACAATGCTGTAGGCATAACTTTTGAAATTGGCGACAAAACTCCTAAAGAAAATATAGAATTAATTGGGAATATAGCCGCGACACAAATGATGGAACTATTATTGGACACTAAAAATTAGGATATTATTTTATTTCAATGAATTCACAATAACAAATAGCTTTACTTACCTTTACCGCATGAAAAATGAAACAACCATATTTGGTATAAGAGCAATTATTGAAGCCATAAAATCAGGTAAAAACATTGATAAGGTTTTTCTTCAAAAAGGTACTAGAGGCGAGTTGTTCCAAGAGTTAGAATACTTATTAAGATCAGAAGGTATTAGCTCCTCATATGTACCTGTAGAAAAACTAAATCGTTTGTCTAGGGGAAATCACCAAGGTGCAATTGCACAAATTTCTCCAATAGAATTTCATGATATTGATGACTTGGTATTAAATGTAATCGAATCTGGTAAGACCCCTTTATTTTTACTATTAGACCAACTGAGTGATGTTAGAAATTTTGGTGCAATTGTCCGTACGGCAGAATGTACTGGAGTTTCAGGTATTATAATCCAAAAAAAAGGTGGTGCTCCAATAAATGGCGATACAATTAAAACTAGTGCTGGTGCTATTTTTAAAATACCTATTTGCAAAGTAGATCATATTAAAGATGCAGTTTATCATTTACAATCATCTGGTATAAAAGTAATTGCAGCCACTGAAAAAGCAGACGATTTGCTCTATGACATTTCATTTAAAGATCCATGTGCAATAATTATGGGGTCTGAAGGTAGAGGAATAAATCCTTCTGTTCTAAAAGCGGTAGATACCAAGGCAAAATTACCAATACTAGGAGAGATTGAATCACTTAATGTCTCTGTAGCGTGTGGTGCATTTTTATATGAAGCAGTAAGACAGCGTAGTTAGTCTTTATTTTCTTTATAGTCATACCTTATTTCAACACCTTCATTAGATTCTAAATTAGAATTTTGATCAACTTCAGGTTCTAATTCGATGAAATTTCCATTCTCATCAAAATGCTTCATAAATGGATCATTCTCTTCATCATAATCGGGATCTTCCCATTTATAGCGCTCAGGTTTAGCAATTTGCTTTCTAAAGATTAAAGCAAAAATAAATCCTGATATTAAACCTCCTAAATGCCCTTGCCAAGACATACCAGCTTTTACCGGAAACACATACCAGATTAAACTTCCATATAAAAACACAACCATTAGGGACAGAGCAATTAACCTGTAATGTTTTGCGAAAATACCCTTAAAAAATATAAAGCTTACCAAGACATAAATTAAACCACTAGCACCTATATGATTACCAGATTTAGCAATAGTCCATGTCAAAAGCCCAGAGAGTAAAATACCATATACTATAACTTTCCATGCAATTTTTTTATAGAAATAAAATAGTGCTAAGGACAATACAAACAGTGGTATTGAATTATTATATAAATGATTAATGTCTCCGTGTAGAAATGGACTAGTAAAAATGCCCATTAGCCCTTCAACTTTTTGTGGTCTTATACCAAAGGATTTAATACTATGATCTATTCTTACCTGATACCAAAAAACCAACCAAACAGCAAATAGCATAACTAAGGGGTATAAAATTACACCTGTAGAATATTTAAATTGTTGGTCTTTTGCCATGTATGGTTTATTATCAGTACACCAAATTTAAAACCAAATTTCACTATCATGAAATATTGTCATAACTCATATGTTTATCACCATGTCCTTTTCAATGTCATTTTGTACTTTTAAGGTATGAATACACCTCTTGCGGAACGACTGCGACCAAAGACACTAAATGACTATCTAAGTCAACAACACTTAGTGGGTAAAGATGGCATGTTGTATCAGCAAATTAAAAGTGGAGTAATTCCTTCTTTAATACTTTGGGGACCACCAGGAATAGGTAAAACCACATTGGCAAACATAATCGCCAATGAATCTGAACGTCCTTTTTTTAAGCTCAGTGCTATAAATTCTGGTGTAAAAGATATTAGAGAAGTTATAGATAAAGCAAAAAAAAGCGGTGGTCTATTTACTGCAAAAAACCCCATCCTATTTATTGATGAAATTCATAGGTTTAGTAAATCTCAACAAGATTCTTTATTAGAAGCTGTTGAAAAAGGTTGGGTGACTTTAATAGGAGCAACTACTGAAAATCCGAGTTTTGAAGTTATTTCTGCCTTGTTATCTCGTTGTCAAGTTTATACACTTAATGCGTTCAATAAATCAGATTTGGAAGCCTTAATTAAGCGAGCTATTGAAAAAGACGAAGTATTATCTAAACTAAATATTGAATTAAAAGAAACTGAAGCTTTATTGAGACTTTCAGGTGGTGATGCTAGAAAATTACTAAACATATTCGAACTCATTGTTACATCTATTAATGAGGACACAATTACCATTACTAATGAATTGGTAATGAAGCAAGTTCAGAACAAGGCTGTTAGGTATGACAAAGCGGGTGACCAACATTATGATATTATTTCGGCATTTATTAAATCTATAAGAGGCAGCGACCCTAACGCTGCAGTCTATTATTTGGCACGCATGATAGAAGGTGGTGAAGACGTTAAATTTATAGCGAGACGATTACTCATCTTGGCAAGTGAAGATATTGGAAATGCAAATCCAACGGCTTTGGTAATAGCCAATAACACATTTCAAGCCGTTTCTGTAATTGGGAATCCTGAATCACGAATTATTTTGAGCCAGTGTGCTACTTATTTGGCAAGCTCACCGAAAAGCAATGCCGCTTATGACGCTATAAATAAGGCACAACAAATTGTTAAAGAAACTGGTGATTTACCAATACCACTATCTATTAGAAACGCACCAACAAAATTAATGAAAGAATTAGGTTATGGGGACGAATACAAATATGCCCATAATTACGAGAATAATTTTGCTGAACACGAATTCTTACCAGAGGAAATTAAAAACACAAAGCTTTATAATCCAGGCAATAATGCAAGAGAAGAAGCTCAACGGAAATACCTTAGAGGTTTGTGGAATAAAAAATATGGATATTAAAACTTAATGTTTAAAGGTTTTAGTTTCACCCCATTCTCTTTATTTTCGGAATACATCCAAACACCATTTTTCTTGAATACAATCGCATCGTTTCCTTTTACATTAAAAACATCATCCAATCCAGTCTTTAAAAGAACCATCACAACTTTTGGTTCTGAATTAACCAATTGATATCCATTATCAACTTCTTGTGCATACAAAATTTCATTACCACTTGCTTCTTCAACGGTTTCCTTCTCAACAGCTGTTACTTCAGTAGTCTTCTCGGCTTCCTTTTCAGTTGTGTCTTTGGTTTCTACAACCTTATTTGAATTTGTAGAGACTTCTAGTGCGACAGCTGATTTTACTAATGGTTTATCACTAGTTTTATTATCCACAACTTTTTCTTCAGTACTAGTTGATTTCGCTGTCTCTTGATAGAAAAGCCTATCACTAAAAGTATCATAAGCATTTCTTAATGCAGTTGTAAATCTCTTCTCATGATTATTGATGCCTGACCTACCTAAGTCAGATTTTAAAATTAATTCTCCTTTACAGTCACGCAATTCAATCTCTAAATTAGTTATTCTGAATCCACGATCAATCTCGTTCACATCTGCATACATTGCCAAACATCTGTCTTCAAACAAATCGGCTGGAAATAACTGCTTATCGTAATACACCTCATAACCACTCTTTAAGAACAATTGCTTAGTCAAAGTATTTAGGCGGTATTTATTTTCACCTTTTAAAAACTTATACTGAAGTGGTACAATTATATACTTATATGAATTAACTTCTGTTTGCGAATTAACTTTAAGCAATCCAAAACAGCATATTAAGAGTAGGGAGAATATTTTTTTCATTGAAGTTATAATGTATTTAATCTTATAAGATTTTAAACAAAAATAGGTATTAAAGCCATTTATTCATATTACAAATGATTAATTAATGCCTTTAACTGTGTTACTCTAACCTGGTCATCACCATTATGTCTGTCCTTGTAGTCAAAATGAATAGTTCGCATTCCAACCTTTTGAGCACCCTCTATATCAGCCTCTAAACTATCACCAATCATCATACTTTCATTAGGGTTAGCTTCAGCACTATTTAGAGCAAAATTGAATATTTTTGGATTTGGCTTCTTTACACCAACCATCTCAGAGTTCGTTACAGTTTTAAAGTATGATCTTATTTTTGAATTTTGCATCTTCCTTTCCTGGGCCTCTTCAAACCCATTTGTTATAATGTGCAAATGATATTTATATTGCAAATATTCAAGTACCTCAATAGTTCCTTCAAATAAATGATTAAATGTCGTCAAGTAGTCTATATATGCCACAGACAGATGGTTAATCATATCATCGTTAACCGAAACTCCTACAGTATCAAAAGCTTCCTTTAATCTCCCATAGCGCAAATCAGGTTTACTGACACGTTCCTCTCTGTACAATTTCCAATATTTGAGGTTGATAGGTTCATAAACTTCCAAAAAAGTACCCAATTCAATATTTATATTGTTGAGTTCAAATATTTTTTTAAACGTTAGACCAGAATTTTTATCAAAATCCCAAAGAGTATGATCTAAATCAAAGAAGACATGTTTTATTCCGTTGTTCATTCAGCTGATTCTAGTATTAAATTGAATAATGATCTAAACCCTTCCCACCGTTCAGAATCACTAAAAGTGTAATTATGAAATATTGGTGTAAAGGTACCATTTACGGCTTTTATTTCATCTATAAGTTTTTGAAGATGTTCTGTTTTATCTAATTGTGATTGATATTTTAGAAGTGCAAAATCCATGCAGTGATATGGATTAATTTGTAATGGTGTTTGTACTTCGTAATCTAAATCATAAAATTGAAACGGCGTACAAGTACCAGCCCTAAAACCCAAAGTATCTACATAACCCATTGAATAATCTTGATGAATTTCGAGCTCAACAAAATTTCTATAAGACGTTGGTAGGTTTAATTTAGAAAACGAATTTCTTACCGCTTCTAAAACTCTATTAGTAATAACTTCTATTTTTAGCTTTTCCTTTTTTAGTATTGTAAGATCATCTAGAGCAAAATAAGAGGCTTTAATACCCACATCACAATAGTCCGCTACAGATTTAATTAGTGAAATAAATTCCTTTTTGTTTGTGTTTATGTTTTTATCATAGGTAGAATAATCTCCTAATAAAAACAAAACCATGAATTTTTTCTTAAACTGTTTTTGTTTGGTAATTATCCATTTAAAAGTGTCGTAAGGATCTCTCTTAAAACCCATTAAAACAGAATATCTTTGATATAATTGTTTTAGTTTAAAACGGCCTATATCACTTAAGGATCCACCAATTGTCCTTAACAATCCCTTTTGTCTAAAATAATAGGCCATTGGCACATCTATTACTGGATTTACCTCATAATGCCGTTCATTAAAATTATATTCTGGAAACTTCTGCTGTAGTACGTCTCTTAATTTATAGGCCCAAATATCCACAACAGGTTGATTTAAAAACCAGTTTGTATAAGCGATGCTCTCTTTGGCCATAAAACGTCCATACTCATCCTTTACATGAGGAAGATATTCTTCATATCTGCTCAATAAATAGAAAGATGCCGCAAAAATATCATACGGTAGATCACTACGTTCACCAGCAAGAAAAAATCCTTTTGTATTATCCCATGATTGTACGTTTATATCTAAGTCAGATAATCCTTGTTCAAAAAGTAAAGAATGGCTTCTCACAAATAACTCATTACTTAATGGTTGTTTTGTATAAGACATTTTTAAACTATCATGAGCTATAAAATCTTCAACTTTGGAAGTGAATTTCACCTCTAGACCTAATATACGCTTGCAAATATGCTTAAAGGTATATTTTAAGCGTGGTGTAATTTTATGTGTGTAAACTAATAGCATTATAATAAGTCTTCGTCTGCAAAGCTAAAGTAAGACTGTTCAGTTATAATTAAATGGTCTAAAACTTTAATATCCAAACTCTGTGCTCCTTTCTTTAATTTTTGTGTTATGTCTTTGTCTGCCTGACTGGGCTTTAATGTACCTGAAGGATGATTATGGCACAAAATTAATGACGTTGCCCCATACTCTAATGCAGTCTTCAGCACCAATCGCACATCAACTAAAGTACCTGTAATTCCACCCTTACTCAATTGATTTTTCTTAATGATCTTGTTAGAATTGTTTAAGTAGAGAATCCAAAATTCTTCATGTGGTAATTCGCCAACAATTGGTTGCATGGTCTCAAAAACTGTCTTGCTAGAAGTTATTTTTTCTAAAGAAATGGCATCCTCCAATCTGCGTCGCCTTCCTAGCTCCAGAGCTCCAACTATACTTATTGCTTTTGCCTCACCTATTCCTTTAAAGGACATTAATTGCTTAATAGTTAACTTGCCAAGAGCATTTAAATTGTTATCTACACTTGCTAAAATACGCTTGCAAAGATCAACTGCACTTTCTTCCCTGTTTCCTGACCCAATCAAAATTGCCAATAACTCCGCATCACTCAATACAGTTTTCCCTTTATCTCTTAATTTTTCACGTGGTTGATCATCTTGCGACCAATTTTTAATTGAAAACGAACTCGGTTTTTCTGACATGGACTAAAGATAAAAAATTGTAATTTTCAGAATCAATTAAATCACAAGAATTATGAAATCATTTTTCGAAGATGGTGTTTATGAAGAAATTACCTCCAGATTAAATAAGATAAATGAGGAGACCCAACCAAAATGGGGAAAAATGAATGCAGGTCAAATGTTACATCACTGCAAAATGCCATTAAATATAATTTTAGAAAAAGAAGATTATGGTGTAAAACCAAACTGGCTTGTAAATTTTTTGTTTAAAAAGTCAATGTACAGTGATAAATTATGGCGAAAAAATTTGCCAACAGCACCAGGATTTAAAATCTCTGACAAGAAAAATTTTGAAAAGGAGAAACAAGAATTCACTAAGCTAATTGAAGAGCTTAACAACCAAAGAAATCGTAACGATTGGCAACCACATCCTGCTTTTGGAAAACTTTCTAAAGATCAATGGGGAAAAATGCAATATAAGCACTTAGATCATCACTTTAGACAATTTGGCGTTTAATGAAATATCCTCCAAAACACCACCAAGACAATAGCATCAATCATATGGTTGATGTTATCAAGACATATCCATTGGCCACTGTTATTTCAGTTAGTGACAACTCTCCATTAATCACACACTTACCTTTGATTTTTGATAATAACAAGCTCATTGGCCATATTGATATCTATAATCCACAAGCTAAGCTACTGAAAGACAATAATGAAGTTACCATATTATTTTCTGGACCAGAATGTTATATCTCACCTAGTGTTTATGGCACAACCCAATTACCAACCTGGAATTATATTAAGGTACATTTAAAAGGAACTGTAGAGGCTATTGAAAGTAAAGAAGCCTTAAAGCAATCCTTAATTTCCATGACAGAATTTTTAGAAGCACCTGACCATAAGTATGTATTAGAACCAGATAACCCACGTCTTGACAGGAATCTCAATTACATTGAAATGTTTGAAATAACCATAACTCATTGGGAAGGAAAATTTAAACTGTCACAAGACAAAAAACCTAGCGATACCCAATTCGCAAGAGAAGAATTAATCAGAGCAAATCAAGAAAGTATTAGACAGTTTTTGGATAAAGTATTTTAATTTCAGCAATAAATTTTAAATAATAGAGACATGAAAGACATTAAAAAAGAAGATATCCAACAAGAAGTTTTTGACTTGTATGATGATTATGCCCACAACAAATTAAACAGAAGGCAATTTGTAGAGAAACTATCTATTTATGCAGTGGGAGGACTTACAGTTTCATCTCTGTTAAGTTTTATGTCTCCCAACTATGTTGACACATTATTGGTTAAACCTAATGATCCAACTTTAGATTCTGAATATATTAATTATGACTCGCCAAATGGTGGAGGCACAATTAAAGGATTATTGTCTAAGCCAAAAAACTTAGATAAAAAATTACCAGGCATAATCGTGGTTCATGAAAACAGAGGCTTAAACCCTTATATTGAAGATGTTGGTCGCAGAGCTGCCAAGGCTGGATTCATATCTCTAGCACCAGATGCTCTCTCACCTTTGGGAGGATATCCTGGTAATGATGATGATGGTAGAACAATGCAAAAGACACGAGATAGAAATGAAATGCTAGAAGATTTTATTGCAGCATATAACCATTTAAAAAACCATAAGGACTGTAATGGCAGCGTTGGTGTAGTTGGCTTTTGTTTTGGTGGTTGGATATCTAATATGATGGCCGTAAGATTGCCTGACTTAGGTGCTGCAGTGCCATATTATGGTAGACAACCTGAAGCTGAAGATGCAAAAAAAATAAAAGCTCCGTTATTACTGCAATATGGAGAATTGGACAAGCGTGTAAATGCAGGTTGGCCAGCTTTTGAATTAGTCTTGAAGGAAAACAAAATAGATTATGAGGCCTATATATATCCTGGTGTAAATCATGGATTTCACAATAATACTACGCCACGTTACGACAAAGAAGCCGCCAATTTATCATGGGATCGCACAATTAAGTTTTTTAAGAAACATTTAAAATCTTAGAATTATAAATTTATTGATCTCTTATAAATATGTCATTAAGGTATATAGTTGTTATTTTCTTATTCTTTGTTTTCTACGCATGCAATGAGGAAAAAGAAATCATTAAAGAAGGATGGATGGAAAGACCCATGTCAGTATGGCCAACCTTTGCATTAACAAATAAGATCAGCTTCACGGACACGACCTTTACTGATCTAGCAAATTCATTTCTTGTTGATACTGGTGTCGATACCATTGGTGTATCATGTAAACACATATTTATGGTATTTCAAAATCGGATTGGTTTAAAAAGCATAGACTTAGGACCTGAATTTAAATATTGGAATTTATATCCGAAGAATAATAATGAC
The DNA here is from genome assembly GCF_020166345.1 of Winogradskyella vincentii. Lineage (GTDB taxonomy): Bacteria > Bacteroidota > Bacteroidia > Flavobacteriales > Flavobacteriaceae > Winogradskyella > Winogradskyella vincentii. The sequence goes on along the minus strand of NZ_JAIUJS010000007.1, from coordinate 77,068 downwards.
AAGATCGTATCATTTGATAAACTGATAAATGCAAATAAAAATGAACAAATTGCGCAATACAACACTCTAAAAGATAGAGATTGGATTATTTTTAATATTGATAGGAACGAAGAATTAATCTATCCATTGAAAATTAGATATTCTCCAATTAAGAAAAATGAAATTGTCTATGCTATTGGCTGGGGAAAAACTCAAAAAGACAATACTTTGCCACAAAAAACAAAACTACAATGTGTAGATAATTTAGGTAATTATTACTATGCAAAGAATTTATCTCCAGATATTTCTCAAATTGGCACCAGTGGTTCTCCAATTATTGATAAAAATGGCTATTTAGTTGGAATTGTTTCTGGAGCAGAGGGAAAACTTGGAGTAATTGGTAGTGTTCATTATTTAAAAAAAATGTTTGACATCTATAAAATTCAGTATATCGAACCATAAACCAACTCTTTTACCTCATCAAATTCAAAACCTCCATTATTATCTGAACTCTTAATTAATTTAAACAAAGTTCTCAAATACTATTGTGAACGAGTTATTTTTGTGAAGCATAATAATCAATCTCAGTCTGCATCCCGTCATATCCATATTCTTTGTCTTGGATATCCATAATTTCTTTAACTTTATCTAGGTTATTATTCCAATATTTAATCATTTCTTTTAATACTCTCTTAGCATTTAAATGTGGATTATTAGACATTTCCAATTGCCAACCCGCAACTATCAAATCTTGAGTCATTACATCAATTTTTGTTTGGGACGAACCTTGGTCAGTCATATATAAATATTGACTAGGATGATTTGCACAAAGAACGGGAGTAATACTTCCGTCTTCTAAAATATTCAAATTAAGCAAAGACAATACCTTTAAATCTTCATTAATTTGATCTCCATATGCATCATTCCCACATAACCAACTTCTTACTGGACCACCATATGCTACAAGAGGTTGCGTCTTATTATCAGCGGAACTTAATTTGATTCGAAGCATCGCTTTTATATAATCAGTGAAAGTATGAGTGTATGTTTCTAAGTCTTTACCGTCATCTCCAGGTGCAGCAAGAGGCACGATATCAATTATTGTTTCCAATTCACTAAAATTATTTTGGTGTTCAGCATTAAAGCCTAAAAGATTTTCCCATCTTCTGTTAGTTGGTGAATACAAATAATCTAAATATACTAAGGATTCCAATGGTGGATAATGCAATAACTGAACAGATTTAGTATTTGCCATACTTAAACCAAATGGAAGTAAAAATTCTACTGGACAATCTACTTGGTCTCCAACTACCTCTTTTTTAAATATTTCAACTCCTATCTTGGCTACCTTTAGCATCTCAGGAACTAGCTTTTCATATGGACTCAAATCGGCATGTTCGCAAAACATTTTTAAAAAATATTCACCTTTATTATTAAGTAAAACTTGTGACCAAGCACCTTTATGATGATCACGAAGTAAAGTTTGATCAAAATAATGTGCTATATACGAAGACAAGGTTGTTAACTGACAATCTTTGCCTTGACCATCCTTCACAATATATCGCTTCTCGGAATATGAGAATATTGTTGCCAGATCTTCCTTATTAAAATCAAGAGGTATAATTATTTTACTTTTTTTCATAATTAAAGGTTTTTAATTTCTGCAAGTTGTTTTAAATCATACCCTTAGGGCTAAGAAATCCAAATATAGTCTATATACTGCTACAACTAACAGAATTTAATCTTATAAACAGTGTCAAATCTGAATGAATTCAATTCTGAGTTTAACTCATAAAATACTATAAATTATTTCGAACCAAAAGTATCCTTTGTTAAAACCAAAAAAAATAATTATATCCCTTTCAATATTTTAAAAAATCGATTAAAAACTAAGTAATCAATGTTTTTACCTCATCAAAATCTAAGCCTCCATAATTACCAGAACTCATTAATAGCAATGATTTATTTTCAAAATTTTGTGAGAACAAGAAGTTTTTAAAATCCTCAGGATTAGTATAGATTATTAAATCATCTCGCTCAAAAGCATTTGCAATTTGCTCGTGAGTAACTTCTTCCAACTTTTTAATTTCAACCGCATGTGGTGAATAAAATACTACTGCTACATCCGCAGCATCAAGGGCACCTTTGTATTCTTTTAAAAATTCTGCATTTAAACTACTATAGGTATGAAGTTCTAGGCATGCTATTAGTTCTCTATCGCTATATTGACTTTTAACAGCTTTAGTTGTAGCCTCTACCTTACTTGGTGAATGTGCAAAATCTTTGTATGCCACACTATTTGAGCTTTCGGCAATTTTCTCTAAGCGTTTACTAGCACCTTTGAAAGTAGATATGGCTTCATAAAAGTCATCTTCATCTATACCCATATGCTGGCAAATCCATTTGGCACCTGCAAGGTTGTTTAGGTTATGTGCACCAAAGACTTCAATTGGCATTGGCCCTTCTGGTGTTTCTAATAAAGTAACACCGTCTTCCACAGAATAATCTGGTGTTCTATACGGTAACTTGCGTATTTGATTTTCTGATGCCAATACAACACGCTTTACTTCTTCATCTTCTTCATTATAATTGATACTTCCTCCCGTTACAATTGAGTCTACAAAAATGCTAAACTGCTCCACGTAATTCTCATATGTTGGAAATACATTGATATGATCCCAAGCTATACCGCTTAGCAATGCAATGTTAGGTTTATACAAATGAAATTTCGGTCGCCTGTCTATTGGAGAACTCAGATATTCATCACCTTCTAAAACAATAAAGTCATTGTCTTCTGTGAGTTTAACCATTACATCAAAACCTTCTAACTGCGCACCAACCATATAATCTACATCTCTATCATGATAGTGCATAACATGCAAAATCATGGATGTAATCGTCGTTTTACCATGGCTTCCGCCAATCACTACTCGTGTTTTGTGCTTGGATTGCTCGTATAGAAATTCTGGATAACTGTAAATTTTAAGGCCTAACTCTTGAGCTTTTAGAAGTTCAGGGTTATCTGCTTTTGCATGCATTCCCAGCACAATCGCATCCAAGTTAGAGGATACTTTTTCCGGAAACCAACCAAATTCTTCGGGTAATAATCCCTTCGCCTCTAACCTAGATCTAGAGGGATCAAAAATTGTATCATCACTTCCTGTGACATTATAACCCTTATTGTGTAAAGCCAAGGCTAGGTTATGCATTGCAGCACCTCCAATAGCAATAAAATGTACATTCATGTAACAAATATCAAACTACATGGTACAATTTCCAAATAACAATGAACTTAATTACAAACTATCTTTTTACAAATCTGGATTGACCGCTAGACTATTAAATAGCTTTGCTTTTGTATTAAAAAATTTGTTCTGAATTGATATCGCTTTTAACTGCCCATCTATTAACTTGGATTCGCGTGAATTGACTAAAAACAATGAACTTTCTCCTAATTGAAATTTACGTTCTTCTGCTTCTAGCATTCTTTCATAATCAGTTACCATTTGATTGGTAATTTCATTCTGTACTACGTAAGAATTGAGTTCTTGCTTTAAGGCATCAATTTTATTCTGAATATTTACACGCGTTGCATCTCTCTCAAATTCAGTATCAGATAGTTTAATCCTTGCAAGTTTTAAATCTCCTCGCTCTTTTCTTAAGAACAACGGAAAACTAATGTTGAGTCCACCTTTGTATTCTGCAGTATTTAAACTTCTTGCCACTTCTGGCACCTCAGTGAGAAAGTTATACTCGACATCAATTCTTGGTAATAACCGATTCGCTTTTAGTCTTGTATCTACCTCCAAACCTTGAATTTTATAATCTAACGATATAATTTTAGGATGTGCTTCAATAATTGCTTCATCCTCTTGCAATTGATTGATATTGAATGTTGCATCTACAATAGGTTCCGTATTAATATCTGGAATCACATTTGGCTGTAACTCTACTGGTGTGTTATTTTCTAACCATAAAAAAGTAGATAATTCTAAAGTGGCTTTCATCAACTTAACCTTTGATTGCTCCAAGCTCAATTTTCGATTATTAAGTGCAATACGAGCTTCTGTAGCATCAATTTGTGCATTTTCTCCCAATTCTACACCACGAAGTATACCACGATACCTCAACTCTGCATTAACCAAAAAGTTTTTAAAAAGCCTTAGTTCATTGTATGCCTTCAGCCAATTAAAATAAACCAATGATGCTTCAAAAAGGATATTATTGACAAAAATATCTCTATCTGCATTTGCCTGTTCTCTAAATAATTTAGCTTGTTTTAAAGATGCCATTCTATCATTTATCAATAATCCTCTTCCTAAGGGAACAGCAACTCCAGCACTGTAAAGTCCATCATCTGGCACAAAGGCTTCAGGATTCAAAAATTCACCAGTATTTTCCTCAAAGGCAGCTTTTAGTTCAACCCCAAACCAAGTGGGTATTTTAAAAGTTCCATTAAGCCTATCAAAATATTCCGTGCCCTTAAACTTCTTACGATCATAGTCTACTTCGAATTTAGGGTCAAAGGCGCCGCGAGATTTCATAAGCTTTGCTTGACTCTCATCTATAACAAGTTCTGCCTGTTTCACAATAGGATGAAATTTTTTTACATAGCCCAAATACTCGTCAAAACGCAATACATTTGATAGTTCTTCTGTCTGTGCACTGCTTAAAAAACCGAAACAAACAAAAATGATAAATAATCTAAATCGCATGTTTATTTCTTTTTAGTTTTTGAATCTTCAATTGGTTGATAATAGTTTGGCGGAAAACCATTTAGTTGTCTCCAAAGCTCAAACCAAATCGGCACATCATCTAACAATGCCATGGTAAATGCACCAGAACCTGCACGTACGTCTTTTGGCCATGGATGGTCCTCAGGATCTGGTTTTAGCAAAACTCTAAATCTTCCGTTTGGACTAATAAATCGCTCAACGGCAACAACTTCACCACCATAAGTACCATATGACACGTTTGGCCATCCGCTAAATACTATTGCAGGCCACCCATCAAATTGTATTCTCACTTTTTCTCCTTTATGTATCAATGGCAAATCAATAGGCTCAACAAATGTTTCAACTGCCAGGTCTACTTCCGCTGGAATTATACCAACAAGTTCTTCACCTTCCTTAAAGGTTTGTCCCACACCACCTCTTAACGCAGTCTGTATATAGCCATCGTAAGGTGCCGTCATAAACATTAAACTATTTCTAATGGTATAATTAGACACTTCATTTTCTAATTTCTGTACTTGTGCCTCAGAGTTAAACTGGCTTGATTGTGCAGAAAACTTATCACTTTCTGCTTTGGATATCTTATCCGCATATTCAGCCCTAACTCTTGAAATTTCGACCTGTGAATTAATTACTTCATTTTTACTTGCCAATAACTTTGCCTCTTGCGAAATCCTTTTTGCCTGCGTTTCTTGTAATTTCACTCTAGCATCTTCAACCTTTTTTAAAGCCGTAAAACCATCTTGAAATAAAGAATCGGCACGGTTATACTTAGTCTGTGCAATAGTTAAATTAATTTTTGCTGCTTCTAAATCAATACTGTCTGCCTCAACCTTTAATCTGGATTGAATTAATTTATTCTGAGCTTGTTCTAACTTGAGCATACGCTCATTTCTAAGGGCTCCTATTCTTACATCTTGGGCTTTTACCTTTTGCTCATATGATTTAACTGCAAATGCCTTTGCATCTCTTTGTTGGGATGTGCGTTGCACTAAATTAGGATCGAAATACTCGCTTTTAATTTCTTCTATCTGCAATAAAGTATCTCCTTTTTTAACGTACTCACCCTCTATCACAAACCATTTCTTAATACTTCCAGGAATTGGAGATTGTATTGTTTGTGGTCGTTGATCTGGAGTTAATGTTGTTACTTCACCTCTACCAGTAATATTCTGAGTCCATGGTAAAAAAAGAATAATAATTCCAAAAATGGCAAACACGCCTAAAAACCTATTGAAGTACTTGTAATACTTACCGTGGAATACACGTTTACCTGATTTAGATTTAGTAATATCAACTGTTTTATTAAGTTGATTATGAGATATATTTAACATTGCTTTTCTTTTTAAATAATTTCACCTTTTTTAAGTGTAATAACCTGTGTACAGTTTTTAGACCAGTCATTGCTAATACTAACAACAACTAACGCCCAAGGGTTAGAACTATCCGTTAAAAATTGTATAATTCTATCCACTTCTGCTGGCTCAAAATGCTCTAGTGGATCTTCTAGAATCAAAAGTTTGGGTTTACTGACTATTGCTCTAGCTAATACAATCTTTTTAGCAACTGTAAATGATATTTGTTTTCCTTCAGGATATAGAACTGTATTTAACCCCTTAGGACTCTCTTTGATGAATTGATTTAAACCAACTTTTTCTATTGCCCATAGAAGTTGCTCATCTGAGATATCTACATTACCAAAAGTGATATTTTCTCTAATGGTTCCCTCAAATGGTGTTTCATCTGCAAGAGATAATCCTAATTTAGACCTGTAGTGATTTAGATTGATGTTTTTCAAAGAGTAATCATCTATAAAAACACTGCCACGTGTAGGCTCAATAACTCCAGCAATTAATCTTAAGAGACTTGATTTACCAGAACCACTTTCACCACGGACCAATATGCGACTCTTAGGCTCAATTTTTAAAGATATATTCTTAAGTATATTCCTATCTTTTTGCGGTACTCTATAATCTACATTGTCTAATTCTAATCTGAAGTTTTCTTTAAATTCAGGTTTATCACCATCCTGCATTTCTAAGTCCTTATCAACGACCTGTCCCATTTTTTCCAATGATGTAAGTACATCGTAAAAGGACTCTAAGCCAAGAATTAGTTTTTCTACAGAATTAATTACTAATAAAATAATGATTTCAGCAGCGACAAACTGACCTATATTCATCTCTTGGTTAAGTACTAATAATCCACCGATAAGTAAAAGCCCTGCAGTTACAACAACTTTGAACCCAATCATTTGAACAAACTGAATCACAAGTATCCTAAAGTGACTTTCGCGCGCCTCTAAATAATCTTTAACCAGTTCATCATTTTTGTTTATAGCCAAGCTCGTTTTACCCGACAATTTAAAACTTACTACAGCTCTCGCAACCTCCTGTATCCAATGCGCTACTTTATACTTATGCTTAGACTCCTGTAAACTGGTATCCATACCCTTTTGCGCAGTGAACTTAAATACTATATAAATAAGAATCAGTAATAGAATGCCAAATGCAATAAAAAATGGGTGATAAAACGATAGCAGTATTAACGCAAATATTATCTGTAAAACTGCTGAAGGAATATCTACCAATATTTTGGCAAGGCCCTTTTGAATATTTAATGTATCAAAAAAACGGTTTGCCAACTCAGGCGGATAATAATTACGTAATTCATTCATTTTAATTTTAGGGAAACGATACGTAAACTCAAATGAAGCTCTTGTAAATATGCGTTGTTGAATGGTTTCAATTATTCTAATTTGCATAAGCTGTAATACACCTACAAAAGCAACACCAGTTGTAACTAGAATTACCAGAACAATCCAAGATGTAGACACTTGAGCTCCTTGAATAAGATTAATAATTGCTTGTATTCCCAATGGAAGTGTCAATGCCAATAGACCAGAAAATATCGCGTAGTATAATACCTGTAATAAATCTTTCTTCTCTAAACGCAATAGGCCTACTAGCCTTTGCAAAGGAGACATTATTTCTTTATTGTTATTCATTTTATTTTGAAATAGCTTTAGTGGTTAATTCCTTAAAGTACTCTGTTGGTGTAATATCCTTGTTACAATCCGTTATTGAACTAAAATGTTCTTTTAGAAAATGTTGGTGAAGTGCACCTTCAACTATAGTACTTGCCAAACTCAACGCGTATTTGTAATCCTTGTTTACATTAGAAATCATATCACTCAATCTCTTAATGAGTCTTTTATATACAACAAAATAACCTTCTTTGTTTTCACTATCCACTTCTTTAGTTAAGTAAGATTTTGAATACTCGTTAATGATAATTTTGTTTAGCACTACCTCATTGATGTGAGAAAATTCAACATCTTCTTCAATAGTTTTAGTGACCACATCAATTGCTTTGAAGAGTTGCTCCTTTTTATCTGGCATATTAAATGTAGCAAAGACCAATTGGTATTCTATCCATGCCCAATACCATGATGTTAGATAAAGCAATAACTTATGCTTACTTTCAAAATAGCGATAGATAGAACTTTCATTAGAACCGATTTTAGCACCGAGCTTTTTAAATGTAAAACTATCGAAGCCAATTTCTTCAATTAATAATATACTATGCTGAATGATCCGTTTTCCTAAATCAGAAGACTCAGGATCTTTTATATAGATCTTGTCAGGAACCTGAATTTTTAAATTTGAAAGTAGATTTATCATTATTAAGATATTTGAACGCAAATATAATAGTAATACTATCATTTTTACGCATTTAACAAATATTTAGTATTATTATTACTAATGATAATATCTATAAATAATATTTATATATTAAATCTAAAGTCTTGATATTAAGGCTTTTTCTTCCTTAAACACATCAATTTTTGGTAAGCCAGTGATCGCTTTATTGATCCAGAGTAATGCTTTTGATTTTTCTTTTTTATGTCTATAAATCTGTGCCAAACGATAATAGGCCCACTCTTTGGGCACACCATCTTTGGCTGAATAATTCGCCAAATAAGCATTAAGACACTTTTCCCCTTTTTCTAATTGAATATTATAATCCGCACAAACCTTTCCTATTTGATAATGGATAGCATTACGTTGATTCTTTTGTTGAGAAGCCTCTAATGTCCCTATAGCCTTATCAGGTTGCTTTTGCTTGTCATAAAAGCTAGTGAGTTTTTCATAACAGGTTACAGAGCCACCAACTTTTATTGCCAATCTATAATATTTTTCGGCTAATTCTGGTTCGTCATCATATTCGTAAACATAGCCTTTGGCCAAATAACCATCTACTTTAGACAATTTTTCAAGTTCATCAGCATAATTCAAGGCCTTAGAATAACTTCCGCCTATTATGCCAGGTAATGACACATATAGATCAACTAAAGCCCAACGCGTATCTATATGTTTAGGATCTAACTGAGCTGCAGTTAAAAAAGAACGCTTCACATCTCCAATAATCCCAAGTGCTTTAATCTTGCTAATACTTCTGGCCTTCATCCCAAGGGCTCCACCATATTTATAGTGATAATTCGCATTATTGGGATTTTTCTCCTTTAAAGTTTTGTATTGTTCAATGGCTTTATCCCATTTTCTTTGATGACCATAAGCATCACCTAAAAGTTCAATCGCCTTATCATGATCTGGGTTAGTCACAAGATAATTTTGCATTTCGCTTTGGGCACTAACAAACTTTTTTGATGAAATATACATCTCTGCTTTGTCTATAGAACTTTGTGAAAAGCATATTGAAGAAATGAAAAGTATCCATATATATTTTAACATAGCAAACTGGCTTTCAATAACAAAAATACAATTAAAGTATCAGTCGTAAAATCATATAAACTTAACGTTTCGTTTCACTAGCAAATTGCTTAACTTCCCTCAATGAAAAGGTAGTTTTACTATTTTTCATTGTTTTTGGAATGCCTTTTGAAGGTATTTATTGAAAATTTAATCTTACATGAAAAATTTTATTTCAATTATAATGCTGATATGCTTCGCTACTTTTACAAATGCACAAAACAACAATGATAAGCAATGGAAAGAAGTCACTAAACTTGAGGAAAAGGGGCTCACCAAAAGTGCATCAGAACTAGTAGATGAAATTTACAATTCAGCTGTGAAAGATGGCCTATCTCAAGAACGAATTAAAGCATTACTATATAAAAGCAAGTACATGCTGATTCTTGAAGAGGAAGCCCAGCTAAATATTATAAATCTTTTTAAGCAAGAAATTGAGAACTCAAATAATGTAATAGATAAGCGTATTTTAGAAAATATGATTGCTACGCTTTATTGGCAATACTTTAAGCAAAACAGGTATCAATTTTACAATAGAACTACAACTTCAGTAAAGGTAAGTGATGATTTTAGAACATGGGATCTACAAACACTTTTCAATGAAATTCACACCTACTATCAAAGTTCGTTAAAAAATGGTTTGATCTTACAGCAAGAACCACTAGACAAATACAGAACTTTACTTGTTGAGTCAAAAGGTTCTAAAGATTATAGACCAACGCTTTTTGATTTAATCAATCATAATGCACTAGAATTCTATAAAACAGATGAAAATTCTATAACTAAACCATCTTATAAATTTTCAATTGACAATGTTGAATATTTATCTAAAAGCGAAGAATTTATCAATGCAGAATTAGGCGCAAAAGATACCCTGTCTTTACAATTAAATGCTCTGAAGATATATCAAAACTTATTGAAGTTTCACATTAAAAACAAAGAGTCAAAAGCATTTGTCTACAATAACATAGAGCGACTTCATTTTGTTACTAACAATGCGACATATAATGAAAAGGAGGGCCTACTAATCAACGCACTTGAATCGAATGCAGAAGCTTTGAAAGCTTCAGAATTATCAGCATTATATAATTATGAAATTGCAAAAATAAAAAGAGGGCTTGGATTAAAATACACTTCTAACACAGCAGAGAGTAATTCAAATTTACAATATCAGTGGTATCTAAAAGAGGCTTTTGAGCTTTGTAAATCTGTAGTGTTTGCATTTCCAAAAAGCGACGGTGCAAAAAAGTGTGAAGTTTTAATGCAACGCATTAAACAGACCAATGTCAGACTTCAAACCGAAAAATTTATTCCTAATGGTTTGCCATCTCGCTTATTGGTTAATTATAAAAATTTAGATACACTCACATTTAATATTTATAAAGTAACCCAAAAACAACTTGTAGATTTTGAGAGTATTTACAACCCAAAAGACAAAGCGAAATATATTAAAAAACTAAAGGCTCTAAAATCATTTGAAAGTACCTTAAAGTCAATTGGAGACTATCAGGAGCACAGTACAGAAATTGTATTACCTAAACTTTATAACGGCTTATATATTATTGAAGCAAAAACAAATTCTAAAGAAAATGTATTTGCAACAACTCATTTACAAGTTTCAAATTTTGCACTTATTGAAAGTACTACGGAAGATATTCATTACTATCAATTGATTGACAGAAATAATGGGAACCCAATTGATAATGCCAACATTAAACTATCCTATTCAATCAACTATAATGGTAATATTCGGAATAAATCATTTACAACAGACCTGAATGGGAAGTTTATACTTGAAAAAGGCAACAATGCCAAGAGAAATATCACCATAAAAGTGAACAATGGTGATGAAACAGCTTACTTTGGTGAATATTATTTATCTAAAAAGTATAGAGAAAACAATAGAAAGGATATAGATTATCAAACTTATTTATTCACTGATAGAAGTATATATAGACCAGGTCAAACTGTTTATTTTAAAGGTATAGTTTCACAAAGAAAAAACGAAAAAACATCAGTTGTTGATGGTGAATCTATTACCATTACATTACAAAATGTTAATGGAGAAAAACTAAGTGTATTAGAATTAACAACTAATGAATTTGGGTCTGTAGAGGGTGAATTTATTTTACCAAATTCTGGATTAACGGGACAGTATAGCATAAGAACATTTTCTAATAAATTAGGCAGAGGCTACCAAAGTTTCTCTGTTGAAGAATACAAACGGCCAAAGTTCAAACCAGAATTCAATCCAGTTACGGACACCTTTAAAGTAAACGATAGTATTACAGTAAATGGTAAAGCTATTGCATTTGCAGGAAGTAATATAACAGATGCCAAGGTTGTGTATAGAGTAAAACGAATGATACAATATCCAAGATGGTATTATTGGAGAGGGCCTTATTTTAATTCTGAACCACAGGAAATAACCTATGGTGAAACTAAAACGGATTCAAAAGGTGACTTTGAAATTACATTCAAGGCAATACCAGATGAAACTGTTTCTAAAGATAACCTTCCAATTTTTAACTATGAAGTTACTGCCGATATAACTGATATCAATGGTGAAACCAGAAGTACAACCACAATTGTAAATGTTGGTTATCACGCAATGACTCTGAATATAATTTCACCAGAAGCTATTGAGAAATCTAAAAAAGAAATAGACCTAACTATTGATTCCAAAAATCTTAATGGTGAATCCATCTTTACAACAGGAACCTTAAAAGTATATAAATTAAAATCACCTCAAAGCGTTTTACGCAGTAGACCTTGGTCTGCTCCAGATTTTCAGGTAATTTCAAAAGAAGATTTCAAAAAAATATTCCCCAATGATCCTTACAATAACGAACATGATATTAAAAACTGGACCAAAGGAGAAGAAGTTTTTAACACCACATTCAACACAGAAAAAGACAAGTCCATCACTTTAAAAAAATTAAGAAAATGGGATTCGGGTAAATACATTGTTATTGCAGAAAGTAAAGATAAGTTTAGCCAGAGTGTTAAAGACGAAGTTTTTGTTTCAGTATACAGTGACAAAGACAAAACCATAGCAGACAATCAATTATTTGAGGGTCAATTAAACCAACTATCATATGCACCTAACGAAGTTGCTCAATTATCATTAGGGTCTAGCGCAAAAGGTATTTCGGTTACCGTTGAAGTAGAAAAAGACAAGAAAATAATCGTAACGCATTTAATTGAACTCAATAATTCAAAAGAAAGTATCAGTATTCCAGTTTTGGCTGATGACATTGGTGGATTTGATGTGCATTGCAGTTTTGCATTTGCAAACGAATATATCTCGCGCACATATAGAGTAAATGTACCTTATCGAAGTTCAGACCTAGAAATAATTACAGAATCCTTTAGGGACAAATTGCAACCTGGACAAGATGAAACCTGGAGCTTCACTATTAAAGGTCCAAAAGGCGATAAGGTCTCGGCTGAATTACTCGCGAGCATGTATGATGCATCTTTAGATGAATTTGCGCCACACAATTGGTATTTCAACCCAATTCATAACCCAATATATTATAGTAGAATAAACAAAAATTCTAGAAATAGTTTTGGTGTTACACCCTTTGATTTGCATAATAGATTTAATGGTATAACTGGCGTTTCACCACAATTATATGACAAGTTAAATTGGTTTGGTTTTTATTTTGGAAATGTTGGATATGCCATGAGAAAAATGCGGGCTCGTGATGGTGATTATCCCGAAGCACTTGTCGCACCAGTAGTTTCTGATGCGTTTATAGCAACAGAAGATGAAGCGGATCTTGAAGAGGTTGTTGTTGGTGGATATAACGTCACAGGCAATGCAAATATTCAAGAATTAGATTCAAATACAAAAAAAGATCTGGATTCTGATTTAACCACAGTCCAAATCCGTAAAAACTTGAATGAGACAGCTTTTTTCTTTCCACAGCTAAAGACTGATAACGAAGGAAATGTGAATTTTAGTTTTAAAGCACCAGAGGCATTGACTAAATGGAAATTGCAATTATTAGCACACACTAAAAACTTAGAAAGCACCGTAACCCAAATGGAAACGGTTACACAAAAAGAACTTATGGTTATACCTAACGCACCTCGATTTTTACGAGAAGGTGATGAAATAACGATAGGTAGTAAAATTGCAAATCTCACAGAGAAAGAGCTTACAGGAATGGTACGTTTAGAACTGACAGATCCTGTAACTGGAAAATTCTTAACGACATTACTAAAAGGTGAATCTGGTCGCAACTTCACGGTTATGACAGAATTAACTGATCAGAATTTTGCTGTAGACCCAAAGGGTAATACAAATGTATCATGGACATTGTTTATTCCTGAAAATATTCAAGCAGTTCAATACAAGGTCATAGCTACAACAGGTGAATTTAGTGATGGTGAACAAAATGCATTACCCGTTTTAAGCAACCGAATGCTGGTGACAGAAACCTTACCAATGTGGGTAAGATCTAATCAAAGCAAAACATTCACTCTAGACAAGCTTAAGGATTATACCTCAAAGACATTGAGCAACTATAAGTTAACCTTAGAGATGACTTCAAATCCAGCTTGGTATGCTGTACAAGCACTGCCCTATTTAATGGAATATCCTTACGACTGCAATGAACAAACGTTTTCTCGCTATTATGCCAATGCACTGGCACAACATATTGTACAATCTAACACAAAAATAGAAGCCGTTTTTAATCAATGGAAATCCTCAGATGCCTTGCTTTCTAATTTAGAAAATAACAAAGAGCTCAAAAATATTCTTATCCAAGAAACACCTTGGCTAAGAGATGCTCAAACTGAAACTGAGCAAAAGAAACGTATCGGATTGCTATTTGATTTGAATAAAATGAATAACGAATTACAATCTGCTAAACTTAAGTTACAGAACAACCAATCTGCTAGTGGAGCCTGGCCTTGGTTTAATGGTGGCAGAGACAATCGCTATATAACACAGCATATATTAGCAGGATTTGGGCATCTAAAGCAACTCAATGTAAACTTAACACAACATGACAACCATGATATGGTGATGAAGGCATTAAGATATTTAGATGCAGAATTTGTAAAAGAGTATAAAAACCTTAAAAAGTATAATAGTAATATAGATTTATCAAAGGACCATTTGTCCTACATGCAACTACATTACTTGTATGTACGTAGTTTTTATCCTGAGGCACCTTCATCAAACGAAGTAAAAGACATCATCTCTTATTATAAAGGTCAAATAAAAAAGTATTGGTTAAAACGATCATTATATGCTAAAGGATTAATGGCTTTAACTATGCATAGAATGGAGGATTCAAAAACTAGCAATGCCATATTGAAATCATTAAAAGAAAACAGTATTACTTCTGATGAATTAGGCATGTACTGGAAAGAAAATACCAATTCTTGGCACTGGTATCAGGCACCTATTGAGACACAGGCCTTATTAATTGAAGCGTTTAGTGAAATTGATAATGATATTACTACAATTGACAATCTGAAGATTTGGTTACTCAAAAACAAACAAACTAACCAGTGGAAAACTACCAAAGCAACCACTGAAGCAGTGTATGCTTTATTGTTGCAAGGCAGTTCTTGGTTAGATGTCACTGACATGGTGGATGTAAAGGTTGGTAATGAGACTATTTCACCTAGAACCCTTGAGGACGTGAAATTAGAAGCAGGTACGGGTTATTATAAAACATCATGGTCTGGGCCAGAAATCACTCAAAAAATGGCTTACGTTACGGTATCGAAAAAAGGCGATGGTATAGCTTGGGGAGCAATGTATTGGCAATATTTTGAAGACTTAGATAAAATCACCACGTCAGAATCTCCTTTAAAGTTAAGTAAAAAACTATTTCTAAAAACAAATAGAGATATAGGTGAAGAAATATCAGAAATAACGGATAGTACCGAATTAAAAGTTGGTGACCTTGTGCGCGTTCGTATAGAGTTAAGTACTGACCGTTCAATGGAATTTATCCATCTAAAGGATATGAGAGCATCAGGCCTAGAGCCAATCAATGTATTATCACAATATAAATGGCAAGATGGACTTGGATATTATGAAAGTACCAAAGACGCTTCTACCAATTTCTTTATTGATTATTTACCTAAAGGCATATTTGTTTTTGAGTACGACTTAAGAGTTAATAATGCAGGTAACATGAGTAATGGAATTAGCAGAATTCAATCTATGTATGCACCAGAGTTTAGCAGCCATAGTGACGGTGTAAGAATTAAGATTAATTAAATACGTTTTGTTATAAGAGCGAGTTGACCCATATGATTTGCTTGATGTTCCATAACATGGAACCAAGCCCAATGATTACTCATATTGCCATTTTTTTTCTTAAACCAAATATCATCCTTTTCTTTTAAAAGTTTTTTGGTTTTGGACCTTACTTCATCATATATTTTTAGGTAATAATCTATGGGTTTATTTTTAAATTCTTCTCGAGCTTTTACACCTAGATTTAATGCGGTTTCCCACTTAGCCTTTTCTTCTGCATTAAAGCCTCTACCTTCAAAAGTATAGACTTGATAGTAAGCCTCTGTTGCAGCTAAATGATAAATTATAGCACCCGGAGAATTTGCGTTATCATCTAGTAAAAAATCAGTTCCTTGTTGGTCTAAATTAACAACGTGTCTTTCTACCCTGCTCTTAAGATTATCAAGCATCGATATCATATTACCAATATCATTAGAATAGCCTCTTGGCGGTTTAACAACCATCTGAGCAGTTACATTTGAAATTG
This sequence comes from Winogradskyella vincentii, assembly GCF_020166345.1. GTDB lineage: Bacteria > Bacteroidota > Bacteroidia > Flavobacteriales > Flavobacteriaceae > Winogradskyella > Winogradskyella vincentii. The sequence goes on along the minus strand of NZ_JAIUJS010000007.1, from coordinate 60,826 downwards.
AAAAAATAATGAGAAATACAATAGAATGGATCTTGGTTGTCATATTTTGGAAGTCTTAGTTTTATTAAATATAACAACAAATACGCCCTGTTTATTTTGATTAACAGTAGATTAACTTATTTTTTCGGTGGATACCTTTTAAAAATTCTTTCAGCAACTGTATTGAAATGCTCCTCTCTATTTTCTGGTGTGTCATTAGGTTTATAATATGATTCGGTAATTGCCTTCCATATTAATTTTTCGGTCTGTTTCAAATCAATAAATTCTATGACCACTTCTCTTGATCGCAAATTGTTTGTAACAGGTACACCAACAGATATTGCACCTCCAACGTTACCGCCTGTTCCTCCTACACCAATACCAAAGCTCGAGTTAGTTCTATTCTGTGCATCTTTACAACTTATATCTATATAAAAATCTGCATTGTACTTACGCTCCAAACCCAATTTTGTGAGTTGAGAATCAATTGCTCTTATCATTCGTTTTTGATCAAAAAAACTTAGACCAGTTTCCATATCATCAAAATAATTATAGCTTTTATATTTGGAAAAATCCGTTGATTCTTCATAGTCATATGATACTAATGGCCCACAGGAAACTGCCACTATAAAAAGAATCAGATACTTAAAAACTTTCATTTTTCTTTTAAAGATACTAAAAAAGCACAGTGCACTAAAGTGTTTTAACTATTCTTCATCATCAGTTAAATCAAACACTTTGGTAAGAGAAGAAGATATTATACCTGTTGGAATTGCCACAATTCCCAAACCAATTAAAAGTATAAAAAAAGTGAAGATTCGCCCACCCATAGTTACGGGATAAACATCACCATAACCTACAGTTGTAAGCGTAATTATTGACCACCATAGACTATCAAAAATGGAGGAGAAATGTTCTGGTTGTGCTTCGTTTTCAAAATAATAGATTCCTACAGCAGCAAAATAGATTAGCACCAATGTTATGGCCATAAAAAGGATGATTTGCTCTTTTGCCATTAGCATTGCTTTTGTAAAATGGCGCATAGCCTTATTATACCTTACTAATTTTAAGAGTCTAAATAATCTGAACATTCTTAAAACTCTAAGTGATCTTAAATCCACACCAAAGGATAAATAAAAAGGAAGTATGGCAAAGAGGTCAATTAAGCCAAAAAAACTAAAAATGAATTTAAATTTTTTATCTGCCACATAAATTCTTGCAATATATTCTATCGTAAAAATGGTAACACAAAATATCTCAATTGAATTTAATATTACTCGTGTTTGAGGCTTTAAATTGGGTACGGTCTCAATTGAAAATGTTATGACAGAAAGGACAATTAAAAATTGAATGAAAAAAGCAAAGCTCCTGCTAAGCTTGTTGTTATTATATTCGACAATACTTTTTATGTAAGCCTTCATAATAATTAACAATTATTCATTTAACATTTGCCAGAGTTTATCTTTTAATTCTGTTAGACCTTGTTGGGCTACTGAAGAAATAAACATATAATCAGCCTCCAGATCTTCATCTAAAATAGTAGAAATTTCAGACTTCAATTCATCATCTAACATATCAGATTTTGAAATTACAACAAATCTCTCTTTGTCCAACATTTCGGGATTATATCTTCTTAATTCATCTACCAATATGTTATACTGCTCTACAATGTCTTTAGCATCAGCAGGAATTAAGAATAATAATATTGAATTTCGCTCTATATGTCTCAAAAAGTAATAACCAAGACCTTTACCTTCTGCCGCACCTTCAATTATACCAGGAATATCAGCCATAACAAATGATTGATAATCGCGATATTTTACAATACCTAGATTTGGTTTTAATGTAGTAAACTCATAATCAGCAATTTTTGGTTTTGCTGAAGTTAATACAGACAATAGCGTAGATTTACCTGCATTAGGAAATCCAACTAGCCCAACATCTGCGAGGACTTTCAGCTCTAAAGTAATTTCCTTTTCTTCAAGAGGAATACCAGGCTGTGCATAACGAGGCGTTTGATTTGTAGAGCTCTTAAAATGCCAGTTTCCGCGTCCACCTTTACCTCCTTCTGCGACAATCTTCTCTTCGCCATCTTCGGTAATTTCAAAAAGTATGTCATTAGTTTCAGTATCACGAACAACGGTTCCTAATGGCACTTCTATAATTGCATCTTCACCATCTGCTCCAGTACTTCTACCTGAACTACCATGTGCACCATGACCTGCTTTGATATGACGTTTAAACTTTAAGTGAATTAATGTCCAGAGGTTTGCATTGCCTTTAATTATTATATGACCACCACGGCCACCATCACCACCATCAGGCCCGCCTTTTTGAATATATTTTTCGCGATGTAAATGTGCAGATCCCTTGCCTCCATTACCTGAGGCCACATGCATTTTAACGTAGTCTACAAAATTTCCTTCTGTCATGTCAGTATCCCACGATAGTGGAAATTTAAATTATTTGTTGGAGTTAAAGTTTACCGAATTTTCTTATTGCGACCAATAATAAAGTATAAAATTGAACCAAAATATGGAAGTAGCAAAACTACGATTACCCAAATAAGTTTATCATTATCCGGAAACTTATTTCTCAAAATGCTTATTAATGCCAATATTGGCAATAGAAAAAATAGAATTGATAATACAATCCAAATCAAAGCTCCTATTGGAGTGATGAAATCCATCAGGCTACAATTTATCTATAACGCCACTTAACCTTACAGTAATTTCTTCAATACTTCCAACACCATCAACGCCAAAATACTTGTCTTGATCTGAATAGTAGTCTTTAAGAATTGCAGTTTTGTCGTAGTATTCCTTTATTCTATTTCTAATAATACTCTCATCAGCATCATCAGCCCTTCCACTTGTTTTACCACGCTCTAACAATCTACCAACTAATACTTCATCCTCTACCTCAAGTGCTACCATCGCATTAATTTGAGAATCTTTAGATTCCATTAAGTTATCTAATGCTTTTGCTTGTGCATTGGTTCTTGGAAAACCATCGAAAATAAAACCTTTTGCATCGGCATTTTTTTCAACTTCCTTATTAAGCATATCAATGGTAACTTGGTCTGGCACCAATTCTCCTTTATCCATATAAGACTTAGCTAACATTCCAAGAGCAGTCTCATTCTTAATGTTATAACGAAATACATCACCTGTTGAGATGTGCACTAAATCATATTTTTCCTTTAAAAAATTCGCTTGAGTTCCTTTACCTGCACCTGGAGGGCCAAATAGAACGATATTAGTCATGTATTGAGTTGTTTTTAATTGATATACAGCTGGCATGTCTCTTCCAAGTCCCTTATAGTCTAATCCGTAACCGACGATAAACTTATTAGGAATCTCCATACCAACATAATGGAGTTTATAATCTTTTTTGTAAGCTTCTGGTTTATAGAATAACGTAGCAATAATTAGCTGTTTTACATTCTCATTTCTAAAAATTCTATGTACTTCTTCCAACGTATTACCAGAATCTATAATATCTTCTAATATTACAACAGTTCTACCTGTTAAATCTTGTGTTAATCCAATTAACCTTTGTATATCCTCAGTAGACTTTACACCTTCATATGATGCTAACTTAATAAAAGTTACTTCACAAGGTTTTGGATATAATTTCACAAAGTCGCTCACAAACATAAATGAGCCGTTGAGTATACCAACAAAAACAGGCATCTCATCTCCAAGATCCGAAGCGATTTCTTCGACCAATTTTTCAACTGAAGATTGAATTTGCTCTTCAGAAATAAAGGGTTTAAAATATAAATCGTGAAGCTTAATCAATGTGCACTAATTATTAGAAATGCAAAGATAATCATTTGATTAACGAAAGACTATTTTTTGATTTATGATTTTAGAATTTTGTACTATAATTAGTGTATTTTTGTCTCTTTAACGCAATTTAAGTTGGTATCTAGATAGATATTTAAAATGAATTACTTCTCTTCAAAATTTAAACTTGGTATTTTAGGCGGTGGACAATTGGGTAAAATGATATTGTATTCCACACGGAAATTTGATATTTATACTTGTGTATTAGATCCTAGTAAGGATGCTCCAGCAAGATTAGCTTGTGATGAATTTACTGTTGGTGACTTGTTAGATTATGATACAGTCATTGATTTTGGCAAAAAAGTAGACATTTTAACTATTGAAATTGAAAATGTTAATGTTGACGCCTTAGAAAAACTTGAAAATGATGGTGTGAAGGTCTATCCTTCGGCTAAGACTTTAAAAACCATTCAGAACAAAGCACACCAAAAACTATTTTATCGAGATCATAATATACCAACTGCAGATTTCTCAAGATTTGCCTATACATCGGAAATTGATGAGGCTGTGGACAATGGCGGGTTGAGTTACCCATTTGTTTGGAAAAGTGCCAAATTTGGATATGATGGTCAAGGCGTAAAAATAGTGAAACGATATACGGATTTAATTGATTTGCCCAATGTTGAATGTATTGCAGAAAATCTAATTCCATTTAAAAATGAATTGGCCGTTATTGTTGCACGAAATACAAAAGGTGACTTAAAAACCTACCCTGTAGTTGAAATGGAATTTCACCCAGAGGCGAATCAAGTGGAATATGTGATTTGTCCTGCAAGAATACCAGATCATATAGCTAAAAAAGCTGAACTAGTAGCCTTAAAAACTGCAGCTGCCTATGAACATGTTGGTCTATTGGCAGTCGAAATGTTTCAGACGGAAGATGATGATATTTTAGTCAATGAAGTTGCTCCAAGACCACACAATTCTGGCCATTATAGCATCGAAGCAAGTTATACAGATCAATTTGAACAACATCTCAGAGCTATATTAGGTTTACCGTTAGGTAAAACTGAAAGTACAGTTGCTGGTGTTATGGTTAATCTTGTTGGCGCAGAAGATTACACAGGCAATGTACTTTACAAAAACATTGAAAAAATTCTTGCGATGGATGGTGTAACACCACATATTTATGGCAAAAAACAGACAAGACCTTTCAGAAAGATGGGTCATGTCACCATAGTAAATGAAGATATTGACAAAGCTAGAGCGATAGCAGAAAAAGTAAAAAGAACAATCCAAGTTATAAGTGAATAAATTATGAGTAAAGTAGGTGTAATTATGGGAAGCAAAAGCGATTTGCCCGTTATGCAAGACGCTATTGATATTTTAAAAGGATTTGATGTTGAAGTAGAGGTTGATATTGTCTCTGCACATAGAACACCAGATAAGTTATTCTATTATGGTAAAAATGCTCATGTACGCGGCATAAAAGTTATTGTTGCAGGTGCTGGAGGCGCTGCACATTTACCAGGCATGGTGGCTTCTTTATCTCCATTACCTGTTATTGGTGTGCCTGTAAAAAGTAGCAACTCCATTGATGGTTGGGATTCTGTATTATCCATCTTACAAATGCCAGGAGGAGTACCCGTAGCAACTGTTGCTTTAAACGGTGCTAAAAATGCAGGTATTTTGGCCGCACAAATTTTAGGAAGTGCAGACCAATGTATTTTAGATAAAATTGTAGTCTACAAAGAAGGTTTAAAGGCAAAGGTTATAGAATCTGCAAAAGATTTATAAAAAAAGCCTTGACTATCGCCAAGGCTTCTCGCTATTAACCAATCCTTTTTGAACAATAGATTTTGTTCTAAAAGAGTTACAAAAATAAACAAAAGATAAATACGAAATTGATTTTTATGAACTTAAAATTGAGTTAAAGTTCACAATATCAGCAATATAGTAAGAAAATTAAGACGGCATAAAATGACAATTCTCAATAAACCCTTTGATACACAGTACAATACAGCTCCATTTTCAAAACTAAAAACCGAAGAATTTTTATCCGCTTTTAAGACAGCAATTAAAAAAGCTAAATTAGAGATTGATACTATTGTTAATAACAAAGAAAAGCCAACATTTCAAAATACCATTGAGGCACTCGACTATTCAGGTGAAGAGTTAGACAGAATATCTAGTATTTTCTTTAATCTTAATTCTGCCGAAACCAATGATGAAATACAAAAGATTGCTCAAGAAGTGTCACCACTACTTTCAGAATTTAGTAATGACATAACCCTGAATGAAGATTTATTTAAGCGTGTTAAATCAGTATACGATTCTAAATCAGATTTAAAATTAAATACAGAACAAGCAACGTTACTAGATAAAAAATATAAAAGTTTTGCTAGAAACGGTGCTAATTTACTTGAAGATAAAAAAGAAAGACTGAGAGCCATTGATAAAGAATTAAGTCAACTTAAACTAAAGTTTGGTGAGCACATATTAGCCGAAACCAATAAGTTTGAAATGCACTTAACTCAAAAAGACGATTTAGATGGATTACCAGAAGGTGCCAAAGAAGCAGCGCAGCAGTTGGCAGAAAGTAAAGGTAAAAAAGGTTGGCTAATAACTTTAGATTACCCAAGTTATATTCCATTTATGACTTACGCTAAAAGCAGAAGTCTAAGAAAAAATTTATCTAAAGCTTTTGGGAGTAAAGGTTTTAAAAATGATGAATTAGACAACAAGGATATTGTTTTAAAAATATCCAATCTCAGATATGAACGGGCTCAATTATTAGGTTATAAGACCCATGCACATTTTGTTCTCGAAGAACGTATGGCCGAATCTCCTATTAAAGTAAATCATTTTCTAGAAGACCTATTAGGAAAAGCCAAACCTGCAGCCATAAAAGAATTTAAAAAACTCCAAGATTTTGCTAAGGAATTAGATGATATTGATCAGTTACAAAAATGGGATTCTGCTTACTATTCCGAAAAATTGAAACAGAAGTTGTTCGACTTAGATGATGAAAAATTGAAACCTTATTTTAAACTAGAAAATGTCATTGAAGGTGCATTTACTGTGGCCAACAAATTATTCGGATTAGAGTTTAATGAAATAGATACTATAGACAAGTATCATGAAGATGTAATGACCTATAAGGTTGTAGATGCAGATGGAGAATTAGTATCTATTTTCTACGCGGACTTTTTTCCTAGAGCAGGAAAACGAAATGGTGCATGGATGACATCATTTAAACCGCAGATGATAAAAAATGGCACTAATGAAAGACCACATGTGTCAATTGTTTGCAATTTTACAAAGCCAACAAAGAGTAAACCTTCATTATTAACTTTTAACGAGGTTACCACACTATTTCATGAGTTTGGCCACGCACTACATGGCATGTTGGCCAATACAACCTACCCAAGCCTTTCTGGCACAAGTGTATATTGGGATTTTGTGGAGCTACCAAGTCAGATTTTAGAGAATTGGTGTTATGAAGAAGAAACGTTGAAGCTATTTGCCAAACATTATAAAACTGATGAAGTAATTCCGATGGAATTAATAGAAAAGATTAAAAAATCAGCAACCTTTAATGAAGGAATACAAACCCTAAGACAGTTAAGTTTTGGTATGCTAGATATGGCATGGCATGGTGTTGACCCATCTGACATAATGGATGTAAAAACTTATGAACTCAAGGCATTTGGCGAAACACAACTTTATCCAGATGTTAAAGAGAACTGTATGAGTACTGCATTTGCACATATATTCCAAGGCGGATACTCATCAGGTTATTATAGTTATAAATGGGCCGAAGTATTAGATGCAGATGCTTTTGAGTATTTTAAGGAAGAAGGTATATTTAATAAAACAGTTGCTAATAAGTTTAAAACTTATGTCTTGTCTCAAGGTGGCACCGAAAACCCAATGACTTTATACAAAAAATTCAGAGGGCAAGAACCCAAACCAGAAGCATTGTTGCGACGAGCTGGGTTGATAAAATAAGATGTAATATTAATTCGTTTTAAAGATATGGTGATTTTTAAAATAGCTCTACATGTCTTTATAGTAATTGTCTTAACTATTCTTACTCAAATTGGAGGACTAATGTGGTTGCTCTGCCTTATAATTTGCTATAAATGGAAAAAGAAAAAAAGATATGTTTTCCCCATTCTTTATCTAGCCTTTAATCTGTTTGTAATTCCAATTACTGCACCATTATTTGGTAGAACTAAACTACCAGTAACAAGCAATACATTGAAACCACATAATTTAATTTACCCATTACTGTTTAGAAATTATGTGAGTAAGGAACTTAATTCCTTGTTGTTACAATCATCAATTGACTTGGCACATCTTGGAATAAGAGTGACATACCTCGATGCAAATTTTCCTTTTATTGATGGCTTCCCTTTGTTGCCACATATTAGTCATGATGATGGTAATAAAATAGATATTGCATTTATGTATCTAGAAAACGGCAAAAAAACAAACAAAAAACCGTCAACTAGCGGTTATGGTGCATACACATCTGATTCAAATCCCACATTAAATTATTGTAAGAGCATAGGATTTTGGCAATATGACATAACAAAGTACCTAACCTTTGGTTCAAATAAAGAACTCACTTTGGATAAGGAAAATACAAAAACACTTATACAGGGTTTGCTCTATCGTGCAAAAAACTCCAAAATCTTTATAGAACCTTATTTAAAGAAAGAACTCAAACTTCAAGATTATAATGAAATTCGCTTTCATGGATGCCAGTCTGTTCGACATGATGATCATATTCATTTTGAAATAAAATAAACTTTCAATACTTATTGAAAGTTTAAAAATAATTGTATCTTTGTACTATGAGTTACGAAGAAGCAAAAGAAAAGTTTATAAATACTTGGGGAAGTTTAGGCACACTTTGGGGCATAAATAAAGCTATGGCTCAAATTCAAGCACTTCTTTTTATTTCTACTACGCCTCTTTCTATGGAAGACATTATGGAAGAACTCAAGATCTCTCGTGGTAATACTAGTATGAATTTACGTCAACTTATGGATTGGGGAATTGTAACCAAAGTATTAAAAACTGGAGAACGCAGAGAGTATTTTACAACTGAGAAGGACGTACAAGAATTAGCAAGGGTAATTGCCAAAGAACGCAGTAGACGAGAAATAAGACCTGTGATAAAAGTATTAAATGAAGTCTCTTCTATCAAGAATGATGGAAGCGAAAAAACAAAAGAACTTATTAAACAGACCAAAGCCTTACACGTAATCACTGAAGACTTAGATAACCTTATGACCAAACTTGTAAACCAAAATCAAAATTGGGTAACAAAATCAGTTTTAAAAATGCTAAAATAGGTTCATATTTTTTTTAATTACAACTTTCAATTATTTCTGAAAGTTTAAAAACTAAAATAACACTTATATGAAATTTCAAATTCCAAATTGGTTGATCGTATTAGGCGGTGTTGGTCAAATCTTTACCGCACTTATTTATCCATATATAAGACATAACGTTTTTGATTGGTACAATGATGTAAAACTGCTAAAACCCCTTAACCAAGAAATTGCCAAAACATATGGAAGATACATACAAGGTCTAAACTTTTCTTTTGGTTTAATAGCAATTTTACTGCCCAATGATTTAAAAAATGGAACTAGATTGGCCTTTGCTCTAACTACACTTATTGCTGCCTATTGGGTTGGTAAAGTAATAACCCAAATTGCCTACTATCCAATGTATCAGATTCCACAAAAATTAATTTTCAAAATAGGTAGTTATTTCATGAACTTCTTATTTACACTTTTCGCAACAATATATACTTACTTGGCTATATCTAACTTAATTTAATTATGAATTATAATATTATAACATATTACATCTACTTGCCAATAATCTCATTTATTATGGTAAAAATTGGTTGGCTTTTTTATAAAAATGGGGAAGTCTTTCTGTTAAACCTTTTTCATAATAATGCAGCTCTGGTTAAAAGCATAAATAACCTCTTGCTTATTGGGTATTATTTAACCAACATAGGTTACGCCATCATAACAATTTCATATTGGGAAAATTTGACCTCAGCAATAGAGATGATCAATTCACTCTCAAAAACCATTGGCAAAATTATCTTGCTCCTAGCTATTATGCATTACAACAACATATTTTGGCTAAGACAATTAAATAATTCTAAACTTTTAAATCATTAATTATGGAAAATTCAAAAATTGTAATCGGTTATGCTATCTATTTACCTATTGTCATTGTTCTTACAATCTACATTTCCAAAATGCTTTTTAAAAACGGTAAGCATTTTATGATAGATATATTTAGAGGAAAAGAAGATATTGCATTGGCAACCAATAAATTATTTGAAATTGGATTTTATCTCATCAATATTGGCTTTGCTCTATATATTATGAAAATTTATGGCTACAGCAGTAACTATGATATGAGCAACCAAACTCTAATGGAAATATTGAGCAAGAAAATTGGTGGCTATACAATATACCTTGGTGTTATGTTATTTCTAAACTTATACCTGTTTTTTAGAGGTAGAAGTAAATCTAGAATGACTATAAAAACTAAAAACTTCATAGTTTAAAAAATCAAATTTAAAGTGTTAAACAGATTGAATTAGGATATTCTTAAAAAGACTTCATTCAATCTGTTTTATTTACAGTTTTAGAATTTATTAATTTAACCTATTTTTGAGACAGCAATGAAAAAGAAAAATGCCTAATCATCAAATAGATCCCAACAACTGGATTTCACAATATTCAGATTATCTTTTTAATTACACGGTTACAAGAGTAAGTGATCGGATAATTGCGCAAGATTTAGTATCTGAAACGTTTTTGGCCGGTTTAAAATCCATGGCAAACTTTAAAGGTGAAGCTAGTGAAAGGACCTGGTTAGTTTCAATACTCAAACGAAAAATTATTGATCACTACCGTAAAATAAACTCGAAAAAAGGCAAGGCTGAAGTTAGAATGAGTTACAGCAATGATTCTGATGCCGAAGGTGATTGGCTGGAAGAAAGAATAGCAGATCCTTTTGATAAGACCGCAGAAGATAAATTGGAAAACGCTGAGTTAGGTAATGCTATATATGACTGTTTAGACAAATTACCACAAAAACAAGCAGAAGTTTTTAAAATGAAAACAATATTAGGTTATGACACAGAAACTATTTGTAATGAATTAGGAATTACTGCGTCTAACCTCTGGGTAATCATCCATAGAGCACGTACTGCTTTGGCTGATTGCATGGAAAAAAACTGGTTTTAAATTATGAGTAAGTTTAAATTAAGTTGTGAGGAGGCAAATCATGTTTGTGATAAAACACAATACAAGGAAGCTAGCTTTTGGGAAAAAGTTAAACTGAATTTACATTTAATTTACTGTAGAGCATGCCGTAAATACACAGCAAGGAACTCCAAGTTAACTAAATTGGTTAAATCCTCTAAAATGGAATACTTAGACCACTCGGCAAAAGATCAGATTAAAGTAGCATTTGAAAAAGAACTAGCTAAGCATCAAAAATAAAACCAGCCAAAAAACAGGCAAACTTTCTACCCAGAAAGCACTATAATACTTCGATTGATTTTTATTGGAAAAAACTAAAAACAGAGCTGTAACAAATGTTATTGTCAGTAAAATAATTAGCGCTTTAGAATCAATTTCATTTTTAAAATATTCCAAGAAAAAGAAAAGCATTAAAAGAAATATTCCAATAATTTTTGTTCGTTTAACTCCAATTCGTTGCGGAATTGTCCCAAGTTTTAAACTATCATAGTTTAAATCTCTAATTTCAAATGGCAGCATTAATACAATTATATAGCAAAACCTCTGAAGACTTGTAATAACAACATCTGCACCAATTTCTATTTCATTTTGAATTAGTGGTAAAACAACCGTTGATAAAGACCATACAATTGCGATTACATAAACCTTAAGCCCACTAATCTGTCGAAGGTTGCTTTGATCATCAATAAAATATTTCTTTGGTAACAAGGGAATGGCATACAAAAATGTTATAACCCCTAACAGTAGAATCAAAACTTTAGAATTCACCAAAAGTTGAAAGGCATAATATGCCAATGCTATAAACGCAATAAATGAAAACAACTGTATGGCTTTTAACCAATTTGCCAATCTTCGATGATGAAATTTTGCAACACCAAAATACTTAACAAAATTGTATCCTGTAATGGTTGCAAAAAAGACGAAATAAAGGCTGTTTTTATCATATTCCAGATCATATTCTAAAAGAGTAACCCATGTTAATGCATATGCCGCTAATGCTACATGAATACTACTATTGATATAGAAATGAAAAAGTTGTTTAATATTCCTCACATTACAAAAATAGTCAATGTGTTAATAACCCTTTAAATCCGTTAAAAACTTTAGTTTTCCTTAACTAATAAAAGAGGGTATTTACGTATTTTTGCTTATCAAAAAAATAGCACTAAAAAGAATGGATACTACCTCTTTTGCACTAAGGCATATTGGCCCAAATTCTCACGATCAGAAAGTTATGCTTAATACAATTGGCGTAACAAGTATTGAACAATTAGTTTCCGAAACTATTCCCGCTGGGATTCGTCTCGATAAGGATTTAGAATTAGATCCTGCAATGAGCGAACAAGAATATTTAAGTCACATTTATAAACTTTCGCAATTAAATAAAGTTTACAAATCATATATAGGATTAGGATATCACCCAGCTAATTTACCAGCAGTAATACAGCGTAATATTTTAGAAAATCCAGGATGGTATACTGCTTACACTCCTTATCAAGCAGAAATTGCTCAAGGACGTTTAGAGGCATTATTAAACTTTCAAACAATGGTCATTGATTTGACTGGAATGGAAATTGCTAACGCTTCATTACTAGATGAAAGTACTGCGGCAGCCGAAGCAATGGGACTATTGTATGCTGTTAGAGAAAGAGCGCAAAAGAAAGTCGGAGTCAACAAATTTTTTGTTTCTGATTTAGTATTACCACAAACAATAGCATTACTTGAAACAAGGGCTGTCCCAATTGGGATTGAATTAGTGATTGGAAATGAGGCAGAATTTAATTTAAGTGATGAATTTTTCGGTGCCTTAGTACAGTACCCTGGTAAAAATGGGCAAATTACAGATATAAAAGCTTTTATTGAAAAAGCCAAGAACTCTAATATTAAAGTGGCTGTTGCTGCAGACATTTTAAGCCTAGTTAAATTAGAAGCCCCTGGGAAATTTGGTGCAGATGTTGTTGTGGGGACAACACAACGATTTGGTATACCGATGGGATATGGTGGACCACACGCGGCTTATTTCGCAACGAAAGAAGCATACAAACGTGATGTCCCTGGAAGAATAATAGGAGTTACCAAAGACACAAACGGCAACAGAGCACTAAGAATGGCTCTGCAAACTCGAGAGCAACACATTAAAAGGGATAAAGCAACTTCTAACATTTGTACCGCTCAGGTATTACTAGCTGTTATGGCTGGTATGTATGCCGTTTATCACGGTCCAAAGGGTTTAACTTTTATAGCGGATAAAGTAAAAAACTCAACCTCAACTTTGGCGAAAGCACTTGAAAAATTAGGATTAGATCAAATAAACTCTCACTATTTTGATACGCTTCAAATTAAAGCTGACCCTGTTAAGGTGATGTACGAAGCAGAAAAACAAGAAGTGAATTTTTATTATCCTGACAACAATACTGTAACCATCTCAATCAATGAGACTACAACCATAGCAGATTTAAATGAAATAATCTCAATTTTTGAAAAAGTTACAGGCAAAAAAACAGACAAAATTACCTCTATAACTGAAGAGGACACAATACCTAATACCCTGAAACGCAAGTCAGATTTTTTAAGCTATGAAGTTTTTAATTCATATCATTCTGAAACTGAACTTATGCGTTATATCAAAAAGTTAGAACGTAAAGATTTAGCACTAAATCATTCTATGATTTCACTAGGGTCTTGTACTATGAAACTTAATGCTGCTTCTGAAATGTTGCCATTAAGCTGGGGAAGTTGGGGAAATATGCATCCTTTTGCTCCAATTAATCAGGCTGCAGGATATCACCTTATGCTTAATTCTTTAGAAAATCAATTAACTGAAATAACTGGTTTTGCGGCAACATCGCTACAACCAAATTCAGGTGCTCAAGGTGAGTTTGCAGGTCTAATGGTAATTAAAGCGTATCATGAGTCACGAGGTGACCATCATAGAAACATATGCTTGATCCCATCATCTGCACATGGTACAAATCCTGCAAGTGCCGTTATGGCCGGAATGAAAGTTGTTGTAACAAAAGCATCAGAAGACGGCAATATTGACGTCGATGATTTAAGGGAAAAGGCAGAATTGCACAAAGACAATCTATCTGCATTAATGGTTACTTATCCTTCCACCCATGGAGTATTTGAATCTGCAATTAAAGATATTACTCAGATTATACATGATAATGGCGGTCAAGTGTATATGGATGGTGCCAATATGAATGCACAAGTAGGTTTAACACACCCAGGCAATATAGGTGCGGATGTATGTCATTTGAACCTGCATAAAACTTTTGCTATTCCTCATGGTGGTGGCGGTCCAGGAGTTGGGCCAATTTGTGTTGCTGAACAACTAGTTCCTTTTTTACCTGGGAACCCAATAATTAAAACAGGTGGACATCAAGCTATTTCTGCTATTTCAGCTGCACCATTTGGTTCTTCATTGGCTTGTATTATATCATATGGATATATTAAAATGCTCGGTGCAAATGGACTAAAAGAAGCCACTGAAGTTGCAATCTTAAATGCCAACTACATTAAAGAACGACTAGAGGGCTACTATGATACACTATATACAGGTGAAAATGGTAGGGCAGCACACGAAATGATAATAGATTGCCGTGAATTCAAATCTAGAGGAATTGAAGTTACAGACATAGCCAAAAGACTTATGGACTACGGTTTTCACGCTCCAACGGTTTCATTCCCGGTTGCTGGCACAATGATGATAGAACCGACTGAAAGTGAAAGTAAAGTGGAAATGGATCGTTTCTGTGAGGCAATGATATCTATTAGAAAAGAAATTGATAAAACTTCCAAGGAAGAGCCTAATAACGTTTTAAAAAATGCACCACACACATTAGAAATGTTGACTGCAGATGAATGGCTGCTGCCCTATACTAGAGAAACTGCCGCTTTTCCATTAGACTATGTAAAGGATAATAAGTTTTGGCCAACTGTTAGACGTGTTGACGAAGCCTTTGGTGATAGAAATTTAGTGTGTAGCTGCGCACCGATTGAAGCTTATACGGAAGCCTAATTTTAGTGTTTGAACATCGTAAAAACGAACATGTTTTACTTTTGTTTTAAATAAATATAATTACATTGCTTTTTTACTTTAAATGAAAATTTTAGAAAACGGATTATGAGCATTAAAATAACTGGAACAGGTAGTTACATACCAAAGAAGATTGAAAAAAACGAGGATTTTCATCAACATGAATTTTTGAATGCAGATGGCTCTTCAATCAATTATCCAAATGAAGTAATCGTTCAAAAATTTAAAGAAATTACAGGCATTGTTGAAAGGCGTTATGCGGATGACAATCTAACATCTTCAGATCTTGGCTTTTTAGCTGCACAAAAAGCCATAGACGACGCAGACATTGATCAAGAAGAGATTGACTATATAATATGTGCTCATAACTTTGGTGATGTCAGAGCTAATACAGTTCAAAGTGATATATTACCTTGTTTAGCTTCAAGAATCAAACACCGCTTAAAAATTAAGAATCCTAAATGTGTGGCATATGATATCCTGTTTGGATGTCCAGGTTGGGTAGAAGGTGTTATACAAGCACAAGCCTTCATTAAAGCCGGAATGGCAAAAAAATGTCTGGTAATTGGCACTGAAACATTATCACGTGTTGTGGACAAACATGATAGGGATTCTATGATTTATTCAGATGGAGCTGGTGCAAGTATTGTAGAAGCTACAGAGGAAGAAGGTGGCATTCTAGCTCATGAATCAGCATCATTTACGTATGACGAAGCCTATTATCTGTTCTTCGGGAATTCAAACAACAAAGCATTGTGTCCTGACACACGTTATATAAAAATGCATGGTCGCAAAATCTATGAATTTGCATTAACCAATGTCGCACAGGCAATGAAGGATTGTTTGGATAAAAGTGGTGTAGATATAGTTGACGTAAAAAAGGTATTGATTCATCAAGCCAATGAAAAAATGGATGAAGCAATTGTTAAACGATTTTACAGATTATTTAAATCTCAAGCACCAGAAGATATTATGCCTATGAGCATTCATAAACTTGGTAATAGCTCAGTTGCTACTGTCCCAACACTTTTCGATTTAATAAGAAACAATAAATTGGATGATCACAAAATCAATAAAGGTGATGTAATCATATTTGCTAGTGTAGGGGCTGGTATGCATATTAATGCAGTTGTATATAAATATTAATACTACTTCCATTTTATACATTTTGCAAACCCTTTATGTACGAAAAAACCTTTCCAAATAAACGCTTTAAACATACACTTCAGTTTTTAAAAAAGCACGTTGATATATCTCAATCAATTTTAGATTTAGGCGTAAAAAATCCATTTTCAGATATAATGATTTCTGAAGGTTATAATGTAACAAATACTTCTGGGGAGGATTTGGACGAAGATCACAGCAGTATCCTTAACTCAGAATCCGATGTTGTTACCGCCTTTGAGATTTTTGAACACTTGCTTTCACCTTACGAAGTTTTGAAATCTATAAAATCTAAAAAAATCTTAATCAGTGTACCTCTTAGACTTTGGTTTTCTTCGGCCTATAGAAGTAAAACCGACGAACGTGACAGACACTATCATGAATTTGAAGACTGGCAATTAGATTGGTTACTTGAAAAAACAGGTTGGAAAATTAAAGACAGGGCAAAATGGACTAATCCTGTGGATAAAATTGGTATTCGGCCAGTTCTAAGGCGGTTTACACCGAGATATTATATAGTATATGCTGAAAGAGTTTAACTTTGAGTTTATATAATTAATATTATTGGATTTTTACATAGTCATACCAGCTCACAACGAAGAAAAATTTATAGCACAAACACTTGAATCACTTTCAACACAGACACTTCTACCAAAAAAACTAATTGTTGTTAATGATAATTCTTCTGATGGTACTGAAGAAATTTTGAAATCATATTCAAATAATTTCCCTTGGATTACTTATATAAATTCCACATCTAGTGATATACACTTACCTGGTTCTAAAATTATAAATGCATTTTATAAAGGGTTTGAACAATTAGATGAGAATTACGATGTGATTTGCAAATTTGATGCTGATCTTATTTTTCCTATTAACTATCTAGAAAAATTATCAAAGCATTTTAAATCTAACCCTAAATTAGGTATGGCGTCTGGCTTTTGTTATATAGAAAAAAACGGTAACTGGATTTTAGAAAACCTCACCAATAAAGACCACATTAGAGGTGCATTGAAAGCTTACAAAAAAGAGTGCTTTTTGCAAATAGGCAAATTAAAACCGTCTATGGGTTGGGATACCGTTGACGAGTTATTAGCAAGTTATCATAGTTGGGAAATACTAACAGACGAATCGTTGCACGTAATGCATTTAAAGCCTACTGGAAAATCCTACAATAAAGCATCAAAGTCTCTACAAGGCGAAGCTATGTATAAATTGCGCTATGGTTTTGTGATAACACTAATATCTGCAATAAAATTAGCATATAAAAAACGCAGTGTAATGCTATTTTGGCATTACATCTCAGGTTACCTAAAAGCTAAATCTAACAAGGTTCCTTTTCTAGTAAACAAAGCAGAGGGTAAATTTATAAGAAAACTTCGATGGAAAGGTATTTGGAAAAAAATTACCTAATCAAAAACAAATCCTAACGGCTTGCCGGTAGAACCATTCGGGAAACTGATGCCTAATAATGCAGACATTGTTGGTGCAATATCTGGGATTACAGTCTTCTTAAACGTATGGCCTTGTTTTATTCCCTTACCCATAAACAATAATGGAACATGTGTATCATAGTTTAGTCCACTACCATGGGTAGAACCCGTTCTGCTGTACGCAATATGTGCAATATCATCTACCACTATAACATCACCAGATCTTTTCTGATTAAATCCATTTTGTAAAAGTGCTTCAATGCCTGTCGTGAAATTTGTACTATTCATGGTAGTAGCAGTATATACCTTCGCAATATTAGGGTAACTAATTTGTTCATCAACCAATGCTTGTTCAACCTCATGAATGTTCAATCCTAGCTCCTTTAATTTCGCCTTATTAAAGAATATCTGATTATTACTTACATTTTCTACAATTTCCTTAGTACCATAAGTGGACTCTAAAAACTTTGTGAATCTGGCTTTTCTATCATTATAATTTAAATAACCGGCTGGAATTCTTACAGATTCTAAGTAAGCAGGCACTTCCACTGCACCATGATCTGAAGTTAAAAATACCGTATACTCTCCTTTTCCAACCTTTGAGTCAAGAAAGTCAAAAAGTCTTTCTAAGTCCTTATCTAAACGCAGGTAAGTATCTTGTACTTCTTTAGAATTAACTCCAAAATTATGTCCAACATAATCTGTACTAGAATAACTTACTGTTAGTACATCTGTAATTGAGTCTTCACCTAAATTTTCACCCTCAATTGCAGCTATAGCAAAATCAGTGGTAAGGCTGTTGCCATATGGTGTATATTTAATCACATCAAATCCTCCATTTTCATCCTTTAACTCTGCTAATTTATATGGGAAAGTGGCAGTTTCTTTTCCTGTAAAACCGCCTTCAAAATCATTCTCATCTGCTCCACTTTCTATATAAGTTTCTATATCATACATTGTAACCCAATCCTTAAAATAAGACTCAGCTGCATCTGACTTATTAAATTTATTAACCCATTTTGGTAATTCTTCCATATAGAATGTACTAGTAATCCATGCTCCCTCATCTGCACCTTGAAACCAATATGCCGCATCTGCAGTATGGCCAGCTGGTAAAATTGCTCCTCTATCTTTTTGTGCAATACCTATTGTTTTTCCTCTCATCTGAGTAAACAACCTATTCTCATCCGCAAAACTTGTGGTCAGCATCCTATGTGGTGACATTTTACCTGCAGTACTTTCTGTACCAACTGATTCAACAGTATCGTCGCCTGCGCAATACACCACTTTCTTTGTTTCTTTATCGTACCAATTATTACTTATTATTCCATGATACTTAGGTGTAGTGCCAGTAAAAACAGAAGCATGGCCCGGACCTGTATATGTAGGAACATAGTTAAAATGGTTGTTCTTACAGTTAAATCCTTCATTCATCATTCGCTTAAAACCGCCATTGCCAAACTTAGATTCAAATCTAGTTAGGTAATCATATCGCATTTGATCTACAACTATACCGACCACCAATTTTGGTCTAGAATCAGTTAGAGATGAATTAACAGTCTGAGCTGCGCATGAGCCAAAAATCAACAAAAACAGAAATAAAGGAAGTGTTTTTTTCATACCAGAAATGTCTTTTTTATGTATTTCAAAAATACGGATTTTAGTCCATCTTAATTTAAATTAACATTAATAAACTAATCATTTTTTATACTTTAGCGTTAAGAAATTCATGCATGAAGTACCTTCATAATATTGGCACCTACTTTATAATGATTAAAGATATGTTTCGCAAACCAACTAAATGGTCTGTGATGAAAACACTTATCTTAAAAGATATAGATGATCTTATCATTAACTCATTGGGTATTGTAGCATTTATTTCATTTTTTGTTGGAGGAGTTGTTGCTATCCAAACGTCGCTGAACATAAGTAATCCATTAATTCCAAAATATTTAGTTGGTTTTGCAACAAGGCAATCAATTATTTTAGAGTTTGCACCTACTTTTATTTCAATTATTATGGCCGGTAAAGTAGGTTCATTTATAACCTCTAGTATTGGCACGATGCGAGTGACAGAGCAGATTGACGCACTAGAAGTAATGGGAATTAACGCTATTAACTATTTAGTATTTCCAAAATTTATTGCTCTTACATTGTATCCATTTATTATATCTATAGCTATGTTTCTTGGCATAGTTGGTGGATTGGCAGCTTGCGTTTATGGAGGATATGGCACGATGGAAGATTATATTGATGGTGTTCAAAATGATTTTATACCATTCCACATGACATACGCATTTCTTAAAACTATGGTTTTTGCTTTTATTTTGGCTACAATACCATCTTTTTATGGTTACTTTATGAAAGGTGGGGCATTAGAGGTGGGTAAAGCAAGTACGACTTCATTTGTTTGGACAAGTGTGGTAATAATACTCGTAAATTATTTAATAACAAGTTTACTTTTAGGCTAATGATTGAGGTTAATGACTTACATAAATCATTTGGAGATGCCCACATTCTTAAGGGCATAACAACCTCTTTCGAAAAAGGTAAAACTAATCTTATCATTGGACAAAGTGGTTCGGGTAAAACTGTGTTCTTGAAATGTTTACTTGGTTTGTTTGATTATGAAAAAGGAACCATTTCTTATGATGGCAAAATTATAAGTGATTTAAGTCCAGACGCAAAAAGAGACTTACGTGCAAAAATAGGAATGGTATTTCAAGGAAGTGCCTTGTTTGATTCAATGACGATTGCTGAAAATGTAATGTTCCCACTACGGATGTTCACAAAACAAAGTTTAAGTGAAATGGAAGATAGAGTTAATGTGGTATTAAACCGTGTTAATTTACCTGATGCTCATAAGAAAATGCCGAGTGAGGCTTCGGGTGGAATGCAAAAACGTGTCGCCATTGCAAGGGCTATTGTAAATAATCCCAAGTATTTATTTTGTGATGAACCAAATTCTGGATTGGACCCAAAAACTGCAATTGTAATTGATAACCTTATTCAAGAAATTACTGATGAGTTTAGCATTACCACGGTAATTAACTCGCACGATATGAATTCTGTAATGGAAATTGGTGAGAAAATAGTTTTTCTTAAAAATGGTTTTAAGGAATGGGAAGGGTCTAAAGAAACAATTTTTAGAACCGACAATAAAGCAGTAACAGACTTTGTTTATTCTTCTGAATTATTCAAAAAAGTTCGCAGAATGTACCAGGAAGAGAATCAATAGTGATTTTATTTTAATTGCTTTATTACGAGCGTATCCTTTTTCAATTTTACTTTTAACCACTCACCTAACTTCTTTGAATCTTTTTGGATTGACTCTGGAGTAGATAATGAATCTATCCATTTGAATGAAAATACAGATAACGTATCAGTTTTTGAAAAGTTAGATTTTATCTCCTTTGCATAGGTTATAGCTTCTAGTTTTTCATAATTTATTTTTGCTTCTTCCACCACTTCTTGAAATGGTATTTGATCTTTTTCTAATCGAGATAAACTTTTAACCCTATTCTCTAAGTAAGAAATTTTCTGGCTTTGTGAAAGTAAGTCCAAAGAGTCCCTTGTTCTTAACTCCTCCATATATTCCAGATTATTTATAGCTCTATTTTTAACTTGGTTAATAGCTAACTTAGTATTCCTTAAAGGCACATAATCCTTATCATTAAATCTCGCTTCCAATAATTTTCTGGTATCCTCAGATATTTCATCTGTTCCAAATGGTATTAACTCTATAATAGATTCTCCTTCTGGATCATATATGGGATTGGCATTCTTTTTAATATAATTACTATTTGGTAGTGTTTCTAATTCGTTACTAATAAATGCTTTTGCAGCAGATTCAAATCTACTCTTCTTAAGTACATCAACAAATGTAAATGAGGCGGGTATCATTACAATTATAGCCAAAATTGAAGCTATCTGAGCTATACGTTTTCTTTTAGCAGAGTTCGCATATTTAAGCATAGGAAATCGTAAAACCTTAAGAACCATAAAGGTTGCCAATGCAATAAAAATTGTATTAATGGTAAACAAATACAT
Organism: Winogradskyella vincentii; assembly: GCF_020166345.1. Lineage (GTDB taxonomy): Bacteria > Bacteroidota > Bacteroidia > Flavobacteriales > Flavobacteriaceae > Winogradskyella > Winogradskyella vincentii. Next base: position 39,054 of record NZ_JAIUJS010000007.1, on the reverse strand, counting down.
TGCTCCTAAGGCATAATCCCATCCTGTAACAACGTTACCTTGCATATTAATCGCAGTTTCTCCGCTTAAGGCTTTAGCCAATCCATAACCTGCCGTACAAAGTGGTGGCATTAACGCTGTGGCAATAGCTACTCCAAAAATAACCGAAGCGATAGTTCCTTTTTTAGTTCTAGCTATAATTAATGCAAGCCCACCAAAAAAGGCAATTAAAACATCTCGGATATCTGGGCTTGTTCTACCAAGAAGTTCTGAGGTATCTTCACTTAATGGAAAAAGGTAAAAAAACAGGAATGCAGTAATCAAACTTAGTACAATCATTGTTGCTAGATTGATCAAAGAACGTCGTAAAGTATCAATATCGTTTATTGCAATTGACATTCCAACTCCCAATATAGGACCCATTAAGGGAGAAATTAACATGGCTCCTATCACAACTGCCGTGGAGTTCGCATTAAGACCAACAGAGGCAACAAAAATTGAACATATCAATATCCAAGCTGTAGCTCCTTTAAAGGCAATATCACCCTTTATAGCTGCAATTGTAGCATCTCTATCTGTGTCTTCTCTAAAATCAAGTAATTCACTTAGGAATGTCCTTATACTAGCAAAAAGACCTTTTGCATCTTGTTTGACTGCTTCTTTTTTATCTTCTACAGTCTTGTCCTTTTCTAATTTTTGCCTCTCGTCTTCTTCAGAAAAATTAAATTTATTTTCTTCCATTAATTATTAACCATATTCTTCTCCAAATTTAGCTTTCACATTTTGGAGTACTTTTTTAATATCTTGTTCCTTTTCTTTAGGAAAGATAAGTAAAACTTCGTCTTTGTCAACAATTATGTAGTCATTTAGTCCATCAACAACAACAATTTTATCTTTTTTTGAACGTATCATATTACCATTAGAATCCTCTAACAGAACTTTAGAGTTAACAACGGCATTTGCATTTTTGTCCTTATCTAATTTATCGTAAAGACTTCCCCATGTACCAAGGTCATTCCAATCGAAAGTGGCTGGGATCACATATACATTACTACTTTTTTCCATTATGGCATAATCAACAGAAATATTCTCAGCTTTGCCATAGTTGTCTCTTATAAAATCATCCTCAAACTCTGTATTGTACACATTGAAACCGCTTTCAAAAAGCTCAAATAATTCAGGCTGATTAGATTTAAATGTATTAACAACAGTTTTTACACTCCACATGAAAATACCAGCGTTCCAAAGAAAATTACCTTGATCTAAAAACGTTTTAGCAGTTTCATAATCTGGTTTTTCTCTGAACTGATTTACTGACTTTATCTCATTGGTAGAGGTTTTATCATATTCTATATATCCATATCCAGTATTAGGAAAAGTTGGTGTTATTCCAAGAGTCATTAATGCATCATTAGATTCGCAAAAATCAAATGCCGTCTTGACATTTTCTGAAAATGCATCTTCATCTTCAATCCAATGATCACTTGGTGCCACAATCATTACGGCGTCTTTATTCTCCTTTTGAATTTTTAAAGAGGCATATAAAATGCATGGAGCCGTATTCCTCATTGCTGGTTCTAAAACAACCTGTCGTTTGGTCACGCCTGGTAATTGTTCGAATACCAAATCGTTATAGCGTTCGTTAGTTAGAATAAAAATATTCTCAGATGGTATAAATCTTGCGAGCCTATTAAATGTTTTTTGTATCAAAGTTTCACCAGTCCCCAACATATCATGAAACTGTTTTGGGAAATCTTGAGTGCTAACTGGCCAAAATCTAGATCCAACTCCACCTGCCATAAGTATGGCGTAATAGTTCTTGTTTTTCATTAATCAATTATTTCTACTTCTGCATTAGGATTAAACAAATATAACTTCCCTGTTTTCACCTCAACACATTCAAAGCGTTTTCTACGTTTACTTCCTTTTTTAAAAACTCTACCGTTATAAAGTTTAAAATTATTACCCAAAGGTACTTGAAAAACGTATGTCTTAGGTGGACCTTCGTCGAATTGCTTTAATGCTAAGGCGAGATACGAATCTGTATCGCTAGATGCTTTTGGGTTTTTAAAATGTTTTGCTAATAACGGCAACAATTCTATTGGAAATATTTCTGGTCTTAAAAAAGGTAACATTAAATGCTGAAATGTTAACTTCCATTCCTTTCCATGAGGTCTAATTCTTCTACCATATTTGTTATAAGCCTCAAAATGAGCAATCTCATGAATTAAAGTAATTAGAAATCTAAAAGGATTCAGGTTAGAATTAATAGTTATTTGATGTTTTCCATTAGGCAATTCGCGATAATCACCATGCTTGGTCTTTCTTTCATTCTTTACTTTAATGACCAAATTATCACTAGCCAAAATGATTTGCACCATATCAATTGCATCTTTAGGAAGATAATCGGAAAGATTTTTTTGCATGGTTACAAAGCTATAAGTAATCTTTCATTACTAATCTTTAATAACAATCATTTTTGAATTTCTATTAACACTAAGCATATACAATCCTGGTGTCGCCGAATTTAGATTAATACTAGTTGTATTATTTAACTCATCATAACTTCTATTATCAATACTAATTTCCCTACCTCTGATATCAAATATCTCAATAGTATCAAAACTATCTGTGTTTGTAATAAACAACCTCTTATTGAGCGTCGGATTAGGATATACCTTAAACTCAATATCATCAAATTGATCAATAGTCAAACTACTATTAAAATAAGGTACGGCAAATTCAAATGTATCTTCCGCTACCTCCTGACCAATAAACCGTCCTGGTATATCGTCTGCTGGTGGATGAATACCTCCCCAGATTCTGCTAAGACTCGTCTGGTCCGAAGCATCCCTATAAGTTGCCCACTGTAGCACAACATCGACAGATGGTCCTTCTTCAAATACCAGAAACTCGTTTTTCTTGGCAACAAACTCTCCCAATCCTCCAGGAAAGAATTCGCTTCCCGTCATCATTGTCAAAAGTTCTGCTGCTGCACGGGAAAATGTCGAGTGACCAGACACATAACCAGCAAATGGCGGCGTAACAAAAGTTGGCCTCTGGTAAGGGTACCAATCCGATGCTCTAATCCACCCAACTCCAGCCTGGTCTACTTCCGTATCATCGATAAAGTCGTGGCCCTTCCAAGTATAAAGCTTAATCTGACCTACATATTGGTTCACAAAGCCAGCTAAAGGATCGCCTGCTTCTATCACCTCGATATATCCATCAATTAAAGGTATCCCTGACACATCGTAATTGTCCAATGTAGTATCAGTGCTCTGTCCACGTTCAGCCATATAGCGAATCGCCGAAATCGGCCTAATATAATCGTACCAGCCCTTAACGCTCCATGCCGCAACTGCCGAATCGTGCATACCGCCTCCCAGTATGAAATACGACTTCACGTCCCACTCCAACGCATCGAGTATTTCTCCCTCTCCCTGGAACCGCTTTTCGAATTCCGGGTGATCGCTGACATAGTTTAATATAGTAAACCAGTGTCCCGGTGGTGTCTCAGAGTCAGGACCGTCTGCCCAAAATTCCGCAAGCACCCTTCCATAATCTCCCCTTGGCACCATATTGGTCTCATACGGGTTCCCTGTAAACGGATTTATACTATGTCCCGCACTTGTACTTCCGCCTTCAAAGAAGTCATAAAAGTTCGGGTAGTCCGAATAATCCGTTGGGAATGTACCGATATCTACGTTGCCAATGGAATTTGGTGAGATGTCCCACATAACACCATCACTAGGATCTAGATGAGACTGCCAAACAGATACCATTGAAAAGCCCCATTTATAAGCATCGCTCATTTGGTTGTCCTCAGTTAGACTAATGTATGGCGGATCCGAAGGATCATGGAATACATGATATTGATTGCCATCTCTTTCGTAGGTCATCTTATCCTCTTCTTTTAACGCAAAGGAATAAACGTTACCCCATTCAGGACTCAAAAACGGTGGTACATTGCCATCTACCAAATTACCACCTTGATCAATAAAAATATCTAAACCAAGTGGCTGCCATCTGTTGGGATCATTAAGCGGTGGGTTATCATTTGAATCAAGTGCAAATACTTCATTAACAGGCTCGTAATAGGCATTATCATAACCTGTTGCTTCTCTTGACCCATCCTGTAGACCATAATCTATGATAGTCTGTGCCACATAGTTTCCTAAAGCTCCTGCATTACCGAATTCGTAAAGCATCGATGAATAACTAGTATCATAGCCCAGTCTATCCATGATCAGATCAAAACGTTCTTGTGACGAATCAACACCTGGCGAATTTTGGAAACGGTGTGTCAACAAACGGTACATTGCATAACTAATGGCACGTTTCAAGGACTCCTCCTTGCTTTCTATTAAAACAAAATCTTCAAGCCCACTAGTAAAACCATTTACTTCGTTACCAATTAAATAAGGTTCTGCAACCTCATCATATATAGCCCAAATATCGTACATGGCAACACTGGTATGGAACAGATTGCGTGCATGGACTGTCGGTCTGGCAAAGTCACCTCTAATGGCATCCAATAAAGCCTCGTTCCATAGTCTTGCTATAGAAATATCTTCAGGCAGATCATCCGCACTTAATTCTACGTTTATGGAAGCTTGTAGGCTAGAACACTGATCATCGGATTCTATTACTGAAACAAAACCTGATTCCTCAATTCCCCAATTTACCATTATCGTATCTGTTCCCTGACCACTCAATAGTTCGCCTCCCATTACCTGCCATTGTGCCGTTGACCCATTTGCAATGGCATAACTATAGGTTTCTGTTCTCAAAAATGAGGATTCAGTTGGACCAACGATACTCTGCGGATCCAAATAAGTACAAGACCCATCATCCAAGGTGGCATCTGGATTGTAATTACAAGAAACCGGATCTGTGCAGCCGTATACCTTTTGGCTAGGGTCAATATCCAACACCTCATAGCCTTGTCCTTCGGTGGCTTTTACCTCAATATTGGTTGAAATTGAATTGTAGGTCTCCACAAGGCCAGATGGCCATTTGATCTCCAACTCCATTATCTCGGTAGCATCGTCCAGACCAAAATGGACCGCTTGCAAGCTTTGACTCAAAAAACCAACACCAGAATAATAACGCTTCAATGTACCGTTAGAAGTGGTTAGGCTTATTGTTGTACCGATAGCGTCTCTGTTGGAAACCGTACCCTCTAGGTGAAGCTTAAACCAGTTAGATGCTGGTGAAACATCATCAAAATTGAGCAGTTTGTTCTCGTAGAATAAAACAGATCCATCTCCATTTGTAATAATAATATCTAGATCACCATCATTGTCATAATCAAAATCCAATACTTCTACACTTTCGGTTTCTGCATTTAATCCTATTGTAGCAGAAACATCTTCAAAACCCATCTGTCCTTGAGCATGTAAGTTTCTATAATATACATTAAACTCAGGTCCTCTTTGTTCAAAATCATATCCGTTAACAATGAAAAGATCTTCATCACCATCTAAATCAAAATCAGCAAATCTCGCTCCCCAAGACCATCCTGTTGGAAGTAAATCGAAATTAGACGAAGATTCTACAAAATTGTTTGAACCATCATTCTCTAGAAGCGCATTTTCATCAATTCCAGTAATAAAAAAGTCAAAATCTTGATCTAAATCAAAATCACTTATGGCCAAAGCCATATCGTCTATCATATTATCTAAACCGTAGGATGATGCATCTTCTATAAAAGAAGTACCTGCTTGATTAACGTATAAATAATTGGCATCCTCTAAATCATTGGTAACAATTAAATCCATCCAACCATCATCATTAATATCAAATGGAATTGTGGTATAACTATAATTTGAATCAACTTCCGTTAACCCTAAATCTTCGGTAACATTAGTAAATGTGCCGTTACCGTTGTTTCTATAAAATGAATTTGAGTCACATCTATTCCAATCACTAAAATAGATATCCAAAAAACCGTCGTTATTATAATCTAACCATGTGGCACCAGTGTTAATACATTCATTAGATGTATCAAATCCAGAAATTCCTGTAACATTGGCAAATGTCCCATTTCCGAGGTTTCTCCAAAGTTCAACCTTGTATGAATAAGTTAAGAACAAATCAGGAAAACCATCGTTATTATAGTCGCCCCAAGATGCCCCAAATTTAAATCCTTGCTGAGCTAATGTTACTTGAGCGTCGTCCTCTTCAGTAAATAAACCGGTTAATCCTGAAAATTCGGTTACATCAGTGTAAGAACCATCATTGTTATTTCTAAATAACTTACTGTAAGATGATGGAATATCTGGGTTTTCAACCGCATTTGCTACAATGAAAATATCAAGATCATTATCATTGTCATAATCAGCTACGGCCACACCATTATTCTCTTGCAAAACACCTAACCCTATCGTATTTTCAACTCTATCAAAAGATTGACTCACAATTTTTTGAGATAGAAAACATATAACGATTAAGATGAAAGAAGATAATTTTAGGGGTAATTTTCTTCTCATAATTCGAATTTTCTATAAATATAAAAATTAGAAGCAAAACTAGAGCAACTCTGGAAGAATTAACATCTTCGAGAAGGTTTTTGTCGCTTTTTTTTGTAATTCATCATTGTAATCATGAGCAGTATATCCAAAAACATCAAATCCTCCTTTTAAAGCAGCATTTACTCCAATTATACTATCTTCAATAATTAAACATTCATTTGGACTATAACCCATAGTTGTGGCAGCCCAAATAAAAATTGATGGATCTGGTTTCCATTTACCAATTGTATAACAACTAAAAATATTGTCTATGAAGTATTCCAACAAACCTGTCAGCTCTAAATTAAGTTTAATTTTACTCTCAGGCCCACTTGATGCAACACAAAAAGGAACATTCAATACATCCAGCACAGCCTTTATTCCTTCGATGGGTTTAATTTCATTTCTAAATTTTTCAAAGGACCTTTGGCGGTAAATGTCTTCAAGATCACGAGGGACTTCCTTACCTATTAAGTTAGAAATTTGTTCTGCACAGTTATTAAAAGAGTTACCCTTAAAATTTCGTAGAGCATAATCCAAATTGATATTTGCACCTAATTCATTGGCAATATCTACCATCACCTGATTACTCAATGGCTCACTGTCTACAAGAACACCATCACAATCAAAAATGATACACTTGTATTTACTCATTTAGGGTGTAGAATTTGATACCTGTAGTACTTTACCGTTGTAAATTTTATTACCTGACAAGGCAAAATCCATTATATATGTAGCCATTTCTAAAGCAGTTGTTGGCGCTTGGTAATCTGGAAAAGCTTCTTTCAACATTTCTGTTTGAACAGCGCCTAATGCCAAAACATTAAACTGCGGACCTGTTTCTTTATACTCTTCAGCCAATAATTCACTTAAAGTAATCACCGCACCTTTACTAGAGCTATAGGCTGCCAAACCTGGAAATTTCATACTGCCTTGTATTCCTCCCATTGAACTAATCGTAATAACATGCCCATCTTGGGGCATATACGGCACTAATACTCTAGAGAGCTCAGAAACACCAAACACATTAGTTTGATAAACTTTTTGGAAATCTTGAAATGTTGTTTCAGCGAAAGGTTTATTGAGGAGTAAACCAGCATTATTTATTAAAATGTCAACATGGCTCCATTGATCTTTTATCAACTTTTCAACATCTATATAATCATCTAGGTTACTTAAATCGAATGGTAAAGCAACCACATTTTTAAGTTTCAATTCTGTAACAGGATTAGCATTTCGAGATAATGCTAGCACATTATGGCCTTCTCTTGCAAATAGCTTCACCAACTCAAATCCAATACCTCTACTGGTACCAGTTATAACAATATTCTTATTCTTCATTTAATACAACTTCTTTATTTGGTGAATTTAATATGCCCTCAAAAGCTTTTGCCATTTTATTTGTAAAGCTAGCCATATGCTCATAATCCATTTTATCAGCTTCGTCATCTACATGATGATAATATTCATAATTTGTAAAATCGAAAGTTGATATCGCATGTGCAGGTATATTGAGTTCTTTATAGAACGGAAAATTGTCAGATCTAAAAAACAACTGGAATTCTTTTGCCTTTGGGAAAAATCCAACAACCTCTTCTCCTGCATATTCATTAAGTTTTGGCGCAAAATTAGATCTTTCAAAACCACTCATGTACGCCATTGATTTACCCTCTGCTCTTGGAACTCCAACCATTTCAAAATTTATCATTGTATAGACATTGAGTCCTTGTGATTTTAATCGTTCTGCTAAATGAGCTGACCCTTTAAGTCCCATTTCTTCTGCTGCAAACAAGGTAATCAACAAGCTCCTTTTATTAGATTTTGTTTTAGAAAAATATCTTCCTAATTCCATAGCGGTAATTGTACCAGAAGCATCATCATTTGCACCATTGGCAATACTATCACCTTCTACTTCTCTACCTTGACCAATATGATCATAATGACCGCCAAGTATGACAAATTCATTTTTTAGTTTAGGATCATTTCCTTCTACAAATCCAACAATATTATAACCCTTAATTTCAATAACTTCACCACTACCTTCACCACCTACATTTCTTTTAACTGTAAAATTGTCTCGATAATTTTCAAAAAAGGGTTTAATGTTATTTCCTTTAAAATAACTCTCAATAAAAACAGCTGCTTTTTCGATACCATCACTGCCTGTGGCTCTCCCATTAAGTTCATCTGAAGCCAGATACTCCATACTAGTTTTTATGGAATTTGCTGAAACTTCTACCTTGGTTAAGCTTCCATCATTTCCTGACGCACCATCAAGACCCTTTTGTCTAACTGAACAAGAAAAGACCAAAAAAAGACTAAAAATTGATAAAATTATTTTCATGTTTATATATTTAAATAAAAAATCCTGATTCAATTAAATGAAACAGGATTTGAATTTTATAATTGTGATTTACTTTCATTAAACCAACATTGTTACAGGGTTCTCAATATATCCCTTCAATGTTTGAAGGAATTGTGCACCTGTTGCACCATCAACAGTTCTATGATCACAAGCCATTGTTAATTTCATAGTGTTACCAGGAACAACTTGTCCATTTTTCACTACTGGTTTAGATACAATTGCTCCTACAGACAAAATTGCTGAATTTGGTTGATTTATGATTGAAGTGAAACTTTCAATACCAAACATTCCTAGATTTGAAATAGTAAAGGTACTTCCCTCCATCTCATCAAGGGTAAGTTTTTTATTTCTTGCTTTACCAGCATAATCTTTAACCGCTGCGCCAATTTGAGTTAAACTTTGTTCATTAGCAAATTTAACAACTGGTACAACCAATCCGTCTGGTACAGCAACTGCAACACCAATATGTACATGGTTATTTAATTGCATTCTATCATCAAACCACTGCGAATTAACCTGAGGATGTTGTTTCAATGCTAAAGCACACGCTTTAACTATCATATCGTTGAATGATATTTTAGTGTCAGGTATTGAGTTGTATTGCGCTCTGAATGCAATTGCATTATCCATATCAAACTCCACATTTAAGTAATAATGTGGTGCAGTAAACTTAGATTTAGCTAAATTCTTGGCAATTGCTTTACGCATGTTAGAATTAGGAACCTCATCAAAATCTTCTTGTCCCATCGGTACAAATTTACCAACTGTTGCACCTTGTGCTGAAGGTGTGAAGTTTTCTATATCACGCTTTACAATTCTACCATTCTCACCTGTTCCCGAAACTTGAGAAAGATTTATTCCTTTTTCTTCTGCCATTTTCTTCGCCAGAGGAGAAGCAAACACTCTACCGCCAGAAGTGGTTGAAGTTATTGAAGCAGAAGTTGAAGGCTTGGTTTCTGTCTTTTTAGGTTCATTAGTCTTAGGTGATTCCTTTTTAACTTCTTCTTTCTTAGGAGCCTCTTTTTTATCAGACCCACCAATTGTAAAGTTCTTAGCGATGTTAGAAACATCAGTGCCAGCAGGTCCAATTATAGCTAACAATGCATCTACTTTTGCCGATTGCCCTTCATCTAATCCTACGTGAAGTAAAGTTCCTGCTTGAAAGGATTCAAACTCCATAGTTGCTTTGTCAGTCTCTATTTCTGCAAGGATATCTCCTTCCTCAACCTCATCCCCAATTTTCTTTAACCACGTAGCCACGGTACCTTCCTCCATTGTATCACTCAATCTAGGCATGGTAACCACTATAACACCTTCTGGAATATCTGGTGTTTCTATACTTGTATCTTTTTCAGCAACATCTTCAGAAGGTTCTGAGCTTTCGCTATCTGATTCCTCTTTCGCAGTTGAACTCCCATTTAACAAACCTGAAATATCTTCACCTTCATCACCAATAATTGCAAGTAGTTCATCTACTTTAGTGGTCTGGCCTTCTTCAACACCAATATGAAGTAATGTACCTTCATAAAAAGACTCAAACTCCATAGTTGCCTTGTCAGTCTCTATTTCAGCCAGGATATCTCCTTCTTCAACTTTATCACCAACTTTTTTCAACCAAGCTGCAACGGTACCTTCTTCCATTGTATCGCTTAAACGCGGCATGTTTATTACTTCTGCCATAGCTTATAATTTATGTGGTATAAATGGATAATCTTCTTGTTCGTAAACAGCGTCATACATAACATTAAGGTCTGGGTATGGAGATTCTTCAGCAAATTTTTCGCATTCTGAAACTCTAGCTTTAACGCGTTTATCTATTTCTTTTATTTCCTCTTCAGAAGCAAACTTCTTTTCTAAAAGCACATCCTTGACCTGCGTAATAGGATCTATCTTCTTGTATTCTTCTACCTCATCTTTTGTTCTGTAGTGTTGTGCATCTGACATAGAGTGTCCTCTATATCTATAGGTTTTAACTTCTAAGAATGATGGACCTCCCCCTTTTCTTGCTCTTTGTATTGCTTCATCAAATGCTTCTGCAACTTTAACAGGGTTCATTCCGTCAACTGGTCCAGAAGGCATTTCATATCCTAATCCAAGTTTCCAGATATCAGGATGGTTAGCAGTTCTCTCAACCGAAGTTCCCATTGCATAACCGTTGTTCTCACAAACAAAAACAACAGGTAAATTCCAAAGCATAGCTAAATTAAAAGTCTCATGCAAGGATCCTTGTCTTGCTGCTCCGTCTCCAAAACAACATAAAGTTACAGCATCACTTCCATGATATTTATCACCAAATGCAATTCCTGCTCCTAATGGAATCTGACCACCAACAATACCATGACCACCAAAGAAACGATGTTCTTTAGAAAAAATGTGCATAGATCCACCAAGGCCTTGAGAGGTACCTGTAGCTTTGCCATAAAGTTCCGCCATAACACGTTTTGGATCTACACCCATACCAATAGGTTGCACATGATTACGATATGCTGTAATCATCTTATCTTTTGTTAGATCCATTGCATGTAGAGCACCTGCTAATACAGCTTCTTGCCCATTATACAGGTGAAGAAATCCTCTTACTTTTTGTTGAATATAAACTGCGGCTAATTTGTCTTCAAACTTTCGCCAAAACAGCATGTCTTCATACCATTTTAAGTAAATCTCTTTAGTTATCTTTTGCATTTTATGATGAATTCTTTTAAAACGAAAGACAAAAATAACACTTTAGAAAATAATTGAGAAACAGTATTCCGTAAAAAATAGCGATGAAAACTGATTTTAATTTAAAGAATTCTTTATAAAACTGAACTTTCGAAAATAAAGGGCAGTAAATTAGATAATGAATCGGATTTTGCAACTCTACCAGTTGCTCCCATAAAATATATTTCTATGGCTTGGCCTTGCTTTAATTCATATTCGGCTATAGCCTGTCTGCATGCACCACAGGGAGGTATGGGTTTATCAGTGAGCTTATTTTTAGAAGATGCCGTTAAGGCCATTTTCAAAATCTTGGCATTTGGGTATTTGGCACCAGCATAATATATCGCGGTCCTTTCAGCACAAAGCCCAGAAGGATAAGATGCATTCTCTTGATTATTACCCGTTATAACCTCTTCATTATCTAATAAAATAGAAGCGCCAACATTAAAATTAGAGTAAGGTGCATAGGCATTTTCCCTCGCTTCAATAGCTGAGGACATTAGGGATTGAATATCTTTAGGAAGTTCACTAATATCCTCAAATAGTTGTAGTGTAGTTTCTATTTTAACTTCCTTCATATCAGTATCTATTTAAGACAAAAAAACTATTGTCTTTCACAAAACAATAGTTTAAATATCTAATTAATATTGTATTCTAATATTCATCGTACTCACCATCTCCAAAATTAAATGTCAATGAGAATCTCAATGTATTTTCTAATGGACTTTGTACTTGAGAGGCAGAGAATAAATAAGATAAATCGATATTTATCGTGGTGTATTTAAACCCAGCACCTAAGGCAAAAAACTTTCTTGCTCCTTTATCTTCAGCTTCATTAAAATACCCAGCTCTAAATGCAAAACTATCTTGATATGTATATTCAGCTCCTACAGACCAAACAAATTCTCTCAACTCCTCACTAAATCCTCCTGGCGCATCACCAAAGGATTGAAACACTCCATTTATGAAACTAACATTGTTGTCCTGACCTTCTGTAATAATTTCTGGCTCACCTTCATCAATATCTGGTGTACTAGGATCATCCATTGTTTGTTCACCATCTCCATTTGTGTCAACATATCCGTATAGTGGAGGTGTTGGCACCAATAACTTCGACACCTCCGCGGTTAAACCTAGTTTATTATACTCATCGAATATAAAATCGAATCCTGCCCCTAACCTTAAGTTAGTAGGTTGAAAAATATCTTCACCGCCATCATCATATTTAAATTTTGGACCTAAGTTCTGAATGGCAAACCCAAGTCTCCATCTTCCATTAAAATCATTATATGCTTCCTCTTCACTTTGATAATAGCCAGTAATATCGGCATTAAATGAACCAGCTGGATCAGCATTTCTATCTACTTGATTAATTCTTAAGTCTGATCTCATGTAGCGTAATGCCACAGCCATGGAAAATTGTTCACCTAATCTTAAAGCATAAGCGAAATCAGCTGTAAATTCATTAGGTTTAACAACTATTCCTGGATCGTCCGCATCTTGAGTTAATGTAATTTCACCCAAACTAAAATATTTGAAACTTGCCGAAATGGCACTATACTCATTTAATCTATTAAAATAGGTAGCATAGCTAATAGAAATGTCATTTACCAATCGACTCAAATATGGTGTAAAACTTAAACTCAATCCCGATTTAGCTTCAGAGAATGCATATTTAGCAGGATTATACTGTTGTGAGAATCCATCTACTGATGTAGCTACTCCCATATCTCCCATTGAAGCTGATCTAGCATCAGGTGCGATAAGCATAAAAGGAACTCCGGTTGTTATTACTGAAGATTGGTCTGGAAACGTTATTGTTTCTTGCCCAAAAGTTAGGTTAAGCGTTGCAAAAGCAATTAGGGTAATTACGTAATTCTTCATGGTCATGTTGGTTATTAGTACTGATAGACAGTGACTAATTCGTTAGCAAATATAAATTTTTATTATAGTATAACAAGTTTTTGAATTTTTTCAACTTGCTTATTTAAACGGTCAGATTTAACTTTTAGTTTATAAACATACACTCCTTTTCCAATTTTATCTCCAAAATCATCCCTTCCATCCCATACAATATCCTTAGAAAGCGAGCTTACACCTTTGCTACTACCAGTAGTTTGGCCATTTAATGTTTTAACTAATTTTCCGGATACTGTAAATATTTGTACTGAAATATCCAAAGGTTCTACACTATTATGATTAAACCAAAACTCTGTGTAGTTAACAAAAGGGTTTGGATAGTTTAGAACATTGTCAATAACAAGTTCTTCATCCTTATCAAATACATTAAACAAAATTTCTGCAGTTGAGGAATTATTATACACATCCCATGCTTTTAAAGTAAGTGTATGTAAACCTGGTTCTATATCTCTAAAGGCATAAGACACTACACCATTTGTATAATCATCTACATTGGCCTGATAATAATCATTTAAAACTACAGGATTAGTTTCATCACCATCAATTATAGCTGTTATATCATGTCCTATGCCGCTTGCAGTATTAATTCCGTTGTCATCCTGTAACTTCACTAAAAGTGTAGGTGACTCGTTGGTTATCCCTCCAGAAACGAAATTTTCGTCATTCATAAAAAGATTGATAACAGGCCCTATATTATCTTCTGGTGCATTCTCGTTTATTCCTCCTATTTTAATATCGAAATTTGCTCCGGCTTGATCAGACAAAGGAGATGTTGTTTGCGCATAAAAACTTACTTTACCATTTCCAACTGGTATACCTACGTCTCTTGGTACAACAAAATCGAATTCAAATTGACCATTTTCTACACTAGCCTGCCCTTTAAATAAAACTTCTCCAAGCGTTGTGAAATCTAATTTTATTTGCTGTCCATTTTCAGTAATTCCATCATTAGCCAAGGTTTGGCGCTCAATGGATTTGTCAAATACAGTAGCGGTTAATGTTCCATTATAATTAGATAATATATTACCATTAGTATCAACTACTTCACCGGCTAACTTGGCATAGCTAAGTGCCTTTAAAGTATCAATAGGTTGCGTAATATCAACGTCATTTACTTTTGTTAGGCGAATATCTGGTTCTGGAAATGCCAACTTCATAGCAGGATCACCAATTAAGAACACTAATCTTTTTTGACTTATCCCTGAAATATTATCATCAATTTTAGTCAATCTTAAGGCCTCACCAATAGTTGGGTAGTCATTTGACCCAAAGGCAAATAGGTAATCATCCAGTACTTCATTATACGAAACACCAACCGTAACAAAAATTTGCCTTGTTGTTGTAATTAAAGAAGATGCACCTCCATTTTTATTCCAAAATGTGTACTCGCCAGCTGTTGGCCTGCCTGGATCGTCAAACTTTGTATATTCACAAGTTACAGTTACAAAAAGATTGAACTTGCAAACATTATTTATTTCTTGAGCATCTATTTTATCGAAAATTCGTTCCTTGGCCAATCCATCCTCACCTCCATGCCCAAAATAGTTAACAACCAATGCGCCAACTTCAATTGCATCTTTAATAGCTTTATTTACCTGAGGATATCTATTACCAGCAGATGACGCCTCTTGCTGGAACGCATCTGTGTGTATCTTAACGACATTCATAAAAGGCTTTTCAGCTTCAACTGTTGTACCAATTCCATCTGTAGTTTCTTGAAGTATCTTTTCCCAAGCAATATCCACATCATCAGAAATTAACAATAAATTATTTCTCCAACTGCCATAGGCTTCTGGCTGATAATAAGCTTCAATTTTATCAACCATTTCCTTTGCTCTTTGAACATCTTCTGCCAATATTCTTCCAACAGCAATATCCATTCTATCTCCACCACCCATTGTTCCTTCGTTGTCATCCATCATACAATAAAAATCATCGGAAACGAAAGAACTAGTTAAACTAAAACTACTATTTGTATACCACGATGGTACAAGATTGGTATTGTTATTTAATCTATCCTTATAATCGTATGACCCATCACCAAATAGACATAGGTATTTTAACTGCCTTTCAAAACCATTATCAGGGTCTCTGCCAATATCATAAACGTATTTAACAAAATTCCTAAGTGCCGCGATATCTTGACTCCCTGTACTGAATTCATTATATATAAATTGTAAATCAACTACTTTTACAACTAGATTACTTTGATCCCTGTTGATTTGAGCGAGGCGCTCTGCCTGTGAAACAAACTGGGATGGTGTCAAAATAATATAGTCAATACCCATAGGAGCATCATTAAATATTGTTCCTTTTAAATCTTGATTTGCCACTGTAGAAATGGCATCTCTAATTGGTTCGAGTAAGTCACCGTAAGAAAATGCTATATAACTTCGCAATTCTCCAGCAGGTGCTTTAAAACTATAGCTTCCTTGTGCCTGTGCATTTACTTTATTTTGTACATTGAACCTATCCGTGATATCCCAGACCTCTCTTATTGATCCTGTATTAGACAAATTATATTGCACAATACCAGCTGAATTTGCCACAGATTTATTTATAAACCTCAATTGACCACCTGCATAGGACAATTGTCTTGTTGCTTCAATATTTATATAATCTAAATATCCATTTGCAGATGGATTACCATTGTTTATATAATCCAATACGACAGTTATATTATCTGAAGACACATTTATAGCATCTGAAAAATTCGCTGCGGAACCTAAAATGGAACCCTCAGTTATAGCATTTAAATTTAGAGTTGTTAACGGATTGCTATTAACCGTAACAATCATAGAAGTGGCTGTTTCAGAAACTGCACCGACGGCAACATCAAAATTAATTGGTTCATTCGCGACCAAATTTGGGAAAGTAAAATTATAGGTTTGTTGATTTTCTATATCAAAACGATCTCCAAACCAGCGTCTTCCCAATTTCGCAAGATTATACTCGTCAACTTCATAAAATTGATAATCTTGAAAGGTATTTACTTCAAAATCTGCAGGTAGCTCAATTTCTGGCATAGATTGAATTCTTTTACCATTACCAGAACTTATATTCACATAATAATAGGTCTTGTCTGTATACAGATTCAAATTAGTATTACTCTCTTCACTATAGGTTGTTGGTCCTTCTCCATAAAAAAGAATAAAATCATCATTATCAAAACTTCCATCCTCCTCACCTACAAATTTTACAGCATTTTCTACAACATCGAAAGGATAATCCTCAGCATTAGATAACGGTAGCATTCTACCACCATTTCCAAAAATTTTAATGGTTCTAGGATCTACAGAATTAGTATTAATTCCTAAACTACTTAAAAAATTCTTGGTTAACTGAAAAACTCCAGACTCATCAATATAAAACCTGTACCATTCTCCATTGGCCAAAACTGAATTTGTAATATCGTTGCCATCCTTTGCTAAACCACTTGTTTGAGCATTAGTGGTACTGTAGTTAATGGTTAAGGACGTAATTTTTTTAATCACACCATTTTGCTTTACTATAGGTGATATTTCAAAATAAATTGATTTCTTTCCTCTTGCATTGGTATTGTATATATTGAATACAGGTTCTTCAGGAATCAACTCTTCATTTAAATCGAATAAATCATTTCTAGTCATGGTCTGATATGAAATATTTGAAAGGCTAACTGATTTTTCATTAATACGCTTTGCATTATTACTCCATTGAGCAAAATACACAAGCCCTTTTTCTGTTGAATAACTAAAATGTTTTGAACTAAAACCTGGAACCCTCATCTTGCCAAAGTCATTTTCTAAAACTTTGGCGTCTTCCCATTCTATATTAATTTGCTTTTGTTGACTGAAGCTTAATAGAAAAAAGCAAAAAAATATAACTGTATAGAATTGTTTCATTTATCCTTTTCTGATGTGGTCAAACATTTCACCTTAAAACCAATAATTTTTAGTAAAATAACGACTTGTATTAAGACTTATTATGACCTCTAAATTTTTATTTCAAAAATACAACAATAATTTATTTTTGAGGTCGTTATTAAAGAGCAAAATACACCCGATAAACGGTCAAAAATCCGATATATTGTTAAAAAAAAGGGATGAAATGCACTTTTTTTTGCATTTTGTCGAAAAAAAAAGTTGTCAGTTTACCTTTAATTGTTATATTGCGAATCTAAATTTTAAACGAGCTTACTTAAACATATGGATATGAAAAATGTCTTAAACCTCAAATTTATACTAGCATTAGTGGTTTGCACTTCAATTGTTGGTTGTAAAAGATCATCTAGTTCTGGTAACGTAGATAGCGCCACTGGATGGAAAATCAACGATAAACAAGGTGGTTTTCAGTACAACACCAATTACAAGGAGCAAGAAACGCCTCAAGGAACATCGTTTATTGAAGGTGGAACCTTTACAATGGGTAAAGTACAAGACGACCCAATGCATGATTGGAACAACTCCCCAAATCAACAACATGTACAATCATTCTACATGGACGAAACAGAAGTTACTAACCTAAATTATCTGTTTTACTTAGATTATTTAAAAGGAGTATATCCTCCTGATGACCCGAACTACTCATTAATATACAAAGGAGCATTACCAGATACCCTTGTATGGAGAAATCGTTTAGGGTATAATGAAATGATGACTGAAAATTACTTACGTCATCCGGGTTATGCTAATTATCCTGTAGTAGGTGTTAGTTGGATACAAGCAGTAGAGTATGCAAATTGGAGAACAGATCGTGTTGCAGAATTAGCGCTTCAAGAAGCTGGATACCTGAAGAGAGATGCACAATATACTGATGTAAATGCAGAAAGTACATTTAGTACTGATACTTATATTAATGCACCTTCACAAACATATGGAGGAAATGAAGACGTATTAAAAGGTGGAAGACGTAAGCCTCAGACTGATGCTGATGGAAATGAGATCAATGTTTATGCAAAAAGAGAATCAGGAGTTATTCCTGTAAAATATAGACTCCCAACTGAAGCAGAGTGGGAATACGCTGCTTTAGGTATGAGTGAATTACGCAGCTATAATGTATATAGAGGACGTAAAAAGTATCCATGGGATGGACAATACACAAGATCTGGAAAGCGTGTGAATCGTGGTGACCAAATGGCTAACTTTAAGCAAGGAAAAGGTGATTACGGTGGAATTGCTGGATGGTCTGATGATGGAGCCGATATTACGGCAGAAGTTAAATCTTACCAACCTAATGATTATGGTTTATATGACATGGCAGGTAACGTTG
Source organism: Winogradskyella vincentii (assembly GCF_020166345.1). Classification (GTDB taxonomy): domain Bacteria; phylum Bacteroidota; class Bacteroidia; order Flavobacteriales; family Flavobacteriaceae; genus Winogradskyella; species Winogradskyella vincentii. Next base: position 20,325 of record NZ_JAIUJS010000007.1, on the reverse strand, counting down.
CAGAATGGGTTGCTGACGTTTATAGACCAATTGTTGATGATGAGTTTAACGATTTCAATTACTATAGAGGTAATGTATATACTAAGAATGCTCTTAATGAAGATGGAACCGTAAAAATAGTTACAGTTGAAGAAATAGTTTATGATACTTTAAGCAATGGTAAAATTATAGCAAGAAACCTTCCTGGTGAAATCGCTAAAATACCTGTTGACGAAGAAGAAACTTATTTAAGAACTCAGTTTGATGATAGTGATAACAGAAACTTTAGAGATGGTGACAAACGCTCTTCACGTTACTACAGAGAAAACTTTGATGAGGAAAGAGATGAAAATAAAGACTTAACTAGAAAGATGTATAACTCACCAAAGCATTCTGTCGAAATAGATTCTGCAGATGGTAAACTGTTGAGAGAATACGATAAGTCTAGTAGCAGAACATCTTTAATCAATGATGAAGTAAGAGTTTACAAAGGCGGATCTTGGAGAGATAGAGCATATTGGATTGATCCAGCTCAACGCCGTTACTTCCCTCAAGATATGGCAACAGACTATATTGGATTTAGATGTGCAGTATCAAGAGTAGGTTCTAAATCTCAGAAGAATAGTAAAAGACGAAACTAAATTAGATTAATTAAATAAATAAAAAAGTCCTGATGAAATTCATCAGGACTTTTTTATTTTTAGGCCAATGGAAATAGAAGCATTATATCAAAAATATAAAGCCTGTAATAAGCTATCTACTGATACAAGAAAATTGACCGAAGGCTCAATGTATTTTGCACTAAAAGGTGAAAATTTTAATGGCAATAAATTTGTAGATGAAGCTTTTAAAAAGGGAGCAATGTATTGTATAGTTGACGAAACTTCGGCATGTATAAACAACAATTGCTTGTTAGTTGATGATACATTGACAAGTTTACAAGAGTTGGCCAAACACCATAGGAATCAATTTAATTTTCCAATCATTGGGCTAACAGGAAGCAATGGTAAAACTACAACTAAGGAGCTTATTTACTCTGTATTATCTACCACTTATAAAGTAAACGCAACACAAGGTAATCTTAACAATCATATTGGTGTACCATTAACGTTGTTAGACTTTGCTGATGATCTAGATTTTGGGATTGTAGAAATGGGCGCAAACCACCAAAAAGAAATTGAGTTTTTAAGCAGTATTTCTCAACCAGATTATGCTCTGATTACAAATTTTGGCAAGGCCCATCTGGAAGGATTTGGTGGTATTGAAGGAGTTATTAAAGGTAAGTCAGAGTTATATGATTATGTAAAAGCAAATAATAAAACTGCTTTTATAAATACAGAAGACAATAAGCAAATTGAACAAATATCAGGCTACAACAAAATAGTAACATTCGGATCTAAACCTGAAAATGATTGCATAATCGATTTTGTGAATGCAGATCCTTTCGTTAAAGTAAGTTTTAAAAATACCGAAATACAGAGCCACCTAATTGGTACATATAATTTCAGTAATATTTCGGTGGCAATAGCTATCGGAAATCATTTTAATGTATCAACCGAAAACATTAAAAAAGGGATTGAAAATTATCAGCCAAAAAATAACCGGTCGGAGATTATAGAAAAAGACTCAACTAAGATTATACTAGATGCATACAATGCTAACCCGACAAGTATGCTAAGTGTACTAAAAAACTTGAAGCAATTAAGTGCAAAACGTAAATTCTTGTTTTTAGGAGATATGTTTGAGCTCGGAGAGGAAGCTCATATTGAACACCAAAACATTGTAGATTTCGCAGAAGAAAATTTTGAAGATAATATTTACCTAATTGGTGAAAACTTCTTTGGATGCAAAACAAATACGAGCACTAAGAAATTTAAATCATTTGATGATTTACAACCAATATTAAAAACACTGGAACTCGACAACTCAACCTTATTGATTAAAGGTTCAAGAGGTATGGCTTTAGAGCGGCTATTGGATGCGCTTTAATTATAAATATTGTAGATCTAACTTAATAATAGAATGTAATATTTCTAGCGCTTTAAGGTAAAATTACCTCTTAATCTTTCACCATCCTTATATGTTATTTGATACCAATAACCGTTTGTTGGCATAAGACTGTTTTTATAAGTCCCATCCCAACCTTGTTCGATGCGATTAATTTCTTTTAACAATTTCCCATATCTATCAAAAATATGAATTACATCAATTCTGTTAAATCGATCGGGAACAATCCAGTAATCATTTTGACCATCATTGTTTGGTGTAAAAAACAATGGTGGTGATTCACCTTTTTCTGTGACAAAAAATTCAGTTAAGCAACCTAGTGCCACGTGCTCGTCATTATAAGGAACTATACTTACATATATAGTTGTTAAAAAAGGTAAATCTTCTGGTAGGTCATAAATTACCGCATCGCCAGCATCAAAATTGTTTAAAATATCGACACCTTCAAAAGATGTACCAATACTGATAATATAACCCGTAGCATTATCTATCGGGTCCCATGATATGTCCGTATCAATAAAAACATTTGATTCTCCATTTATTGGACTACTTAATCTTGCACACTGCAAGGGTTCAATTATGGTAAGGCTAAATGTTTGTTCCGAGTCACAACCATCCACATAACTATCATAAATGTACAGTGTAATAGGATATGAAGGGTAATCATCAAAATTAATAATATCTCCTGGAAAATATTGTGTCCCTGTTCCATTTGGGCCTGTATAATACGCCTCATTACCGGAAAGATTTATTCCAGAAATTGGAGGCAAGTTAAAGGTATTATTCACAATCTGATCTGCTAGATTGTCAAGATTGGGTTCGGGAATAACACCATCACAATTGTTATCTAAACCGTCACAAAGTTCTGGTGCATTAGGATACACCGTAACATTACTATCATCGCAGTCATCATTATTATCTACAGTACCCGGAGGGGAGGAACAACTTTCTACTCCACTATCATTAAAATCACCAAAACCATCGCCATCGGCATCGATATAATAAGTAGTCGTTACACCTTCATCTGTTTGACCGTCACAATCATTGTCCAGACCGTCACAAAGTTCTGGTGCTCCAGGATAAATCGTACTATTAGTGTCGTCGCAATCTTCGCTATTTGAAACGGTACCTGGTGGTTGTGTACAGCTCTCTATGCCTACATCATTGGCATCCCCAAAGCCATCGCCATCGGAATCTGTGTAATAGGTTGTTGTGACCCCTTCATCTATTTGGCCGTCACAATTATTATCCAAGCCGTCACAAAGTTCTGGTGCATTTGGATAGACCATTACATTTGAGTCATCACAATCATCATTATTAGGAACTGTACCTAAAGGCTGCGTGCAACTTTCTATCCCTGTGTCGTTAGTATCGCCATAGCCATCACCATCAGAATCTACATAAAAAATAGTTGCAACTCCCTCGTCTATTTCTCCATCACAATCATTGTCTAGACCGTCACAAAGTTCTGGAGCTCCTGGATAAACAGTATCATTCGTATCATCACAATCTGTACTATCTGAGGTATAGCCAGGTGGTGGTGAGCAAGCCTCTATAGTATTTGCTGGGTCACCATATCCATCACCATCTGTATCTGCATAATACGTAGTGGTTACCCCTTCATCAATTTCTCCGTCACAATCATTATCTATACCATCACACAATTCTGGTGCACCTGGATAAACCGTATCATAAGTGTCGTCACAATCTGTATTATCTGAAGTATAGCCTGGTGGTGGTGAGCAAGCCTCTATAGTATTTGACGGATCGCCAAAACCATCAGCATCCATATCTGCATAGAAAGTGACAGCTGCCCCTTCATCAATATCACCATCACAATCATTATCTACACCATCACAAAGTTCTGGTGCACCCGGATAAACCGTATCATTGTTATCATCGCAATCTGTATCATTACCAACATAACCATCAGGAGCCGAACAGGCTTGAATGGTGTTTGCCGGATCACCAAAACCGTCGCCATCGGTATCAGCATAAAAAATTGGCAAGTTTGAATCTGCTATAGTTGCACTTAAAATAGCTTTGTTAAGCTTTAACCCTGCATTGTAAAATGAAGTTATAGCATAAACTACATCCGTATTTCCTGACTCAATAATTCCCGATACGTTTCCACTAGAGGCACCCGTTAAACTATAAGTAATTAAACCTCCAACTCTTGTTATATTTAAAGTTACCACATCACCAACTGAGGCTGTAATATTAACATGATCATCCCAAATTGCAGGCCAATCAGATAGCATATATCCTTGATCAAAATAAATCATCTTTCTATCATCATTATTTGTATATACCACAATATTTGACGGATCAATATCATTTGTAGCATATCCAAAAAAGCAATCCCCATTTCCAACGCCACCAGCCGAAAATATTTCCACTTCGTATTCTAAATTAAAATCACCTGCAATAGGCGTAGATTTTGCGCCAACTTCCCAACCAACCGCACCTATCCTTTCTAAGCCACCATCGCTACCATAATCCAACAATCTTGTATCATCTGATTTTATCCAATCTATTCCTACTACAGTTGGTAATTGAGGGTCATCAGGCGTGTTGGGATTACAATCATTATCTATACCATCACAATAAATTTCATCTAAGCCAGGATTAATCAAAACATTATTATCATCACAATCTGTGCTGTCTGTAACATAGCCTGAGGGAGCAGTGCACGCCTGTATCGTATTGGCTAGATCTCCAAAACCATCTCCATCCGTATCAGCGTAAAAAGTTGAAAGTACACAATCAATGGTTAACAAAAAGTCTTGCTCGGATTCACAACCAGGAATTGGACTATCATAAATATAGAGGGTAATTGGATAGGTCGCAAAATCTGCAAAATTGATAATATCACCTGGCAGATATTGCGTTCCTGTACCATTAGGCTCTGTATAATAGGCTTCATTACCCGATAAATTAGTACCTGTAATTGCTGGAAAGGTAAAACTACCCACAGTATTTTGGTCTGGAAGATCATCAACTACAGATCCTGCATAACCTCCATCTATTATAATCCAGCCATCATTAGCTATCATATTGGCCCGAGCTGCTTCTCCTGCACAGTATTGCCGATCACTTGTAAACGGAACATCAGGGTTTAGATTTTGAGCATTCCAGCTAATAAGAATATTATCATAATTCTCAATGGACATATTAGTAGCTAAAAGCATGGAACCTGCATTTGTTACGTTAGATACATTCCAATTATCAAGCGGTTGATCAAAATTGAAAGCCTCCCTAAACATGTCTTGCAGAAAGCTCACATTACTGACGTCCCAGTTGCCTATATTTTGATTGAAGCCAGAACCAAAAAAGGCGCTTCCCATATAAGAAATATTACTGGTATCCCATGAACTTATATCTTTATTAAAGTTAGGGGTATAAGCGAACATACCCCTTATTGTTTCTATATTCGTCATATCCCAGTCCCAATTGCCTGTTCCTAAACCTAAATTAGTACAACCATAAAACATGTTAAAAGTGGTCGTTACATTATCTAAATTAGGGGTATCCGTAGCGTTAATCACGAGATTTGGACAACCAATAAAAGCCTGTTCCATTAATGTCCAAGGATTACAACCCCATTGCTCTACCGACAGTAGATTTAGACCAGAATTAGGAGAAACAGCACCATGATTAATACTTGGAAACAATCCTGTAATGGTTACTTCATATATACCTGGTGTGGCATATATATGCGAAGCATGAGAAGTTGCTCCCAAAGTAACATTGCCATCGCCCCAATCAATATTGTAATCATAGGTTTCTGGAGGCCATGTGGGAATAATAATCTCTTCATTAGCCTCCGTAGTTTGCCAAGTGGTGATGAACTCGCAGGTATTGTTTATGGTTAATTGAAAATCTTGCTCAGAAAAACAAGTGGTCTCATAATTTTGGTAGATATATAAAGTCACAGGATAACTTGCAAAATCATTAAAGTTAACGACATCACCTGGCAAATACTGCGTCCCAGTTCCATTAGTTCCCGTATAATAGGCTTCATTGCCTGTTAAACTCGGTCCCGATATCGGTGGAAACGTAAATGTGCCATTTACCACCTGATTTACCAAATCATCTAAAACACCACCAGCAAAACCACCATCTGTAATGTTCCAACCATCATTATTAATCATATTTGTTCTGGCTGCTTCACCAGCACAGTACTGACTTAAGCCACCACTAAAATTAACATTTGGATTTAAATTTTGGGCATTCCATCCAATAAGTAAACTGTCATAATTTGTTACCGACAAAGTTGCTCCTAGAAACATACCATCTGCAACTGTTACATTTTCCACGTTCCAATTCTCAAGATTTTGATCAAAACTAACTGCATCAAAAAACATCTGCTCCATATCCGTAGTACTACTGGTATTCCAGTTACCAATATCTTGATTAAATGCTGTTGCATTGTAAAACATAAATCCCATGTCAATAACATTACTAGTGTCCCAATTACTAATATCTTGGTCAAATGAGGTTGCATTAGCAAACATTACAGGCATAGCAGAAACATTTGAAGTCGCCCAATTACCGATATCTTGATTGAATAAAGTCGCTCCTCTTAGCATGGATGACATATTTGTAACGTTACTCGTATCCCAATTACCAATATTTTGGTTAAAAGAAATTGCATCCCAAAACATGGCTGCCATATCAGTAACATTACTGGTATTCCAGTTACCAATGTCTTGATTGAATAAAGTCGCTCCTCTTAGCATGAATGACATATTCGTAACGTTACTTGTATCCCAATTGCCAATGTCTTGATTAAATGCTATTGCTCCTAAAAACATTGAACTCATATCAGTTACGCTACTTGTAACCCAATTGCCTATTTCTTGATCAAATAATATGGCCTCGTAGAACATTTGACTCATGTCTGTGACATTGCTTGTATTCCAATTACCGATGTCTTGATTAAATGAAGTTGCGTACCAAAACATAATTGCCATACTTGTTACATTTGCTGTATCCCAATTACTTATATTTTGATTAAAAGAAGTATTACTCATGAACATAGCACGCATATTCGTCACATTGCTTGTATCCCAATTGCCAATATCTTGGTTAAAAACCTCTTGCCCAATAAACATACCTCCCATGTTTGTTACATTGCTTGTATCCCAATTGCCAATATCTTGATTAAAAGCATCTCCTAGAGAAAACATGACAGCCATAGTTGTGACATTGCTTGTGTTCCAACTTCCAATATTCTTATTAAAACTGGGACATCTATTAAACAAAACGGACATATTTGTCACATTACTTGTATCCCAGTCCCAGTTTCCTGTACCATTTCCAAGAGACTCGCATCCACGAAACATGGCTCTCATGGTCAATACATTTGATAAATCGGGAATATCAGTTGCATTCATGGTGAGGTTAATACAATCAAAAAAAGCAGATTCCATGGATGACCAAACAATGGTTCCCCATTGGTCAATAGAAATTATTTTCTGGGCATTGACAGCATCATCTATAAAATATATTCTAGGAAAAGTACCTGTAATACTCACTTGATACATACCTGGAACATTATATGTATGAGAAGCATTCCCACCGGCTCCGATTGTAGTATTGCCATCTCCCCAATCCACGTCATAATTATAGCCTGCTCCAACGGTGGGTATGGTAATCATTTCGTTGGCCACCGTAGTTTGCCATGTGGTAATAAAGGCATCCACAAAAGCGTTTGATCTCGATGCATCAACAGGTGTTGTGATTGTAACTTCAGATAGCTCTTCTCCATTTGGAACATAATCTAAATGCTGTTCAAAATGAATATCGTTAATACTTATGTCTGATAAAGATAAATCATTAGTATCACCATAAGGAGTTTGACCATTTAAACTAAAAGCAATAAAAAACGATAAGGAAATAAAAAATCTCTTGTAAAAAGATAGCATGTGGATAGGGTTGGTTTTCAGCAATTTATTGGAAAATAAATTACTGATTTTTATTTAAATAAAAACCATACCAATAGGAAAATTCGCTCTATTACCTGAAAAATAGTTATTTGGTATAAATCTCTGGAATAACTATAGGATGTCTCAAATTTTGGTTTAAAGAAGTATTAGCCATAGTTCATCATAGACGGGCAACAACCAATACAAACAAAATGAAAAATCCCATGCAATTACATAGGACTTTTTAGTGGGTCATACTGGATTCGAACCAGTGACTTCTACCCTGTCAAGGTAACACTCTAAACCAACTGAGTTAATGACCCAATATTAAAACAAAAAAAGTCCACATTTCTGCGGACTTCCGTGGGCGCGAAGGGATTCGAACCCCTGACCCCTTGGGTGTAAACCAAGTGCTCTGAACCAACTGAGCTACGCGCCCGTTTATTGGACTGCAAATATAGATTAGTTTTTAAAATCTCAAAAGAAATTTATTAAAAATATTAAATTATTTCAGCGACTACAAACGTACTACCACCAACAAATATTAAGTCTTCAGGGTTAGCATTTAATCGGGCCATTTTTAATGCCTCGTTTACACTCTCATGTTTAGTCACATTCAAATTGGCTGCTTTAAATACATATTCTAATTGATCAACGTGCAAGCCTCTATCAACACTTGGTTTGCAAAGATAATATTTGGCATTTTTAGGCAGTAATGGTAACACTGCACTTAAGTCTTTATCCTTTACCGTACCAAAAACAATATGTAATTTTTCATAGAGTTCTAATTTAAGTTGCTCCACAACATATGTCATACCTTCCTTGTTATGAGCTGTATCACAAATAATTTTTGGTTTATAGCCAAGTGTTTGCCAACGCCCCATTAAGCCAGTATTATTTATAACATTTAATAGACCGTGTTGCATATGTGTGTCTGATATGCCATAACCCAAAGAATTTAAGATCTGAACAGACTGAATAACTGTTTTGATATTATGAGTTTGATATAAACCTTTTAAATCACTATTGTAAACCTCATCAATTTCTTTATCAGCATAAAATATCTCTGAATTATTTTCTAGAGCTCTCTTATGAAATACTTCCTTGGTTTCAGCCTGAGTTTCACCAATTACAACCGGAATATTAGGTTTTATAATACCCGCTTTTTCATTTGCAATCGCACTAAGTGTTTTACCCAGAAATTGCATATGGTCCAATCCGATATTGGTTATTACAGAGAGCTCAGGCATTATAATATTAGTAGAATCTAATCGTCCTCCCATGCCAACCTCAATTACTGCAATATCCACCTTTTTTTTAGAAAAATAATCGAATGCCATTCCCACCGTCATTTCAAAAAAAGAGAGTTGATTGTCTTCAAAAAAATTAAGGTTTCTATTCATAAATCCAATAACAAATTGCTTGCTTATTGGCTTACCATTAATCCTAATACGCTCTCGAAAGTCTTTTAAATGAGGAGAAGTGTACAGGCCGACATTGTAACCTGCTTCTTGTAGCACAGATGCGAGCATATGGCTTGTGGAACCTTTTCCGTTTGTACCCGCAACATGTATAGATTTAAATTTATTTTCAGGATTATCTAAATAACTGGCTAGTTTAATGGTATTACTCAGGTCTTCCTTATAAGCACTTTTACCTTTATTTTGATACATAGGTAATTGCTTAAACATCCATGAAACTGTATCCTTATAATTCATTGATTATTGACCAAGGTCAAAATTAATACTTACGAAACCTACTTGCAATTCTTTTGCTTGAGGATCATTGGACACATCATTAAACCTATAAGAAAGTGCTATTTTTCTGGCAGGTTCAACCAAACATGGATCAGTATTATCTGTACCCTTATAAGTTTCTGCTTTGGTTACTTTTCCTTGCTTGTTTACAAAAATTCTCATTACCACTAATCCTGTTTCATTGCATTCATGTTGATATCTCGTAAATTTCAATCTTTTACGTCCATTCAATCCAAAACCAATCCCGTGCTTTCCAGGTCCTGATCCTCCAAAAATACTTGGTGCATATGGATCTCCATTTACTTTTCCTATATTACCGTTTTGATTATCTCGCCCTTCACCTCCATCAGTTTTACCATCAGAATTTTTAACACCACCAATTAGATTATCTAACTTCTTTCGCTTTTCTTCTTCCTCTCTTCTTTTTCTTTCCTCAGCTTCGCGCTTTTGCCTTTCAATTCTTTCTGCTTCTGCCTTTGCTTTTGCCTCTGCCTCTTTCTGTTTTTTTATGGCAATTTCTTCTGCATTGTCTTCAGTGATAACCTCTTCGGTTTTTGATTCTGCTTTAGTTGGTGCAACTTTAGAAGTCTCAGGTTGAGATTCTTCAATTTGTTCTTTAACAGCTTTCTTTGGTTGGCTCAATGGTCTGTTACCACTTCCAAAATCGGTAGTTCCAAAATTAACAGCCACACCATATTCTTCAGGAGGATCTAAATATTGAGGACCAACCACAAATAGTAATAACAACAAAATAATTGAAATCAAGGTTGTTATTCTCGCCGCATTACGCTCATGTTTAGTCTCTAAATACTTCATTACTAAAGTTTCTTAGTATAAATTCAAAAATAATGCCGCTTATTTTGGTTTTACTGCCAAAATCACCTTGAATTTATTTCTATTAGCGATATCCATTACTTTTACTACATTCTCAACAGGAACCGATTTTTCTGCCCTTAAAACAATTGTTGGCTTTTCTTGATCGGATAATGCCGTAATAAGTTCATTTTCTAGTATACTCTCTCCTACTCTTCTTTGGTCAATGTAATAAGTCAAGTCTTTTTTAATACTTACTGCAACGGATCTTTTATTCTCAGTTTTACCACTTGCCTTTGGTAAAATAATATCAATTGCATTTGTAGTTACAAGAGTTGATGCTATCATAAAAAATATGAGCAACAAGAAAACAATATCGGTCATTGAGGCCATATTGAATTCTGGAGTAACTTTATTTCTTCCTCTGATATTCACGTTAAATAGGCTCGTTTAAATGGTCTAAGAACTCTACTGAATTAGCCTCCATCTGATAGACAACCTTATTTGTTCTAACAACAATGTGGTTATAGGCAACATATGCAATTATACCTACTATTAAACCACCAACTGTTGTAGTCATGGCTGTATACAAACCACTTGCTAAAACATCCATTTGAATTGTTCCTCCAGCATTTGCAAGTTCAAAAATGGATAGAATCATACCTACAACTGTACCCAAGAATCCAATCATCGGTGCCACACCAGAAATCGTAGCCAAAACGCTTACGTGCTTTTCTAAACTATAAATCTCTAATCTGCCTGCATTTTCAATTGCAGTATTTATATCTTCTAATGGTTTACCTATTCTAGTTATGCCTTTTGATATTAATCTTGAAACCGGTGAATTAATTTGGGCACAGAGCATTTGTGCTGAATCAATTTTCCCATTACTGACATGGTCCTTTATTTGATTCATAAAGTTTGAATCCACTTTGGACGCGGCTTTAATAGCAAAAATTCGTTCAAAATAAATATAAGTAGCAACAATAAGCAGTAAGAATAAAATAAGTATAATAACCATTCCAGATGTTCCACCACTGGTAATTAACTCTATTATAGAAAGGGTTTTCTCTACTGATTCACTATCAGTTAACAGTTCAGTTTCATCCTGAATATTACTTAGTAATATCATATGATAAGTTTTAATTTTAAAAGTTCTTGTAAGTTATAACGCTAAGTTTTTTACTTAAGTATGTTAGAAAAGAGCTCTTGTGGCCATAAATGCAACTGCACCAGCGATAAAACCAACTAATGCCAACCAAGAAATTTTCTTTAGATACCAGAAGAAATCTATTTTTTCCATACCCATAGCTACAACACCTGCTGCTGACCCAATAATTAACATACTTCCGCCAGTACCTGCCGAATAAGCAATAAAATGCCATAACTGATTATCTAGTGGTTCTGAGAACATCCCTAAACTAGCTGCAACTAGAGGTACATTATCAATTACAGCAGAGCCAACTCCTAGTAATAGTACAACCAAATCTGAAACTATCGTTCCTGTTGGTTCAGTGCCTAATAGACCAATATTTTCTTTTAAGCCATCGGCAAAACCAAACAATATTCCTAATGACTCTAACGCCGCAACAGCCATTAAAATACCTAAAAAGAATAGGATACTTGGTAATTCTATTTTTGATAATGAATAGTGCACAGGACTATGACTTGCATGTTCATGATGCTCCTCTGAAGTAATTGTTGATATCGCAAACTTAGAATTACTATAAATTTCTGCAAAGATTGCAACAACACCCAAGGACAACATCATACCAACATAAGGTGGCAAGTGTGTGATTACCTTAAAAATAGGAACAAATACAATTGCACCTAAACCTAAAAATAACATTGTAGAGCTAAACTTATTTTTTGGCTTATTATCATCTGCTTGTAATTCCAGGTCTCCTTGAAACGAAGGAAGTAGCGACGCGATAAAGGTTGGCACTACCATACATAGCAATGATGGGATGAATAAATATATAAACAATTTACCTGTTGAGACCTTGTCTCCAATCCATAGCATTGTAGTTGTAACATCTCCAATTGGAGACCAAGCTCCACCTGCATTTGCCGCTATAATTATTAAACCTGCATACCAAATTCTGATATTTCTATCTTTAACAATTTTCTGAAGAATAGAAATCAATACAATTGTTGCTGTTAAGTTGTCAATTATAGCTGATAAAATAAATGCTAACACAGAAAACATCCACAACAATTTCTTTCTACTATTAAAATTTACGGCTGCTTTAATTGTAGAAAATCCATCAAAATAATCTATAATTTCAACGATTGTCATTGCACCAAGTAAGAAAACCAAGATCTCTGCAGTTTTACCCAAATGATGTAATAAAGTCTCCTCCATTAAATGCATTTTATCTTCATGACCTAGCATGCCGAAATTCTCCATCAAGCTATGCTTGCCAGAGTCAAACCATTGAGAGAAATCATCAATACCTAGGGAAATTAAGGCCCAACTTATAGCCATCATGACTAAAGCAGGAATCAATTTGTCTATTTTAATATTATGCTCTAATGTTATGGCTAAATAGCCACCAATAAAAACGAGAATTATTACTGTTTCCATATTATGGGATGTTTTATATTAATTGTCTCAACGCTATTTCAAATGCAGTTTCACTAATACCTACTCTGTTAGGATTCTTTTTCTTTACTTCTCTTAATGCTTTTCTTATGACTTTAGAGGTATCTTTAAAAATTGCTTCGTCAGTCATTTGAACTTTTCTTTCCATAAAGTAAGCAAAAACTCTTGCCATTCCACAATTTGAAATAAAATCTGGAATTAAGCTAACTTTTTGGTCTGTATGTTCCATTATTGGCCCGAAAAATATCTCCTTATCAGCAAATGGAACATTAGCTCCACAAGATATAACCTCTAAACCAGTATTAATCATTTGATCTATTTGGTCTTTGGTAATCAAGCGAGATGCCGCACATGGAGCAAAAACTTCGGTTTTTAAGGACCAGATCAAACTATTAATTTCCTCAAAAGGTATTAAATTTTCTGCTACTAAAGTATTACCACTTTTATTAAGATATAATTCTATAATTTCATTAAATGAAAACCCTTCGGGATTAATAAGACCACCTACTTTGTCAATGATGCCAACTATTTTTGCGCCCATTTGTGCAAAATAGAAAGCTGCCGATGCGCCAACGTTGCCAAACCCTTGCACAACAACTCTTTTACCTTTTATAGAATCATCATTTAAATCATAAAAATGCTTTGTTGCAATAGCGACTCCATATCCAGTAATCATATCTGCAACAGTGTATTTTCTTGAAACATCTGGAGAATATTTTGGGTTTTCAATTACCTTAATAACACCATGTCTCAATTGACCTATTCTATTTATTTTATCTGCTTGTGTAGGCCTGAAATGACCTTCAAAAACTCCTTCTTGTGGGTGCCAAACGCCACTCGCCTCAGTAATTGGTATCACTTCATGGATTTCATCTACATTTAAATCACCACCTGTACCATAATAACTTTTAAGTAAGGGCGATACAGCTTTATACCAACGTTCAAGTACACCTTTTTTTCTTGGATCTTTTGGGTCAAAGTTTATACCAGATTTAGCACCACCGATTAATGGCCCAGAAACAGTAAACTTTACTTCCATAGTTTTAGCAAGAGAAAGTACTTCGTTCATATCAAGACCTTTGCGCATACGGGTGCCACCACCTGCTGCACCTCCTCTTAAGGAGTTTATGACGGTCCAACCTTCTGCATTTGTCTCGGGATCGTTCCAATGAAATACGATTTCTGGAGATTTATTTTCGTATTTCTGAAGTAATTCCTTTATCAAGAGTTGTGATTTAGTTAGTTATAACAAATATAAAAAACTAAAAAAGCTACAATGTGAATTAACAACTTAATTTATACTGTCGGCATTAAAATTTTTCCAGATGAGTGATTCTTTTTAGCGCCAGTTACACTTGCTAAACAATTTGCTTCATTTCTATCCTTCAAAATACCTAATAGAGCGAAAATCAAAGCCTCTTTAAATTCAATAATATCTTTAGATGGAATTACAATAATTGAATCGGCATGGTCTTGTATTCTGGAGATTAGATATTTGTTATATACACCACCTCCAGTAATCAATACCTTTTCACCCTTTTTCCTAATAAACTTTGAAATCTGAATTGCTATATGCTCAATAAAAGTGGATAATTTATCTTCAAGTTTTAAAGTATAGTTGTCAATAATTGGAAATATATGATCATCAACCCATTCTAAACCCAGCGATTTTGGATGTGATAGATTATAGAATGGCAGGTCGTTTAATTCATCTAATAATTTTCTATTTACTTCACCTTTGGATGCAATTTTGCCACTTTCATCAAACTCTAATCCTATATCATGAACATAATGATTCAGTACAATATTAACTGGGCATATATCAAAAGCTATTTTTTCATCTTCAAAATCAAATGAAATATTGGCAAAACCACCAAGATTAATACAATATTGGTAATCTGAAAACAAAAGCTGATCACCAATTGGAACTAAAGGTGCACCTTGGCCACCTAATTCTACATCTTGTAATCTAAAATCACATATTACTTTTTGACCTAATGTATCCGCAAGAATTTGTTTATTCCCAATTTGATATGTAAAACCTAAGTCAGGTCTATGTAAAGCTGTATGTCCATGTGACGAAATAAAGTCAATATCTTTTATTTCGTTCCGTTTAATAAACTCATTTATCATATTGGCTAATAATTTGGAGTATGATAAATCTAACCCTATTAATTGCTCCTTTGAACTACGAGTCAGTAACTTTAATTTTTCTATCCACTCGTTAGAATAAGGGACTGTATTAGAATATTTTATCTTAAAATTCCAATTAGCATTATAATCAAATTGAGCATAAATTATGTCTACACCATCCAATGATGTTCCGGACATTACTCCAATTACATTATAAGAAGATTTTATCATATTAGTAAAAATACTATTAGTTATTGAAAATACAGCAAATAAGAGTTATCTTTGCATCAAAATTTTATCAAATCAATAATTAATTTGTTATATGGACTTTAGCTTGACCGAAGAGCATTTAATGATACGTGACGCTGCACGTGATTTTGCAAAAACAGAACTACTTCCTGGTGTTATAGAACGTGATGAAAAACAAGAATTTCCAGATGAATTGGTGAAGAAAATGGGAGAACTTGGATTCTTGGGAATTATGGTAGATCCAAAATATGGTGGAAGTGGAATGGATACAATTTCATATGTTTTAATTATGGAAGAACTTTCTAAAATTGATGCTTCTGCCTCTGTTATTGTATCTGTGAACAATTCTTTGGTTTGTTATGGTCTTGAGAATTATGGTACTGAAGAACAAAAACAAAAATATCTTACCAAACTTGCTACGGGAGAATATGTAGGTGCTTTTTGTCTGAGCGAACCTGAAGCTGGAAGTGATGCAACCTCACAAAAAACTACAGCCATTGACATGGGTGACCATTACGTGATTAATGGTACTAAAAACTGGATTACAAATGGTGGTAGATCGGATGTATATCTTGTTATTGCACAGACTGACAGAGAAAAAGGGCACAGAGGTATTAATGCTTTTATTGTAGAGAAAGGCACACCAGGATTTGATATTGGACCAAAGGAAGATAAATTGGGTATTAGAGGTAGTGATACGCACACTTTGCAGTTTAATGACGTAAAAGTGCCAAAAGAAAATAGAATTGGAGAGGATGGCTTTGGATTTAAGTTTGCTATGAAAACTTTATCTGGCGGTCGTATTGGTATCGCTTCACAGGCACTTGGAATCGCATCTGGTGCTTACGAATTAGCTCTTGAATATTCTAAAGTTAGAAAAGCATTTGGTACAGAAATATGTAACCATCAAGCAATTGCATTTAAATTGGCAGATATGTACACCGAGATTGAAGCTGCTAGACACTTAGTGATGAAATCAGCTTGGGAAAAAGACCAAGGTGTTAATCATGATATGTCAAGTGCAATGGCAAAACTATATGCTTCTAAGGTTGCAATGGAACAAACCGTTGAGGCTGTTCAAATCCATGGCGGAAATGGTTTTGTTAAAGAATACCATGTAGAACGTTTAATGCGTGATGCCAAAATCACCCAGATATATGAAGGCACATCGGAAATTCAAAAAATCGTAATTTCTAGAGGAGTTATTAAAGGATAACCAATAACAACATAATATATATCCACAAATAAATAAACCGAGTAATTCTACTCGGTTTTTTAATGCCTATTCTTGATTGAATAGGTTATATGTTTGTCTGGCAATCTCTAATTCTTCATTTGTAGGTATTATCAATATTTTCACTTTTGAGTTTTTCTTGCTTATGTCCGAAACACCATTTGAGTAAGAACTATTGGCAGATTCGTCTAATTCAATACCAAAAACATCCATATCGGCGCATACCAATCCACGCATAAGTTCAGAATTTTCTCCAATCCCGGCAGTAAAGACTATGCAATCCAATCCATTCATTGCAGACACATAAGATCCAATATATTTCTTAATCCTATATACACTCATGTCTAGTGCAAGCTTACATTCAGAATTTCCTTTAAGAGCTTCTGCTTCGATATCTCGTAAGTCACTAAAACCAGTCAGGCCTAGCATACCACTTTTTGTTTGCAAAATCTTATTCACTTCATCAATATCAAACTTTAAAGAATTGATCAGATAAAAAATAATTGAATGATCTATATCCCCAGAGCGTGTACCCATAATCAGTCCATTAGCTGGTGAAAAACCTAAACTATGATCCTTACATTCTCCATTTTCTACTGCTGATATACTACAACCATTACCCAAATGAATGGTAATTATTTTAGAATTCTTAACTCCCAAATATTCAATTGCTTTTTCAGAAACATATTTGTGGCTTGTACCATGAAAACCATAGAGTCGTATATTATGATCTTCTAAAAATTCATTAGGTATCGCATATTTATAGGCGTGCTCGGGTATAGTTTGGTGAAATGCAGTATCAAATACAGCAGCTTGTTTTGCATTTACAAATACTGATTCTGCCACATTGATTCCTTCTAGATTGGCAGGATTATGCAACGGTGCCAGGATAAACAATTCTTCTATTCGTGATTTGACAATAGAATCAATTTCAATTGTCTCTTTAAATGAACTACCTCCATGCACAACGCGATGCCCTACTGCTTCAATTTCATCAATCGAAGCAATGGCTCCATTATTTTCATCTAGCAATAAGTTTACTATTAAATCTAGAGCATTTTTATGGTCTGAAATTTCAATCTTTTTATTAAGGTTATGTTTTGAAGACCTGTGTTTAATACTTGAGTCTAGTTGTCCAATTCTATCTACAACACCGGAGCATAAAACCATTTCATCTGGCATGGAAAACAATTGGTACTTTACAGAGGAACTACCTGAATTTAATACTAATACCTTCATACTCTTTAGTTCTATTCTTGAGCTTGAATTGCTGTAATGATAACTGTATTGAATATATCATCTACAGAACAACCTCTACTTAAATCATTTATAGGTTTATTTAGACCCTGAAGCATAGGCCCAATTGCCAATGCTCCTGTTTCACGTTGAACTGCTTTATAGGTATTATTCCCTGTATTTAGATCGGGAAAAATCAATACACTTGCCTGTCCTGCAACTTCAGAGTTTGGTAATTTTTTCTTCCCAATTTCAGGATCCACAGCAGCATCATATTGAATTGGTCCTTCAATTTTAATATCAGGACGCTTTTCTTTAACAATTGCTGTGGCCTTCTTAACCGTATCAACATCTTCACCTTGTCCAGAAACTCCAGAAGAATAAGACAACATGGCTACTTTGGCATCTATACCAAATGATATACTTGTATCAGCAGATGCAATTGCAATATCAGATAATTGTTCTGCCGTAGGATTTGGATTAATGGCGCAATCGCCAAAAACACTTACCCTGTCTTCTAAACACATGAAGAAAACAGATGACACCACTGAAAAACCAGGTTTAGTCTTAATAAATTGTAAAGCCGGTCTTATAGTATGTTGAGTTGTGTGTGCTGCACCTGAAACCATACCATCAGCTAAGCCTTTATAAACCATCATGGTACCAAAATATGAGACATCCCTCATAAGGTCTTCTGCCATTGCTGGGCTTATACCTTTGTGCTTTCTCAATTCATATAGTGTGTTTGTGAATTCGTCTAAATAACCAGAATTGTTTGGATTAATAATTGCTGTTTTATCAAAATCAAAAGGAATATTTAACCTTTCTACAGAAGACTTGACTTTAGTAATGTCACCTAAGATTGTTAAGTCTATTATATCTAATTCCTGAAGTTTTGATGCGGCTAAAAGAATGCGATCATCATTCCCTTCAGGAAGAACAATGTGCTTTCGTTTTTGCATGGCACGTTTCATCAAATAATATTGAAACATCCGTGGTGTCATCAGGTTGCTTATTTCATAAGAATCAAGATGTTCCATCAAACGGTCCACATCAACATGATTTTCAAAAATCTCAATCGATTTCTTAATTTTTTCAGTATTTGTAGAATAGATATGCGATCTAACATTTGCTAATTGAGATGCAATGTTAAAAGTAGGCTCCTTAACTCTGACAATTGGCACAACTTTATCTAAACCTTCAATAAGTTTAACTACTGATTGGGACAATTCCATATTACCACTTAATATTATACCCGCAAGACTTGGATAATTAGAAGAAATATTTGCTTGCAAACTTCCCATTAAGATATCTTCACGATCTGCTGGAGTAACAATCACTGCATCGTCTGTTAAATGTTCTAAAAAGTGTTGCAATTGCATTGCACCAATTTCAATTTCACCAGTCGGTCTATCTAAAAATTCGGATCCAAACATTACATCCGCCTTAATATATTCGGCTAGTTCTTTCATCGTTGGATTTTTCAACTTATCATCAACTGGTATAATACTAGTAGTAATAGTATCAGGCAATAAACTACCAATACTCCTTTCTATAGTTTTTAAATGATATTCCTCAACTTTGTTAGCGACTACTCCTATAACATTCACGTCCTTTTGATCAAAAGAATCATATGTGAGATGTAAACTATCACAAAATTCTTCTACTTCTTTATTCAGAGCACTCGAAATAATAATTACAGGTGTACCAAGATTTTTAGCTATTAAAATATTCAGATCAAGTTCAATAATCGAACTGAAATCTGAAAAATCACTTCCCTCAACTATGACAAAATCAAATCTTTCTTCAAGCTTCTTATATTTTGATATTATCTTATTTAAAATGGTTTCTTTTTTATTGTTATTCCATTTTTTTATAAGTTTTGACATGGTATAACCATAGGCGTCCTCATACTTTATGTCAATTGAGAAATAAGATAAAATTGTGTTAATATGATTGTCCTTTTTATTCTCTAAATTATCGTCAATTACAGGTCGAAAATAACCAACTGACGGTTTATGTCTTAATAAGGCATTCATCAGTCCAATAGTAAGTATTGACTTCCCACTATCTGCATCATTCGATGCGATATATACCGCTTTATTCATATAAATAATATGCTATTTTTGCTGATCAAAAATTTTAGTTTTATTTAAATTTTTAACTAAAATGAAAAGATAGTTCGAAGATAATGAAATATTAAATTAGAAGTGCAATCCACTCTGGTTTTAAGAGCGGGGTCGTACGATTAAAAAAAAGGCATAAAAAAAGGCCCTTTGCAAAACAGCAAAGGGCCTTCAAGAAAGGCGGCGACCTACTCTCCCACAGAAAGCAGTACCATCGGCGCTAACGGGCTTAACTACTCTGTTCGGAATGGTAAGA
>NZ_JAIUJS010000006.1 GCF_020166345.1 Winogradskyella vincentii | reverse complement strand
TACAGGTCAAACGGAATGTAATGAGTTTGGTAACACGTATTCGAAACAAGCACCGAAACTTGTTGAGGTGCTATGTTGAGGTTATTGCGGACAACACGTAAATAAGTCTGTATTTACGCTATTTAAATCTAAAATAATAATTATTTGTAATCCTTCACTAACATTAATGGCTTTAATTTTTTGGATACATACATAATGTATAACAAAATACTTATTTTTGTATATAGTGTTATACAAAATGAACGTATGGATTTAACTAAATACATATTTAAACCAGCCAAGCATAGAGGCAAAGCCATTATCCTTATTCAATTTCCATTCGACCAGAATTTAATTGATGATCTCCGTAAACGTTTTCCATCTGCTAAATGGAGTGCTTCAAAAAAATCCTGGTATCTACCAGATTTACCAGTCGTAAGAGAGGCTATTCAAATGTCAAAAAAGAATAGCGTGCTTACTAAGATTAAGTCTATTCATCCAGCAAATCAACAGGCTTATTTAGACCTAAATGAGCAGTTAACTCTAAAGAAGTATAGTCAAAGTACCAAGCGTATTTATTTGGCGGAATTTCAGCATTTATTGACACTTCTGGATGATTATTATGTTGGTGACTTAAACCCAAAACGACTTAAAGATTATTTTTTGTATTGCCTTAAGGTTGAGAAAATGAGTGAGCGGAAAATGAACGGAAAAATTAATGCAATTAAGTTTTTCTTTGAGCAAGTATTACACAGACCCAAAATGTTTTTTGATATCCCAAGACCTAAAAAACCTCAGACATTGCCGAAAATGCTGAGTAAGACTGAGGTAAAAAAACTATTTAGGGTAACCACTAATTTAAAACACAAGATGGCATTGCAGTTATGCTATGGTATGGGATTGCGGGTATCAGAAGTGGTTAATCTTAAAATTATAGATATTGATAGCAAAAGGATGGTGGTACATGTAAGAGGTGCAAAGGGTAAAAAGGACAGATATGTGCCATTGCCAAAAACCATTTTACCTGAGTTAAGACAGTATTATTTAGAATATCGTCCAAAGGAATTCTTATTTGAAGGCCAGTATGGTAATGCCTACGCAAAATCTAGTTTGCAGCAAGTCTTTAGGTATGCCATGCAAAAAGCAAATATTAAAAAGGAAATAGGCATACATGGTTTACGCCATTCTTACGCAACACATCTTCTAGAATCTGGCGCAGATATGAGATTTATTCAGGAGTTACTTGGGCATAATTCAATTAAAACAACACAAGTGTATACCAAGGTAACACCGCGTAGTAAATCTAAAATTACAAGTCCATTAGATCAATTGTAGTCTATAATGGTATGTAAGTCACCATCAAGGCCTGTAGAATAAAAAATAAAACAAATGGAATAAATAAATAGCCAACAATATCTCTGGCTTGTATTTTAATCCCTTTGCCCATTACAGGAAATACCAATAATAAGAAGAAAGGTTGCAGTAAATTACTCAGACTTTCTCCATAGGCAACAGACATTGAGGCTCTAGCCACCATAGTGTTAATTTCAATTGAAGTCATATCAACGCCTAAATTCTGTACCATTGTGATAATACTTGGTCCTATAACGGCAAATTCTCCACCGGCAGAAGGGATGGCAAAATTTACGATGCCACCAGTTAAATAAGAAATAAAGGCGTAGGAGTTGGGCGTGGCAACAGATGCTAAGACTTCACTGATTTTTACACCAAGGCCAGATGCCATCATTATGCCCATAATACCTGCGTAAAAGGGATACTGAAACAAGATGCCTGAAATATTGCTGCTGGCACGTTTCATGGCAATACTATAGCGCATTGGCGTAATATGAAGAAACAAGCCAACCACAATAAAAATAAAGATCATAATATTGAAATTAAGATCGAAACCTTTGGTGGCGAAGTGATATACAATATATACCAATCCTAAAAGTGCAACAGTGATCTGAAGCCAACCGGCATTATTTAAGGCGTCAGATAAGGCTTTATATGGTAATTTATAAGATAGTGCCTCACTCTTTATAGTAGCTTCTGAATCTGTTTTTTCAACGATAAGATCATTAAGCTCTTTGCCTTCAGCTGATTTAGGAATTAACAACCAAATAATAAAAGGTGCTACGACAAGAAATAAAATAATCATGAGCAAATTTAGGGTAGAGCCTAAACTATAACTTGTAGAAATGGTATCTGAAAGAATATTACTTTCAACAAGAAAGTTGTTTTCAGTATTTAAAAGTAGGGGAATAGAGCTAGAGAGTCCGCAAACCCAAGCATTTATGGAAAAATAGACACAAGCTATTAAAAATGGATAGTGGACACCTTTAATTCTGATAGCCAATTCTCGGGCAAGTATTGATGTTACCACCACCATACCAAAACTTATAAGTGAAATAAGAATACCAAAAACCATTACCGTAAGATAAACTTGAAAAGGCGTTGTAATCCTTTTAGATAACCAATCTATACCTCTTTTTATTGGTGGTGCTTGGGCAATACTGTAAGCCGTGATTACAATTAATACAATTTGCATCCCAAAGGATAATAGTTTCCAAAAACCATCGTACCAGCCTTCAAGGATGGTTATAGGTTTTGTGCTTGTAAAAATTAGGGCCAAAAACCCTGAAAGTAAGGTTAGCAATAACGCAAATACATAAGCGCTTGGCATGTATTTGGTAAATGTGTCTGTAAATTTTTGACCGAGTTTGGTTAGCATCTTGGATTGGTTTGTGAGACTAAGATAATTTAATTTTCAAATTCAGGATTTTACTCTTGGTACCAAGACTTTCTTAATTTACAGTTAATTAACATAGGTTAAGTTTTTTTAACATGTCCATAACAGCATGGTCCTCTTAAACAAAGTAACTTAGGCGTACTACTAAACAAAATCAAATAAAAATGAGAGCAACAATTACTTCGCTATTATTGTGTGCAGTGCTGAGTTTGTCTTTAACCGCTAATGCGCAATTATTTACACCGAGAGGAAGTCAGATGGCTTCTGTGATGCAACGTGTCGGTACAACCGATATTACGATTACCTATTCTAGACCTAGTGTTAACGAAAGAGAAATATGGGGAAAATTAGTGCCATTTGGATTAAACAACCTTGGCTTTGGAACCTCTACTGCAGCACCATGGCGTGCTGGAGCTAATGAAAACACTACAATTTCATTTACCCACGATGTTAGCATTGGTGGTAAAACTGTACCTGCAGGAACTTACGGATTGCATATTAATGTAAAGGACATTGAAAATGCAACCATTATACTATCAAAAGACACGGAAGCTTGGGGAAGTTATTTTTATGATCCGGCAAAAGATGTCTTGCAAGCTGATGTTAAGCTAAAAGATATACCACATACTGAGTTGTTGACCTTCAGTTTTGATGAGGTAAGTAAAAACTATGCTGTGGCCTCTTTAAAATGGGAAAAGAAAGCCATACCATTTAAAATAGAAGTAAATGTTACTGATATTGTGATGGATCAAATAAGATCCCAATTAAAAGGCCAGAAGGGATTTTCGAGACAAAACTGGGAACAGGCAGCAAACTTTGCTTTGAATAATGGTGGCGATCTAGATGAAGCACTAACGTGGATTAATGGTGCTTTAGAGGGTAATTTTTTCAGTGAAAAGACGGTTAATGGCTTAGCAACAAAAGCTCAAATCCTAATGAAAAAAGGAGATAAGGCAGGTTTTGGAGCTACAATGGATGAAGCATCTACAATGGCCAATGCCAATCAATTGAATAGAATGGGTAACTACATGTTAAGTATTGAAGACTATGATAGGGCTTTAAAATATTATAACATGAATTTAAAGGATGATCCAAAGAATCCTACTTGGCACAACAGTGTGGCCGCAGCTTATAAAGCCAAAGGCAATACAAAAACAGCAATAAAACATTATAAAAAAGCATTGGCATTAAAACCATCTGATCAGGACAAAGCCAGATCAGAAAAGGCACTCAAGGAATTAGGTGCAATGTAAATCTTCATCATCAAAACACGTTTAGTTACTGTTTTGGAAGGCCTGGTTGTAGTTGGTACCAGGCCTTTTTTTAGCTTATATAATTCCAAATATTTTTATACTTAGCCATTTGCCTATAGGTCTGTAGTATTAATTTGTTTTCTGGCAAGCTGAGACTTGGATCAATTTTAAGGATGGTTTTAGCCATATATCGTGCTTGGTCTAAAATAGCTTTGTCTTTTACTATATCTGCTATTCTTAGGTTTAAAACACCACTTTGTTGAGTGCCCATAATATCACCAGGACCACGTAGTTTTAAATCAACTTCGGCAATTTCAAATCCGTCATTAGATCTAACCATGGTTTCTAACCTGGTTTTGCTATCATTACTAAGTTTGTGGCTGGTCATGAGAATACAATAGCTTTGCTCAGCACCACGTCCAACACGACCTCTTAATTGGTGTAACTGAGACAAACCGAAGCGCTCTGCACTCTCAATTACCATTACCGAGGCGTTTGGTACATTCACTCCAACTTCAATTACAGTTGTTGCCACCATAATATTTGTTTCTCCTTTGGCAAATCGTTGCATTTCATAATCCTTATCACTTGCTTTAATTTTGCCATGAACAATAGAAATTTGATATTGAGGTAGAGGAAATTCTCTAGAGATACTTTCGTAACCGTCCATTAAATCTTTGTAATCCATCTTTTCACTCTCTTGAATTAATGGATATACGACATAAACTTGTCTGCCTTTAGCAATTTCATCCTTCATGAATTTGAAAACATTCAGCCGATTGTTGTCATAACGATGCACTGTTTTTATCGGTTTTCTTCCGGCAGGTAATTCGTCAATTACCGAAATATCTAGATCTCCATAAACGGACATTGCCAAGGTCCTTGGAATTGGAGTTGCGGTCATCACTAAAATATGAGGTGGAATTGAAACCCCTCCAACCTCCCCAGAAGGGAGGCTTTTTAAAGTTGCCTGTATTTGATTTAGAACTGAGTCTATATCTCCAATGACTTCTTCATTTTTAAATCTGATGACTTTAAAACCAAGATCCCTGAGAATGAGGGTTCTGATTTCATCCACCTCCTGTTGTTGAATGTGGTTGTGATAACCGCCATCAACTTCTATAACGAGATTTTTTTCAAGATTCACAAAATCTACGATGAACTCATCTATAATATGTTGACGTCTAAATTTAGTATTTAGTTTTTTCCCTCTTAAAGACTCCCATAAAATGCGTTCGGCTTCAGTACTATTTTTTTTGTTCTCTTTTTGTAGCTCTTTCATTAAATTATAGGTTGATGGACGAGCTGTCATATATTTTCTTAGAACAGTTTTTGCATCCTCCTTTTGGGAGGACTGAGGAGGGCCTCCTTTTCTCCATAATTTACTTCGCTGAGCCACTCCAAATCTGTGTTGCTCATCGATAATTGCAAGCCCTAAATTTTTAAATTTCACCTTATCTTCAAGTAGGGCATGAGTGCCAACTAAGATCTGTAAACTACCATTTTCGAGATTTTCATGAATTTCTTTTCTTTCTGAAGTTTTACTTGAACCAGTAAGTAATGAAATACTGATATTCAGTTTATTACACAATTCACTTAATCCGTTATAGTGTTGGACTGACAAAATTTCAGTCGGAGCCATTAAACAACATTGAAAACCGTTGTCAAGTCCCATGAGCATTGACATAAAGGCAACTATGGTCTTTCCGGAACCTACATCACCTTGTAAAAGCCTGTTCATTTGTGCGTTGCTACCTAAATCAGCTCTAATTTCTTTTAGAACTCGCTTTTGTGCATTGGTTAAATCAAAGGGTAAATGCTCCTTGAAAAAGGTGTTGAAATAATCCCCAACTTTTTCAAACCTGAACCCTTTTATCTTAGATTTATGGATGAGGTTTTTTAGAATTAATTGCAGTTGAATGTAAAATAATTCTTCAAATTTTAATCGGAATTGTGCTCTCGAAAGTAGCTCTGTAGATTTTGGAAAATGGACATTAAAAAGTGCTTCTGATTTTGATATCAATTTCAAATCTCCCAAAATAGAATTCGATAAGGTCTCAACAAATTGACCTTTAGTTTCGAGAAACAACTGTTGCATTATTTTGGTAATAACACGATTGGTAATCCCTTTGTTAGATAATTTTTCTGTAGAAGGATAAATGGCCTGCATTGCAGAGCGGAGGTTTTTCTCATGCTCATTCAATAATTCCAATTCAGGGTGTGGCATGCTAAATTTACCATTATACCAGTTGGTTTTCCCGAATATTACATAAGGTTGACCGGTTTTAAGGCTCTCCCTTATCCACTTTTGCCCTCTAAACCACACAAGTTCCATAACACCTGTGTCGTCTTTAAAATCTGCTACCAAGCGCTTACCGCGTTTTTGTGCAACCTCTCTAAAGCCAATTATAGTCCCGATAATCTGAACTTCGGCATTGTTTCGTTGAAGTTCATTGATTTTGTAATATTTAGTACGGTCTATGTAACGATTTGGGAATAAGTTGATGAGGTCTTGGTAAGTGTGGATACCTAATTCTGAGCGCAATAAATCAGCCCTGTTCGGGCCAACGCCTTTAAGATAATCTATAGGTGTTTGCAGATTGACACTCATGGTTACGAAATTACTCAATTTAGGTGTAAAAAGGAATCTCAATTATTAGAGAAAATGACTAAAATTCGTACTTTGGCGTTATCCTTGTATACTATCAATTCATGAAGAGGTTTCTGGTTTTTATTACGTTTTTATTTTCGATTGTAAGTTATGGTCAACAAACTGAATATGTTGACTTTACAAAGGGTGTGGCCAAACTTAAGATAATTCCTGATTCTGGTAAGGTTGATGGTTTAATAGCTTATAAGTTTGATGTGGTAAGTCCTATTGACTCCATTTATTTGGATGCGCGACAAATGGACATTGAGTATGTGTACTTGAATAATGAGCCGATAAATTTCTCATATCAAAACGATAAAATTGTTTTAGCATCAAATTTTAAACCTTCGCTCGAGAATGATTTGCTCATTCAGTATTCTGCAAAACCTAAGAAGGCCTTGTATTTTCTTAAACGGAATGAAAATTGGAATATTTGGTCTCAGGGTCAAGGTAAATACACAAGTAGTTGGTTGCCAAGTTTTGATAATGTGAACGAAAAGATTGTATTCAGCTTTAATTTTGAAGCACCAGAAGGTTATCATGTGATTTCAAATGGAGCATTGCTGGGTAGTAACAAATCTGAGGATGGTTGGTTAAGTTGGTCTTACCAAATGGAAAAGGCAATGTCTAGCTACCTGGTAGCATTGGCTATAGGTGAATACAATAAGGTAACGGAAATCTCAAAAAGTGGCATTCCTTTAGAATATTACTACTATCCTGAAGATTCGTTGAAAGTAGAGCCTACCTATCGTTACAGTAAAAAAATGTTTGATTTCCTAGAAGAAGAAATTGGTATTGCTTTTCCTTGGCAAAATTATAGGCAAGTGCCAGTTCATGATTTTTTATATGCTGGTATGGAAAACACAGGCTGTACCATTTTTTCAGATGCCTTCGTCGTGGATTCCGTTGGTTTTAATGATGAGAACTACGTAAATGTTAATGCGCATGAGCTGGCGCATCAGTGGTTTGGAAATTTGGTCACGGCAACATCGGGAGAGCATCATTGGTTGCAAGAAGGCTTTTCAACATATTATGCACTATTAGCAGAGCGTGATATTTTTGGAGATGACTATTATCATTTTAAACTCTATGAATCTGCAGTAGATTTGGGCAGGCAAGATATAGCAGGTCAAGGGACATCGCTCTTAAATCCTAAATCTAGTAGTTTAACGTTTTATCAGCGTGGTGCTTGGGTGTTGCATGCTTTGCGCGATAAGGTTGGTGATAAGGTATTTAAACAAGCAGTGAAAAATTATTTAAATAAACATGCTTATGGAAGTGCGAAAACTTCAGATTTTATTTCTGAAGTTGAGCGTCTGGCTGGTGTTAATCTAAATTCTTTTGTCAGAGACTGGATTAAAAATGAAAAATTCCCTGCGTATGGCGCAATCGACATTTTAAAGAAAAGATCTACGTTTATTCAAGAGTATTTAATGGTCGATTGTCAGGTTAAGTCTTCAAAGTGTACCGAGTATTTAAAATATGATGTTTCAGATGAGGCCAAGATTAAAGTGATTTCACAGGCTCCAGAATTAGTTAATAAAGAGACATTTAAAAATAGTCTTAAGGTGCGTCAAGCAATAGCTAAGCATCTTACTAAAATACCAGAAGAACTTAAGGAAGACTATGAAACCTTGTTGGATGACGCTTCATATTTAACGGTAGAAAGTGCTTTATATAACCTATGGAATAATTTCCCGTTAGAACGAGGCAAATACCTATCTAAAACAAGGAGTATTCAAGGTTTTAGCGACAAGAATGTTCGGTTACTCTGGATTGTCCTTAATCTTAATACGCCATATTACAATGCGGAGAGTAATCAAGAGCTTTTCTCTGAACTATTGGGGTATACAGAAGAAAAACACAATGCGGATCTAAGGATAAATGCGTTTCAGTATTTAAGTTTAATAAATGGTTGCAATGATATTTGCAAGAGGAATATAGAGAATGCTAAGTCTCATCATAATTGGAGATTGGTTAAATTCGCTAAAGATTTCAGTGAAAAACTAGAAGAAAAAAAGAATTAATGCGAGCATTGGTTATATCAGGAGGTGGAAGTAAAGGTGCATTTGCAGGAGGTGTTGCGCAATACCTTATGCAGGAAGAAGGACGTGAATACGACATGTTTCTAGGAACTTCTACAGGAAGTCTGTTAGTGCCTCACTTGGCAGTAGGTAAAATTGACAAACTCTATAACATTTTCACTAACGTACAGCAACAGGATATATTCAGTATTAGTCCTTTTGTACAGCGTAAGAAAGGAGATAGGGAGTATGTTTCCATTGATTTCATTAATTCCTTGTGGCAATTTATTAGGCTAAAACGAACCTTTGGCGAAAGCAAAGCGTTAAAACGTAACATAAAGAGAAACTTTACCGAAGATGAATTCAATCAAATTAAGCAAATTAGGCACGATGTTGTTGTCACTGTATCCAATCTCTCCATGAACAGGGTAGAGTATAAGTCCATTAATGATTGCACATACGAGGAGTTTTGTAACTGGATCTGGATATCTTGTAATTATATTCCCTTTATGTCCTTGGCTGTTGTTAATGGTCATGAATACGCTGATGGTGGTTTAGGTAGCGTTATACCAATAAGAGAGGCTATTCTAAGAGGCGCAACTGAGGTTGATGCCATTGTGCTAGAGGCTGAGACACTGAATAGGCAAAAGGTATTGGGTAAAAACCCATTTTCTTTAATGATTAGCTTATTTGGCCATTTGCTAAATCAAGTAGAGCGCAATGATATTGTAATTGGAAAATTGGCGGCAAAAAACAGGGATGTAAAACTCAATCTATATTACACGCCAACGAGTTTAACGGAAAATTCTCTGATATTTAGCAAACGACTGATGGAAAAATGGTGGCAACAAGGCTTTGAATATGCTTCTCAAAAACACTCTAATGTTGCTAATGCATCATCTTAGAATTACCACATTTCACCCACTTCGTCTTTTATAAAAGCAAGTGCTGTATTGCTAGGTGCTTGTTTGTCCATAAGATCAGTTAAAACGACTTCTCTTAATTTATTTGCGGTATCTGTTTTTTCGTTCATAGTGGCTTTTCTTATAAGCTGAATTGTTGCGTTTTTTGCACCTCTAATCACGTTCCAGCATTCGTCGCTAACGTATATCTGTTGCGATAAATTATGCTCAAATTCTTGTTCAATTGTTGCTATAAGTAAAGTTTCGTAATCTTCTTTATTTGAGGAATTTGGATGTATTCTGGTTAATAATTTTGAAGGTGAAATTCGCTCTAAAAAAAGTGCCATGCGTTCATAGGCTTGGAGTCTTATCGGAAAAGCTTCTTTTTGCATGCTTTTTTGAAGCTTAAAACGTCTTATATTATTTTCGTTCTCTATATGTTGCTTGAAAAAATAATATGCAATAGCCGCAACTAAAATTGCTGGTAAAAGACTTAAGCCAACCTCTATGAGTTTATCAATGTCCATGTAATATTTTGTTTTTAGTTATTGGAATAATTACCGCCAAGATACTGACATTCTAATAAACTTTTCATGCCATTAAACTCAACAGGTGTTTTTTCATATTTAAAAGTTTGGTCAAACTCTTTGCTTAGGTGATGGTCATCTACATTTATTTCCACATCATCCATATCAAACTGACAAGGGTGCTCATATCCTGATGCATGGGTAATTTCAATCACCTCCTTTTTAAAGGTTTTAAAATATTGGGCTAGGCGCTCTGATTTAAGCGGTATGTTTATCCCATTTTGTAGCCATTTGCTTTGTGTGGCAATACCAGTAGGGCAACGGTTAGTATGACAAATCTGAGCTTGAATACAGCCAATACTCATCATAGCTTCGCGTGCAACGTTTATGCAGTCTACTCCCATGGCAAATGCCATTGCTGCTTTGGCAGGGAAACCAAGTTTACCACTACCAATAAATACAATGCGTTCAGTTAAACCATGATTTTGAAATAGCTTGTAGATATCACTGAATCCATATACCCATGGTAAAGACACATGATCTGCAAAACTTGGAGGTGCTGCACCGGTTCCACCTTCACCACCATCAACGGTAATAAAATCAGGACCTCGATTTTCAGTCTTCATAATTTGAGCCAGCTCTTCCCATTGCTCTAATTTTCCTATTGCAGCTTTTATGCCCACTGGCAATCCAGTAGCTTCTGCGATAGCTTCAACAAAATCCACAAGTTTTGGGACGTTAGAGAATGCCTTGTGGTTTGGTGGTGATAAAACGTCTTTACCGACTTCTACACCTCTAATTTCAGCAATTTCCTTTGAGATTTTTTTACCTGGCAACACACCACCTTTTCCTGGTTTTGCGCCTTGGGAGAGTTTTACCTCAATTGCACGGATGAAAGGATTGTCATTGACCAGCTTTATCATTTTTTCCATAGAGAAACCACCATCTTCAGAACGTACACCGAAATATCCAGTCCCAAAATGAAAAATAACATCACCACCATGACTGTGGTAAGGCGAAAGTCCTCCTTCTCCTGTATTGTGATAAGCATTAGCTATTTTAATACCTTTATTTAGTGATTCAACTGCTTTAGCAGATAATGACCCAAAGCTCATTGCAGAAACATTAATTATAGACGCTGGTCTATAAGGCTTTTTTCTTTTATTAAACTCACCTATTACTTTGGCGCATGGCACAAATGTTTTATCAATTGCATTAGGATGATCATCTTCAATTTTATAAGGCATCATTGCATTATTGATAAAGATGTGTTGGTGTGTGTAGATGTCTCTGTCTGTACCGAAACCCTCGTAGTTATTTTCTTTTTTGGCAGACGCATATATCCAACCCCTTTCAATTCTATTAAAAGGTAATTCTTCTCTGTTGTTCGCTACAAAATATTGACGCATTTCGGGACCAATGCTTTCAAGCAAATATCTTAAATGACCAACAATCGGAAAGTTGTGACTTATCGTATGCTTTCGTTGAAAAAATACATCTCTAATGGCTACTAGAGCCAAAACAACAATAATCCAAAGCCACCAAGGGATTGCACCAAGATAATCTAATGCGGCATTCATTTTACTAGTTATTTAAATAGTCTAAGGTAATTTGTGTAAATGCTCTTACACCTAATAATAAACCAGAGTCATCAATTTTAAAATCTGGTGTATGATGAGGAAAAACTTCAGTTTCACCTGGTGTCATTCCACCTAAGAAGAAATATACACCTGGCACAACCTCCTGGAAGTATGAGAAGTCTTCACCTCCTGTGGTTGCTTTCATGAGTTGCACATTGTCTGCGCCAGCAACTTTTTGTAATGAAGGCAGAATTTGAGCTGTTAATTCAGGGTCGTTATAAGTAACTACGGTATTGTTTTGCCATTCAATTGTAGCTCTACCACCATAGGCATTTGCAATATCAGAAGCCATCTCATTCATTCGTTTCATTATCAGTTGACGCATATCTTCATCAAGAGTTCTTACGGTTCCAATCATTTCTGCCGATTCTGGTATGATATTAAATCGTGTACCAGCAGTTATTTTACCAACGGTAATTACAGCAGGCGCTTCTATTAAATAAGATTCTCGAGATATTATAGTCTGAAATCCATCGATGATTTTAGCAGAAATCAAGACAGGGTCGACACCAGACCAAGGTTGAGAACCATGGGTTTGTTTACCTTCTACTTTAACAACGAATCGCTCAACAGCGGCCATTATTCCTTCTGTTTTGTATCTTATTGTGCCAACAGGTGTTTCAGAATTGATATGAAGACCAAAAATGGCATCTACCTTTGGATTTTCTAATACGCCTTCTTTAATCATAAGTTTTGCACCACCTTCTTCACCTGGTGGTGGTCCTTCTTCTGCAGGTTGAAAAATAAACTTTATTGTACCATTTATTTTGTCCTTGTGTTTTGATAATACTTCAGCAGTTGCCATCAATATTGCAATGTGTGTATCGTGTCCACAAGCATGCATTACACCTGTTTCAGTATTAAGAAATGTAGTTCTTACTTCTGATTTGAATGGTAAATTATTGCGTTCTGTAACAGGTAACGCATCAATATCTGCTCTAAGTGCAACAACCTTTCCAGGGTTATCGCCTTCGAGAAGGCCAACAACTCCTGTTTTGGCAATGTTGGTTTCGACTTTTAATCCAAGAGATTTTAAATGTGCCGCAATTTTTTCAGCGGTTTTAAACTCTTGGTTTGATAATTCGGGATTTTGGTGAAAATGGTGTCGCCATTCAATTAATTTACCTTCAATGTCTATAATATCTTGTTCTATAGAATTTTGGGCAAATGTTAAGGAGCAGGTAACTAGGAGCAGTGATAAAAGTACTTTCATGTTTTTAGAAAAAAATTTTCACTAATATATTGAAATTTGATCAATAAAAATCTTGATACATTGTTTATAATTATTAGTTGAATCACATGGTTAAACCTAATACAATACTTAATTTCACATTTCTTAAAAAATAGTAATTGGAAAAGTATTTAAGTCAACTAAATGATGCGCAATTGGCGCCAACTTTGCAAAAGGATGGTCCTATGATTGTTATCGCTGGCGCAGGATCTGGTAAAACGAGAGTATTAACTTATCGTATTGCTTATCTAATGAGTCAAGGCGTTGATGCATTTAATATTTTAGCTCTTACCTTCACCAATAGGGCAGCAAGAGAAATGAAGGGAAGGATTGCCGAGATTGTTGGGGAAAGCGAAGCCAAAAATCTTTGGATGGGCACGTTCCATTCTGTGTTTGCCAAAATACTCAGGTTTGAAGGTCACCATCTAGGTTTTCCAAGTAATTTCACTATTTATGATACACAAGATTCACAAAAACTTTTGGGATCTATTATCAAAGAAATGGGTCTAGATAAGGACATCTATAAAACGAAGCAAGTTTATAGTAGGATTTCGTCTTACAAGAACAGTCTTATTACTGTAAAGGCTTATTTCAATAATCCTGAACTTATGGAAGCCGATGCTATGGCGCGTAGGCCGAGAATGGGAGAGATCTATGCAGAATATGTGGACCGTTGTTTTAAGGCTGGTGCAATGGATTTTGATGACTTATTATTAAGAACCAATGAGTTGCTTACTCGGTTCCCTAATGTATTAGCGCAATACCAAGATAAGTTTAGATATATTCTAGTCGATGAGTACCAGGATACAAACCATTCACAATACCTCATTGTCCGCGCACTTTCAGACCGTTTTCAAAACATTTGTGTGGTAGGTGATGATGCGCAGAGTATATATGCTTTCCGTGGGGCAAACATTAACAATATCCTTAATTTCCAGAAGGATTATGATGATGTTAACGTGTATCGATTAGAGCAGAATTATCGCTCTACAAAAATGATCGTTGGTGCTGCAAACTCCGTAATTGATCATAACAAAACAAAATTAGATAAGATTGTTTGGACCGCTAATGAAGAAGGCGATAGGGTAATTGTACACCGTTCTATGACAGATGGTGATGAGGGACGTTATGTGGCTAGTACAATTTGGGAAACTAAAATGAACCAGCAATTACCTAATAGTGACTTTGCAGTACTTTACAGAACAAACGCCCAATCACGTGCCATAGAGGATGCTTTAAGAAAACGTGATATACCTTATCGTATTTATGGTGGTTTATCCTTCTATCAGCGTAAGGAAATAAAAGACGTTACTGCCTATTTAAGATTGATACTTAATTCTGCAGATGAAGAAGCATTAAAGCGTGTTATCAATTATCCTGCGAGGGGAATTGGGCAGACCACGGTTGACAGATTGGTTGTTGCAGCCAACGCGACTGGTAAAACCATTTATGATGTTATGAAGGACATTGATAATGTCTCAATCAATATCAATAATGGTACTAAAAACAAGCTTAGAGATTTTGTAACCCTGATTGAGAGTTATAAGGTCATGAATCAAACTGCGAATGCTTTTGATCTTGCAGAACATGTTACAAAAACCAGTGGATTAATTAGAGAGCTCAATAAGGATGGTACGCCTGAAGGTGTTACCAGAATGGAAAATGTACAAGAATTATTGAACGGTATAAAGGATTTTGTAGAAGGGCAAATTGAGTTGGCAGATGCAGGCGACTCCTTGGCGGAATTTTTAGAAGATGTAGCTTTAGCCACGGATCTCGATGGCGATAAAGGAGATCCAAACCACGTGGCATTAATGACAATTCACTTGGCGAAGGGTCTAGAGTTTCCGCATGTGTTTATTGTCGGAATGGAAGAAGATTTATTTCCAAGTGCAATGAGTATGAATACACGGAGTGAACTTGAGGAAGAAAGACGATTATTCTATGTAGCATTGACGCGAGCAGAAAAACAAGCTTACTTAACATACACCCTTTCGCGTTACCGTTGGGGAAAATTGATTGA
This sequence comes from Winogradskyella vincentii, assembly GCF_020166345.1. GTDB lineage: Bacteria > Bacteroidota > Bacteroidia > Flavobacteriales > Flavobacteriaceae > Winogradskyella > Winogradskyella vincentii. Next base: position 125,618 of record NZ_JAIUJS010000006.1, on the reverse strand, counting down.
TGCAGAACCTAGTCGTTTTATTGAAGAGATTGATGATAAGTTTGTAAACATAACAACGCCTTTAAAAGAACAACGATTTAACCCAATGTTGGACGCTTCAATTTTTGGTGATATAGAACCCAATAAAGTACGATTTGCTAAACCTAAATCACCAAAATTTCAAAAGAAGGAACAAAAGAAAAAACCTGAGAGCTTTAAAATTAGTACGCCTAAGAAGTTAAAACCCGTGAGTAAGACTAGTGGTTCTACTAATTTGTTTGATACGAATTTAGTTGTTGGGAATGTTGTAAATCATCAGCGATTTGGTAGGGGTGAAGTAATGAAAATAGAAGGTACAGGTGGTGATTTAAAAGCTGAAATAAAATTTGAAAATGGTGACACTAAAAAATTGCTGTTGCGTTTTGCTAAACTTGAAGTATTAGGATAATTCTAATTTCTGTTAACTATTATAAACTGATATGAGAGCATTAATTTTTTTACTTGTATTTTTTCAATCTGCATATGTATATGCACAGCCACCTGGTGGCGGAAGACGTGGCAATTCCAATCAATCTCAAAATTCTGGAGCTAGGGAAGTTCAAAAATTTGAATCTCAAAAAATGTCTGGTATAATTGAGTATGATTCTAAGAAAACCATAAAGAAGTTAAAGCTTAAAAAATCTGATTCCGTAGCTTCAATTGTTGTTGCTAAAATTGAGAACCATAATCTTCAAATGAATAAAATCAATACTGAAAACAAGGATTTATTTGAAGGGTTGGATATTGTAGTAAACCAAAACATGGAAATAGCTAGGTCGACCCAGAACAGAGAGTTAATGCGAGAAACCATGACAATGGTTAGAGAAAAACTACAACCAATACAAGAACAGATAAGAAGTGATGAAGAAGAATTAAACAATCAGTTAAAAGCATTGTTGAATGAAGATCAAAACGAAAAGTGGTTAAAGTTTCAAAAAGCAGAAAAAGAAAAGATAATGCCAAGAAGAAGAGGAGATGATGCAAGGAACAGACCTGATAATTATAATAATCAATCCAGAAGGCGAAGAGGCTAGATTAATAAACAATGGCAGAATACATTAAAATATATCCAGAAAACCCTAACCAAAAAGCGGTTCAGAAAGTTGTTGAGGTGCTTCAAAAAGGTGGGTTGGTAATATATCCAACTGATACGGTTTATGGTTTGGGCTGTGATATTACAAATATTAAAGCTTTAGAACGCATTGCTCAAATTAAAGGCGTTAAGTTAGAGAAATCTAACTTTTCGTTTGTTTGTGAAGATTTAAGTAATCTTAGTGATTATGTAAAGCAAATAGATACCACGACCTTCAAAATTTTAAAACGAGCATTACCCGGAGCATATACGTTTATTTTGCCTGGTTCCAAAAATTTACCCAATCCATTTAAAAAACGTAAGACTGTTGGTATTAGAGTGCCAGATAATTCTATTGCGTTGGCACTTGTTTCTGCTTTAGGCAACCCAATTGTATCTACTTCAATCAGAGATGAAGATGATATTATTGAATATACTACAGATCCCGAATTAATTTATGAAAAATGGGATAATTTAGTTGATATTGTTATTGATGGTGGTTACGGTGGAAATGAGGCATCAACAATTATTGATCTATCAGAAAAACCTCCAGTAATATTAAGGGAAGGAAAAGGAAGTTTAGAAATTTTTTAAACTGTTTTCAAAAGTTTGGATACCCAATTACTGTTGCCGTAAAAAAGTAATAGTGAGATTAAACCACATACCAAAAACCCAATAAACAAGGGTTGTACAGAATCTTCAATATAACTCCCAATGTAATCTGCAATTGGTACTGCCATCACAGTTGAAATAAAGCCATTTAATGCAGAGCCAATTCCTGCTATATGTCCCATAGGTTCCATAGCCAAAGCCCTTAGATTCCCAAATAAAAATCCTATGGTAAAAAACTGCACAGCAAAGAAACCTATTAATACTTCAATACTCGGATTGTTTCCTCCCGAGAACATTAATAAAAAAATAAGCGAAGTTAAAATGAAGCTAATCATTGCAATATGAACAATGGTCTTCATGCCATATTTTACAACCAATTGACTGTTCATAAAAGTGGCTAAACCTACTGAAATAGCTAAGCTTGCAAAGATTAATGGGAATTCTTCGGCTAAATTATATTGATTTTCAAAAATCTGTTGTGAAGTGCTTAGGTAAACCATAAAGGAACCTGTTATAAAACCAGATAGAAGTGTATAAATTACTGCAGATTTTATTCTAAAGAATTGTATAGTTCCTGTGGTGAAGATTGTCAACCTGTAAGGAATTCGGTATTTGTCTTTAAGAGTTTCAGGTTGTCTTAACCAAAACCACAGTATTACAATTACCCCAAATATTAGTGTAAATGTGAAAATAAATTGCCAACTATAATTATTCATTAAATATTGTCCTATAGTAGGAGCCACAACAGGAACAAGAATAAATACCATAACTACTATGGACAGTATTTTGGCCATATAATCGCCTTCATAAGAGTCTCTTACCATCGCGATACACATAGTTCTTGGTGAAGCTAATCCTATACCTTGTAATACACGACCAAAAAGCATCATTTCAAAATTCTTCGTCGTTACACAAATAATAGACGCTATAACAAATAGAATAAAGCCTGCGTATACAATTGGTTTTCTGCCAAAACTATCGGATAATGGTCCAAACACGAGTTGTCCGATACCAAGTCCCAGAAATATAGAAGTTATCAGTTTAGGATTTTCTAAGGGACTAGACACATTTAAAAACTCTCCGATTTGGGGCAATGCAGGAAGTACAGCATCAATTGACAATGCAACGATTGACATCAGTGCAGCCATTAAGACGACAAATTCAAATTGAGAACGCTGTTGGTTTTGCATTGTGCAAAAGTAAACTAATTAAAAAGTCTATGTAGCAGACTTTATAATATTCATAACAAAAAAAGACCTCTTAAACTATAAAGTCTAAAAGGCCTTTTATCACAAATCATTAATTAGTTATAAAGGAATATTTCCGTGTTTACGTTTTGGTTTATTTACTTCTTTATTTTCAAGCATACTAAAAGCTTTAATAAGCTTACGCCTTGTATTTTTTGGTAAAATAACTTCGTCAATGTAACCACGTTCTGCTGCACTGTATGGATTTGCAAAGAGTTCTGCGTATTCAGCTTCTTTTTCCTTCCACTTTGCCTCTGGATCCTCTGCGCTAGTGATTTCACGTTTAAAAATAATTTCAGCGGCACCTTTTGCACCCATTACGGCAATTTCAGCATTTGGCCATGCAAAATTCATGTCTGCACCAATATGTTTAGAATTCATTACGTCATAAGCTCCACCATATGCTTTTCTTGTAATTACTGTAACCCTTGGCACTGTAGCTTCACTAAAAGCATATAACAATTTTGCCCCATTCACAATTATACCATTCCATTCTTGGTCGGTTCCAGGTAAGAAACCAGGTACATCCTCTAATACAAGCAATGGAATATTAAAACAATCACAGAAACGCACAAATCTTGCCCCTTTCTTAGAACTATCAACTCCTAATACTCCAGCTAAAAACATGGGTTGGTTTGCTACAATACCAACCGATTTTCCGCCCAATCTTGCAAAACCAACTATAATATTTTCCGCATAGTCTTTATGGATTTCATAGAAAGAGTCTTTATCTATAATGCCTTCAATAACCTGATGCATATCATAAGGCTTGTTCGGGTTGTCTGGAACGATTTCCGACAAACTTTCTCTTACTTCATCCTTAATCTGAAATTCTATAGCTTCAGGTTTTTCACGATTACTCTGAGGTAAATAGCTCAATAATTTTTTTACATCTTCTAGGCACTCTACATCATTAGCTGAGGTTTTGTGTGCTACACCTGATTTGGTAGAATGCACACTTGCACCACCCAATTCTTCACTAGTCACTTCTTCATTGGTTACTGTTTTTACAACGTTTGGCCCAGTTACGAACATATAACTCGTGTCTTGAACCATAATAGTGAAGTCTGTCATGGCAGGCGAATAAACGGCACCACCTGCACAAGGTCCCATTATAGCTGATATCTGTGGAATAACTCCAGACGCTTGTACATTTCTATAAAAAATATCAGCATAACCACCTAATGAGCGTACACCTTCTTGAATACGGGCACCACCTGAATCATTTAAACCAATAATAGGAGCACCCACATTAACAGCCATATCCATTATTTTACATATTTTCTCTGCATGAGTTTCTGATAACGATCCTCCAAATACAGTAAAATCTTGAGCGAAAACATAAATTAATCTTCCATCAACTGTACCGTAGCCTGTAACAACACCATCTCCATAAAACTTTTGATTTTCCATACCAAAGTCTTTGGTTCTGTGAGTAACCAGCGCACCAATCTCTTCAAAAGATCCTTCATCTAATAAATATAGAATCCGCTCTCTTGCCGTTAACTTCTTTTTTTGATGCTGCTTATCAATACGTGCTTGACCGCCACCTAATTTAGCTAAGGCGAGTTTTTCGTTTAGTGTTTTTATTTTTGAACTCATAATGTTATTAGTTAGGTAGTCTTAATAGTTTTTGATCCTCCAAATACTGTTTGAGCGCAAGTTTCGCTGCTAATTCTGCTTCAGTTCTACTTGCTTCTTCTACTATACTAGGAGAGAAATAATTCTTCACGAAATGTGTGTCAAAATTTCCGCTTCTGAAGGCTTCATGTTTACAAACAAATCTTCCAAAAGGTAGGGTAGTCCGTACACCTTTTACCTTGTAATTATCTATAGCATAAATCATCCATTCAATGGCCTCACTTCTGGTTTTACCATAAGTAATAAGTTTAGATAACATAGGGTCATAATAAATAGGAATATCCATACCTTCTTCAAAACCATTATCAACACGAACATGTTCACCCTTAGGTAGTTTATATTCTTCTAAGTTACCAACGCTTGGTAAAAAATCGTTCATTGGGTCTTCTGCATAAACACGAAGTTCAACAGCATGACCATTTATTTTAAGATCTTTTTGTTTAATGTTTAATTCTTCACCTCGAGCAACCTTTATTTGAAGTTCTACCAAATCTACTCCAGAAATCCATTCAGTTACAGGATGTTCTACCTGCAGACGTGTATTCATTTCAAGGAAATAGAAGTTGTGGTCTGCATCCATTAAGAATTCTACAGTACCAGCACCAATATAATCACAAGACCTCGCTACATTAATTGCAGCTTGACCCATTTTATCTCTTAACTGTGGTGTTAAAATAGCTGAAGGTGCTTCTTCTACAACTTTTTGGTGACGTCTTTGAATAGAACATTCGCGCTCAAAGAAATGCAGGTAATTACCGTGCATATCTGCCATAATTTGTATTTCGATATGTCTAGGTGATGTCACATATTTCTCAACAAATACAGAACCATCTCCAAAAGCAGAAGTTGCCTCACTAATGGCTCGTTTCATTTGACTCTCAACATCTTTCTCTTTTTCAACGATTCGCATACCTTTTCCACCTCCACCAGCAGCAGCTTTAATAAGAATAGGGAAACCAATACTTTTTGCAATTTCAACAGCTTCTTTAGGATCTGTAATTGCATGATCAACACCAGGAACCATTGGTATATTGTAGTCTTTGACCGCCTCTTTTGCCGCTAATTTATCACCCATCATTTTTATGGCCTTAGATCGAGGGCCAATAAAGGTGATTCCGTTGGCTTCACATAACTCTGCAAACTCTGCATTTTCACTTAAAAAGCCATATCCAGGATGAATACCGTCAACATTTAATGATTTTGCTATTTCTATAATTTTATCGCCTCGTAGATACGACTCGCTTGATGGAGCAGGGCCAATGCATACGGCTTCACCAGCATATTTTACATGTGGTGCATGTCTATCTACTTCAGAATAAACAGCAACAGTTTTTATACCCATTTGTTTGGCAGTGCGCATCACTCTAATGGCGATTTCACCACGATTGGCTACTAGAATTTTTTTCATGTTATTCGAATTCAATTAATAGTGAATCTTTTTCAACAGTGTCACCTTGTTTAACTTCAATGGATTTGATAATTCCATCACGTGGTGAATTGATTACATTTTCCATTTTCATGGCTTCTAAGATTAGCAAAGGATCATCTTCTTTAACTTCCTTACCTTCTGATACGCTAATCTCTAAGATTAAACCAGGCATAGGGGCTTTAATATTATTGACCTTTTTAGATGCACCAATTGCAAATCCCATTTCAGTGATTTGTTGATCTAAGGTGTCACTTATTGCAACCTCATACGTATTATTGTTAACCTTAATACGATATTGTTTTTTATCGATATTGGTATCTAAAATTTTTGCTTTAATCGAAGCATTATTGTGAAGAATGTGATACTGATTGGTTGAAGTTTCAACAGCATCAAGTTGATCTACTGCCTCTTTGTTTACATCAAACTCGTAGGACGTATTCACTTTGATTTTATACATAATTGCGTTTTTAGGAGTGCTAAATTATACATTAAACAAATGTCAAAACATGAAATAAATCATGTTTTATATAGCACTTATTTTAAGTTTTAAAATTCGAATTATTTTGATGAATTTTTATAGCCTTTTTTGATAGTATTATGCCTATAATCAAGGATATAAACGCGCCAATTGATATACCGGGAATAAAATTAATAAATAGGAAAAAATCATAGGAACCATGAAATACTACTGCCAATAATAATCCGGTAATATTATACCATAATCGGTGTTCTGAAAATTTTGCTTTTCCAATATAATAACCCATCAAAATACCAAACGAGGCATGTGCTGGTACAGCTGTAAATGCTCTTAATATTGCTGTTTGATAACCACCTTCTAAAACATATAGGACATTTTCTGTGCATGCGAAACCCATTGAGACCATAACAGCATAAATAATTCCGTCATAAGGTTCGTTGAAAGCTTTACGTGGTTGTGCAAAATACTTAACAATGACATATTTACTAAATTCTTCAGAAAGCGCAACCACAAAAAAGGCCTGTACAAATTGTTGCCAAATGCTATACTTATCAGTTACAGGTATAAAATGACCTGTGAAAAGATAAATGATTGTAACTATAATAATACTTACTACAGCACCAAGTATAAAGTTAAGTATTAACAGGCATGGAGGTTCTTTTTCATACTTATCCTGAATATAAATATATATTAGAATAACCAAAACTGGTGCAACGGCTAATAACACTAAATTCATACGCCTAATGATTTAATTGCGTTAAGCACAAATTGGTAATAGGGTTTATTGGTTGGGACAAAATGGCTGTTAACCTCACTCATTTCAAGTAACTCTTCAAATTGACTGTGAGTAACTAGTTTTAGTGCTTCAACTTCATCTTCTTGAGGCTCTAATTTGTCAATCTTTTCGTTAAGCTGAGCAATATAAACTTGATGAAACTCATAATCAAGAACGTTACCATTGTCATATGATGATTCATGGAGTTTAACACCTATTTTTTTAAGGTCACTAGGGTTTAAATCTAAACCAATTTCCTCTTTTGTTTCACGTAGTGCAGCTTCTATAAACGATTCACCAGCATCAATATGTCCGGCTACCGAGACATCCCAAAGTAGTGGGAAAATCAATTTTTTATGAGACCGTTGTTGTAATAAAATTTCACCATCATTTGTATATAACCAAAGATGAATAGTGTTATGATACCAACCATTTTTATGGGCATCAGATTTTAGAGCCACCTTACCTGTTGGTTCTCCGTCTTTTGTTACTATGTCTATAAATTCATCCATAAAAAATAGCCTCAAACAAATGAGGCTATAATTTTATTTAAAATAACTAAAGGTTTCTCCATCTTCTATTTTTAGAAGCGTTTCATAAATCAACCTAATAACATTTTCTACATCTTCTTTATGCACCATCTCTACAGTTGTATGCATATATCTTAGTGGTAATGATATTAGGGCAGAAGCCACACCACCATTGCTATAGGCAAAAGCATCTGTATCTGTTCCTGTTGCTCTAGATAAAGCGGCACGTTGGAAAGGTATTTTCTTTTCTTCTGCAGTATCTGTTATTAAATCTCTTAGTTTTTGTTGAACCGCTGGTGCATACGCCACGACTGGACCTTTACCAATTTCTGCATATCCTTGTTTCTTCTGATCAATCATTGGAGTCGTTGTATCGTGAGTAACATCTGTTACTATGGCAACATTTGGTTTGATGGTTTGTGTTATCATTTCTGCACCTCGTAGGCCGATTTCCTCTTGTACAGAATTAGTTACATATAGGCCAAATGGTAATTTCTTTTTATTAAGGTGCAGTAAACGAGCAACTTCAGCAATCATAAATCCGCCCATTCTATTATCTAAAGCACGACAAACAAATTTATCTCCATTTAAAATATGAAACTCGTCCGGATAGGTTATTACACAGCCTACATGGACACCCATTTTTTCAACTTCAGCTTTATCCTTGGCACCTATATCAATACAAATATTATCTGGTTTTGGTGGTTCTTCTTTAGCTCTACTTCTAGTATGAATTGCTGGCCAGCCAAATACACCCTTTACAATGCCTTTTTTAGTATGGATATTTACTATTTTACTAGGTGCAATTTGATGATCACTTCCACCATTTCTTATCACATATAAAAGCCCTTTATCTGAAATATAATTGACATACCATGAAATTTCATCGGCATGTCCTTCAATAACTACTTTGTATTTTGCTTTTGGATTAATTACAGCTACAGCAGAACCATAGGTGTCTGTAATAAACTCATCAACATAAGGTTTTAAGTAATCCATCCAGAGTTTTTGCCCATCCCATTCATAACCAGTTGGTGATGCATTATTTAGATATTTCTCTAAAAAGTCCATTGACTTTTTTGTCAATAATTGCTTTTTTGCCATGTGTAAAAATTTTTGTTTAAAAATAATAATATTAATACGAAATTAAGGTTAATGGTAGTATTAATTCTTAATTTTGATGCTACTCTAAATAGGTTTTTTGGAATGGTTTTAGCTAGAGTTTATTTATGAAATATTTAGTCTACATTTTTTTGTTTTTTAACCTCCTTGTCACTGCACAGATTGATCCTGTAAAACAAGATTCAACAGTAGTAGAATATATTATAATTGAAGGTGATTCTATTCCAAGAACTGCTATAGATTTAGATGAGGTTTTAGTATTACCAGAATTGAATTTTAAGAACAGGGATGAAAGAATTAGATATATAGTTTTACGTCGTAAAACATTAAAAGTCTATCCATATGCAAAGTTGGCAGCAGAACGATTAGAATCTTTAAAAGAACGACTCTCAAAACTAAAGCGTAAAGGCCAGAGAAAGCGCTACGCAAAGGTGATACAAAAATATATAGAGGATGAGTTTTCTGCTGAGTTGAAGAAGCTTACTAAAACAGAAGGTCAAATTTTAGTAAAACTTATACATAGGCAAACAGGTACCACAACTTTTGATTTAATAAAAGAATTGCGAAGTGGATGGCGAGCTTTTTGGTTTAATAATACAGCGAAGGTTTTTGATATTTCTTTAAAAAAAGAGTTTAGCCCTATTGATGAGAAGGAAGACTATTTAATCGAAGATATATTGCAACGTGCATTTCAGAATGAACAGTTAGAGCGGCAAAGGCCTGCTTTTGAAATCGATTTTTATGCATGTGTAAATAAATGGGGCAAACCTAAAACCAAAAAATAATGAGCGCACAAACAAAGCTAGAGGAACAGCTTAATTCTTGGTCTCATGGTATTGGTGCAGCACTGGGTATTGTTGGCCTGATATTGTTAATTTTATTTGTTGATAAGGAAAAACCGTTTCATTTATTCAGCGTTATTGTATATGGTATTTCCATTATCATTCTTTTTTTAGCATCAACACTTTATCATGCCGTAAGAGGTCAAAAACGCAAACATTATTTTAGAATCGTAGATCATATAAGTATTTATTTGCTTATTGCTGGTACTTATACACCTGTCTTACTTATACAGTTGACTCAAAGCCTTGGTTGGCCTTTATTTTGGACTGTCTGGGGAATTGCCTTGTTTGGGATAATTCTTAAGCTTTTCTTTACTGGTAAGTTTGAAGTGTTTTCAACATCCTTATATCTTATTATGGGCTGGCTAATAGTATTTGATTTTAGTAATTTATCAGATGCTCTTGGACCTAATGGTTTACTTTGGTTATTCGCAGGTGGTTTATTCTATACAGTAGGTATAGTTTTTTATGCCGTACAACGCTTACCATACAACCATGTGATATGGCACTTTTTTGTGCTAGGAGGTGCTATAAGCCATTTTTTTATGATTTATTTCCATGTTATTTAAAAGCGTTTCTTTTTATAAAGAGCTATTTTTTGTCTAAGTTGTTTACAGGAGAAATCATAATATGCGCCCTATGTGTTCCTGGGTTCATAATCCAAGGATGATTAGAAGCTACTGGTGCTTCAGGAAGTCCTGTCGTTTCTGAAGTTGCAAATGGTAGATATACAACATAACGGTATATTGCATCTTCAACTAATGAGGTTTCAGGATCGTATCTATTGCTAGTGCCGTAGTAAATATGAAGTGTAGCACCAGGTTCTCCCATACTAAGCTTACCAGATTTAACTTCCTCTTCTCTGATATCAAATATTTCTACTCCTGTTTTACCCTCAGCTTTTAATTCTCGACCTCTTGCCATAAAAGGTTCTAGGCTTTTATGATAACAGGCAGCATTAAATCCTGACTTTTTTGGATTGTCAGTTAAAACAATGAACTCATTGGTACCTTCTCTAAACGTTACAAATTCTCCAGCCATATTATAGCCTATAACTTTGCAATTTGCTCTACTTGATTTTGGAGCTGCCATTAAGGCTGTAGCTACCAATGCCTCGTCATTGTCAATCGAAACATAGTTCTTTTTAGTTGTATCAGTTACCGTATCGTTTGTAACTTCTGTGATTTTTGATTCAGATTCTGTTTTGGTTTTTTCATTTGTATTACATGATGTAATAACGACGATTATGAATAAAGCTGACCATAGATTTCTCATGAGTAAAGAATTTATTGGTTAATTATGAAATATTGAATACCTGTATCTTATAAAAATACACAATTTTACTGGCAATTTTGTGTGATGAAAACAATTAGCGAAGACTTATCCTTTGATAATATCTCTATATTCTTCAAAGAATGTTTCAAACAAAATCATGTTGGTATTAAAGAATTCCATAACAGCTCTCCATGAGTTTTTGTTATGAATAGATACTTTTTGTTCTAGTGGTAAATAGATTCGAGATATTTCTTTTCCATTGTCTAAATAGAATTCTTCTTCGTAAATAGCATCGGGCAGATAGTCGCTGTGCAGAATGTTTTTTAGTGCAATTAGTTTTTCCCAACAATTAATGCGATTTTCTAAATCATCTTCTAGATCTAGAGTAATGAATGCCTTTTTTGTGTCAAAATAAAACTTGAAGGAAAGACCTTTGATTTTTGTATTGTATAAAAGCCATTTTCTTGGAAAGGATTTTCCGAAACTCGTCCAAAATTCTTGACGTAACAAGCGACTATCTTCTTTCGAGAACATTAAATAAAATAAGCAATTAACACACCTAATACAATAGCGAGAAGCTTTGATAAATTAAACTTATGCCCTTCGCCAGTTTCAAATAAAATAGTTGTAGAGATATGTAAAAAGATACCAATAGCAACTGCACTAACAATATCTTCATATTCTGGTGCTATTGAAGTATTATTAGAAATAATTGTACCTAGTGGTGTCATTACACCAAAAACTAGCAAAAATCCAACAATTTGAATCTTAGTATAGTTTGATTGTAATAAAAACGCAGTGATAAGAGCTGCTATAGGAATTTTATGGATAAATACTCCATAAACCATGTCATTATGTTGGTGAATTGGGAATCCTTCGATTAAGCTATGAATACATAAACTTAAAAATAGGAGCCAAGGAAACCGATTTTCTTCTTTATGAATATGTATATGTCCATGCTCCGCACCCTTTGAGAAAAACTCTAATATGACTTGAAGTAAAATACCGCACATTATAAAAAGCCCGGTGCGTTTGGCATCTAAATGCTCATATACTTCTGGCAATAGATCAAATAAGGTTAATGCTAATAAAAATGCACCACTAAAGGACAATAAAAGCTTAGTGCCTATGGATTTTTGCTTTTTTGTTAGAATGGCGATTACAACACCTATAATTATTGCATAAACAGGAAATAGATACTTATTCATATCTGCAATTTACTTAAAAATCATAATGAGACGTTCTGACGTGTTTGATTGGTATTTACTAAGATTATAATCACCAAACACATCAAGCAAGTGAACACCTGCTTTTTCAAATAAATTTTTAAAATCTTCTAGTGTAAAAGCTCTCACACGCTCCTGAAAGTTGAATTGCTCACTATCAATTTCAAAACTTATATCTTTAATAATGTAACCATTTTCAGCCCTTCTTTTTTGATAAAAATCAATCCCATCAACCGATTTAACATCTTGAGCTACTAAATTGGATGTAACATAATTGGTATTCATAAAATCAATAACTCCAAAACCAAATTCATTAAGCTCTGATTTTATTGCCTTAATCGTGTTAAGATTACAGCTTTCGTCATCAAAATAGCCAAAACTTGTAAAGAGATTAAAAACGGCGTCAAACTTATCATTAAAAGGTTTACTCATATCATGTACCTCAAACTTTAAGGTATCATTTTCATATTGCTTAGCGTAGTTAATACTCTGTTCTGATAAATCTACACCTGTAACATCATAGCCTAATTTATTTAGATAAACGGAATGCCTTCCTTTACCACATGCCAAATCCAAAATTTTTCCGTTATCTGGCAGATTTAAATAATTGGTAAGATTATCCATGAAACCCTGAGCTTCAGAGTAATCTCTATCTTTATATAAAATATGATAATAAGGCGTGTCAAACCACGATGCATACCAATGTTTAGTGGATTTATTCATATCAATAAATGTCGCACAAAAATACTGTATTTTTGCAATCTATTAGACGTTGCTTATGGACAATAATTTCAAAATGGTTGCTAAAACTTTATTTGGCTTTGAGGATATTCTGGCTAATGAATTGACTCAATTGGGTGCTATGCATGTGGAAAAAGGTGTCCGAAATGTCAGTTTTGTTGGTGATAAGGGTTTTATGTACAAGGCTAATCTTGGACTTAGGACAGCAATAAAGATTTTAAAACCAATTCATTCTTTTAGAGTAGCACGTGAGCAAGATTTATATAATAACGTTAAAAAATTTAAATGGGAAAATTTCCTTAAGACGGATGGTTCACTGGCAGTAGATGCAACGGTTCATCATAGTATTTTTACCCATTCTAAATATACTGCACTTAAAACAAAAGATGCTATTGTAGATCGATTTAGAGAAACAACTGGTACAAGGCCTAATGTAGATCTTCGCTTCCCTGATCTAAAAATAAATGTTCATATCGATAGGCAGCGTTGTACAATATCACTCGATACGTCTGGTGAATCCTTGCACAGAAGAGGATATAAAACAGCAACTAATATTGCGCCAATAAATGAAGTATTGGCAGCAGGATTAATAATTATGAGCGGTTGGGATGGTCAAACTGATTTTATGGACCCAATGTGCGGTAGTGGAACTATTTTGGCAGAAGCCGCAATGATTGCCTGTAATATTCCACCCAATTTAATGCGTAAAGAATTTGCTTTTGAGCGTTGGCAAGATTGGGATGTTGATTTATTTGAAAAAATTGAAGAATCGTTACTGAAGAAAACAAGAGATTTCCACCATAAAATTTTTGGGTATGATAAATCACCATCTGCTGTAAAAAAGGCAAAAGAGAATATAAAGAATGCCCATTTAGATGAGTTTATTTCAATAAAGCACGAAGATTTCTTTAAAACTCAAAAAGCAGGTTCTGAAAAATTGCATATGGTTTTTAATCCACCGTATGGTGAACGACTAGAAAATCTTAATGTTGAAGAATTCTATGGTAATATTGGAACTACACTAAAACATGGTTATCCAAATACAAATGCTTGGTTGATAACTTCAAATTTAGAGGCACTTAAGTATGTTGGTCTGAGACCTTCACGAAAAATTAAAGTATTTAACGCAAAACTGGAGTCGAGATTGGTTAAATACGAAATGTACGAAGGTAGCCGAAAGGCAAAGAAGCAAGTTCAATAATTAAAATGTCTCGAATTCCTTTTTTTCATCTGGATTCTTTGCCACTAACGTTTTAGGATAAGTATCGTACAGATCTGATACTAGGTCGTATATGTATGGTTTCAATTTTTTCTCTGATTGTTGAAGATCACAAACTATAGAAGCATGCCAAATTACTTTTTTGGTTTCAAAATCTGCAACATAGACAACTAATGTCTCTTCTTCATAAGTTTCAGTGTGAATTGTACAGCTCTCCCAATATTCTAATTCTTCTGAATGTTCACAATCCGTAAATTCTGCAGTCTCTTCACTAATTAGTAATCTAAATCCGGCTTGCAATTGTGGTTTTAATACATTGGTTCGGTGTCCTTTATTTTCAATTTCTAAGGCAACCGCATCACCAATAATTCTTCTTACTTCTTCATTGTCTAAATCGGGATGATTAGTATGTTCTACAAAAAAATCATCCATACATAATACGTAAGTATCGTATTGGTTAAAGTCTACTTCTAGGTTATAATCATATACAACTTCACTGGTAGAAGCACAGCCCAAAATAATTGCGAATAATAATAACAAAAGTTTATTAACAGTTTTCATGACTCCAGAGTTTAGAATTTTACTAAAGGTCTAAATATTGAAGTAGAATAACTATGACAAATGTCAAGTTTAAAATAATAAGTTTATTTATGGTTTTCTATCTCCTCTAGTTGAATCGTATAGTCATATTGAAGATCTTCATGAAGTGCAGTGATTTTCTTCTGAATAGAAACCACTTGTCTATGGTAGAGATTGCTCAAAGTTCTGTTTCTGTGAATCGAAGGTGTAAGTGAATTTAACCGTTCACAGAAATAAAGAAGGAGTTCTACTTCGGTTGATTTTTTGTTAGAATACCTGTTGTAGGTTCTTATTTGCCTTAATATTTTACGAATCGTTTTTTTCATATAGAAATAACTATCCGTATTCATAGTTTCAAATAGTTCGTCTAAGGTATTTTTTACACTAGCCACATAACCATCTTCATCATGGGATTCAAAAAGTAGATAGGTGAGTAGTGCTTTATTTTCTTTTTTAAATCTACCTAATCGTAAACACAGAGCTAGTAAATCCTCTTTTGGAAGGTGTTTTAATTCTTTTTTAATTGTAACAATAGATTCAATCTTCATTCTACAAATTTAAAGCATTTAAAACGGATTGCTTATAGGTTTGGCCAATTGGTATTGTGTAATTATCAACTGAAATTTGATTACCTGAAACTTGTGTCATTTTATTAAGATTTACACTAAACGATTTGTGTACTCTAAGAAAATAATCTGGAAAATTTTCAATTAAACTAGAAAATGTACTATGTGTTACAATAGTTTTGTTTTCTGCATGCACCTTTACATAGTCGCCAAAAGCTTCGAGGTAAAGAATATCATCAAAATTAATTTTATGAAGCGATTTGTTCTCTTTTAAAATTATAAAATCTTGAGCATCGCTTTCAATGTTTAATAGGCTTATGGTCTTGTTAATTGCTGTAAGAAAGCGTTCAAACGAAATAGGTTTTAATAGGTAATCAACTGCATTTACTTCAAACCCTTCAACAGCATATTGAGGATAAGCTGTAGTGAAAATAACCTTTGGCGGATTTTTAAGGGTTTTGTAAAAATCTAATCCTGTTTGATTAGGCATATTAATATCTAAAAACAACAGATCTACATTTTCATTTAATTGCAGGTATTTAAATGCTTCAGAAGCATTATTGCAAGTTATTTTTAGGTCTAAAACAGTTACCTCAGCAACAAAATGTTGCAACACCTTTTGTGACGAAATTTCGTCATCAATAATCAAGCATGATATTTTAGTTTTATGCTTCATCGGTTAAATTTAAGATAACTCTAAAAATATCTTCATTTTCACTTATAGTTAGTTGGTGTTTATCAGGATATACCAAATTTAAATTATTCTTGAGGTTACTTAAACCAACACCTGAGTGTTTTTCATTAATTGCATTTTTTATTTGAAGATTTGCGTTTGAAATTTCAAAGCAAAATGTATTTCCTTTTTGTGAAATACTTGCCTTGATAGGTAAATGATCTTGACCATGGATATCCCCATGTTTATAACTGTTCTCCAGCAATGGTAATAAAAGCATTGGATAAATCTTAAAGTCGTAATCTTCTATATCTAAAGTAAAATCTACGGCATTTGTTGTGTTTATGCGATAATTTTGAAAAGCTATATAATTCTTCAATAAATTAACTTCATCTTTAAGACTTACCCTTTCAGTATCAGAATCATAAATAACATATCTTAAAATATCTGAAAGTTGAACAATAGCTTTAGATATGTCTTCTTTTTTTTCTAAAGCCAGCGCATAAATTACATTAAGAGAATTAAATAAAAAATGAGGGTTAATTTGAGACCTTAAAGCTGATAATTGGGTTTCAAACTGAAGACTTTTCTGTTTGAGTGCTTTATTCTGACTGCTATTAAAATAGAACCAATCCTCTCCTAGTTTCAGCAATGTAGTGCTTACAAGAAATATAGCAATTACTATAATTAAATTGTTGTTTGTGAGATATGAAATGAAAAAATAAGATGGAAAAAGAGTATCTAAAAATGGTTGAAAAAAATTATAAATAATATAGCCAAATACTAGGCCAGATAAGGCAAATCCTAATAAATATGAGATATATTTCTCTCTTTTGAGAAACTTTGGAATGAGCCCATAGAAATTAATGCAAACAGGAATAGCTATAAGAAGCAGAAATCCAATGGTGTAAATAAAATCTATTGTTACCGGTTGCTTGCCTTTTGTAAATACAAATATTAAAATTAGAAAAGCCAATATCCACAGAACACTATGAAACAGCAATGGTCTGTGGATATTTTTTGGTTTTATGAGTTGATGGATATTAAGGCTTGACATTGGCTGGTGTTAAAGTTTTTATTACATCTTTATCCCATTTATCTTCTAGATCTGACTCCATAAACTTTTTGAGGAATCTATAGAGTTCTTCGCTACTTGCCGTTAGAATAAAGTCTTCGTCTATTCCTGTTTTTTCGTGTTTAATCCTCAACTTTTTTTCCTTAATTAATTTTTTTACTACAGACTCATCAAGCCACTTTAGTTTTATTGAACCATTTTCTTGAAAATCAACAAAGGTTACCGAATGTGTTTTGAGTAAATGTTGTGCGGCAAGCCCATTTAAACCACTGTCTTCAAAGTCAAAAGGTGTGAAATCCAAAAATAAATGTTTACCTACCATAAACGGCATTGCTAGGAATAAAGCTTCTTTTTCCGAACTCGTATAATTTATAATATATGACTCCTTGTAGAGTTTATATGCTACTTCGTCTTCCTTCATTAGCTCTGTATTGCCTTCATTGTTCTTTTCCCAAGATTCTTTAAAGGACAAAATTTCCCATGTACTACTTTTTCCGGATGTCCAATTTCCGATTAAATCATCATTAAATTTTATATGCTCACTTAAGTAGAAGGGACGTAACGATTTTACGATGCATGAATTAAGAAGAAAAATTAGTGTAAATAATAATATGAGCTTTAATTTTTTCATGTCGAATGGATTTAAAGTTTATACAAATTTCAGGGTGTTTTATATTATAAACAACAAATTTCGACAAACAAGGATCTGCTCATGCCAAACAATATAGAGATGCTATTTTATTAATGATTTTAAAATTATACCTTATAGTGTTTACGTATTTTACGTTTAACACGTATAAGGCGAAAGATACCAATCGCAAGAATAATTACAGATACGTTAACTAATATTATTCCAAAGGATTCTATATCCGAAAACATTTCCAGTTTTATTATTGTTACTCCTGTCCCAAGTAATACTAAAAAGGTCCTAAAGTAAGCTAGAAAGGTGCGTTCGTTGGCAAGTTTAGTGCGTTCTATGGCAAGCCAATCCCTAGTAATTAATTGATTTTCTTCTTTATTTGACATTAAATTTCTCCCTTTAAAAGGTTTATACTAACTGTGGCTAAATCGCTATCAGGAAACCTAGCAAAATGATTGTCATCTGGCCTTAGTCCTGCTTTCTGAGCCATAGCTCTAAATACATCTACTTCTAAAATATACTGGTCACTGAATCCATGAGTAGCATCGTATGCTGTAGCTGGTGTCTTGCCAATATTTTTAGCTGTTAATTCTGGATTTATTGTATGTAATTCGATAATTAATAATCCAAATTTCTCAACATAAGGTTTCCATTTGTTGAGGTGTTCAAAAAGAGAGGCTTCAACGTTGTTATTTGACAACCTTATGCCATTAGTTGCAAAAGCTCCTGAGGAATTGCTTATAATATTGTGTTGATTATTTGGTGCATTCCAGATTCTATTGTGATCTAAAAATGTCCTTACATTCAGCAAATCTTTAAGCTCAATGTTGTAATCTTCCTTTAAATCCGAAGCTAAAAGGTCTGGTCTTCCTATATCACCCCAAATTATCTTAGCCCAGATATCTGCCTTAATCAGATTTGCTCGCGTTACCTTGAGAGCAGCCTTATTAAAATCTGCTCCGACTAATAGGAGAGGGTATTCATCTAACATCGTTCCTCTGAGAGTTTGTTGATCAATTACATTAAAAATGTGCTCTATAAATGCACCATTGCCACAACCCATGTCTAAAATGCCTTTAGGTTGTTCATCAATTGGCCTGTTAAACAAGTCAATAATCACCTTGTCAATTACTTTAAAATAAGTGGCGTGTGCACCACCACTTCCCCAAACATTCATCTCTCTATGAACATGTTTTTCGGTTTCGCTAGGTGATGTAGTCTTTAATATTTTTGGGTTTCCAAAGATGAGTTCATCAAGTTTTAAAAAGGTTGGAATATAGGATACCGTTACACCGTAAGCACTTGCGCGTTTAGCAAAAAACAGACCTTTATCGGTAAATTGATAAGTATTCTTTTTCTTGTTAAACCATCCTAAATGTGAAAAGAAGTCAAGAATCTTCCTAAAGCTCTCAGGATCTCTATGGTATTCTTCAGCTGTAAATGAGGCCTCCATAAAGTATTTATGAAAAAGACCATTGACACCAAGTAAAACTATAATAGGACCTACAATAACACCCTCAATATGTTTTAAAACTTGAAATTCTATTGATGATTCATCCTCATCAACTAAGCCATATTTACTTTCAAATTTTTTAAAGATTCGTTCCAAAGTAATAAATGCATCAACACTTATCATTTTTTCTTGAGCAAACCTGTCTGAATATTTTAATAGATTAACGACATCTTCATATAATAATGCAAGCTCAAATGCTTTTTTACTATTATGGTTAGTTTTATAGGTTACATGGTTGGTTTCATTATTTATTTCTTGAATTAGCCATCCTTGTGAACATAATACCCTTAATGCTACATTAAGATAACCTTCATTGGCTTTAAATTCTTTAGTTAAGTCATGTAAATCAATAGTTTCAAACTTTAGAATATGGTCTAAAACTTTATGTTTATGTAATGTATAAGCCGATGTTGATGTGGCAATACCGTCTAAGTGTCTGAAAATGGTGCTTCTAAGTTTTGACTTGTCTGTTTTTGTAAGCATTGAAGTTGTTTGATTTAAAGATATAAAAAAAGCACTTATTACTTTTAAGTGCTTTTTAAACTATAATTAATGACTAGAATAAATCAATGGTCTTGCCTTCATCTTCTTTTTTAATTTTAATCAGTAATTTTTTAAATCCTAATCCATTGACTTTATAAACCTTTGTACCTATAGACCAGTTTTCTTTTCTTTTAGAATAAGGCATCATTGGAAAGCCGTAACTAAATTTTGATCCGTCAGGTTTTGGACCAACCACATAAAAGTGGTTTCTGTTATTTGAATTATTCTTTATCCTGAATTTTATGAACTTGGGATTTTGGTTTTTAACGATTGTCAAAGAATTAAATACCTCCCTATTAATTTCCTTGTTATGAGAAATACCTGTAAGACCTATAAAGAACAATAATAGAATTGTCTTTTCCATGGTTTAGTTTTTAGTAATTTTTTCTTTAGGATCATTAAAAACTGCTTGGTATAAAATAGTTTCTGGCTTGTATTCAAAACTAATTTTTCTATTGTTTGAATCCTTCAATTCATATTCGTCATTGTTGTTTACAAATTTGAATTGTATTTGATTTACTGCAGTTTCTTTAGAAAGTGTACCTTCATATATACCATCATTATTTTGATCCTTTAATAGAATAGTTTCGTTCCACGAATTATCTGTGAAATTACCTCTAACCCCAACATATTCAGGTGCTTCAATAGATGACATATCTACCTTAAATGTTATTGTTTTTAAATGAACCTCTTGCACACAACTTGTGAGAATTAATCCAAATGCAATAATTATAATTGGTTTAATATTTTTCATGGTTTTATTGTTTTTTAGTGAATTGATATGTATTTCTTACAAATCGATTTTCATCATTCTTGTATTGAACCTCTTTAACAATTTTTAAGTTATCATCATCAAATTTGTGTGTTATAAAGATGTCGGCCTTTCTACCATTATCTTTACCTTCATAGTATGTGACAAAAATTCGTTCATCGTCTATTTTAGAGTTACTAATAACCTTTTCATTACCGTAATAAGCACCATCTTTTTTTAGCTTTACAGAAGATGAATTGTTTTTATTTGGCTCATAGGTATATTGAATATTTGTAATAATTCGATCATTTTTAATCTTCATCTGCATGGTAGCGTCAATTGTGCTTAGTTTTCCGGATTGGTAGTCTTTATATGTCAATTGACCTTCCCAACTGGTATTATTAAGAATTTCGAAATCTGAAATTTTTAAGGGTTCTTGTGCATTTAAGATCACTGCGCATCCAAATATGCTTAAGTATAGTAGTATATTTTTCATTTTATTTAAGTTTTTTACTGATTAAATAGTCTAAACCAAATCGTCCAGACCCGAGAATAAGATTGTAGATAGAAACCCATAGAAATCCTATAGCAGGTAACATTCCCCAAAGGCCTTGATTCCATTTTTGCATAAATATGGCGACCAACATGGTGCACATAATAAGAAATGAAGCTATCCTTGTTTTAAGACCTAGCATTAAAAATAATCCTCCAACGGCTTCACTAAATGCACCCATCCAAGCAAAGAATATTGGTGCTATAGCAAATATGCCACCATAAGTCGCTACGTCTTCTGGGAACCAGGCAGATACTTCGAATAAGTTTAAATTTTGACTGTCTGCAGTCCATGGCATTCCAAATTTATCAGCACCAAACATAGCTGTTAACCAAAGGCCACATAAAATGCGTGGTATGGCGAGAATTAAATCTGATGACCAATGTTTTTGAGTTACAGGTTCAATTAATTGTTTTAAAAGTTTTTTTAAGCGTTTCATTGCAAATCTGTTTTTGTTTGTTGGTACAAATTTGCAATGATAAAACCGGGTTGGAGACTTATATCGTAATGAGAGGTCTTAAATACGATTTGAGACGTCTCATGTGCTCTGTGATTTTAAATATTCGGTAGGAGAGGAGTTAGTTATTTTTTTAAATACCCTGTTAAATGTCGCTTTACTATTAAAACCACATTCCTCAGCAATACCAAGCAATGATAGTTGTTTATGCTTCTCTTCACTAAGCATTTTTTTGAAGGCATTGACCCTATATTCGTTTACAAAATCATTGAAGTTTTTATTGAAACCAGAATTTATGGTTTCTGATAGTTGTGCTCTACTCATTTTAGCCATTTTGGCTAAATCTGATAGATTGAGGTCAGAATTTAAATAAGCTTTTTCATTCTCCATTAAAGTCTTTACTGTATCAATATCCTCATTAGAAATAGACTTTACTTCAATATCGGTATTGGCCTCTGGTATACCTATGGTTTTAGGAGTGAAAGTAAAGTCTAACTTATTTAGTTTAGTAGTGTCAGTGAAATAGCCTTTAATACCAACATACAATGTTACTAGCGCCACAAAGAGATTAAGCCACCATCTTTGTTGATATCCTAAGTCAATAAAGCGAGCACCTATTATATCTTGTATAACACCATATAAGAATGAAAGACTGAATAGTATTAAAAAGCTGAGTATCCAATTAAGCTCTAGTTTATAAGTGTTAGAAAAATATTGGATGATCTTCTTTCTATAATTGTAAAACAGTTGAAAGGTAAATGCCAAATAAACGAGTATAAAAGGAGCTTCGATATAACTCATTATAGACTGAACGTAAGTCTCGTCTAATTCAATTTTTAATATTCCATTTTGTGTGTCGTCAAAACCTGGTTGAAAGGCATCATAAGTATAAATAGCAAAGCGATATATAATAACAGCAAATGCTAATGCAAAATGCCACCAATATGATTTCTTAAACTTGAAATTCGATGTGGTTATGGATTTTACATACAAGAAAATAAGTGGAGCTAAACCGATTCCAATATTAATTAGGAAATAATTGATTTTGGTTGTCCTAAATTCGTTATACCATCCCATGAAACCAACGGTGTAACAAATTTGGCTATAGCAAGTGAGTAAGAGTATGAGTCCTAAAAACAAATCAGATATGTTTCTTTTTCTGTAGTAACGTGATAATAATAGTACTACGAATATTAAACCTTGAAGTACGAGTATTAAAAGAGGTAGGCTCCAACGGTTAAAATCTGGAAACATAAATGATATATTTTATTCCCTAAAGTTAGAATTTTTATTAAATGCTAAGGCCTTAAAAAGGTCTCAAATTGTAATTTGAGATAAATTAAATGGTTTTAGATGCAGCATTTATTTATCGCTACAAAGATTTTTATAGTCTTCTGCAAATTCGCGAATTATTGCTTTTGAATCTGGGTAATATTTGCCTTTTTCAGCATTTTCGATAAGCTTTGGACATTTCTTAAAACCTTTTTTAACCGAGCGTTTATTTGAATTTAAGAGGGTGAAATGCTGTACTTGGTTGTTCCTTTTTGAGACCTCTGGTTGTTATAGAAATTTGAGCATAGACCGAAATAGGAATAAACAGTACAGTTAGAACAAAATAGAGCTTGTATTTCATGTAATTTTAATAAAATACAATTATATAAAAAGTAAGATTACCCTTCTAATAATGTGCGGATGGATTTAGGTTTTATAGTTTCTAAATCTTTAACTTCATAAGGTATTTTATGTAGTATGTACTCAAATGCTCTAATCCTAGCATTTGTTTTTCTATTCGCCTTAATGATTTTCCAAGGTGCAGCTTTCTGGGTATTTAAAAACATTGTTTCCTTATACTTTGTGTATTCATCCCAAAGTGTGATCGCTTGTTTATCCACCTCACTATATTTCCATTTTTTGTGAGGGGAGGAGATGATATCATTAAAACGCCTTGCTTGTTCATTCTTGGTTATTGAAAAATAAAGTTTCAACAATATAATTCCAGAATCCTGAATCATCTTTTCAAATTCATTTACCTGGCCCATAAATATGTCATATTCTTTTTTGGAGCAGAATCCATTTACAGGTTCAACTACAGCCCTGTTATACCAGCTTCTATCAAAGAATACGATCTCTCCATTATTAGGCAACCTATTGATGTAACGCTGAAAATACCATTGACCCATTTCGGTTTGATTTGGTTTTGGTAATGCAACAACTCTAATAGCACGTGGTGGCAAATGTTGAATAATACGTCTGATGGCACCACCTTTACCGGCTGCATCGCGTCCTTCAAAAAGGATGATTACTTTTTTATTATTTCTAGCAACCCATTGTTGTAGAATAAGCATTTCTTCTTGAAGTTTTTCAAGACGCTTCTCGTACTTTACATTTCTTAGCGACTTTTGTAGATCGAATTTGTTTTGTCTTAAAAGCGCTTCTAATCCTTTCTTGGAATTAAGAATATTAAGGTCCTTATCAGTTAAATTATATAAATTGTTCATTATTGGTCTAGTTGAATGGTGTTTCTAAAATAACGTTGTACAATGTTAGGGTCTGGCAGTAGGTTTTTACAAATCTCACCTTTGTTTTCGTAATCAAACAAACTAAGTACGTACTTTATACTTTCTAAACGAGCTTGCTTTTTGTCGTTAGATTTTATTACTACCCATGGGCTAAAGTGGTTATGGGTCCTACTAAACATTTGGTTTTTATAGGTAGTGAATTCGTCCCAAAGCTCTTGGCCCTTTTCATCAACTGGGCTAAATTTCCATTTTTTAAGTGGATTATTTAGGCGTTTTTCAAACCGACGTTGCTGTTCATCTTTAGAAACGGAAAACCAAAATTTAATGATGTGAGTGCCAGATTCAAATAACATGTGTTCAAATTCTGGTACTTGGATCATAAAACGGTCGTATTGTGTTTTATCACAAAATCCCATTACAGGTTCTACAACTGCTCTGTTGTACCAACTTCTGTCAAAGAATACAATTTCTCCGGCATTTGGCAATTCTTTTATATAGCGATTAAAATACCACTGATTCCTTTCAACCTCAGTTGGTTTATTCAATGCAACAACTCGCATGGCTCTGGGATTAAGATGCTCCTTAAATCGTTTTATAGTACCCCCTTTACCTGAGGCATCCCGACCTTCAAAAATTATAGCTATCTTTTTATTTTCTTTCTGTACCCATCTCTGAAATTGTACTAACTCAGCCTGTAATGGCAATAACTCTTGTTCATAGGCATATTTTTCAAGCGCTTTGTCAAAAATTAAATTTGAAGCTCTATTGGCTTCTAAATAATCAGTAAGGTCGGATTTTGTTTTAAAGGAATTTATAAGTTCTCTAGTCAGCATAGAATAGTATTGTTTATGATAGTTGTATCAAATCTATTTAATACACTTTAAATATATTATGATTTATGTCATATGAAAAAATAAAGCCCTCATTTTTTGAGAGCTTTATTTAACAATTGCTATAATCAAGACTTATTTATCGTAATGCAGGATAATTGGTTGGATTTAATTCGTGCATTATCGAATAAACAGTTTCAAAAATATCTTCAGTTGATGGTTTTGAGAAATAATCACCATCGGTTCCATATGCTGGTCTATGAGGTTTTGAAGCCAATGTTTTTGGCTGGCTGTCTAAATGCTCAAAGGCATTTTGTTTATTTAAAATCTCATTTAATATATAAGCAGATGCACCACCTTCAACATCCTCATCTATAATTAAAACACGATTAGTTTTAGCTATACTTTTTACAATGTCGTGATTAATATCTAATGGAAGTAATGACTGAACATCTATGACTTCTGCATCTATACCTACTTCTAGTAATTCTCTAGAGGCTTCCATAACTAATCGCAATGTAGAACCATATGATACTAAGGTAATATCTTCACCTTCTTTTAAAGTTTCTACAACGCCAATTGGTGTTTTAAATTCACCAATGTTACTAGGTAATTTTTCTTTTAATCTATAACCATTAAGGCATTCAACAACAAGTGCTGGTTCATCACATTGTAGTAAGGTATTATAAAACCCTGCTGCCTTAGTCATATTTCTTGGAACTAACACATGGATACCTCTAATTAGATTTAGTATGCCACCTAATTGCGATCCAGAGTGCCATATACCTTCTAATCTATGACCTCGAGTTCTAACTATCAGTGGAGCTTTTTGCCTTCCTTTAGTGCGGTATTGAACTGTAGCCAAATCATCACTCATAATTTGAAGAGCGTACATGAGATAATCCAAATACTGAATTTCTGCTATAGGTCTTAATCCACGCATTGCCATTCCGATACCTTGACCCACAATTGTTGCTTCTCTAATTCCAGTATCTGATATTCTTAGTTCACCATGTTTTTCTTGTAATCCCTCTAAACCTTGATTTACGTCACCAATGTATCCGGAATCTTCTCCAAAAATTAATGCTTCAGGATATTTATTAAAAATGGCATCAAAATTTTCTCGTAAGACGATACGCCCATCAACAACTTTAGAATCTTTACCATAAATTGGTTCTACAGCTGCTTGATTTAAAACATTTTTATCAGACTCGCTGTAAAGGTGCGAGCTGTATTTTGGTTGTACATCATCTATATACGTGTTGATCCAATTTTGAAGGGTAGTTTTTTCATTTGTATTTTCAGACAATACATATCTGAGGGCCTTTCTGGCTATTGATAAAACATCTCGTCTTAATGGCTCAATAACCGATTCTAATTCACCAATTAATTTGTTGATAAATACACCATTTGGACTAGAAGAGGCAAGCTGTTTCAATAAACCCAACACTTCATTTTTCTCCTGGAGAATTGGCTTCAGAAATGCAGACCAAGCTGCCTTTTTGCCATCTCTTACAGCCTTTTTTATTTCACGCTCTAGAGTTAACAATTCATCGTCCGTAGCAATATTATTGTTAATCATCCATTTACGCATCTGAGTATTACAATCGTGCTCAACTTCCCATGTTAGTCTTTCGTTATCTTTATAACGCTCATGCGATCCTGAAGTTGAATGCCCTTGAGGTTGAGTTAACTCTTGTACATGTATTAAAACAGGAACATGCTCATTACGTGCTATTTGTCCTGCTCTTTGATAAACATCAATAAGTTCTGGATAATTCCATCCTTTTACACGGAAAATCTCATAACCGTTTTCATTATCGGTACGTTGAAACCCTTTAAGGATTTCTGATATATTTTCCTTAGTGGTTTGGTGTTTAGCGTGTACTGAAATTCCATATTCGTCATCCCAAACACTTATTACCATAGGTACTTGCAAAACACCTGCTGCATTTACAGTTTCGAAGAACAGACCCTCGCTAGTACTTGCATTACCAATAGTTCCCCAAGCAACTTCGTTTCCTTCATTAGAAAAATTAGTAGTGTCAATTCCTTTTACGTTTCTGTATATTTTAGATGCTTGAGCCAATCCTAATAGTCTTGGCATCTGACCAGCAGTTGGTGAAATATCGGCACTAGAATTCTTCTGCTTGGTTAAATCTTTCCAATTCCCGTTTTCATCTAAACTGTGCGTTGTAAAATGACCACCCATTTGACGTCCAGCAGACATAGGTTCTTGCTTCAGATCTGTGTTGGCATATAGTCCGGCAAAAAACTGTTCTATTGATAATTCTCCAATCGCCATCATAAAGGTTTGGTCTCTATAATACCCTGACCTAAAGTCGCCGTTAGCGAATGCTTTTGCCCAAGCGATTTGAGGAATTTCCTTTCCTCCGCCAAAAATTCCAAATTTTGCCTTTCCTGTTAAAACCTCTCGACGACCTAGTAAACTACATTCTCTACTTGTAACAGCAAGCTTGTAATCATTTAAGACTTCTGCCTTAAAATCTTCAAATGTAATCTCTGTTTTAATATCTGGGTTGGTCTTCATTAAGGTCTAAATTAGAATACGCAAAGGTACGTAAAATAAAATTTTATGCAATATAATACACTGTTATAAAATTGAAATATTCTTATTAAATAAGCATTTTAATTATGTAATTATTAAAAAAATGTAAAAAATTAACATTACTCTAAGAATATGTTAATACCATTTTCGTCTAAACAGCCCTAAAAGTACTTGTGGGTCTACGGTTATAATGAAGCGGATTCTTTCTCCATAATTTGGTTGGGCAATCTCCCAGCCCAAGTTTGAATAAAGGGGAAAGTATAATTCAAAGTAATCTTCAACTAGATTTAGCCTAATACCAGAATCATATACGAATTTCGTTTTTTCAAATTTGTTTTTTACCAAACCAATGTCACCATAGGCTTGTATATAGCGCCAGATTGATGTGCTGAAATTGGCAGTAGTAATCCATTGATTGGCAAAGGGTGTATCTAACATGGACTTAAACCCTCCTTCTGCGATTATAATTTGTTGGCTAAATAATCCTGCATCTTCGGATCTTCCAAGATAGTTTAAATCAAATAGATAATCCGTTGGTCTGTCTAGTGCAAAACTGAAATAATCAGAATTTGGATCACTGTCATTGTTTAAGAAAATACCAGCAAAGAATCTAAAATTTATATTTCTATTACTCCTTGTGAGACGCCTAAATTCATAGTTTACAGAAAGTTTGCTGAACTGATCTGCAAGTTGAAAATCTGCATTAAATCTTGAAAAATTAATAATTCCCGGATTAGAATGTGTGTAACGTAAATTAAAAACACCATAATCAGGCTCGTCGACTGTTACAGTAGCATCTTCGCCAATATCTCTTGTAATACTTACATATCTAGCTGTAATTACGTCCCTTCTATCTGCTCTAAAATCACTGTCGTCTCTAAACGAGAACGAGATAGAGGGTCTAATCCTTGTAAAAAATGCATCTTGAGCAAAAGATTGATAACCAGCTGATATGCCATATGATATATCAAATAGATTTTGATTTTCTAAATTATGACTGTAAAACACCGAGGCTGAACCTGTTAATGACTTAGACCTTAATGCATACTGTGGCGAGAATCTATAGTTTAGTCGTTTCCTTAAAATTGTTTTGTTATAAATTTTTGTACCTAGGGTTAAACCATCATAGATATTATTAAACTCAACCAAAGGCATGAAAAATATTTGATTATAGTCTGGATCCTCAATATCCTTAAATAACCTAAACTGAAATGGCTTATTATTTAAGAAAGATCCATTTACCGCTTTATAATTATCTCTTTGATTAAATTCAGGGACTACATTGTCATAATCGAGTACAAACTTTTCCGTATCGTCTTTTGGAATAGAAATGGTCTTTGTGCCAACAATATTTTCAACCCATGTTTGGCCAATTACGGAATCATTTTTGAGTTTAAAAAGAGAGATGGGCATAGTGTTTTCTCTTTTATTCTTTATAGTTACCTTGATGGAGTCTTCTGTGGTTTCTACATCCTTTATTTTAAAATCTATTTTTTTTCTTGTACCAACATAATCTTTAAAAAACCAATCGATATCCTTAGTTGTTTCATTTTTTATAAATGATTCAAAGTCATTTACTGAGACATTTTGTGTTCTGTTTGCTTTAAGGAACTTAGTAATACTCTCCCTTAAAACAATATCGTTAGCAAATTCATCTAGATAATTAAAACCAACACCAGCTTTGTATTTATTAGCAATATTGGCATTAAACTTTATAAGTGAATCTTTTGAAGTTGCTAATGGTTGATCACGGTTTTTTCTAGCAATTTCCATTGAATACAGAAAGTACTGAAAATTAAAGTCTAGATCAGCAGCATGGAAAGCTCTAATTCCCCAGATATTGGCAAGTGTACCAATTAATTTCATATCAGGGTAATGCTCTTCAACATATTTAATTAGAAAATATATTTGTAATCCATCACTAAGCCAATATTCCTTACGTGGATTTATAAGCAGAATATTATCTAGATACTTTTTTAAAGCCGTTTTAAGCAATTTCAATTCGTATTGAAATTCTTTTGGAAATGGTCTTAGGAAGTCTGGTAACTGGTTAAGACCATATAACGGATTCTGGTTGTAATCAATTTCAGTAACTAAAAGTTGGTTATGTGGGTATTCTCCCAAGTTTTTGGTTAAAAACCGTGTAATTTTATCAGTTAAGACAGCTTTGTCCGTTGGAGCAAGTCCTTTTTCATTGATATTAGAAAGTACTATAAAATCATCTGTCTGCACAAAGCTAAATCTCGGAAACCGGTTTATTGACAAATATGTATCAACCCTATCCTTACCACTAAGAAAGGTTATCTGCGATTTTTTGTCTTCGGTTAAATCTAGGCGCATCAAATCTAACTCTGAGGTTACCTTGTAATTTAATGGGTGTGTGATTTTTAGTTCTAAATCTGCTTTTGGAAGAAATAAATCATTTAAGTCCTTGTTACTATAATAATTCCATTTACCATCATATACAGTAGGCGTTAAGTACCAGTATTTAAGATCAAAATTCTTGTTTTTAGTAAAGCCGTAATCTGTAAAGGTTGCATCTGGTAATACAAGGTTGTAATTCAGTATTAAATGAAAGGAATCACCTGGATTTAATTCTGAATTTAATGTCACCTTAATAACATCAGGATGATTTATTAAATTGGTAAACTCCAATTCATTATTAGAGATATCCTTTAGCGAAGTAATTGTGGTAAATCCTCTTTGTTCACTTTTGGCTAAGTGAAATTTGGTGCTAAATTCTTCCTCAAACCGTTTTGCAAGCGGCGTAGTTTTTGTTGAGTAACTATTGTTCCAATCATTTAGGTAAATTTCTTTTAAGGCATCGTCTGATTCATTTTTATAAATTATTGTTTGCGAAATAGAAATAGATTTAGTGTCTACATCAACTACAGCATCAACTGTAATTTTGTTCTGGGCAAATAATATTGACCCAAAACAAAATAATAAAAATGCTATGTGAGATTTACCTATCAATGAGAAACAATAATTTTAATCGGTTTGACACTATAATTTGGGACAGTTAAAAAGTACATACCATTTACCAAATCTGAACTATTGATTTTTAAATTTGAATTTAATCCTAATTGTATCTTTTTTATCATTTTACCATAACTATTATAAATGACTACTTCTTCGGTAAAAAGTTTAGTTGGTATATTAATGATGTGAATCTCCGAATCTACAATGTTTTTTTCTAGTTTTAATTTTGCTTCTGCAACATTATCATCAATGCTCAGCAAATTTTCATCTATTTCTAGGTTCAAAGTTACTGGTAAATGATCACTGAAATTATGCAAGGCATCTCTAACTTCAAAAGAAAATTCAGAACCAGGAATTGCACATGCGGTAGAATTTATGGCACTATTATAACAAGCTGATAACCCGTTATTACCATAAACTTGATAGGAGTTAGGTTCGTAGG
This sequence comes from Winogradskyella vincentii, assembly GCF_020166345.1. Taxonomy (GTDB): domain Bacteria; phylum Bacteroidota; class Bacteroidia; order Flavobacteriales; family Flavobacteriaceae; genus Winogradskyella; species Winogradskyella vincentii. Next base: position 94,699 of record NZ_JAIUJS010000006.1, on the reverse strand, counting down.
TAATTGTGGCATTTGTCAACATATTCTCTGAGGTTAAAATAAAATCAAACCTATCATCAAAACCTCCTGTTGTGCCACCTAAACCCGTTTGAGTTCTTGTAGATTGTGTAAAAACGTCCACAAAATTAGGATTGTTACTCCAACTGCCAACTCTATCTGCAGGATCGGCTAAGGTTATATTATTAGTGTCTTGAAGCAACAATTGAAAGGCAGGTTCTGACCCTGTATATATATTTAAATCTCCTCCTAATAAAATATTTGAGTCTGAAGGCAAAGTACTTAGATAATTATCTAACTCAACGACCATATTAAATCGTCTCAATTGATTTTGAGTACCACTTGATGCCTTTAAATGACAAACGATAACATAAAATTCTATTGGATTAGTGGCTTGATCAACAGTGTTTACTTTTAATTTATACACATTAAAATCTCTTAAATCCGTTGGTACAATGATCTCGTCCTCTAACATGAATTTAGTACTATCATAATACAATAGATTTTGTAAATCATTTTGATCACCTGTGGTATCATCTGATGTATTAGAAACATAGCTTGCCATTTCATAGTTTGTAGAAATTGAAGATCTAGTAATATTAAGTACATTATTTGCACCAGTACTATTGTTTAATTCGCAAACCAAAAATAAATCGGGTTGGTAATCAGAAAGTATAAACTCTAAATCATCTTCTCTGTTAGGCACAGCATCCTCTAAAGGATAGTTTAGAAGATTATAAAACATCACCTTAAATGTTTCTTGACCAGAAACATCTATACAAAACATGCAGGAGAGCAAAAAGCATCCAATTATTTTCTTTTTCATAGCGGTGAAATTAAAAAGGACAATTTTAGAAATTTGGGCTAAGTCTAAATTCTTTGTAAAAATCGTTTAATATATCAATGACATCATCAGCACTATCAACCACGTGGAAAAGATCTAAATCCTCTGGGCTAATATTTCCGGCTTCTATCAATGTGCTTTTTATCCAATCAACCAGTCCACCCCAAAATTCTGTTCCAACCAAAATAATAGGGAAAGTCTCAATTTTTAAGGTTTGTATCAATGTCATAGCTTCAAAGAGTTCATCTAAAGTTCCAAATCCACCAGGCATTACAACAAATCCTTGAGAATATTTTACAAACATTACCTTACGAACAAAGAAGTAATCAAAGTCTAGACTTTTATCATTATCAATGTAGGGATTGTCGTGTTGTTCAAAAGGCAACTCAATATTTAATCCTACTGATGTACCACCAGCTATATATGCACCTTTATTACCTGCCTCCATAATTCCTGGACCACCACCTGTGATAACACCATAACCATGCTCAACTATTTTACTAGCAACATCTACTGCTAATTGATAGTATTTGTGGTCTGGTTTTGTTCTAGCTGAACCAAAAATAGAAATACAAGGACCTATTTTACTTAGTTTCTCATATCCACCAACGAACTCACCCATAATTTTAAATATGGCCCATGAATCATTGGTTTTTATTTCATTCCAGCTTTTGTGCTTATGCTCTTTTCTCATATAATAATTCTTATTTCCTTTTTGAAAACTTACTAATATAGTTTTTTATTATGGTTATCAATACAGGATCAATTGTAAAATAAACTTAATATTAAGACAGCTCTTTCATTAAGAATTTCGCTGTGTAGCTGTTTTTATCTTTAATAAGTTGTTCCGGTGTGCCTTTTGCAACAATTTGTCCACCGCCTTTACCGCCTTCGTACCCAATATCAATAATATAATCTACCGTTTTGATCACATCTAAATTGTGTTCAATAATTAAAACGGTATTTCCTTTGTCTACAAGTTTGTTGAGTACTTTCATTAATACTCTAATATCTTCAAAATGAAGCCCAGTTGTGGGTTCATCTAATATATAAAATGTATTCCCTGTATCTCTTTTGCTTAGTTCTGTCGCAAGTTTAATTCGTTGCGCCTCGCCACCTGAAAGGGTTGTGCTTTGTTGGCCTAACGTTATGTAACCAAGACCAACATCCTCAATAGTTTTAAGTTTTCTGTAGATTTTAGGTATATGCTCAAAGAAAATAACAGCTTCTTCAATTGTCATATTTAAAACATCACTAATAGATTTACCTTTGTATCTTATTTCTAATGTTTCCCTGTTAAATCTTTTACCTTGGCATGTTTCACATTCTACATAAACATCAGGTAAAAAATTCATCTCTATCACTCTCAATCCTCCACCTTGACAAGTTTCGCATCTTCCACCTGCCACATTAAAACTAAACCTACCCGCTTTGTAACCACGAATCATAGCTTCTGGAATTTGAGCAAAAAGCTTTCTGATTTCATCGAATGTTTTAGTGTATGTTGCAGGATTACTGCGCGGTGTACGACCAATTGGTGATTGGTTAATATCAATAACTTTATCAATATGCTCTAAGCCTTTGATTGATTTATATGGCATAGGCTTTTTTACAGCATTGAAAAAATGTGCATTTAAAATAGGGTAGAGGGTTTCATTTATTAATGTAGACTTTCCACTTCCAGAAACACCTGTTACACCAATCATTTTTCCTAATGGAAATTCTACACTAACATCTTTAAGATTATTGCCAGTACAGCCTTTAAGACTTATCTTTTTTCCATTTCCTTTTCTGCGTTTTTTTGGTACTTCAATTTCTTTTTCACCATTAAGATATGATGCCGTCAATGTATGATGTTCCAATAGCTCTTTTGGTGTGCCCTCGCTAATAATTTCACCACCATGTTTTCCTGCAAATGGACCAATATCTATGACATGATCGGCACGTTCAATCATGTCCTTGTCATGTTCTACAACAATTACAGAATTGCCCACATCTCGCAGTGAAGCAAGAGAATTGATTAATTTTTCATTATCTCGTTGATGTAGACCAATACTAGGTTCGTCTAAAATATAAAGTACACCAACTAGTTGAGATCCAATCTGCGTAGCAAGTCTTATACGTTGCGCCTCACCACCAGATAATGATTTAGAACTTCTATTTAATGACAAATAAGTAAGCCCAACATCTAACAAAAATTGAACTCTGTTTTTTATTTCCTTTAAAATTTCAGTGGAGATTTTTAATTGCTTGTCTGAGAGTCTATCCGATAGGCCCTCTAACCATTCACCTAGCTCAATCACATCCATTTTGACCAAGTCGGCAATGCTTTTGCCGTCAACTTTGAAATTAAGGGATTCTTTTCTTAAACGAGAACCTTCGCATACTGGACATTCGATTTTATCCATGTATTCCTTGGCCCAACGCACTAATGAGGTAGAATTTGACTTATGTTGGCTCTCAATAAAATTGGCTACACCTTCAAAATCTATATTATAATCCCTTGAGACACCAAGTAATTTACTTTCTACAGTAAATTTATCCTTACCACCATATAGGATCATTTGTTTTGCCTCATAGGGAATATCTTTCCAAGGGTCATTGAGGGAAAAATCAAATCGTTGTGCAATGGTATCAAACTGTTTGAAAATCCAACTTTTTTTCTGAGGTCCATGAGGTGCTAATGCTCCATTTTTAATTGAAAGAGACTCATCTGGCACCAATTTGTTTTCGTTAACTACATATTTCTCTCCTATACCATTACAATTAGGACAAGCACCTTTTGGCGAATTGAAAGAAAAGTTATTTGGTTCAGGGTTTGGATATGAAATACCTGATGAAGGGCACATTAAATTTCGGCTGAAGTATCGAGGTTCATTAGTGTCTTGGTCAATAACCATCAATACATCATCACCATGATACATGGCAGTATTAATAGATTCCATTAGACGCTTTTCATTGTCTTGAGAATCATCAATTTTTAAACGATCAATTACTATTTCAATGTCGTGCGTAACATATCGATCTAACTTCATTCCTTTTTCGAGGTCCACAATTTCACCATCGGTACGCACTTTTACGAAGCCTTGTTTTGCAATTTGCTCAAAAAGTTCTCTGTAGTGGCCTTTGCGCGATCGAATTACTGGAGAAAGAATATTTATACGCTTGCCACAATAGGCCTCAAGAATTAGGTCCTTGATTTGCTCATCACTGTAGCTAACCATTTTTTCACCAGTCTCATAGCTAAAGGCATCTGCCGCCCTAGCATATAAAAGCCTTAAAAAATCATAAATTTCAGTAATCGTACCTACTGTTGAACGTGGTGATTTACTAGTGGTTTTTTGTTCAATTGCGATTACAGGTGAAAGACCATCAATTTTATCTACATCAGGACGTTCAAGACTTCCTAAAAACTGACGTGCATATGCCGAAAAAGTTTCAATATATCTGCGTTGACCTTCGGCATAAATAGTATCAAATGCTAATGAAGATTTGCCACTCCCTGATAATCCTGTGATGACCACAAGCTTTTCTCTTGGAATGGTCACATCAATGTTTTTCAGATTGTGTACGCGAGCACCCTTAACTTCAATAGAATCATCAAATGTTGTCATATAAGCAATAGCAGAATTGAATGTTTTGGCAAAGTCGCAAAGGTACAATTTTTAGTTGTTAATTTAATGTGAAGGTTTATTGTTAATTATTAGAATTGAGGCATAAAAAAAGTGCATTGTTAACAATGCACCTTATAAATTATAGCAATTTTTATTTAAGTTGTTGGCGCTATTTCACCAGCTTCAATAGATTTATTGTAATTGGCTTTGACGCTCTTTAAATATCCAAAAAATTTAGTGCCGTCTTTTCGTTCTAAAACCACATGTGTAGTACCATCATCATTGGCTATTACTTCTTTTACTATGACAGTATCTCCATATACGCTCTTGTAGTTAGCTACTTTACCTCTTTTGGCAAGAATATTTAGCTTAGGAAATTTTACATATTTGTAATTAACTGCAGTAGGCTCATTTATAACTAATTCATCGCCAACATTCGGTTGGGACTGAGCAGAAGCAAAAAAACAAAATCCTAAAAAAAATAGAGTTAATATTACGTTTTTCATAATTAAATAGGTTTAAATTGAGAATAATACAAATTTATAAAGTTTTAGAGAATTTTTCAAGTTTTTATGAGGATATTTAACTTAGTCTCAATTGAGGTTCAAAATGGAATTTAAATTCATACTTTTGGAATAAAACAATTATAAATATTTGTATGAAATTATTAGGTATTGGTTCACGTATTAATCATTCGACTTATGGAAAAGGTGTAGTTACAAATGTAACTTCAAAGCACTATTGGGTAACATTTATTGAAAGTGGGTTAGAGACTCTAGAAATTGATGATGAATTTGAAGTGATTGAAGCTACTGAAGATGATGTAGATACTGTAAGTTTCTACGAGATAGAGAAAAGCTTAAGAAGTATATTGAAGAAATGGTCTGATGTTTCTGAAATTGTAACAATAGCAGACAAATGGAAAGGAGGTAAGCTCATATTAGAACCAGGTGATACTAATTTGCAAGGAAAAGAATTACCAATTGATACGTTTTTTCACAAAATCACAATGGTTAGGGATAGGTTAAGAGTCATGGAGCAGAAGATAAATTCTAGCAATCTAGATGAGCAAGAAAAAATAGACTTGCAACAATATATCACTAGAAGTTATGGGAGTTTAACCAGTTTTAATGTTCTTTTTAAGCTTAAAAGCCAGCAATTTGTTGGTCAAAGGAGTAAATAATCACCTGATAATCTGTCAGTAAGTACAGCTTTGGAGCAAGAATTGTTCTTTGCTCGGTATGGTAGAAGCTTTCAAAAAGGTAAAACGTATTTGTTATTTGATAATGGTTGCTTGGATGTTAGGTGTTTCTAATGTCATTCTGGAGGAAACAAGAATGGTACATGATACACGAGCAGTTATTGAACAACAAGAAGAAGCACCCGATACAGACTTTGATGCAGAAGACTTAGTTCTTTAAAACGGTTCCTTTTAAACCATCAATTTCTAAACCGAAGAATAAAATCTTGTGCAATGTTGGTAGCTTTGCGCCACTCTCAGTTGTCATCCATTTTTCCCAAGTTGCCTCTAAGCCACCAATAGGTAATATATCTACCCACATTTGAAAACTTTTTGGTTTGCCATCCTTATCAAAATGCCATAGGTAACTATCACCTGGCGTTGTGCCACCTTTGGTATACGTTACCAATAGTGATTTATCACCATCTTCGGTTTCAACAATACGTCTCTCTACACCATTATCAAATACCTTATAAGGAGCAACAAGCCAAAAGGAATCGTTGTTGAAAAAAGCTTCTGCTTTTTGGATATAATCATGTTTTTCTATACCGTTATACTCTTGTTCTGCAACAAAAACTTTTGAATTATCATGATCTTTTAAATCTAATTCGACCTTAAAGTCATCCCAATAAACTTCGCACCTGTTGTCAGCCTTAAACCATTTATAAAAGTGTCTACCTTTAAAAGTCCATTCTAAATAGTCTGTATTTTTATATGCTTCAAAATCTAAAGCATTTAGCATGCTTGTAGCCAATGCATCAGCCTGTTTATCAATTTTCCCAACTGGCAATTCTTCGTTATGTTTTAAATAAATAAAACCAAAAAAGAGGAGTGAAGGAAGGGAGAAAAATATAATTAGTCCACCAATAATTTTTAGGATGCGTTTAGTTCTTGATAACTTTGCCAAAACAGATAATATTTACAACAAAGATAATTTTTCTTTTGTGGCTTTAGCTAAAACATTAGCTGCTTCTGGATTATTCCTAAACCAAAGTTCTGGCTCAATTAACTCTAATTCCGCTAAAGCAATTTTACCTGAATTGTCATTGAAGATATCTACTCTGGCATATAAAGGCATTTCTTCACAAGCATGGACAGCTTCAATAGCAAATTTAATTTCTTCTTCAGAGGGTGAGTAATTATGAACGGTTCCGCCAAAGTCGTCTTGTACTCTAAAATCACCAGCTTTAGCTTTTTTAAGTATGGCATGTGTAAATACTCCATTGAATACCATCATTGAAACTTCACCTTCAGTAACTATTTTATGTTGAAATGGCTGTAGCATCATCGCCTCTTGTGCAATTAAATCCTGAAAGATAGATTCATAATGGTTCAAATTATCAGAATTTAGTTTGTAAGTGTGTCTTGCAGCACCAGAAATACATGGTTTTAAAACGGTTGTTTCACAATTCATTTTTGTATGAAGTTCTTCTAGCCTACAATCTGTACCTCTTTCAATAAATAGTGTTTCAGCAATATGAACACCATTGTTTTTAAGGTCTTTTAAATAATGCTTGTCAATATTCCATCTAATGGTAGCTTCTGAATTAATAAGTGTTGTGACTTTTGAGACGTCATTTAACCAATTGGAAAACTTATCGAAATCATCAAAATAATCCCACGTTGTCCTGAACATTATGGCTTTGGTATTAGACCAATCAAATTGAGGGTCATTCCAAGCTTTTCTGTTAACCTTTAATCCTTCGGATTTTAAAGCTTCACATACCAATGCATCTTCATAAAATACATTATGGTAGTATGGGTCTTTACTATCCTTTAAATAGCGACTATCGGTTAAAACAACAACATCATAATTCATATAAAATGTTTTAAAGCTTCTCTTTTACTCAGTGGTTTTAAATCAGTTCTTTTTACAAAATCAAGAACGGGCTTACTGTTATACTTTGCATATTCCCTTAAAGCCCAGCCTATGGCTTTTTTAATAAAGAATTCGTTGGATGACTTATGTTTAATGCATAATTGTGAAAGTAGATGAAAATCTGTTTGCTCCCTGTAACCTAATTGAAACAAAATTGCCGAACGATTTAACCACATATTATCACTGTTTGAAAACGACTTAATGGTTTTATCTCGCATTTCAGGTATTTCAATCAAAAATTGACCAAGTATATGTTTTGCGATAAAATCTACGGTATCCCAATGCGAATTTTTAGTAATTAAAAATTCTATTAAACCAATGTCAGTTTTGTTGTAATTTCTTTTTTTAAACCTTGAATAGACATCCTTGGTACAATAATGAAATTCTCGTTCTGGTTTATTGTAAAGTGTTTGAGTGATCTCTGAAATATCAGTCTTTAATTCGACTTTATTTACATTTATTATTTCTCTCAAAATAGACTTTCGCAAAGCAGATTTAATACCAAAAAAGACATACTTGTTTTTCATGTAAGCTTTCATTGGTATGGCATTAGCTTCATCTCTATTACTTTTTAAAGAAGAGCTAAGTTCTTTTACAAAAGACATATTTAACCTACTAGATTACTTTCAGAATTAATTATCATTTTTGTAACCATCAGGGCGTTTCCATCTTATAGGAGCTTTAGGTTCTGGTTTAAGCTCAAATTCATTACCTCTAAGTAATTTCAAAGCCTCTTCTACAGCACGTTCTAATTGCGGATCGTTACCTTTAGTTGTTTCTTTAGGATGTTGGATTACTTCAATGTCTGGTGCTACACCTTCGCCTTCAACAGCCCAATTGCCATTAACATCATAAAATCCGCCACGAGGAGCTACCATACGACCTCCATCTATAAATCTTGGTGTATCCCAGGTTCCTACTAATCCTCCCCACGTTCTAGTACCTATTAAAGGACCAAGGTCTTTCATTTTGAACATGTATGGTAGTAAATCACCACCAGATCCTGCACGCTCATTAATAATCATAACTTTTGGTCCCCAAATACCAGCCATTGGTGTGGTCCAAGGTCTGTTGTCATTTGCCTTGCTATTAAAATAGCCAAATAGTTCACGGGCCATTACGTCGATCATATAATCCGCAGCAGAGCCACCACCATTGTTGCGCTCGTCAATTACTGCACCTTTCTTGTCTTGTTGAGAAAAATAATATCTATTGAACGATGTAAAACCGCCACCACCAGTATTTGGTACATAAACATAAGCTAATTTTCCATTAGATAATTCATCTACTTTTCTGCGATTTTCTTCAACCCATTCAATACTGCGTAAACTACGCTCATTCCTAACAGGTTTAACTAATACAGTTCTAGGATTATTTCCGTTTGCAGAACTACTTACTGTGATATTAATTTCACGTTCAGATGTTTGTTCTAAATATTCATAAATGTTGTTGTTACTTGATAGTTTCTTTCCATTGATAGAAAGAATATAGTCTCCTTCATTTACATTTATTCCTGGTTGTGCTAGAGGTGCTCTTGTGTTAGGGTTCCAACGTTCGCCATCATAGATTTTTGAAATCTGATATTTACCATTGTTAATTTTGAAGTCACAACCCAATAATCCAATAGGTACAAAATTCAAATCAGGAAAATCACCACCAGAAACATAAGAATGACCCACAGCAACCTCACCACTCATAATATCTACAACATAATTTAAGTCGGTTCTATGACGTACATGATCAATCCAAGGTGAATACCATTTGTAAACATCATCCCATGGTGCACCGTGCACATTGTCTACATACAGAAAATCGCGCATGTAACGCCAACCTTCCTTAAAAATTTGATGTGCCTCAGCTTTAGGATCCAATTTAATTTTCAAGTTGGTTTTTAATTTGTCATCAGCAGGCTTTGGTTTACCTTTTGAGCTGGTCAATATCCAACTTCCGTTTTGAGCTAGAAGAACAGATTTTCTGTCCTCTGAAGCGACCATTTGTGACACACCTTTTGTGAAATCTGTAGCTTTTTCTTTTTCCACATCATACGAATGTACTTTTAGGCCATTTTCATTTGGTATAGCCTCAGCGATAAATACTTTATGCTTCGGTCCTTTTAACAGGGCTACATAATTTCTTGCAGGCAATTTTAATGCAACAGCTCTATCGAAAATGCTCTTATCATCAATAATAACTTCAAGATCTTTGTCTTCTTTCTTGTCCTTTTTAGTATCATCAGATTTGTCTTCGGCCTTAATTTCTTCCATATCATTTTTAGGAAGATTCGGCGCTTTGTCAGATGAATTGAGAACAACTGCATATAAACTTCTGGTTAAGTTAGAACCTGGGTCATAGTTACTCATATCTAACCAACCTGAAGATAAGCCATAGTTTGTACTGGCAAGTGTATACAGGTATTTGCCAGATTCATCCCAAACAGGTGTTATGGCATCTGCTATTGGATCTGTTAATTGAATAGTTTTTCCGGATTCAACGTTGTAGGCAAAAATTGATTTAAAGTGACTTTCTTGTTGTTTGGCGTACGCAATCCATTTGCTGTCAGGTGACCAAACCGGATTCATACTTCTGTTAGGATGAGCGTATCTGTCTGTTGCAACTTTCTTTGTTTTTTTGGTATCAAGATTTAAAATCCAAATATTATAATGAGTATCTGTGTAAGCAATATTTTTGCCGTCTGGAGACCAATCTGGTTGAAAATAGAAGGTTGGTTCTGGCAATGTAATGGTTACTGGATTTTGACCATCTTGGTCAGCTAAAACTAAACTGTATTCACCACCCATATCTGAAAACCATGCAATTTTATCACCCTTTGGTGACCAAATAGGACTTCGATCTGCAACACCTGGAGAATTGGTGATATTCATCCAAGTTCCATTCTCTTTAGGTATAGTAAAGATTTCTCCTCTATATTCAAATACTGCACGCTTTCCTTTTGGTGATAAATTAGGATTTGATAGGTTTCTGCCATTTACATCATCCCATTTAGATCTGTAAAAATTTAAATCGGCTTTAACTTCAATATTCAATTGACTGCTATTGCTGGTACTAGGGTCATAAATATGTAAATAACCACCTTGTTCGTACACAATTTTATCATTACTGGAATCAAGACTTTTTACGTCGAATTTTTTATGGAAAGTAATCTGTTTTTCTTCCTTGGTATTTGGATTAAATGACCAAATGTTCATTGTGTAATCTCGCTCAGACATAAAATAAACGATACCATTTAACCAAACAGGATCTAGATGACGTTCCATAGTTGGTTGCTTTGTTCTAAGTAACTCTTTTGTTTTCAAGTTAACTACCCAAATTGGCATGGCCTGTCCACCGCGATAATTTCTCCATTCAGCATCCCAACCAGTAATGGGAGTATATGCTAGGTGTTTACCATCTCTCGACATTTCTCCATAAGCTGCTCTTGGTATCTCTAAAGCTTCAGGTAACCCACCATTTGTGGAAACGGTAAAGAATTTATTGGTCATTGTTGGTTGACTTTCTCTACCAGATCTAAACAAAACTCTACCATCAGGTGTCCATCCTTGAACAAAATCACCACCTGGATGATATGTTAATCGTTTTGGTTCACCACCTTCAGCAGGCATTACATAAACATCTATATTACCATCATATTGGGCAGTAAAAGCAATTAATTTTCCATCATTAGAATAATGTGGGCTTGATTCATATCCTTCATCACTTGTAAGTCTAATTGCAGTACCACCTTGTGTTGAAGCTTTCCAAAGATCATTTGCATAAACAAATACAACATCATCTCCATGTAAAGTTGGTTGTCTTAAAAGTTGAGTGCCTTGTGAAAAACTGATTGAACTAATAAAAAAAGCTAAAAAGCCAATAAAATATCGCATGCTTAGTTGGTTTAAAGTGTAGATTAAGAATTCGGATTGGTGCTCCTAAAGATACAACTTAGAAAAGGCGGATATTTTAAAAAGTTGTTAAAACTAAAAACCGACAGCAGTATCGTCTCCACGACTGTCTGCACCTCCTTCTAATCTTCCGTCATCGAGAATCAAAACACCATCAACTTTACCAATAACAGGAGAACGAGTTAAGTTGATAGAATATCTTTTTGCTTCTAATTGATTTATTAAGGAAGGATCGAACGAATTAGGTTCCATTCTTATTTCATCTGGCAACCATTGATTATGAAATCTTGGAGCATCAACTGCTTCTTGCATGGTAAGACCAAATTCGTGCACATTTAAGATGGTCTGTAATACTGATGTAATTATTGTAGATCCACCAGGAGTACCAACAGACATGTATAATTCTCCATCTTTCTCAATGATTGTGGGTGTCATGGAGCTAAGCATTCTTTTTTCTGCAGCTATACTATTTGCTTCAGCACCAATAAGACCAAAATAATTTGGGACACCAGGTTTACTGCTAAAATCATCCATTTCGTTATTAAGAAAAATGCCAAGTTCATCAACAAAAACCTTAGACCCAAAACCTGCGTTTAAAGTTGTAGTTACTGCTATGGCATTTCCAAATTGATCAACAATAGAATAGTGTGTAGTTTCATCACTTTCATAACCAACAATTGTTCCGTGAGAGATTGAGTCTGCAGGTGTAGCCTTTTTAAAGGAAAAGTCCTTCATTCTTTGCTCTAGATAAACTTGGCTCATTAGGGTTTCTGTTGGTATTTGAACAAAATCAGGATCTCCTAGATAATAACTTCGATCTGCATAAGCACGCTTTTCTGCCTCAGCTAAAACTTGAATCGTTTTAAGTTGGTTATGACCATAATCAGCTAAGTCAAAAGGTTCTATCATTGTCATAATCTGGCTCAAGCATATTCCGCCCGATGAAGGTGGAGACATGGATGTAATTACTAAATCATCATACTGAAATGTAATTGGGTCTCTCCATTTACTTTCATACTTATTTAAATCATCTAATGTGATAATACTACCTCTTGATTTTAGGAAATCGACAAGAATACGTGCAGTTTCACCAGAATAAAATTCATTTCTTCCGTTTTTGGCTATACGCTTTAGAGTATTGGCTAATGCTGGGTTTTGAATTCGTGTACCAGCTAATACATTCTTGTTATAAAGGATCTCTTTTCCATTAACAACCCGAAAAATACTATCCTTTGACTTAAATCTACGTGCTTGTTTTTCGGTAACAATGTACCCATTTTCAGCAAGTTCAATAACTGGTTGAATAATAGTTTCTACATCTAATTTTCCAAACTTATCCTGAGCTTTAAAAATACCGGCAATAGTCCCAGGAACACCAATTGCAAGGCTTCCTGTAGTACTTTTTCCTTTAACTACATTACCGTCTTCATCAAGGTACATGTCTTTAAATGCGGCAAGTGGTGCTTTTTCTCGGTAATCTAATGCACCTTTTGTACCATCTGCTAAACGATATACTAAAAATCCACCACCACCAATATTCCCGGCAACCGGATAAGTTACTGCTAAAGCCAATTCTGTTGCCATCATGGCATCAAATGCATTGCCACCTTTTTTTAAAATATCAGCGCCAATTTTTGAGGCTTCTTGTCTAGCACTTACAACCATCGCATTTTCTGAAATTACACCTCTCTTAACAGTTTGGTTTATTTCTAAAACGCGTTCTTTTTTGCAGCTTGTAAAACAAAGTATAGTTATAATTATTAGGCCAAATAATTTTCTCATAAATTAAACTTCTTGGTTAATGTTTTTAATTTCTGGTTGTTATAAAGGATAAGTTCGTTAAAAAACTCAGTAAAATCTTTTTCAAATTCAGCATAGAATAATTTGAGTTCCTTTGTAGCTAAATTCATTTTAGATCGACCATTGGTTCTTCTATTCATACCATTTAATACCGATTGGATGCCATCAATTTTGGCATAACTCAGTAACCAGTTATCTTCTATCATAAATGGCGTTAAGTGTTTAAATTTGGGAGGTAAAATTTCAAAATGGCGCTCTAGACTATGGTAAAAGTTCTTAACATATGAATCTAAAGGAATCTTAGAATAGACACTCCAATTTTTTGCCAAAAAATGATCATAAAAAATATCTACAATTACACCACTGTAATGGCCATAAGGATTATGAAGCCGCTTGGTACTTCTTCTAAAAACTGGATGCGCGTCTGTAAAGGTGTCTATAGCTCTGTGTAATAAAATACCAACTTGGATTTCATCTGGGTATTGCTCATATTTTTTTCCTCTAATACCATCGGCGACAAAATTTCCTATAGTTATTAATTCATTGTCACCAGAAAGATAAATATGAGCTAAAAAATTCATTTCCCGAATTTACAAATTCATAATAACATAATAGGAATTAGATATTATATTTGCTCAAAATCAAAATTATATGACTTTAATAAAATCCATTTCTGGGATTAGAGGAACAATAGGTGGTAAGGTTGAAGATAATTTAACTCCAATAGATGCAGTTAAATTTGCAGCTGCATATGGTACTTGGATAAAGCAACAGCGCAATAAGGAAAATTACAAAGTAGTTGTAGGAAGAGATGCTAGAATATCTGGAGAAATGATTCAGAATTTGGTAATGAATACGCTGGTAGGTTTGGGAATCCATGTTGTAGATTTAGGATTGTCTACTACACCTACTGTTGAAGTGGCTGTACCTATGGAACACGCTGATGGTGGTATAATATTAACAGCAAGCCACAATCCAAAGCAATGGAATGCACTAAAGTTATTGAATGCTAAAGGTGAGTTTTTAAATGGTGCTGAGGGACAAAAAATCTTAGAAATAGCAGAGTCTGATAGTATGAATTTTTCTGAAGTTGATTTTTTAGGGAAAATAACAAAGAATGAAGCTTATATAGATTTGCACATAGATGAGGTGTTAGATTTGCCATTGGTTAATAAAAAAGCAATTGAAGATGCCAATTTTAAAGTTGTAGTAGATGGTGTTAATTCCACAGGAGGGATTGCTATACCATTACTATTGGAGCGTCTAGGTGTACATGCAGTTAAACTTTATTGCGAACCCACAGGTCATTTTCCTCATAACCCAGAACCTCTAAAGGAACATTTAGGAGATTTAGCTGAGGCTGTCGTTAACGAACATGCAGATTTTGGAATTGTTGTTGATCCAGATGTTGATCGTTTAGCATTTATGGATGAAACAGGAGAAATGTTTGGTGAAGAATACACTCTTGTAGCTTGTGCGGACTATGTTTTGAGTAAAAACCCTGGAAATACAGTAAGTAATATGAGCTCAACAAGAGCATTAAGAGATGTTACTGAAAAACATGGCGGAATGTACGAGGCAAGTGCTGTTGGAGAAGTAAATGTGGTTGAATTAATGAAGAAGAATAATGTTGTGATTGGTGGAGAAGGAAATGGCGGAATAATCTATCCTGAATTGCATTATGGAAGGGATGCATTAGTTGGTGTAGCCTTGTTTTTAAGTCTTCTTGCTGAGAAAAAAATGAAGGTTAGTGAGTTAAGAGCTACTTATCCAAATTACTTTATGAGCAAAAAGAAAATACAGTTAACTCCAGAACTGGATGTCAATGGCATTCTTAGCACAATGGAGTCTAATTATAATCATGAGAAATTGACCACTATTGACGGTGTGAAAATTGATTTTGCAGATAGCTGGGTACATCTTCGTAAGAGTAATACTGAGCCTATAATTAGGATTTATACTGAAGCACCAACTCAAGAATCTGCTGATAACTTAGCAGATAGATTCATTACTGAGATTAAGGCCATTGCTAATATTTAGTATCTTTGTTTATCTATAAAAAGAATTGCTGCATATATGATTTCTGAGACTGTTACAAATAGAGTATCTGATTTAGAAGCTTATTTTAATAGGTTTAGAGCGCATATAATTGGGCAGAATCAAACATTTAAATCACCATACGGTGAACAAAAAATAATTTATACGGATTGGACAGCCTCAGGCAGGTTATACAGACCAATTGAAGAGAAACTACTCAATGATTTTGGACCATTTGTAGCAAATACACATACAGAGACCACTGTTTCTGGTACAGCTATGACCAAAGCATATCACAAGGCAAAACATATTATTAAGGAGCATGTTAATGCTAATGAAGATGATGTTTTAATAGTATCTGGTAATGGAATGACAGGTGTAGTCAATAAATTTCAACGAATATTAGGACTCAAAGTCCCTGAAAATCTTAGAAAATTTACTGAAATACCTGATGAAATTAGACCTGTTGTATTCATCTCTCATATGGAACACCATTCTAACCAAACTTCATGGTTAGAAACTATGGCTAAGGTAGAAGTTGTTCCGCCAGATGAAAATGGACTTTTCAGCCTTGAGAATTTGGAAAAATTATTGATAGAATATAAAGACAGACCATTAAAAATTGCTTCTGTAATTGGTGGTTCTAATGTAACAGGTATTCAAACACCATATCACGATATTGCTAAGGTGATGCATAGTCATGGAGGTGTGTGTTTTGTTGATTTTGCTTGTTCTGCACCATATGTGGATATTGACATGCATCCAAAAGAGAGTGGAGCCCATTTAGACGCAATTTTCTTTTCTCCTCATAAATTTTTAGGAGGACCCGGAACTTCTGGTGTATTGGTTTTTAGTAAAAAGCTATATAAAAACATGGTGCCTGATTGTCCTGGTGGTGGTACAGTAAGTTGGACAAATCCTTGGGGAGAACATAAGTATATTGATGATATAGAAGATAGGGAAGATGGAGGTACTCCAGGTTTCTTACAAGCGATTAAAACCGCACTTTCAGTTAAACTTAAAGAACAAATGGGTGTTGACAACATGCTTAAAAGGGAGCATGAACTCACAGATATTGTTTTTAGGAAATTAGAACCTATTTCTAATATTAATATCCTCGCAGGTCAGCACAAAGATAGATTAGGTGTGATTTCATTTTATATTGACGATTTGCATTATAATCTTGGAGTAAAGCTTCTAAATGATAGGTTTGGAATACAAACTCGAGGTGGTTGCAGTTGCGCAGGTACTTATGGTCATTTTTTATTACATGTAGATCAGCAAACTTCTAAAGAATTAACAGATGAAATTTCTATTGGAGACCTTGTTCGTAAACCTGGATGGATAAGAATGTCAATTCATCCTACAACAACTAATGCTGAGATAAATTATGTGTGTGATAGTATTATTGACATGGCTAAAAACCATGAAGAATGGGCTTTGGACTATGAGTACTCACGTTGTAATAATGAATTTATACATAAATCTCAAAATAACGAACCCTGCAACTCTTCTGATGTAGATTCTTGGTTTAATTTGAGGTAAACCAGATTATTTCAAGTTTTCAGGGACTTGATTACTATATTTCCAGCGTTTATGTGTCCATAAATAGAACTCTGGCTTTTCATAAATCTGTTTTTCGATATATTCTATGTACTTATCCGTGATTTCGTTTTCACCATAATCCTTTGGGTTCATAATTACCTGCTCAATTGTAGCTTCATAATAACCACGTTTAACTTTATCTATTCTAAAAAACATTACAGGCACATCCAGTTTCTTGGCAATCATTTCAGGACCTGTGATTACAGGAACCTTAATTCCCATAAACTCTCTCCAATAATGCGTTTTTCTCAATTTTGGAGATTGGTCTGCCGCAAATCCTGCTACAAATAATTCACCATTTGCCTTAAGTTTAGTTAAGGTAGATATAGTTTCTTTTGTAGTAATGAGGTAGGCATTATATCTAGCTCTCATACGCTTAACTAGACCGTCAAAGTGTTTATTTCTTAAACGTTTATAAATTGCATAACCCTTATGCTTTATATGACATTGTATAACTACTGACCATTCCCAATTTGCATAATGAGAACACATTAATAAAACACTACGGTTTTGAGATTCTAGTGCTTTTATTTCTTCGATGTTTTTATAAACAAATCGTTTTTTTATTTCACTTTCCTTAATTGTTAATGACTTTATAGCTTCAAGAATTAAATCACAAAGATGGCTGTAAAATTTACTTGTGATTACCGCAATTTCCTTATCAGACTTATTGGGAAATACCAATCTTAAGTTTGATTTAACAACGGATTTGCGGTACCCAAATATTCTATACATAAAAAAGTGCATGACATCAGATAAGCCATACAAGATCCTGAATGGTAAAATTGAGACTAACCAGAGAATTGGAAAAATAATTATGTAAGCAATAAGTTGCATCAAATGATGTTAGTTTTAAAGGGCAAATATATATTATATTTGACTTAATAGATTAGAGTTTATGTACAATTTAGGAATAGTTACAATTGTTATTATCGCAGCCAACGTTATTATGTCTTTCAAGGGTTTTGACGATCGTTTGTTTTTTGAAAAATACAAATTCAATGTTGGTAGTATTATAAGAGGTGAGCAGATAAGAATGATCAGTTCTGGGTTTTTACATGCAGATACTACGCATTTATTAATGAATATGATAACTCTTTATTTCTTTGCAGGAACTGTAATAAATCAATTAGGCAATTTCAATTTTATAATTATTTATATGGCAAGTTTAGTTTTTGGAAACTTGTTATCTCTATACTTTCATAAAGAGGAATATTGGTACAGTGCTATTGGTGCGAGTGGAGCAGTTACCGGTATTTTATATGCAGCAATTTTATTAGAGCCAAGTATGAGCTTATATATGTTCTTTATTCCGATTCCAATTCCTGGTTATGTATTTGGTATTGGTTACTTATTGTATTCTATCTATGGTATAAAAAACAGAGTAGGTAACATTGGTCATGATGCGCATTTTGGAGGCGCAGTTGGTGGCTATGCATTAACACTTTTATTGATGCCAAGTTTGTTTAAAACAGACTTAGGTCACGTAGGCCTGCTTGCAATACCAATTATCATACTTTTTGTAATGTACAAAACGGGTAAACTCCGATAAATTATAATTGTAAAAACTTATTACCTAAGCAATTCTTGAACTTTAGCTTCTAACTGGCGTCCTCTTAGGTTTTTCGCCGCTATTTTACCGTCCTTATCCAAAATATAAGTCGCAGGAATAGCATTAATATCATATAGACGTGCTACAGGATCATTAAAATATTTCAGATGTGAAACCTGCGTCCATGTAAGTTTGTCTTTTTCTATGGCATCTAACCATGCTTTCTTAGGATTCTGCTGACGAGAATTACCATCTAGCGAAACTCCAATAATTTCAAGACCTTGGTCGTGATATTCATTATAAATTCTAACTACATTAGGATTTTCTTTTCGGCAAGGCCCACACCAAGCTGCCCAAAAATCAATTATGGTAACTTTTCCTTTGAGTTCTTCTAAAGAAACTATAGTTCCATCTGGTTTTGGTGCTTCAAAACTAGGTGCAACTTTACCAACTTGCAGATGCGCAGTCTTTTGGTATTCTGTGTTGATACTATCCAATTTGCGCTTAACTTTCACACCCATTGGAGTTTCTTTTAAGCTTGGGATTAAATTATCATAAGCATCTAAAAAATCCTCAACATCAAATTTCTTTTTGTTTGCTTCAAGGCCTATTAAATTGAGACTGAAATAGCTGTCATTATTATCCTTAACATACTTCGCTGGAAATTTTAAAAATCGTTGGCCATGATCTTCCAAAAGTATTTTCATAGAATCTAGTCTAGCAGTATCTTGTTCCTTTCTGAATTTCATAAAGGCATTAATCATGTTTCGATTTTCCTCTTGAAGTTCCTTTATACCACTTTGATAGTCCACAAGATCGTTGTGGGTTTTAGATCCTGTAGCTTTAGAATCTAGCATTAATTGTTTGTTAATTTCAATTTCAATTTCGCTGTTTTCAAGCATAAAAAGAAATTCTCCAGGTACACCTTGAATTTCTAGAAACCTCACTTTTGGTTCGTCTACACTACCTTTTAATGTGAATTTTCCATCCATTACAATTGCCGTGTCTGTGTAAACTTCTCGTCCAAGGTTACTTACATCTTTTAAATAGACTCTAGAGCCGTTATAGACGTCTTTTGCAATACCATTGATTACAAAATCCGATCTTGTTTCTTGTTTGCAACCTGTAAATGCAATAAGGAGTACAACTAGTATGAGAATTCTTTTCATGTTTTTTCTTTTTATATTCTAGAGTTAGCCAATAAATATGGTGTCACTAGCCTTGCAAATATAAAAACTAACACCAAAAATCATTAATATGGATTGTGAATTAAATCTTAAAATACACTAATAGGATATGGTAGAATCTGTTTATTTACAATACTTTTGCAATAAATTTGTTTCTAATGCATAATGATACAATAGTAGCTTTAGCAACACCATCGGGTAGTGGTGCAATAGCTGTTATTAGATTATCTGGTAACAATGCAATTACTATTGTAGATTCACATTTTAAATCTGTTACAAATAAAAAATCCCTTGCTAAACAGAAGACACATACTATTCATCTAGGTCATATTGTAGATGATGGCCGTACTTTGGATGAAGTGCTGATTTCAATTTTTAAAAACCCCAATTCTTACACTGGTGAGGATGTTGTTGAGGTTTCTTGTCATGGTTCAGCATATATTCAGCAGGAGATTATACAGTTGTTTTTGAGAAATGGTTGTCGAATGGCCACTGCAGGAGAATTTACATTAAGAGCATTTCTAAATGGAAAGTTAGACTTAAGTCAGGCAGAAGCTGTGGCAGATTTGATTTCTAGTGATAATGAAGCATCTCATAAAATTGCCATTCAACAAATGCGTGGTGGGTTTTCTTCAGAAATTGCGAAGTTGAGGGAGGAGTTATTGAATTTTGCCTCTTTGATTGAATTAGAATTAGATTTTGCAGAAGAAGATGTTGAATTTGCAGATAGAACCCAATTTAAGGAATTGGTAGATCGAATTACGTTTGTGTTAAAACGGTTGATAGATTCATTTGCTGTTGGCAATGTTATAAAAAACGGTATTCCGGTAGCGATTGTTGGAGAACCCAATGTTGGTAAATCTACACTCTTAAATGCACTATTGAATGAAGACAGAGCCATTGTTTCTGAAATAGCAGGTACGACTCGAGATACAATTGAAGATGAGATTTCAATAGGAGGAATAGGTTTTAGATTTATAGACACTGCTGGTATAAGGGATACAAAGGATGTTGTAGAAAGTATTGGTATAAAGAAGACTTTTGAAAAAATTGATCAATCTCAAGTTGTTATTTATCTGTTTGATGCACAGAAAAATATAGATCAATTAGAATCAGTTAGAATAGAAATTGAAAAAATTCGAAATAAACATCCTCAAAAACCATTGTTGGTTATTGCAAATAAGATAGATACATTAGATGATATCCAATTGGCTGAAGTAAATAAATCTATCGCTGATGTCCTTCTATTATCGGCAAAAACAGGTTTTGGTGTAGAGCAACTTACCAATTCACTTTTAAATTTAATTAATACAGGTTCCCTTAGAAATGATGAAACTATAGTTACCAACTCACGTCATTATGATGCTTTATTAAAGGCGTTTGAAGAAATTCAAAAAGTTAAGCATGGACTAGAAACCAGGCTTTCAGGTGATTTACTGGCTATAGATATTAGGCAAGCCTTATATCACTTTGGTGAAATAACTGGTGAAATTACTACTGATGATCTTCTTGGAAATATCTTCGCCAATTTCTGTATTGGGAAGTAAAAAACATCTTCTTTTCTTGATTTTTCATTCCCTATAAACTAAGTAGATTTGAGTTAAGTCTATGACTTGATTGCGTTTCTCTTTTTGTGTAACATTCGTTACTTAGCACTATTGGTTAATACCTTAATTTTAATGAAGATTATTTTATTTATGAAAATTATAGTTATTCTATCATTCATTACTTCTTTAATTGCCTGTAATGGCTCTCAAAGCGATACTGTTAAAGTGCTTACACCTAAAGAGTTTAAAGAACAAGTAGATAATAAACAAGTACAGCTTATAGATGTTAGAACCCCAAAAGAATATAATTCTGGTCACATAAATGGGGCGAGAAATATTGATTTCAATTCTAACAGCTTTGGTATAGAGTTCAATAAGTTAAATAAAGATGAACCTGTCTATATATATTGTAGAAGTGGAGTACGTAGTGGAGAGGCGTCAAAAAAACTCGAAACTATGGGTTTTAAAGAAATCTACGATTTAAAGGGTGGCATACTAAATTATAAATAATTAAAATATGAAACAGTTTATTGTTATTGGATTGATATTAATTTTTACCTTGAGTTGCAATGATTCTAAGAATAAAGATTTGTCTGCCTTTGATAAAGAATTAACTGCTAGCAAACATCCAGGTAAAAAACTTATGGAGACCAATTGTTATGTATGTCATAGTCCTACGGCAAGTCATGATGATAGAATAGGACCACCCATGATCGCTATAAAAAACCATTATATCAATGAAGAGACAACCAAGGAGCAGTTTGTCAATGATATGAAAGCTTGGATCAATAACCCAAATGAAGATGATGCTAAAATGAGAGGTGCAGTTAGACGATTTGGAGTAATGCCTAAACAAGCGTTTCCCATAGAAACTATTGAACAAATAGCTGATTACATGTTTGACCATGAAATTGAACAACCTGAATGGTTTGAGGAGCACTTCAACGAGGAAAAGGGAAAGCACCAAGGAACGGGTAAAGGAAATGGCATGGGCAAACATCAAGGATCGAATAAAGGAAAAGGAATGGGGCAAGGTAAGGGAAAAGGA
Organism: Winogradskyella vincentii; assembly: GCF_020166345.1. Classification (GTDB taxonomy): domain Bacteria; phylum Bacteroidota; class Bacteroidia; order Flavobacteriales; family Flavobacteriaceae; genus Winogradskyella; species Winogradskyella vincentii. The sequence continues at coordinate 72,447 of NZ_JAIUJS010000006.1, read as the reverse complement.
ATGCATCAAAAGCAGTCCCAAACAAATATAAAGGATTTACCTTATTCTGAAAGAGGATTGAAATATGCATTATCAACGAAAGCAGTTCTGGGCAAAAACCTTATGAAAACCATTCAAAAAAAAGGAACACTTGAAGCGCTAAATTTTTGCAATGAGAGGGCCCTTCCACTAACTGATAGTATGGCCGTTGTTCATAATGCTCGAATAAAACGGATATCAGACAAACCCAGAAATATTCGAAATTTAGCCAGTAAGACTGAGTTGACTTATATAGAAAAATTTAAGAATGATTTAAAGGCTGGTATTGAAGTACAGCCAATTATCACAGAAAATAATAGCAGCGTTAATGTTTATTATCCAATTGTAACAAACTCTATGTGTCTACAATGTCACGGAAAACCAACTGAAAATATTGAACCTAGAGTTTTAGACCGATTGGCGACCTTGTATCCTAATGACAAAGCAATTGGTTATAACGTTAATCAAGTAAGGGGAATTTGGGATATAGAATTTACGGATAAGTTATAAATTCAATTTCAAGAATTATGATATTGTTTTTTTATGAAGTAATAAATTGACAAATAAAATTCAATCTATTATAATATACATATGAGTTTTATAGCTTCAATTACTAAATCTAAATTACTTTTTATTTACTGACAATTATCATATTTATAGAGGAATTCTTCGATTAATTTTACATCAAGAATCAAAAAAGAAATATATGTTTAGTGCCTTAACAACTTTACTATATGATTGGACCAATGGAGTTATAATGATAGCGGTATTTGGTCTAGTTTGTGTTATTTTAATTGGTATATTGGTTAATTTCATGACCAGTGGAAAAGGAAAGGACAAGACTAATAGCAACTAATTAAAAAATTATTTATCGTTTTTTAAAGCGCACAATTATTTGTGCGCTTTTTTTGTTTCATTTTGGGTCAAAATTCAATGATTTGAGGTAACAAACGTTACACAGTATTGTTAATTTGATAACTAAATTTACCGTATTAATTAAAAAACTATAACGATATGGAAACTAGCGATATTTCACAAAAAGAAATTGGTTTTTCAATGCCTAGAATAGGTGATAAGGCACCAGAATTCAAAGCAATTACAACACAAGGTGAGATTAATTTCCCATCAGATTATAAAGGAAAATGGGTGATTTTATTTAGCCATCCTGCGGATTTCACGCCTGTTTGTACATCAGAGTTCATGACCTTTGCCCACCTAGAAGAAAAATTTGCTAAGGCTAATTGTAAACTTGTAGGTCTTTCTGTAGATGGACTATATAGTCATATTGCTTGGTTAAGAACAATTAAGGACAAAATTGAATTTAATGGCATGAAGGATATTGAAGTAAAATTTCCTTTAATTGAAGATATTACAATGAATGTTGCCAAGAAGTATGGTATGATTCAACCTGGCGAGCACAAAACACAAGCTGTAAGGGCAGTCTTTTTTATAGATCCAGAAAGTACAGTAAGAGCTGTTATCTATTATCCGCTTAGTTTAGGAAGAAACTTTGATGAAATATATAGAGCATTGATAGCAATGCAAACTTCAGATAAATTTAATGTAGCAACACCTGCAGATTGGGAACCTGGTAATGACGTAATTATTTCACCGGCAGGCTCATGTGGTGTAGCTGAAGAGCGTATGACTAACACTGATGACTTAGAATGTAAAGATTGGTTTTTCTGTACAAAAAAGTTAAACAAAGAAAAAGTCTTAGATGAAATAATAGAATCCTAAGGTTTGAATTAAAGGTATGGGTAATATTTGTTTCTATGAGGAGAGCACCATTAGAGGAGAGCACCATTAAAGGTGCTCTTTTTTTATTTCATAACACGCATGGTTAAGGAATAATAAATGCTGAAGGTAACCTTTGTTACGAAGCATAATCTTCTATGGGCTTAATTTTGGTCTAAATAAAAGATTAAATGTACAAGAATAGATTTCTCATAGCATGTTTTGCAATTGGTTTAGTTACTAACCTCTATGCACAAGAGGTACAACCAATTTCAAAGTCAGAAGTATTTAATAAAGTTTCAGAGGCAAATCATAAAATAAAGATTTCAGTTGAGGCCTTCAATGAAGCAAAAGCTGATTACAAACAGACTAATGCTGTTTTTTTACCAAATATTTCAGTTTCACATACTGCAATAGCAACTACGAATCCATTGATGGCTTTTGGATCTAAACTAAATCAAGAGATTGTTGCTCAAGCAGATTTTAATCCTGATGTGCTTAATGATCCAAGCCAAATACAAAATTTTGCTACTGCTTTTGAATTTCAACAACCCTTAATTAATGCAGATGGGTTTTATCAACGAAAAGCAGCCAAGTATAAAATGGATGCTACAGCATTACAATCAGAGCGTATAAGAGATTTTGTAAAGTATGAGGTTGAAAATGCTTATATGCAATTACAATTAGCATATAAAGCCATTACAGTATTGGAAAAAGCCTTAACTGCGGCTACATCAAATTTGCAACTTGCACAAAACAGTTTTGATCAAGGATATTTACAACGATCTGACGTATTACTTGTAGAATTAAGGGTCACTGAAATAAAAAATCAGTTACAATCTGCCAAGAGTAATGTAAAAAACGCCTCTAATTATTTGTCCTTTTTAATGAACGATAAGTCGGAAGTAATTTTTCAACCTGTTGATAGTTTGCAATTGGATAATAAAATATTAAATGCAGAAAGCGAAGTTTCTGAAAATAGATCTGACATTAAGGCCATGCAACTGGCAACAAATGCAATGGAGACATTATACAAGTCAGATAAAATGACCTTTTTACCAACTTTAAATGCTTTTGGTAGTTACCAGTTATATGATGATAATCTTTTTCAATTTGGTGCTGATGGTTATTTGTTTGGTGCAGAATTAAAGTGGAATATCCTTCAAGGAACAAAACGATTCAGTAAAACAAAGAAAGCAAAAGCATCATTGGAGAAATCAAAATTGGAGTATGACCAATATGTTTCTAAAAGTAAACTAGAGCTGAACAAAACTGAGCGAATGCTTGAAGATGCATCTCTAAAAGTTCAATTGTCACAGCAAGCGGTTGAGCAATCCCAAGAGGCACTGAGAATTAGAACAAATAGATTTAAGGAAGGACTGGAAAGAACAGCTGATTTGTTAATGGCAGAAACTCAATATGCACAGAAACAGTTAGAATATTTCCAAACCATTTATGAATATAATGGCACCAAAGCATATTTAAAATTTTTAACAACAAATTAAAATGATGAAAAAATCCATATATAAATTACTAGCAATTGGTTTAATACTAGGAGTGTTCAGTTGTGGTGAAAGTAAAAAAGAAATATCTGCGGATAATTCTAAAAAAATTGAGGTAAAAGTAGCAACGGTTACAGCAAATAAGACAAATGCTCCATTAGTAGTTAGCGGTACTATAGAAGCTGAGAATAGTGCACAACTGAGCACTCGCATAATGGGCCATGTAGAGCGAATAGCCGTGAAAGTAGGCGATAAAATCAATAAAGGACAAGTGCTTATGGTAATCAATAATAGTGATTTACAGGCTAAAAGAGCGCAAGTAAGTGCTGGTATTACTGAAGCAAAAGCTGCGTTAAATATTGCAGAAAAAGACTTTAATAGATATACAAACTTATTTAATCAGAATAGTGCATCTCAAAAAGAACTTGATGACGTAACTGCAAACTATCAAATGGCTAAGGCTCGGTTGGAGTCTGCTCAGCAAATGAAAATCGAAATCAATGCACAATTTGCTTACACTAACGTGAAGGCCCCTTTTAATGGTGTTTTAACAGCTAAATTTATAGACGAAGGAGCGTTAGCAAATCCTGGAATGCCTTTATTGGCCATTGAATCACCAAATAATTTTGAGGTCATAGCACGAGTACCAGAATCTACAATTTCATATATCTCAAAAGATGAAAAGGTTAACGTTATAGTGTCTTCAATAGATGCTATTATCGAAGGTACGGTAACTGAAGTGAGTACTTCTTCTGCACATTCTGGTGGTCAATATCTTATAAAAATTGGATTAGATGCATCAAATGAACAATTACGTTCAGGTATGTTCGCATCCGTTCAATTTCCAGATACTAAGGTTAATTCTTCAAACATAGGAGAAACCATAATGATTCCCGTTGAAGCAATAATAACCAACGGTCAACTATCAGGTGTTTATACCGTAAGTCAACAACAAACTGCAGTATTACGTTGGTTACGACTTGGAAAGACCTTTGGTGACCAAGTGGAAGTATTATCTGGCTTGACTCAAAATGAATCTTACATCTTGTCTTCTGATGAGAAATTATATAATGGAGCCAAACTAACTATTAATTAAAGAACCATTTTAAGCAATTAAATTAAATCTAAGAAAATGAAAGAAGGGTTAGCAGGAAAGATTGCCAAAGGCTTTATAAGTTCTAAGCTTACAGTGCTTTTAATGATTGTATTTATGGTCATTGGTGTATATAGTTCATTTCTTATTCCAAGGGAAGAAGAACCTCAGATAGACGTACCGATGGCGGATATTTTTGTTGGATATCCAGGTGCGAGTCCGACGGAAGTTGAGTCTAGAGTTATAAAACCACTAGAGAAGCTATTCTCAAATATAAAAGGTGTAGAGTATGTCTATTCTACCTCTATGCAAGAACAAGGTATGGTTATCGTGCAATTTTATGTTGGTGAAGATATAGAACGTTCTATTGTTAAGCTTTACAATGAGATTAATAAGCATATGGATCAAATGCCACAAGGCGTAACGTTTCCATTGGTTAAAACGCGTGCTATTGATGATGTTCCGATGCTTGGGTTAACATTATGGAGTGAAAAATATGACGACTATATGTTAAAACAGATTGCACAAGAATTGACTGATGAAATCGAAAAAGTTAATGATGTTGCAATAACTCATAAAATTGGAGGAAGAAATCGTGAGCTGAGAGTCGTGATAGATAAGAATAAATTGGCTTCTAGTGAATTAGACTTCCTTTCCGTCGCTGAAATGATAAGAGTGAACAATCAACAGTTGAGTTCTGGTAGTTTTGATAGAAATGACAATGAATTTTTAATAAAAACAGGAGAATTCCTAAAGACTAAGGAGGATGTCGAAAATCTTGTAGTTGGCGTATATCAAAATCAACCTATTTATCTAGGTCAGATTGCTGAGGTTGTAGATGGTCCAGAAATCCCTGTTAATTATGTGAGTTTAGGATTTGGCTCCGCTAGTGAAAAAATACATGAATTCAAATCAGAATACCCAGCAGTAACCATCTCAGTAGCGAAGCGCAAAGGTGCTGATGCAATGAAGATTTCTGATATTATTATTGAGAAGGTTGATTATCTCAGAACTAATTTAATTCCAGATGATGTACACATAGAAATTACAAGAAACTATGGTGAAACAGCTTCACAAAAAGTGTCTGAGTTACTCCTGCATTTAATAGGTGCTATAATCGCAGTAACCATAGTTGTAATGTTGGCTATGGGATGGCGTGGTGGTTTAGTGGTGTTTCTTTCTGTGCCAATAACATTTGCCCTTACATTATTGAGTTATTATTTATTGGATTATACTTTAAATCGAATTACACTGTTTGCATTAGTTTTTGTTACAGGTATCGTTGTTGACGATTCCATCATAATTGCAGAAAATATGCATAGGCATTTTAAAATGAAGCGCTTACCATTTAAAGAAGCAGCTCTTTATGCAATCAATGAGGTAGGTAATCCAACCATATTGGCAACATTTACAGTTATAGCCTCTGTATTGCCTATGGCATTTGTTTCAGGATTAATGGGGCCTTACATGAGCCCAATGCCAATAGGAGCTTCTATAGCGATGTTACTGTCATTATTTGTCGCGCTAACTATAACGCCATATTTGGGTTATATTTTCTTAAGGGAAAAGGATAAAAAAGTAGAAGTAATTTCTGAAGATGAAACTGCAGGTATTTCAGATTCAACTATATTCAAAATTTATTCAAAATTTGAAACTCCACTTATTGAGAATAAAACCAAGCGCTGGCTTTTCTTGGGTATAACATTCATCTTATTATTGGGTTCAGTTGGATTATTTTTTACAAAGACTGTGGCGGTTAAAATGTTGCCGTTTGATAATAAGAATGAATTTCAGGTGGTAATTGATATGCCTGAGGGTACAACGTTAGAACGTACTGCTGTTGTTGCTAAAGAAATTGGGCAATATTTGGCAACACGACCTGAGGTTGTTAACTATCAAAGTTATGTTGGCACATCTTCGCCGATTACATTCAACGGATTGGTACGCCATTATGATTTACGTGGAGGTAGTAATATGGCAGATATCCAAGTAAATCTCACAGATAAGCACGATAGATCAGCTCAAAGCCACGATATTGTAAAGTTACTACGTCCGGAAATTCAGGCTATAGCATCAAAATATAATGCCAATGTTAAATTAGTAGAAGTTCCACCTGGACCTCCAGTTCTTTCAACGATTGTGGCAGAAGTTTATGGTCCAGATTATAATGAACAAATTAGGGTTGGTGATTCTATTCAAGAGATTTTAAAGCGAACTAATGATGTCGTGGATATTGATTGGATGGTAGAGGCCAATCAAAAAGAATTCAATTTTAAAATAAACAAGGAAAAAGCTATGCTAAACGGTGTAGCACCGCAACAAATTACACATACTATGAATATGGCATTGTCTAATAAAGCCATTACTCATTTGTATGATGAGGACGCCTCTAATCAAGTAGGATTGGTGTTGACTTTAGATGAAAATGAAAAATCAACATTACAGGATATTGCAAGTATAAAAGTAAAATCAAAACATGGAAATTTAGTCCCTATAATTGATTTGGTTACTATTGAAGAAGGTGTCAAACCAAAGAGCATATACCGCAAAAACCAAAAACGAGTAGTTTATATCATGGCAGATATGGCTGGTGAGTTAGAGAGTCCGGTTTATGCCATTTTAGGAATGTCTGATAAACTACAGGGAATAGATTTGCCTAAAGGCTACAATATGGATGAGCTCTATATAAAACAGCCAGAATTTGAAGATGATTATACAGTAAAATGGGATGGTGAGTGGCAAATTACATTGGAAGTATTTAGAGATTTAGGTATTGCCTTCTTAGGTGTTATCATAATTATCTATATACTTATTGTGGGCTGGTTCCAAAACTTCAAGGCGCCTGTGGTTATGATGGTTGCTATACCATTATCATTAGTTGGTATAGTTTTAGGGCATTGGATGTTAGGAGCATTTTTTACGGCAACCTCATTTATTGGTATGATTGCACTTGCAGGAATTATGGTGCGAAATTCCGTGTTGTTGATTGACTTTGTTAATCTTAGATTAGATGAAGGAATTCCACTTAAGCAAGCGGTTATAGAAGCTGGTGCCGTAAGAACTACACCAATATTATTAACTGCTGGAACGGTTGTAATAGGAGCCTTTGTAATTTTATTCGATCCTATTTTCCAAGGTTTGGCAATCTCGCTAATGGGTGGAACTATAGTTTCAACCTTCTTGACCTTATTGGTGGTTCCATTGGTTTATTATTTAATTGAAAGAAAGAATTATAAATAAAATACATTATGAAAAATAGAATTGTTAGAGCGGTAGCGGGCACATTTATTTTAATCAGTTTACTGTTAGCGATTTACGTAAATCAAAATTGGCTGTGGTTTACAGCTTTTGTCGGTGCTAATTTATTACAGTCTTCCATAACTAAATGGTGTTTAATGGATACCATATTAGAAAAATTGGGAGTTAAAAATTAATATTTGAAGTGTAACATATTTAGATTATTTGCGTCATATCAATGTAAACAATCAAGAAATGGAATCAAATTATCACACACTTAAACGTACAGACAATCAGATGTTAATGATTACGCATTTAGCACAATTATTGACTTATATCACTGGATTTGGAGGTTTAATAGTACCTCTAATACTTTGGGCTACACAAAAGGATAATGTAGAAGGTATGGATGCTCATGGCAAAGCCATTTTAAATTTTCAATTAAGTATCATCGTATACTGCATCTTAAGTATACCTTTAATTTTGATATTTGGTTTAGGAATATTATTATTAATATTAATAGGAATTTTAGCATTTGTGATGCCTATTGTAAATGCTATTAAAGCTAGTAATGGGGAATTACCTAGCTATCCATTATCTCTTAATTTTGTTAGTTAGTTATTAAAGAAATGGAAAACAAAAAGCTCACTTTTCAGTGAGCTTTTTTTATGACTAGTCAAGTCAAGTTTAATTAACACATATAATCAAACCAATTAAAACTAATTGGTTAATTGTTGAGCATCACAGGCATAACAAGCATTGTTAAATGCTCTCCCTCATCTAAACCGTCAATTGGTGTTAGAATACCTGCTCTGTTTGGTAAACTCATTTCTAACTGCACGTTATCAGAGTTTAAGTTATTTATCATTTCTGTTAAGAAACGAGAGTTAAAGCCTATTTGCATATCATCGCCTTGATAATCACAACTTAAACGTTCTTCAGCTTTATTGCTGTAATCTATATCTTCAGCAGAAATGTTTAATTCGGCACCTGCTATTTTTAATCTTATTTGGTGTGTAGTTTTATTAGAGAATATACTAACTCGTCTTACTGAGTTTAAGAATTGAGTACGGTCAATGACTAACTTATTAGGATTCTCCTTAGGTATTACAGCTTCGTAATTAGGATATTTTCCATCTATTAATCGACAGATTAACACGGAATTTTCAAAAGTAAACCTAGCATTAGAATCGTTGTATTCAACTAACACATCGTCATCACTACCAGCCAAAATTCCTTTTAAAAGCGTTAAAGGTTTTTTTGGCATGATAAACTCTGCAGATTCGGTTGCGCTAACATCAGCTCTAGTATATTTAACTAGTTTATGAGCGTCAGTAGCCACAAACGTTAAATTATCCTGAGAGAATTGAAAGAAAACACCGCTCATTACAGGTCTTAAGTCATCATTACCAGCTGCAAAAATAGTTTTGCTAATTGCAGTAGCAAGTATGTCACCCATTATCGTTGTTTTACTTGCATCTTCTACGGTAACTGCATTTGGAAACTCAGCACCATCTGCATAAGCTAATGCATATTTACCATGGTTTGAGCTTATTTCTACCGTACTGTTATCTTCAACAACGAAAGTTAGAGGCTGCTCTGGAAATGTCTTAAGCGTATCTAATAACAATCTTGCTGGTAAGGCAATACTACCTTCGGAATCACTTTCTACATCTATTGTAGAAGACATGGTTGTCTCTAAATCACTTGCAGAAATTGTCAATTTTGATTGACTTAATTCGAACAAAAAGTTATCTAGGATAGGTAAAGTATTACTATTGTTTATAACACCTCCTAAAACCTGAAGTTGCTTTAGTAAATATGTACTTGAAACTATAAATTTCATGAATGTAAAAATGATTTATATCTAGAATAAATTGTCCTACAAATATATCTTAATAGATGGGTTTTATAAAACAAACTTATTAACAAATTCTAGCTGAATTTTTTCCTTCTATAGTAGTTGTAGGCAAATCCGAAGACACCAAGTAAAACTAGTGGTAATACGATATTTATGAGTTGCCATTTTACTTTATTTTCTTTAATACTTTCAGAATCTAAAAATGAAACACTTATTTCTTTAGCTCTTATGTTTATAAGTCCTGTATCGTCTAAAAGATAATTGACGACATTTAATAAGAATTCCTTGTTGCCAAAAGCTTTTCCTGTTACTTCGTCAAAACCTAATTCCTGAGGTCTATTACGAACAACCTTATTTTTAATAATATCTCCATCTGATACAACTACCATTTTAGACGGCCTTCCAGTGCTTTTAAAATCTCTTACTTTAAAAGGCAATATGCGCTTATCGTAGACAGATTTAAACTCACCTTCTAGCAGTACTGCCAAGTTTTGACTTCCATCGTTATATGCACTTCCATCTGGTGTTTTGGTAACATCTGCTAATGATATTTCAGTAGGAACACCTTCAATTTTAGAATTGGGTGAACTTCTTAGTAAAATGGATTTTTCAATACCATTTTTTAAAGTATCTATGGGACTTGCAAAGTCAAATTTAACAAGATTGAGATTTTTTGTAATCGGATGGTTGGGGTTAGATGCTGCCAAAGGTGAATACTGCCATTGTATAGGTTGCAGTTGCGCTTGACTACCTTCGCCAATTGCCAGCATAATCGGTGCGGAAAATAAATCTTTAACAAGACTAGGGTTAACACGCAATCCATATTTAAAGAAGAAATCATTTAAATTTAAATCTCTTAATATCGAGACGCTCGAATTTGTTTCGTTATACAAACTGTCTTTGTCCATAACCACTGATTCGGTAAGCCATAGACTTTTCCCTCCATTCATTGTGTATTGATCCAAAACTAACTTCTCGTTTTCACTAAAAGCTTGGGTTGGTTTTGCAACTACAATCAAGTCGTAAAACCTTAACTTATCTAAAGTACCTTGTGGATTGCTGGATACACTATCTAATGTAAATTGTGCTAAATTGTAATAAGGCTTAACAGTTTGAAGGAAATCCGCTATATACAAATCATCTAGCTCGCCATTTCCTTTTAAAACTGCTATGTTTTTACTTTTAGGCTTAATTAATTTATTAAAACCATCTGCAAAAGCATATTCTAAGGATTGAATAGAGTTCGTAATTTGTTCTGCTAAACCTTTTGTTATACTACGTTTAAGTAAAGGGATTTTAACAGTTTGGTCCTTATAGCTTGCAAATGCCCATGGAAAAATAATCTCTTGAGTAACCTTGCCAGTACTATTGTCAGTATTTATAAAGGGTTCCAGGCCAGATTTTGTTAATTCATCAATGTTGCGTTGGCGCGTTGCTTCATCTTCAATAGGATTGATGTAATTGATTAATATCTGATTAGATTCTAGACTGAATTCTTCTAAAATTTGTTTGGTTTCTGAACGGAGTAACCTAAATTCTGACGGGAAATCACCTTCCAAGAACATATCTATAATTAGAGGAGCGTCAATATCCTTAATTAGGTCTTTTGAGGTATCAGATAAAGTATAACGTTTATCCTTAGTAAGATCAAAGCGATGATAGACCTTACTAGCCAAAAAATTAATTATGATTAGTCCTAATAAAACACCAACTATATTGCGGATATTTTTATTCATCTTCTTTGTTAAACGTTATTTCTTCTTGATAATTTAATATCTTAATGAGTGTGTCATTTTTAAACTGTAACTCCGCACATTCTTTTTGATTATTGAATGCTCCAGGTTCAATTCCTAGACCGTAATTCCATTTATTTTCATCATGGTCCTTTTTAGCATCATCCCAAGAAAGCCACTCATGTTTACCGAGCATTTCTTCTATTTTGTTTTTTGATAGCCCAATTAAAGTATCAGATTCAATAGTTTGGTCAATCATTTCATAGCGTAAAGCTGGCTTATCTATCCAAGCTTCACTATTAAAATATTTTTGATGATGATAACTACTTATAATATTTATAAATGGGTAAAACACATAGAAATATGCAAACGGCGTCAGTATTAAACTTATTAATATGGTCAGCCACTTACGTCTGTCCACTGTATTAAAAAACAAAAAGAGTAGTACAAAAACTACAATCATAAAGATGATTAAAATAGGAGTAATGATCATAGTTACGATTCTTGAATTTTAAGTTTAGTAAAAAACAGAAAAGCTATTGAAATACTAATAAAGTAAATAAGGTCTCTTGTGTCAATAACGCCTCGACTCATGCTGTTATAGTGAGCAGACATTCCTAGATCTTCCAAATAGAATAAATCTCCGAATACAGCATAATTTGATAAGCCTTCGAAGCCGAAATAAAAAAAGAAACAGATAAAAACTGCTATAATAAAAGCAACAATTTGATTGTCTGATAATGTTGATGAAAATACGCCTATGGCGGTGTAAGCACCAATTAAAAATATTAAACCAAAGTATGATCCAATGGTACTGCCAATATCGATTCCTGTCTCAGGACTACTTAATTCTGAAATTGAATATACATATAGCAACGTGGGCAATACTGCCAATAAAATTAATACTAATGCTCCAAAATACTTTCCTAAGACTATTTGAAAATGAGTCAATGGCTTAGTTACCAATAATTCTAATGTTCCCTGTTTTTTTTCATCACTAAAACTACGCATTGTAACTGCTGGAACAAGAAAAATGAGAATCCATGGTGCTAAAAGAAAAAATGAAGATAGACTGGCTTCACCAGCATTAAAAACATTGAAATTGCCTTTAAATAACCAAAGAAACAAACCATTTAATAACAGAAAAACACCTATCACCAAATAACCAATAGGTGATGCAAAAAACGTGTTTATCTCTTTTTTTAAAATAGCTAACATTAGCAATTATTAATTTAAACTTTCAATTTTATCTACACTCCAAGCCTCTGGTTTGGCATTGAAAAATGGTTTTGTTTTTGCCCAAACTGCTTTAAACAGATCTGAATTTCTATAAGCGTTCAATGATTTTTCAGAATCCCAATAACTATACGTAAAAAAGATATTTGTATTGTTTTTATCTCTATATAATTCTAATAGATTACAACCTGTAAACGCCCTTATTTTATTTTTATTGATCTCAAAATTAGCAATGAATTCATCAATTCTACTAGGTTCAAAACTCATTTTTACAATTCTTACTAACACAATCTAAGTTTTATTAAAGTTGACGGTAACGGTGTCCATTGTTTTTAAGCCCATTAAGGTAGATGCACTTCCTGTAGTACTGCAATTACTTTTATAAACTGCAATTTCTAGATAATTTGATGAATTAAAGACTACCATTCCTTTGCCTTCATCATTTCGTTTAGATTCCTCAATGTCAAAATTTACGATATCGCTGTATTTGTTATAAATCCTATTGAATTTATGGTTGCGAGCAGAAATTTCAAAAGACCTTGTTTTTTGGACATTTTCAAAAAATTTCCGTTTTATATTGGTAACTACATTACCATAGTTATCTATATAAATAACACTACCTATAATTTGATTTTTTTCATCATTAACAAAAGGCACCAAATTCTTAATTGGTTTAATGTTGTTAATAACTTTTCCGATAACCTCAAGAGTACCTCCTCGAGCGATATGACAGGCAACTTTTACAAATATGTCTAAAACAGGAAAACTTGTCTCAGTCTTGTCATGTATATTTATTTCTACAATCTTTTCTGGTGCTATTTCAGCGCAAATCATACTCATTATCCCATTGTTTGCACAGATAAAGTAATGGTCGTCTAATTTTATTGCAATATGCTTATTTTCAGGGCTTAACTCTGAGTCAATTCCGATAATATGAATGGTTCCTTTAGGGAAACTGCTATAAGCATTCAAAATTATATATGCAGCTTCAGAAATATTAAACGGAGAAACGGAATGAGAAATATCTACAATTTTTGTATCAGAAAGTTCACTATAAATAGCACCTTTAATTGCTCCGGCAAAGTGGTCTTTTTCTCCAAAATCAGTCGTTAAAGTGATTATTGCCATGAATTAATTGTTGATAATTTTTTTAAGAAACCTGATAGTAAAATTGCTAGATTTGTGTGAACACAAAACTAATAAAAGAAAACAGATTAACATACTAAATCCTTCACGCTTTTGAACGAACTTATACTAGAACTAGAAGAAATTACTCCCAAAGAATTCTTCGGTGCCCAAAATGCAAATATTGAACTGTTAAAGAAGTATTTTCCAAAATTAAAAATTGTTGCTAGAGGTAATAAAATTAAAGCGTATGGCGATGAAGATTTGCTCGAGGAGTTTGACAGAAGGATGATGATGCTAATGAAGCATTTTGGTGAGTATAATAAGCTTGATGAAAATGTTATAGAGCGAGTTTTAACAAGTCAAAGTAGTGATGATTATACAACTTCTGCTAAGAGTGGAGAAGTTATTGTTCATGGTGTTGGTGGTAGATTAATTAAGGCACAAACTGTAAATCAAAGAAAATTAGTTGAAAGTATTCGTAAAAACGATATGGTTTTTGCTATTGGTCCAGCTGGTACGGGTAAAACCTATACTGGTGTTGCCTTGGCCGTTCAAGCATTAAAAAATAAAGAGGTAAAACGCATTATACTAACAAGACCAGCAGTTGAAGCTGGTGAGAACTTAGGATTTTTACCAGGTGATTTAAAAGAAAAATTAGATCCTTATATGCAACCGTTATACGATGCATTAAGAGACATGATTCCTCATGAAAAGTTAGACGCATATATAGAGAAAGGTGCAATTCAAATTGCGCCATTGGCTTTTATGAGAGGACGTACATTAGATAATGCATTTGTGATTTTAGATGAAGGGCAAAACACTACCCATGCACAAATGAAGATGTTTTTAACTCGTATGGGTAAAAACGCAAAGTTCTTATTAACGGGCGATCCTGGTCAGGTGGATTTGCCAAGACGGACTATTTCCGGTTTAAAAGAAGCATTACTTGTATTAAAAAATGTGGAAGGTATTGGGATGATATATTTAGATGATAAGGATGTTATCCGCCATAAGTTAGTGAAGAAGGTAATTGCTGCATATAAGAGTATAGAAAATAGAGATTAAGAAATGAGTAAGACCATAATAGATACCAATTTTAATTTTCCTAATCAGAAAAGTGTCTACAAAGGAAAGGTTAGAGAAGTTTATAATATCAATGATGAGCAACTTGTAATGATTGCTACAGATAGATTATCAGCTTTTGATGTTGTAATGCCAAAAGGTATTCCATACAAGGGTCAAATCCTAAATCAAATAGCCACTAAGATGATGAAGGAAACTGAAGATCTTGTTCCGAATTGGCTTGTAGCTACACCAGACCCTAATGTTGCAGTAGGACACCTTTGTACTCCCTTTAAGGTTGAAATGGTAATAAGAGGTTATATGTCTGGTCATGCAGCTAGAGAATACAAGGCAGGTAAACGATTACTTTGTGGTGTGCCAATGCCTGAAGGAATGAAGGAAAATGACAAATTTCCTGAACCAATTATTACACCTGCAACTAAAGCAGAAAAAGGTGATCATGATGAAGATATATCACGAGAGGATATTTTAAAACGTGGTATTGTGTCTCAAGAAGATTATCAAGTGCTTGAAGATTATACAAGAAAGTTATTTCAACGAGGTACTGAAATTGCAGCAGAAAGAGGATTAATCTTAGTTGATACAAAATATGAATTTGGTAAAACAAAAGATGGTAAAATTGTGTTGATTGATGAAATCCATACTCCAGATTCATCTCGTTATTTCTATGCAGATGGTTATGAAGACCGACAGGATAGAGGAGAAGCTCAGAAACAATTATCTAAAGAATTTGTGCGTCAATGGTTAATTGCCAATGGATTTCAAGGATTAGAAGGACAGTCGGTACCTTTTATGTCCGATGAATATATTGAAACTGTTAGTGATAGATATATTGAACTTTATGAAAATATAACTGGTGATACTTTTGAAAGAGGAGATATATCTGATATTCAAGGTAGGATAGAGGCAAACGTCCTTGCATATCTAGAAAAGTAATTTTTAGATATAATTATTTTTTAAGGTATTTAGATGATGTTCAACATGATAGGCTGTCCACATTATTAATTCTCGCACAGGCATTTTACCCATAAGAGGATGAGGTAAAACGACATTATCTAAGTTTTTATCACTTATTTTTTTGGTCTTGTACTGTAGCTTTTTATTTTCAGTTTGAAGCCTGTTAACTATATAATGTTTGTCTGCCAAATTGGGTATTTTCATGTTTTGAGACCTTTTGAATGTTTTGCCTTTTGATTGCTCAAGTCTTTCATGGTAACGATTCACTATGGCGTCGTATTCTCTAACAGGTCTATTCGCTTTTCCGAATCTATATTTTAAGAAAAACTTAGGTAAGCTTAAAGCATTGTTTAATGGTTTTATACTCTGTAAAAGGTGTAGTGCTTGTTGCCCTGCTGTCCACTTACCTTCAGGTCCTTCGGTCCATTTTTCATCAGGATGATTTTCTAGCCAAGTAATTAATTCAGAGTATTTGCTTTCTAATAACTCTATGATAGATTCTTTATCCATAAAGGGAAGGTTTGATAAAGAAAAGATAGAAAAAAATGAGCAGACTTAAAATCCTTATCGTGTTTTCAGATAATTAACCGACTTTATTCGTCAGCTTCTTTTTCTTGAACAACAATTTTGTCTTTTTTGAAAATTGGAATTAAATAGGATAGGTTAAAGTTAAATCCAGTACCAAATCTTCCGCTGTCGTACGTGCGATTAAAACCTGGAATATATAGGTTTTCAAAATTATTAGGTGCTGTTTCAGTAATTAGTCCTTTGAGCTGCACATTAAAACCAGCATAGAAGTTATTGAACATTTCTGCCTTTATACCAATTTGAATCTCTATCCATGTCGCAGTGAGACCCTTAAATTCTTCACTTTCATTTATTGAAACCTGTTCGTTCCAATATTGATTATTTATATTATAAACACCATAACTATTCAAAGTTTGACTAAATGTACTTGCTCCGCCTCTAAAACCTGCATAAATCATATTCTCCATGTCTAACCAATTCCTGTAGAAGTTAAGATCGATACCACCTTTAAAATAACTTCCTTTGGTAGTGTTATTTAAAACTTCATTCTCAATTGTACGCTCTTCATTTCCAATTTCCCCAGCTAGGTATATGCGTTTTGTTAAACGATAATCACCCATTACCTCAAACCCTGTATAATTATCATCAACAAATGTTCTGACAATTTTACTTATATCGGCACCTAATCGAAGACCATACTTTTGCTTATAAATAAGCGTGTCTTTAACTGTTTCTGTTTCTTCGCTTTGGGCTGTTGCAACTAATGAAAACAACAGCATAACTAAAACGAATCTAATGGTAGATGCGAACATGAACTGTGTCTTCATCTTGTACTGTTGATTCAACGATTTCAATATTACTTATCCATAAATCACTATCGGCTTCTACATTTAAAGAAAGTCCAATAAATTGACTCTTATATCCACATGCCCTAGATACATAGACATATTCTGTTGTATATGAAATTTCTATTATATCTATGTTTGAATTTGTAGCATCATCTTCATCCAATCTCAAATTGGTATCTTTTTCTAAAATGAACCTACTCGTATTGAGTTCATTCTCATTACCTATTAATAATGGTAATGTTATTTCATTTGTATTTGTATTGAATACTAAGGTCTCATGTACACTGGTCTCAGGATCAGTTACTAAACCTTCACCATAAACTGAAAGTCTAGACACACTTTTAAGATCATCCGTATTAACCACATCATAAAACTCAACAACTAACCTTGGAGTCGTGGAGGTTGTTGCTGCGCAAATATCATCGCGTTCACATGCAAATAGAAGAGTGGCTATACTAAGTATTAAAAATTTTATTCTATTCATATTTATTTTTCAAACAATACCACTGTTTCTATGTGAGCAGTATGAGGAAATTGATCCACTAAGCTTAGCTTTTTAATTTTATAACCTGCTAACATTAACTGCTCCGTATCTCTAGCTTGTGTTGCTGGATTGCAAGATACATAAACCAAACGTTCTGCGTTGAGGTTTATTATTTTTTTAAGGGTCTTAGGAGCAATTCCGGCACGTGCAGGATCTAATATGATGGTCCTTATTTTATTATAGTATTCTGGATGCTCTGTTAAAAATTTACCAACATCTGCCGCAAAGAATTTTAGGTCATCAATTTTGTTCCGTTTTGCGTTTTCTTTTGCATCTTCAATTGCTGATGCAACAATGTCTACTCCAACGATTTGAGCATTATGGGCTTTACTTGCCAATATCTGCCCAATTGTCCCAGTACCACAGAATAAATCTAAAACAATATTGTTATCAATGGAAGCTTTGTTTTCTAGGGCATAGTCAATTACCTTAGAGTATAATTTTTCGGCACATTTTGGGTTGGTTTGAAAAAAGCTTTTCATACTTATTTCAAAGTTGAGTCCAAGAAGTTCCTCAACTATTTTATCATCTCCATATACTAAATTAATTGATCCTGAAGTCGCAATAGTTCTATCACCAATTTCATCATTTATGGTATGGAATAAACCAGCAACTCTCTCTTCAAAAATTTCTACTAAATATTTGGCGAATTCGTCTAAATGAAATTGATCTAAACCATTGGATGTTGTAACTAGATTAAAAAGAAGTCTATTGGTTTTATAGGATTTTCTAACCACAAAATACCGAAAGAAACCTTCTTTTTTTGGGCCATGCCATGGTGGTAAACCGCTTTTCTGGCAATACTCTCGAATATTTTTTAGATTGTCTTCAACTTGTTTGTCAAAGAGTCCCGAATCTTTATTTAAGTTTTCACCGCACCACCAAAGTCCTCTTCTTTTAAAGCCTAGAGTAAACTCATCTACATCGGTTTTCAATTCTCTATCGTATCCAATAGCCGAAAACCCATATTCCATTTTATTTCTATAATGAAAAGTGTTGGGTGAGCTTACAAATTCATCTAGCTTTTCCTCAATATCTGCAACCTTCCCAATACGTTTAAAAAGCTCTAATGTGCTTTGCTTTTTATATTGATGTTGTTTCTCAATGGGTAATTGAATATATGGTGCACCAGGAATGTCTTGGTAAGGCACTTCAATTTCGTCTTCCGACGATTTTAAAATTTCAAGAAGTTTACCTTCTGCATATTTTTTGCTCGATTTTTTTATCTGTGCCTTTACTAATTGGCCAGGAAGGGTATTAGGAACGAATACTACAAATTCTCCATGTTCATTACGAATGCGTCCAATCCCTTTTCCGCCAAAGGCGTAATCTTCAATTGAAATTTCAATGATTTGTCCACGTTTTACAAATTTGTTGCGCTCTCTTCTTGGCATTCATCAGAAAATTAGAGTGCAAATATAGTGGCATTTTAGACTATCTTTAAATAGTTTAAAACAAAATTGAACCTTTTCTATTTTACCTCGTCTTTAGAGTATGAGAGTTAATAATATTCATAAGCGTACTATAAATCAGCCAAAGGAGAGATTATCAGTCTTGATTAGAACATTAGCGACAGAAAATGATTTGATCTGGCCTACTAGGAATTGGCCTTCAATGAGATTTAAAGAAGGCTTTAAAATTGGAGCAAAGGGAGGTCATGGAATCATTAAGTATGAAATTATTAAATTGAAAGATGGTGAAAGTATTCGCTTTAAATTTATAAAACCAGAGGGTTTTATTGGCTATCATCAGTTGCATTTGGTTGGTCTTTCTGAAATAAAAACTGAAATAGTTCACGAAATAAAAATGCGTACAACATTTAAAGCCACATTCTTCTGGTTATTTATTATTCGCTGGTTACATAATGCTTTAATTGAAGAGGCATTTGATAATGTAGAAAATCATTTTAGTGTACAACAAAAGAATCCTCAGTATAATTATTGGGTTAAATTCTTGAGAAGAGCTTATAATAGAAAACCAACTAATGTTAAACTTGTTTAATTGAAGGCAGATCAATATACCGATGAATTTTTAGTTAAGGCTTTTAAAGCAGGTGATGGCATGGCTTTAGCAACTTTAGTTAAACGTTGGCATAAATTGTTTTGTAAAAAGGCGTATTGGTTGGTTAGGGACAAGGATGTTGCAAAGGACATTGCACAAGATAGTTGGACAATTATCATAGATAAAATAGACAAATTAAAAGAACCAAAGCATTTTAAATATTGGGCATATAGAATAATTTGTAATAAATCTACAGATTGGTTAAGGGCACAAACAAGAAAAAAGAGAAATAAGGCGGAATATGAAATAGTAACACAAAACAATTCTATAGAAACTCCTGATAACAATAATTTAAAACAAGTATTACTCAAGGAAATAGAGGAGTTGCCAGAAGGACAGAAAAAGGTAATTAGGCTTTTTTATATAGAATCATATAGCTTAAAACAAATAAGCGAAATACTTGACATTTCAACTGGAACGACCAAGTCAAGATTGTTTCACGCAAGAGAAAAATTAAAAAAATCTTTAAAACATAGAAATTATGAAAACTAATATGGAAGACATTGATAAATTAATCAAAGACACTCTTACAGAAGAAGAAGCTAAGTTTTATGATGAATTAGATGAGCAGAACTTTTTACAAATGGTATTTGGAATTTTTTCAGGTAAAAACAGCTGGATAGTTTATTTGATGAGTATTGTTCAGGTTGTATTTTTTGGACTATTTATTTATTGTGCCATTCAATTTTTTAATGTTGAAGCAACAAATGAACTCATTAAATGGGGAGTTTTTGGGACTTTGTGTTTAATGGCATCAAGTATGTTAAAGCTATTCTCATGGATGCAAATGGACAAAAAAGCAATTATTAGAGAGATAAAAAGGTTAGAACTGCAGGTATCTTCGTTAAGTAGCAAAATATCAGAATAGGATTTTAATTCAACAGGAATATTTATTAATTTGCACACTCCTAGGGATGATTTCTTTCCCACGCTGAATTTTCGGAACTTCTTCGAAAGGATAAAGGTAGATAAGGAATGGTTATTTTTTAATTTAAAAAACGATTTAAAATGGCTGTTTTAGACCACATTTCATCGCAAGAGGCGATGGCACTAGAAAACAAGTATGGAGCTCAGAATTATCATCCGTTACCAGTAGTACTTAGTAAAGGAGAAGGTGTTTTTGTTTGGGATGTAGAAGGAAAAAAGTATTACGACTTTTTATCTGCATATTCTTCATTAAACCAAGGGCACTGTCACCCAAAGATTGTAAATGCAATGACAGAACAGGCGCAACGCCTTACATTAACTTCAAGAGCGTTTTACAACGATATGCTTGGGCGTTATGAAAAGTACGCTACAGAGTACTTTAAATTTGATAAAATGTTACCAATGAACTCAGGAGCAGAAGCTGTAGAAACAGCTATAAAGGTCTGTAGAAAATGGGCTTATGAGGTAAAGGGTATTGATTTAAACAAGGCTGAAATTATTGTATGCAAAAATAATTTCCATGGCAGAACTACAACTATTATATCATTTTCAAACGATCCAGTAGCACGTCAACATTTTGGACCTTATACAGATGGTTTCATTAAAGTTGAGTATGATAATTTAAAGGAATTAGAGCAAGTACTTAGTTCTAATGAAAATGTTGCAGGTTTTTTAGTTGAACCAATACAAGGTGAAGCTGGTGTTTATGTGCCTAGTGATAATTATTTAAAAGAAGCCAAGGCTTTGTGTGATAAGTATAATGTCCTCTTCATTGCTGATGAGGTACAAACTGGTATTGCTAGAACAGGTAGATTATTAGCTACTTGTGGAAATTGCACTTGCAAAAACAAAGACTGCTCAGGGACACCTGATGTTAAACCAGATATTCTTGTTTTAGGAAAAGCACTTAGTGGTGGTTTATACCCTGTATCTGCTGTTATGGCGAATAATGATATTATGAATGTTATACAACCTGGTAACCATGGCAGTACATTTGGTGGTAATCCTATTGCTGCTGCAGTTGCTATAGCTGCTCTAGAAGTTGTAAAAGAAGAAAATTTAGCAGAAAATGCAGATTACCTTGGAAATCTTTTTAGAGCCGAAATGAATAAATACATTAAAGGTAGTAATATAGTCAGTTCAATTCGTGGTAAAGGATTGCTTAATGCGATTATAATTAATGATGATGAAGATAGTGATACAGCATGGAATATATGCTTAAAGTTGAGAGATAATGGTCTATTGGCCAAACCTACTCATGGTAATATGATTCGTTTTGCACCACCACTAATAATGACTGAAGATCAGTTGTTAGAATGCGTTTCGATTATTATAAAATCATTAAAAGAATTTGAATAAGAATTCATTTAAGAATGAACCAAAAAAAAGCGACCAAATGGTCGCTTTTTTTATTTATTTGAAATTCTTATTGATTTTGCATTTCTTCCATTCTTTCCATTAGCATTTCTGGATCTTGTAAGGCTTCCCAACCAACTTGACCGATAAACCATAACATGTAAGCCGCAAATAAAACACCAAGAACTACACCAATAATACCCATTATTTTTCCAGCTTTAACGTTTCCGTAGCCAAGATAATTTTCTGGATTTTCTTTATACAATTTTTCAGATTTTGCAGCTATTATAATCGCTACTATTCCAAAAATAATTCCTGGTAATCCGTAACAACAACAACCTACTATTGATAAAATACCCATAACAAGGGCTAGTGTTGCATTAGGTAACATTTGTTTTTCCATGAGAGTTGATTTTTTTTAAGGTTAAAATGTTTTGATTAGAAAACTTATTACAATAATACTAATATTTAAAATAAAAAGACCGAGTAATATTTTATGGCCGTTCTTAAAATGAAATTTTAAATGGATCAGCAAAAAGGTAAACATGGCAATCAACGTGTAAATCGCTGGATACATGTATAGTGCAGCAACAAATTCGCCTTCAAGAATAAGGGCAATTGACCGTTGCATGCCACAACCCATACAGTCTACATTAAACGTTTTTTTCCACATGCAAGGAAGCATGTATTCATCTATTCCTTTTATTACAAAAAGCATCATGCTAATTTAAGAATTGAAAAATACTTTTAGGTAATTGATTAATAAAAAGTACGTTATCTTATTTTTGTAGCTCTTAATTCTGTAGTAAGATGAACATTTCTAGAATAGTTAATTTATTGGCAATAATTATTGGTGGAGCCATAGCGCTTTATGCTCAGGCCGAAGAAAAACAAGACACGTATTTGTTAATTGGAGGTATCGTTTTATTAATGTTTGGTATTTATAGAACTTCAAGAAATATACCAAGTAAATTTGATAAGCAGGAAGACGAATCTTTTATTAAATCTGAAGATGAAGATTAGTATAGGTGATAGTGTTGAAACTATTGACGATAACATAAAAGGTGTTGTGACTAATGTTTCAGGTTCAGTAGTTACTATTGAAGATGAGGATGGATTTGAAATACAATTTGAAGCTCATGAACTAATTGTCACGGCAACCGATAAAAAGTTAAGACAAGCTGTAATAAATACAGACTTTGATACTGTCAAAAAAGAGAAAGAATCAATAAAGAGAAGACATCAGCCTACGACAAAACCAAAACAAAGACATGCACCAAAGATTGTTGTGGATCTGCATATCCATCATTTAACGGACTCTACAAAGGGCATGACTAATTTTGATATGCTGAATTTGCAAATTGATACAGCCAGAAGGCGATTAGAACATGCAATCACTAACAGAATACCTAAGTTGGTTTTTATTCATGGCGTTGGTGAAGGCGTATTGCGACAAGAATTAGAAACACTTTTCAGACGCTACAATAATGTACAGTTTTATGACGCAGATTATAAAACCTATGGTTTAGGTGCAACTGAGATAAGGATATTTCAGAATATAAATCCTTAATTAATCGTTCTCAATAGTTATATTTTCAATAGGACTTACGTAGCTACCAAGATTAATTATTGTAGCATCAATAATGTCTAGACCAATATCTTCCAAAACAAAAAAGCTTGTTGTTGTTCTGGTGTATGTGTTATCGATAAACCCTGAATCAGGGAAAGCTTCCATAGCTGTTGGGTGATTATAGCGAAACCTGACTACATTGATGCCTTCTTCGTTTGGCACAAAATCATTTAATGGATTCTGATCTTCAGTTGGGTCTTCAAGACGCGTTAAAACACCGTCGTTATCATCATCAGTATCTAAATAATCTGGTTGGTCTTCACCATCTGTATTCCTTGGATTTGTAAATGGATTATTATCACCATCATCATTATCGTCTTCGTTAATGGTTTTTACATTGTCATTATCGTCATCTTCATCTAAATAATTTGGAATTCCATCACCATCAAAATCATCATTTGTAGGATCGCCATCACCATCTAAATCTTCATCCTCTGTTGGTATACCATCATTATCATCATCTACAATTGTAACTGTTACATTAACATTACCACCATCTGTTTCGTAGTAATCTATAACTACTAAACTAGGATCACTCAATTCATCACATAAAACATTATCTCCAATTACATTGCTATATGTTCTATAGTTAAATCTGATACCTGTAGCAGAACCTATTTCTACTGTATGAGGTTCATTTTCAGGAGTCTCATCAGTGAACAAATAATCATAAGCTGGTTTTGGCAGTGATAATATCAAAGCTTCGTTAGGATCTTCACGTGTATCGAATAGTAAATAAAAATTTTCAAAGTTATCACATCGATCTAATTCCTCGTCAAATTCTAATTGTACATTAATAATGTCACCATCATCGCATGAGGATAAGAAGACTAATAAAATAAAAGCAAAAAAACGACGTGTCATAGAATCAATTTTCAACAAAAATAACGGATTTGTGAAATTATAACGCTGAAGTATTTAAATAATTTTATTTACAATATTTTTGCACCATGAAGTCAGTATATTTAGATAATGCAGCAACAACCGCACTGCGACCGCAAGTAATTGATAGGATGACTGAAGTTTTAAAAGAAAACTTCGGTAATGCTTCATCTACACATAGTTTTGGCCGTTCTTCTAAAGCCCTTTTGGAGCAGTGCAGAAAAAACATTGCAAGCTACTTTAATGTATCTGCAGGTGAAATTGTATTTACCTCTGGTGGTACCGAAGCAGATAATTTAGCATTACGAAGTGCAGTAAGGGATCTAGGTGTTAAGGAAATAATCATTTCTAGAATTGAGCATCATGCCGTTTTACATACTGCAGAACAGCTTCATAACGAGTATGGTGTAAGTATTTATTTTGTTGAAGTTGATATTAATGGTTTTATCAATTACGTCCATTTAGAGGAGTTATTAAAAAGAAGTGAGAAGGCATTAGTAAGTCTTATGCATATTAATAACGAAATTGGAAATATATTGGATATCGAAAAGGTGGCAAATTTATGTGAATCCTATGGTGCACTATTTCATTCAGATACTGTTCAATCGATTGGACATTTTAAATTAGATCTAGATAAAATCCCTGTAGGTTTTCTTGCTGCAAGCGCACATAAATTTCATGGCCCAAAAGGTGTTGGATTCTGTTTTATTAGAAAAGAATCTGGCCTAAAACCATTGATTTTTGGTGGAGAGCAGGAGAGAGGTTATAGAGCTGGTACAGAGTCTATCCATAATATTGTTGGCATGGATGAAGCTTTAAGGCAAGCGTACAAAAACTTAGAAAAGGAACATAAATATGTCCTAGGTTTAAAATCATATTTTATAGAAAGACTTCAGCACATAATACCAAGTATAGGTTTTAATGGAGGATGTGACGATTTACAAAATAGCACATATACACTTGTAAACATATGTTTGCCAATTGCACCAGAGAAAGCACCCATGTTACAGTTTCAATTAGATTTAAAAGGAATAGCCTGTTCTAAGGGTAGTGCATGCCAAAGTGGTAGTAGTCAACAATCACATGTTTTAACAGCTATCTTAAATGCAGATGATTTAGTGAAACCTTCCGTTAGATTCTCGTTTAGCATTTTTAATACAAAGGAGGAATTAGATTATGTAATTGATGTATTGAATGAATTTGTCAATTCCTAAAATCTAGCTGAAAGCCTTAGGTTAAAAACACGAGGTGTTAGGAAATTAGGTATTGCAAACTGACGTTTGCTGTAAACGTCTCTCACCCATGTGTTGGTAATTGTATTTTGGTTGTTGAACATATTGTAAATTTCAAAACCAATCGAGAATTCCTTAAATGCTTTTTTCCAATTACTTCTATACCTTCTTTCAGGATTTACGATTTCGTATGAAATACCTAAATCAGCACGACGGTAGTCTCTAAGTCTAATTTGAAAATCATAAGGATCAGCATAACTCGGAGATCCACCTGGAACGCCTGTATTATATACTAAGTTTAAATACATTTTCAAATCTGGCATGTTAGGTACATAATCTTGAAATAAAGCACCAAATTTTAATCTTTGATCGGTTGGTCTTGCTATATAACCTCGATTATCAATATTCTCTTCGGTTTTTAAATAACCAAAACTAAACCATGATTCTGTACCAGGTACAAATTCCCCATTTAGTCTCATATCTAATCCATAGGCATAGGCCTCTGCATTATTTTTGGCTCTATAACGTATTCTCACATTCTCCAAGGTATAAGGATTTACATCTGTCATCCCTTTATAATAGGCTTCAGTAACTAGCTTGAAAGGTCTGTCCCACATCTCAAAACTATATTCGTTACCAACAACAATATGAAATGATTTCTGTGCTTTCACATCGGGTTGTACAACACCAGATGAATCTCTTAACTCCCTATAAAATGGTGGTTGGTAGTATAGTCCTCCTGCTATTCTGAAGAGCATGTCTTTATCCCAGTTTGGTTTAATTGCAAATTGAGCTCGAGGGCTAAAAACTGTTTGTGTGTTTGATTCTATCGCCTCACCGCTTACTGTCCAATTATGTGCTCTTATACCTGCATTGTAGAAAACTTCATTTTCGCCCCAAGTTGTGCGTTTACTGTATTGAGCAAAGGCTTGAATTCTCTGAATTTTCACTCTATTGAGCGCTCTAATATTTTCAAAAGCGGTTAATGGTCCTGAAAATGATTCGTAAGGCTGTAAGTTTGGTTGACTAAAATTAGGTGGTCTTATGGAGAATCCAGCTGAGTCAATCACCTCATATTCAACAAGTCGATCGCGAATATCTTCATCTGTATACTTAATTGACCACTCCAAAGTACTTTCTTCGTCAACGCTGTAATCTCCACGATGTTCAACATTAACAATAAAAGCATCTAATTCATTCCGTGCATGTGTTAACTGAGAACCAATTCCTTCACTAAATTCAACTTCACCTAAATCATCATCTCCAATATTGGTATTTACTTCACCTAATCTGTATTGAGCAAAAATATCGAAGAATTCTTGTTCAACTGTATGGTAGGCAGAACCAATAAGTTTTAGTGTGAGATCATCATTTACAAAATAATTGGCTTTAAATGCTCCAAAATATGTCTGGTATTCATCCTCTTCCTGTCCATCATAAAACACCAAAAGGGCTACAGGTTCTTCTAAAGTGCCAAAATTGGTCTGTCTATTTTCTGGTTGAAAGTTATACTTGTTTAATGAAATATTTCCTAAGAAATTAAGATGAAACTTATCTGAAAAACGATATGTAAGGTAAGTTTGTGCGTCTGCAAAAACAGGTTCAACATTTCCTTCAGTTTCAAGATTGTTTAAGATTAAACTATTGTCTCTATACCTAACACCAGCAATTCCAGAAAATTTCCCATCTTTAGAAACCGTCTCGCCAGCTATACTTCCGCCGAGCAAACTGAGATCAGCCCTAATTCCAAAATCCACGGGATTACGATACGTTATGTCTAAAACTGAAGAGAGTTTATCACCGTACTTTGATTGAAAACCTCCTGCAGAAAAATCTACATTTGCCACTAGATCTGTATTAACAAAACTTAAACCTTCTTGGTTACCAGACCTAATTAAAAATGGTCGGTAAACTTCAATTTCATTAACATAAACTAAGTTTTCATCAAAATTTCCACCTCTCACTGAATACTGAGTACTCAATTCGTTTGATATGTTTACACCTGGTAAAGTCTTAAGTATGTTTTCTACTCCAGGCTGAGCACCTTTTATAGTTCTAATAACCTTTGGGGCAATTGTTGTAACACCATTTACTTTTTGCCTTGTACTGCTGGTCAATACAACAGTCGCTATTTGCTCAGCTTCTAGCTTCATAACAGGATTAAACTCAACTTCCTGTCCATTTTTTAAATTAAATACCTGAAGAACGCGTTTGTGACTAATATGTGTAAATTCTACCGATACTTCTTGACCAGAAGGTATCTTTAATTCGTAAAATCCGTTAACATTCGTAGCAGTTCCTTCTCCGGTACTTGCTTTAATATTTACTTCGCTTATAGGGTAATTATTCTCATCTAATATTACACCTCTAATAGTGGCTGATTGTGAGAAGGACAAAAGACCTATGAAGAGGGTGAAAAATGTTATTAACTGTAAGCGTTTCAATTAGATTAATTTATTTCCTAAAAAATGTTGCCTCAAATGTAGAACTATTTCCAACATTATCCGTAACAATTATTTTTAAATCATTCTTAGTATCCTTTACTACATTATCATTAAAATCATGTATTAGAGAATTTGTTTTGTAATCGTATTCCATTAGGATCCATTTGCCATTAACTGTTGCTCTGTATTTACTAATACCAGATAATTTATCATCAATTTTAACCTTTAGATAACGGTATTTGCTTAACCATTTTTTGTGCTGAAAATTCACCGGTTTAATAGTTGGTGCTATTGTATCCATCGCTAGGGTGTAGGTGCCAAAAACCTTACTACCAGCACTTAGCGTGTTCCCTTTTCTCGTTGTGTAAACGTAGCTGGGCTTTTTGTAATACCCATATAATCTGGCAATAAATAACTTATCCTGATGTTGATTTTTATAGTTACTTATATCATAATTGATATAGAAGTTCTTTTGAAGCGGAATTTTGTCCTCATGCAATTGAAGCGTGTCTGAATTTACACTAAAATCTATCCATACATCATCATATACTGTGTTTTCATAAAAATTCACCTTAACATTACCAGAATTTAAAACGGTACTTTTATCACTAAAGACCAATGACTTTCCACTAATATTTTCTCCTGTTTTTGTTATTGACTTAATGCGTTTACCATTAATTGGGATATTAACCCATGTTTCATTCTGTTTATAATCTCTGATCCTTATTTTATAAACTGATGATGTACTGTCTTCTATTTTTACAAATCCATTGTCATAAGCATCCTTATACAAGCTAAGTGGATTGTTTGGTTCAATAAAAAGTTTTTGTATTCTAGACTTTTTGGTTTTCCAATATTCATAATCAATTAAACGCTTTATGTGTTTAGTTTCACTAAAGCTGAAGCGTTTAAAATCTATCTCAAGGCTTTTGTTGCCATTAAAAAAGGTTTGTATGTTGCTAACGCCGTTATTGTTCGGAGCCAGATCTTGTTTATCATAGGTTGTAACTCCAAAACCAATGTCTCCTTGAGCAGTAATTTTTTCAACTTCGTAATCACCATTTTTCTTAGGTATTAGTCTCAATGGTACGCGCTCATTTTTACCATTAATCAAAGCATCCTTATTTTTCGGATAAGCATAAACTCCAATTACAAAGGGCGCTTTGGTATCTTTAACATCAATACCAAAAAGCATTGGATTCATTGGTCTTTCCTGATTGTCTCTAATTTCAAAATGAAGGTGTGGCCCACCTGAACCACCTGTATTGCCTGAATAAGCAATTATCTCATTGGCATCTACTGGCAACTCTTCAGGTCCGGGAAATACTTCAACCTCATAGCTTTCCTTTTGATATTGGCACATTTTGATGTATTCTTCTAATCGCTTTGAAAACTTTTGCAAATGCCCATAAACAGTAGTATATCCGTTAGGGTGGGTTATATAAAGTGCTTTTCCGTAACCAAAATGGGATATTTTAATACGACTTACGTATCCCTCGGCAGAGGCATATACTTTTAGACCCTGTTTGCGTTGTGTCTTAATGTCTAAACCACCATGAAAGTGTGAAGATCTTAATTCTGCAAAGGTGCCTGAAAGTACAAGTGTAATATCTAGAGGGTTGTTAAAATAATCTTGAGGGTACTCTGATTGCGAATACAAGGAAGTGCTCAAAAAAAGTAGAATCAGAAGTTTTTTCATTAATTATTTCAATAGTAGCTAAATTATTAATTTGAATAAGAATTGCAAACTCAAAAACACTAATATTTTTCTTAACGTTTTTATTTATTGATTGTTATTGTAAGCAAAAATAATTGTAAAAGAATTGTGTTTTTACATTTGGTATGTTAACTTTGTTTAAATAGTATTGAATTACTTTAATGAGTAAAATTGAAGACATTGTTGATGCCTTAGAGAATAAAATCAGTAAGGTTTTGCACAAGCAAGAAGTTTTAAAGCAAACCAATGCAAAACTAACTGAAAGATTGGAACAGCATCAACAAAAACTCTTAGAACAACAGGAGGAAATAGCTTCTTGGAACGAGAAATACGAAACGCTCAAAATAGCAAATTCAATGCTTGGTGGTGACGAAAATAAACGAGATACAAAGCTCAAAATAAATGCACTTATTAGAGATATTGACCATTGTATAAGTCAACTCTCAGAATAAAGTTGTAAATTAGACTAAATGTCAGATCAATTAAAAATTAAGCTGTCTATTGCAAATAGGGTTTATCCATTAACTATAAATCCTAAGCAAGAAGAAGGTTTGAGAAAAGCTACGAAGAAAATTGAAGCTATGATTGGTCAGTTTGAGCAGAATTACTCTGTAAGAGATAAGCAAGATGTATTAGCAATGTGTGCTTTGCAGTTTGCAGCTCAAGTAGAGCAAAAGTCAATAGATAAAGAGTATGTGAATGAAGAAGTTCAGCATAAGTTAGAAGCTTTGAATGAACTTTTAAACGAGCATATTTAACTCGTACGTTCTTTAAAATACAAAAGGTTACTGCCTACATTAGTTATATTTTTTGATAAACTCAACGTTAATTCTTTAAAAAGGGTGAGTTGAAGTTGTAAAATCGTGCTGTTAGTGCTAAACGTGTTTGGTATCTTAGACAGATTTTTGATCAGCTTGTTAGCCCTAAACTTGTTTTTAAGGAGTTTATACAGAATCCAAAACTGATGTAGGCTTTTTTTATACACTAATACTAAACAACAAACATGGACACTAACACAATTTTATATATTGTTGGAGGCGTAGTTTTAGGATTTATAATAGGTTTAATAATTACCAAATCAATGGGTAAAGGAAAAGCGTCTAAATTAATCAAGGATGCTGAAAATGAATCTAAATCAATACTTAAACAAGCCAAAACTGATGCCGAAGCACTGAAGAAGGATAAAATATTACAGGCAAAAGAGAAATTCATTGAGCTTAAGGCAGAGCATGAGAAGGTAATTTTGTCGAGAGACAAAAAAATGGCAGAAGCCGAAAAGCGCATTAGAGATAAAGAATCTCAAATATCAAATGAATTATCTAAGGCCAAAAAATCAAATCAGTCATTAGAAAGTAAAATAAAGGATTACGACTTCAGACTAGAATTTTTAGAGAAAAAGAAAGTTGAAGTTGAAAAAGCTCATAAAAGCCAAATAAAGCAATTAGAGGTAATTTCTCAACTATCTGCTGAAGAAGCTAAGGAACAGCTTGTTGAGTCCTTGAAAGAAGAAGCTAAAACTGATGCAATGGCTTTTGTACAAGATAGACTGGAAGAGGCAAAGCTTACAGCTCAGCAAGAAGCTAAGAAAATCATAATAAATACAATACAGAGAATTGGAACTGAAGAAGCAATTGATAATTGTGTATCAGTTTTTAATATTGAATCTGATGATGTAAAAGGTAGGATAATCGGTCGAGAGGGTAGAAATATTAGAGCAATAGAATCCGCCACTGGAGTAGAAATTATTGTTGATGACACACCAGAAGCAATTATATTGTCATGTTTTGATTCAGTTAGGCGAGAAATTGCTAGACTATCCCTTCACAAATTAGTTACAGATGGAAGAATTCATCCAGCTCGAATTGAAGAAGTGGTTAGAAAAACTCAAAAACAAATTGAGCAAGAAATCATTGAGGTAGGTAAACGAACGGTTATAGATTTGGGTATTCATGGTTTACATCCTGAATTAATCAAGATGGTCGGTCGTATGAAATACCGTTCTTCTTATGGTCAAAACTTATTACAACACTCACGTGAGGTTGCAAAACTTTGTGGAGTCATGGCAGCTGAATTAGGATTGAATCCTAAATTGGCAAAACGTGCAGGATTGCTTCACGATATTGGCAAAGTACCTTCATCTGAAGCGGATATTGAAACTCCACACGCTATATTAGGTATGCAGTGGGCTGAGAAATACGGTGAAAAACCAGATGTGTGCAATGCAATTGGGGCACACCATGATGAAATTGAAATGACCACATTACTTTCGCCAATTATTCAAGTCTGTGATGCTATTTCTGGTGCAAGACCAGGTGCAAGACGACAAGTATTAGATTCTTATATCCAAAGACTCAAGGATTTGGAGGACGTCGCATTTGGATTTACCGGTGTTAAGAAAGCTTATGCTATTCAAGCTGGTAGAGAGCTAAGGGTAATTGTTGAAAGTGAAAAAGTTTCAGACGATAAAGCCGCAAGTTTGTCATTTGAGATTTCGCAAAAAATCCAAACCGATATGACTTATCCTGGGCAAGTTAAGGTTACTGTAATAAGAGAAACAAGAGCAGTTAATATTGCCAAATAATAATAAGATTTTATACAAAATAAAAGCGTTCAATTTTATGAACGCTTTTTTATTTTCTGGGATGAAATTTATTTAAGACATCGCTTAAATGCGATCGATCTACATGCATGTAAATCTCTGTTGTAGTGATACTCTCATGGCCCAACATCATTTGTATAGCTCTTAAATCTGCTCCATTTTCTAATAGATGTGTAGCAAAAGAATGTCTAAAGGTGTGAGGAGAAACATTCTTTTTTAACCCTGATTTTTCAACTAATTTTTTGATAATAGTAAAGACCATTGCTCGCGTAAGTTTCTTCCCCTTGTAGTTTAAAAACAACACATCTTTAGAATCTGGTTGAACTTGTATTTGATTTCTAATGTTTCTCCAGATGTTTATGAATTTCTGTGTGTTTACGCCAATTGGAACGAAGCGTTGTTTATCTCCCTTGCCAGTTACTTTAATAAACCCTTCGTCAAAAAATAAATCAGAGATTTTCAATTCAATTAATTCACTTACTCGAAGTCCACAACTGTATAGCGTTTCAATTATAGCTCTGTTACGTTCGCCAAGATTAATGCCCTGATATTGGTAGCTTAAGTCAATAGTATTAATCAACAAATCAATATCCTCAACTGAAAGCGTATCTGGTAGTTTTCTGCCAATTTTTGGTGATTCTATTAAGTCAAGTGGATTTGTTGTTCTATAATTTTCAAAGATTAGATAGTCAAAGAAATTACGTAGTCCCGAGATAAGTCTCGCTTGTGATCTAGGATTAATAGATTTTGATATGAAATAAATAAACTCTTTTATTGTGTCATTATCTATCGTTATTGGGTTTTTGGATATTGAATTATCATTAAGATAGTTTGTCAACTTTTTTATATCATAACTATAATTCTCTATTGAGTTTTGAGATAACCCTCGTTCAATTTTGAGATAGTGTTGGTAATCAATTAGTGCATTTTGCCATTTCATTATTTAAAAATAAAAAAAACACTTTACCAATAACGCAAAGTGTTTTTTAATTTATTAAAAGAATTTTATTCTAAAAGAAATCATTCTTAAAATTTGCATTAGGATAATTCTCTGTGAAAATATCTATGAGATCAATTACCCACCATACACCTAATCCACCAAGTGTTAAGATGAATAAAATATTCCAGCCAATAGGGCTTTTTAGGTACCATCTGTGTGCGGCTAATCCACCTAAGAAGAACCACAAAATAATAGCAATACCCTTACTTTGTTGCGAAGCTCTAGCTAATGGAGTAGTCATTTCAACAGAATCTGTAATTTCAGTATCTGCTGCAGATTGCTCACTTGTTACTGGTGCTTTTGCACGTTTTACCGGAAAGGAGGCGTAAGCAGAACTAATTGTTAGCATTAAAACTAATGCTGATAAGAATAATTTAATTTTCATAAAAATTGGTTTAAGTTTGTTTAAAGCTATAAAAAAATTCTCACAAATAAAATTGGTTTTTATATTCATAGAGAAATTATGTTTATAGGATTATGCTGTTAACACTGATTTATCTATTAAAAATTTATTCATGAAATACTACCTATTTTCTTTTTTAACGATAATGTTTTTTTACCAAGTTTCTGGTCAAAACAGTAATAAGTTTATGGGTGTCATAAAAATTCAAGATACGCTGATTATCACTTATAAAGTGGATTTTGAAGAGTCAAATGGTATAATTTCTGGTTATAGCTTAACTGATTTTGGTGGTGAGCATGAGACAAAGTCTAGAATTGAGGGAAAATATGATAACGTAAGAAACTTATTGTCTTTTAAGGAGGTGGAACTTATTTATACAAAGTCAACATTTTCAGAGGAAGATTTCTGCAACATACATTTAGAGCCGATAAAATTTAAGATTGGCAGTAACAAACTAATGGGTTCATTTAAAGGTTTATTTAATGATGGGACTGAATGTATTAGTGGAGAGATAGCGATGAATTCTGTTGAACGGATAGACAAGAGAGTATCAAAATTCACAAAACAAATTGAAAAATCTAATCGTGTACCTGATAGTTTAAAACTTAAGTTGAAAAACACAAAATTACTCGATACGATTAATCTGAATGTTTTAAAGAAAAATGAAACTACTTCCATAATAACAAGGGCAAAAACCTTAAGAGTAGCGGTTTATGATGGAGGCCAGATTGATGATGATATAATCACTATTAAAAAAAATGGGAAAACGATATTGTCTAAATATCGTATTACGAGTGAAAGAAAAATTATAGAAGTAAATATGGATGCCCAAAAAGTACAGTTGACAATTCACTCTGACTCAGAAGGATCGATTGGCTCCAACACTGCAATTGTTGAATTTGTGGATGGTATTAATACCATTAAAACAATGACAAACCTCAAAATGGGAGAAATAACTCGCATAGATTTAATCAAAAAGTAAATTGTCTTTTTTTGATTAGACTTTTAATATTCCTAACAATTAATAAATTCTATTATTAACATAGGCTGAATGAACACCTTTTTTATCATTTCACAACTTTAAAACACCTAATTGGCTTGTTAGTAAAGCATTAAAGTTTCTAATACTGACCAATATCATTTCATCTGATTTTTACTGATTATAGTTTTGCAATTGTAATCATAAAATCAAATAATTATGAGAAAGCTATTTTTATTTATGGTAATGGCGTTTTTCGGAACGGCCATCTTGCAAGCTCAAGTAAAATTTGGGGCAAAGGCAGGTGTTAATTTTGCATCTATCACTGGGGAAGACACGGATGATCTTGACGGAATAACATCTTTTCATATTGGTGCAATGGTTGAAATCCCTGTTTCTGAGAAATTTTCAGTGCAACCGGAATTGTTATATTCTGCTCAAGGAGCTACAACGAGTGAGGATGGAATGGATTTAGACTTTAAGGTTAATTATATTAATGTACCTATAATGGCAAAATATTTTGTAGCAGAAGGTCTTAGTTTGGAAGCAGGACCACAATTAGGTTTTTTGATAGATGCTGAAATAGAAGGAGGAGACGTATCAATTGATATTAAAGATCAGGTTAATAGTTTTGATTTTGGTGTTAATTTTGGTCTTGGGTACAAATTAGATAGTGGATTAAATTTTGGAGCAAGATATAATCTTGGTCTCTCAGATGGTAATGATGATCCAGAGTTCTTTGAGTCAGAAGAGGCTTTTAAAAATGGCGTGTTCCAATTTTCAATTGGTTATTTTTTCTAGTGAAATAAAGTGGTAATTGAACAAGCCGGGATTATTAATCCCGGCTTTTTTATAACATATTTTATGTTAAGTTTTTTTAAGAAAAGGATTACATTTGACAAATTAATAATTTCAAACAAATCTTATTTATGAAAACTTTTTCTACGCTGTTTATTTTACTTTTTACAATATGTTTTTTGGATGCTCAAAATGAAAAAGGTGATTTTACATTAGCACCTCAATTAGGTGTAAACTTTGCAACTTATTATGCCGGTTCTTCAGATGTGACTTACGATTCGAGAACGTCTTTAGCTGTAGGTGTAGTTGGTGAATATTATATAAATGACAGATGGAGTTTTAGATCTGGAATTCAGTTTGATCCAATGGGTGTCAAAGATGGTGGTGGTAACATTGACAAATTAAATTATTTGACCATTCCATTAAATGCTAATTGGCATTTTGGCTCTACAAGAAAGTGGTATTTAAACTTTGGTCCGGCAGTTTCTCTATTATTAAGTGCTGAGGGTGATTTATCAGATGGATCTACTATTGATCTGAAAGACGCTGTACCAGGCACGGATTTTGGGTTTATTGCCGGTATTGGGTATAAATTTCAAATTTCTGAAAATTTTCAATTATTCATTGATTATCAAGGATTCGGTGGTTTTACCAACCTTGATGAATTGGGTAATCTTCCATTTGATATTCGTAACTCAAGAAGTTCTTTTAATGTTGGTGGTGTATTTATGTTATAACACCTCAATTAAAACTTTAACTAAACCAAAGCTGATCTGCTTTGGTTTTTTTATACCCTTATTTTAATATCTTTACTTCATGAAGAAACTGATAATAATAAATGGGCCAAATTTAAACTTGCTTGGCAAACGTGAGCCAGAAATATATGGCTCTCAAACATTTGAGGACTATTTTGAAAATTTAGAATCTAAGTATAACGATATTAGTTTAGAGTATTATCAGTCTAATATTGAAGGTGAGCTAATAGATAAATTACAGGAGGTTGGTTTTAGCTATGACGGAATTATTTTAAATGCGGCAGCCTATACACATACTTCCGTTGGAATTGGCGATGCAATAAAAGGTATTGAAACCCCAGTAGTGGAAGTACATATATCCAATACTTTTTCTCGTGAAGAGTTTAGGCACCAGTCTTATATTTCTCCAAATGCCAAAGGTGTAATATTGGGTTTTGGCTTAAAAAGTTACGATCTAGCAATTGAAAGTTTTAATTAGTTGTACATGAATAAGTTTATTCTTTCCATATTCTTTTTGATATTCTGTTTAAATTCTGGTCAAGCACAGACAGAGTTTGGAGTTAAGGGTGGTGTAAATATTACCTTCTTTAAGGTAGATGAAATCAACTTTGGTGAATATCCTGATACAGAAATAGGATTCTACGGTGGTTTTTTTGCTGATTTTGAAATTGATGCTAACCTACATGTTCAGCCCGAATTATTGTATATAGGCATAAGTGACTTTCAATTCTTAAATGCTCCAGTTTATTTAAAGTATGATGTCAACAACGATTTTCACGTACTGATTGGACCTAGTTTAAATTACTTTTTTGATTTCTTTTCGAATAAATTTAAGGTACGTGCAGACTTAAGTTTGGCTTATGATTTATCTTCAAACCTCGATTTGCATATGAAATATACTTTAGGCTTTGAAGAACTTTCACCAAATGTTTTGTTTCTAGGTGTTGGTTATAGGTTATAAAAAAAGCGATTCATTAGAACCGCTTTTAATTGTTTTATATAGATAATTACAAGTGTATCACTTCATCGTAAGCATCCGCAACAGCTTCCATAACAGCTTCACTCATTGTTGGGTGAGGATGAACCGCTTTTAGAACTTCATGACCTGTAGTTTCTAATTTTCTTCCTAATACAGCTTCAGCAATCATATCTGTAACACCAGCTCCAATCATATGACATCCGAGCCATTCACCATATTTGGCATCAAAAATCACTTTAACAAATCCTTCTTTGTTTCCGCCAGCACTTGCTTTTCCAGATGCAGAAAAAGGAAATTTACCAACTTTGATATCATAACCGTGCTCTTTTGCTTGTGCTTCGGTTAATCCTACACTTGCGATTTCTGGAGAACAATAGGTGCAACCTGGAACATTTCCGTAGTCTAAGGCTTCAACATGATGTCCCGCAATTTTCTCAACACAAAGAATGCCTTCTGCTGAAGCTACGTGAGCCAAAGCTTGTCCTGGTGTTACATCACCAATGGCATAGTAACCAGGTATATTGGTTTGATAATAATCATTAACCAGTATTTTGTCTCTATCTACAGCTATACCTACATCTTCGAGTCCTATATTTTCGATATTAGATTTTATCCCTACAGCAGATAATACGATGTCAGCTTCTAATACTTCTTCGCCTTTTTTAGTCTTAACCGTTGCCTTTACGCCTTTGCCAGATGTATCAACAGAAGTAACTTCGGCGGAAGTCATAATTTTAATTCCAGATTTTTTAAAGCTACGTTCTAACTGTTTAGATACTTCATCATCCTCAACAGGAACAATTTTTGGCAAATATTCTACAATG
This sequence comes from Winogradskyella vincentii, assembly GCF_020166345.1. Classification (GTDB taxonomy): domain Bacteria; phylum Bacteroidota; class Bacteroidia; order Flavobacteriales; family Flavobacteriaceae; genus Winogradskyella; species Winogradskyella vincentii. The sequence goes on along the minus strand of NZ_JAIUJS010000006.1, from coordinate 34,356 downwards.
GTTACCTCTGTACCCATTGAATTATAGAAATATGCAAACTCAACACCAATAGCACCAGAACCAACAACTATCATTTTCTTAGGCTGTTTGTCTAAGGTCATTGCTTGTCTGTAACCAATTACTTTTTTTCCGTCTTGCGGTAAACTTGGCAATTCGCGAGAACGTGCTCCAGTTGCAATTATAATGTGGTCAGCTGAATATTCCGTTTCGTCAACGTCAATTTTTTTACCTGGCTTTAATTTTCCAAATCCTTCAATGACGTCAATCTTATTCTTTTTCATTAAGAATTTCACACCATTACTCATACCATCAGCAACACCACGACTACGCTTTACAACAGCATCAAAATCATGTTTTGCATCTTTTACGTTTAAACCATAATCTTCAGCATGTTTAAGATATTCAAATACCTGCGCAGATTTTAGAAGAGCCTTTGTAGGGATACATCCCCAATTTAAACAAACACCTCCTAAACTTTCTTTTTCTACTACAGCAGTTTTGAAGCCTAATTGAGATGCTCTTATCGCTGTCACATAACCACCTGGACCACTTCCTAGTACTATTACGTCGTATTTACTCATGAGTAATTTTTTAGTTGAAATTTAAGGGTACGAATTTACGAAACGAAAATGTAATATTAAAGGTCTTCAGTAAAATGTCTTTGACCTTTATCTTTTGCAAATTTTTCTTGGTTATATGTTTTAGATTCCCCTTTAGGTATAGACAACGATTTCCAATCTTTACTTTTAACAAGTTTACCTATATATACAATCTGACCTATATGATAAGCATAGTGCATCATTTGACGGTTTAAGGCTTCGGTGACTGTATGACCTTGATTTCTAATATAAACAATATGATTTAAGTCATTATTATTAATTGAATCGAGTGCGTTAAAAAGACAGCTCCAGCCTTTGTTCCATGAATTAAACAGATCTTCCTTGTTTGAATAGGTGTCAATGAATTCCTTATCACGTTGACGCCATTCTTTTTCTCCGTCTTCTGTTAAAAAGTTTGTCCAACGACTTAGCATATTGCCAACAAGATGTTTCACAATAATTGATATTGAATTTGAATCATGAGCGAACTCAATTTTTAGTTCTTCAAATGACAGTTGCTCAAAAGTTTTATCTCCTAGGCTTTTATAATACTCAAATTGTTTACTTACGCTATCTAAATAACTAATCATCTTTTTTTTCTGAAGGAACAAAATTTAAGGCAGCACCATTAATGCAATGTCTTTGACCAGTTGTATTTCGAGGACCGTCATTAAAAACATGACCCAAATGCCCACCACACGTAGCACAATGTTCTTCTGTACGTGCATAACCAATGTTGTAATCTGTTGAAAAAGCAACATTCCCTTTTATTTCTCTATCAAAACTTGGCCAACCAGACCCAGAATCAAATTTATGTTCACTTTTAAACAATGGAGTATCGCATGCCGCACAATGATAAATACCATCTTCATAATTCTTGTTCAATGGACTTGAAAATGCCCGTTCTGTGCCAGCTTTCCTTAAAACGTAATATTGCTTATCCGTCAGCTGTTTTTTCCATTCGGCATCGGTCTTGGCAACAGGATAAGTTTCTTTTTGTTTTGTTTCTTTTTTTTGAGCGGAACCATCACAACTATAAAAAATTGCGGCTAAGGTTAAAATCAATATCTTTTTCATGCTATAAAAATATAAAATAAGCTAGTTAAAATGGTCGCAATTAAAGTTAAAAGCTTACTAAACCGTTTTCGGTTATTTTATTGTTAAGAATTACATTTTTTTTGATTATCTTAATTAACTCTTTTGTTCTTTTGTAGTTCAATTTAATCATTCAATAGATTTTTTAATGAAAGTATTGTTTTTAACTCGAGAATTTCCACCTTATGTTTATGGAGGTGCCGGAGTACATGTTGAATATTTGGCTAAGGAATTAGCTCAATTAATGCAAGTTGATGTTAGGGCATTTGGAGACCAAAAAATCGGCAACTCAAACCTTAATGTAAAAGGTTATCCATTTGAAGACGGACTGTTTGCAGATAGTGATGCCAAGTTAAAATCTATTTTTAAAACGTTAAGCACAGGTTTACACATGAATGCGGATATGATTGATGCGGATGTAGTGCATTGTCATACTTGGTACTCTCACTTTGCTGGAATTATGGCAAAATTATGTTATGGTACACCACTAGTTGTAACAACACATTCTTTAGAACCACTTAGACCATGGAAGAGAGAGCAGTTGGGGAGAGGTTACGACGCTTCGTCATGGATTGAAAAAACCGCTATTGAGATGGCTGATTGTTTAATTGCCGTGTCTGAAGAAACAAAAGAAGATGTTATTAAGCACTTTGATGTAGATGAAAATAAAATTGAAGTAGTTTATAATGGTATTGACTTAAAGGAATATGTTGTTGTTAAAGAAACTAATGTTTTAGAATCATATGGTATAGATCAATCCAAGCCTTATGTGTTGTTTGTAGGTAGGATCACTAGACAAAAAGGAATTATTCATTTGGTAAATGCCATAAAATATATAGATCCAGATACTCAAATAGTATTATGTGCAGGTGCTCCAGATACCGAAGAAATTGCGAAGGAAATGGAGGGTGCTGTTGCGGAGGCATCAAAATCTAGAAGTAATATCTTTTGGATTGATAAAATGTTGGATAAGAAAGATGTGATACAGTTATATTCTCATGCTTCTGTATTTTGTTGTCCTTCTATTTATGAACCATTTGGGATAATAAATATTGAGGCTATGGCTTGTGAAACGGCAGTTGTAGCAAGTGCAGTGGGTGGAATAAAAGAAGTGGTAGTAGAAGGCGAAACAGGTTTATTAGTAAATTTAGAACAACAAAAAGTTGCACCTTTTGAACCTGTTAACCCGGATAAATTCTCAAGAGATTTAGCTGATGGAGTTAACAAATTAATTAATGATAAAGATCTGAGAGATAAAATGGCCATGAAGGGAAGAAAAAGAGTAGAAGACTTTTTTGACTGGAAAGCCATTGCAAAACAAACTAAATCAATATATAAATCTATAATACAAGACAAATGATAAATGACAAAGTCTTAAGCATAATTTTGGGAGGAGGACAAGGGTCTAGACTATACCCTTTAACGGAGAATAGGTCAAAACCTGCGGTGCCAATTGCAGGAAAATACCGTTTGGTGGATATTCCTATTTCAAACTGTATCAATTCCAGTATAAAACGGATGTATGTTTTAACTCAGTTTAATTCTGCGTCCTTAAATAAGCATATAAAAAACACTTACCATTTTAGCTTTTTTAGTTCTGCATTTGTCGATGTATTGGCGGCAGAGCAAACTATACATAGTGATAAATGGTTTCAAGGCACTGCAGATGCGGTGCGCCAAAGCATGCATCATTTTTTAGCTCATGATTTTGAGTATGCTTTAATATTATCTGGTGATCAATTGTATCAAATGGATTTTAATGAAATGATTGAAGCACATGAAAAAAGTGGCGCAGAGATTTCTATTGCAACATATCCTGTTAATGCAAAAGATGCAACGTCTTTTGGTATATTAAAGACTGATGAAGATAGTATTATCAAGTCTTTTATTGAAAAACCTAAGTCAGATTTATTACCAGATTGGACGTCACAGGTAAGTAAGCAAATGCAAGACGAAGGCCGTCATTATTTAGCGTCTATGGGTATTTATATTTTTAATAAAAACCTTCTAGTAGAACTAATGAATGAACCAAACAAAGTAGATTTTGGAAAAGAAATCATTCCAGGTGCAATAGCAAATCATAAAACCTTAAGTTATCAATATGAAGGTTATTGGACCGATATAGGAAATATCGATTCATTTTTTGAAGCTAATTTAGGATTAACGGATGAAATTCCAGAGTTTAATTTATTTGATAATAATCAAAGAATATATACGCATGCTAGAGTTTTACCTACTTCAAAAATATCAGGAACGCTCTGTGATAAAACAGTAATTGCAGATGGGTGTATAATACATGCCGCTAAAATAGAACGTTCCGTAATCGGAATCCGTTCAAGAATAGGAGCGGAGTCTACAGTAAATAATTGTTACATGATGGGTAATGATTATTATGAAACGCTCGAAGAAGTTGAGACAAATAAGATTAAAACTCTTATGGGTATAGGAGAACGTTGCTTTATTAAAAATGTAATCCTAGACAAAAATTGCAGAATTGGTGATGATGTTAGAATTAATGGAGGTCCGAAACTCAAGGATAAAGAAACTAAAAATTACCTTATTAAAGATGGTATTGTAGTGGTAAAAAAGGATGCAATTATTCCTTCTGGTACCATTATTCAATAGTAATTACACCTTGAATTATAAATAGTTATACAATTCAAACGTTATAGTTTAATATGCTATATTTTATCTTTTTATTTGTCGATAATGTATAGTACTTTCGTTATATAAATAACAATCAACCAGCATTATGCAAAATCAAAAACGTGTTGTCATAGACGCAGTTTCACCACAATTAAATTGTGGGGAATTTTTTATAAAACGTATTATAAATGAAATTGTTAATGTAGGTGCTCATGTATTAGTTGACGGACACGATGTCATTGCGTCATCTGTTCTTTATAAACACGAGAATGAGCGCAGATGGAGAGAGGCAAGAATGCACCATGTTGAGAATGACGAGTGGAAAGCATCTTTTCAAGTTGAGAAACAAGGTTTCTATTCTTATAAAGTTCAGGGATGGGTGGATCATCCATTAAACTGGCAACATGGAATTGAAAGGAAAATTGATGACAACCAGCATGTTAAATCTGAATTATTAGAAGGGGTTACATATTTAAAGCCATTATTAAAAAAGGTTTCTAAAGAAGATCAAGAATACCTCAAATATTGTATTGATTGTTTTAACAATGATGCTCATTACGACGATGCTATAAAGGAAGCAATATCGAATAAACTTCATGGCATTTTTGTTAAATATCCAGATAAGTTTCACGCAAATGAGTCAGATGAACTTAAGGTTTATGTAGATAGGAAAAAAGCATTGTTTAGTACATGGTATGAATTCTTTCCAAGATCATCTTCTGAAGTAGTTGGTCAGCATGGTACATTTAAAGATTGTGAAAGACTGTTGCCAAGAGTTGCAGAGATGGGCTTTGATACGTTGTATTTCCCACCAGTTCATCCTATAGGTGAGGTAAATCGTAAAGGCCGAAATAACACAACTGAAGCTAATGATGATGATGCAGGATCTGCTTGGGGAATAGGATCAAAACATGGTGGCCATAAAGATTTGCATCCGCAGTTAGGAAAACTTAGCGATTTTAAAAGATTAATCAAAAAGGCTAAGGAGCTCAATATTGAAATAGCTATGGACTATGCATTGCAGGCTGCTCCAGATCATCCTTGGGTAAAGTCTAATCCAGATTGGTTTAAATGGCGACCTGATGGTACCGTTCAATATGCTGAGAATCCACCTAAAAAATACCAAGACATATTACCTATTTTTTGGGAAGGTAAAGAGTATAAATCGCTCTGGAATGAGTGTTTGGATATTCTTCTATATTGGATTGATTGTGGTATTAATATCTTTAGGGTTGATAACCCACATACAAAACCTTATTATTTTTGGAATTGGGCAATATCAGAGGTGAAAAAGAAGCACCCAGACGTTATTTTCTTAGCGGAGGCTTTTACAAAACCAAAGGTAATGCAACAATTAGCTAAACAAGGCTATACACAATCATATACATATTTTACGTGGAGGAACAATAAGCATGAGTTAATTGAGTATATGACAGAATTGACTCAGACGGATCAACGTGAATATATGCGACCTAATTTTTGGCCAAATACACCTGATATCAACCCATATCATTTGCAAGGAGCTAATGAATCAAAATACATCCAGCGCTATGTGCTTGCAGCGACTTTAAGTTCTAATATTGGGATTTATGGACCTGTATTTGAACAACAGTTGGATGAGGCTATACCAGGTAAGGAAGAATATTATATGTCTGAAAAATTTGAAGTAAAGCATTATGATTGGAATGTTCAAAACAAACTTACATCCATTATTTCTAAGGTAAATGCTATTCGTCATGAGCATGAGGCACTGCAGCAGACAAATAATATTAAATTTTGCCATATAGAGAATGATAATCTTTTGGGTTTCTATAAATGGAACGATTCAAAAACAGATGAACTTCTTATTATTATAAGTCTAGATCAATACTACGCACAACAAGGTACAGTGCAACTACCATTGCATGAACTTGGCGTTCATTCAGGACATCAAATTACTGTAAGTGATTTGGTAACAGGAAGTAGTTATAATTGGTATAGTGAATGGAATTTTATAGAGTTGCATCCAACATTGCCATTTCATATATTTAAGATAAATAAGTAGTAATGTCTAAAAAGAAATCCACAACCGTTAATCTTAAGACACCGTACAATTTTAATGTACAGTGGGAGCAAATAATGGAGAATGAGGGTTTCATCAAAATATTTCTCTCTGACGTACTTGAAAATTATATAGTAAAGCAAAGATGGTATGGTGGTAAATCTAGTAAGTTAAAATATATTGAGCTTGCTGAGTATTTTCGTATCCAGCAAAATGAAGAAGTATATTATGGTTTAATACTAGAGGTAAATTTTTATGAGGCATTTTTTCAGCATTATTTTTTACCAATTGCCTTTGTTTCAGACGAAAGTTTTGCAAAGGACGATCGCATACTTCCTATTAGTATCCAAAATCAAGAAGGATTTATTATTGATGCGGTTAATCTAGAAGCCTTCAGAAAGGTTGTTTTTGAGCGTATCTTAACTGCAGTACCAAAAGATAGAACGCGTGTTCAGTATAAAAAGAGCTCAATATTTAAGGATTGCGAATATGAATCATCTCGATTCATGGGAATGGAACAGAGCAATACATCTATAATTTATAATGAAAAGTATGTTTTAAAGTTCTTTAGAAGAATTTACGCAGACCGTAATCCAGATTATGAAATGAGTCGTTTTCTTTCTGAAAAGAAAGATTTTAAAAATACACCGGCCTATTTAGGTTGTGTGCAAATAAAAGATCTTGAAAACACCAATATTACTATTGCATTAATGAATGAAATGGTACCTAATGAGGGTGATGCTTGGGAATATATGCTTAAGGAACTACATAAGGTCTTTTTAAATTTAGAATACAAGAATATAAAGATAGATCGCTTACCACATACTGAAATGTTTGAGCGATTGGACATAAGAGATATTCCACCGCAAATTATCGATTGGGCTGGACTTAATGTGTTCACAAAGATTCAGACATTGGCTAAGCGTACGGCAGAAATGCATATAGCATTGGGTTCTGAATTTGAAGATACCTCATTCACACCAACACGTTTTAATGGTGATTATACGGTTTGGTTAAAAAACAGGTTGTTATATCAATTTCAGAATCGATTAAATGCTGTAGAGAACAACCTTCATAAGTTAGAAGGATTGGCGCTTGAATTAGCTAATGAGTTTCTTGAAAAGAAAAATGAAATTAGAAAACGCTTTGTAAAGTTTGATTGGACTAAGTTAAAAGGTGAACGTTTAAGGGTTCACGGCGATTATCATTTAGGACAGATCTTGATAAAGGATGACGATTTCTACATTTTAGATTTTGAAGGAGAACCAGAGAGTACCATTAGAGATCGTAAAGTAAAACAGCCACCATTAAAAGATGTTGCAGGCTTATTTAGATCGTTTCATTATGCAATATATGCGACAATATTCAACAATATAGATAATTACAAACAAAGTCAAGAAGCACTCTTTGAAGCTGGGGAAATATTATATCAATATTTTATTGGATTGTTTTTAGGTACTTATGTACAAGAAATACAAGATGCAAATATCAATATAGGCTACCAACAAGAACGCATCTTTTTACTCAAATACTCATTGCTTGAAAAAGCAGTTTATGAATTGGGTTACGAACTTAATTCACGCCCAAGATGGGCAGTGATTCCACTTAAAGGAATTTCAAATATCATCAACCACTAATTTTATGGCAGAAGTAATTGCACACAGCTTATTCACTGATTTTGATATAGATTTATTTAAATCGGGCAAACACTATCGCTTATACGAAAAATTTGGTTCGCATATCACTACTGTAAATGGTGTAAAAGGAACCTATTTTGCAGTTTGGGCACCAAGTGCAAAAATGGTATCGGTAGTAGGAGACTTTAATTATTGGTTAGAAGGAGACCACAAACTTAATGTACGTTGGGACGGTAGTGGAATTTGGGAAGGCTTTATCCCAAAAGTAGGTAAAGGAAATGTATACAAGTATAAAATTCACAGTCATCATAACGATATTAAAACAGAAAAAGCAGATCCATATGCAAGACGCTGCGAGCATCCACCAAATACAGCTTCAATAGTTTGGGATGACAACTATAAGTGGAAGGATACTAAATGGATGAAAAAGCGTAAGGATCACAATGCACTAGATGCGCCTTATTCGGTTTACGAAGTTCATTTGGGTTCATGGAAAAAACAGATTGAAGAAAATAGATTTCTTTCTTATAAAGAATTATCTGATGACCTAGTGAAATATGTAAAGGAAATGAACTTTACACATGTAGAATTGATGCCTGTTATGGAATATCCTTATGATCCATCTTGGGGTTATCAACTTACAGGTTATTTTGCACCTACGTCTCGATTTGGATATCCTGAAGAATTTAAATTACTAGTTGATAAACTGCACCAAAATGACATTGGGATTATTTTAGATTGGGTACCATCACACTTTCCAGAAGATGCTCATGGACTTGGTTTCTTTGATGGTTCAGCATTATACGAACATCCGGATAAGAGAAAAGGGTACCATCCAGACTGGAAGAGTTTAATTTTTAATTATGGTCGTAATGAAGTTAAATCTTTTCTAATCAGTAATGCAATTTTTTGGTTAGATCAATATCATGCTGATGGTTTACGCGTTGATGCTGTAGCCTCTATGTTATTTTTAGATTACAGTAGAGAAGACGGAGAGTGGGAACCTAATATGTTTGGTGGTAGGGAGAATTTAGAAGCCATTTCATTTATGAGGGAAATGAACGAAGCTGTTTACTCTACTTTTCCTGATGTACAGACTATTGCAGAAGAATCTACTTCGTTTCCTATGGTTTCCAAACCAACCTTTATTGGAGGATTGGGTTTTGGAATGAAATGGATGATGGGTTGGATGCACGATACCTTACAGTATTTTGCTAAAGAACCTATTTATAGAAAACATCACCAAAATGATTTAACCTTTAGTATGACCTATGCATTTACCGAGAACTTTATGTTACCATTAAGTCATGATGAGGTGGTTTATGGAAAGCGATCCATATTAGGTCGCATGCCAGGAGATGAATGGCAAAGATTTGCTAATTTGAGATTGCTGTACTCGTATATGTTTACACATCCAGGAACGAACTTATTATTTCAAGGTGCTGAATTTGGTCAGAGTGAAGAATGGAATTTTCAACAAAGTCTAGATTGGCATTTGCTTCAATATGCGCCTCATAAAGGTGTGCAGGCATTGATAAAGGATTTAAATACACTTTATAAAAATGAACCTGCACTTTACGAAAAGCAATTTTCAGGTGAAGGATTTGAATGGATTGATTATAACGATTCGGAGAATTCGGTCTTAGTATACATTAGAAAAGGAAACGATGAATCAAATGACTTAGTCATCGCATGTAATATGACGCCCGTACCTAGGGAAAATTATAAAATGGGAGTACCAAGAAAAGGCAAACTAAAAGAAATATTTAATAGCAACCTTAAAAAGTATTTTGGTAGTGGTGAATACAAGAATAAAGTGCAATCTACAAAACCAGAATCTTGGCAATTCAGGGATAATTCAATAGATGTAAATATTCCACCCTTAGGCGCAGTAGTTTTAAAATACACTAGTTAAAATCGTATTTTTTTGACAGAAAAATTGCGAGATAAATAAAATAACTAACCGAAAACGTTATAGTTAACAATTCTGTATAATTAGACTCTTATACACTTTCTTAAGTTCTATTTTTTCCGTTTTTTTACGTGCTTTTTGAATAAAATCATGCTATGATTACAAATACAGAATTAGAAAATAAAGGGAATCAGTTCCCTTCAAAAATAATAGGCTTTGAAAAGGATGTTGATAAATTATATTTCTCAACAGATAATGATGTTATTCTTCAGTTAACAGTAGTTAGAGATAGTCTGCTCAGATTCAGATATACAACAGTAGGTAATTTTGATAATGATTTTTCGTATGCAATTACTAAATACGCTAGTACGGGTTATAATAAACTAGAAATTGAGGAAAACGAAGATTGTTATATTGTAATAACCTCAAAATTACGTTGTGAAATTTCTAAAGAAAGCCTGAGGATATCATTATTCGATGTTAAGGATGGTGTACTTATAAATGAAGATGAAATTGGATTTCACTGGGAGGAAAGTTATCAATATGGAGGTAACATTGTTAAAATGAGTAAAGTCTCAAATGATGGCGAAAGCTATTACGGACTTGGAGACAAACCAAATCATTTAAATCTTAAGGGAAAACGCTATAATAATTGGGTAACTGATTCTTATGCTTATGGTAAGGATACAGACCCTATTTATAAGGCTATTCCTTTTTACACAGGTCTTCATCATGACAAGGCCTATGGTATTTTCTTTGATAATACTTTTAAAACGTCCTTTGATTTTGCGCAAGAAAGACGAAATGTCACAAGCTTTTGGGCACAAGGAGGGGAAATGAACTATTACTTTTTCTATGGCCCAAAAATGAGCGATGTCGTAGAGAGTTATACTGACTTGACAGGAAAACCACATGAGTTACCTCCATTATGGGCACTTGGTTTTCATCAATGTAAATGGAGTTATTACCCTGAGAGTAAAGTAAAAGAAATTACTTCTACGTTTAGAAAACTTGAAATTCCTTGCGATGCTATTTATTTAGATATTGATTATATGGATGGTTTCCGTTGTTTTACATGGAACAAGGAATATTTTCCAGATCCAAAGGGAATGGTGAAAGAGCTTAAAGAACAGGGCTTTAAAACCGTTGCTATAATTGATCCGGGAATTAAAATAGATAAGGACTATTCTGTATTTAAAGAGGCTCTAGAAAAAGATTATTTCTGTAAGCGTGCGGATGGACCGTATATGAAAGGTAAAGTTTGGCCAGGTGAATGTTATTTCCCTGATTTTACAAATCCAGAAGTAAGAGATTGGTGGTCTGGTCTGTTTAAAGAACTAATTGAGGAAATAGGTATTAAAGGAGTTTGGAATGATATGAACGAACCTGCGGTCATGGAGGTTCCTAATAAAACATTCCCAGATGACGTTCGTCACGACTATGATGGCAATCCTTGTAGTCATAGAAAGGCTCACAATGTATATGGTATGCAGATGGCAAGAGCCACTTACCAAGGATTAAAAAAATATAGCTACCCTAAGCGTCCATTTGTTATTACAAGGGCGGCATATTCTGGTACCCAGCGATATACGTCTACTTGGACAGGTGATAATGTAGCCACGTGGGAGCATTTGTGGATTGCTAATATCCAAGCTCAACGATTAGCCATGTCTGGCTTCTCATTTGCAGGTAGCGATATAGGAGGTTTTGCTGAGCAACCACAAGGTGAACTTTTTACGCGTTGGATTCAACTTGGAGTATTTCACCCATTTTTTAGAGTACATTCATCGGGAGATCATGGCGATCAAGAACCATGGGCATTTGATGAGGATGTAACTGATATTGTTAGAAAATTTATTGAAATTAGATATCAGTTATTACCATATCTGTACACTGCATTTTATAATTATGCAGACCATGGAACACCAATATTAAAATCTTTGGTACTCTATGATCAAGAAGATGTACACACCCATTATAGAACTGATGAATTTATTTTTGGCGAGCAAATATTGGCTTGTCCTGTTTTAGAACCAAATGCTAAGGGACGCAGAATGTATGTGCCTCGAGGAAATTGGTATGACTACTGGACCGATGAGATTGTAAAAGGAGGTAAAGAAATGTGGGTTGACTCTGATATTGATAGTATGCCAATCTTTATTAAAGAAGGTACAGTCATTCCTAAATATCCAATACAACAATATGTAGGTGAAAAGAACATAGACGAAATAACATTAGAAATCTATTATAAGAAAGGTAAAGAATCTAGTGAGTTGTATAGCGACGCTAATGATGGTTTTGATTACAAAAAGGGAAGATATAGTCTTAGAACCTTTAAATTAACAGGTAGAACAAAAGAACTTATTATTAATCAGCACAAGGAGGGTAAATTTATTACGCCATACGAAACCTTTAAAATAAAAGTTCATGGTCTACCATTTGAAATTGGTGAAATTCAGATAGATAATGAAAAAATCCCATTGAATCATTTAGTGTCCAATGGAACAAGCTCCTTTGTTGTGGATAAGAATTTCTCAGAGTTGCATATAATTAGTAAATAAATAAGTGACCAAATCATAATTTTCGGGTCAAATTGATGAATTCATTTTTGTAAATTAGTATTCATTATAAAAACCATTAGCTATGCGACTTAAAAAAATATTACTTACAGTTGGTGTTATTGCTGTGATTGCATCATGCGCAACCAATCCATTCACTGGAAAAAAAACGATGGCATTTGTGTCAAATGACCAATTATTCCCATCAGCCTTTGCTCAGTATAGTCAAGTATTAAGTGAAAACAAGGTAATCACGGGTACATCTGATGCCGATATGATAACTAGAGTTGGTCAAAGAATTGCCGTTGCTGCAGAACGCTGGTTAAATGCTAATGGCTACCAAGGATATTTAGACGATTACAAATGGGAATATAAGTTAATCGAATCAGAACAAGTAAATGCTTGGTGTATGCCAGGTGGTAAAATTGCCTTTTACACTGGGATTTTGCCAATTGCCCAAAACGAAACTGGTGTTGCTGCCATAATGGGCCATGAAGTTGCGCACGCTTTAGCTAATCATGGACAACAAAGAATGAGCTCAGGTATACTCCAACAGGCTGGAGGTGTGGCTGTTGCGGTTGCTACCGGAAACGAAAGCCCTGAAAAACAACAAATGTGGATGCAGGCTTATGGACTAGGTTCTACTATTGGCGGTGTTTTACCTTTTAGTAGAGGGCATGAGACTGAAGCTGATAAGATAGGTTTATATTTAATGGCAATGGCTGGTTACAATCCAGATGAAGCAGCCGAGTTATGGAAGCGTATGAAAGCAAATAGTGGAGGTCAAGCACCACCAGAGTTTTTAAGCACACATCCAAGTAATGATACGAGAATTCAAAATTTACAAGCATTAGCACCTAAAGCTAAAGCAGAAGCTAGAAAATTTGGTGTAACCTCATTTAGACCTATAAATTAAGATAGATTTCATATTATTTGATTACATTAGAAGCTGTTCCTCGGAACAGCTTTTTTAATACATATATATGAGCAATCTTAAGAAAGGAAGTAAAAAATTATTGCATGCTTGGGCATTTTATGATTGGGCAAATTCGGTTTATCCTTTGGTGATTTCATCAGCAGTATTCCCTATATTTTATGGAGCACTAACCATTATTAAAGACGAAGAAACTGGCAGAATATTAGATGATACTGTCACTTTTCTAGGATATGAGTTTAATAATGATTCCCTAATTAGTTATGTAACAGCTTTCAGTTTCCTAATTGTTTCATTTCTATCTCCAATTCTTTCAGGTATTTCAGATTATGTCGGTAACAAAGAATCATTTATGAAGTTCTTTTGTTATTTAGGTGCTTTGTCTTGTATTGGTTTGTATTGGTTTTCTTTGGAGAATATAGTTTTTGGAATGCTTTGTTACGTGTTTGGTTTAGTAGGATTTTGGGGAAGTCTTGTATTTTATAATTCATATTTACCAGATATTGCTTATCCCGAACAGCAAGATAAGGTTAGTGCAAAAGGCTTTTCCTTAGGTTATATAGGCAGTGTGATTTTACTCCTTTTAAACCTTGTTATGATATTAAAATACGAATGGTTTGGTTTTGAAAGTGAAGGGCAACCAACTAGGATAGCTTTTATTTTGGTTGGAGTATGGTGGATATTATTTGCACAGTATACTTTTAAATATCTACCAACCGGAACGCATGAAGGTCATAAGGTCACTAAAACTGTATTAATGTCTGGCTTCAATGAATTAAAGAAAATATGGATTGCTCTAAAGTCTAACAAAATTTTAAAACGATACTTGTCTGCTTTTTTCATCTATAGTATGGCAGTTCAAACTATAATGATAGCCGCAACATATTTTGCTGTAGAAGAATTAGACTGGGGAAAGCAAGATTCTACAACAGGGTTGATTATTAGTATACTTTTAATACAATTAATTGCAGTGGTTGGTGCCAATTATACTGCGAAATTATCCAAAAAGATTGGGAATATTAAAGCCTTGATTTGGGTAATATGTATTTGGATTCTTATTTGTGGTTTTGCTTATTTTGTAACTACACCTACTCATTTTTATATTACCGCTGCTTCGGTTGGTTTAGTAATGGGTGGCATTCAAGCTTTATCTAGATCAACATACAGTAAATTAATACCTCTAGGTACTGAGGATACGGCATCCTATTTTAGTTTTTATGATGTTGCCGAGAAAATAGGTATAGTAATAGGTATGTTTATGTACGGTTTTGTTGCAAGTATAACTGGTAGTATGAGGTATTCAATATTGTTTTTAATTACCTTTTTTGTAATAGGATTAGCTATTCTTAGTACTATTAAGAATGTTTATATTGTCGAAGAGTAATCTGTACCATATTTATTTATAAAAATATTCTTAATTTTATCATGCTATGATAAGGAGAATATTAATACTGTTTTCGTTCATGTGGCTATTTATGGCAATTACTTGTGATAATGAACCATATGAAGGAGATGTTGTTGTCGATGAAATTGACAATTGCCTAAGCGCTACTGAATTAACTGCTCAAGCCTTAGTTGACTTCGCCAATACTGATGTTGATAGTTATAATTTATTATGCCAAGCTTACCGAGATGCGCTTGAAGATCAGATTGAATTTTGTGGTGATGAAAACGGAGATTTACAATATATAATTGAGGGATTAGGCGACTGTGTAATTGATGATAATACAAATACTACAGAATGCGAAATGGCAGCAGAAGCATCAGCAATTGCTCTAGAGAATTTAGAGGATGCTATTACTGTAGAGTACACGGCAGCATGTATAGCATATCGTGAAGCGCTTGAAAATCAAATTTTTAATTGTGGAGATGATGGTACTTTGTTAAATCTAATTTTGGAATTAGGAAACTGTGAACCTGAAATATTTAATGTGGTTGGTGATTGGAAGCTTATAGTCTGGCAATCTGATATTCCGAGGGATATTGATAATGATGGAATAGAAACTAGTGATTATTTAACAGAGATTGATTGCTTTAACAATGAAACCGCTTCATTTAATTCTGATGGTACAGGGACATTGTATTACAGAGAATCCATGGAAGTAGAGGTTAGCTCTCCAACAAATGATCCTACTGATCTTGAATATAGTATAGAATGTTTTGAGGATATTAGAACATTTGGATTTACTTGGACACAAGAAGGTGATTCAATTACCGTTACATTAGACAGCGATGGAACTGTATTGGATTTTTTTAGAAATGGAGATGTAATATTCATAGCTATGAGAGACTTTTTTGTAGCAACAAGTACGAGCTCAAATGTTGATGATATTGTTCAGGACATTATTTGGGCGTACGTACAGTTTTAATAAAAAAACCACGATTATTAAATCGCGGCTTTTCTTTTTTGGTTGGACTTTTTTAATTGCTAATATCTCCAGAACCAGAGACTTTAGTGTCTTTACTCGTAGGTTTACCACTATATGAAATATCTCCAGAACCGGAAACTCTCGCTTTTAATTTTCCATTGCAAACTACACTAATATCACCTGAACCAGAAACTGCAGCATTTACGTTTGTACTTTCTAATCTACTACCATCAAAATCTCCAGATCCGGCAACTTTAGTATCTAAATTGTTGGTGCTTCCTTTTAAAACTATATCTCCCGATCCTGCTAAACTACTATCTGTTGATCCGGTAGAAATATTTAATACTACATCACCAGAACCAGCCAATGCAACTTTAAAGTCATCTACATTAATAGTACCTTCATTATTGACGTCTCCTGAGCCTGCAAGAGATACAAAGGATATATCCTTATAAGGAATTGTTATTATTATAGTTTTAGTTGGTTTTAAGTTAATTCCATCTTTAACCTTTACAACAAGTTTATTGTCTTTTACCTCAGTCTTTATGTATTCCATAAGATTTGAGTCTCCTTTGATAGAAATTTCACCTTCATTACCAGGTACAAGTTTAAAATCCATTGGGCCTGCAGCCTTAAGACCATCATAAGAGCTCGTTGATCTGGTTATGGTTGTTATCTCTCCATTACCTTTGATTTTTTTCCATTTTCCCCATTGCGCACAGGATAGAGTGGTGCTAAGTAATAGTGCAACTAATGCAATTGATTTAATAGGTTTCATAATTTGTCTTTAATTGGTTTATAATTTTTTGAATGTTACGCTTCCGTATTCAGATTCTATTTTCACGTTATTACCAGAATTTTGTTTGCCACTATATCCACTATAGTATTTCTCTGATCCATCGACTACTTTATTTACGAAGTTAAAATCATCACCACCGCGTAAAGAAGCATATTCTAGGTCGATATCAAAATCAAAATTGTAACCCGAATCGTAGCCTATAGTAATCCCAACAAAGTCAGAATTAATCATAACATTATTGGCGTTAGATGCCAGTCTTTCGATTTTAATAGCACCATAATCTGCTTTTAAGCTAACATTTTTGTAAACTGTTCCTAGTCTCAAGGTTAAATAGTCTGCATTACCCTCTATATTGTTTACATTGTCAACTTTCAAGGATCCATAATCACAATTGTATTTTATGTTCTCAGAAATCTCAATTACTGATTTTGTGTAATCGGCATTAAGTTCAATATTCTTTGTTTTTGCAATTGTAAAGCCACTATAATCTGCTGATATTTTACCACTATTAATGTATTCGAAATAACTGTTATTGGTGTAATCGAAATTTATAACATTGTTTTCTGCCATCAATTCTTTAGTGGTGATTTTACCATAATCGCAGTTAATTTCAGCACGTCCTTCTAGCTTGTCTAAGTTGATAGAACCGTAGTCATTGTTAAGCTTAACGTTATTAGTCATAGGTAATTTAACACGGTAGTTCACTTCAACTTTTAGTCTATTGTTATTTCCCCAATTCCACCAAGATTTATTCTTTTTACCAAAAAGAGTTTCAGCGGATACCCACTCACTTGAAGAGGAAAACTTAACGTCGATATCATTTAATCGATCTTGTACTTTCTCACTGTTATTACCAGTTACTTTTATGGTAATATCAAATTCAATTCTATTTTCATCCCATGTAACAATGTCGATGTTTCCATAGCTATTATTAATTTTTAATGTCGCATCAGAATTTACATTAAATGATTTTTGTATTTGCTTTTCTTTTGTTGATTTAGCTATTTCTGGGCTTATGTTGTTCCCAAAAACAGTTAAGGGCATTAAAAGTAGCGCAAATGCTAATTTAAATTGTATTAGTGTTTTCATCATTGTTGGATTTTAGTTGTTTTACATTCTCTATTTGTTCAAGAACAGTCTTTAGGATATCAATTCTATTTTGAAAATTTGCAATCATTGCATAAATAACTCGCTGATCTTCATTACTCTCTGTTAGGTCGATTTTTAAATTTTGATATTCATCATCTAAAAGCTGAAGCTGTTTTAACGCATCATCAATAATTTGCTCAGTTAAAGGCGTTCGTTCCTTGTTTATTTTTTTAAGCTCATTATCAATTGTAGTGGTAAAGAAATCTTGTGTATTAGATAACTCTGGCGAAACACTAGCTAAATCCATTAATTCTGGATCGTTAGGAAGTGCAACAAATACGCTTAGGCAAATTATAATCGAGGCAGCAATTGCCATAAGCGGTTTCCATTTTAAATAAAAGATAGATGTTGTCTCCTTTTCTAGTTGACCTCTGTCATTTAACTTGTCTAGAAATCGTTGCTGATGACCTAATTTAGGCACCTCAGTGTCGAATTTGCCTTTTAATTCATCAAATAACTCATTTATAGGGTCCTTTTGCATAATTCTAATTTTTGTTAAACCGACTGCGTTAATTTTTTTCTTAGGCTTTCTTTGGCCCTAGAAATCATTGTTCTGCAGTTTGCATATGAGATATTCATAATCTCACAGATTTCTTCATAGTCATAGCCTTCAATAAGATGTAATGATAATCCTAGGCTGTAATTGGGTTTTAAGGATTTCATTGCTGTCATTATTTCTTTTACTTTTTGACTATTTTGATTACTTTCTTCTATACCAATGTTGTCTTCTACCTTATACATTATGTTATCTAAAGGAACTTCTTTTTGTCTAGTCGATTTATTGTAGTAAGCTATACTATTATTAACTACAATTCGTTTTAACCATGCGCCAAAAAGTTGAGAATCCTCAAGAGTTTTCAGTTTTGTAAAAGCGGTTAAGAAAGACTCTTGCATTATGTCCTCAGCTTTATAAGAATCCTTTACAATTCTTATTGCTGTATTATACATTGCCTTGTTATATCTGTTGTAAACTTCCAACTGTGCACGTTGGTTTCCAGAATTACACTGCAATAGTAACTGTTCGATATCTTGATTGGTTGATGTCAAAAAAACAATTGCTTTGGTATATAGATGATACTAATCATTCAGTGTTACAGTTTAACTAAAAAAAGTTTTAATATTTATAAAGGTAATGGCACAACAATTGAATTTATATAGTTGTGAATAACTTTGAATATCCCGTAATTGCTTGATATTCAACATAAAGTTAATTATTAATATCTTTAATAAAATGCTGTTCTCTATTTTTTAATGACAGAATGGCTTATAAATAATATGAAAAAATCAAATTTTTTAAGTCTTGACAGTTTGTCATTTCAGGATTTTGATGAAAACTCAGAATTAATTCCTTTAATGACTCCTGAGGATGAAGAACTTATAAATAAAGAATCATTACCCGAATCTTTACCAATTTTGCCACTCCGGAATACTGTTTTATTTCCTGGAGTAGTAATCCCAATTACTGCTGGACGTGATACATCAATAAAGTTAATTAATGATGCAAATAATGCTGGTAAGGTAATCGGTGTTGTTGCACAAAAGGATGAAGCTGTAGAAAATCCTTCAGCAAAGGATATTTATAAGACAGGTACCGTGGCGAGAATATTAAAGGTCCTTAAAATGCCAGATGGTAACACTACGGTTATTATTCAAGGTAAAAAAAGGTTTCAGATTAATGAGATTATATCAGAAAAGCCTTATTTGTCCGCAACAATATCAGATCTGCCTCAAACAAAACCTTCAAGCGATAATAAAGAATTTGCTGCGATTATAGATTCCATTAAAGACTTATCTTTAGAAATTATAAAGGAAAGTCCAAATATTCCTACAGAAGCAACATTTGCCATTAAGAATATAGAAAGTAGTTCATTCTTAGTCAATTTTGTGTCTTCTAACATGAATCTCAAAGTTGCTGAAAAACAAAAACTCCTAGAAATAAATGATCTTCAAGAACGTGCTTTAGAGACTTTACGTTTCATGAATATTGAATATCAGAAGTTGGAGCTTAAAAATGATATTCAAAGTAAGGTTCAGAGCGATATGAATCAACAGCAACGTGAATATTTTTTACATCAACAACTTAAAACTATACAAGAAGAATTAGGTGGTGCAGCTTCGTCTGGACAAGAAATTGAAGAGATGAAGGCTCGAGCCAAAGATAAGAAGTGGGATGATAAGGTGAAAACCCACTTTGATAAGGAATTGGCCAAAATGCAGAGAATGAATCCTCAGGTTGCTGAGTATTCTATTCAAAGAAATTATTTAGATCTATTTTTAGATTTACCTTGGAATGAATATAGTAATGACCAATTCGATTTAAAACGTGCAAAACAAATCTTGGATCGCGATCATTTTGGTTTAGATGATGTGAAGAAACGTATCATAGAATACTTGGCTGTTCTGAAGTTGCGTAACGATATGAAATCTCCAATTTTATGTCTTTATGGACCTCCAGGTGTAGGAAAGACGTCGTTGGGTAAGTCAATTGCTGAAGCATTAGGCAGAGAATATGTGAGGATATCTTTAGGAGGATTACGTGATGAAGCTGAAATTAGGGGTCATAGAAAAACTTATATAGGAGCTATGCCTGGAAGAATCATTCAGAGCTTAAAAAAAGCAGGTACTTCAAATCCTGTCTTTGTTCTGGATGAAATTGATAAATTATCATCAGGTCATCAGGGCGACCCATCATCGGCAATGTTAGAGGTTTTAGACCCAGAGCAAAACAATGAATTTTATGATAATTTTCTAGAAATGGGCTTTGACCTTTCAAAAGTAATGTTCATTGCCACTTCAAATAGCTTAAATACCATTCAACCAGCATTAAGGGATAGAATGGAAATAATTAATGTCACTGGTTATACTATAGAGGAGAAGGTAGAAATCGCTAAACGCCATCTTTTACCTAAGCAATTGGAAGAGCACGGTTTAGATTCTAGCGCATTAAAAATTGCAAAACCGCAATTGGAAAAAATTGTTGAAGGATATACACGAGAATCAGGAGTAAGAGGATTAGAAAAGCAGATTGCAAAAATGGTACGCTATGCGGCCAAGAATATTGCAATGGAAGAGACTTACGATGTAAAGGTATCTAATGAAGACGTTATAGAAGTTCTCGGAAGCCCAAGGTTAGAAAGAGATAAATACGAAAATAACAATGTTGCAGGCGTTGTTACTGGACTTGCTTGGACACGAGTTGGTGGCGATATATTATTTATCGAATCTATTTTGTCCAAAGGAAAAGGAAGCTTAACAATTACGGGTAACTTAGGAAAAGTGATGAAAGAGTCTGCGACCATAGCAATGGAATATATTAAGGCCAACGCAGATAAATTAAACGTTAATCCAGAAGTGTTTGATAAGTATAATGTTCATATCCATGTACCTGAAGGAGCAACACCTAAAGATGGTCCTAGTGCTGGCGTGTCAATGTTAACATCTTTAGTATCTTTGTTTACGCAACAAAAAGTAAAGAAGAGTTTGGCAATGACTGGTGAGATTACCTTACGAGGAAAAGTTTTACCTGTAGGTGGAATTAAGGAAAAAATATTAGCTGCTAAACGAGCAAGAATAAAAGAAATTTTACTTTGCGAGGATAATAAACGTGATATTGATGAAATTAAACCTGAATATTTAAAAGGTTTAACCTTTCATTACGTAAAGGAAATGAGTGATGTCATTGATATTGCGATTACAAATCAAAAGGTTAGAAATGCTAAAAAGTTGTAAACTATATATTGCATTATCAGTCTTCATTCTAAATGTATTTTTATCATTTGGTCAAGAGGTTGAGTATAAGGATGTATTATTAGACGGTAAACCGGCTAAACTTAACGTTGCAACAGGAGAAATTACTCTTGTAAAGCCAAAGGAGGTATTAAAGGTCAAAGACTCTAGTGCACAAAAACAAGATTTTCAAAAAGATTTTCATATTGTAAATGAAGGAGAAACCTTATTAGATATTTCAGAAAAGTATGGTGTACCCATTAATGTCCTTAAAAAGGCCAATGGCTTAGAAACTACACTCATTGACGCTGGAGAAAAAGTAAGGATAAGAAATTTTGATGATTATAATCCTCCAACCAGTAAACCAATATCAAGAGGCGTTCATAATTTTAATTCAGATTTCCATACAGTTAAAAATGGTGAAACCTTATATGGTATTGCCAAGCGTTATGAGATTGATCTAATTACTCTAAAGCAAGAGAATAACTTAAATTCAAACACCATTAATGAAGGTCAAAAGCTTCAAATTAGAAATTTTGACCTTTCAAAGGATATAAATTCAACCCAAGTCTGGGTTGTAAAAGTAGGTGATACATTGTGGAGCATAGCATCTAAAACTGGAACAACCGTGAGTAAGCTTAAACGTATTAATGGTCTTCAAGGCGATGTAATTAAAGTAGGACAAAAACTAGTTTTAAAATAGAATTCCATTCATCCAAAAAATAAAAAATACATACTCTCGTTTTAAGATAGATTTAGTTATTTTGCAAAATCTATGATGAAAGGGATTTCTAGCTTGTTATTGATGCTTTTTGCATTGCCATTATTTGGCCAATTAGGTGGTGAATCTACTTATCAATTTCTAAATTTAGTATCCTCTCCAAGACAGGCCGCATTAGGTGGTAAAATCATAACAAATTTTGACCATGACGTTACAGAAGCGTTATATAATCCTGCGTCTATTAACGGCGCCATGAGTAATCAGTTAGCAGTTAACTACTCAAGTTATCTTGGAGGAATAAGCTATGGGACAGCGGCATATGCCTATACTTGGGACAGGCACGTTCAAACCTTTCATTTTGGGGTGACCTATATTAACTATGGCAGTTTTGATGGTTACGATGTTAATGGTGTATCTACTGGGACATTTAATGGTAATGAAGCTGCAATATCATTGGGTTACAATTACAATATACCGTTTACGGATTTTTACGTAGGCGCAAACCTTAAGATTATTACCTCTTTATTGGAACAATATAATTCAATTGGTGGCGCGGTTGATTTAGGTGTTATGTATATAAATGAAGATTTAGATTTTCATGCAGCTCTAACTGTAAGGAACTTAGGTACTCAATTCACAACATATGCTGGTCAAAATGAACCACTACCTTTTGAGGTTAATTTTGGTATGTCTCAAACATTGGAGAATGTACCATTAAGATGGCACCTTACATTAGAGAATTTGCAAGAATGGCCTATAGGTGTTGCTAACCCCTCAAGAGCAACCACTGATTTAGATGGAAATCAGACTCAAGAAGAAGTGAGTTTTTTTAATAATGCACTAAGGCATTTAATTTTGGGAGCAGAATTATTCCCGGAAGGCGGCTTTAATTTAAGATTAGGTTATAACTTTAGAAGGTCTGAAGAATTAAGAATAGTTGACCAAAGAAACTTTTCTGGTATTTCTGTTGGAGTTGGCATACAACTAAATAAAATGAGATTTAGCTATACTCATGCAAGATATACTAGTGCTTCAAATACCAGTTTTTTTGGATTACAGATAGATTTAGAATAATGAATAAAATAGTTATTGCCATAGATGGATTTTCCTCTACAGGAAAAAGTACAATTGCAAAGCGTTTGGCTAATCAACTAAATTATATTTATGTTGATACTGGTGCAATGTATAGGGCCGTAACTTATTTTGCATTAAAAAATGATTTCATCAAAAACAAGAAGTTAGATTCTGAGGCACTTATTAGTAGCTTAGAGGCTATTAATATATCATTCAAGTTTAATGATGAACTTGGTTTCGCTGAGGTCTATCTAAATGGTGAAAATATAGAATCAGAAATTCGCACATTAGAAGTTTCAAGTTATGTAAGTCCTGTTGCCACTCTTTCTGAAGTCAGAAGAAAATTAGTAGAACAGCAACAGCTTATGGGAAAAGGGAAGGGGATTGTGATGGACGGAAGAGACATTGGTACGGTAGTCTTTCCGGATGCAGAGCTGAAAATATTTATGACGGCTTCAGCTGAGACAAGAGCTAAGAGAAGGTTTAAAGAACTTTTAGAGCGTGGCCATAACTTGAGTTATGATGAAGTTTTAGAAAATGTCACAACACGAGATAGAATAGATTCAACTAGAGAAGATTCACCTTTAGTTATTGCTGATGACGCTATTGAGATTGATAATTCTGATCTTACCATAGAAGAACAAGTTGAAACTATTTTAAAACTTGTAAACAAGGCCATAAAAAAAGACCTTACTTAGTAAGGCCTTTGATAAATTTGTTATTTCGATTATAAATTCGGTATAATCAATTCTTGATCTGGATAAATCAAATCAGGATTTTTTAATATATCAGAATTAGCTGCGAATATTTCTTTATACTTCATTGCATCACCATAATAGTGCTTAGCAATCTTTCCTAAAGTCTCACCTGAAGCAACCGTATGCCTTGCATAAACAGTTTCATCTGCAACTTTAATGTCTGCCATAATATCACTTGGGCTATCTCCACCAATTTCCTTGATTTTATCCCAAAGAAGATTCTTTTCATATTGTGTTGATGCAGTACCCCAAACTTTTAGTTTACCGTCAGATTCTTCAACCTTTCCGTCTTGAATATTTAATTGTTGTCCTAAGTCTAATACATCTTGGTATTTTGCCTTTACCATAATTATAAGATTTTTATTTGTTAATAGTTCTGTAAATATATCAATTTAATTACCAAAAAATAAGTTCTTTAGCATCAAATTGATGTTCTATTTTTAAGACACAGTTAAATTAATTACGTCACAAAAAACAGCGTTTTTTTGGTCAGAAAATAAAAACCGATTATTGTGGAATTTTTATAATTGGATTATATTTGAAGTAATTCCAGCTATCAGAAAAATTGAAGATATGAAAAAGCCTATTTACACATTAATTATACTTAGTTTATTGTTAACAGCCTGTTCCTTTGGTGATGATGATGGAGGTAACCAAGAACTACCTTTTGAGGTTACTATCATACCAGATATAACGGTACAGGTAGATGAAGTTCTAAATAGACCACCAGGTTCTGATATTACAGATTTGGTTGATTTTGGTCAACCAAGCGGAGTATCTACATCCGATTTTACTTTAGAGGTTCAATTTGGTCAACGCATAATTTTTGATCAACCTACATCTGGATTAGGTTTAAATCAAGGAATTTTATATTCTAGACTCGCATTTTTTGAGGAAAACCCTGCTGATCCAGGTGTTTTTGATGTGCCAGTTGATACATTAGATTTGTATGGTTCTCTATTTGATAAGTCAGTTGCAGATCCTGGATCAGGTAATGCAGTTGAATTTCCAGGAGATAATAATAGAAGTTTATCTAGTTTTTTAAACCTAGAAGTTATTGGTCAAGACAATACCGAAGAACTAGAATATAAATACGAAATTGAAGTTGCTATATATGATGATGAGACTGTAGTTGGTTATTATGTGATTGATCCTAAACTAATTGTTAGAGCTAACAATTAAATAATAAACACAAAATTTTATATAAAGCCTTAAAAGTAAATTAGATACGCGCTTTTAAGGCTTTTTATTTCTATTTTTTCGAACTATTTAAATAAATCGCTAGTGGTTTTGTAAAAGTCTGATTTTATTGTACTTTTGCAGACCTTTTTGGTGGACAATTGGAGAGTAAAAAAGGAAATAAGACAAACAAAAATAACTTCTGTAGCTTTTCCACCATTCTTTCAAAAGATACAGAATACAAATTTTAATCAGCACAATGGCTGAAAAGAAAACAAAAAAAGCTGAAGTTGAAGCAACTGAAGCTACTACAGTTGAAGCTCCAGTAGTCTCTGAAGCTCAAGCAAATCCAGAAAAATTCTTAAAGGAGTTCGATTGGCACAATTACGAAGAAGGAATTGAGCAAGTTGCGGACAAAAAGTTAGAAGAATTTGAAAAATTAGTATCAGAAAACTTTGTAGACACTTTAGATGATGAAGTTGTTGAAGGAGAAGTAATACACATTACAGATAGAGATGCTATTATTGACATCAACGCAAAGTCAGAAGGTGTAATCTCTCTTAATGAGTTCCGTTACAATCCAGATTTAAAAGTTGGTGATAAAGTTGAGGTATTAATTGACGTGCGTGAAGATGCAACCGGTCAATTGGTATTGTCTCACAGAAAAGCTCGTGTAATTAAAGCATGGGATAGAGTTAATAACGCACATGATACTGGTGAAATCGTAAACGGTTTTGTAAAATGCAGAACTAAAGGTGGTATGATCGTTGACGTTTTTGGTATTGAAGCTTTCTTGCCAGGCTCTCAAATAGATGTTAAGCCAATTAGAGATTATGATCAGTATGTAAATAAAACTATGGAATTCAAGGTGGTTAAAATTAACCATGAGTTCAAAAACATAGTTGTTTCTCATAAGGCACTTATTGAGGCTGATATTGAAGAACAAAAGAAAGAAATCATTGGTCAGTTAGAAAAAGGTCAAGTATTAGAAGGTGTTGTTAAAAACATTACTTCTTACGGTGTATTTATCGATTTAGGTGGTGTAGATGGTTTAATCCATATTACAGATCTATCTTGGTCTAGAATTAACCATCCGAATGAAATTGTAGAATTAGACCAAAAACTTAATGTTGTAATCTTAGATTTTGATGAAAACAAATCAAGAATTCAATTAGGTCTTAAGCAATTATCTAAGCATCCTTGGGAAGCTTTAGGTGAAGAAGTAAAAGTTGGTGACAAAGTAAAAGGAAAAGTAGTAGTAATTGCAGATTACGGTGCTTTTGTTGAGGTTGCTGAAGGAGTAGAAGGATTAGTTCACGTAAGTGAAATGTCTTGGTCAACTCATTTACGTTCTGCACAAGATTTTGTTGCTGTAGGTGATGAAATAGATGCGGTTATCTTAACCTTAGATAGAGAAGATAGAAAAATGTCTCTTGGTATTAAGCAATTAACACCAGATCCTTGGACTGATATTACTTCTAAATATCCTGTAGGTTCTAAGCATTCAGGTATAGTACGTAACTTTACGAATTTTGGAGTATTTGTTGAATTAGAAGAAGGTATCGACGGATTGATTTATATCTCTGATTTATCTTGGACTAAGAAAATTAAGCACCCATCAGAATTCTGTAACGTAGGTGATAAGTTAGACGTTGTGGTATTAGAGTTAGACGTTGAAGGACGTAAATTATCTCTTGGACACAAGCAAACAACTGAAAATCCTTGGGATAAATATGAAAAAGAATTCGCTTTAGGAACTTCTCATAATGCAGCGGTGACTGAAATCGTTGATAAAGGTGCAACTGTTAAGTTTAATGAAGACATTGTTGCCTTTATACCATCTCGTCATTTAGAGAAAGAAGACGGTTCTAAACTTAAGAAAGGTGAAGAAGCTGAATTTAAGATTATAGAATTCAATAAAGAATTCAAGCGTGTTGTAGCTTCTCATACAGCAGTATTTAGAGAAGAAGAAGCTAAGATCGTAAAGAAAGCTGTGAAAAGAGCTGAGGCTCAAGCAGCAGAAGCTAAGCCTACATTAGGTGATGCAAACGATGCTTTACAAGCACTTAAAGATAAAATGGACGGGAAGAAATAATTCTCTCATTATATTTTAAAAAAAGCCTTTCATTATGAAAGGCTTTTTTTTGTTAGGAAAAGTTTCTTTTGAACCTAGTTGAATAATTCCTTATAATATTGGTCAGCCATACGGTGGCTCGAAAATTCTGGTAATACATCTTCAATACCATTGAAAACTATTTCTTGCCATTTCTTTGGCTTATCATAATATGTTGGTATTACCTTTTTCTCCAGTATTTCATAAAGATTTTCAGCATCCAAACGATCTTGTTCATGTACCGGAATCCTATGGTCTTGTTCTGGTAAAACAAAACTGTTCTTATTGTTTTTTTCAAATTCAGGAATCCATCCATCATTTATTGAAACATTAACAGAGCCATTCATAGCGGCTGTCATGCCGCTTGTTCCAGAAGCTTCACGCGTAATTCGAGGCGTGTTAAGCCACACGTCAGACCCTTCTTTTAACCTTCTAGACAAGTCCATTTCGTACCCTGTTAATACTGCAAGATTTGGCTTGTATTTAGAATAGTTTACCAACTTGTTAAATATTTCAATTCCATAATTATCATGTGGATATGGTTTACCTGCCCAAATAATTTGAATGGGATATTTTTTATTAGAAATTAAACGTTCAAAACGTTCTATATCATAGAGTAAGAGGTCAGCTCGTTTATATCCAGCAAATCGTCTTGCCCAAACAAATGTTAAAACCTTTGGGTCAAAAATCCTTTCAGTTTGATTTAGCACCTCCTCGAAAAGATTCGATTTTAATTCTAATTTTCGCTTATTAAAAGCACTGTCTTTTTTGTTTTCCCAAACTTTTTTGAGCTTAAGATCCTGCCAAAAATTTTGGTTCTGTGCATTTGTAATTGGTATAATCTTACAAGTATTCTTATAGCCTTTCCACATGTCCTGTGATACCTTGGCATGAAGTTTTGACACTGCATTGGCTTTTTTAGCCATACGTAGAGATGAAACCGTATAGTTAATATTTCCGTTATTAACGGATTCCATTTCTAATTCTTCAGCAGATAATGTACGTCCAAAGAAACCACATTGATTCAAATAATTTGCATCACGTTCCTCGTTACCTGCCTTTTCAGGCGTATGTGTTGTAAATACAAAATTGTTCTTTTTAACACCCTTGTCTCTTAAATAATAAAAGGCAGGTAGGGCATGACCTTCATTAAGATGGTAAGTATCGGCTCCACCAAGAGCTTCAACAACCTTAGCGCCACCAATGCCAAGTACAATACTTTGAGATATTCGAGTATCCTCATTAGCATCATATAGATTATTGGTTATTGTACGAGATAAATAGTCATTACCTTCTACGTCGGTGCTTAATAGATAAATAGGAACACTTCCAAATATTTCTGGTTTTAATACGAAAGCCCTGACTTTAACATTTGGATTGTCGTGTAATTTAATTGACACCTCTATTCCCGTATCTTCAAGAAAGTTATAGGTCTTTTCAACAAAATCTGGCTTTAAGGTCTTGTCCTTATTTCTAGATTGGTCATAATATCCATATTTCCAAAGCATACCAACTCCAATAACATTTTGTTTTAATTCATAGGCAGACCGCATATGCGAACCTGCCAAAAAGCCTAAACCTCCTGAGTAAATTTTTAAGCCTTGGTGAATACCAAATTCCATACTAAAATAGGCTACCTTTTTCTCATATTTTTTGTTTGGTTTATAGGGATGGTACCACTTGTTATAGTCGCTGTTCATGAAAATTCTAATTTAATTTTAGGTGCGTAAAGATAGTCATTAGTATACCATACTTTGTGTGATAAATGTCATTAAAATCAACATATTTGAAGAATTATGAAAGTCTTAATTTCATATCTCCTTTTATGCAGATTCTTTAATTTGATTCTCAAATTATTTAACTTAACTTTGCAACCCAGCATTGATTGGATAAAATATGAGTCAAAAAGTTTTACTTAACTCTAAAGAAGTCAGCATTACACTCCACCGATTGGCTTGCCAACTCATTGAAAACCATGATGATTTTACTGATACAGTTCTTATAGGAATTCAACCAAGAGGGAAGTTTTTGGCAAACCGCTTGGCAAAAATGCTTAAAGAAGATTATAAGATTAAAAATGTAGAAATTGGTCACCTCGATATTACATTTTTCCGTGATGACTTTAGAAGAGGCGAAAAACCACTTGAAGCCAATACTACCGAAATAGATTTTATAGTAGAAAACAAGAATGTGGTGTTTATTGACGACGTGCTTTATACTGGTAGAAGTATAAGATCTGCATTGACCGCAATTCAATCTTTTGGGAGACCTAATAATATTGAATTACTAACGCTAATTGATAGAAGATTTAGCCGTCATTTACCAATACAGCCTAATTATAAAGGACGACAAGTAGATGCAATCGATGATCAAAAGGTAAAAGTGAATTGGGTAGAAAATGAAGGAGAAGATGCAGTGTATTTGATAAATAAATAAAAGTGACTGCAAAAAGTAGATATATATGAGTGAATTAAGTGTTAACCACTTATTAGGAATTAAGTATCTCAAAAAGGAGGATATAGAACTGATTTTTGAAACAGCAGATCAGTTTAAAGAAGTCATTAATAGACCAATTAAAAAAGTTCCTTCACTAAGAGACATTACCATAGCAAATTTATTTTTCGAAAACTCAACTCGAACAAAATTGTCTTTTGAACTTGCTGAAAAGAGATTATCTGCAGATGTAATCAATTTTTCCGCTTCACAATCATCAGTTAAAAAAGGAGAAACTTTGGTGGATACGGTTAATAACATTTTATCAATGAAGGTTGATATGGTTGTTATGAGACATCCAAATCCTGGCGCTGGTGTTTTTTTGTCAAAGCATGTTAACGCAAGTATTATTAATGCTGGAGATGGTGCTCATGAACACCCAACACAGGCCTTATTAGATTCATATTCAATAAGAGAAAAGCTAGAAACGGTAAAAGGAAAAAATGTTGTTATTGTTGGTGATATTTTACACAGTAGAGTGGCGTTATCTAATATTTATGCCTTGCAACTTCAAGGTGCCAACGTCATGGTTTGTGGCCCTAAAACATTAATTCCTAAATATATTAAAGAACTTGGCGTAATTGTTGAAACGAATTTAAGAAAGGCATTAGAATGGTGTGATGTGGCCAATATGCTTAGAGTACAAAATGAACGAATGGATATCAGCTATTTTCCATCAACTAGAGAATATACCCAGCAATTTGGTGTAAATAAAGATATATTGAATAGTTTAAATAAGGATATAGTAATAATGCACCCAGGACCAATAAATCGTGGAGTAGAGATAACCAGTGATGTGGCAGATTCTAAGCAAGCTATAATTTTAGACCAGGTAGAGAATGGTGTCGCAATTAGAATGGCAGTTATATATTTATTAGCATCAAAAATTAAGCAATAAGATATGATAATCGATAGAGACGGTAACGTAACTATTATAACACAAGAAAAAGCTTCGGTAAAAACACTTGTAAACAATATTGAACAGGGTTATGATAAGTTCAAAAATTATCATTTAATTGTTAATCTTACAAGTATTGAAAAAATTCAATTAGAAGATATTATTGAGTTTCTGCGCTTAAGCAATAAACATAGAGGTGATAAAAAATCATTTGTTATTGTTACCGATATGGTTGATTTAGATGAGATGCCCGATGAAATAGTTGTGGTACCAACTACACAAGAAGCATACGATATTATTGAGATGGAAGACATTGAGCGAGATTTAGGATTTTAATAAATGAAACTCACCATATTAGGCTGTCACAGTGCTACACCAAGGACCAATACAAACCCAACTTCTCAAGTGCTGGAAATTAAAAACCACATGTTTCTTATTGATTGTGGTGAAGGTACTCAGGTGGAGCTAAGGCGACATAAGATTAAGTTTTCCAGGATTAAGCATATTTTTGTTTCTCATCTTCATGGAGATCATTATTTTGGTTTAGTTGGTTTAATAAGTACGTTTAGACTTTTAACTCGTGAAACTGAGCTTCATATTTATGCTCCAAAAGGATTAAAAGAAGTAATTACACTGCAAATGAAACTTTCGGATTCTTGGACTAACTACCCTTTGATTTTTCATGAGCTGGATTCCAAAAAATCGGAATTAATTTTTGAGGATGACAAGGTAGAAGTACATACCGTTCCGTTAGATCATCGTGTATACACCAATGGCTTTTTATTTAAGGAAAAACCTGATGAGCGTAAATTAGACATGAAGGCTGTATTAAAAGCCAATATAAATATGGCTTATTTCAGAAAATTAAAACAAGGTGCGGATGTTGTTAATGATGATGGAGAGCTAATTAAAAATGAAACTGTAACACTAGACCCAAGGCCAACAAAAAGTTATGCCTATTGCAGTGATACAAAGTATAGTGAAGAAATAATTCCGATTATTAAAAAGGCTGATGTTTTATATCATGAATCAACGTTTTTGAATAAGAATGAAGACTTATGTGAGGTAACTAAGCATAGCACAGCAAAACAAGCTGCGACAATTGCTAAAAAGGCATCAGTAAAAACTTTGGTCCTAGGACACTACTCAACAAGATATAACGGATACGGCTTATTTAAGAAAGAGGCTCAGGAGGTTTTTGAGAATGTCTTGCTTGCCAAAGATGGAGTTTCCTTTGAGTTTTAGTTAAAGCTTTATTTTACTTTAAAACTATTATTCGCATATATGGAAGCTATAATCACTCCCAAAACAATAATCGTACAATTCACTAAATAAATATAGTGTGCTTTAATATCTAAATTAGCTAGAATTATACAAAGCACTAGTGTTGTTAATCCTATTACAATTAAAACAGTCATGAGAAATTTAGATAGGCTTTTAATGTCAATTTTGGCTTTTTCTTCTGCACTTAAAGAGTTATAACCCGCTATTAAATTAGGGTTTCGATTAATAAGGAGAGCACATACTATGAGAATAGTACTTAATATAAATTGACCAATAAACATTTGTTTAATTTAGCCTTAAAAATAATCAATTTACTAATTGAAATAAAAATTTGAATTATCTTAGTAATACTATGGAAAAAGACTTAGGTGATTACAGAAAATCTTACGAAAAAGGGGAATTATTACTTGAAAATGTACCTGAAAACCCTCTAGAACTTTTTAGGGATTGGTTTATAGAAGTGGATACTCATTTTAATATTGACGAAGCAAATGCCATGACCATTTCTACAATTGGTTTAGATGGATACCCAAAGAGTAGAGTAGTACTACTTAAAAAATACACATATGAAGGGTTCATTTTTTATACTAATTATGAAAGTGAAAAAGGAAAAGCCATTAAATCCAACCCTAATGTGTGCTTATCCTTTTTTTGGCATTCAGCAGAGCGTCAAATAATAATTAAAGGTAAAGCAGAAAAGATATCGGAAAATTTAAGTGATGGTTATTTTGAATCTCGTCCAAGGGGTAGCCAATTAGGTGCCATAGTATCAAACCAAAGTGAACCAATAGCCAATAGAAATATACTGGACGAAAAACTAAAAATTCTAGAAAAGAAGTACGAGGGTAAAGAAATAGAACGACCTGATTTTTGGGGTGGTTATATTGTTAGACCGATAGAATTAGAATTTTGGCAAGGCAGGCCAAACCGACTTCATGATAGGATTAGATACAAACTTCAAGAGGACTACAATTGGAAGGTTGAACGTCTCTGTCCTTAAGTTTTAATAATCGATTAACGGCAAAAAAAATCGCTGTAAAACATAAAAAATTAGATTTTGGATGCATTTCATCGATGTTTTGCAATAAAATTCGATGAAATACATGTTTTTAATCGATTTTAACATTTGTTTAACGGAAATTACCTAAGTAGGCTTATAAATTAGTAATCCCAAACTAAAATAACCTACTTATGAAAGTATCTAGAATCTTGCCTGCCCTGGCTCTGATTATATTTTTAGGCTTAACATCATGTTCTACAGAGAGCGTGGCAGAAGATAGTATTAATTCCATTGAGGTACCAGTTGCACCAGTAGCAAAGCAGATTGAAATTGAGATCATGGAGTTGATAAATCAGCATAGAATCTTGGAAGGATTAAATCCATTAAATGATCATAGAACAGTTAAAGCGGTTGCTTATACGCATACTGATTATATGATAGAGGTGGATAACGTATCTCACGATAACTTTTTTCAAAGAAAGCAAAGTTTACAAGCTAATGCTTCTGCTGCAATAGTATCAGAAAATGTAGCATATGGTTTTAGTAATGCAGAATCAGTAGTTGGAGCTTGGTTAAATAGCCCAAGTCATAAAGATAATATTGAAGGCGATTTTACAGATTTTGATATCTCAGCCGAACAAAACAATGAGGGTAAGTGGTACTTTACCAATATCTTCATAAAGCGTTAAGCCGCTCAAAAAGTTGATTAATAGCAAGATTTAAGCCACAGAAATGTGGCTTTTTTTTATGCCTATTATTTAGTTAATGAATGATTGTAAAATAATTTTTTAATACTTTATAAATTCTAATGCTTTATAATTTAGGTTTAATCCTTCAGTAAGTACTACCATGTAGCTTTGTTTAATCATGTACACTCTATTTAGGATAGGTTAATTAAGAGATGTTTCCAACTACTTAAGTTAGATGGAAGGCTTAGTCTTTTCATGAATAGTTAAGTATGTCTATTCATCAAGCAGTGTTTGATGTTATCCTAAAAAAAAGAGCAAGTATATAACTTGCTCTTCTTAACATAATTTGAGGGTTGAATTATTCTTTTATAATATAGAAGTAAGATCGTCTGTTCATTTGATGTTCTTCCTCTGTACAATCAACTTTATTAGCACATTTATTTAACAGTTGAGTTTCACCATATCCTATGGCACTTTCTATTTTATCTTTGCTGATACCTCTAGAAATTATATAATCTCTTGTGGCCTTTGCGCGTCTATCCGAAAGTTTCATATTATATCGGTCTCCACCACGACTATCCGTGTGAGATTCAATTTTAATGACCATTTCAGGGTGTTTTCTCAAGACATCAACAATATTTTCCAATTCGTATTGAGCATCGGTTCTAATATTCCATTTATC
>NZ_JAIUJS010000064.1 GCF_020166345.1 Winogradskyella vincentii | reverse complement strand
GTTCGTGTTCACGCAAAGGACATAGCTCTCCTCAAGGTCGAAGGCCGGCAAGGGGTTCACCTGGAGCGTCAGCTGCGCTACCGCAAAACAGATCGTACTTGTATTGTCCACCCTCGCATAGATCGTCTGAGGGTTCGCCATGTTCTCGTAGAGCGTAGGGAGCGGGCTGACGTTAAGGTTCGCATCCGCCTCGGTGGCAAAGTACGTAACCATATAGCCCGTCGGGTCCTGGCCGTCCAGAACCTGGCCGTCCTGGGTCGAAAGGTCGAACTGTACGCTGTCGTTGGCCGGGTTCCCGTCCA
>NZ_JAIUJS010000063.1 GCF_020166345.1 Winogradskyella vincentii | reverse complement strand
AATACTGGAACTGCAACTGCTACAGATGATTGTACAACTCCTGTTGTTACTTTCTCAGACAGTGAAGTTACAGCTTGTGGAAATACCAAAACGATTACAAGAACTTGGACGGCCACGGATGCTTGCGGTAATTCAGTATCTGAAAATCAGACTATTATAGTTGAAGATACTACGCCTCCGACTATTACAGCGCCTGCCGATGTAACCATAGAGTGTACCGAGGACGAGTCTTCTGCCAACACTGGTGTGGCTACTGGTAGTGATACTTGTGGTACGGTGACTATTAGCGAAAGCGATGCGGTTGT
>NZ_JAIUJS010000062.1 GCF_020166345.1 Winogradskyella vincentii | reverse complement strand
GCTGTTGTAGCATCTTGCTTGCTAATATTAATACTAATAGGGCTTGATGGTTCATTAATTGTAGCACCTATAGTAGCTGTACAGCCATTAACGTCAGTAACCGTTACATTATAAGCACCAGCATTGACATTATTTAAATCTTCGGTAGTTGTCCCATCGATGTCAGACCATAAATATGTAAACGGAGGCGTACCGCCATTAACATCTACATCGATACTTCCTGTTTTTTCACCGTTACACAATACGTCTGTAACCGTATTTACCGATAATGTCAGTACGGGATGAGACACAGTAATAGTTTGTACATGCTG
>NZ_JAIUJS010000061.1 GCF_020166345.1 Winogradskyella vincentii | reverse complement strand
ACGGTTACGGCGACCTATACGATCACACAGGCCGACGTAGACGCAGGCAATGTGACCAACAGTGCTACAGCTACGGGCGACAGTCCACTGGGAGGTCCAGATGATATTACGGATACGAGTGATGATGGTGATGACGGCGACGGCAATACGGTGGACGACCCTACTGTAGTTGCTATTTCTGAGGTACCGAGCATCGAGGCTGTTAAGACAGTAGCCATCAGTAATGATGTAGCACCGGCAGGCGCGAGCCTTGGCGACGAGCTGACCTATACGATCACTGTTGAGAACACAGGAAACGTGACCTTGAGCAACGTAGCCCTAACG
>NZ_JAIUJS010000060.1 GCF_020166345.1 Winogradskyella vincentii | reverse complement strand
CAGCGCCTGCCGATGTGACTATCGAGTGTACCGAGGACGAGTCTTCTGCCAATACTGGCGTGGCTACTGGTAGTGATACCTGTGGTACGGTGACCATTAGCGAAAGCGATGCGGTTGTTAATGCTTGTGGTAATACTAAAACAATTACTAGAACATGGACGGCTACGGATGATTGTGGCAACACAACGTCTGCTGTTCAAATGATAACGGTTGTGGATACTACGCCACCGACTATTACAGCGCCTGCCGATGTGACTATTGAGTGTACCGAGGACGAGTCTTCTGCCAACACTGGCGTGGCTACTGGTAGTGATACCTGTGGTAC
>NZ_JAIUJS010000005.1 GCF_020166345.1 Winogradskyella vincentii | reverse complement strand
AGATCATCTTTAAATCTAATATGAAGGATATTAATGTCATTGACTAAACTGCTAACATCAATATCAGTTAAAAGATTAAAGCTGGCTGTAGGAGTGATTGGTATATATTGAAGGTTTTCGCCATCATTAAACGCATATTCATAGCCAACTATAGTACTTGCAGAATCGAAACTGCTAGGTGGTTTTACGAATATTTTACTGATAATGGAGCTCCATTTACCATTATCATCTAAAAATCGCATATGAATAACATTTACATCATTGGTTAAGTTGCTAACATCAATGTTGGTGACTAAATTTAGACTGGTCGTTGGTGTCACCGAGACATACTGAAGTCCTTCACCATTATTAAAGGCATATTCATAGCCAACAATAGCATTTTGAGCTGTATTGTGGATAGTAAAAAGCAAGCTTAATAATATCCACAGCTGTGGAATTACTTTAAGTGCTTTCATACCTAGTTATCTTGAGCTTCTACAGTGATATCAACTTGTATATTTCCACTGGCATCTGAAGACCCAGAAATAGTTTTACTTACAATGTGTGGGTTTGTTGGTATAGAAAAATCTTTCCAAGGATATACACCTCCATAAAGTCCAGTTTGTGTGCCATCGTCACCTAAATTTGATAAAGCTCCTGTCTTTAAGTGATAATCATGAACATAATCAAAAATAGATCCTGTTTGGTCTACTAATACATCTGCACGAGACATATTGTAATTACTAGTTAAAACAGGATCTAATCCTAAAGTTGGATTGGAATGACAAAATATATTATTCATCCACTCACTTTGTCCATCGCCAGAGCATAAATATGTGTATTCCTGAAGAAAGATATTGTTTCTAAATACACAACTATTGGCATAAGTTATAATTGGATAGCTTCCGTTATAATATGAAGTAATAAAAACATTATTGACGAATTGTAAATTAAAAAATGGACCATTACTTCGATGTTCTATAATATTGTTACTAAACGAACTACTTCTTAAATTATGAGTAGAAAGAGAGTAAATAACGTTTTCTACAAACAGATTATTATTACTGGTATTAGTGTCTCCAGTACCTTGTGCTATAAGAGAATCAAAATGATTTCGTTTAACCACAATATCGTTAACAGATACATCGTTTGCATCACCTAAATATAAGCTACCACTTATATTGACCCCTTCTAAGTAGAATCCATCCGCATTGTCACCAAGATATACATGTGCAGAAATAGTTGTTGCTTGAGTAGCTGAGGTTGCATCTGGATGGTGTCCTGCACCAAAAATGGTGAGTTGTTTGTCAAATAATGCTGGAGGTGTAAAGGTTCCTCCAGGTAAGTAAATGGTGTCTGTGGCTACGGCGGCGTTATATGCATCTTGCAAGGCAGAAGTGCCATCAAAATATTGCACACCATTTGTTGGGCTGTGCAATGCTACTACTTTTTGAGCATTAATTGAAATTGTGCTACAAAGCACTAATAACATAAAAGTATAAAGTGATTTCATGATAAAAATTTTGGTTAAACATAAGTTATGAAGCTAAAGTTTTAGCTATTTTCTTACAATGATATTTATCATGAAAAAAACCGTCAAACAATAAATTTGACGGTTTTCAGTGCAGTTTGTCGAAAACTTGTATTACAAAATGCTTTTTGTAAAAATTATTTAATCATATCATAGCTTCGTTTAATGAAGTTGGTTAACTCTTCGCCTTTCAATAGGCCTTGTGATAACCTTGCTAAATCTAAACTCTGATTGATTAAACGCTCTTGTTTTTTACGTGTTTTGGTGTTTAGAATTTCATTCACTAAATCATGATTTGTATTTACTACCAAATTGTATATCTCTGGCATGTTCCCCATACCAAACATACCGCCTCCGCCAGTTTGTTGCATTTCTTTCATACGACGCATAAATTCTGGCTGTGTAATAATAAATGGTGACGCATTACTATCCATTGCTTCTAACTGTACCATGAATTTTTCAGAAGGAACAACCTCTTTTAATAACTCGTCTAATTTGGTTTTTTCATCTTCACTCAACTTAGAGATAGTTGTATCGTCTTTCTTAATTAAGTTATCTATGTGATCAGCATCCACACGTGCAAAAGAGATGTTTTCTTTAGATGTTTCTAGCCTTTGCATTAAATGACTAACTATTGGTGAGTCTAATAATAAAACCTCATAATCTTTATCCTTCGCCGCTTGTATGTAAGCATGTTGCTCATCTTTATTAGATGCATAAAGAATCACCATTTTATCATCCTTGTCGGTTTGTTTTGCTTTAATAGCATTTGTTAATTCTTCAAAGGTGTAAAACTTGCCATCTACACTTGGGTATAGAGCGAATGCATCTGCTTTTTCAAAGAACTTTTCTTCAGATAACATACCATACTCAATAACAATTTTAATATCGTCCCATTTTTTCTCAAAATCTTCACGATTATTATTGAATAATGATTTCAGCTTATCAGCTACTTTTCTAGTGATGTAAGATGAAATTTTCTTCACATTTCCATCAGCTTGTAAGTAACTACGAGATACGTTTAATGGAATATCAGGTGAGTCTATAACACCACGCAACATAGTTAAAAACTCTGGTACAATACCTTCAACATTATCGGTTACAAATACTTGGTTTTGGTATAACTGAATCTTATCCTTTTGAATGTTAAGGTCATTGGTCATCTTTGGGAAATACAAGATTCCCGTTAAATTGAATGGATAATCTACATTAAGGTGAATATGAAAAAGTGGTTCTTCAAACTGCATTGGGTACAATTCTCTGTAGAATGAGCTGTA
Source organism: Winogradskyella vincentii (assembly GCF_020166345.1). Taxonomy (GTDB): domain Bacteria; phylum Bacteroidota; class Bacteroidia; order Flavobacteriales; family Flavobacteriaceae; genus Winogradskyella; species Winogradskyella vincentii. The sequence goes on along the minus strand of NZ_JAIUJS010000005.1, from coordinate 155,857 downwards.
ATCTTCATCCTTTAAATCTGCTGGTTGCTTAGTCCAGGCCGGATTAGGATTGTTAATGATATCATCTACTGTGATTTGTTTGTGCGGTTCTGTAGTTTCCTTACCGTCCTTATCTTTTGTAGTTTTTGGAGTGAACTCCGGATCGTTTATTTCCTTAGTTCCAAATTTAATCGGAATAGGCATAAACTTGTTATATTTTGTGAGTAACTCTTTTATTCTTGCTTCTTCAAGAAACTCCTGTTCATCCTCAGAAATATGAAGAACTATTTCTGTACCTCTATCTTTTCTGTCAGCTTCTTCTAGAGTGAATTCTGGTGATCCATCACATGTCCAACGTACCGCAGGAGCATCAGTATGAGATTTTGTTATAATCTCTACTTTGTCTGCCACCATAAATGATGAGTAGAAACCTAAACCAAAGTGACCTATAATCCCTGCATCTTTTCCCGCATCCTTGTATTTATCTAAGAATTCTTCTGCACCTGAGAATGCAATTTGGTTGATGTATTTCTCAACTTCATCAGCTGTCATACCAATACCTTGGTCAATGATATGAAGCTTCTTGCTTTCCTTATCAATTTTTATTTCAATTTTAGGCTCACCATACTCTGATTTAGATTCGCCAATACTCGTTAGATGTTTTAATTTCAGAGTTGCATCCGTAGCGTTACTGATTAACTCACGTAAAAATATTTCGTGGTCACTATACAAGAATTTTTTAATTAACGGGAAAATGTTTTCTACCGATACATTAATATTTCCTTTTGCCATGATATGTTGTTTTTTTATCCCTGTATTAACAGGTTTGATTTTAATTGTTTAATTCGCTTATCCCATGTTCAAATAAAGTACCAAGTCTTAAACTGTGACAAGATGGCATAAAAAAACCATTCGCTATGGAATGGTTTTTCGTTTTGGGAATATTTTTAATTTTTGATTGTTTCTTTAACTTCAATCTTTTCTTCTTTCTTCTTTTTATTCTTCACATGCTTTTCTAACCATTGATCTTGCTCCCATAGCATATGCATTATAGATTCTTTGGCTCTATAACCATGACTTTCTTTAGGTAGCATTACCAGTCTAACAGGTGCGCCTAGTCCTTTTAAGGCATTAAAATAACGCTCGCTTTGCAATGGATAAGTCCCAGAATTATTGTCTGCCACACCGTGAATAAGAAGTAATGGGGTTTTCATTTTATCTGCATGCATAAAAGGTGACATATTGTAATAAATTTCTGGAGCTTCCCAGTAACTACGTTCTTCACTTTGAAAACCAAAAGGCGTTAATGTTCTATTATAGGCTCCACTTCTTGCAATACCTGCAGCAAATAAATTAGAATGAGACAGCAAATTGGCTGTCATAAATGCACCATAACTGTGCCCTCCAACTGCAACTTTTTCTCTATCAATGTAGCCTAAATTGTCAACTGCGTCTATTGCCGCTTTACCATTAGCTACGAGTTGTGTTCTAAACGAATCGTTAGGTTCTTCATCACCTTCACCGACTATTGGGAATGCCGCATCATCTAGCACCACATAACCTTTTGTCACCCAATAAATAGGAGAGCCCCAATATGGGTACACAAATTCGTTTGGATTAGCCGTACTTTGAGAAGCACTTGCCTTGTCCTTATATTCCCTAGGATATGCCCATAAAATCATTGGATATTTTTCATCTTCCTTATAGTCTAATGGTAAATAGAGCGTCCCTTCTAGATCTAAACCATCATCACGTTTGTAGCTGATGACGCGTTTGTCCACCGTTTCAAGGCTTTTAAACGGATTTTCAAATGTTGTTATAGCTGTGAGATCGTTTTCTTTATTTATATTCCTAATGTAGTAATTTGGATATTCGGTTTTTGACTCAATACGAACCAGTATTTTACCTTTTTTCATATCTAAGGCACTATTGAGACTTTCTAACTTATCTGTAAACTTAGATTGATAAAGTCGCTTAGTTCTGCCTGTTTTTGTATTGTATTCATCAATGAAAGGAAACTGTCCTTCCTTTGAATATCCATCACCCATGAGGTAAAGTTTATCACCGTTCATATTAAGTGTGTAGCGACCGTATTCATTTTTTGAGGTCACAAAATTTCCAGGATCACTATAAACATCTTGATAGTTTCTATCAGAAATGACTTTGGCCTCAGCAGTAGAAGGATTAAACATATATGTTTTGGTATTTCTTGTATTCCACCAATAATCATATGCCATTGCTGTATTGTCATTTCCCCATTCTATCCCGGCAAAACGTTGTTTTGTTTTAAGGATCATTTTTTTTGATCCATTAAATGGTGCGTTCTGCTCATATACAGCATCTCTATATTCTACTTCTATTACCGGATCACCGCTATCTAAAGCTTCAGCCCATACCAAAGTAGATGGCTTGTCGCCTCGCCATGTCATATTGCGTTTACCAAGTCTGGTAGACATAAATCCTTTAGGTCTAACTTCATCTAAAGGAACTTCATTTACAACGGTTACTTTATTGCCATTTTTACTATACATAGTGCTTTCACTAGGAAATCTGCCATATGTTACTAAATAAGAAAACGGTCTTTTAACCTTTGTAATCATTACATAATTACCATCAGGCGAAAAGCTTATGCCTCTATACATATCAGCACCTAGAAAATCGTCTACCTTACCATCAATGGAAACCTTTTTAATCTCAGATCGTGCTAACTGTTCAAAGTTAAACTCGTCATTAGGTGTTTTTAATAAATCTTGATAGGTTCTATTTTGTGCCTTAGCACCATCACTTACCGAAACAGTTGGTCCAGTTGGTACAGCAACTGCCGTATTTATCAATGGTTTTCTATCAGCAGGTAACATTTTAACCAAAAGATTTTGGTTGTCCTTAAACCAATTTATTGTACTTCCCATATTGGCATTGACCTTAGCATCTGTAAGTTTAGTAACCTTGGCATTGGCAATATTTAATACCCAAACTTCTACTCCAGTAGATGTTGTATTAAGGCAGGCGATCATACTTTCATCTGGAGACCATCTAAATCCTGAAAGTCTTGCGTTTTCTGGTAACCCAGAAACTTGTTTTGCGTCTTTATCTTTTACACCTTTTACCTTAATATTAGTATAATAATTAGTTCTGCTTCCAATATTAGTTACCGGATTAATTCTAAGACCAGCTAATCTTAATTCTGTTTCAGATAACTCAGCAATTGATTTGTATTGATTGCGATAAAGCAATACCATTTGCTCACCTTTACTGTCAATTTGAACGCCTGGAGCTAATTCTACATCAGCAAGTTCTAAAATCTCATCAGAAGGTTGTTGGTATGTAAGATTCTGCTGTGCAAAACCATTAATCACGAAAAGAAATACGAAGATTCTAAGTAATTGTTTCATTATTTTTTGATTATGGATTAGTGGTTTGAATTTACTCAAAAAAACATCTCCAAAATGTGATAGGCATGTTAAAATTAGATGAAATTTTTAATCTGTTAAATTTATTATGCGTGCATAACGAATAGGTTTAAGAATAGGTTCAAATGGGTTAAATTTGTTAATCTAACTATATATAACAACTAATGTACAATTCTAGAATAACAGGGTTAGGTAAATACCTGCCAGAAAATGTTGTAACAAACAACGATCTTAGAGAATGGATGGATACCAGCGATGAATGGATACAAGAGCGAACTGGTATAAAGGAGCGTCGTTGGATAGATCCAAAAACCAGTGACGATACTACATCTATTATGGGAGTGAAAGCGGCCAAAATAGCCATTGAACGCGCAGGTTTAACCAAAGACGATATTGATTTTATTGTATTTGCAACCTTAAGTCCAGATATGTATTTCCCTGGAGGAGGAGTAAGGGTCCAAGAATTGCTTGAAATGGACACAATAGGTGCCTTAGATGTAAGAAATCAATGTTCTGGCTTTATTTATGGATTATCTGTTGCTGACCAGTTTGTTAAAACCGGCATGTATAAAAATGTATTAGTAATTGGTAGTGAAAATCACTCAGGAGGATTAGAGCGTTCAACTCGAGGTAGAGGTGTAACAGTTATTTTTGGTGATGGAGCAGGTGCTGCAGTTCTTAGTAGAGAAGAGGACAATAGTAAAGGTATTTTATCAACTCACTTACATTCTGAAGGGAAACACGCTAAAGAATTAGCCTTGGAAGGACCGAGTACAGGACGTTGGGTTGATGCTATTATGGAAGAAAATGACCCTGATGATACATCTTATTATCCATATATGAATGGACAATTTGTTTTTAAACATGCTGTTGTAAGATTTAGTGAAGCTATAGTTGAAGGCTTGGCCACCAATAATTTACAAAAAGAGGATATAGATATGTTGATTCCTCATCAGGCTAATCTTAGAATTGCTCAATTCATTCAAAAGAAGTTTAGGTTGTCTGATGACCAAGTCTACAATAATATAATGCGTTATGGTAATACGACTGCGGCTTCAATACCTATTGCATTGACCGAAGCATGGGAAGATGGTAAAATTAAAGAAGGTGACAATGTAGTTCTTGCAGCTTTTGGAAGTGGATTTACTTGGGGGAGTGCAATTATTAAATGGTAATAATTAAATAATGAACAAAAAAAGCCCAGACAATTAATCTGGGCTTTTTCAGCTATTAACCAACTTTAACTAACACTACATTATAAAACATAAATTTTATAAAGATTATTACTTAAAACTTATCTCCATACTTAAGACGTAACGAATTCAGATTTATTTCAAACTTTAACATATTTAAGTGAATTTTAACAAAAACCCGAAACAAGCGTTTCGGGTTTTTTTATTTAATAGCATTACACTAACACTAACCATCAACTATTTATGTATACTATTAAATATATTTTTATCTATATCATTAAAGACTCATTAAAGACTCATTAAAGTCAATAATGTGACACTTTACAGGAAACCTCCTCCTGATTTTTCATCATTATCTCTTCGTTTACGCGATTTTGCTCTGTATTTACCACCACCAAATCTATAAGACAGACCTGCAAAAATGGTTTTGAATTCAGGTACAAAACTTACTTCTTGGTTAAATGGTCGCTCACTAGTAATGTTAACCTCCTGTGTATCAAAAACATTGTTGAAGTTTAAACTGAATGTAGCTCTATTCTCTTCAAGAAAATTGTAACGAAGTCCAAGATTTACGAAGTACATTGGTTCCATTTCAAAATTTAGTCCAGTATCCTTACCTCTGTACATTGCGAATGCCGATAATGATAATTTTTTGGTCACCTTAAAATTGTTAAACATTCTGAAGTTGTAAATAAGGTTATCAACTTCTACTTCATTAAATTCTATATCACTTTCCGTTGGGTTATCAATGGTTGGGTCTAATGTTTCGGCAAATCCACGTTGAGTTCTGCCATACAGATCAAAACTTGCATTAAAGCTCCACCATTTTGTAGGTCTATAATTGCTTGATACTTCAAAACCAAATGCAGAGGTGTTGTCAAAGTTGTCAATTCTTAATATGACGCGTCCAGAACCCAAAGTAGACCGATCTACGAAAACGCCTTGATTTATTTCGTCTTCAATTAGCCTATAAAATACTCCAGTTGTTAGACTTCCTTTTTCAAAATTTCTGGTGTAGTTTACTTCTAATGAATTTGTAAATTGTGGCTCCAACTCCGGATTACCAAATTGTGAAATTAAAGGTGTATTAAATTCTGGTATTGGATTTACTTGCCCTACACCAGGTCTGTCGACACGTCTACTAAAGCTAAATTGATAAGAATTCTTTTCAGACGCTTCATACGTTACAAAAGCAGATGGATATACTTGCACATAGTCATTTTCAAATGGAAAATCCGTTGTTGTATCATTTGTTAAGTCTGTGTCTATAGCCAAAGCATCTACATTCACTGTTTCTGCTCTTAAACCAAGCTGGTAAGACCATTTATTTTTTTGAAAACTGTAACTCGCATAAGCAGAATAAATGTTACGCTCGTAATCAAAATTTGTAGAAGTAGGTATGTAGTTACCCATTTCATTTAAAACTCGGCCATCAGAAGAATAGTCAATGGTGTTCTCAAATAATCTTGCTTGTAAGCCGGCTTCTAATTTTGAAGTTTCTGATAATGGATTGACATAATCTAAATTTATTTCAGTTCTTACTCTGTCTGTTTCTGTGAATTCGTCAAAATCTGGTCGGCTACCAAATCCACTGAAGTTATTATCTGTGAAAATGTCATTTTCAAAAATATTATGGTCAACCTCTAGCTCAATGTTGTGACCCTTGTCATCAAAATCTAACTTGTAGTTTGCATTATATTGCTGACTATTGTTTTCGTTGTTATTATCGAATATCTGTAGCTGGTTTGTACTAGACATATCTCCAAATATCAACTCAGTTTCACCAATTGCACCTCCATCAAAAATATTCTGATTTGTAAAGAATGACAGCGTATGTTTATCGTTGATGTAATAATCAATTCCTACTTTAAATAGATGTGAATTTCTTTCGTCTGTAATATCAAAAAGTTGAGTAAGTCCTGACTCGGTTTGAGTTAATATTCCGGTATTTATATTATCTGATATATTATTGCCATAACTACCGTAAAAATTCAATTTTCCATTTCTGTAATTCATATCAATTGAACTATTAAACTTTGGAGCTAATTGGTATCCCAAGCCAAAATTTACATTACCATTAAAGCCTACATTAACGTTTTTATGCAATATGATATTAATGATACCACTCATGCCATCTGGATTATATTTTGCTGATGGATTAGTGATTAATTCTATTTGTTTAATTGATGTTGAAGGAATTTGTCTCAGTAATTGAGCAGTTGGGATATTAGATAATTTACCGTCTACCATTACTTGTACATTTAGATTACCACGTAGTGCTATATTTCCCGTTTGCTGATCTACATTAACCGAAGGAATATTGTTCATTATATCTGATGCTGTTGGGCCGGAAGTGGTAAGATCTTTACCTACATTTACAACTTTACGGTCAATCTTTTGTTGTATTGTTGATGTTTCCGCAACAATTGTAACCTCTTCAAGGTTTTCGGCATCTTCGCTGAGATAAATGTCTCCAACATTTATTTTATAACTGTTTCGGCCAATGTTTATCTCTTTTTCTATGGTCTTATATCCAATAAATTTTATTTCTACCTTTACAACACCTGCAGGAATTTTATCAACTTTAAAAGTTCCATCTGCTTGTGTGATACTTCCAGTAATAATTTTATTGTTAGCATCTTTAATAATTACATTAACATAAGGTAATGGTTCATTAAGGTCTGCATCCATTACACGGCCTGAAATAGAACCGTTTTTAATATCTGAATTGGATTTAGGTTGGGCGCTTAAAATGGCTGATGAGACCATTAAAAGCATTAAGAAGAAATGCTTCATTTTTTGATTGTTTTTTGATTGATTTGATAGTTTCTTAGTGTTAAGACGACTATTTTTACAACGTGTTACCACATTTAACAGAACTTAACATCTTTTTAACACATGAATAAAACCACTTTAGTTTTAGGTGCCTCATTAAAACCAGAACGTTATTCCAATATTGCTATCAATAGATTAAGAGATAAGGATTATGAAGTAAAGGCTTTTGGCTTGAAGCCAGGAGAAGTTAATAATGTACCTATTGATACAGAGTTGATTTCTTATAATGATATTGATACTATTACATTGTACCTTAATCCAACAAGGCAGAAATTTTATTATGATTATATAATTAGTTTAAGTCCTAAGCGGGTTATTTTTAATCCTGGTACAGAAAACCCTGAGCTATATAAATTATTGGAAGAAAATAATATTGAAGTTGAAGTTGCCTGTACACTAGTTTTGCTGGCTACAAATCAATATTAATCTCTTATTCTGAGTAAGTATATTGCTTTAACTCTGCATTATTTGATAAGACAAAAATCACATTAGTGTCTTGCATCTTTACAATTTCAATTTGCTTTATTTGATCATTAAATGGAGACATGCCTAATTTTGAAACAGGTTGATAATTGGATTGATCTTCAACTAACAATCCTTTTAATGAGGAGTACGAACCATGATAGGTGTTTACTTTATAAGAATTTCCACCAACAATTAACTTGGTTTTGTTGTTAGACTTAATTTCTGCGAAAGTTGTAATTGGTGCAAGTTGCATGACATCTCCAAATTCAACAAAATCTGAATACTTACCATTGTCATTTCGTAAATAACCAGATGCCAGAGTATGAGCTACTGACTTTTCAGCCTTGTTAATACTACCTTGTTTAATTACTTCTTCTATCGTTTTACCTGCTACACTTTTATGATCTAAATAAATTTTGTTCATAATATTCATTTGACCAGCCATTTCATCCTTTGAGTTTAATGGATAATATTTTCCATCTCTATTGTAGGCAATGAGCGTTTCGTTAATTCCGTTTTTGTCAAAGTCTGAATAATATAATAAAAGTGGGCCATCAAAATAAAGGTTGAATTTTGTGTTAAGTCCCCAATTTCCTAACAAAATATCTTTATCACCATCTGCATCAATGTCAAATGTGCTGATTGACTGCCATAAACCATTTATGTTTTCCGGAATGTCAAGTAATTCTAATTTTCCGTTAGTGTTGATATATATTTTTGGAGCATCCCACTCACAAGATACAAGTAAGTCCTTGATATTATCACCATTAATATCGGTCCATTCAGCAGATGTTACTTTTGAAGCTTCAAGAGTTTCTTTTATTGTGAAATTACCTGAACCATCATTATTCAAAACGTAAGATTTCACTTTTTTACCGTAGTCATTTGCGACTGAATGATTACCAATAAAAAGGTCTGTATCACCATCACTATCGTAGTCATAAGCTTCGACACTTGTTGAAATATTGATATTAGAAGGTATTCTGTCTGATGCATCAATAAATTGACCATTTTCATTAATGTATAGTCTGTCTTTCATTAACCCTTCTACCTTCAACTCATTAATACCTGTAGCTACGTAAAGATCAAGATCTCCGTCATTGTCTGCATCAAAAAATGTGGCATCGTTATCTTCATAATAACCAGCATTCTTGAATGTTTTTTGTTCTGATAATTCAAATCCAGATCCAGAGTTAAGATATAGTTCACTTACTTTACCTGAAGCACTACCAATATATACATCTTCAAATCCATTACCATCCACATCACCTTTGGCAAAAGCCGGTCCAAATGTTGAGACCTTGTAAGGAATTAATTTTTCTTCTAAAAAATCTGTATAATTATCTTCAATATGCACGTAATCAATACTGTTATCTGCATTAAACAGGGAGTTTTTGTTTTTAGAGTTATTGTAGACATAAAGCTTATCCGAAGGAGTATATTCAACAGCTATTAATCTGTTTGTTTCTGGAGTCTGAATAGTTTGGTATTCGTTATTAGGCCATATGATTTCTATAGAATCAATTTTTTCAGTACTACCAATTCCAAAATGAAGCTTGCTCTCTAATGAAGATAAAAACCCTCTAGATTTAAACATCTCCTTTGTTTGAGTTTTACCATCGGCATAAATAATTACTTTTGTGCCAATTCCTTCCTTGTTTGAGCCTTTATAACTTACATCTAATGAAATATAATTGCTATTATTGTCAGTTGTATTTTTGTACAGGCCAGCAGTTGAATTAAAGTTGTTTGTAACAATATCTAGGTCGCCATCATTGTCAAGGTCAACATAAATTGCGCCATTAGAAAGGCTTGGTTTATTTTCTATCCAATTTCCAGTTTGGCTTATTAATCTTTCAGAATTGCCTTCAAAAATTTCATTGGTTACTTTACCAGGAGTCATTTCACCAATAGAATTAAATAACCATTCCAGGCCTTCACTTTCCGTTCGGCCCTTAAAAGCATTGGATACATACTTCTTAAAATCTAAACCATTAGGACGTCTTAAAATTCCATTGGAAACAAATAAATCCTGGTGACCGTCATTATTAAAATCTGCAAAAAGTGGAGCCCAACTCCAATCAGTGTCAGCAACTTTGTTTAATAAGGCAGTCTCGTGAAAATACGCACCATCATTGTTTATTTGAAGCATATTGCGCGCATATTGATCTTTATAACCTAGGTTTTCCAGATGTTCTTGCATATTAAACATAGCGTCATCACCTTCGGTCTCTTTCAAGATTCTTTCTTCTTTAGGAAGCATATCCAAGGTCATTAAATCTTGGTACCCATCTCCATTAATATCTGCAGCATCACTTCCCATAGAGAACCTGCTAATTGTGGTGAATGATTCTCCAAGACTTTCTTTAAATGTGCCGTCTTGGTTATTTAAATAATAGTAGTCGTCCTCATGAAAATCATTACAAACATATATATCATCCCAACCGTCATTATTAAAATCAGCAACGGTAGCACTTAAGCCGTAGCCATTAACGCCACCATAGATATTAGCCTTTTCACTTACGTCCGTGAACTTGCCATTGTCATTGTTTAAAAGAACATCGCCTACAAGAGGTACGCGCTTATTTCTTAAATCAGCATTACCATGAGATAGTGTTGTGTGTACAGCATGGTTTACGATATATACATCAAGATCGTCATCTTTGTCATAGTCAAAAAAGTATGCTTGTGTGGAGTAGCCTTCAAAGTCAAGTCCATAGTCCTTAGCCTTTTCAGTAAAAGAGCCATCGCCATTATTTATAAAAAGTTCGTTATGACCTTTAAAGTCTAACAAACCAGAGACAGCACAGACGTAAATATCTAATAAACCATCATTATTAATATCTATCATTGTAACTCCAGTTTGCCAGTTGGATTTACCATTAATATTAGCTTTGACTGAAACATCCTCAAATTTAAAATTACCCTTGTTGAGATAAAGTTTATTGTCACCCATGTTTGATACAAAGAACAAATCAGGTAGCCCATCATTATTTATGTCACCTGCTGCTACACCACCTCCATTATAATAATAGATGTAATTAATAATGCTATGGGTTGGATCTTCAGAAACTAAATTTGAAAAATCAATACCTGAGGTTTCTGGTGCAATTTCCGTGAGTAAAAAGGATGAGTTTTCAGAGCTTTTATCTCCTTCTTTTGAGCATGTGAAAATAAAAGCAAAAACTAATATTAGTATAGAAAATTTTTTCATTGGAATAGTAGCAAAATCTATTAAACAAATATACTAATAATTTAAGCTATTCCCTTATGAATTAATGCCACTGTAATTTTAATTTGTGGTCTTTATTCTGATTAATAAAAGTCCTAAAAATGTTATTAGGCCATTAATTGGAAGTAGTTCGTAACCTAATGTGTAACCTCCAAGGTTTTCGGGTGAAATTGATCCAATTATTGAAATTATAATAGCAGAGCTTAATGCCACAATCCAAACGTATTTGTCCTTAACTTTATATTTGGTAAAGATTCCAAATGCAAATAGTCCTAGTAATGGCCCATAGGTATATCCTGCAACTGTAAGTAGACTGTCAATAACATTACTTGTTAATACATATTTAAATATAATTATTACGACAATTAGTAAAATGCTCATTGCGATATGTATCTTTTTCCGAAGGCTTTTTTGATCTTTTTCTGGTTTCTTATCGATATCTAAAAAATCAACACAAAATGAAGTTGTTAACGAGGTGAGTGCGCTATCTGCACTGCTATACGCTGCAGCGATTAAACCAAGCATAAATGTGATAGCCAATGTTATACCTAAGCCACTGTTTAAGGCAATTTCAGGGAATAATAAATCAGTTCTCGGATTTCCATCCATTAACGGAATTGAGATGTTGTTTTTATTAGCATAGATGTATAATAACGCACCTAAAAGCATAAAGAGAAAAGTTGCGGCAACTAACACAATACTAAATGTCACCATGTTTTTTTGAGCATCTTTGAGAGATTTACACGTGAGATTTTTTTGCATCATATCTTGATCGAGACCTGTCATGCAAATCGTAATAAACATACCTCCTAAAAAAGATTTTATAAAATGACTACGTTCTAAAAAGCTATCTGTTACAAAGATCTTGTCGTAGTTTTTAAGCTCATCTGATGCGAGAAACTCACTGAATGACCAGCCCAAATTGTCATTGATAAAATATATTGAAAGTATAACAGCAGTTAACATAAACAAGGTTTGTAAGGTGTCTGTCCAAATAATAGTTTTTATACCACCTTTATTAGTATATACCCAAATAAGTAAAATTGAAATAATCACCGTAATCTCAAACGGAATGTCCCATGCATCAAAAACAAACTGTTGCAAAACAATGGCTACAAGAAATAGCCTAAATGCTGCACCGATTACCCTTGAAATAAAGAAGAAAAAAGCACCTGTTTTATGACTCACCACGCCAAATCGTAACATCAAGTACTCATAGATTGAGGTAACATTGTGTTTGTAATAAAGTGGTAGAAGTATAAAAGCTACCACGAAATATCCAAACATATAGCCGAGTACCACCTGAAAATAACTGAATTGCGATCCTTCTATCCATCCAGGAACAGAGATGAACGTGACACCAGAAAGTGACGCACCAATCATCCCAAAGGCCACTACATACCATGGTGATTGCTTATTGGCCTTAAAAAAGACAGCGTTGCTGTCGTCCTTACCTGTTAGGTAGGAAATTAAGATGAGAATACTAAAATAACTTACAATTAATATCAGTATGGAAACTGGTGACATAAAGCGTATATTTAAGAATATTTTAGAAAAATACTATTTTTGAAAAAAAAAGCTACCTCAAATTGAATAATTATGAAAAAGTTAATCCTTTTATTTTCGCTCTTATTTATTGCGTTAATCGGGAATTCACAAGAATATCTTGATTTAATTGCAGAAGGAACTCACACTGTACAATACATATCTCAACGAGCCGAAGCTCACTTTGATGAAGTTGGTCGAGATCGTGGTACTGGGTACAAACCATTTAGAAGGTGGCAGTATTTTGCTGAGCGCGCCATGGACGAAAATGGTATGCTAAAATCTCCTGAGTTTTACTACAATGAGCTTCAAAATTATAATGCATTACAAAATAGCGAGTCATTGTTTTTAAGAACAACGGTTGGTACTTGGGAAGAAATGGGCCCAACGTATTGGAATGCTACTTCTGGTTATAATCCTGGTGTAGGTCGTATCACATCTATTGCAGTAGATGAATCTAATTTAGATCATATTATTGTTGGAAGTCCAACTGGTGGCGTATGGAAAAGTTTAGATGGTGGTAATACTTGGACCGGGCTTACTGATAATTTGGCAAATATCGATGTATATGCATTAGCAATAGATCCATTAAATAGTAGTACATATTATTGGGGATCAACAGGAGGAACAATTTTTAAATCTACTGATGGTGGTGCAACTTGGACATTACACGGTGATGTATCAAATGGTAATGTAAATAGAATCCTAATTGATCCTACTAATACTTCTAAATTGTATGCCAGTGCTCAAGGAGGTGGTCTTTTTAAATCTTTAGATGGAGGATCAACATGGACTTCAATTAATTCTAGTGCGACCACTGGATATGATTTTCAATTCAAACCAGGAGACCCTACAACGGTTTATGCTTCAGGTACAAGATTCTATGTTTCTACAGATGGCGGAGCAACTTTCGATACAAGTGATGGTTTGGATGCATGGATGCAAGAATATGTCAGTGGAACCAATAGTTGGACGACGTCTGATTCAAATCAAAATGGTTCTATAACTCCAAGAACTGGTGATTCAATGGCATTTTTAAATATTAATAATTACACTTTTCCTACTACTAGGTTAATTTCACCTTCTTTGGATTTATCAGGTGCGACAAATCCAACATTAAATTTTTCTTATTCTCAAGTCAACTGGGTAGGGAATATAGATCAATTAAAAGTATATTATAAAACTTCAGTATCAAGTAATTGGGTACAACTAGCGCATTATACTGCAGAGGCGGCTCAATGGACAGATATTACACTTAATTTGCCTAATGTTACTTCAGATTATTTTATAGCATTTGAAGGAATTGCTAATTGGAGTCGTGGACTTACTTTAGATGACGTTTCTGTTGAAGCTACAAATTTAGGCATTGTGTTTTCAGATGGTTTTGAATCCGCATCGAATGATTTCTCTTCAGGAGTTAAGATGATAGGTGTTTCTGCAGATGATCCGTCTGTCGTATATGTTGTGGAGGCCGATGGTGGAACCTTTGGAGGTATACACAAATCTACGGATAGCGGTGCCACCTTCACTCAATTGAGTCATCCATTTCAAAATTATTTTGGTTACGATTCAAATGGTTTTGATAATCTAGGTCAAGCACCAAGAGATATGGCCATTACGGTTAACCCGAATGATGTTAACGATGTGCATATAGCTGGTATTAATACATGGCGTTCTACAAACGGTGGCGTATCATTTAGTATTAGTTCTCAATGGACACCTGGAGGAGCATCAAATGAGAATATTGGTTACTGTCATGCAGATGTTGATATTATGCAATTTGTTGGTACAGGCGCAAATGCTAAGTTATTTGTTGGATCGGACGGAGGTATTTTCAAAGCAGATGATCCAACAACGGTAGATGCCAGTTATTACACAGATCTTACACCAGGTTTGGGTATTAGACAGTTTTATAGAATTGGAATTAGCCAAACTGATCCTGTTATTGTAACAGGAGGTTCACAAGATAATGGATCTTCTGTACTTAGAGCAGATGGAAACTGGTACGATTGGTGGGGTGCAGATGGTATGGAAGGCTTTATTGATAAAAATAACACTCAAATTATATATGGGACATCACAGTATGGTTCTTTTGTAAAATCAACTAACGGTGGAAATAGTGTAATAAGTGTAGGGCAACCAGACGGAAAAGGTGGACAAAACAATTGGAATTGGGTTGTACCTTTTGAACAAGACCCAATCACCCAAAACACCATTTATTGTGCTTTTGACCAAGTTTATAAATCTGTTGACGGTGGATCTAATTGGACGTCAATCTCACAAAATTTCGGTGATGATATTGATGAACTTAAGATAGCACCATCAGATAACAATAAAATGTACCTAGCAATTGATGGAGCTCTATGGTATACAACAAATGGTGGTTTAATATGGTCACCTTCCGGATTAAATCTTTCAAGTGGTCGAATTAACAGTATTGCGGTTCATCCTTCAGATCCAGACAAAATTGCCGCTGCAACAACTAATAGTAATAAGGTTTACATTAGCACAAATGGTGGTCTTACATTTACTCCAATACCATGGGATTTGCCAAATTTTTCGTCACAAGCTGTTGCCTGGCAAGATAATGGTGAAGACGGTCTTTATGTAGGTATGAACTATGGTATTTATTACACGGATAATGATTTGGGCAATACCTGGATTCCTTTTAATAATGGGCTTCCTAATGTGAGAATTAACGAACTTGAAATTAATAGTACTGACAATAAGTTATATGCGGCGACCTACGGTAGAGGATTATGGAGATCTAATTTATATGATGCTTCGCTTAGTATAGCAGAATTTGATTCGGACGATTTTAGTATTTATCCAAATCCTGCAAATAATGAAGTAAATATTAAATGGACAAAACCAGAAATGGTTACTTTAAGGATATATAATAGTTTGGGTAAAATAATGTTTTATGCAAAAAACCTTGAAGTATTTAGAGGTCATAAAATCGATGTCTCTAACTTTGAGAAGGGTATCTATTTTGTAAAGTTAAACAGTGACTACGGTGAAGTAACTAAGAAGTTAGTTTTAGATTAGAATTCTCAAACTTAAAACAAGTTTAGTCCAATTGTTTTACTTGATAATTGGACTTTTTTATACTTTTTCATTGAACTTAAAAACTGTACCTTCGCAACTATGGAATTTTCATCTAAACTTCTTGAAAATGCAGTAAATGAGATGTCTCAATTACCTGGTATAGGTAAGCGTACAGCTTTGAGATTAGTATTGCATATGCTCCGTCAACCAGACTCCCAAACCTTTCAATTGGCAGATGCGTTAACTAAAGTAAGATCTGAAATAAAGTTTTGTAAATCGTGCCATAATATCAGCGATAAGGAATTATGTGAAATTTGTTCCAATCCAAATAGACAAGAGGATTTAATTTGTGTAGTTGAGGATATCAGAGATGTTATGGCCATTGAAAATACAAGTTCATTTAAAGGATTGTACCATGTTTTAGGTGGTAAAATTTCACCAATGGATGGAATAGGTCCACAAGATTTAAATATTGATTCATTGGTTCAAAAAGTGAAGAGTGGACATGTAAAAGAACTAATTTTTGCAATGAGTCCAACTATGGAAGGTGATACTACCAATTTTTATATATTCAGGCAAATTCAAGGAACTGAAGTTGCTACTTCAACAATAGCTAGAGGTGTTGCAGCTGGTAACGAGTTAGAGTATACCGATGAAATAACTTTAGGAAGAAGTATCATTGATAGAGTTCCGTTTGAAGCCTCTTTAAAATCCTAGGGATTCGTGAAACTTTCAATTATTATTCTTAATTATAATGTTGAGCACTTTTTAGAGTTGTGTCTAAAAAGTGTGGTAAGGGCAACTAGTACAATAGAGAGTCAGATAATTGTTGTAGACAATGCCTCCAATGATGGAAGTTGCGCCATGGTTAAGTCTAAATTTCCCAAGGTTAAATTGATTGAGAATGAAGATAATTTTGGTTTTTCAAAAGGTAATAATATTGGAGTAGCCTCCGCAAAGGGAGAATTCCTTTGCATCCTTAATCCAGATACGGTTGTTGCAGAAGACACCTTTATTAAACTAATAGAGTTTTATAACCAAAGAGCAAAAACTGGGATAGTTGGTTGCCAGCTTATTGATGGGACGGGATGTTTTCTGCCAGAAAGTAAACGCAATATTCCAACACCGTTTGTATCTATTAGGAAAATGATTGGTATGGATAAATCATACTATGCCAATCATATTGATAAAGATGGAGTAGGCAAGGCAGATGTTTATGTAGGTGCATTTATGTTTTTGAAATCAAAAATATATAATGAAGTAGGAGGATTTGATGAGGACTACTTCATGTACGGTGAGGATATAGATCTATCGTATAGAATTAAAAAATCTGGTTATACAAATTATTATTTTGGCAAAACGAGCATAATACATTTCAAGGGTGAGAGTACTATGAAAAATAGTGTTTATGCAGAACGATTTTTCAATGCGATGCAAATTTTTTATAAGAAGCATTTTAAAAGCAATCCTTTGTTTAATACTATTGTTTGGTTCGGGATAAAAGCCCTAAAGATTACAAGTAGATCTAAACAGTCTAAAGCACCAATGATAAAAAGCACCTATATTTTTGCGGAAAACTTGAATAGCGGTGTTTCAAATAAGTTAGTTAAACCAATTGAGCCTATACAAGACTTGGGGATTGAATTACAACCAGATAGTATGCTGGTTTATGATTGCGATTATACAGAATTTAAGACCATAATTAACGATATGAAGCAAAAATCAAAACAAGTTAATTGTGTCTATAGATTTTTACTGAAAAGCAGTAATTTTATCCTTGGAAGCGATTCTTCTGTCAGTAGAGGCGTTGTGGTAAAATTTTAAATAGATTCAAAATGAATAAAAATCAACAAAATATCTGATTTTTTATTAATTTTGCATTTAATTGACTAATAAAGACCTTCAAATTATAGATATGGCAAAGTTTGAACTTAAGTTACCTAAAATGGGAGAGAGTGTTGCTGAAGCAACAATTACGTCATGGTTAAAGGAAGTTGGTGATACTATTGAAGCGGACGAGGCAGTTTTAGAAATTGCAACTGATAAGGTAGATAGTGAAGTTCCTAGTGAAGTAGATGGTGTTTTGGTTGAAAAATTGTTTAATGTAGATGATGTTGTTCAAGTTGGGCAAACTATTGCCGTAATTGAAATTGAAGGCGAAGAACAAGAGACTGCAAGTGCTCCTGTTGAGGCAGTTAAGGATGAGGTAAAAGAACAAGAAATAGTTCAAGAGGTAGCCCAAACGGTTGTGGCTGCACAACAATCTGTTGAACCTGTAATATCATCTGGAGATCGGTTTTATTCACCACTAGTTAGAAACATAGCAAAGCAGGAAGGCGTATCACAAAGTGAGTTAGATATAATTCCAGGAACTGGTAAAGATGGACGTGTTACAAAAAATGACATGAAGGCCTATCTAGAAAATAGAGGTGCTAAACCTACTGAAGTATCTCAAGTACAGCCAGTAGTAGAACAAAAAGTTGAGACGAAATCTGTGTCAAAACCTGTTGTACAACATCAAGAAGCTACACCTGTTATTGCATCTGGAGGTGATGAAATCATTGAAATGACCAGAATGGGTAAACTCATTTCCAAGCATATGGTAGAATCGGTCCAAACTTCGGCTCATGTGCAATCATTCATTGAGGCAGATGTGACAAATATTTGGAATTGGAGAAACAAGCATAAAGACATTTTCAAAAAACGTGAAGGTGAAAATCTAACATTTACGCCTATCTTTTTAGAGGCAGTTGCCAAGGCATTGAGAGATTATCCGATGTTGAATATTTCCGTTCAAGGTGACAATATCGTAAAAAAGAAGAATATAAATTTAGGAATGGCTGCCGCTTTACCTGATGGTAATTTAATTGTACCTGTAATTAAAGATGCTGATCAATTGAATTTACTTGGTATGGCCAAAAAAGTAAATGATTTAGCCAACAGAGCAAGAATAGGCGAATTAAAACCAGATGAGATCCAAGATGGTACTTATACTGTTACTAATGTTGGTACATTTGGAAGTATTATGGGAACGCCTATTATTAATCAGCCACAGGTTGGTATATTGGCTTTAGGTGCTATAAGAAAAGTTCCGGCAGTAATTGAAACTCCAGAGGGCGATTTTATTGGAATACGATACAGAATGTTCCTTTCACATTCGTACGACCATCGTGTTGTTAACGGTGCGTTGGGAGGGCAATTTGTCCAAGCCGTTAAAAATTATCTCGAAGCTTGGGATATGGATAGAGAAATTTAATTTTTACTCAAATATTATATTTATTTAGAGGCACAGTTTAATTACTGTGCTTCTTTATTTTACGAAACCTTCCCAGCGTTTCATATAATTAATAAATGTTTTACTTAATCCTTCAGATTTTAAATAATCTTCTGAAACAGGATTTTCTACTGGCATAAAACTTGGGTTTTCAATAACTTTTTGAGGGAAATCGTGATGTAAAATAGCAGAACGGCCAATAGTTACAAAATCAACACCAGCCTCAAGCACCTTTCTAACATCTTTACCACTTCGAATATTCCCAGCTACAGTAAGCTTTACATTTTTGAAATTTAGTTGAAGAACATGTTCCATTAAACTAAGTTCGCTTTCAGGATATTCTTCAGGCTTTTTAAAACAATCCCATAAGGATAAATCTAAGAAATCGATTTCATGCTCGTTAATTAGCGTTTGACTGACTTTCATCATCTCACTTAATTGCATTCCAAATCGCTCTGGTGATAATCTTACACCAATTAAAAATTCATTACCGCATGCTTGTCTAATTCCATCTACGATTTCATATAATAATCGTGCTCTATTTTCTAATGAACCACCATATTCATCAGTACGTTGATTAATTTTAGAACTTAAAAACTGAGTTAGGATGTAACCATGAGCGCCATGGACTTCAATACCATCATAACCGCATTTCTTTGCTCTTGTAGCTGCACCTATGAAATCTTGCCTCAATTGATGAACCTCTGTAAGTGTTAATGCTCTAGCATTGTGTTTTTCACTATCTGAAGGACAAACGGCTTTTTGTTTTATCACCTCATATGGTGACCTCATACCTGCATGATGCAATTGTATAACGGCCAAACTACCATGAGATTTAATTTCTGATGCTAGCCTTTTGTGACCATCAATTAAATCATCTGAAAATATACCTAATTGTCCAGAAAAACCTTTTCCGACCTCTTGTACATGAGATGCGCAAGTCATTACCAAGCCAAAACCGCCTTTAGCTCTCATGGTGAGCCATTTATACTCATCATCAGATAGTCTTCCGTCTTCGTGGCTCTGTTGGTTGGTTAGAGGTGCAATCATAAATCTATTTTTCATTGTTGCACCACAATTAAAGGCCAATTTAGTTTTGGAATTTTGTGTCATGACTATTATTTTTCAAAACAAAATTCGCCTAAATTTATCGTTTCCTCAAATATTTGTTTTCAATTATTATTGTGACTAAATCCACTACCTTTGTAGAAAATTTTAGAGTATGCAATTAAATCTGAATAAACCAATCTGTTTTTTTGACTTAGAAACCACAGGTATTAATATTTCAAAAGACAGAGTCGTTGAGATTTCTATACTTAAAGTCTTTCCTAATGGCAAAGAAGAATCGTATACGAAATTGGTTAATCCTACCATACCAATTCCGCCAGAGGTTACAAAAGTGCATGGAATTTCAGATGCAGACGTTGCAGATGCTCCGACCTTTAAGGAAATTGCAAAAGAGGTCCATACTTTAATCAAGGATTCTGATTTAGGTGGGTTTAATTCTAATCGATTTGATATTCCGCTTTTGGCTGAAGAAATGTTACGTACTGAAGTAGATTTTGATATGAAAAACCGAGTTGCCGTAGATGTGCAAACCATATTCCATAAAATGGAGCAAAGGACACTAAGTGCCGCTTATAAGTTTTACTGTGATAAAAATTTAGATGATGCACATAGTGCAGAAGCAGATACAAAAGCTACTTATGAAGTATTAAAGGCTCAACTTTCAAGATATGATGAGTTAGAGAACGACACTAAATTTTTAGCTGAATTTAGTTCTCGTAAAAAGTTTGCAGATTTTGCCGGTTTTTTAATCTACAATAAAGAGGGAGAGGAGTGTTTCTCATTTGGAAAGCATAAGGGAAAGCGAGTTGTTGATGTTATGGAACAGGAACCTGGATATTTTGGATGGTTGCTTAATGCGGATTTTCCGTTGTATACTAAAAAAGTGTTAACTGCAATTAAATTACGTCAGTTTAATAATAAATTAGGCTAATGAAACTTATCTGCATAGGAAGAAATTATACAAAACACATTGAGGAATTAGAGAATGAAAAACCTTCAGATCCAGTGGTTTTTCTTAAACCTGATACTTCAATTTTATTGAAGAAACAACCATTTTTTATCCCTGAGTTTTCGGATGAGGTACATCACGAGGTTGAGGTATTGGTTAAAATTATAAAAGTAGGGAAGTACATTGATAAGAAATTTGCACATAAATATTATGATGAAATAGGTCTCGGTATTGATTTCACCGCCAGAGATTTACAAGCAAAATTAAAATCAAAAGGATTACCTTGGGAAAAAGCCAAAGCCTTTGATGGTGCAGCAGTAATAGGTAAATGGTTACCCAAAACTCAGTTTGCTGACATTGATAATATAAAATTTTGTTTAAAAAAGAATGAAGAGCAAGTGCAAACAGGAAATACCAGACTAATGTTATGGAAAATAGATGAACTGATAGAATATGTCTCAAAATATTTTACTTTAAAAATTGGAGATATTATATTTACAGGAACACCTGCCGGAGTTGGTAAGGTTTTTGCAAATGATCAATTAAAAGGATACATTGAAGACCAAGAAATGTTTTCAATAAAAATAAAATAAATGGCACAACATTATACATTAGATCGAGTAAGAGAAATGGCAGATAACGATGAAGATTTCGTTATGGCATTGGCCGCTGCGTTTATTGAAGAAGTTCCGGTAGATGCGGATCGGTTGAGAAAAGCGGTTCCGGAAAATGATTTTTATGAAACTTATCAAGCTGCTCATAAAATGAAACCAACTCTAGAATTATTTGGGTTGTCGTCGTATGATGCCTTAATAGAGGTACAAGATTGGGGGAAATTTGAACAAGAAGACAAAGACATTACTTCACAATTGCAAACTGTATTAGAAGGTGTCGAAAACGCAGCTGCAGAGATTAAGTCTGATTTTAATTTGTAATTATTTAATTCCTAAAACATCTTTAGACATATGCATGGTAACAAGCATATGCGGTAAATCTACAACTTCTGCTATTTTGAGGTCTCCAGCAAGAGAGCACAAAGCATAAGCCTCATTTTCACTTAAATTATGGTCTTTCATTAAATAGTCAACCATATAAAGTGTTGCTTTTTTAGCCGCAATATCAATAGTTGTTCCGTAGCCTGTAGTGGCATAGTAATCCTTTGTTTCGTATTGTGGCTCTTCAATGGATTTGTTTTTAATCAACTCAATCTCATAAACTATTCTTAGCGGTACTTCTATAGCTGTACCACATACTTCGCCTAAACCTTGTACAGCATGGCCATCACCAATTGAGAATAAGCCACCATCTACAAATACAGGGAAATAAATTGATGTGCCAACAGCCATATTAGGGTCATCCATATTTCCGCCATTTGCCCTTGGTGGAATGGTACTGAGTAGTTCAGATGTAGCTGGAGCCACTCCCATAACGCCAGGAAATGGATTTAACTTAAGTTGAATTGAATCGTTAAAGTTGACTTTAGTTTTGTCATTTTTAAGGTCATATATTCTTAAGTATTCTCCTTTAATGGAGTCGGCAACAAAACTAAATCCAGGATAGATGGCATTCCAGCCCCAATCTCCAAGCTCAATTTCATGCAATGTTACTTTTATAACATCTCCTGGTTCTGCATCTTCAACAAAAACAGGTCCTGTTAAGGGATGGATAGGTTCAAAATCAAGATTCTCTAAATCTTTAACCGTAGAATTTAAATTAAACTGTTCATCACTAGCATCTTCAGTAAAAGCTTCAATAACAGCACCAGATTTGACGGTAAGTACAGGTGGTATGGTACTGCTAAATTTATTATGTGTTTGATCCTTGGTAAGAGTATACTCTGGTTTAAAATTTACTTCTATTGGCAGATCTTCGGCTACTTCAGTAGCCTTTTCTTCATCACATTGATAAAACATACTGCAAAATATTGCACAACAAAAAACTATTTTAGTGATCTTTCTATTGGTCATGGTTAGCTAAGAATTTTATTAAAGGTTGTTTAAAAATAATGAATTAACTTTTTAATAGCTTTACCTTTGCCAAAATCATTTAAAAGACTAACTATTGACGGCAGAAATAATAACAATTGGAGATGAGATTCTCATTGGTCAGATTATAGATACCAATTCGGCATTTATTAGTAAAGAATTCAACAAGATTGGAATTTCCATATTTCAGATTACTTCCGTACAAGACGATAAGGATCACATATTAAAATCCCTAAAGGAAGCAGAGGATAATGTAGATATCATAATAATCACTGGTGGTTTAGGGCCAACAAAGGATGATATCACCAAGCGTACTATTTGTGAGTATTTTGGCGATACTTTAGTTGAAGATAAGGCTGTGCTAGAAAATGTAGAACATTTATTTTCAAAGTATATCAAAACACCTATTTCCGAGATTAACAGACATCAAGCCTTAGTTCCGTCAAAGGCCAAAGTACTAATGAACAAATATGGAACTGCACCTGGAATGTGGATGGAGAAAAGTGATAAAGTCTTTGTGTCATTACCAGGAGTCCCTTATGAAATGAAGGCCTTAATAAGTGATGAAGTTTTACCTGCCTTAAGAGAAAAGTTTCACTTTCCTTTCATTAAACATAAAACACTTTTAACCTTTGGATTGGGAGAAAGTGCGATTGCAAGCAGGATCGAGGATTTTGAAGATAATTTGCCTGATTTTATAAAACTAGCTTATTTGCCAAGTTTGGGTAGGGTAAGATTACGGCTTTCATCTAAGGCTATGGATAAGTCTTTAGTTGAGGCCGAAATGGAGAAACAGGTTAATCATCTTGTAAAACTTGTTGAAGATATTTTTGTTGGTTTTGAAGAGGATGCTACTATTGAAAAGTTAATTGGTAACAGATTAACCGAACTTGGCAAAACACTTTCTATTGCAGAGAGTTGTACAGGAGGAAGAATAGCACAATCATTTACTGCAAATGCTGGAGCTTCAAAATACTTTAAAGGTAGTTTGGTAAGTTATGCTACGGAATCAAAGGTAAATGTGTTGGGGGTTAATGAAGATGTAATTAATAGTTATTCGGTAGTTAGCAAAGAAGTTGCAGAATCCATGGCTAAAAATGTTCGTGAGCTTTTTAACAGTGATTATGGATTAAGCACAACTGGTAATGCAGGTCCTACTAAAGGAGATTCTGATGCAGAAGTTGGAACTGTATGGATTTCTATTGCCACTGAAAATGAGGTTTTATCTGAGGTTTTTAATTTCGGAAATCATAGAGAAAAAGTAATAATGAAGGCAACAAATAAAGCCTTTGAATTACTTCTTAAAGAAATTTCAAAAAAGTGACAATTTATGTTTGTTGAAACATAAAGTTTTACTAAATTTGCACCCTGTTAAAAATTAACGTACCTAAAGAAAGAATACAATGTCAAGAGTTTGTGAACTTACTGGGAAAAAAGCAATGGTCGGAAACAATGTTTCTCACGCCATGAATAAAACAAAGCGCAAGTTTAACGCAAACTTGATTAAGAAGCGTTTTTATATTCCTGAGGAAGATAAGTGGGTAACATTAAAAGTTTCTACGTCTGCATTAAAGACTATCAATAAAATTGGTATCTCTGCAGCACTTAAAGAAGCTAGAGCAAAAGGTTTTTATAAATAATAGCAAAAGCTAAAGTCAATTTACCATGGCAAAGAAAGGAAATAGAATTCAAGTAATCTTAGAGTGCACAGAGCACAAAGCTTCTGGAATGCCAGGAACTTCAAGATATATTACAACTAAAAATAAAAAGAATACGCCAGATAGAATGGAGATTAAGAAATTTAACCCAATCCTAAAGCGTATGACAGTTCATAAAGAGATAAAATAATAGAATCATGGCAAAGAAATCAGTAGCAACCTTACAGACAGGATCTAAGCGTTTGACAAAAGCTATTAAAATGGTAAAATCACCTAAAACTGGTGCCTACATGTTTGTAGAATCAGTGATGTCACCAGAGTTTGTCAATGACTTTTTAAATAAGAAATAATAATATTTCCAATATAAGATTCATAAAACTGCTTTCGTTTGAAAGCAGTTTTTTTATGGCTATATTTGAGCGCATATGACAACTTTGCAGAATCCTATAAAAGGCAAGGTTGTTGCTGTTAGCAAAGCAAATAGATAATATGAGTATTTTTAAAAAAATATTTTCTTCAGAAAAGAAGGAAACCCTCGATAAAGGCCTAGAAAAATCTAAAACATCCTTTTTCAACAAATTAAATAAGGCTGTTGCAGGTAAATCTAAAGTAGATGATGATGTACTAGATAATCTTGAGGAAGTTTTAGTGACCAGCGATGTAGGTGTTGATACAACATTAAAAGTTATAGAGCGTATAGAAGAACGCGTAGCTAGAGATAAATATTTAGGCACTTCAGAACTTAATCAAATCTTAAGAGAAGAAATAGCAGCATTGCTATCAGAAACTAATATTGGTGAAGCTACAGAATTTACAGTGCCTCAAGACAAAAAGCCATACGTAATGATGGTGGTTGGTGTTAACGGTGTTGGCAAAACCACTACTATTGGTAAGTTGGCGTATCAATTTAAAAAGCAAGGATTAAAAGTAGTATTAGGTGCTGCAGATACTTTTAGAGCGGCAGCGATTGACCAGTTACAGGTTTGGGCTGATAGAGTTGATGTACCCATTGTAAAACAGAACATGGGAAGTGATCCTGCTTCTGTGGCATTCGATACCTTGCAAAGTGCAGTTAATCAAGATGCAGATGTTGTTATTATTGATACTGCTGGAAGATTACATAATAAAGTGAATCTAATGAACGAGCTGACTAAGGTTAAGCGAGTGATGCAAAAAGTATTAGGTGAAGCACCACACGATGTGCTACTGGTTTTAGATGGTTCTACTGGTCAGAACGCATTTGAGCAGGCAAAGCAATTTACGGCTGCAACAGAGGTTACATCATTGGCAGTTACTAAATTAGATGGTACGGCTAAAGGCGGTGTTGTAATTGGTATAAGCGATCAGTTTAAAGTACCTGTGAAATACATTGGTGTGGGTGAAGGTGTCGAAGATTTGCAAGTATTCAATAAATTTGAATTTGTAGATTCTTTCTTTAAGTAATATTTAGTATAGATATATTATAAGGCCTTGTTAGCGATAGTCTAATAGGGCTTTTTTTATTTTCTAAACAAATGGTTTTCGTATTTTTATAAAAAAACTAACCATGCGTTTCACCCTTATTTTCATTCTTTTTTTGTCCATAGTTTCTTGTAAAAAGGACAAACAATCAAAATCAACTATACCTCAAGAAAGTCAGACTGATGAAGTGACCTCAAATTCTGATGACACATCTGGTGTAAAAGCAATATCTACAAAAGATTTCACTGAATTTAAGGTTTTGGATTCTAAGAATTTGACTAAAGCTGAAATTTGGGATTCAGTTAACAAACAATTGGATGATTTTACAGAGGAAGATTACCAAAGACTTATGCCAATTGTTGTAGAACAAGATATTTTAAGTTTACAAGAACATGTCAAAGATGGTAGTTTAAAGTATGAAGATCTAACCAAATTCTATTTATACCGAATTAGAAAGTACGATAGGGAAAACCCTAAGTCTTTGAATTCTGTTATTGCAGTTAACCCTAATGTGATTGACCAAGCAAAGAAATTAGACCAACAAAAAAATGAAAAAACACATCCTATTTACGGAATGCCAATACTGTTGAAAGACAATATAAATGCTTCAGGTATGGCTACAACAGCTGGTGCTGTTGCCCTAAAAGACAATTATGTGGATGATGCGTTTATTGTCAAACAATTAAAATCTAAGGGAGCTTTAATATTAGGTAAAGCAAATTTAAGTGAATGGGCTTATTTTTTCTGTGGAGATTGTCCTAGCGGTTATAGTGCAATAGGAGGACAGACACTTAATCCTTATGGAAGACGTGTGTTTGATACTGGAGGTTCAAGCTCAGGAAGTGGAGTCTCTGTTTCAGCAAATTTTGCGGCTGCAACTTTGGGAAGTGAAACGTCTGGATCAATATTGTCACCTGCAAGCCAGAATTCAGCTGTAGGATTAAAACCAACTATAGGATTGGTAAGTAGATCGGGAATTGTACCAATCTCTTCAACGCTAGATACTGCAGGACCCATTACAAGAACGGTTATGGACAATGCAATTGTCTTAGATGCAATTTTTGGCGAAGACAAGTCAGATTCTAAATCCATATATGCACTTTGGGATCTAGGTTTTTATACCAATGATATAAAGGAAGCTAGCATTGTAGGCAAGAGGTTTGGTGCACCCAAACGTTTGTTAGAAGATACGTTATACCTAAATGCATTAGAGGTATTGAAAAATCAAGGTGCAGAAATTGTTGAAATAGATGAAGAAAAACTAGGCTTACCAAATTTTTTAAGGCTTTTAAATCTTGATATGAAAAAGGACTTACCTACTTATTTGGAAAATTATGCCAACAAAGATATTGGGCTGATGTCTGTTGCTGATGTAATGGAGTATAATCTTCAAGACTCAATTGCAACAATGCCGTATGGTCAAAGTTTATTTAAGGGTATTGTGGAGGATCAAGGTGACTCGCTTTTCTTAGAGCGTATTAAAGATACTTTAAATACCAATGGTAAGCAGTATTTTGATATACCTATGAGAAATCATAAGCTCGATGGATTCTTGTCCATTAATAATTATCATGCAGGTTTCGCCGCTGTGGCTGAATATCCTGCAATTACGGTACCTATGGGATATACAAAAGAAGGTAAACCAAAGGGCTTAACATTTATTGCAAAGCGATTACAAGAGAAGATGTTGTTAGAATGGGCTTATGTATATGAACAAGCATCAAAAGCGAGAAAGGCACCTAAATTATAATTAATTAATCATTGCGTTTATTCTAATCCAAAGTTGATTATCAAAATCTGATAGTGCTAGATTTTCACTATCAGCTGCGTTACCCATCCTTATCACAACTAACTTGTTACTAGGTGATATGTATATTTTTTGATCGTTTTTTCCTAGTGCGCTGTACATATCGCCAGGTGCGTCTGGTATAAGTTCTCCACTAAATTGAATTTGAGTTTGTGGTAATCTAAAAGAAGACTTTCCATTAAGCCACCACATATAACCATAAGCTTCATTTAGGTTTTGGGATGTATTTACGGCATCATTTAAAAATGCCTCTGGAATTATTTGTTCATTTTGCCATTTCCCATTGGCATAAGTCAATAAACCAAAACGTGCCATGCTTCTAGTGTTGCTCCAATAGACGCTAAAGTCACCATTTTGAATCCAAGCACCAGACATACCAATTCTGTCTTTCAATTTTGCATTAAAATAAGACGACCAATTTTGTCCACTCGCACTTGCAATAACATCTTGAAGTTTCACATAAACATTATGATACGCCCAACGCTCTCCAGCATCTGTAATATATTGTAGGTTAGATGAGGATACATTGTCTCCTAAACTATCATCTAATCCAGAAGTCATGGTTAATAAATTTTCGCAAGTAATAAGATCTTCTTTTTCTAACGGTGTGCTTGTCCAACCAGTTCCAATATAATCGGAAACTTTATCGTTTATATTTAGTAATCCTTCGTCCTGTGCGATTCCCGTAACTGAAGTTGTAAGTGTTTTGCCTGCACTTGCCCAATACCAAGGAGAGGTATTTGTATGACCATCAAAATAAGATTCCACAACAATTTTCCCATCGTGTAAAACCATGAAACTTTTACTATTGTTAATTTCTAAATAGTCTAATAATTCTTGAAGCTCATTTGTGTCCCAATTCAATTCCTCCAAAGATTTCGTTTCCCAAATATCTGATGCCAAAGGCGGAAAATAGATGCCTTCTAATTGAGGATTGTTATTATCTGAAGCATTATCATCTGATGAACAGGAAAATAAAAGCAGGGAAAACATCAATAAATAAGGAAAACTAATTCTCATATCAATTATTTGGTTTTTAGACTACAATTAGTGTTAATCGTTTAATTGCTCATTATTAACAATAGTCAATCAGCAATCAAATATCGTAAATCATTGCTTATCTTTGCGCACTCATTTAGTTAAAGGTATGCGCACTAAGACAATTAAAAAGAATAGAATTAATGTGGTGACACTTGGCTGTAGTAAAAATGTTTACGACAGTGAAGTATTGATGGGTCAATTAAAGGCAAGCGGTAAAGATGTAGTGCATGAGCAAGAAGGTAATGTAGTTGTTATTAATACTTGTGGTTTTATCAATAATGCTAAGGAGGAAAGTGTAAATACTATTTTAGAGTATATGCAAAAGAAGGAGGCAGGTGAAGTTGATAAAGTTTTTGTTACAGGTTGTTTGAGTGAACGCTATAAGCCAGACTTACAAAAAGAAATACCAAATGTTGATCAGTATTTCGGTACTACAGAGCTACCAGGTTTATTAAAAGCCTTAGGTGCTGACTACAAGCATGAGTTAATAGGTGAACGATTAACAACGACTCCAAAAAATTATGCATATCTAAAAATTGCTGAGGGTTGTGACAGGCCTTGTAGTTTTTGTGCAATCCCTCTTATGAGAGGTAAACATAAAAGTACACCTATTGAAGAGTTGGTTATTGAAGCTGAAAAATTAGCCTCTAATGGTGTCAAGGAATTAATATTGATCGCTCAAGATCTAACATATTATGGATTAGATCTCTATAAAAAACGAAATCTTGCCGAGTTATTAGAACATCTTGTTAAGGTTGAAGGTATAGAGTGGATAAGATTGCATTATGCATTCCCAACTGGTTTTCCGATGGATGTACTAGATGTTATGAATCGCGAATCTAAAATCTGTAATTATCTAGATATTCCTTTACAGCATATTTCAGATTCAATTTTAAAAAGTATGCGACGTGGTACAACAAAGGAAAAAACCACAAAACTTCTAAGAGAATTTAGGGCCAAAGTACCAGAAATGGCAATTAGAACTACTTTGATAGTTGGATATCCAGGTGAAACTGAGGAAGACTTTCAAACCTTAAAGGAATGGGTTAAAGAAATGCGTTTTGAGCGTTTAGGTTGTTTTACCTATTCGCATGAGGAGAATACCCATGCTTATAATTTGGAGGACGATGTGCCAGAAGATGTAAAGATGCAACGCGCAAATGAAATTATGGAAATCCAATCTCAGATTTCTTGGGAGTTAAATCAAGAAAAGATAGGGAAGGAGTTTAAAGTTGTCATTGACCGTAAGGAAGGAAATTATTTTGTTGGTCGTACCGAGTATGATTCACCAGATGTAGATAATGAGGTTTTAATTGATGCTACAAAAACCTATTTAAAAACAGGCGAATTTACAAACGTGAAAATAATCGAGGCAGAAGATTTTGACCTTTATGGTGAGGTTATTTAATCTTAAAATCTAATAAAGTTCCTTTGATTTCAAAAGGATGAAATCGAGAAAAAAGTTCTTCTGAATACCATCCTAGTTCTCTTGTCTTCTTCACCATATCTGCATGTTTTTTATTCTTATAGGCATAGTTCATCATATCATCACCATTGGTCCATAATGAGAATGTAGCTTGCATAAATATGGGCCATTCACCGATACCTTTAGAATAAACAAGTCCTTTATAGCCATCCATAGATTTGGATACCGAAGGCACATGTCTCCAAAATTTATAGGCTAGTTTGGGTTTAATTGTCGCTCTTGTGATTACAGCCAAAGGTTTGTCGTTAGTATATGGTATAGAAGAATTAAAAGGTTCTTGATTATCCCACTTTCCATGTGCTTTTATGGAATGCATCAGTATATGACTGTATTGTTTGGCTTCGTTTGTATAAGATTGAATTACATCACATTTTAAAAATGCTTGTGCTTCAGATTCCGAGTTAAATACTGTGAGTAAACCAAAGGTTGAGAAATCTGGCCAAATTGAAAATCCATTTCCACTGCCACTACCTAAAGATTTCCAAAATGTAAGTCCATTGATATTCTTGTCAATTAAAAGCGGTCTACCCATACGACCTAAGGCCCTCCATTTGTTCCGAAGTCCCTCATACTTAAAAAAAGAGATGATAGTAGTTTGTGGCATAAAATATAACAGCTAATCTAGTGTAAATATAAAATCATTAGGTTATAAAATAAAGCTAAAAAATAGTTGAGCTAATTATCCAAAGCATTCAAAATGTGACCTTTAAAAAAAAGCTGTGTCTTATTATTAGATAACTAAACACCCTAATTATGAAAAATTCGGCACAAAGAAATAAATTAAAGATAGTTTTGCTTTCAATCTACACAGTTTTAAGTGTGTTTATTTGGAACATCATACTGTAAGCTACCTACTTACTTAGATGGTAAGCTGTCAACATAAGCGAAGCTTTGCTCAAAATAAGCTACCATTAGCCCTAATTCGCCCCAAAGTGATTCTGGTACCAAGACATAGTCTTTCATTTTTGCACCATGAGAATAATAAGGACCAGTATCGTAATCTTCCATAAATTTAGCCGCTTTCTCCTTAGGTAATCTTATACCAATTTCAGCATCTTTATTTAAAAGCGTAAACATATACCCATTTGATGAGGTATAAATCATTTTTTTGCCTTTACGCTCAAACCCATTGCATGCATCAACTATTTTATCGTAAATTATTAAAGCGTCATCCCAATTCATCGCTAAATATGTTGATCAATTAGAATTGCATTTCCATCTGGGTCTAAAACTACAAAACTTGCTGGGCCAGAATCAGCAGCTTCTATCTCACTGGCGAAGGTGGCATTTTTAGACTTTAGTTGCTTTTGGATTTTTCTAACATCGTCATAATCTTCCAAGGTGTTAGCGTCCTGATCCCAACCCGGATTGAATGTTAAAATATTATTCTCAAACATTCCTTGAAATAATCCAATCAATGTAGATTGGTTTTTCATAATCAGATAATTACGTTCAATTTCACCTGCAAATACAGAAAATCCTAAATTTTCGTAAAACTCTTTAGACGCCTTTATGTCTTTTACTGCCAAGCTTACGGAAAATGCACCAAGTTTCATAAATTTTGATTTTGATTAGTACTTAAAGGTAGTAAAATCAAATCAATGCTCCTGAAAGGGCATAATTGCTATTTATTTAAAAGTATTGGCTTACCAAATCCGAGATTTTCTAGTTTATCTAATTGAGTTTCTGCATCACCTACAATTAGGTAAATCATCTTATTAGGTTTTATATAGTTATCGATTAGCAGTTTAACATCGTTTACGGACATATTTTTTACTATGGTTTCACGTTGTTTTGCATAATCATCCTTTAGGCCATAATTACCAATGTTAGAAAGCATATTAAGTTTAGCGCCTAATGTTTCAAATGCTCTTGCCGTACTTTTAATAGTATAACCTTTGGTTACTTCTAAATCTTCTTCACTATAATTTTTTCCATAATTTTCTAGAATTTCCTTTACTAGGGTTGCAGATTCAAAAGTGACATTTGTTCTAACACCGCTACTAATTGCAAATTCACCAGTATAATTTGATCCAGAGAATCCAGATCTTATGCCGTAAGTATAACCCTTACCTTCTCTTAATTGTTGAGTGAGCTGTGAAGCAAATCCACCACCACCCAAGCGGTAATTCATTACTGTGGTTGCATAGTAGTTTTCATCTGTTGCTTTTAGGGCAGGATAGCCAAACCTAATTACAGATTGTTTGGCACCTGGTACATCATAAAAATATACTTTTGAAGCGTCAGGAACTTTAGCCAATGGTAATTCTGGAATTTCAACTGCTTTGGATTCCCAATTACTATTCATAGTTTTTAACGCTTCTATCACCTTATCTTGGGAAATAGATCCTACCACAAACATCTTTGCAAGTTGAGGTGATAAGTATTTATTATAATAGTCTTGTAAGTCTGTTAATGTTATAGATTCAACAGAATCCTCAGTACCACTATTACTGTACGCTAATATGTTATTGTCACCGTAAATTATCTTGGCAAACTCGTTAGATGCTATACTGTTAGGGTTACCCTTTCTGCGTTTAATACTACTTTTTGTACTTGCTTTTAAGAGTTCAAATTCATTCTCATCCCATCGTGGTTCTAATAAGATCTCATTGACAAGAGCTATAGTTTTATCAAAATGCTTGGAAAGTGTAGTACCCGAAATAGTAATGTTAGTATCTGTAGCATAGGCATTAATACGAGCACCTAAACTCTGAATGGCATTTTCTAACTCTTCAGGTGTTTTATTCTTAGTGCCTTTAGTCATTAGATTTGCCAATAGATTTGAAACACCAACTTTGTGCTTGTTTTCGAATAAAAGTCCACCTTCAATTTGTAATTCAAATTGTACAAGAGGTACTTCAGTATTCTCAATACCAAGAATGCTTAAGCCAGAATCTAAATTTTGCTTCCAGACTTCTGGTATATTTAATTCTGGGCTCTCACCATAAGATGGCTCAATACTACGATCAAAACTACTTGGTGTTTTCTCGTAGGTAGCATTTATACTTGGATCAAAAGATTCTTCTGCTCCATCTACAATTTTTTCTTCAACAACACTAGCTAGTTGAGAGTTGTCTAAAACCAGATCAATTTGCCCTTTCGGAACAAAGCTAGTAGCTACATAGTTCTTGTCTTTAATATACTTGTTGTAGACATTCATTACATCTTCTGGCGTAACTGCTAAAATATTCTTCACATCTTGGTTGATGAAACTTGGGTCACCTGCAAAGATTTCATATTGTGCGAGTTGAAACCCTTTACCTAATACACTAGACAAGCGGTTGTAAAATGATGTTTCTTGGCCTGCTTTTATTCTATTAAGGTCATTATCTGAAATGCCATTGAGTTCAAAATCCTTAAATCCATCTGAAAGTGCAGTAGAAACCGCATTTAAATCTGTTTGGTTAAATGCTGTAACTGAAAGCATAATTTGTCCAGCTAGTTCAGAATTGTTTTGATAAAAATTCACACGATCTGTAAGTTTTTCTTGATCTATTAAGACTTGGTTTAAAGGTGCTTTTTTTCCCACAGATAAATACTCTGTCAATATACTTAAGGCATAAGACTCCTTATCGTATTGAGGTACTCCTGGCCAAGCCATAGTTAAACGAGGTAGTCTCGCAAAATTATCTTCATAAAAAAGACGTTTAGAAGATTTTAAAATAACAGGTTGTTTTTCTGTTTCTGAAATTTCCTCTCCTTTAGGTATTTCATCAAAATATTTTTTAACCCATGCTTTAGTTTGATCTACATCTATATCTCCTGCTATGGTTAAGGTTACATTATTTGGGACATACCAACGTCTATAAAATTCTTTAACATCATCTAATGTTGCATTTTGGAGATCTTCTAAAGAACCAATAACCTCCCAGCTATAAGGATGGCCTTCTGGATATAGATTTTTATTAATAACATAAGAATTATGTCCATAGGGTTGATTGTCCACACGTTGTCGTTTTTCATTTTTTACAACTTGTTTTTCCTTAGCTAAAACAGGTTCCGTAACTGTATTTATAAAGTAACCTAATTTATCAGCTTCTGCCCAAATCATTTTTTCTAAAGCATCTTTAGGGACTGTTTGAAAATAATTAGTTCTATCTCTACTGGTAGAACCATTAGCACCAGATCCACCAATGCGTGCACTCATTTTATCTAAACCACCTTTACCTAAGTTCTCGGATTCCAGAAATAATAAATGTTCAAATAGATGTGCAAAACCTGTTCTACCTTCTTTTTCACGCGCTGAGCCAACATGCGCAGTTAAAGCTACAGCTACAACAGGGTCAGACTTGTCAACGTGGAGAATAACTTGTAATCCGTTGTCTAGTGTGATTTTTTCAAAATCTACAGAGAATTCTTTGGTCTCATCTTCGGTATTGTTTTGCTTACATGCCGCACTAATAATAATTAGGCTGAAGATTACGGCTAGATTTTTTAAAATTTTCATGAGTAATTAATTAATAATTATAATTCAAATACGTTGTTATTTACAAAAAATATGGAGTTGATTAAAAAGAGCTTCCCATTTTCCCAGAAGTTTCTAAATAAAACATTGTCTGCTAAATAGATAAAACTTCCTCGACCTTTTCTTTCTTCACCGAATACTAGAGAGTTGCTTAAATTCTCAATGGCATTTTTACCTGCAAAACCTGAATATACTTTAGTGTCTTTTATATGGCCAATATTATATCCACTATCTAAAAGATTATAACTAGAGCTACCCAATTTTAACGTAAAATACTCCTTGTCATAACCATATGCCATAGGATGTGTATTATCTAATTTAACATTGAATATAGCACCTGTAATCATACTATTTGTATATAAACGCTCGCGCTCTGCATATGGTATTAGATTATCTGATGATTCCATTTTATCTGTAGCTTTGAATTTTAATCCGAACCCTTCCTTGCCAGCAAAACTTCTTAAGGCACCATCAATTGCAATTATCTTACCACCTGAGCGCACCCAATCCTTAATCTTTTTAGAATTGTCTTCGTTTAAGACATTACCATAATATCCATTTGGTATAATAAGGACATTATACTTGGCTAAATTTGTTCTGCCCAAATTATCAGTATTTATGGATGTTAAAGGGTAATTCAATTGATTTTCAAAGAAATTCCAAATTTCACCATAGCTCAATGAAGATGTACCTTCACCTGATAATACGGCAACTTTTTGTTTGTTTATCAGTTTTATGTCAGGAGAACCTATGTCTGGTGTGGTTTGAGAAAATCCGGTATAAATTGGAGTGAGCAATTGGTTGTGTTTCTCAGTAAGATCTCTTAATGCATCAAGGAAATTGTCAATGTGTTTATTATCACCTTTTGTAATTATTAATGAGCCACGCTTAAATGTGTTTCCATTTGAGGTGAAAGGTCTTTCAGTAAATCTAACTCTAAAGTTGTTCTTTAGCAATGAGGATAAAAATTGAGCATCTTTTAATGAATTCCACTTACTTACATAACCGTAAGCATCACTTATTTTCGATTGTCTTTGGTCACTTGATATAGATTGACTTGCCACCTTTGTTGTACTGGCAATTGCATCTAATCCGTACGCATAAGGAAGTGACCAAGCCGTAATATCATAAGTCAGAGAATCTGAAAGTTTTGCATTTGGCTCGAAAAGTACTTTTACCATTTTACCTTTTGGTTGATTGGTATGTACTACCAAATCCTCTGATGTAAGACTCATGCTACCTTGTTTTCCTTTGCTATATTGATAACCTGAAGCCTTGGTGCCTGATGCGTATTCAAATTCAATTTCATGTTTGTTTAATAAGCTTTTTAGACTTTCAATTTTATCATTTTCACCTTTAAGGACGTAACTCTTGTATTTCAGTTTACTATTATCAAAGAATTTTTTGAACTCCACATTTAACTGTTTTGCATTTTTAGAAGCAATTTCAACAGTCGATATTCCAGTGGTGGTATGATGTGTTAAACGCTCTACCAAAGTTAAAACATGCCCTTCGTCATTTAATACGCCCAATCCAGCTCTGCCATGACCGCCTTGTTCGTATGTCATTCCTATAGCTCCCATATAAGTTGGGTAGGTGTCACCATAACTTGGATAAAATAAATCAAATCTTTCCCTAGTAAAAAACAACCAACCTTCAGCATCAAAATACTTAGCATGGTTTTTACCGATTTGGGTTTGAAAATCAGTTTGCCAATCGGTAATGATTTCATGGTATGGCTTTGCTGCCGGAGCAAAATAGTAAGGTTCATTCATGCCTTGTTCGTGAAAATCTACATGGATGTGAGGTAACCATTTGTTGTATACTTTTAGTCGATTTTGAGTTTCAACTTGGGTTGCCCAAACCCAGTCCCTATTTAAATCAAAAAGATAATGGTTTGCTCTACCACCTGGCCAAGGTTCATTGTGTTCACTAGCTTGACTATCTATGTCATATGGCTTGCTCGCTGTCTCGTTATACCAATTAACATAGCGATCCCTTCCGTCTGGGTTAATACACGGATCCATTATAACAACTGTATTATCGAGCAGATTTTTATATTCTGTAAGAAGTTTGAAAACCGTAAGCATTGAAGCTTCAGAACTAGATGCTTCGTTACCATGTACATTGTAGCTTAACCAAACTATTGCAATATCTGAAGATTCAGAAGTGCCCTCTAAAATACCGGTCTGTTTTAAATTGTTCTGTCTTATTGTTTCAAGATTTCTGAGATTTTCTTCGCTAGAAATATAGGCTAGATTTAAGGATCTTCTCTCGTTGGTTTCGCCGTATTTTTCTAAAATGACATTCTTGGGCATTTCATGTGCAACATGCTCAAAATAATCTATAACCTGATGATGACGACTAAATTGTTCGCCAATATTATAACCTAAAAATTCACTTGGGGATTTTAAATTTTGTGAGTTTACAATGGTTGAAGAACTTAATGCAATTAGCAAAATGAAGAAAAAGTTGCGCATGTTTAGTTAGTTTTGTTTCAAAGCTAGTAAATATAAAGACTGCAGATTAGATTCTATAATTTGTTAATTTGAATTAACTAAAAATTAGC
The DNA here is from genome assembly GCF_020166345.1 of Winogradskyella vincentii. Lineage (GTDB taxonomy): Bacteria > Bacteroidota > Bacteroidia > Flavobacteriales > Flavobacteriaceae > Winogradskyella > Winogradskyella vincentii. The sequence goes on along the minus strand of NZ_JAIUJS010000005.1, from coordinate 118,384 downwards.
AGTTAGAAAATTGAAGAGCCTTATATTTATGCCATAATTAAACTTAACATGCCAACTGATTATTTACCGTTTAGAGAAACCAATTATTTCTCTAAGTTTATTTGTGATTACCTGGATCAAAAACCAGAGTTGGCGCAATTCTACAACCGTTTTCCAACATTAGATGATTTTAAGGATCAAATTGAAGAAAAAGCTAGTAATTATAGCGATGAAAACAGAAAAGTTCTAGTAAAAGTTTTAAATGAGCAATATGCTCATCTTAAAATGTCTAAAGCCACTTTGAAACATATTGATTTACTTTCAAAGGAGAATACATTCACCATTACTACTGGTCATCAATTAAACCTATTTACTGGTCCGTTATATTTTTTATACAAGATTATTTCTGCCATTAACCTCGCAAATCAGTTGAAAAAAACCTATCCTGAGTATAATTTTGTTCCTGTTTATTGGATGGCCTCAGAAGACCATGATTTTGATGAGATAAATTATTTCAATTTTAAAGGGAAAAAAATCCGTTGGAACAGTGAACAAACTGGTGCGGTTGGGCATTTTAATACTAATGGATTAGAGGAAGTTTTTAATGTAATTACTTCTGAGTTTGGACCGGGAAAAAATGCAGATCAGTTAAGAGAATGGTTTAAAGAGGCCTATATTAATCATGATAACTTGGCTGATGCTACAAGATATTTGGCAAATCAGCTCTTTGGTGAATATGGTTTGGTTATAATTGATGCTGATCATAAAGACTTAAAGTGTCTTTTTATTCCGCAAATGACAGCGGAATTGTTAGAGAATGTAGCCTTTAAAAATGTCACTGATACCAACAATTCACTTGAAGCCTTAGACCTTAAAATTCAAGTAAACCCAAGAGAGGTTAATCTTTTTTATATAAATAGTGGAATACGTGAACGTATCACTGTAGAAGATGGTGTTTATTCTGTTTTAGAAACTGATATACGTTGGACGGAAGAAGAATTGAAAAGTCATCTTCAGGAATATCCAGAACGGTTTTCACCAAATGTAATTATGAGACCGTTATATCAGGAGGTTATTTTACCAAATCTTTGCTACATTGGTGGAGGAGGGGAAATGATTTACTGGTTGCAGTTAAAATCTAATTTTAAGGCTAACAGAGTAATATTCCCAATTCTTTTATTAAGAAATTCGGTTTTGGTTAAAACCCAAAAACAAAAGGAGAAACTTGATAAGCTGGAGATTTTGGATAAGGATTTGTTTTTAAATCGCAATACCTTTATTAATAAACGAGTTCGTAAAATCTCTAATATTGATATTGATTTTTCAGAGCAGATTGAACATTTAGAAAATCAATTTATAGCACTTCATCAATTAGCACAACAAACGGATAAGTCATTCTTAGGTGCGGTTAAAGCTCAAGAAGTTAAGCAGTTAAAAGGTTTAAAACATCTTGAGAAACGATTATTAAAGGCCCAAAAGAGAAAATTGGCAGATCAAATAGAACGATGTACAGATTTGCAAGAACAATTATTTCCAAATCAAAGTTTGCAAGAGCGAAACCTGAATTTTTCTGAATTATATCTCGAATTTGGAGACGAACTTGTTACAGAGTTAATGCGAGTGTTAGAACCCTTGAAGGGCGAATTTACAGTGTTAACAATTTGAGGTAATTTTTGTTTTACAGACCTTTCATTTTTAGTTGCAATTATTACTTTTGCACATGCAACATAATAAAGTCCTTATTTTAGATTTCGGTTCGCAATATACACAGCTTATTGCGCGACGTGTGAGAGAGTTAAATATCTACTGCGAAATTCATCCTTTTAATAAAATTCCTAAAGAAGTTGACAGCTTCAACGCCGTTATTCTTTCTGGCAGTCCTGTTTCGGTAAGATCAGAAAATGCATTACATCCAGATTTATCTCAAATCAGAGGAAAAAAACCAATGCTGGCTGTATGCTATGGTGCTCAATATTTAGCACATTTCTCAGGTGGAGAAGTAGCAGAATCAAATACAAGGGAATACGGAAGGGCAAAATTAGCTTTCATTAAAGAAGGTGAAGATTTCTTTGAAAATATTCATGAAGATAGCCAGGTTTGGATGAGCCATAGTGATACCATTAAGAAACTACCAACAAATGGTGTTTTGCTAGCGAGTACGCACGATGTTGAAAATGCGGCTTATAAAATAGAGGGTGAGGATACCTACGCTATTCAATTTCACCCAGAAGTATATCATACAACCGATGGTCACCAGCTATTACATAATTTCTTAATTAAAATTGCAAATGTAAATCAAGACTGGACGCCAAATGCTTTTGTAGAAGAAACAGTTTATGAGTTAAAAGTAAAGTTAGGTAATGATAAGGTAGTATTAGGTTTGTCAGGTGGTGTTGATTCTTCAGTTGCGGCAATGTTGTTGCACAAAGCCATAGGTAAAAACTTGTATTGCATTTTTGTGAACAATGGCTTATTACGAAAAAATGAGTTTGAGGATGTCCTGCATCAGTATGCGGATATGGGCTTAAATGTAAAAGGTGTAGACGCTTCGGCACGCTTTTTGGATGCTTTAGCAGGAAAGAGCGACCCAGAAGAAAAACGAAAAATAATTGGTCGCGTGTTCATTGAAGTTTTTGATGATGAAGCACATCGTATTAAAGATGTTAAATGGTTAGCTCAAGGTACCATTTATCCTGATGTAATTGAAAGTGTTTCTGCAACAGGTGGACCAAGTGCAACTATTAAAAGTCATCATAATGTTGGTGGATTGCCAGACTTTATGAAGCTTCAGGTTGTAGAACCATTGAAGGCCTTGTTTAAAGACGAGGTTAGACGTGTAGGCGCTTCTATGAATATGGATTCTCATTTGTTGGGCAGACATCCATTTCCTGGTCCAGGATTGGCAATACGCATACTTGGAGATCTAACGCGTGAGAAAGTACGTATATTACAGGAGGTAGATGCAATTTTCATTAATAACCTGCGTTCTTGGAATTTATACGATAAAGTTTGGCAGGCAGGTGCAATGTTATTACCGGTTAATAGCGTGGGTGTTATGGGAGATGAGCGGACGTATGAAAAATGTGTAGCATTAAGAGCAGTAGAAAGCACTGATGGTATGACCGCAGATTGGGTGAATTTACCTTATGAGTTTTTACAAAAAACTTCTAATGAGATAATAAATAAAGTAAAAGGTGTGAATAGAGTGGTATATGATATTAGCTCTAAACCGCCTGCGACGATAGAATGGGAATAGTTTGTGACCTTTGGTCAAAATATGTCTCTAATATCATATAGTTACATGAATATTATGAAGAAATTTTTATCCCTCTTATTTTTTGTATTAGCGTTTAATCTATTTGCTCAGAATTATAAGACGCATAAGGTAGAAAAGGGAGAAACTATTGAAAGTGTTGCCAAGCAATATTTAGTGACTCCTTTTGATATATACGCTTTGAATCCTGATATAAAGGGTAGTTTAAAACCAAATACAGTTTTAATAATTCCAAATTCAAAGGTTAAGAACGAACCACAAGAAGAAGAAACTTCGGAATTAATCGGTTACAAAAGTCACAAGGTAAAGCGCAAGGAAACCCTTTTTAGTATTTCAAAAAAGTATAGCGTTTCTATTGAAGACATTAAAAAAGCCAATCGCTTTTTGTACTCTGAAAATCTTAAGAAAGGTGTTAAGCTTAGAATTCCAAAATACAAGACTGTTATATATAAAAAGTCTTACAATAATACCATAAAGAAATACACGGTACTACCTAAAGAGGGGAAATGGCGTATAGCATATAAATTTGGTATAACTGTAGATGAGCTAGAGGACTTAAACCCAAATATGAAGGAGGTACTTCAGCCTGGTGATGAATTAAATGTACCAAACATTGCTGATAATGAAGAAAAAGCAATTGAAGAATCATACAACTATTATGAAGTATTACCTAAGGAAGGATTTTATAGGTTGAAGATTAAAACTGGCTTGACACAAGAAGAATTAGAAGAACTTAATCCAGAATTAAAAGAAACAGGTTTAAAAGCTGGAATGGTGCTTAAGTTACCTGAAAAATTAGAGGTAGAAGGTGAATTGGGTTCTGTTGAAACAACAGCATTACACTCAAAGCTATCAAATTTTGAGACTAAGAAAATAGCATTAATGTTACCATATCGCCTGAATAAAGTAGATGTGGATTCTGTTGCAGAAACAAAAGACATGATAAAAAACAGTAGGTTAATGTCTGTGGTCTTAGATTTTCATGCTGGAGTACTTATGGCCTTGGATTCTGCAAAACAATTGGGAATATCTACAGACCTAAAAGTATTAGATACACAATATCAAATTTCAAAAACACGTGAAATACTAGAAGATAACGATTTTTCAGACTACGATGCTGTAATTGGGCCTATGAAGGCTCAGTGTTTTGATAGAGTAGCAAGTACATTAAGGAGAGACGGTGTCCCTGTTATTGCTGCGCTGAACAAGCCTAATGAAGTATATTCAAATGTATTTCAGACTATACCACAAGACAAGCTGTTGCGAAAAACAATGATAGACTTTATTAAGGCAGATAGTTTAAAACGGCAAGTTGTTGTAATATCAGATCAGGCGAATAGATCAAGTGCAGAAATGTTGAAAAAAGAATTCCCTGAAGCGAAGTTGATTTTTTCCCGTAACAATAGCAAAACAAAAAAAGATGGTTATTACATATTTCCAACAGATTTGGAGAATGTCTTTCCAACTGGTAAGTCCATTGTATTTCTAGAGACCACAAGTAATCCGTTAGCATCAAGTGTAATAAGTATGTTAAATGGATTAAACAATGAGAATGAACAAATTGTTTTGGTAACTCTAGATAAGAACAGGGCGTTTGAAGGAAAGAACATCGATAATTACCACCTTTCAAACTTAAAATTCCATTACCCATCTGTTAATAAGAATTTTGAAGAACAGAACAATTCAAGTTTTGTTAAGGGGTACAAAAGAACATATGGTGTATCACCAAGTAAATATGCTTCGCGAGGATTTGATTTAACATTAGATATTTTATTGCGTTTAGCAACTGAAAAAGATCTTTATGAGGCTTCTACGGAAGATGTTGAGACAGAATACATCGAAAATAAATTCAGATATAATAAGGCAATGTTTGGTGGCTATGTAAATGAGGCAATTTACATTGTGAAATACGATGACTTAAGAATTGTAAGAGCCAAATAATGACATCAAAAGTTACCTATCTAGGAGATTTGAGAGCAGAAAGCACTCATATAAAATCCAATAATACATTTTTAACCGATGCACCCTTGGACAATAATGGCAAGGGTGAAGCATTTTCTCCTACAGATACTGTTGCTACAGGATTAGCTAGTTGTATGCTAACGGTAATGGGAATTAAGGCAAGAAATATGAATGTTGATATGTCTGGTACAACTGCTGAGGTTACTAAAACCATGGCAAGTGAACCAAGACGAATTTCTAAAATTGAGATTGTAATAGATTTTCCATTTTCGGCCAATGATAAAACAAAAAAAATTTTAGAGCATACTGCAAAAACCTGTCCTGTACATTATAGTTTACACCCAGACATCAAAAAAGACGTTATTTTTAATTGGCATTAAATGCAAATAAAACACCTCATAATCTGTTTAACCTTCATTTTCATTGGTCAAAATCCTAATGAAGAATCCATGACATGGTCTGAGTCGCGCAGACTAACCTGGGCGGACTTTAAAGGTGATGTGAATCCAAATTCAGATGCAGTTGCACTAACTGCCTCTGGTATAACCTTTGGATTTTCCGTATCCACATCAGGTTCAAGAATTGTTGATTATAGCACTAGTGTTGAGGCACATTTTTATCCAAATAAATCATGGTATAATAAAGAAAAGGCAGATGATTACATTCTTGGGCATGAGCAACTCCATTTTGATATAACAGAGTTATACACTCGAAAATTTAGAGAGAGATTAACCAAGTTAAGAGTTAATCAAAACATAAGAAAGCAGTTAAAACAATTGCATACTTCAATTAACGAAGAACTTAACGAAACTCAAAAACGCTACGACGAACAAAGCGTTCATTCTATAAATACCGAAGTTCAAAATCAATGGAGAGAACTTATTACTGCTGAGCTTGCTAAACTAGATCAATTTAAGTCACAATAATTGTGGAAGGTAATAAAGAAGCTCTTATTGAGCTGGCCAATTACAAGATGCCCTTTGGGAAATATAAAGGTGAGTATTTAATTGATATTCCTGAATATTACTACACTTGGTTTAGTCAAAAAGGTTTTCCTGAAGGTAAGTTAGGCTTTATGATGACCCAAATGCATGAGATTAAAATCAATGGTTTGGAGGATATTATTAAAAAGATTAGACGCGATTTTAGTCGCTAATCCAGCACTTTCAAATAACATATTAACAAACCATAAACAATACTTAGAATACTCGTTTTATTTTGTAAATTTGCCTGCGTTTAAAAGCGTATCATGACCACAAACCCTAAGTATATTTTTGTAACTGGTGGTGTGTCTTCTTCCTTAGGGAAAGGCATCATCGCTGCATCTTTAGCTAAACTTCTGCAAGCACAAGGTTACAGAACAACAATTCAGAAATTAGATCCTTATATCAACATTGATCCGGGAACATTAAATCCTTATGAGCATGGCGAGTGTTATGTTACTGATGATGGTGCTGAGACAGACTTGGATTTAGGTCATTATGAACGATTTTTAAATGTACCAACCTCACAGGCCAATAATGTTACAACGGGTAGAATTTATCAGAGCGTAATTGACAAAGAAAGACGTGGAGAATTTTTAGGAAAAACAGTTCAGGTAATTCCACATATTACAGATGAAATTAAACATCGTATTCAGATACTAGGTAATTCTGGTGATTACGATATTGTAATAACTGAAATTGGTGGAACCGTAGGTGATATTGAATCATTGCCTTATATAGAAGCGGTTCGTCAATTACAATGGGAACTTGGTGACAATAATGCTTTAGTAATTCACTTAACGCTAATTCCCTATTTGTCTGCAGCAGGTGAACTTAAAACTAAGCCAACACAGCACAGTGTAAAAACATTGATGGAAAGTGGAGTACATGCAGATATCTTGGTTTGTCGTACAGAACATGAATTAAGCAATAGTATCAAAGCCAAATTAGCGCGATTTTGTAATGTGAAGCAAGAAGCAGTTATTCAGTCTATCGATGCATCTACTATATATGATGTACCAAATTTAATGTTGGATGAAGGGCTGGACAAAGTAGTATTGGACAAATTAAACTTAAAGAGTGATGAGCCAGATTTAAACCAATGGAACGAGTTTTTAAAGCGTCATAAAAATCCAAAAAGCGAAGTAACAATTGGTTTAATTGGTAAGTATGTGGAGTTACAGGATTCTTATAAATCTATACTCGAGGCCTTTATTCATGCAGGAGCTGAGAATGAGGTAAAAGTAAAGGTAGAGCCAATTCATTCAGAATATTTAACACCAGAGAATATTGAGTTTAAACTACAACATTTAGATGGTGTCTTGGTAGCTCCAGGTTTTGGTGAACGTGGCTTGGAAGGGAAAATTGAAGCAGTTCATTATGTGCGTGAAAACAATATTCCGTTTTTAGGTATTTGTTTGGGTATGCAAATGGCAGTTATTGAGTATGCCAGAAATGTACTAGGTATTGAAAATGCCAATTCTATAGAAATGGACGAAAATGCTGAAAACCCTGTTATCAGCTTAATGGAGTCTCAGAAAAATGTGGTTAATAAAGGTGGTACAATGCGTTTAGGTGCTTGGGACTGTGACATCGTTGAAGGAAGTATAGCTCATAGTGTGTACAACGAAAAGCGTATAAAGGAGAGACATAGACATCGTTTTGAATTCAATAATGACTATAAAGATCAAATTGAATCTGCTGGTATGAAAGCTACAGGTTACAATCCAGATACTGGATTAGTCGAAATTGTTGAAATACCTAGTCATAATTGGTTTGTGGGTGTACAGTATCACCCTGAATATAAAAGTACGGTTGCAAATCCACATCCTTTATTTGTAGCCTTTGTTAATGCATCGCTACAGTATAAAAAAAAGAAATAATTTCTGCCACTTTGACGTAAAGTGGAATTTGGATAGCTTTTTGGGTTATTCAATTAACTAATCAGATTACCGTAAATAGCGGAACTAGTATGGAAGAAAAGAAATTCGATATCAATTCAATAATAGGATTCATTTTAATATTTGGTATTCTATTATATATCATGTATCAAAATCAGCCTACACCTGAAGAATTAGAAGCACAGAAAAAAGCTGAGCAGGAACAGGTTGAAGCAGAACGTGAAGCGAGTAAGCAAAATGAAACCCTTGTAACTACAGCAGAAGATTATTCTAATACACAGGCATTAGATTCTACACAACGAGTTGCCCTTCAAAATAAATTAGGAGCATTTTCTTATGCTTTAGCACAACCAACATCTGGACAACAAACAGAAGTTGAAACGGATGTTTTTAAGCTGGTGTTTAATAATACTGGTGGTCATTTGGCTGAGGTTAAATTAAAGAACTTTGTGGACTATGATTCCGTTCCGATTTATTTGATAAAGGACAAGAATAGCAGTTTCAATATTACTTTCGGAACAGCCGACAACCGTATTTTAAATACACAAGATTTACCATTTCAACCATCCGTAACAAAAAGTGGTGATAACACGATAGTTTCTATGAAGCTAAAAGTGTCAGAATCATCATTTTTAGAATACCGTTATGAGTTGAAACCAGATGATTATATGATTGACTTTTCAATTAGATCACAAGGTTTAAGTAATGTCTTTAACACATCGCAGCCAATAAATTTAGATTGGCAACAGAAAAATATACGTCAGGCAAAAAGTATAAGCTATGAAAATAGATATACAAGATTAACCTACATGCATGATGGTGATAAGTTGGATAAGTTAGCGCAAATGAATGATGATGAAGAAGTTGTTGATGATGTTAGATGGTTATCGTATAGACAGCACTTCTTCAGTACAATATTAGTTGCAGGAGAGACGACTTTTAAAGATGTGGCTATTACCTCTACGGATTTAGTTGAGGATGAAGAAGTAGATACATTATTTACCAAAAAATATACTGCAAAAATGCCATTGGCATATAAGGGTGGTGAACTAAATGAGAATTTAGGATTGTATTATGGACCAACCGACAGTAAAGTTTTAAAATCCTATGGTAAGGATTTAGAGGAAAGTATTCCTTTTGGATGGGGAATTTTCGGTTGGATCAATAAGGCCTTGTTCATACCTCTGTTTGGTTGGTTAAGTGGCTTCTTACCATATGGTATTGCAATTATTGTAATGACCATTATGGTTAAAATAGTATTGTCTTTTGTACAGTACAAGCAGTTCTTATCGCAAGCTAAGATGAAGATTTTAAAGCCAGAATTAGATGCGTTAAGAAAGAAGTATAAGGATAACAAACTAAAGGCACAGCAAGAAACAATGGCATTGCAAAACAAAGCAGGTGCAAGCCCATTAAGTGGTTGTTTACCTGGTTTAATGCAGATTCCTGTATTTTACGCCTTGTTCATGTTTTTCCCTACAGCTTTTGATTTACGACAAAAGAGTTTCCTCTGGGCAGATGATTTAAGTTCTTACGATTCCATTTTCGAATTGCCATTTAATATTCCTTTTTATGGTGACCATGTGAGTTTATTTCCAATATTGGCAGCTGTAGCGATATTCTTTTACATGAAGATGACAACAGGCCAGCAAATGGCTACACAAGCACCACAGCAAGAAGGTATGCCAGACATGAGTAAAATGATGAAGTATATGATTTACTTCTCTCCTTTATTAATGCTTGTGTTCTTTAATAACTATGCCTCAGGATTGAGTTTGTATTACTTTATATCTAATTTAATTAGTATTGTATTAATGTTAGTAATTAAGAATTACATCATCGATGAAGAAAAAGTGTTAGCTAAGATAGAGGTGAGCAAGAGTAAGCCTAAAAAACAAAACAGATTTCAGAAGAAAATGGCTGAAATGATGGAGCAAGCTGAGCAACAAAAGCAAGCACAACAAAAGAGAAAAAAGTAGTAAAAAATCAAATTTGATATATGAGCCTCAGCAGTAATGCTGAGGCTTTTTTTGTACCTTAAAACGATATAAACAATTAAAAAAGTAAAAATCAGTACACAATTAAATGAAATGATAGACAAGCATTGTCTAGAACCACCTGCAAAATATGACGACTTAAAGGTTCTCTTTCTTAATTGCACTTTGAATAGAACTCCTGTTTTATCGCATACTGAAGGATTAATTAAGGTTGCTCAAAAAATATTTGAATCTGTTGGAGCAACTACCAAAATAATTAGACCAGTAGATTATGAAATACCAGCAGGGCTAGGATTAGATATGTCCAAAACACCAGAATGGGATAAGGACGATTGGCCAATAATTCAGAAAGAAGTGGATGCTTGTGACATTCTTATATTGTGTACCTCCGTATGGTTAGGAGAAAAATCCTCCGTTTGCAACAAGACTTTAGAACGTATGTATGGTTATACTCATAAGTTTAACAAGAAAGGGCAGTATAGAGATTATGACAAAGTTGGGGCTACTTTAATTACTGGTAACGAGGATGGCGTTAAACATTGTGCAATGAACATTTTATTCTCATTATCTCACATTGGTTATACGGTACCGCCTCAAGCAGATGCTGGATGGATGGGTGAAGCTGGTCCTGGACCATCATACAGAGATGAAGGATCCGGTGGTCCAGAAAATGATTTTACAAATAGAAATACCACATTTCTAGTTTGGAATTGTTTGCACTTGGCAAGAATGCTAAAAGATAATGGAGGGGTGCCTGCATATGGCAATATGCCAGATGAATGGCAAGCAGGTTGTAGAGCGGGATTTGATAGTCCTGAACATAAAAGATAAAATTAGTTGTAATGAAATTATGGTATAAAATGAGTAAACCCAGGCAAGTTGCCTGGGTTTCACTACTAACTAAATCAATCAATATAAAAATGAGGTAATCAGCCTCGACTTTCCTATAATTAGTCTACCGCTGGTGGAGGTAGAATTACTCTATCAATTACGTGTACTACGCCGTTGATAGATTGTACGTCAACCAAAGACGTAATAATATTACTTACACGACCATTTTGATCTGTAAGAGTAAAGTTACTTGTGTCAGCATCAATGGAACCACCTAATGTACCTACAGCACCTGTAGTTAATTCATCAGACTGTACGTTAGCTCCAACAATGTGATATAATAATACAGAGTTTACTGTATCAGTGTCTAAATCTGTTAAAGCAGTTAATTCTAATTCTGCTAATAATGCAACAAATGCATCATTTGCTGGTGCAAATACTGTGAAAGGTCCAGCAGTGTTATCAGATACTGTAGCGATATATGGAACGGTTGGGTTGCCAGTGTCAGCATAAGTTAAAGCATCAACTAAAATTGATAATGCTGGATTAGAAGTTGCAAAAGTTGCAATAGTTGGTAAATCAATTACTGTATCAACGATATGGATTGTACCATTAGTTGCAGTTTTATCTGGATCAGTTACTGTAGATAAACCATTGATCATTACACCGTTAGATGTTGAAAAATATAAACTTAAATTTTCGTTGTTTGGTCCAGTTGCCGCTGTATTTGTATATCCAGATTCTGCAGCGATTAAATCTGAAGCCATTAAGTTATTTCCAATGATAACGTGGTTCAGTAATACGTTAGTTACTAAAGCTTCTTCGTCTGTAGTCATATTATTTAAATCTACATTTGCATTGGTCAAAAACGTAGTAAATGCGTCGTTAGATGGCGCAAAAACTGTGAAAGGTCCAGGACCTTGTAAAGTACTCACTAATCCAGTTGCTTCTAAAGCCGCTGCTAATGAGGTTAAGTTGTTTTCTAAAGCAACATCGATTACTGTTGTATCCATTGCAACAGGACCGTCGTTGTTGTCATCATCGTCACTACAAGAAGTAAGACCGAAAACCAAGAATAATACTGGTAGTAATTTGAAAGTTTTTGAAATAAATTTCATTTTTTTGAGTTTTTAAATTTGTTCAACATTGCACAAACGTTTCATACATTTGTTTAACAAAACTACGAAATGATTAAACAAAATAGATTTCTAGGGTTAATTTTTACAATAATTTTAACAACCTGCTACGCGCAAAAGTCAGTTAATCAGTACGATAAAAACGGCGAACGCCACGGTATATGGACAAAAGACTACGAAGGCACCGATCAAAAAAGATATGAGGGTCAATTTAACCACGGAAAAGAAATTGGCACTTTTAACTATTACAAACTTAAAAACGGCAAAAGTGTCTTAAGTGCCACTAAAGTTTTTAATGAAGCTAATGATATTGCAGATGTTGTCTTTTATACTTCAGCAAAGAAGATTGTTAGTAAGGGCCAAATGAATCAAAAGAAATTTATTGGTAAATGGATTTACTACCATAAAAACTCTGACAAAGTAATGATTGAGGAACATTATAATTCTCAAGGTGAATTAGATGGCCTTAAAACAGTGTACTATGATAATGGTAATGTCGCTGAAGAGACATTGTATAAAAATGGAAAGCTTAGCGGTAAAGCTAAATGGTATACCAAAGCGAAGCAATATGTAAGAACTACAGAATATCTAAATGATAAGCGCAACGGCCTAACCATTAACTATGATGGTAAAGGGAATAAAGTTTCTGAAGGCACATATAAGGATGATAAAAAAATTGGAGTATGGAAGTATTATAAAGAAGGTTCCTTAGCCAAAGAAATTGACCATACCAATCAAAAGGTTATCTTTAAGAAAGATTAATATAGTATGAGGAAAACTTTACCTTTCATTTTATGCGTTGCAATGCTTTTTTCTTGTGCAAAGAAAAATGTGAACGTGAAACAGAGCAAAAAATCTACCATAGATAGTATTACGGATTTAAATTCTTTGAGAGCTTTTGTGAAAACGGCAGATTCTACATTAAGGGATTTTACTTGTGTTTCACCTCATGTCTATAAAAATGAAGAGCTAGCCTCCTCGCCAGTTAAACAAAAGTTAGATTCCATGATTCCAAAAACCGATTACATTAAGGCAGATCTTGATGGTAACGGTTTAATGGATTTGGTGATAACTGGAGAAACCCAATTCTCCTTTCATGCTTTGGCACTAATGAGTTTAGGTGAAGAACAATATAAGGTGGTACCCTTAAGCTCACCACGTAACTACAACCAGTTTCCGATTTATACAAAGCTTGTCACTAAAAATGACATCCCAATTATTGAACTTTACGAGAAAAGAACAACATTTAAAGATCAGAAAATTAATAAATCAACCTTAGTATATAAAGACGGTACTTTTGTTGAATATCAGGACAAGGTTGCAAACTATCAGATTACAAAAATTGAATTTGGTACTACAGGTTGTTTTGGTACATGTCCAGTGTTCAATTTAACCCTTGTCCCTGAAGGCAAATCACTGTTTGAGGCAAAGTATTATAATTTCAATCAGAATTTGGGTGAGCGCGAAGAAGAGGAAGGAGATTTTGAAGCTGTCATTAAAACAACCGATTTTAATGTAATTGTTCAAATGATGAACGAGATGAATATTAAAGACTTAGAGTCTAGTTATACTGTTGGTTGGACAGACGATCAAACTGCGAAACTGAAGATATCTTTTGCAGACGGTTCCGTAAAATACATCCAAGATTATGGGATGCAAGGCACCAGAGGATTAAAGATTTTATACGAGAAGCTATTAGCACTTCGCTTTAATCAAGATTGGGAACGTATTTAACATCCCTTTTCATTATAATTTTTAACTATTATTTCCATAGGTTTTCAGAATGGTAAACTTATAAGGATTGGCTTTTTTATTTGTAATTTTGCCACGGTTTTTCAGACCAAGAGACAAAATTAATTAGTATGAAACGTGTCATTGTAGGACTTTCTGGTGGTGTAGACTCTAGCGTTGCGGCTTACTTACTTAAGGAGCAAGGCTATGAGGTCATTGGTCTGTTTATGAAAAACTGGCACGATGACTCAGTCACCATTTCAGACGAATGCCCTTGGTTAGAGGATAGCAATGACGCCATGTTGGTGGCGGAAAAGTTGGGTATCCCATTTCAAACGGTAGATCTTAGTGTACAATACAAAGAGCGTATTGTAGATTATATGTTTAGCGAATACGAAAAAGGACGTACGCCAAATCCAGATGTACTTTGTAATCGTGAGATCAAGTTCGATGTCTTTATGGACATTGCCTTAGAACTTGGTGCAGATTATGTAGCTACGGGACATTATTGTAGAAAAGGATCAATTGATAAAGATGGCCAAACGGTTTATCAATTATTGTCGGGTGTAGATGGCAATAAAGATCAATCCTATTTTTTATGTCAATTATCACAAGCGCAATTGGCAAAGGCCTTATTTCCTATTGGAGAACTTGCCAAACCAGAGGTTAGGGAAATAGCCAAGGCTCAAGACTTAATCACGGCTGAAAAGAAAGATTCACAAGGGTTATGTTTTATAGGAAAGGTGAGATTACCAGAATTTCTACAGCAACAGCTTAAACCTAAGGAAGGTATTATTGTTGAGGTAGATGAATCGCTTTCAACTTACAATAAGGCTGTTCCTCAATTTGAAAATAAGGAAAATGAGCTGGCTTATTTTTCTACAAAACCATCGTATAGTTTAGCTGACGGTAAAGTAGTTGGTAAACACCAAGGTGCACACTATTTCACAAAAGGCCAGCGTAAAGGCTTGGCAGTAGGTGGTACCAAAGAGCCGTTGTTCGTTATTGAAACTGATGTCAATGAAAATGTGATTTATACAGGACAAGGGAAAAACCACCCAGGATTATTGCGTAATGTTCTATTTGTAACCAATGACGAATTGCACTGGGTGCGGGAAGATTTGGCATTAGTTGAAGGAGAAACCATGTCTGTAAAAGCTCGTATAAGGTATAGGCAACCTCTTGAAGAGGCAACCTTACATAAGGTTCAATCTGGTTTGTTTGTAGAGTTTAAAAACAAACAATCTGCCATTACAGAAGGACAGTTTGTAGCTTGGTACATTGGTGACGAATTAGTTGGTTCCGGCGTTATTTCATAAAGACACCGTAATCATCCACAATCTAGAGAATCGCCGACCTAAGATTATTTTACGTTAAAAATGAATTGAAGCGCAAGTTCAAACAAAAATCGTCGTATTTATTTATTCTATTTTAATGGCGACTTTGATGTTCAAAAGTTTTATTCCTATTAACTATTGATTTAATTTTTGTGCTGGAGTGAAAGAAATTTTTAGTAAAAGAATATTAAGTCTTGACTTTTTTGTTTCGTTTTTTGTTCAAGCAAAAAATGAAAGGAGAATACATTTTTATAACCATTTCAAGAGGATTCCGTAAATTGCAATAAAAAGAAAAGCCATGTTTAGAAACATATTCATGCTTTTATTGTTCCAAATTTCAATAACTGCAACAGCCCAACAAGACGCTTGGATTTACTTAACCGATAAACCAAATGTTGCGTCGTCTTTAGCAAATCCAATTACTATTCTTACCCAAAAAGCAATCGATCGTAAACAACATCATAATATTGCGATTGATGAGCGCGATGTGCCTGTAAATGAAACCTATATTGCAGATTTAAAAACACAAACAGGAATAACCGTAATGGCCAAATCAAAATGGTTTAATGCGGTCCATGTCAGAGGAACCGAAGCTGCTATTAGTGCACTCGATGTGCTAACTTATGTAGATAGTATAGACTTTGCAGATAACAGTCTCAATTCTGGCTCAAGGGAGTTTCATGTCCAAGATAAATACGACAATTTCGAACAACAGGTAGTTTTTAATTATGGTGATACGCAAAATCAGGTAGAAATGATTAATGCAGACAATCTCCATGTTGATGATTTTACAGGTGAAGGTATTACTATTGCGGTCATGGACTCAGGTTTTCCAAATGTGAATACTATGGGAGCATTTCAACGATTGCGTGATAATGGTGATTTACTAGATGGCTATGATTTTGTAACAAGAAATGCAGATGTTTATGCCAATACGGCAAGTTCTCATGGGACACGTGTGCTCAGTGATATGGCTGGTTACATACAAGATCAATTTGTGGGTACTGCACCTGATGCGTCCTACTATTTGTTTTTAACTGAAGATGTTTCTAGTGAAAATCCGGTAGAGGAGAGCTATTGGGTAGAAGCAGCGGAACGTGCTGATAGTCTTGGTGTAGATATGATCAATACTTCATTGGGATATCGTGTGTTTGATAATAGTAATTACGATTATACACCTGCTGATATGAATGGTCAAGTGGCCTTTATTTCTAAAGGGGCTTCTATAGCAGTTGAAAAAGGAATCTTGGTAGTGGTTAGTGCTGGTAATGCTGGCGCTACAACATGGCAAACGGTAGGTGCTCCTGCTGATTCGCCAGACGTACTTTCTGTTGGTGCAGTTGATGCCAATGGAAACTATGTCGCGTTCAGTAGTCAAGGTGGTGCCGCACAAGTAGGTTACCAAAAACCAGACGTAGTCGCTAGAGGAGGAGCATCTTATGTTGTAGATCAGAATAATAATATTACCCAGAATAACGGAACGTCCTTTAGCAGTCCTATACTTTGTGGAGGAATTGCGTCTTTATGGCAGGCTATACCATATGCTTCACCAACAGAGGTTATGGATTATGTAAGGCAGTCTGCATCACAATATAATGCACCAGATGATTTATTGGGTCATGGTATTCCAGACTTAGACGTGGCAAAGGACATCGCTTTGAGTTTAGATGAGAATTTAAGACCTGAGTTTACGATGTATCCAAATCCAGTTGCTGATGAATTATATATTCAATTCCCAGAGGACGATATTAATGCTGAACTCAATATCTACAACCAACTAGGACAACGAATTTTAAACACCAACGTTACCAACACTTTTAATACGGTTGATGTTTCGTTTATGGCTCCAGGACTCTTTATTTTAGAACTTAATTCTGAAGGTATTTCCAAAACCTACAAGCTTATCAAGAAATAGATGTTTGGGTTTAATTTATGGTGTAGGTGTTTTTTAATCCTACTTTTTAAATGACCTAAGACCATTTTTCATGAAAAATAAATTGAAGATTGCCGTCAGTTCGAGTGTCCCAATTGTTATTGGGATGTATCGAGAACCTTTTACACTTTAATTCTAATTCTCGATAAAAATTTCTCTCATATACATTCGTGAAATTCACTCGAATTGACGAATTTTATGATCAATTTAAATGTCATTGCGAGGATTTCGATGATAATCGAGAGACGTGGTAATCTCATTTTACACGAAGCAAATACCAATGAAAAACAGAATAACCCAACTCTTTAATATAGACCACCCAATCATACAAGCAGGTATGATCTGGAACAGTGGTTGGCGATTAGCATCTGCCGCAAGTAACGCAGGTATTTTGGGATTGATAGGAGCTGGCTCTATGTATCCAGACGTATTGCGTGAGCATATCCAAAAATGCAAACAAGCAACAGATAAACCCTTTGGTGTTAATGTGCCTATGCTATATCCTAATATCAAGGAAATCATGGATATCATCGTAGAGGAAGGTGTAAAAATTGTATTTACTTCTGCCGGAAATCCAAAAACCTGGACCAAGTGGTTACAGGACCAAGGTATTACTGTGGTGCACGTGGTTAGCTCTGTAAAGTTTGCGCTGAAGGCACAAGATGCTGGTGTAGATGCTGTTGTTGCTGAAGGTTTTGAAGCGGGAGGTCATAACGGACGTGATGAAACCACAACATTAACCTTAATCCCAATGGTTAAGGAACATCTTAATATTCCTTTGATTGCTGCAGGTGGAATAGCAACAGGTCGTGCTATGTTAGCTTGTATGGTTTTGGGTGCAGATGGCGTGCAGGTGGGAAGCCGTTTTGTAGCTAGTGAAGAATCTTCTGCACATGCCGACTTTAAGCAGGTTGTGGTAGATGCAAAGGAAGGTGATACGCAATTGACCTTAAAAGAATTGGCACCAGTACGTTTAATTAAAAATAAGTTTTACAACGAGGTACAAGAACTCTATAAAACCGCACCAACTCCAGAACAGTTAAAAGAACTTTTGGGTAGAGCACGTGCCAAGCGTGGTATGTTTGAAGGTGATTTAGATGATGGCGAACTAGAAATTGGTCAGATTGCTGGTCTCATACACGATGTAAAACCGGTAGCAACCATCGTAAACGATATGCTTGCTGAGTTTGAGTTAGCCAAAAAACATATTTCTGAATTCTAATAATTCGTAACGTTTCTTGTTTTTAAAATTTGGTTATATGTAATAGCGTAGTTTAATTTAGAAATACTAACTTAGTGAACAACCAACAATGTTCACTGTGGTCTTTCTTTGCTCCGTTTGAGATCATTCTAATAAAACCAACCAATGACCAGAATATTTCTTATTGCCTTATTGAGTTTAATAGGGTTTAACCTTAGTGCCCAAACTAAATTAGATTCTCTTTATGCAACATGGAAAGATGAATCTAAAACAGACTACGATAGGGCCTATGCCTATGTAGATTATATCAATTCCTTTGTTGTTACTGACATAGATAGTCTTTTAATTCTATCGGATAAATTATTAGAATTTGGTATTGAAAAGGACTTGAGTTACGCGAAAAAACATGCTAATAATTTTAAAGGTGCCTACTGGTCTAGAAAGGGTGATTATGATAAAGCCATAGACTTTTTTAAAAAAAATGAGGTCATTGCAGAAGAGTCGGGTGATAAAAGTGGAAAGGCTATGGTACTAGGCAATATTGGTTTGATTTACTTTTTTCAGAGTGACTATCCTAATGCCCTCCAAAATTCGCAAAAATCGTTAGAATTATTTGAAGAACTCGATTTAAAATTGAGAGTCGCAAATACCTTAAACATTATTGGGAACATTCATGGTGGTATGGGAAACACATCGAAAGCGATTGATTACTATATTGAATCATTAGATATCTTTATAGAAGAAGATCATAAAAGAGGTATGGTTCAAGGCTTAGCAAATATTGGTAGTAAATATTATGGGAATAAAGAATATACTAAAGCATTAGAGTATTTTAATAAATGCCTTAATATAGAAGGTATTAAAACTGATAAGTATACTTATTCTAGCGTACTCAGTTCTATAGGGAGTGTATATTCAGAACTTGGTGATATAGACAAATCAAAAGACTATTATAATCAAGCATTACAACTTCAGAAGGATACAGGTGAAAAATTAGGTATTTCATCGACATTATTAAAGCTTGGTTTGCTTAGTCAAAAAGAAGGAGATGTAAAACCAGCATTAGAAAACTTCGAGGAAAGCTTAAAAATAAAAGAAGAAATAAACGAAAAACAGGGAATTGCTGAAGCACTTTATAGAATTGGAGTCCTTTATAAAGAGAAAAAAAACTATAAATTATCTTTAGACTACTGCAATAGGAGTTATAAACTTGCTAAGGCTATAGGTAATTTAGAAAAACAAGAAGAAAGCTGCGATTGCTTATATGAAAATTACAAGTCAACAGGTAATTCAAACAAAGCCTTAGAATACTTCGAGTTGCTTAATTCTATTAAAGATAGTTTAAAAGCGGAAGAGACAGGTAAAAAACTACAACAAATGGAATTTGCCAAACAAGTCACTGCAGATAGTTTGGCAACAGTAGAAAAAGAGCGTAAGGTAGAAATGGCACACCAAGAAGAAGTACGACAAAAAAATCAAACACGGAATGTACTGTATGGTGTTACGGCATTTATATTATTGGGTGCTGGTGGTATATATAGTCGTTTGCGTTATGTGCGTAAATCAAAGGCCATTATAGAAAAGGAAAAAGATCGGTCTGAAAATCTGCTACTTAATATCCTACCAGCTGAAATTGCAGAAGAGCTAAAGGAAAAGGGTAAGGCTGATGCGCGGGATTTTGATATGGTCAGTATTATATTTACAGATTTCAAAGGCTTCACAGAACAAAGTGAAGTGCTCACCGCTGCAGAATTGGTCAATGAAATAAACACCTGTTTCGAGGCTTTCGATGGTATTATGGAAACCTACGGTATAGAAAAAATTAAAACTATTGGTGATGCCTATATGGCCGCAGGTGGTTTGCCTGTTCCAGATGATACGGCTATTAAAAACACAGTTTTGGCCGCTTTAGACATGCGAGATTTTATAATAAACCGAAAGGCAGAAATGGATGCGAAAGGCTTACCAGCGTTTGAAATGCGTGTTGGTATCCATACAGGTCCAGTGGTAGCAGGTATTGTGGGCGTTAAAAAATTCCAATACGATATTTGGGGCGATACCGTAAATACAGCGAGCCGTATGGAGTCTTCTGGTGAGGTTGGTAAGGTAAATATTAGTGAAGCTTCCTACCAATTGCTTAAGGATGATGATGATTTTACCTTTACTAATCGCGGTAAAATAAAAGCTAAGGGTAAAGGCGATATAGACATGTATTTTGTGGATAGAAAGACTATAGCTTCATAAAAGGAACTACATCCAAATATGAGCAGTAACTTTTCCCTATCTTAGTGTATCACAAGTAATCAAAAAGCTAAGTTGGATTTAAAGCGCAATGCAGAACGATTTACAGGTCAATCTTATGTGTCATTATACGATGACTATAGGCCAGAACCACCACAAGACAACATTCTTCAAGGTCTTAAGTATTTAGGTGTTGAGAAAGCAGACTTTATTTTAGATTTAGGCTGTGGCACGGGTTTGTCTACAAGGGTACTCAGTGCATACGGTAATAATATAATTGGTATTGAGCCTAGTGAAGAAATGCTAACCGTTGCAAGAGCAAAGACCAAAGCAAAACACATATCTTATCAGCAAGGCTTTGCGCATGATACGGGAATAGCATCTAATTCTGTTGATCTGGTGACCTGTTCACAATCCTTTCATTGGATGGAACCCAAAAGCACGCTAAAGGAAATAGACCGAGTTTTAAAAGATACTGGTGTACTCTTAATTTATGATGTCATTTGGCCACCAAGTACAAATTACGACTATGAGATGGCCTATAAAAAGTTGTTTGCAAACGTTGATAGATTAACACAAAAGCTAGATGAAAAAATTGCCTATAAATGGGAAAAACACAATCACCTCAATAATATTGAGCAAAGCGGTATTTTTAGCTATGTAAAAGAAACCTATTACCATAAAACCGAAGCCTTTAATACCGACACATTTATTGGTATTGCACTAAGCCAAGGTGGTTTAGAGGCTCTGTTAAAGCGAGGGTTTTCTGAGGATGAGATTGGGATTACGGCTTTTAAAAAAGCAATACAAACTGCAACTACACCTTGTGATACCTTAACCTATAACTATAGAGTGATATTTGGTACTAGGAAACCTTAATTTTTATATTATTTATGAAGCATCTTCTATTTAGTCTCAGTGTTTTAGTAAGTATTTCAATGTTTGGCCAAGACAAATTTGAAATTACAGAAGAAGGTCTTACGCCAAAATCTATAACTATAAGTAGTGATGCTAGTGACACTTATACAAAAGCACTGCAATGGCTTGAAGCCAATACAGAAAACTACGATATTACAATTGCTGAGACTATTGAAAATGAAACCATACAATTTACCAGTACCAAAGGCAATGCCACCAGTTTAGATAAACAGTATTTTAATGCTAAGTACAGCATTACAATGACGTTTACGGCCGACCAATATACATTTAGACCAACTGCCATAGACTTAAAGCAAAATAGCAAATACGATATGGGTTGGAAACCGTTTGATCTCAATAATGCTAACCCATACTTTAAAAAAGGAAAACCTATTAGAAAATATAGAGCCTATCTCAGTGGTATAACAACACCTCTTAATACACTTTACATACAGTTGACTAATGCGCTAAAAAACAATTAGACAATAACTCCAAACTGATATATATCATAAAAAAATTGTAGGTCACATCTTACTTTTACAATTGTAAAAATACGTAAGGTTACGTATTGAATGCATTTTACTATTATCCTAATTTTAAAGCATAAAACATAGTGGGAATAAAGACATTGTCTTTATTCCCTCGTTTTACAACATATGAAATAACAAATGATTGGAAAAGAAAACATAGCTTCCAAGATTGTTGAATCTGGAGGTAAATTACACGTGAAAAGTGCATTAAATCCTATTCTGTGGCTTTGTGCGATTATAACAATACCAAGTTTAATTGTAGTGCCATTTATTGAAGAAACACCAACTTGGTTAATAATATTGATTGTCTCACCTGTCATTACTGCAATTTTGGGTTTCTTCTTTCTGCTAGTCAAGGACAGAGACAAACTACAATCGGAAGAATATCAATTGAGAAAAAGGTCAATGGAACTAATTCAAGAAAAAGGCGAGAACAAACCAAAAATAATTGACACAGAAACAATTGAAATTAGTGAAAACCCTGAAACTGTAGAAATACCTCGAAACAACCAAGAAGAACAATGAGAAAAGCATATTTATTAGTATACTCGAATTCTCTTGGGACGAGAGAAAAAGTAAAAAACTGTTTGGATAAATCTAATTTGGTTATCCATTGGCGTTATGACTTACCTAACGCTTTTTATATAATTAGCGAAGATAGCGCAAACGAGCTGTCTGATATGATTAGAGGAAAATTAGGAAATGGAAGGTTTATTGTGACTGAAATAAGTTCAAACAAACAAGGTTGGCTACCGAGACAAACTTGGGATTTAATTAACAAAAAGAAACGAGAATAAATACGTTGTACAACAACGTATATATGCAATAACGGTTGAAGTTCCTAATCGGAATTTCGAGCCTTTTTACTAAATTTAAGAATACCGTGGTATGATACTCATGAAAAATTTCGTAACGAAACCATAGCTAACACCGTTACTCAACATATAGAAAAATACTTACTTTTAAGAAAAAATTTATGGATAAATTATCATTTGAAGATTGGAAAAATAGTATGTCATTTATGGTAGATGATGACTTTGATAATACATTTCTTGGGACGATTATTCCGCTAACCCAATTAATAAATAATAATTGTGCTTCATTTTCAGATATTGATGGGTTAGCAGAGTTTTTGACAACGGATGCAAATGGTATAACAGCATTAAAAAAATTAAAAGCATTTATTTCTGTCATAGGTCTTTCAGAGGAAAGGCTTAAAAGGGTAACATCTTTAGTAAGGTTCAAGTTTTTTAATCAGGAATTCAGAACGGAATGGGACGTAGAAAGAATTAGTAGAACGCTAATCAATAATCAAGAATTTAAAACCTTATTAATTGATTTCTTCATTAATGCGCGAAGCTCAAGAATTGGGAGAGAAATGCCTCTTTATTATATGAGAAATTTCAAATTGAACGATCAAGATTTCATTAACGATTTGAGTCAGTTTAGTTATGTTGAAAGAATTTTAAATGATAACGAAATACAAGGAAAATACTCAAATCAAGTAGGGGAATACGTTGAAAAAAAATTAATAAAAAAGCATTTAGATAATTATAAAAATACTGTGAATGCTGATTTAATCTATGAAACCCAAAAGGAATTCCCATTACTGGCAAAAAATTTGGATTTTATTATACCTAGTGTAGATGCACCAACAATACTTATTGAATCTGTTTACAACATCACGACAGGAAGTGGTCAATCGAAACGAGCTGACCAATTAGTCGAGTTATATGGAATATTGATGCGTTACAATGCAAACAATAGACAAAATAGAATAATTATGGTAAACTATGCAGATGGTTTAGGTTGGGTTGGAAGACAAAATGATTTGCATAGAATTTATGATGCAAGTGATTTCGTTTTAAACCAAAGTAATATTCACATACTTAATGGTATACTCGATGTATACTATTAAGGTAAATTAATTTACTAAAACCACTTCTTCTTTCTTCTTTAAAATTTCAAGATATTCAGAAGTTAAAAGAATTTCTGCAAGTTTTTTAGAAACGTGTTCAACAACTGGAACAGCAACTGTATTACCTAATAAGTCAAAAGCCTCTGTTTCTTTAACTGAAATTTCGAACCATTCAGGATAACCGAATAAACGTAATCCTTCACGAATTGTCAATCTTCTTAAACCACCATTATCTGGGACAGCTAACCGTGAAACATCGGTTGCAACAAGAGTAGGTGCAATATCATTTGGGTCTAATATTTTATTAATTTCGAAACTCAATTTTCCTGTTACTATATTGTAGCCTTTAGGTTTTGTCTCATCATAAACACGATATTTCTTCTCACCATTTTCAGTTTTTTCTCGTACTAATTTTTTTGGATGTTCAAATCTTAAGTATCCTTTATTAACTAAATCATCCAATATATTTTTAAGTTTTTCATTTTTATGAAATGTTGAGATTTGATCTAAAGTTAACGCCATTCCATCCATCCAATCGATACCAATCTTTTCTGCCCAATGTTTTTTTCTTCTTTCTTTAAATAATTTATTCAACAAAATAATCTGTTCGTCAGATACTTCACCTTTAATACCAATATCCCAACTATGAATATTATTGTCGCCACCTCTTTTATCTTTAATGGACTTACCATATAAATCTTCCATTTCGAAATGCCGAAAAAGTTTTTTTGTGAAATCGGAATCGATTGTTTCTAAACCATTTTCTAAAATAGTTTTCAAAGGTTTAAACTGTTTTGAGTTAACATTTAAATTGGCTTTTTCATCTTTCGTACCTACAATAAAAATTCTTTTGCGAGATTGTGGCAAGCCAAAGTCTATAGAATCTAATACTTTCCAAGAAACATTATAACCTAGTTCATCTTTTAACTTATATATGATAGTGGATAAGGTCCTTCCTATTTTATCATTTTTGTTTTCCAAATCGTGTTTAACAAGCCCTTCAACATTCTCAAGTATAAAACCATATGGATTTTTATCCCTTAAAATTCGTTCAATTTCAAAAAATAATGTTCCTCTTGTTTCGGCAAATCCGTGACGATTTCCAGCTGCACTAAA
The DNA here is from genome assembly GCF_020166345.1 of Winogradskyella vincentii. Classification (GTDB taxonomy): domain Bacteria; phylum Bacteroidota; class Bacteroidia; order Flavobacteriales; family Flavobacteriaceae; genus Winogradskyella; species Winogradskyella vincentii. Next base: position 93,396 of record NZ_JAIUJS010000005.1, on the reverse strand, counting down.
TGCTTGACAAGGAAAACCACCTAATAAAAAATCAAAATCAGGAATTTTTTCGTTTTGAACCTTGAAAATATCGCCAACGAAATAATCGTGATTAAAATTTTTAGATAATGTTTCAACTGCATAAGGCTTGATTTCAGATGTCATTACACATTCTGTTTCAAAACCTAATTCAGCAAATGACTTTTCAAAGCCTAATCTTATTCCACCAAGTCCAGCAAATAAATCTATAAATTTAACTTTTGGCATTTTTATTATTTTTTGAGGTTATAATCTGCTTGTTGTTCAGCAGCGATTGATAATTGATTTTCGTATTCTTCGATTTCTATTTTTTCGCAACCAATTACGGTCAGACATTGTAAAAAGAATGATGCACTAAAGGTACCTCTACTGATTTTACTATCGATACTTGATTTGGTTTCTTCAATTCCGATTTGTTCTAACATATTTGCCAAGTCTGAATTTGAAATTCCTCTTCGAACCAATTCTGACTTCAATAAACGTTTGACTTTGTCATTCCAATCTGACATATTTGTGGATTTGATTTATTGCAAATTTGTACAAATATTTGTGAATATGCAAATAAAAAGGCGAAAATAAAAAAACACATTAACTTACAAAGTGTATAAACAATAGTGGTTTTTGTGCTTGATCAAAGTTAGTTTTTTATCTTTATATTAATTTATAAAACGAAAAGAAAGTGTGTTAATTCCACTACTATTCATTCACAAACACGTTAGCACCAATACTCATGAATCCCGTAGAAGAAAAAGAAAAAAGCATACGTGATTTAGTAAATCATCCTTGGAAACTCCAGAGCTTATTAGGAGATAAACCCAAATGGAATAAGCTTTGCGCTTCAATGGATGTTATTGGCGATGCTCAGATTGCAATCAACTCGTATTTTTCACTACCAAGTTTCAAAGCGGAAAACGGAGGTTATTTATTTCTTTACGGACTTTTACAAGCTTTCTTTTTGCAACAAGATGCTATTAATAATTTATCAGAAGCTTTATTCTCTAAAAAAATAAACTGGAAAAAAGAATATCCAGAAATATTCCAGATAAGAGATATAAGAAATAGTTCTACAGGACATCCAACAAAGAGAGGTAATGATGATTCATTTCACTTCATAGCTCGCTACTCTGTATCAAAAGGACGTTTCCGATTAATGTCACAATATCCTAAAAAAGAAAAATTAGAATTTACTGACATTGATCTGAATCAATTAAGAATTGATCAAGAAAATAGCGTAGTTGAAATATTAAATAATGTTATAGAAACAATGGAAAAAGAATACAATGATCATAAATCTAAGTTTAAAAACAAGAAATTAACAGATCTAGTTCCAGGATCGTTTAGTTATTCTGTAGGCAAAGTTTATGAAGGAGTATATAATCATTATCCTTTGGTGGAAATGAATTTCTCAATAATAAAAGAAACCACTCAAATTATAAAAACAGAGATTATAAATAGATATGGTAAAATTGAAGCTCTTTCAGGATTAAGCGATGTCATTAGAAGGATAGATTATATAATTGAGAAGTTAGAAAAATGGATAGAAAATGATAACCTTCTTAATAATAACGACGCTGAAGTTTTCTTAGATAGTTTTTCCGACAGATTTAAGGAATTAGAAGAGATGCTCTTTGAAATAGATAAGGAATTTGAGTGACTTGTGCTGGTGCTAACAACGGCTATAGTTCATTTCTTGGTTGCCTGTCATTAATTTAAAGTTAGTAGATTTTTTATTTTTCTAATAATAAAACTATTTCTTACCTTCTAGCAATACAATTAGTAACCAATCTCTAACCCAATGAATCGGTTCATCCTACAGTGTGTTATTATCTTTTGCTAACTTAGTTCTAGTCAACGCTACACGGCATACACTGACAAGTTGGCATAAAACTAAATACTATTTCAAAAAGCTATGATAAAACCAGTTATACTCATATTAACGCTTCTACTTTTGGGCTGTAATGGTGCGGATAAAAAAGATCATAGCTCTGCTTCAAATATGGAGCAAAAAAAAATCAATTGCGTAAAGTACATATTTGAAAAAGACAGCATTTTTGGTAATATCAGAAATCACGCTTCTGAAAAAGCGTCATTAAGTGACGCAATTAATAATTACGCAAAGAACCTAAAGTCATTAGATTTTTCTAATTGCCCTGAAGATTTTGAATTAGCATTTCATAAGCATATTGAGGCTTGGCTAGATTTTAGGAAAGTATCAGATAAATATCCATCGCTTCGTGGCGAATTGCATGATATTTTTTCTACCATCGAAAAAAGCAGAGATTCTATAGAATTTAAATCAAGATTGAATGACATTTTGGAAACATGGCATTCAGTAGAACAAAGTGCAAATCGTTAAAGCCTGGTTATAGCGTATTGCGGCAGTAATTATAAAAAGATCAGATATGAAAGTTACAACTGAAAAGGAAGAAAAGGTTGCCAATATGATATTTGCAACCATCTATCCACTTTACTGGAATAGACTAGAGAAAAATGGGAGAACTAGAGAAGAATTCCACAAGGTAATAGAATGGTTCACCGGTTTTGATGAAGAAAAATTACAAGCGCTAATTGATGAGAAAGTTACTTTTAGAACTTTTTTTCAAAAAGCAAAAATACATCCCAATGCACACCTGATTAAAGGCGTTGTTTGTGGTTATCGCATTGAAGAAATAGAAGATGAATTTGAATTGTATAAACAATGTAGACAAATGGAAAAGCTGATTGATGAATTGGCAAGGGGTCGTAAAATGGATAAAATATTAAGGGCTGAAAAAAATTGAAAATATGAACACTACAACATTTTTAACATTCGTAGGCGATCAATGCGGAAAGGCAGAAGAAGCCATAAATTTTTATACCTCAATATTTCCAAATTCAGAAATTAAGAGCATTATAAAGTATGCGGAAGGAGAAGCAGGAGGCACACCTGAACTAATTAAATATGGAATATTCTCATTGAATGGCACTGATTATATGTGTTCTGAAAGTAATTATAATCATAGTTGGTCATTTACACCAGGAGTCTCAATTTTTGTAAGCGACAATTCTGAGAGTTTCATACAAATTCTCTTTGATAAGCTTTCTGCAAATGGTGGCCAGATTATGGTTCCATTAGATGACTACAAAGGAGAAGGAGACTATGGCTTTGGTAAGAAATTTGGATGGTGTGAAGATAAATATGGCATATCGTGGCAATTTGTTGTTACGGAATAGTTGTAGAGGCTTGATAAAAGCTTGTTAAAATAACTAGGGCCAACAGTGGTATGTTTCTTAAAACCATCTCCCAACTATTGGTGAAATTATGAAAAAATGAGCATGAAAAAATTGATAACTATTTATGAAACCAACTTAAAAAAATAGACCATGAAAAAATATGTCATCTTAAAATTAATTGGACTTGCAATACTGACAATGATAACCTTAGTTATTATTTCATTCCTTGAAGTTGCGGTGTATTCTTATCTCATAAACCCAGGACAAGAACAAAGTGTTTATGAAGCACATGCAAATTCTTCTGCACCTTATATTTCAGGTATCTTTGGGTTTATCGTTTTCTTTTTAGTTGTACGATATTGGAAGAAAAAAGAATATCCGAATGTATTGAAATTAGCTATTCTTTTTCCACTCGTTTATGTTCTGTTGGACATTATTATAATAACAGCAGCAGGCGTGAAATGGTCTGACTTCATTTTAATATTTGCTATAGCCAATACAGCAAAATTTCTTGGAAGCTACTTAGGCTATAAATTAACTAAGTGACAGCGGTCCACAATGAAAGAAAAACAATGAAATGCTAACAATGCCTATAATTATTAATTAAAACCTAAACCAAATGAGACTTTTTATATCACTGAGTATTATACTACTTTTAGTTTTAGGATGCCAACCCATGGAATCCTCAAAGGCCTTGCCTTCTGATAAGTCTGATAGTTGGGCATTTCCCTATTTTAAAAAAGTAGACAGTCTAAATCCCATTTTAAAACCTACAGCATCGTTACAGTTTCAAGACCCAATAAGCTTGGAGACCGTGAATTGGGAAGAGCGCAATGTGCTTAACCCAACAGCAGTCGTAAAAAACGATACTGTATTTTTAATGTATAGAGCCCAAGACAAACAAGGCACCTCAAGAATTGGTATGGCCATAAGTACAGATGGTCTCAACTTTACAAAACTACCAGAGCCAGTATTTTACCCAGATAAGGACGCCATGAAAGTCTATGAATGGAATTACAAAAAAGACAGTAGCCAACAAACCAATACAGAAGATTGTTATTTCTGCTACTTTGATGGCGTAGAAGACCCAAGAATTGTACAAAGCGAGGATGGTACTTATTTTATGACTTACACGGCTTACGATGGTAAAACGGCAAGACTGGCTATAGCGTCCTCTAAAGATTTAAAAACCTGGACCAAACATGGCTTGGTTATGAAATCAGATACCTACAAAGATGTTTGGTCTAAAGCCGGAGCAATTGTTGGTGAACTAAAAGGCAACAGCATCGTCGCTAAAAAAATAAACGGAAAGTATTGGATGTATTTTGGTGACACCAATATTTTTATGGCCAGTTCTAATGATCTTATCAATTGGGAAGTAGTAGAAAACGAAGAATACAAAAAACGGATTTCGGTACTCCACCCAAGACCTGGTTATTTTGATAGTAGATTAGTTGAACCAGGACCTTATGCGCTGTATAAAGACAGTGGTATTTTGCTCATCTATAATGCTAGTAATGCCAATAGCAATAATGATGCTGCATTACCAGATTTTACCTATGCCGCCGGGCAAGCCTTATTCGATAAAAACGAGCCATACAAGTTAATTGATAGAACAGACAGTTACTTTATCTATCCAGATAAGGACTATGAAAAGGTAGGTGAGGTTAACGAAGTTTGCTTTGTAGAAGGTCTGGTTTATTTTAAAGACCAATGGTTTTTGTATTACGGTACAGCAGATTCTAAAATTGCGGTTGCTGTCTACCAATAACTTATTTCAATACAATGTTTCCTTAATCAAAACCACTACTTTTGCACGATGGTTTTGAGCAACTATACCAAAGAGTTTAGATATAATCTTAGGCTGGCGTCTCCTGTTATTTTGGGTATGCTTGGCCATACCTTTGTGAGTTTTATAGATAACGTCATGGTAGGGCAACTTGGTGCGGCAGAATTAGCTGCAGTCTCTTTGGGCAATAGCTTTATTTTTATTGCCATGTCCTTGGGTATTGGATTTTCTACGGCTATTACACCTTTGGTAGCAGAGGCAGACTCGGAGAAAAACTTTAGTAAAGGCAAATCCGTGTTTAAGCATGGGTTTTTTCTGTGTACGGTATTAGGTATTATCCTTTTTCTCTTGCTCTTACTGGCCAAACCATTAATGACGGTTATGGACCAACCGGAAGAGGTGGTTGACCTTGCCATTCCGTATTTAGATTTGGTAGCCTTTTCATTGGTGCCTTTAATCGTGTTTCAGGCCTTTAAGCAGTTTAGTGATGGTTTATCGTTAACCAAATACCCAATGTATGCCACTTTGTTAGCCAATGTCCTAAACGTAGCGATTAACTACGTGCTTATCTTCGGTAAGTTTGGGTTTCCACAACTCGGTATTGTTGGTGCTGCAGTTGGTACCTTGGTATCTCGCATTGTTATGCTGTTCTTTTTATGGTGGCTCTTGGCCAAACGTGATAAGTCTAGTAACTATGTTACTAATATTAAGTTCTTTAAGCTTAGCACTCAGCCACTAAAAAAATTGATTAATCTTGGATTGCCTTCTGCCATGCAAATGTTCTTTGAAGTTGCCATTTTTACCGTAGCCATTTGGCTTTCTGGTATTTTGGGTAAGAATGCACAAGCAGCCAATCAAATAGCGCTCAATTTAGCCTCAATGACCTTTATGGTGGCAATGGGACTGAGTGTGGCTTCAATGATACGTGTAGGGAATCAAAAAGGACTTAAAGATTTTGTAAACCTAAGGCGTATTGCTGAGTCTATCTTTTTTGTTGGGACCATTTTTGCTGTAATCTTTGCCTTGTTCTTTGTAGTATTTCATCAATACCTACCACATCTCTATGTGAACCTAGATGATGTTACTGAACTGAGTGATATTAATGAAGTGATTGAAATCGCTTCAACCTTATTATTGGCAGCAGCTGTATTTCAGATAAGTGATAGTTTACAGGTAATTGTATTAGGTGCGTTGAGAGGTTTGCAAGATGTGAAGATTCCAACCTTAATCACCTTTATTGCCTATTGGCTCATTGGTTTTCCTATTAGTTATTTCTTAGGCAAAGAAGATGCTTATGGAAGCCTTGGGATATGGATTGGTCTTTTAGCTGGATTGACTTCCGCTGCAATTTTATTGTATATTAGGTTTCATTATTTAACGAGGAAGCTTATTCTACAATCACAACCTTCACAAGACTAAATTTGTCAATTCGAGTGTATTTCAGCAATACAATGGCTGAAATATGTATCGAGAATACGAATTAGTATTTAGACGTGTTCTCGATACAATTTTTCGGATCTCAAAATCACTCGAACTGACGTTATTAAATTTTAGGATACTATTACCGAGATGATTCCTTACTTTTGTTGCGAATACTATTAATTTAGAATTTTAAGTACTCAAAAACTTATAACTAATGACCTTACCAAAGTTTATATTAGGCGACAATACTGATCATCCTGATGCGATATTTATTATCCATACAGAGTTTCCGAGATTCATCATTAACTTAGAAAATGATGAGGTAGAATGGTTTGAGGAGTTTGATCAGCACGATCAAAAAGAACTAGAGACCGAAACGGAGAATTACATAAAACTAGCTACAGAATTTTACGATAGGGAAGTACAACGTTACGAAGACTAATGATAGACCAGCTATTAGAACTCGATAGAGAACTTTTTTTATACCTCAATAACCTAGGTAGTGAAACTTGGGATGGTCTTTGGCTCATCATCACTAACAAACTCACGTTTATTCCACTGTATGCACTTTTGTTATATTTTATTTATAAAAAGTATGGTTTAAGACCCTTGTTGCTTATGATATTGGTGATTTCTGTGATGATTACATTTACAGACCAGATTACCAATGTATTTAAAGATGGTTTTATGCGAGCTAGACCATGCAGAGCAGATGGCGTTTCAGACCTGGCGCGTTTTGTAGCAGAACGTTGTGGTAAATATGGTTTCTTTTCCGGGCATTCTTCTAACTCCATGGCAGCTGCAGTTTTTGGAGGGCTCATTTTACGTCCATACTTTAAGAATCTTATTTTTATTCTGTTATTCTGGAGTTTTATTGTGGCTTACAGTAGAATTTATGTTGGCGTGCACTATCCGTTAGATATTATCTGTGGTATGACCTTTGGTGCACTTTCAGGCTTTATGTTTTATAAGCTTACCAAATACCTCATTAAGCGCTATCTGAACTAGACTTATCTATTTGATAGTTAATATACTTGCGTTTCATCCAGAGAAAGGCAAAACAGTCTGCTAAAGGACCAAGTAACCGTTTTCCAAATCCATATTTAGAAGTACCTGCTTGTCTTGGAAAATGTCTTACAGGCACTTGTTTTACGCGACCATTTTGTAGTAGTGTCATAGCAGGTAAAAATCGGTGTAAGCCTCTAAACATTGGAATGCGTTTGGCAGTATCAGTCTTAAATACCTTTAGAGGACAACCTGTATCTTCCATACTATCATTAGTGAACAAATGTCGCACACGATTTGCCATCTTAGAGGAAAAGTTTTTTAACCATGTGTCTTTTCTATTGTGGCGCACGCCAGAAACGAGTTCGTATTGATCAATATGCTCCAATAATAGATTAAAATCTTCAGGTGTGGTTTGTAGGTCGGCATCCATATAGCCTACCAAAGGACTTGTTACATAATCAAATCCTGCTTTTAAGGCAGTGCTTAAACCTTTATTGTTTTCAAAAGAAATAAATTCAAAAGCATCATTAACAATGCATATACCTTCAATCTTTGATAAACTGTTATCTGTAGAACCATCGTTTACCAATAGTACTGAAGTTTTAAGAGGTGCGATGTTGATATAATCGCTGAGTTCTTTTTCAAGACGTGCTAAGTTGTCTTCCTCATTAAACACAGGAACTATAATGGTGAACTCAGATTTCATGAGACTATATTAAAGGCTAAGCAAATATTCTGCCGCCACAAAAGGTGTTGTTTTACCAGCTTCAACTAGCGCAAGTTGGTTCTCTAGTTCTTTTTTGATCTTTTCAGAATTATAGAAGTTAGATTTTAGGCGTTCTTCAATAGTCTGAAGCAACCAAAATTTATTCTGGTTATGTCTATTATGTTCAAAGTAGTTATTGGCTTTGGTGGTATTGAGATACTCGGTAATCAACTCCCAAACTTCTGCAATTCCCGTTTGCTTTAAGGCACTACATAGTGATACTTTTGGTGACCAACCTGAGTCCTTTTCGGGATAGAGGTGAAGTGCTCTATTAAATTCTACCTTGGCTGACTTTGCAGCTCTAAGATTATCACCATCTGCTTTATTGATAACAATGGCATCAGCCATTTCAATTATACCGCGTTTAATACCTTGTAATTCGTCACCAGCACCAGCGAGTTTCAACAACAGGAAGAAATCTACCATACTATGCACTGCAGTTTCACTCTGGCCAACACCAACAGTTTCTATCATAATGGTGTCAAAACCTGCTGCTTCACAAAGAATAATGGTTTCACGTGTTTTTCTGGCTACACCACCAAGTGAATTTCCGGAAGGTGAAGGACGTATGAATGCATTTTGGTTTTTTACCAGATCTTCCATTCGGGTTTTATCACCTAAAATACTGCCCTTACTTAATGTACTGCTAGGATCAACCGCTAGGACCGCAATCTTTTTACCCAAGTCCGTCAAATGACTGCCAAAGGCTTCAATAAAGGTGCTTTTACCCACACCAGGAACACCAGTAATGCCAATTCTAACAGATTTATTGGCATAAGGCAGACAAGCTGTAATCACTTCATTTGCCTTTTTATTATGGTTTGGATTGGTGCTTTCTACTAAAGTAATGGCTCTGCTTAATGCTGTGATATCGCCATTGGTAATGCCGTTAACCAAGTCTGTAATCGATGGTTGTTTTTGGCGTTTGGCTTTAATGGATTTTGCAGATACGTCACTGAGAACTTTAGGAGGTTCTATACCATCTTGCTCCTGTAATGCAGATTTGTATTTAGGGTCTTCTTTTGACACAATAGCTTAAAGTTACAACTTTATTGTTAATAGGCTTCAATAGGAATTTCTATCAATGTTGTATCCCAAGCGAAGGTGAGTTTTAGTTTTCCGGTAGTATTATCAAAAGCAATAGTAAACTTCTCAACGGTTTCGTCCAATTCTTTTACATCTGCTTCCAGCTCAATGGCATCGTAGTTTGGGTCCCACATTGGTTCCATTTTTTCATTAACGCCCCATTCGTACTGTCTGGTATTAAACATGATTTTCCAACTGTTTTCCATAGGAACTGTCCATACCGTATATTTCCCTTTCGCTAAACGCATTCCATTAATCCTAAGGTCCATATTGGTTTGAAAGGTTGTTGCTTCATTGGCACCAGTACGCCAAACTTTATTAAAAGGGACTAGAGCACCAAAGATTTCGCGCTCGCGCTTAGAAGGCCTATTATATTCTACTTTAAGATTTAAATCGTTCAACTCAATTTTTGCCGAATCTTTAGGACTCAATCTTGGTGAGAAAATATTTTCAACAAATGCAGAATACAGTAGTAGACCAACTGCAACAATTGCCAAAATTATAAGTAGGCGCTTGAGAAAACTGTTCATTAATAGCATTTTTTTAGAACGTTAAAGATAAATCAAATACATAAATTTATAAGACTCAAACGCTTAATTTTAAGCAAATCTTATAATTTCTTATTTTTTTTGAAATTTTTTGCAACACTTAATTTTTTGTGTCGTCTTTAAGGTGAAATTAGTTTAAAAAAGGAAATTACTGTGAAATGGTAATATCTTAGAAAATATAACTAAAGTTCAACAAATAAAATTCGATTATCGAGTGAAATCAACCAAAAACCAATAAATAATCAGCACGTTTCAGATTCATATTGTTGAAAAATGCAAACAAAATGATAGGCAAGCCCAAATGCAATTGTATAATCAATATTGTAATGGAATGCTAGCAGTAGCACTGCGTTTTGTTGGCGATACAATGGAAGCAGAAGATATTGTACAAGAGGCTTTCATTAGAGCGTTCTCAAAATTAGATCAATATAAAGCTGAAGTGAGTTTTGGAGCCTGGTTAAAACGCATAGTAGTAAACAGGTGCATAGATGTTTTAAAATCGAAACGTCAACGTTTAATAGAGCTAGAAGAAAATCATTTGAACGTTGTTGATGCAGATTATGAAGGCGAGTGGTTAGTAGAAGATGAAATAACCCTTGATGATGTAAAAGAGGCCATAGAACAATTACCAGAAAAGTATAGGTATGTGGTAATGCTTTATCTAATTGAAGGTTACGATCATCAAGAAATTTCGGAGATATTGAATATCTCGGAAGTAGCGTCAAGGACACAGCTCTCGCGAGGTAAACAAAAGTTACAAGTTGTATTAAAAGCAGAAAAAAATGGCACAAGATCTTAGAAAATTATTTAAAGAAGAGGAAGGTAGAAAAGAGGTGAGAATGTCTCAGGGTCATGAAGCAAGATTTCTAGAACGCTTAGATAAAGAACTTCCTGTAGGTAAAAAGTCCAGTCATTTTGGATTCCTAAATATTGCAGCAAGTGTTATTGTATTGTTAGGACTCAGCTATGGTGCTTTTAAATATTTTAACCCTGCTACTATAGACAATCCAGACAATACAGTTGTAACTAATATTAGAACCTTAGGTGATGTATCACCAGATTTAAAGAAGGTAGAAGACTATTATTTAGCAAGTATAAATCTTGAATTATCTAAAGTGCAGCTAACACCAGAAAACAAAGATTTGTTTGATGGTTATGTAGAACGACTTAAGGAGTTGAATGAGGAGTACGATCGATTGACGGATGAATTAAACCAAAACGGTCCAAACGAAGAAACACTCGATGCCTTAATTGCCAATTTAAAATTTAGGCTAAATCTGGTAATGAGACTCAAAGATAAATTGAGTGAATATAATGAGGATGCTTTTAAACAAGAGAGTATATAATCAATTAAATAAATCAAAAAACGAACAGTTAAATTAAAAAATCATGAACACAATTAGAATTTTAATGTTGTGCCTTATAACCAGCTTTGGTTTTGCACAAAACAAATTAAGTAAAACATCGCAGTCTATTAAGGTTAGTAAAGATGTGGTTGTAGATCTTAATACCAACTATGTTGAAATTGAAATTGACACCTGGAACAGAGATATTGTAGAGGTGGAAGCTTATATAGAAAGCAGTGTGCTTTCTGGTGAAGACCTACAGCGAGCATTAGACGCTTGGAATTTAGAGATCAATGGCTCTAACAATAAGGTTGTTATTTCATCTACTGGTGGCAGATCTGTAGGATTATTTGGTGAAGAAGATTATGCTGATCTTTTGAGAGATTTAGAAATTCAATTAGCGGACATCCCAGAAATGCCAGAAATAATGGTATTACCAAATATGCCAGAAATGGGAGAAATGCCGCCATTACCAGAGATGCCTGAAATGCCAGAGTTACCAGAGCTTCCAGAATTACCAAATGCTATTACTACTATTAAGTTTGATTATGACCGTTATCAAAAAGAAGGTGAGAAGTATTTAGAAGAGTGGAGCAAGAAATATGAAGAAGAAGGTGGTAAGGAATTACAAGAGAAAATGGAAAAATGGGCTAAGGAATTTGCTGAATCTGGTTACCAAGAAAAAATGGAGAAATGGGGCGAGGAATACGGAATGCGTTTTGATGGTCAGTGGGCTAAGGAAATTGAGAAATGGGGTGAGAAATTCGGTGAAAAATATGCCAAGGATATGGAGAAATGGGGCGAAGAGTTCGGTGAAAAATTTGGTGAAGAATGGGCAAAAGAAATGGAAGCTTGGGGTGAACGTTTTGGTAGAGAAATGGAACGTAAAGCACAACAAGTTGAGCGTAACGCTGAACGACAATCAAGAATGGCAGAACGTGAGGCTAGATTAGCAGAGCGACATGCTGAGCGATCTGCTCAGATGGCAGAGCGTCAAGCAGAAATGGAAGCGCGTAGAAAAGAAATGCATGAAAAGCGTGAAACAATATTTGCTAGAAGTATAGAAGGTGGGAATAATAGCAAAGTGAAAAAGGTGATTAAAATAAAAATCCCTAAAAAGGCTAAGCTAAAAACTAATATTAGACATGGTGAATTAAAATTATCATCTGTAATTCATAATATGAGCGGTGATATTTCTCATTCATTTTTAGTAGCAGATAACATTGATGGAGGTGATACCTTCATCAATGTTTCTTACTCACCTGTGGTAATTAACAATTGGAATTTAGGAACATTGAACCTAAACTTTGTTGATAAGGCACAGATTAAAAGTGTAAATGACCTGGTTTTAAATGCTAAATCTTCTAATATCAATATTGATAAGCTGACCAATACAGGTATTATTGATGGTAGTTTTGGTGATTTAACCATATCTCAATTAACAGAATCGTTTAACAACCTTAATTTGGTGTTAGAGAATAGCGATGCTTATGTGAATTTGCCAAATGCTACAGATTACAGTCTATATTTTAAGGGTAATCGTTCTAAATACAATAATCAGCCAACAAACCAGAAGACCATAAGAAATTATCCAGATGGTGGTAGTACAGACAAAACCATTATTGTAAATGCTAAGTATAGCAATGTTATTATAGATTAAGCCCCTTTTAGTCTATTAAGATCAAGGGGTTTATTCTATCTTTTTTTTGAAGCTTTCCATAAAATAGATGCTTATTTTTATGGAAATTTTGTTTTTATGGCCCTTGATGATTTTCAATCTTTATTAAAAACGCTACAACCTCATTCTTTACTTCCTTCGTACATTAAAAAGGATGATTACGTGCCATTAAATCTTTCTGTTGACAACGTGGATTTAAAAACTGTTGATGTCGGTTCTGTTGATCAATTAAAGGAATATGTATGGCATGTCATTAAGAGCAATAATGGAAAAGTTGCTTTTGGTGGCTATTTAGAAAAGCGAGGCATATATCAGAGAAGCGATTATTTTAATCAGGCGGATCCTGATACAGAACGCAATATCCACTTAGGATTAGACCTTTGGATTGAAGCTGGTACGACGATTTATGCACCTTTAGAAGGAACAGTTCATAGTTTTAAAAATAATGTCAATTTCGGTGATTATGGACCATGCATAATCTTGAAACATCATGTCTCTGGTTTTGAGTTTTACACACTTTATGGTCATTTAAGTTTAGAATCTCTACAAGATAAAAGAATAGGTGATAAGGTCGAAAAAGGGCAACAGATTGCAACTTTAGGTACTGCTGACGTTAATGGTACATATCCACCTCATTTGCATTTTCAGATAATTAAGGACATTGAAAATTATGAAGGCGACTATCCTGGTGTGAGTAACAAAATAGATTTAGAGTATTTTAAAACTAATTGTCCTGATCCAAGACATTTATTAGATTTTTGAGTCTTTGACATAGTCAATAATTTTTGCAGGATTACCACCAACAATTGCCTTTTCAGGTATGTCCTTAGTAACCACAGAACCTGCTCCAATAACTGCTCCATTACCTATATTTACAGGTTTAATTATTAGGCTATTCATGCCAATAAAAACATTGTCACCAATTGTAATATCTCCAGTAGAGTATTCAGTAACACCATTACTAGATAAGATAGGGAAGTGATTAATGATTTTTGTTCCGGTAGTGATAGTTACATTTTCACCAATAAAAGTATTTGTACCTTTTAAGTTATCAAATAAAACATCTGTTCCAATAAAAACGGACTTTCTATTTTTAAAAGTGATGCCACAAGATTTTAGAATACGTGTTCTTAAAGACGGAGGAATGAAAAACTTCATGGATATGTGTAAAAACATAAACCTAAATCCTTTCCTTATGAAGGATAATGAAAACTTATTCCATGTTGCCTTATGCGTCATTTAAATTTCTGTATTTAATGTGTTTTGCAGGAACACCAGCAACAATACTGTTGGGTTCTACATCTTTAGTAACTATGGAGCCAGATCCGATAATGGCGCCATTACCGATGGTATTAACAGAACTGGTGATCACCACATTGTTACAAATCCAAACTTCATCACCTATTACGAGTGGAGAACTGCTTGTAACATTATCAAATATACTCATGTTGTCATACTCATGTTTGTGAGTTTGTATGGTTACATTGTCTGACACTGTTACTTTTTTACCAAAAGTAATACCTCCGGAATAGTCCACTTCAATATTTCTTGAAAATGTACATGGACCATTAAATTTTACACTAGCATTGGTATTTGGCTTGTCAAAATTTGTAATGACTACATTGTTTGTCACTTCAATTTCAAACGTTTTAAAACGCAAATAAAAGTAAAGTCTCTTGATCCAATTTATTATTGGAAAAGTAAATACCAAGGATGTAAAAAATCGTTGTAAAACATAATCTATTTTATAAAGGAATTTTTTCATGGTATTTAAGCCTTAAACACAATAAATTTTGAAACTATAAATCTAATTGGGAATAACAAACCAATTGTTAAAACAGTTGCAACTAAATAATTTAATTTTAAATATACACCAATATTAAATAACAAATTAGCCATTAAATAAAAGGCAAAAATAGAAATGAAAAACTTTACGAGTTTAGCATTGGTGTGATCAGTTCTAAACAATACTTTGAGTTGCAAAAAATATAGTAGTAAATAGGAGAGACCATAAATGACCATGAAAGCAATGGATTCATTGACGTTTAAAATGTCTACTAATAAGTATAGTCCAGAAAAAACAAAAGTGTAGCCAATAAGACTTATGAATATGTATCTAATAAGTTGCCCTTTGGTTTTCTTATTGATCTTTTTCAAAATATTGCTTTTTTTGGTAATACAGAATCTTCTCTTGATTTTTTCTTATTCTGCCAAGCATATCAGCCATTAGAGCATAAACTGCCAATAATAGAGACATTCCTACTAATGCCAATCCAAAGATCCCAATACTTTTATAAGGTGTAATACTGCCGTTTTGTATCCAGTGAACAAGTACAAATCCACCAAATAAAAGACCAATTATAAATATGACCAATGCTATAGAACTAAAAAATTGTAAAGGCTTATAGTCCTTTAGGCATTTAAAGATTATAGATGAAGTTTTGAATGCATATTTGGTTAGACTATTAGCTACACGTGATATGCGTCCATCAAAATAAATAACATTTACAGGTATTTGAGCAACACGATATCCTTTGTTAGCCAAATCTAAAATAGTTTCGTGTGTATATGTAAAACTTCCATCTAAGTTCAAGTTAAGCAAACAATCTTTGGAGTAGGCTCTAAAACCACAAGAGGCGTCTTTTATTTTGTTTCTGCTAACAAAGCTTACAATCTTACTTATCCGCTTGTTTCCCCAAAATTTAATTTTAGGCATACCAGCAGGTCTACCATTATTAAATCTGTTACCAATTGAAAAATCAGCTTCGTTTTTTAAAATGGGTGAAATCATTCCTTCAATTTGTAATACATCAAATTGACCATCTGCATCAATACTTACCAATATGTCTGCTCCTTGTTTTAATGTGTAATCTACAGCAGTATGAAATGCACTGCCAACACCCTTGTTGTAATTATGACTAATGACTGTTGCACCTGCCTTAGAAGCCTCAGATGCTGTATTGTCAGAGCTACCATCATTAATAACGAGCATCTCAATTTCCGAAACTGAATTTAAGCGTTTTGGTATGGACTTTAATACATCGTGAATTGTTAACCCTTCATTCAGGGCAGGCATGTATATTATAACTTTAGCACTGTTCATTGACATTAAAGATATCTGTTTAGGATTAAATAGTCTAGTCTAAATTCATTAATTACATAAATAATGCAAAGAGAATAAACAGCAATTAGTATCCACTTGTCAGGTATCTTAAGTTTGGATGCTAAATAGTAGTAACCCAGTAAGAATCCAGGTAATAATATTAACCAATATCTGCTGAATCCAGTACCTGCAAATATTAAACCGAGCATAGTCAATACAATTGAAATAACAAGTATTTTTGACCCAAGAGGAAGTTTTCTGCTTAAGTAACCTGCTAAGAAAGCAATTATTAACCCTACGCTCAAAATATAATTTCTAAATCCATCAATTGGTACAAATAGTGATGCGAAAGCAGGTATACCATTAACTTTATTGACCTCATCGTGTTTAATTATGCCTAACCCTGCTTTGATATTGTACATTAGGGGATTTTCTGCCTTAAATCTGCTGAAATAACTAATCTCAGAAAGGTTATTCTGCTCAATATTATTTACATATTTTAACCATAACAAAACTGGTAATGCAATTATGACTGAGTATTTAAGTAATTTAAGAATCTTCTTTTTTGAAAGATTTAAATAATACCTATAGCAATTATATAAAATGATTACTCCAAGTATAGCATACAAGTATCTGGTTAAAACTAATATTACAAAAAGCAAAAGCATTTTAATGAAATGACTAGTCTTAACTTTTGCCGAAGCGTAATATATGAAGCCCCAAAAACTAAACATTAAAATACCTTCCGGATAAAGTCGACCAAAAAAAGTAATGCCTATAGGATTAACTGCCGCTAATGCAACAATTGCCAAAACAATGCTTTTCTTTAAATTTAGATTTAGCAAGAATAGATATAAGTATCTAAACCCTAAAACTGCTAAAAAAATATGTAAAAGTTTATGAAGTGTAAGTCCAATAATTGGATTAACCGTAGTCTTAAAAAAAGCAAGGACAAATGGAATAATTGGTGTAACTGTAGATGGATAATCTTTAAGGTAGTATTTGCCTAATAAAATGTTTGATGCTATTTTATTATAAGTAGTTTCATCTGCAATTAGAGGCATAATCAGTGATCTAAGTGAAGAAATGAAACTTAGTAAAATAATAATTGTAAAAAGCTTATGCTTTTTAATTAAGGAAATTACTTTCACTATTAATTTTTGCAATTAAAGTCTTGTTTTGGTTAAGATTTAAGTTGATTGAAAGATAGCAAATTAACCAAGCAATTTAATTACTGTTTAACAAAGTTATTAAAATCATCTATTGCAGATGCTTTTAAATAATTGTCCTTATTAATGGTGTTGCCCTCGCTAGAATCATAGTCCATGGTTATCAGCCATTTATCATTTATTTTTTTAAATATTACGTGAAACTGTCCATAATAATTCTGCTCACTTGATTGCCCCTTATTAACCGTTAATTGATATACACCACGTTCGCTTGCCGTTTCATTAGTATTTATTCGTTCAAAAAATCTAAGGCTAATATTATAGGTAATGCCTGATTCTTTATTCTGTTGAAATCTAGCTTTGTAGTTATTAATGTAAGTTTCATAATTTAATATGTTTCGTCCACCTGAAATTCTAACAAGATCTTTAGAATGAATTTCAGCCATCAATGAATGGTCAAGATTTTCAAATGCTTTATAGAATTTATCCCAGGTTTGGTTTATGGCTATTAAATTGTCTTTGGATTGGGAATTTACAACGGCACTAAATGACAATAATAGTATTATAAGACTAATATTTTTCATTGCTCTATTCTTCAGTTGTTATTTTTTTCATTCCAAGCTGTCTACCTACTAAAAAACCAACAATTACAAATACTCCGTCAGAAAGTGTGAACCACAATTCTTTAGGGAGCATGACAATATTAAAAAAAGTAGCGGCGAGCATTAGACCTCCTACAATATAGCTTGGTACCATAGATTTTTTAGATATCATTGCTGCAACCAACATACCGACTACGATTCCTGCAAAATGAGCAATTACAACAAATATTTTTGAACCCATAGGAATTTGGTCCATGTTGTTTTTAATCCACTCCATATCCATTGGGTTTGAACCTTCCGGTAAAGGGAATAGATTGTGGCCGATTAATGATTCGAATATATAAACTGTGACAGAGGCAACAATAAAGCCAATAATGGTAGCTAATACATTTTTCATGATTATTTGTTTAGTTAGTGCCATTAAGGTAATAAAAAAATGATAATCGGTTGATAATTTGGTATTAACCATTTAATAGAAAGGTCTGAAATTGTGACTTTTATGAAATATCTGTGTCTTATTAGTAAAGGATATAAATAATTATTCTCGATTAATGAAACATAAAGTAAATCCTTAAATGCGGATCACTAAAAAGAAACATTAGTCCCACTAACAAAATATTAAAGGCGAGTGGTCTTTACCAAAAAATCCTGATGTTACTCATCAGGATTTTTTAGTTTTTATATTATAAATTGGTAATAGTGTCTGATAATTAGTCATTTACCAATACCCATTCACCTTTATCAATTAGAGGTATGGCTTGCTTGTACTTAACCACTTTACTTTCACCACTCATCACGTGTTTAATTGTAACTCTATCATTACGTCCAATCTTCGGTTGTTCTCTAACTATGGTCTCAACTACCTGTTGCTGGCGAGATGCGCCTGCTCCAGTCGCTCTACTTTGTGCGGCGCGTTCATCCATATTCGGAATTTCTTCCTTCTGTGTTTCAAGTTTTTCTTGCTTACGTTTTTTAGCTTCTTGAATTGTATCAGCAGTTTCTTGTGGAATTTCACCTTTAAATAAGAATGAAATTACATCTTTATTCACCTGGTCAATCATGCTCTTAAAAAGCTCAAATGCTTCAAATTTGTATATTAACAAAGGATCTTTTTGCTCATGTACCGCTAATTGTACGGACTGTTTTAACTCGTCCATTTTACGCAAATGTGTTTTCCATGCATCATCTACAATAGCTAAAGTGATATTCTTCTCAAAGTCATTTATTAATTGCTTTCCTTTAGATTCGTACGCCTTCTCTAAATCAGTAACAACCTGTAAATTTTTTACACCATCCGTAAATGGTACTACGATACGTTTAAATCTATCTCTTTGAGTATTGTAAACATTCTCGATTACAGGATATGCTAAATCTGCTGCACGTTGCATTTTATCGCGGTAGTGCTGAAATGCATCTTTGTAGATTATACCTGAAATCTCTTGAGCACTCATTTTTGCAAATTCCTCCTGACTTATTGGTGAAGCCATGGAGAAATAACGTATTAGCTCAAACTCGAAGTTTTTGTAATCGTTAGCTTCTTTATTTGCAAATGTAATGCCTTCTGAAGTATCAAAAATCATATTAGCTAAATCAACACGAAGACGCTCTCCATGCAATGCATGACGACGACGTTTATAGACAACCTCACGTTGCGCATTCATTACGTCATCATATTCAAGAAGTCGTTTTCTAACTCCAAAGTTGTTCTCTTCAACTTTTTTCTGAGCACGTTCTATTGATTTTGAAATCATGGAATGCTGAATTACTTCACCTTCCTTTAATCCCATTCTATCCATCATTTTAGCAATACGGTCACTACCAAATAGACGCATTAGATTATCTTCTAAGGAAACATAAAATTGAGAACTACCCGGATCTCCTTGTCGTCCAGAACGACCCCTAAGCTGTCTATCCACACGACGAGAATCATGTCGCTCTGTACCAACTATGGCAAGACCCCCAGCTTCTTTTACCTCATCACTCAGTTTAATATCGGTACCACGACCAGCCATATTAGTTGCAATAGTAACTTGACCTGGTTTACCAGCTTCTGCCACAATATCAGCTTCCTTCTTATGGAGTTTTGCATTAAGTACATTGTGAGGTACTTTTCTTATGCTCAACATTTTTCCTAATAGCTCCGAAATCTCAACATTAGTAGTACCAATTAATACTGGTCTACCTGCTTGAGAGAGGGCAGTTACTTCCTCAATTACTGCATTGTATTTTTCACGCTTAGTTTTATATACTAAATCATCCTTATCATCTCTTGCAATTGGTCTATTAGTAGGAATTTCAACCACATCAAGCTTGTAGATTTCCCAGAACTCACCTGCTTCAGTTACTGCAGTACCAGTCATACCAGACAGTTTACGGTACATTCTAAAGTAATTTTGAAGGGTTACTGTTGCAAAAGTCTGTGTCGCGGCTTCAATCTTTACATTTTCTTTAGCTTCAATGGCTTGGTGTAATCCATCAGAATAACGACGACCGTCCATAATACGTCCCGTTTGCTCATCGACAATCATTACTTTATTGTCCATTACAACATACTGGATGTCTTTCTCAAATAGTGCGTATGCTTTTAATAGCTGATTTAAAGTATGAATACGTTCTGACTTGATACCAAAATCTCTGAATAAGTCCTCTTTAAGACTTGCTTCTTCTTCAGACGATAGGCCTTGATTTTCAATTTTAGCAATTTCAGTTCCCATTTCTGGCATTACAAAGAAATTTGGATCATCCTCACCGGAAAGAAAATCTACACCTTTATCCGTAAGCTCTACTTGATTGTTTTTCTCATCGATTACATAATAGAGTTCTGCATCTACCTTAGGCATTTCCCTATTGTTATCTTGCATGTAGAAGTTTTCAGTTTTTTGAAGTAATTGCTTAATTCCTTCCTCACTTAAGAATTTAATTAAAGCTTTATTCTTTGGTATACCTCTATAAACTCTTAACAATTGAAAACCACCTTCTTTGGTATCACCTTCAGCAATTAATTTTTTAGCTTCTGCTAAAACACCAACTAAATACTTGCGTTGAACTTCTTCAATTTGCTGCACCTTTGGTTTTAACTGATCAAATTCATGCTCATCGCCTTTAGGTACTGGACCAGAAATAATCAATGGCGTTCTTGCATCATCAATTAATACAGAATCTACCTCATCTACAATTGCAAAGTGATGCGGTCTTTGTACCAAATCTTCTGGTGAGTGAGCCATATTATCACGTAGGTAATCAAAGCCAAACTCGTTGTTGGTACCATATGTAATATCAGCATTGTATGCTTTACGTCTCGCATCTGAATTTGGTTTATGATAGTCTATACAATCTACCGATAAACCATGGAATTCAAATATTGGTGCCATCCAAGCACTATCACGTTTTGCTAAGTAGTCGTTAACTGTTACCAGGTGAACGCCTTTACCTGCAAGAGCATTTAGATAAACGGGTAATGTTGCAACAAGTGTTTTACCTTCACCTGTTTGCATTTCTGCAATTTTTCCTTGGTGCATTGCAATACCACCAATTAACTGAACATCATAATGAACCATGTCCCATATAATCGGCTTCCCTGCGGCATCCCATGAATTGGCCCATATAGCTTGGTCACCATCAAGAGTTACATAGTCTTTTTCTCCAGACACTTCTCTGTCAAATGCATTCGCAGTTACTGGAATTTCAGTATTGCTCACAAAACGTTTTGCTGTTTCCTTTACTACTGCAAAAGCTTCAGGTAATATATCGTTTAATACATCTTCTGTTACTTCGTATATGTCATCTTCTATCTTGTCTGCTGCTAGATATAAATCCTCACGCTCATCGATATCCTCTGTTTCTTCTGCTTTAGATAACAGTTCATCTTTCTTTTCTTGAAGTGGTTTTCTGGCTTCAGCAATTTTATCTTTAAACTCCTTCGTTTTAGATCTCAATTCGTCGTGAGATAATGCCTCTAGTGCAGATTCAAATGTTTTAACCTTCTCTACAATTGGTGTAATAGCACTAACGTCTTGTTTGGATTTATCTCCTACAAAAACCTTTAATACTTTATCTAGTATACCCATGTCTATATATGTTGTAAAAGATTGATTGGTGTCAATCTTTATTTTTTTATGTCAATAAATTTATGGTCTCAAGGACCCTTGTGCGATTCTTATTTAAGAGAAACCGAAAATAAAAAAAGTCTCTCAGTTATATTAACGCAAGAGACTTTTTTATAATAATATTATATGTTAATATTCATCCTCATTCCAGAGGTAATCTTCATCAGTTGGATAGTCTGGCCAAATTTCTTCAATTGAATCGTATGAATCACCTTCATCTTCAATCGCTTGTAAATTTTCAACAACCTCTAGAGGTGCACCTGTTCGGATGGCATAATCTATAAGTTCGTCTTTAGTTGCTGGCCAAGGCGCATCACTTAAATATGATGCTAATTCTAATGTCCAATACATTTGCGTACGTGTTTAATTTTTTGCAAAAATAATTTTTTAGCTGAATAATTCAAGAAAAAACTAAATTAATTAATCATTAATAGAAAGAACGTGTAATTTTCAACCGTTTTCAACTTATATATTGCATTATATAAGTCTAATGACTGAATTCAATTTTTACTCAAGATTCTTTTTTGGGAATCCATTTTATTTCTTCAGCCTGCAAATCAAATGACAACTTCCGTGCCAACACAAAAAGGTAGTCAGAAAGCCGATTAATGTACATTAAAGTTTCAGGTTGAAAAGGTTTTAATTCATTGAGATGAGAGGCTAAGCGTTCTGCTCGACGACACACTGTACGTGCTATGTGACAGAATGACACGGTTTGATGACCACCAGGTAAAACAAAATGAGTCATCGGTGGCAGACTGGCTTCCATTGTGTCCATTTCTTTTTCTAAAGCTTCAATATCTTCATTTGATATTTTTGGAATATTTAAGCGAGCCTTACCATTTTTCAGTGTAGCTTTTTCGGGATCAGTAGCTAATATTGCTCCAACAGTAAATAATAGGTCTTGAATTTTCATCAAAACATTCTTGTAGTGTTGATTAATATCTTGATCACGTACTAGACCAATGTGCGAATTTAATTCGTCAATTGTGCCGTAACTTTCTATTCTTAAGTGGTGCTTCGGCACACGTGTACCCCCAAAAAGTGCGGTAGTACCTTTATCACCTGTTTTTGTATATACTTTCATAAATGTAAAGATAAGGCTAATACTCAAATTCTTAAAAAAGACTGAGATAGCATTGTCTGTAAATTCGGATGTGTGTTTGTGAATTAGTCGTTATAAGTATCTGTATCAATCATTCCATCAATTAAACGAATGATTCTTTTTGCATGTGACGCTACATCTTCTTCATGGGTAACCATAATAACAGTATTACCATTAGCATGGATTTCATCAAATAATTCCATAATTTCTAATGAAGTCTTAGAATCAAGGTTTCCTGTAGGTTCATCTGCCAGAATAATTGAAGGCTTATTTACCAGTGCTCTACCTACAGCCACACGTTGTCTTTGGCCACCAGATAATTGATTTGGTTTATGGTCCATTCTATCTGCAAGTCCAACATCAGTCAATACTTCTGAAGCTCTTTCTGAACGTACTTTTTTAGATGCACCTGCATAAATCATAGGTAAAGCCACGTTTTCTAGGGCAGTGGTTCTTGGTAGGAGATTAAATGTCTGAAAAACAAATCCAATTTCGGTATTTCGTATTTCGGCCAATTCATCTTCTGACATTTGGCTAACATCCTTTCCGTTAAGAACATAGGTCCCTGATGTAGGAGTGTCCAAACAACCTAATAAATTCATTAAAGTAGATTTACCAGAACCTGATGGGCCCATAATGGCAACATATTCACCTTTCTTAATGTCTAAATCTATTCCTTTTAAAACATGAACGGTTTGCTGTCCTAATTTAAAATCTCTAATAATGTTTCTAATCTCAATGACGTTGTCACTCATAATTACAATTCTTGGTTGCCATTCATCCTGCAAGATACAGGATTTTACAGTTAATAAGACGTTAAAATTGTGAGGTTGTTACATTCTAATCTTAAAATGTTCTTTGACCTGTTCTTTTCTAAAAAAAACAATACCAAAATGAAAGGTGTCTACAGTAACATTAACAGAATTGTGATTTTTAATATAATCCCAAGCTTGAGTCATTTCTGCTGACCAATAGATATCATCAAAAATAAATATGGAGTTATTGTTTGCTTTTGGCAAAAGGGCTTCAAAGTATTCAATTGTTGCCTGTTTATCGTGGTGTCCGTCAAAAAAAATGAGATCAAAACTTTCTTGTTTTATTTTGGGAATGTAGTTTTTAAATGGATTGTTTATTAATTGAATATTGCTATGTTTTGACAATGATTTTTGAGCAAATCTGAAGGTGTTATAACAACCTTCAACACTGATTATATTTTCAACTGAATTATTAAGCGACATAGCTTGGGTAGCTATTCCTAACGAAGTGCCTAATTCTAATATAGACTTAATTTTAAAGTACTTTACAATTCTGAATAGGAGTTTTGCTTTTTTTAAAGGTGTTCCCGCATTAGCCGCAATATCACTGATTTTTCTGGTGTTGGATTTAAATACCTTCGAACCTGATCCAAAATCGGTGATGGTAATACTTTCTTTGTTTTTTAATAGGGCTTTACGATAATCCTTTATAAGATTGTACTCTATGTGATTGTTTTTATCATAAATACATTCAGTAACAAATTTGTATACAAAAGGAGAATGCACACCATGTTTATTTTTGGATACTTTAAGGAATTTTAAATAAGCAAGTATCTTGTACATTTAACTCTCTAATTTTTCAGCAAGTTCAAACCAACGCAATTCTTTTTCTTCGATCGAGCTAATTATTGTCTGTAAATCTTCAGACAATTTGTTGATTTCATCTTGTGATAGTTCTGAGTTATTGAATTTGTCTTCCAATGCTGTCTTGTCTAGTTCTAATGATCGTATTTTTGATTCTAAATTTTTATATTCCTTTTGTTCGTTATAGGATAGCTTGTTCGCTTCATTTTGCTTGATAACCTTAATTGTATCAGCTTTTACTTTGGTATTTGCAGTTTTTGGCTGGCTTGTATCATAAGCCCTGAAATCTGAATAATTACCTGGAAAATCGTCAATGACTCCATTGCCACGGAAAACAAATAGATGATCAACAATTTTATCCATAAAGTACCGATCATGTGATACAACTAATAAAACACCGGGAAAATCTAGGAGAAAATTTTCAAGTACGTTTAGCGTAACTATATCTAGGTCATTAGTGGGTTCATCTAAAATTAAAATATTTGGATTTTGAATTAAAACGGTACATAAGTATAATCGTTTTTGTTCACCACCACTAAGCTTTTCAACAAAATCATAATGTTTTTTTCTGTCAAATAGGAAACGTTCAAGTAACTGCTGTGCACTAATTTGTCTTCCTTTTGCCAAGGGAATATAGTCGCCATATTGTCGAATAACTTCAATTACTTTTTGATTTGGTTTAACAGTGATGCCAACTTGTGTGTAGTATCCAATTTTAACAGTTTCTCCTAACACAATTTTACCATTATCAGGTTTTAAGCATTGCGTCAGTAAATTCAAAAATGTGGATTTACCAGTTCCATTTTTACCGATAACACCTATGCGTTCCCCTTTCTTAAAATTATAGTCAAAACCATCTAGAATCTTTTTGTCTTTAAATGCTTTAGAAACATTATGGAATTCAATGATTTTGCTTCCCAATCGTTCCATATTTATCTCTAACTGAACTTCGTGATCCTTACGTCTTTGGTGTGCCTTTTTCTTTATTTCAAAAAAATCGTCTATCCTGCTTTTTGATTTTGTGGTGCGGGCTTTGGGCTGTCGCCGCATCCAATCAAGTTCTTTTTTAAAGAGTTGTTTCGCCTTTCCGACCTCTACCAGTTCATTTGCAATACGTGCTTCTTTTTTTTCTAAGTAATAGGAGTAATTTCCTTTATAGGTAAATAACTTTCCATGGTCTAGCTCTATTATTTCGTTGCAGACACGCTCTAAAAAATAGCGGTCGTGGGTTACCATGAACAGTGTTTGCTGTGTTTTTGTGAAATATTCTTCTAACCATTCAATCATCTCTAAATCTAGATGATTTGTAGGTTCATCTAGAATTAATATATCGGGTTTACTCAATAAGGATTGAGCTAATGCTAATCGTTTTTTCTGTCCACCTGAAAGCGAACTTACTTTTTGCGATAAATCTTCTAATTTTAATTGAGATAAAATTTGTTGGTATTGAGTTTCAAACTCCCAGGCATTATGTCTATCCATAGCCTCAAATGCCAACTGATATGCTTCTGAGTCTTCTGGGTTTTTGAGTGCGTTTTCGTAGCTTTCAATTACTTTAAGGATAGGGATTTCTGAAGCAAAAATAGTCTCCTCAATAGTAAGTTGCTTGTCTAATTCAGGTTCCTGGTCTAAAAAGGATAGTCTAAGTCCCTTTCGAACAATTATTTGTCCTTTATCCGGTGTATCCTTTCCTGATAAAATATTTAGAATAGAGGTTTTACCACTACCGTTTTTAGCTATAAAAGCAATTTTCTGATCCTTGTGAATGCTAAAGGACAAGTCCTCAAAGAGGACAAGTTCGCCATAAGACTTTGAAATATTTTCTACGTTGAGGTAATTCACTCCTTTTTTTTACAAAGAACGGAAATAAACCAAAAAGAAACTATATAGTTTTGTTATTGGTGTTGATAAGTTATATTTGTGAAACAGCAATACAAAAGCATAAATGAAAAGTAAAATTTTGTTTTTTGGATTGGTCTTGTGTATAGGATTATCATCATGTGTTCCGCACAAGAATTTGGTCTATCTTCAGAATAAGGAAAAAGCATTAGATTCTTTAGCAACAAATAATCTTACAGAAATTCAAAAACCTTACAGAGTCCAAGTAAATGATATTTTGAATATAAGAGTTAAGGCTCTTGATCAGGATAAAGTGTCTATATACAATCCAGTTGGTGATGAAAGCTTAAATGCTGATAGCCAGGAACGTGCCTATTTTGACGGTTTTACAGTTGATATACATGGAAATATTAGAATACCTGTACTCGGTGAGATAAATGTTTTAGGGTATACCACTGAGGAAATTCAGAAATTATTAGAAAATAAACTTTTAGAAGATCAGTTTAAAGAAACAGCCAATATTTTTGTGACAGTGAAATTAGCTGGTTTAAGATATGTAACAAGTGGCGAAGTAAATAGTCCTGGAACACAAGTTTTGTTTCAAGACCGCGTTAATATTTTTGAAGCTATTGCCAATGCTGGTGAAATTACCCAAACAGGCGATAGAAAAGAAGTAATGATTATTAGACAGTATCCACAAGGACAACAGATACATAAACTGGATTTAACAGATATTAATGTTATGAAATCACCTTATTATCATATTCAGAATAACGATATGATATATGTAAAACCTATAAAACAAAAATCTTGGGGTACAGGATTGACTGGAACACAAACAATTACTACGTTGATTACAGTAATGGGTCTTGTTACTACGAGTATTCTATTAATTGATAGACTGTAATATATGTCAGATTATGATTATGAATTAGAGACAAATGAATCAAGTCAAATAAATTTTGACCTTAAAGGATTGTTCTTTAAGATAATAAGCTTTTGGCCGCTCATATTAATTTCTGTATTAATTGCTTTAGGTATTGCATACTACGTTAATGTTAGAAAGCAAAACGTATATCGTTTAGAAAGTTTGATTTCGGTTGAAAACGAACAGAGTCCATTTTTTACAACAAATACAAGTATTTCATTTAATTGGGGTGGTGTATCAGGGAAAGTCGGAAAGGTAGTGACTGAAGTTAATACTAGAACCCATAATGAATTAGTTGTAGATTCATTAGAATTTTATAAGCAATACTTAAGGGAAGGAAAATATAATCTCATTGATACTTACAAAAATTCACCATTCGAAGTTAAATTTGATAAGAATGAATATCAACTTCTCGGTAGATTGATTGAGATTCAACCAATTGATGATAATTATTTTCAACTCTTCATTGATTTTGGTGAACTCAAGAATGTGAGTTGTCAAAATTATGCATCACGAGATATAAAACAGGTTCAATTAAGTAAAAATGTTTACAAGCAAAAGCATGCTTATGGTTCAAGTATAAATCTTTCTTTTTTTAGTGGTACAATTACTAAGAATAGTACTGCTAACTTTGTTAAAGATTCCAAACACTATTTTAGGTTTTTAAATTTTGATGCAGTTGTAAATCAATATAAAAATGCTGTTAGAGCCACGCCAAAATCTAGAGATGCATCCTCAATTTTAAGAATGGTAATGATTGGCAATAACAAGGCCAGAATTGTAGATTATTTAAATGCCACAGTCGAGATTTTGGCTAAAACAGAATTAGAACGGAAGAATTTATACGCTACTAATACCATAAAGTTTATAGATAGTAGTCTTGCAGAGGTCGATGCGCTTTTAAAAGCTGGTACTAATGAAATGAGCGATTTTAGGAAGCGTAATAAGGTATTTGATGTTACTGATGAGCTTGCGGTGGCTTCCGAAAATCTAAAAGAATTAGATCAATCAAAAGAACTTGAAAAATCCAAACTCCAATATCTCAACTCACTTGAAAATTACCTTTTAACTCAAAAGGATTACACTAAAATAGTCGCTCCAACATCAGTTGGAATTAATGAAGCTAACATTATTGCAAGTGTTCAAAGTATTACATTGCTTGCTATTGAGCGTCAAAAGTTAGAATATACTACTCAACCAGGAAACGTTTTATTTGACGACTTGGATAGGCGAATTAATGCTGAGAAAAATGTACTCTTAGAAACTATTACTGCAACAAAACGTACTATAAATTTGCAGTTGAATGCCATCAATAGTAACATTGCCAAGTTAGAGTCTGAGCTTAGGAACCTGCCTGAAGATCAACAGGAGTTTTTAAAAATTCAAAGAAAGTTAGACGTAAGTATTGAAACATATAATGTTTATCAGAGTAAGTTAAGTGAAGCTAAAATAATTAAAGCGGCAAACGTTTCTGACATAACTTTTATTGATAAAGCCAAGGATATTGGAGGTGGAAAAATTGGTCCTAATACTTCGCTTAATTATATTATGGCCTCCTTGCTAGGGTTTGGTATACCAATTCTTTTAGTGTTTGTGCTATATCTTCTTGACAATAATATCCACAATACTGGTGAGGTCGAAAAATTATCTAGAATTCCAATTCTTGGTTTAATTGGAAAATTTAAACATACAAATAACCTTGTGGTATTTGAAAAACCAAAGTCTACAGTTTCCGAATCATTTAGGGCAATCCGATCAAGTTTACAATTTATATACAGACAACAACAAGATTCTGAAGTAAAGGGGAAAACTTTAATGGTAACATCATCTATTAGTGGTGAGGGAAAAACTTTTTGTTCCATTAATATTTCAACGGTTTATGCATTGTCTGGTAAAAAAACAATTTTATTAGGTCTGGATTTAAGAAAACCAAAAATATTTGGAGATTTTAATCTTGATAACGATAAGGGTATCGTAAATTATTTAATAGGAGAGGAACCTTTAGAGAATACAATTGTTAGTACACATATTGAAAATTTAGATTTGATATCCTCAGGACCTATACCACCCAATCCTTCTGAATTATTAATGAGTAAGAAACTTAAAGATGCTATTGATAAACTAAGGGATTCTTATGATTTTATAGTTTTGGATACACCACCTCTTGGGTTGGTTGCGGATGCACTTGAATTGTCACATTATGCTGATGCTACCATTTACATGATACGGTTTGATTACACCAAGAAAGGTATGCTTCAATTAGTGAATGCCAAGTATAAAAATGGAGAAGTTAAGAACATCAGTTTTGTTCTCAATTTTTACAAATATAAAGCCAGATATGGTTACGGTTACGGTTATGGTTATGGTTACGGTTATGGAAGTTATGGAAATGCATATCACAAAAATGAAAAACAATCAATTTGGTCTAAGGCTAAAAAATTGATTTCAGGAAATAAGAAATAAATTAAGTTTGATAACACCTTCTCAACTTCGAGTAAAACGTTATTTCGATTTCATATTGGCACTTGTTCTTCTGCCAATTCTTATTCTGCCAATAATTATTTTAGTATTATTTTGTACACTTGATACAAGGACATGGGGAGTATTCTCACAGTTAAGGGTTGGGCAAAATGCTAAGCTATTTAAGATTTATAAATTAAGAACCTTAAAGGAAGAAAAACATATTTTAGGAAAGTTAGACAGAAGCGCAACTAAACTTGGAAAGTTATTGAGAAAAACTAAATTAGATGAGTTGCCTCAAATTTTTAACGTATTAAAAGGAGATATGAGTTTTGTTGGGCCAAGGCCTGATTTACAAGGTTTTGCAGATGAGTTGAAAGGTGATGATAGAAAAATTTTAATAGTAAAACCCGGGATAACTGGTCCAGCAACATTGAAATATAAGGATGAGGAACGTGTATTAGAACGGCAAAAAGATCCCGATCATTACAACAGAACGATTATTTGGGTAGATAAAGTGAAAATCAATAAAAAGTATGTTGAGAATTACAGTTTTTATTTAGATTTGAAATTCATTATAAAATCTACTTTTAACAAATGACTTACACAAACGATAAAATTGCTATAATTGGTTTAGGTTATGTCGGTTTGCCACTTGCCGTTGAATTTGCAAAACAATTCTTAGTTGTTGGATTTGATATAAATAAACAACGTATCAATGAATTAAATTCTGGTGTTGATAAAACACTAGAAGTTGAAGATGCAAATCTTCAATCTGTACTTGTTAATAATTTAGATGCAGACAAGGGATTGTACATTACTGATGACGCCAATGCCTTAACAGAAACTAATATTTATATCGTAACGGTACCTACGCCAACTGATGCTTTGAATAAGCCCGTTTTTACTCCCTTGATTAAGGCTAGTGAGACTGTTGGTAAAGTTTTGGCGAAGAATGATATTGTGGTATATGAGTCTACTGTTTATCCAGGCGCAACTGAAGACATTTGTATTCCTGTGCTAGAGAAGAATTCTAATTTAGTATATAACACAGATTTTTACGCAGGATACTCACCAGAAAGGATTAATCCTGGAGATAAAAAACATACCGTAACCAAGATTTTAAAAGTTACGTCTGGTTCAACGCCTGAGATTGCTGAGAAAATAGATAATCTTTATAAAAAAGTAATAACTGCAGGAACTCATTTAGCCCCATCAATTAAAGTTGCTGAGGCAGCGAAGGTGATTGAAAATTCACAGCGAGACATAAATATTGCTTTCGTGAATGAACTTTCTAAGATATTTCGACTTTTAGACATTGATACAAAAGCAGTGTTAGAAGCTGCAGGGACTAAGTGGAATTTCTTGAAGTTTACACCTGGATTGGTTGGAGGTCATTGTATTGGAGTAGATCCATATTATTTAGCTCAAAAGGCTATCGAGTCAGGATATAATCCTGAAATTATTCTTGCTGGACGTAAGATGAATGATAGCATGGGTAGTTATGTAGCAACTGAGACTGTGAAAATGATGATTAATAAAGGAGCCACGATTAAAGGCTCTAAAGCATTAGTATTAGGTATTACATTTAAAGAAAATTGTCCTGATATCAGAAATTCAAGAGTAATTGACATTATAGAAGAATTGCAATCCTACCACGTAAATGTTGATGTTTATGATCCATGGGCATCAAAAGCAGAAGTAAAACATGAGTACGGGTTGGATTTAATTACTGATAAAGATAATATCGGGTCGGATTATGATTCTATTATTCTTGCAGTATCTCATAAAGAGTTTTTAGAATTAAATTTAGAGAATTTAAAAGCCACAGGATGCGTAACTTTTGATGTTAAATCATTATTACCAGTTGATACAATTGATGCTCGTCTCTAACAATTATTACAATTATATGTATTCAAACCCACATCATACCCAAGATATTTCCCAGTTAAGTTTTCTAGTTACAGGTGGCGGCGGATTTATCGGTTCTAACCTAGTAGAATATCTTTTAAAGTATAATGCTAAAAAAGTTAGGGTTTTAGACAACTTTTCTAACGGTTACCGTGAAAATCTTGAAGAGTTTGTGCAAAATCCATCATTTGAATTGATTGAAGGCGATATTCGTGATTTGGACACTTGTAAAAAAGCAATGGATGGTATGGATTATGTATCTCATCAGGCTGCATTGGGCTCCGTACCACGTTCGATAAATGATCCAGCAACCACCAATGAAGTAAATATTTCTGGGTTTTTAAATATGATGATTGCGCTTAAGGATAGTAAGACCGTGAAGCGAATGATTTATGCTGCATCAAGTTCTACTTATGGCGACAGTAAATCTTTACCAAAGATTGAAGAAAAAATTGGAAAACCGTTATCTCCATATGCAGTAACAAAGTATGTTAATGAATTGTATGCCGATGTATTTGGGACTACTTATGATACTGATGTAATTGGACTAAGATATTTTAATGTTTTTGGGCCTAAACAAAGTCCAAATGGTGCATATGCCGCAGTCATTCCATTATTTATGCAAGCACTAAAGGATAACAATCCATCTAAGATCAATGGTGATGGTGAGCAAACACGTGATTTTACATTTATTGACAATGTGGTGCAGGCAAATGTTAAAGGTTTTTTTGCGTCTAATGAGGCTAAAAATGAAGTGTTTAATGTTGCTTGTGGCGAGCGTATTACCATTAATTACCTATGGGATTCACTGAGGGTAGCTGCTGGTTCCAAGCTCGATGCTATTTATGGTCCACCGAGACAAGGTGATGTAAGAGATTCATTAGCAGATATATCCAAAGCAGAACGTCTTTTAGGATACAAGCCAAGATACACTGTAAGGGAAGGACTAAAGATAACTTGGGATTCTTTTAATTAGCTAGTGCTTTAAATTTTCAAAACTCTTTTCCTAGATTTTTAAATTGTTAAAATCACCTTAATAAGTGGAATTATAATTCATTAATTCGCAAGGTTTCATTTATTATATTCGCTCTTAATAAAATATGATTTTTGAAAACGACCGAAGAAAATTGGTTATATACTATTTCCTCAAAGAAAAAATTAATTGATTTTAATTTTAAGGAGATTTGGCGATATCGAGATTTACTAGTTCTATTTGTTAAAAGAGATGTAATTACTTTATATAAGCAGACTATTCTTGGTCCGCTCTGGTACTTTTTGCAACCACTTTTTACATCCTTAATATTTACATTAATTTTTAATAATCTTGCAGATATACCCACAGGAGATGGTATTCCTAATTTTTTGTTTAATCTAGCTGGTGTAACAACGTGGAACTATTTTAAAGATTGTCTTATTGGTACAAGTGATACCTTCAAGAAAAATGAAAATATATTTGGGAAAGTATATTTCCCTAGAGTTATTATGCCAATGTCTGTTGTTGTTTCAAATTTATTGAAATATACTATCCAGCTTGTGTTGTTTGTTGGGTTTTATCTATACTTTAAAATACTCTCTGATGATGGCTATAATTTAATGCCACAGCTAAGGGTATTCTTATTTCCTGTTTTGGTTTTACTTATGGCAATGCTCGGATTAGGATTTGGTATGATAATTACATCAATGACTACAAAATACAGGGATTTGAAATTTCTAATTCAGTTTGGTGTCCAATTATTAATGTATGGTTCAGCAGTAATGTATCCTATGTCTTATTTCAAGGACAAATTACCTGATTATTATTGGCTTATTGAGTGGAACCCTATAGCAATAATTGTTGAGGCCTTTAGAACCATGGTATTTGATAATACAGAAATTAACACGGCCATGCTGGTTTACGCATCAATTATAAGTTGTTTAATTTTCTTGTTTGGATTAGTTATTTTTAACAGAACGGAAAAAAGTTTTATAGATACTATTTAATGCAATCTAATGTTATTTTAAGGGCTGAAAATGTTGGTAAAATATACCGATTGGGACTTGTTGGTACTGGTACAATTAGTCATGATTTAAATCGATGGTGGTCCAAAGTAAGAGGTAAGGAAGATCCGTATTTAAAAGTTGTTGAAACTAATGTTCGCAGTACCAAAGGGAAATCCGATTATATCTGGGCTTTAAATGATATTTCATTTGAGGTTGATAAGGGAGAAGTACTAGGAATTATTGGTAAAAATGGAGCAGGAAAGTCTACACTTTTAAAAATTCTTTCTCGAGTAACGTTACCAACACAAGGAGTAATTAAAACTAAAGGCAGAATAGCTTCGTTATTAGAGGTAGGAACTGGATTTCATCCTGAAATGACTGGACGAGAGAATGTTTATCTCAATGGTGCTATCCTTGGTATGACTAGAGCAGAAATTAAAGAGAGAATTGACGAGATAATTGATTTTTCAGGTTGTGAAAGATTTATAGATACACCAGTTAAGCGATACTCTTCTGGTATGAAGGTACGCCTGGCTTTTGCTGTGGCGGCTCATTTAGAACCAGATATATTGGTTGTAGATGAGGTTTTAGCAGTTGGAGATGCTGAATTCCAGAAAAAGGCAATTGGCAAAATGCAGGATATAAGCCAAGGTGAGGGAAGAACGGTGTTATTTGTAAGTCATGATATGAATGCAATAGAGAAATTAACTAATAGAACTATAGTTCTAATAAATGGTAAAGTCGCTTATAATGGAAAAACCTCGGAGGCCATTAATTTTTATCTAAAAAACTTCGAAAATAGAGCGCCATTTATAAATTGGACAGATATTAATAGTGCACCAGGTAATGATTATGTGAGACTAAAATCGGTTTATTTAAAGGATGAAGATGGCAACCTAAGAAATAGATTTAATATTACTGAAAATCTTTTTTTAACTATAGAATACTATGATAGTAATAAGAAATTTAATAATACTGCTATATTCCATATTTTAAATGAAAGAAAACAAACCCTCTTTGCCTCAAATGAGTTTGTTGCAAAGGATTGGATTCAAAAGCATAAGCAATCAGATTTAATATTTGCTTCAACCTGTAAGATTCCAGGTAATTTACTTGCTGAAGGAAGCTTTAGTATTTTAGTTGCTGTGGGCAACTATAACCCTGAAATGATACATTTAATAGAAAAAGATTTGTTAACATTTGAAATTTATGATTCAACTCAAGGTGAAGGTGTTAGAGGGCCGTATATAGGAAAGTGGCCAGGTTTGATGAGACCTATGTTAGATTGGACTATAGAAATAACTGACAAGAAGTTTACTGATGAATAGAGTAGATTTAATACAAGAAATAATTGATAAAAAAGGATTTAAAAGATATCTAGAAATTGGTACTTATAAAGGAGAATCTTTCTTCCCAATTAACTGTAAGTATAAAGTTGCAGTTGATCCTCAATTTAACATTCCAATAAAACGAAAGATTAAGTGGATTGTTAAAAATGCAAATAATGTATTCAATAGATTCTTTGAACACACAAGTGATAGTTTTTTTGACAAACACGAAAAATTCGTATCTAAATTTAAACCGCAAGTTGTTTTTGTGGATGGTTTGCACACGTTTAAGGCAAGTTTATTAGATGTTTTAAATTCATTAAGACATTTGGATGAGAATGGTGTAATTGTAATGCATGATTGTATGCCTCCAAATAGAGCAGCATCTGCATTCGCTAATTCTTTTAAAGAGGCAATTGACATGAAACTTGAAGGGTGGACAGGTGAGTGGACTGGTGATGTCTGGAAAACAATTGTATACCTAAAGGAAAAATACGGGGACAAATTGAAGTTATATGTTTTGGATACCGATTATGGTTTGGGCTATATTGAAACCAACGTGCCTATCGAAGCATTACATATAGATGAATCTATTTTTAATAGAGTTAACAAATTGAAATATGATGATTTATTGAAGGATACTAGTCTTATCAATTTGGTTGATAAAAGTAAAGTAAATGAACTGCTATAATTAATTTATGGGAACTGTAAAGAACAATGATTTTAAAAAAAAGGTTTTTACAGTTATTGTTACATATAATGGGACACAATGGATAAAAGAATGCATTACTTCAGTTATTTCTGATACAACTGTCATTGTTGTAGACAACCAATCTTCAGATGAAACCTTAGATGTAGTAGAAGAGCAATTTGAAGATGTTGTTATACTGAAGCAAAATGAAAATCTTGGATTCGGGAAAGCAAATAACATTGGTATATCTTATGCCTTAAAAGAAAACGCAGATTATATCTTATTGCTTAATCAAGATGCCAAGATGGAAAATGGGTCTATTTCGAAACTTGTTGAAGGATCTAATAAATTTGAGGATTTTGGTATTATTAGTCCAATTCATTGCGACTGGAATAGAGGTAATCTTGAAACTTCATTTTCAAAATACCTTGCACAAAATGATAACAACGAATTCTATTCGGATTTTGTGCTAGGAAAACAAAAGAAACCAATCTATCAAGTTCCCTTTGTAGCAGCCGCATGTTGGTTTATACAAGCAAAAAAATTTTTAATTGTTGGAGGTTTCGATCCGATTTTTAATCACTTAGGTGAAGATGTTAATCTTGTACAAAGATTCAAATATCATGGTTTCAAAGTTGGCATAATTCCGAATTGTATTGTTAAGCATGACACTGGTAATAGAAAAGATATCAAGGTTGAAAAATATTCTGAAACATATTTTTACAAGTTGGATTATAGAAGTAAAATGAAATTTGCTGACATTAATATTGAAAATTGGCGTGAGAAAATAAGGTATGCAAAGAATCAAGTTAGAAAAGAATTGCTGTTTGCATTTTTACGTTTAAATTTTAAACATGTCAAAAATGGTTTTAAAGAGACAAGTCTCCTAAATGAAATAATGCTAGAATGTCAAAAAAGTAGGGCAGTAAACAAGGAAAAAGGAAGTCATTATTTAAATCTTTGAATTAATGAGTCAAAAAATAGTTCATGTAATAAATGATTTCCCTTCAAAATCTGAGACATTTATAGTTAATCATATTGTAGAAACTATTAAAGAGGGTGTTGAACCTCATATAGTGGTGAATAATTTAGCGCCAAAGGAAGCAACTTCGCAATTACATCTGTTTAATAAATACAACCTTTATGAAATTGCAACATCTTACAATATGCAAATTCCTAAAAATAAAATATCAAGGTTGTTCAAGGCAATATTTGTACTGCTTACAAATATTCGGTATGCTCATGTGTTTTTTAAAACCTTAAATTCAAGAAAATATGGTACTAAGGCTAAATCACTAAAAATGTGGTTTCAGGTCGCTACTTTTATTAAATATCACAATTTTGATTTATTTCATGGCCATTTTGCAGTGTGTGGTCAAGTATTGGCTCAAATGAAGGAAATAGGTGCAATCAAAGGAGCTATTGTAACCACCTTTTATGGTTATGACACTTTTTCAACGGAAGAAAACAGGTTAAAACTAAAGTTTGATTATAGAGGA
The DNA here is from genome assembly GCF_020166345.1 of Winogradskyella vincentii. Lineage (GTDB taxonomy): Bacteria > Bacteroidota > Bacteroidia > Flavobacteriales > Flavobacteriaceae > Winogradskyella > Winogradskyella vincentii. The sequence continues at coordinate 56,182 of NZ_JAIUJS010000005.1, read as the reverse complement.
ATATTTAAGTATTCAGACTTAATAATTACAAGTTCAAACTATTTGGCAAATAACCTTAGATTGTTAAATGTTCCAGAAGATAAAATAATTGTAAATCCTGTAGGTGTTGATGTTGATAAGTTTAAATTCATTGATAGAAAAGTTCATTTCCCATTGAAATTAGTTACGGTTGGACGTTTGATAAAATTAAAAGGTCAGCACATTGGTATCAAAGCAGTAAAGTCTCTAATAGAAAAAGGACATCAAGTTGATTATTCAATTGTTGGTTATGGTGATGAGTATAAAAATCTTAAAAATCTTATTTCAGAATTAAGAATTGAAAATTATGTTTCTCTAATTGAAACTAAAACTCAAAAAGAAGTTATTGAAATTTTAAACAATAGTCATTTATTTTTGATGACATCAATAACTGATGAAAATGGAAGAGCAGAAGGTCAAGGTTTGGTTACTGCTGAAGCTCAATCTACTGGTATACCAGCTATCGGTTTTAATTGTGGTGGAATACCAGAAACTATTCAGAATAATATTACGGGCTATATCGTTGAGGAAGGGCAGATCGAAGAATTGGTAAACAAGATTGAGATGTTCATAACTGATATTACTTTAATTAATAAAATGGGAATAGCAGGCAGAGAATATGTAGTAAAAGAATTTAACAGCAAGATTCAGAGTAAGAAAATAATAGATCTATACAATTTGATTTAGTATAATGAAGGGATTAATATCTATAATAATACCGACCTTTAATCGAGCGCAAATTTTGCCAGAAACGTTGGATAGTATTTTATCTCAATCCTATGAGATGTGGGAGTGTATTGTTGTAGATGACGGTAGTACAGATAATACTGATGATTTATTAAACACATACGCAAAATCAGATTCAAGGTTTCAGTATATTAAAAGACCAAAAGATAAACCAAAGGGCGCAAATGCATGTCGCAATTATGGATTTGAGATATCAAAAGGCGATTTTATTAATTGGTTTGATAGTGATGATATCATGCATCCAGAATTTCTACAGACTAGGATATCAAAACTAATAGAAGAAGATTCTCTTGATTTTTGCGCTTGCTTAGGAAGAAAGTTTGTAAAAGGAATTGAAGTAGATGCATTGACAATTAAACCTCATGTGTTAATCTCAAATAATTATCTTGAAGATTATCTACTTAATGGCTTGTTTTTTTATACACCAGCCCCATTATGGAGAAAAAGGTTTCTATTAGGTAAAGAATTATTTGATGAAACGATGCAACGCGCCCAAGAAAGTGATTTTCATTTTAGGATGTTGTCTTTAAACCCAAATTATTTATATCTGGAGGATGCTTTATTTTATGTAAGAGTTGGGCAAGAGAGCATTACAAAAGGTGCGGATAAATCTTTTTTAGCCCAAAATTCAGTTTTTAAATACTTCAACACTGTTTTTAATGTGCTGAAGAATAAAAAGGATGAAAACAGATTAATGGAATATGTTTTTTACAGACAAGCTGTAAATTATTATAACTTAAATTTATTAAAACCCAATTTTTTTGAAAGACTTAAGTTATTTTTTAGTCATTCCCATTATCTTGTTGGTTATACGTTAAGTACAAAAAAGTTGAAAAATCATATAGTTAAAATTATTCTTGGTATAGGATTAATACTATTTTTTAAAAAGGGATATGATTTATTTTATTATCCACAGTATAATTACAGAACAACACCATCAGCTAATTAAATAGAAAAGTAGCATTTGAAATGATTTCCCGAATTAAAAGAAGAATAAGAAGAATTGTAAATAATCCATATAAATTATATAGTAGGAATATTGAATTGAAATCAATTTTTTCCAGTTATGAACAAGCAGTAATTTTAGGATCAGCTTCAACTATAAATCGACTTGATTTATCAGGATTTTCTAATGATATGGTAATTTCTGTGGGTAATTTTTTTGAGCATCCTGAAATAAAATTAATCAATCCGAAAATTCACATATTTGCTGCGTCACACCCGCCAATTACGAATGAAGTTTTGATAGAATGGTGGAGGAGATGTGATAAGGTATTACCAAAGGATGTGCCTCTTTTAGTTGAGAAACGAGATAAAGACGTAGCTGACGAGGTATTTAAAGAAAGAGAGGTTTATTTATATTCGTATGGAGGTGAAATCCCTGTTGATTTCACAAAACCGATATTGTCACCTTGGAGTGTCACAATTGTAGCCTTACAATTAGCCATTTATTGCAGAATACCAGTCACTGGTATTTTTGGTGTAAATCATGATTGGCAATGCATAAAACCATACACTCATTTTTATAGTCATGATAGGCCTTCATTGGAGTATTATCTGGATAAGGCCGGAATTGAAATTGCTTATGAAAAGCAAAAGCAACCATTTCCAAAAGAGCGATTGTATAAGGAGTACGAGTTATACCAGCAATATGAAAAATTAAAAACAGAAGCTGAACAAGAAGGACTTAATATTTTTAATTATGATCCATTTTCAGATTTTGATGTATTTGAAAAAAATCCCCAAACACAACTTATTAAATAACTGATTCAGAATGACCCGACTTCTATTATCAATAATCACTATTAATTATAACGATGCTGTTGGCCTTAAAATAACAATGGATAGTGTAAATGCACAAAACCTTAAGGAATTTGAGCATATTATTATTGATGGTAACTCAACAGATGAGAGTCTTGAAGTAATCAAATCCTTTAACTATGGCAAATTGAACTATATCAGTGAGCCAGATTCAGGTATTTATAATGCTATGAATAAAGGCATAAAAATGGCTAGTGGAAAATATCTTTTGTTTCTTAATAGTGGAGATTATCTTAAAAATAAGGACGTGGTATCTATGGTTAGGCCTTATTTAAAGAAAGATTATTCAGTTTTGTCAGGCAATATTATTTTCGATGAAGACGCTGGCCCTAGATTGCGCGAACATCCAGAAAAAATTACTTTTTCTTATTTGGTAGGCAATGCAATTTCGCACCCATCAAGCTTCATCAAAAGGAGTCTGTTCAAAACATACGGACTTTATGATGAGTCGTACAAAATAGTTTCAGATTGGGCATTTTTTGTTAAAGTATTGGGTCTAAACAATGAGTCATTTTTAAAATTGCCTGTTACTGTTTCGGTTTTTGATACTAAGGGTGTTTCCTCAAACGAGAACAACTACAAAGAAGTTTATGCCGAACGTAGACGGGTTTTAGGAGCTTATTTTCCTCGTGTATTTAATAACGAACATGACACCTATATTTTTGAGAAATTTTTAAAAACCAATAAAAGGTTTAGATATTTGAAAGTGATAGATAAATCACCGTTTTTTAGAAAACTTGCAACACTTCAGCTTGGGATAAGTGCCAAACTTTTGAAATTATTTGGTAAATCAAAATGAAAAAAAAGATATTATTCATTGGTCCAATAGGCGATTTTGGTGGGAGAGAATTAGAAACGGGTTTTATGGCCAAAAGTTTATCTAAGGATTTCGATGTTGAAATATTATCTACGGGTAATCTTACCTTAATTTCTCAGATTTTTGATTTTGTCCCTACCGAAATCGTTCAAACATTGAATGAGTGTATTTATAAAAACAGTTTTCGGTTTCGTATATTATCATATTTAAGTCGAATTAAATCAAATCAAAAAAAGGACAAATATTCATTCGTAAGTAATACGCTAGCAAAACGTTTAGGTTACCGAGATTTTGCATTAAATCAATTAAGGATTAAAATTAACAATTTTGACATTATTATTCTTTGTATGCAACTTACTAGTAATTATCTAAAAGAAATAGTTGAGTATTCACATGGTTTACAAAAGCCAACAGTTTTAAGAACATCTACTACTATTAAAGAATCGGATATTACAGAGAAGGATTGGTTAAAAGAAATAACATTGTTTATTCATCATTCAGAGTCTAATGCAAAAAAGTTAGAATTCATAGAAAACTACAATTATACCTTAATAGATCAGTGTACATTCAAAGAGGAGGAGATGCTTCAGATAAAGTCAGTTGAGACCTTCAAAAACCTTCTTTATGTTGGTAGAATATCTGAAGAAAAAGGTATAGTGGATTTTGTTGAATTATTTAATAAGTTAGAGACTGACCTAACACTTAAAATTGTAGGTGACGGTGAGCAAATGAAAGAATTGAGAGTTAAGTCAGAGTCTAATAAAAATATTGAATTGTTAGGCTTTTTAAATCAAGATGAAATAGTTAAGCAATTTCAAGATACCCACGCAATAATTATTCCATCTTATGAAGAATCGGGACCTTTTGTTGGTTTAGAAGCCATGGCTTCAGCTAGATTAATAATTTCAACCAAGGTTGGCGCAATGCCTGAGAGATTAAAAGGATTGAAAAATCAATTTTGGTTTAATGTTAGTGACTCTAATTCACTAATTAAGGTACTTGGTGACATTAAAAAATTAAGCAATCAACAGATTAAGAATATTGCGGAAGAAAATAGATTAAGATATCTTGATAATTATCAAATGGACAAGATAGAAAGTCAATATAAAAATGCTATTTTTAAGCTTTAAAGCTAGTCAATCTATTACCCTATAAAATCTTGAGAATTTTGATTAGCATTGGATTTTTATGGACGTTGAAGTAATATTAATTTCTGAATTACCCTTGCCATTTCATAAAGTAGCGAGTTGGACAAATATGTACCACTATTTGTTCAAAGAAAAAACGCACCATTTCAACTACATAATTTGTCCTGAGCCAAAAGAACAACTAAATGGTATATCCTATCAATTTTTAAGAAAGATTAATGTTTTAGACAAACTAAAGAATAAAATACCGTCTAAAAGTAAATATAGTAACTACCTCGAGGCCATGGATAAAATTATTCAGCCTGATAAAAAATATGTTTTACAGATTATTGATAATAGTGGGATAATAACTCCAATTCATAATCACATATGTAAAACTTATAATAGGACAGATTTTTATATACAATATTATTTCCATGGATTTGCGCCTATAGTACCAAGTAAAAGAGGTAAGAAGTTCTTGGGTAGTATTGACGAGTTGTTATTCTTAACACGATTGGCTTATAAGGAATTTTTGAAGTTTTACGATGAGTGTCCATTTAAAGCTAGGATTATCCATAATGGAATTGATTTAATGAGGTTTAAGAGTGTTAATAACGATCAAAAAGAGGCTCTCAGACTACGAGAAGGTCTTTCAAATGATGAAATTGTTTTTATGTGGTGTTCTCAGGATAGGCCTAAAAAAGGCTTGCATATAATACTGGAAGCATTCAAGGAAGTACATGTCAAGAACCCAAAAACCAAATTGTTGGTTGCTGGCGTTAATAGGGAAATAAATCAGAAGGGTGTAATAAATCTTAAAAGAGTACCAAACGTAGACTTGCCAAAGTACTATCAAATGTCCGATATTTATCTGTTTCCAACACTATGGAAAGAAGGATTTGGTATTGTGTTGGCGGAAGCTATGCACTGTGGTTCTTATATAATTGCTTCTGATCAAGGTGGAGTTAGAGAGGTGCTTGGTAACGGTGAGTATGGAGTTTTGATTGATCATCCTAACATAGTTTCAGAATGGATTAGTGCAATGAATAATGGAATGATAGAAATAAATAACAAGGGCAATAAATTTAGTAGCAGAATACCGGAAGATTTATATAGTCTAGATAATTGGTGTAATACGATGAACCAATTTATTGAGGAAGCAAAACAAAAACTGTTAAGTTAGAGGCAATGAGAGTAGGAATGAATCCTCAAAAGCAGTCAAAGAAGATTGAACTAGAGTTTCAACATCGTCTCATTATTGTGGTATTTATTCCATCCTTAAAAGGGTATTACAAAAATGTTCTTGAGGTTTTTAAACTTTGCCTAGATTCGGCTATTGCGACTACTAATTCTAATTGTGCAATAACAGTTGTAAATAATGCATCTTGTACTGAAGTTGCTCAAATTCTAGATGAAAAACTAAAGGATAACAGTATAAACAGTATTATACATCATAATAAAAATATTGGGAAAATAGATGCGTTAATTGGTGCAGCAAGATCTAGCAGAGAGCCAATAATTACTCTTGTAGATGTTGATATATTATTTAAATATGGTTGGCAAAATGAAGTCGAAAAAATATTTTCAAATATTAAAAATGTAGCATCTGTTTCGCCTATACCATGCAGAAATTTTAAAAATTATGAAACATCTTCAACCTTAAGTAAGATTTTATTTAAAAAGGTGAAATTTAAATATGAGCCAGTTCCTGAAAACTTTGAACCTCACAATAAATATTTAGAAAGTTTCCACTGGGATTTAGATAAAGATGAAAACATCAAATGGCCAGTAATAGAATCAAGTGGAATTAAAGCTATAGTTGGAAGTGGTCACCAAATTTTAAGTATGCGTCGAGAACTTTTCTTTTCTACTGTACCAGTTGATCCATCACTGATTCTTGTAGGAAATAATTCAGAGTTTTTGTATTGTGATCAACCAATAAATTATTCGGGTGGGATGAGACTTTCAACCTATAATAATTTTGCCTATCACATGGGTAATAATGTTGAAGAATGGATGAAAGAGATTCAAAGAAAAAATTTGGAAGTAAGTAACGCGGTTTCAAATGAAAATAAGAAATTAAGATTGCCTAATTTTAAACCAAGGGTTATTAATTTTAAATTGTATAAACTAAAGAAAAGAATTGTTCATAGACTTTTTAAACTAATATATGGTAATGGGTAATTCAGTATTTATTATACCAGCAAGAGGAGGGTCTAAGCGTCTTCCTGGGAAAAATTTAATTGAGTTAAATGCTTTGCCACTTATTGAGCATAGTATAAATTTTGCAAAACAAAACTCAGATATTACTCCGCATATTATTGTAACAACTGATAATGAAGAAATAAAAACCTTTGCTTTAAAGAAAGGTGTTCAAGTATTTGATAGACCAGAGGCTATATCAAAAGATGACTCAACGACAGTCTCTGCATTAAAACACGTACTTGAACAGTCAAATAGAAAGTATGAGGTCGTTATTTTATTGCAACCAACAAACCCATTACGGCCAAAAGAGCTTTTAAAAAACGCATTCAAAAAATTTATAGATAGTAATTCTGATAGTTTAATGACTGTAAGTCTTAATGAAAAAAAATTGGGTAAAATTAAGAACGGTAAGTTTATACCATTTACATATAAAATGGGTCAACGTAGTCAGGATTTAGAACCACTTTATTTTGAAAATGGCCTTCTATATATTTCAAAAGCAGACCTAATACTAAACGATAGGATACTGGGAGATAATAATTTTCCATATATAGTAGAACACCCATACACAACTGTTGATATTGATACACTAGATGATTTGAAATACGCAGAATTTATAGTTAATAATTATGCAGATGAGTAAAAAACCCTTTATAACAATTGCAGGTAGAAAGATTGGTCTAGATTATCCACCATTAGTTATTGCTGAAATTGGTATAAATCATGAAGGTTCTTTGGAAGTCGCCAAACAAATGGTTGATGCTGCCAAAAGAGCAGGAATTGAGGTTGTAAAACACCAAACCCATATTGTTGAAGATGAAATGAGTGGTGCAGCAAAAAAAGTAATACCAGGAAATGCAGATGTTTCTATTTACGACATTATGGAACGTTGTTCATTAAATGAAGAAGATGAAAAAGCGTTGAAAGATTATGTCGAAGAAAAGGGTATGATTTTTATTTCTACGCCATTTTCTCGCGCGGCAGCAAATCGTTTGCAAAGTATGAATGTTCAGGCTTATAAAATTGGCTCAGGAGAATGTAACAATTATCCGTTGTTAGAGCATATTGCAAAATTTGGAAAACCGGTAATTATGAGTACTGGGATGAATACAATAGAAAGTGTTTCTAAAGCTGTTGCTGTTTTTGATAAATATAATGTGCCAGTAGCTTTATTGCATACTACAAATCTTTATCCAACTCCAAGCCATTTAGTACGATTTGGTGCTATGATGGAGCTACATCAAGCATTTCCAAATAAGGTGTTTGGATTGAGTGACCATACCTTAAATAACAATGCCTGTATTGGCGCGGTTGCATTAGGTGCATCAATTTTAGAACGTCATTTTACTGACCATATGCAACGAACGGGACCAGATATAGTCTGTAGCATGGATGAACAGGAAAGTAGAAATTTAGTTGTTGCAAGCAATGAAGTTTGGAGCATGAGAGGCGGTACCAAAGAACCTGCAAAGGAAGAGCAGGTTACTATTGATTTTGCATTTGCTACAGTTTGTTCAATAGACGAAATAAAGAAAGGTGATGTCTTCACGGAAGAAAATATTTGGGTGAAACGACCTGGTACAGGTGAAATTCTGGCTGAACATTATAATGAAATCATTGGAAGAACGGCCTCCAGGACAATTAAAAAAGATGAGCAGATTTCTTGGAATGATGTTAATAAGTAATATTTCAATATATGATGGATAGAAAAATAGTCTTCTTAACTGGAACTAGGGCAGATTTTGGTAAAATTAAAGGCCTTATTTCTGCTATTGAAGATAAAAACCACTTCCATCCATACATATTTGTTACAGGCATGCATTTAATGCATGAATATGGTTACACTTTACTTGAGGTAGAACGCTGTGGTTATGAGCACATCCATACCTTCAGCAATCATACTCATGAGACAACTATGGATCTCACTTTGGCAAAAACGATAGAGGGATTCTCAGAATATGTAAAAGAAATCAATCCGGACCTTATTGTAGTGCATGGAGATAGAGTAGAAGCCCTCGCAGGAGCAATAGTTGGGAGTTTAAATAATATATTAGTTGCACATATTGAAGGTGGTGAAATTTCAGGGACAATTGATGAGCTTATTAGACATTCAGTTTCAAAATTGAGCCATATTCATTACACATCAAATGATGAAGCTAAAAAAAGATTAATTCAAATGGGTGAATTACCAGAATCTATTTATACGATTGGTTCACCTGATATTGATGTGATGTTTTCTGATACTTTACCTTCTATTGTGGAAGTAAAACGATATTATGAAATTCCCTTTGAGTCTTATGCTGTAGCGATGTATCATCCTGTAACTACAGAAATTGATAATATTAAAGATGATGCGAATAGTTTTGTTGAAGCACTTAAACAAAGCGATAAAAATTATGTGCTCATATTTCCAAATAATGATCTTGGGAGTCAATTTATAATTGATGCTTATTCAGAATTAAAGCAGAACTCTAATTTTAGAATATTCCCTTCAATTAGATTTGAATATTTCCTCACACTTCTTAAACATTCTAATTTTATGATAGGTAATAGTAGTGCTGGTGTAAGAGAAGCACCATATTATGGTATTCCTAGTATAGATATTGGTTCAAGACAAAAAAATAGGGTCAAATTGTCTAGCGTTATAAACTGTGACTGCATTGTAGATAACATTGTTAATGCTATCAATAATATAGATTCATTAGAATTGAAAAAAATGCAGATATTTGGTTTTGGTGACAGTGCTTCTTTATTCTTACAAAGTTTAGAATCTAATGATATTTGGAGTATAGACCATCAAAAACAATTTAAAGATATAGATGGCGCGTAAAACTCATGTTGCAATAATAGTCCCAGATGGTGTTGGTATTAAAAACTATCTGTATTCTGATTTATTGCGATTATTAAGTGAGCATTCAGAAATAACATTGTGGTCTCCACTACCAGAACAAGCATTTGAAGAAGTAAAGCAAGTGCATTCTGAGATTAGGTTAAACTACAAGCCACTTCAAATACATAAAGAATCAATTTTAACACGAGTTTTTAGAGAAAGTGCTACTTATGCAAGACTTCATTTTTTCAAAAACAAAACAGAAAATGAAACCTTACTGCTTAATTGGCGCAAGCCAAAAAGTTTTAAACAAAAACTATTATATGGAATTGCAGAATTAGTTGGCAATTGGGCAAAATCTGATTATAAAAAAATACTAAAGTTAGAGCAGTTAAGTAAGAAATACTGGTCTGATAGCATAATAAAATTTTATAAGTCACAATTAAAAGATTTAAAAGCCAGCAGTGTGTTTATAACCCATCAGCGGGTTGCTGGTTTAATGCCAATATGTTTGGCATCAAAAGAAATGGATATAAAGTCTGTTTCAGCTATTTTTTCGTGGGATAATTTACCAAAAGCTCGACTATGTGTATCTACTGATTACTATGCGTTATGGAGCAATTTAATGGCTGAAGATATGAGGTTATTTTACCCAGAAATAGGGCAAGAACAACTCAAAGTTGTTGGTACGCCTCAGTTTGAGTTTTATACACAGGAATATAGACTTATAGATCGGAAAACTTTTGCAAATACTTATGGGCTAGATTATGATAAAAAATGGATTTGTTTTAGTGGTGATGATGAGCTAACATCGCCCTATGACCCAAATTATTTAAGAAATATTGCGGAAGTTATTGCACAGTATAATGAAGATGTTCAAATTTTATTTAGACGGTGTCCAGTAGATTTTTCTGAACGTTATAATGTAGTACTTGAAGAGTTTAAGGATGTAATAATCTCTATTGATCCGATTTGGCATACAGAATCAAGTTCATGGGTGGGCTATTTTTCAAAGTATAAGGATATAGATCTACAGGTTAATTTGGCACATCATTGTGAAGGTGTAATTAATTTAGGTAGCACAATGGCCTTGGATTTTGCATCCTTGAATAAACCATGTTTTTATCTAAATTATGATACTGAAATAGATGCTAATTGGAGTACTAATTTTATTTATAAATATCATCATTTTGGTTCACTTAATGGATTGGATCCAGTTGGTTGGATAAATGGTAAAGATGAAATTGCCTCTGCTATCTCATCAATTTTAAATGGATCTCAAAAAAGATTATTAGAAAGCCAAAAATGGATGGAAAGAATAGTTCAGTTTCCAATCGATGAAAACTCCAAAAAACTTTCAAAACTTTTAGTGTAATGCACATATGTTTTATTTCAAGTGAATACCCATTGTGGAAATCTGGAGGCGTTGGTAGTTTTCTTCAAACTTTAGGTCGTGCATTGGTTAAGGAAGGGCATATGGTTTCTATAGTTGGAATAGGAAATAAAGAAGAGCAATTAGATGACAAAGGTGTTCAAATATATAGGTTACCAGTTTCAAAGGTGCCAATTGGTAAATTCTTATTCAACACAAATGCTATATCAAAAAAGATAAATGAATTAAACAAGGACGCAAAAATTGATATTGTTGAATCGGCAGAGTTAGGATTGGCATTTTTAATTAAAAATCCATCTATAAAATATGTAATTCGCTTACATGGTGGACACCATTTCTTTGCCGAAAGCGAGAACAGAAAAATACATTGGTGGCAAGGTTTAAAAGAAAAATTGTCATTTAAAAAAGCAGATGGTTTCATTGCCGTCTCAATGTTTGTTAAAGAATATACTGCAAAATATTTAAGTTACAACAACAAGAGGGTTGAGGTTATTTATAGTCCCATTAACACTGATTTATTTTCACCTATGGATTCAATTAAAAAGGATGCCGATAATATAACATTTGTCGGTACCATTTGTGAGAAGAAAGGAATTAGACAACTTATTTTGGCTTTGGAGCTCGTGGCGAAAAAGTACCCAAATATTAAGTTAAATATTTTTGGTCGAGAATGGTTTTATAAAGATGGTAGGTCATATACAAAAATGCTACAAGACAAGTACAAAGAGCTTATAGAAAAACACGTTATTTTTCATGGTGTTATACCATTTGAAAAATTACCTGAGAAGTATGCCTTAGCCAATGTTTGTGCTTTTCCATCTCATATGGAAACGCAAGGTTTAGTTGCTCAAGAAGCTATGGCAATGGAAAAACCTGTAGTTTTTACAAAACTTGGACCAGGTAAAGAAACCATTAGAGATTATGAAACAGGCTTGTTGTGCAATCCATATGACATTAATGACATTGCTGAAAAGATAATTTGGTATTTAGATAATGAAGATAAGCATTTAACTATAGGTACAAATGCTAGAAAGTTTGTTTTGGATACCTTTAATGTGAATTCAAGTATTTACAAGAATATTAGTTTTTATAAAAGTTTAATTGAGTACTAAATGACCTTAGCAATTTTTACATTAGTACAGCATTTAGAAAGCCAAGGTAAATACTATGGTTATGCACCTTATATGAGAGAAATGGATATTTGGAATTCTCATTTTGACGGTATTATTGTTGTTGCACCATTGTCTGCTATTGATGATATAGATGAAATAACTGCTCCTTATGCTCACCCTAATGTTAATTTAGTTAAGATTCCTGTTTTTAATGTTAAATCAATTACAGGTATTTTTAGGTTACTGTTAAACTTGCCAAGCATAGTTTACAAAATGTTCAGAGTAATGCGAAAAGCTGATCATTTACATTTTAGATCCCCTAGTAACATATCAGCAATTGCGGCATTGATTCAGGTATTTTTTCCAAAAAAGAAAAAATCCATGCGATATGCTGGTAACTGGGATCCTAGAAGTTCGCAACCAATAGGATATAGATTTCAGAAAAAAATATTTTCGAGTCCCATTTGGTCAAAGAATATGACGGCATTGGTTTATGGAGAATGGAAAAATAAAACCAAAAATATAAGATCTTTTTTTGCAGCAACTTTCAGTGAAGATGAGAAAGAAGAGTATTCATATAGAGATTATTCAAAAATATTGAAATTCACATTTATTGGTGCTTTAGTGCCAGGGAAACAACCTTTAAAAGCCATTAAAATAATTGAAGGACTCAACAATCGTGGATTGAAATGCCAATTAGAAATTTTTGGAGATGGAGAATTAAAACCTCAAATAGAGAATTACATTGAAATTAATTCCTTGAGCGATATAGTTTATTTAAATGGAAACGTTTCTAAAGAAGTGATAAAACAAAGATTGAAACAAAGTCACTTCAATATATTACCTTCTAAAAGCGAAGGATGGCCAAAATCTATTGCTGAAGGAATGTTTTATGGAGTTATTCCTATTGCAACAAAAATTTCATGTGTTCCATGGATGCTTAAATTTGGTGAACGAGGAATATTAATAAACGATAATATTGATGATGCCGTTCAAGAAATTTATACTGCCATATCATCGAAAGATTTGAATACTATGGCTGGAAAAGCTTTGAGTTGGTCGCAGGAATATACTGTAGAAAGGCAAGAGGAAGAAATTAAAGATATACTATCAATATGACCAAGGTGATTCAACTTATTGACTCACTCGATGCAGGCGGTGCTGAGCGCCTGGCAGTAACATATGCCAATATTTTAACAAATAAAATTGACGGTTCATATCTATGTGCGACACGAAAAGAAGGTTTGTTGAAATCTACAATAAAGGATGAGGTTGGGTTTTTATTTCTGAATAAAAAATCTAGTTTAGATTATAATGCTCTAAAACAATTCAACAAGTACTTAAAAAAGAATAATATTAAAGTGGTGCATGCTCATGCAACATCGTTCTTTTTTGCAACATTAGCAAAGTGTCTTAATCCAAAACTAAAGATTATATGGCATGATCACTATGGGGATAGTGAACAGTTAAATAAGAGACCAAAATGGATCTTAAAGTTTTGTTCACTGTTTTTCAATCAAATTTTCAGTGTTAATCAAAGGCTGTTTGATTGGGCCAAAAATCAATTGTGGTGCAATGATGTTGACTACCTTCGCAATATTGTAGCCCTCGACGGAGTAGAAGCGTCAACTCAACTTAAAGGGACAGAAGGCAAAAGAGTGTTATGCTTAGCCAACTTAAGACCACAAAAGGACCATATAAACTTGTTTAAGGCTTTTCAGAGAGTATTAGTGAAACATTCGGAATGGACACTTCATTGTGTTGGTAAGGATTTTGAAGATAATTATTCACAGACTGTGAAGCAATTCTTAGTTAGAAATAAACTGCATAATTCTATTTATTTTTATGGGAGTAAATCGGATGTTAAAAATATAATGTCACAATGTGAGATAGGTGTGTTGTCGTCCAAATCAGAAGGGTTGCCATTAGCTTTGTTGGAATATGGATTAGGAGAATTGGCTACGGTTGTGACTAATGTTGGAGATTGCAATCTTGTAATAGATTCCAATGAACTTGGGCTGATTGTTAAATCAGAAAACGATGTTGCACTTTCCAAAGCATTGGTCTATTATATTGATAATCCATTACAAAGACAGAAAACATCAAGTAATTTAAAGAAAAAGGTAATTGAAGATTATTCAAAGGATGCAGTAGTACAAAAACTCATCAAGGTTTATAGTACAAAATAGAAGTAAATTGAGATATAAGTCAATAAAAAACAAATACAAAAAAAGTAATAAGGAGAACTATCTTACCTTAGTACTAATCCACGTTTTGTTGGCTTTTCTAATATTGTTTATTCCTGGATTCTCAAAGGTTTATTTTGTTGCTGTTGTTCTTTATTTTTTATATAGAATTTTTTCAGCAAATGATGTAGATAAACCAAAAGAAGTAATATTGGCTTGTTGTTACGTTGTGGGCTCTGAGGTTTTATTCAGGATGACTTCTGGTTCTTTTTTCTATGAAGGTTCAAAATACTTAGTTATTCTTTTTGGTTTAATTGGATTAGTAAATAATGGCTTATCAAGTAAAGCCTACCCGTATTTAATTTATTTGGTTTTACTCGTACCATCAATTATTGTCGCATACCTCACGATAGGTTTTGATTCTAACTTTAGAACTAATATTGCATTTGTATTAAGCGGACCGGTTTGTCTAGGGATTTCTGCTATTTATGTGCTGGATAAAAAGCTGACCATGAGTGATTTTATTCAGGCTTTGCTATACATCAGTTTGCCTATAATTACAATGTCTGTATACTTGTTTTTATATAATCCAAGTATAAAAGACGTATTACGAGGGACGCAGTCAAATTTTGCTACCTCTGGTGGTTTCGGGCCTAATCAAGTAGCTACCATTTTAGGTCTAGGCATGTTTGCACTAACTGTTAGATTATTTATGAAATCACCAACCATGATCCTGAAGATTTTTAATGGGATTTTATTGGGTATCATAAGTTTTAGAGGAATAGTTACTTTTAGTAGAGGTGGTATTGTTACAGCCGTAATTATAATTTTCGCCTTTTTATTCTTATTGTACAGTAAATCCACACAGAAAATGAAAGGTCGGATTTTTTATACGTTTGTTCTATTTGGCATCTTAGGAGCAGGAGTTTGGCTAATTAGTTCTAATCAAACCATGGGTTTAATTGATAAGAGATATGCAAATCAAGATGTCTCAGGTAAAGCAAAAGAAGATTTATCTACCGGTAGGGTTACCCTCTTTATGGACGATTTACAAGGATTTATAGAGAATCCCATACTTGGTGTCGGAGCCAATGGTGCCAAGGAGCTAAGATTAAAAAAAGGACTAGGTATAAAAGCTTCTCACAATGAATTAAGTAGATTGTTTTCTGAGCATGGTATGTTTGCATTTTTTATTTTATTAATATTAATCTTTATTCCGTTGCTTTACAGATTAGAAAATAGAAGAAATATTTTTTTCTATTCCATGCTTGGATTTTGGTTTGCTACAATAAACCACTCTGCTATGCGAATTGCTGCACCAGGTTTTATATATGCTTTAGCGCTTTTAAACGTTCAATATGACAAACGTCCTATACATAGGAAACGCATTATCAAAAAAGGGTAAAACAAGTACTACAATAGAAACTCTTGGAGCAAAATTGAGTGAATTTTGTACAGTTAAAGTTGCCTCAAAAAAATCTAACAAGGTGTTGAGATTAATTGATATGGTTTGGTCCGTATTAAAGCACAACAGGTCAACAGATTACGTTTTAATCGACACCTATAGTACAAGTAATTTTTATTATGCTGTGGTTGTTAGTCAATTTTGTAGACTGTTGCGATTAAAATATATACCAATATTGCATGGAGGAAATTTGGAGAAAAGACTAATCCATAATTCTAGATTAAGCAAATTATTGTTTGGTAATGCACATAAATTAGTAGCACCTTCAAAATTTTTAGAATCTGTATTTACTAAATATGGCTATAAAAATTTAAACTATATACCCAATTTTATTGAAATCAAAGATTATAATTTCATATCGAATGATATAGATGACATAAACTTGCTTTGGGTTAGATCTTTTTCATCCTTGTATAATCCAGAATTGGCTTTGTTGGTATTAGAAGAATTGAAGAGTAAGGGGTTAAATTCTAATCTTACCATGGTTGGTCCAGAAATTGATGGTTCAATGGCAAAAGCTAAGAAGATTGTTAAAGAAAAAAAATTAGATGTTAAGTTTACCGGTAAACTATCAAAAAAAGATTGGATCAATCTATCCAAGTCTCATAATGTATTTATAAATACCACAAATATTGATAATACTCCCGTAAGTGTTATTGAAGCCATGGCACTTGGTCTACCTGTAGTTTCAACGAATGTTGGTGGCATACCCTATTTAATCGAGGACAAGAAAGAGGGGTTATTAGTGCCACCTAATAATGCTGAAGCTATGAGTAAAGCCATAATTGAAATAGTAAATAATAATAACAATAGAAATTTGCTAGTCAATGCCGCAAGAACAAAGGTAGAACGCTTCGATTGGGATGAAGTAAGGCCTCTATGGGAACTTATTCTACAATAAAATTGTAATGTACTTTATACTTTATATCTTTACGTAACCCGCCAGAATTAATAATGAAACATAAAAAAGGAATACACTTTGAAGTATCCGAACGTAAGGTTCTATTAAGAATCATGGACTTAGTTGTGGTTTTCTTGGGTATTTATGCACTTAACCTTTTTACAGATTTTGATTATTTATTATTTAGCGAGGAAAATATTATTCCATTAATCTTACTAGGTGTTTATGTAAGTATATTTGGGACTGTTTTTGAATTATATGATCTTCAGCAAGCGAGTAAATTAGATGTAACTGCTCGAAATATTACTTTAGCAATATCAGTACTAGTGCTGTTTTATTTATTAACTCCCTTCCTCTCGCCAGTACTGCCAGAACAAAGAGTTCAGATACTATATTTTTATCTTATTTTAATAGTGTCCATTTTTCTATGGAGAGTAGCATATACACAACTTATTGAGTCACCTCGATTTTACAAACGTATTTTGTTGGTCGGAGATGTTTCAAATATTGAAGGTTTGGTTAAATCATTAGATACACAAGATCCGAATTATAAAATTGTTGGATTTTTGAATAGTGAAGATTCTGATTCCGAATCGATAAAATACAAAGGTTTAAAAGAGTTTCCAGCAAAGGATTTTTTAGAAGTAATTCAAAGAGAAAGCATATCAGAAGTTTTAGTTGCTAGTTTTAATACTGAAGCAATGGTGTCTCAGGTATATCATGATTTGATTTTGCTTCTTGAAAGGGGATTTAAAATTCGCGATTACACACAAGTTTATGAAGAATTATTGCAGCGTGTTCCTATTCAATTTGTAGGTAAGGATTTTTATAAGTACTTCCCGTATAGTAGAAGTAACGAGAACAAACTTTATAGGTTTTTTCAACGGACTTTTGATATAGTCTTCTCGATTTTAGGCTTACTCTTTGGAATTCTAATATTGCCATTTGTTGTTATAGGCAATTTAATCGGAAACAAGGGACCGTTATTTTATATACAAGAGCGTATTGGCAGAAATAGTAAATCGTTTAGAATCATCAAGCTGAGAACTATGGTTATTAATGCTGAGGAGGATGGTGTTAAATGGGCAGAAAAAGGTGATAAAAGAATTACTAAATTTGGACGGTTTTTACGTAGATCTAGACTAGATGAAATCCCTCAATTCTATAATGTTTTAAAAGGAGATATGAGTATTATTGGTCCGCGCCCTGAACGACCTTTTTTCGTTAATGAACTATCTCGTATTATTCCTTTTTATGAGATGCGACATATCATTAAACCTGGTCTAACTGGTTGGGCCCAGGTAAATGCAAGATATGGCTCTTCAATAGATGATAGCCTAACCAAACTTCAATACGATCTATATTATATTAAGCATCGGAGTTTATTTATAGATTTTAGTATAATAATCAAAACCTTGAGTACAGTTTTATATTATAGAGGTCAGTAAATATTAATTGAAGTTTCTAACTAGGTAAATGTACCTCACAGACAATGCAATTACTATTGGCAAAAGTCCTACAGCGAATACTTGAACTCCAATTAACCAATGAAGTGTCATTAAGCAAAGCATAATAATTAAGAATTTTAAATATCCCTTTACCCAATTTTTCATGGTGTTTTTTGC
This sequence comes from Winogradskyella vincentii, assembly GCF_020166345.1. Lineage (GTDB taxonomy): Bacteria > Bacteroidota > Bacteroidia > Flavobacteriales > Flavobacteriaceae > Winogradskyella > Winogradskyella vincentii. Next base: position 37,932 of record NZ_JAIUJS010000005.1, on the reverse strand, counting down.
TAATTGACCAATTATTATGAAATTTAATGGAAATGCCCAAAGTAGATTGTAATTGTTGGCGGTGGCACTATGGTCTGTAGCAAACCAAAGTAAGAAAAGTAAAATACCCACAATACTAGTTGCACTAAATAATGCAATATCTAACCACTTACTTCTAGAATTGTTTTTATGGTTTTTAAACGTTATAAATATTATAATAAATCCAAAAAGGCTATTGATAAATAATGGGCTTAATAAAAAATTTAAAGTGTCTTTCTCTGGTTTTTTATTATATACAATTGATGAGCGTTTTACAATTGAATCAGATCCGTTATAAGAGGCGTTTAGGAAAAATTGATGGATATATTTTGGTAAGAACATGAACTCGTTAGAAGATGCATTTTGATCGATTACAGAACCCAAGGCTAGGTCAATACCAAAACTTCCCCAACTATTTTTGTCTACATGTTCATAGATCAATTCTCTAAACGTTTTTGGTTCGAAAATTTCGGGTTTATTAAAAGTTATTGGATTCGCTGTAACCGATTGAGAAACATCTCTGATTCTTGTAGCACAGTTGTCAAAAAAGAAATCATAAAGATATCTTCTGTTTTCCGGTTTATAATTATTTTCTAAGAAATCAAATAAAGCCTGTTTTTCTGTTTGAGAGAAATTTAAAACTTGTTCTTTAACAGTACGATTATAATGCACGTAATGATTGTAAAAATCAGAATAATTATGTCTACTGATAAGGTAATTCAGCTTTCCTCGCGCAAACTTTAAATAAAAATTGGGAGCATCAAAATCATATTCTCCATAGCCATAAGTGACGTCAATGCCAAGAGACTTGTCTGTTACCCTAAAAGCGTTATGACCAAAAGCATCATTTAACGATTTACCAGGTCCAACAGTTAGTATGGATACTTCTGCATTTGAAGATAATTTAATTTGTTGCGCTACAACAGATCCAATTGAAAAAATAAAAATGAATAGGGTAAAAAATAATCTCATAATTATCTAAAGATACCAAAGTCTATTTTTAATGAAAAGACATTAGAGTATAAGGCTGCGCTTTGATCACCAATATCAGTAAAGGCGTAGTCTATTTGTATACCCTTATATTTAAAACCTACGCCAAAATTTGGTTGAAATGTTAAGGACTCAGAATTGTCAATTTGTAATTCATTCTGAAAATTACCAACGCCTCCTCGTAAAAAAACAAGATCTGTATATCCAAATTCAAACCCTAAGGCTGGATTTATACTTGCAAAAGAGGTTGATATGATATCATTATTTTCTTCAAATCTTACAATAAGATTAGTAGCCGCAAGTAATGAATAGTCATAATTGAAAATCCATTTTTTGGATACTCCAAATTGAAGTTTCGGGATGGTTATTTCAGTAGTTTCAGGTAATTCTTGGTTTTGTCCATCAACAGCGCTACTAATTTCCTCAAACTTATCTTCATCAATGGCCCAAGCATTATAAGTTGTGGTAATGTCTCTAGCCATAAGACCAAATTTCCAATCGTTATCAGTTTCAAATTGTATACCTGCATCAAGTCCAAATCCCCAAGAGGAAGCAAAATCACCAATAATTCGCCTTATGATTTTTGCGTTTACACCAAAATTCAGCCCATCTAATGGCAGTTTTCTAGCATAAGAAAAGGTAAGACCGTAATCTGCTGTGGAAAAGGTGCTGATTCTGTCATAATTGATATTGCCTTGATCGTCAATTAATTGCGTAGTATCTAAAATGTCATCTACACCAAATCTTATAAGTGAAATACCAACAGCACTTCTATCATCAAGAGGCATTGCGAAGGCTATATAGTTGTAGTTGGCAATATTAGCAAAATAACTAGAATGCATTAATGCTACCTGCTTATCTTCAATGTGTACGAGTCCTGCTGGATTCCAATATCCAGAATTTACATCGGCAGTATGGGATACAACCGCATTACTCATACCTAAGGATGCCGCGTCAACACCAATATTCATAAATTCATTAGAATATTTCCTTGTGGTTTGTGCTATAGTGGCAAGCGAGGTAAGTGTTAAGAGAATTACAAGGTAATTTTTCAACAGCAATAATTTTTTACAAAGATGCACAATATTTTCTATCTAATAAACTTCAAATACCAGTTCTTATTGTGTGTCAGCCATAATTTGCCGATTTATTGAGATAGGAGTTAAATAGTTTTTTATTTTTACGGAAAGTTGAAGAATGAATATAAAGAAACACATTCCTAATTTTGTAACTCTACTTAATCTTTTCTCGGGCTGTATTGCTGTAATATTTGCTGTTTATGGTAATTTTATAGTAGCAGCAATTTTTGTTTTTGCTGGTATATTTTTTGACTTTTTTGACGGGCTTTTAGCACGAAAACTTAATGTGCAGAGTCCACTAGGAATACAATTGGATTCATTAGCAGATTTGGTAACTAGTGGAGTTGTTCCGGGTATAATCATGTTTAAACTAATATCGTTAACTGTAGATGCTCCAGATTTTGCGTCTTATAATGACAGTTGGAATTCTGTGTTTCATTGGCAAGGATTTAAATTATCTGTGTTGCCATTAATAGGTTTTTTAATTCCATTGGCCTCAGCATATAGATTAGCCAAATTTAATCTAGATGAAGACCAGCAAACTTATTTTAAAGGACTTCCTGTACCTGCAAATACTCTATTAATCTTGTCATTTCCATTAATTTTAGAATTTCAAAATAATGACATCATGAATTCAATTATTATAAATAAGTGGTTTTTAATTGGTATTACTTTGATAAGTTGTTATTTGTTGAATTCAAAAATCAAATTATTTGCTTTAAAGTTTAAGGATTGGAGCTTTAGAGCCAATACTATGCGATATATTTTCTTGGTATTAAGTATTGTGACATTAATTATTTTTCAATTTGCGGCTATTCCACTCATTATCATTTTATACATAGTCCTATCACTTTCCGACCAAAAGAACATACACTAAAATTATAATCTAAATATTATTATGGCAGAAATCATTTTCACCCTACTCATGCTTGTTATGTTGCAAGCAGTACTTGGTTTTGATAATTTATTATATATATCGTTAGAATCTAAGAAAGCACCTGAACAAGAACAAAAAAGAGTTAGAAAGGTTGGTATTTTAATTGCTATAGTATTGAGAATTGTTCTTCTTTTTGTTTTAGTATCCATCATAGACTATTTTCAAGAACCATTTTCTTTCTTGACTGGTCATATTGAGAATGTATTGGACTTTGCTTTTAATGGGCATAGCATTATTGTATTAGCTGGTGGAGGATTTATCATTTACACGGCACTAAAAGAAATATGGCATATGATATCTGTGAAAGATTTAGATGTTGATGTTGAGGGAGAAAATAATGGCAGAATGAAATCTGCTAATGCTGCTATTTTTAGTATTGTAATTATGAATCTTGTATTTTCTTTTGATTCCATTTTGGCAGCAATTGGTCTTACTAGCGAGATTGAAAATTCAAATACAGCCTTTATTGTAATGGCTATTGCAATTGTTGCGAGTGGACTTTTAATGTTGCTTCTAGCGAATAGAATTTCTACTTTTTTAGCTAAAAATAGAATGTATGAAGTTTTAGGTTTGTTTATACTTTTTATTGTTGGTATAATGCTAGTAACTGAAGGAGGTCATTTAGCACATTTAAAAATATTTGGAAATGAAATCGTACCAATGAGTAAAACCACCTTTTATTTTGTAATTGCTGTATTAGTAGTGGTTGATGTCGTTCAAGGTCGTTATCAAAAGAAACTTTTGCAGGCAGAAGTTCCTAGTCAAGACAAAGTTTAAAACTCTAACTTCTTTTTTCTAAGTTCAAAATTTTGACCTAGGTAAACCTTACGAACCATCTCATCACTAGCAAGTTCCTCTGGAACACCAGCTTTTAATATTCCACCTTCAAACATAAGATAGGTTCTATCTGTAATTGCAAGTGTTTCTTGTACGTTATGGTCTGTAATTAAGATGCCAATATTCTTTTTGGTCAGTTTAGCTACTATTCGCTGAATATCTTCAACTGCCACAGGGTCAACACCTGCAAATGGTTCATCTAATAATATAAAATTTGGATCTGTGGCTAGAGCTCGTGCAATTTCTGTTCTTCTGCGTTCTCCACCAGAGAGTAAATCACCTCTATTGGTCCTAATATGCCCTAATCCAAATTCCTCAATTAATGATTCCATTTTATCGTGCTGTTCCTTTTTACTCAATTTAGTAAGTTGTAAAACACTTAGAATATTATCCTCTATACTCAGTTTTCTAAAAACCGAAGCCTCTTGAGCTAAATATCCAATCCCGTTCTGAGCACGTTTGTACATAGGATATTTTGTAATGTCTGTATTGTCTAAATAAATATTACCGCCATTTGGTTTAATGATACCAACTATCATGTAGAAAGATGTTGTTTTTCCTGCACCATTAGGTCCCAATAAACCAACAATCTCGCCTTGGTTCACTTCAAGAGAAACATCCTTAACTACTTTTCGTCCTCCGTAGGACTTCATTAAATTTTCGGCTCTTAATTTCATAATCTATTCAACAACGCTAAAAATAACAAAATCATATAGACAATTCTGCTAGTAGCAAAGATTTATTAAAAGTTTAACCTTGATTTTCAATAGCTTCCCAATATTCATGAGCTCTACGTAAATGAGGTATTACAATAGTTCCGCCAATTAAGGTCGCTATTCCTAACGCTTCACTCACTTCTGCTTTTGAAACACCTTCTTTATAGGAAGATTCTAAATGATACTTAACACAATCATCGCAACGCAAGACTGCAGAAGCAACCAAACCGAGAAGCTCCTTAGTTTTTTTATCTAATGCACCTTCTTGAAAGGCATTAGTATCCAAGTTAAAAATTCGTTTAACTACCTTATTGTTATCAGCTAAGATCTTGTCGTTCATCTTAGACCGATACTCATTAAATTCTTTTACTATGTCAGACATTTTTCATTTTTCTTTTCTGATTTCTAACAACTACTGCAGAAATATAAATACTAACTTGATATAATATTAAAATAGGAATAGCCACTATAACCTGGCTTGCAATATCTGGAGGTGTAATTACTGCCGCTAAAATTAATACGATTACTAGGGCAAACTTTCTGTACTTCTTCAAAAAGGCAGGTGTTACCAATCCGGCTTTTGTTAAAAAGTAGATGATTATTGGCAATTCAAAAACAAAACCAGATGCTATTGCTGATGATCTCACAATGGCTATAACTGAGCTTACATCAAACTCATTTGATATCATTTCACTTATCTGATAATTTGCCAAGAAATTAAGTGATAACGGTGTAACAATGTAATATCCGAAAAGTACACCTAGAAAAAACAAAACAGATGCTGTAAATAAAAAGCCTCTTGAATTTCTACGTTCATTCTCTTTTAATCCTGGACTAATAAAGCTCCATAGTTGATAAATTACATATGGAAACGCTATGATAAATCCGGCATAAATAGAGGTCCATATATGTGCTGAAAATTGGCCAGCAACAGTTCTGTTTTGAATTATAAATGGAAACTTATCTGCGCAAAATGTTGTGTCGTTAATTCCAATCAACTGAGACATTTTACAAAGCCCTTCATAAGTTGGGAAATCCATATTTGTTGGTCCAAATATGATAACATCAAAAATAAATTTCTTGAATATAAAAGCTAAAGTTGCCGCTATTAAAATACCTAATGTAGCTCTAATTAAATGCCATCTTAATTCTTCGAGATGGTCTAAAAAAGACATTTCGTCAATATTCTTTGTCGCCATTATATAATGCCCTCTTTGATTAAATCATGAAGATGTACAACACCTGCATATTTACCATTATGTTCTACAAGCAGTTGAGAAATCTCAAATTCTTCCATTAGTTCTTTTGCATCAACGGCCATTGCATCCTCAGAAATTCGTCTTGGATTTTTGCTCATTATATCTTTTGCTGTCAAATTAGAAATATCATTGCTTTTACTTAACATTCGTCTTAAATCGCCATCCGTGATAATACCAATAATTACGTCCTTATCAACAACGGCTGTAACTCCCAGCATTTTTTCAGTTATTTCAACAATGACTTCTTTAAGGGTTGCATCAAGCCCAACTTCTGGTTTTAAATTTTGCGAAGAAAGGTCGTTAACCCTTAGATAAAGACGTTTGCCTAAAGCTCCTCCTGGATGATACTTAGCAAAATCATTACTAGAAAACCCTCTCAATTCAAGTAAACAAATGGCAAGTGCATCTCCGATTACCAATTGTGCGGTTGTACTTGTTGTAGGTGCTAAGTTATTCGGGCAGGCTTCTTGTTCAACATAGGCATTTAATACATAATCTGCTTGTTGGCCTAGATAGGAATCTTTATTCCCCGTGATAGCAATCATTTTATTCTCAGCATTTTTAATAAGTGGCACCAGTACTTTAATTTCTGGAGTATTTCCACTTTTAGAAATACAGATTACTACATCATCTTTAAGTATTAAACCTAAATCACCGTGAATGGCATCAGCAGCATGCATAAAAACAGCTGGAGTTCCAGTTGAATTTAATGTCGCGACAATTTTTGTTGCTATAATGGCACTTTTTCCGATGCCAGTTATGATGACTCTTCCTTTAGAATTATAGATTAATTCTACAGCTTCTGCAAATTCATCGGTTAATAATTCTGATAAATGCTCAATGGCATCACTTTCTAATTTTATAGTACTTTTTGCAGTACTTAAAATGGATTGTTTAGTGTTCAAAACTAATTTTTATGGCTTTTTTTAGATTTAAAGAAATATGTTATCTTTAAACTTATTGCAAATGTATATAAAATACTAATAGGGATTAATGAGTATTGCAGAAATTGACTTACACTCCGCGCTAAAAAAATACTTTGGTTTTTCTGGGTTTAAGGGTCTTCAAGAAGAGGTAATTAAAAATGTGATAGAAGGTAACAATACCTTTGTTATAATGCCCACAGGTGGAGGTAAATCTTTATGTTATCAATTACCAGCACTTATAAAAGATGGCACAGCAATTGTCGTGTCTCCACTTATTGCATTAATGAAAAATCAAGTTGATGCTATAAGAGCTGTTTCTGAAAATGAAGGAGTAGCACATGTATTGAATTCTTCATTGAACAAAACAGAAGTTAGGCGTGTAAAAGATGATATAGTTAATGGTATTACAAAGCTACTTTACGTAGCACCAGAGTCATTAACAAAAGAGGAATATGTAGATTTTCTTAGATCCGTTCAAGTTTCATTTATGGCAGTTGATGAAGCTCACTGTATAAGTGAATGGGGACATGATTTTAGACCTGAATACCGCAATTTAAGACATATACTTAAGCGTATTGGAGATAATATTCCAATAGTTGGGTTAACTGCAACTGCCACACCAAAGGTTCAGGAGGATATTCTGAAGAGTTTAGGAATGACAGATGCGGTAACATTTAAAGCATCTTTTAATAGACCTAATTTATACTATGAAGTAAGACCTAAAACAAAAAATGTAGATGCAGATATTATTCGTTTTGTAAAACAAAATGAAGGTAAATCTGGTATCGTTTATTGTTTAAGCAGAAAGCGTGTTGAAGAGTTAGCACAAGTTTTACAAGTAAATGGCGTTAAAGCTGTCCCATATCATGCAGGATTAGATGCCAAGACTCGTGTAAAGCATCAGGATATGTTTCTCATGGAAGATGCTGATGTTGTAGTGGCAACCATTGCTTTTGGAATGGGGATTGACAAACCAGATGTGAGATTTGTGATTCATCATGATATTCCTAAAAGTATAGAGAGTTATTATCAAGAAACTGGTAGAGCTGGTCGTGATGGAGGTGAAGGTCATTGCTTGGCATTCTATGCCTACAAGGATATTGAGAAGCTCGAGAAATTTATGTCTGGTAAGCCTGTTGCCGAACAAGAAATTGGGCATGCATTATTACAGGAAGTTGTCGCTTTTGCAGAAACATCCATATCTAGGCGTAAGTTTATTTTACATTATTTTGGTGAGGAGTTTGATACTGAGACTGGTGAAGGTGGAGACATGGATGATAATGTGAGAAACCCTAAAAAACAGGTAGAATCAAAAAATGAGGTTAAAATCTTATTAGAAACCGTAAATAGTACTAATGAGAAATATAAGTCTAAGGATTTAGTACAAGTCATAGTCGGTAAATCTAATGCGTTAATTTCTTCACATAAAACAGATACTCAACCATTTTTTGGAATTGGTAAGGATAAAGAACCGCGTTTTTGGATGGCGTTAATACGTCAAGTTCTGGTTGCAGGTTATTTAAAGAAAGATATTGAAACCTACGGTGTTTTAAGACTAAGCGAAGAAGGAAAGATGTTCATTGCGAAACCAGTTTCGTTTATGATGGCAGAAGATCATGTATATGACGAAGAATCTAATGACGGCATAATAACTAATGCAAAGAGTAGTGGCGTTTCAGCAGATGAAAAACTGATGACCATGCTAAAAGACTTGCGTAAGCGAAATGCAAAACGTTTAGGTGTACCACCATTTGTTATTTTTCAAGATCCTTCTTTGGAGGATATGGCATTAAAGTATCCTATTACGATTGAAGAATTGAATAATGTACATGGTGTAGGTGAGAGCAAGGCCAAAAAATATGGTAGAGACTTTGTGGCTTTAATAGCAGATTATGTTGAAGAAAATGAGATAGTAAGACCTGATGATATGGTTGTTAAATCCACAGGTTCAAATTCTGCCTTAAAACTTTACATTATTCAAAATGTGGATAGGAAATTGCGTTTAGATGATATTGCATCTGCAAAGGGTATGGAGATGCCAGATTTTATTAAGGAAATGGAATCTATAGTGTATTCTGGCACAAAACTCAATATAAGTTATTGGATTGATGAGATTTTGGATGAAGATCAACAAGAAGAAATTCACGAGTACTTTATGGAATCTGAAAGCGATAAAATCTCAGATGCTGTTGAAGAATTTGATGGTGATTATGAAGATGAAGAGCTCCGTTTATATCGTATTAAATTTATTAGCGAAGTAGCAAATTAATTATTCTTCCTCGTCTTGTGTTCCCACATACTTTGTGAAACTTAAATCTCCTTTTTTAGTTTTTAATGTCAGTTCCGTAATTCTCTGGCTTTGTAAATTTTCAATATCAGATTCTTCAATCTGAAAATCAATTTTAGTAATAAAACGTTTTGCAACTTGAGATGGCTCAGATTCTAACTCTAGTGTGTCCGATTCTAGTTCCAATTCAAAATCATCAGACTTCATAATCAACTTTGCACCATCAAATGTTTTGTACTTAAATGAGCCAACAACGACAGTCTGAAAGAAATAATAGCCTCCAAGTTCATTCAATCCAGCAAAAAGTACATTAGAATCAGATACTCCAAATGGTGTGTTTTCAACCTCTGAAATTATACGTTCTATAGAATCAACAGGTTTGGTTGGTTTAGAATTACCTCCAAAAGCCGACTTTAATTTTGATAATGAAAATCCCATTAATTAAGTTTTGGCAAAACTAACTTTAATAACCGACTTCTCAAATATTCAGACTTAATTCGTAAATCATAAATCATTGATTATCTTTGCACCCTTAAATAAAAGACAAAACAATGCAAGACGGTTTATACGCAAAATTTAAAACAACAAAAGGAGAGATATTAGTAAATCTTGAGTTTGAAAAAACTCCTGGAACAGTAGGTAACTTTGTTGCCTTGGCTGAAGGTAATTTAGAAAATTCAGCAAGACCGCAAGGAAAGCCATACTATGACGGATTAAAATTTCACAGAGTTATCCCAGATTTTATGATTCAAGGTGGTTGTCCTCAGGGAACTGGAACAGGAAATCCTGGATATAAGTTTGATGATGAGATACATCCAGATTTAAAACATGATGCTCCAGGTAAATTGTCTATGGCAAATGCAGGTCCTGGAACAAATGGAAGTCAATTTTTTATTACCCATGTTGAAACTCCGTGGTTAGATGGTAAGCATACTGTATTTGGTAGTGTTGTAGAAGGTCAAGATGTTGTAGATGCTGTAGCTCAAGACGATACTATGGAGGCTGTTGAAATCGTAAGAGTAGGTGAAGCAGCAGAAAATTTCAATGCTATTGAAGCTTTTAGAACTTTTGAAGGAGAAAGAGAAAAGCGCGTTGCAGCTGAGCGAGAAGCAGCAAGAGCTGAATTAGATAAATTAGCAGCAGGGTTTGACGAAACAGCTTCAGGATTAAGATATAAAGTCATTCAAAAAGGGGATGGTAAAAAGGCAGAAAAAGGTAATATGGTGTCTGTACACTATAAAGGTCAGTTAGCTGATGGAACTGTTTTTGATTCATCATATAAGCGAAATCAACCATTAGATTTCCAAGTTGGTGTTGGTCAAGTTATACCTGGTTGGGATGAAGGAATATGCCTTTTAAATGTAGGTGATAAAGCACGTTTGGTGATTCCAAGTGATTTGGGTTATGGTGCTGCTGGAGCAGGTGGTGTTATTCCTCCAAATGCTACTTTGGTATTTGATGTAGAATTAATGGGAGTGAAATAATATCTTCCGTAACATTTTTATAATAGAATCGTCTCACTTTATAGTGAGACTTTTTTATTTTAACCAATCAAATCAATAATCAAATGAATTTTAAGGTAATAGGCTATTTTTTGGTAGTAGGGCTTTTTGTTATCAGTTGTTCTGGAGGCGTAGAGTTCAGCGAGACTTTTAAGAAAGAAACAGCAGGTAAGTACCAATACAATGAAGACGAACTCATATTAGTGTATTACAAAGATGACAAGCTTATATTAAATTGGAAGGAAGGTGTTTTTAAACCTGTCGTAACCGATACAAATGAAATATTTGTTGCTGACATGTATAAGAAGCTTCGATTTGTAACTAAACCAGGAACCAATGATCGTTATTTGTCTATAGTCTCAGAAGAAAACCCAGATTCTATTTCCTATGATTATTTAAAAGTCCCAGATTCATATAAAACACCAAGTACACATTTAAGAGAAGGGAATTATGAAGAAGCTCTAGCTGGCTACATGAAAATTAAGGAAAAGGACTCAACAAGTTCTTATATTAGAGAATGGGAGTTTAATAGTAAGGGCTATGCACATATCCGTAAAAAAGAATACGACAAGGCCATTGCTGTTTTTAAAATTAATATTGCATTGCATCCAAGTAGTGCAAATGTCTATGATAGTTTGGCTGAGGCTTATTTGAGAAGTGGTGATAGCCTTAATGCCTATAACAATTATAAAGAGGCTTATAATCGTAATTCTGATAATAAAAGGGCGTTAAATTATATTAACACATACAAGCCTAAAGATTCTATCCATTAGTTTTTAGTACATGTTTTAATCAGTTAAAGGATTAATATTTGGAAAATTCAATAATGTAAAGTATATTTGTCATATAGTAAAATAAATAAGACATAATATAAAATAGACTTTACTAATATGGATACTGATAAAATAATGGATTGTGAAAGAAAACGGCTTAACAAAATTACTCGGTTTAGATTGCCAAATCAATTTATAACAATTGGTTTATTGATTGCATTGGCCTCTATACTAATGATGTTTGTTAGAGCTTTTGCCATGGATGGAGAAACGGTATGGCTGAAGTTACTTCTCCAAAAAACATTACTCATTGGTATGTTAGTCATGTCTTTATCTAAGGATAAAATTGAAGACGAGATGACCATTAGTTTAAGAGCGCAGTCTTATGCAATAGCATTTATCGTGGGTGTTATATATGCACTTGTAATGCCTTATGTTGAGTATGGAGTTTCAAATGTTGTTCATTCGGGAGGTGAAGCTTATAAGGACCTAGGTGATTTTCAGGTATTGCTTTTTATGTTAATGATTCAATTAATGTTTTACCATACATTAAAACGCTATAGATAATGGAGAATACTATAAAGGTAGAACGTGCCATATTAAATATTACTCAAGACGAACTTGCTAAAAAAATAGGTGTTTCCCGTCAGACTATTAATTCAATAGAAGCTAATAGATATGTACCTTCAACTGTTTTAGCGTTGAAACTTTCAGAACTGTTTAATAAACCTGTAAACGATTTTTTTAAGCTAAGCGCCGAGGATTAATTTATAGGATATTGGTTAATTCCTTCATGCCTTCTGTTGCTGTTTTTGCAATAACCTTGATATTTGGGTGATTGACCATGGCAGGTTTCGGATCTATATAATAGATTGGGACGTTAGAGCTTACATAGTGTATTAACCCATTTGCTGGGTAAACCTGCATACTGGTTCCTATTATAAGAAGTATATCTGCCGTCAGGCAAATTTCTACTGCCTTTTCAATCATTGGTACATCTTCTCCAAACCATACAATATGTGGTCTCAATTGGTAGCCTTTATCGCAGGTATCACCAAGCTTTATATCTTCTGTCCAATATCTGATATCCTTAGGGTTACCCGTACTTCTAATTTTATAAAGCTCACCATGTAAATGCACAATATTATTACTGCCGGCACGTTCATGGAGGTCGTCTACATTTTGAGTAACAACAGTAACTCTATATTTTGACTCCAGATTTGCAATTGCCTTATGAGCGTCATTAGGTTCCACCTCTTTGAGCTGGCGTCTTCTTTGGTTGTAAAAATCTAAAACGAGTTCTGGATTTGTCCTAAATCCTTGAGGTGAAGCAACCTGCATTACGTCATGGCCTTCCCAAAGACCAGCATGGTCTCTAAAAGTTTTTACACCACTTTCGGCACTCATACCAGCTCCTGTTAAAACAACAATATGTTTCATAATGTAAAAATACTATTTTTGATAAATGGCAGATTTAAAACTTCTCGAATATCTAGAATCTTATCTCACTGAGCATAGAAGAGAGCGATTTGCTACAGTTTTAGAACAACGTACCAAATTTTTTACTGTTGCTACAGAAGATGTTTACCAATTGCACAATACTAGTGCTGTTATTCGTTCTTGTGATGTGTTTGGTATTCAAGAAATCAATATTATTGAAGAGGTAAATACTAAGCGTATTGATAGAGAAATTGCAATGGGTTCACAGAAATGGGTAGACCTTAACAGATATAACACAGTCAACCAATGCATCAAGGATTTAAAAACTAAAGGTTATCAAATAGTGGCTACAACACCGCATGCGGAAGATTGCGATTTAATTGACTTTGATATCTCTAAAAAATCTTGCTTCTTTTTTGGAAGAGAAACCGAAGGTCTCTCACAGCAGGTCTTAGACCAAGCCGACTGTTTTCTTAAAATTCCAATGTTTGGTTTTACGGAGAGTCTTAATATTTCGGTCTCTGCTGCAATTATTTTACAACATGTAACTTCCAAGCTCCGAAATTCTGATATTCTATGGCAATTAACGGAAGAGGAACGTATTGCAAAACGTTTCGACTGGATTAAAAAAACCATTAAAAACTACGATGCCATCGTTGAGCGATTTAAATCCGAATCGTAATTTTTCGTAACTTTAAAGAACTAACTATAAAATCAAGAAATTATGATGATCGCATTATATGTGGTGCTGGCCATTATTGGTATAATCGTATTACTTGCCTTAATTGCACCAAAAAAATACAACGTAAGCAGAAGTGTACAAGTGAATAAACCACTTGAAGAGGTGTTTAATTACATTAAATATGTAAAAAAACAGAACGATTGGTCACCTTGGAAAAAGAAAGACCCTAATATGAAACAGGAGTTTGAGGGAACTGACGGCGAGGTTGGTTTTATTTCACGATGGGAAGGCAATAAAGAAGTAGGTACGGGAGAACAAGAGATTACGCGAGTAGTGGAAAATGAAACCTTAGAAAGCCAGTTACGCTTCTTTAAACCGTGGAAATCGCAGTCTGATGCCTATATAACCGTAGATGCAATTGATGCAACAACCACCAAAGTAACTTGGGGATTTTCAGGGGTTAATAAACCACCAACAAACATTTTCTTCTTATTCTTTAATATGGATAAAACCGTGGGGAAAGATTTTGAGGATGGTTTAAGTCAGTTAAAAACAATTTTAGAATCTTAAATATTGAATTATGGTAGGTTGGTTTGAAATTCCTGTTAGTGATATGGGAAGAGCTAAACAGTTTTATGAAACTGTTTTTAAGGTAGAAATTAAGGAAGTAGACCTTGGTGGATTGATAATGGGATGGTTTCCAGCTCATAATAGTGGCTCTGGTGCTTCAGGGACATTAATTAAGCAAGACACTTACATACCTAGTCAAGAGGGAACATTGGTTTATTTTATGTCAGAGGACCTTCAAAATGAACTGGATAGAGTAGAAGGTGCTGGTGGAAAAATCTATCAACCTAAAACTAAAATATCGGACGAGCACGGATTTATGGGTGTCTTTATAGATACGGAAGGGAATAGGGTGGCACTCCATTCTAGTGCTTAAACCTTAGGCTCTGCCTTTCTTTTTACCCTTGTTACGTTTGTTGTTACGACTTATTACCTTGTATTCTTCGTAACATTCACTAATAGCGTCTAGTATCTGAAGATCATTTGCCGTATTGATAAAATCTTTGGAGTAGTTACATTGGTTCACAATTTCATCTAAATCGTACTTATTCACCTGCAATAACACGAGTAGCATTTCACGATCAAAACGTTTAGCAAGCTGACTTCTAATCTCATCGTCTTGCTTCATTTTTTTGAGTTTCCTCATTTCGTTAGGTTTCTTGCCAAACATATTATAGAGAAAATCAGCAGGATTAAAAATCGCTCCTAATACTTTAGTCGCAATATTAGGTCTTCCAGCTTCATAACCTTGACCAGGTAAACCAGATATTCTATAACGATTATTAGACTGAATAGGTACAGCCATCATATCAACTTTTAGATAACCAGTCAGTTGTAATTGCTTTACGGTGACTTCCTCCAGAGCGAGAGCAAGCTCCGTCATGGTAATTTCAGTATTACCAAATTTCAGCCAGTCATTGGTTACTCTAACTTTAATGGATTTATAGCCTAGGTATGAAAGTAATAATGTGTCATTAGCAACAGCCTTTATTTCAAAAATACCATCGTCATTTGTTGATGTACCAACAACTTGATTAATATTTACAATATTTACCTCGCTTAGTGGTGCATTAGTAGAACTACTAATAATCGTACCCTTAACGCGTGTAGGTAGTTTAGTATTGGTGCTGTCTTGGCTATAGCTATTAACTGTAGTAAAACATAGAAATAAGATCAATAAATATCGCATGCACATGTATTACGGTGTAAATGTAATAAACAAAACGCAGTTTGCTGTAGGACTATTACAGATTTGACTTAATATTAACAAGATGTCTATTTTACCGTTTATCGTTGTAGATTAACCTCTAATGTTAAGAATCACCTTATTTTTTACAATTGTTTGTATTTTCGTTTGAAGAAAATTGCATTAAATCTGCTTGCCATTTTAAAAAAATTGAAAAAGACGCTTTTAATATTATTGCTCAGTTTTAGCTTCATGCATTGTGTTTTATCACAAGGTGAAGCGGCAAATTGGTATTTTGGCGTAAATGCTGGTCTCAATTTTAGTTCTGGAGCACCTGTATTAGACTTAAATGGTCAACTTGCTACCAACGAGGGTTGCGGTTCAATTTCTGATGCCAATGGTGATTTGCTTTTCTACACAGATGGTATTTCGGTCTGGGATAAAAATCACAACCAAATGGCTAATGGATTTGGCCTTTTAGGTGATCCATCTAGCACGCAATCTGGTATTATTATACCATTACCTGGCTCTGAAATCATTTACTATATTTTTACTGTAGATAGTTCTGCTGGTGATCATGGATTTAGATACTCTGTTGTAGATATGAGTCTCAACAACGGAAATGGAGACATTACTGTAAAGAATGAAGAGCTTTTATACCCAAGTACAGAGAAAATTACGGCTATAAAACACGCTAATGGTATTGATTATTGGGTTATTACGCATGGTTGGAGTAGCAATGAGTTTTTAGCTTACCAAATTTCACCACAAGGCATTAATATAACTCCCGTAATATCTGCTGTAGGGACAGTTCATGGCACTGACAACCCAAATGCATTTGATCAAAAGATTGCCAATACAATTGGTTATCTAAAAGTATCTCCAGATGGCAATCGCATTGCTAGTGCAAAATTTGGTGCAGAAAGCAATGTGGAAATATTTAGTTTTAATGATAATACAGGTGTAGTATCAAATCCTATTTCACTTAACGATCAGTTTTATAGTAGCTCATCTGCCTCTGGTGCTTATGGTTTAGAGTTTTCGCCCAATGGTGATCTGTTGTATGTTTCGGATAAAAATTTCGATTTTCAAACAAACGAGGCAAGTTCTAGACTATTTCAATTTGATATACGATTTAACAACGCTAATGATATTATTAATTCAAAAACGTTGCTCTATGAAGGAGGTGATGAACTAGGTGGATTACAACTGGCACTCGATGGTAAAATTTATGTATGCAATTCAGGAAAAACAGCTCTTGATGCTATTAATAATCCTGATACTTTGGGTTTAGGTTGTGATTACGAGATTGGTGCTGTTGATTTAGGAGGACGATTAGTAACATTAGGTTTGCCACCATTTATTCAATCACTCTTTAATGCTACATTCACCATTAATAATTCATGCTTGGCCAACGAAACAACTTTTGAATTAGTTTCGGCAGTAGACAACGCTTCAGTACTTTGGGATTTTGGAGATGGCACAACTTCAAGTTTACAAAGTCCATTACACACTTATACTAGTCCAGGAATCTACACTGTTAATGTAAGTGCCTCAGTTGCTGGGCAATCCTTAGAGTTAACCGATGAGGTCATTATCTATGATATTCCAATAGCCAACACAGCAACGGATTACTATCAATGTGAATCTCATGATGGCAGTGGCTTAACTACCTTTAACCTCGACACCAAAATTGACGAAGTTATGGGTACGCAAGATGCTAGTGTTTTTTCAGTTCTATTTTTTGATTCTGAAGAAAACGCGATTAGTGGTCAAAACCCATTGGACTTAAATTATGATATTTTAGATTTTCAAACTGTGTATGCACGAATTCAAAACAACTTTAATCCAAGTTGTTATGATATTACTTCATTTAATCTGCAGGTATTGGATAGACCTGATATTATTGAAGAAGAAACATTTTATATCTGTGAAGATGAATCTATTGTCCTAACCGCAGATGCCGGATTTGATGCTTATTCTTGGTCTATAGGAAATCTCTCTTCATCTATTGAGATTAGTACGGCCGGAACCTATACTGTTGAAATATTTAAGAACCACAACACAACACCAAGCATAGCTTGTAGTACTACAAAGGTGTTTAATGTAATACAATCAGGCTTGCCAATTATCGCTGATGTTCAGGTTGAAGAATGGCAACGTCAAAACAGTATTACCGTGTTTACTGAGGGATTTGGTGATTACGAATATTCACTCGATAATTTCATTTACCAAGATTCTAACGAATTTTCAAATTTAGGTTTTGGTGATTATACCTTCTTTGTAAGGGATAAAAATGGCTGTGGTTTTGTTACACAAGCCGTTTCAATATTAGGTTACCCAAAATATTTTACACCAAATAGTGACAGTGATAATCCATTTTGGACCATAAAACTCCCACCTGACGAAAATGACTTTGAAATATCAATTTTCGACAGGTATGGTAAACAATTAGCCACACTCAATGCATCAAGAAGTGTTTGGGATGGTACTTATAATGGGAATTTAATGCCTACCTCAGACTATTGGTTTGTTTTAAAACGACCAAGTAAAAATGAAATCCGAACTGGCCATTTCACGCTAAAGCGATAATATTTTTATCTGCGTCTAGAACGTCTTGGTCTTTCTGAACCAGATCCTGAACCTGAACGTCTAGGTCTGTCCGAACCAGATCCTGAACGTCTACGGTCAGATTTTGGACCATCCGAACGTCTACCACGTCTTTCACTACGAAATCCAGAATCAGATGAGCGGTTTTTACCGCGTCTATCATCACTTCTTCTTTTGCCTCTTCCGCCACGATCGCGTCTACCGCCACCGCCTTTGTTCTCAGTGACTTCAACATTAACAAATCTACCGTTGTATTTAAAGTCCGTGAAGAAATCCAATACCTTTTTCTCCATGGCTTTATCGGTATTAAAGAACGAAAAACTATCCTTTACATCTACCTTAAACACATCGTCTCTACCAAGGTCTAAGACCTCTTTAATGAAATCCTTAAGAGACATCCAATCGTAGCCATCTTTGCGACCTACATTGATAAAATAACGGGTTTCATTAGCAGAAGGAGCTCGGCCACCACCATCGCTAGAATCAGTAACCGTAAGGTCTTTGGCCTTTTGGTAATAGTTATAAAAACGTGTGAACTCAACCGAAAAGAATTTCTTTATCAACTCTTCCTTGCTGGTATCATCAAACAATTCGTTGATGCTCTCTAAAAAGGCATCTATTTCATGGTTAATCTCGGTATTATGCATTTTATTAGCCAAGCTCATTAGCTGCACTTCGCATATTTCCATACCAGATGGAATATCCTTTTTCTCAAACTTCTTTTTAATGATACGCTCAATGGCATTGATCTTACGTAACTCGCTTTTAGCAACAATTACCATAGACACACCAGTTTTACCAGCTCTACCAGTTCTACCAGAACGGTGTGTGTAAGTTTCTATCTCATCTGGTAATTGGTAATTGATAACGTGTGTAATATCATCTACATCAATACCACGTGCGGCAACATCTGTAGCAACAAGCATTTGTATTTGCTTGTTTCTAAAGGATTTCATCACCAAATCACGTTGGTTCTGGCTAAGGTCACCATGCAATGCACCAGCACTGTACCCATCATCAATTAACTTTTCAGCTACTTTTTGGGTATCGCGTTTGGTTCTACAAAAGATGACAGAGAAAATATCTGGATTAGCATCTGCCAAGCGTTTTAGCGCCAAGTAACGATCTCTACCATTGACCAGATAATATTCATGCGATACTTGGCTAGTACTCTCATTACGGTTTCCTACTGTAATTTCAATAGGATCGTACATAAATTTTCTGGCAATAGTTGCTACTTCTTTTGGCATTGTTGCAGAAAACAACCAGGTGCTTTTTTCATCTGGTGTGTAAGATAAAATATCAGTGATATCCTCATAGAATCCCATGTTAAGCATCTCATCTGCCTCGTCTAATACACTGTATTCAATTTTGGAGATATCAACCAGATTACGGCTAATCATATCCTTCATACGGCCCGGCGTTGCCACAATAATCTGTGCACCACGTTTTACTTGTCTGGCTTGTTCTGTTATGCTTGCGCCACCATAAATGGCAACCACGTTTAAGCCCTTACAGTACTTGCCATAAAGCTTAAGCTCATTGGTAATCTGTAAACACAGTTCTCGTGTTGGCGATAAAATAAGACCTTGCGTTGTACGGCTATCTACATTTATTTTTTGAAGCATTGGAAACCCAAAGGCTGCCGTTTTTCCTGTACCAGTTTGGGCAAGTGCCACTAGGTCACGTTCTTCTGCTAAAAGGGTTGGAATTGCTTTTTCTTGTACTTCACTAGGTTTTGTAAACCCTAGGTCAGATACAGCATTTAATAGGTCTTGGTTAAGACCTAATTCTTGGAATGTACTCATTCGTTTAGTTGTATAATCGATTATATTATGTAGTGTTACATAAGAAGGGAACCGACATACTTTAACCTAAACTTCTTATAACACCTGTCCTAAACCATTTAGGACCTTTCGCTCAATAATGCCGCAAAGATAGACTTTTAATTTAATTGTATGATTTTTAGGTGTTTTATTGCCAATTGAGCTTAAAACATCCCTTTTTCTGATTTAGGCTTTTTGCCCAAAGGTTAAAAGATTGGTATCTGGGTCTAGAATAGAGAATTCCTTTTGTCCCCAAGGTTGTAGTTGCAGTTTCCCATTTGGGTGAATTTCTATGTTATGGTCTTGCAGTGATTGATATAAGGCCTCAATATCGCTTGTTCTTATATACACCATACCATAATTTTCTTTAGGATTAAGGTCTTTAAATAGAAAGAAATGAATCTCAATCTGGTCCTTTTTTAGCATTAAATATTCTGCATACTCATCACCAAGCTCCATAAACCCTAAACGCTGATAAAAGGCTTTGGTTATAGCCTTATCTCGCATGGGTAGTTTTGGATGGATTTCTGTGAGCATTTTTATAAGTTTATTTATAGTACAATTTTAGAGTGACGCTTATCGGTCTTGTGTATGGTTAGTTGCGTGTTTTAGCAACTAATTTAGTAAACAAAAACTTACGCGAGAAAATTCCGAAGGAATTTTCCAAATAAGCACTTGCCAGAGCAATTAATTATACACGTTGTTGGCTTTAGTGCTTTTACTGCCTTGTTTTCTCTTATCTCTGAAAAACAACCAAACACATAAAATTACAATTATTGCTACATTATAATAAAAACCAGATATGTTAGGTTTTATAAATCCACCAATAAGAAAGTTACCGACAACATGAGCTGAAATTGAAGCAATAAGTCCAAAATTTAAATAAATTAGACCAAATGAGAAACCATAAAAGATAATATAAATAATGTATATTAATGATATTTCTACACCTATGAATGAATTTCCAATATGGATTAAGCCGAAAATCAGAGAAGAAATAATTAACCCTAAATATTTTTTATTCTTTTGGTTAAAGAAATTTAATAATGTACCTCTAAATGTAATTTCTTCAAATATTCCAGCGCCTAGAGCCTTAATAAAATTCTCAATATTAAAAGCCAAAAAAATGTATACAAAATCCCCTGTTCTGATTATGGCGTAAATTCGATATGGTAATTGTATAATCAAGGCAAAGAAAATCCCAATTAGTATAGCCATAAATAAAGAAAAGTTTATTCCAATTAACTTCGGTGGATTTAAATTGATTTTCTTAAAATAAAATTTACTGACATAATAGGTTATAGCAACGTATACTCCGAGAGAAATTATTTGGATACTATGTTTTATATTATTTTCTTCTAAATCATATGTCAAGAACATGAGTATACCAGACAGGAATAGAAATAATACTGTTATTCCAAAAATGCTTAAATATGGTGAGAGATTTATTTTTTTTAATGGCATCGCAATTATTTTTTTAGCATTAAAGCCAACGGTTAGATAAGTTCAGTTTCAATTGAGTTTATCGGATGATAAGCGAAGTTAGGTTTTTCTCAGTAGGATTTCAATACGTAAACCTACGTATTTTGGAGAAAATTTATGAGTTGTTTTACAGCCAAGCCTCTATGGCCAATTTTATTCTTCTCAGCCAATGAAATCTCTGCAAAAGTTTGCTCATAACCTTGAGGCCTAAATACTGGGTCGTAACCAAAGCCTTGATCACCTTGTTTTTTCAAAGTAATCTCGCCTTTGCAAATGCCAGTAAACTCATGGTAGTTGCCATTGAGATGCAGGGCAATCACCGTTTTAAACTGCGCATTTCTGTTGGGTTTGTCCTTGAGATTATCCAGTAGCTTGTCCATATTATCATTGGCATCACGCTGTGGACCAGCATAGTGTGCCGTATCTACGCCAGGTTCACCATTTAGGGCTTCAACTTCCAAACCTGTGTCGTCTGCAAAACAATCATAACCGTAATGGTTTTTAATATGGTCTGCCTTTTGTTTGGCATTGCCTTCAATGGTTCCTGTGGTTTCTGGGATGTCCTCAATACATAAAATATCAGATAAACTTAATAGTTTTATATGCTGCGGTACCAAGGCTTGTACTTCCTTTATTTTGTTAGGATTATTGGTGGCAAAAACAAGTTGCATAAATGAGTATTAAATAGGATTTCAAAGATAATTTAATATTCGGTTAAGCGCTAAAAATTGGGTAGCTTTACATTTCATAAAAAAATTGATATGCGTTACATAGTCTTTAGCCTGCTTTTTTCATTCTTATCATATGCACAAACCACTGTAGAAAAGATAGAGGATCAATGGGTTTTAAAGGTTGATGGTGAACCTTTTGAAATTAAGGGTGTTACTTGGGGCTACGACAAGGATGTGGCCAATTACGACAGCTATTTTAAGGATTTACAATATTTAGGTGTCAATACTTTGCGCCTTTGGGCTACAGGCGAAAACACACCTGTTTTAATGGATAAGGCACATGCTCATGGGATGAAGGTGATGGTTGGGATTTGGATGCGTCATGGAAGACCTGGTATGGAAGACGATGATAGCTTTAACTACCTCACTGATAAAAAGGGCATAGAAGATCAATACAATAACGCCATAGAAGTTGTTAACAAGTACAAGGATCACCCTGCAACCTTAACTTGGGGAATTGGTAACGAAGTATATCTCAATATGGCTACTGACGAAGAAAAGTTGGTTTACTCCAAACTTTTGGAGCGTGTTTGCAGTGCTATAAAGAAGATAGATGCCAATCACCCAATATCCTCAACCGAGGCTTGGACCTTTGGTATGGATTGGTGGAGCAAATACGTGCCATCTTTAGATATTTATGGCCTAAACGCCTATGGTGCTGGTGCCAATTTCTTGCAGGAAGAAATGGAGAAACGCTATATTGATAAGCCTTACATTGTCACTGAGTTTGGCGTTATGGGTGAATGGGATGCCACAGAAGACAAGAATGGTATAAAAATAGAGCCTAACGATACGCAAAAATATGATGCCATTGCCAAGGGCTATAAGGATTGGATAACAAATAAAAGCAATTGTTTAGGTGTTTATGTATTTCACTATAGTGATGGGAAAGATTTTGGTGGTGTGTGGCTAATGACACATTTTAATGGCAGTTACAGACCACAATATTGGGCCATACGTGATGCCTATATAGGGAACAAACCAGAAAATTTTGTACCAGAAATCACCAACTTAAGTTTGCCAGATAAAGCCCTAGGCAGTGGTGAATGGGTTACCGTAGGTTTAGAAACTTCAGATAAGGAAAACGAAACTTTAGACGTAAGTTTTGCCTATAACCATCGTGTTGGGAGTAGACGTTATAGAAATCAGATTTTACCATTAAATCATAGAGGAAATGCTAATGATGGTTTTGAAATACAATTGCCCAAGGTTAATGGTAGCATAAAGGTCTATGCCATGGTGAAGGACTCCTACAACAATTTGGGTATTGCTTCTTCGTCTATTGTGGTACAAGATGCTATTGCCAGCGCCAATAAATTCTTGGTACCCAAAGTAGAGCTACCGTTTTATGTGTATAAAGATGATATAGAGATGCCATATTTCCCTTCGGCTTACATGGGTAATTATAATGCCTTGGAAATTGATATGAACCACACACGCGAAAAGCACTCTGGTAAAACTTCGATGCTCATTCATTATAAAGAACGTAGCGGTTGGTATGGTATTGGTTTGGTAGATCCAGCCAATGATTGGGGCGATATTTTGGGAGGTTATGACATTAGTGGTGCGAAGACCTTTAGTTTTTGGGCAAAGTCAGATTTTGGAGGTGTCAGTGCCAAGATCGGCTTTGGTTTAATTGGTAAGGATAAGACCTATCCAGATTCGGCCATTGAGGCTAAGGAAATTCCATTGGATTCTAAATGGCGCAAATTTACTATTAAGCTCAAGAAATCGGATTTAAGTTGCATTCGGTCAGGCTTTGTACTATTTGCCAATGCTTATGGTTCGCCTCATAAAATTTATATTGATGATATTGTGTTTGAGTAGTATGAAGAGATTCGTGTTATCGCTTTGTCTGGTATCTTGTTTTCTTTCTCAGAGTCAGATTAAATATGAGTTTGACTATGCTTTGGAATATGACTATTTTCAAGAGCAGGAATCAACCCGTAATCATAAGGTAACTTACTATACGAATTCAAAGACTAATGATTACTTTATGGCTGTAAGAGAAATAGATAGTAATAATTATAGGGTATATGTTCGTGATAATAAATTATTTACAATAATAATTCAAATGCCTAAAGACGATTTCAATAAGGCTTATGTTATAAACAACAATTGCGAAGGTGTTACAAAATGGGATGGAAAACGTTATAAGAAATCTGCTGAGCGCTACGTGTTTAAGTCAATTAAGGATACACTGTTAAACAAAAAGCAGTTGTCCCAATATAAAATTGAGACCTTACGGAAAGGCAGAGGAGTTAAGGATAAATCAGCCTATAGTTATTATATATTAGATGAAACTATAGAACATCAAATGCCCTTTTTTGAACCACCTCTTAATTATGAATTGTGGGTAAGGGACAAACCATTTTTAAATGGAATTATTGATGAATATGGTGCCTTTGACAAGAGACATGGTCTTAGAAAGTATAAGTTGGTGAATGTAAAAAAAGTCAAAAAAGTATTTCAAATTCCGGATAATTGTGAACAATTAAACTAATCGTATGCGTTTTAGATTAAAAGCAACATTTCTATTTCTCATTATAACAAGCTTTTGCCTAGCACAAGACTGGGTACAAACACTAATTTCTGGTATTGGAAGTATTGAATTTCCTTCAGATCCTGAAATATTTGACCAAAGTGGTGTTTTAATATATAAGGTTGAAAATGAGGATGCCTTTTATTTGGTGTCCATCACTCAAATTGACCCAAGCTATAATGACGAGATAACTGCAAATTTAGAAGACTATTACGAAGGTCATTTAGAAGGTGTAGAAGAAGCTTCAGGAGGTACGGTAACCTTTAAACAAGATATTGGTATTGATGGTGTAAGTGCCATTGATGCACGGATTTCGGGTGTTGCAAATCCTGAATTGCCAAGTTTACTTTTTAAACGATTTGTATATGTAAATTCCTTTAATGTTAGTGCAGAATTCAGACCTAAAAAAACCGATGAGCTTGAGTTCACTGCATTAAAGGATAGATTCTTTAACACATTGCAATTAGATGTCAGTGCATTAGGACCTTCCATGGTCTTAGATGGTGCAAATGCTGAAAAGGATGCCTTTAGAAAAGGTTATGAAATTGGCTATGTCATTGGTAGAATTGCCTTTTGGGTTTTTCTGGTCATCATTGCCATTTTGATATTCTATTTCATAATTAAGGCATTGAAACCTAAAACGAAAAAAGAACCAAAGGCCACAGTTTCAAAACCGATAACTAAGCAAAAGATTGAATGTACTAATTGTGGGAAATACAATAGTACCGAGGCTAAGTATTGTTCGCAATGTGGTTATACGCTGCCTAGAGATTAGTTAAAATCAATGGTACAGCTTTTAGACTTGCCAAACCATTTCACCCTATTTTTTGATGCTGTCTTGTAAATATAATCTCGTATCATTCGTGGTATAAACGCAAGGAGCATGGCAACAGGTTTCCATTTAGGGATTTTAGATACAATGCTTAGAAAACCATCGGAATGCGTGTTAGCACCATTTTCATCAATCAATATAACCGTGTCTAATTGCTGGGTTGGAAATCCATGTTCTAACAACAATTCTTGCCCATAACTAGATTGAAAAGCCACAAACTGAAACAAATCTTCAGGTGCAAATTTTAATAGCCAGCCAACAACACCATTACATAGGTTGCATTCGCCATCAAAAATAATTGTGTCCATAGAAATGTGCTGATTCATAATTCGCTAGTTTATAAAACAATAGACGTAAACTTGGTTTTAAACTTTCAGCATTAGAATTTTTAGCGATTATTTATGATAATTATCAGTAATATACCTTATTAATAGTTGTATATTAGAGTTAGGAATTATTAATTAAAACAAGTACATATATGACGGTGAATTTTCAATATGTAAATACTGATGTTAGCGAGACTTTATCAGCGTTTGCGACGGAAAAACTAGAGAAATTAGCAAATAGATTTGAGTTCATTATTTCTGCTCAAGTTTATATTAAACATGATGACAAAGACCACCAGGCTGGAAAAATTTGTAATATAGAATTGAGTTTACCTGGTCCTAGACTTTTTGCCACATCGAATGAAAAAAATTATGAATTGGCAGTAAATCAAACGATAAGTGATTTATCACGTCAATTAAAAAAACGCAAAGAGATTTTTAAAACACATTAATTATTATCTATAAACGCACTGGCGTTTAATTATACCGGAGGGTTTGCTATCTATCTATGATGATAGGGTTCGTTCTTTAAAATAGTAAACCCTCTGTATAATTGTTCTATAAAGAATAAGCGTACCATCTGGTGCGAAAATGTCATTTTAGACAGTCCTAGTTTGCCATTGGCACGTTGGTAAACCGCTTCCGAGAAACCGTAAGGTCCACCAATAACAAATATTAAGTTTTTTATACCAGAGTTAAGATGTTTTTGCAGGTAGTTTGCAAAAGCAACTGAGTCCATTTGCTTCCCTTTTTCATCTAATAATATCAGCACGTCAGACTTCTGGGTTTTAGAAAGGATAAGTTCTCCTTCCTTTTCCTTTTGTTGGGCTTCGCTTAGGTGTTTCACCTTTTTAAGATCTGGAATAATCTCAAACTCAAACCTAATGTAATGTCCTAGACGTTTCTGGTAATCTGCAATTAGTGATTGCAGATTGTTGTTGTCGGTTTTACCGATGGCGAGGAGTTTAATGGTCATAATTTCAAAGTTATACTTTTTTAGAAATTGATATTCTCTTTTTAAAATTTTTAATCTTTCAATTCCTATTTTTACATTAAATACGCATATATGATTTCAAAAGAACAATTTGATAAGGAAATAGAACTCATAATCTCTAATGCTATCCGCGAAGATGTTGGTGATGGCGATCATAGTTCATTAGCCTGTATACCAGAAACAGCAAAGGGAAAGGCAAAACTTTTGGTAAAAGATGATGGTGTAATTGCAGGTGTGGAATTTGCAAAAAAAGTATTTGCTTATGTTGATGAAGACATGGTTGTTGAAACCTTAATAGAGGATGGAAGCGATGTAAAATATGGTGATATTGCATTTTATGTAGAAGGCGCCTCGCAATCTATTTTAAAAGCAGAACGATTGGTCTTAAATGCCATGCAACGTATGAGTGCAATTGCCACAAAAACCAAGAAGTTTGTGGATCTACTAGAAGGTACAGGTACTAAAATATTAGACACACGTAAAACCACTCCAGGAATTAGAGCTTTAGAAAAGTGGGCCGTTAAAATTGGAGGTGGAGAAAACCACAGGTTTGCACTTTACGATATGATAATGCTTAAGGATAACCATATTGATTTTGCTGATGGTGTTGCCAAAGCTATTAATCTTACCAAACAATACTTAAAGGATACTGAGCGCGACCTAAAAATTATAGTTGAAGCTCGCAATCTTGAGGAAATAAAAGAGATACTAGACTGTGGAGGAGTCTATCGTATATTAATTGACAACTTTAATTATGAAGATACACGTAAGGCTGTAAAACTAATTGGTGATCAGTGCTTAACAGAATCCTCAGGTGGTATTAATGAGCATACCGTAAGAAAATATGCAGAGTGTGGTGTAGATTATATTTCATCTGGTGCCTTAACACATTCGGTTTATAATATGGATTTAAGCCTTAAAGCCGTTTAATATACTGCTATGACCAAGCCTATAGAAGATAAACTCGATAAAATTCCCGTCCTCAATCTTATTGTTAGATTTTTTAAGAGGATAAAATTACCAGGATTTGAAGGTTTGTCAATTTATGATCTCTTGGAACTATATATAATGGGTATAGTCAATGGAGCACTAACCACAAGGGCTAGTGCTATTGCTTTTAGTTTTTTCACGGCCATATTCCCTTTTTTGTTATTCGTTATCATCATAATGCCTTATATACCTATTGATGGCTTTGAAACTGAGTTTTTAGATTTTCTAAATTCATTTTTACCACCTCAAACCTCTGATTTTTTCTTCTCCAATATTTTTGAGAATATCAGTGGTAGTGGAGGAGCTGGGCTGATATCTACCATCTTTTTACTGTCCATGATATTAATGGCAAATGGTGTAAGTGCGGTCTTTTCTGGGTTTGAATATTCGTACCATGAGCAATTAACCCGTAATGTAGTACAACAATACCTCTATGCATTTGGTGTATCCTTGATTTTGGTATTCTTGGTTCTATTGACCGTTGCGGTATTTGGGTATTTTCAGATTTATATAATTCAACCTATTTATGAGAGTCTTACAGGTCAGGATGCCTTGAAAACCGATTCCGGATTGGGTTGGATTGTCTTTGCTAAGTATTTATTCTTTGTGGTGATGGTGTATATCGCCACTGCAACCTTATACTATTTCGGTACCAAAGAAGGTAGGCATACACGTTTCTTTTCCATTGGAGCATTATTGACCACCTTATTGATTATACTCACGTCGTATTTGTTTGGTGTCTATATTGAAAACTTTTCACAGTATAACAAACTATATGGTTCTATTGGAGCCTTATTGATATTGCTGTTATATCTGTGGCTCAATTCTAACATCTTATTGCTTGGTTATGAGCTAAATGCTACCTTAAGAAATTTAAGGAAGAGCTCAGGAGATAATATTGTAAGTTAGTATGAACTACTTCATAGACGTCATACTACCAATACCGCTTCAAAAAGCCTTTACCTACCATATCACTGAGGCAGAAGCCGATTTTATTAAAACAGGAATGCGTGTTGCGGTACCTTTTGGTAAGAACAAGATCTATACTGCGCTAGCTTATAAAATTCATAATAATCCTCCCACAGCCTACGAACCAAAGACGATTCATCAAATCCTGGATGATACTCCTATCATTACCGAATTGCAATTAAAGCATTGGGAATGGATTGCCAACTATTACATGTGTAGTTTAGGTGAAGTTATGCGTGCTTCGTTACCAAATGCATTAATACTTGAGAGTGAAACCATTATCTCAAGAAATGAAAATATTACAGTAAATGATGTTGAACTTAAGGATGATGAGTTTTTAATATTTGAAGCATTACAGTATCAGTCTTCTTTGAAAATTCAGGATGTCATTTCCATATTGGATAAAAAGCGCGTACTTCCTGTAATTAAGGGTATGGTTGAGAAAAACATACTTCACCTACACGAAGAACTATACGAAAAATATAGGCCAAAATTAGTAAGATACGTCAAACTGGACGATGCCTTTAAATCCGAAACGAAATTACAGGAGTTGTTGGATATTTTGAGTAGAGCTCTAAAACAACGAGAGGTTGTTTTATCCTTGTTTACACTCCAAGCTCAGAATAATAAACCCATTAAGGTTTCGGAGCTTACCAAAGCCAGTGGCGCATCTACTGCAATTGTAAAGGCATTGATAGAAAAATCTATTTTAGAAGAATATCATATTCAGACGGATAGAGTACAATACAAAGGTGAAGACAATTCTGAAGTTAAAGCCCTTAGTGAGGTTCAAAATGAGGCTTTAATAGCTATTGAAAGCAATTTTCAGGATAAATCCGTTACGCTGCTTCATGGTGTGACCTCTTCAGGTAAAACCGAGATATATGTCAACTTGATTAAAAAACAACTAGAACAAGGAAAACAGGTGCTTTACTTGTTGCCTGAAATTGCCTTAACTACGCAATTGGTAGAGCGTTTACAGAATTATTTTGGTGAGCAAGTTTCAGTATTTCATTCGAGATACTCTAGCAATGAACGTGTTGAGGTTTGGAACAATTTACTTACCCAAAAGAGCAAGGCACAAATTGTAATTGGAGCGAGATCTGCTTTATTACTTCCTTTTTCTGACTTAGGTTTAATCATAGTAGATGAAGAACATGAGCAATCCTTCAAACAGTTTGATCCTGCACCAAGATATCACGCAAGAGATGCGGCAATTGTATTGGCAAATTATCATAAGGCTAAAATATTACTGGGTTCTGCTACACCAAGTTTAGAGAGTTATTTTAACGCAATTAACGGTAAATATGGACTAGTAGAGCTGACAACACGATACAATAATGTTCTAATGCCAGATATTGAATTGGTAGATTTAGCAGATAAGTACAAGCGGAAGCGTATGAAAGGTCATTTCAGTGACCGACTTATTGAGGAAATGACTGTGGCATTAGATGATGGACAGCAAATTATATTATTTCAAAATAGACGTGGTTTTTCTCCAATAGTCGAATGTGTTACCTGTGGGCACTCACCACAATGTCCTAATTGTGATGTGAGCTTAACCTATCATCAATTTAGAAATCAGTTACGATGTCATTACTGTGGTTATAATTCTGCCATGATGAATAATTGCGAAGCTTGCGGTAATGCTTCATTAGATACTAAGGGATTTGGTACGGAACAGATAGAGGAGGAGGTGAAGGTGTTATTCCCTGACCATAAGGTAGCTCGTATGGATTTGGATACCACACGAGGTAAATTTGGTTTTGAAAAACTGATAAATAATTTTGAACAAGGAGAAATAGATGTACTAGTTGGTACTCAAATGCTTACTAAAGGCTTAGACTTTAGAAATGTTAAGCTCGTTGGGATAATGAATGCTGATAACTTGCTCAATTTTCCAGATTTTAGAGCTCATGAACGAAGTTATCAATTAATGTCTCAAGTTGCAGGAAGGGCAGGCCGTACAGATCTAAGAGGTAAGGTGTTAATACAAACGTATAATCCACACCATAACATATTACAGCAAGTTTCTGTAAATGCCTATAAAGAGATGTTTAAAGAGCAAATGAATGATAGATATAACTATCATTATCCACCAATTTATAGATTAATTAAAATAACATTTAAGCATAAGGATTATAACAAAGTGAATTTAGCTTCAGATTGGTTTGCAAAATCGTTAAGACAAGTGTTTAAAGCTAATGTATTAGGTCCAGAGTTTCCACCAATCTCTAGAATTAGAAATTTATACAATAAGAACATTCTTGTAAAAATTCCACAAAATCAATCCTTAAACAAAACAAAAGAAGCCATTATGAAAATACATAATAGCTTCAATGCTGTAAAAGATTTTAGGCCTGTTAGAGTAATTTTAAATATAGATAACTACTAATAGTTACATATTATTTAAAGCATCTACCAATTGAGTCTTTTTATTTCTACTCAATGGAATCTCATAAGCTCCTACTTCAACATTTTTACTGTTAAAGCGATCTATTTTGTCTAGATTCACAATATAAGATTTGTGAATTCTTAAGAATTTACCTTCTGGTAATTCTTTTTCAAATGCTTTCATTGTAGATAAAACGACTAGGCTATTTTCTTCAGTTACGACTTTTACATAATCGCCTAATGCTTCAATCCATTTAATATCTTTAATATAAACTTTACGTTTTTTAAGATTACTCTTCACAAAAATGTGTTCGCCATCTGTTTCGTTAAAGTCTAATTTTAATTTATGCTGCTCAATAGCTTTTTCTACGGCAGTATTAAATCTTTCTTTAGTAATTGGTTTTTGAAGATAGTCGGTAGCGTCGTAATTAAATGCTTTAAAAGCATATTCGGTTTTACCAGTAACAAAAATAATTTGGGGTTTGTTGTTGAGTACATCTAATAGCTCAAAACCGTTTAATACAGGCATCTCTATATCTAAAAAGATAAGATCAACTTTATGTGTATTAAGACCGTTTTTAGTTTCTAACGCACTGCTGTACTCTGCAATAAGATTAAGCGAGGAATGATTCTCGATTAACTTTACTATAGAGAGGCGCTGAATCGCAGAATCATCAACAACTACACAGTTTAAAGTCATAACATTAATATTTTATTAGGTTAAGATATCGACAATAGTACAATATTTTCGGTTAAAAAACAAATAATACCGACAAAGTGTAATATTTAACAAATTTTTTAGTGCATAAAATTGCAATATTTTAGTATCAAAAACGTTGCCAGAATTAGAATAAATGTGTATTTTTGCACCCGTTTTAATAACAAACAAATAAATTATTATGAACAATTATGAAACTGTTTTCATCTTAAATCCCGTTTTATCTGATGATCAGATAAAGGAAACAGTGAAGAAATACGAAGATTTTCTTATTTCTAAAGGTGCTAAGATGATAGCCAAAGAAGATTGGGGCTTAAAAAAGCTGGCTTATCCAATCCAAAACAAAAAAAGTGGTTTTTATCACTTATTTGAGTACCAAGTAAATGGTGAAGCTATTGAACCTTTAGAGTTAGAATTTAGACGTGACGAGCGTTTTATGCGTTACTTAACTGTAAAATTAGACAAGCATGCAATTGCTTGGGCTGAAAAAAGAAGAGAAAGAAACAAACAAAAAGCGTAAACTATGTCATCAATAGAACAACAAGCAAAAGGAAAAAAAGATAGTGAGATTAGATATCTTACACCATTAAACATAGAAACTACAAAAGCTAAGAAGTACTGTCGTTTTAAAAAGTCTGGTATCAAGTATATTGATTATAAAGATGCAGATTTCTTATTAAGTTTTGTAAACGAACAAGGTAAACTTTTACCAAGACGTTTAACAGGAACTTCTTTAAAGTATCAAAGAAAAGTATCAGTGGCAGTAAAAAGAGCTAGACATTTAGCCTTAATGCCATATGTTGCTGATTTATTAAAATAAAATATCATAACAATGGAACTTATATTAAAACAAGACGTTGAGAATTTAGGATTTAAAGACGATATTGTAACAGTTAAGAACGGTTATGGTAGAAACTATTTAATTCCACAAGGTCAGGCTGTAATGGCAACACCTTCAGCTAAAAAAGTTTTAGCAGAAACTTTAAAACAAAGAGCTTTTAAAGAAAAGAAAGTTATCGATGAAGCTAATACAACTGCAGAAGCGTTATCTGGATTAGAAATCAAGATTGCATCAAAGGTAGGTGCTGGCGATAAGTTATTCGGATCTGTTAACAATATTGACTTAGCTGCAGCTTTACAAAAAGAAGGTCATGAAATTGACAAAAGATACATCAATGTAATTGGTGGTAATGTAAAGCGTTTAGGAAAATACGATGCTGTTATTAGATTACATAGAGAAGTAACTGTAGATTTACCGTTTGAGGTAGTTGCAGAAGCTTAATCTTAACACTATTATAATTAAAAACCGTTTAGTTTTCTAAGCGGTTTTTTTATACCTCATTAATGAAAAAGTACATTCTCATTTTCGTTTTATCATTTGTTGTGATTTCATGCAAATCCAACAAAAGTGAAACAGTAGCTAAATCTAAACTTGTCGAAGTCTTTAGGGCATCTAACAAGAATTATCCTAATATCAGTGTCCATCGTGGTGGAAAGGATATTTTTAATTATCCGGAGAACTGTTTGGAAACTATACAATATATCAACGATAGTATTTCAGCAATTTTTGAGATTGATATAGCGCAAACAAAGGATGATAAATTGGTGCTAATGCACGATAATTCTATCAACAGAACTACAACAGGTAGCGGATTGGTTAGAAAAATGACATATAAGGAGCTTTCTAAATTTAATTTAATAGATGATTTTGGCAACGTAACCTCGTATAAGATTCCTTTGTTTAAGGATGTGTTAAAATGGTGCAAAACCAATAATGTAATTCTTACTGTTGATATTAAGCGCAGTGTAAAACAGATTGATGTTATAAAAGCTATTAAAGAGGCTAATGCTCAGGATATTTGTGTCTTGATTACGTATGATGTGGCTCAAGCTAAATCAGCTTTCAAGAATGCACCTGAGCTATTATTGTCTGTTTCTGCACGAAATAATGATGAATTTGATCGATTGTTGCAATCCAAAATCCCAACAGAAAACATGCTGGCATTTACAGGGACGCGTTTGTCGCCTCAATCCTTATATAAACGCCTACATCAAAATGATATAGTTTGTATGCTCGGTACACTGGGCAACTTAGATAGACAGGCTAAGGCAAGGGGAGATCAATTATATGAGACCTGGAAAGCCAATGGTATTGACATTATAGCAACAGATAGACCTTTTGAGGCATATAAGGCCATTAATTAATTGTATTAATGATGAAATATTCTAGATTAACAAAAGAACAGTTTGAAGAATTGCACCAAGAATTTATCAATTTTTTGGCGACACAGTCCATTACTGCTGATGAGTGGGAAGACTTAAAGAAAAACAAGCCCGAAACTGCAGAGCAGGAGTTAGATGTGTTTAGTGACTTAGTTTGGTTTGGTGTGTTGAGTAAAGTTGAATATTTAGAGCATATCTCACCTCAACACATACATTTATTTAAGTGTAAAGAAAAAAACATGCACCTTATTGCTCTGAAATTAAAACATGACCAGGTGGACTTAACAACAAAAGAAGGGTTTGAATGGTTACGTGATAATTTGTTATCTGATGATATTGAATTTTTCAATGCTAACAAAGATTATTCTGACGACAAGCACTTAGATATTTTCAAGCTTATTCAATCAGGTGCCAATATCACTAAAGGTGAATTGTTTCAGTATTTCGAAAAATTAATAGGTCAGTAATTGTTTTACTCGTAGCGTAAAGACTCAATTGGATCTAATTTAGCTGCTTTAGTGGCAGGATAAAGCCCAGAAATAACAGCCACGATAAACGCTATACTGGTAGCCCAAATCATGGCAACCCATGGTGTTGAGAACTGCAAACTAAATCCAGATGCAACTGCCCAGCCGATTAAGATACCTAGCAATATTCCTAATAAACCACCTAATTGACCAATAATAATGGTTTCCATAAAGAACTGGAAAGCAATTGTTCTGCTTTTTGCACCTAAAGCTTTGCGAACCCCGATTTCTCTAGTTCTCTCAGTAACTGAAACTAGCATGATGTTCATTAAGGCTATGGTCGAACCAAAAATGGTGATAATACTAATTATCCAAGCGGCTATATAAAGTGCAGCCGTGTTTTCAGCAACTCGATTAAGAAGATCGTCACTGCGTTCTATCCCAAAATCATTCTCTTCTACTGGGTTTAGCCCACGTATATTCCTAAAGGTTAAGATTGCATCATCTTGTGCCGCTTCAATCATATCTTGCTTATCAACCTTGATGCTCAGACCATAATTTATTCTAGGGTTGGTAAAAATTGATCTCGCCTTTTGTATAGGTATAATAGCTCTTAAATCTTGATTGTTTCCAAATGTGGCACCTTTTTCCTTTAAGACTCCTATGACTCTGAATTTTGAACCTCTAACACTAATTACCTTATCAATAGGGTTTTCTTCAGGAAATAATGCTTTTTGCAAGTCGCTTCCAATAACTGTAACTGCATTACTATTTTCAATATCAAAAACATTAAGTGACCGACCGTTCTCTACTTCAAGCCCAGAGTTTTCTATAAAGTTTTCGTTCGCACCTAAAATAGTTACTTCGGGATCAGTCTTAATATTTCCATATTTAACCTCTGCTGAAATGGTACCAGTAAAAACAACAGCAACCTTTGTAAACGGATAGTTATAGTTATCTTCAAATTCCTTTACATTTCTATAACTGATAACAGGGTTTATTTTCTGGCGCTCTCTACTGCTTTGACGTTGCGCTGTAAACTCGTAGCGTTGAATGTTAAACGTGTTAGAACCCATTGATGAGAAATTACTAGAAATTGTATTTTCTAATGCTGATACACCACTTAAAATACCAACAAGGGCCATAATACCAATGGCAATAATTAATACAGTTAAGATGGTTCTTAAAAGTTGACTTTTTATCGAGCCAAAAGCGATCTTAACATTTTCTCTTGCTAATGAAAACATAGAATTTCTCTAATAGTTGGGTTGTTTAAAAGTATAAGACTACTGAAACAGCATAAAGTTACTATAAAATCAAAATATCTTGGTTATGCCTTTAAAATTTATAATATTTTTGTGAAAAATTAATTGAGAATATGGCTCAAAAACCAAGTATTCCTAAAGGAACAAGAGATTTTAATGCAGCTGAGGTAGCAAAGCGAACTTATATCGTAGATACGATTAAGAGTAAGTTTGAGGTTTTTGGGTTTCAACCAATTGAGACTCCTAGCTTTGAGAATTCCGATACCTTAATGGGAAAATATGGAGATGAAGGTGATCGATTGATTTTTAAGATTTTAAATTCAGGAGAATACCTCAAAAAAATATCAGATGATGATTATGCTTTAAAATCAGAGCAAAAACTAACGCCGAGAATTTCAGAAAAGGCACTTAGGTATGATCTAACTGTACCGTTTGCAAGGTATGTAGTACAACACCAAAATGAAATAGAGTTTCCTTTTAAACGCTATCAAATTCAACCTGTTTGGAGGGCAGACAGACCACAGAAAGGACGTTTTAGAGAGTTTTACCAGTGTGATGCTGATGTTGTTGGATCTAAATCATTATTTCAAGAGATTGAGTTTATCCAGCTTTATGATGCAGTATTTGACGCTTTAAACCTTAAAGGTGTAACCATTAAAATAAATAACCGCAAAGTTTTATCTGGTATAGCTGAGGTTATTGGTGCAAAAGATAAACTTATTGATTTTACGGTTGCTCTAGATAAACTAGACAAAATAGGTGAGGAGAAGGTGAAAGCAGAAATGTTAGGCAAGGGAATTTCTGAGGAGGGAATTGCAAAACTTCAGCCATTGTTTGAACTATCTGGTGACTTTGGAGGCCAAATTAAAAGTTTAAAAGCTATTTTAAGTAATTCAGAAGAGGGCTTAAAGGGTATTGAAGAACTTGAGTTTATCAATAAAGCCATTACCGAATTCAAACTGAAATCTGCCAATCTAGAACTTGATGTGACGCTGGCACGTGGTCTCAATTACTATACAGGCGCCATATTTGAGGTTTCTGCACCAGAAGGAGTAAAGATGGGCTCGATAGGAGGAGGAGGTCGCTATGATGATCTTACAGGCATTTTTGGACTGAAGGATATGAGTGGTGTTGGTATTAGTTTTGGATTGGATCGTATTTATTTGGTACTTGAAGAATTGGGCCT
Organism: Winogradskyella vincentii; assembly: GCF_020166345.1. Classification (GTDB taxonomy): domain Bacteria; phylum Bacteroidota; class Bacteroidia; order Flavobacteriales; family Flavobacteriaceae; genus Winogradskyella; species Winogradskyella vincentii. The sequence goes on along the minus strand of NZ_JAIUJS010000005.1, from coordinate 1,178 downwards.
ATTTCCTGATACTATAACAGCATCGACAAAAGTATTATTTATAAACTTTGGTGAGACGGAAGCCATTGCTTGTCTAAAGGCTGTTACAAAACTGAGAGAATCTGGTATTAAAGCCGAGTTGTATCCTGATAAAGCTAAAATGAAAAAACAGATGAATTATGCTAATCGCAGAAATATACCATTTGTTGTTTTAGTAGGTGATGAGGAGTTAAAAACAGAAAGCTTCACATTAAAAGATATGGTATCTGGAAATCAAAATGTTGTTTCCTATAATGAATTACTGAACAAATTGAAATAATTAATCTACAACTCTTATAACCTGATACAATTATATCTTAGGTTTAATCAACGATAAATTTCTTTGTTTCGATACCTCCATCATGATGAAGCTGAATAACATAAACGCCTTGGCTTAATTGTTTAAGTAAATATTCGCTATAAGATTCCTTTCTTGCTTCGATATTATAAACCTTTTTACCTGTAATATCAAATATTTCTAGATGTTGAAGATTTAATTGATTAGGATTTAAAATCACTATCGTATTTCTGTTAAAAGCATAATAGAGATAAATTCCGTTTTCAATTGAATCATCGATTGAAAGTGACTGAGGCAATGAAAATGCAATTTCAAATCTATCTAAATATGCGCCTGCATCTAAGTTTATTTGATAACTTGATGCTCTTAAATCATGGTATATATCCAATACCTTGTCATGCAAATAAATATTTAAATCATCTGGTACATTTTCGAGGGCATCAATTGTAATTTCATTATTGCCTTCGGTTGATGTATGTAATCCTAAAGGGAGCACTGTTTCATCAATAATTTCATTATATCCTTGGATTGTATAATTTCCATCGTCAATCCTCCAGTACATGTCGTCCACCTGTTCTTCGTTAAGAACGGCATCATAGGCCCAATCCACACCTTCCGTTGTGTTCTCGTCGATTGTCAACAACAACTGTCTGTGAATGGTATTAACCGAGTTAAATCCAATCCTGAACTTCATTCTTTCGTCAGAGGCTTGGTTGTCACCAGAGTTCTGTGCAGTCATGTTTCTTACGAATACCGACGATGCGCCGCCTTCTTTCTGGAATACACGCTGACCGTTGTTAAAATTTATCGTACCCGAGTTTTCACCCACGACGAAGAATCCTTGCCCAACTGGGATGTACCT
>NZ_JAIUJS010000059.1 GCF_020166345.1 Winogradskyella vincentii | reverse complement strand
TTGTAGTTTTTATACTAGGAATTTCTGCCTCTTTTGGACAGCAGTTACCTCAGTTTACACAATACATGTTTAATACCATCTCAATAAATCCAGCTTATGCAGGAAGTAGAGAAACTTTTAGTGCCGTTGGTTTGCACAGAAGTCAATGGGTTGGTTTAGAAGGTGGACCTGAGACACAAACATTGTCGGTCCATTCTCCATTGAGAAATGAACAAGTTGGTTTAGGGCTTTCCTTTATCAATGATAAATTGGGTTATGAAAATTTTTCATATATCTATGGTGATTTCTCATATACTATCCCAACAGGCGTTAATTCTGAATTGGCTTTTGG
>NZ_JAIUJS010000058.1 GCF_020166345.1 Winogradskyella vincentii | reverse complement strand
GTTAGCATATTATAAATATCAACTTCATCAGGATTGTATCCTTTAAGTCTACTATCACCCACTTGGGCGGCGCTTAATTCTTTAAACCATTTATCAGCCTCTTCATAATTGCCAATACTCCTTAGAGATTGTATGTACTTATATAAATACTCTGGATCAATGTTTTTATGTTCTGTTAAGGCGTTACCATACCAGTATGCGGCTTTATCAGAAATTGAATTATTGTAATAAGCATCTCCTAATCTTGTAAGTACATGAGCACTCATGTCGCCTTTTTCTACTGCTTTCTCGTATAGTTCAATGGCTTTATAATAATTGAAATTCTCAAAAAACTTGTC
>NZ_JAIUJS010000057.1 GCF_020166345.1 Winogradskyella vincentii | reverse complement strand
GACAAGTTTTTTGAGAATTTCAATTATTATAAAGCCATTGAACTATACGAGAAAGCAGTAGAAAAAGGCGACATGAGTGCTCATGTACTTACAAGGCTAGGAGATGCTTATTACAATAATTCAATTTCTGACAAAGCCGCATACTGGTATGGCCAGGCCTTAACAGAACATAAGAACATTGATCCAGAGTATTTATATAAGTACATACAATCTCTAAGGAGTATCGGCAATTATGAAGAAGCCGATAAATGGTTTAAAGAATTAAGCGCCGCCCAAGTGGGTGATAGTAGACTTAAAGGATACAATCCTGATGAAGTTGATATTTATAATATGCTAAC
>NZ_JAIUJS010000056.1 GCF_020166345.1 Winogradskyella vincentii | reverse complement strand
TACCTGCCAGGTAGTTTGGTAGGCGTTCCGCCAGTGCCAACATCAGGATCGTTAGTTCCCATAGAGGCTGCCGCCACGGCACCCGAGAAGTTATAGGTAGCATAACCACCTTGATATTCTGCCAATACGTGAGATCCGCCTCCCCAATGTTCCCAGAAGTAGAGCGTACCGCTCAATAGTGGGTCACTTTCAGGAGTTGAGCCTGGGTCTGTATATTCTAGCTCAGGTCCGTTGTCCCTGATAAACTGATCTGCATCGATAGCAGAGGCATAAGGGTTACCAACTAAATAGTCGTTACCACCTGTAATGGTCAGGTTAATATCGCCATTGTTAGGTTTACC
>NZ_JAIUJS010000055.1 GCF_020166345.1 Winogradskyella vincentii | reverse complement strand
GGTAAACCTAACAATGGCGATATTAACCTGACCATTACAGGTGGTAACGACTATTTAGTTGGTAACCCTTATGCCTCTGCTATCGATGCAGATCAATTTATCAGGGACAACGGACCTGAGCTAGAATATACAGACCCAGGCTCAACTCCTGAAAGTGACCCGCTATTGAGCGGTACGCTCTACTTCTGGGAACATTGGGGAGGCGGATCTCACATATTGGCAGAATATCAAGGTGGTTATGCTACATATAACTTCTCGGGTGCCGTGGCGGCAGCCTCTATGGGAACTAACGATCCTGATGTTGGCACTGGCGGAACGCCTACCAAACTACCTGGCAGGTA
>NZ_JAIUJS010000054.1 GCF_020166345.1 Winogradskyella vincentii | reverse complement strand
CCTATTAAAAATAATATTACACAAATTAAATATTCGGTTTTTGAGTAGTAGCTAATTCCACCTATAATTCCAAATGCTGTCCATAATAGGTTTGTCAATATTTCACTTTTATTTGCTTTATTCATAGTTTCGGATGTGTTCGGTCATATTATTGCCAACGGTCTCGTATAACCGTCAGTTACGGGTTTTAAATTACTATTTTTCGATTAAGCACTGACTTCAGCAATTCCGAGTGGATTCGGACGTAGTCGAATCCGCCGTAATTGCGGTTATACATTGTTGGCAATAGTATTTTTTATTATAATTTCATTCAGCTTTTTAGAATCAGATTCCGCAATTTCTTT
>NZ_JAIUJS010000053.1 GCF_020166345.1 Winogradskyella vincentii | reverse complement strand
TGTAAGGGTAGGAGCAACCGGTATAGTTGAAAAGGTTACCGTCGTATCTGCAGGCAAGCTTTCATTGAAACCAGGCGCTGTTGTATCTTCAACAGTAATGGTTTGCGATTGTACATCTGTGTTCCCGCAATCATCCGTAGCGGTCCATGTTCTGGTAATCGTATAGCTATCCGGACATGATCCAGGCGTTGTAGTTTCGTTGAATGCTATATCTACGTTAGCATCACAATTATCTGAAGCTGTAGGTGAAGCCGCCGCAGGAATGCTATCACATTCTACAGTTGTATCACTTGGAATCCCTGCTAAGACAGGGTCTGTCGTATCCACAACCGTTATGGTTTGAACAGCAGACGTTGTGTT
>NZ_JAIUJS010000052.1 GCF_020166345.1 Winogradskyella vincentii | reverse complement strand
CAACGCTGCGCTATGTGCAGTTGTCTGTTTTTTTGTGAAGATAATGAAAAATCGTGTTGATGATTTGCAATACTTATCCCACGTCATGCATTTTATTGCCAATTATCAACCTAAGCTAGCTCGCTAAGCGAGCGTGATGCTGGAATTTTTCAGTTATTGGGAACAAAACAAACAGCAACCAATTGCATATAGGGATTGATATGTCGAGTAGAACAGCCGTAGCGGCGATTTTAGCTGAAAGTATTTATTAAAGGACTTTATGCAATTGGCATAGCGCAGCGATGATATCGAACTGCTTTTGGATATAGTGTCTGCGAAGCAGCGTAGACAAAAGTACGCCGCAGGCGTATTCGATATCATCG
>NZ_JAIUJS010000051.1 GCF_020166345.1 Winogradskyella vincentii | reverse complement strand
GAGGCGCTCGACCCGCTGGTTCTTGATACCGGCCTGTCTGCCGCGAACTACGGATTTGAGTGGAGCCTTAACGGTACGGTCATAGCTGGCGCTACAGGGCCTAGCCTTATGCCGCAACAGGGCGGCAGCTACAGCGTAACGGTAACGGACACGAGCACGTCATCTGCGACCAGCTGTACCAGTACGGACACGGCAGAGGTGGTGCAGAGCGAGCCTCCGGTACTGGTTGTCGAGCTTGTAACACAAGCTTTTGCGGAAAACCACGTTATAGAAGCAACGGCCAGTGGCCCCGGCGAGTACGAGTACAGCCTTGACGGCGGCCCTTGGCAGGACGGCGGCACGTTCGATAACGTATCTCCGGGCCAGCACGAGGTGACGGC
>NZ_JAIUJS010000050.1 GCF_020166345.1 Winogradskyella vincentii | reverse complement strand
GCCGTCACCTCGTGCTGGCCCGGAGATACGTTATCGAACGTGCCGCCGTCCTGCCAAGGGCCGCCGTCAAGGCTGTACTCGTACTCGCCGGGGCCGCTGGCCGTTGCTTCTATAACGTGGTTTTCCGCAAAAGCTTGTGTCACAAGCTCGACAACCAGTACCGGAGGCTCGCTCTCCACCACCTCTGCCGTGTCCGTACTGGTACAGCTGGTCGCAGATGACGTGCCCGTATCCGTTACCGTTACGCTGTAGCTGCCGCCCTGTTGCGGCATAAGGCTAGGCCCCGTAGCGCCAGCTATGACCGTACCGTTAAGGCTCCACTCAAATCCGTAGTTCGCGGCAGACAGGCCGGTATCAAGAACCAGCGGGTCGAGCGCCTC
>NZ_JAIUJS010000004.1 GCF_020166345.1 Winogradskyella vincentii | reverse complement strand
TGCCGAGCAGCGATTACTGGTTCACCGTGGAGTACGACGAGCCGATAACCAACCAGAGAAAGGAACTGAAGGCCCATTTTACCTTGAAACGTTAAGGTAAGGTTTAGTACAAATAAAAAAGCCTGAACATATGTCCAGGCTTTTATTTTTTAAAATATTATTCGACTAAATGTTGAATGCAAATGTAAGAACCACATCAGTAAAACGTGACTGAATAAGTGCAGAATCTGTTAACCCTACATTATACAATTGGTAATTTATATCTCTTTCTGATTGACTAAATGCTATATCGGCACTTAAGTTGCCAAAACTATATCCTAGACCTAAGGAATACCCAGTTAAATCTCCAAAGAAAGTATCATCTCGATATGGACTTTCTTCGAATCTATACCCTCCTCTAAAACTAAATTGTTTGTGACGATATTCACCGCCAATTCTATATGAAGTTGCTGTATCTAATGCATCACTTATGTCATTGTTTAATCCAGAGAAGAAAACATCAGATGTTGGCTTAAATTCTGCATTTGCATAATCTTTAATTGAATAGTCAAAGCTCAATAATCCTTGTTTACCAAAAACATATGCCAAACTACCTGTTATTTTTGAAGGGGTTTGTAATTTATATTCTGGAAATATATTAATAACATTAGGATTAATTACTTGGTTAATATCAGAACCGTTTTCAGATCTTGTTGAAGCTAAATATTGAGATGTTTCTTCATTGATTCTATACCAAGTAGGAGAATTATATGATAGACCAACTCTAAATTCTTCTGTTAGTTTTGCTATACCACCTAATTGAAATGAGAATCCACTACCTGTAGTTAATAGATTGTTTTCAAAATCCACTTGACTCACATTAGAGGAGGCGTTAGAATTTGATTCTCGAAGAAATGTACTTCTTTCGTAGTCAATGAAATGTGCATTGAGATTTAATCCAAAAAACAGTTTGTCTTCATAACTTGAAGCTAAATTAAAAGCTAATTTGCCGTTATAACCTCTACTTGCAAAAGAGTATTGTTGATTAAAGTTAATTCCATTTATATTTCTGATATATTGCGTATTATCATCAGTGTCTTGAACCGGATCAATTATATAACCTTCAAATCCTAAGAAAGCTTGTTGATGACCAAATCCGTAAATGGAACCTATATCGTTATAAGCTTCGGAAATTGTTTCACCTGGAAATGCTGATATTTCATCTAATCTTAATCCATCTGCATAGTTGTAGAAATATTCGCCAATGCTGGTGTTTGGATTTGTTCCAATAGCTAACCAGTCTCTATCATAATCTGCCGATCTATCATAGGCCATACTCATTGTGAATTTCCCCCAAGGAGAATTAGGATTCATATTTCTAAAAACAAATGCTGCCCCAAGTTGATTTAAATCAAAGTTTGAATTAGACGCATTTCTTGTTGAATTGAAATAAGTTACATCACTATTTTCATCAAAGTATCCTAAAGTAAGCGATGCATGGCTATTATTAAATATTGCAGAACCTGCAGGATTTATATTGACGCTAGACATATCTCCACCAAGGGCTCCAAAAGCGCCACTCATTGCTCTAAACCTAGCAGTACCTTGTATTTCATCCATTGAATATCTTACAGCATCAGTAATATCTTGTGCTAAGATTAAAGACGTGCTTATTAAGCCTATGCTAAGCATAAGTAATTTTTTCATAAGTTCTTAATTATTAAATTCGGAATTAACTATAAATTTTATCCTCTACCACCTCTTCTTGATCCACCAGAAGATCTAGATGACGATCCACCAGAAGATCTCATGCTTCCAGAAGATCTCGATGAAGAACCACTGGATGATCTAACACTACCAGATGAACGCGAACTTCCTGAAGATCTTACAGTTCCTGATGGCCTTGAACTTCTTGAAGATCTGTTTGATCTTGTGCGAGTTGAATTAGAATTTCTCATCGTTCTGCTTGGTCTAGTTACCCTAGTACCATTATTAGATCGTACACCATTACTAGATCTTACGCCATTACTAGTTCTAACTCCATTATTAGATCGGCTTATTGAATTATTAGAAGTTCGTACTCTTCTAGTATTTGTAACAGCATTGGATAACCTGCTTGTAGAATAATTTCTACGTGAGACAGCTGCATTACTTCTACCTAAGCCATTTAAGTTTCTATTATATAAAGATGAGCCTCGTCTCCCAGAATTAAAGGCATATCTGTTAGAGTTGCCATAGTATCCATTATAATAGCCCCAGTTATTCCATCCTGAACCCCAGCCCCAGCCGTAACCAGCCCAGCCCCAACCAAAGCGTGCATTCCAGCCCCAAGGATTGTTCCAACCAAAGCCTGCATTCCATCCCCAGCGATTCCATCCCCAGCGATTCCAGCCCCAAGGTCCACCCCAAGCCCAGTTATTCCAGCCCCATCCAGGACCCCATAACCAAGGGTCATTCCAGCCCCAAAAGCCATTATCAATAACATTTATAGTAACTGTACTATTATCTTGTCCCCAGCCACCATAAGGTTGTCTTTGTTCTAAAGTATCTTGAGCTCTTTCAACATAGTCACTTGAGTATGAGTCTACATCGGTAAATATTTCATCCTCTGACTGATATGCGTCAAGTTGTGCTTTGTTTTCAGCAAAATAATTTTTGTAGTAATTTGAATCGTCAGTTGATGTCGTTGCAACTGGTTGTTCAACAACACTTTCATTGGTTTCATTGGCAGAATAAATACCATCGTTGTCATATCCTGCATATTGGTATGAACCACATGAAGTTAGCACGGTCATTAAACCGAGAGCAACAAAAAATGGCAATTTTTGGCTTGTAATGGTTTTAAATTGCATATCTCTTTTATTTTATTGTTGAACATAGCAAAAATAGTTAGTTTTGCTGAACTATTTTTTTATTTAACATAAGCACAATATCTGTGCCAAAACACTGAAAATGAGTAAAAATCTTACGAGTAGAGCTGAGGATTATTCAAAATGGTATAATGAATTAGTTGTAAAAGCTGATTTGGCTGAGAATTCTGCAGTCAGAGGGTGTATGGTTATAAAACCATATGGTTATGCTATTTGGGAAAAAATGCAAGCGGAATTAGATAGAATGTTCAAAGATACAGGACATGTCAATGCCTATTTTCCACTTTTTGTACCTAAGAGTTTATTTGAAGCAGAAGAGAAGAATGCGGAGGGATTTGCCAAGGAATGTGCTGTTGTTACTCATTATAGATTACAGAATGATCCAGATAATGAAGGGAAATTAAGAGTTGATCCTGAAGCGCGATTAGAAGAGGAGTTGGTTGTACGCCCAACAAGTGAGGCAATTATTTGGAATACTTATAAGGGATGGATACAGTCTTATCGTGATTTGCCAATACTTGTAAATCAGTGGGCCAATGTTGTACGATGGGAAATGCGTACAAGATTGTTTTTAAGAACTGCAGAATTTTTATGGCAAGAGGGCCACACAGCACATGCAACTAAAGAAGAGGCTTGGGAAGAGACTAAACTAATTAATAATGTTTATGCAACATTTGCAGAAAATTTCATGGCAATTCCTGTAATACAAGGTTTAAAAACGGAAAGTGAAAGATTTGCTGGTGCTGAAGAGACCATGTGCATTGAAGCACTGATGCAAGATGGTAAGGCGCTTCAAGCAGGTACTTCGCATTTCTTAGGTCAGAACTTTGCAAAAGCATTTGATGTTAAATTCACTAATAAAGAGGGTAAGCAAGATTTCGTCTGGGCAACATCTTGGGGAGTTTCAACACGCTTAATGGGTGCGTTAATTATGACTCATAGTGATGATAAGGGACTGGTGTTACCACCAAATCTGGCACCATATCAAGTAGTAATTGTACCTATATATAGAAATGAAGAGCAATTTGAGAAGATAGCTGAACTATCTAATGAGATTATTGACAATTTAAAGGAACGTGGAATTTCTGTAAAATTTGACAAAAGAGATACGTTGAGACCAGGAGCAAAGTTTGCGCAACACGAATTACAAGGCGTGCCATTGCGTATAGCTATAGGCCCTAAGGATTTGGAAGATGAGACTGTAGAACTAGCAAGACGTGACAATTTATCGAAACAAACGGTAATTCTAGATAGGTTATCCGTTGTGGTTGAAGATTTATTAGAGGAGATCCAAGAAAACTTGTTTAATAAAGCTTTGGAATTTAGGAATTCTCATATTACGGAGGTTGATGATTTTGAAAGTTTCAAAAAAGTTTTAGAAAATAAAACAGGTTTTATTTCTGCCCATTGGGATGGTTCTGCAGAAACTGAGCAGAAGATTAAAGATCTTACCAAAGCAACAATTAGGTGTATACCAATTGACAGTGCAGAGGAGGAAGGCTCTTGTGTTTACAGTGGTAAACCATCTAATAAGCGTGTTCTTTTTGCAAAGGCTTACTAAAAAAAATCAAAAAATTTTTATTAGTAGTTGCAACATTTAAAAATAGTTGTATTTTTGCATCCGCAATGGAAACATTGTAAGTTCATTTAATGGTGAAATAACTAAATGGCCCGTTCGTCTATCGGCTAGGACGCCAGGTTTTCATCCTGGTAAGAGGGGTTCGATTCCCCTACGGGCTACAACTTTTAATAAGAAAAATAAAATGGCAAATCATAAGTCAGCTTTAAAAAGAATAAGAAGTAACGAAAAAAGAAGAGTGCTTAATAGATATCAGCACAAGACTACACGTAATGCAATTAAGAAATTACGTGAAATAACTGATGCTAAAGAAGCTCAAAAAATGTTACCTTCCGTTATTAGTATGATTGATAAATTGGCGAAGAAAAACGTAATCCACTCTAACAAGGCAGGAAACTTAAAAGCTAATTTAACAAAGCACGTAGCAGCGTTATAATCAGACTTAAATAAAAAATTCAAAGCCTTTCAGATAATGAAAGGCTTTTTTTTGTTGCTATATATAAATCTTTACATAAATAAAAAACCTCAAGAATTTCTTGAGGTTTTGCTTTTTTATAATAGAATTGAATTACCTAACCATTCATTGAAATTAGGAATTCTTCATTATTTCTAGTTTGTTTGAATCGATCATTAATAAACTCCATTGCTTCAACAGGATTCATATCTGCAAGATATTTTCTCATTACCCACATTCTTTGAATCGTATTATCATCTAATAATAAATCATCACGTCTTGTGCTTGAACTAGTTAAGTCGATTGCAGGGAAAATACGTCTATTAGATATCTTTCTATCTAATTGTAACTCCATGTTACCCGTACCTTTAAATTCTTCAAAAATAACTTCGTCCATTTTAGATCCAGTTTCCGTTAGTGCCGTAGCAATAATAGTTAATGATCCTCCATTTTCAATATTTCTTGCAGCACCGAAAAAACGTTTTGGTTTATGAAGTGCATTAGCATCTACACCACCTGATAATATTTTACCAGATGCAGGTTGTACGGTATTGTAAGCACGTGCCAATCTTGTAATTGAATCTAGTAAAATAACAACATCATGTCCGCATTCTACTAAACGCTTAGCTTTCTCTAAAACAATGTTTGCAATTTTGACATGTTCATGTGCTTCCTTGTCAAACGTTGATGCAATTACTTCCCCACGAACGTTTCTCTGCATATCTGTTACCTCTTCAGGTCGCTCATCAATAAGTAATATCATTTGATATACTTCTGGGTGATTGGCTGCAATTGCATTTGCAACATCCTTAAGTAACATTGTTTTACCAGTTTTTGGTTGAGAAACAATCATACCACGTTGACCCTTACCTATAGGAGAGAACAAATCCATAATTCTTGTAGAAATTGTAGATTGACGCTCCGCTATATTAAATTTTTCTTGAGGAAACAATGGTGTTAAATGTTCAAACGCCACACGGTCTCTTACAACTTGTGGATTTTGACCATTAATTTTACTTACTTTAATTAATGGGAAATATTTCTCGCCTTCTTTTGGTGGTCTTACATGTCCAAGTACAGTATCACCTGTTTTTAATCCAAATAATCTTATTTGAGATTGTGAAACATAAATATCATCTGGTGAAGTAAGGTAGTTATAGTCTGATGATCTTAAAAACCCATAACCATCCTGCATAATGTCTAAGACTCCTTCACTTTCAATAATTGCATCAAACTCAAAATCTGGCTCTCGATAACGGTTTCTGTTATCCTTATTGCCGTTGTTTTTATTATTGTTGTTTCGGTTTTGATCTTTAGAGCGATGCTGCTGTCTATTATCGTTATTAGATCTTTTTTTGTCATCATTACGAACTTTAGACTTATCCTCATTTCTTTCCTTGCCCTTGTGATCTTGTTGTTTGTTCTGTTTGTTGTCTGAGGTCTTTTTTTCCTCCTGTTGTTTTGGATTGTTGCCAGACTGTTGTTGCTGCCCTTTGTTATCCTGAGGCTGACGCTGAACTCTACCACGCTTTTGTCTCTGATTGTTTTGTTTAGAATCAGATTGTGGTTTTACCTCAACTTTTTCTTTTACTGCGGCAGGATTTGCTGCTTGGTAATCTAGGATTTGATAAACCAAGTCTAATTTTTTTAAACTTCTAAATTTAGGTACTTTTAGTTGCTTGGCTATATCCTGCAATTCAGGTAGCTTCTTAGCTTTTAACTGTGAAATTTCAAACATTCGTATATGTAATATAATGTATTATAGTTTCGATATTATTAACTCAAAATTTTCTAAATGAAATAAAAAGAAAAAAAGTGAAATTAATTCGGAAGATTGGAAAGCGACATACGTTCTTGTCTTTACTTTCTGTTGCAATAATACAATTTTATTTTAAATTAAATTCTATCTTTTTAAAAAATAAACTACTAATTTTGCAAAGCTTTTTTAATAAAAGATATGATACAGAGAATACAGACACTATATTTATTTCTGGCAGCCGTAATATCTGCTGGTCTTATTTTTGTATTTCGTTTATGGACAAATAGCGAGGGCGCAGAAGTATTTGCCCTAGATAATTATTTGTATTTAGGCCTATTTATTGGCTCTGCTTTGTTATCTTTAATTTCAATTTTTAGTTTTAAGAAAAGGAAGACTCAGTTTGTTTTGGGTCGACTTAATATAATATTAAACTTTATTTTACTAGGAATCTTTGTAACTCAATCTCTAAATTTATCTGGAGAAACTAACGTTTCTGAGAAAGGTATTGGGATTCTTCTTCCTGTTTTTTCTATTGTGTGTTTAGCCTTGGCTAACAAGGCTATTAAAAAGGACGAAGATCTTGTAAAATCTGTAGATAGATTACGATAGAACCTAAAATCTTAGTAGTATTAGTGCGAAAAACCCAGACGCTGTCGTCTGGGTTTTTCATTTTCTATCTTTTGTACTCTATAATTTCCAAGTTGTTTATGTTACTTCCATTGATTGTAAATCTTAACATTGTTCGGGCCTTATGAAAACCATGTTTACCAATCGCTCCAGGATTCATATGTAATAAGTTCAATTTTTTGTCGGGCATTACTTTTAAAATATGAGAATGGCCGCAAATAAAAATATCTGGAGGATTGTTCCTTAATTCCTCACGTATTCTATTATTATATTTAGGTGGGTATCCACCTATATGTGTTATCCAAATGTCTAATTCTTCGCACTTAAACCTGTTGTGCAATGGAAATTCTGCTCTTGCTTTTGAATCGTCTATATTACCATATACAGCTCTAAGAGGTTTAAGGTTTTTTATTGTGTCAGTTACATGCAAATCACCAATATCACCGGCATGCCATACCTCATCAGCTTGCTTAACATGTTTAATAATATTATCGTCTATATAACTATGAGTATCTGAGAGAAGGAGGATTTTTTGCATTAAGATAATATTGTGATTATAACTCTTAAATCTGTTTATCTTTGTGAATTATATAGCAAAAATAGGTAATCTTTTGAGATATTTTCTAGAACTATCGTACAATGGCAAGGCCTATCATGGCTGGCAAAATCAACCTAATGCAATTACGGTGCAGGAGGTGATAGAGAAAGCATTATCTACTTTGTTAAATGATAAAATTTCAATTGTTGGTGCGGGTAGAACTGATACTGGTGTGCATGCCTCAAAAATGTTTGCTCATTTTGACTATGAAGGTAAATTAGATTCACTTGACTTAGTTTATAAATTAAACTCTTTCTTGCCAAGAGATATAGCTATATCTAAAATAAGGAAGGTAAAAACAGATGCGCATGCTCGTTTTGATGCAATGAGTAGGACTTATCATTACAGAATCTCAACACATAAAAATGTATTTAATTTTGATTTTTCTTATCAATTGCAAAAACAACTGGATGTTAGCAAAATGAATGATGCTTGCAAAATCTTATTTGAGTATAAGGATTTTCAATGCTTTTCTAAGTCAAATACAGATGTAAAAACGTATAATTGTGATATTAAGGAAGCTCATTGGCAAGAAAAGAACAACGAACTTCTATTTGTGATTTCTGCAGATCGATTTTTGCGAAATATGGTAAGAGCAATAGTAGGTACTATGGTGAATATTGGTCTAGGAAAAATGACGCCTAATGAATTGCATAAGATTATTGCTTCTCAGGATAGAAGTGAGGCAGGATATTCAGTACCGGCACAAGGGTTAAGTTTAGTGGATATTAAATATCCTGAAGACATTTATAAAACAGATTCCGATATAGTTTCGGCATAATATGGCAGAAGAAGGAAAGAAAATATTTGATGTTTCGTTGTTTAAGCGATTGTTACAGTACATAAGACCTTATCGTACAGTATTTATTATTTCCCTTATTTGTGTTATTGGATTGGCCGTTTTTGGAGCGTTTAGACCTTATGTGTTAAAAGAAGCCATTGATGTAAAAATAGCAAATAAGGAATACGATGGATTTGTTTTTTACATGTTAATAATGCTGGTATTGTTAATATTTGAGGTTGTCTCTCAATTGCTATTTATATACTATGCAAGTTGGCTAGGTCAGTCTGTTGTTAGGGATATAAGGGTAAAACTTTTTAAGCACATGCTTAAGTTTAAAATGACCTATTTTGATAAGTCGTCAGTAGGAGTTTTAATTACACGTGCTGTAACTGATATGGAGCGTATTGCCGATATTTTTGGGCAAGGATTGTTCATGATATTTAGTGATATCTTAAAGATGGCTGTAGTTGCAGGTTTTATGGCCTTCATTAATCTAAAATTGAGTCTTATTGTATTTGTGGCAATGCCAATTATAGTTTTTGCTACAAAGATCTTTCAAAAATATATGAAGCGTGCGTTTGAAGATGTACGTACTGAGGTTTCAAATTTAAATTCCTTCGTACAAGAACGTGTAACAGGAATGAAAATAGTCCAACTATTCACTCGTGAAACAATAGAATACAGAAAATTTAAAGCCATAAACGAACGCCATAAAAAAGGATGGTTAAAAACCGTTTGGTACAACTCTATATTTTTCCCGGTTGCAGAATTTGTATCGTCAGTAACTATGGCATTGGTTATTTTAATTGGAGGTTATGGAGTTGTTGCTACATTGCCAGGTACCACACTTGGTGATTTAATAGCATTCACCATGTTTATACCAATGCTATTTAGACCATTGTATCAAATAGCTAATAAATTTAATACGTTGCAAATGGGTATGGTAGCAGCAGATCGTGTATTTAAAGTATTGGATACAGATTCTAATATTGACGATAAAGGAACCCAAATTGCTAACCACTTCAAAGGCGATTTAGAATTTGAAAATGTACGATTCTCTTATATTAAAGATGAAGAAGTTTTAAAAGGTATTTCGTTTAATGTCGAAGCTGGAGAGACGGTTGCCATAGTGGGAGCCACTGGTGCAGGAAAGTCAACTATAATAAATCTGCTTAACCGATTTTATGAGATTGATGCTGGAGCAATTAAAATTGACGGTACTGACATTAAGGAGATGACATTGAATTCACTAAGAAATCAGATAGCTGTTGTATTGCAAGATGTCTTTTTGTTTGCAGATACCATTTTAAATAATATTACACTAAACAACGAATACATCACTGAAGAAGATGTTGTAACTGCGGCTAAAGCTATTGGTATACATGAGTTTATTTCTAGTTTACCTGGTGGTTATCACTATAACGTTAAGGAACGTGGTGTAATGCTCTCTTCTGGTCAGCGCCAGTTAATATCATTTCTTAGGGCTTATGTTACAAATCCAAGTATCTTAATTTTAGATGAGGCAACATCTTCAGTTGATTCTTATTCTGAACAATTGATACAGGATGCAACCGATAAAATTACCTCTGGTAGAACGTCCATAATTATTGCGCATAGACTGGCTACAATTCAGCAAGCTGATAAAATTATTGTGATGGATGCTGGTCAAATCGTAGAAATGGGCACTCATAAATCTTTACTCAAAAAGGAAAATGGCTACTACAAGAATCTTTATGAAGTTCAGTTTTTAAAGGAAGAACCAGTCTAGTTATTTGGGTTTTAACGACTCTAGATCAATAGTGCCTGTTGCAAGCATTATTAAAAATGCTAAAATGGATAATCCCATATAAAGCACAAAAAACAACGCAAAGAAAATAAAGGACTTTAATATTAACGATCCAATAGATAGTTTGAATATTCTTTTGAGAATATAGGCATGGTATATAAACATTAATGGCCAAGTTAATATACTATATAATAGGAATTGGTCTGGTACTAGTAGAAGTACAGTTTGGGACAATAAGACCGAAAATATACTCATCAAGGACATAGAGTACAAGTAAATTATTACGTGTTCGGTGAAATTAAATTTCTTGTCCAAAAATACTACCCATGAAATTATTGCAAAAAATGGTACTATAAAAGAATAGATTAAGGAGTTGTATTCTAAAGCATTGCTCGATGTTGCATCAAAGATTTGTTGAGAAGCTTCAACACCTTCAAACAGCTGTGAATAATCTAAATATTGCAGATAGAACTTCTTTAATATAAAAACGGATAATCCTGATAGAGTTATTGCAAGGCCAAAAAAGCTGATAGGATTTACATATTTTTTTCTTACACCATTAATATAACCAACGATAACATCTTCTGGCTTGCGCAATAAGTTTGTTATAGTTCTTAATAGTTTATTGTCATAATTAAAGAATGTTTCACTAAGATGTTCAAATAGATTTTTAAGAGTTAACCTATTTCTTATAACTCGTCCTCCACATGATCTGCAGTAGTCGTCTTGCTTTTGTAGTTCTATGTTACAATTTTTACAATTCATGATTATTTTTTAATAGCATCAAAGAATCCAGAAAAGAATGCAATTAATAGAAGTATTATTGCAATCACAAATCCAATTAAACCAAATACCACCATAACTAATAAATAGAACGCAATACCATTCCAAAAATCTAGTTTGAATACCTTTTTTAAGGTGTAAAAATGATAAATGAAATTGAGTAATGATACGACACCCGATATTACCAAATAGTCTAAACCAAAACACAGGAAAATAATACTCAATAAGGCCGTAATAATGATTACCTGAGCATAGTAGTAGATGTTTAAAACCAAATGTTCTGTGAAATTATAAAAGAAATTTGGTCTAATGATAAAATTAACCAACCAACTTGCTAAGGCATAAACAGGAATTGTTAGCACGTAAAGTACACTTTGATATCTGTTAATATCATCAAAACTTTCAAGATTTATATTAAAGGGATTGTTTTTAGAATTACTATTTGATTCCAATGATTTTAAAGTTTCAAATGAAGAATTTAATTCTTCAGTAAAAAACGAATCCATCAAAAAAACTTGTATCCCAACAAGAGTTAGTGCAATTGCAAAATACTGTAATACATCAATATATTTTTTTCTAGTACCATTAATGTAACCATTTATAACCTCTTCGGGTTTTTTAAAAAGATCAATAAATGTCTTTAGGAATTTATTGTCAATGGATAAAAACTGTTCATTAATTTGTCTAATTAAGACTTTTGGTCTTAAGCGGTTTCGTATATTTTTTGCACCACACTCAAAACAAAAATTTTGATTATCTTCAATTGTAGTATGACAATTTTTACATTGCACTAGGCTAGGTCTTTCTTGATTTTTTCTGTTAAATCGTGTGTGTCCTTGTACATCACAAATTCGCCATTTTTTATATAAGAGATCTGTCCAGTTTCTTCGCTCACAGCAATAGCAATGGCATCTGTTTTTTCTGTTATACCTATTGCAGCCCTGTGCCTTAATCCAAATCGAGCTGGAATATTCTTTTCATTATTAACAGGCAGTATAACACGTGTTGCTTTAACTACATTTTTGTCTACGATTATTGCTCCATCATGAAGCGGACTATTTTTAAAGAAAATACTTTCTATTATTGGCTGTGATACTAATATGTTCATTTCATCACCTGTAGTAGTTAAAAAATCTAAATTGTTGTTTCGCTCAATTACAATCAACGCACCAGTGTTTGAAGCTCCCATTTTACTGCAGGCATTGATAATTGCATCAACATCTGTCGTGGTTTGATCTTCGTTTTTTAGAAACTTAAAATTTTTGAAAATACTTTTTTTACCACCAATATTTGTTGAACCCACTAGTAATAGAAATTTTCTAATCTCTGGTTGAAATACCACAATTAGTGCAATAATCCCAACCTTCATGAATCCATCAAAAATACTGTAGAGCATATGCATTTGAAGGTAGTCCGTAAGACGCCATGCGAGGTATATAACCAGTATGCCAATAAATATATTTACAGCAACTGTGCCTTTTACTAGTTTATAAATATAGTAGAGAAGTATAGCTACGAGGAAGACATCTACAAAATCAATAAATCTAAAATCCCAAAGTTGTAAATCGTCCAAGGTTTGTGCTTTTTGCTAATTTAAGAATTTATGTTAATAAATGAATTCGTTATTTGAGATTCTATTTTCTAAAGGTCTTAATACGTTTTTTAAGGTAATGTAATTTTGAAAACTCAAGTTAGGGTTTATAACAAGAAAAAGTTTTTCGTCCTTACCAAATTCTCTTTTTATAGTTTCTAATGATTGTTCTATATTATCTAAGGATAATGTTGTGTTTGGATCTAAAGAAGTAGAAAATGAAATATCGTTTAGACTTTCAATTGTCATAAAGCACGAATCTTCAATGGTTTTAGACGCGCGATCATAATTCATATAGTGAGTGTCTGTAAACTCCATAAATCCTAAATTCCCAAGGCTTGTGTCGTTGCATGTAAAATAATTCTTTGCATTTTCATTTTTATGCATCTGAGCATTTCTTTTTTTGTCTTGGAGAAATTTGATATGAGGTATTGCCTGTCTTAAGGAAAGCCGTTTGTCTACATTTATTAGCCAGTTTGTTGTGCTAATTAGATTTTTTCTGTTTAACAATGTAGAATCAGGTTGACTTTCATCATAAAATATATAAGCAGGTGATACATCAAGAACCTCTGATATTTTAGCATTTTCAATTTCTGGAAGCTGTAATACACGTTCATTATTACAACTAAGCATAGATAATAATATTAAAAAATAGAAATGCCTTTTCATTTAGTTAGTGTGTAATTTATTAAACAATGTAACACATTCCATAGCTTCTTTAACATCATGTACGCGTAGAATTTTAGCTCCTTTTTGAAGTGTCAACATATTAAGTGCGGTTGTGCCATTTAATGCTTTTTCGCTTGACGTATTTAAGGTTTTGTATATCATAGATTTGCGAGACACACCAGCTAAAATAGGTTTGCCAACAAATTGAAGTAATTCCAATTTGTTTAAAAGTTCAAAGTTTTGTTCTAATGTTTTTGCAAAACCAAATCCTGGATCTATTATAATATCAATAATCTTGTGTTTATGTGCTTTGAAAATTCGTTCAGCAAAATAAGAGTTAATTTCCTTAACTAAATCTTCATATTGTGTTTGATTTTGCATTGTTTTGGGATTACCACGCATATGCATCATAATATAAGGGACTCCCAATTTTCCAACAGTTGATAACATATCGTTATCAAGATGGCCTGCTGATATATCGTTTATAATTGAAGCACCTGCTACAATACTTTTTTGTGCAACTTCACTTCTAAAGGTATCAATAGAGATTAGAGTTTCAGGAAATTTATTTAATATCAATTCAACCACAGGTACAACCCTGCCAATTTCCTCATTAAGGCTAATCTCTTTAGCGCCTGGTCTAGAACTGTAGCCACCTATATCTATAAATGTCGCGCCATCATTTAACATGGTCTCTACCTGATTCAAAATTTCAAGTTCATTTTTATATTTGCCACCATCGTAGAATGAATCTGGTGTAACATTGAGTATTCCCATTACTTTTGGTGAGCTTAAATCAAGCAACCTGCCTTTACAATTTATGGTCATATTAAATTTTAAAACTTAGCTAAAAACTTTAAAGGTCAAACTTTGAACTTCTAATTTATTTATGCGAAATTTACGGAAATTATTATTGAATTAAATGCAAGATACTTCCAAACAATACGACGCCGTAATTGAACAATGTAGAACCCTTTTTAAGAATAAGATGAGTGATTATGGTAGTGCTTGGCGTATTTTGAGATTGCCTTCGTTAACTGATCAAATTTTTATAAAAGCACAACGCATAAGAAGTCTTCAGCAAAATGCAGTTAGAAAGGTAGATGAGGGAGAGGCGAGTGAGTTTATCGGTATAATTAATTATTGCATAATGGCACTAATACAACTAGATAAAGGAGTTGTGGAGCAACCTGACATGGAGACGTCTAAAGCTGTAGATTTATATGATGAAAAAATAGGAATAACCAAGCAACTAATGTTAGATAAAAATCATGATTATGGAGAAGCTTGGAGAGATATGAGAGTGAGTTCCTTAACAGATTTAATATTGCAAAAATTATTACGCGTTAAACAGATTGAGGATAATGCAGGTAAAACTATAGTTAGTGAAGGTATTGATGCAAATTATCAAGACATGATTAACTATGCTGTGTTTGCAATGATTCATCTAGGAGAATCTAAGTCTTAACTTTAAAAAGTATTTATGAAATATCTAGTACATATTAGTAGAATATTTGTCGGCATTTTATTTATTATCTCTGGTTTTATAAAACTTAATGATCCATTAGGTTTCTCTTATAAGCTTCAAGAATATTTTGGAGCAGATGTTTTAAACTTGGAGTTTTTAATTCCATATGCCTTGATATTTTCAGTTTTTGTTGTTGTGTTTGAGGTAGTACTCGGTGTTTTTCTTCTTATTGGATATAAACCAAAATTCACTGTTTATAGTTTATTGGCTATGATAGTGTTTTTTACATTCCTAACCTTTTACTCGGCCTATTTTGATAAGGTTAAAGATTGCGGTTGTTTTGGAGATGCGTTAAAGCTAACACCATGGGAGAGTTTCACCAAAGATGTTATACTGCTAGTGTTTATTTTGATTTTAGTATATGGTATAAAACATATAAAACCATTATTTAAATCATTGCCAAATACTGTTCTCGCATTATTAAGTTTTATTGTTTCACTTTGGTTTGGATATCATGTGTTAATGCATCTGCCATCAATTGACTTTAGGGCATACGCCATAGGGAAAAATATCCAAGAACAGATGATTATACCTGAAGATGCACCAAAACCAGTTTTAGAATACACATGGACATTTAATGTTAATGGGGAAGAACAGGAGTTTGTGACTAATGGTAGTTATCCAACAGTTGATGGAGAATACGTAGGTGTTGAAACTGAAACTATAGATGAAGGATACATACCGCCAATTCAAGATTTTTCAATAGAATCAGATGATGAAGACTTAACCTCATATTACTTAGATAAAGAAAAATTGGTGATTGTTGCCACGTATAATATTTGTTCATCAGAAGAAGATGGGTTAATAAAACTAAAAAGCTTTACCGATAGAGCAATAAATGCTGGTTTTACTGTAATAGGTTTAACATCGTCTGGAGAAGCTGAAAAACAAAAGGTGAAATCAGATTACAATCTTAATTTTAATTTTTACCTCTGTGATGAAAAGGTAATTAAGACAATTGTTCGTGCGAATCCGGGAGTGGTAATTTTAAACAAAGGGACGGTTGTCAATAAGGCACATTGGAATGATATTGAAGATATACAACTTTAAGTTTGATAAAATATCTCTTAAATAAATTACTGTATGCATTTATCACCTTAGTAGGTGTCATTACAGTAATTTTCTTTTTGTTTACCATTTTACCTGGTGATCCTGCAAAAATGATGTTAGGACAAAACCAAACAGCCGATCAAGTTGAAGCTGTTAAAAAAAAGTATGGTTTTGATAAACCTTTGGCTAAGCAATATTTATACTATCTCAACGATTTATCTCCAATATCTTTTCATTCTAATAATCCTGAGGATTACACATTCTTAGGTCCAAACAAATATACCGCCACTGATTTATGGACTATAGGTAAAACAACGACTGTTTTAAAGTTTCCTTATTTGAGGGAATCATTCACAAAACAAGGAAAAAAGGTAACTCAGGTAATTGGTGAGACTATTCCTAATACATTCGTTTTAGCTATTTCTGCCATAGTAATTGCAATATTGTTAGGGATTGCCCTTGGTATTGTTTCTGCTTTGTTTAAGGATAAATGGATAGATAAATTAATTCAGGTATTAAGTACTCTAGGTATGAGTGTGCCTTCATTTTTTAGCGCAATATTATTTGCATGGCTATTTGGTTTTGTGCTTCATGAATACACAAATTTAGAGATGACTGGTAGCCTATATGAGTTGGATGACTTTGGCGAAAAAATGACCATTCAATGGAAAAATTTAATTCTACCAGCAATCGTTTTAGGAATTCGGCCATTGGCAGTGGTCATTCAATTAATGAGAAATTCATTACTAGATGTGTTAGGTCAGGACTTTATTAGAACTGCAAGAGCAAAAGGACTAAGTGAATTCCAAGTTATTAAAAATCATGCAGTAAAAAACGCTTTAAATCCTGTTGTGACAGCTATTTCTGGTTGGTTTGCATCTATGTTGGCCGGAGCGGTATTTGTAGAATACATATTTGGTTGGAATGGTCTGGGTAAAGAAATAGTAAATGCATTAAACACACTAGATTTACCAGTGATTATGGGTGCAGTACTTGTTATAGCTATTGTGTTTATTACCATAAATATTCTAGTAGATGTCATATATGCTTGGTTAGATCCAAGGGTGAAGTTATATTAGGCAATTACATGACACATATCAAGGGTGTTTCTTCATTAATACCTTATTTTTGTAATCTAAAATCAAAATAAAATTCAATTCATAATATCATGAGAAGACAAATAGTTGCAGGTAATTGGAAAATGAACAATGGCCTTATACAAACAGAATCGTTAATTGTAGAATTAAAAAAACAATCTAAAACTTCTAATGCTGAGGTTATGATTGCACCAACCTTTACGAATTTGTGGCATGCATTTGAAGCTACGAGACAACATGATATTGAAGTTATAGCACAGAACATGCATTTTGCTGAGAATGGTGCATATACTGGTGAAATCAGTGCAGGGATGCTTAAAAGTATAGGTATACAAACAGTGATACTTGGGCATAGTGAAAGACGCGCTTATTACAATGAAACGGATGAGGCGTTAGCTAAAAAAATTGATGCAGGATTATCTGATGAAATGAATATGATTTTTTGTTTTGGTGAAGAGCTTGCT
Organism: Winogradskyella vincentii; assembly: GCF_020166345.1. Taxonomy (GTDB): domain Bacteria; phylum Bacteroidota; class Bacteroidia; order Flavobacteriales; family Flavobacteriaceae; genus Winogradskyella; species Winogradskyella vincentii. The sequence continues at coordinate 420,495 of NZ_JAIUJS010000004.1, read as the reverse complement.
GATCGTAAAGCAGGAAATGAGGAAGCGGTTGTAGAAAGTCAAATAAAGAATGCATTATTTCATTTAGATGCGAGTGCATTTAAAAGTATCATTTTGGCATACGAACCGGTTTGGGCTATTGGTACAGGAGAAACTGCTACACCAGAACAAGCTCAAGATATGCATGCATTTATTCGTAAAACTTTAGCAGGTAAATACGGGCAAGAGGTTGCCGATTCGGTTTCTATTTTATATGGAGGTAGCGTAAAACCAAATAATGCTAAAGAAATTTTTTCTAAGCCAGATGTTGATGGTGGATTAATTGGAGGAGCATCTTTAAAAGCAGAAGACTTTTTTGCAATTGTCAATGCTATATAGCAATGGCGGTTCCCATTTACATAGGGTATGAATTTAAGGTGAATCCTTTACAGCCAGCAACAGAGATTTTAATTGCAGAATTAGGATATGCAGGTTTTGAAAGTTTTGTCGAAAATAATGAAGGTCTAACCGCTTATATTCAAAAAGAGGATTGGAATGCATTTATTCTAGATGGTATAAACATCTTGAAATCTTCTGAATTTGCGATTACCTACAGCTTTAATGAAATTGAACAAACCAATTGGAATGCTGAGTGGGAAAACAATTTTAAACCTATTGTAGTAGATGATTTAGTAACTGTTAGGGCGCCATTTCATGACAAGCCAGATACTAAATATGACTTGATTATAGAACCAAAAATGAGTTTTGGAACCGGCCATCATGAAACTACGCACATGATGATTCAACATATTCTAAAAAACGACTTTAAGGGTAAATCTGTCTTGGATATGGGCTGTGGTACAGGAGTTCTGGCTATTCTTGCAGAAAAAGTAGGGGCAAACTCTCTAGATGCTATCGATATTGACAATTGGTGCTATATAAATAGTTTAGAAAATGTAGAGAGAAATAAATGCAAATATATTTCTGTTTATGAAGGAGATGTGTCTCTTCTAAAGGATCAAAAGTACGATGTTACTATAGCTAATATTAATAGAAATATTCTACTCAATGATATTCCAACTTATGCTAAGCATCTTACTAAAAACGGATTACTTTTTTTAAGTGGTTTTTATGAAAAAGACATTCCTCTTATAGAGGCGAAGTGCGAGATGAATATGTTAAAATTGGTCGAAAAAATTAAAAGAGGTGATTGGGTATCGCTAAAATTTATAAATTAGTATTGTTATGAGTCCTAAAGAAAAACAATCAGAAGAATTACTCCTTAAGGAAGAGGTTGTAAAGCAGAACGAAATCATATTATTTAATGACGATGTTAATACTTTCGACCATGTAATAGATACCTTAATTTATGCTTGTGATCATACACCAGAGCAAGCTGAACAATGTTCTATAATTGTTCATTACAAAGGTAAATGCACTGTTAAAACAGGTCCTTATGAAGAATTAGAACCTAGGTGTTCAAAGCTCTTAGAGGCAGGCTTAAGTGCAGAAATAGTATAAAAAAACCGCTTTTATGCGGTTTTTATTTTTTCACTCTTCCTACAGCACAGCTGACAAAAGATTTCGCCTTAGTGGGTAATGAATTAGCTTCACCCTCAATTGGATAACCCAAATCTGCAAGCTTTTTGGTTGCATTTAATATGTCTTTGTCAGAATTATGACTAAAACTTACCTCATCTGTATCATTGTTTACAGCAACCTCACTTATACCATCTAATTTAGACAGTTGTGTTACGATTGTATTGGCACAACCATGACACTTTAAATTTTGAATTTTTATTGTTGTCGCTTCCATATCTATTCGTTTTTTATTTTGCAAGTGCTAATGCCAAATACTCTATAAAGTGGACAGAAGTTGACAAGACTTGTAATTAAGAAAACAATTGCAACTGCCATTAAAATGTAGGCTAAAGTCCCTTCAATAATATCCATATAATACAATACTGCAATAACTACAGCAATTAAAGTACGTACGCCCTTATCAGCGTTGCTCATGTTTTTTTTCATAATTTATTGTTTTACAGTGTAGTTGGACAAACAAAATCTGTTGTGGGTAAATCTGTTTTCTTAATTGCTCCGAAACCTCCAGCTACATCAATGAGATTGTTAAATCCTCTAGCTTTTAAAATTGAGGCTGCGATTACAGATCTGTATCCACCAGCACAATGTATATAATATGTTTTGTTTTTATCAACTTCATTCATTTGTTCATTAATAAAATCTAAAGCAAAATGCTGCGCATTTTCTAGGTGCATAGATTGGTATTCGCCTGGCTTTCTAACATCTAAAATGTTTATTTCAGAAGCCTTTGCCTTATCTGCAAATTCTATTGCTGAAATTGATTCTAAAGTTTCAACATCTTTGCCAGCATATTTCCAAGCCTCAATGCCACCTTCTAGATAACCTAATGTATTGTCGTAACCTACTCTTGACAATCTTGTTACAGCTTCAGCAGATTTACCTTCAGGAACAACTAGTAAGATAGGTTGTTTTATATCAGTAATTAGCGCTCCTACCCATGGTGCAAACTGTCCATGCAATCCAATAAAAATGGAATTTGGAATATGGCCTTTAATGTATTCTGATTCGCGTCTAACATCCAAAATTAATGCAGATTCATGGTTCGCCAATGCTTCAAAATCTTCAGGAGATAATGGTGTATCACCAGTTTGTAATATGGTGTCAAAAGCATCATATCCCATTTTGTTCATCATAGCATTTTTAGCAAAATACTGAGGAGGAGGAGCAATGCCATCTAAAACCTCCTTAACAAATTCTGCTTTTGTCATATCTGCGCGTAAGGCATAATTTGTTTTCTTTTGTTCACCTAATACGCCTACAGTTTCTTTACTAAGATTTTTTCCACATGCAGAACCTGCTCCATGCGCAGGGTAAACAATAACATCATCTGCTAAGGTCATTATTTTGTTTCGCAATGAATCAAACAGCATTGCGGCTAAATCTTCCTTTGTTAAATCTGATTTTATAGCTAAATCTGGTCTACCAACATCACCTAAAAATAAGGTGTCTCCCGAAAAAATTGCATGATCTTTTCCGTTTTCGTCTATGAGTAAATACGTGACCGATTCTAATGTATGACCTGGAGTATGTAATACCCTAATAGTTAGGTTACCTAATTTTAATTCTTCTTCATCTGATGCAACATGAATATCATAATCTGTTTGCGCTCCTGGACCAAAAACAATGGTGGCATTGGTTTTATTTGCCAAATCTACATGGCCAGAGACAAAATCCGCATGAAAATGCGTTTCTAGAATATATTTTATTTTGGCGTTGTTTTTTTTCGCTTTTTCAACATATTGTTGCGTTTCTCGTAATGGATCAATTATAGCAACCTCACCAGCCGACTCAATATAGTAAGCACCTTGTGCTAAACATCCTGTATATAATTGTTCAATTTTCATAATTAGTTTTTTTCAAGTGATACAAAGTTACGAAACTTCGTTTTTTGTAAAGTGATTTTTATCACATTGGTTTAAAATAACTCTTTGTAGATAATATAGATGGCCATAAAGAGAGTAAAATAGCCAAATCCTTTTTTTAGTTTTTTACCACTAATAAATTTTGACAACCACACTCCAATAATTATTCCTATTATTGAAAGAAAGGTAAAAATTAATAGAAAATTCCAATCTATTTCTAAGTTGGCAATATCGCCAAGAAATCCAATCAAGGATTTTATCGCAATAATTAAAAGTGAGGTGCCAACGGCAGTTTTCATAGGTAGTTTTGCTAAAATTACAAGAGCGGGAATAATTAAAAACCCTCCACCTGCACCCACGATTCCCGTAAGTATACCAACTCCGATGCCCTCTAAAGCAATAAGAGGATAATTAAATTGGATATTTTGATGACTTGATTCTTCAACTTTATCTTTTCTATTTCTAATCATGGAAATACTAGCCATTAACATAATAATGGCAAAAAATACCATAATGAAGATATTATTAGTTACAGTGAACTCACCAACTGAAAATACCTCAGTTGGTATCATTGGAACTAAAAAGCGTCTCGTTAGAAAAACGGCTATAAAAGCTGGGATTGAGAATATAATTGCTGTTTTAAAATCTACTCTGCCTTTTTTGAAATTTTGAAAGGCACCAATGCTAGATGTTACCCCTACAACAAACAAAGAGTAGGCAGTTGCAACGATTGGATTTAAACCAATTAAATAAACCAGAATCGGTACCGTTAAAATTGAACCTCCTCCACCAATTAGACCAAGTACTAATCCAACTATAACAGCACCAAAATAACCTAGTATTTCTGTTACATCCATTTAGTGAGGTAGTTTGTCTTTAAACACGCCATATGCGTATGTGCCTAATAGTGCGGCTGCAATAACAATGAGCATTGAGAATACTCCTGTACCAACTAAGATATACATTGGCCCTGGGCAAGCACCACAAAGTGCCCAGCCTAGCCCAAAAATACTGCCGCCAATTATGTATCTCTTATATCCTTTATCTTTTTGCGGAACTCTCAGATAGGTGCCTTCAGTTGTTTTTAGTTGGCTTTTTTTAGAAATTAATAATATAATTACACCGCTTACTACGGCAGTGCCAATGATACCATACATGTGAAAAGACTGAAACTTAAACATCTCAAAAATGCGATACCATGAGACTGCTTCAGATTTAACAAGAACAATCCCGAAGAATATACCAACCAAAAAGAATTTTAAATACTTGCCCATATTAAAATAGTATTGGGTATATAAAATGAATCATAATTAAACCACCGATAAAAAACCCTACAACTGCTACAAGAGATGGTAATTGTAGACTGCTTAAGCCTGTAATTGCATGACCTGATGTGCATCCACCAGCATACCGAGTGCCAAAACCCACAAGAAAACCGCCAACAATTAAAATAGCCATACCCTTAAGGGTAAAAACAGAATCCCAACTAAAGAATTCTGGAGGTAATAAACTTTGACCTGGATTATTAAATCCTAATGCATTTAGGTCATTGACTGTGTTCTCACTTAAGTTAATATTGATAGGGTTTGAAAGAAGATGATGTGCAATCATACCACCAACTATTGCCCCTAACACCACAGTTAGATTCCATTTTTGGCCCTTCCAATCCATATCAAAAAACTTTACTCTTTTTCCGGCACCACCAATTGCGCAAAGGGTTCTCAGATTGGATGACATACCAAAGGTGCGGCCAAAATAAAGTAGTAAAAACATGACGAGTGCAATACATGGTCCCGATACATACCAAGGCCAAGGATCTAAAATATAATTCATAAATTAATTATTTAGCTAAAATAGAATTCTATTGTTTTGTTGATTGTTATAAATGTTACTAAAAGTCTACAACTATAATTTTATTTCTTCCCAATTCAATTTTGTTTTCTTTTTCAAGTTGTTTTAATAGGCGTGAAACAACTACTCTAGATGTATGAAGATCTTCAGCGATTTCCTGGTGTGTGATTTCGAGATTTGTATCTGCGGTTAGCTTAACCTGATCTGTTAGGTACTTAAAAAGCCTCTCATCCATTTTCATGAATGCTAAAGTATCAATGGTTTCTAACATTTCATCGAATCTTATTTGATAACTCTGCAATATAAAATCTCTCCAGCTTTCGTTGTTGTTGAACCACTCTCTCATATTGGCTAATGGAATCATTATCACCTTAACGTTTTCATCTGCAACAGCTCTGATTTTACTAATCGACTTTGCCATACAACACGTCAATGACATGGCACAAGTATCTCCAGATTCAAGCACATACAAAAGGAGTTCATCGCCATTATCATCTTCTCGCATTACTTTGATGTTACCCTCTATAAGTAAAGGAATGAATTCTAAGTTTTGACCAATGTCAATAATGATTTCTCCCTTATTGAATGTTTTGAGCAAAGCACAATTAGAGATGTTGTTTATTGTTTCAGAATCGAATAAATAATGAAAGGGTTGTAATAGTTCTTTATCTATCATAATTCAAAAATAATCATTTAGATTTTTGAAATAAATAGTTTGGTGGTTTTTTAAGAATTGTGTTATATTTGCATCCACTTAAAAAAGGCCTCGTGGCGCAACTGAATAGCGCATCTGATTACGGCTCAGAAGGTTACAGGTTTGAATCCTGTCGAGGTCACAAAAAATATAATTAGAAAAAACGTTCAAGTTTACTTGAGCGTTTTTTGTTGGTATTATTTTTAAAGGAGTACTTTTTGTGAAATATAATTATGTGGAAATTAAGAATGAGGTAAATTCAACTCATTAACTCTTCATTTCAATAGCTGTTGGTTTTTCCATTAGCTCATTTTCGTTCAAAATTCGACTATTTTAAATTTTTTTCACTTGTTTTCAGCGAAATAATATAACTTAATTAGTAAAATTACAGTATACGGTTTCTTTTAAATTTCTTCATCACTCACTTTTTCTCTTTCATTACTCGATAAATTATGCTTTGGTAGAATGTCTTTCCAAACATAAGTTTAAATTAAAATGATTAATTTAAAGCGTTATTAATCCAATAATACCTATTGAAAACTATGAAAACTTTTTTACTCAATCGCTCTGAAACTGGTAATAGCTTTGGACTTTGGCAATTTACACCGTCTGGAAATGAATTATTTACTAAAGTTTCCATAGATCTTGGTTCAGGTTTAGATTCAACATATCAGATGATATCTATTGGTAACTACATTCTTATCTGGGGACGAATGTATACTTCAAATGGTTTAGATCAATATCCATATGTGCTTAGGGAGTTTGATTCTAACCAATCAAATCCATTGGAAGGTAAGGTAATTCAGAGTGGTAATTGGCCTGTAACAAAGTTTTATCAATATTGGACAACATATTCTGGTAAAGACGCTGATCATGATCAGCTGACCCTTATACCCATGGGAACATTCGTTCTCTTTTTTGTTGGTGCAGAAGGAAGGGGAACCTATAGTCTATTTAATTTTGACCCTAATTTTTTAAATCCAAATACTACTGACCCTTTGATCGAATCGGAGGTTCAGGTCGGATCGGTAGCTTTTCAGTCCATTCAAGCAGGCCATGAATTAATACCACTAAATAATTATGTGCTTGATCGAATGCCAGATAAAACCAGCTATAGGATTTGGAGTTTTGATCCACAAGACAAATGTCCACTTTCTGTTCCTGCAGTAGTTGAAAGCTCCTTTCAAAATATACCTGCAGAAAATCAATTAATCACGATGGGAGAGTATTTATTGAGTTGGTCACCAACCGATTTGAGCTTTACCATATTTAGCCTAGATCCAAATGCTGTTGATCCATTTGGTGAAATCCTTCATCAAGGATACCTTCCCAATGAGATGCAAGGTTCTTCTTCATTGTTGACGATACAGGCAAGAGATAACAATTTATTGTCTACCAATCCTCGACCTGGCACTATCGAATATATGAGGTCCAAGATTAAGCATGTGGTATATTACATGCTAGAAAGCAGATCTTTTGATAATGTATGTGGATGGCTTTATGAGAATGACCAATCTTCGATTAATTTTATAGGCTCTGATGAGCCATACAATGGTGCAAGTACCTCCAATTACAATTGGTTTAAGGGGAAACAGATTTTTACTTCCAAATTCAAGGGCGGTATACCAAGTAAGAATTATGAACTTAATGATCAGTCAGCAGATCCATTTCATAGTGTAGCGGATAAGTTTATGCAAATGTTTAAAGATGGATTCTCAGGTTACATAAATGGATTGTCTCCGGATATGAGCGGTTTTGTATTGAACAATGCCAATCCAGATGTAATGCGTACTTTGAGTCCTGAGCAGTTACCTGTGTTAAATGGATTAGCATCAAATTATGCTATAAGCGATAGTTGGTTTAGTTCAGTTTGCGGTGGTACAACAATGAATAGAGCGTTCTCCATGACTGGCTCCGCCATGAATAAGTTGTATTCCTGGGAAGGTGGAAATGTTTATACTGAATGGTCAAAGTTTAGACATCGACAATCTATATGGAAAGTGCTTTACAGTAATGGTATTAAGGATTTTAAGATATACAATGCCATGATCTGGGAGAATTTTGCTTACACTTATAATCTGTTTCTCCAAGGACAAGTACCTAGTATTGATAATAACGCATGTCGATTTAAAGGAATGTTGTCTGAGTTTAAAGAAGATGCCAAGAATGGTAATCTTCCTGCTTTCAGCTTTTTGGAGCCATTTTGGATCGCCAAATCCGGTACTACATCTTATCATCCCAAGGCGAATCTCGTGCCTGGTGAAGTAGCCCTAAACGAGATTTATGAAACATTAAAGAATAGTCCAAAATGGAACGACACCTTATTTGTTATTACCTTTTCTAAAGGAGGTGGTATATATGACCATGTTGGGCCACCTAAAGGGGTAAAAGCTTGGCCTAATGATTCTGTAAACGGATTTGATTTTGATCAGCTTGGAGAGCGAGTTCCAGCTATTTTTGTCTCTCCTTGGATTAAGCAAAATACCGTGATTAGATCTGGTACGGATATTCCATTTGATGGTACTTCATTTGCGGCCACATTGTTGAAGTGGTTTGGTATTCCTAAAGGAAAATGGGCTTTAGGAGATCGTATGGATACTGCACCTACCATTGAAGCATTGTTTCAAGAAACTGAGGCAAGGAAAGATGCACCTATATTAAGTAATCCTTATGACAAATCACATCCACCTGGTTAAATCGCTAGGGTAGACTAAGGAATTCTATGGCTATCATAATTAGAGGTAATGCAATAAGTGAGATTAATTGGTTTAGCATACCTTGTGAAACAAAATCCTTATACCTATAAAAGGGATAGACAATGTTTTGACATCCTGAAGATGACATAATGGTTACTGATGGATAATGAGCAGAACGGCTCTAAATATAGGAGGCGTTCTAATCTTTTTGTTTTTTAGTATCTATGGAATTAAATAGCTTTTAGAATCTTTTTTGTAAAAGCCCAGTCAGATATAGTTAACCTCCTTAGTATTTAGATTTCTATGACTTGTTTCGATAATATATGTGCTACATTTATTTTTTGGGCATAACTAAAAGTTGAATTAGGCATCCTGTTTTTTTTATGGTATTCTGATTTTTACTACCTTCGATACATTAATTGTAACATAATTAACCTTACAATTTTTTTGCATCATCCAATTATTCTCCTTAAATACTTATTGATGTAACTTTTATTTATAGATAATTAATTAAGCATTTGTTAGAATAATTAGATATATGTTCTTTCCTAAAAAGTCATCACTAGATTTAAGTGAAAAAGAGTTTAAAGAAATTGGATATCAATTAGTAGATTCTGTCGCTCATTTAGTTAATAATATGTCAGAAATGGCATTAACTACTAATATTTCAACTGAAGAATTAAGAGATAAATTAGTTGATTACACGTTGTTAGATGAAGGTGTTTCAGCAAAAGATCTATTTGACAAAACAACCCAACTATTAATAAATTACTCATTGTTTAATGGGCACCCCAAATTTATGGGGTTTATAACGTCTGCTCCTTCACCAATAGGTATTTTAGCTGATTTCCTTGGTTCTGCTATAAACCCTAATGTTAGTGCTCAAATATTGAGTCCGATAGCTACGGAAATCGAAAAACAGACAATAGAGTGGATAAGCAGTTTCATTGGACTTAATATTAATTATGGTGGACTTTTAGTAAGCGGTGGAAACATGGCAAATTTTACCGGTTTTTTGGCAGCAAGAACAGCCAAAATTCCAAAAGATTTTAAAGAAAAAGGATTTTCTGGTTTAAAATCTAAATTGATAGTATACTGTTCTAAAGCAACGCATACTTGGATTGAAAAAGCTGTTGTGTTATTTGGTCATGGATTAAATTCTGTGAGATGGATACCTACCAATACTGATAATAGAATAGATGAAGAAAGATTGGAGAATGCAATAAAGCAGGATTTAAAAGATAACAATTCCCCATTTATGGTGGTAGGAACCGCAGGCGATGTAAGTACTGGAGCAGTTGATAATCTTGATGCTCTTGCGGAGTTATGTAAAAAATATAATTTATGGTTTCATATTGATGGTGCTTATGGAGCACCTGCCGCAGCATTACCAGAATTAAATGAAACTTTTGCAGGTATTACTCAAGCAGACTCCATAGCTTTAGATCCTCATAAGTGGCTTTATGCGCCTTTAGAAGCAGGCTGTATTTTAGTTAAAAACCCTGAGCATCTTACAAATACCTTTAGTTCTAGACCAGAGTATTATAAATTTGACGGATTTAGCCCAGAATTAGCTCATAATTTTTATGAATACGGAATGCAAAATTCTAGAGGCTTTAGAGCGCTCAAGGTATGGTTAATGCTTCAGCATTCTGGAAAAAATGGAATATTAAAAGCCATTAGAAAGGATATACAATTATCAAAATTATTTTTTGATCTCGCAATCGAGCATCCAAATCTAGAAGCCTTGACACAAAACCTAAGTATTACGACATTGCGTTACGTTCCTACCCATGATAACAATAAAAATAAATGGTCAAATCTTAATTATTTAAATAGCCTTAATGAGCAACTACTTGGAAGACTTCAGAAAAGTGGAGAGTTATTTTTGTCTAATGCCATAGTGAAAAAGAAGTTTTGTCTTAGAGCTTGCATCGTTAACTTTAAAACCTCTAAAAAAGACATAGAAGAATGTATTGATATCATAGTTAAAACTGGTGAACAGATACACTTTGAAATGTCTTCAGAGTATATATGATCTTTCATAAAGATTACTTCTCTTTTTTAATATAACATATTAACAAAAAAAACCATCTACTTACATTGAAGTAGATGGTATTTCTTAATTATACTGTCTCTACATGTGCAGTATTATGGGTCTTATTGACTTCGTCTAATCTTTTATGAAGTTCTTGGAGATTAACCGAAGTACTCATAATATCATGAGTCAATTTCTCACGTTCTTCTTGGCTCAAATTAGGTGTCATGTCTGTTATCATTCTAGGAACTGCTAATTCGTGAAGCCCATGTATAGGCAAATCTACTAAATTAGGATGCCCTTGTACATTTTTGATTTTGGCTTTATCGTTAGATTCAGGTTTTGGGAACATAGAATCATACGGTTCATCTAATGTTACTTTTTCCTTTCTTGGTTGTGATTCTGTTAATACTCCCTCAAATGTTGGTGCTTCGCTGGTTCGTTCGCCAAGACACCATCTAGATTTTGGTATACCAGACCATTCTAGTAACGTAGCTAGTATAGATGTAGAATCGTAAGATGTACCTGTGTCAGATCTAAATACCGTGTTTTTAGCAATCCAAGGAGAAACTAGTATTGTAGGTATACGAACACCCATAATATCAAAATTAAAACCATCAATGGAGTCATTAGCATATGGATTTACAGCATAAGGTGGTTTTACATGGTCTGCTATGCCACCATGCTCATCAAAAGTTATTACAAATAACGTTTTTTCCCAAAGAGGACTATTTTGTATTGCATTAAAAATATCATTCATTGTGCGCTCACCTGGAATTAAGTCGTTACCTGGGTGGTAAGATGTAGAACCATTACTTGCGACCCATTTAGGTTCAATGAATGAAAACTTTGGTAATGTGCCATACTTTAAATCATCATAAAATTGATTTAATTGAGGTGCATAATTACCTATAACAAAAGGATTGTCAATGGAGGGTATCTGGCCCTTTAAAAATAAATTATAAGTAAACTGACAACCAATCCATTCAACGGCGTTGTAAATTTTAAAATCTTTAATTCCGTTACTCCATAATACTTTCCAGATTGAAGGTCTGTGTGGATACTCTGACCATTCTGTGTATTCTACTCCATTTTGAAAGTTATCCAAATGACCTAGTGAAGACCCTGTTAAAGCAAAGGCTCTATTTACATCCGTTCCGCCCGGCATAGAGCAAAACCAATCATCTGAAATTGCAAAGTTTTCAGCCAAGCCATTAAGAACAGGTAATTGCTCTGGTGTATAACTTAGCATTACTTCTTCGGTACCATTATTTATAGCAAAACCTCCCATATCTGGTTCTGGTTTCTCGCCATCGAGATATTTTTGCAAAGTTTTTTTATCATTAAACATCTGACGAAGTACATCCGAATTATTGTGATAAGGGTCATTCTCATCTAAATCTAAAACAAAACAACCATCCTTGTCACCTGGTTTGTCGTTGCCTGTAACAGGATAACATTTTTTACCATCCTTAGTTGTTAAAGTGCTTGGGTCTGGTAATTTACCATCGTTATATTTTGTTATTGCATATTCTTTATTGTCATAATTATTGGTAAATGACTTATCTACTCCATCAAAAGGACCTTCTCTACCGATAACCTTGTAGTTAGCATTATTCTCATAAAGCCAGCCACAAACATGGTCAAAAGATCTATTTTCTATCATGTAGTAAACAACATGTTCAATTTTATCGCGCATAAAATCTAAAGAGCCAGGTGTGTTTGCATCTTGTTCGCCTTTTGGAATCAGTGTTTCTACAGCATTTAAAATTGAATCTTTGTTTATATCTGAAGGTAACGTTCCACTCTTGCCAGTTGATGTTAAAACATTAGGGCTTGTGGCATTAAAATCCCAAAGGCTATATTCATTGGTTTTAGCATTCCAGCTAATGACCTGAGTGCCCATAACAATGAGCTCATGGTCTGGAGTAATACCTAACGAGTTCCAATTTCCCCTATTTATTGCTGGATAACTTAATGGGTTTTCACTTTGGGCATCAAATTGCCAAATGTCATAGTCACCTGTTTCCTTAACATAATCTAACACATAACCACCTACGTGCATCAGTTCATGTCCTAATTCTACAGTAAGCCATGCGCCTTGAGGTGTTACTGGTGCTGGTAGTGGATCGAAAATATTTAAATCTGGATCTTTAGCATAGGCATGATCAAAATTGAATAGTTGATATGTCCCTCTACCTTGAGTAGGTATCCAATTAAGGACAAAATTATGCATAGAGACTAATTTTAAATTATCTCCACGTTCATAACCTTTTGTTGCGCCTTTTGGATTAGAAAAGTCAGATCTAGAACCAAAAAACTTCTTTTTAGCCCATTTCCCTGAATGCAGTGGGCTATTTGTCCATTTATTATTTTGATCATAACTGCCTAATGGTGTGCTTTCTTCTGGTTTACATTCATAGAGTTTCCATGCATATTCTTTGTTTTTATCCATCTCACTCCATTGTAATAAGAAATTTCCAACTTGAATGATTTGATCTCCCTCATTAATATTTAATGGTGTATTATAAGTTATTTCTTTAAGTAAGGAAGGGTCATTTGGATCAAAACTCCAAATTTGATAGTTGTTGGTTTTTTTGTTTTGACTCAATACGTATTGATAATTTTGATCAGACATTTTATCTATTTTTTAGTTGACTTAGTATTAGTTTGTTTATTGTTTTAACCCTTGGATCCTGGTGGTTTAATTTTTCCGGCACAAGGATTATCTTGCTTTTCTGCATCTGCACATCTTTTCCATGCCTCTTCAAAAGTGTATTTTGGGTGAGGTTTAGGTAACGGTTCAAAGAATAAATCCATTTGTGATAAAGCACAAATAGTACGTTTGTCTATGGCATCTTTAGGCTCAGGCGCACCGATACCATAAGGATTTCCATACCAGCGTTCACATGCTTGACGTTTAGCTTCTTCAGGCTCAATATCTGGATTGTCATGATAAAGTTTTAAAAATGTTGCAGCTACAAGATCTTGCGCTTGGTATTGTCTAATATCCGGAATTTTGTCTGGGTGCTTAGTGCATTTACCGGTTACGCCAGCCGCAATCATATGATTTCCTATAAAATATGGCGTTTCTCTTTTAGAATCTGGTCTTACTCTAAACGTTCCAACTTGCATTACATTTACCTGTGGGATTTTGTTTTCATCTTGCGGTAATATGTCAGTATACGCTGCTCTAAACCATCCAGGTGCTTGAGGGTCGTATAATGGTGAACCACAAATTAAAAGAGGGAGTGTATATTTTCTGTCCTCATCCCAATCTGGAGGTGTAAGATAAAGTTCTAACATTGATTTGATATAATCCCTATCCTTAGGTCCATCAAAAAAGGCAGATGCCATCATAATAGGAAAATAATCGTTTGGATATTCGCTTTCACCAGAACCAGGAGCCGCTATAGGATTAACATCTATAAACGTTTTATAGTAATCTACATCTGTTGGCAGTATTCCGGCTGAGGTCAAAATCCTTTCCCAACGATTCATGGTCATGGCATTATTAAAAGTGGCTAATTGAGGTACAGCCCATGGTGGATAATGCATTAATGTTAGTCCCTTTTGACCCATAATATTGAGGCCTAAAGGTGGAAATAGACACCATTTGGAAGTTCCATCTGATGGGCTATCATTAACATGATAATTCTCCATAGGATTCCAGACCCCAAATTCTTGTAATAACTCCTTTCCTCTTATGGCTTTTTGAGCATTATCTTTGTTAAAGATTTCTACATGTCGTTTGCCAAATGCCACCAATTTAACTTTTGGATCCGTACTTTTTAGTGTTATCTCGTAATTGCTCTTGCTTAGATTAACACTGACATTAATTAAATCGCTGAAACCATCAGCTAGTAATGAACTGCGTGTGTAATGTCTAATAACATCACTGTAATTTTGAAAATTAAGGCTCTTGTCGGCAATTTCAGGATTAGGATATAACTCTTCAATTGGCTCTTTAGCACCCAAAGTATAACTATGCGTAATCATAAATACGATTTTAAGTTAGATTGTAAGCTAATTAATGATTTGGGTATTACAAAAGGACAAAATCTCACCTGGGAATATTTATATGAGATTTTTAGCTATTAAGGATTAGAAAGATAATGATTTTATTTTATTCTCATATTAACAAATGATAATTGCTATTAAGTATTATAGTCAAAAAAGGTTTTTCCTTTTGATACAAATTGGTCATTAAAGCTTTGCAATTTTTTTATAGGATTACCATTTTTTAGGCTTAGTGGTAAACGTGAATAGCCTTCTATTGAAAGTTTCATCAGTTCTTGAGAAATTTCTCGGATTTCCTTAAACTCCATTCCATAGCAAGATTGCTCATATATGCTGTTATAGTTTGGATATTTTGATTTAAGAAGTTGAATAGTATTATCTAAGCTTAACGAGTCATAAATTAGTCCGGCATAAAAACAGATAGGAACCATTTGCCATTCTAGAGGTGGAGAATCTATAGATCTCAATTCTATATAACCTTTTAATCTTACCTCAGGGAAAAGTAGTGAAACATGATTTTTAAGGTGAGTTATATTTGGCCATATACCATTAATTTTATTGTCCATCCAATATTTTAAAGTCATTGTTTTACTCAATACTTTTGGGCCCAAATCAACATTGTAAATTAATGGTGCATTAATAATTAATTTGTAATATGCCTCAACAAGATCTTTTATAGACAGAGATTGAAGTGCCTTTGATAGAGGTAGAATACCCGTTCTGGTTTCATCTAGATGTTGCCATATTTTACTACGGTATGATTTTATAGTAGTATTGTTTTTATTTACATAAGAATTTGCAAAAATTGCTGTTGCGAATGGTACAAGTAAATTAGCACCAACTATGCGTTTAAATTTTGTGTCTTCATCTATTCCAGAATCCATGTTAATATGCATTGAGCATGTTTTTAACATCATTTCCCTACCATAGGGACTTATCTTGTTAAGATACAGTTCCAATGAAGTATACCTTTGTTTTTTAAGTTGATTTGTCAGCTTATCTATTCTTATTGGATTAATACCATTCTGGCCAAAGCAAATTCCTGAAAGAGTACTAACTTCTTTTAAAATATTTTGATGAAATTTAAGTTGGTTTTCGAGGTCATATATATTTACACAAGGTATCGTACTTATTTCTATTTGACTGCCTGGTTCAAATAACAAGCTACTCTTATCAGGAAACACAATTTTATCCACAATTGATTTTGTTTCATCAGAATTAAACATAGCAATACCTCCATATTTTTCGGATATTTTTATCAAAGGATGAATAAGAGGGTTGTCACCATCATACAGTTGAACAGGTGAAATGTCACTTTTAGAATTTTTTTTAAAGGGAAATATTTCTAATTCGACACCTATTCTGTAGTCAATCTTATTATCGATTTTATTATTAAGGCCAAATAACTCCGACTCAATATAATTTAAGATGATATCACGTGTAAGCTTATTTATCTTCATTTAGATTTGAAGCTCTTGTTGTTAAGTGAACGTTATATAGTTTCTGTAAAGCATCTATTGTCAACCTAGCTACATTTTCTCCACAACTTTGGCTAATTTCATTTACTCCTGTAGGACTTGTTACATTTATTTCTGTCATGTAATCACCAATAACATCGAGACCAACAAAGAATAAACCTTGTGATATTAACTCATCTTTAATTTGAGAACAAATCCATAAGTCTCTTTCTGTTAATTTAAAACCTTTTACTTTTCCTCCAACAGCCATATTCCCTCTGTGGTCATGCCCTTGTGGAAATCTTGATATTCCAAATTTTATAGGTTCTCCATTAATTAATAATATACGTTTGTCACCAGAAGATTCAATTTCTGATATATAAACTTGTGCGACTACAAATTCAGTTTCATTTTTAGTAATTTCTTCTATGATAACAAAAGTATTTGGGTCATTCTGATTAACTACAAATACAGATTTACCACCCATTTTATCTACAGGTTTAAGAATAATCTTACCATGTTTTTTTAAGAAAGTTAGTATTGATGCCTTAGAACGTGTTATAATTGTAGGTGGTGAACATTCCGTAAAATTTGATGCATAAATCTTTTCATTTGCATTTCGCAACGCAGACGGTTTGTTCAATACAAGAACACCTTCCTTTTCTGCTTTTTCAAGAATATATGTAGAAATAATATATTCAGTATTAAATGGAGGGTCTTTTCGCATTAAAATAATATCTAAATTATGTAAGGCATCATAATGTTCTTGCTTCACATTATACCAATCTGTAGAATCAGTATTTACTTCAATAGATTTGAACAGACCATATGCAGAATCGTTTTTTATTTCTATAGTATTTAAAGTAAAATAAAATAGTTTCCAACCACGAGACTGAGCCTCTAACATAAGAGCAAGAGTAGTATCCTTTTCAGGGTTAATAGTCTCTAATGGGTCCATTACAAACCCAATTTTTAGTGGTTGCATAGTTCTTCTTTAGAATAGTTGTCTTTCAAGGTAATAAAAAACAAAAGATTTAATTTTCATGACATGAATATAGCTTGTCTTAAATCAATCATTTTATTTGTGTTCAAGATTTTCATAACCTTCCCACGTATGATCAGGTGGATTTTTAATATACGTTTCAATACGTTCTAAAAAAAGATTAATCACTTTGTCTTCTTGATCAATTTTATAAGCAGACTGAAATAGCTTTTGAGCTGCCTTAAATTCTCTAGAAAAATAGAGTTCCATACCCTCATTTACAAATTTTAAAGTTTGTTCCTTTATATCTCGTCGTGCTTTATTTTCTGCATCAATTACTTCATAAAGTTTTACTGCCGTTCCCTTGCCTTTTACAGCAACAAAATCCACCATTCTTAATGAGAAATAATCCTTGTTTTCTATCGTCGCATAAGTTTGTTCTCCAATAAGTAATTTTGCACCATACATTCTTGTTAAGCTCTCAATTCTAGAGGCCAGATTAACGGTATCACCTAATACAGAGCATTGCATACGATTAAGAGCACCCATTGTCCCTAAAACTAGTGGCCCTGTATTTATGCCAATTCCAATACTTATTGGTGGTAAATTTTCACTTTCTGAGGATGAGTTAAAATTTTCTAATGCTCTTGTCATTTCTACCGCAGCTTTAACAGCCTTAAAACTTGAAGTTGGGAATAATGCCATAATTTGGTCACCTTGATAGGAGTCAATAAATCCTCCCATATCTTTAATTACAATTCCCATTTCATTGAAAAGTCTGTTTAAAAATTTAATAACAGCTTCAGGTGAGAGTTTTTCTACTAATGGAGTGAAATTTAAAATATCAGTGAAAAGAACATTCATATCCATTAATACAGATTCGCCAAGTTGTACATTGGTAATGCTATCATGGCCTAAATGTTTAAGAAACTGGCTCGGTACAAAACGCTGTTGCGCTTTTAAAAGGTTTTCTTGTTGCTCGTAAATTCGTGCATTTTCCATCGAAATGGAGGCTTGACTTGCCAATAAGTTAATAACCTTAATCCTTTCTTCTGTAAAAGCACCATATGTTATATTATTTTCTAAATAAATAGCTATTGGCCATTTGCCATGTTGTGGTAATGGAATACACGAAATGGACATCGGTTTATTCTTTTTTAAATATGGGTCTGAGGAAAAGGCGTGTATATCACTAGCATTATCAATTACTATTGGTTCTTGCGTTCTTATTGCTGTGTTAATTAAAGTAAGTGGTAAAACAGGAATGTCATCTTTGTCTTTTAAATTCTTCGTTATTTTTAACTCAGTTTTTTTACTATCTCTGTATTTAATTAGGCGAATTTTATTTTCCTTTTGAATGACAATAAACCCTCTTTGTGCACCAGCATTTTCCATTAAAATATTTAATGTTGATTTTAATAGTTTGTCTAAAACTAATTCTCCAGAAATTGTCTGTGAGGCCTTTAAAATAGAATTGAAATCTAGGAATGTGCTTTGACCAGAATTTGACTTATAATTAGTTTGATGAGATGCATTAGTTGCGTTGTTCATTTTGGTTGAAATGCCATACGACCTTACCATTTCATTTACCTTTCTGTGAGCTCCCCATCTATAATATAAATATTGAGATTCTTTAAGGTAACCTTCAGCAGCTTTATTTAAATTGTGCTTTAAAAAGAATTTTCCGGCAAACTCATTTGCCATAGCTTCATCTTTTCTGTAAGAATTAATTTTAGCAAGTTCTATGGCTTTTTCATACAATGGTAAAGCCTTATCCATTTCACCATTAATATTTGCCAATTCAGCTTCCATTAAATAATATAGGTGGTTGAAATTTTCTGGGCATTGTTTTACCCAAGCACCAACAATATCCTTGTTTTGTATCATTTTAGATAAGTAGTCATTCTTATCTAATGCACTATTCCTATGAACCAGCATTGCTCGTACTAAAAATGCAACAATATGAAATCTAGTCTCTTGGGGAAGCGCCATAAATGAGGATACTTTCTCTTCTAGTTTAATAATGTGTGGTAATGCGCCTTCTGGGTCATTATATAATAGATGAATTTCTGCCTTATATAAATGGTGATTACAAATACCTGTCATAAAGTGACGTTCGTGCATGCCTGACAAACACGCTTCCTCGTCAAAATTTTCATCAGTTAGTGAGAATTCATCCTCAGTTAACCCCATAAAATTAAGTTGCATTTGTAAAAACAGAGTGCCGGAATCTAATGAATCTTTGTACTCGCACTCTTTTACTATTTCGAGCAATTTAGTATGCTCATTAGATGAGACTTCTAGGTCTAAAGATGGGTCCCAAATGATGCAATCTTGTGCACTGTAGGCCAAGTATAATAGATCACCGGATTGATAACCTGCCTCAATGCCTTTTCTAAACCAAGGAGTCATTGTAGACCAATGATTACTCCAATGATGTACAAACATTGCATAAACATAAATAATACGGGCTTTAAGTGTTAAATTTTCTAATTTTTCGCTCAGTTTTACACCTAATTTCCCATATTCATAACCTTTGGTAGTATCGTTAAAATGACCACATAATAACATGCCATACGCGGCATAAGAAAATGCAGTTTCTGGGCTATTCCCATAATGAAGTCCAATATTCACTGATTTTAATACCAAATACGGAAACATTTCACCACTACCAGATAAAAATGCTGCTGGAAATATTTCCATTATTAGTTGACTTGCAATTCGTGCCTTTTGGTCCTGTATTTCAGGTAAATCAATTAATTCCGCAATTTCTCGGTTGTTTAGGTTCTTTTTTATCAACTTAACCTCATTGTCTACATCTTTGGCAGTTGGTTTATCATTAAAATTAAAGCCCAAGATAGAAAGCCCTTCAAAAGCCGCATTTATAGACTCTTTCATTCTTTGAGTCGTAGAATACTGTCTAGTTCTAGAGGATAATACTAAACCTTTCTCAATAGGTGTTTTTGATTCTCTTAAAAGCGTGTCCGTTAGTATATCGGCATTCTCCCAATCTCCTGTTAAGTAGTAACTATATTGTAATTCGTGGTGAAGATCCCAAGTTAGCTGATAGTTTTTTTTCCAAGACTGTTGTCCAAGCATTTCACACCCTATTTTTAAATAGTCTAATGCTGATGTGTAAGCTGATGATTCTTTAGCTTTAATACCAGCCTCTAAATTGAGTTCGGCAAGTTGAGTTCTTTGGTCTTGTTCGGTAATTAAACGCCTTCCTATGTTTAAATGATTAATAGTATCTAGAAATTGCTCTTCTCTATTTAATTGTGTTGATTTATTGAGAAGCAATCTACCAATGGAAAGGTGAATGGTTTCTTTTTTATTTTCTGGAATTTGCGAATAAGCAGCTTGCTGTACTCTGTCGTGCTGAAATTTGTATAAAGGATTAATTGTTTTAGCCGACTTTAAACTACCGTGATTTGTGCCTTTAATATCCTCAAAAAATTTATAATTATCATCAAGGGGAACTATCATATGTTGCACAAGGGCCTCATGTAAAAAAGCACCAGTTTTGGCTAATTTACTTTCTTGAATAATTGATAATGTTTTTAGGTCAAATGTTGCACCAATACAAGCCGCAAGTTGTAATGATTTTTGAGTATTTTCTGGAAGTTCTAATTGCCTACTTACTATAATATCTATTACATTTTCTGAATAATTCTCTTCGTCTAGAGCTGTTATATTGCAATTCCAAAATCCTTTATCATTATCAAAATAAATAACATCTTTATCTTTTAGATTTTTTAGAAGTTCAATAGAAAAAAATGGATTTCCATTTGTTTTTTCGTAAACTTTTTGTGTCAGCTCAATCGCTAAATTATCATCACAAAGTAAGGTGTCTTTTATTAATGTTTTTGTTGCTTTATTATTGAGAGGACCTAGTTTTAAATTATCAACAAATTTTTTCTTTTCAATTTCTCTCAGTGTTAAGTTTAGAGGATGGGTGGTGTCTATTTCGTTATCACGATAAGCACCTATTAAAAACACATAGTTTAACTCTTCAGTTAATACCATTTGTTTAATAAGGTTTAATGTTGGAATATCACTCCATTGTAAATCATCGAGGAAAATAACTAATGGATAATTTTCACTTCCGAAAACGTTAATAAAATTTATGAAATGCGTAAGAAATCGGTGATGACTTTCTTCTACCGGTAGCTCTAAAATAGGGTCTTGTGGACCAATAATTAATTCTAATTCTGGTATATAGTCAATGATTAATTGGCCATTCTTGTCTAGGGCTTTAATTATCTGATCTTTCCAATAATTCAAACGATTTTCGGGTTCACCAAGTAGAAGTTTTATTAAATTACTAAAAGCGCTAACTATAGTTGTATAAGGTGCATTTTGTTTAAATTGATCAAATTTTCCTTGTATTAAATATCCATTTTTGCTTGCAATACTTCTACCTAATTCCTTTACGATAGCAGTTTTTCCAACACCAGAATAACCAGAAACAAGACAAAACTCTACACTCCCAAGACTTGCATTTTGGAAATAGGATTCTAATTTCTGGATTTCATTTTCTCTACCATAGAGCTTTTGAGGAACTTTAAATTTTTGGGATATATCAGATTGTGCAATATCAAAATGAAAATCATTACCATGAACTTTTATTTGTTCTGCACATTTTTTTAGGTCAATTAACAGTCCATGATTACTTTGATATCTGTTTTCTGCATTTTTTGAAACAAGTTTTAAGATTATTTGAGATAATACTTCTGGCACATTCTTATTAATAAGATTAGGTGCTACAGGCTCTTTACTTATGATACAGTACACCCATTCTAAATCGTCGTTAGCTTCAAAAAGATGCTTCCCTGTAAGTAACTCATAAAATACAGCACCTAATGCATAAAAGTCTGATCTGTAATCTACACCTCGATTAATTCTTCCTGTTTGTTCTGGAGATAAATAAGGTAAAGATTTGTCACTCCAATTGGCTAATGAGGTAGATTCTAAATACTCCTGTGATAGCACAGAAGACATATCGAAATCTATTAATTTAATTTGTTTTGTTTGAGGGTTTATCAGAAAATTTGAAGTTTCAATATTGTTATGGACTATACCTACTTTATGAACCGTTTTAAGTGCATTGACAAGATTGACAGCAATTGACAAAAAATCATTTACTGAAAATATTTTTTGAGGTAGTTGAGATTGAAATTTATTTAGAGTAATGCCAAAAGATTCTATAGCTATAGCAACATTACCAATTCCGTATTCAATAAAATCAAAACCAGAAATGATAGTATCATCATTGAATTGGTTTAAAATTTCAAATTCTCTTTTAATCTTTAATACATCTTCATTTTTAAGAAGCTCTGAGTTAAAGGTTTTAATTACAACTTCTAAATTATCTGATTTTCGCTTGGCTTTATATATTATATGGTTTTGAGATTGATGAATCTCTTCTAAGATGTCATACCCAGGTATAACGTCTAAATTTTCTTTTTTTAATTGAACAGACATTAAATATTGAAAGCTTCTTTGAATCTATCATGAAATGCTTCTTGCGCTTTATGCAGAAGTGGTGTTCCATGACCACAAAGCGCATGTTTGAAATTCACTTCTTTTAGTCTTATAAAATCGTCAGCTTGTGGTTGACTGGTGTGCATCCACGCAGGCCCTAGGTTTGCTGGTTGGAAAAAGTTCATTTGTGTCATGGTTTCTACTGTAGAATCATCAAAAAATTCGTCTGGTCCTACCCAATTTTGAAGTGAATCACAAGCGATCATTATACCGCCTTCTTTGTTTAATTTAATAATACACTCTGGTCGTTGAACTGTAGTAAAAACGAATAAAGATGAATCTTTCACAGGTAAATCACCACCTACAACTAGTGGTTTGTCAATTTTTAAAGAACTTTCTATAGTCATATCTGGTAAGGCCCAAAATTTTGCATTGTATCGATTTATATAAAATGAATCATCTATACCATGCATATCTCCGAGTCTTACAACATTTGTTACTTTTCCTAATTGGTCTAGAGCTTTTAAACCTTCTTCATCTAGTTTTACAGAATTAAAAATTGTGAGGTTGCCATCTTCTCTAACAATTGTCATATTCCTACTGAATTGCCACATCGATCCAAAGAATTCATTTTTCATTGTTCCGGTTACAAAAAAGACATCGTTAAAGATTTCCTTTATTTCTCCATGATTTACTATTTCATTTTGATTGCACATGATTATTTATTTAGTTAGTTATAATTGGTTGTATACAAATTTACCTATACAGTTAAATTCCTTTGCGTATTCATGCAAGTATATATTAATATAATTAATTCCTTCTTTACCTATGTTACCATTTATTACATCATTAATAGTCTCATTTCCGGTACTACTATCTAATCGTTTTAAATGAAAAAGCGTCATATCTTTTCCTCCAAAAATATCAAAAAGGCAATCTAGTTCTGGTCTTGAGTTACGCATGTCAAAAACATATCCATTTAAGGCTGTTAAGTGGGTTTTGTTAGATAGTTCTTCTTCGTTATAGACAACATTATCTTTTAAAGTGACTTTAAATTTTGGATACTCAGGCATTCGGTGTATCGGATGACTTTTTATGTTGTCAATGTAGCTTTGTGTGAGACCTGCATGTTCTGCACCTGAGATAATAATATTTTTATAGCGTTCTGTTGGTAGACAATTATTGTCTATAAATGCAGGTAAACCTACATATGTAAGCGCTTTAATAATACCATTGCTTGTTTCAATAGCTACTTCAATTCTATCATAACCTATTCCGTAAGCTTCTAATTTGTCTAAAGGTATTAACGATTCATCATTACACTTATGAACAACACCTTCTACATTATCATTTTCATTATTAGTTTGCTCAATATTACCCATACCGCCTTCATGCTTAAACCAATGTTGTACATTGAATCGTAAACGCCAGCCTATAAGCCTGCCTTTTTGAGATGAAAGAGGGTCCACACCTTTTGCTCTTAGAGCTTTTAAGTTGATATTAGAACCATAGCCAAAATAATGAAACATTTTTTAGTTGTGTTTTTAAATCAAATCTAATTTTTGTCAGAATAGCTTACAAATAAAATATTGTTTGATACTGAAAACTTAGGTTTATGACCGTTTATTTCATTTCCTCTAAAATCCTGAATTTGGGAGTCAGATAAGTTATTTGCCGATAGGATAGCATATGCTGTATCATATTTAAATCCATTTTCTTTATCTAAGTAAAATGAGAATTCAGCTACTGGAGTATTTAAATTAAAATCCTTGGCAATATTTAAAGTTGTTGGATTATCTCCAATTCTAATTTTTATTAAACCTCCTTTTAATATTAAATTTTTAATTGTTAGAGGGCCTTTGTGATAACTTAAATCTAGCTCACCATTACCAATGAGCTCAACACTAGAATTGTCTCCTGTGCTGTTGTCATTAAAAAGTATTTGCCCACCATTTCCACCATTTATACCACCGTGTGCAATTAATGTGGCTTCTGCAGCTGTAGTTTCGTTAGAGAAGGAGGTATATCCGCCATTAGCGCCATTGACAGTAGCGCCTAAATTTATAAATGTTGCTTTTTCCGCAGTTGGAGGTTCTATGTAATCACCTTCATTGTACATACTAAATTCAGTAAATCCACCAACGCCATTTTTAATTGGACTTGGGTAATTCCAAAATGTGCCATTTCCTGCAGAAGGATAGTTTTTGGTTGGTTTACTTATTGAAAATATAGTGTGTCCTGCCGATGAACGAACATTAGTGATACTTCCATAATTATGGAAATTTCCATTGCCAGCAGTACAAGTTGCATATTTTGCAGTGAATTCAGTATGTCCTCCACCACCTAGATTATTTCCTGACGCACCATAGTTATGAAATGTAGCCACACCAGCCGTTGCACCTTTTTCTGTTTTTATTATAGGGTTATTGCTAAATATATTAGGATTGTTGTTAAAACTAGTAACACCTCCATAGGCACCATCAACTTTGGCAGCTCTATTATAAAACAAGGCATTTCCGGCTGATGCAATACCATCAAAAGCAACATCGCCACCATTTGCTTTTTTTACATTGCCACCATAGTTATCGTAGGTGCCAAAAGCTGCGGTTGTCTCATCGTAAAATTGTGTATTTCCACCATCACCGCCGCTAACTGTACCTCCAATATTGGTAAATACTGCTTGCTCAGCCGATGCTTTATCATGGAACACCGCATTTCCAAAAGTATCACCATCTGAGCCAAGAGTTCCAAAAACTGTAAAACGAGCCTTACCAGCATTAGATGAGTCGCAAAAAGTTACTTCAGCTCCAACCGTACTGTTTTCTTTAGGTGGTGCTTGTTTACCTGTACGTATGGTGAAAAATGCTGATCCAGCAGTTGATTTATCAAAAAAAGCAATAACGCCGCCACCATAACTTTTATTTAGTGATTTTGGCCCTGCATAATATAGCATATTAAAGTTGCCTGCAGATGCACTATTGGTAAATTTTAGTTGAGGTGTTTTACGACCTACCCCTTTTGATGTTACACTGAAACACTGTTGTCTTTTAGAATTATTTATTACTCCTTTTCCGTCAATTGTTAAGGCTGGTCGTTTTTTATAAACTTTAATATTGAAGTTGAAACTAGGCGCTTTTTTTGTAAATTTTATTTGATTAATTGTTGCGTTACTGTTTTTTTTAAAACCAACTAAAGTTTTACATGATTTTGAAAATATAGCAGTTTTATTAGGAATTTTATCAGATTTCCAATTAGCCTTAGAATTCCATAAATTATCATCTGGTTTGGATTTCCACTCAGAAGAATCGATCGTATTTGACATATTTCTAGCTTTTTAATTCAATTTGTATTCATTTGAGATTTGATAGGCAATCTTTTATGACGACTATTGATCAAAGCAGTCGAAATTCAATTTATAGGACAGTATAAGTCATATACTGATTTTCAAGGTAAGAAATTTATTATTAATTTTATAATCAATATTTACAGATAACAAAAAAGCAAGCTTAAAACGAGCTTGCTTTTTGTATTTATATCGGATTTTCTGTTTTACGACCTCATTTTGCCAGTCATCTCATCAATCCTTATTAAGAATACTATTGGTATGTCTTGATTGTAGATTTTGCTTGAAAATTCACTTATATAATCCATATCCTTATGTTCCTTTCGTAAAATTATACTTTTGATACCTAATGAAAATTCATGCAGGTAAAGTTTGGCTGTGCCTCCACTAATTTCATCATATTTGCCATGAACTAAAACGGATTGCCATTTTTTAGCAGCAAAAATATCTGCTACTGCTAATGAGATGGAAATATTTTTACGCATAGAGTTAATCTTATGTCCTAAACCAGAATAGCAGATGATATAATTCTCCTTTTCATTAAAGTAATAAGTAATTGGTATTGTATAAGGAGAATTATTGCTTACATATGAAAGATATCCTAGATAATTGTTCTTTAAAATATCTGTACATTGATCTCTATCTATACTTTTAATCATGACGTAAAAAATTATTTGTCTTAAGATACTCACTCTAGACTATATTTTTACTGACATAAATCAGTTTTAAATTTTTATAGACACAAATTAGTGTTTTGGTATCAATGATTTTAAAATGTAAAACAAGTTTTGAATGATAATTATCATTAAAGTATTGAAACAATTTTTATAAATTAATAGAAAATGAAACTAGGATGAAAAAAATACTTTTACTAACAGATTTCTCAGAGAATTCTATAAACGCAATCGAGTATGCATTAAAATTGTTTAACACGGAAGTATGTGATTTTTATGTATTAAACGTACAGGATTCACTGAGTTACACGTCTGATGATTTGATTTTGAGTAAATCAAATGAAAGTATTTATGAATCTTTAATTTCTGATAATAAGATGAGGTTAAAGGGATTAGTAAATGATTTAAAACATATGGCTAATGAGCGTTTGCATAGTTTTGAGGCCATTGTTGATTATGATGTATTTATAGATTCTATAAGACAGCTAATTAAAAAGTATCATATTGATATCGTTGTGATGGGTACAAATGGTGCTTCAAATTTAAAAGAGTCGTTGTTTGGCAGTAATGCATTAAAAGTTTTGAGATACATAGATTGTAATACTCTAGTCATCCCAGATGGTTTCACCTTTAAAATGCCTAAAAAATTGTTATTGGTATTAGATACAGATGACTATGTTGATCATCTAACTGTCAGGGAAATAATTGAATTAATGGAGAAATTAAATGCTAATATTGAAATTAAGCGATTTGTTGGATCAGAAGACAATATCAAGGCTAAAATAAATACGGATAAAGAATTGTTATTAGAGATGCTTAATGAAAATAGATTTACTTATGATGTTGTTTCAGGCTCTAATTTGTCCAGTGTTTTAATAAATTCAACAAAATCTAAAGATACGGATATCATTACTTTGGTTGGGCAATTTAAAGGATTTTTTGAACGTCTATTCGGTAATGCAGATAAAACAAAAATCAGTAAAAATTTAGATTGTCCATTAATGATTTTTCATAATTAATTTCAATTTTATTTCCATTTGTTAGATAGCTAACATTTTAATCTAGATTTCGGTTATAAGTTTGTCTAGAACAAATTAAATAACGAGCAATGATTAAAAAAACAATTTTAGGAATACTTGTATTAGGGTTTATTGCGGTTTCCTGTAGTAGTGATGACGACAACAATAGTGGGCCAACAACGGCAGATTTAACTCTTAATCTACAAGGTTTAGAAGCTCTTGGCAGTGATTATGTATATGAAGGTTGGATAATTGTAGATGGACAACCTGTGAGCACAGGTACGTTTACTAGCGTAACATTTCCACAAAATTTTCCTGTTAATGCAACCCAATTAAATAGTGCAACTCGTTTTGTTCTATCAATTGAACCTGCAATAGATACAGATCCAGCTCCTGCTGATACAAAAATTTTGGTAGGTGACTTTAACGGAACAACAGCGTCTGTCAATACTGATATTGTTGGGGATTTTTCAAATGCGGCAGGTGATTTCTTTTTAAGAACTCCTACGGATGAATCTGGCATGAACAATGGAAATGATGAAAATGGAATTTGGTTTGGTACACCTGGTATGCCGCCAACTCCAAATTTTGTATTACCGTCATTGCCTGCAGGGTGGGCATATGAAGGTTGGGTAGTAGGTGATTCAGGACCATTGAGTACAGGAACGTTTACAACATTTAATACTGTAGATGGAGCTGCGCCATTTAGCGGACCATCTGCTGGGCCACCAGTACCTGGTGAAGACTTTTTTGAAAATGAACCAGCCGGTGAATCGTTTCCTTTGGATGTAAGAGGTCGAACAGTAGTAATTTCAGTTGAGCCAGTTCCTGACGATTCTGTTGCACCTTTTGTAATGAAGCTACTAGTTGGGACAGCTGGAAATGATACAGCACCGGCAACACATGCATTTGGACAAAACCTTGGTTCTTTGCCTATGGGTTCTGTTACAAGAAATTAAAAATGAATGAAGAAAATTAACGCTATTGCGATAGATTAAATTGAGTTTTTGAAAAAGACTACCTTCTGGTAGTCTTTTTTGTTATAAAGCATTCTTTGTAACATAGGCACGCCAACCTATGATTGCTAATTGAAATTTAGATGCCTTGCTTAGGTCTAGTTGTTTTTTGCTGAATGAAGGCAGAATAGATTTATTTAGTTTGGCTAAGGCCTTGAAGAATGTTTTTTTCATGAATTTTAAAGCGAAGTTTTAATATTACGATACGCTTTAAAACAAAAATAGTAAAACTTATTCTAGAACTAAGTTTTACTTTTTTTTGATTGGTTGATTGGCCGGTTTTTAAATTAGATCATTGAAAAAACAATATCTATGATCAGTTTGGCTAATGTCATCATAATTACTTTGGTTTAGAGGTTAATATTATACGTTTTTGTTTGATTGAGTTCTCAATATATACCCTCGATAAATAATCCTCCAAACAAATTGTTATAAATCCACGAAATTGAATTTACTTTTGTAAGTATAAAAATTAAAATAGTTATAAATATATGTGACTAGTCTATATAAAAGTTATTATATGTAACATAAAAATTAATATTAAGTTTAAAAATGAAATAATTGTAGAGGGTTTTCCGATCTATTTTAAAAATCGTAGAGGCAATTGGTTTAAAAAAAACGCAATAAATGTACATTTCGTCATTCGTCATAAAAGTTGAACTGATAACTATCATTAAATAATTGACTTAACTTTTCTATTACACCATCAATTTTGAAATTTAACATTAGGTCAATTTTATAAGATTATCTTTATAAAAAAATTAAAGAATGAAATTATTATTTGGCCCATTGTTATTTTTTGTTTTTAGCACACTGAGCGCTCAAGTATTAGTAATAAATGAACTAGATTCTGATAATCCAAGTACGGATACTGCAGAATTTGTGGAAATTAAATCTCAGACACAAAATTTTTCTACAGATGGTTATATTCTAGTTTTTTTTAATGGATCTACTAGTGGTAATGATTCTAGTTATTTAGTTATTGATCTTAGTGGTTATACAACCGACAACAATGGTTTATTAGTCATCGGTAGTGCTGGTGTAGGGCCATTCCCTCAGCTGTTAATATCAGAGAATATAATTCAAAATGGTGCAGATGCCGTGGCTATTTACCAGGATTCACCAACCGCCTTTCCGGAAGGTACTATGGCCAATATTACAAACTTGATTGATGTTTTAATTTATGATACTAGTGATCCAGATGATCTTGGTTTGATTGATATTTTCAATGATGACCCAAATTTTGCTTCTATTACTCAAATAAATGAAGGATCAAGCGGAAGTGTTAATTCTATTCAGAGAAATAATGATGGGTCTTATTTTACTGCAACTCCTACACCAAGGAGATTAAATGATGGTTCAGGTACACCCATTAATCCTATAACTGTTTCTGTGAGCGATACTCAAATTGATGAAGGTGCTTCCTTGGAGATAACCTTCACAAGTGAAGTTAATGTTACCTCAGACCTAAACTTTGACATAGCATTAAATAATTTTGGATTTAATACTTCAGATTATACAGGAAGCACTAGTTTGACTATTGCCAACGGACAGAATTCAACAAGTACTACAATTTCATTAGTTGATGATACAGATGATGAAGGTGATGAGGTATTAGAAATCAGTTTTATTAATTTAATTGAACCAATTGTTCCATTTAATAATAAGGTAGAGGTTAGGGTAGTGGATAATGATTTTACCACAGCGCCTTGGGGAACACCTGTAAACCCTACTTTCGGGCAAGTAACAAGCACTCAACCAACAGGATATTATGACTCCTTAGATGGTTTGTCTGATGTGGCTTTACGTCAAGCACTTCAAGATATAATTGCAGATCCTAGTACAGTGAGAGCACAAACATATGCAGATGTTATTGATATTTTAAAAGAGGCAGATCAAAACCCAGAAAATAGTAATGAGGTTTGGTTGGTTTATTCCGAAGAGGGAAGGGCAAAATTAGATTTGCAAACGACAAGTTCTAATACAGGCAAATGGAATAGGGAACATACTTTTCCGAGATCTCTAGGTGGTTTTAATGATATTGAAGATGATGAAATTGCCGATGGTATAAATGTTTTCTGGGAGACTAAAGCGGATTCTTTGCGCCATGCAAATTCTGATGCGCATGCGTTAAGAGCAGCCGATGCTGCTGAAAATAGCTCTAGAGGAAATCAGCATTATGGAGAATATATTGGTCCTTCAGGGACGCTAGGTAGTTTCCGTGGTGATGTGGCAAGGGGTGTACTTTATTTAGAGATACGATATAATGGTTTAGAAGTAGTAAATGGTTTTCCAAGCACAGTTGGTCAGCTAGGTGATTTAGCCACCTTATTAGATTGGCATAGAAATGACCCACCAGACGATTATGAAATGAATAGAAATAATTTAGTGTATATCTGGCAATTAAACAGAAATCCTTTTATAGATCAACCAGATTTGGTTGAGTATATTTGGGGTAATAATGTTGGAGAAAATTGGGATCAAACTTTGTCTTTTGAAGAGGTGATTTCAGACCATTTAAAAATCTTCCCAAATCCATCAAATGGATACTTTCAAATCAAAGGATTAAATAAAGAGACACAAATAGATCTTTATACAATTGATGGCAAGTTGCTCAATGACTATTATTACACAGGTAATTATATCGAATTAAAAGTTTCGTCAGGTGTTTATATTATTAAGTTAAAGCAGGGTAATCGGATATTTACCAAAAAACTAATAATTAACTAGAAGAATTAAAAAACCAAACTCAATAAATTAAGTTTGGCTTTTCTTTTTTTGATTGGCGGTTCTTCTAATTCCTTGACCTTACAATTAGTTTGTCTCCAATAACTCCATATTCTATATCCGAAATTCCGTCATTGTCTTTATAACTTGCGCTACTTTGGTTGCCCTTGTCATTTTTTAAGGTAATTTTAATTCCGGTAATTTCACCCACTTTGTTTCTTTTTAGTTTAGAGTATTTAACCGTAACTCCCAGATCTTCTAGTTTAGATTTATTGGCATCAAGAATACTTTTTGGAGTATTCTTGGAAATAATACCTAATGTCGCATTTTTTGAAATGTCATCATCACTTATAAATGTATAACCAGAAACACCTGTCGTAACTTTCCATGGTCCATTTTGATCGTTTTTGGACTTTTCTATCCAAATGGTGTCATCATCTTTATATTCAATCTTATGGGCTTTAATTTTCTTTGTTTCCCACTTATTCTTTTTTGTTAAGTATTTAAAATTGTTGTCTTTTAATCTAACTACTACAACTCCATTTTTACCCTTATCTCCATAAATTTCAGTCGCAGAATCACCTTTTAAAACATTAACATTTGCAATGTTATCCGGATCAATTGATCCTAATTCGATATCAGAAACAATTTCATCTCCAATAATTATTAATGGTTTAGAGTTGCTTCCTGAAGAAAATACTGAAACTCGATTTTTTGCACCATCACCTGGTGTGAAGAAATTCACCTTATCACCTCTTTTAATTTTTATCTTTTTATCGCCTTCAAAGTAGTTGTCGGTCTTGATGATAAATTCTTTTTTGATGTTCGAAGTGTCAATAATGTATTCTTTGATAACATGTACATCAGTATCTACATCATGATCTTTGTGATAGCCTTTGCCATTGTGTTTTTCATCAAAATGAAGCTCATTGCCTGCTTTAACTCTAATTTTATAAACTTTACCACTGTCTTCTTCTATTTCAATGATTTCGTCTTTGTCACCTTCCTTAAAGAAGAATACATTTGTATCATCTTGATCTCCATATTTTACGTGTACATCCTCAAAAACTATAACCTCCTCGTTGTTTATTGTGCCAACACCAAAGCTACCATCGTGCTTCATGCTAAACTTAAATGGATTTATGCCTTCATCACCACTGATATTGTAATTAGCCGAACCGTTTTCAGTTTTAAAATCAACATTAATAGATGTGATTTCACCATCGTTATTACGTTTAATACTTTTAATGGTCATGGTAATGCCATTGGTTTCTAGTTCTTTTTTTATTTCTTCTAATTGTTCAGATGAAGTGTCTTTGTTAAATACAATTTCAATATGCTTACCATCTGTAATATCTGTGGTAAGAGGCTGAAGTGACGAATAATCTTCTGACTCAACATAGACTGTTTCTGTGTTCATACTCATTAGTAAACCTGCTAGTATGGGTAGCATCAATAAGTATCTCCATTGTTTTTTTCTGTTTGATCTTGATTTTTGTAACATAATTATTCGCTCTTTTATTAATGAATTATAAAAATTATTTGATAATGAAATTTGACGAGAATCAATACTTGTTTTTAACAACAAATGCTGATACTCCTTAGTGTTGTTAGATTTTAACTGAGTTTTAAAATCGGCAATATATTCTAGGTTTTGTCTTATGTCTTTTCTGTAAAGCCACGCTAATGGATTAAACCAAAAAAAAGAACATGCTAATTGTGCCAAAATAATATCAATAGAATGTAACTGATTGGCATGAACCTTTTCATGTGTAAGCATCAAGTTTAATTCACTTTCACTAAAGGATTTTGGGTTGTAAACAATCCATTTAAAAAAAGAAAATGGTGAAATTTTACTGCTTACAATGACATAGGTGTAAATTCCATCTTTATTCTTTGGGTTTGTAATCAGTAACCAGATTAACGAACCAAATTGTAATATGAATTGAGTGAAAAATAATACTGCACCAATTAAATAAATACCAAATAGAATACTAGTCAAAGGTATAGAATTCGTTGGTTCTACATTTAAAGATGTTGTGTTTTCAGAAAAAGTATAAAACTGTTGAGAAACTGTTTGTGGTTCTATAGTTACTTGAATGGGTATAATGATCAATGGCAACAACAATGCAACTATGAGTCCACACAATAAATACCATCGATTATGATTGAAAAATGTTTCTTTCCTCAAAAAGAAATAATAACATGCGTAGAAAACCGTCAAAACTATAGTTGCTTTTAATAGATATTCCATAATTATTTTTTGTTTTCAATTAAGGCTATGATCTCCTTTAGCTCCTTTACACTAATTTTTTCCTCCTTTGCAAAAAAGGAGACTACGTTTTTGTAAGAGCTATTAAAATAATTTTCAATGGCTGTTGTCATAAAACGCTTTTTATAATCCTCTTTTGAAATAATTGGGTAGTACTGATGTGTCTTGCCAAATGCATTATAGTCAACGTACCCCTTTTCTTCCAAGTTTCTAATAATAGTTGAGAGTGTGTTGTAATGGGGTTTGTCGTTGTCTATTTCTGCTAGTACATCTTTTACAAAAGCTTTTTCAAGCTTCCAAAGAATATGCATTATCTGTTCTTCCTTATTGGTAAGTTTCTGCATAATTATTCAATTAAATTTCAATATTCGAACATATAACTATTTTTATAGTTATAAAACTAAATTAATAGTTATTTAACGAAATTTTTAGTTTTACGATGGAATGAATTACAAATGTTATCTTCGCAAATCTATAGAATAGAGGGTTTAATAATTAATGAATTAAATGAGTATTTTCCTTGTAATTGCAGGACTTGCATTGTTGGTTGTAGGTGGAGATTTTTTAGTTAGAGCATCCGTTGGGCTTTCATTTAAACTTAGAATATCGAAACTTGTTATCGGAATGACGGTTGTTTCGTTTGCGACCTCAGCTCCTGAACTCTTAGTAAGTTTACAGGCTGCGTTTGATGGAATTTCAGATATTTCACTTGGTAATGTGATTGGTTCTAACATTGCTAATATTGGTCTTGTTTTAGGTATTACCGCGATAATTTCGCCATTGTCAGTTGATAGAGATTTCTATAGGTATAATTGGCCAATGATGATGGTTGTATCCTTTGCACTCTATTTCTTTTTAAAAAATGATAATGTACTAACTACATTAGAAGGATTATTGTTATTTGTAGCCTTAATTGTATTCTTGTTTATCCTGATAAGGAGTTCTAGAAAGTCAACAAATGTTAACTTAGAAGAGGTAGATGATGCATTGGCGGAAGTTTCTAATTTTAAAATTATTATTTGGTTGCTTATTGGATCTGCAGGATTATTTTATGGTTCTGAGTGGTTGGTTAAAGGTGCAATACAGTTGGCAGAAGCTGTTGGTATTAGTGATTATGCTATATCGGTTACTGTAATAGCTATTGGTACAAGTGTACCAGAATTGGCAGCTTCTGTTATAGCAGCGCTTAAAAGTGAAAAGGCCATATCATTAGGTAATTTAATTGGCTCAAATATTTTCAATATAGCATCTGTTTTAGGGCTAACAGCAATTATTAAACCTATAACTGTAAATCCAGAAACACCAGAAATACTCTCAACTAATATTTTTTGGATGATTGGATTCGCATTTATTTTGGTTCCTCTCATATTAGTTCCTGAGCGTTTTCAAATAGGAAGGATTAAAGGAGTTATTCTCTTTGGTGCGTACCTGCTATTTATTTTCTTAGCATTAAAATAAAAAAGTCCGCAATTGCGGACTTTTAATTGTTTGTTAATAGTGTAGATATTTATATATCGGCACTTTTTACAGTTTTGATAATTCTACCTGCTACTTTGTATGGGTCAGCATTAGAAGCTGGTCTTCTGTCTTCTAACCATCCTTTCCAGCCTTTTTCAACAGTAATGATAGGGATACGGATTGAAGCACCTCTGTCAGAAACACCAAAACTAAATTCGTCTATAGCTTGAGTTTCGTGCTCACCTGTTAAACGTTGGTCGTTGTCTTCACCATAAACAGCAATATGTTCTTCAACCACTGGTCTAAATGCTTCACATATTTTCTCATAAGTTTCTTTACTACCACAAGTTCTTAAAACAGAATTTGAGAAGTTAGCGTGCATACCAGAACCATTCCAATCCATCTCTTTACCTAATGGTTTTGGATGATATTCAATGTACCAACCAAATTCTTCAGTTAAACGATCTAACAGATAGCGGGCAACCCAAATTTCGTCACCAGCTTTTTTTGCTCCTTTAGCAAATAATTGGAATTCCCATTGTCCTAAAGCAACTTCTTGATTTATGCCTTCAAAATTCAATCCTGCTTCGATACAATAATCAGCATGACGTTCAACTAATTCTCTACCATGAGTATTTCTTCCGCCTACAGAACAATAGTACATTCCTTGAGGTGCTGGATAGCCACCTACAGGGAAACCAATTGGTAACTGTGTTCTACGGTCCATAATAAAGTACTCTTGCTCAAAACCAAACCAGAAATCGTTATCATCATCATCAATCGTTGCTCTACCATTTGATTCATGTGGTGTTCCATCTGCATTTAAAACTTCAGTCATTACTAAATAACCATCTTTTCTCTGTGGATCAGGATAAATAGCAACCGGTTTTAATAAACAATCAGAAGATCCACCTTCCGCTTGTCTTGTTGAAGAACCATCAAATGACCATAAAGGACAATCTTCTAATTTTCCACTAAAATTTTCTTCAACTTTAGTTTTACTTCTCATGTTTTGAGTTGGACTATAACCATCTAGCCATATGTACTCCAATTTAGATTTACTCATCATTAAATTATTTATAATTTGACGATGCAAATATTATTATTTTTTTGATTTAGTCAAAAAAATTAGGGTGTTTTAGATGAAATGTTATTAATAATTGTTGATAACCCTATTTTTTTGAGGGTTAGTATGGTGAAAATTATATTATTCTTATTTTTGGCCTAAAATATTATCAAAATGTCAACATTAAGATTTTACGCTTTAAAGGAATCTTTAAAAAGAAAGCCATTAACCATTAATGAAGATCACAGAAGATCTGAAATTTTTGGTTCAAATGTGTTTAATGAAACAGCAATGCGTCAATATTTAAGTAAGCATGCATTGAACGGAATATTACAAGCAGTTGAAAAAGGCACAAAAATAGACCGAGTTACTGCAGAGCATATTTCTACAGGTATGAAAGAGTGGGCCATTGCAAAAGGAGCAACACATTACACGCACTGGTTTCAACCATTGACGGGTGCGACTGCTGAAAAGCATGATGCCTTTTTTGAAACAATTGAAGGCGGATTAGCCATTGAGCGATTTGATGGTAGTCAACTAGTGCAGCAAGAACCAGATGCATCCAGTTTCCCTCATGGTGGTATAAGAAATACTTTTGAAGCAAGGGGTTACACTGCATGGGACCCAACATCGCCAGCTTTTATTTATGGTACAACTTTATGTATTCCTACAGTGTTTGTTGCATATACAGGTGAAGCGTTAGACTATAAAACACCATTGCTAAGGGCGCTACAATCTGTTGATAGTGCAGCAACTGCAGTATGTAAGTATTTTGATAAGAATGTAAGAAAGGTTAGTGCTTCATTAGGTTGGGAGCAAGAATATTTTTTAATTGATAATGCATTGGCAGCATCACGTCCAGATATTGTATTAACCGGTAGAACATTACTTGGGCATTCACCAGCCAAAGGCCAACAGTTAGATGACCATTATTTTGGTACCATACCAGCGCGAGCAATGGCTTTTATGAGAGATTTAGAGCACGAGTGCATGCTATTAGGGATACCTGCAAAAACAAGACATAATGAAGTAGCTCCAAATCAATTTGAGTTGGCTCCAATTTACGAGGAAGCAAATTTAGCTGTAGACCACAATTCTTTATTAATGGATATAATGCAGAAAGTAGCTAAGCGCCATAATTTTCTAGTCTTAATGCACGAAAAACCTTTTGCAGGAGTAAATGGGTCAGGTAAACATAATAATTGGAGTTTAAGCACTGACACAGGCGTTAACCTTTTATCTCCAGGAAAAACACCAATGAGTAATCTTCAGTTTTTAACCTTTTTTATTAACACCATAAAGGCAGTGTTGACATATGAGGAATTGCTTAGAGCGGCTATCGCATCTGCCAGTAACGATCATAGATTAGGGGCGAATGAGGCACCACCAGCAATAATATCTGTTTTTATTGGTGAACAATTAACAAATGTATTGCAAGAACTTGAGTCAGTGACCAAGGGAAAATTATCTCCAAAAGAAAAGACGGATTTAAAACTGAATGTTGTCGGTAAAATACCTGAAATATTACTGGATAATACTGACAGAAATAGAACATCACCCTTTGCGTTTACTGGAAATAAATTTGAATTTAGGGCTGTAGGCTCTTCCGCAAATTGTGCTAACCCTATGATAGTTCTAAACTCTATAGTGGCCAAGCAACTTATTGATTTTAAGATCGAGGTAGATGATTTGATAGACAAAAAGTCCATGAAAAAGGATGATGCAATATTCAATGTGTTACGTGAATATATTAAGGATTCTAAGACCATTTTGTTTGAAGGAAACGGATATAGTGATGCGTGGGAAAAAGAAGCCAAAAAAAGAGGTTTGAGTAATAATAAAACAACTCCTGAAGCCTTAAAGATTAAGATTGCAAAATCAGCAATAGATCTTTTTGAAAATATTGGTGTTATGAATAAAATAGAATCGGAAGCTCGTTATGAAATAGAAATAGAAGAATACATTTTGAGAATTCAGATTGAGAGCAGAGTTCTTGGCGATATTGCTAGGAATCATGTTGTGCCTACTGCTGTGCGTTACCAAAATATTTTAATTGAAAATGTTACCGGACTAAAAAACATTTATGGTGATAAATTTAAAAGTCTTGCACAAGAACAATTGACATTAATTGAGGAAATCTCTGGTCATATTGAAGCCATAAATTCATTGGTGACTGACATGATTGAAGCTCGTAAATTATATAATAAACAGACTGATGTCAACAAAAAAGCCAAAGGGTATTGTGAGAAGGTGAAACCATTCTTTGAAAAGATACGTTACCATAGTGATAAATTAGAGTTAATGATTGACGATGAGCTATGGCCATTAACTAAGTATAGAGAGCTTTTGTTTACAAATTAATTATTTGTATTGAACAGAAATTGTCCTTTTTGATTGAGTTTTCACTCTATTTAGTAGGTAACTCTACGTATATTTTTATACAAGTTTTATCATTTTTATGTCGTTTATCGATTTCAAAGGCAAATTATCGAAAAGGCAGTCATTTATTCATAAAAAACTGACCCCTATCAGTTTTGATGACATAATATTTATTAAGTTTGTAATGCTATTAATCAATACTTATAAATATGAAGAAGTTACTCTTAAGCGTAGCTATTCTAGTGGGTGCAACCTTAATTCTTTCTCAAGATAACTCTGAAGATTTGAATAACATCACAAATGATGAAGTTGTAAATATACAGTCTAAGCTACAGGCTGAATCTTAAAAATTTAAAAAAGACAATAGAGTTTAATTAGTCTTATTTAGATAGAAAAAGATAAAATCAATGGTTTGGTTTTATCTTTTTTTATGCCCTGAGATTAAGAATGTTATGTTAATTTGAAGATTATTTTTCTATATTGCATCAGTCCTAAGTCTCTTTTTAACCAACAGTATAATTAACCAATAAACTATGAATACCAAATCTAGACTGCTTTTTTTAAGTATTTTATTTTCTGTATTAAGTATCAATTCAATTATAGGGCAAGATGACGAAGAGCAATCGTCTGACGACCAAAAAGAATTCCAAAAATTAGATTTTTACAATTTCAGAGGGACTAATGCCATTGATGTAGGTATCGGTGGTTCAACGCTTTTTGGTGATTACGAAGATGCTTCTATTGGGTTCTATTATAGAGCTGGTTATAAACGCGCACTATCACCCTCAATATTTGCCGGATTAACTGCCAATGGATTTAATTTTTCTTATAACGATATAGATCAGAGTTTACTTTCTGTAGATTTTAACTTAGAGTATTTATTTATACCAACTGAAAGATTTACTCCTTTAATTTATGGTGGCCTCGGTATGAGTATGGATTCCGAAACTGATGTGAGTGCAATGAAGGCTCAGGTTGGGTTTGGTTTTGAAGCACTATTTGTTGAAAAATTAGGTTTCAAACTTTTCTATGAATATAATTACGGTTTTGATGACGATATAGAGGTGTTGGTGTTTGATGGTAACAATGATAAATTTATGCGTTTTGGTATTGGAGTCAATTATTATTTTGGTGGTGCCAATCAAAAAGAGAAGATTCAAAAAGGGATGAAAACAATAAAGAATTCAAACCCAATTATACCAGATAATTAATATCTATTATTACTTTTGCATAACCTTAAACTTTCTATTTCTTCATGAGTAATTCGGTTAGCAAAAGATATGCACAAAGAGGTGTTTCAGCTTCAAAGGAAGACGTACATAATGCCATAAAAAATATTGATAAGGGTTTATTTCCAAAGGCTTTTTGTAAGATTGTGCCAGATTACTTAACCAATGACGATGATTATTGTTTAATAATGCACGCAGATGGTGCAGGAACAAAATCTTCATTGGCATATATGTATTGGAAAGAAACTGGAGATATATCAGTATGGAAGGGCATTGCACAGGATGCCCTAATTATGAATATTGACGACTTATTGTGTGTTGGTGCTACTGATAACATTATGCTCTCTTCAACAATAGGTAGGAATAAAAATCTTATACCTGGAGAGGTTATTTCGGCAATTATAAATGGTACAGAAGAATTAATTGAAGATTTAAAGTCTTTTGGCGTGACTATCCATTCAACAGGAGGTGAAACAGCTGATGTAGGTGATTTGGTTAGAACCATTATTGTAGATTCTACTGTAACAGCTCGTATGAAAAGAGCAGACGTTATCGATAATGCAAATATTTCAGAAGGTGATGTTATTGTTGGATTAGAATCTTTTGGGCAAGCCACTTATGAAACAGAATACAATGGCGGAATGGGAAGCAACGGATTAACCTCTGCAAGACATGATGTGTTCTCAAAATATTTGGCAGAGAAATATCCTGAAAGTTTTGATAGTGCAGTTCCTGAAGAATTAGTTTATTCTGGCAACACAAAACTTACTGATAACATTGATAATTCACCAATTGATGCAGGAAAATTAGTTTTATCACCAACTAGGACCTATGCGCCAATTGTTAAAAGCATATTAAACAAATATAGTAGTGAAACTTTACACGGTATGGTTCATTGCAGTGGCGGTGCACAGACCAAAATCTTACATTTTATAGATAATCTCCATGTTATAAAAGATAATTTATTTAAAGTGCCGCCTTTGTTTAAATTGATACAAGAACAATCCAAAACAGATTGGAAAGAAATGTATCAGGTTTTCAATTGTGGACACAGACTTGAGCTTTATGTCGACCCTTCAATTGCAGAGGACATTATTACAATTTCCAAATCTTTTAACGTTGATGCTAAAATTATAGGAAGAGTTGAGGCGGCAGATAAGAAACAACTTACCATACATAGCGAGTACGGAACCTTTGAGTATTAAACAAATGAAGGACTGCAGATATTTAATTTTATTATTTATCCTTAGTATCTCTACCAACTTAATAAATTCTCAACCTGACTCATTATTTTTAAATCCGGTTGAAAAAGAAGACCTAGGCTGGACTTTAAATGAGGAAATAGGTTTATATGTTAATCAAGTATCTTTTACTAATTGGAATGCAGGTGGTGCAAATTCAATCTCTGCAATTTTCAACGGTAAAGCTGAGGCTAATTTTAAAAATGACAAGCTTTTCTGGAATTCATCTTTGTTGTTGAGATATGGTATCAATAAACAAGAAGATGAAGCCTTTAGAAAAACGGATGATGCTATTTCAATAATTTCAAATGTTGGATTTCAATCAAGACCTGATAGCAATTGGTTTTATTCTATAAGATTTAGTTTTAATACACAGTTTGCAAATGGATTTAATGATCCAGATGAAGATCCTATTTCACGTTTTATGGCACCTGGTTATTTGTTTTTGGGAGCTGGATTTGAATATGGTAAAGCAATAGAGAAATTATCTCTTTATGTATCTCCATTTACAATGAAAAACACCTTTGTCTTAGATGAAGATTTAGCCAATTCGGGTGCTTTTGGAGTTAATCCGGCAATTTATGATATGGAGGGTAATCTATTAAATAAAGGTGATAGAGTAA
This sequence comes from Winogradskyella vincentii, assembly GCF_020166345.1. Lineage (GTDB taxonomy): Bacteria > Bacteroidota > Bacteroidia > Flavobacteriales > Flavobacteriaceae > Winogradskyella > Winogradskyella vincentii. The sequence goes on along the minus strand of NZ_JAIUJS010000004.1, from coordinate 378,804 downwards.
GGACTGAGTTAGGTATATTAATAACTAATCAGTATCAAGAGGAGATTATGGAGAATGTTAATGTTAATAGTTTACTGCGTCTTTATACTGATTACCTTAATAGTTTTGGGAATATTGATTTAGAATGGGAAGTTAACTTTGATTTTAAGGTAAACAAATATATAAGTGCAATGTTTGGGTCTCATCTGAGATATGACGATGATATTAAAACAGAAATTGTTCGTAATGAGATTACAAATGAAGATATTGTTGTTGAAGGTCCTAAATTACAATGGAAGCAATTACTTGGTATTGGTGTAGTTATTGATTTAGATGAGTTTGTAAGTAAAAATAAAAGTACTAACTGATACTACCTTCATTTAAGTATTTGTAGTCTTCTAAATCAGTTAATTTCTTAATCTGCATTGTTGCACCATTTTTAAGCAGATAGATTGAATCAGAAACATCAATGATGTGCTTGTACATATGATCAGTTAGAATGACTATTTTATCTTTTTTCTCCTCATTGATTAACTTTTTTATACGCTCAACTTGCAAAGGTGACATGTGCGAAAAAGGTTCATCCAATAACACGATTTTACTTTTAGATTTTAAGATGATATAAGTTTCGATAATTCGTCTTTGACCACCGGATAGATTATTGATTTTTGAATTTTTTAGAATTTCAAATTCGTCAAAGTTCTTTATGAACTTTTCCCAACTAAGATCATAAGCTTTTAGGACAAAACTAAGTTTCATTCCATTCGGAATAAAATTGTATTGCGGTAAAAATTTTGCATATCCAGTTTTGTAAAGTGGTTTCAGTAAAGGCTTACCATTAATCCTTATAAGTTTATACTTTGGTTTTAAATCACCAAATGCTATACGCAATAAACTACTCTTACCACAGCCGTTAGCTCCCAGAATGGAGGTGACCAAACCACTTTCTGCTTTGAGATAAATACCACTTAAAATTCGTTTCTTTTTAAAGTAAAGTTCTACATTGTCTAATTCAAATTTCATTTTTAATTAAGTAAACTCCCTAAAAACGGTAAGGAAGATGATGGTTAAGATGCAGTCTACAATAAAAACTATAGAAAATAATCGGAATGGTGATATTCCTAAATTTCTATAAAATGTTAGTTTTCTTTTGTTAGGAGTTTCACTTACATAGTACCATGCAAAAACCGTTAAAAATAATTTAGTGACAATTGCAGGAACCAAATGCGGATTTAAAAATCCGATTAAGGCATTAACTACAAAAGACCAAACTACAAACGGTTTATAAAATGCAAGTATAGCTAGGAAACGATACATATAATGATTTAAACGTAAGATTATAGTGTTTTATTTTTTACTGTTAATATGTCCTTTAATTACAGGGCGAAAAATTCATAAATTATCGTATTTTTGAAATTCAATTTTACTAGATAGATGTTAGAGAAAATCCAAATTGTAAAGCAGCGATTTGATGAGGTAAATGACCTTATAATCCAGCCAGATATTATCGCAGATCAGAAGCGGTATGTCAAGCTTAATAAGGAATACAAAGACTTAAAAAAAATTGTAGATAAGGGTGTTATTTATAAAGAATTATTGGACAATATCTCAGAAGCTGAGGAGATTATTGCTGATGGTTCTGATGAGGAAATGGTAGAAATGGCTAAAATGCAATTAGAAGAAGCCAAAGAAGCATTACCAGAGATTGAAGAGGATATAAGATTTTTGCTGATACCAAAAGATCCTGACGATGCTAAAAATGTAGTTGTTGAGGTAAGGGCCGGTACTGGTGGTGATGAGGCAAGTATTTTTGCAGGAGATTTATTCAGGATGTACTCTAAATACTGTAGTGATAAAGGTTGGAAAGTTGATGTGGTGAGTCAAAGCGACGGTACATCGGGTGGATTTAAAGAAATTATCTTTGAAGTTTCTGGTGAGGATGTTTATGGCACCTTAAAATTTGAAGCTGGAGTGCATCGTGTGCAGAGGGTTCCTCAAACTGAAACACAAGGACGAGTTCATACAAGTGCGGCGACGGTTATGGTATTACCTGAAGCTGAGGATATAGATTTTGAATTGGATATGACTGAGGTTAGAATTGAACGTACAACTTCTACTGGACCTGGAGGTCAATCTGTTAATACAACATATTCTGCCATAAAGCTTCATCATGAACCTACAGGTATGATTGTAAGTTGTCAAGATCAAAAATCATCACATAAAAATCTTGAAAAAGCATTGAAAGTTCTTAGGACTAGACTTTATGACTTAGAATTAGAGAAGCAAAGGCAAGCTGATTCAGAAAAGCGTAAAAGTATGGTGAGTTCTGGTGATAGGAGTGCTAAAATTAGAACTTATAATTATCCGCAAGGACGTGTTACTGACCATAGAATTGGGTTAACCTTATATGATCTTTCGAATATTATTAATGGAGATATTCAAAAAATTATAGATGAATTAATGCTAGCTGAAAATACTGAGCTATTAAAAGCTAGTGGCGATGTAATTTAATTTTAAGCCTCCATGAGAGGCTTTTTTAATATATGACAACTACTCAATTAATTGAACAAATCCACAAAAAAAGATCTTTCCTATGTATAGGGTTAGACGTGGATTTGAATAAAATTCCAAAACATTTATTGGAGGAAGATGATCCAATATTTGCATTTAATAAAGCTATTATTGATGCGACACATCAGTTGTGTGTGGCTTACAAGCCTAATACGGCATTTTATGAGGCGTATGGTTTAAAAGGTTGGGAAGCTTTAGAAAAGACGATCAATTATTTAAATACTAACTATCCAGAAATATACACCATTGCTGATGCTAAACGTGGAGATATTGGTAATACGAGTACAATGTATGCCAAAGCCTTTTTTGAGGATTTAGGATTTGATAGTGTTACCGTTGCACCTTATATGGGCAAGGACTCAGTAGAGCCATTTTTAGCATTTAAAGAGAAACATACGATTCTTCTTGCACTTACTTCTAATCAAGGTGCATTTGATTTTCAAACTGAAATTGTGGAAGGAAAAGAGTTGTACAAACAAGTTTTGGAAACTTCAAAAACTTGGACTAATTCTCAAAACTTAATGTATGTAGTCGGAGCAACAAAAGCGGAATATTTAGGTGATATACGCAAAATTATTCCAGATAGTTTTTTACTGGTTCCTGGAGTTGGCGCTCAAGGAGGTAATTTACAAGATGTTTGTAAGTACGGCATGAATGATCAAGTAGGATTGCTAATTAATTCTTCACGAGGTATTATTTATGCGTCCCAGAATGGAGACTTTGCACAAGCATCAGCAGAAAAAGCAAGTGAATTACAAAGGCAGATGGAAGCAATATTATTGCAATAAATACTGAGTTGTTTTTAAGAGAAAATAAAAAGTCGATACAAACCGTATCGACTTTTTAGCTAACTATACTAATCTTTCTAAAAGACGTATCTAACTCATCTTTACTATACAAAGATCTAAGAATTGACTCGTATCAATGTTATGTTAATATTAGCAAATAATTAAATGTAGTTTAATAACTTAGGAAAAACTATATCAATCATGAAGAACGTATTTGTATTATTTCTGGCATTTTTTATTTCAGTGACTGCTTATAGTCAAAATCCATCATGTGCTTGTTGTACCGAAAATCATTCTGAATTTGATTTTTGGATAGGAACATGGGAAGTAACAGGCCCCAACGGTAAAAAAGTTGGTGACAATATTCTTACCAAAGTAGAGGGTAAATGTGTATTAAGGGAGAATTGGACTAGTGCAACACCCGGATACACAGGTACTAGTAATAGTTTTTATAATTTAAAGACTAAGCAATGGGAGCAAATCTGGATAGACAATCAAGGTGCAAGTTTACATTTAAAGGGTAATAAAGTTGGTAACCAAATGGTTCTAAAAACAGAGAAGGAAGTAAATAATGATGGAAAGTCTTTTTTTCATCAAGTCACTTGGACTGATAATAAAGATGGCACTGTTAGGCAACTTTGGGAAACCTTTACTGAAGGAAAGGACGTAACAATTGCCTTTGATGGTTTATACAAACGTAAAGAGTGAATTATACAAACTGCTCTTCACTAGAAAACTCTAATTGATTCAGTCTTTCTAAGATTTTAGTAGCCTCAAAAGAAACAATATCGCTTTGAGCTTGATCTGTTTCGCTTAAGTTATACGCTTCTTCAATTAAATAAATGTATTGAAAGTATAATTCCTCACTAGTTTTGCTAATAATTTCTGTATTGTCCACGGTTGAAAGTGTTAATTAATAGTAAAACTAATAAAATAACACTGTAAAAACTATTTTTTGTTTAAAAAAATTATTAAAAGATTAAACAAATTAATCTTGTAGGGCAAAAACACGTTTTAAGAGGTCTGTTGTCCTAGAAGAAATTTTGGTTCTGATTTCCTTTTCTTCCAATGCAATCATTGTATAGACGCCTTCTAGTGCTTCTGTTGTCACGTAATCCGTTAAATCTGGATTAACGTCATTCGTTAAAGGTAAATTGTTATACCTGGTTATGAGATTATTCCATATGTCATCTGCACCAACTTTACTAAAGGAACTATTTATAACAGGCTTAAATTTGTTATACAATTCAGTTTGCGTTTTTGTAGTTAAGTATTGTGTTGCTGCATTATCTTCTCCAAGTAAAATATTTTTGGCGTCATTAAAAGTTATGTCTTTTACAGCATTAACAAATATTGGTGTCGCTTCTTTTACAGCATCTTCAGCAGCTCTATTTATAGCTTTCAAACCTTCGTCAGCAAGATTACCCAAGCCAATTGTTCTCAAAGCATTGTCTACTTTCTGAAGTTCTTCAGGTAACAATATTTTAACCAAATCATTCTTATAGAAGCCATCTTTCAGCGTTAATTTTGTCACTTGTTTATCAATTCCATTGTTTAATGCTTCTCTTAATCCAGATGCTATATCTGCATTGCTTAAGACGCCACCAGATTGTGGAAGCTGATTCACGACTTCCTGTAATTCTGCACAAGAAACAAGAGTGAAAATAGATAGTAGGAGTATTATTTGCTTTTTCATGGATTTAGGTTTTATATCTTTAACAAAATTAAGATAATAATTGATGAAGGCGTTTACGACAGGTTTAATATGTTGTTTTTTATTTGTTTTTGGTTGTGAAAAAAACAAAACCAATAATTCAATTAAGAATGAAAGTAGATCTTTAAAACAATATATTACGATTTTGGGTATCGCCCAAGATGCAGGTTATCCTCAAATAAACTGTTTTAAAAGTTGTTGCAGGTCATATTATGATAATGAAGAAACCAAGAAGATGGTTTCTTGTCTTGGTTTAATCGATAAAAATAGTGAAAGTAAATGGCTTTTTGATGCGACACCAGACATTGTTGAGCAGACTAAAGTGTTGAGAGACCATGTGCAAACAGATCGAATTATTGATGGAATCTTTTTAACCCATGCGCACATAGGACATTATACAGGCTTAATGCATTTGGGAAGAGAAGCACTTGGAGGAAAGAACATTCCGGTTTTCGCCATGCCACGAATGAAAACTTATTTAGAGAAAAATGGTCCTTGGGATCAATTAGTAAAGTTGAATAATATTAAGATTAACCAACTTGAAAATGATTCAACAATTCACCTTGACAATTCACTCAAAGTCACACCTTTTTTAGTACCACATAGAGATGAGTATTCTGAAACAGTTGGTTACAAAATTGAAGGCAATAATAAATCAGCATTATTTATTCCCGATATTGATAAATGGGAAACTTGGGAACGATCAATCATTGAGGAAGTAAAGAAAGTAGATTATGCATTTTTAGACGCTTCGTTCTTCAGAGATGGTGAGTTAGAAAGAGATATGAGTAAAATACCACATCCATTCACAACACAGACAACCAGTCTTTTTCAAAATGAATCGAAGGAAACAAAAGCAAAAATTTATTTTATTCATTTTAATCATACCAATCCAACTATTAAAGATAATCACCCCTTAAAAGATAGTATCCAAAACCTTGGATTTAATTTCGCAAAGCAAGGTGACAATTTTGAGCTATAAATGCCGTTTAGCTTCTTAGAATTAATTTAATTATTATTTTTAGCACAGTATTTAATTAATCCCTAGTAAATTATATAGTATATGAGTTGTTTTAACAGAAAACACACATCATTAGTTATAATTTGCCTCCTAACAGCAACTTATGCTTTTGGTCAAATAAAAGTTTCAGAATTCCTTCAAGATTCTAAAATTGCATCAGCAGACAATAATAAACTTTATTTTGTCGATTTTTGGGCTACTTGGTGTGCACCTTGTATTACGGCTAAAGAACATTTAGGCGTACTTCAGAAAAAATTCCCTGATGAGTTATACATCATTTCAGTTTCTAAAGAAAATCCTCTTGTAGTAGAGCGCTTTTTAAATAAGAAAGTAACTGAGCTAGCCGTAGCCATGGATTATAATGGCGAAACCTTTAAAAAACATAATGTCAAGATATTGCCGGATGGTGTATTGTATAATGCGAGAGGTGAAGTGCTTTGGCAAGGTGGAGCTCCGGATCTTAAGGATTATATGATTTCTAATTATTTAAGAAAGAATAAAACAACCTCATCTTTAGATCAATTTGCAGAACTAATAAGTGTCAAAGAAGAAATAGCTACTGAATATATTCCCAAAAAGGAAATCGAAGTATCTGGTTTAACTGAAGGTAAAAGTGAATTACAGATAGTCGATAATGGCAATTATCTTAAGCTTAATGGTTCATTGTCTGATATCATAAGTTATTTGGCAAGGATTTACAAAAATCAAATTGAAGTACCTTCTGAGTTAAATAAGAACTACCAGGTTTATTTCAAAAAACCATATAGCCCTAATGAAAATCTTGCCTTTAAATTTATTACTGAACTTGGACTAGGAGTAGATAGGCAGTTTGTTGAAGGTGAGGTTATGAAATTTACAGTAGAGTCTCCTAGATTTTGGGATACTGATCAAATAAATTGGGGAATAAATAACCCGAAATTTTTAGTAGGGGATTCACAGATACAAGGTGATAATGTTTCTTTAAGAGATGTGGCTTATCAATTAGCTTACGTTTTAGACATGCCTGTCATAGTGCCTGAAGATACAAGTATTAGCCTGACCCTTCATGACTGGGATATTCATTATAAGTTCTATCAATTGATGCAGTCCGATTTAGAAGACAACTTTGGTATTAGGGCAGAGAAGAAGAAAACCACATATCCAGTATATCATATACTGAAAAAAGCTCCCTAAATAGGGAGCTTTTCAATCTTAAAACCAAATTATGGACGTACAATTAGTTGCTTAAAACTCTAAATTCTGTACGTCTATTTCTTTGATGTTGAGCTTCAGAACATTCAACACCATTTGCACATCTGTTAGTTAATCTAGATTCACCAAAACCTCTAGCAGATAATCTGCTTCTTGAAATTCCTTTAGAAACTAGATAGTTTACTACAGAGTTAGCTCTTTGTTGAGATAATGATTGGTTAAAATCATCGTTACCTCTTGAGTCAGTATGAGACATAATTTCAATACTTACGTTAGAATCACTTAATATTGGTAATAATGTGTCATCAATTGTCTTTTTAGAAGAAGGAGTTAATCTAGCACTTCCTAATTCATAAAAAATAGGTAATACGTTAGGATCTAGTAATTCACAATCAACTTCTTCCCAAGTTGTGATACCACCTTTTTTGTCAAGAACAGTTCTTGTAACAGTTTGGTACTGTGCTGGTACAGTAGTTGAAGTAGTTGATGCAGGTGTATCAATTACTCTTCTTTTGATTGTTGTGTATTCTGCAGGAATTTCAATCTCATCCATTCTTGCAGGAGTTTTAATTACACGCTTCTTATAAGTTGCACTTTGCTCGCCAACAGGTACAGAATTAGTACTAGCATCAGATGCTAAAGTTGTAAAGCTAACATCTCTTGATTGTGCAGGATACTCTACAAAACAAGCAGCAACACAATCATCTTTGTTTACTGATGGACAATCTTCTAAAACTTTGTACTCCCATCCAGAAGTCTTTGGATAAATTTCAAAAGTTCTTGAGTCATTACCAAATGAAGCTGGAACAACTTTTAAATCAGTTCTTCCTTCTTGCTTAACATAAGGAACGTCTACCGTTTCATAAACAGCAGGTACATAAACAAACTTCTTTGAAGCTTCTTTAACTAAAACACGCTCTTCTACAGTTTTGTAGGTAGCTGGAACAACTTGTAGTGTAGTGTACGCAGGAGATGTTTGGATTGTTTCTTCAACTTCCTTAAACTCATCTTTAGTGATACATTTTACGTAACACTTTCCTGGTTCAGGATTAGTCGGAAGGCCTTGTGCTTGAGAAAATCCTATCCCAGCGATAAAGCATACTAATAATAAAATTTTTTGTTTCATTGAATTAAATAGTTAATGGTTATAGTGTATTACACGTAGGTCTTACACGCTACGCATTTCATAAGACACAGCATTTTTGAATTAGTCACCTCATTTTTAAAAAAAATGATAGGAAAATGCTTTTTTTCAGAAGAGAATAGTTGCTGAGACTTGTGGTAACAATGGTTTTTGGATTATGAAAAAATCACTGTTTTATTATTGAAAACCATTACCTTTCTATTGGCATGAAGTTTAATAGCGTTAGATAATACGATTTTTTCTAAATCTCTGCCTTTAGCAATAAGGTCGTCAATTGAATGTGTGTGAGAAACATGGGTGACATCTTGTTCAATTATTGGACCAGCATCTAATTCTTCTGTAATGTAATGACTGGTAGCGCCAATAATTTTCACTCCTCTTTTATAAGCAGAATGGTAAGGTTTTGCTCCAACAAACGCTGGTAAAAATGAATGGTGAATATTAATTATTTTATTAGGGAATTTGTCGATTAAAAAGTTAGACACAATTTGCATGTAACGTGCAAGCACTATAAAATCAATATTGTATTGTTCTAACAATTCTAATTGTTTCTGTTCTGCACTATGTTTATTGTCCTTGGTAACAGGTACATGATAATATGGAATATTAAAACTTTCGGCAATTGGTCTTAAATCATCATGATTGCTTAATATAAATGGAATCTCTAAAAATAATTCACCAGAATTGTAACGTCCTAAAATATCATACAGACAATGGTCGTATTTAGAAACAAACAAGGCCATTTTAGGTTTCCGCTCCGCAGAATAGATACGCCATTTAAGATTGAATTTTTCAGCTAACGATTTGCTGAATAAACCTTTAAATTCTTCTATCGCAAATGAGTCTGAAATAAACTCACATTCTAATCTCATAAAAAATATGTCTTGCTCTCTATCTACATGCTGATCTATATAGACAATATTCCCATTATTTTTTGCCATGAAATTAGTGACTGACGCAATAATATTGGGTTGATCCTTACAGTGAATTAATAGCGTTATTTTATTCATAAAATAGTTCTATCTGACGGCTCAAAATTAGTTAAAATACAACCATAAGTGGATAAATATTCATTTTTAGATTATTGATAATTTTTAATGTATTTTTTTGAATATTCCGTAAATTTGCTATTCAAATAAGTCATTTTTTTACGAATGGAACAAGTTGCTCCTTATAAACCAAAGAATAAAGTAAGAATTGTTACTGCGGCATCCCTTTTTGATGGCCATGATGCCTCAATAAATATCATGCGCAGAATAATCCAGGCAACTGGTGTTGAAGTGATTCACTTAGGCCATGACCGAAGTGTTGAGGAGGTGGTAAATACTGCAATACAAGAAGATGCAAATGCTATTGCCATGACATCTTATCAAGGAGGACACAATGAGTATTTTAAATACATGTATGATCTGTTACAAGAGAAAGGTGCAGGTCATATTAAAATCTTTGGCGGAGGTGGCGGAGTAATACTGCCTGAGGAGATTAAAGATTTGATGGCCTATGGCATAACCAGAATATATTCTCCTGATGATGGTAGAGAAATGGGCCTACAAGGAATGATTAATGATCTTGTTCAAAAGGCTGACTTTGCTATTGGTGATTCTCTAAACGGTGAAGTCAATATATTGCATGAAAAAGATCCAAAGTCAATTGCTCGTGTAATTTCTTCAGCAGAAAATTTTCCTGATGTTGCAAAGGATGCATTAGAAAGAATTCATCATAAAAATAAAGATTCTAAAACTCCTGTACTTGGTATAACAGGAACTGGAGGAGCTGGAAAATCATCTTTAGTTGATGAGCTAGTAAGACGCTTTTTAATTGATTTTCCTAAAAAAACAGTTGGTTTAATTTCTGTTGACCCTTCTAAACGTAAAACAGGTGGTGCTTTATTAGGTGATAGAATACGTATGAATGCCATAAACTCACCGAGAGTATACATGAGGAGTTTGGCAACAAGACAGTCTAACTTGGCACTATCTAAATATGTAAATGAGGCTGTTGAAGTTTTAAAAGCAGCCGAGTATGATTTAATCATTTTGGAGACTTCAGGTATTGGACAATCAGATACTGAGATATTAGAGCACAGTGATGTGTCTTTATATGTAATGACTCCAGAATTTGGTGCTGCTACTCAATTGGAGAAAATAGATATGCTAGATTTTGCGGATTTAGTAGCTATAAATAAATTTGACAAAAGAGGAGCTTTAGATGCCTTACGAGATGTGAAAAAGCAATATATGCGTAATCATAATCTATGGCATGCTGATCCTGATACGATGCCAGTATTTGGTACAATAGCCTCCCAATTCAATGATCCGGGAATGAATACGCTTTACAAAGCGATATTGGATAAGATTGTTGAAAAAACTGAGGCAGATTTGAAATCGACTTTTGAGATTTCAAAAGAAATGAGCGAAAAGATTTTTGTTATTCCACCAGCCCGTACTAGATATTTGTCTGAAATTGCTGAAAATAATAGAGCTTATGATGACAAAGCAAATTCCCAGGTAATAGTAGCTCAGAAGCTATACGGTATATTTAAAACAATAGAATCTGTTACTGATAATGTTCCAAATTTAGACAAATCTGGTTTGGAAATAATTGGTGCAAATGATGAGAATGAAGATTTTGTAAAATTATTGGTTGCTGAGTTTGATCGTGTTAAGATGGACTTAGATCCTTATAACTGGGAAATAATAACCGGATGGGATGAAAAGGTAAACAAATACAAAGCACCAATTTATTCATTCAAAGTAAGAGATAAAGAGATTAAGATTGAAACGCATACCAAATCATTGTCTCATACTGATATTCCAAAAGTGGCATTGCCAAAGTATTCAGCTTGGGGTGATATATTAAAATGGAGTTTACAAGAGAATGTTCCAGGTGAATTCCCTTATACTTCTGGTTTGTATCCATTTAAAAGAACAGGTGAAGATCCAACACGTATGTTTGCTGGAGAAGGTGGGCCAGAACGTACCAATAGAAGATTTCACTATGTAAGCTTGGGAATGCCAGCAAAGCGATTATCTACGGCTTTTGATAGTGTAACACTCTATGGAAACGATCCGGACTACAGACCTGATATTTATGGTAAAATTGGTAATGCAGGTGTGAGTATTTGTTGTTTGGACGATGCTAAAAAACTTTACTCAGGGTTCAATTTAGCAGATCCTATGACTTCGGTCAGTATGACTATAAATGGTCCTGCACCTATGTTACTGGGATTTTTTATGAATGCAGCCATAGATCAACAATGTGAAATTTACATAAAGGAAAATGGCTTAGAAAAAGAAATCGAGAAGAAAATTGAAACTATATATCAGGGTAAAGTAAGACCGAAATATAATGGTGATTTGCCAAAAGGCAATGATGGCTTAGGTCTAATGCTTTTGGGTGTTACAGGTGATCAAGTTTTACCACAAGATGTATATGAAAGTATTAAAGCCAAGACAATTGCCCAAGTAAGAGGTACGGTTCAGGCAGATATCTTAAAAGAAGATCAGGCTCAGAATACCTGTATTTTTTCTACTGAATTTGCCCTTAGATTAATGGGGGATGTCCAAGAGTATTTCATAAATAACAGTGTTAGGAATTTCTACTCAGTGTCTATTTCTGGATACCATATAGCTGAGGCTGGCGCTAATCCTATTACTCAGTTGGCCCTTACACTTTCTAATGGATTTACTTACGTAGAATACTACTTAAGTAGAGGCATGGATATTAATAAATTCGGACCTAATTTATCATTCTTTTTCTCAAACGGAATCGATCCAGAATATGCCGTAATTGGTAGGGTAGCGAGGCGCATTTGGGCCAAGGCACTTAAACATAAATATGGAGCCAATCCTAGGGCGCAAATGTTAAAATATCATATTCAGACGTCTGGCCGTAGTTTGCATGCTCAAGAGATTGATTTTAATGATATAAGAACTACGCTTCAAGCACTTTATGCTATTTATGATAACTGTAACTCATTGCACACAAATGCTTATGACGAGGCCATAACAACACCAACTGAAGAGTCTGTTAGACGTGCAATGGCAATTCAACTAATAATCAATAAAGAACTTGGTTTAGCAAAGAATGAAAATCCTATTCAAGGTTCCTTTATTATTGAAGAATTAACAGATTTGGTAGAGGAAGCAGTTTTGACTGAGTTTGATAGGATTACAGAACGTGGTGGTGTATTAGGTGCTATGGAAACCATGTACCAACGCTCAAAAATTCAAGAAGAAAGCTTATACTATGAAACTTTAAAGCACAATGGTCAATTTCCAATTATTGGAGTTAATACATTTTTAAGTAGCAAAGGATCGCCAACAGTTCAGCCAGCAGAAGTAATTAGGGCAACTGAGGAGGAAAAAGAATTCCAGATTCAAACATTAAACAATCTGCAGAGTGCAAATGAAACAGATGAACTATTAAAGGATTTACAGCATAAAGCGATAAACAATAAGAATATATTTGAAGCTTTAATGGAAGCGTGCAAGGTGTGTTCTTTAGGTCAGATTACTTCGGCATTATTTGAAGTAGGAGGTCAGTACAGGAGAAATATGTAGGAATCGACTAAATTATAAAGTCATCATCCAACTACGTTGTAACTTTCTGAATTTTTTAAGTTCTCTACGCAAGATTGGTAAATAGTCCCTACCATTACTTTTAGAACTTTCTAATCGCTTACAATTACTATATAACTTATAAGTTAATCTATCCAGACTCTCTAAGTGTTTATGTTTTTTATCAGAATGACGCTCTCGTTCAGCATTTATAATTTCTGGCGCAAGACTTGAGGATTGCTGTACAATATCTCCTGAAAAATAAATATTAGAATCTTCTGTACCATCAGAATTTAAATAAGACAAATCATGGTTTAGATATGTGGAAATGCTTCGAGAGAGCATAATAATATCCATTGCCTTTCTATAGATAGGCAAATCAAATAAATGGGATGGTAGGTTATAATTCATTTATATAGCAATTGTTACGAAATTACGGACTAATAACAATAGATTAATTTAAAATTTAAATTTAAAGTGTATTTTTACTTTAAAATATATGTTAATATTTCATAAATATTTAAATTATTATGGATTCTATTAATTCAATGATATTAAAGTGCCTTCAAGAAAATGCGAGAATGTCAAATTCTGAAATTGGAAGAAGAGTAGGTATGTCTTCACCTGCTGTAAGTGAACGTATCAAAAAAATGGAGGATGCAGAAGTAATTGAAGGGTATAAAACTTTCGTTTCCCCATTTAAATCTGGCTATCAACTTAAAGCTTTAATAACACTTAGGGCTTTTATGGGAATGCTGAAACCTTTTTTAGAAAAGGTTAAAACATACGATGAGGTTGTTAACTGTTACAGGATTACGGGTAATGAAAATATTGTTATGGAAGTAGTGTTAAAAAATCAAGAACACCTTGAATCCTTTATTGATCAACTTATTACATATGGTGAAACTAAAACTCAAATTGTACTGTCTCACGTAGTTAAGCACAGTGAGATTAAACCAGTTTAATTTTTAATTTTTTAAAGTAGGAAAAGTAAGGCGGTTTTCATTTCTTTGAACTCTAATAACAACTATTATAATGCGATCAATAAAAACAGTCCTTTTTGTATTAACATTAGTATTAATTTGTTCAACAAATTTAAAAGCTCAAAATAATATTTCTCCACCCTCAGAAGGTAATACGGTAATTTATTTTTTGAGAACAACAAGTTTGGGTGGATTAATGAATTTTAGATTTTTTGAAGAAGGTAATTTCATAGGAAAGTTTAATGGAAGAAATTATATTAGATATGAATGTGATCCAGGCGAAAGTGTTTTTTGGGTAAAGGCCGAAAATATAGATGTACTCAAAACTAATCTTGAAGCGAATAAGATTTATTTAGTCGAGGCTAATGCGGTAATGGGAGCAATGTCAGCTGGAGTTAAATTTAAGTTGGTAGACTTTGAGAATGAAAAGCAAATGAAACGAATAAATAAGCTTCTAGATACTAAAGAGGCTGTAGAATTAACTGATGATGAAATTAAAGTAGAGCAAGAAAAAAGCAAGCTCGTGGTTCAGCGTGGTATGAAAACGGTCTCTAAAAAACTAAAAAAAGGTAAACGTTTAAAAGTTATTACACCAGAAATGGATTATAAGCAATAATCATTCTTTTACTCCTGGTTGTTTTAAGTTCCAGTTTGTCTTTGCTTTTTCCGCATCAACCATCTCTTTTACTTCTTTAAGGAGTTGTTTTGCATCATATATGATACCGTCTTTAATGGTATATTTTACACCACCAACTCGAACTACTTCATTATCCTCAGTTAGCTTGATAGCGCCTGTGCCATAAAGAGATTTTAAATTAACAAGCGGGTTTTCTTCAACAATAACAAAATCTGCAAGCTTATCTATTTGTACACTACCAATTTTATCATCCCATCCTAAGGCTTCAGCACCATTTAATGTCGCTGACCTAATGACTTCAAGCGGGTGGAATCCTGCCTCGCGTAACAATTCTAGTTCTCTTATATATGCAAATCCATAAAGCTGATAAATAAAGCCAGAATCAGAACCTGTTGTAACTCTACCACCTCTGTTTTTATATTCATTAACAAAAGTCATCCAAAGTTTGTAATTGTTTTTCCACTCTATTTCTTGTTCTGTTCCCCAATAGTGCCAGTAACTTCCATGGCTAACCTTGCTTGGTTCATAAAATTTCCATAGTGAAGGTAAAGTGTAATCCTCATGCCATTCAGCACGTCTTGCACGGTGTAAATCTCTACTTGCCTCATAAATATTGAACGTGGGGTCTAAAGTAAAATCTAAATCAATGAGTTCATTCATCACATTATTCCAATGCTTGGAAAAGGGTTCTGACGCTTGCTTCCATAATTTCCCTGCTTCTTCAAACCTATGCTGCTCATTTTGATAATTATAATCCAAAGGGTAATCCTGCACGGTTCTATCATCAAATAAAGCTTCTGGTAATCCGTACCAGTGTTCCATACTTGTTAATCCAGCTCTTGCAGAATGTAATACATTCCAACGGGCCACACTCAATTGAGCATGATGGCAGGCTGATCTAAGACCTAGTTTTTTATTTTCATCCAATGCAGCTGCCATAATTTCTGGCTCTGCTCCAAAAAACTTTATGCCATCCGAACCATTTTTAGCATTTGCTCTTACCCATTGTCTTGCTTCTTCAGGCGTGCTAATTGGTGCGTCATTAAGTGGATTAAAATCTTTAGTTGTCTGCCCAAATCCTGTATAAGCAAAAATGCGAGGTGCAACTATCTCATTTTTTTCACTTTTACGCTTCAAATCTAAAGTCCAATCTATGCTACGGCCACTTGGTTCTCTTATGGTAGTAATTCCATGTGCCATCCAAAGTTTAAATACGTAATCCCAATCTGCTCCTTGAGATACACCACCAATATGCCCGTGCATATCAATAAATCCAGGTAGGAGATACATACCGTTAGCATCAAGTTCTTTTCCGCCTGGTTTAAGTTTTGGTCTGCTACTTTCTTTAATTTCAACACCAGGATAACCCACAACTTTGATGTTTGTTATCTTGTTACCCTCAACCACAATGTCAACTGGTCCTCTTGGAGGAGCACCATCACCATTTATCAATGTTACACCCCTTATAATGAGTTGATTGAATGGGCCTTCTGAACTTTCTTGTGATAAAAGAATATTACAGAATAGGAGACAGGATAAGAAGATTTTGAATACATGATTATTCATCATATTAATTTTGAAGATGGTTAGTTCCTTAAAAATACATAATTAAATTCACTCAATAACCAGATGTGGAACTTCATCTAAATTCCAATCTATTACGAGGCCTCTAGCTATGGATTGTGCTATTTCTTTACCATAAAGAAATTCACTTAGGTACAGTGCTGCTTCAAATGATTTTGCTCCACCAGCTGAGGTTATGTATTTGCCATCGTGCACAAATAAAACCTCTTTTCTGATGTCTAATTCAGGAAACATAGCTCTCATTTTATCAATATCACTAGGGAAAGTTGTAGAAACTTTATTGTCTAATAATCCGGCCTTTGCTAATACAAAAGCACCATCGCAGTGCGAGGTAATAAATTGTGCCTCTTTATCTACCTTTCTTACAAAATTTAGCATAACCTTATCCTCCAAATCAGTATCTAAATGATGCTCAGCACTAGGCACTACTAAGATGTCAATTTTTGGCAATGAATCCGTAACATAATTAAAATCAGGTAATAACCGCATGCCCTCAAATGTTGTAACTGGATTATCGGTATTAGCCACAGTAAAGACGTTCATTGATTTAATATTTTGCCTAAATACAGTATGCTGAAAAATATCGAACGGTGCAGTTAATTCTGTGTTATAAACACCATCCATAATTAAGAATGCCACATTGTAACGATTAGGTTCTAATTGCGGATATTCTTTACTAGTTGAATTTTCATTACAACTTAAAAGGAGCAACATTGAAAAACAAATCCAAATTATTTTTTTCATTTTACTAAGTTAATATTTAAGATTGACACCAATTCTTACTGATGATCTTTAACTCTGTTAATAAGCCAATAAGATAAGAGAATTGCTATTAATCCATATGTGCCAGTTACTAGCCAATTCACCTGATAGCCATACTGATCTACTATGGTCAGTCCAATTTTTGAACTGAAAATATGTGATAATGAAAATGCCATAGCATAAAGCGCCAAATAACTTCCTTCAACCCCTTTTTTCGCTCGGTTAAGAGCAAACTTATTGGTAAATGGAAACCCTAACATTTCACCAAATGTTATTATTACCATATTTAAAATCAGTATGCCGATCCAGAAATTTTGATATAGGATAAAAAAGCTGATACACATTAAAGAACATGCCATTAGAATGTGTTTAGAAACAGGAATAAACTTCTTCTCTAAAAAGTTTAATAACGGCATCTCTAATATTATAATTATGCCAACATTAATAATCCACATCAACCCAATTTTAAATTCATTAAGGTTAAAAACTTCTTCATAGTATAATGGCATTGTTACTATGAGTTGAAAAAATGCCATTCCCATAAAAAAGCAGATTCCAATAAAAATCCAATATGTAAAATCTTGGTAAACAAAATTCTTTTTCAAAATTGGTTCATCACTTTTCTCTTCTGGAATTAGTTTGTTTGGAGGTGCTACTAAATATTTAAATAGAATAATGGCAACAATGCATGTTATTCCGTCAATCCAGAATAGCAACCTATAACCTTGTGTTACAATTATTAATCCAGCCATTGTTGGCCCAATTGCCATACCTGCATTAATAGCTAAACGTATTAGTCCTATGGCTCTAGTTTGATTTTCGGGTATGCTGTATGTCTTTATTGATACATATATAGCAGGTCTAAAGCAATCAGCAATACTCATTATAATAAGAATTGCAATGCAGAGTCCCCAAAACGTGGTTATGTATTGTAAACAAATAAAGCTTAATCCTGTAACAAGTAAACTAAAGATCATGACTTTGTAAAAACCGAAAATGTCCGTTAGTTTACCTCCTAGCCAACCGCCAACAACAGAGCCAATACCAAAAAAGGCCAATATCCAGCCAGCATCATCTTTACTGAAGTCGAGATTTTTGGTAAGGTAAAGTGATAAAAACGGAATTACCATTGTACCTGCTCTATTTACTAACGAGATTAATGAGATATACCATATCTCTTTTGATAATCCTTTAAAGGATTCGATATAATTTAGATAGAGCTTTTTCATTTTGGTTGTTATTATAAAAATAAAAAGTCCGACGGTATCGTCGGACTTTTAAATATTGTTTAATGGTGTGTATATATAGCTACAATAGATAATGCATCCGAATGTCTTCCGAAGAATTGACTGTGATTTGCTTTGTATATCTAATTGCTTGTCGCATTTTTGATTTATTGTTTGATTCAAAACTACAATAAAAATTGATAAGTTGTATTTTTGACTTATAGAATTTAGACTTTCAATGAAATACATACTTTTTTCAATTACAGTTTTGATAGTATTTAGTTGTTCTGATAAAAAGCAGGGTCTTAAAGGTGAAACAGAATGGCAAAGAGAAAAGAATGCGATTTATAAAGATGCATCTGTGTCGCCACTTAAACCAGATGATTTAAAAAATTTTAAAGGCTTAGATTTTTTTAAGGAGGATTCTCTATTTGTGGTTGGCGCATATCTTGAACGAACTCCAGATTCAGAATGGTTTAACATGAAAACTACTGATGATCGTTTATCGAAGGAGCGCGTTTATGGGATTTTAAAATTTCAAATAAATGGCAATCCCTATCAATTAAACGTTTACCAAGGTGAAGAAAACATGCAAACAGAAGGATATGAAGATTATTTGTTCCTACCATTTTTAGATAATACCAATGGTGATACTTCATATGGAGGAGGACGATATATAGACCTTAGAATTCCTAAAGGTGATACTATTGTAATTGATTTTAATAAGGCTTATAACCCACTTTGTGTATACAACGAGAAGTATTCTTGCCCTATAGTGCCAAGAATAAATTATTTAAATACTGAAATTAAGGCAGGAATGAAAAAGTTTAAATAGTCTTAATTTATTTCACAAGAAAAATACCCAAGAACACTGCTAGAAATCCTATAACAAAGCTTCCAATAGTATATAAAGCAAAACTGGTAAAATCTCCTGATTTTAGGAACACATGGTTTTCGTAGGCAAAGGTTGAAAAGGTGGTAAATCCGCCACAAAATCCTGTTGCTAAAAGAAGTGTCTGACTTTGAGTAAGGCTATTATT
Organism: Winogradskyella vincentii; assembly: GCF_020166345.1. Classification (GTDB taxonomy): domain Bacteria; phylum Bacteroidota; class Bacteroidia; order Flavobacteriales; family Flavobacteriaceae; genus Winogradskyella; species Winogradskyella vincentii. The sequence goes on along the minus strand of NZ_JAIUJS010000004.1, from coordinate 359,605 downwards.
TTTGCTTGCTAGTCCTAATATTACACCAATTAATAAACTACCTAAAATGTTGGCCATAAATGTACCGTATGGTATGCCATCACTTGAACTGTTGAGCCATTTGCCAATTAAATATCTTAAGACACTTCCAAGGCCTCCACCAAAAAAAACTAGTAATATATGTTTCATTTATTCTTCTAGTGGAATATAGATTTCAGTTTTCCAATCCGCTGGGTTAGGAAAATTACCAGGATCGGTTACATATATTTCGAAAGGTTTCAAATCAGATTGAACTAAATTATTTTCCTTTATATGATCCATAGTAGCTTCCCAAGCTTTAGAAAGATTAGTGTAATTACCCAAAAGTGTTGTCTTTAGCACTTTAGTTTTTGGAATATATCCAATTGAAATATCAGAACCTTCAGGTATGGAATGTCTTTCATTGACTGGTAAGCCATTGCTCATAATTACATTGTTCTCTTCCATAGTGTTGTAGACTGTCATTGGCATGCCATATGGTACAATACCATTACTTCCCATAAATTGCATTACTGCACCAAAGTTTTCTCCCATTTTGGCACTGATATTTGTAGAGTTTGCATTTGTAGTTTTAAACAAGTAGAAGCTTCCGCCATATTCAGAAATACCCTTGATTTCAATATCGTAGCGTGCCATATCCTCAGTTATTAAACTATCCAATTTAAATAAGCCACGTTCAAAATTTGGTCCTGTTTCAGATTCAATAGAACCCATAATTGTAGTAAACAGCTTAGAAACAAAATCTTGTTTGCCTTCCATGGCCCAAGTTACTTTAGTGCCTTCATCACTTGGTTCAAACGTCCAATTTATATCGGATTGTGCCTCAAACGGTGCTGTAAATTCTATTAATTGAGCAATTGACTTATTTTCTTCGGTGCTTTTGGTAGTCATTTTACCTTCTCCAAGAATTTCACCTTTCCAGGAGTAATAGGCACCTTCACCAATTGTTTTGTCGCTATATGTTAAGCTAGCTTCAGGTTCTTGTTCAATCCATGGCGAAAATGATGGCCATTCTTTATAGTCATTTACTTTTTGATACAATAAGGATGCCGGTGCATTTATTGTTCTGCTTCTATCAAAACTAAATTCATTTGGCTGAACAGCTACGTAAATTGAAAATCCGATAATAAATATAAGTAGCAATAATAAGATGTACTTAAATGCTTTCATTGATTGATATAGTTTAGTTGTTTCTCAAAGATAGTAATTTTATGATATGTCATTTAAGTATTACCTTTGCAGGAAACCTAAAATCAACTAACTCATGAAAATTAAATCAATATTAAAATATTGTCTTTTAGCACTTGTTATAGTGGCGTGTAAGGACGATACCAAAGAATCAACTTTTAAAGAATCCGATACAAAATTTGATTATAATGTAGAGCAATTTGCTGATGTCAAAATTCTACGTTATAAAATCCCTGGATGGGAAAATCTTACGTTGAAGGAACAAAAATTAGTGTACTATTTAACTGAGGCAGGTCTTGCAGGTAGAGACATTATGTGGGATCAAAATTACAGACATAATCTTAAGATTAGACGTGCATTAGAAAATGTATATAAAGAATACACTGGAGATAAAACAACTGATGACTGGAAAAATTTTGAGATTTACTTAAAGCGTGTTTGGTTTAGCAACGGAATTCACCATCATTATTCAAATGATAAGTTGAAACCAGATTTTTCAAAAGAATATTTAAATGAACTATTTCTTGCAACTAATACAAAACTAGATGGAGAAGCTTTTGATGTTATTTTTAATGATAAAGATTCTAAAAAAGTCAATCAGGCTAAAGGCGTTGATAATGTAGCCCTTTCTGCGGTAAATTTTTATGGTCCTAATGTAACTAACGAGGATGTTGTTAATTTCTATAAGGCTAAAACATCACCAGACCCTAAAAGACCATTATCCCATGGGTTAAACTCTCAATTAGTTAAAGAGGACGGAGTTTTAAAGGAACGAGTTTATAAATCTGACGGCCTATATGGACAAGCAATTGATAAAATTATTGAATGGTTAGGAAAGGCTAGAGAGGTGGCGGAAAATGAAGCTCAAGGAAATGCCATAGATTTACTTATTAAGTATTATATGACGGGAGATCTTCAAACTTGGGATGATTATAATGTTGCTTGGACTGCTGCAACCGATGGAAATGTAGATTATATAAATAGTTTCATTGAGGTATATAATGATCCATTAGGATATCGCGGTTCTTATGAAACTATAGTGCAAATTAATGACTTTGATATGTCTCAAAAAATGGCGGTTTTATCAGAAAATGCGCAATGGTTTGAAGATAATTCACCATTAATGGATAATCATAAAAAGAAAAATGTTGTTGGTGTAACATATAAGGTAGTCACGGTTGCTGGAGAAGCGGGAGATGCATCACCTAGCACACCAATTGGTGTTAATTTACCTAATGCCAATTGGATTAGAAAGGAAGTTGGTAGTAAATCTGTTTCATTAGGAAACATTATTGACGCTTACAATAATTCAGGTAGTTCAGGTAGATTAAAAGAATTTGTTCATGATGAAGAAGAATTAAAATTAGAAGAAGAACATGGACAATTGGCAGATAAACTACATACTGCATTGCATGAGGTAATTGGACATGCCTCTGGACAATTAAATCCTGGTGTTGGTGAAACAAAAGAGACATTAAAGAATTATGCTTCTACATTAGAAGAGGGCAGAGCCGATTTAGTTGGTTTATATTACTTGTATGATTCTAAACTAGAAGAATTAGGTCTTGTTGAAAATTGGAAAGAAGTTGGTATGGCAGCTTTTGATGGTTATATCAGAAATGGTTTAATGACACAGCTTATTAGATTAAACCTTGGCGATGATGTTGAAGAGGCTCATATGAGAAATAGACAATGGGTATCTGCTTGGGCTTATGAACAAGGTAAAAAAGATAATGTGATTGAAAAGGTAACAAGAGATGGAAAGACGTATTACAATATTAATGATTATGATAAATTACATGAATTATTTGGTCAGTTATTAAGAGAGACACAACGTATTAAATCTGAAGGTGATTACGAAGCCTGTGAAGCACTAGTTGAAGGCTATGGTGTTAAAGTAGATCAAGACTTACATGCTGAGGTGCTTGAGAGAAATAAGCAATTTACATCTGCACCATATAGTGGATTTGTAAATCCGGTTCTAGTACCTGAAACCAACGATGTGGGTGAGATTACTGCTATTAAGGTAACTCAACCAAAAGGGTTCCCAGAACAAATGTTACAATACAGCAAAACTTACAATCATTTACCAGATGTGAATTAATGTTTCAATTATTATAAAGAAAAAAAGCAGTTGTAAAACAACTGCTTTTTTTGTTAATATTAATTATTAATGCTTAATAAACCGCTTGGTTAATTTAATGCCATCTACATCAAATAGAACAAAATAAACGCCTTCTTGAAGATTCTCAACAACGACATTATCTCCAGGGTTGATTCTTTCTAAAACTAATTTTCCTGTAAGATCAACTAACTGAACTTTAGAGATTATCAAATCAGTGTCAAAGTATAACCTATCTGATGCTGGATTCGGATACAGTCTAATATCATTTGGTGAATATTCTTCATCATCAATGCTCAAACTATCTGTAACTGTTACATTAATCGTGACAGTATCTGTGTTTCCAGCTGCATCAGTTACAGTGAGTACAACTGGGAAAACACCTTCCATTGTAAATGTATCCACATCAATACTTAGCGTAACACTTCCACAGTTATCACCAGAGCCATCGTCAACATCAGCTGCTACTATAGAGACTGAAGGCATTCCCAAAAGGTCCACTGTGATATCCATACCAATTGCGGATGGATCGAGGTTGTCCTCAACAGTAACAGTTGCCGTGGCACTATCGGTAAGTCCATTGGAATCTGTAACCGTAAGAGTAACCGTGTTGGCACCAAGGTCGCTACAGCCAAAGGAAGTAATATCTATTGTGCTCATATCAATGGTACAGTTGTCGCTCGAACCGTTATCAATATCCGCAGGTATTATACTCGCACTACCACTGGCATCCAGGCCAACAGTTATGTCTTGCGTAACAGCCACTGGATCTTCGATATCCTCAACGGTAACCGTTATGGTTGCCGTATCGGTATTGCCGCTCTGGTCTGTAACCGTAAGCGTTACCGAATTTGCACCGACATTGCTACAGTCAAATGACGACACGTCCAAAGTACTTGATACGATAGAACAGTTATCGGAAGACCCGTTCTCTACATCACCAACTACAATGGAGGCATTGCCACTTCCGTCGAGCTGAACGGTTATGTCCTGAGCTACTGCAACTGGATCGATACTGTCCTCAACGGTTACCGTTGCAGGTGTATTTGTAACATTGCCATTTACATCTGTGACGGTTAGGTTAACCGTATTTGCACCGAGATCGCTACAATCAAACGACGTGATATCGAGTACGCTCGATGCGATACCGCAGTTGTCGGATAACGAATTTTCAATATCTGCCTCAACTATGCTTGCTGTACCACTTGCATCAAGTTGAACCGTTAAATCCTGAGTTGTAACCGTAGGCATAATGTTGTCTTCTACGGTCACCGTCGCAGTGGTGCTATTGCTGTTACCACTTGTATCTGTAACAGTTAGAGTAACTGTGTTTGCACCCACATCACCACAATCAAAATCAGTGATATCCAAGCTTCTAGTGTCAATAGTACAATTATCATTCGATCCATTGTCGATATCAAGTGCAGTTATAGAAGCACTGCCCGAAGCATCAAGCTGTACCGTGATGTTCTGTCCAACAGCGGTTGGGTCGGCTACATCTTCTACTGTAACAGTAGCAGTGGCAGTATCAGAATTTCCGCTCTGGTCTGTAACCGTTAGAGTTACCGTATTGTCGCCAAGGTTGCTACAGTCGAAGGAGGAGATATCCAAACTTCGATTTGTAATGTTACAATTGTCCGATGACGAATCGTCAATATCGGTAGCTAGAATAGTCGCGTTGCCCGAAGCATTGAGCTGAACGGTAATATTCTGTGATACCGCAACAGGATCTATGTTATCCTCAACCGTAATGGTTGCCGTTGCCGTATTGCTGTTCCCGCTCTGGTCGGTAACCGTTAGGGTAACCGTATTATCGCCTAGATCTGTACAATCAAAAGTATCAATGTCTAAACCTTTAGTAACTATGGTACAATTATCAGTAGATAAATCAACATCGTCCGGTACAATCGTAGCAGCACCTGTTGCATCTAATTGAACTGTAAGGTTCTGAGTGATAGCATTAGGATTGGTATTATCCTCTACTGTTACTGTTGCACTTACTGAATTAGTATTTCCATCCGGATCTGTAACGGTAAAGTTCACCGTATTTGGACCAAGATTGGTACAATCAAAATCAGTAATATCAACGCTTCTAGAAACGATGCTACAGTTATCCGTAGAACCATCTTCAAGATCATTAGCTGTTATGCTTGCCATGCCATTTGCGTCGAGCGAAATGGTAAGATCTTGAGCTACTGCAACAGGATCTATATTGTCTACAACTGTAATTGTAACATTTTGAGTGCTCACTTTCATTTCAGCATCCGTAGCTGTTACCATAACAGTATTGGCACCTAAATCGGCACAGGTGTAATCAAATTGAGGTTGATCTAAAACAACAGATACTAATTCACAATCATCAAACGTACCATTGTCTACGTCTGCGATTGTGATACTGCCTTGTCCTAGGGCATCAAGTTCTACTGTAATGTCTGCGAATACTACTATGGTAGGATCTGCATTATCAAAAACTTCCACATCTTCTAGAACTGAATATAAGGAGTAACTTCCATCCGTATTTTTCATACTGATCCAAATATCATGAAAGTCGCAGGTTACCAAATCTGTTGGTATTTCAACCAAATATTCATCAGGATTTCCTGTTGGTGTAAATCCCAATGGTGTACCCGTTCCAAACCCTAATTCTGCATCATATAGGAACTCAATCTCATCTAAAGGTGCGGCAGGAGGTGTCGCAAAATCAGCGGCATCAATTATAAAGAAACGCTTTCGTTCATACAAACTCCATGTTCCGTCTAAATTCTGTGCTCTAATACCTAATTCATGAAACCCACCATCCAAGGAACCTAAAGGTATAACTAATGGATCTGTATAGTCACTAGGAGCACCTGCAATAGCAATTTCAGTACCATTACCAAATCCAGGATCTGTATCAAACCAGTATTCTAATTTCTGTAAATTAGAAATAGGGTCACTACCCGCTATATCACTAACATAGAATGTCTTCTTATCAAACAAACTCCAGTCACCATCTAGGTTTTGGGCTCTGATACTAATAGTTTGGAAACCTTCGTCTAAAGCTCCTAAAGGAATTGCATAGGATTCTGTTAACTCGCTTGGATTACCTGTAATGGATAAAGGATCTCCATTTCCCAATCCTGGATCAGCACCAAACCAATATTCTATTGCAGTTAAATCAGAAATTGGTGCACCACCAGAAAGTTCAAAGATGTAGAATATGCTTTTGGTAAATAAACTCCAAGTACCATCTACACTTTTTGCACGCATTCCTAAGGTGTGAAACCCTTCTGACAAAGTCCCTAATGGAATGACAAAACTTTCCGTGGTTTCATCAATTGGGCTTCCTGTTATGGATAAGGTAGTACCTAAACCAAATCCAGGATCTGCATCAAACCAATATTCTAGCTCATCGAGATCAGAAATAGATGCGCCACCTGTTGTGAAATCGAAAATATAAAAATCAGATGCACTATATAAACTATACTCACCATTGCTATCTATAGCTAAAATAGAAAGTTTATGAAAGCCTTCATTTAGACCAGTGACATCAATGACAAGATCTTGTGTTAGCTCACCTGTGTTGGTGTCTGCGCTAATTGTTGAACGGCTGCCAATACCAGGGTCCGGACCAAAATAATATTCAAAACTTGCAATAGTTTGCCCTTGCATATTAAGAGCCATTACTAGTAACAAGAAGGATAATAATCTTTTTAGTATCCCGGTATAAAACGTGGTATCTAATATTGAGCGCATGTTATTAAACGCTCTCATATTAATTAGCTTTAGCAGTAACGGTTACATTGATATTTCCATTTTTTGGTACGGCACCGTCATAAGATATCACATCTAAGGTTGGTAAACCTCTTGGTACGCCCAACTTACTAAAATTAAAACCATTATTATAAAGACCTATTTCAGATCCACCACCACCACCAGTTAAGGCTGGTGAGCCTGCTTGTAATGTTAAATTGTCTTCTGGTCTAAATGCAGAATTATATGTTGATGTTCCTGCAAAACTTTGAGAAACAGTATTATCTACATCTGTAAATAACGGATTGGTATTGTTTAATGATCCTGTCTCGGTAAATGATCCTGTGGCATTTGACTGATAATCTAAATTACCAAAACCAAAATTATAGGTAAGGTTATTAGACAAATTAAATGGACCTGTATTTAAATTTACAAATATATTAGAACCACTATTTCCGGTAAACATATTATTAAATAAAATAAATGTACCATCTGCAGGGTCATTATTTGTTATTGTCACAGATGTCGTCCCTCTAAAGATATTATTGGCCACAACCAAGGTCAGTGTGACATAAGAGTTAATTCCAGTATTTGCGAAAATATTATTAGAAAATAATAAATTGGAAGCAGTGGAATAAATGGTTTGTGTACCTGTTATGACACATCCTCTTACTTCTACATCATCTACAAAATTGACCCCACTGAAAGGACCATAAGTAGCTGAAGAGAATTCACATTCATATATTTTAGTTCCAACATAAGGTGGTGCTTGAGGAGTTCCAGTATTTGAATAATTAAGACTTCCAAATTTCACCCCTTTAATAGTGACGTTAGAGCTTCTAATACTAACAGTACTCAACTCTGACACTTTCCCTGGTTCACTGTGTGAACGTCCAACAATAGTTATTTCCTTTGAAATATTTACAGTACCATAATTGGTACCAGATGGTTGTACATATATAATGTCACCGGCTGTAGCCGCATCATGTGCTGCTTGTATTGTTGTGTAGGTTGTTGTTGAGTTGGCATTGTTGTCAATTGTGATAATTGTTTGGGCTTCAATGTTGGTTAAAAATAAACCAAGCGAACAGAAAAGGAACACTTTTCTGAAAAATGTAAGTGTTTTCATAATTTATAAAGAATTGATTAATAGCTATTTATAATTTACAAAAAAAACGGCTTGATTAAAAGTGCAGTGATTATCAGAATATTAATATAATACTGACTAATACTCTTGAATCGTGAGTAAATTCAGGTCTTTTCTAGTTTGTAATTTATTTCAAAAAAAATGAAAAAAATCTTAGAAATTTTGATTTCATTAGCCTAGTTGTGTCAATAGTCAATTAATTAAGCGATTTTTTGAAATCTCTTAATTTGTGCGAAAAATAATATAATTAAGACATTGAAAATCAATGCATTATATTTATTTTCTGACAGAAAATTTTGATGATAGTAACACTTTAATTTTGCGAAATTTCTACATAAAGATAAACTTCACCGCAGCAATTAGACCTATAAATCCAATAAAGGCTATTAGGATCCAAACGGTGCCTTTGTAGTATCTTTTATGAAGTGGCAAATCCTTGCGATACTGGTATGCAATAACAATTACAAATGCTATAAAAAATAATATTCCAAAAATCAATTGACCAGTACTAAACATCTGCTTATTTTTATGCAAAAATAATAATTACTGAATTTATAAACTAGCGACAATGCAAGATAAAATCAATGCTGTTAAGGCCTTCCATACAGCTTTTAAAATAGGGCATAGAGAAACACCAAAAGCTAACCTAGGAATAGAAAAAAATATGCTTCGTTATAAATTAATGCGTGAGGAGAATGAAGAGTATCTTGAAGCAGCCAATGATAATGATTTGGTTGAGGTTGCGGATGCTCTAGGTGATATGCTTTATATTTTATGTGGTACCATTATAGAACACGGTCTACAATATAAAATTGAAGAGGTCTTTGAAGAAATTCAGCGTAGCAATATGAGCAAACTTGGTGATAATGGAGAGCCTATTTACCGCGAGGATGGCAAAGTTTTAAAAGGCCCAAATTACTTCAAGCCACACATAAAAGAAATTCTAGACAGATAAAATTAGTCTTAACAAACCTTAATACGCCAACCAAATGGGTCTTCAGCTTTATTAGTCTGGATATCCGTAATTCGCTTCTTAAGTCTAGCACCAAAAGTGTCTTCTAGTTTAGGTAAGTCGTAGTTTTTACCTTTAAATCCAAAACCAGAAATTGGTGATACCACCGCAGCAGTACCAGCACCAAATAATTCCTTAAGGCTACCATTTTCAGAAGCTTCAATGAGTTCAGATACTTTTATCTTGCGTACTTCGGTTTTTATGCCTTCATCTTCAGCAATTTTGAGGATGCTTTTTCTTGTAATACCATCCAATATTCTGTCGCTAGTAGGGACAGTTAATAAAGTGTCGTTTATTCGAACAAAAATATTCATAGCACCAGCTTCTTCAATATACTCATGCGTATTATCATCAGTCCAAATAACTTGCTGATATCCTTTTTCCTTAGCTAATTGAGTTGGATAGAACTGACCTGCATAATTACCACCTGCTTTTGCAAAACCAACACCGCCATTGGCAGATCGAGAATATTTTTCTTCTATCAATACTTTAACATCCCCTGAAAAATATGGACCAGATGGCGCAAAAGCAATAACTAATTTGTAAGAATCTGCTGGAGATGCATGGAATCCTTCACCCGTAGCAAACATAAAAGGTCTTATATATAGTGCACTACCTTCAGAAGTCGGTATCCAATCCTTTTCTATTTTAAGCAATTCTTTTAAACCATTCATAAAATAATCTTCTGGTATTTCTGGCATAGCAAGTCGCTTTGCAGAAATATTTAATCGCTTGCAATTATCAATTGGTCTGAAAAGAAATACACTACCATTCTCATCCTTGTAGGCTTTCATACCTTCAAAAATAGACTGGCCATAATGAAATATCTTTGAAGATGGTTGAAGTGTTATCGGTTGGTATGGCAAAATCTTAGGTGTTTGCCACTTACCATCCTCGAAATCGCATACAAACATGTGATCAGAAAATATTTTACCGAATGCTAAATTGTTAAAATCAACACTATTGATTTTAGTTGTTTTAGCTCTTTCTACCTGTATTTCTTCAGAATATGTAATAGCCATAAAAACGTTGGATTTATGGTGCAAAAATACGCAATCAATACCGTTAAAAAAAGGTAATATATCCTTAAATTTCGTAAATTTGCAACTCGACAATAAATCAATAAAAATATTTATAAAATGAAAAATTTAATCTGGATTTTCGTACTAAGTTTAATGATTGTTTCATGCAAAAATGAAACTAAAACTACAGAAAGCGAAGTAGAGGTTGTAAAAGATGAATTGGCATATGCTTCTTTCGGAATGGAAATTAATGATACCGATGCATTATCTACTGAACGTATGATGGAACATTATAAAGGCTTAAAAGCAGGTGATACTGTAAATGCCAAAATGAAAGGGAAAATTGTTGAGGTATGTTCTAAAAAAGGTTGTTGGATGACTTTAGATGCTGGTGGTGATAAAACTGTTATGGTAAAATTTAAAGACTATGGTTTTTTCATGCCATTAAATGCAGAAGGTGATGTTATTATAAATGGTAAAGCCTATGTTGCTGAAACTTCTGTTGATGAATTAAGACATTATGCAGAGGATGCAGGCAAGTCTAAGGAGGAGATTGAGGCTATTACAGAGCCTAAGTTAGAATACCATTTTGAAGCTGATGGCGTCCTTTTACAACAATAGATTTCTAGTTGTTTTTCTATTGGTTGTAATTCTTGTATCAAGTTGTAAAAACGAAGAAAAAGTTGAGGTGCAACCAAAAAAGGAAACCGTAGAATACGAAATTTATAGGCCTTCTGAAATGGCTAATTTCATGAATGCTATGTATGCCTATAATGTGCAGTTAAAGCAACAAATAATTAAAGGTGAAACACCAGTTGTAATGTCTTTAGATTTAATGAAAATGCACTCGGCAGAAATGAGCAATGGACATGGACGAACACCAGTTTGGAATAGCTTTGTCAATGTTTTTATTGAAGCTCAACAATCTGTTGCAGACACCTTGTCTAATGTAGAGTTGAAGGCACGTTATAACGATGCCATTAATAATTGTTTGGCATGTCACAAAACAGAATGTACAGGACCGATACCTAAGATCAAAAAATTATTGATACAGTAGGTTTGAAACGGAAAATAATAACAACGTCAGACGGTTCTAAAACTATACAAATTGAAGATTGGAATGAACAATATCATTCCATTCACGGCGCGATAAACGAAGCAAACCATGTTTTTCTTAAACATGGTTTGCTTTTTTATTCTCAGAACAACCGAAAATTGGAAGCCATTACAATATTAGAGATTGGTTTTGGTACAGGTTTAAATGCATTTTTAACCCTAGTTGAAGCTGAAAAACAGAGCCTTAATATTGATTATGTTGGAGTAGAGGCTTATCCTGTTTTAGGTGAAGAGATTGAGCAACTCAATTATATAGAACTGATTTCAGAAGATCATGCGTCTAAATTTTCAGAAATGCATGATATAGAATGGGGAAAACCTAAATATATTTCGTCAGAATTTAAATTAGAGAAGCAGCAAAAATTCTTTAAGGATATAACTGATGAAAATAAATATAACATTGTCTATTTTGATGCCTTTGGCGCTCGTGTTCAACCAGATTTATGGACCGAAGAAATCTTTGAAATAATGTACAAGGCACTAAAATTAAATGGTGTATTAGTTACCTACTCTGCAAAAGGTAGCGTTAGGCGTGCCATGCAAGCCGTTGGGTTTGAAGTTGAAAGATTACCTGGACCTCCTGGTAAGAGGGAAATGCTACGAGCCGTAAAACGTTAAATCCAATTTAAAGTCTGTTCTTGCGGTTGGAGCCTTTAGTATCTTTGCAAAAAAAGCAAGATGACAGTTTTAATTACAGGCGCTACGGGTTTAATAGGAAGGGAGATTGTAAAACAATGTCATGATGAGGGATTTAATGTACATTATTTAACGACTTCAAAATCAAAGCTAGCAACTGAATCTAATTACAAAGGCTTTTATTGGAATCCAAACAATAACGAAATTGACCACTCATGTTTCGAAGGTGTTTCAACCATCATTAATTTGGTCGGTGCATCCATTTCTAAACGATGGACAGAATCATACAAAAAAGAAATCTTAGAAAGTCGGACCAAAACAGCTAAGTTACTTCAAGACACTATAAGGTTACATAATTATAAAATAGAACATGTGGTTTCTGCAAGTGCCATTGGAATTTATCCTTCGAGTTTTACCAATTATTATGATGAAGAATACGACCAAAACTCAGATTCATTCTTAGGAACGGTTGTAGCACAATGGGAAGATGCAGTAGACGGCTTTAAAGAGTTAGGTTGTAAGGTAGCAAAAATTAGAATTGGATTAGTTTTAGCTAGACAAGGTGGTGCTTTGCCTGAAATTGTAAAACCAATAAAGTTTGGTGCAGGTGCAGCTTTTGGAAATGGTAAACAATGGCAAAGTTGGATACATGTTATAGATTTAGCGAGTATTTTTATTCATGTGGTAACACATAAATTAGAAGGTATTTATAATGGAGTTGCACCAAATGCAGTTACAAATTCCGAACTTACTAAAGCTGTGGCAAAAGTGTTGCAAAGACCATTAATAATGCCAAATATTCCAAAAGCATTAATGAAACTAATTCTTGGTGAGATGCATATTTTGCTTTTTGAAAGTCAGCGCGTAAGCTCACAAAAAATAGAATCAAAAGGCTTTTATTTTAAGTATGCTAATCTAAATCCTGCTCTTGAAGATTTACTGATTTAATTGCTCAGTACCTTCAGCAACATTGGTTTCTTTCTTTTAGAAACAGGTAATGTCGTTTTGTCATTAAGAACTACATAGCCACCGTCTTTATTTATATAGCTCTGAAGATGTTGTAGGTTGATTAAATGCGAATGGTGTATTCTTAAAAAGCCAGAATCTTGAAGTATTTCCTCAAAATCCTTTAGTGTTTTAGCAACGACTTCTTTTTTATCTCCTTCTAAAAATATCTTTGAGTAGTTACCATCTGACTGAATTCTTAAAATAGAGCTACACTCGTACATAAAAACACCCTTTGTGGTTTGGAGTGCAATTTTCTGTCTTAGAGGATCAATACTTCGATTATTGATGAGACTATTAAGTTGTTGTTGCATTTTTGCAAGGTCAATTTTCTTCGCTTTTTCTACAGCTTCAGTTAGTTCGTCGCTATCAATGGGTTTAAGCAAATAGTCTAAAGCACTTATCCTTATGGCCTTTATGGCATATTTACTATATGCTGTAGTAAAAATTACTTTAAAGTTTTTTGTGTTTAGCTGTTCTAAAAGATCAAAACCGGTACCATCCTTAAGTTGTATATCTAAAAAAACAATTTCTGGTTGAACTTCTGAAATAAGCTCATATCCATCCTTTACGGTTGTGGCACTTCCGCATACTTCAACATCTGGACAATTGTTGTTTAATTCCTCTCTTAACGCTGTAACAGCTTGTTTTTCGTCTTCTATGATTACTGCTTTCATATTACCATATGTTTAAAATTGGAAGCTTTATTATTACCTCTGTACCTTGATTATTTTCACCGTCTTTAATTTCAAAATTGATGTTTTCACTATTATGGTTTTCAATATCAATTCTTTCCTTGGTTATTTTTAAGGCTTTTGAGGTGTTCTCACTTTTTGCATTATTCTTTTTTAAGGATTTAGAATAGCCTACACCGTTATCAATGACCTTGCAGATTAATTTTTCACCAACTTTTTCGAATGTGATGGTTAACTTCCCTTTTTTATTTAAAGGTGCCAGCCCATGAATTATTGCATTTTCTACCAGAGGTTGTAAAATTAGGCTAGGTAAACCTGTTTCAGATTGATTAATTTCTGGATCAACTATAATGTTATAATCAAAGACATCTACATATCTGAGTTGTATTAGTTTTATATACAATGTTATTATTTCAATTTCTTTGTCAATACTAATTAGCCGTTCGTCATTTTCAAGAATCAACCTCAATAATCTTGATAGCTTTGTGATATAGCTATTGGCTTCTTTTAGATTACCGCCGGAATAATATCCTTTGATGGTATTGAGCGCATTAAAGATAAAATGCGGATTCATTTGCATTCGCAATGCTTTTTGCTCTAAATCCAGCATTTGTTTTTCAATTTGTATTTGCTGTTGTTTAGCCTTTAACATCTTGCGCTCCTTGTTAAATCCTTTTTTAAGAGATGCAATACGTTTTCCTATTAAAAAATAGAGTAAAGTAAGAAGAGCAATTAAGATTATAAGGATAAAGGGTACAGTCTTATAAAATGGTGGGTTTATTTTTAGTTGTATTTGTTTTGATTTGCTCCAAATACCGCTTGTGCCTTGTGCTCTAATTTCAATGGTTTGGGATCCACTACTTAAGTTTTTTATTTCTAAATTTCTATTATTGGTTGTATTCCAAGGGCCATCATTAATTCTATATTGGTAGATGAGTTTAGAAAAATCTGAAAATGATATACCAGTAAATACAATGCTTAAATTATTTTCTGAACTTTTGAGATCAAAAAGATTATTAGGTTTGGTATTATTTATTAAAACGTTTTGAATTACAATACTAGGTACTGCGTTGTTTGCTTTAATAGTTGACCAATCAAAGGATAACAATCCTTTATCCGTAGCCAGATATATTAACGAATCATTTATTGCAATGTCATTGATCTTCTCTTCATCAATTCTTAGCAGTTGGTTTATACTCGATACTCTTATCTCATCGTTTTGAAATTCTATTTTGTCAAGACCTTTATTGGTGCCAACAAGTAAACTTTCACCAAAAGGCTTAATGACATAACAAGTATTACTAGATAACTCTTGCCTTTTTGAAATGTGATGCTTTATGCGTTCTCCCTTTAAAATAGACACACCCTTAGAATTTGTGGCTACAGCATATTCCTTTGTACGACCATTAAAATGAATATCATGTATAGAAGAGTTCAGTTCTTCAGCTTTCTTGTTAATACGATAAATAGAATCGTTCTTGTAAACAAATAAACCAGTCGTAGTTCCAAAGAAGATACCATGGTCATCAAAGGATTCTAATACGTTAGTGCGTCTTTTAAAGATATTGTAGTCTTTAAACTTATGTTTGTTTTTTTCTTCGTTATTTGTTAATGATGGAATTTTGTCAACTTCACTTGGTAAACACTTATATACCATGGAAGAGGCAATAAAATAATGAGATCCATTAAAATGAAAATCGTTTGCACCAAAGCCATATGTTTTAGTATCATTATTATCTAAAATGAAAGATTTGTTATTGCCGGTAACGACTATATTATTAGAAAACGAGCTTATGTTTTTGATATACTCGTCTTGTATGATATTATTAAATGGTCTTACTAACTTATTAGAATCAGAAGTTAGATTGAACAGACCTTTTTCTGAACCTATCCACAAATTGTTTGAGTCGTCAAATTGTAGGGAAGTTATTTTAATACGTTCATTTAATGTATCGTATTGTTTTAGATGGAAATTAGGGATGAATTTTATTCCATTATTCAAGGTTGTTATCCAATAATTGCCTTGTCTATCCTTTAAACTATTGGAAATAATATCACCATGAAAATGTTTTTCAATATTAGATTCTGATTTAATGAGCAGGCCATTTCTAGTTCCAATCCAAAGGCCATTATCAATTTGCTCTAAATCAATTATGTCTTCGTTTATTTTAGGATTATCATGCTTAACAATACCTGAAGATGTAACTTCTAAAAGGCCAATTTTATTTGCGAATATCTTCTTACTGTTAAAATTGACGGTTCTATAAGCAAAATAAGGGTTCATTTGATCACTGAATGAATGCAAGAGCTTCATGTTATGATCTAAAACAGATTCTAGAGTTAAATAAATAGGCTGGTCGCCATCAATCCAATACCCAAACAAAGTTGCAGGTGTTTGAAAAGATTCAATGTGGTTGGTTTTTAAATTGATTTTTCTAATTTGACCGTCTCTGTACAGAATAAATAAGAAATCATCAATTTCAAATGCATCAACAACAAGTTTGTCATGCGAAGCATTTTTTAGGAGTGTATTGTTTTTTGTATTGTAGAATTTACCATCCTTCAAAAAAGAAAGTGAGCCATTTAAAGTTAAAAACCAGATTCGGTTTTGAGAATCTTGGTAAACATTAAATACCTCGTTGTCGGAAAGTCCATCATCTGTACTAAAATGCTCGAATGTGTAGCCATCAAAACGTAATACTCCAACGTCGGTTCCAAACCATAGGAATCCATCATTATCTTCAAAAACCGAATAAACGTTTGATGTTGGTAATCCTTCTTCTATGCCAAATTTTATCGAATATGGATCTTGCCCAAAAATTGCTAAGCAATGAAATATAAAGAGAAGGTATAGTCTTTTCAAAGATTTTGAATATATTATTAAATATAGGCTTTTCCCTGCCTTTTTCAAATTTCACCATACCCACATATTAGCGGTTTCAATACACTTTTCAATTAAAACAAACCAATTAGTAAATCAGGATTACCAGTTATGTTTAGAGATAATTTTTTACCGAATAAATAAAACTATCCACTTATCATAAAAACAAGCATTAAGAATAGATAATATGGAGTTTTACAAAACTCTAAATTTATTTATTATGAAAAAAAATCTACTTTTCTTAACTGTGTTTTTCAGTGTGGTATTTGGTTTTGCTCAGACTACTTTAGTAAGGGATATAATGAGTGGAGCCCCAAATGGTATAAATATTAATACCGAATTATTTAAATATAATGACAAGATTCTATTCAAGAGTTTTGCAGGAGAACTATCTTATTCTGATGGAACCAATTCTGGAACATTCTGGATAAATATAGGTATCGGTAGGGCAGAACCAGAAGGGTTTACACTAAATTCTGTTACTAATGAAGTTTATTTTAGTGCCAGAGGACCTGGTGTTAATGATACAACTGTTACGGAATTGTGGAAAACTGATGGAACTGCCGTTGGCACAATGTTGGTTCATGATTTTTCGCCATTTACGGGATGGAGTAGCACACCAACAGATATTTGCGATAACAATGGTGTTATTTTTTGTAACGCCTATGTCAACAGTACAGGTAATGAACTTTGTATTTCTGATCCAATAAATACATCAAATAATACTATTTCGATTGATCCGACTGGTAGTAGTGGAAATCCTGAAAATTTATTTTCTTATAATTCAAAAGTATATTTTTCGGCGAGTGGTCCTGCAGGTTATCGCGAACTGTATGTTTCGGATGGCACATATTCTGGAACAGGATTATTGAAAAATTTAAATCCAGTTGGTTTTGGTGATCCTGAAGAATTTGTAGAGTTTAATAATAAGCTTTACTTCACGGCCAAAAACGGTTCAAGTGGAAGAGAGCTATGGGTAACTGATGGTACATCAGCTGGCACATACATGGTCACTGATATTAATCCAGGAGGTCATAGTAATCCTAGTAATTTCCATGCAGTTGGTAATCGGCTTTATTTTAGTGCCACGAACGATAGTACAGGAACTGAATTATATTATATGTTAACCAATGAAAGTGTCATATTATATAGAGATATCAATCCAGGTACTGCGAGCAGTAACCCTTCAGGATTTACATCATATAACGGATACACCTATTTCAATGCTGATGATGGAACTAATGGTCAAGAATTATGGCGAACTAATGGAAGTATTTTTGGTATAGGACTATTTAAAGACCTAAATCCAACCGGTTCGAGTAGTCCAGGTTCATTTCAAAAATATAATGGTAACCTATATTTTTCTGCAGATGATGGTTCAAATGGTGAAGAATTGTGGATTACTGATGGAACTTTATCGGGAACTGTTATGATTGCCGATATTAATCCTGGTGCTGGTAGTAGTGCACCTAGATTTCTGGTTGATGTTGATGGTGAACTATTATTCCATGCTGATGACGGTTCAGTGGGTAGAGAATTATGGAAGTATGTTGATCCATCACTTTCAACAGACGATGTTGAATTAAGCTCAGAAATAAAACTACTACCCAACCCAACACAAGATTATTTTTCAATTTCAACACAATTAAATATTGAAGATGTACTTGTTTATGATATTAACGGAAAATTGGTAAAACAGTTTTATGGATTGCAAGATCAATACAAAATAGAGGATTTAAGTAGTGGTTTATATTTGGTGAATGTGTATTCTGAGGATAAAAAGGAAACACTTAAACTTATGAAGTTGTAATTTTTGTATCGACTTTTTGAAAAATATAAGCTAGAACTTTTTTTAACCGTTTTCTATACCGTAGCCTTTGTAATCATATGGTTATTGTTTAGATAGTTTTAAAGTTAGGGCGAGCCTCCTGGATTATTCTAGGAGGTTTTTGGTTTTAGAAATTATATACAATGGTCAAGGTAATCTTTCCCACCGTAATGTGCTATACATGGTGTTGCCTGCTAGTGTTTTTTACTTAAATTTTGAATATTGCCCCTACATTAAAACTCATATGAAAATTCTTCCCGCTTTTTTGTTTAGTACTATCTGCTAGACCAATAAAATTGGAATTCTCAACGATGACTAAAAATTCAGGTGCTATATTAAATTTGTATCCAATTCCACAGTTAATTCCGAATTGAGTCGGGTTTGCAAAGTCATTAATATCAACATAACCATTACCGTCATTATAATTAGCCTCTGCATTAGTCAAAATTCCAAATCCTGCTCCATAATTTATATACCAATTTCTATTTGTTCCAAAGTGATAATTTACAGTCAATGGAATCGTAAGGTAAGTTGTCCTTTCAGAATATTCGTCGGTGAAGATGAAAAAGTCCACACTATTAGTTCCCATTCTTTGATAAAGCAAACCAATTCGTATGCTCCATCTATTATTAAAAAAGAAATTTCCGTATGCTCCAATCTGTATTCCAGACACAGATGATGAACCAAATAGGAAAGAATCTAATTGGTTGGAAGCACTATAACCAATTATTGGTGTTAATTCAATATTCCCTTTTTCTCTAATTTGACCGTTGCATATTAGGCTACTGATCATTATCCCAAAACAGAGTAAATATTTCATATTTTTTTAGCAGATTTAAATTTGGGTGTTGGTTTTAAATTGTGGGCAACGGTCTCGACTATGATTTCTACCGTAGAAATCAAGTCATTTAAAGTTAAACTAATTTTTGGAATAGGTGAGTATTAGCAATGACACGAGCGTAGCGAACTGGCGAAGCAATTATAGCCATTTTTAGCGCCAGTATTTTCTATTTTTATTTAAGAATCCGAGAACCTTATTAGAAACGGCACTTGTCAAGTTATTTGTCACGCAATTAATAGTTCCAGATTCACAAGCGAATGTAAATCCAGGATTTTGGTCGTATACAGTCAATTTTTCATCAAGGACTATTTCGTCAAATTTTAGATTGTATAATTGGTATCTTATTTCCCCACTCATTCCATTCTCATTCTTTGAAAATTCAACTTTTGGAATATTTACAACCCAATTCATATTGTGTTTTTTCGCAATCTTTTTCAATTCCGATTTTGTTGAGTTATTATTTTCGTGAGCTGGATAAACCATATGGTTTTCGTGGTATTCAAAAAGTTTGTAACTGAAGTAGAAATTAAGTCCAAACGTGATTTGAGAACCTAAGTCCATTTTTTCCATAAACAGAATTTCCTTTTCTGATTTCAGTTCAAAATTTTCTCCATTACTCTCCCTAACTCTTTGCTTATGTTCTTCTGTCAATTTTTGTTTTCGCTCATACATTTTTGCAATTGAATCAAGTCCTTTGTCAGTAAAAGTTTCTTGAGGACTTAATACAACGATAGAAGGAACCCTATTTTCTTGTGAAAAAGAGGTAAAAGAGTAAATGAGCGATATTGTCAGTAGTAGATTTTTCATATTATTCCCACTATGTTTTATACCCTAAAATTAGAAGAAAAGACAGGTTTTACAATACGTAAGCATACGTATTTTTCTTACTAATTGAGATAGATGTTGGTTACCAATCTAGAAACTGTTGGGTGATCATTACCACCTGCTGGTTCTATAGTGATATTTAAAGATTCTGCATGGTCAATATAATTCATCGCCAACAAGTTTTTATCCTTAGAAATAACACCCATATTTATCATTTCGCCTTCAACATCTGCCCACATTTGGTAATCGTGCTCTGCATCTAAATCGGGTAATTTTTCTGCATTGATTACCACAGATTTTGTGGTGTGGTTAACATAGCTCACTACCTTTCCCTCTGGCATTAAGGTATTGCCCTTAAGGATATACTGTTCTGTGTCTGGGTGTGAGAGTGTAGCGTATAGAGTTGTATTACTGTTAAGCTCCTTATTTAACTTATCTATGGTATTGTTTAATTCACTATTGGTGCTTTCTACTGTATTGAGCTGTTGTTTTACCTCACTAAGTTGAGAAAACATCCAGATGCTACCAACTAATAGCAGACCAGCAACACTAGCCGCAATACCAAGATAATATTTGTCATTACCACCAGAGTATAGTTTAATTACTTTGGCTTTTGGTATAGTAGTTTTAGAAACGAGCTTTAAGATGTTTGATTTAACTTCAACAGGAGGTTCGATGGCATTTTCTAATCCCATGGATTCAAAATCCTGTTCTAACAAATCATATTTTGCTTTTAGTTCAGGATCAGACGCAAGCAATTTCTCAATTTCATTGCATTGATCTGCATTGAGTTCACCTAGAAGGTATTGTTCTAATAATCCGTTATCTAATAGTTTCTTCTTATCCATCATCACAGCGCATTAAGTATTAGTAATATTACACTTAGTGTCTTTACATACGATTCTCTTAGTTGTTTAAGAGCTTGTCTAACATAAGATTTAAAGGTGCCAAGGGGTACATTCATAACCTTATGTGCTTCTCTATGTGTTAATCCATTAAAGTAGACTAACTCTAACGCATTTTTATGATGCGTTTCTAATGTTGTTATGGCCCCTTTTAACTTCAAAAACTCAGGGTCTATATTACTAACGTCTTCCTCTTTATTAGCATATACACCAAAATCATCGGTTTGGATGAGTAAATCCTTTTTTCTTAGAACATTTAACACTTTGTTTTTCGCAATTCTATACACCCAAGTATAGAATCTTCCCTTTTCAATATCATATCGATCGGCTTTGTCCCAAACGGTAATAAATGTTTCTTGTAATAAATCTTGTGCTTTGCCTTCATCCTTAATCATCTTTAGGATAACACTGTAAATGGCTCCTGAATATTTGTCGTAGAGTAACGATAATGCACGCTCATCCTTGTTTTGAAGTTGAGTTATAAGCGTAATATCGTTTTGCATGTGTGTTAAAGATTTCCCAAAAACAAAAGGTTGCTCATCTGTGGCAAACAAGCTTGTGTAAATATAAACGAAAGCACTTCAAAAATGAAAAAAGTGCATAAATAGTTTAACCAATAATATAAAATTATGAAAAAGTTAGTTTTTATTTTAACAACGTTTGTAGCCTTAACATTTAACCAAACTGCTACAGCTCAAAAAACAATTGTAGATGTTGCAGTAAGCAATGAGAATTTTACAACTTTAGTTGCAGCTTTAAAAGCAGCAGATTTAGTAGGTGCTTTACAAGGCGATGGACCTTTTACAGTATTTGCTCCAACCAACGACGCATTTGCAAAGATTGATCAAAATGCTTTATCTAACCTATTAAAGCCTGAAAACAAAAAAGCATTAGCAAACATTTTAACTTACCATGTTGTACCTGCTAAATTAATGGCATCAGATGTAGTTGCTGCCTTAAAGAAAGGAAACGGAAAAGTAGAGGTTAAAGCATTAAACGGTACAGTATTAACTGTAATGCAAAAAAATGGAAAGATTTGGTTGAAAGACCAAGCCGGAAATTACAGTGAGATCACTGCAACTGACGTAAAAGGAAGTAACGGCGTGATTCATGTAATTGACACTGTAGTAATGCCTAAATAGTTGGTTTTAGTGTATTAATTATTAGTTGATGCATTACTACAATCTGTTATTAATTAATGGTTGGTTGATGGTGATTGATTAATAGCGACAGCAATTTTAGCGATAAAATTGCTATGAAAGAGAAAAGCACTTACCTTTTGGTAAGTGCTTTTTGTATGAAAATAGTTTATTAATTAAGCTTTATTAGCAACTAAAGTTACCTTTAACTCAATGTCATCATTGATAAATTTATCTCCTAAATTATCAAAGAAAGATTTAGATCCATATTGAATATTCCACTTAGAACGATCAATGGTAAATGTTTCACTCGTTAGCTTCATTGTATCACCTTCTACAGTTGTACTCACAGGAATACTAATGTTATTAGTTTTTTCTTTCATTGTTAAATTTCCTGAAAGCATTGTTTTTCCTTCAACAACAGAGATACCTGTTACTTCAAATTTTGCAGTTGGGAATTTTTCAACATCAAAAAAGTCAGCACTCGTAAGATGGCCTCTTAATTTAGCATTTCCTTCTTCCTCTGCAGGTATATCAGTAACCACTATACTGCCCATGTCAATAGTAAAGTTTCCACTTTCAATATTCCCGTCGTTTACACTTACAGAACCTTCAGAAATTGAAATTGTTCCGTTATGAGAGCCCGTTGGCTTAAACCCTTTCCATTCAATCATGGAGTTTTCAGTATTGGCATTAAAAGTAATTGCAGTCTGTTCTGCCACTGCAGCTTCTTCAGCAGCTTTTGTTTCAGCTTCTTTCGCTTTGTCGTTACCGCAACTAGTAAAACTAATTAATGCTACAACCGCGAAAATTTTAAAAAATGATGTTTTCATGTTAATGTTTTAGATGTTTTATTTGAAGTTGCAAAGGTAGCTATAACTATACTCTAAGAATTATAAAAAAATGTTAATGACATTTTGACATTATTATTAGAATGGCAGTACTTTTGCCACAAATAAATCGAAGATTTAAAAATTGAACTCAAAATGAGTAAAAAAGATAAGAACAAAAAAGCTGATGAACCACAAATAGATGAAGCTACAACTGCAACTGCAGAGGCTGAAGTGGAAACCCAAGAAAAAGAAACTAAAACTCCAGAGGAACAATTGCAAGATCAATTGGCTGCAGAGAAGGATAAATTTATGCGTTTGTTCGCAGAATTTGAAAACTATAAAAAGCGTACCAATAAAGAGCGTATAGAGTTATTTAAAACTGCAGGACAAGATGTAATGACAGCTATGCTTCCGGTTTTAGATGATTTTGAGCGTGCATTGATGCATATAGAAGAAGACAAAGAAGCTGAAGAATTGAGAAAAGGAGTGTTGCTTATTTATAATAAGTTGGTGACTACTTTAGAGCAAAAAGGTTTGTCTAAAATAGAAGTTAAGCAAGGCGATGTGTTTAATGCGGATGATCATGAAGCCGTGACACAAATTCCTGCTCCGAGTGATGATTTAAAAGGAAAAATTATTGATGTCATTGAACGTGGTTATAAGTTAGGTGACAAAGTAATTCGCTTCCCAAAAGTGGTTATAGGGCAATAAATTCAACATGTTTCCAAAAAAATTTGGGAATAAAAAACAACCCAATTATTTAGGGTAATTAGTATGAAAGAAGATTATTACGACATTTTAGGCATAAGCAAAGGTGCTTCTGAATCAGAAATAAAAAAAGCTTATCGTAAAATGGCTTTAAAATATCATCCAGATAAAAATCCGGACGATAAGGAAGCTGAAGAGAAGTTTAAGAAAGCAGCTGAAGCCTATGAGGTATTGAGTAACCCAGATAAAAAAGCACGTTACGATCAGTTTGGTCATCAGGCATTTGAAGGCGCAGGTGGCTTCGGTGGTGGCGGAATGAATATGGATGACATATTCAGTCAATTTGGTGATATATTCGGTGGTGCTTTCGGTGGCGGCTTTGGCGGCTTTGGTGGCGGCGGAAGACAACGTGTGGTTAAAGGCAGTAATTTGCGCATAAGAGTTAAACTTTCTTTGGAAGAGGTAGCAAATGGTGTTGAGAAGAAGATAAAAGTAAAACGTAAAAAGCAGGCGCCAGGTACAACCTATAAAACTTGTGGAACATGTAAAGGTTCTGGCCAAGTAACAAGAGTTACCAATACTATTCTAGGACGTATGCAAACGGCTAGTGCTTGCCAAACCTGTGGTGGTGCTGGTCAGGTGATAGATAAAAAGCCTGCAGATGCTGATGCACAAGGATTAAAAGTCACTGAAGAAACAGTTTCTGTAAAAATTCCTGCTGGCGTAGTAGATGGAATGCAACTTAAGGTTACCGGAAAAGGTAATGATGCACCAGGTAATGGAATCTCAGGTGATTTGTTGGTATTAATTCAAGAGGAAAATCATCCTACCTTAAAACGTGAAGGTGATAATTTACATTATGATATGTATGTAAGTTTGCCAGATGCTGTTTTGGGTACATCAAAGGAAATAGATACTGTTACAGGCAAGGTTAGAATAAAGATAGATGCAGGAGTACAATCTGGAAAAATATTAAGACTCCGAGGCAAGGGTATACCAAGTATTAATGGTTATGGCAAAGGCGATTTATTGGTTCATGTAAATGTTTGGACACCAAAGACTTTGAGCAAAAAACAAAAGGAGTTTTTTGAAGAAATGAAGAATGATGAGCATTTTGAACCTAAACCAGAAAGTTCTGATAAGTCTTTTTTTGAAAAGGTAAAAGATATGTTCTCGTAAAACTGCCTTGTTAAATAAAAAATATTATCTTTGAATTATCGCTAATGCTAATTAGCGGTAATTTTTCTTTTTCATAGCAATTTTTTCCCATCCTTATTTAATTATAAGGGTGGGTTTTGTTTTTTATGGAGTTAACAGATTTGAGAATTGATAATACTAAATCAATTTGTGTCGCATAAATAACGTAAAACTCTATAACATTTAATATATTTACTTTCTAACCTAGAATATAAACTCCAGACTATATGAACAACTTATTAGTTGCTGATTCCGTCTCAAAAAATTTCGGAAAATTTAAAGCACTAAACCAAGTGTCTATTGGTGTACCAAAGGGCAGTATTTTTGGATTATTAGGCCCAAATGGAGCTGGTAAAACAACCCTTATCAGAATTATTAATCAAATAACCATGCCGGACGAAGGGCATGTTTATTTAGATGGTCAATCCTTAAAACCAGAGCATATAAAGGATATTGGATATCTTCCAGAGGAAAGGGGTTTGTATAAATCTATGAAAGTTGGAGAACAAGCACTTTACCTAGCACAATTAAAAGGCATGTCAAAATCCGAGGCCAAGAATAGATTAAAATATTGGTTCGATAAACTGGAAATTGGTGATTGGTGGAATAAAAAGATTCAGGAGTTAAGTAAAGGTCAAGCCCAGAAAATTCAATTTATTGTTACGGTTTTACATCGACCTAAATTATTGATTTTTGATGAGCCTTTTTCTGGATTTGATCCAATAAATGCCAATTTAATTAAAGACGAAATCCTAAAACTAAGAGACGAAGGTGCAACGGTAATTTTTTCTACTCATAGAATGGAATCCGTTGAAGAATTGTGTGACCATATTGCCTTGTTGCACAAATCCAATAAAATATTAGATGGCAAGCTCAATGATATTAAGCGCAACTTTAAAACAAACACTTTTGAGGTTGGTTTGCAATCATCAAATAGTGAGTCTGTCCTTTCTGAAATTAAAAATTCATTTGAGGTCTTACCTGCGACGTTTAAAAACCTTAATGATGATATTAAATTGAACATTAAAATAAACGAATCTACCTCGCCGAACGACTTATTATCATTTTTAACCTCTAAGGCTGAGGTGCACCATTTTGTTGAGGTAATTCCTACGGCAAATGATATTTTTATCCAAACCGTACAAAATAATTAGGCATGAATCATTTACCCCTCATTATAAAGCGTGAATATTTAACCAAGGTTAAAAACAAATCATTCATAATCATGACCTTTTTGAGTCCATTGATAATGATTGCCCTTATTGCATTGGTTTCTTATTTATCCCAAATTAATAATGATAAAAAACGAACCATTTCAGTCTTGGATGAAACCGGATACTTAATAGATATTTTTGAAAGCACTGAAAATACAACCTATTTAAAACTTACTGGATTAAATTTAGATGACGCAAAGGAAATAGTTAAAGAGAAAGAAGATTATGGTTTATTGCATATTGGTAATGTTACATCATTAGATGACGTTGGTAAGAATATAAAATTTTATTCAGAGGAATCACCTTCCTTAACAATTATATCAGGATTAGAGAGAAAAGTTGAGAAGAGGTTGCAAGAGATAAAATTGCAAAAAGATGGTGTTTCACTTGAGCAAATAGATGCCTCTAAAACAAGTATTGATATTGCACAAGAAAGTTTTGATGGTGAGAAAAGTTCTAAAATTGATAACATTATTAAACTGGCATTTGGTGGTATTGCAGGTTATTTATTGTTTATGTTCATAATTATTTATGGCAATATGATTATGCGTAGCGTTATTGAAGAAAAAACCAGTAGAATCATTGAGGTTATTATTTCTTCCGTTAAGCCTATTCAGCTAATGATGGGTAAAATTATAGGCACCTCATTGGCAGGTGTAACACAATTTGCTATTTGGGTAATTTTAGGAGGTGTTATGCTTACAATAGTCTCAGCCATCTTTGGCATTGATATGGCCCAAGTTAATACACCACAACAAGAAATAGTTAATCAAGCAATGTCAGCGCAAGGGTCGGATGAAGTGCAAGCCATGGCAGAAAATATATTAACGGCAATAAATAATTTACCTATAGGTAATTTAGTAGTTGCCTTCATATTCTTTTTTATTGGTGGTTATCTTTTATATAGTTCACTTTATGCTGCTATTGGTGCGGCGGTTGATAATGAAACGGATACACAACAATTTATGTTGCCTATTTTAATGCCGTTAATTTTGGCAGTCTATGTTGGTGTTTTTACTGTGATTGAAGATCCTCACGGAACTGTATCAACGGTGTTTTCTTTTATACCATTAACATCTCCAGTAGTAATGCTCATGCGAATACCTTTTGGAGTACCACTATGGCAACAAGGGCTGTCACTGTTGTTATTAATTGGTACATTTATTTTCGCGGTATGGTTTGCGGCTAAAATTTATAGAGTTGGTATTTTAATGTATGGTAAAAAAGCAACCTATAAGGAATTGTTTAAATGGCTAAAATATTAGATGTCTAGAATAAAGGAAATACTAAATTATAAATTATCGTTCTCTGATGATATATCCATCAGTGTAAAGGGATTGTTGTTTGTAATTCTAGTAATAATTCTTACTTGGATAGTATTAAAAATTATTAAAAGAATTCTAACTAGAAACTTACCAAAAGAGGATAAGGCAAAATTTAATACAGTTTTTTCATATGGTAAGTGGGTAGTATACCTTGTTTTCCTATTAATAACACTTAATGCCATAGGTTTTAATGTGACAGGCATTTTTGCTGCTTCAGCAGCATTATTGATTGGTGTTGGACTTGCATTACAAACACTTTTTCAAGATATAATTTCGGGTATATTTATTTTGTTAGATCAATCCGTTCATGTTGGTGATATAATAGAATTAGATGGTAAGGTAGGACGAGTAGAAGAAATTAAACTAAGAACAACAAGAGCTGTTACAATAGACAATAAAGTTCTTGTAATACCAAATCATTTGTATTTAACAAACTCACTGTTTAACTGGACACAAAATGGAACGCTTACTAGAGAAAATGTTGAAGTTGGAGTAGCATATGGTAGTGATGTTCAATTGGTAAAAAAACTACTTTTAGAAGCAGCAAATAACCATCCAGAGGTAATTAAAGTGCCTGAACCACTCGTTGTTTTTACCGAATTTGGTGAGAGCTCTTTAAATTTTAAGTTAATTTTTACGTTAAATGACAGTTTTAAGGCCACATTTCCAAAAAGTGATATAAGATTTGAAATTGATCGTTTATTTAGAGAAAATAATATTACCATTCCATTTCCTCAAAGAGATATACATATTAAAAACAAATAAATATTTAATGAAAATTAGGCTTCCAAAATGTATAATTCTGCAACTCATCATTGGATTTTGTTGTACTCATTTTGCGCAGGCCCAATTAACGGATTTGGCTAGGTTAGAATATTCGTTTATACCTAGTAGTAAATCTGAAGACCAATATACGAGACTTAGGGCATCTTTAAATTTTCCAATTAAAATAAAAGATAAGGACTATTTAATTATCGGTGGAGAGTATAATAGAATAATATTAAACCTTGAAGAAGAATATCCTTTTGATACTGGATCTTTAGAAACTTTACATATTATAGATTTTAGTCTTGGATATACATTTAAAGGTAAAAATGACTGGAGAGTTGGTATAAATATTAACCCAAGAATTGCGTCTACATTGACCAACTCAGTTACTTCAGACGATTTATTTTTAAATGGTGGGATCTTTGCAATAAGGGATAGAACTAAAGCAACTGATATTGATAAACCATATAGATTTATTTTAGGTTTAACATATAATACTACTGCAGGTGTGCCTTATCCACTTCCGTTTATTAGTTATTATAGAAGAGTGAATGAAAAATGGTCTTATAACGCAGGTATACCAAAATCAAACTTAAAGTATTTTTTCAGCGAAAAAAGTATGTTACAAGTATTTGCAACATTAGATGGATACTTTGCAAACATTCAACAACCTATTGATGTTGATGGGCAAAAGGTTAATAACATATCACTTTCTGTTGCAGTGGCAGGACTTGGGTATGAATATTGTTTTACCAAACATTTAGTTGCTTATGTGTATTCAGGTTACACCTTTAGGTTAAACAATGTACTACGGAATAGCGATAGAGATGAAATATTTGGATTAAACGAATTAAATGCGTTTTATTTCAGAACAGGAATTAAATTTAAAATATAGATATGCCAAAAATTTTAATAATAGAAGATGAATCGGCAATTAGAAGAGTATTAGTCAAAATACTATCTGAAGAAAATGATACCTATACGGTTGATGAAGCTGAAGATGGTTTAGCCGGAATTGAAAAGATTAAGAAGGATGATTTTGATTTGGTACTATGTGATATAAAAATGCCTAAAATGGATGGTGTTGAGGTTTTAGAAGCCATTAAGAAAATAAAGCCAGAAACGCCAGTTGTTATGATCTCCGGTCATGGCGATTTAGATACTGCGGTAAATAC
Organism: Winogradskyella vincentii; assembly: GCF_020166345.1. GTDB lineage: Bacteria > Bacteroidota > Bacteroidia > Flavobacteriales > Flavobacteriaceae > Winogradskyella > Winogradskyella vincentii. The sequence goes on along the minus strand of NZ_JAIUJS010000004.1, from coordinate 330,273 downwards.
AATGCGTTTAGGTGCATTCGATTATATTTCAAAACCACCAGATTTAAACAGGCTTTTAAATACAGTAAGGATTGCTTTAGATAGAAAAGAGCTCGTAGTAGAAAACAAAAGGCTTAAGAAAAAAGTAAGCAAAAACTACGAAATGATTGGTGAAAGTGATGCAATTGAAAATATCAAAGAAATGATTGATAAAGTTGCACCAACAGATGCCAGAGTTTTAATTACAGGGCCAAATGGCACAGGTAAAGAACTTGTTGCTCATTGGCTTCATCAAAAAAGTGACCGCTCTAAAGGTCCAATGATTGAGGTTAATTGTGCGGCAATCCCTTCAGAATTGATCGAAAGCGAATTGTTTGGTCATGTTAAAGGTGCTTTTACCTCTGCAAACAAAGATAGAGCTGGTAAGTTTGAAGCGGCAAATGGTGGCACTATTTTTCTTGATGAAATTGGGGATATGAGTCTTTCTGCTCAGGCTAAAGTACTGCGAGCTTTACAGGAAAGTCGCATTCAACGTGTAGGTAGCGATAAAGACATTAAAGTAAATGTTAGAATTGTTGCGGCAACTAACAAAAACTTAAAGAAGGAAATAGAAGATGGTAAATTTAGAGAAGATTTATATCATAGATTGGCCGTAATTTTAATAAAGGTTCCAGCTCTAAATGATAGGAGAGAAGATATACCATTATTGGTAGATTATTTTGCTGATAAAATTTCGAAAGAGCAAGGAACGGTGAAGAAATCGTTTTCTGCTAAAGCCCTTAAGTTATTGCAAAACTATGATTGGACAGGAAATATTAGAGAGCTAAGAAATGTTGTAGAACGATTAATAATTTTAGGTGGTAAAGAAGTTAGTGAAGGAGATGTAAATGCTTTTGCATCAAAATAATAGAATTATGAATAAAGTTAATATTGAAGATTTTAGAATTTCATCTCAAATTGATATAAAGAATTTACCAACTTCTGTTGATTTAGGTGCTGGTAAAAAAACAATTGAAAAAGGACTGAGGCAAATCAGTAAGGATTTAGCAGGTATACAGAATACAATGTATGCTCATGGTAAATATTCCGTTCTGATGTGTATTCAAGGTATGGACACAGCCGGCAAGGATAGTCTAATTAGGGAGGTATTTAAAGAGTTTAATGTAAGAGGGATTGTTGCACACAGCTTTAAAAAACCAACAGATCTTGAGTTAAAACACGACTATCTTTGGAGACATTACATAGCACTACCAGCACGCGGAAAATTTGGTATTTTCAACAGAACACATTATGAAAATGTGTTGGTAACAAGAGTTCATCCTAATTATTTGATGTACGAGAACATGCCTGATATAAATTCAGTGGATGATGTTAATGATGCATTTTGGGATAGGCGTTTTAATGAGATAAATAGTTTCGAAAAACATATTTCTGATAATGGTACTATTATTTTCAAGTTCTTTTTAAACATTTCTAAAGATGAACAGAAAAACCGTTTACTCCGTCGTTTGAATAAACCCAACAAAAACTGGAAATTTTCATCAGACGATTTGAAGGAAAGAAAACTTTGGGATAAGTATCAGGCTTGCTATGAAGACGTATTGAATAGGAGCTCTAAACAACACGCACCTTGGTTTAATATACCTGCTGACGATAAACCAACAGCACGCTATCTAGTGGCTAAGATATTATATGATACCCTAAAAAATTATACTGGTATAAAAGAACCAGAATTACCTGCCAAAGAAAAGGCAAATATTGGTCTATATAAACAAGAATTAGAAAACGAATAAAAATGAAAGTCTTAAGAATTGCGCTTCTTTTTGTTATTGCAACTACATATTGCATTGCACAGAATGATGAAGATGTATTAAAAACCATTTATAAAACGTCTTTAACGAATGGAAAGAGTTATGATTGGTTAGATTATCTATCCAATACTATTGGAGGACGATTGTCTGGTTCTACAAGTGCAGAACTAGCTGTACAGTACACTAAATCCGAACTTGAGAAATTAGGATTAGATAAAGTATGGTTGCAGCCAGTAATGGTTCCAAAGTGGGTGAGAGGAGAGAAAGAAATGGCTTATTTCGAATCGTCTGATGGATTTCATAAAGTAAATATCTGTGCCTTGGGAGGTTCAATAGCAACACCAGATGGTGGGACAAAAGCACAAGTTATTGAGGTAAGCACATACAAGGATATAGCTGGCTTAGGTGAAGAAAAGATAAAAGGCAAAATCGTTTTTATTAATAGAGCCCTACAGCCAGAGTTAATTAATACGTTTCAGGCGTATGGAGGTTGTTCTTCAGAACGCTATAGAGGAGCGGCTGAGGCAGCAAAGTATGGTGCTGTAGGTACTATTGTGCGTTCCTTGAGTTCTAGGCAAGATGATTACCCTCATACAGGTAGTATGAGTTACGGTGATTTACCAGTAGCTCAAAGAATACCTTCTGCTGCTATAAGTACTAACGATGCGGTTAAGTTAAGTGAGGCGCTTAAGAAGGATCCTAATCTTGAGTTTTTCTTAGAGCAAAGTTGCCAACAATTTGAAGATGTTTTGTCATATAATGTTATAGGTGAAATTACAGGCTCTGAATTTCCAAATGAAATAATTTTGGTTGGAGGTCATTTAGATTCTTGGGATTTAGGAGATGGAGCTCACGATGATGGAGCAGGAGTTGTACAGTCCATGGATGTGCTAAGATTAATGAAGGAAAGTGGGATTACACCAAAAAGAAGTATAAGGGTTGTTTTGTTTATGAATGAAGAAAATGGTTTAAGAGGTGCAAGAAAGTATGCTGAAGTTGCAAAGGAAAAAGGTGAGAATCACATTTTTGCATTAGAAAGTGATGCTGGAGGATTTACACCACGTGGATTTTCTTTTACTACAAATGAAGCCAATTATAGTCAAGTCCTCGACTGGAAACCATTGTTTAAACCATATCTTATCCATTATTTTGAATTAGGTGGTAGCGGTGCAGATGTTGGTCCGTTACGATCAGAATCGAATGTTTTGGCTGGTTTAAGACCAGATTCCCAACGCTATTTTGATCATCATCATGCATCAAATGATATGTTTGAGCATGTTAATAAACGTGAATTAGAATTGGGAGCAGCAACAATGACGTCCTTGGTTTATTTGTATGATAAGTATGGTGTGAATCCAGTGCCTAAATCATCAAATTTTAGAGATTAGAAAATGAAAATTATATTCGTTTTTATTGTATTAGCTTTTAGTAATGTTTTGCTTTGTCAATCAGAAGAGCAATTACCCTATTATGAAATCCCAGAATATTCAGAGGAATTTACTGCAGGTACGATATCAGCGAGAATGGTTGATGCCCTGGGTTTCAGGTTTTATTGGGCAACTAATAATCTCACGGAGCAGGATTTGAAATTTAAAGCTACTGAAGAAGGACGTACTACAAGGGAAACGATTAAACATATTTATGATTTATCTAAAATTATTGTCAATTCCACCTTAAAAAAACCTAATGATAGAACAAATGAAGAATTAAACTATTCTGAAATGCGATCTAAGACATTGGTAAATCTTAAAACAGCAGCAGATATTTTGAGAGATAGTGACGATATATCTCAATTCAACATAATTTTCGGTGATCAAAAAATTCCATTTTGGAATCAGGTTAATGGACCAATTTCTGATGGTATTTGGCATTGTGGGCAAATTGCAATTTATAGACGTACTACAGGTAACCCAATTAATCCAAAAGTGAATCATTTTACTGGTAAGGTAAAATCGTAAGATTTATTTTCTCCGTGTATAGTATTTTCCTTGTTTAAGCTTTTTTGATTTTTGACCCTTAAAGTAAAACGGAATAGAAATTCCATTGGCTTTATAAACAACCAAATGAAGGTGTGGTATGGTTGTAAATCCTGTCATTCCAGAGATGGCAATGGGTTCACCAACATCTACCTTATCTCCAACTTCAACAAGAGCGCCATTTAATTTTAAATGAACATAATGTGCCATTGTTCCATCCTTATGGAGAATATAGACTTTGTTGCCCTTATCAATACATTTTCGGGTTCTACAGTGTTCGTCTGAGTCTTCTTTTACAAAAAACACAATACCATCTCTAGAAGCTGTAATGGTATCACCGACTTTAGTCCCAAAATCTATTGCATATTTAGAATGTGGTTTATTATGTGAAAATTTACCACCAAAGGACTGAATGATTTTATATCGCTTGTTTTTGGGATAGGGTAATGTATAGCGATATTCGGTATCTGCGATTGATTTTGGATCTCCAAAATTTCCTTTAAAATTTATATAATGACTACTATTAATATTGGAAGTATCCTTCACCATTGATTTCGGTACTACAAAAGCACCATGAAGTGTATCCTGATAATTTAATATAGCATTTTGTCTTACTCTAATATATGCTTTTGTTGAGTCTAAAGCGGATAGCTTCATTTCAATTGGTGCATAGAAGGGATTTATAAAGTCTATATAAACAGAATCATTTTCGAAGCGCTTTTGACTCTCTAAAGTTTGTCCATATCCAATCTGAAATGTGATTAAAAGTAGTATTGTGATTAAAAAATGTTTCATAATAATAAGAGGATGCAATAACTAAAATGTTACATTTAAGTATTAAAAATAAAGAAAAATCATGACAGGGTTTTTAAAGGCTATTCATCCGGTATTACCAGTAAAAAAAGTAAATGAAGCAATTGAATATTATTGTGATAAATTAGGGTTTGCGGTTGCATTTAGAGATCCTACCGATCCAAACGGTTATGCTGGTGTTAAACGAGACAATATTGAAATTCATTTGCAATGGCACGACGAAAAAGAGTGGGTTGCTGGTTTAGATAGACCGATGTTAAGGATTTATGTTGAAAATATTGAAGGATTATTTGAAGAGTACAATACAAAAAACGTGTTTCATAAAAACACGAGTCTTAAGGAAATGCCTTGGGGGACAAAAGAGTTTGCCTTTTATGATTTGTTTGGCAATGGATTAACTTTCTATAGAGATTTATAGTTTTTAAGAATAAGTTCTCAATGATTTTTCTTATGGATTACTTTCATCATTGTCTTTATCCTTCCGCATTTTTATATACTGAGTCACTAACCTAACACCAAGTCTAGCGAATAGGATAATGGCAATTACCATTACAATGTCAAATCCATTCATCAATTAAAAAATTATATCATACAGTATAGGTATGAAAGATTAGTTTAAAGTTACAAATAACTTAACCACCATTTATCTTTATTTATCAATTTATAACGCATATACTTATAACAAATAGGGTATAAGATTAGTACAATCGTTATCCAAATGATGTATACCGTTAATAGGGAATAACCATAACCATGAAGGGCTCCCGAGTTCATGGTCTCATTATCAAGTATCATCAATTTCCAATCCTTACCAGTAATAACCAAACCTATAATAGCCCCAAGGTGAATTACGAAAATATGGAGGATGTAATAGAAAAATGGTACTCTGCCAAAAACAATTAAATAATCTGCAATCTTATTTTTTACGTTTTCAATAGCATACAAGAACAAAAAGGCAGGTCCTAATGTCATTAACAAATAGACTAAGGATGGTGGGTATTTAGTTGCATTAAAAAATGATATTATACTTTTTTCTGTAGATTCCTGATATGACCAAGGCACTAAATCTCCGTAAACATTCAACCCTCTTAAAACAAAAAATAATATAATAGAAGTAAAGCCCATTATAAGCAACCATTTTTGTCTGTAGGCTAATGTTATATTTTTCTTATATAACAAGCCAAAGCAATAACCTAACGACATAACTCCAATCCATGGCAATACAGGATAAGAAAACCATAAAAATTTTCCTTCGGTATAACTGAAACCGTTCATTTGGTGCAAGAAATACCAAATTATTGAATCTATACTACTGCCTTCTTTAACGATTCCGTCCAATAAGTTATGCCCAAAAACAATAAGTAACCCAATACTTAATATTATCTTCTTTGGTAAATGTATTAACAGACCTAAAACGATCATACAGATACCTATAGCCCATATAACTTGGAGGTTAGTAAAACCAAAGGAAATATCAAACCACCATAAAAAATTATTGATTAAAATCTCAACCAAAATGAGCCATATACCTCTTGTAATAAGAAACTTAGATAAATGTATTTTAGACTTGTTTTGACCATAAAGAAATGCAGAAGTACCAGCTAAGAATACAAAAACAGGTGCGCAAAAGTGAGTCACAAATCGAGTTCCAAAGAGAACGATATTAGTTGACTCCATATTTTCCGGATAGTTACCTGTAAATGCATTGATATGGAAGTAGTCTCTAACATGGTCTAATGCCATTAGAACCATTACTAGACCTCTTAAAAGGTCAATAGAGTTTATTCTTTTAGATTTGATTGATGACTTAGTCATTTTATTGATTTATGACTTCGGGTTTTTAAAGGTATTAAAAAAGCGCCACTTTAAAGTGACGCTTTTACTATTTAGCAGTTTTAATTGATAGCTTAGTTAACATTGAATTTAATTTCTGATCAGCATTTTACTTTAACACTAAAACTAACAGAATATCCAATCAAAAAAAAAAATTGTTTTATTAATCACATTGTACTGCTAAATATTTGAAAAAAAATATTGCTCTAATATTTAGTCAGTTTTAGACATATCCATATTTTTACTATAGATATAAGACCATGAGCCATCTACTGCAGCATTAAATTTTGCACGCATTTCAGCCGTTTTTTCTTCACCATGTTCTTTAGAATAAACTGCCCAAACACCATCTTGGTCCTTATCAAGATCAGCATACTTTTCAAATGGCCATGCTACAAGATAATCTGCGTCTTTTTCGCTACCACCTTGTACCTCATACCAATATGCACGTTCGTCACCTTCAGCTTTTTTTATTGCGCCAGATACGGCTTTAATTACTGACATAAAATCTGCATAATTACTTACTCTAAAATAAGTAACCCAAACTTTGGTTGCAGGATCTTGAGAATCGTTACTGATATCAGGCATGCTCATAGTTATCATGTAATTCACATCTTTCATATGTGGCATAATAGATTCCATCATAAGTTCTCTACACTTTCCACTTGCTTCATCCGGACCTTCATCCATTTCTGCCCAATTTGCCATCGTGTCAGTGACAGCATATACAGATGATGAACCTTGAACACGGTTCCAAAAATTCCATGTGTCCTCACCGCCGTTTTCTGCGTAACACTTTTTGTACTTTTTAACACCATCAATAAATTGAGCATCATGGCCCATTTTTACCTTAATGTGTGTTACATTGTTAATCATAGCTGAGTTGTCGTCTTGTCCCATAAGAAAGAATGGAACAACAAGTAATAGAATACTTAGTTTTTTCATAATGTGAATGATTTAGTTGATTAATTAATAGCCACCAAAACATAATCATTCCAGCTCTAGAGAATAGAAAAATTAAAGACTAGGTACAAGTAGCTAGGGTGCAAATTGTAAGATAATTCTTGCTAAGAAATTGATTGTTAAGGGAGTATAACACTACAATATAACCATATTTAGGTTAATATTGTTGAAAAATCCGACGAAATGGAATAAAATCTCACAAATGGTAACCCTTTATATTGAAATTTCTACTTGATTCTGTAGAATGTCCTCGAAAGTTTCGCGTTTTCTAATAAGATGGGGTTTACCATTATGTATTAGTACTTCTGCAGGTCTATAACGCGAGTTATAATTACTTGCCATTGTAAAACAATATGCACCAGCATTTTTGAAACAAAGAATATCACCTTCTTTAATTTCATTGATACGTCTGTTGTTCGCAAAGGTATCAGTTTCACAAATGTAACCTACAACAGAGTAGAAACGCTCCCTTCCGCCGGGATTAGTAATATTAATAATTTCATGTTGAGAACCATAAAGCATCGGTCTAATGAGATGGTTAAAGCCAGAGTCTATTTGAGCGAAAACAGTTGAGGTTGTTTGCTTTACAACATTTACTTTTGCTAAAAACACACCAGATTGACTAACTAAGAACTTTCCTGGCTCAAAAGCCAAGGTTAATTCTTTACCGTAGGATTTACAAAATTCATTAAATCGTTTAGAAAGTTTCTTACCAAGTTCTTCAATATTGGTTTCAATATCGCCTTCTTTATAGGGTACTTTAAAACCAGATCCAAAATCAATAAACTCTAAGTTTTTGAATTGCTTTGCTGTTTCAAATAAAATTTCACTAGCATATAAGAATACATCAATATCCAATATATCGCTTCCAGTATGCATGTGTATACCGTTAATATTCATCTTAGTATTCTCAACAATACGCAATAACAACGGTATTTGATGAATGGATATACCAAATTTACTATCAATATGTCCCACAGAAATATTGGTATTGCCTCCAGCCATAACATGAGGATTAATTCTGATGCAGACAGGTATATTTGGATGCTTAGTGCCAAATTGCTCCAGAATTGATAAGTTATCTATATTAATCTGAACACCTAGTTTCGCAACATTTTCTATTTCCTCTAAAGAAACACCATTGGGTGTGTATATAATATGTTCTGGTTTGAAACCGGCTTTTAGTCCAAGTTGTACTTCTTGTATTGAAACAGTATCTAAACCAGATCCCAATGATTTAAATAATCTTAATATGGATATATTTGAAAGTGCTTTTACAGCATAGTTTACCTTAAGATTTTTTACATTACTAAATGCCTTAGTAAGTCTATTATATTGATTAATGATGGTTTCTGAATCATATACATAGACTGGACTCCCAAATTCAGAAGCTATATTTAAAAGTTTTTTAGACATACAAAATGTTTTGTTCAAATATATTTTATAGATTAATTAAACACATAAAAGTGATTAGAAATATCAATATTTAAACATTTTGTTAATTATATAACAATATATTTTATTTAATTCCTTTGATAAAAATTCATTTTCAAATCCTTGACTAATCATTGGGTAAATTAATTTGAGAAACGTTTTAGGTTCCTTATTTTTGTGCCTTGAAATAAATTTCTGATAACAAATGAATTTACACGAATATCAAGGAAAAGAATTGCTAAACAGTTTTGGTGTACGTATACAACGAGGTATTGTAGCACATAGCGCCAATGAGGCAGTTGATGCTGCAAAACAACTAACTGCAGAAACAGGAACTTCATGGCATGTAATAAAAGCCCAAGTTCATGCAGGTGGACGCGGTAAAGGCGGTGGAGTAAAACTTGCTAAAAATTTACAAGAAGTAGAAGAAATAGCAGGCAATATTATAGGTATGAATTTAGTTACTCCTCAGACATCTGCTGAAGGTAAAAAGGTTCATCAGGTTCTTGTTGCTGAAGACGTGTACTATCCCGGTGATAGCGAACCAGAAGAATATTATATGTCGGTTCTTTTGAATCGTGGAGTTGGCAGAAATATGATAATGTATTCTACAGAAGGAGGAATGGATATTGAACAGGTTGCAGAGGAAACACCTCATTTAATTTTCACAGAAGAAATTGATCCTGCGGTAGGAATTCTGCCATTTCAGGCAAGGCGTGTTGCGTTTAATTTAGGATTATCAGGTACAGCATTTAAAGAAATGACAAAATTTGTTACAGCATTATATACTGCTTATGTTAAGTCTGATGCATCTTTATTTGAGATAAACCCAGTCCTTAAGACAAGTGATGACAAGATTTTGGCTGTAGATTCTAAAGTTACTTTAGATGACAATGCTTTGTACAGACATAGAGATTTAGCTGAATTAAGAGATTTACGTGAAGAAAATCCAATTGAAGTTGAAGCTGGTTCTTTAGGATTAAACTATGTTGACTTAGATGGCAATGTAGGATGTATGGTTAATGGTGCTGGTCTTGCAATGGCAACAATGGATTTGATTAAGCATTCTGGTGGTGAGCCAGCAAACTTTCTTGATGTTGGAGGAACTGCAGACGCATCTAGAGTTGAAGCTGCATTTAAGATCATTTTAAAAGATCCTAATGTAAAAGCCATATTAATAAACATATTTGGAGGCATTGTACGTTGTGATAGAGTAGCACAAGGCGTTATAGATGCATATAAAAATTTAGGGAATATCAATGTGCCTATTATTGTTAGGTTGCAAGGTACTAATGCAGATATTGCGAAAGAACTGATTGATAATTCTGGTTTAGACGTTTTGAGTGCTACTGAGTTTCAAGAAGCTGCAGATAAGGTTCAAGAAGTCCTATCATAAAGTTATTTTAATTATAAATATTAAGCACCTATATAATAGGTGCTTTTTTTTGCTCTAATGTTAATGTTCTCCTAATCAACGTTAAACAGTGTTAAGACCTGTAACATAATATAATTCCTTCAGTCTATTAAGTATCAATCTTATAAAAACGAAAATTATGAAAGCATTAAAAATGTTTGTGCTAGCCGTAGCAATTACGTTTAGCTCTGTACTTTCAGCAAGTACAAACCCGGTCAAAGATGTTGAACCACAAACAGTAACTCAAACTGTAGGAGAATTACTCAAGAACCCTGACTTACAGATTAGTTCTGAAGTTTATGCCATTGTAGATTTAGTTATTAATGAAGACAATGAAATGGTTGTATTAAATGTTGATACAACTCACGAAAATGTAGAGAATTACATTAAGTATCGCTTAAACTATAAGAAGTTATCTAAAGAGGCAATTGGTAATAATAGGTCTTTTAAGGTACCGGTGAAAATTATTAATACAGACTATTAATAATTAGTAAAATTTAAAGAAGCGCCTTATTTGAGGCGCTTTTTTTATAAATGTAAACCACATTCGGTCTTTGGGTTATTGTTCCAACGTCCGCTTCTATCTTCACCAGAAACGGTACAATGTGTACAACCAATGGAGTGATATCCTTTTGCGACTAATGGATGAAAAGGTAATTTATGTTCCTTGATATATGCATCACGAAATTCCTTAGAAATATCTAAAAGGGGGTAGAATTTTAAAATGTTACCACGCTGTTCAAAAATATTTAAGCTTGATCTATGGTCACTTTGCCATTCCATTAATCCAGACATCCAAATATTATATTCAGCTTTAATACCATCTAGAGGTCTTACTTTATTAATTGAACAACAAAAATCCGGATTTTTGCTCCAAGTTTGATCTTTGGTAGTAAAGGCATGTTCTTCTTTTATTGCCGAAATAGAAGTGACATTTAATTTGTATTTCTCCTCTAGTGTTTTTTTGTACTTCAAAGTTTCTTCAAAATGATAACCAGTATCTATAAAAAATACTTCTTGTTTGAGGTTAACATCAGAGACCAGCTTTAAAAGAAATGCTGAAGTTGCAGCAAATGAGCTAGTAAGCATTACATCTGTTGTCTGAAAATCATGGTACAATTTCTCAATACGTTGTCTCGCAGTGAGCGGTTTATAGGTATCATTTAAAACCTTAATTTCCTGAGCTGTAAAAGTCCGCTTTGAAGCAATATTGCCAGTTGTTTCAAACATGTATTGAACCGTTTAAAGGTACTGCAATGTAGATGCTTATTTCTTAATTGAAAAATTCAAAGTCCATTTTTATGAACTTCATAATTTCAGGTTACTTTTTTTGCTTTTTTGGCATTGGGCCCCTTAAATGAATGATTAATCCATTAAGAAAATTTCTTAATATTTGGTCGCCACACTCCATGTATTTTGGATGATCTTCTCTTCTGAAGAAGGCATTTAATTCGCTTTTTGATATTCTAAAATCAACCAAAGCCAAAATTTTCACAATATCATCATCTCTCAATTTGTGAGCTACTCTAAGTTTTTTAAAAATGTCATTATTAGTCATTAATTTTAATTTTTAATTTGTTTTATAAAGCCATTGGTATGCCTCTCCGAAATAATTTGACCAAAACTTTTCATTATGCTCACCATTTGTAATAATGTTATTTGAAATACTATCTTCATTAACACCTTTAGAGATGAGAAGATCGATCATTTTCTTTTGATTCGGAACCATTGATTCTCCTTCTGCAGTGCCTACTAGAAAATAAAACTTACTTGTTTTTGGTATGTCTGAATTTTCAACGAGTTCAAAAACTTCAGGATTTATCCAAAATGCCGATGAAAAAATACCGGCTTTACTAAATGTTTTGGGATATTTTATAACTCCATAAAATGAAATCAATCCTCCTAGAGATGAACCAAACAAAGTAGTATGGTTAGGTTGTGAAAGTGTTCTGTAGTTTTTGTCAATATGTGGTTTCAATGTGTTTTTTATAAATGATAGATAGTAGTTACCTTTTCCACCGCCATATTTTTCGTGTGTATAAGGTGTCAATTCATCAATTCGCTTTTCCCCTCCATGCTCTATACCTACTATTATACTTTCATTGGTTGCTAGTGAATCCAAGTACTCATCAACTTGCCATTCACCAATATACGAAGTTTTATCATCAAATAAATTTTGAGCATCGTGCATATAAATCACTGGATATGCTTTTTTAGAATTTTCATAATCTTTTGGTAGATACAACCAGATTTTTTTAACAGTATCTAATTGAGGTGTTTCAATTGTAAAGGTGATAACTTGTTTAGAAGCAGTACTTTGACCATTAATATTCATCAAAAAAACTAAAGAAAAAAATATCAAAAAACGCTTGAATGGCATGCTATAGTTAAGATTTAAAATGATGAACGTGTAAAAAACACGACTAAGTACACATAATTTTTCGACAAGATACACTATATCCACGACAACAAATTATCTTACCTCTTTAACTTTACATTGTTAATATAATCCCTCTATAATGATTAACCGAGCTGAAAAATTAAGCCTACTTTCTGAGATGATTGCATTCGCTCAGACGGACGACAATATAAAGACTATTGAATATAACTTCTTGCTAAGTATAGCTAGGCAACTAGATATTTCAAAAGAAGATTTTGAATATTTATTTCGACATCCTGTTACTTATGTTCACCTTAAATCTCATAGTGAACGTATCGTGCAATTTCACAGACTCGTTTTATTAATGAACCTAGACCATAAAGTTTCTAACAAACAATTGGTAAAGATTCATAATTTTGGTCTTCGCATGGGATTAAGCCATGAATCAATTAATAGAGTATTGGATTTAATGGATAGTTTTCCAAATAAGATTGTACCACCAGACTTTTTAATAGATATATTTAAGGTACAGTATAATTAAGATTTTATTTAACCTTTAGTTTTTCAAGTTTTTCTTGATAAGCCGTAATTTCATCTCTGAAACGTGCTGCTTCCATAAAATCAAGAGCTTTGGCAGCTTGTTCCATTTGCTTTCGTTTTTCCCTTATTTTCTTTTCTAACTGACTCTTAGTTAAATATTCACTTTCTGGTTCTGCCGCTAATTTTGCTTCTAATTCGGTTTTATATGTACTTACCGAATTTTTGGCAAGAGCACTATCCAAACTTTTATTTAATGCCTTAGGTGTGATATTGTTTGCAGTATTATAGGCAATTTGTTTTTCTCTTCTATAATTGGTTTCGTCAATTGTTTTTTGCATGCTGTTCGTAATTTTATCAGCATACATAATTGCCATTCCATTTAAATTTCTAGCAGCTCTCCCAACAGTTTGTGTTAATGATCTATTTGAACGCAAAAACCCTTCTTTATCAGCATCTAAAATAGCGACTAAAGAAACCTCAGGTAAATCTAGACCCTCTCTCAGTAGATTAACACCAACTAAGACATCAAATAGACCTTTTCGTAAATCTTGCATTATTTCTACACGTTCTAAAGTGTCAACATCACTATGTATATAGCGGCATCTTATAGATATTCTTGTTAAATATTTAACGAGCTCTTCTGCCATTCTTTTTGTAAGCGTAGTTACTAAAGTACGCTCGTCTTTATCAACACGGTTCTGTATTTCCTCAATTAAATCATCAATTTGATTTAAACTTGGTCGGACTTCAATAATAGGATCTAATAGTCCTGTCGGTCTAATTACCTGTTCTACATAAACACCACCAGTCTTTTGCATTTCGTAATCAGCAGGTGTAGCACTTACATAAATAACCTGATTTTGCAATGCTTCAAATTCTTCAAATTTCAATGGTCTGTTGTCCATGGCAGCAGGCAGTCTAAAACCATATTCTACTAAGTTTTCTTTGCGACTTCTATCTCCACCATACATGGCATGTACTTGTGAAATTGTAACATGACTCTCATCAACAACCATTAAATAATCCTCAGGAAAATAATCCAATAAGCAAAACGGTCTAGTACCAGGAGCTCGTCCATCTAGGTATCTAGAATAGTTTTCAATTCCCGAACAGTATCCTAATTCTCTAATCATTTCTAGATCAAATTCCGTACGTTCTTTTAATCGTTTTGCTTCAAGGTGTTTACCTATATCTTTAAAATAATCGTGCTGTTTTACTAGATCGTCTTGAATTTCAATAATTGCATTTTGTAAAACATCTGGCGAGGTTACAAACATATTTGCGGGATAGATGTTTAATCTATCATAACGCTCAATCACCTCATTGGTTAAAACATCAAATGCTTCAATTTCTTCTATTTCATCTCCAAAAAAGTGAATTCTAAACGCATTATTAGAATATCCTGGAAATACGTCTACTGTATCTCCCTTAATTCTAAAGTTTCCATTTTTAAAATCTGCTTCTGTACGAGAATATAAACTTTGTACAAGTTGGTGAAGTAGTTTTGTTCTTGAGATGACTTGATCACGTTTTAAAGTGATAACATTTTTTTGAAATTCAACTGGGTTTCCAATACCATAAAGACAAGATACTGAAGCAACAACCAATACATCTCTGCGCCCAGATAGGAGCGAAGAGGTAGTGCTTAATCTCATTTTCTCAATCTCCTCATTAATTGAAAGATCTTTTTCTATATAAACACCGGAAACAGGAATATATGCTTCGGGTTGGTAATAGTCATAATAAGAAACAAAGTATTCGACAGCATTATTTGGAAAAAACTGTTTAAACTCCGAATACAATTGTGCTGCCAATGTTTTGTTGTGCGCAAGAACTAGTGTTGGTCTTTGTACCTCTTCAATAACATTTGCAACGGTAAAAGTCTTACCAGAACCGGTTACACCAAGTAATGTTTGGTATTTTTCATTTTGGTTAATTCCATTAGCCAATTGTTTAATAGCTTCAGGCTGATCTCCAGTTGGTTTAAAATCTGATTCAATTGTAAAACGCATAGCGCAAAGTTACGATAAAGAAGGCTCTAAATCAATTATCGCCTAAGCGCAAAATGTCCTTTAATTTGGAAGGTTACACCGTCTTGTACAACATCAGCTATATACCAATAATCGCCTGCTGGCAGAGGCATACCGTTAAAAGTACCATCCCATCCTATTGAAGTGTGGTCTAACAATTTAATTACTTTACCAAAACGATCAAAAATCTGGACTTTTGTTCCGGGAAGTGTTGCAACGCCTGTGATATGCCATGTATCAAAATCGCCATCATTATTTGGTGTAAGGTGTTTTGGTGTATCAATTACTAATACTTCTCTGGTCGTACGGTCACAACCGTTTCTATCAATTACTGTAATAGTATTGTAACCAATAGGAACATCATTAAATACATTTGAAAATTGAGGAACACCATTGTTTAAAATATACATATAATCACCAATACCATTAATTGTAATGGTAATATTATTTGGATCTGAAAAATCGATAGTTTCAACAAAATCAATGATTGCAGATTCAGACTGGGTAACATTGAAAGTACTTGTATTTTGACATCCAAAGGTATTGGTTACAGTAACAGAATAACTTCCAATATCATCTATTTCAATACTTGACGTCGTGGCATTAGTAGACCACAAATAAGTGTCACCAGGATTATTGGTTTCAGCTGATACTAATAAAGGTGAATTGTTTAAGCATAAAACTTGATCCTCAATTGAGACAAAAGGTATTTCATTTAAAATTATTTGAAAACTGGTTACATCAAAACATCCCGTAAGATCATTTTCCAATCTTGCAAAAATATAATCTTCATTTGTAGCTAAATATTCAGATTCTAAACTATTTAGGTTTTGAGTTGCCTCATCTTCCGTTGTATGATAGCTAACGGTAAATTGGTTTTGGTCCTGTCCGTTAAGGATACTTGCAGTTTGAGATGTAAGATCAACTATTTGAAGTCCGTCTGTATCTTCATCACATTCTATAATATCATTAGGTTGGTATGCTATTGGGTTAGTTGTTACATTTAATGTAAAGGGATAAACAATATAACATTTGGTTGTACTAAAAGATATTCTCGCATATATAGATTCTACCGTATTTGAATAGATATAGTTATAGTCTAATGGATTTTCATTTGCGTCAGCATCATTTACATTGGTATGATATGAGATATTTACATTGAAATTGAAATCAACTAAAAGATCATTTATATCTTCCAAATTAACTGCATTCGATTCATTTTCGCAGATATCGAAATTCTGAATATCATTGACCTGAGGAGGTAAGTTAATGTTAAGATCAAAAGGAACAATAATAAAACATCCGGTAGATAAATTCCTAACCTTCACATAAATGGTTTCACCTTCATTTGTATTTATATATTGTTCGGGTGATAATATTGTGTTAGTCTCATTTTCGGCATCATTTTCAGATCTATAATACTCAAAAGCAACATTGTACTGTCTTCCGTCGAGAATGTCTAATTCTATATCTGTTAAATCCCATTCCAAGTTGGTATTATTATAATTGGCACATTGTGTTAACGATTGATTGAAATTAACATCTGGAAGGTCTAAAATATTAATACTAAAAGTTTCAATATTATAACATCCAGATTCGTTGTTTTCTATTCTTACATATAGTTTTTCGGGATTACTTGTACTAGTGTATGAGAGATTTACAGAATTAGTACCAAGATATGCATTCAATTCTGTTGTATGAAAAGTAATGTTTAAATCATTCGGACTACCATTATTTATTTCAGCAATTTTTTCGTTTAAATTTATTAAATATGGTCCATTTCCATTTGTTCCACAAACTGGTATATCTGAAGGCATATTATAAATTGGTGCCTGCCTTACCTCAATTAACATTGGGGCTATTGCAGCACATGTGTTTTGGTTTTCATTTTCAATTCTTACATAAATTGTTTGAGGATTAGAGATGTTTTGATAAGGTATCGATTTATCAATTGCGTTTGTATTGCTTAGTGCATCAGCTTCACTTTCAAAATAAAAAACCTCCATTCCTACCTGTCCGTTTATTATTCCTGTTTCACGTTCTTCAAAAATAAAATTAGCATCTTCGTTTATGTCTAATTGGCAACTTATAAAATCTGGTAAAGGTTCAACTTGTGGATTGTCAAATACCCTAACTTCAAAATCTACAATGGCAAAACAATTTAAATTTGGACGCTCTAATCTCACATAAATATTTTGAGTTTCAGAGTTATAATTTGTAGGATTAGTAATTTCATTACGGTCGCCATACGCATCATCAAAAGATGTGTAAAAGGCAATTGAAAACTCATCTAAACCAGAAGAAATTGAAGGTAATACATCTAAGAGATTCAGAGTTGTAAAGCCGTCCTGATCTTCATCACAAACAATTATAGGATCAGGGGATTGAAAATTTAGACTTTCAACAATATTTATATCTAATGTAGTAATCCAATAACAACCAGTATTACCATTAATTACTCTTGCAAAAAACTGCTGTGAGTTACCAGCAACATTATAAGTTTGTGTAATTTCATTTTCATCATTATTTGCATCGTCAAATGATTGATAAAATTTTACTTGAGGCGAAGGTGTATTCTGAACCATTATATCTCTATAATATCTCAGGTTAATTGTTGTGGTACCATCCTCGGGATTATAGTTCCCACAGGCATCAGCAGAACGCGGTTCTAACGTTGGGACATCGTTCAGCCTTAGAGTAACTGAGGAGTATTCAGAGCACTCGTTATTATAATTTATTCTGATATATAACTGAGTATCTTGAGTGTTCACATTAAAAGGAACATTCGGGTTTACCTGGTTAACATCATTTAGCTGGTCTTCTTCACTTAAATAATAGGTTAAAGTTATATCACCGTAATTATCTAATAATTCTTCCGTAACATTTGCTATGTCAAAATCATAAATACCATCATTTGAGGGATCATCACACCGGTTAACAACTGCATTGTCACCTAATATATTATATGTAACATTTTTATGAAGTTCTAAGGGAACTACTGAGGTGCAATATCCGCCTTGTTCTGCAACAGTCATATAAATTGTAAGTTCCGGATTTGAAAGGGTAATTATAGGATCTCCAACAAATAGAAAAGCATTGGTTTGTGAAAGTGCATCCTCTGCTGAAGGGAAAAAGTTCACTCTAGGATCGGGTATCCATTCTCGTATTTGGTCAATGGCATCATTTAAATAAAAAGTTTCTTCGACTATATTGTAATTCTCATCAATTGCTGTGCATTTATTAATAATAATTCTTTCGTCTCCAACATAAGGACTTTCGTTAAACTCCATGGTAAAAGGCACTACAGAATGGCAAGCATTAAAATCATCTACAACCCTGGCATAGAGCACTTCAGTTTGAGTAGGGTAAGGGTAAGGTGACGGAATTGCGTTTTCCGCTAATTGAGCTTCTTCTTCTGTATAGTGAAAGGTAACTGTTCTGTTAAATTCATAATTAGCAACCCAAAAATCATAAAACTCAAAATCAACTGCAGATATTGATGGTATATATAATTCCTCACATACTATAATTGGTTCAATTTCTAGAGTATTTGGTGCTGACTTTACCATAATGTCGAAAGTACCAATTTGAAGACAACTGTCGTCTAAACTTTCTATTCTGTAGTAAATGGTTTCAAAATCTTCAGAATTTTGATAAATACCATTTATAGGGCTGTTATTGTTTTCTGCATCTTCGAGTGATGTGAAGTAGGTAATGACATAATTGGTAGATGGTAAATTATCATAAATCTCATCATTTCTTACAGTGAAATCAAAATCATAAATCCCATCGCTTGGCGCAGGATCACATACAACCATTTCTGAGATTGGTTCTGCCTGATCAAATCCTAGAACTTCAATTTCAATAGAATCGCTTAGGGTACATGTACCTCCTTCGATAGGTAATGTGATTTCTACATCATAAATGCCACTTTCAGTAATTAGTAATGAATCCTCATTTGCACCATTTATTATAGAACCATTTTGGTACCATGCATAATCTGCCTGATTATTATTAATATTTGCTTCTAAAGTTAGTGCATTACCACAAACTGCTTGATCTGGACCTAAATCTATAGCATCACCAAAGCTATCTGCTTCAATGAATACTGCAGAATCAAAGCGCTGATCAATATGATCTGCGATTACGAACTTTACATGATATGTCTCTCCAGGAACAACATTGGTTGAGGCTGTCAAAACTGTTGAACTGGCATTAAAATTTGAACCTACGGGATCGTAACCCAAGAAATAAGGTTCGTTTTGTGCTTCACAAAAACCATCGATTGCTGGTCTGATTGTACTAGTACTTATCTCAGTAAGTGTGTTGGGTACTAATGCAATATTGGTATATGGATCATCTGTGTTTGCTGGCTTAACCAAAATAGCAAAAACATCCCTAAAATTACAGGGATAATCTTGTTGGTACTCCTCAGATGCAAATAAATATTTAAAGGCAATAAAACTATTAGATGCTACTAAATCAAATTCTATGGAGGTTGCATTTAATGTTTGGTCAATTCCTAATACATTTAACACATCAGGGTCAGTTTCCCAATTTAATTCTCCTTCACTTAATGATTGCGGAATAAATGAATTGCCTGCAGAATTGACGCTCCCAGTAGATAAAATAAGACCACTGGAAAGTGGAAAGTTGGATGATCCTCTTTCGAAGAATCCATAGCTGTTTATGTTATTTACTTGACCATTTATATTTGAGGAAACGTTAGAGGTTAATACACAACTTTCACCAACGAGGTTGTCTATTAGTTGTTGAAGTTGAAGTGAATTATCTGTAGTAATTTGCTGCGCAAAACCTACAAATAAGTGCGCAAAAAAGAAGAGAAATATGTATGCACTTTTCTTTTTCATTAAGATATCTTCCTAAAATAATAGCAATAAAGAGAGTTCTTTATCCTTCTTTTTTGGAGTTAAAGATAAGAAAATGAAAGGAAAAGGATGATTTTAATTAGTGGCTTTCACGTTTTAGAAAATGATAAAAATGAATTATCGTCTTAGTGAAAAATGACCTTTAACTTCAAAGGCTTCATTGCCTTGTTGAATTTTTGCAACAAACCAATAATCACTTGAAGGCATTTTATTTCCGTTATAAGTTCCGTCCCATCCTGGAGTGCTTGATCCTAGTTGTTTGAGAAGTTTACCGTAACGGTCAAAAATGTAAACTGTACTTCCAGGTAATGTCTCAATACCAACAATATGCCATGTGTCAAAATCACCATCGTTATTTGGCGTCATGTGTTTTGGTGCGTCTATAACAATAACTTCTTCGGTTACTTCAGAACAACCGTTAAGATCTATTACGGTAATGGTATGATAACCTAGGCCGACATTTTCAAAAATGTTCGATTCTTGTGGCTCAAAATCATCTAATTGATATAAATAATCTCCAATACCACTTACGGTAATTGTAATGTTATTAGGATCTGAGAAATCAACAGTTTCAGTAAATTCAATATTGGCGGCTTCAGATTCAGATACATTAAAAACTTGTGTGTTTTCACAACCAAAGGTAGTTGTTACTGTTACCCAATATGTACCAACATTATCAATCTGTATTTCTGGAGTAGTTTCTCCTGTTGACCATAAGTATTGATCATTTCCAACGTTTGTATTTGCTGAAACAATTAGAGGAAGATCATCCAAACAAATTACTTGGTCTGGAATATCTAATACTGGTAGAGGATTTATTACGACAGAGAATTGATCAACAGTAAAACACCCTGTGTTGTTATTTTCAAGCCTTACATAGATTACTTCACCATCGAAGGCAATATAATCTGTATCCACGGATGAGGTGTTACTATTTGCATCATCTTCGGTATTAAAATAGCTTATGGTGTATTGAGAAGGATTAAGTAGGCCAAGTATATCGTTATTTTGAAAAGTTAGGTCAAACTCTAGTAGTCCATCAAAATCATCATCACATGCAACTAAGTCATTAAGTTGACTTACTGAAGGTGAAGGGTTAACATTTAAATTAAACTCATAAATGGCATAACAGTGGGTTGTTGTAAATGCAACTCTAGCAAATATTGTATCAAAGTTCGTTTGATAAACATAATCTGTATCTAGTGGATTTGATTCTGATTCGGCATCAATTGCATTGGAATAGTAACTAAACTCTACATTGAAGTTAGAATCAGTAATAACAGAGTTTATTTCATTTAGATCAAAACTATTAGTGTTATTTTCACAAATATCATATACCTGAAAATCATTTACTACAGGTGGTAGGTAAACAACTAATTCTATAGGTACTGCTACGTAACAGTTTGAGATTGTATTCGTAACCTTTAAGTAAACAGTTTGTGGATTGTTGTTATTAGTGAAATTTTCAGGATCTGCAATTTCATTTGTATGATTTTCAACATCCGTTAATGATCTAAAATATGATATTTCAATATTATCTTGTCTAACATCTAGTATATCAAATTCAGCAACTGTCAAATCAAAAGTGGTCGATCCATCATAATTGGTATCACATTGTACGATAGGTTGCGAAGGATTGACCTCAGGTACTTGAATCACATTTACTTCAAATGATGTGATAGAATTACAAATTGTACCATTATCTATTTGAACATAAATCTGCTGTGGATTAACTGTATTTGTAAATTGTTCTGGTAATGGATTTAGTCCATTTTCAGCGTTAAATTGAGTAGTATAAAAAGTAACATTTAAATTATCTGGAATACCTTGAGTAATTTCATTGATTTTAGTAGAAAAATCGAAAGTTTCAAATCCATCATTTGATATGTCATCACATACAAACCAATCTGTTGGTATGTTGTAAGTAGGATTAGTTCCTACCTCGATTATAAAACTTGCAGTACCATAACAATCTTGATCAGTTAGGTTTTCTACTCTAGCAAAAATTGTTTGTGGGTTGCTTGTATTTTGATAGATTGAATTTTTGTTAATTGCATTAACACGATTATCTGCATCATTCTGGTTTAGATAATATAAAACTTGTTTACCCGTTTGGCCATTGAGGATTTCTGTGTCTTTTGTATTGAAGATAAAATCCCCTATTCCATCGCTACTGTCTTCACAAATCTTATAATTGCTAATTGGGTTAAAAACAGGAAGAGTGTTTACAATTATTGACAGCGTCTCAACTGAATGACAACCCGTAATTGTATTTTCAACTCTGACGAATATTGATTCTGTTTCTGCATTGTATGTTGCCGTATTGTTAATTGCATTTGTTCCGTTATCTGCATTCTGTTGACTATTATGAAAACTGATTGCTCGGTCATTGGTGTCGCTTACAACTTCAGAAATTACATTGTTTAAGTTAACAATTGAAAATGCGTCCTGGTTTTCATCACAAATTATAATAGGAGATGGCGCAGTAGTAATAGGTGCTTCTAAGACTGTAATTTCAAAATTATTAATATCATGACATCCTGTGTCTAATGACTGAATTCTTGTATATACTGTAAATGGATTTGATGTGTTTGTATAAAAATTTGCTAAAGGATTAGTATTGGACCTTGCATCACTTTGAGATAAGTAATAAGTTACACCAAAATTAGTCTGACCTTGAGTTACTTGATTGTCAAATTGAGACAAATTAATTGTTGTAAAACCGTCTTGATTTTCATCACATACTGTTTGACTAGGAATTGGATCAAATTCTTGTACAGGCACTAGTATAAGTTGAATTTCTGCTACATCCTGACATGTTGCACTTTCTAGTGCCAAATAAATAGTTTGTGGATTACTAGAAGGAATGAATGGCACAGACTGGTCAATAGCATTTATACCATTATCTCTATCGTCTTCTGTTACATAAAATTGCACCGTAACATCTTCTAGGTCATTAATAATTCCATCTGCTACATTGATCATATCAAATTCTTCTGAACTATCATTATCTACATCACATTGGGAGAAATCTCTAATATTCGTTCCAGTTAATAATAAATTGGTGTGTAATTCTATTGGAGTTATTGAAGCACAACCTGTAGCATTGCTTTCTACTCTAATAAAAACAATCTGAACATTTTGATCAATATTATCATAGTTAGTGCTATTGTTAATTGGGTTTATTCCAGATATTGCGTCCTCATAAGTTTCATGAAATGTAACAGTGATATCAGTTAATCCTTCCAATACTTCAGGAATTATTGTAGATAAGTCAAATTCTGAAAACCCATCATGATCTGGATCACATGCGTCAATGTAGTGATCGTCAGTATTAATAACAGGATTATCTAATACACTTATGTCTAAAGAAGTCGTGCTTAAACAACCTGTTTGAGGATTTTGTACACTAACATAAACTGTTTCATTCGTATTCGTATTAACGTATGGCATAGGTAATGGATTAATGCTATTTGAAGCATCATTGGCAGTACTATGATAAGTAACTACTAAGTTGTTTTGTCCATTAGTGATTTCATTGTCTTTGACGCTTAAATCGATCGTGGTATATCCATCTGCAGTTTGGTCGTCACAAACATCTAAAGGAGTAGGATCAATAATGTTTGGCAATTCATTGACTACCAAATTAAAGTCAGAAAACGCAAGACAACCATTATCCACATCCTCAATCCTCACAAAAATTGATTGAGGATTAGATGAATTTTGAATTGATCCTGAAATTGCATTATTTCCATTTACAGCATCAGCACCAGTAAGGTGATATGATATACTATAGTTTCCTGTGGGAACTGATCCAAAAACTTCAGAATCTTTTGTGCTTAAATCAAATGTTTCTATTCCGTCATTGCTTATGTCATCACAAATTTCATAATGTGAAATTGGTTCAGACGACTGCGTATTGCTTAATGTAATATTGACATCATCTTCAATGATACAAACACCATTTGGAAGTGGTATTTCAATTTCTACACTGTAATTACCTGATTGAACAGCATCAAAGGTTGGTGAGTTTGCGCCAGGGATAAGGGCATTATTAAAAAACCAAGTATAGGTTGCCTGAGAGTTTTGAATATCTCCATTCAGTAATATGCTACTAGCACATGTTTCAATATCATCACCTAAATCAACAGATGCATTAAAACTACTTCCTTCGATAAAAACTGCAGAATCGTAATTTTCATCAGTTTGATCTGCAATTACAAGTTTAATCTGATATTGAACATTAGGCTGTATAGAAGCAATTGCGGTCATTACAGTTGTTCTTCCGTTATAGTTAGTGTCACCAAGATTATAACCTTCAAAGTATTGACCATTTGAGGCATCACAAAAACCAACGATCTCATCATGCACAGTATTTGTATTTACAGGAGTAGATGTACCAGGAACTAATGCAATATTGGTGTAAGGATTCCCACTACCAGCTTCTCTAATCAAAAGTGCAAAACCATCCGAATATTGACATGGGAAATTACCAAAGTATTCTTCTGAGGCAAGTATATAATTAAATTGAATTTGATTTGATATTGAAACAAAATCAAATTCAATTGAAGTTGCATTTAATGTGCCTGTAATACCTAATGCTGTTTCAAGATCTACATCTGTTGTCCATGCATCATCACCTTCATTTAGTACTGCATTATTTTGTCCATTTCCTGCGGAAAGTGCATTACCTGTTGTAAGTACAATACCATTTTCAAATGGAAAAGAAGATCCAGCCCTTTCAAAATAACCATAGCTTCCTAAACCTGAAACGCTACCATTTATTGGAGATGATATGTTAGAAACCTCGACACAACCCTGAATAAGAGTATTTTCAACTAAGCTCTGTGGTGAAACAGAATTGTCTACAGTTATTTGTTGTGCAAAATTTATTGTACTTATAGTACAAAAAAGGATGAGGATAATGCGGTTAATGCGGTCCATATATTTCGGTTAAGCTAAAAGTGTAATTAGACTAGTTTGGGGCCAATACTTAATTCTACCTTTAATGTGCGCGGAAATTTAGATTT
Source organism: Winogradskyella vincentii (assembly GCF_020166345.1). Classification (GTDB taxonomy): domain Bacteria; phylum Bacteroidota; class Bacteroidia; order Flavobacteriales; family Flavobacteriaceae; genus Winogradskyella; species Winogradskyella vincentii. Next base: position 305,181 of record NZ_JAIUJS010000004.1, on the reverse strand, counting down.
AAATTAGATAAAATACAAAAAAATACGATGAAATACATAAAACGTTAACATATTTCTCTTGAATAAAGAGGGAATCTTAGCCAAATGGTCTGTTTATTTCAATTTTAGAATTTAAAGAAGGAAAAAGAGTCTCATTAATTCTTATTCGTTTTAATAGTTGACATAGACCCAACCTACAAAAGATTCAAAATTTGGGTCATTTAAATTGAGAACATAATAGTAGGTGCCAACAGGTACAATATTTCCGTTCGCATTTATGCCATCATTTACAACACCAGACCATGGTTTATCATTATTACCTTTGAAGATCAGATCACCATATCTATTAAATATCAAGAGTTCATGTTCAGTGAATATATCATATAGCCCTTGTATATTAAACCAATCATTAGCATTGTCGTCATTAGGTGAAAATCCATTTGGTATTGTTGGCGGACAATTCTCGATATTCAAATTGAATTGATAAACCTCATAACATGGAGGACTAGATAACCTTACATAGACGACATCAGGAGCTGAGACATTATTGTAGTTGGTAGGAATAAGAATTTCATTGGATTGGTTTTCTAAATCATCTAAGTCCTTGAAAAAAGAAACGTCCTCCTCATTATAGTCTAATGATTCCAGTGCTTCAAATAAGTTAAAGGTTGAAATTTCAAGGCCTTCATTGCACTCAATTAACTCTGGTAATTCAATGATATCAGGAATAATGAGTAATTCAATATCCTCAAATGTGATGTTATTATCCTCATTAGTTTCAGTAATAATGCCATTCATAGTGCCATCATCATCAACAATGCCTATTATGGTTAAATCCGAATCAGTTCCTTCAGGTATTGTTATTATTGTAGAGTTACTCTCGCTTTCATTTATTTGAATATCGTTTACTGTTTGACTTTGTCCAATTAATAAACCATCTAGATAAAATGCAATGGGAGTATTAGCTGGTAGAATCGCTGTACTATTAAAATTATTTACAGTATAAAACAATTCTACACTATTATCACCACAGTTCACAATGCTACCATCTATACTCAATGTAGCATCAGGTAATTGACTGTTGAGTACAGTGATAATATTATTTATCATAACAAAATCTTGCCCAGATGTAAGGGTTATCGATGCAGAAGTATCTCCTATGGAAATGTTGTCTTGGATATTATAAACATCAATATCCATATTATAGAGGTCCATTGCACCTGTAAAAGAATTTGTGCCATTGAATGCATTATTAGCTGGATTTAAAGGTAAGTTACTAATCACATTGCCATTGATTGTGAGTTGTTCATTAACCGCTAATGAGCGATCACCTTCCCATGCAATAAATCCAATTTTGGCATCTTCATTATCTAGTACATTAAGATTGTCTAATGTTATATTTAGGATAGTTGGTACACTTTGTAAGCCATCATAAACATTTAGTTGATTTAGAGGTAAATTTTGGTCTTCATAAATAACCGTAATTGCCCACCCACCGAAATTTGTTCCTGTAGGACAATAGGGTGAAATTATACCGGAAAGATTGAAATCTGATACTGTATAATTTGAGTTTCCTTGTGAAATAATTAGCTCAGTAATATCGGTAAAAGCTGCAAAAAAGATTCGGTTTTCATCTAATGCGTCACTAAAGGTACGATCTGCTGTTATCGCTTCACCATTTAATAAAATATTGAAATCACCAGTACCAGACCCAGCCCAATATAAATAAGCGGCTACAATGTTTTGACTTGGTAATAAGTTTAAGGTTGCAGACGATGAAGATTGAATGGTACATGGAGTTCCTGGGCCATTTTCAAATACGTTTAATGTGTTTCCAATTGCTGTATAATCGTACCTTCCGTTAAATTGCTGAAAAAGGGTTACATCTTGTGCAAATAGGGGGATAGATACACCAAACAAAAGCAAAATCATTATGTATTGAATCGGTTTCAAGAACGATAGTTTGGTATAACTAAGTTACATATTTTTTATCGCTTTAATGTGAAGTGTTGTGTAAAGGTTCTGCCATCTTGGAGTTTAACCCTGAACCAATAGTCAGATGTAGGCATTTTGTTTCCGTTGAATGTTCCGTCCCAACCCGGTCCCAAGGGGTCTAGTTCTTTTATGAGCTTTCCGTACCTGTCAAAAATCAGGATCCTTGAATTGGCCTGGAACTGTTCGGTGATGCCATAGACCTGCCAGAAATCGTTCTTGTCGTCGCCGTTTGGCGTAAAGTACTTTGGGAAGCCGATGACTGAGACCAGTTCTTCGGCAATGCCGCAGTTGTTCCTGTCCCTTACATAAATGGTATATAGCCCTGGCTGGACATCGGTGAACAGGTTGCTTACCTGGTATGGGCCGTTGATGTTGTCAAGTGCATATTCATAGTCGCCCTCTCCGGAGACAAAAACGGTGATGGAATTGTTCCTTGTAGCATCTATTACCTCTATGTCCGTAATGGTTGCGATGTTTGATGGCAGTACGCTAATGGTCCTGTCCTTGAAACAGCCGTTCGCGTTGGTTACGCGTACCGTATAGGTTCCGGGCTGGTTTACTTCAATGGTTGTAGTGTTCTCTCCTGTTGACCAGTCGTAGCTGTAGTTGCTAGGTGAGTCGTTTATAACTCCTCCATCCAAAACAATGGTCTCCGGGAAGAAGTTGAGGCAGTATAGTGTTTCTGCCTGTGTCTCGATATTTGGAAGTTCGAAGACGGTTAACTCTACTTCGCTGATACCGAAGCAGACGTTGTTATTTTCTACCCTTGCGTAAATGGTCTGGTTGTATGCCACGGTATTGGTAAATGTGCTTCCCAATGGATTGTTCTCCACAAGGGCATCGTCATAGGTTTGGTAATAGACCACGTCAAGTCCTACCGGAGTACCGGCAAGTACAACACCGTCCGCATCGGATAGCTGAAAGCTTGTAAAACCGTCTTCCTGTCCATCGTCGTCGCATGCGGTGAGGCTGGCATCGTTAGTTTCGGTTAGGCTTACCTCCAAAGATACCTCGCAGAAATCGAAACATCCTGTGGAAGGATTGGTAACACGGGCAATGATTACCTGTGGGTTGACAAAGTTCTCAAAGGCATCGCCGTCTATAGGGTTGGATTCCGTATCTGCATCCGCTTGGGAGAGATAGTAATCCACATTTACCTGAGGGTTGCCACCCGTAATATCGTCGAGGAGTTGGTTGATGTTGAAAACGGTAAAGCCTTCGGGTATGCCATCCTCATCGCACTGCAATACCGATACATCGTTGGCTTCTGGGATAGGATTAACAATTAAATTGAATCCTCTTGTTCTAAAACATGCGGTATTTAATGTGTTTTCAGCTCTTATAAATATTGTTTCATTGAAGGGTTGAGAATTTACGTAACTTAATGGGACTGGTGCATTTCCCATGTCTGCATCATTTTGAGTTGTGTGAAATGTGACATTTATTTGAGAACTATCTTGAGAGCCAAGGACATCTGGAATTAAACTATTGAGATCAATTTCTGCAATGCCATCTGTTGGGTCTCCAAAACTATCGCAGAAAATTTCGTCATTAATGTTTGCAATCTGTGGTGTGTCAAATACTTCAATTTCAAAAGTATTTATATCAAAACAATTGGCATTATTTATATTATCCACCCTCACGTATATAGTTTGTGGGTTAGAAATATTGTTGTAGGGTAAAGCAATTTGATTTTCCTTGTTCGTAGCGTCTTCTAATGATTCATAATAACCTACAATAAATCTATTAGGATCTTGACCAAGCAAGGCCTCTTGATCTTTATTATTAAATGTAAATGCCGTAACACCATCATTTACATTGTCATCGCACAATGTTACATCAGTTAATGGGTTTGCAACAGGAATCTCAAAAATACCAACCACGGCACTTCCTTCAATTGGACATTCTCCATTATTAGGTTCTATAAAAACCTCATAGAAACCAGGTGTGTCTACAAATAAAAGCGGTTGGTTATTTCCTGCTATTGGTGTACCATCGAAAGACCATAAATAATCAGCACCAGGTAAATCGTCTGCTTGTAATGTGTAAGAATCTCCTGTACATAGTCTCAGCTCTGTTGTACTAATACCATTTCTTATAATATCGGTTTGAGAATTAAATAATGACTGAATAAAAGGTGGTAATCCGATCCTACTTGTATTTAGACCAACGGGATTTGTACTTAAAAACACACCTTGCTCATTATATATTACATTATTTCCATCTGCTTCTGGGTTTTCAATTACACCTAAGTAACGAGAAACATTATTGTCGCCTACAAAGCTGAATTGTGCTCTGTATATTCTTCTATCTATACCAAGTTGTAATGCACCTGCACTAATTGTGTTTGATGTGTGTATAACTTGCAGAGAATTAGGGATATCAGCACTTTCTAAATCCCATTGAAGAACTTGGCTAGTACCACCACCACCAGGCCCAAAACCAATAGTGGCGTATGCTTTTCTATTTTCTGCCGAGAATTCTACACCATATGGACTATTATTATTCTGGGCACTATAAATTTCTAATGGATTTGAGACAACTCCTGTATCATTATTAAAATCAAATAAATAAATTCCACCACCGGCATCTTCACTAAGAATCGTTGATTCTCCGAAATTTGCTGAAATAAGTTTGGTACCATCAGGAGAGGCTTTTAAATAACCCAAGGCATTTCGTCTATACCCTTCAATAGGAATATTTGGTCCAACTGTAGATATTACTGGAGTAGTATTTACGCCATTTTCATCTATTTTAAAGGCATAAAACGTGTCTCCAAAATGAGTCAAGACCCAAAATGAAGAACAATCATCTGCTCTTACAGCCGTAATTTTTTCAGAACATTTTAGTTCACTCTCAAGCTGATTCGTTGGGTCGTATGTTACTAATGGAATGTTTTTTTCTGTTGCATCAACAGCACCTAATCCACCATCATCTAGAATATTAATTCTTGAATACATAAAACCATCATTGATGCCATCATTAGCGCTCATAGTAGGAAATGCTGACGTATTATTATGATGTGGTTCGTCCACTGTGAATAAATAATAAAAATCAGAATCTTGGGGTTTTGGGACTATAAGACCGGATGATGTACTTGAATCGTCACCTTTAAGACCCGTACCATTAAGCATTACTTGATGGTTTCTGTTCCATATTGTACTACCATCAGAATAGAACAATAAATTACCATCCTCATCTGAAATGGAAGTACAGCCTTCCAACGTACTTAACTGTCCATCAGTAACTGCTGTTACCGTTCCCAAATCCGCATCAAAACGAACGCCTGCATTTTGGCCAAAGTACCAAAAGGAAGCTTCATTTTGAGCTAATAATGGTGCGTAAATAAATAGGAATAAAAACAGTAAACTTATTCTCTTCATAACATCTTTGGTGTGCAAGGCACAATAACATACTATTTAATTAAAAGAACTTAAAAACTCTTGTTTTTAGTATGTCGATTTTTATAGCAATAGCTATCAAAGATATTATAAATCTCTCTTTTTTAATAATCGATAGGATAAAAAGATAAAAAGCGCCGTCCAGCCTAAAACCACAGCTATTTCATACCAATGCACAGCATAGTCGTAAGCAATGTCTGTTTTCTCTGGAAACTTAGTCATTACTATTCGTTGAATAGGTTGATCTATTAGTTTGTACATGGACTCTAAGGGTAAAAGGTTCTTCACCTTAAACGCACTGTCAGCACTTCCCAACGCCTCATATGCTCCCCAAAATATTAACCATTCAAATATGTACAACACAAATAAAAATCCTAATGCAAAAGCCGAGCGTTTTAATAACATTCCAAAGAATAAACACAAACTAAAGAAACCAACAAGTTTAACAAAATAAGCTAATAAGAACTCGACTTCTCTAAATATAATAGCTGCTTCGGTATAGCTAGAATAGTATAGGCCAATTAAAAACGTGGCTAGACCAATTAAGACTGTAGCACATATTGAGAAGAATACAATTGTATAAAACTTAGACAATATGAATTCCTTCTTGCTTAGGCCATCAATGAGGTTTTGTTTAAGCGTTTTATTACTGTATTCATTACCAATCATACTCACAACTACAATAGCAAAAAAGAACTTAAAGTACGAAGCAAAGAATGTAGTGATATGCCAAATTATTGGAAAGTTAAAGATGCCTAACTCACCCAGTTCTAAGGTAAAAAAACCAAAGAAATTTATCTTAATTGAGGATAACACTAAAACGGTAAACGGTAATATAAATGATACAAAAATTAGGATACGACTCACTTTATTAAGCCATAATTTTTGTAGTTCTAATTGTATAAGTCGTAACATATTTTGATTGGTTTACTTCAATTAAATTGAAGCTGTTTTTTAATTGATTATTGGTCGTCGGTTAATTGTAAAAACTGCTCTTCTAAGCTTTCTTTGCGTTTAACTAAATGTGATAGTGTAATACCTTTTTCAAACATCAGTTTATTAAAGTCAGAGGCCGACATTGGTTCGTTTAAAAATGCAGTTATTAGGTCTTCTTCAACTTTTACATTGCTAAAGTTTTCATGAGTTTCAAGTAAATTGAAAAGCTCATCATGTTTTTCTGATTTTAATTCAAAGAACCCGTGACTGCTTATCATTTCATCTACACGACCAGAATATAATTTCTCACCCTTTCTTAGTACAACAACATGCGAACATACTTTCTCTACTTCGTCTAATAAGTGTGATGCTAATAAAATGGTTGTTCCGTCTTTTGCAATGTCCTTTATTATCTGGCGTATCTGATGAATTCCTTGAGGATCCAAACCGTTTGTGGGTTCATCTAGAATTAAAATTTCAGGATCATTAAGAAGGGCAGAGGCTATGGCTAAACGCTGTTTCATACCAAGAGAATACGTTCTGAACTTATGATCTTTTCGATCAAAAAGACCAACAACTTCTAATTTCTCTGCTATTTTACTTTCATCCACCCCCTTAATTTTACAGACCAATTTTAGGTTTTGTTCCGCAGTCATATAAGGATAAAAATTTGGACGTTCTATAATGGCACCAACTTGTTTTAAAGCATCATGGGTTGATGTATTTCCATCAAACCAGTGAAAGTCTCCACTTGTTTTATTTACTACGTTAAGTACTATGCCTAATGTGGTTGATTTACCACTACCATTTGGTCCAAGTATGCCATAAACATTCCCCTTGTTAATAGTGAAACTTAAATCTTTAACGGCCGTTAAATACCCGAATTTTTTAGTAAGATTATTGAGTGATAAGATTGGTTCCAATGTATGATTGATTTTAGTACTGAAAAAACATCAGTAAAAGTTGGTTATGAAGGTAAGACGATTGAAGTATTTTTTTGTTACAAAATTTAAATAAAAGGATTAAATTTAGCTAATGGCAGACGATATAAAAATTTCAAAGAAGAAACCTTCTTTTCCTGTATCTGAAAACTTAAATGCGTATCTCTCTGAGTATAGGAGAAACATAGAATTACCTATTTTATATTCGGATTTATTACGTTTTCAAGGTTCCGTAATTGTTTATGATGATAATGACGAGGATACGCTTTGGATAAGGGTTTATTATAGCGATTCGGATAGAAAGGAAATTGATCTTAGTTTAAAAAAAGTGTATTCTTATTTGGTTTCTGATGGTGGAGACTGGATATTAAAATATCTCAATGTAGATGCCATTGATTATTGTACATTCGGAAATTCTAAACCATTTAGAATTAAGGTTAGAAATATACTTAATGACAACTATACATATTTCTATGTAAAAAAGGCTGATGCCTCGAGAATTTATGGCTTAGAAATAGAACACATGTTATCACCATACAGTCTTAATTTTTTGGTTTGCGAGGACACACTAATTGAAGAGCATATTGCCGGAATACCTGGTGATGAATTCATTAAAAACAGTTTGGATGACCGCACGGAAATGGAAAAGGCGCAAATAGCAAAAGAGTTTATTAAGTTTAATGAGCGTTGTACAATTACATTGTTAGGTGATATGCGTTCTTATAATTATGTTATTATACCAATTCATGATTTTGACCAGGTTATTTTTAAGATTAGGGCAATAGATTTTGATCAGCAGTCTTATGAAGGAAAATTAAAAATATATATGCCACAGTTTTTTAAAGAGAACTTTAAGATGGTAAAAATGGTCCAAAGTAAAATTCAGGAAGAATCTATTGAGCAATATAAAATTGAAGAACGATCAATAGTAGCTAAGCGTATTATTAGTTACAGAAATAGACTGAATGCCTTATTAAATTGTATGCAGTCTGATAAAATTTCAAACAAAAAAAATGTGAATAATTTAAAGGAAGAAATCTATAATTATTCACATGACAAAAATTTTAGAAAATGCGAATCAATGGGTGAAATTGTGAAATTTATTTTGGATTTTGTGAAGCGAAATTATGAGAATGTGAGTACTAGTAGATTGTAGCTGTTAGTTCCAATTTTCATCAAAGTCTAAGTCGCTATAATCATCCACATCAACATCATCTTCAAATTCATCAAAAGCATCATCAGATTCTGCTTCAAAGGTTTTGTCTGGAGCCTGATCAGGTATTTGTCCGTGAACAAACATTAAGTTTGGATAATCAGTACCGTCCGCTTCATCTACGATTTCAGCAAGTTCTACATAAAAGGTCCACATACTTAGAAAATCATAAACATAAATAAGTTTCGGAGAAGCTTCATGCACTACATTTTTAATAATAGTCTGGCCCATTACCATAACTTCATTGCCAGCTTCACTCATATCAAACATGGCAATCTCTTCACCTTGGTTCCACTCATCATCACTGATGTAAAAAGAAGCCATTTCCATACCATCAAAACCAAAAGATTGTGTAATGATATTATGAAGATCTTCCATGGTGTCTGTTTCACGAATTTCTAAATCACGGAAAACATCTTCTTCGGTGTCATTATCTAATATGACTCTAAATCTGTAAATCATTTTGCAAAGTTAATTCAAATATTGACTATTTACTAAATCGGTGAAGTGTAAATATCATAAAACTCAATAAAATAAATGCACCAACTTGATGCAGTACGCCTAACCAAACAGGTACTGCTAATAATAAGGTTAGTACACCAAGAAAAAATTGAACTCCTACCATAATTAAAAGACCATTTATTCCTTTGGTTTGCAAAGTGGTTAATCCAATTCTTTTGGCTTTATACCAAATTGCTAATATGAATATTACAACTATGTAGGCCAAAGTTCTATGTACAAATTGCACACCGCTTTTACCTTCTACAAAGTTAAGGTAGGTAGGGTTTTGCTCAGTATATACAGTCTCATGGACTAACTTACCTTCATTCATAAAAGGCCAGTGATTATGAATCCATCCTGCATCCAAGCCAGCAACAAAGGCACCGTAGATTATTTGTAAAATAAGAACGGCTAATCCAATTCTTATAAAGTTTCGCAATTTCTTATCAACGGTCTTTTTATCTGGAAATATTAAGTCTAAGGCTACCCAAAATGTATATGCAAAGGTTAAAAATGCTGTAGTTAAATGCATAGCTAATCTATAGTGACTAACATCTGGCCTATCTACTAGACCACTTTTAACCATGTACCACCCTAAGAATCCTTGAAATCCTCCCATTAAAAGTAGGATTATAGATTTTTTAATAGTTGATGAACTGAGTTGCTTTCTAATTAAGAAATATAAAAATGGAATTATAAATACGAGGCCTATGAAACGGCCAATGACTCGATGAATCCATTCCCAAAAATAAATACCTTTGAATTCTTCTAAATTCATATTATAGTTCAATTTCTGGAACTCTGGATATTGTTTGTATAGGTCAAAAGCTTCATTCCACTCAATTTCATTCATTGGAGGTATAACGCCAGAGATTAATTTATAATTAGATATAGATAATCCTGAATGGGTAAGTCTTGTAATTCCTCCTACAATAACCATAATAAATATTAGCACACATCCTGTGAGCAACCAATAAACAACTGCTTTATTGTCCTTTTTCATTTTCAATCTTTTTTTTAAAACACACACTGTTTTTAACACCTATATATTGGCCATAGTTCTCAGTGACTTCATAAAAATTTTTCATGTAAAATTTCACAGCTTCCTTTTGTCTTTTACCTGTTTCTAGCACGCAAGACTTGAACCCTAGTTCAAAAGCCCAGTTTTCTAATTCCACCAAAATTTTTGTTGCAATACCTTGGTCCCTGTGATCCACACTCGTATACATGCGTTTAATTTCAACATTACTGGCATCAAATTTTTTAAAAGCACCACAACCAATAGCAACGTTATTTTTATACGCCAAAACAACATTGTCTAGAAATTCAATAGAGTTAAATTGATTATAAAAGCTATGTTCTTCACCATCAGTAATTTTTAAATATGCATCAAGCTTCTTTACAAGATTGATAAAATCTTCGTTTTTAGAATTTGTTCTAACGAGTTTTATCATAATTTATCTGTTTTAAGACCTAATGATTTCCCTTTTTCAATCATCAACTTATGTGCAGACTCATATTCATTGGGAATGACACCTTCAAGAATTGCTTCTTTTATAGCTTCTTTAATAATGCCAATTTCCTTTGATGGTTTTAAATTGAAGGTTTTCATAATTTCTTCTCCTGATACTGGAGGTTGGAAATTTCTAACATGATCTCGTTCTTCTACTTCAATAATTTTATCCCTAACAATCTTAAAGTTGTTATGATATTTCTTGAATTTTTTTGGATTCTTTGTAGTAATATCAGCTTCGCAAAGTGTCATTAAATCATCTACATAATCACCTGCATCAAAAACTAATCGTCTAACTGCAGAATCTGTAACTTCAGTAGCTAATACAATTGGCCTTGAGCTCATTAATACCATTTTTTGGACAAATTTCATTTTGTCGTTCAATGGCATCCTTAGTCTCTTAAAAAGTTTATACACCATTTTAGAACCAACGAATTCATGGCCATGAAATGTCCAGCCAACTTTTTTGCTAAACTTTTTGGTAGGTGCTTTGCCTATGTCATGTAATAACGCTGCCCAACGCAACCAAAGATTATCAGTTGTTTTGCTAATATTGTCTACAACTTCTAGGGTATGATAAAAATTATCTTTATGACTTTGTCCTTCCTTTTCGTCAATACCTTTTAGAGCGGTTAATTCCGGTAATATAAAATCAAGTAATCCAGTTTTTTCAAGTAGTTTGAATCCTACTGATGGTTTATTGCTTTCAAGAATTTTATTAAGTTCAACGACAATTCGCTCCTTAGTTATTATCTTAATGCGATTCTTGTTTTTACTAATAGCATTCAGAGAAGCCTCTTCAATTTTAAATTTTAATTGTGTTGCAAAACGTATGGCTCTCATCATCCGGAGTGGATCATCGCTATATGTAATGTCTGAGTCTAAGGGAGTTTTAATTATGCCTTTTTCGAGATCTGAAAGTCCACCAAATGGATCTAGTAAATCACCAAAATTGTCTTTATCCAAGTTTAAGGCGAGTGCGTTTATTGTAAAATCACGTCTGTTTTGATCATCTTCTAAGGTGCCGTTTTCAACAATTGGATTTCTGCTGTCTTCATTATAACTTTCTTTTCTTGCGCCTACGAACTCAATTTCAATATCGTCATATCTCAACATTGCGGTGCCATAGGTTTTAAAAATTTTAACCTTGGGTTTGTTGTCGAGTTTTTCCGATACTTTTTCAGCAAGCTCAATGCCACTGCCGATGGCCACGATATCAATATCTTTTGCGTCAAGTCTATTTAAAAAATAATCACGTACAAAACCACCAATAACGTAGCTGTCCATACTTAAATCTTGAGCTGCGTCAGATATAATTTTAAAAATATTATGACGTAATGCTTGTGCGTGATTCATACCTTTCTCAAACCGCAATTAATTTCATTTATTTTGAAACATTAAATGCTTTTTTTTTGATTGGGCAAAGATACGATATAAGCCTTATGTATTAAAGTCTGAAAGACTAATTTCTTTAAGTCTTTTAGTAATCATTTTAAGAATGGTATTTTTGCTTAGAATGCTATATTCAACTTTACGTTTAGTATTCTTTTGCTTAAAATGATAAATAATATGAGAAATTATAAATGAGGGAAAATAAGACTATACATACCAGTTTTATTTCTTTCTCTAATGAAATTGAGGATATCATTCATAATTATGATATCAAAGGCGAGGCCTATGGTAATCAAAATAGAAATTCCTTAAGGCTGTTTCAATTAAATGAGAAGACAGTAAATGTAAAATCATTTAAAATTCCAAACCTTGTAAATCAAATTGCATATCGTTTTTTTAGAAAAAGTAAGGCGCAACGATCATTTGAGTATGCGATGAAATTACAGGAGCTAGAAGTAGGTACACCACAACCAATCGCTTTTTATGAATATATGACTTCATTTCTCTTTAAGAAGAGTTATTATATGACAAATCAGTTGGACTGTGATTTAACTTACAGGGAACTAACATTAGATTTGGAATATCCAAATCACGATGAAATTTTACGTGCGTTTACAAGGTTTACCTATTGTCTACATGAAAAGGGTATTAAGTTTTTAGATCATTCACCGGGTAATACATTAATCAAAAAAATAAGTGATGATTATGAGTTTTATTTGGTAGATCTTAATAGAATGGAATTTAAGTCTTTGTCCTTTGAAGAGCGAATCGAGAATTTTAAAAGATTAACTATTCATAAATCTATGGTTGAGGTAATGAGTGACGAATATGCAAAGTGCATTGAAAAACCATATCAAAAAGTCTTTGATCTTATGTGGTCAGAAACCCAAAAATTTCAACGTAAATATAGAGCACGCAGAAGCTTAAAGAAGAAAATTAAATTCTGGAAAAGCTAGTTTTTGTTGTTACGATATAATTCTCTAAGCTTAGAATATTTTAAAAAGGTAATATTGGCGGTTTGAGCGCATATTACAAAACCATTAAACCCATCTAAGAACCCAAGCCTTAAGAAGTAGGCTTTAAAAAAGGCCCAAGTGGGATTCCAGATTACTTTCCAAAATGATGCAGTTTGCCCTTTATCATAATAGGCTTTGGCCGCGATTGTAGAAAAGTATTCTGTTTTCTGATTAAACTCGGAATAACTTTGATAGGTGTTATGTAGAATATCACCTTTAAGTCTACTGGTTTTTGTATTAGGAACTAATTGAAAATTATCATGCGGATTTATGCCAGCCCATTGTCCTTTCCTTCTGTCAAATACCCTAAGTTTTTTATTGGGATACCAATCAGAATATTTAATCCACTGGCCACAGAAATTATTAAAGCGGTTACAGTAATAACCATCAAATTTCCAGTTGTTTTTTATTTCTAAAATAGATTTCTGAAGTTTTTCGGAAAGTGATTCATCACCATCTAACGAAACAATATAATCGTTATTTGCTTGTTGTAATGCAAAGTTTTTTTGTTCTATATAGCCCAAAAATTCCTGTTCAATAAATGTTACATTGAATTTATTGCAAATGTCCTTTGTATTGTCAGTAGAATAAGAGTCTACAACTATTACCTCATCTACAACATTAATTAAAGAGCGCAAGCATTCTTCAATGTTTCGTTCTTCGTTAAATGTAATAATAACTCCAGATAGTTTTAACATAGTTGCATTTTCAATGCTGTAAAAATAGTATTTTTACGCTTATGCAATTTAGGCCTAAAGCTTCAGTAATAATTAGCACTTATAATCAACCAGAATGGTTAGAGTTAGTTTTGCACAGTTATCATATTCAAACACTGAAAAGTTTTGAAATTATTATTGCTGATGATGGTTCTAATGAACTTACGAAACTTGTTATAGAGGCTTTTTCTAACATTTCAGATCTCAAAGTAATTCACATCTGGCAAGAGGATAATGGTTTCCGAAAGACTAGAATATTAAATAAGGCAATAACAGCGTCAAATTCAGATTATTTAATTTTCACAGATGGGGATTGTGTAGCACGTGAAGATTTTGTAGAAACGCATTTAAAATTAAGAAAATCCCACACAGCATTATCTGGAGGCTATTTTAAGCTCACTAAATTAATTTCGAGCAGATTGTCTAAATCTATCATTAGTAATCAAAAATGTTTTAATAAAGATTGGTTACTTGAACAAGGACAACCAAAAAGTTTTAAACTTAATAAATTAACTAAATCAAAATTTAAAGCTAATCTCTTAAATTGGATAACACCAACAAAGGCTACATTTGACGGTATGAATGTTTCTTGTTGGAAAAGTGATATTACTGCGGTTAATGGTTTTGATGAGCGCATGCAATATGGTGGTGAAGATAGGGAAGTTGGAGAACGCATGATGAATAATGGAGTAAAATTTCTACAAGTTAGATATCGTACAATTTGTGTTCACCTTTATCATGAAAGGCCTTATAAAAATGAAGATAATGAAACCTTAAACCAAAGAATAAGGCATACTACTAAAAGAGAAAATGCAAAATGGACAGAATTTGGTATTGAGAGTAATTTCTAGTTTTATCTTATCTAAAGGAACTGATTAGCTGTAATTTTTTATAACTTTGATATGAGTTTTTAACTTTCTGAAAGTTGAAATACTGCGCCTTTTTGGAACATTGTGTGTTTTTAAATAGCTTTCAACAGCTTCGACCATTCGCAAAGCAGATTTACCATCGTTGTATGGGTGATAGTCTTTAATTATGCTTTTTCGTAACTGATCATAACGGTCTTTATTTAATGTATCCGAAACCTCTTCCTTTAAGTTATCATAGGTTGTTAAATCCTTCCATACAATATTATTTGATATACTATTAAATGTAATAGCGGGCTTATCTAACAGTAAAAATTCGTATACTACAGATGAGGTATCACTTATAATTATGTCTGATATAATCAGGAATTTTGTAATGTCATTTTCATTTTGGTAACTGATATTATCAGTGTTTTCAGCAAGTTGTTTATACTTTTCCACCCATTCTTTATCCATAAGCGGATGAAATTTTAAAAAGATCAGGTAATCTTTATACTCAGAAAGGCTTTTAATTTCATCTAATAAATGTGGAGCAGAGGTTAACTTAGGAGAAAATGTCGGAGCGTAGAGAATTATAGTTTTTGCATTATTCTTTTGAAGGAGACTCTTCTTTTCTGTCATTATGGCTTCATTGTTTTTATAATAGACATCTAGCTTTGGCCAACCTGTTTCAATAACATCGAAATCTTTATGCTCCTCTTTTAATTTATTGAATCTATTGGTAAAATATGGTCCTTGAGTTAAGTATAAGTCAAAATATTGTCGAATTCTAAAATGTCCTTTTTTTTCGCCAGCTAATCCATGGAATATTTGAGTTTTTAAACCTCTAAGAAAATAAGGTACTTCATTGCCAGGTGCAAAAATAACATCGCTTTCATATGTTCTAATTTCTTTAATTGAAGACGTATTTGCATCTGAATTATAAGGAAAACTCTTTCTGATTTTTGGAGCGACATACCAAATAAAATCATGATTCTTTTCTTCCAAAACCTCCTTTATTGGGTTTAAGATGGCAAATGCATAATTATTTAAGCAGAAGAGTACAATCTTCATTATAAAGTCTTGTTTACCTCATTAAGATCTTCAACAAAGTCTATTTCCATACAATTGTATTGAGAAATATCTACAGCTCGTACTTTAAGGTTATCTTTTTCAATTGCGATTTCTAAGCCACGTTCAAAGTAGTCATTATCATCGCACTCTTCTAAACGCACTATAAACGTTTTTATATCATTTGAAGAGATAAAATTAATACCAACTGCCTCACCTAAACCATTTTTTACGGTTTTGGATAGCTCATTAATATAACCATCTTTTAGCGTATATTTTACTTCTTCTTCAGCAACCTTACTTGTATTGACAGCTACAAAAGATTCATTAGCCTCAATATAAGGATTTAAAATATCTAGTAGGTCAACATCAAAAACCACATCGCCATTAAACCATAGCACAGATTTGTCTTTGTGCTTTTTTAGAGCCTGTAGCAAACTTTTAGAAGTATTAGTCCTATCAAAAAAAGGGTTGTATACAAAGGTCAATTCTGGGAAGCGTTCCATGATTAAGTCCTTCTTAAAACCTACCACGACGTTAATATCGTCTATGTCATAACGCGAAGCAATATTATCGGTTTGCATTCTCATAATACTCTTACCATTCTTTAATGGTGTCAATGGTTTAGGAAAAGGATTTCCTAGTCTAGACCCTATACCAGCAGCAAGTATTATTATTTTCATTTAAAGAAAGTTTTAAGTGCCCTCAAAGATAAAGCTAATAATGAAGTAACAAAATAGCTTTATTTTGCAATAAGAAGCTAAAGCTTTGCCTGATTAATTTTTACTAGTAATTTTGTTTTATGCTACAGCTGGAGAAAAAACATTATATAGGTGAAGGTGAAATAAGATTTTGTTATGAGCATCCTGAGAATTTAAACTTGTGTATAAAAATTCCAAGACCAGAAACCACTCGAGAGTACACTAATAAAGAACTGCTGTATTTTAAAAAACTTTCTAGGCGTAATACCTCGAAGTATCAATATCCGTTTTATTCTGATTTTCATGGTGAGGTTGATACTAATTTAGGCTTAGGGCAGGTCTTTGATTTGGTACGAGATGAAACCACAGGAGACATTTCTAAAACTTTAGAGTACTACCTTCTTAAAAGTAACGAAATAGCTGATGAAAGGCTAAAGTCTGCTTTAGACGATTTAAGACAACATATGATCAAATATAAAGTCTTTACACGAGATTTACGTGCCAGAAACATCTGTTGTAAGCTAAATAAAGATGATTCTGTAGAGCTAATTATCATTGATGGTATAGGTCATAGAGACTTTTTTCCGTTTGCAGACAGGTTTCATTATTTCTCAAAGAAAAAAGTGGATCGCACTTTTACGAAATGGCATTTTGATAGTTTGGAAGATCAACGAAAGTTTTTAAAAAAAATAGGTTAAGAAGTTCGCTTCTCCAACCAACCTAATAAATAGTCTAAAATTAGGTTTGGTGCTCTGTCTAAACTTTGCAATCCCAGGAACAATTTCTTTTTCCCTTTAATATTCAATTTAAATTTATACCAATACAAAGGTTTTTTATAAGATCTAAAATAAAGTAATTGAAGATCTTTTTTTAATACACAGGTCTTTTGTTTTATTTCTAAATGATTGGCAAATCCTTGAGGAGTAAATTGTTTTGGGTTTCTGAATTTATATTTGATGTTTTCAATAAATACTTCTGGATGTTTTTTAAAGTAATTTTCAAAGGTTGACTTTCTAAGAGGATGGGGTGTATGTCTAAAATTATAATATTTTTTAAATCCTAATATTTTAGCACCTAATTGTTGTGCATGCTTATGTCCAGTTTTTGCTTTCTTAAATTTATTTTTGAATTTATCTTCAGAGAACTTCAACCATTTTCCTCTAAGAATTGGCATACCATTTTTAAAGAAATCTTCTGGTTTTATTTCATTAATTAAAAAGAAATCATCATTAAAATAGATAAAATGCTCAGCTAATTCTGGGATACGGTGCATGCAGGTCTCAATAGGTCTGTTATTAAATGTTGGTAAATAGGCTTCATAATCTTTAAAAACGGTTTTGTGATCAACAATCTTAACATTACCATATTTATTTTTTCTTTCGTTTTCTTTTAAGAAAGAAGGTGTTTGATCGTCTGTAATAACATAAATATTTCTTATAAATTTGGCGAACTTTAAAATAGAATCAATGGTAAATTTTATCTCATTGACCTGATCATAGCGTGTTCTAAAACGTTTAGAATTCACCTTAGATTTTTCTTCTAAATAAAGCAACATCTTAGAACGATGTTTTTCATCATTACCATCTACCCAGAGGATAACAGCGTCAATAGGATGTTTTTGTTGTTCATGTTTCCCCATTTTTTAATATACTTTAGAAACTCTAGCTAATTAATTTCTGTTATTTCTTTTTGCCCTATTTTCAATATAGGTAATTCAATGTAATCTCCGATAATTTTATTGTACTCTTCTGGTATATAATCTTTTCTTCCATCTGACGGATAAAAGGTCATCTCTCCAAAAATAGTTTTACCCTCAATAGAGTAAAAGTCAACACGAACAAAAGGAAAATCACCAGCTAAAATTTCGGATAGTTTTATCATTTCATCCATGTTACTTGGTTTTTCTACTTTTTTGGAAATACTTTTTTCTAATGAAACATAGCGAAATGGTAAAAGGTTGAGTTCAAAATCATAAAAAGCTCTTTTATGATTATCTGCTCTATCCAAGTGTACTTCTAAAAACTTTGCTGTTCCTTTAAAGCAATAAAATTTATAATCTATGAGCGACCTTTCTTCTTTGTCCTTTAAAAATTTTTCGACAATTAATCTCGGTGGCACATTTTTATAAGCCCATTCTTGCCCAATTCTATAATATTGATTTTTGCCTAACCATTTTTTAAATGATTTAAGAGCTTTAGATTTGTTAAGGTTATTTTTATCAGCCACTATCAAATTATGACTACTTGTATGAGTTGCTTTAATTACAAATTTATTAGGTAATTCATCGAATGGAACATCATTAGGTTTGTTATAAACACCATAGATTTTGTTGAGATATTGTTCACCTATCTTCTCTTTAACATATTCTCTAACGGCATATTTATCTACTAATTGAGTGAGAATTTTTGGATGATAATAAACTTTTAACCACTGAATTTTCTCATTAAACTCTTCAGGATTACTTAAGTTTAATTTTTTACCTGTGTAGTATTGATACGAAATCTTTGTGTAGATTTTTGGTGGTAACCAACGCATTTTACGTAGCTGTTTTAAGAAGAACCGATGTAATTTAATTGGCATGTTACATTATTAATTTATAAACTATAGGTTTAGTCTTCTTTCCAAAGTTTTTCCAAGTTTTGATTTGCAAAGCAAGGTACTGTAGTTGTTACACTAAATTTAAATCCGTTTGTTATACCATTTAATTCTGGTTAATATTCAATTTTTTCTAAGCTGTTTATAACTGATTTTTCACGATTGAGTTTTGGTAACTTAAAATAATCACCTATTACTTTATTGTATTCTTCTGGATAAAATTTGTTTCTGGCATCTCCAGGGTAAAATGTTAATTCTCCGAATATTGTTTTCCCATTTACAGAATAAAGATCAACTCTAACAAATGGTAGTTTTTTAGCTAACAGTTTAGCTACCTTAACCATTTCTTCAAAATTAATAGGTTTTTGTAAATCTGAAGGACTACTATTAAACTTTTTACTTTTCACAAAAGGGAGCAGATTAAACTCTAAATCATAACACCCTGATTTATGATCTTCTTCTCTGTCTAAATGGACATCTATAAATTTTGGTTCTCCATTAAAACAATAAAACTTATAGTCTGCCAAGGTATCCGTGTCATCTTCCTTTAAGAATTTTTCAATAACTATCTTTGGTTTAATATCTTTATAGGCCCATTCTTGACCTCTTCGATAGTATTGATTTTTACCCAACCATTTTTTAAACTTTTTAATTACCTTTTTCTTATCTAGATCTTTCTTGTTTTTTACAATAATGTTATGACCATTGGTATGATTAGCTTTGATAATAAAACTATTAGGTAATTTGTCAAAATCAATTTTTTCTGGACTATCATAGACTGCATAAAGTTCATTAAGGTATTTTGCACCAATTTTTTCTTCCACAAAAGACCTAACTTCATACTTGTCTGCAAGAGTGGTTAAGATTTTTGGTCTAAAATACACTTTGTACCATTCGATTTTCGCGTTAAAATCTTGAGGGTTAGCGAGATCTAGTTGATCACCAGAAAAATACTCGTAATGAATTTTTACGTAGAGTTTTGATGGTAAAAACCTCATTTTTCTCAAATGTCTTAATAAAAAACGACGAATGTTATTTGGCATTGATTTTAGAGTTTATTTTAATAAAGTATATAATTATTTAGATTTAAACAGCCACGTCATATTCCCTAAGTGCATCGTTTAGTGAGGTCTTCTTATCTGTA
This sequence comes from Winogradskyella vincentii, assembly GCF_020166345.1. Classification (GTDB taxonomy): domain Bacteria; phylum Bacteroidota; class Bacteroidia; order Flavobacteriales; family Flavobacteriaceae; genus Winogradskyella; species Winogradskyella vincentii. The sequence continues at coordinate 285,222 of NZ_JAIUJS010000004.1, read as the reverse complement.
CTTTCTTTACGCTTGCCAATTATTAATGCACAAGGAACCTGAAACTCTCCAGCATTGAATTTTTTAGTATAGCTACCTGGTATCACAACCGATCTTGCTGGTACTACACCTTTCATTTCAACGGGTTCATTGCCAGTTACATCAATAATTTTAGTACTCATTGTTAGTACTACATTGGCTCCTAATACCGCTTCTTTTTCTACTCTAACTCCCTCAACGACGATACATCTAGAACCAATAAAAGCTCCATCTTCTATTATAACTGGTGCAGCCTGTAAAGGCTCTAAAACGCCTCCGATACCTACACCACCTGAAAGATGAACATTTTTACCAATCTGAGCACAGCTACCAACTGTAGCCCAAGTGTCTACCATTGTGCCCTCATCTACATATGCACCAATATTAACATAACTTGGCATCATAATGACACCTTTAGAAATAAAAGCACCATGTCTGGCAACAGCATGAGGAACAACTCTGATACCTTTTTCTTTGTAATTTCTTTTTAATGGTATTTTATCGTGATATTCAAAAATGCCTACTTCAAACGATTCCATTTTTTGAATAGGGAAATAAAGAACAACTGCTTTTTTTACCCATTCGTTAACTTGCCATCCACCTTCAATTGGTTCAGCTACACGTAGCTTACCTTCATCAATTAGGTCAATAACATTTCTTATGGCGTCTATTGTTTGTTGCTCAGATAATAATGAACGATCATTCCAAGCACTTTCTATGGTTTTCTGTAATTCTTTCATTTAATAATCAAAATTTGTAGTGCCAAAGATAACCCTACAAATAGGCATCAGGAAAAAAAAATTAAAAAATTGTGACCTATATTAAAAAGTGGTGTCTTATTAATAATTGAATCGAGGATAATTAACTACATAGTGAGTGTATCTGAGAATTTAATTAATAGCTAATTATGAAAACTCCTCTCCCCTTTAATTGAGGAGTTTTCTTTTAAGAAGAAAGAAAAAATATTATATAAACGTGACCTGCTTAAAAATTTAGTGTCTAATTAATAATTAACGACATGATTTATTTAAATGAGGGAAATAAAATCATAACTTAATTGATAGCTAAATTAAAAACGCTTCTGTAACAAGGAGCGTTTTTTTATTCAATAAGGTTGTACATTTGCAAAATATGGGAAGAATATTAGCCATTGATTATGGGACAAAAAGAACTGGTATTGCTATTACAGACGAGCTACAAATAATTGCATCTGGACTAACAACTGTAGACACAAAATCTCTTATTTCCTTTCTAGTTGATTACGTTAATGAAGAAAAAGTAGAAAAGTTTGTGGTTGGTTTACCAAAACAAATGAATAATACAGCTTCTGAAAGCGAGATTCATATACAATCCTTTTTAAATAAACTGAATAAAGCTATTCCCAAAATACCAGTAGAAAGGATCGATGAAAGATTTACATCAAAAATGGCCTTTCAAACCATGATAGATAGTGGTTTAAAGAAAAAGCAAAGACAGAATAAAGCACTCGTTGACGAAATTAGCGCAACACTAATATTGCAAAGCTATTTGGCTTCAAATTCTTAAATAAGAATTGTACTTTTGCTCCCGTAAATAAATAAATTATGATTTTACCTATTGTTGCATATGGCGATCCGGTATTAAAAAAGAAAGCAAAGGATATTGACAAGGATTATCCAAGGCTTTCTGAATTAATTGAAAACATGTACGAAACAATGTATGGAGCTTATGGTGTTGGTTTAGCCGCACCTCAAATTGGGTTACCTGTTCGTTTATTTTTGGTTGATACGGAACCATTTGCGGAGGATGATAGTTTTTCTGAAAAAGAACAGGAGCAACTTAAAAATTTCAAAAGAACGTTTATAAATGCACAGATTCTTGAGGAAGAAGGTGATGAGTGGGCCTTTAATGAAGGGTGCTTAAGTATTCCAGACGTGAGAGAAGATGTATTTAGACAACCTAAAATTAAGATTCAATACCAAGATGAAAATTTTGAGACACGTGTTGAGGAGTTTGATGGACTCATCGCACGTGTAATACAGCATGAGTATGATCACATTGAAGGTATTTTATTTACCGATAAACTTTCCTCGTTTAAAAAACGTTTGATTAAAGGAAAGCTATCCAACATTTCGAAAGGAAAAATAAAAATAGATTATAAAATGCGTTTTCCTCTTATGAGCAGAAAACGTTAATACAAGATATATGAGTTTAGAAAAAATATTGGCAATATCTGGTAAGCCAGGATTATACGAAATTGTTACCCAAACCAGAACTGGAGCGGTTGTAGAATCGTTGCTCGATAGAAAAAGACTTACGGTTGGTGCGCATAGTAACATTAGTATATTAAGTGAAATTGCTATTTATACACTTACTGAAGAAGTGCCATTAAAGGATGTTTTAAAGAAGGTAAAAGACAAAGAGAATGGTAATCCTACTTCTATTAGCCATAAAGACGGCAAAGATGCTCTTGAAGAATATTTCTTTGAAGTATTACCAGATTATGATGAAGATAGAGTCTACGCATCTGATATAAAAAAGGTTGTACAATGGTACAACTTACTTCAGAAAAATAATCTATTAGATTCTTTAGAGTCTGAAGATGAATCTGATACCTCTGAGGAGGAATAATTATGCCTGAGAAAAGTTCACAACTTAAAGCCTTTGAACGTTTATTGATTGTAATGGATGAATTGCGAGAGCAATGTCCATGGGATAAAAAGCAAACCATGGAATCCTTACGACACTTAACAATTGAAGAGGTATATGAACTTGGTGACGCCATTTTAGATAAGGATTTAGACGAGGTAAAAAAAGAACTTGGTGATGTGCTATTGCATATTGTTTTTTATTCTAGAATTGCCAGTGAAACCAATGACTTTGATATAGCTGATGTTTGCCACAGTATTTGTGACAAGCTTATTGAACGTCATCCGCACATATATGGTGACGTTAAAGTAGATAACGAAGAGGATGTTAAGCGCAATTGGGAACAAATTAAACTTAAAGAAGGTAAAAAAAGTGTATTAGAAGGTGTTCCAAGAAGTTTACCAGCAATGGTTAAGGCCAACAGAATTCAGGACAAGGTGGCTGGTGTAGGATTTGACTGGGAGAAGCCTGAACAGGTCTTTGAAAAAGTAGAGGAGGAGTTGGCTGAATTAAAATCTGAAATTGTAAGAGGTGATAAAAATGCTATTGAGAGTGAATTTGGAGATGTGTTATTTTCAATGATAAATTATGCGAGATTTCTAAAAGTGAATCCTGAAAATGCTTTAGAACGTACCAATAAGAAATTTATAAAGCGCTTCCAATACCTAGAGTCTAAGGCAAGAGAGCTTAATAAATCCCTAAAAGACATGACCCTTTCTGAAATGGATGTATTTTGGGAAGAGGCGAAATCAATTTAGTCCTTCAGTTATAACATGAGATTAATGAAATAATCAATAATGTTAAATCTTTCTAAATATTATTATTCTAACATCCAAGACTAACATTTGTGCGTAAATACTGTAAATAAAAACATAAACGTTTTTATATTCTTAGTAGGAGATCTTAATTATTATGTAAGCGGTTGTAATTAAGATTAATTTAGTTTAGTTAGGGCAAAACCCATCTGTTAATGGCAGATGGGTTTTGATTTTAACTATACATTCCTCTGATCTTGGTCAATTTAGCTTTCCAAGTATCTAATTCTTTCTTGTGCCTATCAATATTTTTTATAACATCCTTGACCAATGGGTTGGATTCATCAACATTAGAGAAAAATTGTAGATTATTTTCTAACTGTGTTATTTCACTTTGTACCTCACCAATTCTTTTACGAATAAAGTTTTGTTCATTGTCTAATAACCTTGTGTCGTTATGATTATTAGCAAGGTTTTCTAGTTTGCTTTCAAACTTTACCATTTCTAGCTTGGCCTTATCCATTTTAAGTTTATCAAAAGCCTCATCGATTGCCTTATAGAATTTACCATCTATATAGCGTTTATTCTGTGGTACATGTCCAATGGTTTTCCATTCGGAAATTTTAGATTTTAAAGTTTCAATAAATTCTTTATTGTCTCTTTTTAACTCTAAATTCTTAATACCTTCTAACAGTTTTACTTTTTTATCAAATGCATCATACAAATGCTGATTTTCAGCTTTGCGTTGAGAATGCATTCTGTCAAAATAATGGTTGCAGGCGTTTTTAAATTGTTTCCAAACTTTGTCACTGTCTCTTCGAGGTACATGACCTATCTTTTTCCAATCGTTTTGAATTTTCTTCATAAGAGGAGTAACAACAGCAAAGTCCTCACTTTCTTTATTTTCCTCTGCAATTTTAATTAACTCCTTTTTTTTCTGAAGATTTTCGTATTGTTCTTTCTTTAGATCTTTATAGAATTGATTTTTACTTCTATTAAAATTTCTAACGGCATCTTTAAATTTTGCCCACGTGGCTTCATTTACTTTTAATGGAACTTTGCCAGCATTAAAGAAAGACTCCCTCAAGGCTTCTATCTCTCGTATTTTTTTCTGCCAAGCACCATGAGAGTTTACTTTATCTTCTGCAACTGCCTGAATATTTGCAATAATTTCTTCTTTCTTTTCTAAATTCTTTTCGTAGGCTTTATCTAAATCCGCATAATATGCTTGTCGCTTATCATGAATTGTTTTAGTTGCACTACTAAATCGTTCCCAAATTTCTTCCCTATGCTGTTTCGCTACAGGACCTAATTCTTCTTTCCAAAGTTTATGTAAAACTTGTAATTCTCTAAATGAACGATTTATATTTTCGTCTTTTGCAAGTTCCTCAGCACGTTCAATGATCTTAAGCTTCTGCTCATAATTGTGCTTAAAGTCCATATCTCGCAAATCATTATTTAGATGCAAGAAATCATAAAATCGTTCTACATGGTGATGATAAGAATTCCAAGCATTATTGTATTTATCTCTAGGGATAGGACCTGCATTACGCCATTTCTCTTGTAGTTCTTTAAAATGCTTATAAGTTGTATTTATATTTTCTTCAACATTCAACAAACCCTTTATTTCCTCAATTATACTTAGTCTGTTTTCCAAGTTTTGCTTGAGGTTTTGTTCCCTTTCTTTATAGTAAGAACTTATAGACTGTTTGTATTCTTTGTAAAGTTGGTTGAATAATTTTTTGGTATCATCAGTGTAGAAAAAGTCTATTTCATTGCCACCTTCATTAACGAATTCTTCCTTCTTCTCATCTAATAACGTGCTAAATTTCGAGTTGAATTCTGCTTTTATTTGATTAACATGCTTTGATATAGTCTGAATTTTATGGTGGTTCAATAATCTATTAAACTCAGTAACCAACTGGTCTAATGTCATAGCGTGGTAATCTTTCTCTTCTACCTCATGACGTTCTGCATTAGACTCATCTTCAGCATCTTCAGCGTTAGATGCTTCGATTTCATCAACATGTTCTTCCTTTGTTTCAGAATCATTTTCACTTGAATTGGTAGTGTCTTCTGAAACTTCTGTTTTAGTTTCTTCTTTTGGAGTAGCATCTAAAACTTCTACTTCTTTTTTTCCTTCTGCTTCTTGCAGGTTATCATTCTCAGACATATGTCAATTATTTTAATCGAATGTTAAAGATACTAACAACTCCTTGAACTACAAAGGAAATGAATGGTTTGGTCTGTATTAAGACTTATTCCAGATTTGCCAGGACTTTTCTGCTTGAATTTCTAACATTTTAAGACCATTAATTGTTGTAGCACCTTTTTCATGACCTTTCTTTAAAAATTTAGTCTGTTCTGGGTTGTAAATTAAATCAAAAAGGACATGTTTTTTAGTAATTGCCATATATGGAATACTTGGACATTGATCAATGTCCGGAAAGGTTCCTAAAGGCGTACAATTTATGATTATTTGATATTTTGAAATTATATTGTTATCCAAATCTGAATACTGATATTCTACACCCTTTTTCTTAGACCGTGAGACATATGCATATTCAATATTTAATTTTTTTAAAGCATAGGCAATTGCTTTAGATGCACCGCCAGTCCCTAAAATTAAGGCACGTTTATGATGCTTTTTTAAATGCGGACTTAAAGAGTTTTTAAACCCATAATAGTCAGTGTTATAACCTATTAGTTTATTGCCCTTAAACTGTATAGTATTAACTGCGCCAATTTTTCGAGCGCGTTTGTTCAATTTATCGAGTAAGGGAATGACTTCCTCCTTATAAGGAATGGTTACATTAAGACCCTTTAAATTCGGTGTATTATTTATTGCATTCAAAAGATCATCAATAGATTCTAAATCAAAATTTACATAGGAGTAATTAAGATTTTCATTTTCAAACTTTTTGGCAAAATAACCTCTTGAAAATGAGTAGGAAATATTCCGCCCTACTAGTCCGAATTTAAGCTTTGATTTGTCGTGTGCGTTGTCCATACCATTCTAATCCTAAAACTATAAGGATACCAAGGGCAATATAAGCAATTGCAATATAAGTTTCAGTACTTGCTTCTGGTAAAAAACGCTTATAATTCAATATGATTTGTTTACCTGTAGAATCAAGAATGTAACCACCGTTGTCATTAGTCATGTATATGGTTTCCTTCCAAGGCCATACAACACCAAGCGATCCAATTATAAAACCAATTATGGTAGCGAGTGTAATATTTTTATAATGATGTAAAATGTAGTTTAAAATATGAGAAAAAGTTACAAGACCGGTAACAGAACCTAATGTGAAAACAGCTAAAACCTTCAACATTCGTATTCTAACAGCGTCTTTTACAAAATCAAAATCTCCAGTAAAAACATCTGCAATGGTATCATAAAGAGCGTTTACAGAATCAACAAGAAGCAGAACATAATTTCCAAGGAGAATTAGAATAAATGAACCCGAAAACCCTGGAAGCGTCATTCCAGAAACGCTAATTATTCCGCAGAAAAAAACAAAAATTAAATTATCATTCTCCTTGGCAGGATCTAAAAAACTTATGCTTAATCCAACCAGAGCTCCAATGATTAGGAAAGTTAAAGTTCTTCTATTCCAGCCTTTAAAATCTTTGTTTATGTAATATATTGATCCTAAGATCATTCCAAAAAAAGTACTCCAAACATAGAGCTCATAATTTATAATTAAGTAGTCTAGAATTTTAGAAACACTAAAATAGCTGATTATCATACCAAGGAAAAGTAAGCCTAAAAACTTACCATTCACGTATCTGTAAAAACTACTGAAGCGTCCATTAAACAGCAGTCTAAATGCAGTTTTATTAACACGTTGTAATGAATAAATAAATTCTTCATAAAAGCCCGCAACAAATGCTACCACACCACCTGAAACACCAGGAACTTTATTTGCCGCTCCCATTGCCAGCCCCTTAATTACCAAAAAAACCCGATCTTTAAAGCGTCTTGTGCTTTGCATTTAAACAGTGGTTTTGTTCTTACCTAGTCTCTCTAATATTAAAATAGTCGCAAACCCGATAACGATAAATACAATTGCTATTACTAATTGATTGTCTCCTTCATAGGAAGTAGGTAATATACTTCTATCTAGTAAGGTAACTTCTTCGCCTTTAGAATTAATGCGCGTTTTTAAGATTTCTTTCCAAGGCCAAATTTTATTTAAAGAACCAACCATAAAACCGGTTAGAATTGCCAATGTGAGATTCTTTTGATGCTTGAACATCCAGTTTAAGGCTTTTGAAAATACTTTTAAACCTATAACAGCTCCGACAGCAAGTAGGATAAAATTTAAAAATGCCTCTTTAAATAAGGTCATGTCACCCTGTAAAAGGCCATCTCTTAGATTATTAATTGTGTCAATAGCAGTTTGGTAGGCACCTAATATCAATAATATAAATGCTCCTGAAACTCCAGGTAATATCATTGCAATTATTGCAATAAAACCACAAAACAATAAATAGTACGGGCTGTCTGGCGATGCAAAAGGTTCTGCCAAGGTTATATAGTAAGATAATATTGAAATTGGGATAATAGCCAGTATTACTTTTAATGACCATTTGCTAATTTGTTTAGCTATATAAATAATACTTGCTAAGACTAAACCAAAAAAGAACGACCACAATATTATTGGTTCATTATGAAGTAACCATTTAATTATTTTGGCCAATGAAAGTATACTGATTGCAATTCCAAGAAATAAAGCGAAAAGAAAACTTCCATTAATAGATTTCCAAGCTGTTAGAAACCCTTCTTTTTTCCAAACTTTAAAAAAACCCAAATTAACCTTGTCAATACTCTCAATTAATTCTTCGTAAATACCTGAAATAAATGCGATTGTACCACCAGAAACTCCTGGAACAACATCAGCTGCACCCATTGCTATTCCTTTGAAAGTTATAACAAGATAATCTATTATTCTTCGACTCATTTTATGTGAAATAGTGAGTCGCTAAGGTATGGAATTTTTTAGTTGGAAGTCTTTTTAGAATCTGAAATAATAGCTCTAACAATTGCCCTTTCATTTAACTTAGGAAACAGCTCTGCTATAATGAAATTATACTCGTAATTGAGCTGTACCGCATTTTTTAAATGAAATCTCCCTTCCTCAATTTGGTGCATTGTAAAATATAATCCAGCAAGTCTATATTCAACCTCTGCATTTTCAGGGTAGAATTCTGATGCCTGCAATAAATTATATACAGAAGCCTCATATTCACCGAGAGAAATTAGTATATCAGACCTGTCAAGCCACGTGTCTAGTTCGTAATTTCCAAGTTCTAAGCTTCGTTTGTAGCCTCGTTCTGCTTCTTCGAGAAAGTTTAAGCGTTTGTTTACAGTTGCGTAAAGTTTCCAATAGAGTACATTATCGCCATCAATGTTAACAGCTTTATTTATGTAGTAAAGCGCTTTCTGATAATCAAGACGCTTCATGTAAAACTTTGTAATGGCCAACCAACCTTTATCTAAAAGAGGATCTTCGTCAACGGTTTTTTTAAGAAACTGAATGGCCATATCATCTTCACCCAGCTTTTCGTAGCAATGTCCAATTCTTAACAATGCAAATGATGTTGGTTCATCTAGTGCTAATGTGATTTTATAGTTTTCTATGGCATCATCATATTGTTTCAGTTTTTCTAAGACCTTACCCTTTTCAATATATGCACCTACAAATGTATCATCAGAAATTATTGCAAAATCAAATGCGGCGTTGGCCTTCGCATACTCTTTTATTGCAAAATACTGTCGTCCTAATTGGTGCCATGCCACTTCACAATATGGGTGATTATCCAAGAAACTATTTAAATAGGTTATAGCCTCGGAATTCTGATTTAAGAAATCATAACAATAAATGATATTATGTAGAGCAGAATAGTCTGTCGTATCAACTTCAACACACTTTTTAAAATATATTATTGCGTTTTCAAATTGGTCCAAAAAAAGATATTCCATCCCTATAAGAGCGTACAAATCACTATCATCATCTGGTGTTTTTGATTTGTCTATTGCTAACAATAGAATTTCAATCGCTTTTTCGTGCTCATCTTGTTTAGATAAAACATTGGCCTTCTGGATATAAACTTCTTCATTGTTTGGCTCTAAGTCATTTAGCATATCCAAAATATCATTTGCTTCTTCAAATTTATTTTCGATTACTAAAATTTCAACTTGATATAATCTAAGATTTATCGAAGATGGATGCTGTTCTAGACCAAGCTTAATTGCACGCTTTGCTAGTGCAATTTTACCACTCTCAAGATAGTGGTGAATGATGTTTTCGAATTCATTGGAGTCAAAAAACAAAATGTCATTTGTTTTTAACATTGATTCAAATCTAATAAGTGAGAAATTTTCGTCGTTCTGACTATATTCCATAAGCGGTTTTAAAATTCACTGAAATAAATTTACTGTTATCATGCACTAATATTAAAGAATTAATTTATTGTTTTTAACAAATTAATTAACATTAAAATAATGCTTTAATAAGCATTATTTTACTCTTGATTTTCAATAGTTTAATAGCAAAAATTAATTATGGATAGAATCTAAAACTGAGCAGATAATTTGACAACCTTTAACAATTTCTTCGTTAGAAATAGTTAATGGAGGTGTAATTCTTATTGCTTTCGATTCAAAAAGTAACCAGAATAGTATTAATCCTTTTTCTTTGCATTTTAGAATAACTTCATTTGTAATTTCAGCATTTTCTGTAATTGCGGCAAGCATTAACCCACGCCCTCTTATTTCTTTGATCAGAGGATGAGAAAGATGGTCTCGAATTAACTTTTCTTTTTTAAGTGTTTCAGCAATTAGATTGCTATTTGTAAGCTCCGTTAATGTTGCAAAGGCTGCACTTGCAATAACAGGATTACCTCCAAATGTTGTAATGTGTCCTAATTTAGGATTATCAGTTAGGTGCTTCATCATTTCGTGAGATGCTGTAAAAGCACCAATTGGAAGTCCGCCACCCAAACCTTTGCCTGTGACCACTATATCTGGTTTGCAATTATAATTTTCAAATCCAAACATTTTACCTGTACGGCCAATACCAGGTTGTATCTCATCTAATATTAATAACGCACCTACTTCATTACACCGTTTTTGAACACTGCTTAAATACCCTTCGATAGGTTCTATAAAACCTGCACCACCTTGTATCGTTTCCAGTATTACTCCAGCTGTTTTTTCTGTAATTTGTTCAAGACACCATTCGCAATTAAAGGCGATGTGCCTAATGTCAGGTAGTAAGGGTAGAAAAGGTCTTTTACGTTCTTGATAGTCCATAAGACTTAAAGATCCCAAAGTATTCCCATGATATGAATTTTTAGCGGCAATTATTTCAGATCTTCCCGTATAACGTCTAGCTAACTTTATACTTCCTTCAATTGCCTCTGTACCAGAATTGACTAAGTAAGTTGTGTCTAAGGGTTCTGGTAGTAATTCAGCCATTTTTTTGCAAAGATCTACAGCTGGTTGTTGTATATATTCACCATATACCATTACGTGTAAATACTTATCGAGCTGTTCTTTTACAGCATTAACAACCGCAGGATGACTATGTCCTAAGGTACAAGCAGAAACACCAGCAACAAAATCTAGATGAGGATTATCATCCGAATCATAAATATAAGATCCCTTAGCATACTTTATTTCCATTGCCAATGGATGCGGTGTTGTTTGTGCTTGATATTTAAAGAAGTCGCTTACTTGCATTCTGCATTATTGACTTGATTTTTTCTTTAATCCTGCAGGTACTTTTAACTGATCTGGTGATGGTATTTGTTTGTCTTTTTTGGGTAGATTACGAGCTGCCTTATTTGGTTTATTAGGAGTGTCTTTACCAGCATTTTCAATTCTTTCGGTTACTGAATCATCAATAAACTCTTCTGGAGGTACATAATCTTTTAATCCTTTAATTACAGGTAATACCAATGGTGGGTCATCTTTAAATAAGTCATCTACAGACATAGGACGTTCCTCACCACGCCAATCAAATCCGCGTAATCGCCTACCGCTTTTTGGAAACTTTGATTCAGGATAAAGTTCTCCATCAATTTGATTTATAAATCTAACCTCTTCTATGGCCTGTTCTTTTATTTTCATATTTATGCTGCCAGATTTAGACTTTTGTATGCCAACGAGTTCATTTTCCTCATTGCGCATGTAGTAAATCATTTCAGCATTTTTAATAATATCAACATTATAAAGCTCATTGTTCTCAAATAAACCTATCAATAATTTACCTTTTACTTGGTTAAAACCTGATTCACTAATGGTGTCCTTACTAACTAAAAAGGCATTATTAAATACTTTAAGTGAATCTAATTTTTCTATTTCAACATTTGAAATTAAATGGATAGTATCACCTGTCATCTGATTGCCCATATTCCATAGAATTGGTTTTCTTTTGGTGGCAAATGCATCATTAGAACTGAAACGGTCCAAATTAATCATCTGGGTTAATCCAGTCTGATGATTGACATGTATTGAGTCTGATTTACCGGCAAGATCACTCTTGTAAAGTCTAACATTATAAAATGCTCTGGTAATTCTATTATTTTCCTTACCAGTTACCATTAAGGTATCAGCATGGATGTATACAGAATCTTGTTCTTGAACGGTTATTCCTAAGGCTCTTTTGGTTATAAAAATTGAATCTCTATCTCTCCATAGTTCGGCATAATGACCTTTTACAACACTTCTGTTTATTGTATCTGTTACTGTTATGTTATTGGTTGCGGATGCAAAATTTCTATTTCTGTCAAAATAAATACTGTCGCCTTCTACTGTTCTGTTTTCATAATCGATACGTGCATTACGCTGAAAATGTCCTCTATCAGTCTTAGTGTTATAGAATCCGCGTTCTGTATATATATTACTGTCTTCGCCAACTATTGTTGATGGGCCAAATAAATATGCATGTCCATTTTCAGTGAAGAAATCTAATCGTTCTGTGTTAAGTGTGTAATCTGGGTTTACAAGAACAACATCCTTTACAAATTGATATTTGCTCGAATTTGTATAATATCTTCCAATCTGACTTGTAATTGTACCAGAAGAGTCTCTTACTACTTTTCCTTTAGTGTTGTAGTAAGCAATCTGTCTTGTTCTATCGAAATATAATTTTTCTGTTGTTAGTACTGATTGCGGTTCTGTCAGTACAACGTCGCCTCTTGCAAATGCTAACTGTGATTTACCACTATACTCAACATATTTTGCAACCATATTTATGGAATCGCCTTGTTTCATAACAACATTGCTGAATGCCTCAATGAAATCTTGGTCCTCGTAATAAATGGCTTTGTCACACCACATGTTAACGCCCTTATGTACGAAATGAACTTGTTGTGATTTGTCTCTTAAGAATACTTTTGCTCCTTCCTCTATTTCGGAGTCTGTATAGGCAGTACCTGCATACTCTATTGTAATTTTCTGTTTTTCTTGAGAAAAACCTAGAAACAAGGTGTTTAGAAAAATTAGTAAAAGAAGTTTCTTAAAACTATTCAAAACCATAAATTTTTTACAAAATAACATTTATGTAATAGCTTTATTATAGGTTAACAGAATTTTTAACACTAAATGTTAGCGAAAAACTAAACTGTCTTTCTTACTATTGTCTGTTTACGGTCAGGCCCAACAGATACAATTGTTATTGGAATATTCAGTTCATTTTCCAAAAACACTACATAAGCATTAAATTCTGCAGGTAATTGTGAAGCCTCTGTCATTTCTGTTAGATCTTCTTTCCATCCATCCATTTCGGTATAAATAGGTGTAACATTTTCAGCTTCAATATTATACGGCAAATGTGAAATAGTTTCGCCTTTGTAGTTGTATGATGTACATACTTGCAGTTTTTTAAATCCTGAAAGAACATCGCCTTTCATCATTATAAGCTGCGTTACTCCGTTTACTTGACAGGCATAGCGAAGTGCAACCAAATCTAACCATCCGCATCGTCTAGGTCTACCTGTAGTTGCTCCAAACTCATGGCCAACACGTGCCATTGTTTCTCCATTTTCATCAAAAAGCTCAGTCGGAAACGGCCCAGAACCTACACGTGTAGTGTACGCCTTAAAAATACCGAATACTTCACCTATTTTATTTGGAGCTACACCCAAACCTGTGCAAGCACCTGCCGCAGTAGTGTTTGAAGAAGTTACAAAAGGATATGTACCAAAATCTATATCTAAAAGTGAACCTTGTGCACCTTCAGCGAGTATTGATTTCCCAGAATTTTGGGACTGATGTATAAATTCTTCTGAGTCAATAAATTTTAAACTTTTAAGAGTTTCTATCGCATCGAAGAAATCAGTTTCTAACTCTTCCAAGTCATACTGAATGTCAACATTGTAAAATGCAATCATTGCTTCATGCTTATCTGCTAATGCTCTGTATTTATCTTTCCAGTTTGAAAGTTCAATATCACCAACTCTAATTCCGTTTCTACCGGTTTTGTCCATATATGTAGGGCCAATTCCTTTTAAAGTAGAACCAATTTTAGCTTTACCTTTTGATGCCTCACTCGCAGCATCCAGCAATCGATGTGTTGGCAGAATAATGTGAGCTTTTCTAGAAATACATAATGATTTTCTGTAGTCTACATTCTGTTCGTCTAGTTTGTCTAATTCTTTTTTGAAAATTACAGGGTCTATTACTACACCATTTCCAACAAGATTGGTAGTATTATCATGAAATATTCCTGAAGGAATCGTATGTAATACGTGTTTTCTTCCATTAAATACTAAGGTATGACCTGCATTTGGTCCACCTTGAAATCTTGCAATAATATCGTATTTAGAGGTGAATACGTCAACAATTTTTCCTTTGCCTTCATCTCCCCATTGTAGTCCTAGTAGTAAATCTACTGCCATTTTAATAAATTAGTTAGTCGTCCTTATTACGTGTGCCGTAAAAATAAAGTGAATGATTATTAATTTTTATGTCGAAAACTTCTTCGATTGTCTTTTTAATAGTTTGAATGCGCGGATCACAAAACTCAATAACTTCGCCAGAATCCGTTAGAATGACATGATCGTGCTGTTTGTCAAAATAAGACTTCTCGTAATGTGCTTGACTTTGACCAAACTGATGCTTTCTCACTAAACTACATTCTAGTAATAATTCGATGGTATTGTAAAGTGTTGCCCTACTTACACGATAGTTTTTATTCTTCATTTTAATGTAGAGTGATTCTATATCAAAATGCTCTTCACTATCATAAATTTCTTGAAGTATAGCGTAGCGTTCAGGTGTTTTTCTATGACCCTTTTCTTCTAAGAATTGAGTAAAAACTCGTTTTACGATTTCCTGATTGCTTTCTTCTTTCTTTGCATTCATAATTAAGGTGCAAATTTACATAATTTTATGCTCTTGATACCTTATCAATACCATTAATTTTTTTCAACCGATCTATTAACTTTTTTAGCATTGTTTGGTTCTTAACCTGTACCGTAATCTTACCTGTAAACACTCCGTCATCACTGGTAAAACTGATGCTTTTCATATTAACATGCATGTTCTCAGAAATTAAAGTTGTAATGTCGTTAACAAGTCCTAAATTATCGATTCCTGAGAGGTTAATTTGTGAGGTATATACCTGCTGTGAGGAATCAATCCATTTAGCTGGCATTATACGGTAGGCATAATTAGATTGTAAGCTAACTGCATTTGGGCAGTTCTTTTTATGCACTTTCATACCGTCATTTATGGTTAAGAAACCAAAAACTTTGTCACCTGGTATCGGGTTACAACAGTTTGCTAATTTATAATTTAGCTTCTCTTCCTCCTGACCAAAAACCAGCATGTCATATTTAGACGTGATTTCTTCCTTGTCAAGATCTTTTGAAACCTCTGGTTTTCTAATTTTATTTTTAATGTAGCTTACAAATGCATTACTCCTCGACGAAGCAAAGGCCTTTAATTTTGTATTATCTATGGTTCCAATACCTACACGGTAGAATAGATCTAGAGATGTACTTAATTTAAAATAATTGACTAGTTCGTTCACTGAACTTTCATTCAGTGTAATCTTTAACTGTTTTAATTTACGTCTAAGAATTTCTTTACCTTCTTCAGCAATAATTTTGGTATCTGCTTTTAAAGCTGATTTAATTTTACTCCTTGCCCTTGCCGTTGTTGCATAATCTAACCAGTTAGAATTTGGTTTTGCATTTTCCGAGGTTAAAATTTCTACCCGATCACCACTTTGTAGTTTGTGACTTAAAGGGACCAATTTGCCATTCACCTTGGCTCCTCTAGTTTTCATTCCAACCTCAGTATGAATACTAAAAGCAAAATCCAATGGCGTCGCTCCCTTAGGTAATGATTTTAGATCTCCTTTTGGAGAAAAAACGAAGATTTCTTTGGAATAAAGATTTAATTTAAACTGTTCAACAAAATCAACAGCATCGGCTTCATTATTCTCTAAAGCTTCCTGAAGCTTATTAATCCATAAATCTAAATTGTCTTCCTTGACATTTTGATTTTTGTACTTGTAATGTGCAGCATAGCCTTTTTCGGCTATTTCATTCATGCGTTCGCTTCTTATCTGAACCTCGACAAACCTGCTTTTAGGACCAACAACAGTAATATGTAATGCTTCGTAACCCGTTGATTTTGGAGAAGAAATCCAATCTCTTAATCGTGTTGGGTTAGGAGTGAAGTGATCGGTTACAATTGAATATATTTTCCAAGCTAAAAACTTTTCATTCTCAAAATCGGATTTGTAAATTATTCTTACGGCAAACTTATCATACACTTCATCAAAAGAAACACCTTGCTTAACCATTTTTCTTCTTATGCTAAAAATGGATTTTGGCCTACCTTTTATTTCATAATTTAGACCCTCTTTGTTCAAAGATTTCTCTATTACTTTAGAAAAGGATTTTATATAAGCATCTTGTTCTTCTTTGCTCTCTTGCATTTTCTCGGCAATGTCCTGATATACCTCTGGTTCTGTATATTTTAAGCCAAGATCTTCAAGTTCAGTTTTAATATTGTATAATCCTATTCTATGGGCTAGAGGCGCATAAATATAAAGTGTTTCTGATGCTATTTTTACTTGTTTATCCGCACGCATTGAGTCCATTGTTTGCATGTTGTGTAAACGATCAGCAATCTTTATGATAATTACTCGTACATCTTCATTTAAGGTCAACAACATTTTCCGGAAGTTCTCTGCCTGGAGAGAAACATCCATATCTTTTTTTAAGGATGAAATTTTTGTAAGACCATCTACAATCCGTGCAACTGCCTCTCCAAAAAGTTGTTCAATATCATCAATTGTGTAATTAGGATTGTCTTCTACTACGTCATGTAGAAGGGCAGAAGCAATAGAAGTAGCATCTAAACCTATTTCTTGAGCGACTATTTTAGCAACAGCAATTGGGTGAAATATATAGGCTTCACCAGATTTTCTTCTCTGATCTTTATGTGCATCTACAGCCACATCGAAAGCCTGTCGAATCAATTTTTTATCCTCCTTGCTCAATGTTTGATAGCTTACTTTTAGTAGTTCCTTGTAAGCTTTTGCAATTGCTGCATTTTCTTTTTCTATATCCACATCAGTCATAGAACTAAAGTAGTGAAAGCTTATTTAATGTGCAACGCTTTGTTGAAGTGAAATTTTACGAAAATTACTATTTCATTTTGAACTTTGAGACTTATAATCTTGGTAGCCTTTAATTGATACACCTAAGCTTGCAATAGTTCCAAAAATACCTATCATCAAGTTGTCTTGAAATATCAGAATTAAACCTGCAATTGTTCCTAAGAGACCAATAGCCAATGCTAGTTTACCGTTGTTTTTATTTTTTGCCATTCTATTTTATTTCCTAAGGCTCCAAATTTCATGGATTGGATCTCCTTTACTTGATAATCCCTTATGATGCCAGTTTCCATCAATTAACGTATAATTGAATTTTAGACTTAAACCAGCCTTGGAGTTATCTCTCGAAAAAAACTCGATATTCTCTGTATAATTACCGTCAATGGTTGTATATGTGCCACCACCAGTACCCTTAAATTCTTTTGTTTCAGTATTATATGCAATCCATTGAAACCGAGTACCTGATAATATTTTCATAGTTTTTCTTGGCCTGTTTGTATCCCGTGATTGTGTTTTGCCATCTCTAACTCGTCCAGACATTAACCAAGCACCTTGTAAATTGCCAGGTGAACCATCATCAATTCTTTTAAAGACTTCATTGCTATCTGCAATCTTAATTTCATTCTCCGAAATATCAACCTTAAAACTATGCTCATTACCAATGTTCACAGGATCATCAGAATTAAATTCAACTTTCTCCGTCATAACATCACCTTCCAATTTCCAGGAACCTCCATTTGTGTTTATGAATTCTCCAGTTGTTGCATTGTAAGTTGTTAAGACTTGAAATCCATCCGCAAACACGAGGACACTTTTCAGTTTTTCACCAGAAGATGTTGTTGAATAAGACTCCCATGCTCCGATAAGATTTTAAGCATTTATGCTAACAATGAAACATAAAAACGAAAGAGTGGAAATGATTTTTTTCATGACTTAATATTTTAGAATTAATTCTGTCGATTTGGATTTGGTCTTTACAATTATATTTTCATTATCAGTTACCGGCTGGATTGTGCTTTTAATTATTTTAAAAGTTGTTTTACCCTTTGATTTCGGCATTATTATTTCTACTTCCCATTCAGGATTTTTTTGATCAACAGTAAGTTTTAAGGTGCCATTAGATTTTGAATAGTGTACAGAAATTGAGTTATCTGATACGATAACATTTTCGATAGATGCATTATCCCACTTCTCAGGCATTTGTGGACTGATAATTATTTTTTTGTTTTGTGCCTGTGGTTTAATCCCAAAAAATTGTTGAACAATAGGAACTGCAAAACCATAAATATTCCAAGCTTGTGTTATCATACCGTAGTCTGGAGAAACTTCATAAATACTTCCAGGAAATGCATAGCTAAAAGTTCTTGTCATTCTTTGAATATAGTTTAGTGCCTTATCTGGGTTACCATAATTATTTTCAGCAACCGCCTGGACACTTGTAGGCAGTGTCATTACAGCGCCAGTATAAGAAAACACTTTAGTTCCTTTAAAGGAGCCATCATCAGACCCTGCCGATTCATCCCTGTCTATTCCTGTAACAAAAACACCAAATGGGTTTACGAATTTTTCAGTAGTTTTCAATGCTTTTTCTGCCTTATCCTTATCTGCAATGTTCATTTCCATTGGCGTATTTACAACCCAATTGTGGTGCAATACAAAAGGTCTTGATTCTGCAGAAGGATTTTTTAGAATTGCCGTTTTGGTGGCTTTGAGTTCTTCTACAGCCCAAGGCTTATTCAATGTTTCAGCTCTTTTTATGGCATCTTCAATTAAATGAAGTGCCTGCTCATCCGTACCTATAAAATCTGCATAGGAGTTGAACTCGTCTGACCAGAATTCTGAATTTATCTTTTGCTTTATCTTATTTGCCGTTAAACTATATTCTTCTGATAATTCATTTTCACCTAATTCATGAGCAATTTTTGAAGCGTCAACAAAAGCACGTTGAGTATATGCAGCAACATCTATCATTTCGCTATCCATACCATGAATTTCCATCATGCCATAACCATCAGGAAATAAATTATTGTTCGCATCGTTTTCGGTCATTAACCATTTTAGCCCTTTCTTAATAGTTGGGAAGTACGTTATTAAAAAGTCCTTATCGCCATTCCACTGATATACTTCCCAAATTAAAGAAGCAAATTGAGGTGTTTCGTTAATATTTCCTTTATTAAATACCGCACCATTGGTTGAAACTTCATGTACTATTCTGCCATTTCCGTTAGTCGCTTCAGATAGACTATCTAATAATCGAATGGTTTCGTAAACCGCATCGGTTTGACCTATCGCCATATAACCTTTCAATGCATATTCGCTATCTACACCGAACCACCATGGGTAATCTGGTATACCTGCGGTTATACCTGTCCCGATTTCAGGTACTTTTCTAACTAACCAATCACAATTATATTTTAACCATTCAAAAGCTTCCTCTATATCTTTATCTGGAATTGAAAGTTTGGATTGATTTGCCAACTCATTATATCTATTGAGCTTTGAACTGAAATTAGAATTGACACCCTCTTTCAAAGCAATATAGGTATCTATAGCGTCTTTTTCTGACGTATACGATCCCGCCACATAATAATTGACAATGTGGGTTTCACCAGCAAATAAAAACAAGGTATCCTCAAGGCTGTTAATACTTGTATTATCTTTAGTTGGGTATGAGTTGGTTCTTGATTCTTGTTCAAATTCTAAATCCGATCCATATACTGTATGCCAAGGGTTTAAGCTGTCCTTTACTTTCCATGCTTGGAATTTTTGATCAAATATAGCTTGGTCCTTGCCATCTATCATATCGGTTCGTTCTCCAAGCCAAGTAGGCCTTAAATCTGATGTACCGGTAAACTTTAATTTAAGCTTTTGTTCACCACCAAGGTTTTTAATTATTAGCTGAATAACGGCACCTTGTTTTTTATCTGGTATATATTGCCATCGTTCAATTTCAATATTTCTTTTTTCCCAATGATAATTGAACTTACTTGCCATAGGATAGTTGGTGAAGCTTTTGGCTTTATCTAGATGTAACGTGTCAATTGCATCATAAAATTTAATATCAAATCCATCCATTAATTTAATAGGATGATTCCATATCCCACCCATTTCACCTTTAATGTGCCAACCCAAATCAGGGAATGAACCATCTTGATGTCCAACTATATAAACTCTGTTGCCTGCGGTTACGTAAGGCGAGGTTAAATATTCTTTTTTTCCAGAAATACTAGTGCTACCAATGCTTAAGTCATTTAAATTGGTATTTTCTTTTTGACTACAGCTTACTATAAGGGCAGATGCCAGTATAAGTATTAACAGTATTCGCATTAAAAAACAATATTAAATTATATTCATTTTCTAGCTGAAAGATAATTAAAATGATAATAGTTTAATGATAGTCAGGTCATTTAGATTTCAACATCCTTATTCTGGCATCATTGACTAATCTTAAGATTCGTTTTTGGATTACAGTGAAAGTTTTCTCATAATAATGATAGGTAAACCAACTTACTAGTAAAGTAATACCAATACACAAGAAGAAAAATAATAATTGGTTGTTTTTTTTGTTGATGAACTGGGCAGAGTACCAATAAATAATGGCATGCATTAAGTAAATAGAATAAGAGATATGCCCCAATTTTAGTAGTAGCCAATGAAAAAGCTTATGAATTTTAATGTCTATTAGATAAAAGGCAGAAGTAAGAGTAAAAGCACATGCTGAAAAATAAATCCTATTATTTCCTGTAACCAGATTGATTAAGTCTCCGTCAACTTGATATAGAATAATAAATAACACACACAATAATAAAAAGGTTATTGCAATGAAGTTGTTTTTTTTATTTGAGAGATATTTCGCAATTATAGAACCACCAGCAAAAAGATAAATCTGATTTAACGGATTTATATAATTAGACCACTGACCTGAAAGACTTTCTGTTGGGACGAGCTTAAAATACGCGAAATATAAACCAACAATTAAGGAGATTATAAAAAAGAAATTATTTAAATAGTGTTTCCAACTTGAAGAGATAATTATTAATGGGAAAAGACTATAAAAAACCAGTTCATTCCCAATTGACCAAGCGCCTGTTGTGACATAGTTATCATGGTCTAAATAACCAAATAAACCAGTAAGATTTAGAAAAACAGTATTAAAGTCATAGGACTTATTTAATAAAAAAATATTCAACCCTACACTTAACCAAAGTAATGGTAATATTCTGAAGATTCTTTTAATGAAAAAATCTAAAGTATTTTGGAGTTTCAGCGATTTGTTATAAACATGATATAGTGTTAAACCACTTAATATGTAGAAAACTGAAACACCGTAGACTCCTGTAATTCCAATTATTGAATCTGCACCTAATTTATTGAAAGTCCATATATAATAATGATATATCATTATCCCTAAAGCCATAAGACCTCTGAGGTAATCTAAAGTATTGATTCTATTGACCGCCAATTAATAATTATATTTAGTGACTAAACCTTAAAATGAAAGTTGAAAATTTTACTGTATTTTATTGATAAACTCTAATATAATCTACTAACATAGCACTTTCTTTAAAGTTTGGGTCTATATTTGGTTCAATGGCTATGTTCAATATTAGATAGTAATCAGAGTCATATGGCCAGGTCTTTGAATTTTTAACCTTCGGATTATATTCATAATGATTTACACCATCTACACTAAAAATCATTTTTTCAGAAGTCCATTCGAGTGCGTATATATGAAAGTCATCTGTAGCATTTTTGATTTTTCTACCTCCAACATTTTTTACATGTCCACCATAACTTGATCCATTATGTAATGCACTCGATACATAATCTTGGTTTTTGCCCCAATGTTCAATAATATCTATTTCACCACAATTTGGCCACTTGGTTGTTCCTAGTCCTTTGTTATCCCAATGCGCACCGTCCTCATCAATATTTGTGTTAAGCATCCAAATTGCGGGCCAAGTGCCAACACCTTTAGGAAGTTTAGCTTTAACTTCCACTTTACCATAGGTAAAAGCAAATTTAGAATTTAACCTAGCAGAAGTATAGTGCTTGGTTTCACCTTGATCGGTTAATGTTTCTTTTTTTGCCACTAGGTTTAAGTACCCATTTTCCATATATGTATTTGTCTCACTATCTGTATAATGCTGAATAATTCCGCCCCACCAACTACCTCCTGGAGGTAACTGTGTTTGGTGAAACCATTTTTCAGAATTTAACTTCCCATTTCCATTAAATTCGTCTGACCATACTAAATTGTCATAATCAGAATTTGTCGTTACTTCTAAGTAATTCAAATTTTCATTTTGTGCGGAACTATTATCATTGAGTACTATATAGAGCAACACAAAAATGATTACTAATAATGAGATATATAAGCTTGATTTTTTTTTCATCCTTAAAATTTATTGTAGAGTGAAATCCATCTGATAGCATCAATTTTGTATTCATTTGGTAGGATATGGCCAGAATCAAAAAACTTTAACTCTTTTTCATTAATAGAAATATTATTGTAGAAACGTTCAGCATCCTCAACAGGTGTGAAGTAATCTCTCTTACCCATTAATAGTAGTATGGGTGTATTTTGATTTATAGCATATTTCATTGGTGTAATATCTAATTGCCCCTGAACTAAATCATCTGGCCAATCAAATGTTTCTATTCCCTTACCCGGAAGGTTAATTGGAGGTACACATGCAACAACAGATTCCACACGCTCATCGTGGTTACTCAACAAAATTGCAATATTACCACCCATACTGTAACCAATTACACCAAATGACTGGTTTTTCACCTTATTAAATTGTTGAACATAATCCATAATTATTCTTAAATCCTTTGCGGTTGATGTCATTAAGATTTCGAATAGTTTCGTGTCTTTTTCATTTCTGGATAGAATAGGAGGTAAAGACTCAGGTGGTCTAAAATCTAATTCATAATTACGCTCACCATGAAATTTGGCGTCTGGTATAATTAGGCTATACCCTAATGTTAAAAGAGAATCTTTAATTGAAGTCAAATTTTGACTCCATTCTAGATATGGTTCTGAGGGATAAACCCAACTTTCTTTTGAGTCTCCCAATCCATGAAGTAAAATAGCATAGTTAACTTTACTCTTTCTTTTATTGATATAATGATAAAAAGGAATTTTAGAATCAAAGCCATCCAACACTACTTTTTCAAAAATTGTGACAGAATCTAAATTTCTACTTTGAACAACAACTGCTAACTTTTCTTTTTCCTTGTCATAATCAAATAAATTTCTGTTAGACTGTGCAATTAAGTTACTAGTAAAGAAGAAAATAAAAAATAAAGCAATGTGAATTCTCATAATTTCTATGACTTTCTGAATTCATGCTTTACCCAATCTACTTCCATTACCCATTCACCTTCCATTGGTGAGTCAGTGATTTTAGCAAAATTCAAAATTGCAAACATAGGTTCTGGATATTTATCACCTTCACCTTCATTTCTATATACTTCATTACCGTCCAAGCGGTAAACAAGGTCACTGCCTTCCCATTCAACGGAATATTCATGAAACTCATTTAATGTAGCTGGGAAATTACGACGTTTGCTTTGCCAATCACCCTTATCACATTCACCTAAACTAACAATAGCACCAGTTGTGAATTCATCTTTCATATGATCTCCATGATGCTCAAAAATGTCAATTTCACCAGAACCGGTCAACGGCCAACAGATATTCTCATCTTCTTCTTGAACAGGTGGCTCATTGTTTTGTGCACCTAATAACCACCATGCTGGGAACATACTTGGTTCTCCATTGCTCGAAAGCTTAAGACGTGCTGTCCATTTGCCTTTTACAAATTCCTTGCGGTTTTTGGAGCAAATACGACCAGCCACATATTCGGTGTCAGGATGTTGAATACCATGCTTGTCAAAATTATCACAAGGTCTTTTCTCATCAATCTTTACTACTTTGATTTTTAATGTACCATTACTCACTTCTCTAGTTCCATATTCGCCATCAGGTACGTAACAATGATTTTCATTATTAACCCAAATGCGCTGGTCTTGCCAATTCTCTGGATTAAAGGTTTCAAATTCATCAAGGAAATCAACTTCCCAGGTATCCGTAGTCTCTTGCATAGTATTTTGTGTTTTCTTTTCATCTTTACAACTAAATAGTATTAGCGAAAGAATAATTATTAAAATGGTTGGAATTTGTTTCATTAGGTTTGTTTTATAATCTGTTTTCTTAAATATTATTTTAGTGATAATCTTATGCTTTGCGTAAAATTTTGTCCATTTTACGACCTCTTGCCAACTCATCAATCAATTTATCAAGATATCGAGTTTCTCTTGTTAGTTGTGTCTCTATATCCTCAATTCTATAACCACAGATAACACCTTTTATTAGATGTGCGTTTGGGTTTAAGTTTGCGCGTTCAAAAAAGGTTTTAAAGGTAACTTGCTCATCAATTAGTTGTTGTAATTTTTTACTATCAAATCCTGTTAGCCATTCTATAACTTGATGTAATTCTTCAACCGTTCTTCCTTTTTTCTCAACTTTAGTAACATAGTGTGGATAAACAGATGAGAACTTCATGTTGGCTACACGTGCATCATGTTCTGGTGTTGTTGTCATACCTTTATTCATTTAGTTAATTATTGTCTTGGATTTAATTGTCTTTTATTCTCAACCATTCTTCATAAGTAACCACACGTTTTTCACTGTTAGGTTGAGATTTACCAGTTAAAATTCCAATAAACTCAAGTTCGTGACCATCTGGGTCATTGAAATATATAGAAATTGCTGGCATCCAACAGAATACCATAGGTTGTTCAATATCATTATTTAAAAAATTCCAGAAATTTAGATTGTGTGATTTAAGAAAATCAACTGATTCGTTTAAAACCCAATCTGGCTCACATTCAAATGCAAAATGACGAGCATCTATTTCTTCTTTTGGTTTTTCCCATAAACCCAGCATATAATGTTTGTCTTTTCCTATCCATAAAAATGCTGTTCTGTGTTCTTCATTAAAACGACATAGCTTTAAACCCATTGTTTTAGAATAAAAATCAATTGATCGTTCTATATTCTCAACAAATAAATGTGTTTCGTAAAGACCCTTTATCATATTGCATTTCTAATTATTTGAAAAGGATGACATTAGAGTTAGTATTGAAATCCTAGACTAAGTACTAAGATAGAAAAAAGAAATCCAATTTTATTGTATTCTATTTCCTCAAGTTTCTAACCCTATCCAATAATGTTGGATGTGAGTAGTGCATAAAAACATAGGCCCTGTGCGGTGTTAGATTGCTAAGACTGTTTTTAGAAAGTTTTTTTAAGGATGTAATAAGTGGTTCAGCCATATATGTGTTTTTGGCATAATCATCTGCTTGGTACTCAAAAACTCTAGATACGTAATTCATTATTAACCCTGTAAGTTCTGAAATCGGCGAGTAGAGTAGGCCAAAGGCAATTAAACCAACATGAAAGCTTGGTGTTTCTACACCAATAGCATTGGACAATAATGGATTTGAAATAAAAATGGAGAGAATATACAATGTTAATCCCGTTAGTAAGATTGAAGTTGTTAAATTAAAAATGATGTGTTTCCGTTTATAATGTCCAACTTCATGTGCTAAAACAGCAACTATTTCTTCATCCTCCAAGTCATTTATTAAGGTGTCGTAAAGTGTAACTCTTTTTTCACTTCCAAAGCCAGAAAAATAGGCATTTGCTTTTGTACTGCGTTTTGAACCATCAATGACAAAAATTTTACTTAGACTAAATCCTACAGACTTGGCATAATCTGAAATTTTTTGTCGCAATTCCCCTTCTTCCAATGGTTTTTGTTTATTAAACATTGGCACGATAAGCTTAGAATAAAACATATTCATAAACACAGTAAAAAATGTAACAATTCCCCAAGCATATAGCCAAAACTGATTCCCAGTAAGTTGATAAAACCAAATGACTACCGCTAAAATACCACCTCCTAGAATTGCCAACATCAGTAATCCTTTAAGTTTGTCTAGAAGAAATGTCTTTTTAGTGGTTTTATTAAATCCAAATCTTTCTTCAATCACGAATGTCTTGTAATAAGAAAATGGAGTTGTAATTATATCACTGGCAATCATTATAATTCCAAAAAATAATAAACCAACTATTACTGGATTGTCCGAAACACTTCTGGCTAGATTATCAACAAATTCAAACCCATCTAATAATAAAAAAGCTAAGGTAATTGCAAATGAAAAAAGCGATGTCCAAAGATTAAATCCGTAATTGGTGGCTTTGTATGCCTGTGATTTTGCATAATCATCTTCATCATAAACATCACTTAACTCTTCAGGTATTGGATCATTATAATGTTTTGCATTTAGCGAATCGAGGATTTTATCTTTAATAAAATTGATAGTAATAATACCAATGATAATATAGAAGAGTATATCTGCAGTCATATTAGTTAAAATCGCGTTGTCTTTTGGCTTCAAAAATAAGGATTCCTGCAGCAACAGACACATTCATAGAATCAATAACGCCTTGCATTGGTATACTGATATTGGCCTTGGATTCATTTCTCCATTCTTGGGTTAAACCTGTAGCTTCTGTACCTACAACTATTGCTGTAGGTAATGTATAATTTTGAGTATGATAGGGCTCTGATTCTTGTAATATTGCTGAAAATATATTGAAGTTGTATTTGTTTAAAAAGTCAATAGTGTCCTTGGTACTAGCTATAGCAATTTCTGTTGTGAATACACAACCAACACTAGATCTTATAATATTTGGATTGTACAGATCAGATTTAGGATTGGCAATAATCACAGCATCGATATTTGCAGCGTCTGCTGTTCGCAATAATGCACCAATATTACCAGGTTTTTCGGGTGCCTCAGCAACAAGTATTAAAGGGTTTTTAGAAGTGAGTTTTAATTCTTCTATGGTATGTGGTTTAGCATTCACAATTGCTATTACGCCTTCAGTTGTATCTCTATGGGCTAACTTTTGAAAAACATCTTTCGAAATTTCAATAATTTCAATTCCATATTGAGACATGGCTCGTGCTTCACTTTCAGAAAACAAATCGGGATAAAATAATAGTGTTTCAATTTTGTAACCACCTTTTATTGATAAGGAAAGTTCCCTCTTGCCTTCAATAAGAAATTGCCCTTTTTTCTTGCGTTCACGCGATTTATCCTTTAATAGAACTAATTGTTTTATTAACGGATTTTGAGTGCTTGTAATAGCTTTTATCATAATTATAACAAAAGTAATGTAATTTTAAAGTTTGGTTGACGTCAAATACACAAAACAAAAATCAAAACATGAAACACATTTTACAAATGATCTTAATGTTAGTCATAGTTTCATCCTGTAAAAATGAAACAACTATAGCGTCTACAGCAATTGAGGATATTAAAAAAGAAGATATTACAACAAGTATTTTTCCAGATGTTATAACCAAAGTATTTGATGCACATGGAGGCATTGATACATGGAATACCATGCAGACCTTATCATTTACAATGAACAAGCCTAATGGTAAAGAATTGACTATAACACATCTTAAGACTAGGGCAGAACGTATTGATACACCTACCTATACAATGGGTAATGATGGTAATACGCTTTGGGTAAATGAAAAAAATGATATTGAGTATAAAGGTAATGCCAGATTTTATAAAGGACTAATGATGTACTTCTATGCAATGCCTTTTATTTTAGGAGATAGTGGTATTATTTACGAAGAGACAGAACCACTTACATTTGAAGGTACCACATATCCTGGACTATTGATTTCTTATGAAGCTGGAGTAGGAGAGTCACCTGATGATCAATATCTTGTATATTATGATGAAAAAACTGGTAAAATGGAGTGGTTAGGTTATACTGTAACATTTGGTAAAGAAGGTAAGAGTAAAGACTTTAGATTTATCCATTACAACAATTGGCATACTGTAAATGGTTTAGTTCTACCTAAAAGTATTGATTGGTATAAAGTTGAAGACGGTGTACCAACCGAAAAAAGAAATACAGTTAAATTTGAAGAGGTTACTCTCAGTGAAGAAGCACCAGATTCAACTTTGTTTATAAAACCTGATACTGCTAAAATTGTTGAATAAAATAAATGAAACAACAAAAAAGCGAACCAATTGGTTCGCTTTTTTGTTTTAGTCTTCTACACCATATTTCTTGGCGTATCGTTGCCAAAGTTCGGTTTGGTGTGTCTCTAAGCTTAATTTCCTACCATCAATAAAGGCATGCATCACTTTATTAGTGCGCATATCCAAGGCATCACCTTCACTTATAAAAAGTGTTGCACTTTTTCCTTCTTCCAAGGTGCCATACATATCATCAATACCTAAAATCTTTGCTGGATTTTCTGTAATGAGTTGTACGGCTTGTTCTTTTGTTAAACCATATGCTACAGTCGTACCTGCGTAGAATGGCAGATTACGAGAATTCATACGTTCCATTTGACCGCTAGGTTCTAACGCAACTAAAACTCCAGCATCAACCAATTTTTTTGCGAGCTTAAATGGTAAGTCATAGTCATCATCTTCTGCATTTGGTCTGGTATGCACACGTCTTAAAAAGACGGAAATATTATTTTGCTTTAAGAATTCGGTCATATTTCCAGCTTCATAAGCACCTACAATAGTTATGTTGCTAATACCATGAGATTTAGCAAAATTTACGGCATCGGTAATACCTTTTTCGTCATTTGCACTAATATATAGTCTCTTGGTACCATCAAAAACCCCAGCCATACCTTCAAAAGGTAGGTGTACATCTTTTGTTGAGCCGTTATTATAACTTTTCGCTTCCTTAAAATAGTTGTCTAACTCCTTTACTTGTTTAGAATAGTTTTTATTTGGTTTTAATCCAGGATCTTCACCTAGCCACCAACGGCCTCTGCTAAAACTATTTGGCCAATTAACATGTAACCCATTGTCGGTTTTAATAGCAGCATCTTCCCAATTCCATGCATCATACTGCACTACAGATGAGGTGCCGGTAATCCGACCACTTCTTGGAACTACCTGGCCTAATAAAACACCATTAGGTCTCATGGATTCCACAATTTTAGATTCAGCATTATAGGCAATTATACTTCTTATGTGTGGGTTAAAAGTTCCTAATTCCGACAAGTCATTAGAAGCTTTTACAGCATCTACTTCAACCAATCCCAAAGTACCATTAGCAACTATAAAACCAGGATAAACGTGCTTTCCTTTAGCATCAATAATATCCATAGCTTGTAGTGTGACTGCATTTGGCTGACTATTATCTAATACTCTAGTTATTTTACCGTTACTCACAATTATTAAACTATTGTCTATAACAGTTCCATTGCCAATATGTGCAGTTGCACCAACTATTGCAAAGTCCATTGCTTGATCTTTGGCTGGCGTCTGTTGTGCATAACTAAATGAGAAACACAACAGAATTAATACGAGGTTTATATTTTTAAATGTTTTCATCGTTTTATTATTTTTCAGTTGTGTTAAAATCCATGGAGTCGCAGTGTAGTAACACTTTTTCCTTCTTCCTAACAGGTTGAGTTTTCAATCCTTTGTTTTTGTCTTGTAGCATCATATTAACCAAAGTGCTTTTCTCCTTTTTTATGGTTTCTCGCATTTGCTTGTCCTTTTCTATATCAAAATAGGTGACACCTTCGATTATGGTCTTTTCTGCCTTCGCATAAACCGATAATGGGTGATCTGACCATAAGACAACATCAGCATCTTTACCAACTTTTATACTTCCAACGCGTTCATCCAGATGTAAGAGCTTAGCTGGATTTAGGGTAACAAACTTAAGTGCGTCCTCTTCACTTACACCACCATATTTTATTGATTTTGCTGCTTCTTGATTTAATCTGCGAGACATTTCAGCATCATCACTATTTATTGCGGTAACAACACCAACCTTATGCATTATAGCGGCATTGTAAGGTATAGCATCATTAACTTCATATTTATAAGCCCACCAGTCACTGAAAGTTGAACCACCTACACCATGTGCCTTCATTTTATCAGCAACTTTGTATCCTTCTAGAATATGTGTAAAGGTGTTGATGTTAAAATCGAACTTCTCAGCAACTTTCATTAGCATATTGATTTCACTTTGTACATAGGAGTGGCAAGAGATAAAGCGTTCCTTATTTAATATTTCAGCCAACACTTCCATTTCTGTATCCTTTCGATAGGGTTTGCCACTTTTCTTTAATTCGTCATAAGCCTTCGCTCTACTGAAGTAGTCCATATAAACTTGTTCAACACCCATCCTAGATTGTGGGAAACGCACATTAAATCTACTGCGTGATTGTTTTACGTTTTCTCCCAAGGCAAATTTTATAAACTTAGGAGAGTTGTCGTAAACTAAATTTTCTACTGATTCACCCCATTTTAATTTAATGATTGCAGAACGGCCACCTATTGGATTGGCGCTTCCGTGCAGAATCTGAATTGAAGTTACACCACCTGCTAGGTTTCGGTATATATCAATATCTTCATCATCAAGTACGTCTTCAATTGTAACTTCGGCAGAGGAGTTATGACCTCCTTCATTAATTGAAACTGCTCCTATGTGTGAATGTTCATCTATAATTCCTGCTGTAATATGCTTACCAGAAGCATCGATAACTTTAGCATTTCTGGCATTTAGGTCTTTCCCGACCTTAGCTATTTTCCCATCCTTAATTAAAAGATCTGAATTCTCTAAAACACCATCGCCTTCATTCGTCCAAATGGTTGCATTTTTAAATAAGATGGTTTCGGCTTTTGGATTTTCGGTAAATCCATAGGCCATGTTAGGATAGGTCACAGGACTCATGTAAGCATCTTTAGTTTTGCCATTTTCACCTTTTTTACCTTTTTCTCCTTCTGCATTTGCACTTTTAACTTCACTACTTGCATAGAAAGAGTAATCATTACCATTTGGCATTGTTGCTTTACCGCTTAGGCTTTTACCACTTGAAGGAGAAGCTACTATTCTAATAAATTCAGTTTTAGTAGTATCAGCTGTTTTAAATGTCATGGTCACCCAATCATTTTTATAACTCATTTTAGTGCCAAGTTCATTTTTACCACTAACCAGTTTAGCACTTGGCTTAGAACTACTGCCAGAGATCTTTAGCTGATAAAGTTTACCTGCAAGTTTAAAGTTGTAATCGCCATCAATATCTTTAATAGCCATATCTGTGATAAAGTGAGGTGTTCCTTGAACCCAATTTTCATAAAGCTTTGTTTTCTTATCAAAAATATCACCACTTGTAATTAAGAAATTAGCATAGCTACCAGCTTTTAAAGTTCCTAATTCGTTAGATTTCCCTAATAGTTGTGCAGGAACTGTAGTGAGCGCTTCAAGTGCTTTTTGCTTTGATAAACCACTTTCAATAGCTTTCATTAAATTATCCTTGAAGGATTTCTTAGATTTTAATCCATGCGTAGTTAGTGCGTAAGTAACACCATTCTCAGATAGAATTCTCGGATTATGAGGTTCTTGGTTCCATGCGCGCATATCACTCAGCGATAGTGTTTTTGCTAAAAAGGCGTTGTCTACATCATAAGCTAACTGAAAATCTATTGGTAAAATAAGTGTAGCATTTGTACTTTTTATCTCATCGATGCGCTCATATTCGTCACCACCACCAACAATGGTATATTGTATATTAAATTGATCTCCTACTTTGTCAGCACGCATTACATTCGCTCTACCATTAGCTTCAAATATTTGAAGAAGATTTTTATTGCCGTTTAATGCTTCTAATGAAAGATCTCTTGTGTCTACATTCCCATCTGCATACCACTTAGCATCATTATACATTTGTCTAAGGAGTGCCATACTACCCATTAATGAAGAAGGGTAGGACTGACGTGAGGCAACACTTTTACTAAACGATAAATGTTGAGCAGTTTCGCCATCAATGACACGCATGGAATTATCAGCATTATTGTTGAGTGCTATTAAGGCACCTGTACCTCTTACAATTCCATCAGGCATGTGGGTGTTTACTACTCCAAATCCAAGTTTGTGCATTTCAGAAGCAGCCTTATCGTCATATTTGAAACTTGCCATAACATCTTGTTCTGGCATTATGTGATCGTTCCAATAGAAGCCACTTCTACTCGCTTCATATTGGGGCAAATTACCTGTAGCTCTCTTTGGTTTTTTTACTCCGAATGAGGTATAAATATCAATAAATGAAGGATAAATCTCTTTACCTTCTAAATCAATTGTTGTGGTATTTTTTGGAATAGATACCGATTTACCAACACTAATCACCTTTCCTTCTTTTATAAGAAGGGTACCGTTATCAATAACTTCAGAAGCTGAAACATGGATTTTGGCATTGGTCAATGCCGTGTAATTAGTGTTATTTGCAATTACTCCAGAGTTGCTTGGAAAATAATCTTGTGCGAATAACGAAAAACTGCACATAAAGATGAGCAGCCGTAAATGTATTTTAATCATAAAAAAATGGTTAGTTAAATAAGATGTTTAAAGATAGGGATATATGATTAGTCTCTTCTTTTTGTTAAGAATTTTTAACGTTTGTAGTAATTAATTTATCTTATTACTACAAGGTCTTGTTTTCATAATAGTTAACCAATAAGGCCACGACATAATTATAACTTTTCATGCCATTCGCTTGGTTATTTACTTTTAAGAAACTATCAAATGTTTTTTCAAATAATGGCTCTAATGGATTTTCGTAGTCCATCCAAAAGGTTTGAACCTCTTGGTAATTCCTTATGATTCCATAATTCACTCTTGGCAGAATGTTGTAGTAGATTTCAGAATCTCTTCTAAATAATTCTGCTAAACAATATCTCAATGCGAAAGTATAGCCTGCATATTTAAAATAGTCATCCTTATTATGAATCGCAGCCAAACTACCTATAAAATTAGCCTCATTCTCCGCAGCATAACCAAGTTGATGGGCAACTTCATGGCAAGAGGTCGTAGGAAATTTATAGGTTGGTATTAAGCCATCTACTTGCGCCTCGTTAGTAAATGGATTGAGGTAACCTGAAAAGCCCATATACGTGAGAGGTATACTATATATTGATTTTTTAATACTAGCTGGATTATATTTTAAATGCGGATAGTTTTTGGCTAACTCATCATAACCATTATTGACAATATTGAAAATTTCGGTTTTTGAATATGGAATTTCAATCTTTAATGAATCATCTTCAGGGCTTAACTTGTTATGAAAACTGTTGGATTTTTCAATTAATCGCTCAGTAAATGTAACGAGCTCATTGGTGCTGTATTCCGCCTTAATACCCAAGGATTTGTTCAGTGGTTGTCTGTAATAATTAAATGCCCAAAGTATATGAAATGAAATAAAAGCTATTGACAAAGTGGCTAAAATATCTAACACCCAATTTAAGGTGTCTTTTACGATGCGTTTACGGTTGAGAATTAACCACCTAATAATGTATATTGTCGCGATGGTATAAAATACATCTCCAACTGAAAAAGGTAGCCATCCAAAGGTATAGCGCATAAGTTTAGAAATAAATATGTATACACCGTTACTGTAAAAGCGTTCAACAAATTCTGGATAGTGCTTCAAAACATTATTCAATAGAATTTGTAGTCCAAAAAGAAGAATTAAAACAAGCCTTTTGTTTTTTAACATGGTTCAAAAATAAGCAAAACTTATGGTCTATTAAACCACTGCAAATACAACTGGTTTTGTAATTTTGTAATTCACAAAAAATAGAGATATGAGTGCAGAAATTAGAGCATTAGAACCAAAAGTATTATGGAATAAGTTTGCAGATTTAAACGAGGTACCAAGACCTTCTAAAAAGGAGGAACGCGTTATTCAATTTATGAAAGACTTCGGCAAGAATTTAGGTTTAGAAACTCTTGAAGATGAAGTTGGAAATGTGATTATTAGAAAACCTGCGTCTTCAGGAATGGAAGATAGAAAGCCAATTGTGATGCAATCGCATCTAGATATGGTGCACCAAAAGAATAATGATACTGTTTTTGATTTTGATACTCAAGGCATTGATATGTTTATTGAAGGAGATTGGGTAAAAGCAAAAGGCACCACACTTGGTGCAGATAATGGTCTTGGTGTTGCAACCATAATGGCAATTCTAGAAAGTGATACAATTGCTCATCCTGATCTAGAAGCCCTATTTACAATCGATGAAGAAACCGGAATGACAGGTGCAAAAGGTCTTAAAGGTGGTATTTTAAAAGGCGAAATATTATTGAATTTAGACACTGAGGAAGATGACGAAATAGGTGTAGGTTGTGCTGGAGGTGTAGATGTTACAGCAACTAGAAATTATATTGTGGTTTCAGTATCGGATAACGCTGTTGGATTTAAGATTGAGGTCAAAGGATTACAAGGTGGTCACTCAGGTATGCAAATTCATGAAGGTTTAGGAAATGCCAATAAAATCATGAATCGATTGCTCTATACTGGTAACAAAAATTTTGGATTACAAATAGATGAAATTGATGGTGGCAGTTTACGTAATGCAATACCTAGGGAAAGCAATGCTGTTGTTGCAATTGATAAGGCTAAAGAAACTGAATTTTTATCTCAATTAACAAAGCTTGCCGAAACTATAAAACATGAGTTTAAAACCATGGAGCCAGACTTGGAGATTAACATTAAAAGCATTGAAACGCCTAATATGGTAATGGAAAATGAAGCTCAAGATAAATTAATTAGAGCACTTTATGCAGCGCATAATGGTGTATATCGTATGAGTCCAGACATTCCGGATTTGGTTGAGACTTCAAATAATATTGCAAGAGTTATAGTAAAAGATGGTAATATTAGAATTGGTTGTCTAACACGAAGTTCCGTTGAAAGCTCTAAGGCGGATTTGGCAAATGCATTGACATCAACTTTTGAGCTAGCTGGTTGTAATGTAGAATTATCAGGTGATTATCCTGGATGGGCTCCAAACATGGATTCAGATATTTTGAAGGTAATGGTTCCTATTTATGAAAGATTAAACAATGGTGAGAAACCTCATGTGGCAGCATGCCATGCAGGATTAGAATGCGGTATTCTTGGTACTAATTATCCTAAAATGGATATGATAAGCTTTGGACCAAACATAAAAGGTGCACATTCACCAGACGAACGTGCACAGATTTCTTCCACACAGAAATATTGGAAATTTGTGTTGGAAATTCTAAGGCACATTCCTAAAGCAAGTTAAATAAAGCAAATAAAAAAGCAGCGTTATCGCTGCTTTTTTATTTCAATAAGGATTGAGGTTATTTTTTAAGGCCTACCAATTCAATGTCAAAAACAAGATTGGTGCCACCAGGAATTAGCGGAGCTCTACCAGCATCACCATATCCTAAATAGTAAGGAATAAAGACTCTTGCCTTATCACCAATTTTCATGTTTAACATCGCTTCTTTAAAACCTGCTACAAGCGTGGCTGTTTCATTGTAAGGCATAGCAAATGGTGCATATTGTCCTGCATTGTCTTGTTGCTCGTTATATTGACCATTCTTTTCTGCAACATCTTTCATAGTGGTCCAGAATAAAGTGCCATCTTCAAAATATCCGGCACAATCAATATTCACGTAATCCGTAGACTTAGGTTTAATTCCATTAGACTCTTTAGTAAAAATCATCGCCATTCCTGTTGGAGATTCTATACGACGACCATCTAGAGCTTCGTTTTGCTTTAACCAATCAACTTTTGCTTGTCTCGCTAGATCCTCAGCTTTCTTATTCTGCTCGGCTCTAATTGCATTAAAGTTAGCTTCAACTTTTGGCATCTCCTCTTCAAATACTTTTGGTGCATCGAAGAATTTAGCATCATTACCTTTTCTTATGATATTTACCGTTTTGATTACAACATCTTCTACAGGTTTGTTTCTGCCTGCTACTTTTACATTAGAAATTGAATCTTGAACTTCAAGACCCATAACAAGTTCCCCAAATACTGAATGACAACTTACCCTAGGCTGATCACAAGGTTTTAGATTACCGTTTTCATCGTAAAAATTACCTCGTGGATAAGGTCTTTCAGTTATAAAAAACTGGCTTCCATTTGTTTTTATTCCACCTGCATTTGCCATTGACAAAATACCTGGCTTATCATGTTTTAATTCTGGACTAAAATCAGCGGCAAACTGATAACCAGGAGTACCGGTTCCCATACCTTGCGGATCACCACCTTGAATCATGAAATTATCCATTACACGATGAAAAATTATACTGTCATAGAACGGTTTTCCTTGGTATTGTTCCTCAGCTAAAGGATGATTTCCTTCAGCTAGTGCTACGAAATTAGCTACTGTTACTGGTACTTTATCATAGTGTAATTTAGCTACCATTGTACCTTTTGAAGTTATGATTTCTGCATAAAGTCCATCATCTAAATCAGGGTAACGTTCTTGGCAAGAAATATTAGCCAAGACGAGTAATACAACAAATACTGTTAACGTTTTTCTAATCATTGTTTTTATTTATATTATTTAAAGTTACTTCACATATTAATGGAACATTAGTCCCAATTTTATTTTCATCACCATAGTATCCATATGCTATTTGAGAAGGGAAAATAAATGTTACGCTTTCTGAAGGCTTCATTAGTTTTAATCCTTCTCGAAGACCTGTGAATAATTCCTCCTTATCCATGACATAGGTTTTGTTTTCTGATGCATATATTTCTGATCCTTCTAGGTTTGAAACATTGAAATCAAAGTCAATAACATCACCAAATACGGGTTGCAAGGTATCTGATTCAACTTTATTTGTGTAGAAATACCAAAATCCATTTTCTGAGGCTATGTAATCCTTGTCTGGGTTACTTTCCATTATAGATTCTATCATTTTCTGTTCTAAGGCATTGAGTTTTTTATTGCGTTCTGCAGACTCTTTTAGAAATGATCCAGATTTTACTGACTCTGGCATTCGAGCTTCTGGAGATTTGCAACTAGCAAGCGTTACAAGCAATATTAATATGAGGTAAAGGTTTTTCATTTTTGGGACAATTGTTCTTTATACTGTGGTAAGATACTAATAAATTTATCAATGGTTTCTTCTAAGTTGGTATGACTACGTCCACCAGCAGCGTTTGTATGTCCACCACCATTAAAATGGGCACGTGCAAATTCGTTAACGGAGAATTCTCCTTTACTTCTTAGTGAAATTTTTATAATCTCCTCAGCTTTGCTTTCAATAAAGATTCCTGCGAATATGATACCCTTTAACGATAAGGCATAATTTACAAACCCTTCTGTATCACCTTTCTTAAAGTTGAATTCATCTAGTTCTGCTTGAGAAAGTGTTATGTAAGCCGTTCTTATTTCTGGAATCACTTTTAGGTTTTGCATTGCTCTACCAAGTAATTGTAAACGTCCGTAACTATTGGTATCGTATACATTGTTATGAATTTCAGAATTCTCTGCGCCTTTATCAATTAGTGTTGCAATGACCTGGTGTGTTCTGCTTGTTGTTGATGGAAATCTGAAAGAGCCCGTATCAGTCATAATACCAACATATAAACAAGTAGCAATTGTGGCGTCTATTTTTTCTATATCACCAAGCATTTCAATGAAGTTAAAAACCATTTCGCAAGTAGAGGACATACTTACATCAGAGTAGACATATTTAGCATAATCATCAGGTTGCTGGTGATGATCTATCATTATTTTTGTTGCCTTCGAAGCTTTTAAGGATGCACCATATTCTTCACCAGCTCTATGTAAGGCATTGAAATCTAATGTAAAAATGAGATCGGCATTTTCAATGAGATCTGAACTTTCTTTTACTTGGGAATCAAATTTTAAAACCTTTTCATCTCCAGGTAACCATTTTAAAAACTCAGGATAATCATTAGGTGCTAATACGACTGCATTGTGACTATATTTAATTAAATAGTGACATAAACCTAGAGTAGAACCCATTGCATCACCATCTGGATTTTTATGCGGTACAATAACCACATTCTTAGGTGTTTTTAAAAGTGATTTTATTTCAGAGATGTGTGCTTTAATCATAGTTGACGAAGATACAATTTTTTATAATCTCAGTGGAGTTTTTGGGTTTTTGAAATGATAAAGATTTATTAAAATTAGGGACTTGATAAATTAAAGAAATACATTACTTTTGCACCACATTTAAAAAAAGATACATGGCAACTAACAGAACATTTACAATGTTAAAGCCAGATGCTGTTGAAAAAGGACACATTGGCGCAATATTAGAAAAAATTACTGCTTCAGGATTTAGAATCGTAGCAATGAAGCTAACTCAAATGACTGCTGCAGATGCAAAGGAGTTTTACGCAATACATAAAGAGCGTCCATTCTTCCCAGAATTAGTGGAGTATATGACACGTGGGCCAATTGTTGCAGCTATTTTAGAAAAGGATAATGCTGTTGAAGATTTTAGAACTTTAATTGGTGCTACTAATCCTGCTGAGGCTGCTGAAGGAACTATCCGTAAATTATATGCTGCTTCTATTGGTGAGAATGCTGTACACGGAAGTGATAGTGACGACAACGCTGCTATTGAAGGTGCATTTCATTTCTCAGGTAGAGAAATGTTCTAAACTCAATTTTATAAGATTTAAGAAGGCCATCAGAATTGATGGTCTTTTTTTTGCCTTAAAATCACTTAATTATTATAAGTCAGTTTGATTTTTTTAACTCATTAACCAACTTTTCAGTAATGACTCTAGCGGCTACTTTACTTCCTAATAAAGACGGATGAAATCCATCTGGTCCATAGTATTGAAAATTGTCAGTTCGGTCAAAATATGCTTTCCAAACTTCACCAACAGGTAGGAGAATAGCATCATTGAGTTTTGCGGCATCTCTATGATTTTTAATTACACCATCATAGGTGTGGTAATAGGTTCGTGAAGGCCAAACCATATAATAACATAGCTTGGTATTGGTTTTATCACAAAGTTGTTTATAGTCTTTACCAGATTCTATAAGCATTTGCCTACCTTCATATTGAGATGATGGTCCTTGTTGCAAAATCACATAGTCAAATTTTTTCTTAGTAATTAGTTTTTGCACTTTACCCTCTGCCCAATGGTCTACAATTGCATAATTGGGTTTTGCTACCATCTCGTATTTTACTCTAACATTGTATTCCCTTGCGGTTTGTTTTACCAATTCTGGAAGATTATTGTAATAGGTAAGACTATTGCCAATGAATAATATGGACACTGTCTTTTTTTGGTCATTATTTTTTTGACCAAAAGACAATGTTGCAGCAAACAATAAAATAAGGAAGGTTATTCTACGCATTGTATATGACATCAAGTTAAGCTTAAAGTTAGTGTAATAAGTTATTTATTTAAAATTTTAAGCTCAACTTAGATTCAATTAGGTATTTATAAAATCAATATTTTAAAATAAATTGATTCCTTTTACCTCTTAAGTGTTATAATCTCAAAAGACCAACTGCCATCATTTTTAAATTTCCGATTAAAATTGGGTGATTTTATGCCAGCATAGACCAAGCCAGCACCAGGTATTATGAGCCAAAAAGCAGTGCTGTCTGCCAATACTCCAATCAGTCCACCTAGACCAATAGTAATAGCACCTGCATATATAAAAAAGGAACTGGTGAGTATAGAAAGTAATAGTGGATTTCGCTTCATCTCAGCGATGTCTTCTAATTGAAATCGTTCTTCATCTATAATAATGGTATTATTTTCAATTTTTAAGCGACCTGTAATTTTGCGACCGTCCATGGTCTTAATTTTAACGCGCTTATTTTCCTTAATAATAATTTCTTTGTCCGAGTTCTGCTTTGTGAGTTTTATGGCTTGTTCTTGTGAGTATAGCGAACAGGATAGAAATAGTAATAGGCTAAAAATAATAGATCTTTGCATAACAACTGAGTTTTAGATTTAGATGTAAAAAGATACAATTGGTTGCGTACGAATTTTTCTAAAGAATTTAATCATTGGTTAGTGTTTGGTTATCTTATAGTACAACTGGTTTATCTAAACTTTTAGTTACAGGATTTAAGTTACTGTTTTTTTGTTTGTTCAAAAGCTAAAATAGTAATGAATAAAAGTGTTATGAGAAGTGTTTTTTTCATGAGTTTAATTTTATACAATTACTTTTTACCATAGCGGATGAATGTTAAGGTTTTTTATTCCCAAAGTGTGGATAAAATTTGTTTGTGACCATCCTTCAGAGAATTTTTTAAATTTCCAGATTTAGTGCCAGCAAGAAAGACTTTGTATTCATTTGTCCCAATAATACTAATATTTTGATCTGGAAGCATATAATCAATGTTAACGTTCATTACAGCTTTAGTACCATTAATAAATACCCAATCTATATTTTTAATGTCTGCCATTACCGAAATGACTGAATCATTTGGAAATATATACTTAGGAGAATAAAACAAGTCAATATTGATTTCTTCAGATAATTCCTCCACTGATTTTCGAAATACATCATAAATGTTTGGATCTCTTGAATTGCCTATATGTTCACCAATTTTTTTCACTTTTTGATAAGATGAACCTTCTTTTAAGGAAAAATATACTTTCTTGCTACTAAAGCTATCGGAGTTAATATAGTACTGTTTTTTTGTTTTACAGCTCGTAACAAATACTAGCAATAAAAGAAAGGAGTACTTGTTCATTAATCTAACCATGCCTTTATTTTAGAGTAGATTTTGGGGTTGCTTAATAAATCCATATGGTTATTCCCATAAGCGACCCAAGTATTTTCGTCTTTAAAGTCCAAATTTTTAGCAGGATTCTTGTGTTGTCCTAAAGCACTTTTTACATCAACTAAACTATCTCCTATTATGGCGGAGGATATAGGGTTTGTTGCTTTTCCGGTAACAGCGGCGATGCTATAACATTCTATCTGTTGAGGTAAGGGAATATTTTGTCTTTGGTCTCCATTTATTTCAAATCGGTCATTATCCTGCCAGTCTTCATCAATTAGGTTACCATATCTTAAGTCTGTAATACCAGCACTTCTAACTTTCCCTAATCTTGCAAAAGGTTTTGCATAAGGGATCGCACCAAGAATATTATCTACATAATTGCCTATTCGTTCCAAAGGAGCACCATGGTGTGGCGTTCCCAAGAAAACAATTTTCTTGAGGTGTTTTGTCCACGTTTTTTGTTGTTGTTGGCCATAATGTAGCGCACTTCGAACTACTAAACCACCCATACTGTGGGCAATAATAACCAGCTCTTCTACAGGTACCGTCCAATGAAGTATTAAATCTTCTAACAATTCATTTAAATTTTTCCCATTGGAAGAAATATGGCGACCACTGTTGTAATGCAAGTAAATCGGTGTTTTGCCTAAATCTTTTGCTAGTGATGTGCCGTGGTTGTGCTCTTGTCTGGTCCATTGAATATCATTCATACAAGAACCATGTACCATCAAAAGAATTTTGCCATTGATAGTTGGATAAGCCTCATCAATGCTTTTACTATCAAGTTGTATTGCCTCTGACATATGCCTGAATTGCATAGTTATCTTTAAGGGGTTTTCCTTTTCTTCCAAATAATCACCCACAACTCCATTTAAGGCAGAGCTTATCGCTTCCTTTTTATCCGTACTTTTTATTTTTCCGAGCACAGGAGCTAATTGCCCTAATCCATTGTCCAAGCTTCTACTTATGAGTTTAGTACTCCATCTTATATTTTTATAT
This sequence comes from Winogradskyella vincentii, assembly GCF_020166345.1. GTDB lineage: Bacteria > Bacteroidota > Bacteroidia > Flavobacteriales > Flavobacteriaceae > Winogradskyella > Winogradskyella vincentii. The sequence goes on along the minus strand of NZ_JAIUJS010000004.1, from coordinate 243,525 downwards.
GTAATACCAGCAATACTGGTTATCAGATGTTGTATTGGTGTTGATGGTAAAAAAGGAGGATGTACAACTCGATTGTGCATGGTTTCAACTAGGTCTGTAATGCCTATTGTTGCATCCGCAATTAAACGGGTATAACCTTGTAAATAAGAGCTTGTATTTTTATTATTTGACATTTATTTTTTTAAAAAATAATCAAGGTGTTGTTTTTCTTTTTGACGAATCACAGAGGTTTTGGGTATGTTTTCGAATTAGAATGAAAGATAGCAAATTGCAATGACACGAGTGCAACGAACTGGCTTTAGCAATTCCGATTGAGTGAGTAATTCCGCAACTTGCTAAATTCCGTATTGAGTTCGGTTTTACTTTTCAATTCTGAGTTCACAATGTAATTGCTTTCTTCATAAAAACCCATTTCAATTGGGTTTGTTTTCCTGATTGAGTTTCATATTCTGTTATTCTTGGTGACAGCAAACCAGCAATTCCGCCACTAATAATTCCCTTATATGGACTTTCTAAATTATCAAATGCAAAAAGTAAAATAGTCCAAACGGCTAAAAAAATAAACAAAAAAGATAAGTTCCATAAAATTCTGGCTTTTGTATTCTTATTCATAATATTCAATAATTGTTTGAGTTCCACCAATGAATGCCAACGGTCTCAACTATGAGTAGTTACGTAGCAATTCCTTATAGCCATTGTTGTGCGTTCGTACTTTTTATTCCGATTTATGTACTTCCAGTTCGATTTCCACCATAAATTCAGGTAATGCCAATCCCTTTACTTCAAGCCAAGAGCCAGTTGGAAACCCGTTTTTATAAATTTCAGCTCGATATGCTGATTTTTCCAGCATTTGTGCCATATCAGTTGTAAAAATGTCTTCTTTTACCACATCGTCAAATGTGCAACCATAGTGTTTTAATATTTTTTCCAAATCCGCATAGCAGTTTTTCATTTGTTGTTCTATATCGCCAATTGCGGTTGGATTTCCTTCATTGTCCATACTAACAGCTCCAGAAATTTTTATATCATTTCCAATTTTTACTGCGTGGGAATATCCATAAGCTTTTTCAACTTCTGGTCGTAAGAGAAAATATTCAGGTTTTTCAGATTCAACTATTACTTCTTTTTCAACTTCTTTAGTTTCTTCCTTTTGCTTTTGTTCACAACTTTGAAATCCAAAAGTCAATGCACAAAGTGTTATGAGTAAAGTCAGTTGGTTCGTTAGTTTTTTCATAATTCTGATTATTTAATGCCTACTTTGGTCGGTTTTCGGCTATCCCGTTTTTCTTTTGAGTTTCCTTTTTCAGTATGACGCACAACGGTGTTGTGTATGGTTAGCTGTGTATTTTAGCAACTAATTTAGCAAACAAATCACAGATAGAAAATTCCAGCGGAATTTTCGTAAGTCGGCAGTGACCAAGCAATTAATTATGCACGGTGTTGTAAGTAGTTTTAAATTAATTAAACTAATAATATTCAATAATTCGTTCAATCAAATAGTTTGGTTTGTTTTTTTTGTCAAAGTGGATACATTTTATCCAATGCCCTCTGCTATTACTGGTGTATTCAAGAGTAATATTTCTCACAATTTTATTTTTTTTACTAAAGGTGTAACGTTTAAGTTCTCCCTTTGAATTGTATTCATATGTTGTTGTTCGGTTTGGAGAAATCCAACGGTTAGTGTATTTCGTTAATATGCCATCAATATTTTTTACTATTCGCCCCTTCCGAGATAAATTGCCTTCATTAAAGTATTCAATATCATGGATTAACCCATCACTTAAATACTTATGTTGTTCTGTGCTTATCGATGTATAATTTTTATGGAGGGAATTAATATAGTTGTTGATATTTGTAACTTTACTAATCTTATTTTCTTTATTGTATTGATATTTAATCGAATGTATTATAGAGTCTGGTTTGTAAGGAAATGGATTTATAGAATTTATTAAATATTTTTCTTCGACCAATTTATTTTTACCATTGTATAATCTGTAATAATTATTCAATTCTAGTTTACAACTTTTAAATTGATTTAGTCCAGTTGAATCATTTTCTAATAAATAATAATTGTTGTAAACCTTGTCGATTAGAGATTCATATGCATAATAATTACTATCTAATACATAATTTAATTTTGGTTCAGAAGCTTTCATCTTTTTGGTTTCAATATTACCTTGGATATCATAAGAGTAATAAATGATAATACTATCCTTTGATCTTGCAGGATCAGGATAAAGAATCTTTTTAATTATTTGATTTTTAGAATTGTAATACGTAGTATCTTTTTGATTAGAGTTATCTTTTTTTATTAAGAGTCCATGTTTATTGTAATAAAGCTTTGCTAAAGGATATTGTATTGGATAATAATCATAAAGTATTGTGGGCTTACTTTTGATTACCTTGTCATTCTTTGTTTTTACCTTAAAGACTTTAAAAGCCAAACTTTTTATAGAATCGGATTTGCTCACGACAATATTGAGTTGAGCTCTAGACTGTAGGCTTATAAACAAAATTGAAATTGCCAATAATAATTTAGAGATTTTCATTTCCATATTATTAAATTTAAAAAGCTCTTTTAGTTCGAATTTTGAAATCAAAAATGAAAATTCACATCCTAAAGAAATTACTTACAACGGCAGGATAAAAACATTGTTTTTATTCCCACTATGTTTTATCCTTTTTAATTAGAATAAAAATGTAAGATTTAGAATGCGTAGCCTTACATATTTATTCTTCTTTTCGAGTGCCTTTAAATGTGCCGTTTGGCTGTATAAATTTAATCTCGCTAATCTTACCATCGGTTTCTCTAAACTCTACTTTAAAGCCTTCTAAAGTCTTAAAATTAAATTTATGTTCTGCTGTTGGTACCAGTTCATATTCGGGTTGGCCAGGTACAAAAACATAGAGCACGTTTTCGTCCTTGATATAGGTTTTAATTTCGGTGCCCATTAAATCGTACAGGCCTACATACTGCTCTAAAGTGGTAGCATCTACATCTATGGTATTTGGTGTGCGTTTAAAGGCTATGGGATCTGTCATAGGCTCTATATTGGCCTTCATATAATCTATATCGCCAGCCACATTAGTGGTAAACGTTACTTTTAGTGCACCACCAATCTGAGATTCTTCAATCTTTCCATCATTAACATCTATAAGCTCAAAAGTGTCATAGTGGTAATGGTGCAGGTATTGTCTGTTGTTATCCAACTCTGCATACATCGTATCGTTTTCTACAACAACCTCAAACTTACCATAACCTTGATGTTCGTAAAAACCAGTATAGTCTAGCAAAATATGTGATGGTTTTGTCCCTTTAACATTAGCATCTTCTTTGCCACCATCTTCTGCTTTCGCTCGGGCTTCAAGAGCCTTTTCAACATCCTTTTTATATTCTTCTGCCCATTCTGTTTTTTCAACCTTAAGCATATGATCTGCCGCAATGCTTCTTATTAATCGTGGTACCGCAGATCCATTTTGGTTGGTTAGTACCACTATACCTATATTATCCATAGGATATAAGGCTACGCTCGCTGAGAAACCATCTATGTTACCACCATGTTCTACCAAGTAATGCCCTTTATAGGAGTGTAAAAACCAACCGTAACCGTAATTGGCATATTGTACGTCTGGTAATTCCTCTGACGGGAAACCTGCTGCGGCAACCATTTGCGAGCTCATAGCTTCTTGTATATAATCTTCTGGTAAAATCTGCTCTTCACCAAGTTTACCTTTATTGAGCCATAACATCATCCATTTGCTCATATCATTAACACTACTGTTAATGCTTCCGGCTGGTGACATGCCTGAGATGTCGTAATAGTCCATTTTCTTAACCATTCTATCTTCATCGAGTCGGTAACCCACGGCAATGTTGCTAGAGCTTTTCCAGCCAGCCAAGTTGGTTTTAGAACGGTCCATACCCAATGGCTTAAAGAATTCTTCTTCAATATTGCGTTCCCAAGATTTACCTGTAAGTTTCTCAGTGATAACGCCTTGTAGTAAAAAACCAAAGTTATTGTAATACCAACGTTGGCGTACACCTGTAAATGGTTCGTGATACTTCATACGTGCCACTAATGTGTCTTTGTTTTTATTTGGGAAAAAGTACCAAGCACCATCGTGTCTTGGTAAGCCTGTGCTATGGCGCATCAAGTCTTTAATGATAATATTGTTATTCATATCACCATTATAAAACTCTAATCCTGGGACATGCTGTATTGGGCTGTCGTCAAAATCTAGTTTGCCTTCCTCACGCAATAAGCCCAATAAAGCTGAGGTAAAGGCTTTGGTTGAGGATCCAATGGCATATAAGGTATTGGCATCTGCTGGTAATTTCTTTTCATAATCTTTATACCCAAATCCTTTGGCATAGACAATTTTATCGCCTTCAACAATGGCAACTGCAAAACCAGGTGCTTTACTGGTCTCTAAAATAGAATTGAACTGTTTTTCTATACCCTTTAATCGCTTGTCGGTCTGTGCAAAAGCGAAGGTGATACATAGGGAAAGGATAAATAAAATGGAAATACGTTTCATATTTGGATTGGTTTAATGGTATGATATGCTATAAGTAGCAAAATGTTATAACAAGTTACTGATTTTTGAGGTGAATTTTTAGAAAATTACAATTCGTCTGTAAAATTTTACAATTCGGTAATATGGGTTTTAAAAAACTGGAAATGTGTCGGATATTTGTATCAAATAAAAAAGTAAGTCATGAACGTGTTAACAAAAATTGCAATTATCATCATATTGAGTCTGGTATCTTATATATCAAATGCACAGAAGGGATTTAAACTAACTGTGCATATTGAGGAAGCAAATAGTAATGAAGGTCAAATGATGATTGCGCTTTATGATAGTGAATCGGATTTTTTAGATAAAACCTTTAAAGGTACCAAGAGTGAGATTAGCAATAATGGATGTACGGTAACCTTTGAAAATGTACCTGAAGGGACCTATGCGGTTTCCATTTTTCATGATGAAAACAAGAATGATAAATTAGATAGCAATTTTATTGGTATCCCAAAAGAAGATTATGGATGCTCAAATAACGCCAAAGGTTTTATGGGACCTCCAAAATGGAAAGATGCCAAGTTTGAATTAAAAGAAGATAAATCAATAACAATAACACTTTAAAATCAATCAACAAATGAAAGAATTAATCATCATGGCTTTGTTAGTCGTTACAGGAATGACTCAAGCACAGACTAATTACGAAAAAGGAATGGCAAAGGCGTTTCAGCTTTGGGAAGCTGATCAATGGGATGAAGCAGAGAATTTATTTGTACGAATCTCAAATGCTGAAGAAAATGAGTGGTTGCCAAATTACTACGTTGCTTTTATGAACAGTTTAAAAAGCTGGAATGTAAAAGACGAAGCGATCTTAAAAGCACAATTAGACAAAGCCCAGGAACACCTAGATATTGCAATGACAAAAAGCGAAAATAACCCAGAGCTAATGGTAATGCAAGCACAAGTTTTAACCAATTGGATTGCTTATGATGGGATGACCTACGGTATGAAATACTCTGGCAAAGTAAGTGAGCTTTACTCCAAGGCTTATGCAATAGCACCAGAAAATCCTAGAGTAGCATATTGTAAGGCAAGTTGGGCTATGGGAAGTGCGCGTTATTTTGGACAAGATACTAAACCATTTTGTGCCTCTATTGAAGCGACAATAGAACTTTTTGATACCTTTAAAGGAGAGAGTGAGTTTCACCCAAAATGGGGAAAGGATAGAGCAGAGGGTGACATTGCTGCTAATTGTAAAGAGTAATAAAACTAGATAAGAAATGTTTAAGTCAGTTAAGAGTATTGTCGTTGTTTTTATAATTGGATGTGGTATCTATGCCATCAGATTTTTCATGGTAGTTAATGAGGTTAACTATGATGACATCAATCTATACCTAATTGATTTTGGCATTACACAGTTGTACACGTTTGCATTAAGTTATGTCAACTCCTTGTATTTTGATTTTATCCAAAAACTAAAAATCAGAAATTACGATGTACTAAAACGCATTATCTATGGTATATCAGGCGCAACTGTAATTACCTTGGCTACAATATTTATAATGAGAATATTGGTCTTGGTCTTTTTGTACGGTCAGTCCTTTAAGACATTTTTCCAAAACGACGGATGGAGTGGCTATGCATTTGGCCTGTGGATAACACTAAGCATTTTATCAATATTTTATATTACTTATTTCTACAACCGTTATCAGAAAAATAAGGTTAAGGAGCAAAAAGTAATTGCAGGTGCAGCGAGTGCTAAGTTTGATGCTTTAAAGAATCAATTAGATCCACACTTTTTATTCAACAGCCTGAATGTATTAACAAGTTTAATTGAGGAAAATCCGGATAGTGCACAGAAGTTTACTACCTCTTTATCTAAGGTCTATCGCTATGTATTAGAGCAAAAGAATAAAGAACTGGTTACTGTAGACGAAGAATTAAAGTTTGCAAGAACCTATATGTCGCTATTAAAAATGCGATTTGAAGATAGTATCATTTTTGAAATTCCGGATAAGGCTTCAAACCCAGAAAACAAAGTTGTGCCGTTGTCCTTACAGTTGCTTTTAGAAAACGCTGTAAAACATAATATGGTTACCTCAAGTAAACCATTGCACATAAAAATATATGAAGACGGAAATCATCTGGTAGTGATGAATAATCTTCAGCCAAAACAAATCGTAAAGAAGGGTAGTGGTGTTGGATTAGAGAATATTAAACAACGCTATGCACTTCTTACAAAGAGAAAAGTTTACATCAATCAACGAGAGAAGGATTTTGCAGTAGCAATTCCAATGCTCACAAAACAAGTATCAATCATGAGAACATCACAACAATCAGACGAACGACTGCGGGACGATTACGTAAGAGCACGTAAGCGCGTAGACGAATTAAAAGGATTTTATTATAGCTTAATTTCCTATGTAATTGTAATACCATTTTTATATTTTATCTGGCGCACTTTTACACCATTCACCATCCAATGGTTTTGGTTTCCGCTAATATTTTGGGGATTAGGATTAGTATTTAATGCTTACCGAGTCTTTGTAGATCAAGGCGCATTAGGAGCTAAGTGGGAAGAACGCAAAATACAGGAGTATATGCGTGAGGAAGAACAAAAAAATCGTTGGAATTAATTTGTGGAATTATGAAAAATCAAAACACTAATTTAAGTTATATAAAGGCTAAAAACCGCGTGGAACGTGAGAAGGGCTTTTACACACACCTAATTATTTACTTACTTGTAAATATTGTATTAACCGGATTTAAGGTTTGGGGCGATTTAAGCAGTTGGGATAGTTTTATAAATGAAATTCTAACCATAAACGTACTGAGCACATGGGTAATTTGGGGCATATTTATAGTGCTACATTTTCTATCGGTTAAGTTTGGACAAGCGTGGGAAGAGCGAAAAATAGAACAGATTATGAATGAAGAATTATCTAATAATTCAAAATAGAAAATATTATGGAAAAGTATAGTATAGAGCCTTATGGCAAAGAAGATAATGTTTCGGATTATAGAAAAGAAGAAGCATATTTAAGAGCAAAAAAGAAAGTAGAATCGTTAATAGGATTTTATTGGCACTTCGCAGTTTACATTGTAGTAAATGCCTTTTTAATTATTCTCATAGGCGTTAATGCAGGTTTTGATGGTTTCGGACCATATGCAACTGCAGTATTTTGGGGAATAGGTTTATTCTTTCACTTTATTGGTGTGTTTGGACCAGATTTCTTCTTTGGGAAGAATTGGGAGAAACGCAAGATCGAAGAGTTTATGGATAAGGAACGCAAGAACTGGGAGTAGCCATGACAGAATTCAATGAACAAGAAAGCCTCATTAGAGCAAAGAAAAAGGTTAAACAGATTCAGATTTTTTACCTTCATTTGGTAGGCTACCTAGTGGTAGTTAGTTTGATTCTGTATAACTTTTATATTATGGACGATGGTCCACACAAAAAGGCCGTTACATGGGTTAATACGAGTACCTTAGTAGGTTGGACAATTTTTATAATCATCCATTGGTGGCGAACATTTAAAGGAAGATTCTTGTTTAAAAAAGAATGGGAAGATCGAAAGATTGAAGAATACCTTAATAAAAATACAGAGGAGGAAACAACAATGTGGGAATAATGGACTATCTCAGTCAAATCATACAAAATTGGGTAGGTTGGTTTCACTTTATAACCTCAGTATTGGCCTTGGTAACAGGTACCATAGTATTGCTAAATAAAAAGGGTACTGTATTCCACAAACGGACAGGTTATGTTTATGTAGCATCTATGTTAATGTTAAATATCAGTTCATTTTTTATAGTCAATTTTGAAGGCTTTAGTGTCTTTCATTTTTTCGCTATTGTAAGTTTGATTACTATTTTTGGAGGTATGATACCTGCATATAAGCGAGGTAAAAATTGGTTGGCCTATCACTTTTATTTTATGAGCTGGTCTGTAGTTGGTTTATATTGTGCTCTTTGGAGCGAAGTAGGAACCAGATTTGTAAATAACATGAAGGATTTTTGGTGGATGGTTGCTCTGGCTACCTTTATCACAGCCTTTATTGGTGCAAGAATTATTAATAAAGAAGCAAAAAAACTGAATTTTAAATAATGAATGTAATCATAATTGAAGACGAAAAACCTTCTGCAAGACGCTTACAGCGCATGTTAAGTAGTATTGGGATAGAAGCTGAAACAATGTTGCACTCCGTAGAAGAATCCATAGATTGGTTTCAGAATAATGAACACCCAGATCTTATATTTTTAGATATTCAACTTAGTGATGGGCTTTCGTTTGAGATCTTTGAAACACTCGAAATTAATTCTGCAGTTATATTCACTACGGCATACGATGAGTATGCACTACAAGCCTTTAAGCTAAACAGTATAGATTATTTGCTCAAGCCAATTGATGAAGATGAATTACAAGCGGCCATAAAACAATATAAAAGCACTACGCAACAACAAAAGTCGGTAACATTAGACTTTAATGACATTAAGAAACTCTTGGTTAACCCAATTGAACGTGAGTATAAAAAGCGTTTTTCCGTAAAAGTTGGCCAACATTTAAAGCTGATTAATATTGAAGATATAGAATGTATTTACAGCGAAAACAAAGGTACTTACGCACATACGGTTGAAGGCAGAAATTATCTTTTAGATTTAACTTTAGATCAGTTGGAAGATGAGTTAGAACCTCACATGTTTTATAGAATTAGCCGTAAGTTCTATGTGAATATTAATGCAATTAAAGATATTATTAGCTATACCAATTCTAGGCTTCAGATAAAACTCAACCATTATAATGAACAAGATGTTATTGTGGCAAGAGAACGTGTAAAGGATTTTAAAAACTGGCTAGAATAAATCAAGCAATTCATCTAAGTCGTCCGTAAGCCCATCTATTAAATTATCAGAGAATATACTACCAAGTATATCACCATTGAGTACAAAAATATCTAAAAGTAAAAGTTCTTCTAGCCCAAAATCTTCCCACTTCTTAGACTTCTTTTTGGCTTCCTTTTGCCAATCTTTATATTGCTCCTTTTGCTCAATAATCACGGGTTTGTTTGTAGCTTCAAACTCTAGCATTTCATTATAAGCCTTACGTTTCTCAGGATTAGATAGTATATCAAAAGCTTCTACAATTTGTTCAAAACGTGTTTTTGCCTCAGGTGATTTATTATTGTCTGGATGATAGAGAGCAACCTCTCTTCTAAACGCTTTTTTTATGTCGTTGAGGTCTGCCTTTGGATCAATTTTCAAAAGCTGGTAATAGTTAGTCATAATTCTATAGCTTATACTTATGAGTAACGGTAGGAGGAGAAATGTTACAATTTAATCTTCTTCGATTCTATTATCATCAAAAGCAGATGGCAATAATTTTGGAATAAACTTTACAAATAGTGGTAGTAAAAGCATGCCACCTGGCAACATAAAAATAGCTAAACTAGGTATGGATTTAAAGATATCTAACAATTGAGTCTGTATCTTCTTTTGCTCATCGTCAGTAAGATGTCGTTGTGTAGATTGTGCTAGTAATGACATGGCTTCCTTGCTTTCAGACAGTTCTCTTATTAACCTTTTACTATTTCTTTTAATAAGTCTTGTCACTACCTTACTGCTATTGTCATAAAAACTTTGAGCCAGATTTTTTGAACTTAAAAATGCTACATCTTCCTTGTGTTCGTTGTAGAATGTGTTTATATCATCTACAGACTGTGTAATAACGCTGTTGTCAAGTGCTAAACTCGATTTTAATTCGCTCAAAAACTCACGCTCAGCCTTGTCAATAACCTTGTCAGTCCATGATGCCATACACACAAGATCAACCACATAGAGTTTTTCTAATGGCGTTGTGATAAAAGATATTGCCTCATGATAAGATGGTGGCTGTGATTTTTTATGTCTAATTGAACCTTCAAACAACTTAATAAGGTTTTGATCGTAATGGGATTTGTTTACTTTTTTCTCCATTACCGAAAAAATGATTGTCTCTAAGGATGCTTCGAGGTTATTTACATAGGTCTTAATGCTATTATTGTCGAGTAAAAAGCGCTGGTAGCCTAAAACGTCTACAAATAGTAAAGCATTTATTAAAAAGTAATTGAAGCTTTTGGTAATAAAATTATCATCAACATGAATACGTTTATGTATCATTTTCTCCAATAAACTATCCGAAGAATTATCGCTAAACAATTCTTCAAAAAACGATCTCTTTTTTTCACTAATGGCTTTGTAATAACCAATTAAGCTTTCAATAAAATCTTGATTGGTATTCGCTTTTTTATAGATAAAATAATAGGTGAGAAGCAGATTAATTTTACAGCGTTCTTCCTCAGTTAAATCAAATGGTTTTACAATATCCAAGACCACTTTGATATTGCTTCCGTATATGAAACCGGTTTGCTTAAGTTTGATGTAAAACTCAGTTAATTCGGTATCTGAATACATAGTTTCAGAAACTTCCTTAATTAATTTTTTTATCCAGCCGTGAGCTGATGGATTCATGCGCATTTAATTAGAATTATAAAGGTACTTCTTTCTGCTAAAAAACCATCAATTTTTTATTTAACAAAATTTTAACAAAACCGCTATAATCAAAATCTCGTAGGTAGAGCAGAGACAATAATAATTAACAAAATCTCAAATTATGAAAAAAACAAAATTTTTAATTGCATCAGGAATATTGGCTGTGGTCACACTTGTTGCAATTGCAGCAGATCATATAGATGCTCCTGCTGTTCAAGGTGGTACAAGTGATATCACAGATTTTTACGCCTTTCAAGGTGAAAACTCATCAAATATTGCATTTGTAGCAAATGTACAAGGATTACTAAGTCCTGGAGATGCTACTTCAAATGCCGCATTTGATGAAAATGTGATGATAGAATTTAACATTGACACTACTGGTGATAATGTTGAGGACCTCGTTATCCAGGCAGTCGCCAAAGAGGGTAAAATTTATGTATTTGGTCCTTCAGTTCCAGGGCAGACAGGTTTGAATAGTACGGTGTTATCAAATTCTATCAATCAGTTATCTGTTGATATTACACCATATGGACAAGACGCCATTGTAGAATCTTCTGGTGGCATTATGGCGTTTGCAGGCCCAAGAGATGATCCGTTTTTTATGGATTTTGCTCAATATGGACAGATCATTGCTGGTAATGCTACAGGATTTAATGATCCAGGAAGCGACACCTTTGCTGGCACAAATGTGATGTCTGTAGTTGTTGAGGTTCCAAAATCTTTAATTGGAGGTTCAGGTACTATAAATACGTGGGTTGAAACTAAAAGAAAACAATAATCTTAAATCTTAGAAAATATGAATTTTAAATATATAAAACTGTTTACCATTGCAGTACTGGTAGCGTTTAGTGCCGTAAACTGTAATGACGATGATGATAATATAAATATGCAACCAATGGGACCTGATTTCTCTGGAACTTATACTCAAGAAGATCAAATGGGTAGACCTGCTGTAAATACGGTGTTTGTGTCATCAGGCATGAAAGATATCTTTAACACAACAATTCCATCGCAACAAAGTGCATCGTTTCAATCGATGTTTCAGACAAATTTGGAAGCACTGAGTCCTGCGTACAATGATCCAACGGATGCAAACGCACTTGGATTAACCTCTGCACAATTTACAGGGTTGTTAGCCACAGACGTTCTTAATGTTTCTTTAGATGGTACAACTACCTTCTTTGATGGTACCAATGTATTAACAGGAAGAGCATTAGCAGACGATGTAATAACTGTTGAGTTGCTTTTAATATTTGGTGGTGAGGATTTTTCTGAAAACCCAAGCCTTTCAAATGATAATGTGGATGCCAATGACAAGGCATTTTTAAGCTCATTTCCATATCTGGCTACTCCATGGTAGAATAACTTAAAAATTCTGGGGTGAGAACTATTCTTACCTCAGAATTATTGCTAAACTCAAAAAACAAAACACATGAAACTTTATAAAATTCTATCCCTAATATTATTTTTTAGTCTTATTAATTGTAATTCTTCCATTACTAATAATGAAGATTACAGTACGTATATACAGACCAAACCAAATTTTGATCAATCCTTTGCTAGTGTTGATTTTTGGACAAATAAGCTAAACAAAAACCCAAACCAATATCCTTATTTAGTTAAGCGTGCAAGTGCGTATACTAAACTTTTCAACCAAAAAGGAGAAATCTCATATCTCATAAAGGCGGAGAAAGATCTAGCAAATGCTAATATCGTTACAAAAGAAAAAAATGTAGGCTATCTAAGAAGCCTAGCGTCAAATTATATTTCTCAACACCGCTTTAAGGAAGCACTTGATCTTCTTAACAAAGCAAAGTCAATTGGTGATGAATTATTAAGTACTAGGAAAATGCTCTTTGATACTCATATGGAATTGGGTAATTATATTGAAGCAGAAGCATATTTAAAAGACATTAAAAATCCCTCTGATTTTGATTATAGGATAAGACTTGCCAAATGGGAAGACCATCAAGGCAATTTAGAGGGAGCTGTAGTACAGATGGAAGAGGCTATGAAAATTGCAGAATCATCTAATCTTAAAAGCCTAAAACAATGGTCTTATACCAACATTGCAGATTTTTATGGTCATGCAGGAAAAATTGAAAAATCCTATAACTATTACTTAAAGGCATTAGAATTAGATCCTAATGATGCCTATGCCAAAAAAGGTATTGCCTGGATATTATACTCTTATGAGAACAAACCTGATGAGGCACTGGCCATCTTAAATCATGTGTCAGATTATTATAGCGCACCAGACTATAATTTGTTAGTTGCGGATATAGCATCTTACACAGGTGATATGGAAACAAAGAATAGAAAACTTACAGATTACCAGAATGCTGTTAGAAATAATGCATATGGTGCTATGTACAACAAATACAACGTTTTGGTATATACAGAAGAGCTGTTATTACCAGAATTAGCCGTTGAAATTGCTAAAGAAGAAGTACAAAATAGACCTACGCCAGAGTCTTACGATTTACTGGCGTGGAGCTATTTTCAAATGGGAAATCAACAAAAGGCGAAACAAATAATTGATGCGTATGTCATAGGGAAAACCTCAGAGCCAGATGTTCTTTATCACATTGCTGAAATTCAAAAAGCTAATGGAGAACTAGAATCAGTTAAATCAATAAAACCAGAACTGCTTGCCAGCTTGTATGAATTAGGTCCAACAATGAAGCAAAAAATTAGAAACCTATAATTATGAAGAAGCAATTTTTAGCGTTTTTATTGAGTTTTCTGAGTCTTGGATTAATGGCCCAGACGCTTAAAGGTAAAGTGATCAACGAGATTTCTCAACCAATTGAAGGTGTTTATGTTTTTAACCTAAACTCTGAGAAACATGCACATACCACAGAAAATGGCCAAATTATTTTAGCAGAAACAAAAATTGGTGACAGTATAAAGCTCGGACTTTTGGGCTATAAATCTAAGACCCTCAAAGTTGAGTCATTGGATAAAATTACAATAGTGCTTCAAGAGAAGACCTTTCAGTTAGAGGAAATGGTACTAACGGAGGAGCTCAATACGGTGAGTACAATATCTAGATTAGACCTAAGCATTAACCCGGTTAATTCCTCACAAGAAATATTACAACGTGTGCCAGGATTGTTTATTGGTCAGCATGCAGGTGGTGGAAAGGCAGAGCAGCTTTTTTTGCGCGGTTTTGATGTAGACCACGGAACAGATGTAAGTATTACGGTTGACGGAATGCCAGTAAATATGGTATCTCATGCACATGGTCAAGGTTATAGTGATTTGCATTTTATAATACCCGAAACCATTAATAAAATAGATTTTGGAAAAGGAAGTTATTACGCTGGCAAAGGGGATTTTAATACCGCAGGATATGTGGATTTTTCAACTAAAGATTATCTAAAAGAAAGTAGTGTCACTTTTTCGCTAGGAGATTTTAACACACTAAGAACTATTGGTCTTTTTGATTTGTTGAAAAATGTAAAAAACAAAAATGCTTATTTGGCAGTCGAATATTTAGAATCTGATGGACCATTTGAATCACCTCAAAATTTTACCCGTTTAAATTTAATGGGTAAGTATGTGTTGTTTACACCAGAAGATGATAAGATTACACTAAGCGCATCACACTTTACCAGTCGCTGGGACGCCTCAGGGCAGATACCGCTACGCGAAGTGGACAACGGCAACATTACAAGATTTGGTGCTATAGATGATACCGAAGGCGGTTTTACCGAACGTTCTAATTTTAATATAGCATACAATAAATACATTAATGATAATACGCGTTTTAATGCCAATGTATTTTATTCGCGATATGCTTTTGAGTTGTATTCTAACTTTACGTTTTTTCTTGAGGATCCAGTAAACGGTGATCAAATAAGGCAGAAAGAAGACCGATCTATTTTAGGATTAAATACTGATATTCAATACACTAAATTTCTAGGAGATACCGAGTTTAACCTTAACGGAGGATTAAGTTTTAGACACGATATTATCAATGACATTGAACTTTCGAGAACACTAAATAGAACCACAACATTAGAAAATATCCAGTTAGGTGACATTAATCAGACCAATGTCTCGGCATTTGTAAATACAAGTTTTGAGTTTGGAAAGTTGCGTGTAGATCCTGGTGTAAGATTAGACTATTTTAAGTTCTTGTATAACGACCAACTGCAAACCAATTACGAAACGCAGTCACAGACCAAATCCATATTAAGTCCAAAACTTAATTTTTACTTCGATGCCGATGATAATCTTCAATTATATTTAAAAACAGGAACCGGATTTCATTCTAACGATGCTAGGGTAGTGCTTGCCAATGAAGCAGATGATATCTTACCACGTTCTTATAACGCAGATTTAGGTGGTGTGTGGAAACCAACGCCAGATCTTGTCGTAAAATCGGCATTATGGTATTTATTTTTGGAGCAGGAGTTTGTTTATGTTGGTGATGCTGGTGTTGTAGAGCCTAGCGGTGAAACGGAGCGTTACGGCCTTGATTTTGGGTTACGCTACCAGTTTAGTGATTGGTTTTTTTTAGATGCAGATGCCACATTGACCGAGGCGAGAAGCGTAAATGAGCCAGAAGGTAACGACTATATACCTTTAGCGCCAGACTTTACCTTGGCAGGCGGATTGTCTGTTAATAATTATAAAGGATTTTCAGGTGGACTGCGATTTAGATACTTAGATGATAGACCTGCAAACGAGGATAATAACATTGTTGCAGAGGGTTATTTTGTTACAGACTTTAACGTTAATTATCAACTTAAGGATCTCACTTTTGGGATAAGTATAAATAACCTTTTTGATGTGGACTGGAACGAAACACAATTTGCAACAGAATCTAGATTGCAAAATGAGGCTCAGTCTGTAGAAGAAATTCATTTTACACCAGGTACGCCATTTTTTATTAAAGGTATGGTCTCGTACAGGTTTTAAATATGTAGTCTCAGCCAATTAATAATTTAGGGAAGTAAATTAGTTAGGTTGATTAGTAGCTAGCAAAAAAGATTGGTTTGCAGTTAGGGGCAAAACTAATCGGTATCATGTTTAATCATGATAGTTTTTTGAGTTTTTTTGTTAGTTGAACACCCACTCTTTTGAGTGGGTGTTTTTCATTAGTAGTGGTATTGTTTTTTGTCTCTATAAATCTTAAACTACTTCATTTATTAGCTTGGTCTTTTTATTAAAAGCTTCTAAATTTTCAAGAGTGGTAGTTGTAATTTCCATCATTGCTTCTTTAGTGAAAAATGCTTGATGTGATGTTATTAGCACATTCGGAAAACTCATTAGCCTAAGAATGTCTTCATCTTGAATAATTCGTTCAGATAAATCTTCAAAAAATAAATTTTCTTCTTGCTCATAAACATCAATTCCTAAATAGCCTATTTTCTTAGTAATTAACCCTTCAATCGCGTTTGCTGTATTAATTAGAGCTCCTCGACTAGTGTTAATTATCATAACATCAGTTTTCATTTGTGATATTGAAGCTTTATTTATGATATGTTTGGTGTATTTGTTTAAAGGACAATGCAACGAAATAATATCTGAATTTTTAAATAATTCATCCAGATTCACGTAAGTGATACCATTGTCTTCGAGCACTTCATTCTTATAAATATCATAGGCTATGATTTTGCAACCAAAGCCCTTGATTAACTCACAAAACGTTGCACCTATTTGTCCTGTGCCAATTACACCAACTGTTTTGCCGTGTAAATTGAACCCTATTAAATTTGTTAACGAAAAATTACCTTCCCTTACGCGATTATATGCCTTGTGCGTTTTTCTATTTAAAGTTAAAATCAATGCCATAGCGTGTTCAGCTACGGCTTCTGGTGAATAAGCAGGTACTCTTACAACTTTAATTTTGTGATTTTTGGCAGCAACTAGATCTATATTATTATAACCAGCGCACCTTAGTGCTATTAGACCAATTTTGTTTTTTGCTAATATTTTGATAGTTTCTTCGTCTATTATATCGTTAACAAATGCACAGATTGCATCAAATCCTGATGATAGATTTGCTGTATCCTTATTTAATGAAGTTTCATAATAGTTAATACTAAAGTTAAATTTACTATTATATTTATCGAAGTAAAACCTATCATAAGGTTTTGTACTGAACATAGCAATTTTCATATTGTGATAATTCTAAAATAATTTAGTTAAGATTATCTGTAGGAGATGGGTTGGTCTATAATTACTTATAAGTAAAAATTCGTTTTTCAATTCTTATGAGTGTATCATTAAAAAACATATGTCGTTCTATCCACTCATTATAATTGTCGAATTTTAAATAATTCCAAGTAAATTTACCGTACAAGCTATCGTTATCATCATATTCCACTAAAGAGACAAACTCCTTTTGGTCATTGTATTTATAAACAGCATTGGGTCTAAAAGGCTCGGTTCCTTCAATTGGTCCTTTCTCTTCCGTCTTTCCGTCATCTTTCCACTGATGTATAAAGCCCGAAACAAATTCGTCTTTAGTGTTAAATGATTCGCTCTTTATCAACTCATCCTTGTCGTTATAGGTCATCTTAACGTACTTAACTTTGTCGCCTTCTCCATTAATCCAGTCTATTTGAGTTTTATTACCGTTGTTAAATTGATTAACAAATTGCATCATAATTTGGTCATCTGCAGTGTAATATACTGACTTTGCTTCAAGACCTACATCATTAAACTCCTTGATAATATAACTCGCTAAAGAGCTGTTGTCTGCATTTCCTTCTTTTACGGCATACCGCTCTATTTTTATTTGAGAAAAATTATTGTTTGCTTCTGTTTTCTTTTCTGTCCTATTGTTATCGCATGATGTTAATAGGAGTAGATAGATAAAGACATTTAATAATTGTTTCATGGTTTTTTAGTTCTTACAATAATTATTTCTCGATATTTAAATCTTTTTTGTAGGATTATTTGAATATTAGATATATCAAATTTCACCTTTCAGACATTAGCTTATAAACTCTTCGCTATTATCTTTGCTATCACAATTTTATATAAAATCTAGCTTGGCGCAACTATTTTAATACTTCAAATTACCCGAACAGAAAACGTCAATTCTTGAATGTTTCTTTCACATAAATTGTTTAAAAATGAAATTTTTTACTGGGATTTCAACAAATTTGTCTTTGTTATGGTCAACATCTTTAAAATTACAATTTAGCTAAAAATTATGCATCAACCATACCTAAAACCATATGAGCATTTTCCTTTTCCTTTGAGCATTTAAACTTTAAGATTTAATACTATTTAACCACAGATTGGCTGTTTAAACAAACAATTGAAAAATTAATATTTCATTTATAAAACTTAAGTCTAATCGAATATATTATCAATAAAAAAAAAGACCCTAAATATTATTTTTGAAGGCTATCATCGTTATTTGCTTCCTCGTACTCTTCAAAAATCTCTTCCTCTGTTAATTCAGGATAGTGATTTTCTTTCTGTTTTCTGTGAGATACGTAAATATTCCAGTAAGTGAAGTATATGTATACTGCAAATATAACCGCACCAAAAAATAAAAATCCTTTATTCATGTTGTACGTCTTTGTCTAATTGCTATAGCGAACAACAATATTGTACCTGGCCAATGCGCTGAATATTCAGCTTCTTTTTCCATTCCCAATAGACCTAATCCTACCGAATAAAGTAAACAGATAAATGCAAGGATAATAGGATACCACTTGTAGATGAATTTTTTCATGCTTTTTAAATTTTATGTAACGTTTTTCTGAAAGATACGAATAATAAGTCGCAGAAACCCTGTATTTTATGGCGTTGGGAAAGATTTAAAACAATTTGTTAATAAATGTGAACTAATCTCAGAAGATGAGATTATGATAAAAAAATTGTATAAATAGTTTGTTTCACTAAGGTGTTGTTGGCACTACACCCAACGTATATAATTGCTCCATTGTTGGAGAATCGCTACCACCTTCTGGCTCAAGCGTTATCCCAAATGCCTGACTTTCATTGGCATTGGCGATTGGGAATATTTTATTGTCGTCTGTATTGAAGTTGTCTATGGTACCCAGACTTGTTGGTGTGAGTGGATTTAAGGTCAGCGACCAAACTTGCCATACCTTTCCTTCTGGTGCATTTGGTAGGCCTTCAGCATCTAGATAGATGGTATTATCAGCTTTGTTCCAATATACTTTAGCGTAAGAGGAGGCAAACTCGCCCTGACCACCTAATGGAACGGCTATAATATTTTTGTCCCGAATACTTTCTAAGAGATTTTTTGTATTGGCTAGATTTTCTCTTGCATCTTCAATCTGTATTTCAAGATACTGTTTTTGGGTTTCAACAATTTGTAATTGTTCTTCTAGGGTATTCTTTTTACCTAATGTCCAAAGCAATCCACCAGCTAACAATATTGATGCCGCCCAACCTGTGTAAGAGATCCAATTAGGTTTCTTAGGTTGTAAGTCTACTACTTTAGTGTCATCAATTTTATCTCTAAAAGAATCAAAATCTATGGCATGAGGTGATACTGACGCTGTAAGCTTTACTACAGCCGCCTCTATTTCTAACACCTCTTGTAAAATTTGAGGATGTTTTTGCATAAGCTCATATACCTCCTGATTTTCTTTTTCAGAAAGTTTCCCGGCTACGTATAGCTCTAAAATTCCGGATTCTATGTATGCATTAATATCCATGTTTACAAAACCATATCGCGTAATTGCTTAATACAGTTTCTGTTTCTTGTTTTTATTGTTCCTATTGGTGTTTGCATGGTTTGCGATGCTTCTTTCTGGGTAAAACCTTTAAAATATAGAAGTTCAATAACCTCTTTGCATTTTTCTCCTAACCGTGATACAAATTTTTTAATACCTATGGCATCTGTGCGGCTATTTAGATTTTCATTGCTCTTTATTATATCTACGAAAAAATCGGCATCTAGGTTTTGTTTTTCTTGCTTATAGGATTTTGATCTTACTTTATCAATGGCTGCGTTTCTCGCAATATTTAAAATCCAAGTGAAAAATCGGCCTTTTTTAGAAGAATAGGTACCTGATTTATGCCAAGCCTTGATAAAAACATCTTGCATTAGCTCGTCTGCAATTGCACTGTCTTTTACAATGTTAAAAACAACGCCATGTATACTTTCACCATACATAGTGTACAATTCCTCAAAAGCTGATTGATCCTTGTCTTTGAATCTTATAATTAAATGCTGGATATCTACCATTAGTTTTAACTGACTTGAGGCCTAAAATACAAAAGATGAATTAAATCTTATGACAAAATATTTAATTTCGAATAAAGTTGTACTTGGCTAAAAAATCAATTATTGATACTTGAACACTTGGTGAAATCCTAAAAAAACGCCAATAGGATTGATTTTCATTTAAAGTGATATACTTACCTTTTGTTTCCGTGCCATGTTCGGCATCATGTGCAATTGTAATATTTAATAGCTCCTGTCTGTCACCACTAAATTGTTGCTTAAGCCTCTCCACATTTTCTTTGTAAGGTACAATCCAGTCAATTTCACCATAAATAGCTAGAAAGGGTTTATTAAATGAAGAAAGCGACTTATTTGGATCGTAATTGTGACGTCTTACCCATAAATCGTCAATGCCATTAATACTAGCTGGTACATCTGTGTCATCTAAGAGTTCATTCCATCCATCTCTTTTAGCATTTTCTATTAATGCTTTAAATCTTTTATAATTAGATGGTGTTGCTTCAGCTTTGAACATCATATTGGTATATTCTATAAGATCTGCTTTAGCGGATTCCGGTAATTTGTATACGTCTAATCCATATTCCATGGACTGTATTTGTTGTTCATAGACAGAAGTTGAAGGCCCAACAATACTAATCATAAAATCAAAATCCGTAGATTCTTCTGCCTTTGCGATTACCCATCCACCAGCACTACTGCCAATTACTCCGATATTTTCATACTTGTTATGATGTTGTGCTAGATAATTTTTGCAAGCAACGACATCGTTTGCCAAGTCATCTATAGTTGCAACAGAGCAGTCTCCAGTAGACTTTCCTGTACCTCGTTTGTTAAAGACTAAAACTGAAATACCATACTGTCGCAAAAGTTTGGCATAGAGGTCGTATTTGGTGCTTCCAGCATAGCAACTTCTTCCACCTACAATAATTATGGCTGTTTTATTGCTTTTATCATTTGGTTGGTGCAAATGGCCATAGAGGGATACCTCATCGTTATTTATTGTTACTTCTTCTACAGCATATTTAGATGAAGGAGGCGTCGGGATCTTTTTAAGGTGAAGGTAAATTGCAGGTACACTTTTTTCTATACTTCCATTCAGTTCTAGTGATTTTTCATCTAGACTTAAAATAGCCTTACCCAAACCCGTATTGAATTTAATTTGATTTAAGGAATCAATCTCCACTGGTATTACAAACTCTCCAAATTGTGGATGCCATTCTTCAATAACTTGAAGCGATTTTATCCCGTCATCATCTTTATAGAATTTTACTTCAAATTTTTGAATGCTATTGTTTTTAATAAATCCGCCTTCCCAATAGCCTTCAATTGTATCGTAAATACTGTTGTCCACATTTTGGGCATAGTGTTCAAGAACTATTAGATTAAATATGCATAACACAATAAGTTTTATTGACTTAGTATTCATAGGAATCTGTATTATAAATTTTTAGCCAACCTGAAGCCTGGACCTTCAAAAGTTGGTTTAACATAAGCTCTGCTTGCAGATCTTGAATGCCATGGATCTGCATTATAACTACCTCCACGACCAACTTTTTCAATCCCAGTTTTTGGACCTTTAGGATTAATTCTTTTTTCACTTGTATATTCTTGATGCCAGTCATTGCACCATTCCCAGATATTTCCATTTATATCATAAACTCCTAATAGGTTTGATTCAAAAGAACCAACTGGCGACGTATGAGCAAAACTATCATCATAATTTTTCCATATACCATTACTATTATTAGCATTACCAAATGAAATATCTGCTAAATTTTCATTTTTGGGTTGTCCATCACTCCAAGGATAAGTTCCAGTTTGACCTCCATTTCTAATGACATATTCAAATTCTGCTTCTGTAGGCAATCTATAGTTTTTTGATGAAACCTTATTTAACCAAGATATATAATCCTGTGCATCATACCATGTAGTGTTAATAATTGGATGGTTATCAATCCATCCCCATTTTGGTTGTTTGGGCATGTCTCTATTTGTTGCATTGCAAAACTTTCGATACTCTTTAACGGTTACCTCATACTTGCCCATGTAAAAACCTAAAATTTGTACTTCATGTTCAGGTTTTTCGTCACCCTCACCGGAGTTTTGACCCATTATAAACGTACCACCTTTTATTTTTACCATTGGGTGTTTAACTTGCAATGGTTGTTCATAGGATTTATAACCAAATATAATTGAGGACAGAATCAAATAGATATAGAAATTTGTAGGTATGGTCATACTTAAATATTATTTGGTTTTTAGGTTTAGTTTTTCGGACTTTAAGGTATAAATATTATCGCCATCGGTATACATAAACTTTGCGTTGTTATTGATCATTCTAGCACTCCAGCCATATGGAAGCATTTCTAATCTTGTTGGTTTGCTCCATTCAACACTATTTGAGTTTCCTTGATTGTAACTCACAAAAAATCCTTGGTTATTTTTATCGCCTTCGAGATATCTTGTGAAAATAATGTATTTTTTATCTGACGAGATGTATGGACTAAATTCTGTTCCAGTCTCTGTATTTAAAACATCCAATTTATCAGTTAGTTTCAGTTTATTCTCTTTGAGTTCAACTATAACCAGGTCGCCATTATTTTCTTCAGACTGAAAGCATAGTTCTAAGTCGTTTAACCAGTGAAAATAACCACCATGCAAACCTGAAGTAGCCGTTAAATCAATAACATCAGTCCAATGATTATTCTTTTTATTTGCTAGGAAAATCGTTAATTCATTATCAGATCTTGTACAAAAAATGATTTTATCTCTAGAAGGTGAAATGGCTCCATTATAGATAGTTCCGAGTTCTGTTATTTGTTCGGGTTCGGTATAAATACCGTTTTTTAATTTTGAAATGTAGGGTGTTTGATTTACCCAATCTGACGTTCGAGTGAAAAAGAGCAAAGATTCGTCCCTGGTAAAACTGAAGACATTCTCCGACCATTCTCTTGTAGAGATGAATCCTTCATAAAATCTTCCATTATCTGCGATATAGTCGTTCTCATAATGAATTTCTCTTTTTTGGATTTCCCTAATGGTATCATCCATAATTTTTCTTCGAATAACCCAGTCATTATTTGAGTTTGTAGAATCATATTCAAAGCTCCTGTCGTTATATACTTTACCACTAACACTTGTAAAAAAAATACGTTTTTGGAATCCTTCTCTGGTGTAAAATGTGGAATCAAAACCATGGGATTTGTCTCCAATAAATTCTGCTCGGTAAGTTTTATTGAATTTATTTAGATTGTCAACCATAGTATAATAAACATTACCAATGGAATCTAACCACTTGGTAATCATTGTACTATCATTTCTAAAAGATACTTTTTCAACAGAAAAGTCTGTTGTGCCATCTTCTCTGTACTTTGCCCCTGTCTGAACCCAGTTCTCATCATATTCATAGATGTAATCTGTCATAACCTTTCCTGCCGAATCCAATTCTAACCAACGATATGGTTTTTGGTTCTCATAATTATAAGAGATTTTAAATTTGAAAGGCTTGTCATTTTGAGAGACTGGATACTTGTAATAATTAATTTTATCGAAAACTAAATTCTTTTTTGAAAGACTGTCGGGATTAGTCATTTCTGATTTACAAGAAACAAAGATTGCTAGAAAAATGAGAGAAAATTTTAATAACTGGTGTTTCATGTTAGGTGCGATTCTATAACCTCTCTAAGTTAATAAAAAAAGCCATCAATAATGATGGCTTTTTTTGAGGCTTGTCAGTTTTAAATTACTCAATAATTCCAGCACAACTTACTCTTGCACCTGCTGCACCTGATGGTTGTGAGGTTAAATCATCTTCTCCTTGGTGAACGATTACCGCTTTGCCCATGATATTTTTAGATAAGTCACCACATCCAATGCACCATTGATCCGTTGTAAGTGAAATTTCAGCATTACCTTCTGCATTTGCAGTCATATTACCAATATCTCCCTTATGGAAACCAGACTCTGCTCCCCAAGCACCATGTGGTTGCCCTGTAGGATTCCAATGGCCACCAGATGATTTTCCGTCTGGCGACGAACAATCTGCTTTTTCATGTAGATGAATGGCATGCACACCTTCGGTAAGTCCAGAGAATTTACCTTCCATTGTTACTACACCATCCCTATCGGTAAAAACCACTGTACCTGTAACGTTACTATCACTTTTTGGAGACATCGTTACAGTAATTGATTTTTCGGTTTTGGTTCCTTCTGCCACTTCCTCAACTTCTGTTTCGATAATTTGCTCAGTTTCTTTTTTATCTTCTTTACATGCAGTAGCAAAAATTAGAGTTAATGCTAATGCAATTAGTTTTAAGTGTTTCATTTTAGATGTTTTATTTAGACGTAAGTAAAGTTAAGCAACTGATTGCTTCAAAACAAACTAGAAATGCTTCTTAAGCCAAAGTTTTTGATCCGTAATACCTCGTTTTAAATTTTCAGTGAGTATTAAAGACTTGTCTACACGCGTTTGAGAAGATTTGTAACGTGCTATTGCATAGATGATACTACGCTGTTTTCCAGGCGTTAAGCCTTCAAAAATTAAAAAAGCATCATAATCACTGAGCAATACTGCCTCAAGTTCTTCGCACATTTCAACACCATATTTGGATGTATCTTCAAAAATTTGAAGCATGAAATAATCGTTTATGAAAATGCCAAGATCTTTTTGCTTGCCCTTACTGAAATAAATTCGAAAGAGTTCTGTTTTTTCGTATTTCAATTGTGCATAAAACTCCAAGGATTTATCTTCAAAAGTAGCTTTGACCTTTATTCGCTTATGGTTGTTCTTAATGAACTCGGTAATAAATTCTTTAGGCAAAATAACACTTTGTTTATCTGCAAGGGAAACTTCAAAAGGTTGAGAATTAAGCATCTGCCTATATATTAGGAATCTACATGACAAATATCATATTTTTTAACAAGCCTTACCAGTAAATTTGATTAAGAATGATTAGGTATGTGCATATCCTTAGTTAATAAATACAACGTGGCAGGACCACGATATACAAGTTATCCAACTGTTCCGTATTGGGACAATACCACATTTTCATTACAGGCATGGAAACAATCTTTGAAACAATCCTTTGATGAAAGTAACGAACTAGAAGGGATAAGTTTGTACTTGCACTTGCCATTTTGTGAAAGTTTGTGCACATTTTGTGGTTGTCATAAGCATATTACAAAGCGTCATGAGGTTGAAGAACCTTATATAAAAGCATTAATGAAAGAATGGGATTTATATCGCGAAGTATTGGGATATAAACCAAAAATTAAAGAACTGCACTTAGGTGGTGGTACTCCAACATTTTTCTCTCCAGAAAATTTAAATAGATTATTAACTGGGATTATTAAAGTGTCTGAGGTTGCTCGTGATTATGAGTTTAGCTTTGAAGGGCATCCCAACAATACAACAAGAGAACATTTACAAGTTTTATTTGAACTTGGTTTTAGACGCGTAAGTTTTGGTGTGCAAGATTATAATCTTAAGGTTCAAAAAGCAATTAATCGTGTTCAACCGTTTGAAAATGTAAAAC
Source organism: Winogradskyella vincentii (assembly GCF_020166345.1). Taxonomy (GTDB): domain Bacteria; phylum Bacteroidota; class Bacteroidia; order Flavobacteriales; family Flavobacteriaceae; genus Winogradskyella; species Winogradskyella vincentii. Next base: position 217,752 of record NZ_JAIUJS010000004.1, on the reverse strand, counting down.
GTGTTACTGAAATGGCTAGGGAAATAGGCTATACTTCTATTGGTCATGATATAATTTTTGGCTTACCGTTTCAAACAGAAAAAGATGTTATTGAGACTATTAATAAAACTCAATCCTTAATGCCAGACCGTATTGCATTTTACAGCTATGCACATGTACCATGGATAAAAGGAAATGGCCAGCGAGGTTTTAACGATGCTGATTTGCCAAGTGGTTCCTCTAAGCGTCAACAATATGAAACGGGTAAGGACCTTTTAGAAAAGGTTGGATATGTTGAAATAGGAATGGATCATTTTGCTCTTAAGAGTGACTCACTTTATAAGGCTATGGAACAGGAATCCTTGCATAGAAACTTTATGGGATATACAACCTCCAAGACCAAAACAATGATAGGTTTGGGCGTGTCTTCTATAAGTGATAGTTGGTATGGATTTGCACAAAACACAAAGTCATTTGAAGAGTATTATAAATTGGTTGATGAAGGTATTTTACCAGTTTATAGAGGACATATTTTAAATACTGAAGACTTAATCATTAGAAGGCACATACTTAACCTAATGTGTCATTTTAAGACTTCCTGGTTAGATACTAAAATGATGTTTAGTCAATTACCTGAAGTGCTTATAAAACTTAAAGAATTTGAATTAGACGGATTATTGGAGTTTGAAAGAAAACAAGTAACCGTGACTGAAAAAGGGAAACCTTTTATTAGAAATATATGTATGGCTTTTGACCTGTTATTACAACGAAAAAAGCCTGATACTCAATTATTTTCAATGACCGTATAAAACAGAAACAATGAAACGAATAATAGTACCAATTGATTTTTCGGAGCAATCAGAATTTGCTCTTGAAGCAGCGGCCAATTTAGCTCAAAAATATGGTTCTGAACTTATAGTATTACATATGTTAGAGTTATCTAATGCCATACTTACTACAAATGGAACTGCTATTAATGATGAGGCCGTTTTCTATTTAAAATTAGCAGAACAGAAATTTGAGGCATTTTTAGATAAGCCATACCTAGAAGGAGTAAAAGTTACACCGATAGTAAAACATTTTAAAGTTTTTAGCGAGGTTAATGAAGTTGCAAATGAACACCAGGCGAATCTTATCGTTATGGGATCTCATGGTGCTAGTGGTGTAAAGGAAGCTTTAATAGGTTCTAATACAGAAAAAGTAGTCCGTAATTCTGATATACCAGTTTTGGTTATTAAGCACAATCCAATATTGTTAGATTTTGAAAATGCAGTCTTTGCTAGCGATTTTTCTGATGATGCTGTAAAACCATATTTAAATGCTAAAGTTACATTTGACAAACTTGGTGCGAAGATGCATTTGGTTTATGTTAATTCACCTGATGGTAATTTTAGAAGTTCAGCTGAAATAGATAAGAGAGTATCACTTTTCCTAAAAAAAGCAGATGGAGATCTTTCAAATATTAGTAAGGTGAATGTAGTTTCAGATTATTCAATTGAGAAAGGCATTTTAAACTTTGCCAGTATTATCGGTGCAGATTTAATTGCTGTTGCAACACATGGTAGAAAAGGTTTAGCACATTTCTTTGAAGGAAGTATTTCAGAAGATATTGCAAATCATAGTACATTACCTGTGATGACATTTAAAATATAGTTTCTTGATGTTTATTAGTTAGTATTGTTTATAAAATGTCAAGATAAACGCCAGAGAAATTCTTCTCTGGCGTTTTCGCTTTAAGTAGTAATTTAGTTTTGTTTAGTTAATGCAAAACATCAATGACATTCTATTGCACTTGTTGCCATTTCAACAACTGGAGAAGGAGACACGTATGGAATTCCTAACCCTAAACCTCGAAGAATAAACAATACTCCAATGATTACCACAAATACAGGAATTGCTTTTTGAATACGTTGTTTTACCGTGCTATTTAAAAACTTACCAAGGTAAATGGCTGTGGTCATAAGAGGGATTGTGCCTATACCAAATAATACCATATATAATCCACCTTCTAACAAACTACCAGTTGCAATAGATCCAAATACTGCCATATACACTAGTCCGCAAGGCAAGAAACCATTTAAAAAACCAATGGTTAATAAAGTATCAGGCGATTTTTTCTTTAGGGCTTGGCCTAAATTAGATTTCACTTTAGAAATTGCTCTATGAAGAGGTTTAGATAAGTTATATTTATTAAAAGTCTTGTAGGGTATTAAAACAACTACTATCATTAAAATCCCAATAGCAATAGATAGCTGTTGCTGGATACCAAAGATGTATAAACTTTTACCAACCAATCCAAAGACAAGTCCAATGATGCTATACGCTAATAATCTACCAAGGTGGTACAGACTAATTTGACCCACCTTTCTAAAGGAATTTGATCGGTCTACAGGTAACATAAAGGCAATAGGTCCACACATGCCTACACAGTGTAAACTTCCTAAAAGCCCTAGTATGAGACCTGATAAAAGCATATTAATAGTTTATTTCTTTTTTGTAGAGATAAGGCTTGTTATCGTAAGTCCAATCAATTTTAATGTTCCAACGACCATCCAATAAACGTTTGTCAGGTATGAGCAAATTGTGGTCAGATAATGAAATCGGTATTTCAAAATCTAGTTGTTTATTAGATGGTCTGTATAGGAACACTGTACCTTTAATATTTTCTTTGTTTAGATTTTCTGGAAATGTTATTACAATACCTTGGTCAGTCTTTTTCCAAGTGATATTTGTGATTAAGGTCTTTGCATTTTTTTCTTTGTCTATGTCAGTTTGAAATTCTAACTCTAGTTTATAGTAGTCTTCAACTACCAAATCGTGATCATACTTTTTATCTGTACTCATATTTATCACGAAATACATGATAAAGCTTATGAAACATATAAATGCTATTACAATTGCTGTTCCCCAATTTAATTTCATAGTCTTTCTTAATTAAAGCTTCGAGGACCTAAGAAACTAACCGTTGTAGTTTCAATAAGTTTCTCACCACTATATACATCTATTCTCAATTTCCTTTTGTCACCACCTATATCACTTTGTTTTAATTCTATAAACATGGTTCCTTCCGCTAGTCCTTGTTCTTCAATAGTAATACTTTCTAAGGTTGAAACCATTTTAATTTCGCCCTCTATTCCTCTTAATCTAAAACTGACATCTTCTATTGTTTCACTTGTCTTATTGACTAGTTTATAGGTAAATACATTACTAATAATATTATTTTCCTTGTGCTCATATAGTTGGCCTGGTAACCTTAAAACTCTTGCTTCAACATCATTTCTTAAGGCAAGCATTCCTAGTAATACACCAATTAATATGACTAATACAGCAATGTAACCTTTCATTCGAGCAGTTAACTTAAAAGGAGCCTTCTTTTCAATATTCTCTTCACTTGCATAACGGATAAGGCCTTTGGGTAACTTTATTTTTTCCATTACAGTATCACACTCATCGATACAAGCTGTACAGTTAACACATTCTAACTGTGTACCGTTTCTAATGTCTATTCCTGTAGGGCAAACATGAACGCATTGTAAACAATCGATACAATCACCATGACCTAATTCTTGACGATCCTCGTTCTTTCTGAATTTTTTTCGTCCATTTGGTCCTTCACCACGCTTATGGTCATAGGCTACAATTATTGATTTTGTATCTAGTAAAACACCTTGTAACCTTCCATAAGGACAGGCGATAATGCAGACTTGCTCTCTAAACCAAGCAAATACAAAGTAGAATACACCTGTAAAAATTAGTAGGGGAACAAGGGTTCCCATATGCTCTTTTGGCCCTTCGGTTATATATCTTATTAACTTATCACTACCAATTAAATAAGCTAAGAAAATATTTGATATTAAAAATGAAATAACCAGAAACACAAACCATTTAAAGAGTCGTTTTCTAATTTTTTCAGCATCCCATTTTTGTTTTTGCAGACGCATTTGTTTCTTACGGTCACCATCAATCCAAAACTCTATACGTCTAAATACCATTTCCATAAAAATGGTTTGTGGACATATCCAACCGCAAAAAATCCGACCAAACCCAACTGTAAAGAGTGTAATAAAAATTACACCTATGATCATGGAAATAACAAACAAATGAAAATCTTGTGGCCAAAACGGAAATCCGAAAATATTAAATCGTCTTTCTAATACATTAAACATAAGAAATTGATTACCGTTTATTTTTATAAAAGGTGACGCAAATAAAAAGGCTAGTAAAAAATAGCTTACTATTTTACGTTTTTCATAAAATCGACCAGAAGGTTTTTTCGGAAATATCCAACTGCGTTTACCTTCTTCATCTATGGTTGCAATGGAATCTCTAAAAACTTCATTTGGTGGTGTTTCCATTTTAGGACTTTAAATGCTTTTTTAGTTGTTTGATGCAACGGTTGTAGCTTCTGCAACCTCTTCAGTTGATTCTGCTTCACTTTCAGACGCTTCATCTGTTGCTGAGTCTGTACTTTCTGCAGATTCATCTACCCAAATATCACCTTCAGGATCTTTAGGATTCGCAGGTGTTGTGCCTTGGAATTGAAGCAAATAACTTGAAACCTGTGCTATTTCTAACGGTTTTAAACTTGCTTTCCAAGCGACCATACCCTTTCCATCTCTACCACCTTCTGAAACGGTTTTAAACACATTTTTGATACCACCACCAAGTATCCAATATTCATCTGTTAAATTAGGTCCAATACCACCACCACCATCTGCCATGTGGCAAACAACACAGTTGGCTTCAAATACTTTCTGACCAGCATTTAAATCAGCAGTTTCGGTTAAAATTTCTACCGTATTTATATCTACTAGGTTTTTAGCGGTTTTCTTGTATTCTTCTATAGCACGCTGTGCTTCGGCATATTCAATTTCATATTCAGCAAATTGATCATCAGCATTTAAGACATGATAGCGAACCATATATATTACACCGAAAATTATGGTTGCGTAGAAGCCGTATAACCACCAAGGCGGTAAATTGTTATCAAGCTCTTTGATGCCATCATAGTTATGATCTAATATAATTTCACCTTCTTGTTCAATAGGTTTGGAACCAAGTAATTTTTGATAGGTATCTTTAACCCATACTGTTAATTTAGAAGGCTCTGCGCGTTTAGAATCATATCTTGCTTTTGCCTCTTCATCTAAACTTTGATACAAAATATTGTCCATTGAACCCACTATACCCTCAATGGCTAAAAGGATAAGTAGCACTAATAATAAGAATAGCATTATTATTGGCTGTTCCATAAATGCTGGTTGATCACCAGAATCTACGAAGTATTCTACAAGTCCTACAATGATGAAAAACACCACTGGAACTCTTATGAATGATGGAATTAAATGTCTCATGATATTGTATCGTTTTGATGGTTTTCTAATGGTAAATTACTGACTGTTTTTATGTATTCTTTTTTTGCAGTAAATACCCAATAGAATAAGACTACAAAGAATATAAAGAATATAAGGAGCGATATAATCGGGTAAATTTCTATACCAGTTATACTTTCCATATGGTTTTTTACAAATTTTAGCATGATCGTTTAGTTTTGAGCGGTTTTGTTAATCATATCCTTGACTTTAATGTCAGTTCCTAAGCGCTGTAGATAAGCAATCATTGCTACTATTTCTCTATTACGCATTTCTACAAATCCTTCACCTGCGGAAGCCTTATCTGCTTCATATGCTTTTACAAAGTCTGGATCAGCATATAAGTTCTTTTCAATCTCAGTTCCTTGTTCTAACATAGCTTGTTGCGCATTGGCAATTTCTTCATCCGTGTAAGGAACACCAAGACTCACCATAGCTTCCATTTTTTTCTCTGTCATGGATTTGTCTAGCTCATTTCTAATTAACCATTGATATGCAGGCATAATGGAACCACTCGACGTACTTTGTGGGTCGTACATATGGTTAAAGTGCCAGTTATCTGAGTACTTGCCACCAACTCTATGTAAGTCTGGTCCTGTACGTTTACTTCCCCAAAGGAATGGGTGATCATAAACAAATTCTCCAGCCTTAGAGTATTCACCACCATATCTTTCAACCTCACTTCTAAATGGTCTTACCATTTGTGAGTGACATCCAACACAACCTTCACGTATATATAAATCTCTACCTTCTAGTTCTAAAGGAGTGTATGGTTTTACACTACTAATAGTAGGTATATTAGATTTTACAACTATTGTTGGTACAATTTGTACTATACCACCAATTAAAATTGCGATAGTAGCATAAATAGTAAGCAATACTGGTTTACGCTCTAACCAAGTGTGCCAGCCTTCTCCTGCAACTCTACTTTTTGAAACACGTTGTAGTGCTGGTGCTTCGGCAAGCTCGTCCGTAACTTTATTACCAGATCTTACAACTGTTATAATTACGTTGTATACTAAGATTAACATACCTGTGATATATAATGTACCACCAATGGCACGCATCCAATACATTGGAATAATTTCAGTTACAGTCTCTAAGAAGTTACCATAAACTAATGTTCCATCAGGGTTAAACTGTTTCCACATACTTGCTTGTGTGAATCCAGCAACATACATTGGTAATGCATAAAGTATGATACCTAATGTGCCAATCCAGAAATGCAGATTAGCTAATCCAACAGAATGCAGTTTGGTTTTAAATAATCTTGGTATTAACCAATATATCATACCAAATGCCAAGAATCCATTCCATGCAAGTGCACCAACGTGTACGTGAGCGATAATCCAATCGGTAAAGTGAGCAATGGCATTTACATTTTTTAGTGATAACATTGGTCCTTCAAAGGTTGCCATACCATAACCAGTTATAGCTACAACCATGAATTTAAGAACAGGATCTGTACGAACCTTATCCCAGGCACCTCTCAATGTCAATAATCCATTAATCATACCACCCCAAGAAGGCGCAATTAGCATAACGGAAAATGCAACACCTAAATGTTGTGCCCATTCTGGTAAAGCTGTATATAATAAATGGTGAGGTCCTGCCCAGATGTAAATGAAAATTAAGGACCAGAAGTGAACAATAGAAAGTCTATAAGAATAAACAGGTCTATTTGCAGCTTTAGGTACAAAGTAATACATCAATCCTAGGAACGGTGTTGTAAGGAAAAATGCTACCGCATTATGTCCATACCACCATTGTACCAGTGCATCTTGCACACCAGCGTATACTGAATAACTCTTTAATGCACTAACAGGTAATTCTAAACTATTAAAAATATGGAGTACCGCAACGGTTACGAACGTGGCTAAATAAAACCAAATAGCAACGTATAAATGACGTTGACGACGTTTTAATATTGTACCGATCATGTTTACACCAAATGCAACCCAAATTAAAGCGATGGCAATATCAAATGGCCACTCTAATTCAGCATATTCTTTAGATGTTGTGATACCTAACGGCAATGTAATTGCTGCGCCGACAATTAGTAATTGCCATGCCCAGAAATTAAAATTACTTAATAAATCACTGAACATTCTGGCCTTCAATAGACGCTGCAGTGAATAATAAACACCAGCGAAAATTGCGTTACCTACAAAGGCAAAAATCACTGCATTAGTGTGTAACGGTCTTAGGCGTCCAAAACTTAGCCAAGAAATACCGTCGGTCATGTTTGGGAATAAAAACATAAAGGCCAATATTAGGCCAACAAGCATCCCAACAACTCCCCAAAGTATGGTGGCGTAAAGGAATTTTTTAACGATTTTGTTATCGTAGTAAAATTGTTGCATTTCCATATTTAATAAATTAGTCAGTTTTTGATTTTATTGAATCTTTAGATTTTCCTTTTACGAGTTCATCTTCAAACAGCATACGCACTGATGGCGTATAACTATCATCATATTGGCCTGATTTTACAGCCAATAAAAAAACGACAAAGAAGGCAATGCCAACAATGACGCTTACTGTTAAAACAATATATATAACACTCATACCTGTTTGAAGTTATGGTTCAAAAATAATTTCATACTTTTTTTAAAAACATGACATTTATCATATCACGTAATTTATTTTAAGTTTCTTCCTAACAAATTGGTACAGACAGTCGTAAATACTACTATGCTTATAGAACTTAAAGGCATTAAAATGGCAGCAACTACAGGTGCCAATTGACCTGTAACTGCAAAATATAATCCAATGACATTATAGATGAATGACAATACAAAACTCCATTTGATGATTTTAATGGCGGATTGTGATGCTTTGATATAATCAAATAGGCAATTTAATTTTGAAGCATCTAAAATCGCATCACATGCTGGTGAAAAAACATTGACATCCTCTGATATTGCGATACCAACATTACTTTGGGCCAAAGCACCTGCATCATTTAAACCATCACCGATCATTAGTACTTTTGCTCCTTCATTTTGGTGGTAGTTAATATAATCTAGTTTATCATCAGGTTTTTGATTAAAAATCAACTTGGTTTTTGATGGTAATAATTTCTTTAAATTCTCGCGTTCACCTTCATTGTCACCAGAAAGAATAACTAAATCAAATTCTTTTTTTAGAAGGTTGAATAATTTTGAAACACCCTTTCTATAGCTATTGTAAAAGGTGTATTTTCCTTTATATACATTATTGCTACTTATGTGTACCGTCGTATTCAACGAAGAAGCAGGTTCAGTCTTTCCAACAAAACTAGCAGAGCCAATTTTCAAATTGATGTCCTTGTGGTTGGCCTCAATTCCTTTGCCAACATGTTCTTCAAAATTGTCTAATGTAACAATATTGTGTTCGTCTAATAGATTGTATAGGGTTCTACTAAGGGGATGATTTGATCCCCTTAAAGAATTCTTTAATACCAAGTTTTCATTTTGGGAAAGTGTTAACCCGTCATAAACAGCATTACTACTTTTATTTGAGGTAATAGTACCGGTCTTATCGAATATTATGGTATTTATTTGGGCAAGTTGCTCTAAGACACTTGCATTCTTAATATAAAACTTAAGTTTACCAAATATCCTCAATAGATTACCAAATGTGAATGGAGCAGAAAGTGCTATCGCACACGGACATGCAATAATTAAAACAGCCGTAAATACATTCATGGCCTTACTTGGTTCTGTAAACAACCAAAAACTGGTTGCAATAACAGCGATGGAAAGAATTGTTATCGTAAAATGTTTACTTATTGTATTAGTAATGTTTGTAAACTGATCTTCTTTATTTTTACTAAAGATATCATTGCTCCAAAGTTGAGTTAGATAACTCTGTTCAACCGATTTAACGGCTTCAAGTTCTATAACTCCTGAAGTTTGTTTGCCACCAGCAAATAATTTATCACCTGATTGCTTGCTTATGGTTTGAGATTCACCAGAAACGAAGCTATAATCAATTTTGGCATTACCCTTAATCAATATAGCATCAACAGGTATGAGTTCTTCATTTCTTATTAATAACCTATCACCTTTTTTAATATCATATACCTGTATTGATGTTTCGTTACCACTACTGTCAATTTTGGTAATGGCAATTGGGAAATACGACTTGTAATCGCGTTCAAATGAAAGAAAATCATAGGTCTTTTGTTGAAAAAATTTGCCAACTAATAAAAAGAAAACCAACCCAGCCAGACTATCGAAAAACCCAGAACCCAAGTCAAAGGCAATTTCAATGGTACTTCTTAAAAAGAGTACCGTAATACCTAAGGCAATTGGAACATCTATGTTAAGTAGTTTTGCCTTAAGACCTTTATAAGCTGAAACAAAATAATCTTGAGCAGAATAAAACACAACTGGTACGGCAAGTGCAAACATTAACCATCTAAACATATGTTTGTATTGCTCTAACCAAAACTCATTGATTTCAAAATACTCAGGAAAGGATAAAAACATGATGTTGCCAAATCCAAAACCAGCTACACCCAGCTTATAGATTAGTGTTCTATTGATATGGCTTTTACCAGAGCTAAAATCATCAAGACTAATGTATGGTTCATAACCAATTGAACTCAATAGCAAAACAATTTCCTTAAGATTTGAAGCAATAGAATTATAGGTAATTCTAACTGTTTTCTTTCCGAAGTTTACTTGAGAATCAGAGATGTTTTCATTGAGTTTGTTTAGGTTTTCAAGAATCCAAATACAAGAACTACAGTGGATATGTGGAATATAAAGTGTAGCAATTTCTAAAGTATCACTTCTAAAATCTGTAAGTTTTTCAATGATGTTTTCTTGTGATAAGAAATCGTATTTGCCTTCTATTTCCTTAGGAATAGCGCCAGGAGAATTTCCCATATCATAATAACAAGTCAACTCATTCTCGTTAAAAATCTCAAATACAGTTTTACAACCGTTACAACAGAATGATTTATTTTGAAAAGAAATTGGGTGACTACCACAATCATCACCACAATGAAAACAGGAGTTATTTACCATTTAAAATTTGCTCAATTATACCTGTAACAAAAGTGGCATTATAATAATACTTAAAATATGATATTTGTCATGTAATTCTTATATTTGATATCGTCACAAAATCAATTGGTATGAGTAAATGTGAATCTTGTATTGTTAAGGAATTTAATTCTTTAAAATCCTTGACAAGAGAGGAGCTAATGAGAGTATCGGCCTGTAAAACTGGTAAAATCTACAAGAAGGGTCAAGTTATTTTTGAAGAAGGAGAGACCTTAAATGGTGTTTACTGTGTTAAAGATGGTGTATGTAAACTAACTAAGCTTAGCGAAAACGGAAAGGATCAAGTTGTTAAACTTGTGGTGAAAGGAGGTTTATTGGGTAAACGATCTTTGGTTACTGAGCAGAAAACCAATTTGAGTGCTGTTGCACTTAATGATATGGAAATGTGTTTTATTCCAAAAAGTGAGATCATGGCAGACTTAGCCAAGAATCCAAAATTCACAATGGATGTTTTAAAGAAAATGGCTAACGACTTAAAAGATTCTGATATTTCATTAGTAAATATGGCTCAGAAATCAGTAAAGCGTAGAATGGCCGAAATATTAATGTACATACATGATAATTTCGGAACCGATGCTGACGATTATTTAAATATTGTAATATCTCGAGAGGACTATGCAAGCATAGTAGGTACAGCAACAGAGTCAGCCATTAGAATCTTATCACAATTTAAAAAGGAAGGTCTTATTTCCACAAAAGGAAAACAGATAAAAATTGAAGACTATGGAAGTCTTAAATGGATAGAATAAATCTATCCTTAATTAGCTTTCATGAAGTATCGCAAATACCAAACAGAGTATTCAAATCAATTTCCTGCGATTCAGGATTTGGCCAAAAAAGCGAAGAAACGTATACCACATGTAGCTTGGGAGTATTTAGAATCTGGAACAGGTGATGAAGCTTTACTAGAACGCAATAGGCTAGCCTTTCAAAACATTCAATTCACACCCCAATTCTGTAAGGGTCATATAGAGGCTGACATAAGCACTAAGCTTTTTGATAAAGTTTATCCTAGTCCTATTGGTATTTCTCCAGTCGGTTTAACAGGTTTAATTTGGCCAGAAGCAGAAGTAATACTTGCTAAATCTGCAAAACGACTTCAAATGCCATTTTGCCTAAGCACTGTTGCGACTGAAACACCTGAACGTGTTGGTCCAATCGTTGGTCGACAAGGTTGGTTTCAATTATATCCGCCAAAATCTTTAGACTTGGCTTTTGCATTATTAGACAGAGCTAAGAATTCAGGATTTCACACTCTCGTAGTCACAGCAGATGTGCCAATGGCAAGTAGGCGAGAACGCACTAAACGAGCTGGTATGAGTATGCCACCTAAAATTACGCCAGGTCTAATTTGGGATGGAATAAAGCATCCAAAATGGAGTTATAACACCCTTAAAAGAGGGTTGCCAAGACTTCGTACAATTCAAGATTATTCTGAGCAAACCGATTTTAAATTTGTTAGTGGATTTGTGGGAAATCGATTAGGAGGTACTCTAGATTGGGATTACTGTAATGCTATAAAAGACTATTGGGATGGGCCAGTTTTAATAAAGGGGATTTTGCACCCAAAAGATGCTGAGAAAGCTATTGAAATTGGTCTGGATGGAATTTGGATGTCAAATCATGGTGGACGTCAATTTAATGGTGCACCAGCTTCCATTGAAGCATTGCCAGATATTACAAATATTGTAAATAAGAGAGTGCCAATTCTTTTCGATAGTGGTATCCGCACTGGGTTAGATGTGATGCGCGCCATTTATCTAGGTGCTGATTTCGTTATGCTTGGACGTCCATTTTTGTACGGTGTTGCAGCATTAAATAAGTATGGCCCTGACCATGTAGCTCATATTATTAATGATGATTTAAAGAATAATATGGTACAATTAGGTGTAAGTAACATAGATGAACTAAAGGCCTTAAGATAGTTGTATGTCCTTTTGAAACTAGTTGATAATACCCATAAAAAAACTGTCCATAATACATTATTGGATGATTTTGGACAGCTTTTTAATTAATGATAATTATTCTAATCTATTCCAAACTGTTTAATATCTTTAAAAGGGTCCATTTTTACTTGCAACATTTTTTCTTGATAGCTTTTCCAATCCGTATTGAAGAAATTATTAGTTTCTCCAAACAACTTATCTAAAGCATCTTTTGCATGTTTAATCAATGCAGTTTCTGTAGAAGTTAATCCATTTTGGCTATTAAATACATAGCTGGCAGCTGTTCTTAGTCTTTGAAGAGGTGTTACTTCAGGATTTCTAGTTATACCTTGACGCTTATCTACCTTACCTAAATATTTGTCAATTAAACTGTCAATTGCTTTTACAATCTCTTTTGATTCTTTAATCTGATCTTTAAATCCTTCTTTGTCTAACTTACTTAGATCTTTTTTAAACTTTTCTGCAATGGTTTTACTTTCAGTTAATTGTTTAACAGCATCGGCAGAGGATTTTTGTAGTTTTTCTAGCTCTTTAGCTGCTGCATAGACTTCATCGATATTCTTCTGTGATACTTCTAATCTTGGGTCTGACGCAACTTTTATATTAGATTCAGATGATTGGTCGCCATAATGTAAAACTACTCTGTAAGTTCCTGGTTTTACAACTACACCACCAGGTTCACCGCGTCGTGGTCTAACTCTTCTAGATGGTCTGTCAACACCAGCTTCATCCATATACCAAGTCCATTTTTGAATACCGTTTTCTTTTGGGGCTTTGCGTTTAAGGGTTCTTATTAGTCTGTCACCATCATAGATTTTTAATGTTAACGAATCCCATTTCACTGCTTTCTCTATATCTACTTTTTTATCACTAACATTTCTATCAGCTTTTTTCGCATTATCCTTTATGTCCGACTTCACAGCGTCCTTATTATTGAACATATATGATAGCCTAGCACCACCAGGACGATTTTCGCCTTGATACATTGCATCTGCACCAAAGCGACTACCAGTTGGTTGCTGATAAGCAGCTTGATATGCTATTGGAGTATCAAAAAGTTTGATGTTTGAGTTGATTACAGATGGGTTTTTAGCCATTTCTCTTAATGGTCTAATATCATCCAAAACCCATGCGGCTCGACCGAATGTGCCAATTACCAAATCATGTTCACGAGGGTGAATTACTAAATCCTTTACTGAGGTTGTTGGGAATCCTTCTGTCCATTTAGTCCATTTATCACCTGCATCAATAGAAACATAAAGTCCATCATCAGTACCTAAGAACATGAGATTTGGATTTTCTAAGTCTTCAACTATAGCCAAAGTATAGCTCTGAACATCATTCTCATCTACAATACGCTCCCAAGTTTTACCATAGTTTTTGGTTCTATAGGCATATGGTGTATAATTAAAGCGTCTGTAGTCATTGGCAATTAAAAGTGCTTCTCCTTTATTTTTATTAGAAGCTTTTATTTGTGCAACCCAACTTCCTTGAGGTAAACCTTTTATGTTTTTCGTAACCTCTATCCACTGTGTTCCTCCATCTGTTGTGTAATGAACACGTCCATCGTCCGTTCCTGCCCAAAGCATATCCTTTTCAACAGGTGAGGGTTCTATTACTAAAATAGTAGTATGGTTTTCAGCGCCAGTAGCATCCATCGTCAAACCACCACTTTCTGATTGTTTTTGTTTTTCAGGATCATTAGTTGATAGGTCAGGAGAAATTATGGTCCATGTCTCACCCTTGTCTGTTGATTTATGTACAAATTGACTTCCAAAGTATATGGTGCTATTATCAAAAGGATCAATATTTATTGCAGAGTTCCAGTTGAACCTCAGCCTAACATCTGGGTCAGGATGTGTTGGTCTTACCGAGTAGTTATTTCCAGTTTGCCAGTCGTATCTACTCACAAACCCTTGTTGGCTCATGGACCATCCAAATCTTGAATCGTCTCTGTCTGGCACTACGTCGAATCCATCGCCAAAACTAATTTCTTGCCAATAGCTATTTCTAATCCCTTGTGCTCGCCAAACATAGGCTGGTCCACGCCAAGATCCATTGTCTTGCATTCCGCCATATACGTTATAAGGATATTCATTGTCCACAGCAATATGATAAAACTGCGCAACAGGTATGTTGCCAATAAAACGCCAGGTTTTACCTCCATCTCTGGTAATATTCATCCCGCCATCGTTTCCGTCTATCATAAAACTTCCATCTTCGGGATGAATCCACCACGCATGGTGATCTGGATGTACACCATTACTCACACCATAGGCTGGCATTAACTGGCTGAAATTTTTACCGCCATCTTCAGAAACATTTACATAGGTGAAAACTGAATAGACTCTGTTTTCATTTTGTGGATCTACATAGATTTCAGAATAGTAAAAAGGTCTATTGCCAATATCATTTTTGTCATTGATTTTCTGCCATTTAAACCCACCATCAACACTTTTGTAAAGTGCATTTTTCTTGGCTTCAACAAGGGCATATACAATATTTGGTTTACCAGGTGCTATGGCCACACCAATTCTTCCTAAATCACCTTCTGGCAGTCCATCCTCATCTGTAATTTTTTTCCAAGTTTTACCACCATCATGAGTCATATGCAACCCAGATCCTTTGCCTCCAGAATTAAAAAACCAAGGGTCACGCTTATGCTCCCACATTGCAACAAATAATTTGTTTGGATTGGTTGGATCCATTACCATATCAGCAACACCAGTTTTGTTATTTGCGAATAAAATTTTATTCCAAGTTTTACCTCCATCGGTAGTTTTAAAAACACCACGCTCAGGATGTTCGCCCCAAGGTGAACCAATGGCGCCAACATAAACAATATCTGGATTTGTAGGGTCCACTATAATTCTATGGATGTGACGTGTTTTCTCTAGACCCATAGCATTCCAAGTTTTACCACCATCAAGGGACTTGTAGACACCATAACCACCATTTAAGGAGTTACGAGGATTTCCTTCTCCTGTACCAACCCAAATAACACTTGGGTTTGATTGCTGAATTTCCACTGCTCCTATTGATGCAGTAAGCTCATTATCAAAAACCGGGTCCCATTTTATGCCTCCAGAGGTAGATTTCCAAAGGCCACCAGAAGCCGTTCCTACATACATTACATCAGGATTGTTATGGACTACATCAATTGCGGTGACACGACCAGACATGCCACCTGGACCAATATTTCTTGGTGCCATATTTTTAAGCATGTCCATTGATAATTCTTGTGCGGTGAGAAGTGTTACGCTTAAGAGCATAACAAGAGAGAAAAGTTTTTTCATTCTAAATTAGGTTAGTTTTTGATAAAATTAAGGAAAAGAAATTTCGTATTTCTAAAAGAGATGTTAATGCTTTCATCAGCGTCTTAAAAAGCAGTATTTTTATACTCATATGAAAGAGAAGTTGAAAAAATCCGGATTTGTTTTTAAGCAATATGAAGCTCCGAATCAGTCTCCATTTGATAAACTTTTTGAGATTTTCAAAGAACTCATAACTTATACTTCAGGTGATTTTGATGAAGCTATTGATTGGTTGCGTCAGTTGGATGAAGAATACAACCTAACAACACCAGATTATACTATCGAAGATTTCATAGAAGATTTAAAAAATAGAGGCTATATACGTGAAGAATTTGATGAGGAAGGTACAGGTGATGGAGATGGGCAGGGCAGATTAACAATTACTGAAAAAACGGAAAGAGCCATACGCAAACAGGCTCTTGAACATATTTTTGGTAAGATAAAACGGAGTGGTTCTGGAAATCATAGGAGTAAAGGCGTTGGAATTGGAGATGAGCATACAGGTGAATTTAGATCCTATCATTTTGGTGATGCCTTAGAAAAAGTGTCAATGACTGAAAGTCTTAGAAATGCTCAAATAAATCATGGCGTTGGTGATTTTAATCTCACTGAAGATGATTTGGTTGTTGAGGAGACTTTGCATAAAAGTCAAATGAGTACTGTACTCATGATTGATATTAGTCATAGTATGATTTTGTATGGTGAAGATAGGATTACACCAGCAAAAAAAGTTGCCATGGCATTATCTGAATTGATAATGACTAGATACCCAAAAGACACTCTAGATATTTTAGTTTTTGGAAATGACGCTTGGCCCATTAAAATTAAGGATTTACCATATCTTAAAGTAGGACCATATCATACTAATACCGTGGCTGGTTTGCAGCTGGCAATGGATATGCTTAGACGTAAGCGTAACACTAACAAACAGATTTTTATGATTACGGATGGCAAACCAAGTTGCTTGCGAATGCCAGATGGACAGTATTATAAAAACAGTAATGGACTTGATCCATACATAACTAATAAATGCTATGCAATGGCTCAACAAGCAAGGCGATTACATATACCAATTACAACATTTATGATTGCTGAAGATCCATACTTGATGAGATTTGTTAGGGAGTTTACCCAAGCGAATAGAGGTAAAGCATTTTATACAGGATTGAAGGGATTGGGCGAAATGATATTTGAAGATTACGAGAACAATAGAAAAAGAAGAATTAAAGGATAATATGAAAAAGATACAGATAAAAACATTAGGAGACCTTAAGAAATCAGGTTATCAAAGTAAATCGATTAAAGATGAATTACGAGATAATTTGATAAAGAATATAAAAGAAAAGAAGTCTACTTTTGAAGGAATACATGGCTATGAGAATACGGTTATACCAGAATTGGAGCGCGCCATCTTGTCTAAACATAATATAAATTTATTAGGACTAAGAGGGCAAGCTAAGACCAGGTTAGCACGTTTGATGGTTAATCTTTTAGATGAATACATTCCTTATGTGGATGGTTCAGAAATACATGATGATCCATTACAACCCATATCTCGTTTTGCAGTCGAGTTAATCAAAGAGAAAGGGGATGACACACCAATCGCCTGGATACATCGAAATGAGCGTTTTGCCGAAAAACTGGCAACTCCAGATGTTACGGTAGCTGACATAATTGGTGATGTAGATCCTATTAAAGCGGCCAATTTAAAATTGAGCTATGCTGATGATCGCGTTATTCATTATGGTATGATACCTCGTGCTAATAGATGTATTTTTGTGATTAATGAATTACCAGATCTACAAGCAAGAATACAAGTAGCACTATTTAATATTTTACAAGAAGGGGATATTCAAATACGTGGTTTCAAGTTGAGGTTACCTTTAGACATGCAGTTTGTTTTTACTGCAAATCCAGAAGATTACACAAATAGAGGAAGTATCGTAACACCATTAAAGGATAGAATCGGTTCTCAAATACTAACGCATTACCCTAATACGACTGAAATAGCAAAGACTATTACAAACCAGGAGTCGCGTTTAGATGATCGTCAAAAATCTACAATTTATGTACCCGAACTTGCCAAGGACCTTATTGAGCAGATAAGTTTTGAAGCTCGAGAAAGTGAGTTTATAGATGTAAAAAGTGGTGTTAGTGCGCGAATGAGTATTACGGCCTTTGAGAATCTGCTCAGTACGGCAGAACGACGTGCTTTAATTTCAGGTGATGAACCTACAACAGTTAGATTATCAGACTTTATTGGAGTTATTCCTGCAATTACGGGTAAGGTTGAACTTGTTTATGAAGGTGAACAAGAAGGTGCGGATTTTGTGGCTCAAAATTTATTGGATAATGCCATTAAAACGTTGTTCCCAAAGTATTTTCCCAAAATTGAAAAACTTCAAAAGCAAGATGAAGAAACACCTTATGATGATTTGATATCTTGGTTCTTTAACGGAGATGGATTTGAACTCTTAGATGATTATGATGATGTAACTTACCAATCTAAATTAGATGAAGTTAAACCTTTAGATAGTTTAATCGCAGATTACCAACCAGACATAGATCCAAAAGATGTTTATTTTGAAAAAGAGTTTATTCTTTGGGGCTTGGTACAATTTAAAAAGTTGAGTAAATATAGATATTCTGAAGGGTTACAGTTTCAAGATCCATATGGAAGTTATATCAGTGGTTTATAATTTCACCAAGTATCTCTGCTCTTAATATTGGCATCACAAAGTTTTATAATCTCGGCTATACGCTTTTGACGTGTAGCTTCACGTTTAGCACTATTGAGCCAAGATAAATAGCTTTTTCTGTAACCTTTAGAAAAGTTTTGATAGTTTTTGAATGCTCTTGGATTAGCATCAAATGCTTTTTGCAATTCAGGTGGAATAACACCGTTTTCAACATCGTCCATAGCAGTCCAAGTTCCTGTAGTTTTAGCTAATTCTATCACTTTCCATCCTGGTTCTTGGATTAAACCAGCTACTTCAAGTTCTACAATATATTTTTTGTTCAATGCACTCCAGGTACTTTTAGGATTCCGTGGAGAAAAGTATTGCCTGCGTTTACCATTACCAAGACTTTTTACAGTAGAGTCTATCCAGCCAAAGCAAAGTGCAACTTTTACAGCTTCTTCCCATCGCATTGTTGGAATTCCTGTTTCAAGCTTATAAAAAATGAGATGGACAGCTTTGTGCTTTTTATGATTTAGCTGAAGCCAATCATACCATTCTACATGCCGTTCAAAATATAATTCAGGTATTTCTAAAGACATTATAGCTCTTTAGTGTAAATATAAAAATCTCTATCTACATTGAACTTAGAACTCGTAACTGCTGTAGTTTGCCATTCGGAATTCGGGAATAACCATTGAGATTGTCCATTAAGTTCAATCTGTATAGGCATGTCAAAACCATCTACAATATTGGTGTACCTATATTGCAATTCAGAATTTTCAATTTTATATTCTAATGTTGGTATTCTCACGTCTCTTAAATATTGATTGAAAAATGCCGAAAGATCTTTATCAGTCATTCTACTGATGTAATTCTCCACTTGCAAACTTGAAACAGTTTTATGATAAAACTCTTTATTCAATCCACGTAAGATTTCTCGCCATAAGCCATCATCCTCAATTAATTGGCGCAATGTGTGAAGCATATTGGCGCCTTTATAATACATATCACTTGACCCTTCATTCTTGACGTTATATTGTCCAATAAGCGGTCTGTCATTTTGAATATTAGCTCTTGTCCCTATAACATAGTCTGCTGATGCTTCCTTGCCGTAATAATAGTCTAGAAATAAGTTTTCCGAGTAAGCTGTAAATCCTTCATGAATCCACATATCTGCAGCGTCATTGTAAGTAATGTTATTTGCAAACCATTCATGTCCGGCTTCATGAATTATTATAAAATCGAATTTTAGTCCCCAGCCAGTTCCTGACAGATCGTTACCTAAATATCCCTTTTTGTATTGATTACCATAAGTAACAGAACTTTGATGCTCCATACCTAAATAAGGGACTTCAACCAGTTTAAAACTATCCTCATAAAATGGGTAAGGACCAAACCAATGTTCAAAAGCCTTCATCATTTTTGGAGCATCCTTAAAATGTTCTTTCGCTATTTCTAGATTATCGGATAATACCCAGTAATCCATATCTAATGCTCCTTTTTCGCCATTATACGTTTCTGAAAAGTGTGTGTAGTCACCTATATTAATGTTGACACCATAATTATTAATAGGATTGCTCACAAACCAATGTGATGTTACTGTGTTATCATCATTTTCTTCAAGATTGCGAAGTCTACCATTAGAAACATTTGTTAAATCCTTTGGGTTGGTGACACTGATTAACATACTGTCTGGTTCATCATACATATGATCTTTATTTGGCCACCATACACTTGCACCTAATCCTTGGCAAGATGTGGCAACAAAATGTTTGCCATTTTCATCCTTTTTCCAAGATAAACCACCATCCCAAGGTGCACGTTTAGCTTCTCTTGGATGACCTTTATAATACACGGTTAAGGAATTTATGGTATTGACTTCTTGCTGGTCAACGAGATTAATAAAATGTGCATTAACTTCAGATGTAAAGGATAATTCTTTTCCATTCTGAATCACTTTTTCAATCTGCAATGGAGGTTGTAAGTCTATTTGAATCCTATTGTGAGGTTTAAGTACTTTATACTGAACTGTATTCTTACCCGAAATAAACTTTTGGTCTGGCTTAACTTCAATATCTAAATGATAATATGTGAGATCCCACCACTCACGTTCTGGAGTGATACTACCACGTAATGAGTCTTGTCTTGTAAAGTTGTTCTTTTCTTGAAGTAGTTGAGCAAAGCTTACTGAGAGGCATAATAAGAAAATTGCTGTTATGGCTATTTTTTTCATTATCTAAAAATTTTGTTTGGGAATACCACCAAACTTTCATGTCCGTTTGCACCAACTGCAGATATTCCGAAAAAATAATTATCAATTACTATACCTTCTAATGTGAATTCTGAAATATCGCCAACGTACCTACTATTATCCCAAGTAGGGGAAGTGGTATCTCTCCAATAAATTTTATAGCCTTTAGCACCTTCAACTTTATTCCATTTAAATTTAGCTGAGGCTTCAACGATACCTCCAATTCCTACTTCTTTTGGTGATGGAGGAGCAGAAGCAAGGCTGGCCATGGTTATGGCATTAACAGCTGTTAATTTTTTACAATATGGAAAATTTACATGTTCAAAAGTATCACCATAATTAATTCCATTTTCTGTTCTTATATCTTGGTGCTGTTGGGTATAATTTTCATGGGCTTCCATAATACGAATACCAGCAAAACCTTGATCATTAAATGGCCTGTGGTGACCACCACGTCCAAATCTGTCTAGGCGATATACCATCATTGGATTCATTTCAGGCATATAGGTTTTAGTCGTTTTATGAACATAACGAGCCAACTGCCTTGATATTCCGTCTACTTCACCACCATAAAAACGTCTACTTCTTGCTTGTCTAGCTAATGTTTTTGGGTCGGTTATGTCTGTTGTAATAGGCTCTGAAAAAATTCTGAATGTTCTATTGTCAACTACGCCATCAACACCAGTAATGTTACCTATCATATCATTATTTAACACACCAATAATTTCCCATTCATTTTCCTTAGCATATTTTGCTAAACCTTGACCTCCAAATAACCCTTGCTCTTCTCCAGAGAGTCCAACATAAATAATACTATTTTCAAATTTATATTTAGAAAGAACCCTTGCAGCCTCCATGGCACCAGCCATTCCAGTCGCGTTGTCATTTGCTCCTGGAGAATCTGTGGTATAATCAGTTGGGTCAGAAACTCTAGAATCTATATCCCCACTCATGATAATATACCTATTTGGATATTTTGTTCCTCGTTGTATTGCAACTACGTTGACCACCATTACATCTTTTACAATGCGTTGGTTTGTCCCTTTTTCAACCAAATCCTTTTGATAAAAAACTTCTAAGCAATCGTTACAGTTACTAGAAATTTTATCAAACTCTGATTTAATCCAACGTCTTGCAGCACCAATACCTCTTGTCTCAGAAAGCGTATCGCTTAAGGTATGTCTAGTCCCAAAATCTGCGAGTTTTTTGACATCATTTCTTAATCTATCTTCTGATACTGCATCAACAATATCATAAATTTTAGGATCTGTTTGTGCTTCAATTGTAATGGAAAAAAGCAATGCTATGGCAATAATGGTTGTTTTCATTGTATTTGTATTGAAATAAAGCTTAAAAATAATTTATTGAAAAATGAGATTGTATAAAAATTTGTTAATACAAACTTAGTTTTTAGAAGATTTAAGTATGAGAGTTCCAAAAATATTGGCATCTATCCAGCCTCTGTTTTTATCATCACCTTCTACATATACCGATCCTATAAAGTTTTCCCTGTTTTTACTGTTATCATTATCACAGTAGGCTAAAGCAAAACCTACATTTTTATTAGTATGTAATTTTACAGGATAATTTTTATCATCATCATTATATGAATCATCATAAAGAGAAACTTTAACCTCCCAAATGGTGGTATTGCCCTCCGTTTTAATTTTTGATTGTACATGTGAGTTATACAGTTTCCCTTCCTTTTTAGTTGACATGTCAACTATATTTCCATCTAATGCAATGTGATAAGCAAAAGCATTATGATTAAATTGATGTTCACCACCACTATTATCTTCATCTATGAATATTTCTAAACAATCATCATCCCACCACGTGGTTAAAGGATCTTCATAAAAATCAACAAGTTTGTCATCTTGAATTTCAGCTAATAAGTAAAGGGCATCCTCAGTCCATGCAAGTTTGTATTTGCCTGAAAAGTCTTTTTCTGAATATGGATTACCAAGCCACCGTTGATCTAATTTGTGCCATTCACTCTTTTTCCAAATTTCTTCATCTGCCTTACCGTCTAATACTGGAGCTGTAGTAGTATGATATACTTCAATCAATTGTTTTATCGGTTTAGAATTTTGAACTGCTTTTTTATAATTAAATGTTATGGTTTCAACTTTACCTTTTTCATTTATATCAACATGAACGTTCATCTCAGAATCACTAATTTTTTCGAATGTCATCCCTTCGAATACGACTTTATTCTCAGTTATCTCCTTTAGAGGAAAGTCTACAGTTTCGTCTTTTGTTTCCCAACCTTTTAGATCTGTTCCAAAATGTTTTAATTGTAGAATAAGGCTGTTTTTAATTTCCCTAATTATTTCAATTTCATAAAATGTAACCTTGCCTTCATTAATTAACTTAAAGGTGGCCATCATTGATCCACCAGATGGTTTACTCCAAATTTCCTCCGTAATACCACCAAAGGCTTCACCATGCCATGTGCCAGAAATCCATGAAATATTTTCTAGAGTTGGTTCAATAGACTTCTGTTGTGCTACTATATTTAAACATATTAGTAGCGAGAATAGGTAAGTGATTTTCATTAAATGATTCTTTTAAGTCTTTATAACTATTATTATCTTTCGTCAAGATAACATAATCTTTAATTATGAACAATTTCACGAGGATTCTACTTATTGTTTTGTTCTGCTTTTCATGTAAGAATGTAAGCAATGAAAATAAATCAATTGAACCAGATACTTATTGGGGTGAAAATCCCTGGCCAGAAATAAGAACAAAACGAATCAATCAACTTTTACCAAAAGCACTTAAAAATTCTGATGTGGATTGTTGGATGGTTGTGTGTAGAGAAAATAACAATGATCCTATTGCAGATCATATAGGTGGTGAAAATGCTGGTGGTACGGCTGCATTTCTGTTTTATAATGATGCAGATGGTTTTCACTCTAAGGTCTTTTCACCTTCTGGTGAAGCAACAGCTTTAGATGATTTAGATATACATGATGAAGTAATAAGTGTAGAACGTGGCACTTCAGCTGTTAAGATGGCGGTAAATTTTATTCTAGAAAAGGATTTTAAATCAATTGCAATTAATTCTTCGGATAGTAACTCTATGGCTGATGGCTTGTCATACACTCAAAGACAATACATTGAAGAGTTGATGGGTGAAAATGCAGACAGGTTGGTATCTTCAACTGAAGTAGTATATGAATGGTTATCAATTAAGTTACCTGAAGAAGTTGAAATTCTTAGAAAGGCGGCTCAACTCACGGCAGATTGGCAAATTGAAGCCTATAAGGAAGTAATACCAGGTAAGTCTACGGATGCTGATATTGCAAAATTTTTAAAACAAAAAATGATTGAATATGGTGTTACTGATGGTTGGGCACCAGACCAAAACCCAAATGTAAATTCTGGTGCAGACAGAGGTCATTCTCATGCTACAAAAAAAGTAATAATGCCAGGAGATGTGATACAAATTGATTTTGGGATAAAAGTTTATGATCGCTGGGTAAGTGATATACAGCGATTTGCTTATGCTTTGAAAGAGGATGAAACAGAAGCACCTGAAGATATAATGCATTATTGGGAAAGTGGCAAAGCAGGCAATAGAGCTGCTCTCGGTGCAATGAAACCAGGAGTTAAGGGTGTAGATGTCGATAGAGCACAACGTATCCTAATGGAAAAAGCAGGTTCAGAATATGTTATGTGGAGTACAGGTCATCCTGTAGGTTATGTAGCACATGATGTAGGACCAAATTTAGGAGGTTCACAAGCATCGCATGTTAGACCTGCATCTGAAAAAATTATAAAAGAAGGAATGACCTTTGCATTTGATGGATTTCATGCTTGGAAATTAAAAGATGGTGGCACCAAAACAATCTCAGTTGAAGAAATGGCTGTGGTTAAAAAAGATAAAGCCGAATATTTAATTGAACCTCAGGAAGATTTAGTTTTAATTAAATCAAACTAATTCTGAATAAAGGTTACTTTGAATATTTTACCATTTTCTATTTCATAGATTGCTACTGCATTAAAGATTTGACCATTTGCAGTAACTTGCTCTTCATCAATGACCTTATTGCCAATGACAATCCGTTTTTTGATAAAAGCCCTTAAATCTGGAACTCTGTCAAACCAATCTTTATATCCTTTTCGCATGGCTTCCTTACCTTCTGTTTGCAAGGTATTAGGATAAGCATATAACTTAATATCATCTGCATAATCCTTCATAAATGAATCTATATCTCTAGCATTGTAAGCATCTAAATTACGTTGAACAATGGTTTCTATTTCTGTTACTTCTTTGTTACTTTCCGTTGATGTTGTACCAGTATGATCCTGTTCTTCGTCTTGATTAGTAGCTTCAGTATTATCATTTGCAGTTTTAAAATCAGCTGCAATAGCGAGCTTATCTATAGACGGGTTTACTGTCATTCTTGTAATTGAAGTAATTCCAAGAGAACTAAAATCACTTATTTCTACCCAATTATTGTCTTTGTTTAAAGTGAGCTTATACAATTTTGTTCCTTTCCCAGATAAAATGGTTTTATTGTTGAGCCAACATATATCCTCAACACCCTCTAAGGTATTTGCTATTAATTTCGTAACACCTGTGTCTGGATTTATTGATTTAATTTGCCATTGATTCTCATTTTCTTTTGAAATAAAACTTACCAAATTTGAGTTGGGGATTTTGTGAAATGATCGTCCAACTTTAGTAGCATATTTTCTACTTGTACCTGCTGAAATATTAGTTACAAATAAATTAAGTTGCTGATCTTCAATTACAGCAGAGACAATAGTTTCCTCGTTAAGCCATGTATAGTATGCAACTACTAAATCTTGAATTAACTCGCTTGATTCCCCATTACTAAGATTGTATCTGTAAAGTCGCTGTTTGCCATCTTTATCTAGTCTAACAGCCGAAACTTCATTTCTATTTGGAATTTTTAATGGTGAATATTCACTGCCTTCCGTAAAGTTAATCCACACCTTAGATTTGTAATTGCTAAAATATTGAGCAATATCTGTTTGACCATTTCTTGTGGAAGAGTATAAGATTCTATCTTCATTTAAAAATGAGGGTTGGTTATCATAACCTTCATTATTTGAAATGTTAGTGCCATTGGTAACCTTAATAGAATTGTTTATGGATACTAAGTCAAAAAGAAATATATCTGTATTTGACTGGCAAAAGCTAATTAAGGTAAAAAAATAAATGCATAGAGATAATACAGGTTTCATGTAATAAGAATTTTCTAATGGAAAGGTAATAAAATAAAAAAGCCAATTCAATTAAGAATTGGCCATAACATTTCTAATTAGTTGTTAGGGGTTATTAGAAACAGTATTTATTTTCTGCTTTAACCTTCTCAGCTATAGTGTTTCTTAGTTCAACAACGTTAGGGTAATTAGTATACTTTGTAAAACGTTTTAAGCCCATTAACATCATTTTTTGTTCATCACCTTCGGCGAAAGAAATAATGCCTTCCATACCATTTTTCTTGATAATTTCTACGGCATTAAACAAATATAGCTTTGCCATTGCAATTTGCTCTTCTTGAGCTTCTACACCAATTCGCTTAGCATTCTTTTCGGCCCGTAAAATTGCAGATTCTGCCATATATATTTCTATCAAGATATTTGAGGCATTCAAAAGCAATTGTTGGTGCTTTTCTAAATCTGGACCAAATTTTTGTACCGCAGATCCTGCTACCATCAAAAATACTTTTTTAAGCCTTGCTATGATATCTTTTTCCTCTGAGAATAATTCAGAATAATCAGGAACGTCAAAGGATGGTATACCCATTAGTTCATCCGCAACTTTCATTGCTGGACCTAATAAATCAACATGACCCTTCATGGCTTTTTTAACTAACATACCTACAGATAACATGCGGTTTATCTCATTAGTACCTTCGTAAATGCGTGCAATACGAGCATCTCTCCAAGCTGCTTCCATAGGTGTCTCTTCAGAAAAGCCCATTCCTCCAAATATTTGGATCCCTTCATCTGCACAATTCTGTACATCTTCGGAAACTGCTACCTTAAGTAAAGAACATTCAATGGCATATTCTTCAACACCTTTTAATTCTGCTTCTTGATGTGTGTTTCCTGAAGCTTGTCTTATTGCGATGCGATCTTCAATATTTTTTGCTGCTCTATAAGATGCTGATTCTCCAGCATAAGCGCTTGCTGCCATCTCTGCAATTTTAGATTTTATAGCTCCAAAATCTGCGATTGGCGTTTTAAATTGTTTACGTTCGTTTGCATATTGAACGGCTGTAGTTGTAATTCTTCTTTGAGAGTCTAAACAAGCAGCAGCTAATTTTATTCTACCCACGTTAAGTGCATTCATGGCGATTTTAAATCCTTCACCACGACCTGCTAACATATTTTCTACAGGAACTACAGTATCGTTAAAAAACACTTGTCTTGTAGAACTCGCTCTAATACCTAGTTTATGCTCTTCTTCACCTAGGGTAATACCATTTGATGGGTCATTCTCAACAATAAACCCAGTGATATTTTTATCATCTTCAATCCTCGCAAAAACTATAAATAACTTACAAAATCCGGCATTGGATATCCACATTTTCTGCCCATTAATTTTATAGGTTTTACCGTCATCAGATAATACAGCAGTTGTTTTACCAGAATTAGCATCACTACCTGCTCCTGGTTCCGTTAAACAGTAAGCACCAAACCATTCTCCAGTAGCTAATTGAGGTACATATTTTTGTTTTTGTTCTTCAGTACCATATAAGGTGATTGGCATTGTACCAATACCAGTATGAGCACCAAATGCCGTACTAAATGAACCTGTACCACTAGATATGTAGTCACAAACAAGCATTGTAGAAACAAATCCCATTCCTAATCCTCCATATTCTTCAGGTACGGCTACACCTAAAAATCCAAGCTCACCTGCTTTACGCATACACTCTTCCGTAAATGCATAGTCTTTTTTCTCAAAACGTTCTCTATGAGCAATAATTTCACGGTCATTAAATTCTATTACCGCTTCTTTCATCATTTGCTGCTCTTCATTAAAATCTTCCGGTGTAAATACATCCTCACAGTTAGTTTCCTTAACTAAAAACTGTCCACCTCTTAATAATTCTTTCTCAATTGTTTCCATTGCTTATATAATTGATATTTTTCTATTAGTTTAAAAATTCAAATATTCCGGCAGCACCTTGTCCTGTACCAACACACATGGTTACCATGCCGTATTTGTTTTTCATATTTTGTTTTCGCATTTCATCAAATAATTGAACCGATAGCTTAGCACCAGTACATCCTAGAGGATGCCCTAATGCAATAGCACCACCATTTACATTAACGATGTCTTGATTTAAATCTAGTTCTCTCATTACTGCAAGTGATTGTGAGGCAAAGGCCTCATTCAATTCTATTAGCTCAATATCTTTTTGTGAAAGTCCACCTTGTTTTAAAGCTTTTGGAATTGCTGCAACAGGTCCAATACCCATAATTCTTGGAGGAACACCAGCGGCTGCATAGCTTACTAAACGTGCGATTGGTTCAAGATTTAGTTCTTTAACCATATCTTCACTCATTACCAAAACAAAAGCCGCACCATCACTAGTTTGAGAGGAATTACCTGCAGTTACAGATCCACCTTGAGCAAATACAGGTCTTAGTTTTGCTAATGCTTCTTTGCTTGTGCCTTTTCTTGGTCCTTCATCTTTAGTTACGGTGAATTTTCTATTCGCCTTTTTTCCATTTGAATCAACATAAGTCTCTTCAACCTCAATTGGTACTATTTGATCTTGGAATCTATCTTCTGATAAAGCTTTTAAAGCTTTCATATGTGAGTTATAAGCAAATTCGTCTTGATCTTCTCTAGAAACATTGAATGTGTTTGCTACAGCTTCCGCAGTATTTCCCATTCCCCAATAATAATCTTCGTGTCCAGAATTTACGATGTCGTAGTTTAATTCTGGTTTAAAGCCTGTCATAGGAACACTACTCATACTTTCTGCACCACCTGCAATAATGCAATCTGCCATTCCAGCTTTTATTTTTGCAACAGCCATTGCGATTGTTTCTAAACCAGATGAACAAAAACGATTTACCGTAACACCAGGAACATCAACAGTGTTCAGCCCTATTAATGATATTATACGTGCCATATTAAGGCCTTGAGAACCTTCTGGCATTGCATTACCAACAATAACGTCATCTATACGAGTAACATCAAAGTCAGGTAACTTGCCCATCATATATTGAATTGTCTCAGCTGCAAGTTCATCAGCTCTCTTAAATCTGAAACCACCTTTTTTAGATTTTCCTACGGCAGTTCTATATCCTTTTACTATATATACTTGTTTCATTGTCTTAGTTTCTTAAAGGTTTACCGGTTTTAAGCATGTGCTGAATTCTTTCTAACGTTTTACGTTCTGTACACAATGAGAGGAAGGCCTCACGCTCTAGATCTAATAAATATTGCTCAGTAACTAATGTTGGTTCTGATAAGTCTCCACCAGCCATCACGTAGGCTAGTTTATTCGCTATTTTTTGATCGTGCTCACTAATGTAGTGGCTTGCCTCCATAGAATCCGTTCCCACTAAGAACATACCTAAAGCCTGCTTACCTAATACCTTTACATCTTTTCTTCTTACTGGTTGAGTATAACCAGCATCAGCTAATAGCTTTGCGTGCGCTTTCGCAGTTGCAATCTGTCTGTCTTTATTAACAACAACTATATCTTTACCTTTCTGAAGAACTCCTATATCATAAGCTTCATAAGCAGAAGTTGCGACTTTAGCCATTCCTATAGTTAGAAAATACTCTTGAAGAACATTTAATTCCACATCACCCTTGCTGAAAGTATCTGAAGCTCTTAACGCCATTTCTTTCGATCCAGCACCACCTGGAATTACACCAACTCCAAATTCAACTAAACCAATATAAGTTTCAGCGGCAGCAACAACCTTGTCAGCATGCATTGATAACTCACATGCACCACCTAAGGCCATACCATGAGGTGCGGCGACAGTTGGAATTGCCGAATAACGCATTCTCATCATTGTGTCTTGGAAATACTTAATGGCCATATTCAATTCGTCATATTCTTGCTCGACGGCCATCATAAATATCATTCCAATATTTGCACCAACAGAGAAGTTGGCACCTTGGTTACCGATAACCAAACCATCAAAATCTTTTTCAGCAAGATCAACTGCTTTGTTTAATCCAGCTAAAACGTCACCTCCAATGGTATTCATTTTAGATTGGAATTCACAGTTTAGAATCCCGTCACCTAAATCTTCAATAACTACACCTGAATTTTTAAATACTTCATTCGTTTTACGGATGTTATCTAAGATTATAAAGCTATCCTGACCTGGTATCTTTTCTTGTGATTTGTTAGGTATGTCATAGCAAAATGACGCACCATTTTTAACAGTGTAGAATGAAGTACTTCCTGCATCAAGCATCTCAGTTACCCAAGAATTAGGCTCTAAACCTTCAGCTTTTATCATTTCAATTCCTTTTTCAACACCTATTGCATCCCAAATTTGGAATGGACCGTCTTCCCAGCCAAAACCAGCTTTCATCGCATCATCAATCTTATATATTTCATCAGTAATTTCTGGTATACGATAGGATACATATGCAAATAGAGCAGCAAAGTGCTTTCTGTAGAATTCTGCAGCTTTGTCTTTACCACTAACAAGAACTTTAAATCTATCTGCTACTTTGTCAATGGTTTTGGTAAGCTCTAGTGTAGCAAATTTTGCTCTCTGTTTTGATCTGTAGTCTAACGTTTTCAGATCCAAGGAAAGTATTTCTTTTTTACCTTCTGCAGATATACTTTTCTTATAAAAACCTTGACCAGTTTTACTTCCTAACCATTTGTTCTCCATCATGGTATTGATAAAACCTGGTATGGTAAATAGTTCAAGACGCTCATCATCAGGGCAGTTATCCTTGATTCCGTTTGCAACGTGAACAAGTGTATCTAACCCAACAACATCAACAGTACGGAAAGTTGCAGATTTAGGACGACCTATAACAGGACCAGATAATTTATCTACCTCTTCTATTGTCATTCCTAATTCTTCTACAACATGGAAGACATTCATTATGCTAAAAATCCCTATACGATTACCAATAAATGCTGGTGTGTCCTTGGCGACGACAGAGGTCTTGCCAAGAAATTGTTCTCCGTAGCCATTCAAAAACTCTATTACTGAAGCATCAGTTTTTGGGCCAGGAATAATTTCAAATAATCTGAGATACCTCGCTGGATTAAAAAAGTGGGTACCACAGAAATGCTTTTGAAAATCTTCACTGCGACCTTCACTCATGAATTTAATAGGAATACCAGAAGTATTAGATGTTATAAGCGTACCTGGCGTTCTGTGTTTTTCAAGTTTTTCGAATACTTGTTGCTTAATATCCAAGCGTTCTACAACAACCTCCATGATCCAATCTACATCAGCAACCTTTGCAATATCATCTTCTAAATTACCTGTTGTAATTCTATTTTTAAAGGAAGGATGATAAAGAGGTGCTGGTTTAGATTTAATCGATGTCATTAAAGCATCATTAACCAATCTGTTTCTAACAACCTTATCATTAAGAGTTAAGCCTTTTGCTTTCTCTTTGTCATTAAGTTCTCTAGGTACAATATCTAATAATAAGACATCGACACCGATATTGGCAAAATGGCAAGCAATACCGCTTCCCATTATACCAGATCCAATAATGGCTATTTTTTTAATTCTACGTTTACTCATTATTTATAGTCTGTTCTTTTTTAGGATATATTTTTTTGTTGGAAATCATATTGTTTATAACCTCAGCTACCTCATAAAAATTCTCAAGTTTTTCTGTTGTGATATTCGATTTTATAGCATTGTTAAAAATTAAAACACGCTCTTTAGAATATTCTCGTTTCTCTCTACCAAACTCGGTTAAATGTATTAACACTCCTCGTCCATCTTCTGGATTTGGTTTTCTCTCAATCAGCCCTTTTTCTTCCATTGCTTTTAGAGTACGTGAGAGACTAGTGGCTTCCATGCCCATTTTTGGGCCCAAAGAGGTTGAAGGTGTCCCTTTTTCAGGGTCAATACTTAACAAAGCAAACCCTGTGGCCATTGTAGTGCCAAACTTTGAGGCCTCCTCATTATACATTTTATTGACTGCTAACCACGTGGTTCTCAGTATGTAATCTATCGTTTTGTCTTTCATAGTTTTTCGGTAGTTTCCAAATATAGCAAAAATATACTATGCACGCATAACAAATTAAAAAAATTATGCACGCATAGTAAATAAAAAGTTTACTAAATCTATTTATGAAGGAATTAACTATCTAAGGACGATAGATTTTTTCGTATAAATCGTCGTATTTTTTACGAATGACGTTTCGTTTCATTTTCATAGTAGGGGTAAGGTGGCCGTCATCAATACTCCAAACATCCGGTGTAAGCTCAAAGCGTTTGATTTGCTCCCATTTACCAAAGTTTTTATTAAACTTGGTAATGTCTTCTTGTATTTGCTCAATGACAATGGAAGAAGAAGCGATTTCAGCATTTGAAGTTCCGATCTCATAATCATTATCATCAATCCAATCTTTGATATATTCAAAATTTGGTTGAATAATTGCGGCTGGCATTTTTTCTCCTTCACCTACCACCATAATTTGCTCAATGAAAAGTGATTGCTTCATGTCATTTTCCAGAAGAGGCGGAATTACATATTTACCTCCTGAAGTTTTAAACATTTCTTTTTTACGCCCAGTTATTTTTAAAAATCCTTCTTCATCAATTACACCTTTATCTCCTGTGTGGAAATAATCATTAGTCATTACATCGGCTGTTTTCTCTGGATCTTTATAGTAACCCATCATTACATTAGGCCCTTTAATTAAGAGCTCACCGTCTTCAGCAATTTTTACTTCAACATTATCTATAGGTTTGCCAACTGTCCCAATTTTATAATTTTTATCGTTATACATTCCTACTGAGACAACAGGAGAAGTTTCAGTAAGTCCATAACCTTCCATCACCTTCATACCAGCAGCTCCAAATACTCTAGCTAATCTAGTTTGTAATGCAGCACTACCAGAAACCATTGTACCTAATTCGCCACCTAAAGCTTCTCGCCACTTACTAAATATCAATTTGTTGGCAATTTTCAATTTAAATTCGTACCAGCTCCCATTTGCATTATAAGGTTCCCACTTTTCACCTAGACGTACTGCCCAAAAGAATAGTGCTTTTTTAATTCCTGTTAAGTCTTCCCCTTTAAGCATTATCTTATCAAATACTTTTTCTAGAAGTCGAGGAACGACACTCATTAAATGAGGATGAATTTCTTTTGCATTATCTCCAATTTTATCTAGTGCTTCCGCGAAGTAAATCGATGTCCCTGCGTATTGATAAACGTATATAAGTACTCTTTCAAAAATGTGACAAATTGGTAAAAAACTTAAGACCCTTGTTTCACCTATTGGTGGAAGGGGAACTCGAGGTGAGCTTGCCAGAACGTTACTAGTAATATTCCAATGAGATAGCATTACACCTTTTGGCCTACCAGTTGTTCCTGATGTGTATATAATTGTTGCTAAGTCCTCAGGCTTTACTTCATCTTTTCTCTTTTCAACTTCTCCCTGTGTACTTTCATCCTTACCAATTTCAAACAATTCAGAATAGTGTTTACAACCTTCAATATGATCAAAACAATATACTTCCTTTAGTTTTGTGTTGTTTTTGATCTTGTTAACCTTTTCCAAAACTTCTTCATCAGAAACAAAGCAATATATGGATTCACTATGGTTCAATACATATTCATAGTCTTCCGAACATATTGTTGGATAAATAGGAATATTCTGTGCACCTACTTGTAATACACCAATATCCATGATATTCCATTCAGTTCTGTTAGTTGATGAAATCACTGCGATTTTATCATTTTTTTGAACACCAAGTTTTAATAGTGCTCTACTTACCGCATTAGCTTTATCTAAATACTCCTTAGTTGACATAGGAGTCCATTTCCCATCGTATTTAGTCACCAGGGCAGAATCGTTTGGTTTATTTTCTAATTGATAATAAGGGAAATCAAAAAGACGTGTAACTTCAATCATAATCGTTTATGCAAATAATTAGTCGGAATATTACGAAAATATAAAAATCTAGGTTATAAATATTATAATATGACTTTTGTAGTCGGTTTTTTTTACAAATTAGCAACAATTGAACATTTTTATTAATGTTTTCTCCAATTGAATATCTAAAGTATTATCATTTTATATAAAATCCGATAAAGTAAAACCAACTAAAAACTGAAGTTGGCTTAATCAGATATTTAATCCTGTTTTAAATTGAACAAATCTTATGTAGAAGCATAATTCTTCATATTGTACTATGCTAAATTAATTTCAATTTAATATCTCAAAATCAGGGCGAGCCTTTTCTTATTAGATGATAATTATCATGTTAATTTTAAGGTATTCAGACTACTTTTACATCATCTTTTGGAACAATTTTCAAATAATTAATAAGAATCAAAAAATATATATAAATGGAACTACTAAAAGAGTTAAAAACTCGAGTCTACAGATTTGGAAACAAAACTGCAGATGGAAACAGTAAAATGAAAAATTTGTTGGGTGGTAAAGGTGCAAATTTAGCAGAAATGAGTGCCATAGGAATCCCTGTACCACCTGGGTTTACAATTACAACAGAAGTATGTACCGAATACAATGAATTAGGTAAAGAGTCTGTGATTGAACTGATTAGAGAAGAAGTAGAGCAATCTGTTGCGAATATTGAATCTCAAATGGGAACCGCCTTTGGTGATAAAGAAAATCCATTATTAATATCTGTTAGATCTGGTGCAAGAGTATCTATGCCAGGAATGATGGATACCGTATTAAATTTAGGTATGAATGATGAGGTTGTTCTTGGTTTAGCAAAACGAACTAATAATGAACAATTTGCGTGGGATTCTTACCGAAGATTTATCCAAATGTATGGAGGTGTAGTTTTAGGTATGAAACCTGAATCAAAGGATGATATAGATCCTTTTGAGGAAATCATGGAACATCTTAAACATAAACGAGATATTCAATTGGATACCGAATTTACAATTCAAGATTTACAAGATTTGGTTTATGATTTTAAAGATGCAGTAAAGAAAAGAACAGGGCATGACTTTCCAACGGATCCTTGGGACCAACTTTGGGGTGCGATTATGGCAGTTTTCAATAGTTGGAATGGTGATAGAGCTGTGTATTACCGTAATATGAATGGTTACCCTGCAGATTGGGGAACAGCGGTAAATGTACAAGCCATGGTTTATGGTAATATGGGTGACAATTCTGGTACTGGTGTATGTTTTACACGTGACGCTGGTACCGGTGAAAATGTTTTCAATGGCGAATATCTAATAAATGCTCAAGGTGAAGATGTAGTTGCAGGTGTACGTACACCACAACAAATCACAAAACTAGGATCAAAACGTTGGGCAGAATTAGCCAAAATTGAAGAAGAAGACCGAAGAGAAAATTATCCTTCTCTTGAAGAACTTAAGCCACCCATTTTTAAAGAATTAAATGAGTATCAAGATATTTTAGAAAAACATTATCGCGATATGCAAGATATGGAGTTCACTATTCAAGATGGTAAACTTTGGATTCTTCAAACTAGAAATGGTAAACGTACAGGTGCTGCAATGGTCAAAATTGCCATGGATTTACTTAAGGAAGGAATGATTAATGAAAAAGAGGCTTTACTGTTGGTTGAGCCGAATAAACTTGATGAACTCTTACATCCAATATTTGATCCTAATGCATTAAAACGTTCAAATATTATAGCTCAAGGATTACCAGCTTCACCTGGTGCAGCCACTGGTAAAATTGTATTCTTTGCAGATGAAGCGAAAAAGTATAAACATAGTATCCTGGTACGAATAGAAACTTCTCCAGAAGATTTAGAAGGTATGAATATTGCCAAAGGTATCCTAACTGCACGGGGAGGTATGACATCACATGCTGCAGTTGTTGCTCGAGGTATAGGTAAGTGCTGTATATCTGGAGCAGGAGCCTTAAATATAAATTATAAGACTCGTACTTTAAAAGTTGGAGACCAAGAGTTTCATGATGGTGACTGGATTTCATTGAACGGAACGACCGGAAATATTATAGAAGGTAAAGTGGCTACGATGGAACCAGAACTCAGTGGAGAGTTTGCAGAATTAATGAAATTGGCTGATAAGTATGGTGAAATCAAAGTACGTACTAATGCAGATACTCCAAAGGATGCTAAAGTGGCACGTAATTTTGGTGCACAAGGTATAGGCTTAACAAGAACCGAGCATATGTTCTTTGAAATGGATAGAATAAAGGCCATGCGCGAAATGATTTTAGCCAATACTGTTAAAGGACGTAAGCATGCCTTAGAGGAGTTATTACCAATGCAACGAGAGGATTTTGAAGGAATCTTTGAAGCTATGCAAGGACATTCCGTTACTATCAGATTATTAGATCCACCATTACATGAGTTTGTACCTCACCAATTGGCTACACAAAAGGAGTTGGCCGAGGATATGCATATTTCATTGCAAGCGGTTAAGAATAAGGTAGCAGAATTAGAAGAGTTTAACCCAATGCTTGGGCATAGAGGCTGTAGATTAGGTAATACCTATCCAGAAATTACTGAAATGCAAACAAGAGCCATTATTGAAGCAGCATTAAATTTGAAGGAAAGAGGTATTATTTGTAAACCAGAAATAATGATTCCTTTAGTAGGTACAGTAAAAGAATTTGAAGCACAAGAAGAGATCGTTAGACGTACTGCTAATGCAATTTTTGAAGAACGCAATGATAAAATTGAATATTTGGTCGGTACAATGATTGAAGTACCAAGAGCTGCTTTAATTGCAGATCTTATTGCTGAAAAAGCAGACTTCTTCTCATTTGGTACTAACGATTTAACCCAGATGACATTTGGTTATTCTCGTGATGATGCTGGTAAGTTCTTGCCTATTTATATTGAAAAAGGCATATTAAAAGTAGATCCTTTTGAGGTAATTGATCAAGAAGGCGTTGGTCAATTAATTAAATTGGGTACACAAAGAGGTAGAGCTACAAAACCAAACTTAAAAGTTGGTATTTGTGGAGAACATGGTGGAGAGCCAAGTTCAGTAGAGTTCTGCTATAACACAGGAATGGATTACGTTAGTTGTTCCCCTTTTAGAGTTCCAATTGCAAGGTTGGTATCTGCGCAAGCGGCTATCAAGACAACTATGTAAATATTTTTTGGTTCCAAAAAGCCTGAAGATTTCTTCAGGCTTTTTTTATTAATTTGATTATCTGCTTTCAATCCATTTTCTGGCATTTACAAACGCTTCGAGCCATGGAGAAACTTCATCTTTTCTATCACTCGGATAATGCGCCCAATTCCATTGGAAAGTAGAACGTTCAATATGTGGCATAGTTATCAAATGCCTACCTGTTTTATCGCACATCATAGCGGTATTAAAATCTGATCCATTTGGGTTAGCAGGATATCCTTCGTAACCATATTTGGCAACAATATTGTATTTGTCTTCTGAATATGGTAAATCAAATTTACCTTCACCATGAGATATCCAAACTCCTAATTTAGAACCACTTAAAGTTGAAAGCATCACCGAATTATTCTTTTGAATTTTTACTGAGGTAAAACTACTTTCGTGTTTGTGTGAATCGTTATGAACCATTTTACCATGAACTTCATGTTCTGGGTAAATCTCTTCGAGTTCCATAAATAATTGACAACCATTACAGATACCTACAGATAATGTGTCTTTTCTGTCAAAGAAATTTTGGATAACTCTATTGGCCCTTTCGTTATACTTTATAGCTCCAGCCCAACCTTTTGCTGAGCCTAAAACATCACTATTACTAAAACCGCCAACCGCTCCTAAAAACTGGATATCTTCAAGATTTTCTCTACCTGAGATTAAATCAGTCATATGGACATCCTTGACATCAAATCCAGCTAAGAACATGGCATTAGCCATTTCCCGTTCAGAATTACTTCCTTTCTCTCTTAATATGGCAGCCTTTGGCTTTGGTTGGCCTGAATTTATCTTCGGTAGCTTGCCAGTAAAATGTTCTGGGAAATTATACTCTAAAGGTTGATGCTTGAAATTGTTATAACGATCGGTCGCCAAGTTATTAGCGGTTTGTTTCTGGTCTAATAAATACGAGGTTTTATACCAAACATCTCTTAAACGAGATATTGTCATGGTGTATACTTGGTTGCTATTGATAACACCTAATACATCACTTTCAGTAACTTCTCCTATATTATGGAATTCAATATTTGCATCTGATAACTCTGCCTCAATAGAGTCATCTTTAGATTGAATAACAATACTCGCATTCTCTGCAAAGAGGACCTTAAATGAATCTTTCTCACCAAGATTTGTAAGATCTATCTCTGCGCCCAAATTATTAGTAGCAAAACACATTTCCAAAAGGGTAGTTATTAAACCACCTGAAGCAACATCATGCCCTGCAACTATTTTATCATTTTTAATCAGGTTTTGTATAGTATTGAAAACAGTTTTTACATAATTGGCATCTCTTACATTTGGAGTATTGCTTCCAATTTTATTATTAATCTGCGCAAAAGAGCTTCCACCTAATTTATAGGTGTCTTGCGATAAATTGATGTAATAAATGGAACCTTTATTCTTTTGAAAAACGGGTTCAACTACTTTTGAAATATCATTACAATTTGCAGCTGCAGAGATTATTACTGTACCAGGAGCTATAACATCACCATCAGGATACTTTTGCTTCATTGAAAGCGAATCTTTCCCTGTTGGGACATTTATACCCAAGTCAATGGCAAAATCAGAAACTGCTTTAACCGCTTCATATAATCTAGCATCCTCACCTTCGTTCTTACAAGGCCACATCCAATTTGCAGATAATGATACACTTTTTAAGCCATCTTTAAGTGGTGCCCAAATAATATTGGTTAGTGCTTCCGTTATCGAATTTCGACTACCTGCTTCAGGATTTATTAGCCCTGAAATAGGTGAATGACCAATTGAAGTTGCAATACCTTCTTTTCCTTTATAATCTAGAGCCATAACTCCAACATTATTTAAGGGTAATTGCAATGGTCCGGCACATTGTTGTTTCGCAACTTTACCACCAACACAACGGTCTACTTTATTTGTTAGCCAATCTTTACAAGCAACCGCTTCTAATTGAAGCACTTGATCTAAATAATCATATAACCTGTCAATATCGTATGATATACCAGTGTACTGTTTTTCAATTTTTGAATCTGACATTATTGTTTTTGGTGAACTGCCAAACATATCTTCTAATGCCAAATCCATAGGCTTAGCACCAGACTTTTCAGACTCAAAAGTGAAACGATCATTCCCTGTAACGTCACCAACGTCATAAATTGGAGAGCGCTCTCTATCGGCTATGTTGTGTAATATATTGAGGTGTTCTTCTGAAATAACTAAGCCCATACGCTCTTGAGACTCGTTTCCAATAATCTCCTTAGCTGAAAGTGTTGGGTCACCAATTGGTAAATTATCAAGATTAATCTTACCTCCTGTATCTTCTACTAATTCCGATAGACAATTTAGATGACCGCCTGCACCATGATCGTGTATTGATACAATATAATTCTCTTCACTTTCAACCATTCCTCTAACAGCATTAGCAGCACGCTTTTGCATTTCTGGATTTGAACGCTGTACGGCATTAAGCTCAATTCCCGATTCAAATTCTCCCGTATCAGCAGAGGACACTGCCGCACCTCCCATACCAATACGATAATTATCACCACCAAGAATTACAATTTTATCTCCGGTTTTCGGAGTGTCTTTAAGGGCTTGATCGTTTTTGCCATAACCGATACCACCGGCTAGCATTATTACTTTGTCAAAACCGAGTCTATCCTTTTGTTCCTGATGCTCAAACGTTAATACGGAACCACAGATTAAAGGCTGGCCAAATTTATTTCCAAAATCTGATGCACCATTACTTGCTTTAATTAGAATGTCCATTGGAGTTTGATACAACCATTTGCGTTCAGGAAAGGCTTTTTCCCAAGGACGTTCTTCTTCTAGTCTAGAATATGATGTCATATATACTGCTGTTCCGGCAAGTGGGATAGATCCTTTTCCACCGGCTAGTCTGTCTCTAATCTCACCTCCCGAACCAGTTGCCGCACCATTAAATGGCTCTACAGTAGTTGGGAAATTGTGCGTTTCTGCTTTTAAAGAAATTACAGATTCAAAATCTTCTGTTGTATAATAATCTGGGATATCTGCTCTTTTTGGTGCGAACTGTTCAACAACAGGTCCCTTGATAAAGGCGACATTGTCTTTGTAGGCAGATACAATATCATTTGGATGTTTTTCTGAAGTTTTTTTGATAAGCTTAAACAATGAAGTTGGCATTTCCTCACCATCTATGACAAACGTACCATTAAAAATTTTGTGTCTACAGTGTTCTGAATTTACCTGAGAAAAACCAAAAACTTCAGAGTCTGTTAGTGGACGACCAATTTTCTTAGATACACCTTCTAAATACTCAACTTCTTCTTTACTCAGGGCTAAACCTTCCTGTTGATTATAAGCCTCAATATTATTAATATCTTTAATAGCTTCAGGCAGAATATCAATTGTGAAAATATCTTGATGTAATTGGTTGAATTTTTCGGAAATCATAGGATCATAGTCCTTAAAATCCTTTGTCACTGACATGAATTCTTCAATACGAACAATTCCATCTATTCCCATGTTTTGGGTAATCTCAACAGCATTTGTACTCCATGGTGTTATCATTGCTGCTCTCGGACCAACAAAAAAAGCATCAATTGATGCTTGTTCTATTTTAGATTGGTTGCCAAATAGCCATACCAATTTAGATGTTGTTTCAGTTGATAATTCTTTTGTTGCTTGAACAGCAAAAACTTTGCTGTTTTGGTTTCCAAAGAAATGAATCATTTATGTCTTAGTATTTGGTGTGAAAAATAAAAACACAAAGTTAATCGAAATTGTGATAAACTGACTTAAAAATCAATTTCAAATGTTTAAGTATTCAACATGTTTTGAACAAAAAACCTACACGAAAATAAAATCAAAAATGATTGTTTAAGATACGTTTTACTGAGCCATAATAAGAGGTGCCAAAAATATTTAAATGAACGAGTAAATAATATAATTGATAAATCTCAATACGTTCTTCATAATATTCAGTAATTGGTTTTTCATTATGATAGGCTTGGTAAAAACTTGAATCAAACCCTCCAAAAAGTCTACTCATTGCGATATCCATTTCAGAATGACTGTATGATACCGAAGGGTCAATTAAATATGGTCTTCCGTCTTCTGAAACTATAAAATTACCGTTCCATAAATCGCCATGTATTAAGGATGGTTTTACCTTCTTGCAATAAGATTGTAAACAAGTTTTGATATCATCAATTGATGGAATCTCTGAGTTTATTAAAAGCCCTTTTATAATGGCCATTTTTATTTGAAATCCTAAACGTTGTTCACTATAAAAGTCAACCCAATTATCAATGAGATTGTTTTTTTGTTCAAGACTTCCAATAAAATTATCATCGTCTAAGCCAAAATTATCAGATGTGTGGAAATGGAGTTGTGCGAGTTGATATCCGAGTTTTTCGTAGTCTTCTTTAGATGGAGATT
Organism: Winogradskyella vincentii; assembly: GCF_020166345.1. Taxonomy (GTDB): domain Bacteria; phylum Bacteroidota; class Bacteroidia; order Flavobacteriales; family Flavobacteriaceae; genus Winogradskyella; species Winogradskyella vincentii. The sequence continues at coordinate 176,460 of NZ_JAIUJS010000004.1, read as the reverse complement.
TTCCTTTGACATACTCCATAAGGATGAAGGAGATGTCACTATGAGTTCCGTAATTCAAAATACTTGGTGTTGCGATGGTGTTTGTACTCGCAATATGTTGAAGTCCAGAGACCTCTGCTTCAAACATATTCACAGAACCAATATTCCGACTATATTTAAGTATAGAAGACGTCTTATCAGCAAAGTCTAATTTGTAAACAGAAGCTGTATCACCACCTGAAAGTGATCTAGAGCCTACTATTGACGTATCAAGTAAATCCTCAATATGTCTCTGTAAGCCTTCAATTAAATGCATTTTTATAGACGAACTAATTTATAGGTTTTACTATTTTCACCTACCGTAAATTTTATTAGGTATATCCCTTTTTTCAAATCGCTAATATCTATTTGATTTCTAATGAGATTCCCTTCAGAAACCTTCTTGCCCAAAATTGAAAAAACCTCAAATTGAAGATTTGTATTGGTGCTAAGATATAACGTGTTTCCTCTTGTAGGATTTGGATAAATACTGAAATTTAAAACTTCAAAACTTTCAATATTTAAAACCTGAGAGTGGCTACCTAAACCCGAGCAATCATTATTTGGAAGAATATTCCATTCTGCACTGTTATAGGTTGTAGTGGGAAATTCTATTGACTCTTGTCGTTGTAAAGTTACATTCTCAGCAAAATCATTGCCATCACCTTCAATACCTATGATATCTATTAATACATTATTTTTAAACAATCCTATTGCATCATTACCATTAAATGAAGTTATACCATTATTAACATCATCTTGTTGAGGTTGGCAAGCGCTATCTAAACCGCTATTCGCAACAACAAATACATCACCATTTGCAATCGATATATTTGGGAAATTATACACAGTACTAAATGAATTGCTATTAAATGCTAGTTTTAAGGTGTAATTAGACAAATTAACTGATCCACCAGTAAAATTTGCAATTTCAAGGGCTTTGTTTGTACCTGACCCTTCTACATATTCAGAGAAAAAAAGATCATTTGTACCACCAGAAGTATCTAAGGTGGTTTCACATGATTGGTTACTTGACGCGGAAGTATTCATTGCAGCATCTCTTGCAAAAACAGTGAAACAATATGGGGTATTCGAAACTAGACCAGTAATAGTTGTACTTGTGCCAACAACACTTTCTGAATAAGAACCACCAATGTATATATCATATTGAGTTACTCCAACATTATCGGTTGATGCTGTCCAAGTTAAATCAATGGTACTTAAGGTTGGGTTGGATGCCACTAAATTAGTTGGTGCTGTAGGGGCTTCTGTGTCTGCTGTTGGATTCCATATCATTGAAGCATATTCAGGGTGATCTACAAAAGGATTTGCATTTCCTTGAAAATTGTATGCTTCATTATTTCTATCAATTTCACGTTGGTCTACAGGATCTATATTATTATGCCAGTCTAAAAGTAAATCGATAGCCCAAGTCTGGAAGACTTCATCATTAGTGCCATTAAACATTACAAAACTTGTATAGTCGTCTACAGTATCTTCATAACGTACTGCAAAGTAAAGTAGTGCTCTTGCGATATCACCTTTAAACTCATCAATTGGTTCAAACATATCACCTGAGTAACCACTAACATCACTATCACCTCGCTTTGAACCATTCATTGAAACCCATAAATCAGGATCGCTATTATCAACGATACCAAATGGTAAAGATCCTCTAAAGTTATTTACTCTACCGTCTGTTGGTATAACATGGTGAATATCACTTTGCATAGGAAATGCACTGCTAAAAGATGATTGTGGTACTAAATGCTCTCTGTTATAACAATCGCCTTCTGCCATTTGATTGCCACATTGATCGTTACCATGTGTATAATTGTATGGGTCTGCACCAATCGGATTTTCTGAATAGAAATCTAGGATGGTCCCATCATTTTCATAATTATTACCTGAAGACACATTTATATCTGAATGTGTATCTACATAGCCATTAGAACCCGAAATACCGTTACCGTCATATAATTGGTCATAGGTACGAGCTATGTGTCCATTTGATACGATATTTTTAAGCTCAGTTTTAAGTGTGTAACCGCTTAAACCATTTGCACTATCGTAGTAATTTGAAGGTATTTGACTGTATGCTAAGCTAGATATAAATAAAAATAAAATGTAAAAGTGTTTCATATTATCCTATTGTATTGATGATTTGGGCTATTTGTTTTTCTCTAATTGAGCCATATAAAATCCGTCAAATCCAGATTTATGCGCCAATATTTTTTTGTCTTTCACAAATTTAAAATCTTTTCCTGCCTCTGAAGTTAAGAATTTTTCAACTTGGTCCTGATTTTCAGACGGTAAAACAGAACATGTCGCATAGACCATTTTGCCACCAGGTTTAACCATTTTTGAATATTTTTCTAAAACTTCAGATTGTACTTTTTTAATGTTTTCAATAAACTCAGGTTGCAATTTCCATTTCGCATCAGGATTACGTCTTAATACGCCCAATCCAGAACATGGTGCATCAATTAATAATCTATCCGCTTTTCCATATAATTTTTTAATTGGTTTTGTGGAATCGATCACCTTTAACTCTATATTATGTACACCATTTCTTCTTGCCCTAATTTTTAGCTTTTTTAATTTACTCTCATAAATATCCATTGCTATAATTTGCCCTTTATTTTCCATTAGAGAGGCCAAGTGAAGTGTTTTTCCACCAGCACCAGCGCAAGCATCTACAACTTTCATGCCTGGCTTAACATCTAAGAAGTCTGCAACAAGTTGAGATGATGCATCTTGTACCTCAAACCATCCATTTTTAAATGCCTCAGTTTTAAATACATTTGCACGCTCTATTAGTTTTAGCGCACTTGGATAATTTGGGATAACTTCAGTTTCAATATTTTCAGATTGAAGTTTTAATTGTAAATCCTTTTTATTTGTTTTTAAGGTATTAACACGAAGAATGACATCAGCTTGCTCATTCTGCATTTCAATTTCTTTTGCCCATGCAGACTCACCAAGTTCTTCAATACCCAAATCATCAATCCAATCAGGTATAGATTCTTTATATTTTCTGGTTTTGGAAAGTTCATCGAACCGCCCTTTAATCTTACGAGTTGGTGTCGTTTCAAAATATTTCCAGTCTGGAAGTTTGATACCTTTCAATGTTGCCCAAACTGCAAACATGCGCCAAAGATTATCTCTGTCAAAAGGCTCTTTCACATTGGCAATTTCTGCATAAAGCCTTTTGTAACGAACAATTTCATATACAGTTTCTGCAATAAATCCTCTATCTCTGCTTCCCCAGCGTTTATCTCGTCTCAACAATTGTTGAACAACTTTATCTGCATACTCATTTTCATTGAAGATTTTATGTAATCCATCAATTACCGCAAAGCATAAATTTCTGTGTAGTCGCATTATAATTAATTAAGACGCAAAGGTACATAAATGTTTAAATGCCTGAAGGTATATTCGATTAATCACGAGACTTTTCTATTTTTATGGAAAATTGATCTATGAGAAGTATTACCTTAATATTTATTTTACTGATTTTCTTTGGTTGCAAAGATGAATACAAAAGATCCCCTAACATTACTCAAGTTGAAATTGAAGATATTTTAACCGATTCTACTTTTAGTATTAGGGCCTTAGATTTTAATGATGAATATATATTTTACGGTAGTTCTGATCATTTTGGAAGGAAGGCATTGCAATCGGAGTTTAAAATAGACTTAACTGAAATTGTTATTAGTGATCAAAAAGTACATGACAGATATCAAATGAAAAATGATTCTCTTTATCTGCATTTTAGGGCAATTGAGGAAGTGAATGGTAATTTATTTGCCTTGTCTATAGGAAACCCTTCCAGACTATTTAAACTTTACAGAAAAGCCAGAAAGCCTAAATTAGTTTATGAGGAAGTAAATGAAAAAGTATTTTATGATTCAATGGTTTTTTGGAACGAGAATGAAGGTATTGCGATAGGTGACCCAACTGAAAATTGTATGAGTATTATTATTACCAGAGATAGTGGAGAATCGTGGTCTAAAATTAGCTGTTCGGATTTACCACCTGCCTTGGATGGTGAAGCTGCTTTTGCTGCGAGTGATACAAACATAACTATTGTGGGTGATCATACTTGGGTTGCAACTGGAGGAAAGTCAAGTAGAGTTTTATATTCACCAGATAAAGGTATTACATGGCAAGTTTTTGAAACTCCAATTATTCAAGGGAAATCAACCACAGGAATGTATTCTATTGATTTTTATGATGAAAATAACGGCTTTGCCATTGGCGGAGACTATACTAAGCCTAATGATACAATAGCTAATAAAATAAGAACAACTGATGGTGGTAAGTCTTGGCAAGTTGTAGCCAATGGAAAAGAACCTGGATACAGAAGTTGTATACAATACATACCAAATAGAGAAGGGAAGGAGATGGTTGCCGTTGGGTTTAAAGGAATTGATTTTAGCAATGATGCAGGTAGTACTTGGTCGCATATTAGTGACGAAGGTTACTATACCATAAGATTTGTAAATGATTCTATGGCCTTTGCCGCAGGAAGGGGAAGAATCAGCAAGCTAATATTTAGATAAAAAAAGGAAGCCAAAAAGCTTCCTTTTTTTAATTTCTGTTCCCCCGTTTTTGGCGCATCTGTTTTAACCGCTCTAATAGTATGCGGTTAAATTCATCTTCAGCTGCTCTTAACCTTATAATTTTCTTTGGTGACAAAACCGATTGCAAGTCTTTGGCCAATTTCATTTTAGCATTATGGATTTCGTTCTCAGCATTTAAAATTTGTTCTAACAGCTTACTAGCTTCGCTGTCAGACATGTCCGGGTTTTGTCTTATCTTCATTTTCACCTCTCTAAGTTTACCGGATTTAATACCTTCTCGCTTTTCTTCAAATGCATTATATATTGGCCAGAATTGCTGTGCTTCTTCTGCCGTAAGACTAAGTTTCTCAGTTATAAAAGCTACTTTTTGTGCTTTTATACGCTCGTTCATTCTGCCATCACGTTGCGCATAGCTTGAGAGACCTATTAGTAATACTAATATTGGGATTAATCGCTTCATAATATTGTAAAGTTCTATTCTATAATTAAGTCTATTTCTGAGTTTTCTAAAAGATAAGATTCTAAATTATCTTCTTCAAAACTTGTTTCGGTTATTACAAAATCATCTTCTAAAAGGTCAGAATCTAATAATAGTTCTGCTAATTCATAACTACTTAAATCTCTATCTTCTAAATAAGCCTCAACCATTTCAACAGATATTTCATCCTCAAATGGTTTGTTTATGAAAATAGCAAGAATTAATACTATTGAAGCAGCAATACCGGCTATATAATACAAAGGTTTTCTTGAGTTTAAACTTATAACAGGAGTATCCTCCTTATTAAGCTTATTGAAAATCTCATCATCCACTGAATTGAAATAGTCTTTAGGTACAGTAAATCCTGGGTCATTAAGATTAGGGATTGACTCTGTTCCTTCAAGCTTTTTCATAAGGTTTTCTTCAAAAGACTCAAAGTAGTTTTCAGGTGTTTTAAAACCTGGGTCATTGATGTTATGTAAATTACCTTTTTTCATTTATTTATTGGACTTCAAATTTTCTCAATGGTTTAATTTGAAGTTAAATAGGTTTCTATTTTTTTAACCGCTATATGATATGATGCCTTTAATGCGCCTTCACTTGTCTCTAATATATCTGCCATATCCTTATATTTAATCTCATCGAAATATTTCATATTAAACACAATTTGTTGCTTTTCTGGTAAGGATGCAATTGCTTTTTGTAATTTAAGTTGAATTTCATCACCTTCAAAATACACATCAGCAGTTAAGTTGTCTATTGCATTGGTTTTTTGTTCTTCATTATTAATCTGTAAACGTTTTGCATTTTTATTGATAAACGTAATAGATTCGTTAGTAGCAATGCGATAAAGCCACGAAAACAATTTACTTTCTCCTTTGAACTTATCTATACTCCTATATACCTTTATGAAGGTGTTTTGTAATACATCATCTGCATCATCATGGCTAATAACAATCTTTCTTATATGCCAATACAACCTTTCTTTATAAAGTTGTAATAACTCTCTAAAAGCGGCTTCTTTAGACTTGGGGTCTTTTAGACGCAATATGAATTCTGATTCGTCGGTCAATTAAATTGTTTTGCTTTTTTGACTCTGTAAATTAATAAAAGTTTAATTAGAAATATTTTTAATTTCCCAGTAATTTGAATAAATACTGATAATCAATGAGTTACATTAATTAATACCGATAAAAAGCAAAAAAACACGATAAAAAGCACTTTTTTCTTGGATTGTACCATATTTTGTTATATGTTTGACCCGCTTAACCTATTAACCGTTACCAGTGTCCCCAAATCTGGTAACAAACAGAAAAGGATGTACCGAAAGGCGCATCCTTTTTGATTTTATATAATCCATTTATAATTTATTCGAAACTTTGCATCTCAACAAGCTTTTTGTAAACAGCATTCTTGTCAATTAACTCTTGGTGCGTGCCTTGCTCTGCAATCTGTCCTTTTTGCATAACAACAATTTGATCAGCATTTTGAATTGTAGACAATCTGTGAGCAATGACTATTGACGTTCTATTGCGCATCATATTTTCAAGTGCTTCTTGAACTAAACGTTCACTTTCAGTGTCTAAAGCTGAGGTTGCTTCATCAAGTATCATAATAGGAGGGTTTTTCAATACTGCTCTAGCAATGCTGATACGTTGTTTTTGTCCTCCGGATAGTTTATTTCCTGAATCACCAATATTTGAATCTATGCCATTAGGTAAATCTTTAACAAATTCCCAAGCATTGGCAATTTTTAACGCGTCGATTATTTCTTCATCAGTGGCATTTTCTTTACCTAAAAGAACATTATTCTTAATACTGTCATTAAATAATATTGAATCTTGCGTGACTAATCCCAATAGGTTCCTTAAGGAATGTTTGGTTAGATTTTTAATGTTTTCACCATCAATAGTGATATTTCCTTCATTTACATCATAAAAACGAGTTACCAAATTTGCTATTGTACTTTTACCGCTTCCAGATTGACCTACTAAAGCAACACTTTTACCCTTAGCTACTGTCAAATTAAAATTCCTAAGCACAAGATCCTCTTCATATTTAAATGAAACATTGTCCAGTGTTATTTCAGAATTGAAACTTTCTTTGATTTTAGCGTTAGGTTTATCTTCAAGAGGAGAATCAGTATTTAATATTTCTAGTACACGGTCTGCGGCAGCGTTACCTGCTTTAACCTTATAACTTGCCTTACTTATCGCTTTTGCAGGTGTTAATATTTGATAGGCTAATGCCATATAACCAATAAACGCACCACCAGAAAGTGTTTTTTCTACCAATACCATACTGCCACCATACCAAAGCAATGCTGCAATTGTAACAATACCTAAAAACTCACTAGTGGGAGAGGCTAAATTTTGACGATTAATTAATGTATTTGAAAAATTGTAAAATCTATTGGTTGAATCCTTAAATCTATTATTAAATTTTTCTTCGGCATTAAATCCTTTAATTACCTTCAATCCACCAAGCGTTTCTTCCAACGTCGATAGGAATATTCCTTGTTCTCTTTGAACGCGATCGGATTTTTTCTTTAAGCTTTTACCTATTCTCGAAATGATAAATCCTGATATAGGAATGAATAGAAATACAAAAATGGTGAGTTTCACAGAAATTGTAAACATTGCAATAATTGCAAATAAAATAGTCAACGGCTCCTTTACTATTAGCTCCAAAATGGCCAAAAGAGAATTTTTCACCTCATTAACATCACCGGAAATCCTCGCGATTATATCACCTTTTTTCTTTTCTGAATAATAGGAAATTGGCAGACTTGTAACCTTAGTATAAATTTCATTTCGTAAATCCTTAAGTACGCCATTTCTTAGAAAGGTAATAAAATAAAGACCTAAATAGTTAAACAAGTTTTTAAGTAGAAACAGACTAATGATTAGAACAATCATATACAATAAGGAACGTTGTGCTCCGTATTGTTCTGATGTTGACGTTATTATGTAATTGATAAAATTCTCAACATAGTCCTTTAGGTTTCTTATCCCTTCATAAATTGGCTTTTCTGTTACCTTTTTACCTTCGCCAAATAATACATTTATCATTGGCATTAAAGAAACCATTGCCAATGTACTGAACAAGGCATAAAAAATATTTGAGATTATATTTAATATTCCATAACGCTTGTAAGGAACAATAAATCTCGCAAGTTTTTTGATATAATCCATTAATTATAAATTCATATCCTTAAGGATAGCGTCAATTCTAGCTTCCAAATACTGCTCCGTTTTTTCAAAATCGGACACATTGTCTAATTTGGTGTTAACGCTTACGTAGAATTTAATTTTTGGTTCAGTACCACTTGGTCTTAATGCAATTTTACTTCCGTCTTCAGTATAGTAGATCAATACATTAGATTTTGGTATATCAATGTTACTTTGGGAGTTGTTGACCATATCCTTTGCAATTGACAATTGATAATCTTCTACTCTAATCACCTTCGATCCATTTACTTCACTTAGTGGGTTTTCCCGAGCATCAACCATCATTTGTTTAATCTCCTGCGCACCTTCAATACCTTTTTTAGTAAGCGAAACCAAACGTTCTTTGTAGAACCCAAATTCTGAATATAGTCCTATTAAACTTTTGTAGAATGAACTTCCTTTTGATTTAGCTTCTGCAGCAATTTCACAAGCTAATAAGGTTGAAGTATTTGCATCCTTATCTCTTACAAAATCACCTACCATATAGCCAAAACTTTCTTCACCACCACCAATAAAATCCATATCTGGAAAATCTTTTATCATTTTGGCAATCCATTTAAAACCGGTTAATCCAATTTTAAGTTCAGTATTATAACCATCTGCCAAAGCTTGCATCATTGGTGTTGAAACAATGGTAGAGCCAATAAACTCGTTGCCATTCAATCTGCCTTCTTTTTTCCAATTGTTTAGTAAAAACTCAGTCATTACAACCATGGTTTGGTTTCCGTTTAGAAGTTTCATGTTGCCTTCTAAATCGCGTATTGCTATTCCTAATCTATCGCTATCAGGATCAGTGCCAATTACAATATCAGCATTAGTTTTTTCAGCAAGTTCCATAGCCATTTTAAGTGCTTCTGGTTCTTCAGGGTTTGGTGAAACAACTGTTGGGAAATTCCCGTTAGGTTCAGCCTGTTCTTCAACGATTTGTACATTACTGTATCCTGCACGTTTTAAGGTTTCTGGAATGGTAGTAATGGATGTACCGTGAAGTGAGGTGAATACAATTTTTAGATTACCTCTTGCTTCTTGAGACGTAAAACTTCCCTTGTTAACAGAAGCATTAATGAATACATCATCTACATCTTTACCTATGTATTGGATTAGGTTTTCGTTAGCATCAAATTTAATTTGATCATAATTCAAACTATTTATCTCAGCAATAATTTCTGCGTCTTGTGGAGGTACTAATTGACCACCATCTTGCCAATATACCTTATATCCATTATACTCTGGTGGGTTATGAGATGCCGTTAATACAATACCACAATGGCAATTTAAATGTTTAAGGGCAAACGATAATTCTGGTGTTGGTCTTAAATCTTCAAAAAGGTAAACCTTGATTCCATTTGCCGAAAAAACATCTGCAACGACCTTACCAAATGTTTGGCTATTATGTCTACAATCATATGCAATTGCTACTTTTATATCTTCATTTGGAAACACCTTTTTTAAATAGTTACTAAGGCCTTGAGTATTTTTACCTAATGTGTACTTATTTATGCGATTGGTTCCCAGTCCCATAATGCCGCGCATACCTCCAGTTCCAAACTCCAAATCTTTATAAAAGCTTTCTTCTAATTCTTTAGGATTAGATGCAATAAGGTTCTTTATTTGAGTTTGAGTCTCTTCATCAAAACTTGGTGTTAGCCAAGTGTTTACACGCTTTAGAATTTCTGGTTTTATATAAATCATGCTGTAAAATATTTATAGTATAAAGGTAAACAATTACCGATTTTGTTAATGTTATTTTGGTGAATTTAATTCTTTGTCTATGTTATAGCGTTGTTGTTGTCTTTTTGTTCTAAGTATTAGTTCTCCTAAGAAACCTGCAATAAAAAACTGAACACCAATTATCATTGTTGCTAATGCAATGAAAAACTGTGGTCTGTCAGTTATTAGCCTTCCTTTAGGATTTAAAAAGAGTTTGTCTATTCCAAGATAAAAGGCGAAGCCAAATCCTATTATAAACATTATTACACCGAGAGCTCCAAATAAGTGCATTGGTCGCCTTCCGAATTTAGAAATAAACCATACGGTTACGAGGTCTAAAAAACCATTAATAAATCTATTCATGCCAAATTTTGTATGTCCATATTTACGAGCTTGATGCTGTACTACCTTTTCACCTATTTTTGTGAATCCGGCATTTTTTGCCAGAACTGGTATGTAACGATGCATTTCTCCGTAAACATCTATGTTTTTAACCACTGCCTTCTTATAAGCCTTTAAACCACAATTAAAATCATTGAGTTTAACTCCAGACGTTTTTCTTGCGGCCCAATTAAATAATTTAGAAGGAATATTTTTTGCTATAACCGAATCGTACCGCTTTTTCTTCCAACCAGAAACTAAGTCATATCCATCATTTATAATCAAATTATAAAGCTCAGGGATTTCTTCAGGATTATCTTGTAAATCTGCATCCATTGTAATTATAACATCTCCTTCCGCTTTGGCAAAGCCAGCATGCAATGCTTGAGACTTACCAAAGTTTCTGAGGAACTTGATGCCTTTTACGCTTTTATTGGAAATAGAAAGTTGTTGGATTACATCCCAAGAATTATCAGTACTACCATCATCAATAAATAGAATTTCGTATGAAAACGAATTGGATTGCATCACTGATACAATCCAATCGTGTAATTCTTTTAAAGAATCTTCTTCATTAAGTAGTGGTATTACTACTGATATGTTCATATTTTAAAAGTCTTCGTAAGTAGACCTCAAAAATAATTAAATTATTTAAGCATTAGTTAGATTTAGTTTTCATTACTAAACCACCTATTATTGAATAAATTAATCCAAAGAATGCACTCATAGCTACCCAAAAAGCAGATCCGATAAATGGGTTAAACATCATTTCTACCATTTTCATACTTTGGTCTAACTGTGCTTGTGACATGTTAGGATTCTGTTCAATAGTTTTATCTCGAATAACCTCCATCATTTGGGGCATAAAATCTGGGTCAATTACATAGTTAAAAAGTAACCCATAAATTAAATAAACAATTGCACTTATTACTGCAATAGATAATCCAACTTTTATTGCATCACCAAGGCTAAGGGTATTCGCATTGGCTTTTTTGTATTGACTAATTGCATACATAATAACAACTGGGAAGGCTATGTAATAAATGATATTTGGCCATTGCTCTCCTTGGAGTGCTAAGCCAGTTACGTAGGTTACAACACCTATTGCTATCATTAATACACCAAGAATTACTCCATAATTAAGTGCGAATTTACCAGCTGTTGGTTTCTGATTTTCCATGATTGAATTTTGATTTTTTAGTTAATTGTCTAGTTAGTATATAAATATAAGGAATTGTTACATCATAAATAACAAATAAAAAAGAATAAAAAGATTGTACATTTACAAAAAATACTTAAATTTGCACCTCGAAAAAATTGAATGTAAGTTTAAACAATTTAGTGATGAAAGCAGGAATACATCCAGAAAATTATAGATTAGTAGCGTTTAAAGATATGTCTAATGATGATGTGTTTTTAACTAAGTCTACTGCTGATACAAATGAAACTATTGAAGTAGATGGTGTTGAATATCCATTGGTTAAGTTGGAGATTTCTAGAACATCTCATCCATACTATACTGGTAAATCTAAATTAGTAGATACTGCTGGTCGTATTGATAAATTCAAAAACAAATACGCTAAGTTTAAAAAATAAGTTTAGCTACAACAACATATTAAAAAAGGCCTTTCTTACAACAGAAAGGCTTTTTTGTTTTATACAATTACGCTACTTTTGATAAGTAACTAAAGCAACGTCCTTATTATGAATTACATATTATTTGATGGTCCATACCGAAACAACCTATTACCCTTTACATATACAAGACCTGTTGCAGACATTAGAGTTGGGATTCTTACAATACGTCAGAAATGGGAATCATATTTAGAGTATACAACAACAACAGTTACAGAGGATTATCTGGCAGATAAGTATCCAATGGTAGAAATGGAGGATAACATAATGATTAACGCCTCTTTTCTTCCAAATATGGAAGTGTCAGAGCTTGTTAAGGGGCTTAAACATAATCAGGCATTATTTAATGGAGAGGATGTTATTGCGTTCTTTGCGAAGGAAGGTGAAGAGGTCAAGGATTTTTCAAATTTCGAGGCGATTGATTTTAATGGTGAAATAATAAAAATTGAACACACGTGGGATATTTTTTCAAAAAATGGAGATGCAATCTCAGAAGATTTTAATCTAATAACAAAAGGCCGTCAATCACAACCTATACCAACAACATTAAATACTATTAAGCCTGAAAATATTTTTATTGAAAAAGGTGCAAAATTGGAGTATGTGACTCTAAATGCTAGTTCTGGCCCTATTTATATCGGTAAGGATGCAGAGGTAATGGAGGCCTCTGTAATTAGAGGCCCGTTTGCACTTTGCCAAAACGCAACTGTTAAGTTGGCCTCTAAAATTTATGGACCTACTACCGTTGGACCATATAGCAAGGTTGGTGGAGAGGTAAATAATTCGGTGCTGTTTGGTTATTCAAATAAAGGACATGATGGATTTTTAGGTAATTCTGTTCTTGGAGAATGGTGCAATTTAGGAGCGGATACCAATAATTCAAATTTAAAAAATAATTATGCCGAAGTTAGACTTTGGGATTATAAAACAGAAGGGTTTGCTAAAACAGGTCTTCAATTTTGTGGACTAATGATGGGAGACCATAGTAAGTGCGGTATTAATACTATGTTTAATACTGGTACGGTTGTTGGTGTTAGTTCAAATATATTTGGAAGTGGATTCCCTCGTAATTTTGTTCCAAGTTTTTCTTGGGGCGGAAGCAAAGGTTTTGTAACCTATAAAACGAACAAGGCTTTTGAAGTAGCAGAGGTTGTTATGGCGAGGCGAGGCGAGAAATTTACAAATAAAGACAAAGCAATATTAGTACACGTTTTTGAACAAACAAAACAATACCGAAGAGAATAACCATGTTTAGAATTAAGATTACTTTTCTATTATTATTCACGCTCACCTTTTCTTTTTCCCAAAGTAAGGATGTGGAAGTGACACAATTATCAATAAATTCAAATCTAGATCATTTCGCGGCTAGAGTTGTTGGCGATAAAGTTTTTTTTAGCCATAATCTTACTACAAAAAGAGGAAGACCAATAAAAGATAAGTATTCGGGATTTGTATATGGTATCTATGAAGGTGAAATGTCTAAAGATGGTGAAATTATCAATTCAAAGCCAATAGTAAAGACAGAACTTGGACAATTTAATATGTCTGCTGCAACCTATTCAAAAGATGGCAAATTCATGTATTTTACTTCTAATCATTCGGGTAAAGGATCTAATAAATTAAAAGGAATTGAAACTTACAATCTTTTAATACAACGAGCTGAGTATGTTGAAGGAAAGGGTTGGACAAATTTTGAAACTTTACCATTCTGTAAACCGAATAATAATTTTGCGCATCCGGCTTTAAGTCCAGATGGCAACACACTATATTTTATTGCTGATATCAGAGGAACAAAGGGAAAATCAGATCTTTATAAAGTGTCTGTATCAAATCACAAGACTTATGGTGAGGTTACAAAATTGAGCGAAACTATAAACTCTTCAAGAACTGAAATATTTCCATTTGTTAGTGCAGATAACGTCTTATACTTTACATCTAATCGTAGATATGGTAAGGGTGGGTTAGACATTTATAGTTATGACTTAGAATCAAGCGACCCAGAGCAAATACCAGTTTCTCTGGAAACTCCAATAAATAGTCCTGGTGATGATTTCTCTTTTTTCTTAAATGATGATTTAACAACTGGTTATTTATCATCTAGACGTCTTAAAGGAGCAGGAGGTGACGATCTATATTATTTCAGTAAATTTTAGATTTTTTAACTGATTTTAATTCTAATAAGTTAGTTGCGTTTATACCAAGACCGTTCACTGTTTTACGTGTAAATCTTACAACTTCATCATAGAACATCGGTACAACGGGAGCTGATGTCATTACAAGGGAATCCATTCTTGTATAAAGTTTAGATCGTTCTCCAGGATCAGTCTCTAAATAAGATGCTTCATATAATTTATCAAAAATTTCGGTTTTATAATGTGTGTAATTTGGTCCATTTGGAGCAAAATTATTACTGTAATAAAGTGATAAATAATTTTCTGCATCAGGATAGTCAGCCACCCAACTTGCTCTAAAAAAATCTAACTGTCCATTTGCTTTAGCATCTTTTAAACTTGAAGCTGGTATTACATCCACATTTACATTTAAGCCTATTTTCTGAATTTCTCTTTGTATAAATTCGCAAAAATCTAGATAGTTGCTAGTAGTGGTTAAAGTAATTTCTGGATTTAAAATACCTGTTTCCTTTTTAAACTCTTCAATAAGTTGGCTAGCTAGTTCTGGGTTATAAGAGAAGCCTATTTCCTTATTATACCCTGGGAGCCCTTTAGGAATAAAACCACCATTGGCAGGTGTACCTATTCCATTTCGTAAATAGGTAATCATTTTATTACGATCAAACCCAAGATTGATTGCTTTTCTTAATTTAAGATTCTGAATAGGTTTAACCTTCGTTTCCATAAAAAAGGCTAGGTATTCTGTATTGAGATACGGACCCCTTATCATGTTTACATCATTTTCATACAACGGTTTTAGTTTACCATCGGTCGTCAAAATTTCATCCTTGTAAGAAGCGTCTAATCCAGAAACAAAATCAATATTACCTTGTGCAAATTGCAAGAATTCACTTTGCTTATCCGGTAAAAAGGTTACGGCAACAGCTTCTAAATAAGGTAATTGATTACCATCACTAGAAGTTTCAAAATAATTATTGTTCCTTCGAAATACAAGCTTAATATTTTCCTCCCATCTTTTAAATTTAAAAGGACCTGTACCGATAGGGTTAGACCTAAATTCACTACCGTAATGTTCAACAATCTCCTTTGGTACAACTGAGCAATACTTCATTGTTAAGAGTCCTAAAAATGCAGGAAACGGTTGTTTAAGTCTAATCTGAAAAGTTGTGTCATTAATTGCTTTAAAACTATCAACTTTATTTAAAACCCAGCTACCAGGTGATGCTAAGGAATTGTCTTTTAGTCTATCCAGACTATATTCAAAATCTAAAGCTTTAACGATTCGGGAAGAATCCTTACCAAATAGAGGGTGCTTATGAAAATACACATCGTCTCTAAGTTTGAAAGTATAAACTCTGGCACTATCAGTAATCTTCCAATTCGTTGCAATACATGGCTTTACATTCAGTAAGTCATCCATTTGCACTAGTCCATTAAATAATTGGTGTGTTGCCCAGATATCTGCTATATCCTTTGAGAATGCAGGATCTAGTGAACTTATATTTTTATGTTCATTATACCTGAAAACAAGGTGGTCTTTTTCAGATTCGTTTTTTGAAAAACAAGAAACCAAAATTAAACAACTAAACACTGCTAGTAAGTAGTTGAATAAGAATCTCCTGTGTTTTAGCATATAACTTATATATTGTAAATTTGCAGACTCTAAATTTAGAGAAGAGTAAATATATACCATTAATGATCTTGAAACAAGTTCAAGAGACCAAAACATGGAAACAAAGAAAGTAGCTTTTTATACACTAGGTTGTAAACTTAATTTCTCTGAAACTTCAACTATCTCTAGGAGTTTTAATGATGAAGGATTTCAGCGTGTTGATTTCAAGGAGAAGGCAGATATCTACGTCATAAATACCTGTTCTGTAACTGAAAATGCCGATAAAAGATTTAAAACTATTGTTAAACAAGCTCAAAAAGTAAATCCGGAAGCTTTTGTTGCTGCTATTGGTTGTTATGCTCAGCTTAAACCTGAAGAACTTGCTGATGTTAATGGAGTAGATTTGGTATTAGGAGCCACCGAGAAGTTTAAAATTACTGATTACCTGAATGATCTTTCTAAAAATGATTTTGGCGAAGTACACTCATGTGAAATTGAAGAAGCAGATTTCTATGTTGGTAGTTATTCCATTGGAGATAGAACAAGAGCATTTTTAAAAGTACAAGATGGATGTGATTATAAATGTACGTACTGTACAATTCCATTAGCTCGTGGCATATCGAGAAGTGATACTATGGAGAATGTGTTAAAGAATGCGCAAGAAATATCTCAAAAAGGTATCAAGGAGATTGTTTTAACTGGTGTAAATATTGGTGATTATGGCAAGGGTGAATTTGGTAATAAGAAACACGAACATACTTTTTTAGATTTAGTTACAGAACTTGATAAAGTAAAAGGGATAGAACGTTTAAGAATATCATCCATTGAACCCAATTTATTAAAGAATGAAACTATAGACCTTGTTTCTAAATCCAGGGCATTTGTACCACATTTTCACGTGCCACTTCAAAGTGGGAGTAATGAGTTGCTAAAAAGAATGAAACGCCGTTACATGCGGGAATTATATGTTGATAGGGTTTCGAAAATAAAACAAGTAATGCCTCATGCATGCATTGGTGTAGATGTTATAGTTGGTTTCCCGGGAGAAACAGATGAGTTGTTTTTGGAGACTTATAACTTTTTAAATGAACTCGATATTTCGTACCTACATGTATTTACTTATTCTGAAAGAGACAATACAGAAGCTGCGGAAATGGATGGTGTTGTACCTAATAATATAAGGGCAAAGCGAAGTAAAATGCTTAGAGGGCTATCAGTTAAGAAGCGTAGAGCATTTTATGAAAGTCAACTGAACACCGATCGCGTAGTATTATTTGAAGGTGAAAACAAACAAGGCTATATACATGGATTTACTGAAAATTATGTAAAGGTCAAGGCACCTTGGAATCCCGAATTAGTGAATACACTACACAAGGTTAAACTAACCAAAATTGATGAAGATGGTTTGGTACGCTTTAATTTTAAAGAAGCTCTAGTCCATTAAAATAAAAAACCCACAACTATAATAAGTCATGGGTTTTTAAAATGTATTTCTTTTTCAAATTATATACGAATACCTACTGGTAACATTCGCTTATATTTTCTATTACTTCTTACAAATTTTGCTATTTCTGGACTTGTTGGTACCACACTGATATTTCTATCTTTAATATTATCAAATACCATCGCCAAAAATTCTTTTTCAAAAGTGTCAGACTTCATTACGTCTGGAATTACCATTTTAGTCAGGAATATTTTGCGTTCTTGAAGGGAATATTCAATAACAGCCATGTCGTTATCTACCTTTAATTCAAATTGACGTAGGAAATCATTATCAATCAATTCAACAGTTTCTGTCATATTTACGTTATTTAAGATTAGCGGTTGGCGTGTAGATTCTATAATTTATATAGATTTGCAGTGCAAAGGTACAAATTATTAGGGAATTCTCCTAAGTTATAACTGTTAAATGCTTCTGAAATGGGCATTTATAAAGGCCTAACAACATTATAAGCTCTAAATTGAAACTGAAAATGGCTTCTGAAATTACACATGTCTATTTAATGCCAGGTATGGCTGCGAGCCCAACTATTTTTGAGTATATAAAACTACCGGAGGACAAATACAAAATTCATTGGTTAGAGTGGCAAATTCCTGGAAAGAACGAAACTTTAGAGGAATACGCTAAACGAATGTGCAATTTTATTACTGAAGACAATATAGTGCTTTTAGGTGTCTCATTTGGAGGTATTTTGGTGCAAGAAATGAGTAAGTTTTTAAATATTAAAAAATTATTTGTGGTTTCAAGTATTAAATCTCGTCATGAATTACCAAAGAGGTTTAAACTTTTAAAAATTACAAAAGCATATAAAATATTACCCACCCAATTGGTTGGAAATGTTGATTTTTTGGCAAAGTATGCTTTTGGAGAAACTATTAAAAAACGTGTTGACCTTTATAAAAAATATTTGTCGGTTAATGACAAAGTTTACCTAGACTGGTCAATAAAGCAAGTATTATGTTGGTCACAAGATGAACCAAACCCAAATGCTATATATATTAATGGTGATAATGATTCTGTATTTCCTCATTCTTGTGTTGGAGATTGTATAGTAATTAAAGGAGGTACACATATTATGATTATTAATAAATATAAGTGGTTTAATGAAAATTTACCAAAACTTATAGAGTCCTGAATTTGAAAGAATTAAATAGATTTTTTACATTTAGACAAAATTGAAAGCCATGCAAATCTTAAAAAACGTATTAGCCGGTATTGGATTAATCTGTATTTCAGGTTTATTCATCTTTGCAATGCAGAAGGCACCTTCTGATGAAACATTAGGCAAAGAACAACCTATTTTAAACGATTATAACGTCTACGCACTTGAAATGCCAGAGGACTTAAATTTTGCTGGGGAAGCCGTACCAGTTGAGAATCCTGACATATATGAGAGAATGGACAGAGAACTTTTAGTTAATACTTATTGGCAATCAAATGGATTGTTGATGTTTAAAAGAGCTCAAAAATATTTTCCGATTATTGAACCAATATTAGAAAAAAATGGTGTCCCTAATGATTTTAAATATTTAGCCGTTATAGAGAGTGGTTTGACTAATGCAGTATCACCAGCTGGAGCAAGGGGTTTTTGGCAAATAATGAAAACAACTGGTCGTGAAAACGGATTAGAGGTCAATAGCAATGTTGATGAACGCTATAATTTAGAATTGGCTACTGAAGTTGCTTGTAATTATTTAAAAAAGGCTAAAGAAAAACTTGGTTCTTGGACTTTGGCTGCCGCAGCATATAATGCTGGTAATGCTGGAATTTCAAGAAGATTAAACGAACAAGATGTTGATAATTATTACGATTTATTACTTGGAGAAGAGACAGGACGCTACATGTTTAGAATTGTTGCTCTAAAGGAAATTCTAAATAACCCTGCCAAGTATGGTTTTAACTTTAATAAGGATCACCTGTACAAACCAATACCAACTTATAAAATAGAAGTTGATACAGCCGTAACTGATTTTACTCAGTTTGCTGAACGTTTTGGTATTAATTATAAGATTTTAAAGCTTCACAATCCTTGGTTGCGAGAAAAGCACCTCAATAATAAATCAAGGAAAATGTACCAAATTGAAATTCCTGTAGAAGGATATTACAAAACCATACCCTAAAATTTGGAGTTTGTAAAAGATAACCTCCTTTATGTATTATTTGGGCTTAATTATTTCTTGGCCTTATCTGCAACTATTACGTTGCTTTTCAAAAAGATAAATCCAACCAAGACATTGACGTATATAATCGTTTTATTGGTTTTTCCCTTCTTTGGGCTCATAGTGTATTATCTTTTTGGACAAGACTATAGGAAAACCAAGCTATTTAACAGAAAACGTGTTTTAAATCAATCAATAATAGCCAAAATTCAGAATGAGCTGGAAATTGATTTCAATACAATTTCTGAAATCGATGAATTGCTCGAGGAAAAATCTAAACTAATTCCGCTTTTATATAATAGTGAACAATCTAAGTTAACCTTAAAAAATGATGTTAAGGTTATAGGTAGTGGTGATGAAAAATTAGAGCTATTGTTAAAAGATCTAGATCAAGCAAAGAGCCATATTCATCTAGAGTACTTTATTTTTAAGGATGACAAAACAGGTAAAGAAGTACTAGATATATTGTATCAAAAGGCAAAAGACGGCCTAGAAGTTAAGCTGATAATTGATGATGTTGGAAGTTCTATTTCAAGAAAGCACATTTCTCAGCTTAAAAATAGTGGTGTCGAAATATATAAATTTATGCCAGTTCTCTTTAGCCGTTTTACAGGTAAGATGAACTATCGTGATCACAGAAAAATTTTAATAATTGATGGTAAAATTGGTTATGTCGGTGGCATTAATATTTCAAACAATTACCTTAACAAAAGAAATAAAAGATTTTGGCGAGACGCTCACTTGAGAATATATGGAGAAGCTGTTCATCAACTTCAAATATTATTTTTTACAACTTGGGATTTTGTTAGCAATGGAGAACTCAAAGTAGATGAATCTCACTTTCCAAAACTAGAAATAGATTCTAAAATCCCTCTACAAATTGCGGCTAGTGGGCCAGATACAGATTGGTCTAACATAATGGAGGCAATTTTTGTGGCTATTACCAATGCTGAAGAGTTTATTTACTTAACAACACCATATTTTATTCCTAATGATGAAATAGTGACCGCTTTGCAAGTAGCTACCAGAAGTAATATAGAGGTTAAGATGATATTGCCAAAGAAGTCAGACTCTTGGATTGCTGAATATGCAACAAATTCCTATATAGAAAAACTATTGACTGCTGGTGTTAAGGTGTACCAATACCACAAGGGATTTATCCACTCTAAAACTATGGTTGTGGATGATGTCTTTTCTTCTGTTGGAACGGCTAACATGGATTATAGGAGCTTTAATATTAACTTTGAGGTCAATGCTTTAATTTACAATAAGGATGTTAGTAGTGAGGTGAAAAAAATGTTTAAAGAAGATTTATGTAATTCAAGTCAAGTAGACCTAGAAGAATGGCAAAAACGTTCTACCAAGAACAAATTTCTTGAGGGTCTAGCGCGTTTAATGGCACCATTACTGTAAAATTATTATCTTCTACTTCTTCTGTTTTGTCTAGATGAAGTTGGCTGTCCGTAATGTTGTCGAGGTATTGAAGCCTTTTTCATTTGTTGCTTCATCATCTTAATCTGATCAGCAATCATATCTCTCTTATCAAGCTTTTCTGCCTCAGACAATAGTTTTTGTGCTTCTTGCTTTCGTCTTTTAGAGAAGGCTATTCCAGCAAGATTTAATTTTGCCATAGCTAAATCATGATCCATTGACAATCCTAAATTAATAGCATTCTTAAAGTACTTTTCTGCCTCGTTCATATTGGTCTGTGAAACCATTATACCATTAAGATAGTTCAGATATCCTTGTTGCTTCCTTACTAGTGAGGCTTTAGGGTTTTTAATTTTATCAAGCCATTTTTTTGCACCTACAAAATCTTGCTTGCGCAATCTTAAAAAGGCAAGTAGTATTATTTCATTTTTAAAATAAAGAAATATGAATATTGTAGATAATAGAATATACATAATACCATTACCAATGTATCCTTCAGTGAACTGATATATGGCATATGCAACTATTAGTGCGGTAATAACTAGTTTTATATTTTTATTAAACATGTAGTTGTATATTTTTTGGAAGGGCAAAGTTAATAAAAAGTAATAGAAATATTTTTATTTAGGTACTTGTTAAAGTAAAAACTTGTTGTATATTTGCACGCAGTTTTGAGATAAGGCTCAAACTTAAAAAGATATTTAGATTTTAAAAAGATAGGACAATGCCAAAAAGAACGTTTCAACCGTCGAAAAGAAAGAGAAGAAACAAGCACGGTTTCAGAGAAAGAATGGCTTCTGTTAATGGAAGAAAAGTTTTAGCACGTAGAAGAGCTAAAGGTAGAAAGAAGTTGTCTGTATCTTCAGAATCAAGACATAAGAAATAATGATTAACAATTGTTAATATTTTTAAGGTGTTACTTAGATGTAACACCTTTTTTTGTACCCAAGTGATAATTATTTTTGCACACCAAAACAAATACTCATGCCAAAAAACAAAAACATCAAATCAATTTTACTAATCGGTTCAGGTCCAATAATCATAGGTCAAGCATGTGAGTTCGACTATTCAGGTTCCCAGGCTTTAAGATCTTTAAGAGAGGATGGAATTGAAACCATATTAATTAATTCCAACCCAGCAACAATAATGACGGACCCTACTATGGCGGATCATGTATATCTTTTGCCATTAACAACCAAGTCTATCATTAAAATATTAAAGGAACACCCTCAGATTGATGCTGTATTACCAACCATGGGAGGACAAACTGCTCTTAATCTATGTATAGAGGCTGATGACAAGGGTATTTGGGACGATTTTGATGTAGAGATTATTGGTGTTGATATCGACGCGATTAATATAACAGAGGATAGAGAGAAGTTTAGAGAATTGATGTTAGAGATTGGTGTTGGCATGGCACCACAGGAAACGGCAACATCTTTCTTAAAGGGTAAAGAAATCGCTCAAGAATTTGGTTTTCCATTATGTATTAGAGCGTCATTTACCTTGGGAGGTGCTGGAGCTTCAATTGTTTACGATGAAGCAGAATTTGACGAAGCATTAACAAGAGGGTTGGAAATTTCTCCAATCCATGAGGTAATGATTGATAAGGCAATGATGGGCTGGAAAGAGTATGAGCTTGAGTTGTTAAGAGATAAAAATGATAATGTTGTTATTATTTGTACAATAGAGAATATGGATCCAATGGGTATTCATACAGGTGATTCGATTACAGTTGCACCAGCAATGACATTATCAGATAAGACGTTCCAAAAGATGCGTGATATGGCAATCCATATGATGCGTAGTATTGGAGATTTTGCAGGTGGTTGTAATGTTCAGTTTGCAGTAAGTCCTGATGAAGAAGAAGAAATTATAGCAATTGAAATTAATCCACGTGTATCTCGTTCATCTGCATTAGCAAGTAAAGCAACAGGATATCCTATTGCGAAGGTGGCAGCTAAATTAGCCTTAGGTTATACTTTAGATGAATTAAGCAACCAGATAACAAAATCGACTTCAGCTTTATTTGAACCAACCTTAGATTATGTAATTGTTAAAATACCACGTTGGAATTTCGATAAGTTCGAAGGTTCAGATAGAACACTTGGACTTCAAATGAAGGCAGTAGGTGAAGTTATGGCAATAGGCCGTTCATTCCAAGAGGCTTTGCACAAAGCCACACAATCATTAGAGATTAAACGCAATGGTTTAGGAGCGGACGGAAAAGGCTATAAGAACTACGAACAAGTAATAGATAAACTTACAAATGCAAGTTGGGATAGGGTATTTGTGATTTATGATGCAATACAAATGGGTATACCATTAAGTCGTATTCATGAGATCACAAAAATTGATATGTGGTACTTAAAACAATATGAAGAATTATTCCATTTAGAAAAGGAAATTTCTAATTATAGTATTCAGACTATTGAAAGAGAATTGTTACTTGAAGCCAAGCAAAAAGGATATGGTGACCGTCAGATAGCCCACATGTTAGGATGTTTAGAAAGCCAAGTATATAATAAAAGACGTGAGTTTAATATTAATAGGGTATATAAGTTGGTTGATACATGTGCTGCGGAGTTTAAAGCAGAGACACCATATTATTATTCAACATTTGAAAGTGAAGTTGAAACTGCTGAAGGTGAAGTATCAGTTCACAATGAAAGTAAAGTAACGGATCGTAAGAAAATTATAGTTCTAGGCTCTGGACCAAATAGAATTGGTCAAGGAATTGAGTTTGACTACTGTTGTGTTCATGGTGTTTTAGCTGCGGCGGAGTGTGGTTACGAAACTATTATGATAAACTGTAATCCTGAAACAGTTTCTACTGATTTTGATATTGCCGACAAGCTTTATTTTGAACCTGTCTTTTGGGAGCATATTTATGATATTATACAGCATGAAAAGCCTGAAGGTGTTATAGTACAGTTAGGTGGTCAAACAGCTTTAAAACTAGCAGAAAAGTTAGAAAGATGGGGCGTGAAAATTATGGGAACAAGTTTCCAATCATTGGATTTGGCTGAAGATAGAGGAAGCTTCTCAACATTATTAAAGAAAAATAATATTCCGTATCCAGAATTTGACACAGCAGAAAGTGCAGAACAAGCACTAGAAGTTGCAGATAGATTAAACTTCCCAATATTGGTAAGACCTTCTTATGTACTTGGTGGTCAAGGGATGAAGATTGTTATTAATAAGCAAGAGCTAGAAGAACATGTTATTGACTTATTAAAATCTATTCCAGGAAATAAATTGTTATTAGACCATTATCTTGATGGTGCAATAGAGGCAGAGGCAGATGCCATATGTGATGCTGACGGAAATGTCTACATAATAGGTATCATGGAGCATATAGAACCTTGCGGTATACATTCTGGAGATAGTAATGCAACACTACCAGCATTTAATCTTGGTGATTTAGTTATGCAACAAATAATTGATCATACGCATACTATTGCGAGAGCATTAAATACTGTTGGTTTAATAAACATTCAATTTGCCATTAAAGATGATACGGTATTTATAATTGAAGCTAATCCAAGAGCGTCTCGTACTGTTCCATTTATAGCAAAAGCTTATAAAGAACCATATGTTAACTATGCCACTAAAGTTATGCTTGGTGAGAAAAAAGTTACTGACTTCAATTTCAATCCAAAGCTTGATGGATATGCCATTAAACAGCCAGTATTCTCTTTTAATAAATTCCCAAATGTTAACAAGCAATTAGGGCCAGAAATGAAAAGTACTGGAGAGAGTATATTGTTTATAGATAGTCTGAAAGATGATGAATTCTATGATTTATATTCGCGTCGAAAGATGTATTTAAGTAAGTAAATTCTTTCTATTTGTTAAAGTTAGCATGGTATTTGCCATATTATTATTAACTTAGCTTAAAATAACCTACATATGAAAAGAACTTTACTTTTATTTTCCATTTGTTTAATCTCTTTTGGTCTTACTGCTCAAGTTGTCTTAAATCAAGTAGATGATTTCCAAGGTGGAACTACAGAAAATTGGAGAATTGGTGGTGCTGGTAATGCTTCTAATGGTCCCATTAATGTAGCAGATGCTGGCCCTAGTGGAGTTGGTGATAACTGTTTGCAATACACTTCTTTAGGCTCAGGTACAGTCGCAAGTAAAATGGTTTTTTATTCTCAAAACAGCCAATGGAGTGGAGACTTTACTACAGCTGGTGTGGATGAAATTAATTTTGATGTTAATGTTCAAACAAATGACTTAAACCTAAGAATAGCAATGCAAGGAACTAATGGTACTCGTATTTGTACTACAAACGCTATAAATGTTCCTTCAAATGGAACCTGGTCAAATATTACTATTCCTATTGATGCTTCTGATTTCTCTATTGTTTCTGGTGGAGGTGATGCTGCTTCGGTACTTACGGATGTTTTTACTATTCGAATTTTGAGTAGTTCTACACCAACATGGGCGAATGCGGATATTATTTCGGCAGTTATTCAAGTGGATAATATTTTAGCTTCTTCTTCATTAAGTACTGATGAATTTTCATTGGCTAAAACAGAATTTACAATTTCTCCTAATCCAGGAAGAAATAAATTAAATATAAAATTACCATCTTCGGATGGAGAAATGATTCTTGAGGTATATGATGTCTTAGGCAAAAGAGTGTACAAGGGATTAATTACTCAATTAGAATCATCAGTAAACGTTACTAATTGGAAAAGTGGTGTTTATTTGGTAAGAGTATCAAACAACGAAATAGTACAAACCAAACGCTTTATTAAGCAATAAACTCAAATAAGATACGTACTATAAAAGCCACTTTAATTAAAGTGGCTTTTTGTTTTTAGAAATCTATGACTACTCGGTAATCTTTTAGTTGATCTAAATAATTATTAACATTCTTGTAGACCAAACTCAAATCCTCCTTCTTTCTTTCCTCACTTTCCCGTCTTTTGATAGCTTTAATAAAACGTTTGGCATCTATTTTGGTTTCTAGTTTTAACCCTGGAACCTGAGTGGTTTGACCATTATCATCAATGGCAACCATTGTAAAATATGAGGAATTACAATGTTTTTTTGTTCCAGTCCTAATATTCTCAGATTCTACTCTAATACCAACTACCATAGATGAACTCCCGACGTAGTTAATTGAGGCCATCATGGTAACCAATTCACCAACTTCTATTGGGTTTAAAAAATTAACCTTGTCTACAGAAGCTGTTACACAATAGCTTCCCGAATGTTTGGATGCACATGCAAAGGCAATTTGATCCATTAAACTTAAGATATAGCCACCATGTATTTTACCTCCAAAATTAGTGTAAGATGGTAGCATTAATTCTGAAATTTGAATACGTGATTCGTCAGGTGACTTGAACATATGTTTTTAAAATGATTTATTTTAATCGAGGTCTTCAGTCGCTCGCTTAATGATACTCTCAGGTAAAGATTTTTTAGCTTTGGCACCCATTTTCTTGATTTTTTCTACACGTGAAATAAGGTTACCCTTTCCTTCAACAAGTTTGTTCATCGCAGAGGAGTAGTCGTTTTTGGCGGCGTCAATCTTTTTACCAACACCAGTTAAATCTGTAACTAATCCTTCAAATTTATCGTATAAAGCACCTGCTTGTTTTGCTATTTCAATGGCATTTTGTTGTTGTTTCTCGTTATTCCACATTGTATCAATAGTCCGTAATGTTGCTAATAATGTAGAAGGGGTTACAATAACAATATTTTGTTCAAATGCTTTATTGTATAATGAATTGTCTTCGTTTATTGCCACGGCAAAGGCTGGTTCTATTGGTATAAACATTAAGACAAAATCAGGAGACTCAATATCGTACAAATCTTGATAGTTTTTTGCTGATAACTGATCTACATGTTTCTTAATTGAATTTACATGTGCTTTAAGATATGTATCTCTGTCATCACCATCTGCATTAACCAAGCGCTCATAGTCGGTTAAGGATACCTTGGAGTCAATGATCATTTTTTTAGAATCTGGGAGATGTAAAACAACATCTGGCATTACTCGCGTACCATCTTCTCTTTGAAAATTTTGTTGTACAAAATATTCTCTATCCTTTTCTAAACCAGACTTTTCTAATACACGTTCTAAAACTAATTCTCCCCAATTACCTTGAGTTTTACTGTCTCCTTTTAAAGCTTTTGTGAGATTGGTTGCCTCTTTCGCCATTTGTTGGTTGAGGTCCTTAAGGCCTTTTAATTGCTCCTCTAGTGCTGTATGCATCTTGACACTTCGCATTTGGGTATCTTCAACCTTCTTCTCAAAACCTTGGATCTTTTCTTGTAAAGGATTTAATATGTTTTTAATATTTTCTTTATTCTGCTCTGTGAACTTGTTGGATTTTTCTTCAAGAATTTTATTTGCTAATAATTCAAAATCTTTACGTAATTGTTCTTGGCGTTCTTCTAATTCCTTATCTCGTCGTAAGTTCTGTTGCTGTAGGTTTTCAATTTCTGTATTACGTTTAGAAAGTTCAGAGTTTAAAAATTCCTTGTCCCTTCTAATGGCTTCGCGTTCTGATTCAATCTTTTCAACATTTTGTTTTAAATCTTCTATTGTGTTGCTTAATTGGTGTTGGCGTTCTTCTAAAGCGCTCTTATCTCCTTTACTTTTTAATACGGCAAATTGTAAACCAAGAAAAGCTCCAATACCGGCTGATATTATAATTGTAATAAAAAGTATGAGTGTGTCATTCATGTTGAAAAGTGTATTTCTCAAAGATAAAGTTTAAATACCTAAAATAAAATGGTATTTACTTAACGATTACAAACTTTATTTTATTTACTCACCCTGAAACTTCCAGTTGAATTATCGAATGTAATAAGGTCTTTAGGAAAGAGAGTTTCAAATATACCTTCTGAAATTAAATTGCATGGTTGGTCACAAATAACGTCATTGTCCGTCATTACAATCATGGTGTCACAAAGTTGAATCGCTAGCTCAATTTCATGTGATGAAAATAATATCGTTTTTCCTGTTTCTTTTGTAAGCCTTTGCAATAACTTTAATATATAGGCCTTATGATACATATCCAAATGCGTAGTAGGTTCATCTAAGACTATAATATCTGTATCTTGGGCCAAGGCTCTGGCAATCATGACTTTTTGTAGTTGCCCATCACTTAGCTCAAAGCACTTTTTGTCTTTTAAACTTGAGATATTTACCAATTCTAAAGATCTATTAATGATCTCTATATCATTTTGAGATAAATTCCCAATCCAATTGGTATAGGGATGTCTTCCTAAGGCAACCAGTTCATAAACAGAAAGATTTTTAGAAGTCATCTGTTCAGTTAAAACAATACTCAATTGTTTAGCCAATTCTTGAACACTAGTTTGATTTAAATCCTTATTATTAATGTGTATTAAACCTGAGAGCGATGGTTGAACTTTTATTAAAGTTCTAAGCAATGTGGATTTTCCAATTCCATTTGCACCTACTAAACCTATAAGTTTCCCTTTTTCTAGTTCAATATTAATATTTGAAGCAACCACAAGATCTTCTCTCTTGGTTTTGTAACCAATTGAAAGGTTTTCTGTTTTTAGTATGATATTTATATTCTTTTTTGTCATTAAAACATCATTTTTCTTTGCCTTACTAACAGCCAGATAACAACAGGAGCACCAACTAAGGCTGTAATAGCATTTATTGGTAATACATAGTCGCTAGATGGTAGTTGAGCTATGCTATCACAAACTAGCATTACGATTGCTCCAAATAATAAAACTGCAGGTAAAAGTATCCGATGGTTTGAGGTTCTAAATATTTGTCTGGTTAAATGAGGTATTGCCAAACCAATAAAGGCAATTGGCCCTGCGAAAGCTGTAATGGTTCCTGCAATTAGACTTGTTGCTAATATTATTACTAGCCTGCTACGTTTTAAACTCAACCCTAAGCTCTTGGCATAGTTGTCGCCCAATAAGAGACTGTTCAAGTTTTTAATTGAAAAAACTGCTAAAAACAATCCTAAAATATAAAGCCCAAAAAACAATGATAATTCATTCCACGAGAGATTACTTAAACTGCCAAAACCCCAGAAAATGTATTGTTGTAATTGTTCGGCTGTGCTGAAATACGATAATACACTAACAACTGCTGCAGTAATGCTACCAAACATTAATCCAATGATGAGAATGGCCATCGTATCCCTTACCTTGCTCGAAACAGCCAATACAGCCAATAACACCAAAAAACTACCGAGACTTGCCGCAATTACAATGCTCCATTTTGAAATTAAGTAGGTCGCAAAAACACCACCGAATAATCCAGAACCTAAAATTATAATTGCAACACCTAAACTTGCTCCAGAACTAATACCTAGTACAAATGGACCTGCTAAAGGGTTCCTAAACAAGGTTTGCATTAATAAACCTGAAATGCCCAATCCTGATCCAACTAGTATTGCAGTAATGGCCTTTGGAAGTCTAAAATCCTTAATTATTATTTGCCAAGTTTCATTTTCTAATGAACCAAATAACCCTTCAATAACATTACCTAACGGAATGCTTATGGAACCTAGACTAATATTAACTAAAAAGCATAATAACAACACAATTAATAGTGTCAAAAATTGAATTCGGTATGTCTTATTATTGTTCAATTATTTAAGCTTTTTAAAAAAATATGGTGAGTAATCTTTTAGGAGTTCTGGGTGGCAAATTTTAATCAGATCTTTTAGGATTAAATCTGGTCTTGAAGTTCCAAGTTCGTAATACAACACACCTCCTGTTGAACCTGTAGTTCTTGAAAAAGTATAAATATTTTTTGATTTAAAGGCTTCAAAATTAGTATACAATTCACTTGCTTCTTTAAGTTGATCGAAACTGGTGTAATAAGAAGGACTTAACCATATTTCAGCATTCTTTGCTTTGGCCAGAACAGCTTCAAAACTTAATGACAAGCTCCCATTACCTGTTGTATCACTCCATAGGTAATCTACATTAGCATCCTTTAGAAATTCTGCTTCTGGACTTGAGCCATTCGGTAAATACCAAACATCTTTGTGCATAGCACCACTAACTACGGTTGGTCTATTTGATGCTTGTTTTGCTTGGCTTTTTGCCTCTAAATAATTCCTTTCTATAGATTGAAAAATTGAATCTGCTTCCTTTTCCTTATTAAACAAAACACCAAAAAACTTAATCCATTCAGCTTTGGCTAATGAAGAAGATTCAACCCAATCACCATTGTAAATAACTGGGATACCGGCTTTCTTTATTGTTTCAAAGGTTTTATTTACACCATCAACACCAAATCCTATAACAACATCTGGATTTAATTCTAGTAATACTTCTGTATTAATCCCTTCATTTTTTCCTAGTTCTCTAATATCTCCAGTCTCAATTCGTTTTCTTGTTTTTTCAGAGGATATATAGTCTGTACCAGGAAATCCAACCAAACCGTTTTCAACACCTAATAATTCTAAAGATGGAATATGAGTTGTAGAAGTAACCACCAAATTATTGATGGGCTTTATAATCCCATCAAAACTATTACCTATTTGGGGAGTCGTGCCATTATCCTTGAGTAGAGCGTATTTGTATGTTTTAGTAGCTTTTGGCCAAGGATTTTTAATTTCCAATACTATGTGAGTACCGTAGTCATTGGCAGAAAAACCTGTAGCATATTTTAGATTTAAATTATTACCATTATTATTCTGAGAAAGCTCTTTTGAAGTTTCACTTATACAAGAGACTAAACAAATAAGCATTATTAACAATACAATATGTATGGTATGTAACTTAAGTGGCATATAATAACTCGTGCAATTTTTAATTTTGATTTAAATATTACCCATTACAATGAGAGGTGATTCAAATTTAACACTATATATTGTTGCAGGTGTTATCATTCTGCATTTTTTAGTTGGATTTATATATCTCATATATAAATTGAATAATAAAAAGTAAGATTATAATCTGCTAAAGGATTATAAGTATTATTTTCGCATCGAAATCTGGTTCGACTTTTTATTAAAAGTTGATTAAAAGGGAATCTGGTGAAAATCCAGAACTGTTCCCGCAACTGTAAGCTATTACGCTTGTTATTTCTTCAATGTCACTGGAATTATTCTGGGAAGACTAATAACAAGACGCAAGTCAGGAGACCTGCCAATTTCAACAAATAAGTCAAACTTTCGGGATAAAAGTTTACGTATAGTTCGCTGTATGTTCTCGAGCAATTAAATTAAAATGAACAAAACTAAATGGTTTTGCATGCTAACTATTGGTATGCTAACTGCTGGATTTGCACAAACAAAAAAGGATTCAGTAAAAGTAGAAACGTTGGGCGAAGTAGTGCTGTCAGACACACGTTTTAAAATTAAACGTGAAAACTCTGGTAAAACAGTTGTTAAAATTACCAGAGATGAGATAGAACGTAACCAAGGTAAAACTGTTGCAGAATTAATTAATACCAAAAGTGGTATTGAAATTAATGGCAGTAGGAGTGTAGCCGGTCAAAATCTTGGTTATTTCATAAGGGGTGGTAACAATAGGCAAGTATTAGTTTTAATTGATGGTATTCAAGTCAATGATCCGTCATTGGTATCGAATGAATTCGATTTACGATTATTAGACCTAAACACCATTGACTCTATTGAAATCTTAAAAGGAGCGTCTAGTACATTATATGGTAATAGTGCTTCTACTGCGGTTATAAATATTACTACGAGAAAGGCAGCTGAGGAAGAATTTTCTGCGAGTATCTTAAGTGTTTTTGGAACCAATCAAACTCAAGATAATCTTAACTACAACGTATCAAGTTTCACTAATAATATATCATTAAATGGAACATTGCATAAATTTTCATATGTAGCTAGTTTTGGGAATCAGTATATGGATGGGTTATCGGCTGCAAAGTCTGATAATCCTGAAATAGATCCATTTTCTAGATACAATACTGGTATAAAATTAGGATATGAATTTTCAGATAAATTTAGTTTGTCTGCATTTACAAGTATCGATAAATTTAAAACGGATATTGATGGTTTCCCTCCACCAAATTTTACATTAGCTGATACGGATGATACATTTACTTCAGAACAATTTAGATTTGGATTAGCACCAAAATTTGAATATAAAAATGGAAGTTTTCAGGTTAATGCATCATTTACCAAAATTAATCGAGAAACCATTTCCGCATTTAGTACAGTCAATGATGCAGAAAGTATTATAGTTGATGCATTCAATAAATACGTAATTAATGATAAATTCTACACTATAATTGGAATAAACTATGGTGATTATAACAGCATCTTTGCCGAAGAAGAAAGTTTCTCAAATTCAGATCCTTATGCAAATGTGGTTTATGTTTCCGATTACGGCTTAAATCTAAATATTGGTGGAAGATTAAACAATCACAGCGAGTATGGTTCTCAGTTTGTTTACAATATCAATCCTTCTTATAATTTTGATTTAAACAAGGGGTATACTAAAGTATTTGGTTCTTATGCTACTTCATTTATTGCTCCTAATTTGTCCCAGTTATTTGGGTTTTTTGGCGCTAATCCAGATTTAGAACCAGAAGAAAATAAAACCATAGAAGGTGGTCTAGAATATAATTCTAAGGATGGTATAAGACTTAGTGGTGTTTATTTCAATAGAAATGAAAAGAGCACCATTATATTTACCTCTGAATATGAAAACTCCGAAGAAGACGCCACAGTTCAAGGTTTTGAGGTCGAGGCTGAGCTTGATTTAATTGAAAATCTTCAATTAACAGCAAATTATACCTTTACCGAGCTAATAGATGGAGAACGCATTAGATTGCCTAAACATAGAGCCAATGCTTATTTGGGATATGATTTTTCAAATGAAACTTATGCGTCAATTAATCTTCAATATGTTGGTGAACGAAGTGATTTAGATTTTTCTACATTTTCAAATACAGAATTGGATGCATATGCTCTATTCAATCTATACTTCAGTCATAAAATATTAGATGATAAAATGAAACTATTTATCACACTTGATAATATCTTAAATGAGGATTATTTTGAAATTCTTGGTTACACCACTCGAGGGCGAAATGTTAGTGTTGGGTTTAACCTAAACTTATAAAAAAAAGCCACTTGTTTAAAGTGGCTTTTTTTTAATCTATATACATTTCAAATTCTAATGGATGGAAGAATTTACTCATGTTAACTTCTTTGGGAGGAGTTGGATAATCATAATATTCTAATGCATTTCTTCCAGTTGATCCGGTGATTTGAAAAATAGCTTCTGCCAATAACGGCTCGTCAACGTTACCGAATCTACCAAGATTACCAGGAAACTCAGAAAGAAAAATATCTGGCACTAGCCCATCAGAAGGTACTAATTGATTATTTACATTTGATGAATTGGCAACTAACGGTTGCATTGCATAAGTATGATTTGGGTTAATATTTTGGGTAGAGAATAATACTGGTGTATCATAAACAGTGAGAGATGCCTGAGTCTTTCCTGCGGTATTTTCACCAATCACAATTACCTCTATGTAAGGTTTTAAACTATTAATTAATAATTCACTAGCAGAAGCCGTTCTTCTATTTGTGGTCAACACATATATTCTTGATAGATTCAAGCTGTTAATAGATCCACCACCTTCAATAGAAGTAGTGAAAAGATAATCTCTGTTACGACTAGTTAAGTTATCATTATACCTTAATTGCGAATATACTTCACCATTGAACTGCCCAGTAATCATGCTTCCTAAATAAGCAGCTGTTTCAACAGACCCACCACCATTATATCTCAAATCAATAACAAGTTCATCAATATTTGCATTTTGAAATGTTCCAAAAGCGTCGTTCAATTCGTCATCAAAACTACTTAAGAAACTATTATATACTAAATATCCTATTGAGGTATTGTCTATTTCCAATACGTCTGTATAATGAATTGGGTTTTCAGAAAAACCTTGCTTAGTCAGTGTAATGCTCTCTCCATTTGATGTAACTGAATCATCTTCCGCCTCTGGAGTGCCATTATCATTGTATTCTGCAAAATTAAGAGTGTAAGTTGTTTGACCTAATAGACTACTTAAATTGCTTGTGTTTAAATCTTCACCATCAATGGCTCTAAATATCATTCCTCTTTCTAAACCTTCGTTATCCGCAACACTATTATTTAACACTAATGTTATAGCACCAAAAACTTCGAATTCACTTCCAGGCACAAAGTATAGGTTAAATTCAAGACCATTAGTTATTGAATTGCCTTGTAATAAATTTTGAAGATCAAAATAATTTGAAAACAATCGGCTAAATCTATCTATATCTTCAGGCAAGTATATTAATGACTCAAATAAATCTTCTGGAGATTCAAATCCATTAAGGTATTCTGCATACTCTTCGTCAGAAGAAAATCTATCATTCGCTAGGTCAGGTATCTCAGATTTGTATAAGTAAGCGGCATTCATGCCTTTCCAAATAAAATCGGTAATCTCTGAGGCATTAATAGCATTGTCGTCAAGGTCTTCAAAACAACTGGTAGCAAAAAACAGCACCAGACAACCTATTGTTAGGGTCAGTATCTTTTTCATCATTTCCTTTTTAAAGTAGCAATATTTTACTTCTGTCTGTAAAACTCTAAATTTACTTACATTATTGTGAAAAAAAAAACTTTGTAACAAAATGTAATGTCTATCGTCGTAATGTTGAAGAAGGATAAAAACCAACTTTACCACCAATCAAATTAGTAATGAAACAAGCAGATTTTGTAAGCTTAGTAATGCCTTTTAAGGATAAAGTGTTTCGTTTAGCAAAACGATTACTGGTTTCTAGAGAAGAAGCAGAAGATGCCACACAAGAGATTTTACTTAAGCTGTGGAGAAATAAGGAAAAGATTGGTGAGTATAAAAATGTTGAGGCTTTTTCAATGACAATGACCAAGAATTTTTGCCTAGATAGGTTAAAGTCTAAACAAGCCCAAAATTTAAAAATTGTTCACAGTAATTATACGGATAGCAATTCGTCATTACAGAAACAAGTAGAGGCAAAGGATAGTATCGACTGGGTTTCTAAAATAATGGAAGAATTACCAGAACAACAAAAAATAATAGTGCAACTAAGAGATATAGAACAATACGATTTTGCAGAAATTTCTAAAATGTTGGATATGAACGAAACTGCAATTAGAGTAGCGTTATCTAGAGCACGTAAAACGATAAGAGAAAAGTTAACTAATACACATAGTTATGGTATTAAATAATATAGATAAACTTATAGAGAAGTATAATAATGCTGAAACATCGCTTAAGGAGGAAGCTCAATTAAGAGCATATTTTAAAAGCGATAATGTAGCGCCTCACTTAGAGCACTATAAGCCATTATTTCAATATTTCTCTATGGCACAAGAAGAGCAGTACACAAAAGACGTTCCATTAAAACCTAAGAACAGAACAGTATTTTATCAGTGGATTTCTGTCGCAGCGGTCGCAATTCTAATGCTAGGCATCTTCATACCAAATTGGTTTGGAGGACCAAAGACTCTTGCAGATTACTCGCAAGAAGAACAAGAAATGTATTTGGAAGCTAAAGAAGCTTTAGCAATGCTTTCGAATAATTTCAATCAAGGGACTACAAGTATAAATACATTGAACTTGGCTTCCGAAAACTTTAATGTTGGTTTAGAAAAAGCTAACCACATTACAGAATTTAGTGAAACAACAAACAAATTATTAAAGAATTAAAAACAAGAAATCATGAAAAAATTAGTTTTAATCATCGCAGTAGTGTTTACATCTATGACTGCATTTAGTCAGAGTGTATTCGATAAGTTTGAGGATAATGAAGAAGTAGCTTCTGTTATTTTGAATCAGAAAATGTTTAAAATGTTAGCTACCATGGGAGTGGACATAGATGATCCAGAAATGAAAGAATATGCAGAAATGGCAAGTAGCATTACAGGATTTAAAGTTTTCACAACTGGAGATGAAAAAGTATCTGCAGATATGAAAGCAACTGTAAATAGATACCTTAAGTCATCTGACCTTGAAGAATTAATGAGAATTAAAGATGGTGACCAAACTGTTAAGTTCTATGTAAAAGAAGGTAAGGACGATAACCATGTTAAGGAATTGCTGATGTATATCACAGGTCTTAAAGAAATGACTAAAGACTCTAATATTGAAATTAATGGTCAGAAGCGTGAATTTGAAACCGTAGTTATGACATTAACAGGAGATATAGATTTAAGACAAGTGTCAAAAATCACTAATCAAATGGATATTCCAGGTGGTGAGCAGCTTAAGAAAGCTGGGAAGAAAAATTAATGAAACATGATAAAATCAATCAAAAAATTAATGGTAATGTTGCTTTTGGTTACAGCTTATACAAGTTGTAACCAAGGGCCTACATTACAGACTTATTATGTAGATAATGAGTTGCAACCTGGATTTTCTTCTTTTGATGTTCCAACTAGTGTGGTCAATGTAGAAAAAGTTGAAATGACAGACGAGCAACGCGAAGCATATAATTCTGTTGACAAACTCAACGTACTAACCTTTGTGTTAAATGACACTAATGCAGATGACTATAAAGTTGAATTAGACAAGGTTAATACTATTTTAAAGAATCCAAAATACGAGGAATTGATGCGAGGGTCTACAGCAGAGGGTAGGTTTGTAGTTAAATTTCTTGGGGAGTCTGAAACTAGTATTGATGAATTAATACTGTTTGGAAGTGCAAGTGACAAGGGGTTTGCAATAGCACGAATTTTGGGTGATGACATGAATGCCGGAAAAATAATTCAATTAGGAGAAGTTCTTCAGAATGCCAATATAGAAGATTCTCAACTAAATGGCCTAACGGAATTTTTTAAATAAACTGACAATTATTTAAAATGTTAATGAGAATCGTCTTGAAGTTTATCTTCAAGGCGATTTTTTCTGTTTTTAACCGCAAAGAAAATTGCAACAGCAACCAGACCAATAAAACCGCAAATCAATAGAAATTTGATAATCAAATAGTCTAAAACTTCAAAAAGTCCAGCTATAAAAAAACCAAGTGTCACTATTATTACAAATAGTAAGGCAATTGTATTTTTATTTATTGGAAACCACTTCATATACCAGTATAGTTACTTGGTGATATAGCTTTTAATTCGGTTTTAATTGAGTCGTTAACTTCTAAAGAATCAATAAAACTCGATATCGATTGCTCTGTAATTGCTTCATTAGTTCTTGTAAGACCCTTTAATGCTTCATATGGATTTGGATAGTTTTCGCGTCTCAATATAGTTTGTATTGCTTCAGCTACTACAGCCCAATTGTTTTCTAAATCTTGTTCAAATTTGGAGGCATTGAGTAATAACTTACCTAATCCTTTTAATGTAGATTTAAATCCAATTATAGTATGTCCAAAAGGCACGCCTACATTACGTAAAACTGTGCTGTCTGTTAGATCACGTTGTAATCTTGAAACCGGTAGTTTGGCAGATAAGTGCTCAAAGATTGCATTTGCAATTCCTAAGTTTCCTTCACTATTTTCAAAATCAATAGGGTTAACTTTATGTGGCATCGCCGAGCTACCAACTTCACCCTTCTTTATTTTTTGCTTAAAATAGTCCATGGAAACATATGTCCATATATCTCGATCTAAGTCAATAATTATTGTGTTAATTCTTTTTAAGGCATCAAAAAGGGCGGCCATATGATCGTAATGCTCTATTTGAGTTGTAGGGAATGAGTGTTGGAGTCCCAATTTCTCTTGTACAAATTTTGTTCCGAAAGCCTTCCAATCTATATCTGGATATGCAACGTTATGAGCATTAAAGTTACCTGTAGCTCCACCAAACTTAGCTGCACTTGGTACGTCGTTAAGTAAATTGAATTGCTCCTTTAACCTCACCGTAAAAACCATTATTTCTTTACCTAATCTAGTGGGTGATGCAGGTTGACCATGAGTTCTAGCAAGCATTGGTACATTGCTCCATTCATTTGCTAACCCCTCAATCTTTTCTAAAAGTGTAAAATATTCAGGAACGTAAACATCATTCATAGCATCTTTGATGCTTAATGGAATTGCAGTGTTGTTAATATCTTGAGATGTTAACCCAAAATGAATAAACTCCTTGAATTCTGATAAACCAAGCTTATTAAATTTCTCTTTTATAAAATATTCAACAGCCTTAACATCGTGGTTTGTAACCTTTTCAATTTCTTTTATTTCAGAAGCATCGACTGGAGTGAAATTTTGATAAATAGCCCGAAGATCTTCAAAACTAGAAGGTGAGATTGATTTTAACTGAGGTAATGGAATTTCGCAAAGCGCAATGAAATACTCAATCTCAACCAAGACTCTATATTTTATAAGGGCCTCTTCAGAAAAGTATTTTCCTAAGGCATCAACTTTAGATCTGTATCTGCCGTCTATTGGTGAAATTGCATTGAGCGTTGTAATTGCCATTTGTTATAAATTTTGAAGCATCAAATATAACGAAGATAGTTAAGAGTATTTTATAGATTATTGGTTTTTTGTGTATTAATTCTTCCTAAAATGTGTCTGGCTCTGGCTTTATATCCAGCACTTTGATTTGCATATTCTCTACCCAATATTTCACTCAGTTCAGGATAAATCCAATCATATTCGATACCTAAATAATATAATGAATTCATACTGTATGCTTTTACAGCAATTTTTTCATCCCTTATCATCCAATCAAAACTAACTTCTATGATGTCTTCTTTATTCTTTTTACTTAAAGATTTTTTAATTACTGGATTTTCCTTTTTGTAATAAAGCTCAATTATAATTTCAATAATTTTTGCGCAGGGTCTAATGGCTGAGTCTAATTTAAGTTTTGGCAGATTTTCTAGAAAAAAGTCCAAGTGCGGTAAAATGAGATTAATATTTTGTTTACATGCAAATTCTAACACCCAAGCAGCACGTGTAGAAATTTTGTCATCTATCATAAACAGAATATCTAGTAAGGGTTTTATTAACTCAGAATTATTGAGGATTAAATTGGCATATTTTGTTCTACATACTCGCGTTGCATTTACATAATTTAATTCATCATAAAGTTGGTCTTTTGTCAAAACGTTTATTATTTTTAATCCTTCTAAATTAATTAAAAATCATGATAAAATCACTTCTTAAAAAAATAGGCTGGGTAGCTCTAATTGTATTAATTATAGCTCAATTTTTTGGACCAGATAAAAATGATGGAGATATTGCAAGTATTGAACCTTTCTTGGCAGATACTAATCCGCCAGAGGATGTGAATTTAATTTTGAAAAACGCATGTTTTGATTGCCACAGTGACCATACTCGTTATCCTTGGTACAATAATATTACTCCAGTAAATTATTGGCTTGCGGATCATGTAAGACATGGTAAGGGTGATTTTAATGTATCTAAATGGACCGAGTATTCAGACAAAAAGAAGGATCACAAACTTGAGGAACTGGCAGAAGAAGTTGAAGAAAAGCACATGCCTTTGCCAAGTTATACCTGGACTCATTCCGATGCTGATTTAACTCAAGAGCAAATCGATGCGGTTGTGGCATGGGTGAAAACGGCTAGAATAAAATATGCCTTTTTAAAAGAAGCAGAGTGATTAAAAAGCTTCTGATTATCGGTTTTGTGTGGCCTGAGCCTAAGAGCTCTGCAGCAGGAAGCCGAATGTGTCAACTGATTTCATTTTTTCAAAAGCAAGACTATAAAATCACGTTCTGTTGTACAGCAAATAAAACAGACAAATCATTTGATTTGGAACAAATTGGGGTGTGTACAGATTCAATTTTATTAAATGATGCATCCTTTGATGATTTTATAAAAAAGTTGAACCCAGATATCGTTTTATTTGACCGGTTTATGACCGAAGAACAATTTGGTTGGCGCGTATCAGAGCAATGCCCTAATGCTCTTAAAATATTAGATACTGAGGATTTACATGGTCTAAGAAAAGGCAGGGAAATTGCATTAAAAGCAAAGGAAGAATTTAGCACACAACATCTTTATAATGATGTAACAAAACGTGAGATTGCAAGTATATATAGATGTGATTTAACCTTGATAATTTCTAAGTTTGAGATGGATCTTTTAGTTAATGACTTTAAACTACCTCAAGAAATACTTCAATATTTACCATTTCTAATTGAGGATGCAAACAAGGAAAGAGATGATTTGCCCAACTTTGATTCACGACAAAATTTCATAATAATTGGTAATTTTTTACATGCACCTAATTATGATAGTATTATCTATTTAAAGAATTCCATTTGGCCATTAATAAAAAAGGAGTTACCAAATGCTCAATTACATGTTTATGGAGCTTATGAGTCTCAAAAGGTTTCACAATTATCAAATAGCCAAGAAGGATTTATAATCAAGGGTTTTGCAGACGATGTAAACGTTGTTATGCAGAATAGTAGAGTATGTTTGGTTCCATTGAGATTTGGGGCAGGATTAAAGGGAAAGGTTATTGATGCATTTATTAATGGAACACCTTGTGTTTTGTCTTCTATTGCCTCTGAAGGTATAATTGAGAATTCACATTTAATTCAAGATGATCCTGAGTTATTTGCAAAGAAAGCAATTGAACTCTATAAAGATTCGAATGAATGGAATGAAGCTAAAGATATTGGATTTAAAATATTGAATAAAAATTTCTCAAAACCTGTTTTTGAAGAAAAATTTAGTGCGAAACTTTCCGTATTATGCCATTCATTATTTAATCATCGCGAACACAATTTTATAGGTCAAATGCTGATGCATCAAACTATGCAAAGCACTAAGTATATGAGTAAGTGGATTGAAGAAAAAAACAGAAAATAAATATTTATGTCTTTTTATTAAGTGTACTGAGCTGTTTACCAAATATCGCAGCAATTCCACTTGCAATACCACCCACTAATCCTGTAATAGTAAGTAATAAATAGATATTTCCTTGTAGATCTAGTAGTTCTGCAATTCGCTTACCTAAAATAAAGTCATTGTTAGACCCTAAAATGAAACTATAGATTACCCAAAACACAAATATTGCCAAAAACGGAACAAAGAAAACAGCAACACGTTTGAGTGGAATTAATAGTGCCGTTAAAATAGATGCCACCATCACAGAATACCAATCCATAAATAATGAAAGAATATAGGCAATGATAATTGTTGCAATAAAATTTAAGATATTCTTATTCATTTGAAATTGGTTTTAGGATTTGACTGCCAATAATTTTGTCAGTTGCTTTGTTAGATTGAAGAAAATTAAGCTCATGATATGAACCTTCGGCCCATTCATCAATGAAATTATCGTAATACTTACTTCCTGGATTTCCTGACTGCCCACCAGGATATATTCCTAAGGCAGTGGGAGGTGAGGTCATCTCAACAATCATTCGCCAAGATGGACCGTGATTTTCTGATGTAGCATTAACTATATTGCGATCTCCTCCTATAGGTATATCAAATACTGAAAATGCCGGTAATGCTTGTAAAAGGTGACCTGCGTAAGTGGCTTTGTAATTATACCAATTATAGTCTCCGTTCTCATTTTTCCAATTGTTTAACGATGTAACTGCCTCACTAAAACTTAATTGAAATAAATCCTTTGAGGTCTCTTTTTCTGGCGTAT
The DNA here is from genome assembly GCF_020166345.1 of Winogradskyella vincentii. Lineage (GTDB taxonomy): Bacteria > Bacteroidota > Bacteroidia > Flavobacteriales > Flavobacteriaceae > Winogradskyella > Winogradskyella vincentii. Next base: position 135,016 of record NZ_JAIUJS010000004.1, on the reverse strand, counting down.
CAACGATATCCATAAACTCGTTATCGCCATTATTTTTTAACATATGAATGGTTTGGTATGCAAAAGGAGACTTCATGACACTATCTTCCATATCAAATTCGTCCCATGTTAGATTATAAACGGCTTTCCACCATTCGCGCCATATACTTGGTCCAACTTCATTTATATCATTGTTAAATTGCCATGATTTAGCCTGATTGTATACTTCTTTTTCAGCCTCATTTAATTTACTTGTGTCTAGGTTATCAAGCATATGTGGCATTAACTCAGCAGCTTTAAGATTGTAATTGTTATTATGTAAGGCCTTGAAATCTTCAACGCTAATTTTTTCCTTTGAATTAAAATAATTGTTGATCACTCTATTTCTGTATGTTTCATAGCGATCATTAAAAACAAAATATGGATAATTTTCATCTACCGGATGTTGGTTAGCAGAACTAACAAACCCCCGTTCAGGATTCTTTGAGTGGGCATTATATTTTTGAGGAATAAAGCCTTGCCAATCATTTTCAGAAACACTTCCATCCATTACAAATTTGCCTTGACCTTCCCACTTATTAGGTAGTTTACCTTGAATCCAAAGCGCAATATCACCTTCTACAGAAGCAAATACAAAATTCTGAGCAGGTGCATTCCAGTATTGCAATGCTTCGGTATATTGGTCATAATTTTTAGCTTTATTTAAATCTATAAATGTGCGTTGGTTATTACCTCCCATATGTCCAACCCATTTCATGGCGTAGCCTGCTAATTCCATGTCAGATTTGAAGTTTTTGTAATATACTACAGGACCATGATGTGTATATAATACAGTGTCTTTGTAACTTTCTTTACCTTTAATTTTTATGTGTTCAACTCTAATTCTTACATCTTTCCATTCACCATCAAATTTATACTTACTACGGTCTTCATTAAATTCTATTTTGTACCAGTCTATAACATCTCTTGTTGCATTGGTTTCACCCCAAGCTATGTGCTCATTAAATCCTGAAATTATACCTAACGCACCAGGTATTGTAGCTCCAAAGGCTTTATGATTTGGTGTGCTAAGTTGCATTACAAACCATATGGAAGGTAGATTAAGGCCTAAATGAGGATCGTTAGCCAATATAGTATTCCCAGTGGCAGATTTTTCCTTAGAGATAGCCCAATTATTACTGCCATTATCTGGATTTGGTTGATCTATAACTTCACGGATTGTATCTAATGCAATTTGCTGGTTTGCAGGAAATGGAGTTTGAGGTACATCTATAAAACTCCAATCTGTTTCTTTTGGTATTACAGGATCAGTGATGTCAAAAAAATCAGGAAACAGCATATCAAACCGTTCTTTTCCAAAAAGCCTTAAGGCATTGGTATATTGCATATCAGAGTCTGCACCAGCCAGCATTTTTGTCATATACATTAGGAGTAATGCAGTTTTATCAACACTCCAAGGTTCTGGTTTGTAGTCTAATAATTTATATTCAACAGGATAACTTTCAGGAGTTAATTGATCTATATAGGCGTTTACACCATTAGCATAAGCTTGTACCAATTTAAAAGTTTCAGGATTCTCTTTCATTACCTTTACCGCTTGATCGGCGCCATAACCCATTCCTCGTCTTCGCTCCTGTCGGTCATAATTTAGAGCCTTTTCACCAAGTATTTCCGACAGTCTTCCTGCAGCAGCATAAGTCTGAAAATCCATTTGCCATAGTCGGTGTTTTGCTGTAAGATAGCCTTGGGTTAAATATAAATCTTCCTCGTTTTGAGCGAAGGCATGTGGAATTATTTGTTTGTCGTAATGTACAGTTACTTCGTCCTTTAATCCTTTTATCAAAACTTCACCAGATAAGGATTCATCAGTCTCATTTTGCCAAACTCCCGAGTATGGATTTAGAAATTTCCCTATAGGTGGAATTGAGCCAAACTTTGTGTTTAGGGCATAAAAAATTCCTATGGTAAGTGCCAAGGAAATCAGAATTTTGAGGTATTTCATTAGTTATTGTTTATGAAGTATCTAAAGTACCAAATATTATTTATTCTATGGAAATTGAATCTATGAGAAGTCTAAATTCTTCTTGTTTTTTATTAGAAATTAAAAAGGCTATCTCTTGTATCTGGTCACCTTTAAAGTTTGGAATATCTAATCTATATCCTCTAAAAGATGCGTACATTTTATTATATGGAATCTCTACTGTTTGCCATTCTCCATTGGTCTTAAACTCAGAAATGTAAGAATAGCGATTGTATGTGTTGTCTTTCACTCTGAATTGGTAGTTTTTCCCATCACCCTTAATTCTCAATACAAACTTTGAATAGTTATGGCTATCAATTTTTTTGAAATTGTATCTAACTGAAGAAAATCCACCATTATTTTCTAAAGAAACCTTTCCAAAAAATTCTCCATGACCGCCATTGTTAATCCTAAATTTTCCATCAGATCTTCCACCCATTACTACGTCATCAACAATATTCCAATTTGTTAAACTACTGTTTTCATTAAAATCGAAAATGGTCATATTTTGTGTAAAAATTGAAATTATTAATATGTATAAATACCTCATTTCAGTGCTTTTTGTAAAGATACAATCGCAGTATCAATTCGGATTTTACTTTTTGAAAATTTTATAAATTGGTTTTAAAAACCAAAACAACTTTCTGAAGAAGTGAATTGACCTGAAGTATGTTACCCTATAGAGTTTTCCTTGATACTCTGAAACTGCTATCGACTCTGTTCTTTTATCAGGTCTTAATTGAATTAGTCCGAATCCGCCCCACATTTCTCGGTACAAACCATCATGATTGAATGCACCTGTTACATAGTCTAGCTCAACTTTATGTACATAATCATTGTTACTGTAGTCATAGGCTTTCATTCCTTTTCTGCACGCTGGGTTAAAACTATCATGGAGAATTATTGTGATAGGTTTTTTAGGTACAATTTTTAAAATATTGGTAATATCTTCTAAAACACCTTTTGTGCTATGGTCGCCATCTATCAAAACAAATTCTATATTTTCATTTGAATCGTTGATTTTATTAATTAATTGTGGAATCATTACTTTAGAATCTCCTAAAAGGTATTCTACATTTTTGAGCCTATTACATTGCTCATCCCTATATTCTGGAGTAATATCTATCGCATAGACTTTTTCTGAAAATTCACTCAAAACCTGCAAGCTACCACCATTGTATGTCCCTATTTCTATGGCAACTTCTGGTCGTATATTTTGTAGCAGTTGAATTAATGTAGCTTTTTCAGCCCTAGTCATGGACCATGGAATAGGGAAGTTGCTAGAAATCATATCTTCCATGGGACTATCTCAAGACTAATTTTTTTACTATTTCTTTACCAAGAGATTCGTTGAGCATATTCACGATTTTTTCATTGCCATAGCTTAATTCTTCTCGCAAAACACTTGAACTCAGTTGAACATATAATGTATCATGTTTTAGCTCTATGGCCGTGGTATAATTATTCACACCATTACCCATAAGATTAGCCCATGCCTCACGAACGTTAACCTTATCTAATCCAGATTGAAGGTTATTGCTTTGCACAAATTCCTTAAGGATGTCTTGAATGGGTTGATTATCGTTTTTTCGCTTGGACATTATTTGGTTTTAATATAATGGTCTAGTTATTCGATCTCTATATTAATTGGTTGATAACGCTTATATAAATATACAACGTTATTCTCATTGCGTACTTTTAATTGATTCTCATCTGCATCTAATACAGTTTCTTTCCAATTGGAATATAATGTTGAGTAATATAGATTCAATTCATTGTCCTCAATTTTAGCTGTAATGGCTTCAGCGTCATCAGAAGTAAAATAAGTATCATTTATTCCTGGTTTCATTTTTTTTCTAAACCCTTTAAGACTGTCATTGAGTTGAATATAGTCAATAGTTTCATTGATTGAATATTCTCGTTTTTTGCCGTCAGAAAAAACAACCTCTTTTATTTCCCAATAACCATTTAAGTGTTCAATATATCCTTCTGGATTATTTGAACAAGACATTACCACCATGAAAAAAATCAGAACAAACTTTTTCATAATTTAAAAAGTTTATAAGATTGATGTATCTGCTTTACAATATTTTCGGTACGGTCAGCATGTGTATCACTTATAAATATTTGTCCGAAATGATCATCGTCAACCAAACTTATTATTTGAGACACTCTATTTTCATCTAGTTTATCAAAAATATCATCAAGAAGAAGAATAGGAGATACACCACTTTGTTGTTTAATAAAATCGAATTGAGCTAACTTAAGAGCAATTAAAAAAGACTTTTGTTGCCCTTGGCTACCAAACTTTTTAATTGGAAATCCGTCAATTAAAAAAACCAAATCATCTTTGTGAATACCAACGCTTGTATATTGAAGTGCTTTATCCTTGTTAAGATTTTGGTCTAAAAGCTGATTCAGATCATTTTGAAATAAATCACTTTTGTATTCTAAGTTGATAGATTCTTTACTTAAGCTTATAGCATTATACCGTTGAAGAAAAATGGGAATAAAAATCTTTAAAAACTCCTCACGCTTTTTGAAAATTTCGTTACCATAACCTGTCATTTGCTCATTGTATACGGCCAGAGTATCGGCATTAAATGTATTGTTAAGAGCAAAGTACTTTAAAAGTGCATTACGCTGCGACAACACCTTATTATAAGAAATTAAGGTGGTTAAATAGCTCTTGTCGCTTTGGGAAATAACACTGTCTATAAATTTTCTTCGTGTATCACTACCTTCTATAATTAAATTACGATCGGCTGGTGAAATAATTACTAGTGGAATAAAACCAATATGTTCACTGAACTTCTCATAAGCTTTGCCGTTTCTTTTTATAACTTTCTTTTGACCTCTTTTAAGGGAAACAACTATTTTTTCTTTACGCTCATTTTTAGTGAATGATCCGTCGATTACGAAGAATTCTTCACCATGTCTAATATTTTGAAGCGCTACAGGATTAAAATAACTTTTACCAAAAGCCAAATGATAAATGGCATCTAATGCATTTGTTTTACCAATTCCATTTGCACCCACAAAACAGTTGATTTTAGAATCAAAATCAAAAACCTGACTTTCAAAATTTTTATAATTAACTAAGGATAGTGTGTTTAGATTCATATAAAACGAATGCTTCGCTTATTTTTGTTGTCCTAGCTGATGGTTTTTCGAGTAAAAATTTATTCAAAAATAACAAATAAATAGGCTTTTAAATCCCAATAAAAATTTTATTTTTGCGCACGCATAAATTGACAAAATATGGCAACGTACAAGAAAAGAGGCTATAAACCAAAAACCAAAAAAGAGAAGGTGGAAATTGTTGAGGAAAACTCAACAACAGCTGAGGTATTTAAGTCTTTGGACGAAGGAGCTTCTAAAACCGAGCAATGGGTTGTAAAAAATCAAAACTATATTTTTGGTGTAATAGGAGCAATCGCTTTGGTGGTATTAGGGTACCTAGGATACAATAAGTTTGTAGCTGAGCCTCAACAAAAAGAGGCAATGAATGAAATGTACCAAGCTAAAAAATATTTTGAAGAAGCTGTAAATGGAGTAGAGTCTGATTCATTGTACAACATGGCCTTAAATGGTGGTGAAGGAAAGTATGGTATGTTAGATATAGTAAACGAATATGGTGGAACTCCTGCTGCAAATCTAGCAAACTATTATGCTGGTATGGCTTATCTTAATTTAAAAGATTATCAAAATGCCATTACTTATCTAAGTGATTTTTCCAGCGATGATAAAATGCTAAATCCAATCTCAAAAGGAGGTATTGGTGATGCATTTGTTCAATTAGAACAATTAGAGGAAGGTTTAGAATATTACGAAAAGGCAATAAACGCAAGTACTAACGATTTCACAACACCACTATATTTATTAAAGGCTGCTAGAGTAGCTATTGACCTTGGAGATAATGCTAAAGCATTAGATTTTTTAAATCGAATCAAAAAAGAATTCTCTTCATCAACCGAAGTAACTCAGGCTGATGTATTAATTGGTAAAGTACAAGCAAGCTTATAGAATATGGCCACTGCAAATCAGAATTTATCAGATTATGATAAAGCCACAATCCCAAACGCGAAAGATTTTCGGTTTGGGATTGTTGTTTCTGAATGGAACACTAAGATAACGGAAGGTCTTTGGCAAGGTGCTTTCGATGCTTTAATAGATTGTGGCGCACAAAAGGAAAACATTGTCCGTTGGAATGTTCCAGGAACATTTGAGCTAACCTATGGTGCTGCCAGAATGTCCAAGAGTATTTACGCAGATTCTGGAATGCTAGACGCAATAATCGTCATTGGGTGCGTAATACAAGGTGAAACTAAGCATTTTGATTTTGTCTGCGAAGGTATTACGCAAGGCATTAAAGATCTTAATCTAAAAGGTGATATTCCTGTAATCTTTTGCGTTCTTACGGATAACAACATACAACAATCAATAGAACGTTCTGGTGGTAAGCACGGTAATAAAGGTACGGAAGCAGCTATAACAGCCATAAAAATGGCTGAACTAAGAAAGACTACAAATTAGTGTTGATTTCATTTAAAAAACTTTTTATTTAAATTTTCTTTAGACAATTGGGTTTGTAAGTTGGCAGGCTTTTTGTTGATAATTTTAAGGAATCATTAAGCAATATGTCTTAGTATTTTAAGTACTTTTGAGATATAACAGGTTAAGTAAAACCCCTTTTGTATAAGCAAAGAAAAAATAAACGATTTAGCTATAAACCGCGCTTTAATGATTCTTCTGAAGAAAAATCAAAAGATAGTTTTGAGGCTAAGTGGAATGATGCAAGAAGAGAAACTAAGCGCAGAGGGAGTTTTTTAACATCATTGCCAGCCTTAATTTTAATGCTAGTTGCAATTGTTGTATTAATGTATATTCTTGATGGATATATGAAATAAGAGAGATTATGGGACCAATAAAATTTACGCTAATTAAAAGACTTCCTCGTAATAAGAGGTTTAATTATACGCCAAGATATTATAAGGGTAAGGAAGATGCGGATCATGCAAAATACACAACTAAGTTTGATGCTTACGCAGATACCTATAATAAGAATGACTTTTCTGGTCAATGGCACGAAAGCAGAATAAGAAACAGAACTAGAAATAATTCTGGATTCAATAGTACTATACTAATCTTAATTGCCATTTTTATTTTAATCTTCTTGTTTATTATAGATTTTGATTTATCCATATTCTCTTTAGGCAGCTAATGGCAGATATCATTCAACTATTACCAGACCATGTTGCGAATCAAATTGCGGCAGGTGAAGTGGTGCAACGACCAGCTTCCGTGGTTAAAGAGCTATTAGAAAATTCTATTGATGCTAATGCAACTGACATCAAACTTATTATAAAAGATGCAGGTAAGACCCTAGTGCAAGTTATCGATGACGGTAAGGGAATGAGTGTAACAGATGCACGACTAAGTTTTGAGCGTCATGCTACTTCAAAAATTAGAAATGCAGAGGATTTATTCCAACTAAACACTAAGGGATTTAGAGGGGAGGCATTGGCAAGTATTGCTGCAATTGCACATGTAGAGTTAAAGACAAAAAAAGAAGAAGAAGAACTTGGTACTGCAATTGAAATTGAAGGTAGCAAAGTTGTATCTCAAGAAGTTTCTGTTACACCATCAGGGACTTCAGTGGCAGTTAAAAATCTATTTTTTAATATACCAGCAAGACGAAATTTTTTAAAGTCTGATACCGTAGAGCTAAGACATATTACAGATGAGTTTCACCGTGTTGCATTGGCTCATCCTAATATTAGTTTTACGTTCTATCACAATGGAGGCGAGTTATTTAATTTACCTCAAGAAAACTATAGACAACGCATTGTTCATGTTTTTGGATCTAAAACCAATGAGCGTTTAGTACCAGTTGAAGAGTCTACTGAAGTACTGAAAATTAAGGGTTTTGTTGGTAAGCCAGAATTTTCGAAAAAGACCAAGTCAGAACAGTTTTTCTTCGTTAATAATAGATTTATTAAAAGTCCTTATTTAAATCATGCTGTGAAAGCAGCATTTGAAGGTTTAATAAAAGACGGTTATCATCCGAGTTATTTCTTAAATCTAACGGTTGACCCTAAAACAATAGATATCAATATTCATCCGACAAAGACTGAAATTAAGTTTGATGACGAGCATACTTTATATGCAATTTTGAGATCTTCAATAAAACATAGTCTGGGTCAATTTAATATTGCTCCAGTTTTAGATTTTGAGCATCAAGAACAATTGAATACGCCCTATAATTACAAGGACAAGGTGGTAAAAGTACCTCAGGTTCAGGTAGATAGAGGTTTTAATCCATTTAAAGATGAAAACTTTAAAAAAGGTTCTTCATTTACAGATTCTTTTACCAGAAAGTCTACAGAATCTTGGGAAGGATTATATGTTGGTTTAGAATCTGATAGTAATACTTTAAAACAACCATTTGGAGAGACTGCATTTGAAAGTGATGCTCAAACTAAATCTATTTTTGAAAATGATCAATCGGTAGAAGCACGGAATACGACCTTTCAGTTGCAACACAAATATATTGTTAGCACCATTAAATCGGGTATGTTAATAATAGACCAAAATAGAGCGCATCAACGCATTTTGTATGAAGGCTTTTTAAAACATATTACAATTAAAGAAGCCACAAGTCAGCAACTATTATTTCCGATTGAATTGAATTTTACATCAAATGAGCGGAATATTATAAGTCAATTAAAAAACGATTTAGAGTTTACAGGATTCGATTTTAAAGATATAAATGAGGAAGGAATTATAATATCTGGTATTCCAGTTGGTGTACCTGAAAGTGAGGTTTCAATTATTTTAGAGCAACTCATTAGCGATATAGAAAACGAAGTACCAGATGCTAATTTTAGCCCAACGGATTTATTGGCTAAATCAATGGCAAAAAGCTTAGCTATTAAAAATGGTCAAACTCTAGGTAATACTGAGCAAGAACATTTAGTAAATAGTCTTTTTGCATGTAAGGAACCAAATTTATCACCAACCAATAGGCCAACATTTATAACATGGAGTGTTGATGATATTGAAAAAAAATTCAAGTAAAGAAGTATGAGACAATCAATGACAGAAGGAGTAAAGCACTTGTTGATTATTAATGTTATCATGTATGCAGGTATGATGCTAATGGGTAATAATGGTGAGCTATTTATGCAGTGGTTTGCCTTGTACTTTCCGAAAAATGAATTATTTCAGCCTTGGCAAGTATTAACTCACATGTTTATGCATAGCAATGCGACTTTTGCACACATCTTATTTAATATGTTTGCATTATGGATGTTCGGGACAGCAGTAGAACAAATATTTGGCATGCGCAAATTTTTAATTTTCTACTTATTATCAGGATTTGGTGCAGCAACAATTCAAATTGCATTTTTATATTTCCAATTTAACACTGGTTTATCAACATTATTAGGTGCTGGCTTTGGAGAGACTGAGATTTTAAGTACGCTTGCAAATGGAGAGTATAATACGCGATGGGTTCCAATTTTGGGAAAAGATTTAAGTAGTTTCGTAGGTTCTTATATTGCACCTATGGTCGGTGCATCAGGAGCAATTATGGGTGTATTAGTGGCCTTTGGTATGTTGTTTCCGGAATCGAAGTTGATGCTTATTTTCTTGCCTATACCCATTAAGGCAAAATATTTTATTCCTGCTATAATAGGTTTGGATTTGTTTTCTGCATTAACAGGTAGCTCAATTTTTAGTCCGAGTAATACGGCATATATGGCTCATGTTGGTGGTGCATTAACAGGATTTTTACTCATGTATTTTTGGAAGAAAAATGAGACTGATAAATACCGTTGGAATTAGTTATGAGCAACTTTAATGATCTTAAATACAAGTATAATAACCTTGATCTGTTCGGTAAAACAATCGTTGTTAACTCCATTATTTTTGTTTTAAGTTTTTTGATAAACGTTTTATTAAAATGGGATGTTGCACAATATTTTGTGCTACCATCTAATTTTATGGACGCAATACTTCAACCATGGTCAATTCTTACTTATGGTTTTTTCCACAGTGGTTTTTGGCATATTCTTTTTAACATGTTATTGCTGTTTTATCTAGCCAGAGTAACTACAAATTTATTTAGGCCTAAAATGATGCTCAATGTGTTTCTTTTGGGTATTATTTTCGGTGGATTGGCGTATTTGGTAGTGGCAAATATTCTACCAACAAATTTTTTGAGAACACGTGGCGTACTCTTGGGTTCTTCAGCTGGTGTTTCTGCACTATTAATGTTTGTTGCAGTATATATGCCAGAAACCCAAATAAGACTTTTTAACGCCTTTACAGTAAAATGGAAGCACATAGCTATGGTTTTTGTAGCATACGATATATTTAGATTTTTTCTAGGTTTTAATCAAGGTGGATACGTTGCGCATTTTGGTGGTTACCTATTTGGTTATTTATATGCATCAAATCTATTGAAGGGAAAGGATATTGGTTCTGGCTTTGAACGAATGATGGATGGATTGTTTAGTTGGTTTAAACCAAAATCAAAGTTAAAGACAGTTCATAGAAAAAAAGGGAAAAGTGGCTATACTGGTAAAACAAAGCAAGAGTTTGATGCGTTTAATAAACAAAAGAAAATTGATATGATACTGGATAAGATTAGTAAAAGTGGTTACGACAGTCTTACTTCTGAAGAAAAGGAATTTCTATTTAAAGCCGGTAAGGATTAAAAATTAATGAAAAAATTAAATTTTTGGAATAAAATAGTTTTCACCATCAATTCATTGGTGGCTTTTTTATTGCTGATTTCTTATTTGTTGCCCTATGTTCCGCCTAAAAGCTTTGCTACGATATCTGCACTTAGTTTAAGTGTGCCAATTTTAATAATATTAAACATATTGTTTTTTATTTATTGGTTACTGCGTGTTAAGAAACAACTCCTTTTATCCTTATTGGTATTAGTTCTGGGATGGAATCATGTGACCTCCCTTTATAAATTCTCATCATCATTAAATGAGAAGGATAAGGACAATATTTCTATAATGTCTTTTAATGTGAGATTATTTAACCATTATAATTGGATACCAGATAAATCGGTTAGGGAAGATATTATAGCGTTCTTTGAAAGTGAAAGCCCAGAAGTAATTTGTTTACAAGAATATACAAGAGGCTTACCAATAAAGCTCGAAGGTTATAACCATTTCAATGCTCGATATATGAAAAATGTTAGGCCAGGAATGGCAATGTTTTCAAAATATCCAATTATCAATGGTGGTTCCTTGGACTTTCCAGATTCTAATAATAATGGATTATTTATGGATATAGTTAAGGGAAAGGATACCATAAGGGTTTATAATGTTCATCTTCAGTCCTCTGGCATTAATACGGATGTAGAAGCATTAAAAAATGAACCTTCAGATGGGTTATTTTCTCGAATAAAGAATGTATTTCAAAAACAACAAGAACAAGCTGAACTCATAAATCAGCATAGATCTGAAACAAGTTATAAGACAATTGTAGCCGGAGACTTCAATAATACTGCACATTCTTATGTATACAATGAAATTAAAGGTGATTTACTAGATACCTTCGAAGAGGCTGGCAACGGTTTTGGACGAACTTTTGACTTTAAGTTTTTCCCGTTTCGGATTGACTTTATTCTTGTTGATGAAGCTTTTAAGGTAAATGGGTTTAAGAATTACAATAAAAAATTATCCGACCATTACCCAATTAAGGCAACGATTAAATTAAATCAATAGGCAATCTGCACTATCAGCTATAATATGGCTTAACAATCCAATTGCGAAAAGTCTTGTTTTACCTGGTATTAATAAAACCAGATATACCATAATGGCATAATAAGAATGAAGAGGGTGGAAGTTGATACTGCATCTACTCGGATCAAATATGGGTGAAGCAAGTAAGTGGTCTAAATCAATACTAAACGCTAGGAGCATTATTAAATACCCTTTAAGCCATTTTTTTCTATAAAACAATAATGCAATGGCCAAAGGCAGAAAAAGATGTATTCCGTAATGAATTATTGGTTGAAGCATTAATCAATTTGTTGTCTAGTCAAATACAATTCTGTATTTGGACCTTCATTAAATAATAAATCGAGTATGCTTAGATTAGGTATAAATCCATGTTTTTGTGAAAAAACTTGAGTATAAGGTTCGAATTTAATAGCATTAAATTTCTTATTAACCAGATGCCTGTAATCATTGACATTAGATGGTGAATTTTCATACTGATTTGTGAAAGCCAAGTTCAAATCAAGTTGAAGGCTTTCTGTAATAATTTCAAAACACTTTAAATTCAGATCTAAAATAAATTTGAAATTATCTTCAAATATTGGCATAATATCATCAATATAGAATTCGTAAAAAGGTGACATGCGATAGGCAGATTCTAATGATTTTAAGTGAATCTTTTGCCAGTCATTTTCATTGGCGATTTTAACATCCTTATACAATTGCCTGTTTTTTTGAGTGTAAATAACTGGTACGGTAAGCGCTAATTTACCATTGGCGCCATAGATCTCAAAACGATTTCTAAAGGTTTGCTTTTGATAATTGTCACAGATTTCAAAATAAATTTTATCTGCATTAACAGCAGCTACAACATGAGCAATATTTGGAAAGTAAGTAGGATGTAGTAACCTCTGCATTATTTATTTAAACTACTTGCTTGCCTTAGCTTTCTTCTTTTTTCTCCATTTATTCAAGAATGTAATGCCAAAAACAACAACAATAAATGGGATTAAGTACGATGTTCTTTTACCACTTCCGCTAACAGTTGTAAATATTCTGTCCCATCGGAAGCTCCAATTTTTTACACCTTCCATTAAACCGTCTATACTCATCCATATAAAAACAGGCTTCCCAAACACATGGTCGTATGGCACAAATCCCCAAAATCTACTATCAATAGAATTATGTCTATTGTCTCCCATCATCCAGTAATAGTCTTGCCTGAATGTATATGAGGTTGTAGGGACATCGTCAATTAAAATTTCATTTCCTCTAGTCACTACCTTGTGTCCTTCATATTCTGAAATAGCACGTTTATATAAGGCTATATTTTCTGTGTTCAATTGAACAGTTGCTCCTTTTTTAGGTATATAAATTGGCCCAAAGTTGTCAATATTCCAGCTATAATTTGGATCTCTTGGGAATATATCTTCTTTAAGACCCTTTTCTTTTTTTATTGGAATTATCTCTGCAACCTCTGGATGCGCTTTTAATCTAGCAATTGCCCTATCTGTTGCTGCTGGTATTCTGTAATATCCTTCCTGAGTTCCATAACCCAATCCATCAGTGATGTCATGTTTATCTAAAATATCATAAATTCTTGAAGGTTGAAGGTTTCTCTTAAACCTTATATCATATGAAAATTGAATAATAGATCGAGGAGGTAATTTATTCTGCTCGCCATCAATGAATACATATCCATCTCTAATTTCTAATGTGTCTCCGGCAACACCAACACAACGTTTAACCAAATTAGTCTTTTTATCTATAGGCTTGTAATAATTCCGATCTGGCTTAAATTTATTCATATCCAGAAGCGTATCAGCCGGCTGATTGAATACCACTATATCATTTCGCTCAATTTTTTCAAAACCAGGTAACCTAAAATAGGGTAGCTGAAGTTTGTTAAGTAAACTGGTATTTCTATCTTCAAATTTATCACTAAACAAATATGATTTTTTCTTTAAAACCGGAATTGTATCATGAACCATTGGCGTTGCAACAGTTGTCATAGGTGCCCTTGCACCGTAATGAATTTTACTAACAATAAGAAAATCTCCTATTAGTAATGACTTTTCTAATGATGATGATGGAATAACAAATGGCTGAAAAAAATAAGTATGTACAATTGTTGCGGCTACTATGGCAAAAAGTATGGATGTAATCCACTCACCTGAAGATGTTTTGGGTTTTAGCCTTCTGGTTTCAATATATGTTACATCTTCAACATAATTAAGGTAAAATAGGTAAAACCCTAACGTCACTATACAAATAAGAGCATCTTTCTTAGTGTCTTTACCAAAACTACGTGCAGTTTCTACCCAAACTGCAGGAATCATTATTAGGTTAACTATTGGTAAGAACATTAATATTATCCACCACCAGGGACGGCTAATTATTTTCATCAAGATCACAGCATTATATATTGGTACAAAGGCTTCCCAAGCTTTTCTACCTGCTTTAATATATAATTTCCATGTGCCAAGGCCATGTATTATTTGTATAACTATTAAAAAGATGAACCACTGTGTCCAGGTCATAATATTATGTTTAGTCTAGTAGGTTGAAAAATATTTTAAAATGTTTCAATTCAAAGTTTAATTAACCAATGTTTAACACATCTTTCATTGTAAAAACACCTTTTTTGTCTTTAATCCATTCTGCTGCAATTACGGCTCCTAAGGCAAATCCTTGTCTATTATGAGCAGTATGCTTAATATTAATTGAATCTATTTTAGAATCATAGGATATTTCGTGTGTACCAGGAACATCTTTAATTCTTTTAGCGTTTATATAAATTTTATTTGCTTCAGGCTTTTCTATTGTCCAATTTTTATAATGGGTATTATCAATAATTTGCTCAGCAAGTGTAATTGCCGTACCGCTTGGTGCATCTAATTTTTGAGTATGGTGTATTTCTTCCATAGATACGGAATAATCATTAAGCCCTCCCATTAATTCGCTTAGTACTTTATTGAGCTCAAAAAATATGTTCACTCCTAAACTGAAATTAGACGCATATAAGAATGTTCCATTTTTTTTATTACAATAATCTACTATTGATTCATAGTCTTCAAGCCAACCAGTTGTCCCGGAAATTACAGGTATATTAGCATCTAGAGCTTTTGTTATATTCCTTACTGCTGCACTTGGAACGCTAAAATCTATGGCAACATCGCAATTTGAAAAATCAAATTTATCTTCCGGTTCGGAAATTTTTAATGTTATATGATGATTTCGATCAATGGCAATCTTTTCAATACTTTTACCCATTCTGCCATATCCGAGTAATGCAATATTCATATTCTAAAATTTAAAATTTACAGTTACTCCTAAATCCGAACTATTCTCCATTTCATTGTATTGGTAATGTGGCCTCAATGATAAATTTTCATCAACATTAAATTGAAGTAGATGTGCATCAACATTTGCATCTATAATGTTTAATGCATACAAACCAATAGTGATTAACAAAGAGACCTCCTTATTTCGCCGGTATAGTTCTTGAGCACGTATTAGACCGTCATCAGATATTTGTGGTGTGGTACCATCTCCATAAAACTCATCGTCAGTAAAACCAGCTAATCTGCGTTTATATGCATCACGAAACCTATCGAACTGCTTATCATTTTTCACATAAAAGTAAACGCCTGTACCTATAGCTCCCCAAACAATTGGTATTTTCCAGTATTTCTTATTGTAAGCTTGTCCTAATCCAGGTAATATTGCCGAATAAAAGGCTGCCTTAGACGGCCTCAGAGGATCAATTGGTGTTGTTTCAACTATACTTTGATTAATTTGAACGAGATCTTTGTCTAATCCAATGTTTGTGCTATCCTTTTCCTTTTGAGAAAATAATAGGCAGACTGAAAATAAGCACAGACAAAGTGTATATAAATGCTTATTTAGCACGTTGAACTAATTTTTTTATTCTATTAAAATCTTCTTCTGAGTGAAATGGTATAGTAATTTTACCGCTTCCATTTTTGGCTAGTTTAACATCTATTTTATGACCAAAATATTCGGAGAAATCTTTAATTCCTTTCTTAATAAACTTAGGCATTTCAGAAGTGGACTCTTCTTTTTTAGGGTCTTGTGGACCATTTAAGTTTTTCACTAATTGCTCTGTTGCTCTTACTGAAAGTTTGTTGGAGATAACTTTTTCATAAACTTCAAGCTGGTCTATTTGGCTTTCAATATTAACCATAGCTCTACCATGGCCCATACTAATAAAACCATCACGCATTCCAGTTTGAATAATTGGGTCTAGTTTTAATAGCCGCAAGTAGTTTGCTATTGTGGAGCGTTTTTTTCCAACACGCTCACTCATTTGTTCTTGGGTAAGATTGATTTCGTCAATTAAACGTTGGTAGGATAAAGCAATTTCTATTGGGTCTAAGTCTTGTCTTTGAATGTTTTCAACCAAAGCCATTTCTAAAGACTCTTGATCGTTCGCAATTCTTATGTATGCTGGAATTGTCTTTAACCCAATTAGTCTAGAAGCTCTATATCGTCTTTCACCAGATACAAGTTGATATTTGTTGAACGCTAATTTTCTAACCGTTATAGGCTGAATCACACCTAGTTCCCTAATCGAGGAAGCCAATTCTCTTAATGACTCTTCGTTAAAATTGGTTCTAGGTTGAAATGGATTTACCTCAATACTTTCTATATCTAATTCAACAATATTACCAACAACCTTATCCGCATTTTTATCCTCTGCAGAATTAATATCATTATCTGGATCCTTCAATAAGGCAGAAAGTCCTCTTCCTAAAGCTTGTTTTTTAGTTGCTTTCGCCATATACTTCATTTTTATTAATCAACTCTTTGGCTAAACTCAAATAGTTTGATGCTCCTTTACTACTAACGTCATAGTTTATAATGCTTTCACCGTAGCTTGGGGCCTCACCTAATCTTACATTTCGTTGAATAATAGTTTCAAATACCATATTACTAAAATGTTTTTGTACCTCTTCAACCACTTGGTTAGAAAGCCTCAAGCGAGAATCAAACATGGTTAATAACATACCTTCTATATCTAACGCCTCATTGTGTATTTTCTGTACACTTTTAATAGTATTTAACAGTTTACCAAGACCTTCAAGTGCAAAATATTCGCACTGAATCGGTATTATGACCGAATCTGAAGCAGTTAACGCATTTAAAGTTAATAATCCTAAGGAAGGTGCACAATCAATTAAAATATAATCGTAATCTGATTTGATATCGGCAATCGCCTTTTTTAGCATGTACTCACGCTCATCTTTATCAACTAGTTCAATTTCTATTGCTACTAGATCAATATGCGCTGGTATAATATCAACATTTGGTGCATTTGATTTTACAATGGCATCTTTTGCCAATTGTGTATGCTCGAGCACTTGATAAGAGCCAATTTCAACAGCATCTACATTTACGCCTAAACCAGAACTGGCATTGGCTTGAGGATCTGCGTCAATAAGTAGGACTTTCTTTTCTAATACACCAAGAGAGGCCGCTAAATTAACCGATGTTGTGGTTTTGCCGACACCTCCTTTTTGGTTAGCAATTGCAATGATTTTACCCATTAAATGATTTGGTTTTAATAGGGTTTAAAAATACAATTAATTATGGGTTTTGAAAACGGAAGTTGTTAACAGGTTATCCCTTAATTTTTTTGAATAATTTACAATTGTTAATCTATCAATATCTCTAAAATTTGAATTGCAGCTTCACTTATTTTAGTTCCTGGTCCAAAAACAGCTACTGCACCAGAATCGAATAAAAATTGGTAGTCTTGCTTAGGGATTACACCTCCAACAATAACCATAATATCATCTCTTCCGTAAGATTTTAATTCTTCAATTACTTGTGGGACTAGTGTTTTGTGACCAGCTGCCAAGGAAGAAACTCCAAGTATATGTACATCATTTTCTACCGCTTGCTTCGCTGCTTCTTTTGGTGTTTGAAACAGAGGGCCAATATCTACATCAAAGCCAACATCAGCATAGCCTGTAGCCACTACTTTAGCACCTCTATCATGACCGTCTTGTCCCATTTTGGCAATCATAATACGAGGTCTACGACCGTCTTGCTCAGCAAACTTATCAGCTAATTCCCTTGCTTTTTTAAAGCTTTTATCATCTTTGATTTCTTTACTATACACTCCTGAAAAAGATTTGATTTGTGCTTTGTAACGTCCAAATTCTGCTTCTAACGCATCACTTATTTCACCTAAAGTTGCGCGTTTCCTTGCCGCATCTACTGCCAAAGCTAGTAAATTTTCATGTCCTGATTTAGCAGCTTCAGTTAATTTATTTAAAGCCGCTTCAACGTCTTTCTTATTGCGCTCGGCCTTTAACTTATCTAATCGTTCTATTTGTTGATTTCTAACAGTCTGATTATCTACTTCTAAAATATGTAGTGGGTGCTCTTGTTCTAACTGATATGCATTAACACCTACAATTATGTCTTGTCCAGAATCTATTCTAGCCTGTTTTCTGGCAGCGGCTTCTTCAATTCTAAGTTTTGGAATACCTGCTTCAATAGCCTTAGTCATTCCGCCTAATTCTTCAACTTCTTCAATAAGTTTCCAAGCTTTATGGGCAATTTCATTGGTTAGGCTTTCTACATAATAACTTCCAGCCCAAGGATCTACAGTTTTGGTTATATGTGTTTCTTCCTGCAGATAAATCTGTGTGTTTCTTGCAATCCTCGCAGAGAAATCTGTAGGTAGTGCAATTGCTTCGTCTAATGCATTGGTATGTAAACTTTGTGTACCACCAAATGCAGCCGCCGCAGCCTCAATACAAGTTCTTGCCACATTGTTAAAAGGATCCTGTTCTGTTAAGCTCCAACCAGATGTTTGACTATGTGTGCGCAATGCCAATGATTTTGGATTCTTTGGATTGAATTGTTTTACCAATTTAGCCCATAGCATACGCGCTGCACGCATTTTGGCTATTTCCATAAAGTGATTCATTCCTATGGCCCAGAAGAATGAAAGTCTAGGAGCAAAGGTATCTATATCCATTCCAGCTTCTAGTCCCTTTCTTATATATTGTAGTCCGTCAGCAAGCGTATAGGCTAATTCAATGTCGCAAGTTGCTCCAGCTTCTTGCATGTGGTATCCAGATATACTAATACTATTAAATCGAGGCATATTTTGACTAGTATATTCAAAAATGTCTGATATAATTTTCATAGATGGTGTAGGAGGGTAGATGTAAGTATTTCGTACCATGAATTCCTTAAGGATATCATTTTGAATAGTACCTGCTAACTGTTCTGGTTTAACACCTTGCTCTTCTGCTGCGACAATATAAAAGGCCATAATTGGTAAAACAGCACCATTCATTGTCATAGACACAGACATTTTATTTAGAGGGATTTGGTCAAAGAGAACTTTCATATCTTCAACCGAATCTATGGCAACACCAGCCTTACCAACATCACCTACAACGCGTTCGTGGTCAGAATCATAACCTCTATGGGTTGCTAAATCAAATGCAACGGACAATCCTTTTTGGCCAGCAGCTAAATTTCGTCTGTAAAAAGCATTACTTTCTTCAGCTGTTGAAAAACCAGCATATTGTCTGATGGTCCAAGGTCGTCTAACATACATAGTAGAATAAGGCCCACGAAGATTAGGTGCAATGCCTGCAACAAAATCTAGATGTTCAAAATCTTGAATATCTTTTTTTGAATAGGTTGATTTAACTTCAATGTCTTCTGCAGTATGAAAAATTGACGCTTCTTTCTTGATTGAAGTGTTCTTTTTTGATTTTAAACTGATATGTTGAATTGATTTTCTCATAATATCATTTTCTCAATAAACGGGTCAAAATAAACCTCAAACGGAGCCATTAGATTTATTAGGACAGTTTTTTTATTTGACGATATAAAATAAGCATGTTGAAATGCCTGTTGTTCTAGTTTTTTATTTTCAATTTTAAAAATGGCCTTAAACACCTGTGTTTTGCCATTATCATTATGCTTAGCTGTTATTTTGGTATAATCTAAATCTGAATTCTGTGATAATTCTTCTTGATTTTGTCTAATTATACCTAAAAGGAACTTTGCATCCTGTCGAGAAATTGGAGTAAAAGGGACTGTGTTTAGCGTATATGTTGCATTAACTGCGTCATCAAAATATATGTAATGATTGCCTTCCATTTCCCTCATATGTTTTAATCTGGTACGCTCTATTTCTAACTCCTTATTGTCAGTCGCCAGGGAATCCAAAAGTTTCAAATAATCTATCGTTGAATAACGATTAAAACTAGTTGGCAAAAACAGTTTTATTCCATCATCACCTAGGTAATGTGTTTTACCATCTATGGTCTCAATGTCTTCAATTTGCGTCCAATCCGTTATGCCTTTTGCAACCTCCAAACAGGATGTTGAAAATAGACAACAAATAAATAAAAAAACAACTATAGATTTTCTCAATACCATAAATTATTCTTTATTTAACCTGCTGATTTCCAATTTTTCAGATAATCTTTTCTCAATAATTGGTTCAATTAAAGTTTTTCTAGATACTTTAGATAAGAAAGGACTTTTTTCAAGATTTTCTTTCATTTTATCATTAGGATTAGGGTGCTTATTTGTACCTAACAACACAAGTTTTCCAGAATCAAAATCTTCTTGTTCTTGCTTTGCACTATCTTTTATTTTTCTTTGAATAGTACCATATTTTAATTGTGTTAAAAACCCTCCATTGCTTTCAATCTCCTTAAAAAGATTAATAGCTTTTTCACCTATTTGATTGGTTAATGATTCAATATAATAAGCACCGTCAGAAGGATTATTTACCTTGTCTAAGTAGCTCTCCTTTTTAATTACCAATAATTGATTTCTTGAAATTCTATTACCAAACTCATTAGATTCATGATATAGGCTGTCATATGGTAAATTACAGATTACATCAGCACCACCTAAAATAGCACTCATGCATTCTGTTGTGGTGCGTAACATATTCACGTTATAATCGTAAATTGTTTTGTTACGTTTACTAGGAGTTGCCAATATGGTACAACTAGTATTGACATTATACTCTTTTGCTAAAACGGTCCATATTTCACGTAAAGCTCTGAGTTTAGCAATCTCAAAGAAATAATTAGAACCAACACTTACTGTAAATATAACTTGAAGTGATTTTTTCGAATCCGGATCAAGAATAGTATCAAAATGATTTAAATATTCATTTGCGTGTGACAATGCATATGCTAATTGTTGAATATTATTTGCACCTGCATTTTGATACAAACTCAAATCAATTGCAATTTGATTTGTAGCTTTAACAATGGATTCAAATCTGATATGATCTTCTTTTAGAGACTCAAACCAGTTCCCTGTTTTTGATAAATTCCCGATAATATCATTAAGGAATACAATAGTGCTCCTTGACTTGCTGGAATATTTTTGAACAAAGTCATTGGATAAAAATCTATTTTTAATAAAGATTGGAATGTTTACGGTATCCAAACCCTGCAATAGTTCTTCAACATTCGCTGATTCGTTCTTAATTTCTAAAATGAGACTTTCCGCTCCTCTTTTAATTGCGTCCTTGGCTGTTTTATTAGCCTCAATAGTCTCTTTTACAACGATGTGTTGGCAAATCTTCCAATTAGTTGCTTGACTTAATGATACTTCGGGTAACTCACTTAATTCATCTGAGTGATAAAATGGTTTAACATCTATACCATCGTTAGTGTTCCAGATCAGAGTATCATTATAATCAGCGCCTTTGAGGTCTACTTGTATTTTTTGCTTCCAAGCTTTTGAGGATACTCCCTCAAACTCATTAAATAACGTCTTATTCATCTTGGTTGTTTTTTGCTATGCTATCTTCGTATTCTATGATATAAATATCTTCATTTGGTTTTTTCATATTATAGGTTTCTCTGGCCATGCGTTCAACACCTTCTTCGGTACTTAACTCTTTAATAGCTTTATTGTCTTTAGCCATTTCATTTTTATAGTGTTGCTTCTGATATTCTAATTCTTTAATATCCGTATTTAATTCATGGTGAAACAACCAAGAATGGGCGTCAAAGAATAGCATCCATATTGCGAAACCTAATAATACAATGAAGTATATATTTTTAAATGGTTTGAAGTATTTAGATTTGAGTTTTGCCATTACAATTTGTCGTTAATTATAGTTTTAACGATATCCACTGCTACTGTGTTGTATCTGTTGTTAGGGATGATTATGTCTGCATATTCCTTCATTGGTTCAATAAACTGTTCGTGCATTGGTTTTAACGTGTTTTGATAACGCGATAAAACCTCTTCAATGTCCCTACCACGCTCACTTATGTCGCGCTTAAGCCTACGGATTAATCGTTCGTCTGAATCTGCATGTACGTAGATTTTAATATCAAATAAATCACGCAATTCTTTGTTGGTAAGTATTAATATACCTTCTACAATTATAACTTTTCTAGGATGGGTGTTTACAGTATCTCCTGTTCTATTGTGCTTAACGAAAGAATAAACAGGTTGCTCAATTGTTTTGCCGGCTTTAAGTTGTTTTAAATGGTCTACCAACAAATCAAAATCGATTGATCTTGGGTGGTCAAAATTAATTTTGACACGCTCGTCATAACTAAGGTGAGAGGTGTCTTTGTAATAGGAATCTTGGGAGATAACACCAACTTCGCCTTCAGGTAATTCTTTTAGTATCGTGTCTACTACTGTAGTTTTACCACATCCAGTTCCACCGGCAATTCCAATTATTAGCATTAAATAAAATTATAAAATTAGTTAGGCACAAAGTTAGGTATTTAGGGATGTATTTTAATGACAAATGTCACTTCTTGTATAGTAATATAATATTTTTTATTCTCTCAATAATTTTACAATTCCTAAATTTTCAATTCCTACATAAATATAGCCATCAGGTCCTTGTTCTACACTTCTAACTCTTCCTAAACCATTAAGGAGTCGTTCTTCTTTAATTATTTTTCCATTTTTAAGTGTACACATATTAAGATATTGAAATTTTAATGAGCCTATCAGTAAATTGCCATTCCAGTTACCATATTTATCACTATTTATAAAAGCCATCCCACTTGGTGCTATTGACGGATCCCAATAATGAAAAGGTTGCTCCATACCCTCTTTTTCAGTAATATCAGTGAATTTTGTTCCACTATAATTTACACCGTAGCTGATAACAGGCCATCCATAATTTTTACCCTTATTAATAATATTAATTTCATCACCACCTTTCGGTCCATGTTCATGGGTCCAAATTTCTTTAGTTTCAGGATGTAGTGTCATACCTTGAGGATTTCTGTGGCCATAAGAATAAATGGCTTTTATAGCATTATTTGAATTAATAAATGGATTGTCCTTAGGTATTGAACCATTATCGTTTATTCGGTATACTTTACCACAATCCCTTGTTATATCCTGTGGATTAACGTCTCTATTACCTCTATCACCAATTGTGAAGAATAAATAACCGTCGCTATCAAAAACAAGTCGAGATCCAAAATGCTGTCCAGCTGAAGAATTTGGTTCAGCTTTATAGAGAACTTCAAAATTAATAAGTGTTTTATTACTAAGTTTCGCTCTTGCTATAGTTGTGTTTCCTCCATTGCCTTTACCCGTGGTTGAAGCATATGACAAATATATCCATCCATTATTTTTATAATTAGGGTGTAATATAATATCCATTAAACCTCCTTGGCCACGGACATATATATCAGGTAATCCTGAAATTTCAATCTTCTTACCATTTTTAAAATGAATTAGTTGTCCTGCTTTTTCATTTATAAGCATTGATCCGTCAGGTAAAAACGTGAAACCCCAGGGAATGGTTAAATCGGATACTACGACTTCGTGACTATTTTCATTGTTTTTTGGATTTTTATCTTGAGCACAAGCAATGGTAGTTATTAGTATTAAAGCCAGGATTAAGGGTTTGAATCTCATCATTTGATTTATTCTTAAATTAATTTCTAAAGTTAGATAATTGTTGTTGGATTATAAAGAAAAATAATATATTTGCAATCCAAAATTGATACCCATTTTTCGGGGTGTAGCGTAGCCCGGTTATCGCGCCGCGTTTGGGACGCGGAGGTCGCAGGTTCGAATCCTGCCACCCCGACTTAAAAGAAAAAGCTCAGATGCATCTGAGCTTTTTTTATTCTATTCATTCAATGTTTTTGGGTAAATAATACTTTTTGTCTTTTACCCTAATCAATTGTCTAAATCATTTAATTCATCTAGCTCTTTTAAAATCTCAAAGGTTTTTTTTGCTTCAACCTCATCTATAATACTAATTGCAGCACCAGCATGAACCAAAACATAATCTCCTGTCTTTACCTCAGGTACAAGTGCAAGACTCACTTCTTTAATAACACCGTCAAAGGAAACTTTCCCTGTTCTAAATATATCATCATCACTAGATAATATTTCTTCTAATTTTCCCGGAATTGAAAGGCACATTTTTACTCGCTTTTTAAATTAGATTTCAACCAATCATACCAAGTATCCATCCCTTCACCAGAAGTAGCAGAAATCTCAAAGAATACAAGATTAGGGTTAACCTGAAGTGCATATTCTTTAAGCTTTTCAATATTAATGTTTAAATAAGGCAAAAGGTCTATTTTGTTTATGATGCAAATATCTGAAGAATGAAACATATCTGGATATTTAACAGGTTTATCTTCTCCTTCGGTAGTACTAATTATCACAACTCTTTTTGATTCGCCTAGATTAAACATGGATGGGCAAACGAGATTACCAACATTTTCAATCATTAGTACTGAATTATCCACCATACTTAATTTCTTAATAGCCTCGTATACCATATCACTTTCCAAATGGCATCCTTTACCTGTATTTATTTGAATAACAGGAATATCTAAAGCATCAATTCTGTTAGCATCATTCATGGTTTTTTGATCGCCTTCTATCACATAAAATGGCACTTCAGGTTTTAAATCTGTAAGTGTTCGTTCAAGAATAGAGGTTTTACCAGATCCAGGAGAGCTTACCAAATTGAGCGCAAAAATATTCTTAGCGTCAAAATAGCCTCTATTTCTTGAAGCCATAATTTCGTTATGATGAAGAATATCTTGTTCTACCTCAATCACAGTTCTTTTATGACTGTGATCATCGCGATGATGATGGTCATGGCCATGTGAATGATCATGATGGTGTTCATGACTATGTGTATGGCCATCATGATGGTGGTGATGTTCTCTGTTCTTTATTTCTTTTGGATTTTGAATGGCAACGCCGCTTTCACCGGTGCCACAACCACAAGTTCCACACATATTTTAATAGTTTTTAGTCAAGACAAAATACTTTGATGCTATTTTGTCCTTAAAGTATTTATACGCTCGTTTTAAATTTTTAGATGCTATACTGCTTAAGCCAATTTCCAACTCATAATTTATACCGTGAATAGCCAAAATTTGAGCATTTGGGTTAATGTTGTATAACTCATTAGTAATATACAAAATTGTTTCTGGTGATAGAGCATGCGTACTGAAACTATAATTATCAGCAGGTAGGCAAGGATACAGATCGTAGCCTTCCTCAATTTCAGTTTTACAAGCATCAACAAAAATTACATTATCATATTTTGAAATGAGTTCGGCATCCTCAATTTGAAGTTGGTACCGATATTCCAAATCAAATGGTAACTCGTCTTCGTTTATGAGATCCAAAAAAGACCATCCCAAGCCGTCATCTTGACGACCGTTATTTCCTATTCCAATTATTATTGTTTTATGACCTAACTTTTTCATCTATGATATTACCTTGATAGTCTTCTAACCGCACAATTAAAGGCATCTGACCTAAAGCATGAGTTGCACAACTCAAGCATGGGTCGTATGCTCTAATTGCTATTTCAATTTGATTAAGCATTGGTTCAGTAATCTCTGGTTTTTCACTAAGAACTTCTTTTGCTACAGATCTTACTCCTCGGTTCATTGCTTCATTATTATGAGTAGTTGAAACAATAAGATTACATTTTGTAATTAAGCCCTTGTCATCTGTATGGTACTCATGAATTAATGTACCTCTAGGTGCTTCAATAATACCAATACCTTTATTTCTAGTGGTGCCTTTTCTTACTAAATCATTACCCATGATATCATCATCTAAAAGTAATTCTTTCATCAACTCGGCACAATGCAACATTTCAATTAAACGTGCCCAATGCGTATGCATGGTCATGTTATTTGGAAAGTCTTTAGTATATGCCTTAAATATTTTGCGTTCAGCTTCGGCTAACGGCGTATTAATATGAGTACAGGTGTTTATTCGAGCAAGTGGTCCGACACGATTCCAACCATTCTCCCTGCCATATTCTTTCATGTAAGGGAATTTCAGATAGGACCAAGGTTCTACGGCTTCCTTGAAGTGATAACTATATTCAATATCAGCAATATTCATTAATTCTTTACCTCTTGCATCTATTGATCGAAGTCGGCCATCGTATAACTCTAAGGCTCCGGTTTCTTTATGAACTAAGCTTAAATGGTTTGATGGATACCTTGCGAAGCTATCTATCCATTTCGCATTTTCAGCATGATATGATTTCATAAAGTCAACTATTTCCTTACTCCACTCAATCATTGTGTCAATGTTCGGGATTTCTTTTCCATCGAGGAAGTAGTCACGTTCTTCTGGCATAAAAGTTTTATGTACACCGCCTGGAACGGCTAGTATACCATGGATTTTTTTGCCTGCAAGTGCCTTGATTATTTCTTGGCCAAATTTTCGCATCAATATGCCTTTTTTAGCCAATTCTTTATTTTCTGTTGCTACAGCGACTACATTTCTCTTTTCTGCAGGTGCGTCGACTCCAAATAGTAAATCTGGTGATGCCAAATAAAAGAAGTGTAATGCATGTGATTGGAATATCTGGCCATAATGCAACAGTCTTCTTAGTTTAGTTGCGATAGGTGATAGGCTATCTGGATCGATACCTACTAACTGGTCAATGGCTTTGGCTGCGGCGAGATGATGGCTTACAGGACATATACCACATAGGCGTTGTACTAGCACAGGTGCTTCCCAATATGGATGCCCTTGGATAAACTTCTCAAAACCTCTAAATTCTACGATATGTAAAAAAGCATCCTCAACTTTACCATTTTCATCTAATTTAATAGTCACCTTACCATGTCCTTCTACACGGGTTACAGGTTCTATAACTAATTTTCTATTACTCATATCAATACTTTTATCTAGTCATATTTAAATTCTGGGTAGGTTATAGAATAGTCTTCTTCAAAAAGAATATTCTTTACAACATTCCAAATGTGATTGGCATTTGGTGGACAACCAGGAATGTGATAATCTATTTTAACCACTTCATGGTTGCAGTACACTTTATCTAATATTTTTGGTATATCCTCATGGTTTGGAATAACCGTTTCATTTTCTTCACTTGTTAAAGAATCTAAGTATGCTTCTTTCAAGCAATCTTCTAATGGTAGGGTGTTCCTGATTGCAGGTACACCACCCCAAATTGCACACTCACCAACAGAAATTAGTATGTCACAATGCTTTCTGAATTTTCTGAGTACTTCAATATTGTCTGTATTACAACATCCTCCTTCAATTAAACCTATA
This sequence comes from Winogradskyella vincentii, assembly GCF_020166345.1. Lineage (GTDB taxonomy): Bacteria > Bacteroidota > Bacteroidia > Flavobacteriales > Flavobacteriaceae > Winogradskyella > Winogradskyella vincentii. Next base: position 107,677 of record NZ_JAIUJS010000004.1, on the reverse strand, counting down.
TCACAACGCTCATCGAACTTTTTGAAATCGGTTAATGGTGATTTGTCGAATTCTACAATATCCACAAGGTCAAATAAGCCTAAATCAATATCAAGCATTGACATGTGGCAACCAAAGCATCCGGCAAGTGATGTTGTAGCTACACGTTTTTTCTTTTTGTCCTTTTTGATATGTTTTTTAAGGTCTGTCAAAGGGATATTAGTATCGGCTTTAGCAAAGTCATATTGTCTATCGCCAAATGGTTTACCGAAGGATTTACCTTTAACCAATATTGAGCCTGTAGGGCAAATTCGCATAGCATGTTCTGCTTGTTGCTCAGAGAGTTTGGCCTCCTGTTCATAGTCAACCGATACCATTGTTTGGTTTCCTCTGTTTGTAAAATTAAACACCTTATGGCCATCATTGGTTTCTATTTCTTCTATACAGCGTTTACATTTTATGCATCGGTTTTGATTAACAACAATCCGTTCTGGTCTGGCATCAACAACCCTATCTACAAAAAGATGCGGGAATCGTGCATATCTAATACCGGTTTCATAACCTAGGTTTTGCATTTCGCAATCGCCACTTTTTTCACAAGAAGGGCAGAAGTGGTTCCCTTCTACAAACATCATTTCTAAAATAGCCTTACGAAGATCGAGAAGTTCTGCAGAATTAACTTCAATATCCATCCCTTCATCGATGGTTAATGTACATCCTGCAATTGGTCTGCCGTTGTTTTTGACCGTACAGATTCTACAACTTCCCAATGGATTGAGATGCTTAAAGTAACAAAGTGTTGGTATAAAGATGCCATTTGCTTTAGCAGCTTCAATTAGGTTCTGTCCCTTCAATGCGGTACATTCTCTGCCATCTATTTTAAACTTTACTTCTTTCATATAATTATATGTCAAACTATGTTTGTGTGTCTTTAATAAAACTGTCAAATTCCTGAACTGCGTCTTCCATGTCGAACTCAACATTCAGAAATTCATTTGTTGGAGGAATTTTAAGATTGAAATAATCTTTGAATTTATCTACCGCATAGATTAAACTATTAGGAGATGATTTACCTAAACCACAACGACTGGACAACTTAATAATCTTACCCCATTGTTTAATTTCCTCTATATCTTCTTGACTTGACAGTCCGCGTTGCATTTTCTTAACCTTTTCTGTTAAAATATAGTTGCCTGCTCTACATGGTGTGCATACACCGCAAGATTCTTCTTTAAAAAACTCCATAAAGTTTCTTAGAATATTCAGTATATCTCTAGTTCGGTTAAATACCATAAATGAACCGCCGCACATTATATCCTCTTTGCAGATTCTTCTATTGAATTCAGTATTATTAACGCACTCACCTGATGGTCCGCTAACTTGAATGAAATACGGTGATGTGGCTTGACTCATCTCAATACCTAGTAGATCAATTATTGAAGTGCCAAATTCTATTTCATATATACCAGGTTTTGCGACATCTCCGGAAATACTTAAAAGTTTAGTGCCAGGAGATTCTTCTGTACCCATGCTTAGAAAATGATCTTCTCCTAATTCAATAATTCGTGATGCATAAGCTAATGTTTCTACATTATTTACTACAGTTGGTTTGTGTCTAAATCCGTGTTTAGTAGCGGACCAAAATCTAACAGGAGGTTCACCTCTGCGACCTTCAAGTGATTCTATTAATGCTGAGGCTGCGCCACATACATAGGAACCTGCACCAAGTTGTATTCGGATTTCAAAATCAAAATCTTTAACACCTAATATGTTTTCTCCTAATAAATTGGCTTTTCTGAACACAGATAATACATCTTCTATTTTGTCCTTAAAATATTGGTATTCTGCTCTTAGATAAATAATACCTTCTTTTGCACCAGTAGCGTATCCCGCTAAAATCATTCCTTCAATAACCAGTCCTGGCAAATATTGAAACAATGCACGATCTTTAAATGTTCCTGGCTCTCCTTCATCTGCATTGCAGATAATGTATTTTGTGTCTGCCTCATTATTTTTACAAGAATTCCATTTGTAACCCACTGGAAAAAAAGCTCCACCCAGGCCTAACAATTTGGCCTTAGAAATTTTATTTACAATTTCTTCTGGAGTAAACTTTAAACCTTCCTCAATACTTTTCCCCATTTCATATGGCCTGAAAATGATTGCTTTTTCACCTTCTGGATGGTATTGTATTTTACTCTTGGTTTTACTAGCTAAGTCCTCTAGATTTTCACCATTTTTTAGACTCGCTATAATATGTTTTACTTTATTAGGTGTAAGATCCGTGAACGGAAGGAAATTAATTAAAGCAGCAGGTTCTTGATCACTCATCCCAATACATGAGGTGTCAAAAAGTGAGAATTCCTTATCGCCATCTTCATTAAACGTACAACCGGTTTCTTTCTCAAAGGCGGCTTTTACAGCTTCATATCCCTTTATATCAGAAATGATACTATTGTTAAGGTATATAATGTATTCGCCCGTAGGTTTTTGATGAAAAAAGTGATAAAAAGTTATGACGCTTTCAATTTCAACAATAGAAACGTTTAGTTTTTTTGAAATTCTGGAAATAGCCTTGTCAGAAATAAATCCGAATTTGAGCTGATATTGCCATAATTCATTTAAAAGATGTGTTCTGTCCATAATTAGTTCATTTAAGACCTGATCATTTAATTAAAGAACGTAATGCAAATCTGGCTAGGGTAGATTCACGTAATAAAATAAATGTAAATAATTTAAAAAAGACATGATTTTTGTCATGTATTTTGAGGATATCATAAAAATTACATTTAAAATTTAAATAGTTTTAAAAATAAACAACACCAAAGAAGTTTGGTTCTAATAATCTTTGATGTTGTTTTAATAATCATTTTTGATTTATTATTGAAACTTCATTGAATTAATCATATTTAAATTCTTCATGGGTTATAGAATATTCTTCCTCTAAAAGAATGTTCTTTATAACTTTCCATATATGATTTGCATTTGGTGGACATCCTGGTATGAAATAATCGACTTTTACAATTTCATTACATGGATATACTTTATCTAGCATTTTTGGTATATCCTCATGGTTTGGGATAACATTTGCTCCAAGTTCTGTGGTAAGTCCATTTATGTAAGCTTCCTCAAGACATTCCTTAAGTGATATAAAATTACGCATAGCTGGTATTCCACCCATTATTGCACATTCGCCGAAAACTACAAGGATGTCACATTTTTTCCTAAACTCTTTAAGTACTTCAATGTTTTCTGAATTTGCACAACCTCCTTCTACAAGTCCAATATCACATTGTTTACTAAACTTCTTGATATCCGTTAATGGTGATTTATTAAATTCTACAATTTCTAACACATCTAATAACTCCGTATTAATATCCAGTAAGGACATATGACAACCAAAGCAACCGGCTAGAGAAGTAGTGGCAACAACAAATTTGCCATCTTTAGATTTTCTTTTTAATTTTTCATTGATGAGTACCTGCTTAGAATTACCACCTTTATCATACTTGCGTTTACCAAATGGTTGTTCATATGCTATACCTTTTACTAAAATTGCTCCCACTGGGCAAATCGACATAGCATAAAGTGCCTCCTCATCCGTTAATTTGGCTTCTTCTTCATAATCTATTTGTACTCTTGTACCAACACCCCTTTTAACAAATGAGAATACATCTTTTCCGTCTTTCGTTTTAATTTCTTCCACACATCGTTTACACAAAATACATCTGTTAGACTCCATTATCATCCTGTCTGAAGTAAAATCAACCAACTTCTTGCTGTAAACATGTGGAAAACGTGAAACGGTGATTCCCATATCATATCCCAAATTTTGCATATCGCAATTGCCGCTCTTCTCGCACGATGGGCAAAAATGATTTCCCTCAGCAAACAACATTTCTATAATTGCCTTTCTGGTATTTAAAAGTTCAGGATTATTTATTTCTACGTTCATTCCTTCATAGACCTTGGTAGTACATCCAGAGGTTGTTTTGCCGTCAACTTCAACCGTACAAATTCTGCAGGTTCCTAATGGAGGGTCTACTTCGCGAAAATGACATAAAGTAGGAATGTATAATCCGTTCTCTTTAGCAACATTAACAAGGTTCTTGCCTTTTTGCGCCTTGTACTTTTTGCCATCTATGGTTATGTTAACAATATTAGTCATAAGTACTTTCTATTTCTTGGATTATAGTATCATAGTTATGTGTGGCCTTATTAATATTAAAAGAGCCATTAAAATTACTCTCATTCTGGGTTAGTTTTTCAAACTCCTCAGGAAACTTGAGCATTGCCGTCAATAAACAATTGGTTGATGTTTTCCCTAGACCACAACGACTGGATTGTTTAATGATATGGCTCCATTCTTGAATTTCCTCCATATCCGCCTTATTGCCATGACCAAGTTTTATTTTATCTATCTTTCTTGATAACAGGAAATTACCGGTTCTACAAGGAACACATATGCCACAGGATTCAGCTACAAAGAAGTCTGTAACATTTTTAAGAATTGAAATGATGCTCCTAGATTTATTGAACACCATAAAAGAACCTCCACTTCTAAGACCTACACCACTCATTTTATAGGCATATTCTATAGGATCTTTAAACTGAAATTGAATTTGTTCTGATAATAGGTTTTCACCTGAAATTTCACGATCAAAATCTACCATGGACAAACATTCACCAGCAAATCCATTAAAGAGAATCATATGAGGGTCTTTTGCACCAATAAGTGAAAGGAAGTCTCTCAACTTCATTCCCCATTCAATTTCATAAACTCCTGGTTTTGTGCAGTCACCAGAAACGCTAAGCAGTTTAGTTCCAGGTGTTGATTCTGTACCTATAGACAAGTAGTTCTTGAGTCCTATTTCTAATATTCTTGGCACTGCACATAAAGTTTCTACATTGTTTACTACTGTTGGTTTACCTAAGTAGCCCTTTTCTACTGGAAAATATTCTTTGGTTGTTGGTTCACCTCTTTTGCCTTCCATTGAAGCGATGAGTGCGGTTTCTTCACCACATACATATGCTCCAGCACCCATAAAAACTTTAACATTGAAATTAAAATTCTCAATACCTAGAATTTCCTTTCCAAGTAATTTGGCATTTTTGAATTTTTCTATGGCATTATCAATCCGATCTTTTAAGTATTTATATTCTGCTCGCAGATAAATGTATCCTTCAGTGGCGCCAACTGCATAACCGGCAATTGCCATTCCTTCTATTAACAATTCTGGATAGGTGTTCAACAAAACCCTATCTTTAAAGGTGCCTGGTTCACCCTCATCAGCATTACAGATAATATATTTTTGGTCTGAAGCATTGTTTCTACAAAATTTCCATTTGACTCCTGTTGGAAAGAATGCACCACCTCTACCAGATAGTTTAGAGTCTTCTACCATTTTAATAACGTCCTCAGGACTTAGGTCTTTTAGTTGCTCTAATCCTTCTCCCATCTTAAAAGGTTTGAAAAAAATAGTTTTTTTCTCATCCTTTGGTTTATACTGTATGTTATCTTTTGGAAAATCACAAATTGATTGTAAGGACTGGCCTTCCCTAATTTTTGATACTACAGTCCTTGCTTTTTCAGCCGTTAAATTGGTAAATGGGTAATAGTTAATAAGTGCTGCCGTTTCTTGGTCACTTAGTCCAATACATGACGTTTTAAAAAGGCCAAACATTTTGTCTTTGGTTGTATTTCCCATTTTTATACCTAATTCATCCTCAAATGCTTTCTTAACCTCATGATAATTATGAAGTTTTGAAATTGTTGAGCAATTAAGGTAAATGGTGTACTTTCCTGCATCTTTAAAATGAAAGAAATGATAAAACGAAATGATGCCTTCTAGCTCAGTTTTAGAAATATCAAATTCGTTTGCAATTTTGGCAATATCATCTTTATTGATGAACCGTCTTTTTTTCTGAATGTCCCAGAGAACATTAACTAAATTTGTACGTTGGGTAATGTGGTTATTTGGTATCATAAAACGAGACTTATGATTAATGGCGAAATTTATATAAGATAAACAGTTCAATAAATGACCTACATCATTTATTTGAACATTTATAAAATGGGTGACTTAATAAATGTAATTAAGAGACCTCAAGTGATTTAACTACTAGTTCTTTGCCTTGGATAATTGTTTTTGCATAGCTTTTGCAACTTGGACAATTTTCAATTAAATCATCTAATTGAAAAACCATGCTGCAGTCATGGCATTTTGCGCTTCCATTCACTTTTGTGATTTTCTTCTTAGCATTTTCTAAAATGGTGCCCTTTACTGCAGATGACCAAACAAAATCTAAAGCTTCAAATTCAATTCCTGCTAAAGTGCCAATTTCCAGCTCTATAAGATTTACTTTATTGGCGTTAGCTTTTGTTGTCTCCTTTTCAGCAATATCTACAATACCCATTGCAATTGACAATTCATGCATGCCTTTTACATTTAATGATATACCAATGTTAGTTCATTTTTACCACAAATCGTATGACAAAAATCATATGATGTCATATCTTACTAATGTTATTTTACATTGCTTATTATGATATAGAATTATATGGGTTTGCAAACCGTCAAAATAGTAATATCGGGTCAAGTACAAGGAGTTGGTTTTCGTCCCTTTGTCTTTAATTTAGCAGAAATGTTAGATGTAAATGGTACGGTGTCTAACAATGAAGAAGGCGTAATTATTTTTGCACAGGCATCAAAAGAAATTGTTGATTCATTTTATAAAGCTCTTCTAAAGGAAGCTCCTATTTTGTCAAAAATTGATAAACACTATATCACAGAAGTTAATCACAAAAAATTCAAAGATTTTAAGATAATTCCGTCAGAGAATGCAAGTGGGTTAAATCTCCAACTTACTCCAGATTTTGGTATATGCGATAAATGTAAAAACGAAATTAATGATCCTAAAAATGCCAGATATAACTATCCTTTTACTACGTGCGTTCACTGTGGTCCTCGATGGGCAATAACTAAGACGTTTCCATTTGAAAGACATCATACAAGCATAGACGAGTTTAAAATGTGCCAAGCTTGTGAAAATGAATATAGCGACCCTAGGAATAGACGCTTTCATTCTCAAACAAATTCATGCGGAGAATGTGGGATTCAACTTAAATTAATAGATAACGAGTCAGAGCTTGTATCTACGAACAACGCATTAATATTTAATACAATTCATAGATTACTGATAGAGGAGAGTATTATAGCTATTAAAAATACAAGTGGATTTTTGTTATGCTGTGATGCAAGAAATGATAATGTAGTACGCAAATTGAGGCAGAAAAAAAATCGTCCAGAAAAACCTTTTGCGCTTCTATATCCATCAGTTGAAAAGCTTAAAACTCACTTCAGTATCAATTTGGATATTGAAAAAGAGTTAACTGCTGTAGAACGACCAATTGTAATAATACCAACTTCAATTAAAAACAAAACTCCCATTGCATCTAGTGTAGCTCCAGGATTAAATCAATTGGGCGTTATGTTACCTAATTCTCCTCTTTTACAATTATTGGCCAACGAAATTGATTTTCCTATTGTTGCAACAAGTGGTAATATTAGTGGCTCTCCTGTTTTAAGTGATAACTTAGAGGCCTTGGAACTTCTTGGTTCTATAGCAGATTATTTTCTGTTACATAACCTTAAAATAGAACACCCTCAAGATGATTCGGTTATAAAAGTTAGTAATAATTCTAATGAAAGAGTTCTTTTTAGGCGTTCTAGAGGTTTTGCGCCTAATTATTATGCTCCCAAGATTGAAAATAAGAAAAATGTCATGGCCATGGGTGCACATCTAAAAAGCACAATTAGCTATATGCCAAACGATTATATCTACATAAGTCAGTATCTAGGTCATTTGGATAATTACGGGGTTTATGAGCGTTTTGGTAAGGAATCATCCAGTTTTATGAATATTTTCCAGCAAAAACCTGCTGTAGTTTTGGTAGATAAACATCCTTCATACCAAAGCACATTATTTGGTAAGGAACTGGCAGAATCTATAGGAGCAGAATTTCAAGAAATTCAACATCATAAAGCTCATTTTGCATCTATATTAGCAGAACATTCTTTGTTTACTAGTCCAAAAGAAATTTTAGGTGTAGTGTGGGACGGTACGGGTTTTGGTAACGATCATCAAATATGGGGAGGAGAATTCTTTAAATACCATAATGGCAAGATGCAGCGTATTGCACATTTTGATTACTACGATTGGTTGGCTGGTGATAAAATGGCGAAGGAGCCTAGGCTGTCTTTATTCTCTTTAGTTGATGAAGTTGCCTCGATCATGACTAAAAAGTTTAATCCGAAAGAGACTAAAATTTACAAAGAACTTAAGAAAAAGAATAAACTTAAGACCTCTTCAGTCGGACGACTTTTTGATGCTGTAGCCTCATTGCTAGATATATGTGACATAAATACATATGAAGGGGAGGCAGCCATAAAATTAGAAAACCATGTACTTGGTTATGATTTAAAAAAGTGTAACTCTTATGCTTCAGTTTTTGGTAATGACCATCTATCTGCCAATGCAATTATTAATGGTGTTCAATCAGATATTGATAGCGGAATAGAAAAACCCCAAATAATATGTAATTTTTTATTCACATTGGCTAAACTCATCATAGATGTGGCTAACCACAATGGTATAAAAAGTATTGCATGTTCAGGAGGTGTTTTTCAAAATACGGTTCTTTTGGATATGCTCAAGGAAATAGCTGGAAATGAGTATGAGTTGTTTTTTAATCGTAACTTAAGTCCAAATGACGAGAACATATCCTTAGGACAAATAATGTATTATTTGAATGGCGTAGATTCATGAAATATTTAAATGAATATAGAAATTTAGAAGCAACTAAACGGTTTTTAGGAAAAATCAAAGAAAGCGTTACTCAACCTTGGAATATTATGGAAATCTGTGGTGGTCAAACCCACAGTTTGGTTAAAAATGGAATCTTAGATCTTTTGCCTGAAAATGTTCGCATGATTCATGGTCCTGGATGTCCAGTTTGCGTAACACCATTAAACTTAATTGACAAAGCTATTGAATTGCTTGAGAATGATGTTATTGTCTGTTCATTTGGTGATATGGTGAGAGTTCCAGGAAGTAAAAAGAGCCTTTTGGAAGCTAAAGCAGATGGAGGTGATTTAAGAATTTTATATTCTCCAATTGAGGCTGTTAATGTTGCGAAGAATAACCCTAATAGAGAAGTGGTTTTTTTTGCCGTTGGTTTTGAAACAACCGCACCAGCCAATGCGCTGTCAGTATTACATGCTCAGAAACTGGGTTTAAAGAATTATTCTATTTTGGTTTCTCATGTATTAGTGCCACCTGCAATGGAAGCTATACTAGATGATAAGTTTTGTAACGTTAATGCGTTTTTGGCGGCAGGTCATGTCTGCACAATAATGGGTTATGAGGAATATCATAATCTAGCAGAGAAATACAAAATACCAATAGTGGTAACTGGATTTGAACCTGTAGATTTAGTAGAGGGGATTTATATGGCCATTAAACAGTTAGAGAATAAAACCTATAAAGTTGAGAATCAATATTCGAGAGCTGTTAAAGAAGAAGGTAATATGGCTGCCAAAGCAGTCATTAATCAAATTTTCGAAATTGGAAATAGAGAATGGCGTGGTATAGGCGAAATTCCAAATAGCGGTTATGTTATGACCAAATCTTTCAAGGATTTTGACGCTGAGCACAAGTTTGGTATTCAAAATATCAAGGTTGTAGAGAATTCAGATTGTATAGCAAGTGATATACTTAAAGGAATTAAAAAACCAAATCAGTGTAAGCAATTTGGCAAGGCTTGCAACCCTTCAAATCCTCTTGGAGCTCCAATGGTTTCTTCTGAAGGGGCCTGTGCGGCATATTATCATTTTTCAAATCACCTTATTAAATAAGAATGGATAAAAAACAATATAAATTTGACAAAATAAATTTAGGACATGGTAGTGGTGGCATTATGACGAGGGAACTGCTTGATGGGATTATTTTTAAAACATTTGATAATCCTTATCTGAATCAAAAGCACGATGGTTCTATTGTTAAGATAAAAGGAGAAGTGGCAATTTCTACTGATAGTTTCGTGGTATCACCTATATTTTTCAAAGGTGGTAATATTGGTGAATTGGCCGTTAATGGTACTGTGAATGATGTAGCTATGTGTGGTGCAATACCAAAATATTTATCCTTGGCATTCATAGTTGAGGAAGGGTTAGGGGCAAATGAGTTTATTGAAATTGTTGAAACTATAAAAGTTACATCGGATAAGTGCGGAGTAAAAATCATAACAGGTGATACTAAAGTTGTTGAACGTGGTAAGGGTGATAAGATATTTATTAATACAACAGGATTTGGTGAAGTACACCCTAAGGCTGAAATTTCTTCTGATCGAATTAAAGAAGGTGATAAAATTATTGTTAGTGGATATATTGCACAACATGGTATGGCGATTATGTCGCAACGTGAAGGTTTAGAATTTGAATCTACTATTGAAAGTGATACGACAAATCTTAACTTTATTATAGAAAGCCTTTTAAACAATTTTGGGAATAAGATTAAGTTGCTCAGGGATCCAACGAGAGGAGGACTGGCTAGTACTTTGTCCGAAATAGCTACAGATACTAACAATGGAATTTTAATTCATGAAAACAAAATACCATTAGAGAGGCAAGTAGCAGCTGCGTGTGAGATTTTAGGTTTAGATCCATTATATGTGGCTAATGAAGGTGTTTTTGTGGCGATTATAGATAAGGATGTAGAGACTGAAGTAATAGATCTCATGAAAAAGGATTCAAAGGGGTTAAATGCTATATGTATTGGTCAAATAACAAATGATCACAGAGGTAAAGTTGTAATGCAGAGTGGCATTGGAGGAAAACGCATCGTAACACCTTTAATAGGAGAACATTTACCGCGAATCTGCTAAAAGTTTGTAATCCAATATACTCCTATTATTATTGCAAATAGGCCAGTAGCTAATCGAATACCCTTAAAAAAAATAGGATTGTGCTCATTTTTAGAGATTGCTACAATTTTCCCAATAACAAAAGCAAATGTGGTCATGGCAATAATTATTCCGATACAAGAGCCTATGACATACAGAATGGAATCTATTTGCTTATCAAATCCTAATACTGGTAAGAACAAAAGAAAATGAGCTACACCTGCCAAGCCGTGTAGAAAACCGATTGAGAATGATGCCAGATAACTTTGTTTCAAGTTTTTAGAATGACTGTGCTCATGATTATTCTCGTTACTATGCACATGTTTGTGACTGTGTATTAAAGGCTGATTGTTACTATGTACATGTAAATGTTTATGTCTTGCGTTACTATTATTCTTGAAAATCATATAAATTGACCAAATACCAATTCCAACAAGTACGACACCTACAAGTTGTTCACTGTAATTTGATATCTTCTCCACTGGGATAAGGTTTCTAAATAATATAAACAGCACACCGATAGCAGCCATACCTGCAATATGGCCTATACTCCAAGCAAGGCCTATTTTCCAAGCTTTCTTTTTAGTTTCTATTACAAAAGGAGTTACTGCTGCTAAATGGTCAGGACCAGTTATAACATGTAGAGCTGATGCAAGTAAGCCAGCAATTAAAGAAAAATTAGCAATCATGGGTTAATTTGGCGTAACTTAGAATAACTATTTTTTAGATATTCCGTATTAAAAATTATGTCTTCGATGAAGGCTAAATTGCCAAATTTTATTCTAATAATTTATGATAGAAGTCATATTCAAACCGGTTTTATTCTATCCTGACATAATTTTCAGAGTAAATGCGATTACCATCCTCGTCAATTTCAATCTGCTCAAAGCGATCTGGCCCTAACTCAAATTGAAATACAAATTCTTGTTGCTCTTCAATTACCTCATTCATAAAAGCTGATCCAAATTCTAGAACTTCAGTAAGGACACCATCATCATAGGTGTAAGAACCATATCCAAAAAATTCAATTGAATCCGTTTTTAGCAGTTTGCACCACATTACTTTCGTGTCAGTGTACATTTTAATCTGTCTCGATAGAGTATTGTTTTCGAATGAATCTACAACAACATTATCTTGATAGTTATAAAACCCTTTTAACTCCCAAGCACCTTTAAGTCCGTTTTTTTTGGTAACCATAGCTTCTGCATTTTCTATGGTATCTGAAGTAATTTCTGCATTATCCTTGCATGAAGATATAAACACAAAAAGGAGGCAAATAATGATAAACTTAATTTTCATAATCCTGATGATTTAGCTGTTAAACCCTTATAAATTACAAAAATAAACGCAGAATTATGTAGTATTTTTCAATTTTATAATGTCATAGGTAGTGTTAATAACTTCTATGTAAGGATTTAGACAAAAATCCTACTTTTGCTAAACAGTAAAATAAACGAATATATGTCTGATACGATAGAAAAAGTTAAATGCCTAATCATAGGTTCTGGACCTGCAGGTTACACAGCTGCCATTTACGCATCTAGAGCAAATATGGAGCCTGTTTTATATCAAGGAGAGCAACCTGGTGGACAATTAACGACAACAAACGATGTGGAGAATTTTCCAGGTTATCCAGATGGGATAACAGGTCCTGAAATGATGATTCAACTTCAAAAGCAAGCTGAACGATTTGGGACAGATGTACGTAATGGTTGGATAACAAAAGTTGATTTTTCTGGCGATGTACACAAGGTTTGGGTAAATGATGAAAAAGAAATCCACGCATCTACAATAATTATATCTACTGGTGCATCTGCAAAATACTTAGGATTACCTTCTGAACAGAAATATCTTCAATTGGGTGGTGGTGTTTCTGCTTGTGCTGTTTGTGACGGATTCTTTTATAGAAACCAAGAGGTTGTCATTGTTGGGGCAGGAGATTCAGCTTGTGAGGAAGCACATTATCTATCGAATCTTTGTAAAAAGGTGACAATGCTTGTTAGACGAGATGAATTTAGAGCTTCTAAAATAATGGAAGCACGTGTTAGAAATACAGAGAATATTGAAATTTTATTGAATACTGAAACTGTTGAAGTTTTAGGTGATGGACAGGTTGTTACAGGAGTAAGAGCTAAGAATAAAGTTTCAGGTGAAGTTTTTGATATTCCTGCGACTGGATTTTTTGTTGCGATCGGTCACAAACCAAATACAGATATTTTCAAAGAATATTTAGACTTAGATGAAACAGGTTATATAATAAACGCAGTGCCTGGTACTAGTAAAACAAATGTAGAAGGTGTATTTGTTAGTGGTGATGCTGCGGACCATGTTTATAGACAGGCTGTAACCGCTGCAGGTACGGGTTGCATGGCTGCATTAGATGCAGAACGCTACTTGGCAGCAAAAGAAGCAGATTTTGAAATTTCTACATCGACGTATAATTAAATAAATTACTCTATACTTTGAAGGCCGTAGTTTTTACTTCGGCCTTTTTTTTTGAATAATAATTAGATATACGTGTTTTATTTTATTGAATTCTTATTATTTAATTGAGATATGATAAATATCATAATATTTGAAAGAATTTATGTAAACCTTTGTATACATAAAATCGAGAGATACGATGACATCAATTAAATTTAAAAGCCCATTTTCACTTATCTTTTTTGTACATCTCTTATACAGCCTATCATTAGACTGCCAAACATATATACTTAACAATGATACTTCTATTTTAGAAGTTCATGGCACTTCGTCATTGCATGACTGGCATGTAGATGCTCAAAACCAATCTGGAACTATTACTTTTAATGATATTAATAGTGCAGATATCAAAAACCTTTCCTTTACCGTGCGGGCTGAAAGTCTTAAAAGTGGCAAAAGAGGGATGGATAAGAACACATACAAAGCTTTAAAAACAGACAAATTTAAAACTATTGACTTTAAACTTTTGTCAATTAGCAATTCTCAAAAGCTGTCACAGCATGAATATAAATTATTTATTGTCGGAAAGCTTAGGGTTTCTGGAGTTGAAAAACAAATTCCTGTTGAGTTAAGACTTAAAATTGATAATAATAAGATTTTAGTTGAAGGTGAGAAAAGTATTTTGATGACTGATTTTGATATTGAGCCTCCAAAGGCACTTTTAGGTACTATAAAAACAGGTAATAAAATAAGAATTGTTTTTAATTCTGTTTTTAAATTCTAATGTCAAACTAACTAGAAAAATATTAACTTAAATAAGTTTAAATTATGAAATCAAATCTCAAATTAACCGCAATTATTTTCATGCTATTCTTCGGGTTTAGTATGTTAGCACAAACAAATAGCAAAAGGAATTTAGACAATTATCGACAACCTGATAAAAGAGGGATTAATGTCTTTGAAGCACCAAAAGACTCAGTATCAACTTTTGACGGTGTAAAAGTAAGAGTAGGTGGACAATCTACATTGCAATTTCAAGCCATAGACCATGAAAATGGTGTAGCACTAGCTGATCAAACAACAACGAACACATTACAAGAAATAGGTTATAACTTTAACTTGGCTACAGCCAACTTAGACATAGATGTAGCTTTGGCTAAAGGTTTAAGAATGCACTTAAGAACCTATCTATCTTCTCGTCACCACCCAGAACCTTATGTAAAAGGTGGCTATCTTCAAATAGATAACCTAGATTTCATTAGTGAAGGTGTATTAAGTAACCTTATGAAGTATACTACTGTTAAAATAGGACATATGGAAAACAACTATGGTGATGCACATTTTAGAAGAAGTGACAATGCGCAGGCTATTTACAACCCATTTGTCGGTAACTTGATTATGGATGCTTTTACAACGGAGGTTGGGGCTGAAGTTTATTATCAAAGAAATGGATTTATAGGTATGATTGGATTCTCTAACGGTAAGTTAAATCAAAATGTTCTAGAAGGTGCTAATGGTAAAACAGGTGGCGCAGCATTTCTTGCAAAATTAGGGTATGACAAACAATTCACCGAAGATTTCAGATTCAGATTAACAGGGTCTTTATACACTACAGGATACGTAGCAAGCAACTATCTTTATACGGCAGATAGAGCAGGTTCTAGATATTATTCTGTTTTATCACCAGAACAATATTTTGATTGGAGAACACAGTCTCTACAAAATACTACAGCTACTAATACATTTAGAACAGGACGTTTTGATCCTAGTTACAGAAATAGAATTACTGCTATTATGTTTAACCCATTCGTGAAGTATGGTGGCTTGGAATTCTTTGGTACTCTAGAATTTGCAAATGGCAGAGCTGCTTCAGAATCTGATAACCGTAGTACAACACAGTTAGCTGGTGAAGTAATCTATCGCTTTGGATCTACTGAAGACTTTTACATCGGTGGTCGTTATAATACAGTAAGTTCAGAACAATCATTTGGTGATGCAGATATAGATAGATTCCAATTGTCAGCTGGTTATTTCTTGACTAAAAATGTTCTTGCAAAACTTGAGTATGTTAATCAAAGCTATGATGGCTATCCATCAGATAATGTTTTCTATGAAGGTAAATTCAATGGCTTAATGTTTGAAGCCGTCATTAGCTTCTAAAAATTCAATTTAACCTAAGGCCTTCTTTACCTAGAAGGCCTTAATATTTTTTTATGAGACTGATAGTCATATATACCCATTACTTATTTTTGCTTTTTATAGCTTTATCCTTTAGTACCTTCAAAACACCTGAAGTAATTAATTCTACCATCCAGGTTTATGAGGGTAGTTATATTAAAATAAAGGGTACCTCAAATGTGAATGAATTCGATTGTGTAATGAATATGGTCACATTATCAGATTCACTATTGGTTTCTTACTCCGAGTCAAACATAGCCTTAGAATTTGATAACACTGAGTTGGTTATACCCAATAAGTATTTTAATTGTGGAGGAAGAATGATTAATAAGGATTTTCATAGATTATTAAATACGGATCGTTACCCTGATATAAAACTTAAATTAAAGAAGGTATTAAAACCCAGTAATTTGAATGAGTGTGTGGAAGCTGATTTAGATGTTGAAATTTGTGGCGTTAAAAACTCTTTTGTGGTACCAGTAACAGTCAATACAGATGATAGAATTAGAATTCAAGGTATAATGTCAATAAATATTAATGACTTTAAACTAGAACCACCTAAAAAATTATTGGGTGTAATAAAAGTTTCACCAGTTATTGAAATAGATTTTCAACTTAATTACAAGGTAAAATAAAAATTTATCGCTTTTTCTTTTGAAGTTTAGAGGTACCTTCAAATTTAGTTATTGTTATTGCTGGATTTCCATATAAATAAATTTCACTATTGCCTGATGCACCGATTGTAATATTCTCTTCAACAGAAATTGTGATATCGCTATTGTCCTCTAAAGTAGCTTCAACATTTTTAACATTAAATTTTGCACCAGTAAAATTTGAAGAGTTATCGACTCTGATTACTGAACTATCAGAAACTCCTTCAATGGCAGCATCAGAGCGTTGATATAGATCAAAATCTGCAACCCTACTCTTAATTAATGCATCTAATTTACTGGTATCGCTTAACTCAACTTTTGTAGAATCTGATGTTAGGTTTAATCTTGTTTTTGACTTGCCGTAACTTTTATAATCAAAAGATCTAGAATTTATATTTAAATATGTTCTAGAATTATCTGATGTTTTTAACGTAACATCCCCAAGTTCCATTGAGGTTAAAGACCTGATCTCTCCATCTCCTTTAACTTCAATATTTTGTAGTGCATCACCATAATTCACAGTAATACTCAGTTTCTTTTTTGAAGTAATCCTCATTGTTTGTATAAATGAAAGTGCACCATCTTCAACTGAAAACTGTATAACATCGTGTAAATTATCATCTGCTTCAATTTCTACAGAAGGTTTACTGTTGTACACCACTTCAATTGCAAAATCGCCATTGACAATTAAAGTTTCAAAATCGTCAATAAAAGTCTGCTTAATGGTGACATTTCTATCACCTTTTATTTTTTCAGTTGATTGAGAAAATACTCCAGGCACAATCGCAATCATGAGCATAAAAACTAGTAGTTGTTTTTTCATTTAATCTATATTATTATATACTATTAAGACCCAAAGTTAAATTTTGGTCACTTTTATAGCTGTTTAACAAATATATACAAAAACCATCCCAAACTCTATTATTGAGTTTGAAATGGTCTTTAACTGATTGGTTGTAAAATACTTAAGTGTTTAAAGTAATTAAACTATAACACTTTAATTGATTGATTTATTCTTTGATTACACTACCTGATGAACTATCAGATTTATCGACTTTCTCTGGATTGCCAGAATACCTAATATCTGCACCACTTGTGGCTCTGGCTGTTAATTCTTTAGTAGTATTAACAGAGATGTCTGCGCCACTAGTTGCCTTAACTCTAGTTTTTACTGCTCTAAGGTTAGATGCTCTGATATCACTTCCGCTTGTAGCTTCTGCTATCAGAACGTTGGTTGTGCCACTAAGTCTAATGTCGCTACCGCTTGTAGAATGACAGTTTAAGGATTCTGTTTTGACATCTAATCTTATATCACTACCACTGGTAGAATTTAATTCTAGTTCATCAACTTCAATCACATTTGTAGATCTAACTTCACTACCACTAGTTGCTTTTATAGCTTCAAGATCTGTGATTCCAAGTAATATTTTTCTAGAGGATGCACGTCTGATATTTTCAGTGGTGTAAATTTTTAAAACATTGTTTTCTACTTCTGTCATTATAAGTTCATGCAGATTTTCATCTGCTTCAACTGTTAGGTCTACAGAATTACCCTGTGTTATATAAAGGTCTAATCCTTGACTAACCTTAATACTTTTAAAGTCATCTGAGATATTTCTATCTGAACTGATAACTTTACCATTCCCATCGACTCCTATGCCGAAGTTTGTGTCCATGATACAGGATACCATTAATAAACTAATGATGCTTGTAATAATAATTCTTACTAGTGTGCTCATGATTTCTTTTTTTTGATTGAAAATTGATTTAGTTAAAATCGTTTTTTGATTGATTGATAGTTCAAATTTATAACGTAGGTTCTTTAGATTGAATTAAATAGGACCGAATTGTCAATAATTGTGTCTCAATTGTCGTTTACTTCAATATTAACACCTTCTTCTTCATTGATTTGAATACTTACGTCTGGTTTTTCTTCTGTAATAATTTGGTTATTATCTGAGTTCGTCTCATCTGAATTTTCATCTTCTTCTTCTTCTTCTTCGATCTCACAATCTAAACATTCAGTACCATCCTCTATAATTTTCAAATACTGTTCTTCCATCCCGTTATCTAAAATATCATTGTAATAACTTGAATTTCTGTGAAAACTATAGGTGTTGTCATCTGCATAAATAACTGCTCCCTCAGGAACATATAATATCACCATTACTTCTTGTTCGCTGAATTTATTTTCAATATCAGTTGTTAAATAAGAACTAAGGTCTAGTTTTCCATCATTTAGCGCATAGCTATAATTGATGTTTTCAGCTCTATTTCGTGCGATGTCATAACTGCTTCCTCGAGCTTGTTTTTCAATAACCATAGAGGCTAACGAATCTTTGGTAGATCTAACTACCAATCTAATATCTGAGGATATAATAGTGCGACCATTTTCATCTTCCACAAGTCTATAATTATTGTTGCGTCTGTAATAGTATCCATCGTAATTACTATCACTTACCATATTAATTTTTAAGGTGTCATTAGCAGTAACATCTAATTGTTCTTTTACCGTAAATTTTGCATCAAAGGCATGTTCAGTGGCCTGTTTTACTCCGATAACAAATAATCCGATT
The DNA here is from genome assembly GCF_020166345.1 of Winogradskyella vincentii. Lineage (GTDB taxonomy): Bacteria > Bacteroidota > Bacteroidia > Flavobacteriales > Flavobacteriaceae > Winogradskyella > Winogradskyella vincentii. Next base: position 88,904 of record NZ_JAIUJS010000004.1, on the reverse strand, counting down.
ATTGCCATGAGCCAGATACCAAGTAATGTAAACTTGGCAACATTCCCTATAGACTTTAAGTTGTTTACTAGGATTTTAAGACCTAAGTAGAACACAAAAAAGAATGGAATACCAATGGCAAAGAATATAAGCATAGACATTAACCACAGAGGAATATTGGCTGAGTTTGCGGCATCAATAAAATCCATACCAGGGAAATGTACAGCATCAGTTATTCCAACAGTGAAAAATGCAACTATTAAACTTATCAAAGTACTAATACCTACAATAATTAAAATAACTCCAATGAACTTTGCAATAACTTTTAGGAAAAACATAATGATGGTTCCTAGTGTGTCAAAGAAATTCTGCGAACTAGATTTTAGCTTATTACCTTGTTTCTGAAAATCTACATTTTTGACCGTTTCTGAAATATTGTCTGAAACAGAATCAATTCCTTCCTTAATTTTTTCTCCGTGCTTTTTTAAATCTACATTCCTTACTTTTTCGGATACAGTATCAATACCGTCTTTAATTTTTTTTTCAATGTTGGTAATATTCACAGGATCACCAGTCATTGTTAGTTTTTCTGCTGTGGTCACAGCTTCTGGCACTAAGGCCCAAAAAATTAAATATATAAGTATAAAAGTACCACCAGATCCAATGGTTAAAAGAATCCAAAGTAAACGCATCCAAATTGCATCTATTCCAAAATAGTGGCTCAATCCTGCTGCTACACCTCCAATATAAGAGTTATCCGTATCTCTAAATAATTTTTTAGTTGGTCTAGAGCTATAAGATTGTCTTGGTTGAGGTTCATCTTCAAATATTTCGTCATCTACCAAATAATCCTCTGGTTGTCCCATTATCGTAATGACTTCGTCGACCAACTTTATTCCTACGACTTGTTTTTCATTTTGAATACGTTCTGAGAATAATTCGGCAATACGTGCCTCTATATCTGAAATAATTTCTGATCGTCCTTGAGAGTCTGTAAATGAACGTTTTATAGCCTCAAGATAGCGTGATAATTTAAGATATGCATCTTCATCTATATGGAAGAATACACCTGCTAAATTTATATTGACTGTTTTATTCATTTTTTTGTTGTTTTTGTACTTGTTACTAGGTTAACTGCATTTTGTAATTCACTCCAAGTAGTGTTTAATTCATTCAGAAACAATTTACCTGTTTCCGTAAGACCATAATATTTTCTTGGTGGTCCAGATGTGGATTCTTCCCAACGGTAATTGAGTAATCCAGCATTTTTCAATCTTGTAAGCAAAGGATAAATTGTTCCTTCAACTACAAGCATTTTTGCGTCCTTTAGTGTTCCGAGAATCTCTGCAACATAGGCATCTTCGTCCTTTAAAATAGACAAGATGCAATATTCCAGGACACCTTTACGCATTTGTGCTTTTGTGTTTTCTATTTTCATATTAATAGTATCTTAAATTCGATTAAACTGTTCATTTTTTGATTGATTATGATGATTTATATGCTATTTCAAAAAGTTAATTGTTAATGGATAATTGTACAATTGCCCATCTCTGGCAGAAATACTGGCCTTTACAATAAGTGCTAGTTCAATGATAAATGCTATTACTGCTAAAACACCTAATCCACCACCAATATATAATAGAGGAGAAGGCTCGCCAATGTTGATATGGAAATTGTTAAATCCTCTAAAATCAAATACACTCATACCATCAAATAATTTAAAGATGAAAAAGGGTACACTAATAGTTCCTATAATTATGGCATATAGAAATATGCTAATTTGAAAATTTATGGCTTGTTTACCATGCTTATCTACAAACTCCGATTTATTCTTATTTGCGGCCCATAAAACTATAGGGCCAATAAAATTTCCAAATGGGATAATAAACCTTGAAAATGTCGAAAGGTGTATAAATGTTGCTAAATTTTTATAGTGATTATCTATCATTTTTAAAAGTATATAATAGTTGCTTATACAAATATATGTCTTTTAACAGGTATTATGTTACGCATAGTACTAAAAATTAACATATTTTTAACATTAGTGCAACTTGTATATTTACTTTATTTTAGTCTTATAATATGTGATAAATGAAAATAACACCTTCTAAACTCAATACCTTTTTACTTTTTAAATTACCTGCTGCATATCTAACAGGAGTAAGGACTAAGACATTAACCGATTCTACTTGTATTGTATCAGTTAAACATCGGTGGATCAATCAAAATCCTTTTAAATCTATGTTTTGGGCAGTACAGGGTATGGCGGCAGAACTCACTACTGGTGCCTTAGTCATGAAGAAGATAAAGGAAAGTGGTAAGAACATTTCAATGTTAGTTGCAAATAATAATGCTTCCTTCACAAAGAAAGCTACGGGCAGAATTAAGTTTACATGTGATGAAGGGTTGAAAATAAATGAAGCCATTGACAAGGCAATCAAAACCGGTGAGGGACAAACAGTATGGTTAAATGCAAATGGAATTAATGAAGAAGGCATACAAGTTTCCTCCTTTAATTTTGAATGGACACTAAAGGTAAAATCCAAACAGTAGTGTAACAAAATAGAAATGTATTCAACTTATTACTAGTATCAATCATTAAATAAAATACATTATGGAAAAATTACCAGATTTCAGTGATAGAAATGCACACGAAATAGATTACCGTATATACGGCGAAGAAATGCAATATGTAGAAATAGAGTTAGACCCTCAAGAAGCGGTTATTGCAGAATCGGGAAGTTTTATGATGATGGATGACGGTATTAAAATGGATACTATTTTTGGTGATGGTTCCCAAAAAGATAAGGGGTTTTTAGGAAAAATATTAGGTGCTGGCAAACGAATACTTACTGGTGAAAGTTTGTTTATGACAGCCTTTTATAATGATCTAACCGGAAAGCGAAATGTATCTTTTGCTTCTCCTTATCCAGGTAAAATTGTTCCTATTGATTTAACAGAGTTTGAAGGTAAGTTTATATGTCAAAAGGACGCCTTCTTATGTGCTGCAAAAGGAGTTAGTGTAGGAATTGAATTTTCAAAGAAATTAGGAAGAGGTCTTTTTGGTGGCGAAGGTTTTATAATGCAAAAACTTGAAGGTGATGGTATGGCATTTGTTCATGCTGGTGGTACTATGGCAGAAAAAACTTTACAACCAGGAGAAACCTTACGAGTAGATACAGGATGTATAGTTGGGTTTACGCAAGATGTGGATTATGATATTGAATTTGTAGGAGGTATTAAAAATTCAATTTTTGGAGGCGAAGGATTATTCTTTGCAAAACTTCAGGGACCTGGTAAGGTGTATGTACAATCCTTACCATTTAGTCGATTGGCAAATAGAATTATTGCTTCGGCACCACGTGCTGGAGGACGAGATAAAGGTGAGGGTAGTATTTTGGGTGGATTAGGTGATATTTTAGATGGTGATAACAGATTTTAGACCAATCTAATGTAATGATAGATAAAAGGTTAGGTTGTAAGAATTCTCTTTTTGTAAAAAAGTTTATTATCGGATAAACACAACATTTAACATAAAAAGCTGTTAAACACTTATACCCAATTGTTTTTTTTTCTAAATTTAGAATATAATTTGAAACAATAGCCTATAGAAGAAATCTACATTTTGTTAAACCTAAAATCGAAAAGTAAAATATGGCAAGAGCAATGTACGAGTACACCAAAACTGTACTTAACAAGGTGAGTTTTGATGTCGCATTATTCTGTAAGGAAGTAGAAAAAGCAGTAAGAAGATTATTGCCTCATGAATTGGAAGATCTCAGAATTTTTATTCAGTCCCTGATCAATCAAAACCCAGAATTAAATCAATGTTTAATTTATTTAAAAGCATAAAAGAAAGCGACTTACGAGTCGCTTTTTTTATTTAGGTAAAGGACTTATTATCTCTACATTCTGAAAAGCAATTGCACCTCTTATTATACCAGATATAACATTATGCAAGGCGTCTATAATCTGCATTTTTAGTTCGCTTTTATGATATATGATACTTACCTCTCTGGCCGGTGAAGGTTCTTTGAAGTGCCTTAGGTTTGGATTAAGTTTTTCTTTTACATCCAACGTATGCAAGTAAGGAAGAAGTGTCATGCCTAGGCCTTCATTAGAAAGCTTAATCAAGGTTTCAATACTGCCACTCTCTAACTGAAAACTATCGTCTATCTGATCTTTAAATGATTTACATAGATTTATAACACCATCTCTAAAACAGTGACCATCCTCTAATAATAGCATATCGTCAATATCAAGATCGGAAACTTCAATAGTTTTTTTATCTCTTAATCTGTGATTGTTTGGCACATAGGCAACAAAAGGTTCATAGTACAATACACGTTCCTTAATATTATCGCTCTCTAATGGCGTTGCGGCAATTGCAGCATCTAAATGGCCATCACTAATTCTAGTCAAAATTTCTTCAGTAGTAAGCTCTTCAATTTTCAGTTTTACTTTTGGATATTTCTTAATGAAATTCTGTAAAAACATTGGCAATAGGGTTGGCATAACCGTTGGAATAATACCAAGTCTAAATTCTCCACCAATGAATCCTTTTTGTTGGTCTACAATATCTTGAATCCGTTCCGCTTCATTCACAATGTTTCTAGCCTGAAATACAATTTTTCTGCCAACTTCGGTTAATTCAATAGGTTTTTTACCTCTATCAAAAATTACAACATCTAATTCATCTTCTAATTTCTGAATTTGAGTACTTAATGTTGGTTGTGTAACAAAACACTTTTCTGCAGCTTTAGTAAAGTTCTTATGTTCTGCTATGGATAAAGCATACTTTAATTGCGTAATTGTCATTATTATAAATTTAGACTATAAAATTACAAAAAGTATTGTCAAAATCTATGGGAAAAACTTCAAATAAAAAGACTGCCATGGTAGACAGTCTTTTACTTTTTGATTGATTTAGTTTTCTGATTGATGTTACATTTTTAGAATCGAATATTAAGCTCGAGGTCTTTGTCTTCAACTTTAAATTTTGAGTCTTCGTATTGAGGAGGACCAAATGCCATTGCATTGTTAGATGTACCGAATCCTTCTATTGGCATACCATTTTCGCTATAGTCCATTCTGCCATTTTCATTGACATCGTGTAAGCCAAGGATTGCATACTCACCAGGTTGCACATTGTCAAATGTTACCTTTACTTTTCCATCTTTAATAGTACTTGCAACATTCAATATACCATCACTTTTCATAAAAGTATCTTTAGTATGAAGTGCAAATGCGGCAATACCCTTATCACTGGTTAAATTATCTACAGTAACAGTTATTGTTATACCATTTTCTTGAGAATATCCTAAAAAGGCAGTCAGAGTAAATACGATAGTTAAAATTAAATTTTTCATGATAATAATGTTTAATGGTTAATGATTGATGATTCAAATATCCATCTAAACATTGTGATATTATAAATGTATATACCGAATTGTAATATTAGCAAGACGAATTGTAAAAAAGATGCTGAAATGCTAAAACTAAAGTTAGTCTAAATTTAATATAGCGTTTAAAGCAATCCTCTTGCCTTAATTTCTAAATACTTGTTGATTGTGTTAATCGTAAGTTTTTCAGGAGGTGTCAAAATGGTCTGGATTCCATGTTTCTGTAATTCTTTTACCATCAAGCGCTTTTCAAAAGCAAATTTCTCTGCAATGGTTTTATGGTAAATGGATTGCAAATCTTCAGTATTTTCTTTAATAATGTTATCTAACTCCGTGTTTTCAAATAATACGACAACAAGCATGTGTTTTTTTGATATGGCCTGTAGATAAGGCATTTGTCGTTTAAGCGCACTTACATGTTCAAAATTAGTATAAAGTAAGATTAAGCTACGGTGTGTTACTTTTCGTTTTAATTGGGCATATAAAAGCCCAAAATCACTGTCGTTAAACTGGGTGTCAATGTTATAAAGTGTTTCTAGTATTCGGTTTAAATAGGTGATCTTGTGAAGTGCAGGTAGAAAAGATTCAATTTTTTTAGAAAACGAAAGCATTCCTACTTTATCATGTTTCTTTAGAGCAACATTACTAAAGGCCAAAGTAGAATTAATGGCATAGTCTAATAGTTTTAATCCGTCAAATGGCATTTTCATTACCCTTCCTGTATCTATTACAGAATATATTGGTTGGGACTTTTCGTCTTGGTATTGATTGACCATTAACTCACCATGCTTGGCTGTAGCTTTCCAATTAACTGTTCTAAAGTCATCACCGAGCACATATTCTTTAATTTGCTCAAATTCTGAGGTATGACCAATACGCCTAATTTTTTTAAGTCCTATTTGAGTAAGTGAATTACTAATAGCCAAGAAATCATATTTCTGCATTTGTATTATTGATGGGTAAACCATTACCATCTGTTCGTTCTGAAACCTATACCTACGCTTAATTATTTTTAGTAATGAAGATGCAAAAATGTTGAGATGCCCAAAATAGTATTCGCCTCTATCAACTGGCCTTACTGCATATTCGAAATTATGCGTTTCACTAGGGTTGAGACTTGTCTTATATGAAAAGTCACGTTTTTGGAACTGCATCGGTAATTCGTCTATTACATCTATAAATGTTTTGAAATTGTATAAGCTGCTTATTGTAATAGGTACTGGGTTATTGTCGCTATTTGAGAATTTTTCTGGTAATAATCGTCTAGCATCAATTCCATTTTTTGGACCATACAAAAGCATCAGGTCGATAAAAAGTAGAACTATAACAATTGTAATTAATATCCATGCAAGTGAGTACAAAACAGGAAACCAATAAGACATTAGAAAACACACTGATACAACTGCTAAATAAATATAGAGTTGCTTGTGTATATATAATGACTTAATAAATTTCATATTGGCTTTATCTTGGTACTTCAACAGATTGAACAATCATTTCAATGACATTTTCAGTTGTCATACCTTCCATTTCTCGCTCAGGAGTTAGAATGACTCTATGGTTAAGTACTGGGTTCAAAGCGCGTTTAACATCTTCGGGTATAACAAAATCCCTTCCGTTTATTGCAGCAAAAGCCTTTGATGTATTCAATATTGCTATAGAAGCTCTAGGAGAACCTCCTAAATAAAGGTGTGGATGATTACGAGTCTTAGAAACAATCTCTGCAATGTATTTTATGATCTTTTCTTCAACAACAATTGCTTGGGTTTTGTTCTTATAATCCTCTAGTGATTTAGTGTCTAATATTGCATTTATTCTAGACTGTGGTGCTTCACCTTTACGCTCGTGATGTGACGCAATGATTTTAATTTCATCCTCTAATGAAGGGTAATCAACTTTTATTTTAAAAATGAAACGGTCTAATTGCGCTTCTGGCAGGGCATAGGTTCCTTCTTGCTCAATTGGGTTTTGTGTTGCCAATACCATAAATGGGCTTTCAAACTTATAAGTTATTCCGTCAATACTTGCCTGCCTTTCTTCCATGGTTTCAAAAAGGGCAGCTTGAGTTTTGGCCGGAGCTCTGTTAATCTCATCGATCAATACAATATTCGAGAAAATTGGTCCTTTCTTAAACTCGAAATCTGATGTTTTCATGTTTAAAACCGAAGTTCCCAGAACATCACTAGGCATTAAATCTGGTGTGAACTGAATACGGCTAAAATCTGTTTTTAAGACTTTGGCAAATAACTTTGCCGTTACCGTTTTTGCAATACCTGGTACACCTTCGATTAAGACATGGCCATCAGCGAGAAGCGCAACAATAAGTAGTTCAACAAAATTATCCTGACCAATTATGACCTTTCTTAGTTCGGATTTTATTTGCTCTACTGACTCTTTTAAGTCGTCTAGTGGAATTCTATTATTAAAATTCAAGTCGTCTTTTAGTTCTTCGTTTTCCATTCGTTATTGGATTTAAAATTTTCTATTAAGGTATTTAACCTTTCTAATTCAATATTGTTAATCTGTGATTTGTGATTTAAGCTATCTATAAAACTGAAAAGCTTTTGGGTATCTTCAATAGTGTTATTGCTTCTTGCAGCTAAGTTTTTAATAAATGTATCATTGATTTCTGAGGTGTTGAGATACATTGTGTTTCTTATATGCTCTAAAAAGTGCTGAACTTTATGGTGAGCAATATCTTTATGCTTTCCATTTTCATAGTACATATTAGCAATGGTCCTAGTGAATTCAAGCGTTTGGTTTTTAAGTTGTTTTACAATAGGTATTGCACGTTGTTTACGTTTTCCCTCAAAAATTATATAAATTAAAACACCAATCAATACTATATAATAAGCCCATTTTAATGATTTAGTATTTAATAATAAATACATTGGTGATGTATAATATTTCTTTCCGCTTTTATAGTATTTATCAAGATATATAGGTTTTGTTGTATCTAAATATGAAATAAGGCCAGCTGTGTATTTTTCATTAGGGGCATTAAGTATAAAGTAATTTGTAAAGGCCTGCGGAAACGTACTCAGTATTATTTCGCCATAACCAAAAGGTTGTTTAATAATATTAACTAGTGAATCTTCTACTGTTTTATTTTCACCTCTGTACTTATCTATGAAACTCACAACACTTGTGTTTAAAGTGTCTATTTCATTAAAATAAAAGAAGGTGTTGGGCCTGTCAAATTTATAGGAGCGTGTATGATCTAATCTTGGGTTAACAAATTGAACTTGATATTCATTGTTAAAATTACCAACGGTATTTACAGACTTTGTTTCAAGGTTAAGCGTATCTAACAATGTTTCTTCAAAATCTACAGCAGAGACCATTAATGTATTGCCAACGTTTACCCAATCGAGCAGTGCATTCAGTTCTTCATCACCAAAGTTTATACCTCCATTGTAAAAAAGATAAGTACCAGAGATGTCATTGTCTAATAAAAACTCAAAAGGTGGTCTATCTACCAAATTAACACTATCAGCAATGCGTTGTATTTGTTCATTAAACACATAAGATCCAAAAGGAATTTTGTGGTGTGTAGCATAGGAGGGGAACCAATTCAATTCCTTGGGTTTGTTCATTTCTAGTATAACTATAGATATAATAGTTAATAGAACCAGGGTTATATATATTTTGCCTTTTTTACTCAAGGATTTGTAATTCTATCATTTAAATTTTCAAACGGTTGTTTCAAAGCTTCAAATCTTAAAGCATCTACGCCAAACTCACCATACCATACATAATCGTAAATCCTAGTGATGTTCTTAAAACTATCTTTTAAGGCAGAAGTGCTAATTTCTTTTATATAATCTTCATTGGTCTTCTGTGGTTCCCAGTTTATGCTATCATTGTCAGTTAAATGTTTTAATGACAGCAAATAATAATACCTTATGGCTAGCCTATAATTTTTTTGTTTTATAGCTCCTTGGATTAGGGCTGGAATATCTTCATTCTTTATTATCTGTTCTTCTTCAGTAATAGACACCTTACCTTGGTCTTTGGTATTCATAACCAATCGGTTTGAATTCACTTTAAGGAAAAATCTAATCAATAGAAAAAACAGAAATCCAAGTAATAGATAAGGTAAAATTCTAAAAATAAAATATAAAAAACCTGATGCTGTACCAACACCGAAAATAGCTTCCCAGAATTTTCTGAGAATGTTTTGCAACCACCTGTAAGCCCTGTCTAAAAAAGTCTCCTCGGCTTCAAATTCCACATAATTGAAATCTTTATCAGCTTTGTAAGTTTCAAGATCCTTTTCGGTAATTTCTTTTTTATCGATTTCGGTATCATCATAAATAACTGGATTCGCGTTTTGCTGAGCAACCAAAAATTGCCCCAAGAATAGAAAAAAAAGTAAAAACCGTAATAGTTGCATTACTCTTCTATTTTACCAATTTCTCCTATTCTCTCATAGGTGCCTGTGAAATTAGTTTTTTCATGAAGGTGAAAGTAAATTACAGCTCCACCAACTACCAAAATTACGTTGAGAAATACTTGAATAAATGCTTGAATTACACTTAGTGCTATCAAAAATGGGTCTCTTGAAAAACTCTCTATATTCGCAGGATCGACTTCGCCAGTAAATATTCCGGTACTGATCATAGCGTATATAGAACTTGGTAAAGCAAATACAACGATTATTATATAATAAATAATAAACAATACAATGTATGAGCCCCAAGCAGTCCAGAAATCCACATTAACAAGATTGAAACTTTTGCTGTAGGCATCTATGACCGAATTTCTAGATTCGAAAACAAATAGACTAAATACAATGGCCATTGGCACCATAGCATATAGCACAGGTAATACGCAGAGCATTATTGCAAACATTAAAGTGATTCCTTTAAGTATACCTAACCCAAAAAACGACCCTATAAACCTATAAGTATTTCTTTTAATTTCGTCGTAGTCTGTTATTCCTTTGTTCTCAATGTAAGATTTAATATAAAATAGCACTGTACCTCCTAAAAGGATATAAGTAGCAATTGCAGAAATGAAATAGACAAAGAATGCCAATAATGATAGTACCAGGCTTCCAGAATTTAATGAGGTATCCCCAAATGCACCAATATCAAAAATGTCACCAGCTACATAATTATACACTGCTAATGATAGCAGATATACCAAAATGGCTGGACCAGCAATATTGATAATCATTTTCATTAAAGGTTTAAATTCATTTCGAATAAAACCGAAAGTATCTGTTAGTATACCACTAAAATCACTTTGTTTTCTAAATTCTATATAAGGTTTGATCATATTAGGTTGGTTTGAGGTATTGGGTTAACTTCTTGAGTTTTTGAAACGTCTTTATTAATTTTTAGTTTTTTATTCAATTTAATTGGATAATATACATAGTAAAACAATATAAGTGTAAGTGAGCTTCCAATTATTAAAATGGCAAGCCAATCTGGCATTTCTGTATGTCGCGTTACGAATCCCTCTAAAAAACCGGCGATAATAAAAAACGGAATCGTGCTCATTAATATTTTTAATCCGTTTATCACACCTCGTTTAAAAGATTCTAGTCGTGGTAATGTACCAGTGAATATCATTCCGTTACCCATAACAAGACCAGCACAGCCAGCTATAATAATAACCGAGATTTCAATAGTGCCGTGTATCCAAATTGTTCGTGCTGATTCCCATAGGAGTCCTTGTTCATAGAAGAAATACTGAAAACTCCCAAGCATAATACCATTTTGCATCATAATATACAATGTACCTACTCCAAACATAATTCCATAACCAAATGCAAAAAGAGCAACTTTAATATTGTTAAGTGTTATCCCTAAAAACATATTGAATTCGCCTTGCTCTTTATAAACAGCCATAGGATCTCCTTTCTCAATATTATCTAAGGTCATATTAACATATGCGTCGCCAAGAAACGACCTAACAAAATCACCTTCGTTTGCGGCAGAAAATGCACCAGCCAATACAAAAAAACCAAAGGTTAAAAAAGCAATTAATAGCTCTCTATGATGATTGTAGAACATTAATGGGAACTCAGTTTTAAAAAAAGATATCAATCTATTTTTTGGCTCTTTCTTAGTCTTATAAATTTTCTGATGGGCTTGGGATGCTAATTGGTTTAAATACCGTTCTGTGTTACTATTTTTGTAGAAGGTTTTAGCGTAGCTTAAATGATCTGTAACTTCAATATAAAGGTCTGAAAGTAAATCGGGATCTATTAAGGTTTTATTTTTTAGAATGCTTTCAAATTCTAACCATTTATCTTTATTTTGCTTCACAAAAGCTGCTTCGCGCATATACTAAAACCTTTAGCTTTCAAAGAAAAGAAAATATGGATGAATTTCAAATAGAAACTGCCCAAAATGTAGGCATCAACCAAAACGTAGCAAACATTGGTGATCGCATGCTGGGATACCTTATTGATAGTGCAGTAATCCTATTTTATGTTATAGCTTCCATATTACTTTTGGTAGCATTAGATTTGGATATGGGTGATACTTGGGCCATTTATCTTTTAGTAAATTTACCAGCCTTTTTATATTACGTTTTATTGGAAACCTTCTGGGATGGTAAAACAATTGGCAAAAGTGCAATGAGCACAAGGGTTGTTAAGCTAGATGGTTCTAAGCCTAGTTTTGCAAATTATTTTGTTCGTTGGATTTTAAGGATTGTTGATGTGGTTTTAACCTCAGGCGGTGCTGCGGTATTAACTATATTGATTAAAGGCAATGGTCAGCGTATTGGAGATATAGCGGCAGGTACAACTGTAATCAGTGAAAAAAAGAAAGTAACAATTAATGATACTATATTAAAAGATATACCTGAAGGTTATGTACCAACATATAGTCAGGTAACAGTACTTAATGACGCAGATATCCAAAAAGTTAAAACCCTCTATGATGATGCCGTGTTAAAAGGGAACCATAATATTATTCTTAATCTTCACCATAGACTAATTAAAGTGATGGCGGTTGAGCCAAAGGAAAAGCCCGTAGATTTTATAGCTAAGGTGATTAAGGATTATAATTACTATACACAGAACATGTAATGTTTTTTCAAGTTGTAGATATTTTAGGAACAATTGCTTTCGCTATTTCGGGAGTTTTAGTAGCAATGAACAAACGAATGGATGCGTTTGGGGTAATAATTATTGCTTTTGTTACAGCTGTGGGAGGAGGTACACTTAGGGATATAATGGTCGGTGTTGAACCTGTTGCTTGGATGCGCGATATCACTTATGTCTATGTCATTGTTGCCTCTACAACTTTTGCCGTAGTATTTAGAAATCAGTTAAAACATTTAAGGAGATCATTGTTTTTATTTGATACCATCGGTATTGGTTTATATACTGTCTTAGGTATCGAAACAGGGTTGGTGGCAGGATTACATCCTTTAATCTGTATTGCCTTAGGAACTATGACAGCCTGTTTTGGTGGTGTAATAAGAGATATATTAAGCAATGAAATTCCGGTAATCTTTAGAAAAGAGATTTACGCTACTGCATGTATCCTGGGTGGATTTACATACTTTTTATTACGTGAGTTTTTAGAAGATAAAAACTACTTGTTTGTAATTGCCGGAATAGTAGTTATAGTTTTAAGACTACTAGCCGTAAAATTTAAAATTAGCCTACCAAGTTTATATAAGAATGAAAATGAGAATAAAGATTAATCAGTCTTAGCTTCAAAATCTATTTTAACTTTACACTCTTTGTTGGTGTCAAAGTACATAACTTGATTCTTTAAAAGAAGAATTCTCTTTTTCTCCAGTGGTTTTATAGGAATAATCTCAATAATATCCTCTTTTACTTGTATACGTACTTCAAAACCATTCTTGCTCATATTCTCTACAATGGCATAAGAGTCGCTTCCTAAATAAGGATTAATAGCACCATCTTGGCCTGGTCCTTTACCTGCAATACACATACTTTGAGAAGAACCTAACTCTAATATATATGGTTCTTGAGCGGTAATAATGTTAAAACTAAAAAAAGTGATTGCAGAAAGAATAAATAATTTCATAGCGTAAAATTTTTAGCCTAAAGTTAAATATTACTTTAGGTTGTTACACTAGATTTAACTTAATCTTCTGATTTACAAGAAACTTATACCGTATCGCCCACAAATTTCAGCAACCTTTTCAAAATTTGGTGGCCCTGGAGGAAGAGCACCTAGTTCTTTGAACATTACCTCAATACCTGCAGGAAACGCACTTGTGCACATACTCGCATTTTCTTCACCGATTATTCTCCATGAGTGGACTATATTCTTTGGTGCCAAAGCAATATCACCTGCTTCTAAAATTGTTGTTTCTCCATCTACCATGAGCTCAACTTTGCCCTTAATAACTCTAAAAATTTCATCTTCTAAAGTGTGAACATGTGGAGGTATGCCGACACCAGGTGCAACATCATTAACCCACTCAGCAATTTGATTATTTGTGTCACTTCCGCTTATTTTATGCATCTGAATATCACCAATAACATTTAGGATGTCACCTTGGTCATTTTTCACAATTTTTGGTTTTAATTTATCTTTCAAATTAATAAGATTTGAAATTGAATTACTCGTTGCAATACTTGGTGTAAAAGCTAGGCCAAATGCCAAACCAGATTTTTTTAGAAATGATGATCTATTCATAATATTAAAAGTTTTCTTCAAGATATTATTTATGAAGAATGATATAATTAGATTATGTCAGCGAAGTCTTAGAAAATGGGAACTATTAATTTTTTCTGAGGGCAGAAGGAGAGATTCCTGTTAAGTTTTTAAAGAAATAACTAAAATATTCAGGTGAGGAAAAACCAAGTTCATAGCTTATTTCTTTTATTGATAAGTATGAAAATTTCAGTTTATGGCGTGACTGCATCATTAATTGTTCTGCGATTAAATCTTTGGCTGTAAAACCTAATACAGTCTTAACGCATTTATTCAAATATTTAGGTGTGATACTCAGTAGTTTTGCATAATCACTAACCTCATGAAATTCAGACAGGTTTTTATCTACTAATTTTTTGAATTTATAAACTAAAGCTTTTTTAGATCCGTTATGGCTAATAACCGATTTGATATTACATTGCCCATCACAATAAACAAAAAAGGTATTTAAAAGGGAAAAGATTGCATCTTCTTTATGATTGAGATGTGTACCTATTAATTCATCAATCATTTCAATAATTGCTTGCGTACGCTTTGCAATACCTGGACTGAGGTTAATAATGGGAATTTCCTTTGAATTAAATACTCTTAATTCATTAATGTGCAGTTTGCTCAATATTGGGTTATTTAATATACTAGGGGAAAGCGACATAATATAACCGGCAGATCCTTTATTTTTTTTGTCTATAATTTTCCAATTGATTGACTTATTTAGAAAAATAATGGCATTGTTTAAATTACTATAATTAGTTTCTTCAATCTTGATATCAACAAAGTTGTTTTGAATCCAACAAACATGTAACATGTCATTATTTGCGTTTGTAAGATGTGGATTTATAATAGGAATAATTCTAATTTGATCAGTATTCATGAATTTATATGTAATGAATTATTTAATTATAAAGTTGTTGTAATTCACTTTCATAAATGCATGGCATTATCTATTGCCATATCAATTTCATTGAAGTTACATGGTTTCATAAAATATTGATGTATCAAGTTTTCCTTTAAAGCAATATCGATATCTTCATTCATGTCAAACCCTGTGAGTATGAAGTATTTAATTTGAGGATGCTTGTTTTTTGCAATGCCAATAAATTCTAAACCATCCATATGTGGCATTTTAAGATCGCTAACTACAACAGGAATGTCATCGTGATCCATTAAAATATCTAAACCTTGTTCACCGCTTTCTGCAATGTATACATCGTATTTTTTAGAAAAAATTTTGTCGAAAAGCATGCGGTTTAACTTTTCATCTTCAACATAAAGTAGTTTCCTTTTGGTTTCGGTCATGTGTCATTTTTTTGGTAGTTGAATGGTAACCTTTGTACCGGATTTTTGATCAGATTCAATATTAAAAACACCATTGTGATCTGCTATGATAAGGTTGGATATTGAGAGACCTAGGCCAGTACCTTCACCAGGTGCCTTAGTAGTAAAAAATGGATCCATAACCTTATTGATATGAGCTTTTGAAATACCGTTTCCACTATCTTTAATAGCAATTTCTAATTGGTCTTGATTATTATTCCTTGTAGTAATATTAATTGTACCATTATCTTCAATTGCATCAATGGCATTGGTCAATATATTTAGAAAAACCTGATGTAATTTACCCGTATTTCCTTTAACTAAAGTACCATTGGAGTTGTAAGACTTTTTAATCTCAATATCACCAATTAATTTACTTTGAAGCACAACTAAACAATTATCAATGATTGAGTTAATATGGCAATCTTCGTTTAGTTTATCATTAGTTCTACTTAATTGATTTAAGCCTTTTATTATGCTTGATATGCGGTCTACGCCAGCTCTAATACAATCTAGATAATCTTTTGAGTCTTCAATGTTAAGATTTTCTTTCTCCTCTAATTCAGTCTGCAGTCCAAAATGGCCACCATTAATAAAGTTTAATGGGTTATTTATTTCATGTGCTATACCTGCTGTTAAAATACCTAAAGAGGCCATTTTTTCAGCATATATCAATTGAGCTTGTGTGTTTTTTAAATCTGTTGTTCTTTCTTCAACAAGATTTTCAAGTTTATTTCTATAGCGTTTTAGTTCTACCTCGTGTTTTTTCTTTTCATTGATATTTTGCCATGTCACCAAAATTTGGTCTCTATCATTAAAATGAATTTTGGACAATGAAACATTAAACCAAATTGGTGAACCATCTTTTTTAAGTAATATCCATTCAAATTCAGTTTGTCCTTTTTCCAAACACTCCTTAATGTCTTTTTTAACCTTTGTTACGGATAATTGATCCGGGCTCTGATATTCTGGCGATATTTCTAATACGTTCTTTCCAATAATATCTTCCTTGGTGTCATATCCTAATGCTTTTACAGACGCATGGTTACAATCCGTTATACCGTCTTCAATATTCGTACTGTGAATAACCATTCCAAGAGATGCCTCTTGAAATATTTTTTTAAACCGTTCTTGACTCTTTTTTAGTTGATTGGTTTTTTGCCTTACTTCAGTGAGATCCTTCCACATGGCAAAGAAATTTCTATTTTCCCCTTCGCCAAAACCAAACAGGGAAACTTCAACAATGACACCCTCACCATTTTTTTTCTGATGCAACCATTCAAACCGGTTTTCATTGCCCTGCAAAGCTGAACTAAAATATTCTTCAGCGAGTTCTGATGAAACTCTGCCATTAGGTTGATGTGAAGGAGAAATATCTAAAGGAGTACCACCAATAATTTCATTTTTAGGCATATCTAATATTTGCTCAACCATATCATTACAATCTAAAATCTCAAATTTGGGACTTATGATTATAATGGGCACATTCGCGCTATCAAATAACCTCTTATATATTGGCATCGTTTATTTAGTTGGATTTAGGTAAGTTTTAAATTACAATTATTTGTTAAAAAAATTAACAAAAATCGGATGTAAGGCTCAATAAATCAGTTGTTTTCAACCTTGGTGTAAAGCAACAGAGGAACAATTCAAATTTTTATTACTTAAATCCTAATCATTTTTGAATTTTCCAAGGCGGATTAAGCCTATTGTCACCAGCAAAGTATAATATTAGTTGATTACCATCTAGGTCTTTGAGCCTAGCTTCACGCCAGAGCCAATTCTGGTCGGTAGGATCTAAATGAAATGTAATCCTTTTTTCTTTTAGTTCTAAAACATATTCATCTAGATTATCGCACTCAAAATAGATGGAAATACCTTCGCCTTTAGGCAATTGTTCTACTTGATGAATGGAGAATGTTGAAGTACCCTTAGGACATTCAAATCTGGCATAATGCGGTAAAGCCCTAACTATTAATTTTAAACCAAGAGTTTTATAAAAGTCAATTGCTTTTTCAACATCTAATGACGGTACCGTGACTTGATTTAGGTTCATAATGGCTATGAGTTAAGTTACCATATATAACAATTACATTAAATTTTCATGATTTAATTTCTAAAAATATTCCACCGAACCAATTAGAAGTGAAATTAAATAATATGGCTTGAATTATCCCAAATATAAAACCTAAAACAGCACCAATAATAGGCATACCAATTAAGGCACCAAATGCCAATATGGTCCCATAACTTAAACCTGGTGTTTCAGTTGATGTTATCCATTCTAAACTAACAAGAATGTCAATGATCAGGCCACCAAAAGAATAAAGTATACCAAATACAAATCCAATAAATAATCCCATAAACGCTTGAAACTTTGCAAATGAGAAAACGCCAATTTTTCTAATTTTTTCCATTTTTACTGCTTTTAGATAATTTACAAATAGTGCAGTATGGGCAAGAATTGCAACTATAGTTTTAAAGTTACAAATTAATCGATAATTCTATCAAAAGTATTGTACACAAATTGAGTAGACGTTGAGTCTTGTTTAATATCAAATTTTAAATTGGTGAATTCTGCGTTAAAACGACCAGAGCCTTTTTTATCTCTAACATTTTCAAGTTTTTGCCAGTGCTCCATTTTTAAATGTAGACTGGCGCATAACCCATCACCCTGAATATAAAAATAGAGGTATTCATCACCATTGACGTTTTCATAATCTTGTAACCAATAAGTTAATTGAGTTTGATCTACCAATGATAACTGTTTTACAAGTTCATCTTTATAGATTTTTGAATCTGCTGTATTCTCTTCAAAAACGGGATTATTATTGGTGCATTTTGGTCTGTCACAAGACAAATGAACCAATAAAAACAATAAATATAGAGGAAGAAATTTATTGTGTCTCATGCAGTTATAACGTGATTTAGCCTATAATATTTTTAAGAATTACCACTTAAATGAGTAATGCACTTTTCCCTAATGTCCCAAATTTGCGTAAATGTTTTATTGGATTTTGATTCTTCTAACCAACCTTTAATAAAATTTTTGTGGTAGTTAATTTTAAATTCTACTACCTGTTCAGGTGAAATTTCAATTTCTTCTAATATGTCTTTCGCAATCTTGTCAAATTTAGAATTGGCACTTGTATAATCTAATCGTCTACCATCAATGTTTAAATAGCAATGGGCTTCAGGTATATAATCTATGTTGTTTTGGGACAAAACACTTCCAATTTTTGGAGTATTCTTTTGATTCATTTTATAAATACCAAGAATTAATTTCACATTTGATAATCCATTAACATCAGCGACTTTTTTAAGAAGAGCATGTTTAGAACTACAAGTTCCCTTGTTTTCTGTAATTACAAGGTTGAAATCACTTCTATTGCTATTTCTGCCATATGGTAAATTCTTTACATGCTCAATTAGCTGGTGCCAAGTACAAATTTTTAGTACAAGTAAATTCTTTGTAATACTGTCTTTTGATTTTAGGGGAATGTCTTTTAGCATTAATAAATTTATGTTGTGACTAAAGTTACAGAACCAAATATGAGGACTTTGATTTCATTTTATAAAATTAATTAATAATGGCACCTAATTTGTACTAATGGCTATATTTGAGGATTCTTTTGAAATAATTATTTATAGTTAAGTGTTATGAAAAGGGTTCTATATTATTTCTTGATTGTCCCCAGTTTAATTTTTGGCCAGGTTAAAGATGCTGATTCACTCAGTGTAAAGGCAGACCTCTCATTGACAGGTTTTATGCAAGCTGGGAATGTAGAGACGGTTATATTTAGGGCAAGTTCTAATGTGAGTTTTAAGCCTTGGGAAAAAGGGTTATTTGAAACAAAGAATTCTTATGTCTACCAAGAGTTTGGAAAAGAAAAGGCAGATGAAGATATTTTAAGTCTCAATTTTTTAAGATTTACACCAGAGCGAAAAATTTCACCTTTGGTATTAGCTTTTGTCAGTACTAATTTTAGAAGGGAAATTGACTTAAGGTATCTATTTGGTGCAGGAGCAACTTTTCAGATATTTAAAAAGGAAAAGAACTTTCTAAAATTTGCTTTGACTTGTGAGTATGAAAATACAGATTTTAAGAAGTCTACATTCAATCAGATGGAATACAATGGGAACAATTCTATTGATGCTTTAAGGGGAACTTTGTGGGTTCAGGGCGAATATCATTTATTTAAGAAAAAAGTGATTGTTAAGCACGAAAGCTTCTTTCAACCTTCACTGGAAGAAAGTGACAACTACAGATGGCGTGCTGACGTGAGTTTAGAATTTCCTTTATGGAAATTCCTGAATTTTAAAATTAATTATCTAGACACATTTGAAAGCGTGGTTATTCAGGGACAAAAGCAAGATGATAGTGTATTGACATTTGGCTTTAAATTGAAAAATTACCTTTAGCACTAGACTATTTTAGTTTTTAAATACTTCCAGAACATAAATATGCCAGCCAATAGATTAAGTGCAATAAATAAAGAGCCTATAAATAATAGGTTATTATAATTTTCATTCGGTTCTGTGAATTCGGACAGCTCTGAAAGCAGTGCAAAAATCATGTACAGGTTTAGCAAAATAAAAATTGAAGCTATAATTATTCCCGTTGCGAATTTTCTAAAAATCAATTGATAGAGCAGTATAGTTAAAAGAACTATTGCAAAAGGATTAAAGAAATTAGCCGTTAATACCCAATAATACAAGGTAGCAAGTACAAGGTATATTTCTGGAGCTAATGCAATGAGTTGTTTTGCTTTCATGAAGAATCTTATTATTCAATAATTAACGGATAATAATTTTAATTATTTTCCCTTATATCTTCTAAGGTTTGGTTGTACTTTTTATTTAGTTGATTTAAGCCTTCAACATTTCGTTGCAATACTTTTTTATGCATTAACGCATTTAACAAATCATATACTGTTGGTTACTAAATTTGTTGTTGATTAAAGATAACTTTTTTCAATTAAAAAACGCCCAATCTAACACCTTAGAATTGAGCGTTTTTAAGTCTTTTTTTATTTAGAATTATCCTTGAGGAACTGGAAATCCTCTATCTCGCATTAATGCTTCAATTTTTGCATCTCGTCCTCTAAATTTTCTATAGGCATCAGCTGGGTCCATAGCATTGCGAGGAGCAAATAAATATTTCACTAATTTATCTGCAACATCTTTATCATAGAATCCACCAGGTGCTTCCTTAAAAGCTTCAGACGCGTCACTAGTAAGGACGTCTGCCCACATATATCCATAGTAAGCAGTGGCATATCCTTCACCTGAGAACACATGTCCAAAATGTGGTGTTCTATGTCGCATTGGTAATTCTTTAGGCATACCAAGTTCGTCCAGTGTTTCACGTTCAAATTTATCTATATCTATATCTGAAGGATCTGCTAAATGCAGTTTCATGTCCATAAGAGCAGAGGCTAAATACTCAGTCGTACCGAATCCTTGATTGAATGTTGATGCATTTTTTATTTTTTCAACCAAAGATGCAGGTATTGGTTCTCCTGTTTCATAATGAACCAAAAATTGGTTGATTACTTTATCAGTAGATAACCAACGCTCGAGTAATTGAGATTGAAATTCTGTATAATCGCGCACTCCACCATTAAGTGTTGGGTATTTTACGTTAGATGAGAAGAAATGCAATGCATGTCCAAACTCATGGAAAAATGTAGTTGCATCATCCCAAGAGATCAGTACAGCTTCACCTGGAGCCGGTTTCACAAAGTTATTGTTGTTAGATGCTAAAACTGTTTTTTCACCTTCAAAAGACGTGTAGCTTCTGTAGGTTGTTGCCCAAGCTCCCGAGCGTTTGCCTTGTCTAGCAAAGGTGTCTAAATACCATAGCCCTATATGTTTTCCTGATGTTCTATCTTTAACTTCCCAAACCTTAACATCCTCTTGGAAAACAGGTACTTTACCTTCTTCAATTGGTATGAATTCAAAATTAAAGAGTTCTCCAGCGACAAAAAACATAGCTTCTCTCAATTTGTCTAATTGAAGGTATTGCTTAACTTCATCACTATCTAAATCGTACTTCTTTTTACGTACTTTCTCTGCATAATAACGGTAATCCCAAGGCTCAATAGTAATATTATCTCCAAGTTCATTAGCAATGACTTGCATATCCGCAACTTCTTCTTTGACGCGTGCTGTTGCAGCAGGCCATACGGCTTCCATTAATGCCATTGCATTCTCTGGGTTTTTCGCCATACGATCCTGTAAACGCCATTGCGCATAATTATCGTAACCCAATAGACCAACACGTTCTTTACGTAATTTTAAAATTTCAGCAATGATTTTATTGTTATCATATTCGTCGCCATTGTCACCACGTGAATAATAGTTAGTCCATACTTGTTTACGTAAATCTCTGTTGGTAGAGTATGTAAGGAAAGGATCCATTGATGAACGCGTATTTGTTATAGCGTACATACCTTCTTTACCTTTATCGCTTGCAATTTTTGCCGCAGATTTAATAAAGGCATCGGATAACCCATCGAGTTGGTCTTCATTTAAATATGTAACATAATTTTCTTCATCATGCAGTACGTTGTTAGCAAATTTGGTATACAATGAAGATAGTTCCTTGTTAATTTCAGCATATCGTTTTTTCTTTTCCGCGTCTAAATTAGCACCATTCATTTCAAACTGTTTGTAGGTTAGTTCTACAACACGTTGTGCCTGAGGTTCTAATGGTGTTTCTTGTGACGCATCATAAACTGCTTTAATCCGCTGGAAAAGTTTTTCGTTCTGAGAAATTTTAGATCTAAATTCGGATAGCTTTGGAGCTAATTCTGCTTGAATCTCTCTAAACTCAGGAGAAGAAACATTACTAGACATAATGCCATAGTATGCAAAAACCCTGTCTAAAACTTTACCAGAACTCTCCATAGCTTCAATAGTGTTTTTAAAGGTTGGCGCTTCGGAGTTATTAGCAATAGCTTCAATCTCTTCTAAACTGAGTTCCATTCCTTTTTCAACAGCTTCTTTAACATCAGTTACCTTCATTTTGTCAAAAGCTGGCGTTCCCTCATATGGTCCTGTCCACTCTTGAAGTAATAAATTATCAGTCATTAATTCTTCGTTCGATTTGTTGTCATTTTTACAACTTGCAAATAGCAAAATACTGCTAAGCACTGCCATTTTAATTGATCTACGCATCATAGTTGTTAGTTTTGTTGTTAGTGTAAGCAAGGTATTAAAAATAGGGCATAAGGATTCTTAATTAATCTATAATTTCTACCTTTCTGATATATACATTTTGTAAAGGCCATTCACCTTCATCCGTATCTACTTTATTTATTTCGTCTACTACATCCATTCCCTTAATAACTTCTCCAAATACCGTATAACCTTTATCTAAATAATCTGCTCCGCCAGGTCTCTGAACAATAAAAAACTGATATGGTGAGGCTAATTTATAAGCATTTTCAATTTCACTACTCGGCATTGAAACTGCTCCACGTTTGTGAGTGTATCCTCTTTTTGTATCTGGTGGTAATAGATATTTACCAATTTTTCTTCGTCTTTTGGCAATATTGTAATCATCGCTACTACCTCCTTGAATAATGAAGTTTTCTACTACACGGTAAAATTGCGTACCATTAAAATAATTAAGCTTTGTGAGGTATATAAAATTGGCTCTATGAAATTTTGTCTTTTCGTATAACTTAATATCAATTTCGCCATAATCTGTAGTTATTCTTATTTTATCTTCTTTATGTTCTTTTTCATACTCTAAGAAAAATTCCATGGCATTAGCATCTGTAAGTACAGGGAAATCCTCCTTGACTTCATTTTTAGAATTTTCTTTAGTCGGTGTTTTAACTGAAGTAGAATCTTTTACAAGGGTTGTATTATTTTGTTTTGAAGTTTGTTTATCTTCACAATTCAATATTAAGAGTGTAAAACTTACTATTAAAAGAAATCTCATAAATGGTATTTAATTCGTTTTTAGATGCTGTAGTAAAAATAAAACATCTCGAGCTTTTTGGCGAATTATCTCATGCTAAAATGTCTCCTCCATATCGTCTTGAGTTGGCTAAGAAAATGCAAGCTAAAGCTAAGTCAGCAAAGAAGGCTGGAGTTTTGGCTTTGTTTTATCCCAATGCTGATTTTAATACCAATTTTGTATTAATTCTCCGTAAGACATATAAAGGGGTACATTCTGCTCAAGTTGCTTTTCCTGGAGGAAAATATGAAGAGGGTGATAATGACTTAATGACAACAGCTATGCGCGAAACTGAGGAGGAAGTTGGTGTCCCAACATCTAATCTTAACATTATTAAACCAATGTCTCCATTATATATACCACCTAGCAATTTTATAGTGCACCCATTTTTAGCAGTTTCTGAATATAAACCTTTGTTTAGAAAACAGGAAGATGAGGTTGAAGACATCATAGAAGTCTCCTTGTTAGATTTTTTAAATGATAGAAATGTTTTAATGACCAGAGTGCCAACTTCTTATAATGTTGAGGTAGAGGTTCCTGCATTTAAACTTAATGATCATATTGTATGGGGAGCAACAGCAATGATGCTAAGTGAACTAAAAGACTTATTAAAACAAGTTTTATAGCTGGTCTTATTTGTTACATTTGTAATTCAGTTTAATTGAAAAATCAACATGGGTTTATTTAAAACCAATCCTTTTGGACATATTCTTTGGGTGAAAAAGTGGCTAATTCGGATTTTAGGATTATTGACGCATAGACGTTTTAGAGGCTTTAATGATTTGCAAATTGAGGGATCTGAAATATTAAAGAATTTACCAGACAAAAATGTATTGTTTATTTCTAACCATCAAACTTATTTTGCTGATGTAATTGCCATGTTTCATGTATTCAATGCGAGCCTTAGCGGAAGATTAGATAGTATAAAGAATGTAGGATACTTATGGAATCCTAAGTTGAATATTTATTACGTTGCTGCTAAAGAGACCATGAAATCTGGTTTAATCCCTAAAATTTTTGCTTACACTGGATCTATTAGTATTGAACGAACTTGGCGTTCTAAAGGGCAGAATGTAAATCGCCAGGTAAAAATGAGCGATATTACTAATATTAAGAAAGCTTTGGATGATGGTTGGGTCATTACTTTTCCTCAAGGGACAACGACACCATTTAAACCAATTAGAAAAGGTACAGCTCATATTATTAAGCATTACCAACCAATTGTTGTACCTATTGTTATTGATGGTTTTAGACGTTCATTCGATAAGAAAGGGCTTAGAATCAAAAAGAAGAACATATATCAATCCTTTGAGGTTAAACAACCATTAGAAATAGATTACGAGAATGAAACCATTGCAGACATTGTTGAAAAAATAGAATATGCAATAGAACAACATCCTTCATTTTTAAAAGTAATACCACAGGAAGAGCTTGAGGAAAAAGAACGCTTAAATAAGGAACTAAGAGATTGGTAATTTTAAACCTCTAGTTTCTTCAATTCATCATAATTTCTATTAAGACGCTTCAATAATATTCCATAGATCAATCTATAGAACAACCAGAAAATCAATATAATCACTCCTGTAACTAATGTGGTAATTAAATAAAGTACTAGCATTTGTCCAGAATCCATCGATGCAACTTGGTCATGAAACTCAGGATTTTGATTAAACTCAAAATACAAAGACAAAGGGATTGAAATAAAGATCATTACCAAATTGAAAATAACATAGTACTTAATCACCTTCCGGGTTCTTAAAATACTTTCCATCAATTTTTTTGCATTGTCCGTTATTGAAATGGATTTATAAGAATTGTATAGTAAGTATATAAATAGAATTATTACGCCAAAGCTTAAGAATGAAAGGCCCACAAATAGAGGGTTTTCATAGCTAGCTTCAAGTTTTTCTCGATAAGAATCTGATAAAAAGTAAGGTAAAGTATTTACAAGTATCCAAAAAGCAAATTCCGCTATACTTATATAAAACAATGTTTTTATAATAGAGGACGACTTTTTGTGAAGCATCGAATAAATATCCGAATCTGCAAAAGTGTTAAATTCAGGTTGCTCCTTCTTCCAGTCCTTTTTTAATAATTCTAACTCATCCATATTTTACGGATTTAAGATTGTTCTCAATTTCTTTTTTACACGGTTCATTTTAACTCGTGCATTTACTTCAGTAATACCCAAGGTTTCACTTATCTCCCTGTAATCTTTGTCTTCTAAATACAAGAATACCAAGGCTTTTTCAATGTCATTTAATTGATGTATCGCTGTATACAAAAGCTTTAATTGCTCTTCTTCCGTATCATCATATTCTTCAGCTTTGATTTTAAACTGAATATTATCAAACTGTTGTGTGCTTATTCTTCGCTTAGACTTTCGATATAATGTAATAGCAGTATTTAAACCAACACGATACATCCAAGTACTAAATTTTGAATCTCCCCTAAACTTAGGGTAAGCACGCCACAATTGAATTGTAATTTCTTGAAACAAATCGTTGTGAGCATCTACATTGTTCGTATACAAACGGCATACCTTATGCACAATGTTTTGGTGCTTTTGCAACTGTTCAACAAAACTATGTTCGAGCTCTTTGTTCAATTGATGATTTTGGTTAGTTACACCATTAGTAGTTATACCTTGGTGTTTGTTACATTTATTTTTAAAATTCCTAGTACAATTAAATATTGTGCAATAGCATAAGTGAGCATCACAATTATATTAGCAAATGGCAATTCTTTATGGAACTTATTGATGGCCAATGAACTATCTGAAATAATAAATACAATTGCACCTATGAGCACTAGTAAATAACTCAAATTTGAAACCATTGATTTTCTAAGAAATGCAGTAGCTGCCATACTAAGAATAATAACTATATAAATTATAACAGGAATAAACATTTCACCTAAACCATCTTTGAGTAAAAAGAATAAACCACTTGCATAAATGATAAGTAGTAGTAAAAAACCTATTGGTGATCTTTTATTATTTCTGTGCTTCAGAAAAACAATAATATACATTATATGTGCCAACAAAAATGCAATTAAACCTAATGTAAAAAAGTCAGTACTTTGATTAACAAACATCAATAAAATATCACCTAATAAAGAAAATCCTAGTGCTAACAAGGTTGTTTTTCTTATGCCACCTGATAGCTTGTGCGAACTATTAATGAACAAGACCATTAGGCTAATTACAATAGCTGGTTTCGCTATATAGTGTGCCAATGCTAATTCTGGCACTGAACCAGTAATTAATTCAAATAAAACTATAATAAAGAATAGTATAGTAAACTGCCTTTTTGTACTTGTTAGCATGGGTTTTATTTAGATTCTTGTGCCAAAGATATTCAATTCATCCTCCTTTTATAACAGTTCGGTTAAAATGAATTTAGAAACACTTAAAAATGCCTCAATTTTGTATCACAATCAAAAACGAACAGTATAAATCAATCAATCAATGAAAACGCTAATCACTTTAATAACTTTCCTTTTCGGAAGTATTATTTATGGGCAAACTACCATATCTGGTAAAGTAACAGATAACAAGAATCAACCAATACAAGGGGCTAATGTTTATTTAGACGGGACTTATGATGGTGCTACAACTAATGAAAATGGAGATTTTCTGTTTAGCACAGATGAGGAAGGTCAACATGCTCTAATCATTTCTTTTTTATCCTTTGAAACAAAGACATTAATTGAAGATGTAACAAAACTAAATCAACTAATAATTAAATTAAGAGAAGATGTAGAAACCTTAGATGCCGTTGTACTTAGTGCAGGTACGTTTGAAGCCAGTGACAACAGTAAGGTATCGGTTTTAAAACCACTTGACGTTGTTACAACTGCAAGTGCATTGGGAGATTTTGTAGGAGCATTACAGACCTTGCCAGGCACTTCTAATGTAGCTGAGGATGGAAGATTATTTGTAAGGGGTGGAAGTGCTGACGAAACACAAATATTTATTGATGGTATTAGAGTATTTACACCGTATTCACCAACAACAAATAATATTCCTACTCGTGGTAGATACTCACCATTTCTATTTGATGGTATTACATTTTCTACTGGAGGATATTCATCAGAGTTTGGTCAGGCCTTGTCAAGTGTATTACTACTAAATACCATTGACGAACCAGTTCAAGAGAAAACAGATATTGGAATAATGACTGTAGGAGCCGCTTTGGGTAATACTCAGAAATGGGAGAAATCTTCATTAAGTTTTAATGCTACATATATAAACCTTGCACCATATTTAGCAGTATTTGAGGATAGAAACGATTGGGAAACACCATATACAGGTGCGCAAGGAGAAATGGTCTTTAGACAGCGTTTAAATAAAGGTATGTTAAAGTTTTATGCAGCTTTTGATACTGCTAAATTCAAATTAACACAAGAAGATATTAATTTAGAAGACGGACTAGAATTTGGTTTAAACAACAACAATTTCTATTTAAACACATCATATAAAGGTGTTTTAAGTGATACTTGGACATTAACTTCTGGATTGAGTTATACATTTGCTAATAATGACATAGATGTTGAAACAAGTGACATTACAAACACTGAAAACTCTGCACACTTAAAATTAAAACTTAAGAAACGATTTA
Source organism: Winogradskyella vincentii (assembly GCF_020166345.1). Lineage (GTDB taxonomy): Bacteria > Bacteroidota > Bacteroidia > Flavobacteriales > Flavobacteriaceae > Winogradskyella > Winogradskyella vincentii. The sequence goes on along the minus strand of NZ_JAIUJS010000004.1, from coordinate 60,958 downwards.
GTAGCAGATTTAAATTAAGTTTTGGAGTTGAACAATTCCTAACCGATTTTGATGAAACGTTTGAAGAAAGTACAGTTTCTGAGAATTATGGTTTTAAAAACAATATTACGGCAGGTTATGCTGAAGCAGATATTGTCTTCTCTAAGGAATTAGCACTAAAAGCTGGGATTAGAGCAGATTATAGTTCAATTTTTAACCAAACTGATATAGCACCTAGATTGGCATTAGCCTATAAGGTTTCTGATAATGGACAGTTTTCATTAGCCTATGGTGATTTTTTCCAGAACCCAAATAATGATATTCTTAAATTTGAGCAAAACGTAAAAGCACAGCAAACCAAGCACTATATTCTAAATTATCAATATGTAAACGATGGTAGAATATTTAGAGCTGAAGCTTATAGAAAAGAATATGATAACCTTGTTAAGTTTGATACCGAGTTTGAAGGCTTTGATAGCAACTATAGCTCTAACGGATTTGGATATGCTCAGGGAATAGATGTTTTTTGGCGAGATAATACCAGCATTAAAAACTTAGATTATTGGCTTAGCTATTCATATTTAGATACAGAGCGTGATTATAGAAATTTTGAATATGCAGCACAACCAAATTTTGCAACTAATCATAACTTATCAGTAGTAGGTAAGTATTGGATAGATGATTGGAAAAGCCAAATTGGTTTAGCATATAGCTATTCATCTGGTAGACCTTACACAGATCCTAACACTAATGATTTTTTAAGTGAGCGCACAAAGCCGTTTAATAGTTTAAGTCTTAACTGGGCTTATTTATTAGATCAACAAAAAATATTGTATTTCTCTGTGAATAACGTTTTAGGATTCAATAATATCAATGGTTATCAATATTCAAACACACCAGATATGAATGGTCAATTCGATAGAATGGCACTTAAACCAGCTGCAGATCAATTCTTCTTTGTAGGATTCTTTTGGACTATTAGTGAAGATGGTACGGATAATCAATTAGACAATCTCTAAATTGTTAAAATGAGTCTTCAGTTTCAAATATGACTTTTGTCATAATTCTTACGCCGTATGATGATTAACTTTATGGTATTAAATTAAACGTCATGGAACTCAAAAAGAACCCAAAAGCCAATGTAGGTCGAAACAGCAGTTTATATTTTGCTGTTGGCTTAAACGTAATGTTAGTTCTTACTTATTTAGGACTAGAACATAAGACTTACGATAAATCTAGTACAAAGATTGATATCTTAATGTTAACAGAACAGCTAGAAGAAGATATTCCTATAACCACGATCAATATTCCACCTCCACCACCTCCACCAAAAGCAGTAGTTTCAGAGTCTATTACTGTGGTAGAGGACGTTGAAGATGTTGAGGAAACTGTAGTGGAAAGTACAGAAATTGGACAGGATGACATTATTGAGGATGTTGTTGCAGTAGAAGAGGTTGAGGTAGAAGAAATTGAAGAAGATATAGAAGTACCTTTTGCAGTGATTGAGAGAGTACCTGTTTTCCCTGGATGTAAAGGAAATAATGCAGAATTAAAGGCATGTTTCCAGAAAAAAATGCAAGAACACCTACATAAAAACTTTAGATATCCTGTAGTAGCTTCAGAATTAAATATTCAAGGTAGAGTATTTGTATTCTTCCTAATTGATAAAAATGGTAAGGTTACAAAAATAAGAAGTAGAGGTCCGGATAAGTTATTGGAAACTGAAGCAGAAAGAATCGTAGGTTTACTTCCTCAAATGAAACCAGGAAAACAACGTAATAAGCCAGTTGGCGTGCCATACAGTATACCAATTAACTTTAAATTACAACAACAATAAACTAAATTATAAAACTTGGTTTAGAATAATTTGATTGATGATGAAACCCCTTGAAAAAGGGGTTTTGTTGTGTGTTATGATTTGTTTTTTAGATAATACCAATTGATCAGTGAACCTTCAAAAGTGAATGTTCCATCTGGAATAAATCCTATTTTTTTTAAAATTTTATTGGATACCACATGATTAACATCAGCACAAGCATTTATTTCATTTAGCCTTAATTCATTAAAACCATACTCAAGAGAACCAATGGCGGCTTCTGTAGCATAACCATGTCCCCAATATTTTTCCTTAAGCCTGTATCCCAAATCATAATAATCAAACTCTTTCCGCAGTTCCCTTTCAAATTTTACGCCTGACCAACCAATAAATTCGTTTGTTTCCTTACTTATCATGGCCAATCTTCCAATACCAAATTTCTCGTATTGCTTCAATACATTTTTAATTTGATTTTGGCTTTCTTCTATTGATTTTACGGGGTTGTTTCCCAAATATTTATGGACCTTAGGATTAGAATCTAATTCAAATAAATCGGTTGCATCCGATTCTGTTAGACGCCTTAAGTAAAGGCGTTCAGTTTCTATTAAATAACTCATTTCCACTTAATATTACAGCCCATACTTGGTTTTTGATTCTGATTTATCGGTGAATTATTAACTAGTCCATCAATAGCACTCCTGAGATCTTCGCCAGTAACAGGAATTCCATTTCCTGGTCTAGAACCATCCAACTGGCCAGCGTAAACGAGATTTAAATCACTATTAAATAAAAAGAAATCAGGTGTACATGCGGCATCATAGGCTTTTGCTATATCTTGTGTTTCGTCATATAAATATGGAAAAGGGTAGTGGTTATCTATGGCATGTTGCTTCATTTGGTCTGGACCATCTTGAGGATAATTTACAACATCATTGCTTGAAATAGCAATACAGTTTATCCCTTTTGATTGATAATCATTTGCAAGCCTAACAAGTTCTTCATTTACATGAATCACAAACGGACAATGATTGCAAATAAACATAACTAAAGTTCCTGTCTTTCCCTTTAAATCTTGCAATGATTTTATTTTGTTGTCCTTTGTGTCAACAAGAGAAAATTCAGGTGCTTTTGTGCCTAATGGTAGCATATTAGAAGGTGTTAAAGCCATTGTATTTTTATAGTTTTATTTATTAATTTTAGTGAATGGATAAGATAATAACATTTGAAGACTTTACAAAGGTAGATTTAAGGGTTGGTACTATAACTGAGGTTAATGATTTTCCAAATGCGCGTAAACCTGCTTATCAGCTCACAATTGATTTTGGTGATCTTGGTTTTAAAAAGTCTTCAGCACAAATCACAACTCTTTACAAAAAAGAAGAATTACTTAATAGACAGATTGTTGCTGTTGTCAATTTTCCAACAAAACAAATTGCAAATTTCATGAGCGAGTGCTTAGTTATGGGAGCAGTGAAGGAAAATGATGTTTTTCTTTTGCATCCTGAAACAAGGGTTAAAAATGGAGCTCAAGTATCTTAGAAATATTATTCCTAAAGCATAAATCTATCCTTACATTTCATCCCTAAAGAAAATGGCATTCATTAGAAGCCTATTGGTGCCATACCAAAATGCTCTAAAGTTTGTATTGTCGGTGAAACCAATAATTTTTCCACGTCCTAATCTGCCAATTTTTAAAGGTACGCTCAAACTTAAACTATCTAGGTTTTCTTCAGAAATATAACCACTTAGCAAAGGGGTTTTAGTGTATTGAATAGGATTGTTATAACTGTTTTTATCTGCATTGATAAACAATGTTGTGTTTCTAAACATTGGCAATTCATCACTTGTCACTCCAAAATTAATCGGATGCGATCTATCTATACTCGTGTTAAAGATGGCACCACCTATGACTTGAGCACCTCTAAAATCACTACGTTGCTCAAAACTGATATTCTTCGCTTTCAAATTATTTCGTTTTTTGAAATTAATTTTCATTAATTCCTTACTATTGATCCAGCGAAGTGCATTTCGATATGCTACAAGTGTGCCACCATTTTCAATCCAAGACTTCATTTTTTTGGTGTTACTTTCACTTAACCCTGAGTTAGAATTTACCATAATAATGGTATTATATCTACTCAAATCAGCTCTACCTAAATTTCTGGTATCGATTTTTGTTGCAACAATATCATATCGTGTATCTAACAAATGCCAAATTTCACCTGCATCATAAGAGGTCATTCCATCACCAACCAATAAAGCAACTTTTGGTACCTCTACTGTTCTAAAGTTACGGCTACCAAGGTCTATACCTTTGTTCTGACCAGTTGATACTGCATCAATAGTTATATGGCTTTCTTGTGCCAAATCACTTAAAGTTGTATACAGTTCTGAAGTACTAATATTTTGATTTTTAGCTGGAATTAATATTGTGCCATAATCATAGGACTTGCCATTTGCATTAAATCGCTTCATACTAACTTTAGCTCTAATTTCTTTTTTAAGTAAGGCGTTAAGCAGTTTAGGCGTGTAATATTCATGCCATTCAAACAAATAAGCATATTCACTTTTTGAAGTTACACCACCTGTGTTTAATTGTAAGTCAGTTACAACATTACCAGCATTTGCAATTGTAGTCTCGGCATAATCTAAATTGAATGCAAGTGGAAAGGTCCATGCCGATATATCGTAAAATAAACTATCTTGAAATGTGGTGCGTTTCTCAAACATAGCATTTATCAGCCTAGTGTTTTTTTGATTTTTAGGTACAATAAACGCATTACCTTTTTTGAATGATTTACCGTCTTCAGAAAAATCAGTTTTCAAATGATGAAATTTGATTTTATGTCTTTTTAGAATTTCTCCTAAATGATATGTTCTAGCCGCATCTTTAAAATTTCCAAAAACAATGGCCTTGTTACCTTGCTTTTTGGCTTCATTTCTAGCGTTTTTGTAAAAGTTGTGTTGATATTCTAAAATGCTCTTTCGCATATTCTTGGCTGCCTTTAAAGTTGACAATGCTGTAGTGAATTGATTGCGAATCGTAAACGGAAATGTAAGAATACCATTATCGCTCTCTTGCACATGTCCACGGGAACTTGCCTGTTCAAATAGAATTCCTATACTACCATTAATATCAGGGAAAGTAGAGCCTTTACCATAATAAAAGTCATCATAGCTTTCTTCAGAATAATATAAAGAGCCAATGTTGTCTAATGCCTTAGCATGATAGGTGCCAATCTCCTTAGTTAACTCTTGATTTAATTTTGGCGTTAAGGGATGTGTTCTAGATGGTATACCAGGTTGAAAGAAAAAAGTAGCATTTGTACCCATTTCATGGTGATCTGTTAAAATGTTTGGTAACCAGTTGTGAAATGTGTTGATACGTGCTCTAGACTCTGGTAACTGTACTGGTAGCCAATCTCTGTTCATATCAAACCAATAATGATTGGTACGTCCACCAGGCCAAACTTCAGAGTACTCTCTATCATTTGGATCTGGATTTAGATTCATATTCCTATTTGTATTTGCCCAATAAGCAAAGCGTTGTAATCCATCAGGATTATAAGATGGGTCAAATAATATAACCACATTGTCAAGTAACTCATTTATTTCTGGACCTTCTGCTGCGGCCAAATAATATCCTGCTAAAAGTGATGCATTTGAACCACTAGGTTCATTACCATGTATTGAAAACCCTTGGTAAACAACTATTGGTCTGTTTTGGGTATCTGTATTGTTAGATTCGGTTGCATTTAAATGCTCTTGTTGTATCTGCTCAATATTGCTATGATTTTTTGTAGATGTTATTGTAAGTAGGAGTAACGGCCTGCCTTCAAAAGTCTCCCCTCTATTTTCAATAGTTATTCTATTAGAGGCATCAGCAAGGGCATACATATATTGTACTAATTTATCATGTGTAATGTGCCATTCTCCAACATTATGACCAACTATACTCTGAGGTTTTGGTATACTAGGGTTATATGTGACATTTTGTGGTAAATAGTAAGATAAATCGGTTTGGGACTGTGAGAAAAGTAGGGTAGTAGTTAGGAAGAACAATAAAATACTTCGTAGCATAATAATTTAAGTTGGTTAGGTTATAAAAATAAAAAAACCGTTACGCAACGTAACGGTTTTTTATTTTAATTTAACAAAAGTGTCTACTAAATATCGTCAAAACTGATATCTGTAAAACTTTCGGTAGTTGGTTCAGTATCTTGAGGAGTTTTGGCTTCTTGCTGAACGAAGTCATCTTCTCTTTTGTAATCTTTTTGGTGTCTTTCGCTAATTACTTCTTCCCCTTTTTCATTAATGATGTAATCCGTCATTTCACCTAAAATTTCTCTAAACTCAGTAAAGTCTTCCTTGTAGAGATAGATTTTATGTTTTTTATAATGAAACGAACCATCGTCATTAGTGAATTTTTTACTTTCCGTAATTGTTAAATAATAGTCTCCAGCTTTAGTAGCTCTTACATCAAAGAAATAAGTACGTCTTCCAGCACGTAGCACTTTAGAAAATATTTCTTCTTTGTCCATCATTCCATAATCACTCATATATCGTTTGTTTAAATTCTATCCAAAAATCTAAAAAAAATGTAAACTAACAAATAATTTAACGCATTTCTTTTTCGGAGAGTTGTTTTGTGTAGAGCTGCTTATAATAGCCGTCTGTGTTTACTAAGGATTCATGGTTTCCTGTCTGAATAACTTTACCGTCCTCTAATACAATAATGGTATCCGCATTTTTAGCAGAAGAAACTCTATGGCTAACAATTATAGTAGTTTTATCCTTAGTCAGTTTTACCAAATTTTTGAGAATTTTTTCTTCAGTCTCGGTATCTACCGCAGAAAGACAATCATCAAATAACAATATATCTGGTTTTTTAATAATTGCTCTTGCTATGGAAACCCTTTGTTTTTGTCCACCAGACAAGGTTATACCACGTTCCCCAAGTATGGTATCATAACCTTTTTTAAATCCTACAATGTTTCGATGAACTCGAGCATTTTTTGCGGCTTCAATCACTTCTTCATCCGTAGCATCCTCTTTACCGAACTTAATATTGTTTTTTATAGTATCTGAAAATAAAAATGCGTCTTGTGGTACGTACCCAATACTTTCTCTTAGGCTATTGAGGTGGAGTTCTTTTATTGATTTGCCATCAATTATAATATTGCCATTATCAATATCATACAAACGACCAATTAAGTCTAATATAGTTGATTTGCCCGATCCTGTTTTTCCAAGAATGGCTAGGGTTTTTCCCGAATCAATCTTAAAACTGATGCCTTTTAGTGCTTCAATATTTGTATCTGGATATACAAATGAGACATTGTTAAATTCAATATCACCTTTAATAGCTGTTGGTGATTCTGCAAAATTCTTTATATCTGGTTCGGTTTTCAAAAACTCATTGATACGTTGCTGTGAAGCCTCGGCTTGTTGTACTAAGGAGGTTACCCACCCAACGGTTGCAACAGGCCAAGTAAGCATATTTACATAAATGATAAATTCTGCAATGGTACCTATATTTTCTATTTCACCATTCATATACTGCAATCCACCAATATAGATTACAATTAAATTACTCAGGCCAATTAATAAGATCATCAAAGGAAAAAACAAGGCCTGTACTTTAGTTAAATTGATTTGCTTCTGTCTGTTTTCTGAAGAAAGACCTTCAAATTCAGTATTTGTTCTGGTTTCAATACCGTAAGATTTAATAACCGATATTCCGCTGAAAGTTTCTTGAGAATAAGTTGAAAGAGTAGACAAAGACTCCTGTACTATTGTACTTCTTTTATTTATAAGACGACTCAATTTATATATTGAAATTGATAGTATTGGTAACGGCAATAAAGTGTACATTGTTAGTTTAGGTGCGGTGTTAATCATGTAAATTAAAGCCACACAAAACAAGGTAATAGTATTCATAGTGTACATTATTGCTGGCCCAACATACATGCGTACTTTACCAACATCTTCACTTATGCGATTCATTAAATCACCTGTTCTATTGGACTTGTAAAAGTTGAGTGAAAGCACCTGATAATGCTGATATATTTCGTTCTTCAAATCATACTCAATATATCTCGATACGTTAATAATGGTTTGACGCATTAGAAACGTGAACATACCTGCAATAACTGCTGCGCCAACTAAATAAAGAATATTGGTTATCAATTCAGACTTAAAAACTTCATAAGATATTTTACCATAAAATCTATCAGAAACCACGTTAATTGAAGCGCCTACTAATCTAGGCGTAAAGAGTGCAAAAATTTTAGCTAGAATGGTAATAATTATACCAATTATTAATCGATATCTGTACTTAAAAAAATACTTATTAAGATGCTTGAGTGCTTTCATGTTGCATTTGGTCGGTCAAAAGTATTACGATAATCCTATTTAATCGTTAATATTTTGCTAATCCTCTAGTATTGGTTTAAATTTACATGTTGTTTTTATACAATTTTTAATATCCTAAAATCTCAATATGACTTCAGAAGTTATGGACTCGAAAGATTTGTCAAAAGTCGATCCGGTTTTTGGTCAAGCATCTTTTGATAATCACGAGCAAATTGTCTTTTGCAATGACAAAGATACTGGTTTAAAAGCTATAATTGGTATTCATAATACCGTTTTAGGACCTGCATTAGGAGGTACCAGAATGTTACCATATAAGAATGAGTGGGAAGCATTAAATGATGTATTGCGTCTCTCTCGTGGCATGACATTTAAATCTGCAATTACAGGATTGAACCTAGGAGGTGGAAAAGCAGTTATTCTTGGCGATCCTAAAACACAAAAAACACCTGAGTTAATGAAGCGATTTGGTGAGTTTGTACATTCACTAAATGGCAAATACATTACAGCAGAAGATGTAGGAATGCATACTGAGGATATGGATATTGTAAGGGAAGTTACACCTTATGTTACCGGAATATCTGAAAGTAAAGGCGGTGCTGGTAGCCCGTCTCCAATAACTGCCTATGGCGTATTTATGGGAATGAAGGCGGCAGCTCAATTTAAGTACGGTTCTAATATACTAGAAGACAAAAAAGTATTTGTTCAAGGTATAGGTAGTGTAGGTGAAGCTTTGGTTGAACATTTGGTTAATGAAGGTGCAGAGGTATATATTACTGACATAAATAAGGAGCGATTAGAATTTGTGAGTAATAAATATCACGTTGCTATTTATGAAGGTGATGATTTGTATAACGAAGAAATGGATATCTATGCACCATGTGCATTAGGAGCTACTGTTAATGACGAAACCATTTATAGATTAAAGGCAGATATTATTGCAGGTGCGGCAAACAATCAACTGGTAGAAGAAACTAAACACGGCAGAATATTACAAGAAAGAGACATTGTATATGCTCCAGATTTTTTAATTAATGCAGGTGGAATTATAAATGTTTATGCGGAGTTAGAAGACTATGACAAGCAAGAAATAATAAGAAAAACCGAAAATATTTATAATACCACTCTTGAGATTTTAGATAGTGCTAAAGCAAATAATCTTACCACTTTTGAAGCGGCTTACAAAATAGCAAGTGAGCGTATTGAAACTAGGAAACGAGAAAATTCTAAATAATTTTTTTCAGAATTAAATAATAGTATTTTTGCAAGGTGAATCACAAGATGGTTCACCTTTTTTAAACACCATATAAGAAGTTCTTAAACATGCTAAACAGAAGACACATCAGAATTAAAGTAATGCAATCATTGTACGCTTTTAATGGTACTGAAAGTGATGATCTTACAAAAGATGAAAAGTTTTTACTTCATAGTATAGATAGCATGTACGACTTGTATTTATCAATTTTAGCTCTACTCACAGCAATACACAAGAAGAGCAAGGATTATCACCAAAAACTTCAGAACATACATTTAGCCACAGAAGATGGCGTGGAAAACAGTTCTAATTTTGCCAACAACCAATTCTTAGAATTAATTAGTGGCAATACATTGTTGCAAGAAACTATAACTAAAAAGAAATTGGACTTTTGGGATTTGGATTCAGAATATGTGGATATACTTTTTAAGTTAATTCTGAAAAGTAAGATCTACAGTGAATATTCTGGCAATGATTTTAATAATGATAAGCAGTTTGTTTTAGACATATATTCAGAAATTATTGCTCCAAACGATAAGCTTTACGACTATTTTGAAGATAAGCGTTTGACTTGGGTAGATGACTTACCTGTAGTCAATACATCCTTGATTAAAATATTTAGAAAATTAAAATTCAATGCTCCTGAAACGGCTTTATTACCTGAGCTTTACAAGGATATGGACGATAAAAAATTCGCAACAGAACTACTAAGAAAAACATTATTGAATACTTCTAGTTTTAGTGAAGAAATTGCCAAGAAGACCACGAATTGGGATTCAGAGCGGTTAGCAAGTTTAGACGGTGTGCTTCTTAAAATGGCGATATGCGAATTTCAGAAATTCCCATCAATTCCTCAGAAAGTAACTATTAATGAATATTTAGAGATTGCTAAGGAATATTCTACACCCAAAAGTAGTTTATTTATCAATGGTATTTTAGATAAAATCGTTAAGGAATATCAGACTAACAATTTGCATCCAAAGTCTGGGCGTGGCTTGAGGTAAAGCGTATTTTCTTACAAAAAATCCAGAAGCACCTTTAAAAGTTTTAATTGGTTGAAATAATTATTAACTTCGCAACCCACGAATAATCATAAATTTAAATTATAAAGTGATGAAAAAAGTAATCTTAGGACTTAGTGCATTATGTATGGTAGCCTTTACATCATGTAAAGAAAATGCAGCAAGTAAAGTAAAATCAGAAAATGTTGCCGTAGCGGCAGAAAGAGATGCTAACGCAGGTAATTTCCCTGTAATTGCATTAGACAAAACTACACACGACTTTGGTACTATCATGGATGGTACTCCTGTTGAGACTATTTTTAATTATACAAATACGGGTAACTCAATGTTGGTTGTAAGTAATATTAAAAGTACTTGTGGATGTACAGTACCAAATAACTGGACAAAAGAAGTTGCACCAGGAGAATCTGGTCAATTTACTGTAAAGTTCAATGGTAAAGGAAATGGAAAAGTTTCTAAGTCATTAACAATGACAACAAACACAGAGAAAGGTAAAGAAGTTGTAAAAATTACTGCTATGGTTCAGAAAGATCCAAACGCACCAGTTCAAGCAGCTGGAAAAGCAAACATCAACCCTTTATCTACGACTAAGACATCGACTCAACCTGGTCACGAAGGTCATAACCACGACTAAATATTAATTAATGGAAGGATTAGGATCTTTTTTACCATTTATTGCAATTTTTGCTGTGATGTATTTCTTTATGATTGCACCACAAATGAAACGCGCAAAACAAGAAAAGAAATTTGCGAGCGAATTAAAACGCGGTGATCGTGTAATTACCAAAAGTGGTATGCACGGCAAAGTTGTTGATCTAAACGATAAAGACAATAGCTGTGTTATAGAAACACTTGCAGGTAAGATTAAGTTCGATCGTTCTGCGATTTCTATGGAAATGAGTAAAAAACTAAATACAACTGCTGTTGCTAAGAAATAACAGTTTGTAATTAAGATATAAAAAACCCGCTTTTACAGCGGGTTTTTTTATTAGCAGTTTTTGTATTTGTCGTTTAGGCCTACACCGTTTAAAATCATTGGTAATATTTTTTCAATACGTGAAAGTTTGGTGGCCTCTCGTTTTGCGGTTGAGATGTACTCGCAATACTCGCGTTGTTTCCCAGGAGTTAATAATTTGAATGCATGGCTAACATCTTTATTGTCTTTAAAAATATGTTCTAATGCCGCTGGTACTTTTATAGGCTTTGTATTTCTGGTAGGTTTAATTTCTTTTCCTATACGCTGATTTTCAATCGCTTCTTTAATGTATTCTAATAAAATAGCTTCATTGATTTGATCTTTATGCGTAAATCGCATTTGCCTCAAGGCTTTAGTTTTATTCTCTTGAGCATTAATTAATAGGTTGTGTTTGTCCTTTAAAAACACACCATTATAAAACCAAAGTCCAAAGTGGTTTTTAAAGGCGCTAAACCCAACGACGTTCTTTCCATTGAGCATATAAGTGGGTGCACTCCACTTAATCGTTTCAACGAGCTCAGTTTTGTTAATAATGGATCGAATCAATTTTAGTTCTTCACCATAATGAGAGTTTTCTTCTATGTATTCCTCAACGGAATAGATTTTTTTCATTTTGAGAATATTCTTTAGCTATATTTTGTGGCTGTTAATTCAGCTACTTTACAAATAACTTCAACTGCTTTTTGCATACTTTCTACAGGTACATATTCGTAACGTCCATGAAAATTGTGTCCTCCTGCAAATATGTTTGGGCATGGTAATCCCATATAGGATAGTTGAGAACCGTCGGTTCCGCCTCTAATAGGTTTTATTAACGGTTTAATGCCTAGGGATTTCATTGCTTCTTCAGCAATATCTACAATATGCATTACTGGTTCTACTTTCTCTTTCATATTAAAGTACTGATCTTTTAATTCAATTGAAAAAATGTCAGATTCAAATTTTGTGTTTAAATCATTCACAATCTTCTCCATTAAAGATTTACGAGCTTCAAACTTTTCTTTGTCATGATCCCTGATTATATATTGAAGTGATGTTTCTTCAACCTTTCCTTCAATTTTTGTCAAATGAAAAAAGCCTTGGTATCCTTCAGTATGTTCTGGCGTTTCTAATCTTGGTAATGAATTTATAAATTCAGTAGCATAATACATTGAATTTATCATTTTACCTTTTGCATATCCTGGATGAACAATTTTTCCTTTAGCCTTTATAACTGCACCAGCGGCATTAAAATTTTCGTATTCTAATTCCCCAATCTGGCTACCATCCATAGTATAAGCCCAATCAGCACCAAATTTATCAACGTCAAATTTATGAGCGCCTCTTCCTATTTCTTCATCAGGAGTAAATCCTACTCTAATTTTACCATGTTTAATATGTGGATTGTTTATAAGATACTCCATTGCGGTGACTATTTCCGTGATTCCTGCTTTATCGTCAGCTCCAAGAAGTGTTGTGCCATCTGTTGTTATCAGAGTTTTACCTTTATATAATAATAAATCTTCGAAATAACTTGGGGATAAAACAATGTCCTGTTTTTTATTGAGAACAATGTCTTTACCATCGTAGTTTTCAATTATTTGTGGCTTAACATTAGCTCCTGTAAAGTCTGGTGAAGTATCAAAATGCGAAATAAAACCAATGGTAGGTACATCATAATCTACATTGCTTGGCAGGGTAGCCATGATATAGGCATTTTCATCTATAGAGACGTCACTCATACCAATGGTTTTGAGCTCATCAACTAGTTTATTTGCTAAATTCCATTGCTTTTTTGTACTTGGTGTTGTGTTAGAATTTGGATCTGATTCTGTATCTATTGAAATGTAGCTTATAAATCGGTCTATAATATGTTGCATGTTTATTGTTTTTATCAAAATAATAATAGTCAATTGTCATTTAATATAAAAGCCTTGAATTTCAAGGCTTTTAAAATATTATTTCCTGAACGTTACAACAGGTCGTTTGGCGTGATTTACGATATCTTCCGAAATACTACCACCAAAGAAATGACTTAAACCCTTTCTGCCATGAGTAATCATAGCAACTGCATCAGCATTAATTCGTCTAGCATAACTTAATACGCCATCCTCCACATTATGGTCTGCTATGAAATCAATATTTACGTTTTTGTCCTCAAGTTGAGATAATTTCATAAATTCAGATACTCTTTCATCAATTTCATCAGAACTCAAGAAACTTAAATTAGGTAAATTAACGTGGAGAAGAATTACATTTTCTGATAGTTGGTTTAATAATTCAAGACCAGTTTTTACAGCAGAAATACTTTCTTCCATAAAATCGGTAGCCATAACTATATTTTTAAATTCTACCGATTCAGGTTTAGTTTTAACCACCAAAACAGGAATTTTACTATAACGAACTACCTTTTCGGTATTTGAACCCGTAAAAATTCCATCATGTTCACTATGCCCTCGAGAACCCATTACAACCAAATCTGCCTTTTCATAATTAGCAACATCCGAAACTTCTTTTAAAACTTTGTGATGTTTAATCAATGGTGTTATATTGACTCCTTCTAAATATGGCTTATCTAAAAACTCTTCAAACCTTTTATTGGCCAACATTAACATAAATGCAGTTTCTTCATTTCTTGCATTACTAGATGATGATATAAGTGATTCAGAAAGTTCTAGCATATGCATTACAATTAATTCTGCATTATGTTTTTTAGCTAGTGCCGCACCTGTTTCTAAGGCATATTCTGAATGGATTGAAAAATCGACAGGAATAATGATTTTTTTCATGATTGTGTTTATTAGTTATATGTCAAAGTTAAGAATTACAATGGTATAAATTAATGACAAATGACAGTTTATTCTTATTTAATTAATATGTTCTTGAGTCAATAAAAACTAATAAGAATGTTATTTTTGTACAGCAAATTAGCACTACATGTATAAAACTATAATTAGACCTGTTTTATTTTTATTCGACCCAGAAAAAGTACATTATTTTACATTTTCATTAATTCGGAATTTATCAAAAATACCAGGTGTCAAAAGATTGTTTAAAAGCTTATATCAGATTGAAAACCCAATATTGGAGCGAGAATTGTTTGGGCTCAAATTTAAAAATCCTGTTGGATTGGCAGCAGGTTTTGATAAGGACGCTAAACTGTTTAATGAATTATCAAATTTTGGTTTTGGATTTATTGAAATAGGCACTCTAACACCTAGACCACAACCTGGAAATCCAAAAAAGCGTTTATTCAGATTAAGGTCTGACTCAGCAATTATAAATAGAATGGGTTTTAATAATGGTGGTGTAGAAGAGGCAGTGACAAGGCTTAAAAAGAACAAGGGTGTATTAATTGGAGGTAATATTGGCAAGAACAAGATTACGCCTAACGAAAATGCAATTAAAGATTATGAGATTTGCTTTGAGGCTTTGTTTAATTATGTAGATTATTTTGTTGTTAACGTAAGCTCACCAAATACGCCAAATCTAAGGGCGTTGCAAGATAAGGAACCCTTAACAAACCTTTTAAAAGCTTTGCAGGTTTTAAATTTTGGCAAGGCGGAATCTAAACCAATACTTCTAAAAATTGCTCCAGATCTAACGGATGAACAATTAATGGACATCATTGATATTGTTAAAACTACTAAGATAGATGGTGTAATTGCAACCAATACCACAATCTCACGTAAAGGGCTTACAAGTGCGAATAAATCAGAAACTGGAGGATTGAGTGGTAAACCCTTAACAAAACGATCTACTGAAGTAATTAGATTTTTAGCTGAAAAAAGTAATAAATCATTTCCTATAATTGGAGTAGGTGGTATTCATTCTGCGAACGATGCTTTAGATAAACTTGATGCTGGTGCTGATCTGGTTCAACTTTATACTGGGTTCGTTTATGAAGGACCAAAACTTATTAAAAATATTAATAAAGCAATAATAAAAAAGGCGCAGTAAATGCGCCTATTTATATTTCAAATAGTCTGCTAATCTTTAATAAATGATAAGACCTGACTAGAATTGTCTCTTGTAAGTTTGATAAAGTAAATACCTTCCTTTAAATTTTCAACATTTATGTTTAAATCTTGATTTGAATTTATTTTTGACGTTTTTATTTTCTGACCAAGTGCATTAAAGATTTCAAAATTATCAGGAAGTATTTTCGATTTTACAGTGAAGGAATTTGAAGCTGGATTAGGGTATAGGTTAATCTCCTCATTACTAAATTCATTAACGCTAAGTACGCCATTAAAGAAATTATTTGTAGTACCACTGCTAAAATTACCACCACTCGCCAATAAAGTATTATCATCAGCCTTTAACTCATAATTTCCATTCCCTGAAGCACAGCAAATGCCATCTCCATAGCTATCATTTATTTCAAACTTGTAGCATAAATCAGGGTTGATTGTAAACGTTTCCGTTTTTGTTGTAAAATCATCAACGCCTTCGACGTATGGTCCTCCAGAATACAATACATTTCCGTCTCCATCTAAAAAGTTCCATGATGTTTCAGCTGGCCAATCGTCTAGTGTTAGGCTCAACTCAATAGTCGTTGTACTAATTTCTTGTGCTCCAACATTGATATATTGTGCTTTAACCTTACTTATATTGCTCGAACCGTTTGATACTGTTAATGCTACATCATAAGCGCCAACACCATTATAAGTATGTGTTACATTTTGGGTGTTATAATCTACAATGTCATCACCATCTACATCCCAAGACCAAGACGTAGCTCCAACACTATTATCAGTAAAACTAACTGTGAGGTCTGTTCCACAAGTTTCGGTTTCATCTGCAATAAAATCAGTACTAAAACTTGGGCATGCCATACTTTCTCTAGAAACTTGATAAATAGCGTTAATTCTGGCATATTGTTGCGGTGAAAATAATGATCTACATCTTTTACGAGAATAAGACATAAAGTTTAATGGATCTGGCTGATAAATCTCTCCATTAGCATCTTGACTAGTAGTATCAGTATAATTGCAATCTACATTAACATTGTTCACTCCCAATTTTGGATCGGCAGGAGTATCACATATGAAGTCACCAGTACTTTCGCAATTAGAACCATCTACGAGCTCTTGAGTAGAGTTAAAGACATTGCTGTTGCCGTGGGTATGCGATAATGCAAAGAAATGTCCCATTTCATGAGATAAAGTACTACCATTGGTCGTACAACTATTTGCCATTAAAATAGTCTCAGGACCACCAGGGAAATAAGCATAGCCACAAAGACTACCTCCAGAACTACTTGTTATTGAATTTGTAAAATATATGTTTATTACACCGTTGACGTTATGAACTGAGGTCATTAACGACTCTTCAGCCTGTTCATAAGTATAATAATCATCACTATTGATATAATTTATTCCATCGCACAAAAAGAATTCTATCCCTGCATTTATATAAATTGAATTCATGGTAGCCATTGCATCATTTAATTCCATATCAGTTAAACCACCTGTCCCATCAGATTGTCTAATAATATGTGCCTTAACAGGAACAGAACTTACAACTGTAGAACTTCTACCAGTAAGTTGGTTTTGTAGAAACTCAGTTTCTAATTGTTTTATCTGCTCTTTTATGGAATTATAATAGTTTTGATTTTCTTCTGTGAATTCAAATCCACATTCATCATTTTGAGAATAACTAGATGAGATTCCAATAAGTAAAAGCACGAAAAACAAGGTGAATCGGCGAAAGAATTTTTGGTTCATTTGGTTTTGTTTTTAATTTTCAAAGCGACCCAAAATAAGAAATTACGGACAATTATCAATTTAAATTCGATAATTCGCTTAATTCTTTAACAGTTTATCCAATTAAAAACTCTGACTTGATTTAATCTTGTCCTATTAAATATTATGGTTAATTAAAAATATTTTCATTTAACGTATTTTAGAGCAAAGTTTTGTTTTGAATATAGAAGTACTTTTTTCTTTTGCACTAGCCACATCTGCTCTGGCAATCTCTCCAGGTCCAGATAATATTTATGTGCTGGTACAGAGTATCTCTAATGGTAAGTCATATGGTTTGGCAACCGTTTGTGGTTTAATTACTGGATGTATAATACACACAACCTTATTGGCCTTTGGTGTATCTGCTATTATTAAGGCAAATGAAAATATATTTTTAGCAATAAAAATTTTTGGAGCTATTTATCTATTGTATTTAGCTTTTATGGTTTATAAATCAGATTCAGAGGTGAATCTTGAAGCTAATGGAGCGCCTAAGAAAAGTTTAAAGGCTCTTTTTGTACAAGGTTTTTTTATGAATGTGCTTAATCCAAAGGTTACCATATTTTTTCTAGCATTCTTTCCTGGTTTTCTATTCAGTGATTCCTTGAGTACTGTGATTCAGTTTTATATACTTGGAGGAATCTTCATGTTAGTATCCTTTGTTATTTTTTCTACTATTGCATTATTAGCTAGTGAAATTAAGACTTACACATTGAGTCATAAAAACTCAGGTAAGGTTTTTAAATGGCTTCAAATTGTTGTTTTTGTTGGAATTGCCATATTCATTCTAATATAAGTTATAGTTATGAATTGGAATGTCTAAACCTTATATTTGAGCAATGAATAAGCACGTTAAACTTATTGAATGCCCTAGAGATGCTATGCAAGGTATCAAGGATTTTATACCCACTGAAAAGAAGGTGCAATATATTCAGTCATTGTTACGTGTTGGTTTTGATACCATAGATTTTGGGAGTTTTGTTTCTCCTAAAGCAATACCTCAGATGGTAGATACTGCACAAGTTTTGTCGCAGTTAGATCTCAGTAAAACCAAGAGTAAATTGTTAGCGATTATAGCTAATACGCGTGGAGCAAATGATGCTTCAAAATATACTGAAATTGACTATTTGGGATTCCCGTTTTCGATTTCTGAAAATTTTCAAATGCGTAATACTCATAAGACCATTGCACAATCTGTGGTTACATTGAATGAAATCTTGGAGGTTGCTGATACATCCAATAAAGAAGTTGTGGTATATATATCAATGGGATTTGGTAATCCATATGGAGATCCATGGAATGTTGATATAGTGGGTGAGTGGACCGAACGTCTTTCGAAAATGGGTGTAAAGATTCTGTCCTTGAGTGATACAATTGGTAGCTCGGATGAGGAGAATATTACTTACTTGTTTTCAAATTTAATACCAAGTTATCCAGATATTGAATTCGGTGCCCATTTACACACTACACCTTCAACATGGTTTGAAAAGATTGATGCGGCTTATAAGTCTGGTTGTAGACGCTTTGATGGTGCCATTCAAGGTTTTGGAGGATGTCCAATGGCAAAGGATGAATTAACGGGAAATATGCCAACTGAAAAAATGCTTTCTTATTTCACTCAAAAAAAAGCACATGATCTTAATGCTATGAATTTTGAAAGTGCGTATAATGAAGCAACAAAGATATTTGCCAACTATCATTAAAATGAAAAGCGCTACTTTTTATCAAGTAACGCCTTTCGCCAATTAACCAATTTATATTTGTTAAAAACTAAACTCTAACCCTAGATTTGCTCCAAAAGGATGACCAGGTCTGAGACCAGCAGGAACTCTAGAAACTGCATAGACTTCATCTAACATATTTATAATATTCGCAGTTAGACTTAAATTTTTAGAATAGTGATATTTAGCAGAAAAATCAATTATAAAATTTGAAGCTACCAATGCATTATTTGGAATATCTCCAGAACCTGCAAGCGTTCTAAATTCACCATTGTATCGACCACTTAAGTTTATCTCGTATTTATTGTGTTCTAGTGAAATAATCGCATTAAACTGATGTGTTGGAATGTATGGCAACTGATCACCTTCATTTACTTCTCCCCAAACGCCCTCATTACTTCCAAAACTATTTAAGAACTCAGTATTAGTAAATGTATATCCAAAAGATACAGGCATTTTAAACTTAGAGTTGTGCGGTAGTAACTCATAATTTAAAAGTAACTCAAGTCCACTAACAGCTACTTCACCAGCATTAAATTGATCTAAAGAACCAGTACCTCCTGTGGCCGCTAAGTCGCTTCCTAATAAATTGCTATAATCATTGTAGAATCCTACAACTTCACCTCGTAACTGACCAATTGTAAATCGAGAACCTAATTCATAGTTTATGCTTTCTTCTGGTTTCTCACCTTCTTCACTACCAGGAGGAGAGAATCCTTTATGCACACCTCCAAATACAGTAACGTCATTTGAAAAGGCATAATTGAAACCAATTCCTGGAATAAAAATGTCAACTTTGTTTTCTCGGAATGCCAAATCACTGCCAGTTCTGGTTGGATCATCACTTCCAAAGTTTTCGCGTTGTAATACAATATTTTCATAGCGCACACCAGGTGTCAATGTTAAGTCTTTGAATTTTAATTTATACATTGCATAGGTTGCAAATGCTGTCGCACTGCTTATACGATTTCCTTGAGCTCCTCTTGGACCTAAAGACGTTCTAGACATCTCTTGGTTTATAATACTGTAACCATCCTCCCACTGAAATCGGTCTTCTTCATCATAATGATAGCGTAAACCAATCTCTATATCATGAAATGTGTTATCGCCATACCAATGATAATCTAATTTTGTCTGTATACCTTTTGAGTAATACACACGGTTATTAGCTTTCAATAAAAGTGCATCTGCAGCTGAATCTACATCACCACGTACAATGGCCATGTGATCTTCAAATTGAGAAGGGTTTCCAACAACATCAGCAATACGTTGTTTGTCACCGTTGAATACAACATCATCCAGTTTAAACCAATTACGTGAAAACTTGTTGTAATATCCATTTGTGGTAATTCTAAAATTTTTGGTTAAATCTAAAGTGTGAGTTAACATCAACTGAATTTGTTCAGCTGTCATTTTATCATCTTGTGACGACGCATATCTTCTATATGGAGAGGTTTCAAAGTCTTCTTCAGTTAAACCTAAATAGGTTTCATTTGAGCGTTCGTCATAATAATGAAACTTTGCTTCTAGGGCTTGCTTTAATTTTGCATTCGGATTAGTGTTGAATTTAAATTTAGCTGTAACTTCATTGATGTCAAAGCCGGTGTTACTATTATCCGGAAGATTTTTAAATCCGTTAGACCCAAAATTTAAATATTCGACCATATAACCAAAATTTTGCTTGCTGTCTCCAATTCTTGCTAAAATTTGCTGTGTATCAAAAGCACCGTAGCTGGCTCTAACTTCACCTTTTAACTTATTTGGGATTTGTGCAGAAATCATATTAATGGCACCACCAGTTGTAAATGGTCCAAATTGTACTTGACTACTTCCTTTTAAAATTTCTACAGCTTGCATACGGCCAACAGAAGGAAAGTAGTATGCGGCAGGTGCACTATATGGTGCAGGTGCTATGAGCACGCCATCTTCCATCAATGATATTTTTGCACTACGTTGAGGTGATGTTCCTCTTAGACTTATGTTTGGTCTTAAGCCAAAGCCATCTTCTTCGTAAAAAGTGACACCAGGAATACTTCTTAAAACTCTATTAATATCTGTATAATTGAATTTTTTGAGTTCTTCTGGA
Organism: Winogradskyella vincentii; assembly: GCF_020166345.1. Taxonomy (GTDB): domain Bacteria; phylum Bacteroidota; class Bacteroidia; order Flavobacteriales; family Flavobacteriaceae; genus Winogradskyella; species Winogradskyella vincentii. The sequence goes on along the minus strand of NZ_JAIUJS010000004.1, from coordinate 40,005 downwards.
GATACATAATAAGCAGAACCGGTTCTATGTCGAGCAACGTACTTGTTCCCAAAAATGGTATTTGCATTCAATATAACTTCATCAAGTTTTTGAATTGAATCTAGTTGTGATTTTGTTTGATTTTCTTGAGCTTGTAGGGTTAATACTGTTACTAAACCAAGCAATGACAGGGCTAATTTTACTTTCATTTATTTAGACTGATTAAAAATAAATATTTATTCAATGTGCAAATTTATGACTGATTTTCGTTTTGTCAAAGTTTATTTAGAATAAATAAAAATAAAATTTACTAATATCTGATTTATAGATAATTAAAATGATGCATATAATGTGAGCATATATTCATTTAACCTTTAGTTGACATTAAGTAACCTAAAAAACACTTATATTTGCACGCAATTATATTTTAATTGCATCATGACAGCACACGAAAACAAAATCTTAGGTGAAGGTCTTACCTATGACGACGTACTTTTAGTCCCGGCTTTTTCTCAAGTACTACCTCGCGAAGTTAATATTCAGTCAAAATTTACACGAAATATCACTATCAATATTCCTGTTGTTTCAGCCGCTATGGATACTGTTACTGAGAGCAAAATGGCAATTGCCATGGCTCAAGAAGGAGGTATAGGTGTATTGCATAAAAACATGACCATTGAAGATCAAGCGGCCAAGGTAAGACGCGTAAAACGTGCAGAAAGTGGGATGATAATAGATCCTGTTACCTTACCAATGACTGCAAAGGTAATTGATGCAAAAAATGCAATGCGTGAGCATAGTATTGGTGGTATTCCAATTGTTGATGACAACGGAACATTGAAAGGAATTGTGACAAACAGGGATTTGCGTTTTGAGCATAAGAATGAAAAACCAATTGTTGATGTAATGACTGGTGAAAATCTTGTTACTGCACCTGTCGGTACTTCTTTAAAGGATGCAGAAACCATTTTGCAAGCCAATAAAATAGAAAAGCTACTCATTGTAGACGATAATTATAAATTGGGTGGTTTAATAACGTTTAGAGACATAACCAAGGTAACTCAAAAACCATTTGCTAACAAAGACACCTATGGGAGACTCCGAGTTGCCGCTGCAATAGGTGTTACTGGTGATGCTGTTGAAAGAGCCGAAGCATTGGTTAAAGCTGGTGTTGATGCTGTTGTTATTGACACGGCCCATGGACATACCAAAGGTGTAGTTCTAGTTTTAAAAGAAATAAAAAAGAAATTTCCGAAACTAGAAGTGATCGTTGGGAATATTGCTACAGGTGACGCCGCAAAATATTTGGTTGAAGCTGGTGCTGATGCTGTTAAAGTTGGTATTGGACCTGGTTCCATCTGTACAACACGTGTTGTGGCAGGTGTAGGATTTCCACAATTCTCTGCTGTTCTTGAAGTAGCACAGGCCATAAAAGGCTCAGGTGTTCCTGTTATTGCTGATGGAGGAATTAGATATACTGGTGATATACCTAAAGCCATTGCTGCTGGTGCCGATACAGTGATGTTAGGTTCGCTATTGGCTGGAACAAAAGAAAGTCCAGGTGAAACAATTATATACGAAGGACGTAAGTTCAAGTCTTATAGAGGAATGGGTTCTGTTGAAGCTATGAAACAAGGTAGTAAAGACCGTTATTTTCAAGACGTAGAAGATGATATAAAAAAGTTGGTACCAGAAGGAATTGTTGGTCGTGTACCTTATAAAGGTGAGCTCTTTGAAAGTATACACCAATTTGTTGGTGGTCTAAGAGCAGGTATGGGTTATTGTGGTGCTAAAGACATTGAGACATTAAAAGATACTGGTCGATTTGTAAAAATCACAGCTAGTGGTATAAATGAGAGTCATCCACATGACGTTACTATTACCAAAGAAGCTCCAAATTATTCAAGATAGTAGATACATATTTAAACATAAAACAGCATCAACTCGATGCTGTTTTTTTTAGGGTTAAAATTAATTTCCCTTATAATTATGTTAATGCCCATATTAACAAAATAGCCTAGCACTTATCTTTGCAAAAACCTATGAGAAAAAAGAAAATTGTAATTATTGGAGCAGGTGTTGCTGGATTAGCGTCGGCAATTCGATTGCGATCTAAAGGCCATCTTGTATCAGTATATGAAGCAAATGAATATCCAGGTGGCAAACTCACAGCCTTCAGTGCTGAGGGTTATCGATTTGATATGGGACCTTCTTTATTCACCATGCCTCAGTTTATAGAGGAGTTGTTTGAGGTAGCTAATAAGCCAATTCAAAATTACTTTCAGTACAAAAGAAAATCTGTTGTTTGTAATTATTTTTTCGATGATGAGAGTACATTTTCAGCACTTGCGGATATTAATGAATTTGCAGAAGAGGCATCAAAGACATTCAATGTAGATAGTGAAGCAATAGTTGAATATTTAAAAAGAAGTAAACGCAAGTACGATTTAACATCAACTCTTTTTCTTGAAAAATCATTACATAAATTCACAACATACCTTAGTACAGAAACTTTAAAAGCAATTATTAAGGTAAATGCCCTCGACATTAATGTGAGTCTCAATGCATATAACACTAAGGTTTTTGAAGATGACCGGTTAGTACAATTCTTCAATAGATTTGCAACATATAATGGATCTTCACCCTACAAAACACCTGGGATTATGTCTATGATCCCTCATTTAGAACAATATTACGGGACTTTTTTTCCCAAAGGTGGCATGCATTCCATAACACAAAGTTTATATCAACTTGCCAAGGATATTGATGTTAAATTTCATTTTAACAAAAAAGTAGATGAAATAATTACTGAAAAAAGAAGCGTTAAAGGTATTAGAATTGACAGTGAAATCATTGAGGCTGATATTGTGGTTTCAAATTCTGATGTTGTACCAACATATAGACAACTACTTAAAAAACATAAGGCACCTGAGAAAATATTGAATCAGCCTCGAAGCAGTTCTGCTCTTATTTTTTATTGGGGAATTAAGAAAGAATTTCCAGAATTAGACCTTCATAATATATTCTTTTCAGAGGATTACAAGTCTGAGTTTGATTTTATCTTCAATAAAAAAGACGTTTGTGATGACCCAACTGTATATATCAATATAACCTCTAAAGAAGAAAAAAATGATGCGCCTAAAGGATGCGAAAATTGGTTTGTAATGATAAATGTCCCTAGCAATACAGGTCAAAATTGGGATGAAATTATTGAAATATCACGAGCTAATATCATCTCCAAAATTAGCAGGTTACTAAAAGTAGATGTCAAAGAACTTATTGAGTTTGAAAGCATATTAGATCCTAGGAAGATTGAATCTAATACTCAGAGTTATCAAGGTGCTTTATATGGAGCAGCAAGTAATAATAAGTTTGCAGCCTTTTTAAGACACCCGAATTTCAAAAGATCCATTCAGAATTTGTATTTCTGTGGTGGAAGTGTCCATCCTGGAGGTGGAATACCGTTATGCCTATTGTCTGGAAAAATAGTTTCAGATTTAATTCAAAAAACCAACTAAATGGCTGATAAAAAATTTATCAAATACTTTTCTGTTTTCATTATATGGTTGTTTTCAATATCGGGAATGACAGGAATTTTATCTCCTGAATTTTCAGATTGGTTTTTGAGTATGTCACCTATCAATTTGCTACTGACGTTCATAATCATTTTGGTAAATATTGAGGATTTTAAGTGGCATATAGTTATTGCTGTTGCAATTCCATTTTTATTAGGGTTTATTGCGGAGGCTCTGGGTGTTAATTATGGATTAATATTTGGAAATTACAGTTATGGTGAAAATCTTGGCCAGAAGGTTTTTGGAGTACCAATTATTATTTGTGTTAACTGGGCTTTGCTAACTATGTCTACGGCAGATATTGCTAGATTATTTTTTAAGAATATAATAGTTACATCTTTAATTGGTGCGTTATTAATGACAGGATTAGATCTCGTAATTGAAGTTTCAGCACCACGATTTGATTTTTGGGAATTTGAAAATGGTTTCGTGCCATTACAAAATTATATTGGTTGGCTCTGTACCGCATTTATTGCCCATTTAGGTTATCAATATTTTAAAATAAACACTAGCAAATTAATTTCAATACACGTGTTCGTTTCTATTGTTGTATTTTTTACCGTGTTTTTATTCTTTTAAATGACTAATCAAGATTTCATAATATTAGGAGCCGGTGCCTCTGGTTTAATGCTGGCGTATCGCATGTCTCAAGATTCTTTTTTTGACGATAAGTCTATCTTAATTATTGACAAGCAAGATAACAAGGGCAATGATAGAACTTGGTGTTATTGGGAGAAAGATGCAGGTGAATGGGATAATTTGATTCGAAAAAGTTGGCCGAATATTTTGTTTGGTAGTCAGGAGTTCTCGAAAACTGTCAATTTAGACGACTATAACTATAAAATGATTAGAAGTGAAAGATTCTATGATTTTTTATGGGAAAAGATTAAACTAAAGTCAAATATATCATTTGTTACAGATGAAGTTATTGAAGTTGAGGAGCAAAGCAATGCTGTACGGGTTAAAACAATTGACAAATCATATTCAGGCGCCAAAGTCTTTAATAGTATACCAGCTTCAAGTTTATACAAAGAACAAGATAAGTATCCGGTTCTACAGCAGCATTTTGTAGGTTGGTTTATTAAAACAGAGTCAAATGAGTTTGATGATTCCGTAGCAACTTTTATGGATTTTACTGTTGCACAAAAAGGTAATACCCGATTTATGTATGTATTACCTATTGAGAAAAATATTGCACTGTTTGAATATACCTTATTCTCAGAAGCACTGTTGCCATTAAATGAGTATGAAGAAGCAATAAAGAAATACTTAGAAAATAAAGGAATAAAAGAATACGAGATTATAGAAAGGGAAAAGGGATCCATTCCAATGACATCGTATAAATTCTCAAAATTAAATTCAAAGAATATTTTGAATATTGGTACTGCTGGAGGTTGGACTAAGGCAAGTACCGGCTATACATTTAAGAATACGACTAAAAAAACCAGGTCTTTAGTTCAATTTCTGAAACAGAATGATGATTTGTCCAAGTTTCACAAAAGTTCAAAATTTTGGTTTTATGACGTACTGTTTTTAGATGTTTTAGCAAATAATAATGGTGAGGGTTCAAAATTGTTTGCTTCATTATTTAAAAAAGCTAAAACCAAAACTATTTTGAGATTTTTAGATGAAGAGACCAACATTTTAGAGGACTTAAAAATTATTTCTTCTGTGCCGCCCAAAAATTTTACAATTGCTTTATTAAAGCGAATTTTTTAAGAAGGGAAGATTTGACCTCTATGAGGTTTTAATGCATCTCTAATCGGCTTCATTTCAGATTCATCAACAACCAAATATGCCAAACTGTGCATTTCATTTAAGGTTTCAACACCTGTTTTTTTAATATCTAATTTATTTGCCTTGATATATTCTTTAAGGTGAATTAAATGATGTTCTGCGGTTTGTTTGCTAACAGGTCCTCTAAAATCCCAAATCAACTTAAGTTTACGCATTTGCTACAGATTTGCCGTTTTCAACAAAATTTTTAAAATTATTCATAAATTTTTTGGTCTGTTTTTTAAATGCTTTAGGCATAAAGAACAACATTGCATGCATTGCAAAGGTTGTAGGTTGAAATTCGTTTTTAGAAATCCATTTTGTCTCCTCTTCTGTAATACTCTCAAAAAAGTTTTGTTGAATATTATGGATGCCCTTTGTGTTATAAGTGGCATGGAATTCGTTAGGAAAATTACTTTTGGTAATCGTTTCTATTAGAGCCATTTTTCTATTGCCAAAATCATAATTCAATTTCATTTTAGCACCAAATTCACCTGGTGTGCCAGATAAGTGCTCAGTACTCACTAAGCCTTCCTGCCAATGCAACATGTTTTCTGTAGAATTCATTTTGTGAATAACTTCAGCTAAGGATTTATGAATTATAATTTCAGTTGTGTATTTCATTAAAATAGAACATTAACCAAGTCAAATGTATAAAAAAGTGTTTGATATGGTATTTAAAGTCGTTGTCCTGTAATAAGTAAAAGATTAAATTCAAATGTTATTAATAATTAAGATTTTCTAAGCAGAAATATTAAATAATATTATTTCATTCAGTGCGTTAGATTTAAGGTTATTTATAGCTTAACAATAACTTGTAAAATGTACTAATTATGTTATTTTTGCTCATCTTCAAGATTATAAAAAGTAATTGATTTTAAAAGAAAAATTCTATGACAACTAAGTTTAAATTTTTACTCTTATTTCTATTAGTAGTTCAATTAACAAAAGCGCAAGATCAGGATGCGGTTTTACTTACTGTAGATGGAGAAACTATTATGACTTCTGAATTTTTGAGGGTGTACAATAAAAATTTGGATCTTGTTAAGGACGAAAGTCAAAAGGATATAGACAGTTATTTAAAACTTTTCACAGAATATCAATTAAAGCTTAAGGAAGCAAAGCGATTGAAATTGGATGAAGATCCTAAATATCAAAGAGAATTTTTAAGTTATAAAAAACAGCTTACTAAAAATTACCTTTCAGAAAACAAGGTCACTGAGGATTTAGTAAAAGAGGCATATGAACGTAATTCATATGATATTAATGCATCTCATGTGTTGGTTCGCTTAGACGAATCTGTAAAGGATACAACAAATGTTTACGATAAAATTTCTTCCTTACGCGAACGTGTATTGAACGAAGGATTTGACAAAGTAAAAGCTGATGCTCATGATGGTACGACAATTTTCGTTGAAGACTTAGGTTATTTCTCAGCGTTTAAAATGGTTTACGATTTTGAATCAGCTGCTTATAATACACCTGTTGGTGAAGTATCAGAACCTTTTAGGACGCAATTTGGCTATCATGTAGTTAAAGTGAATGATAAAAGACCTTCCAGAGGCACAATTACCGCAGCGCATATTATGGTTGGACTAAATCAAAAGGACTCATTATTAGTGCCAGAAGAACGTATTAATGAGATTTATAAGAAACTCTCACAAGGAGAGAGTTTTGATGCTTTAGCAAAACAATTCTCTGATGATAAGAGTTCTGCAAAGAATGGAGGAACGCTATCACCATTTAAAAGCGGACAATTAAGTTCGGTTAAGTTTGAAGATGATGCATTTGGATTAGTAAATGATGGAGAATTTAGTGAACCTTTTTTAACTGACTATGGCTGGCATATTGTAAAACGAATTTCATTAAAGCCAATAAAGTCTTATGATGAATTAAAACCTACGTTAGAAGCAAGGGTTAAGAGAGACTCTCGCTCTAAATTGATCAACCAAGCCATGGTGGAGGAGTTAAAAGGGAGATATGATATTGGATATAATGAAGAAGCCAAATCTTATTTTGAATCAATCATTACAGATGAATATTTCTCACGTTCTTGGAGGTTACCAGATTCTTTTGAAAAGGATGAGGTTATTTTTTCCATTAATCAAAGGGATTTTACCTATAATGAATTTGGCCGCCATATAATGGCGGCGCAACGTACCTATGCCAATAAAGCGAGACCGGCTTCTGAAGTAGTAGAAAAGGAATACGAATCATTTTTTGAGTCATCTATCCTAAAGTATAGAGAAGATAATCTTGAAATGGAGAATCAAGAATTTGCCAATATTCTAAAAGAGTATAGGGATGGGCTTCTACTTTTCGATTTAATGGAAAAAGAAATATGGAACAAAGCGGCAAAGGATTCGGTTGGGTTAGAAAACTATTATGAAAAAAACAAGACTAAATACCAATGGCAAGAGCGTGTTGATTTTGTAATGGCTTCCTCTGCTGATGAAGATATTGCTACTAAAGTTTTTAAATTAATGAAGCGCGGAAAATCTCAAGAAGAAATTGAAAATGCTCTTAATAACGATAAAGAGCAAAATGTCATATTTACAAAAGGAGTTTACAATACAAATGACAATCGCCTCCCTTCAGATTTTAATGCTAAGAAAGGAGTTTCCGGAGTTTATAACCATAATGAGGCATTTCATGTTATAAATGTAAATGAGATTTTACCAGCAGGTACAAAATCTTTAAAAGAAGCAAAGGGAATGGTGATTAATGATTACCAAAATGAAATTGAAACCAATTGGGTTAATTCACTTTATGATCGTTTTAGCATTGAAGTAAATAAAGATGCATTAAATGCTGTAAAACAGCTTATTAATAATTAAATATTGACTTGAAACACTTTTCGTTAATAATCATTGTTTTGTTTTTGTTTGTTGGTTGTGACTTTTTTAAGAAGGCCGATGAAGAAGGTGCAGTTGCTCGTGTAAATGATGTTTATCTTTATAAGGATGATATAAAGGATTTGGTTCCAGAGGGTGCATCGAGTGCGGATAGCGTTTTGATTGTTAATCAATATATTAATAGATGGGCTTCCCAATTATTATTGATGGATGGAGCCATGTTAAATTTAAACGAATCAAAGCAACAGTCGTTTACCAAATTAGTAGATCAATACAAAACGGATTTATATACTAAAGCCTATCTAGATGCCTTAGTAAAAAAGAATATAGATACTGTTGTTCCAAGGCGAGAAGCAGAAGTGTTTTATGAAGCCAATAAAGAATCATTTAAGTTAAACGATGATTTGCTTCAGCTTAGATACTTAAGTCTTCCACAAAACCCTATTGATTTAGATACCATAACAAAAAGGTTTAAACGTTTCAATAATGATGATAAACGTTACTTAGATTCAATATCAGTTCAGTTTAAAGCTTATTCCTTAAATGATTCAATGTGGGTTAAGTATTCTCAGGTAGCAGATAAAGTACCTGTTGTAAATTCTGAAAATAAAAACCAACTGTTAAAAAAATCTAATTTTATACAACTCAAAGATTCAATAAACCTATATTTGATGCAGGTGAAAGATGTAAGAATTCAGAATGATTACGCACCACTCGAATACGTTAGTAGTTCTATAGAACAAATCGTTATAAACAAGCGGAAATTAGAGCTAATAAAGCAACTTGAAAAAGATATTACAAAAGATGCCATTAAAAATAAACAGTTTGAAATTTATGAATAAAGCACTAGTCCTAGTATGCTTATTTTGTTTCAATTTAAGTTTTGCCCAAGAAATTATTGAGGACGAAAAACCAAAGGTTGAAAAGGATACAATACTTAATAAAACTCGGATTAAAGCAGATGGTGTTGCTGCGGTAGTTGGAGAATTCATTGTATTAGAATCTGATTTAGATAGAGAAATTGCTCAGCTTAAAGCACAAGGAGCAGATTTAGAAGGGGTTACTAGATGTGAACTTTTTGGTAGTCTTTTAGAAAGTAAATTATATGCGCACCAAGCGATTCAAGATAGTATTATAGTAAACGAGCTCTATATACAATCATTAGTTGACCAGCAAATTGAAGGTATATTGGCTCAGACTAATGGAGATATGAATGGTCTATTGAACTTTTACAAAAAAGACTCAGAAGAAGCATTACGAGAGGAGATGTATGAGATTAACAAAAATGCATACTTAGCCAAAGAAATGCAGGATAAAGTGATACGCGATATTGAGATTACTCCAGAAGAGGTAAGAACCTTTTTTAATGAAATTCCAGAAGAAGAAATACCAACGTTTGGTACGGAGTTAAAACTAGCGCAGATTGTTGTAATTCCTGAGGTAACTGAAGAGGCAAAACAAGCTGTAATTGATAGGCTAAACGGGTTTAAGAAAGACGTTGAGGAGAATGGTGCAAGTTTTACAACCAAAGCTTTATTCTATTCAGAAGATAGTGGATCTAAAAACAATGGAGGTTTGTTACCAACAATGAATCGTAAACGTCCTAGAATGGTTAAGGAATTTAGAGACGTAGCTTTTAATCTTCAAGAGGGAGAAATTTCAGAGCCGTTTGAAACTGATTTTGGATTTCATATCATTTATCTTGAAAAGGTAAGAGGACAAGAATATGAAGTAAGGCATATCCTTTTAAGACCTGAATTAACGGAAGATGCCATTCAAAAAGCAAAGGATGAAATAGAGAATGTAAGAGAAAAGATAATTAATGGTCTCGTTACTTTTGCTGATGCAGCAAGAGAATTTAGTGATGAAAAAGAAACCAAATTTGAAGGTGGTCAATTAACTAATCCTACTACTCAAGATTTTAATTTTGAATTAACAAGGATGGAGCCAGAATTGTATTCTCAAGTACAAGACTTAAAAGATGATGAAATTAGCCCAGTGATTCAGGATGAGGACAGGATTAACAGAATAAAGTTTAAAATAATGACTGTCACTGACAGAATTGATGATCACAAAGCTGACTTTGCAAGAGACTATCTTAAAATCAAAGATCTCGCACTACAAGACAAGCAAGTAAAGGCTATTGAAGTTTGGCAAAGAGAGACCATACAAAATACCTATATTAAAATTAATGGAGAGTATAGAAGTTGTGATTTTCAGAGTAACTGGTTAAAAGAATAAGTTTATGTCTGATGTTACATTAATTGAAAACTTCGTAAAAAAGTATAGTGCTCTAAAAAAAGAGATCGCTAAGGTAATTATAGGGCAAGAAGATGTCGTAGATCAGATATTAATTTCAATTTTTTCAGGAGGTCACTCTCTTCTTATTGGAGTTCCGGGATTGGCAAAAACCTTAATGGTGAATACAATTGCCCAAGCCTTAGGATTAGATTTTAAGCGTATACAATTCACTCCAGATCTAATGCCAAGTGATATTCTTGGTAGTGAAATATTAGATGAGAATAGACATTTTAAATTCATCAAGGGTCCGATTTTCGCAAATATTATTCTAGCGGATGAAATAAATAGAACTCCTCCTAAAACACAAGCAGCTTTGCTTGAAGCCATGCAAGAACGCGCGGTGACGGTTGCAGGACACAGATATCAACTGAATTTACCTTATTTTGTATTAGCAACACAAAACCCAATAGAACAAGAGGGAACCTATCCGTTGCCCGAAGCTCAATTAGATCGTTTTATGTTCGCGATTAATTTAAAGTACCCATCATTTAGTGAAGAAGTTGAGGTGGTAAAAACTACAACTACTGATATTCAACAAACAGTTGATTCGTTATTTACTGCTCAAGAAATAATGGACTTTCAGCAAGTGATAAGACGTATTCCAGTTGCTGATAATGTGATAGAATACGCCGTTTCTTTAGTCTCAAAAACAAGACCTAATACGGATACTGCAGCTTCTATTGTAAATGAGTTTGTTGATTGGGGTGCAGGTCCTAGAGCATCTCAAAACTTAATTTTAGCAGCTAAAACTCACGCGGCTACGACTGGTAAATTATCACCGGATATTGAAAATGTTCAATCTGTGGCAACAGGTATTTTAAGGCACCGTATAATCAAAAATTATAAAGCAGAAGCTGAAGGAATAACTGATGAAAAAATAATTGAAAGCCTGTTTTAAGATCTCAGAAAATTGTTCAATTAACTGTGGGTTTTGTCTATTGAATCTAATTCAAACTTATTCTAAATAGATATTTTTGTTAAATTATTACAACAATAACAATTTCATTGTATATAATTTAATATATCCCTATTATTTTTATTTAATTATGAATTATATTTAGTAAAAATGCATTTTTGTTACATATTTTTAAATCCCTATTTAAATTTGTAAATTTGTGCCACTAATAATTAATTATCAACCTTTAATCACATTTTATGGCTTTTGATATAGACATGATAAAAAAGGTTTACGCTAATATGACCGAGCGCCTAGATGCAGCTAGGTCAATAGTGGGTAAACCATTAACACTTTCAGAAAAAATATTATACTCTCACCTTTGGGACGGTAAACCTACCAAGGCCTTTTCAAGAGGAAAAGACTACGTAGATTTTGCCCCAGACAGGGTGGCTTGTCAAGATGCAACAGCACAGATGGCATTATTACAGTTTATGCAAGCTGGTAAGCCAAAGGTTGCTGTGCCTACAACTGTTCATTGTGACCACTTAATTCAAGCTAAAAGTGGTGCTGAGATAGATTTAAAGCATGCTAACAATACAAGTAGTGAAGTATTTAACTTTTTAGAATCTGTATCAAACAAGTATGGAATAGGATTCTGGAAACCAGGTGCTGGTATTATCCATCAAGTAGTTTTAGAAAATTATGCTTTTCCAGGCGGTATGATGATAGGTACAGATTCTCACACGGTAAATGCTGGTGGTTTAGGAATGGTAGCTATTGGAGTTGGTGGTGCAGATGCAGTAGATGTAATGGCTGGTATGGCTTGGGAATTAAAGTTCCCAAAACTTATTGGTGTTAGATTAACAGGTAAGTTGTCTGGTTGGACAGCACCTAAAGATGTAATACTCAAAGTAGCCGAAATTTTAACTGTTAAAGGTGGAACTGGTGCTATTGTAGAATATTTTGGTCCTGGAGCTTTATCAATGTCTTGTACTGGTAAAGGTACTATCTGTAATATGGGTGCTGAAATAGGTGCAACCACGTCTACATTTGGTTATGACGATTCTATGGAACGTTACTTAAGAGCTACGGATAGGGAAGATGTGGCAGATGAAGCTAATAAAATAAAAGATTATTTGACGGCCGATGCTGAAGTTTATGCAAATCCAGAGCAATATTTTGATCAGGTTATTGATATAAATCTGTCAGAATTAGGACCCTTATTAAATGGTCCATTCACACCAGACCTTTCAACAGCTGTTGGATCTGATATGACAGACAAGGCTAAAAGTAATGATTGGCCAATAAAAGTAGAATGGGGATTAATAGGATCTTGTACAAACTCTTCTTATGAGGATTTATCTAGAGCTTCGTCAATAGCGCAACAAGCATTAGATAAAGGACTAAAAACTAAAGCAGAATTTGGAATTAATCCAGGTTCAGAGCAGGTGAGATATACAGCAGAGCGTGATGGTATTTTAGATGTTTTTGAAAAATTAGATGCTAAGATATTTACGAACGCATGTGGGCCATGTATTGGACAGTGGGCTAGATATAGTGATCCTAAAAATGCACCAAAAAATAGTATAGTACATTCTTTCAATAGAAATTTCGCTAAACGTGCAGATGGTAATCCAAACACACACGCTTTTGTGGCGTCACCAGAGATTACTGCAGCAATTGCAATTGCAGGACGATTAGATTTTAATCCAATGAAAGATACGCTGATCAATGAAAATGGTGAAGAGGTGATGCTAGATGAACCAACAGGATGGGAATTACCACCTAAAGGTTTTGATGTAAAGGAAAATGGTTATTTAGAACCAGTAGCTGATGGTAGTGGTGTAGAAATTAGTGTTAACCCTACTTCAGAAAGGTTACAATTGTTAACTCCATTTACACCAATTGGAGAATCCATTACTGGTGCAAAATTGTTAATAAAGGCTTTTGGTAAGTGTACGACGGATCATATTTCAATGGCAGGCCCATGGTTACGTTTCAGAGGACATTTAGATAATATTGCTAATAACACATTAATTGGAGCGGTAAACGCTTTTAATAAGAAAACCAACTTTGTAAAAAACCAATTGACTGGTGAATATGGTGGAGTTCCTGATACGCAACGTGAGTATAAGAAAAATGGAATTTGGTCTGTAGTAGTTGGTGATCACAATTATGGTGAAGGTTCGTCTAGAGAACATGCAGCAATGCAACCAAGACATCTAGGTGTTGCAGCTGTAATTGTAAAATCATTTGCACGTATTCACGAAACAAATCTTAAGAAACAAGGTATGTTAGGTTTGACTTTTGCTAATGAGGCCGACTATGATTTAATCCAAGAAGATGATACTTTCAATTTCTTAGATTTAAATGAATTTGCTCCAGAAAAGCAATTAAATGTAGAGGTAGTTCATGCAGATGGTAGTAAAGATGTTATTGCATTAAACCACACATATAATGACGCTCAAATTGAATGGTATAAAGAAGGTTCTGCTTTAAATTTAATTAAAAAGCAAAACGCTTAACATACACTATTTAAATTTATATAAATATAAACTCTCAGCATTGCTGAGAGTTTTTTTTATGCTTGTTTGTAAGGAATTAAAAATATGGCCGACACATAAAATTATAACTATAGTTTCTTTAGATATGAATTCAATTTGGATTTTTGAAGATGTAAATTTATTCAATCTATTGTGCCCTCATAAATTCAAAGAATATAAGACGTGCCATGATTTTGATTCTTATAATAAAGGTGATTACATCTATTTTGAAGAAGACTCTGCCAATAAAGTCTTTCTAATTGAAAAAGGTAAGGTTAAAATTGGATATTATAACTCTGATGGTACTGAGGTTGTAAAGGCAATTTTAAAGAAAGGTGAGCTTTTTGGTGAAAGAGCAATATTTGGCCAGCAAAGACGAGAAGAATTTGCACAATCTATAGATGGCAATACATCTATTTGTCCTGTGGGTGTAGATACTATGCATGAGTTAATGCGATCTAACAAATCATTTAGTTTTAAAATTTATAAGTTCATTGGTTTTAAGTTTATGAAGTTAGAACGGAGACTCCAACTATTATTGTTTAAAGATTCTAAAACAAGATTGAAAGAGTTTTTGGATGAGTTATGTAATGATTATGGATATAATTGTAACCAAACAGGAGATCATATAATTAATCACCCTTATACGCAAAAAGATATAGCTTCATTGATAGGTATTTCTAGACCTACCTTAAATATTCTTATGAATGAACTAAAAGATGAACGTGTTATTGATTTCAATCGAAAACAAATAAGAATTTATAAAACTTCTGCTTAAATTTAAGGCATGAAGAACAAGCTAACCAAGAGAAATATTTTATTCGTTATTGTAATTGCACTATTACTGATTCCTCAGACAAGGCAACCAATACAAATTGTTTTGCATAAAGGATTGAGCTTTATAAATCATTCAACTTTAATTGAAAAGGCGAACAGACGCAAGATTACTTATCAAAACTGGAGATTAATTTCAGATAGTGGAGATCAATTAAATCTATTAGACTTAAAAGGAAAGGTTGTATTCATAAACTTTTGGGCAACTTGGTGTCCTCCGTGCATTGCAGAAATGAAAAGTTTAGATCAACTCTATAACAAGTATAATGAGTCAGTTGTTTTTTTGTATATAACCAATGATGATTTAACTACTGTTGAGAAATTTAAGGATAAAAACAGTTATTCTTTTAAAGCTTTTAATCCTATAAATGAAATTCCTGAAGAACTAGTTACCAGATCTATTCCAAGAACTTTTATAATTGATAAAAACGGCGAAATAGTTGTTGACGAAAAAGGTGCGATTAATTGGTATAGTGAAAAAGTAAAAGAACAACTAAATAAGTTGCTCAAAGAATAAATATTATTTAAAATATTTTTTTGGTACAATTAGCATCCCAAAGTTTTCGCCATCTTCTTTACCTAGATGCTTGTGATGAATTTTATGTGCACGTCTAACGCCTCTAGCATATTTATTATCAATATTTCGAAACCACTTAAATCGTTGATGTATAAAGATATCATGAACAATGAAATACGCTAACCCATAGGCCATTATACCAACACCAATTGGTAGGCAATACCATAATTCTTCCACGCTCCATAAATAAAAGCAAGTCATACTTACAACGGCATAAAATATAAAAAAGGCATCATTTCGTTCAAACCAACTGTCATGATCTTTATGATGGTGATCCTTATGCAAACTCCATAAAAAGCCATGCATAATATATTTATGCGTAAACCATGCATTAAATTCCATTATAAAAAACGTCCCTAAAAAGATCAATATCCAGAAAACAACTTGCATATAGATTAAATTTTAAAGCAAATTTAATTGATATTTTACGTAACTACGAGTAAGTAATTCAATCTTTTTATAGTTTGGTACTCTAATTCTAGTCGACTTTATTTCTAGTGCTGGAGTCTTTTTCAATTTCTGTAGTAGTTTATTGTAATATCTGTAAGCCATAAACACACCAAATCTAGCTTCTAATGGTAAACGTTTTATGCCTTGTAAACCTTTGGAAAAATCATTTTCAATATCATCAATTATGGCTTGCTTAGATTTTTCGTCTAATTGATTTAGATCTGTATTTGGGAAATAGGTTCTGCTTAAATCTTCAAAATCTGCTTTAAGGTCTCTCAAAAAATTAACCTTTTGGAATGCAGATCCCAAGCTCATTGCAGAATCTTTTAAACTATTGTATTTCTCATTATCTCCTTTAACAAAAACCTTTAAGCACATCAAACCAACGACATCAGCTGATCCATAAATATAATCTCGATACTCTTGTTCTGTTAGATAATCTTTTTTATGGAGATCTAGTTCCATACTGTGCATAAATGCATCTACCAAATGTTTGTCAATGTTGTATTTGTGATATGTCTCTTGAAACGAATTTAAAATTGGATTAAGGCTTATTTTGTCTGTAAGAGCGTTTTCCAAATCTTGAGCAAACCTTTTGAATAACTTTTCTTTATTATAATCATGAAACGTATCAACGATTTCGTCAGCAAAACGTACAAATCCATAAATATTATAGATGTCTTGCCTAATACTGTCAGATAACATTTTCGTAGCCATTGAGAATGAAGTACTATAGGCGTTGGTCACCATTTTACTGCATTCCTTGGATACATTGTCAAAAATTGATTTCATGATTTTCGTTTGTGCTGATTAAGTTATAAAATCCTTTTTGAATATTGGATTATTTTTCTTTTTTATTTATTAATTCTGCTACTAGCTTACCTGATATAAGTGATGGTGGCACGCCTGGTCCAGGTACTGTTAATTGTCCTGTAAAGTACAGGCTATCAACTTTTTTACTCTTTAATTTTGGTCTTAAAAAGGCGGTTTGCATCAATGTATTAGCCATACCGTAGGCATTGCCCTTATATGAGTTGTATTCGCTTACAAAATCATTAACACAGAATGATTCTTTAAATAGTATGTTACTCTGAACCTTTTGGTTTGTTAGATTTTCAAAACGACTTATAATGATGTCGAAATACTGTTCCCTTAATTCAGGTGTATCTTCTAATCCAGGTGCTATTGGAATTAAGAAAAAACCAGTTTCACATCCATCGGGTGCCATAGTTTTATCAGTTACCGATGGGAAATTGACATAAAACAGTGGGTTTTCTGGCCATTGAGGGTCATCATATATATTCTCGGCATGTGTTTCAAAATTAGTATCAAAGAATAGATTATGATGCTCAATATCTTTAAGCTTTTTATCAAATCCAACATAGAAGAGAAGCGAAGAAGGCGCAAATGTTCGTTTTTCCCAGTAAGCCTCACTATACTGTCTATATTTTTGATCTAATAATGTTTCTGAATGATGATAATCTGCACCGCTTAATACTACGTCAGATTTAATATTTTCGCCATTAGCTATAATACCAGAAGCTTTGCCGTTTTCAACATTTATCATTTCAACATTGCAATCCGTATTTATTCTGACACCTAAACTTTCGGCGAGTGCTTTCATAGCCTTTATGATTTCATACATTCCACCTTTAGGATGCCAAGTACCAAGACCAAAATCAGCAAAATTCATAAAACTGTAGAATGATGGTGTCTGACTTGGTTTTGCTCCTAAAAATAGTACAGGAAATTCAAGTGTTGAAATGAGTTTAGGATTTTTGAAATTCTTACGAACCTCTGAGCTTATTGTTTTGAAAAAACGATCTACACGAGTCACTGTTTCTTTTGTAACAAGCTCAAATGGCGAGATGCCAGGTTTTAGAACAACTTTATTTATGGCGATATCATAATGCTCTTGTGCTTGTGAAATAAATTTCCTTAAGGGTTTAGAGCTACCAGATTCTATACGCTCAAATTCCTCACAAATTTGATCCATATGGTCACCAATAGTTATTACTTCATCTGAAAAGAAAATTTTATAAGCCGGGCTCAATTTATCGAGTTGATAGTAGTCACTAGTGGATTTTCCGAAATCATTGAAGAATTTCTCAAAAATATCAGGCATCCAATACCAACTTGGACCGATATCAAAAACAAATCCATCTTTCTCTAATTGTCTTGCTCTTCCTCCAACGGTACCATTTTTTTCATAAATAGACACATCATGTCCTGCTTGCGCTAAATAGCATGATGCAGATAGAGCCGAGAAACCAGAACCAATAATTGAAATTGTCTTACCCATTTATTGTTTAAAGATTGTCTGTTAATGATTTAATACTCTTAAATGCTGTAACGCCTTCTGGAAGGTTTTCCAAATCTAAGGCGTTAAGCATTTGACCTAAAATCCAAAGTTTTGTATTACTTCCATTATTAATTAGAAGTTTTTCAAAATCCTTTATATATTTTTTTATATCTGCTTTTTCTGGTTTTACCGTGAAATATGAGATGTAAATTATTTCTTCGTAATAATTCTGAAGGTCCAATAAACTATCCATTGGAACACTAAAACCTAAAAAGATAGATTGATAACCTCTGTTTACCAACTCATGATTAATAAACATCAATCCTAGTTCATGGATTTCGTTTTCAGGTAAATAAAGTACAAATGCCTTTTTAGAATCATTTATTTGTTGAGATTGTACCTTTTCAGTATTAATCAATATTTTTTGACGTAGCAATGATGTTAAGAAATGCTCATGAGCAGGTGTGATGGTGTCTGTTTGCCAGAGTAATCCTATCTCTGTTAATAAGGGTATGAAAATTTCATAAAAAATTTCGTCGAATGCCTTTTCTTTTAATAAAGACTCATAAGTATTATAAAATAGGGTCTGATCAAAATTTAACATTGATAATTTAAAAGAATTAATTGCATGACTCTCCATATTGCTTTGAGATGCAATTTCCCTAACTAAAAGAGGAATCTTATGTTCTTCTATCGTGGCAATTTTAGATATTTTGTATCCATTATTATTCAAATAACTGACGTTTAACAGTTTTTGAAAACTTGCTAAATCGTAATATCTAATATTTGTTTCAGTACGTTTGGGCTTAAGTAGATTATACCGTTTTTCCCATATCCTAATGGTATGCGCCTTAATACCAGTAAGATTTTCAAGATCTTTAATACTAAATCTATTTTTAATATTGTTCATTTTTTATTAAAAATGTTTAAACAAAAATACATTAATAAGTCTTACCGTGAGTGAGAATTAACAAAAATTAAGTAAAAAAATGATAACAGCTCTAAGAAATTAAGGCTTTTAGTAGATAAAGTGTAAAAGTAAATAAGGATTTTAAAGAAGTGCGCACGAGAAGACTCGAACTTCCACGACCTAAAACGGTCACTGGCCCCTCAAGCCAGCGCGTCTACCAATTCCGCCACGTGCGCAAATAATGTAAAGTAAATATAAAAAAAAAGTTAAGCTTAAGGCTTAACTTTTGTGACCGGGCTGGGGCTCGAACCCAGGACCCTCTCCTTAAAAGGGAGATGCTCTACCAACTGAGCTACCCGGTCATTAATTTTTCTCTTACGAGGGTGCAAATATAAAATGATTAATTAATAAAACAATACATTTTTAACTTTAATTTTTGTTTTTTTGTTAAGTAAAATTCTATCTTTTTAATTATCAATTTATAAGTGTAATGATTATAGTTTTAATGGGATATATGGGTTCTGGTAAATCTACAATTGGAAAACAATTGTCATCTGTATTAGACTATGATTTTATTGATTTGGATGATTACATAATTAAAAAAGAAAACAGAACAATTGCTAATATATTTAGTGATAAGGGAGAAATTTACTTTAGAAAAATTGAAAGCCAATACTTGAAAGAAATTTTATCTCAAGAAAACAATGTTGTTCTTGCTTTAGGTGGTGGTACACCATGTTATGCCAATAACATTGAATTAATTGAAAATGATGAAAATGTAATTTCGTTCTATCTTAAATTATCAATTCCTTATTTAAGTAAAAGGTTATTTAGCGAAAAGGATAATAGGCCTTTAGTTAGCCATTTAGAGAATTTAGAAGAACTTCAAGAATTTGTGGGTAAACACTTATTTGAACGTGTTCAATATTACTCTAAGGCTAATTATACTGTTGAAGCAGAAGAAAAATCAGTTAAAGATATTATAGAATCAATATTACTTGCCTTAATCTAAGTAAGCCTCGTATGGCTTTTTGTTGAGATTTACATGCACGTGTTCAAATAATGAAGTTGAAAGAGATATACCTTTAAAATCTGCCTTTACTGGAAATTTTTTATGATTTCTATTAACTAAAACTGCAGTTTTAAATTGTTTTAAAGGGACATCTAAGAAATGTTTAATACCATAAATTAAAGTGCTACCTGAATTTAAAACATCATCAATTAACACAATCGATTTGTTTGTGTAGTCTTTAGGTACCAATGAAGTATTTATTGGGTTTAATGGATTTGACTTATCAATAGTAACTTTACAAAGAATTGATTTAATATCAGATATTTTGTCTAATTGGGTTTTAATTTTTCTTGCTAATAAATACCCATTACTTTCAACTCCTGCAATAATTAGTTCAGATTCGTTTGCATTACTTTCATAAATCTGATAGGCAATCCTTTTAATTTTATGCTCAATCTCTTTATGAGTTAATATGGTATTTTTAACTAACGGCATTGGCTTTTTTTTCAAAGATAAAAAACAGTTCTTTACCCTGCCTTTCTTTTATGGAATTAATTGATGGTTCCAAGGTTCTAATGTTAAAATGGTTATTAAACAATTTAAAATATTCTGTTTTACTGC
Source organism: Winogradskyella vincentii (assembly GCF_020166345.1). Lineage (GTDB taxonomy): Bacteria > Bacteroidota > Bacteroidia > Flavobacteriales > Flavobacteriaceae > Winogradskyella > Winogradskyella vincentii. The sequence continues at coordinate 19,372 of NZ_JAIUJS010000004.1, read as the reverse complement.
CACCAAAGGGAGGACCAGAATCGGTTAATTCAAAATCAAAAAGTAATCCGGATAATTTCCCTTTTGGTCTTAGAAGACTATAAATCGATTTTACATAAGCTTCCCTTAAGCTAGGATGAAGCGCACAGAAAAATGTTTGTTCAATAATTAAATCATAAGAATCACTCAACTTAAAAAAATCATTGTGTAATAATTGATTATCTGGAAATTCTGGTATTCTTTTCTTTAAATTAAGAAGTGGTTGCTTGGCAATATCGAGAACAAATAAATTGTTAAATCCATTCCGCCATAAATATTCTGCTTCATAGCTATTACCAGCACCTGGTATTAATATATTTAAAGATTTATCGTTTAGTTGATCAATGTATGCTTTAATAGGTGTGGAGATGTAACCAATATTCCAACCGGTCTGATTTTCCTTATATCTATTCTCCCAGTATTGTTTGTCTAAATTATTCGCTTTCATAAAAATCATCAATGTCTCGTCTATCTTTTTTGGTAGGACGTCCAGTACCTTTTTTTCTGTAGTAATCCTTGCTGTACTTTAGCATTTCCTTAGCTTCAAATGCTTCTTTAGGCGTAGTATCAGTTCTGTAAATATCCACCAGTTTGGCACCAACTCTATTTGGAGGCAAATCATTTACAATTAATTGATAATTAACTTGGTCTTTACGTAATTCAATTTTATCCGTTGCGTAGACTTCTCTTGAAGGTTTCACAACGCTACCATTTACTTTAACGTGTCCTTTTTTACAAGCCTTAGTAGCGATACTACGAGTTTTGTAATATCTGACAGACCATAAATATTTATCGATGCGCATATATTTTTAACTAAAAACAACGTTAATGTTATGATGCAAAAATATTATAATATTGTATCTTGCGCCAGTTAATAAAGCAATTATGAACCTTAGTTTTGATTTGTGGTATTTCAAAACCAAGATAAATAGAATTCTATGAAATTTAAATCTCTGAAATTAGTCCTTTTTTTATTCGCAATGGTCTCGGTTTTTGTTGCCTGTGAAGAAGAAGATGATCCTATTCAAAATGAATTTATTGAAGAAGATAGAACAGAACAACAAGCCAAGGATAGAGATTCTCTTTTGAATTATTTAAGCTCTCATTATTATAACTCAGAATTTTTTGAAACGGGTACCAATCATACGATTGAAGAAATTGTAATTACCGAGTTGCTCGATGGTGAAGATGTGCCAGCTGGTCACAAATTATTAATACAGGATGTTGTTATAAAGACTACAACATACGTTGATGTTGAATATGAATATTACTATCTCACCTTAAATCAAGGTGGTGGAGATTCTCCAGAATTCACAGATAAGGTTAGAGTAAGATATGAGGGATACTTAGTTGATGGTGGAAATACTTTTGATCAAGTAAGTACACCAATAGATTTAGATTTATATGGTATTGCTTTTGGTACAGGAGCTATAACAGGGTGGCAAAGAATTATGCCAGAATTTAATACGTCTACAAGCTTTACAATTGGCAATGACAATATTGTAAGTTATGATAATTACGGTATGGGTATGATGTTTATTCCATCTGGCCTTGGGTATTTTTCATTCCCAAGAACAGGTATTCCAACATACTCTAACTTAATATTCAAATTTGAATTATTACAAACTGAAGTAAATGATCATGATGGAGATGGTATTCCTTCATATATTGAAGATTATGATGGTAGCCTAGATCCTTTTGATGATAACACGGATGACGATGCTGCACCAGATTATATTGATTTAGATGATGATGCAGATGGAGTGTTTACGATAAATGAATTATTGCCTACTACTTATGTTATAGATACTAACATGGGAGATATGGAACCGGAATTAGGAGAAAATGAATATGAATTAAGTAGAGAAGAAGAAGATGGTGTAATAACATTAGAAACAGTTACTTTAGTAGACACAAATAATAATGGAGTTTTTGATCATTTGGATGCAGAGGTTACTACTAATTACAATGAAGACGAAGACGAATGATAATGTTTCAAACAAGACAAAATAAAAAAGCCACTCCATTATGAGTGGCTTTTCTTTTTTTATTATTGTTCCTTCTTATAGAGCTATGGATAAACTTAGTATTAATTGATCTGGTCTAGTGTCAATTCTACTTACAATTCCATTTCCAAGATTGTCATCAATAAAATCTGCTTCATTGTTATTGAACCCTCTTTCATAACGCAGATCAATACCAATTTTATTTAAATTAAACCCAATTCCAAAGTTTAATCCTACAGTAAAATCATCTTCAACATCGTCAATATTGATGCCGTCAAATTCAGTGTCTAAAATATATTGCAATGAGGGTCCTGCAAAAACACTCAATGGCCCTAGTACTTTAATACCAACAAGTAATGGAGCATCTAATTTTTTGATAGAAAATTCACTACTATCATAATCACTTTTAGTAGCTGTATATACCAGCTCTGGTCTAAAATAAAGATCATTACCTAATTTCCCGAAAATACCAAGGTGATATCCAACATTTCTGTCAGGATTCTTTGCATTTTCACCAATAGACTCAAAATAATCGCCATTAGCACTGTAATTAAGGCCACCTTTAAGCCCAAATGCACTACCGTTTTGTGCATTAACTGATAAACCAATAAAAGCTAATAATGCAGATAGGAATACTGCTTTTTTCAAATTTTTCATAATGTTCGTTTTTAAGATTAGGTATGTAATATCAAAAACGTTGCCAAAATGAACTTATTTTCTTGCAAGTACTATTTTTGAAGCTTTTTCTATAGCATCACTATTAAGACCATACTTATTCATTAACTGTGCAGGTGTTCCAGATTCACCAAAAGTATCATTCGTAGCCACAAATTCTTGAGGTGTTGGTCTGTGTTTTGCTAATACTCTTGAAACACTCTCACCCAATCCGCCTAAATAGTTGTGCTCTTCAGCAGTAACAATACAACCAGTTTTTTCAACTGATTCTATAATTGCCTTTTCGTCAAGTGGTTTAATGGTATGTATGTTTATTACTTCAGCAGAAATTCCAGCTTCATTTAAAGATTTGGCAGCTTCTAATGCTTCCCAAACTAAATGACCTGTAGCTACTATAGTAACATCATTACCCTCAGTTAGTTTAACGGCCTTACCAATTTCAAAGGTTCCATTTTCAGGTGTAAAGTTTGGGACTTTTGGCCTCCCAAATCTTAAATAAACTGGGCCATCATGTTTTGCTATAGCTAAGGTTGCGGCTTTTGTTTGATTAAAATCACATGTATTAATTACAGTCATTCCAGGCAACATTTTCATAAGCCCTATGTCTTCTAATATTTGGTGTGTTGCGCCATCTTCACCCAGGGTAATTCCTGCATGAGAGGCACAGATTTTCACATTTTTACCAGAATATGCAACGCTTTGTCTTATTTGATCATAGACACGGCCTGTTGAGAAATTTGCGAATGTACCAGTAAAAGGAATCTTACCTCCAATAGTCATTCCAGCAGCTATACCTATCATATTAGCCTCTGCAATACCAATTTGGAAGAATCGCTCAGGATGGTTAGCTTTAAATTCATCCATTTTTAAAGATCCCGTCAAATCTGCACATAGTGCTACCACGTTTTCATTAGACTTGCCTAATTCCGTCAAACCAGCTCCAAACCCTGATCTAGTATCTTTACTTCCTGTATTAGAATATGTTTTCATTCTGTTATTTTGAAACTATAATTAATTTTTATTGTTTTCTTTTTATCTACAACCTTAATGGCTTCAATCATTGAATTATCATTTTCGAAAATTTTCATGATTAAACCATTTGGCATTTCTGGGGCAAATTCATCTTGAAGCCCTGTTTTTTGGAACGCCAGTTCAAAAAATCTTTTGAATATTTCATTATTATTAACTTCATAATCTTCATCTACTGCCATTGAAACGATATCATCTGGTGCATTACCAGGAAACATTAGATAGACTTTTGCGTCCTTATCTAAAATCTTTACCGTTTCACCAGTATCCTCAGTGATAAGATCGAGGCTCTCATTTTCATCTGAACTAAACTCATTTGAAGGCAAAAAAGAATCTAAATCCAGGTTGAAGAAAATAGAGTTATTGCCAAGCTCAAATAAAAGCGTAAGAACACCTTGTTCAGTATGGTATATTATATGGCTAGTAGCCTTCTCATAGTCCCTTTTATTATCCTTGATTAAGGATTTTGCGAGACTAAGAGCAAGTTTGTTGTAGTTGGTCCATAAGTATTTCCCTTCTTTATTATATCCAATTGAAATGGTGTCTACTGTTGTGTTTCGTTTACTAGGCATCGTATAATCTACAACGTAGTGGATATCAATTTCTTTTTCCTGACTAAAAGAAACCGTTAGAATGAAAATAAAACAAATGGTAATTAGGTTTCGCATAGCTTAATAGTCACCTAATGTTACCGGATTTTGAGATAGGCCAATTTCTAGTTGTTCGTCATTTGGTGCTTTACCATGCCAAGCATGTGTATGCATCATAAAATCTACACCGTTACCCATCACTGTTTGTAATAAAACACAGATTGGTTTTCCTTTTCCTGTTAAAGATTTAGCGGTTGCCATACCTTTAAGTATCGCTTCAATGTTGTTTCCTTCTTCAATTTCGACAACAGACCAGCCAAATGCTTCAAATTTTCTCCTTAAATCTCCTAAAGGCAGTACGTTATCTGTAGAACCATCAATTTGCTGACCATTTACGTCTATTGTAGATATAAGATTGTCTATATTATTTCCGGAAGCATACATTATTGCCTCCCAATTTTGACCTTCCTGTAATTCTCCATCTCCATGCAGACTGAAGATTAAATGATCATCATTGTTAAGTTTTTTTGCTTCTGCTGCACCAATAGATACGGACATTCCTTGTCCTAATGATCCAGATGCAATTCTTATACCAGGCAATCCTTCGTGAGTAGTTGGGTGCCCTTGAAGACGGCTATCTATCAATCTGAAAGTATTTAATTCGTCTATATCAAAATAACCAGACCTAGCAAGTACACTGTAATAAACAGGAGATATATGGCCATTTGATAAAAAGAACAAATCCTCTCCAATTCCATTCATGTCAAAACCATCTTTGGTTTCCATTATTTCTTGGTAAAGTGCTACAAAGAATTCAGCACAACCAAGTGAACCACCAGGATGACCAGAATTTACCTTATGTACCATTCGTAATATATCTCTACGAACTTGAGTAGTTAAATCATTTAATGCTTTAATGTTTGGCATATTATATTGCTTAAATTAATCGCACAAAAATAACCTTTTACATAAGCCTTACAAAAACACTTTTAAGTCACTTATTAACGATTTTGAAGATTTGCTAACAATTTTAAATTTAATTAAGAGTGGAATGTATATGAGTTATTTATATTTGCCACCATACAAGGATTTTTAATGAAGTTTAGTTTATTAGCAAAAGATCAACAATCTAAGGCCAGAGCAGGTCTAATTAATACTGACCATGGGCAGATAGAAACACCTATTTTCATGCCTGTTGGTACAGTTGCTTCAGTAAAAGGAGTGCATCAAAGAGAACTAAAAAATGATATAAATCCTGATATTATTCTAGGTAATACCTACCATTTATATTTAAGACCTCAAACTTCTATTTTAGAGCAGGCAGGTGGTCTTCATAAGTTTATGAATTGGGATAGAAATATATTGACAGATTCTGGTGGGTATCAGGTATATTCTCTATCTGCAAATAGAAAGATTAAGGAGGAGGGTGTAAAATTTAAATCTCACATTGATGGTAGTTATCACGTTTTCACTCCAGAAAATGTAATGGAAATTCAGAGAAGTATTGGTGCTGATATTATTATGGCCTTTGATGAGTGCACACCTTATCCATGTGACTATAACTATGCTAAGCGATCTATGCATATGACACATCGTTGGTTAGAACGTTGTTTAACTCATCTGAAAAAGACACCATTAAAATACGATTATAATCAAACCTTTTTTCCAATAGTACAAGGAAGTACTTATACAGATTTAAGAAAACAATCTGCTGAATATATTGCAAATGTCGGTGCCGAAGGAAATGCAATTGGAGGATTATCCGTTGGTGAACCTGCAGAGGAAATGTATGCAATGACAGAAGTTGTGTGCGATATTTTACCAGAGGACAAGCCTCGATATTTAATGGGTGTTGGAACACCAATCAATATATTAGAAAATATTGCGTTAGGTGTAGATATGTTTGATTGTGTTATGCCTACAAGGAATGCTCGTAACGGAATGCTCTTCACTGCACATGGTACTATTAATATTAAAAACAAAAAGTGGGAGGATGATTTTTCGCCAATAGATGAAATGGCAATCACTTTTGTTGATTTAGAGTATAGTAAAGCCTATCTAAGGCATTTGTTTACGGTTAATGAGTTGCTGGGCAAGCAAATTGCAACAATTCATAATTTAGGCTTTTATTTGTGGTTAGTAAGAGAGGCAAGAAAACATATCATCATAGGAGATTTCAGCACCTGGAAAAATCAAATGGTTAAACAAATGGATAAGCGACTATAGAAGTGAAAATTTTAGATTGGTACATATTAAAGCGCTATATTTTTACATTTTTAATGATGCTTCTATTGTTTATACCTATTGGTATCACGGTAGATTTAGCCGAGAAAATTGGGCGGATCTTAGAAAATAAAGCGCCTTTTGGAGATGTAGCTGTGTATTATATGAATTTCACAGTTTATTTCGCCAATTTATTATTTCCACTCTTTTTATTCTTAAGTGTAATTTGGTTTACTTCTAAACTAGCCAATAACACAGAAATTGTAGCTTTCTTAAGTTCTGGAGTTTCATTTTCTAGATTTTTAAGACCCTATATAATTGGTTCTACAATAGTTGCTGCCTTTGCATTATTTTTAGGGATGTATTTAGCGCCTATAGCAAGTCAAGGTTTTAATGAATTTAAATACAAATACTTAAAAAAGAACAAGCAAATTCAAAAAACTAGAGATGTCTATCGTCAAATTAATGACAATGATTACATATATATAAGTAGCTTTTTACCAAAGCGAAATATTGGTATGAATTTCACCTATGAGCATTTCGAAGGCAATGAACTCAAGTATAAAATATTCGCAGACAATATTAGATATGTTGAAGAAGATTCTAGCTACAGACTTACAAGTTATGTTAAGAGAAGCTATGAAAATGGTGTTGAAACTATAGAAACAGCGAGAAGGCAAAACATGAAGATGCCTTTTGAGATTGAAGATCTTGCTCCTGTTGAATATGCTGCAGAAACCAAATCTTATTTTGAATTACTGGATTTTATTGAGGCTGAAAAAAGGCGCGGTTCATCAAACATTGGCAGGTATGAAGTTGTAAAACTTAAGAAATGGAGCTTACCTGTATCAATATTTATACTCACAATTATTGCGGTTGCAGTGTCATCTATTAAACGAAGAGGAGGTATGGGTGTTAATTTGGCCTTTGGTATTGCAATTGCCATGGTATATGTATTCTTTGATAAGATATTTGGCGTAATGGCGGAGCAATCAAATTTTCCAGCTATAATAGCTGTTTGGTTCCCTAATTTTATATTTGGTATTTTAGCAATATACCTTCTGCAAAATGCCAAACGCTAAATTTAAGCACTACCTTCATTTACATTTTCTGGTTTTTATTGCCGGTTTTACGGCAATACTTGGAGAGCTTATTACAATCGGTTCGCTTCAACTTGTTTGGTATAGAATGGCAATTGCAGGTATACTTATGTTTTTGTTTATAAAACTAGTTAAGTTAAAACTTAGAATTACTAAGAAGTCCTTTCTTTTATTTTCAATTGCTGGTGTTATAATTGCTTTGCACTGGGTCACATTTTTTGAGTCTATTAATCAAGCAAATGTATCAATAGCTTTAGCCATGTTTTCCTCAGGTGCATTTTTTGCTTCATTTATTGAACCTATATTTTTTAAACGTCGCATTTTAGGATATGAAATTGTATTTGGTCTATTGGTAATAGTTGGCGTTTTTCTAATTACCAGTAGTGAAATTGACTATATAAATGGTATTGTTCTTGGACTATTATCTGCTTTGTTTTCTACATTATTTGCTGTGATAAATGGTCGTTTTATAGAGCGTCACAACTCCACCATAATTTCATTTTATGAGTTTATTAGTGGTGTTGTATTCTTAACCATATTTATCCTAACCACAGGTACCACTTTTAATAAGGAGTTTTTTGTATTATCATCAATGGATTGGGTTTACCTATTTATTTTAGCATCAGTCTGTACTGCTTACGCCTTTATAGGAGCCGTAGAAGTTATGCGCTACATAAGTCCTTTTACCGTAATTTTAAGTTATAATCTAGAACCTGTATATGGTATAGGAATAGCCTTAATTTTATTTCCTGAAACAGAAAAAATGTCACCACAATTTTATGTAGGTGCAATTCTAATATTGGTTACCGTATTACTAGATGCCGTCTTTAAAAATTATAAAAGAGGACAGCAAAAAACAAATAATATAACCAATTAAAGTTTTTATATTTGTACCCTAACTAACTAATAATACTAATTTCAAATTGTATGGAATACTTAGAGTTTGAATTACCAATAAAAGAATTAGAAGAGCAACTCGATAAATGTCAGATTATAGGTCAAGAAAGTGATGTTGATGTAACAGAAACCTGTAAGCAAATCGAGAAAAAACTTGCTGAAACTAAAAAGGAAATATACAAAAACCTAACAGCTTGGCAACGTGTTCAGTTGTCACGTCACCCGAATAGACCATATACCTTAGATCATATTAATGCCTTATGTGGCGAATCATTTTTAGAATTGCATGGTGATAGAAATGTAAAAGATGATAAGGCGATGATTGGTGGTCTAGGTAAAATTGGAGACCAGTCCTATATGTTCATTGGGCAGCAAAAAGGATTCAATACCAAAACAAGACAATATAGAAATTTTGGTATGTCTAATCCAGAAGGATATCGTAAGGCATTACGATTAATGAAATCTGCTGAAAAATTCGGTATTCCGGTTGTAACATTAATTGATACTCCCGGTGCTTACCCAGGTTTAGAAGCAGAAGAACGAGGACAAGGTGAGGCTATTGCTAGAAATATCTTGGAAATGACACGTCTTAAGGTTCCGATTATTACAGTAATTATTGGTGAGGGAGCGTCTGGAGGAGCTTTAGGTATCGGAGTAGGAGATAAAGTATTGATGTTAGAAAATACTTGGTACTCTGTAATCTCTCCTGAATCTTGTTCGTCTATTTTATGGAGAAGTTGGGAATATAAGGAGCAAGCAGCTGAAGCTTTAAAGCTTACTGCCAAGGATATGAAACGCATGAAACTTGTAGATCAAATTGTAAAAGAACCGCTTGGTGGTGCACATACTGATAAAGAGAAAACATTTTTAGCAGTTAAAGATGCTATTGTTAAGTCTTATGAAGAACTTAAAAACTTATCACCAAAAGAATTGGTTAAACAACGTATGGATAAATATGCTGATATGGGAGTTTATAAAGACTAAATTCAGCAAACATAGGCTTTTAAGAAAACTGAAGTTTTACACTTCAGTTTTTTTTATGCCTATTAACAATATTATTGAGTTATTAACAATGAGATTGTTAACGAAGTGTTGAGATTGACGAGTGTTAAATTTGCATTTCGTCGATACTATTTGGTTACATTTGTATCATATGAAACAGCCGAGTCCAATTAAAGGTTTTAAAGTAGATAAAAGCACAATCATTAGCTTAGAAAAAGGAAAAATACCTCCTCAAGCTATTGATTTAGAGGAAGTTGTGCTTGGCGCAATGATGATTGATAAAAAAGGTGTTGACGAAGTAATTGATATTTTAAGTCCTGATGCATTTTATAAAGATGCTCATAAATATATTTTTGAAGCTATTTTTAAATTATTTGAAAATAGTGAACCGGTTGATTTATTAACCGTTTCTAGTCAATTAAAGAAAGATGAAAAACTAGATTTGGTAGGAGGCGATTTTTACCTCATTTCACTTACCCAAAGAGTATCTTCTTCTGCTCATATTGAGTTTCATGCTAGAATAATATTACAGAAATATATTCAGCGAAGTTTGATTAAAATTTCTAGCGAAATTATTGAGGAAGCATATGATGAAACTAAGGATGTTTTTGATCTCTTAGATAATGCTGAAGCTAAGCTATACGAGGTTACTCAGGGTAATGTTAAAAAATCTACCGAAACTGCACAGAGTTTGGTAATTCAAGCCAAGAAGAAGATCGAAGAGATTTCTAACAAAGAAGGATTAAGTGGTATTCCATCTGGATTTGATAAACTTGATAAACTTACCTCAGGTTGGCAACCTAGTGATTTAGTAATTATTGCAGCACGTCCTGGTATGGGTAAAACTGCCTTGACGCTAACAATGGCGAGAAATATTGCAGTTAATAGCAATATACCTGTTGCATTCTTTTCATTGGAGATGTCTTCGGTACAGTTAATAACGAGATTGATTTCTAGTGAAACAGGATTGTCTTCAGAAAAACTTAGAACAGGTAAGTTAGAGAAGCACGAGTGGGAACAGCTCAATGTAAAGGTTAAAACTCTGGAGAAAGCTCCTTTATTTATAGATGATACACCGTCATTATCAATTTTTGATTTAAGAGCAAAAGCAAGACGTTTAGCCTCTCAATATGGCATTAAAATGGTTATTATTGATTATTTGCAGTTGATGACAGCTGGAGGTAGTCAAAAAGGAGGTAACCGTGAACAAGAAATCTCAACTATATCTAGAAATTTAAAAGCATTAGCAAAAGAACTTAATGTGCCTGTAATAGCATTGTCCCAATTATCTCGTGCTGTTGAAACGCGTGGTGGAAGTAAAAGGCCGTTATTATCAGATTTACGTGAATCAGGAGCGATTGAGCAAGATGCTGATATCGTATCATTTATATATAGACCAGAATACTATAAAATTGATGAGTGGGATGATGAGGAACGATCTCCTACCGAAGGACAGGGTGAGTTAATTGTAGCCAAGCATAGAAATGGTGGACTAGATAATATAAGACTCAAGTTTATCGGACACTTAGGTAAGTTTGATAATCTGGATGATTTTGATACGCCTTTCGGCGAGTTCCACTCTAAAATGAACGCGGCCGCAAACGACGATACTTTTAAGCCAGATAATTATCCTTCTGCATCAGATGCATTTGATGGTCCTGAGGACGATGGAGTTCCTTTTTAACAGCGTTTTTACATTAAATAAGTTATTTAAGACCTATCTTTACAGACTTACTTTTATAATAGTAATGCCTCATGTTAAATCAAAGACGAACAACAAATATTTTGTTGTTGACTATAGCGATACCACTAATATTTTATTTGCTTAAAATACTATCGTTTATTTTTATACCTCTTATTTTTTCAATGTTTATCGCATTGTTATTTCTACCATTAATGCGTTGGTTGGGAAGACGAAATATTCCTAAATTCATAAGTATAATTATCGTATTATTATTGGTCACTGGTGGCTTAAAACTAGGTGTTGAATTAATACAATTGTCTAGTAAAGAAATTCTTGCCACTAAATCAGATTTTTTTCCTAAGGCAGAGGCGAAATTAGCAGATTTACGATTTTATTTAACAGATAATTTTGGAATTGAAATTGGAGAAGATCAAAACATTCTTTCTCAATTTTTTCAAAAGGAGAATATTGGGTCAACCATTGGTTTTTTAAGGAAGTTCTTGACTACAATTTTAATGACAGCCTTTTTTGTCGTGCTTTGGTTAGCAGAATCAATCAATGTCCATAAACTTCTTAATAATACTATATTAAGGCAAAGACATACTTCTATTAAAGCCTTTATGAAGATTGAGAAAGACTTGATCAAGTTTATTAAAGTAAAGTTTTTGGTCAGTGCATTGACAGGGTTATTTACTGGATTAATGTGTGTATTTTTTGATGTTAGCTTTCCTATTTTTTGGGGCTTATTTGCATTTGCCATAAATTTTGTTCAAATGGTCGGATCTTTTATATCTGTCATTTTATTATCAATTTTTGCCTTTGTAGAATTAGATCCAACAAGTACGTTGTTTTTCTTTATCGTTTCAATCACCATGGTACAAGTTGTTTATGGAGCCATACTAGAACCAATTTTTATGGGTAAATCATTCTCCATAAACATTATTGCGGTGTTAGTTATGTTGATGCTATGGGGATTTTTATGGGGAATCCCAGGTTTAATTATGGCAATTCCAATTACCGTTTTTATTAAAATTATATTGGAACAATTTCCTAGTACAAAAGTTATTGCCAGCCTTCTTTCTGGTGATGAAACTAAACTAGAAAAACTTTAAAACCACCATTTTATTGACTGTTTATTTTAAGTATCTTTCTGCTTAAAATTTCTTCTATGGTACATGGTACACATAATGCTCTTGAGGATTCAAGAAATGATAGCATTTTAATATTAATTAATGATGAGTTATTCCCCAGAAATGAAGCCAAGATTTCTGTATTTGACAGTGGTTATTTAGTTGGAGATGGTGTTTGGGAAGCGTTGAGATTACATGATGGTAAGTTGGTTTTTGCCAAAGATCATTTAAATAGATTATGGCAGTCTGCTAAAACTGTTGGTATGAAACTTCCTTTTACCAAAGAAGAATTATTAGAAAAGGTAAGTTATGTGTTATCTGCAAATTCAATGACGGATGGCGTGCATGTAAGAATAATGATTACTAGAGGGATTAAAAAAACGCCATCACAAGATCCTCGACTAACAATATCAGGACCAAACATTGTTATAATACCTGAATTTAAAAGGGCTTCAACCGAATCAAAAGATAAGGGTATTACCTTATTTACCAGTACAATTAGAAGAGGTTCACCAGATTATCTAGATCCACGATTAAATTGTCATAGCAAACTGCATGAGGTACAAGCATTAATACAAGCAATAGAAGCTGGTGCAGATGAAGCCTTGATGTTAGATGTCAATGGGTTCGTTTCTACTTGTAATGCAACTAACTTTTTTATGGTAAAAAATAATGAAGTTTGGACCTCCACAAGTAAGTATTGCATGAATGGTATTACACGAGGAAAGGTAATTGAGGTTTGCCATGCAAATGATATAAAATGCGTTGAAAAAGATTTTTCATTATTTGATGTTTATGGTGCTGATGAGGCATTTGTAACTGGAACTTTTGGTGGATTAACTCCTGTAATTAAAATCGATGGTAGAACAATTGGTAGTGGAAGATATGGTGATATGACAAAAAAATTGAGTGAGCTATATAATGAGTTAATAAAAAGTGAAGTCAAGAATGGATAATACCAAACGTATTTGTTTGTGGTCGGGACCACGCAATATTTCAACGGCCTTAATGTATTCTTTTGCTCAACGAAACGACACAAAGGTTTTCGATGAACCACTTTATGCCTATTACCTTAGAAACCATCCAGAGGCTCATAAATATCATCCAGGAGCCGAAGAAATACTAAGTGTTATGGAAAATGACGGTGATAAAGTGGTTGAATCAATGTTATCGGCGAGTGAAAAACCAGTTTTATTTTACAAGCATATGATTCATCATCTCTTAGGGCTAGATAAATCATTTATGAATAGTACAGTGAATATTATTCTAACCAGAAATCCTTATGATATGTTACCATCATTTGATAAGGTGATTCCAAATCCAATACTAAACGATGTAGGCTATAAGTTGCATTTAGATTTATTGAAATATTTTCAAGAAAATAGTATTTCATTTACCGTTATAGACTCCAAACAAGTTTTGATAGATCCTGAAAATACCTTGAAGCGATTATGTGATTTCGCAGATATAGAATTTGACAAACACATGCTTTCGTGGGAACCTCAACAGCGTAAAGAAGATGGGATATGGGCAAAATATTGGTATAATAGTGTACAAAATTCTAGTGGTTTTATGGAATATAAACCTAAGGAGGCACCTTTTCCCGATCATCTTTTACCATTATTAAATGAATGTATACCATTTTACAATGAGTTGTTAAAACATGCTATTTAGCTCTTAAAAGAAATATAAATTTATTATTGAAGACTAAAAATTAAGTATCTTTCCATTTAATCTATGAACTTAAAAAGCCTCTTCATATTACTACTTACAGTTTGCTTTTTTAGCAATGCATGGGCATCCTATATCTTGATTCCTATGGATGCGGAATCGCAAGAGAACCATTTAAAGGCCTATGGTGTTACCTATTGGACCTTAGAAAGAGAGCTTAAGGTCAATTGGTTATTAAATTATAGAGGAGGGTCTTTTTTATTGCCTGATGCTGATATTATAAGACGTGAATGTCAAATAAGAGGCGTTTCTTTTGAAGTTTTGTCTGATGCCGAAGCTTCTCAAATTCTAGATGAAATTAGCAGTCCTGCAGTTAATCAAGAAACTGTGGTATTAGAAAAAGCACCAAAAATTGCAGTGTATACACCTTACGGCAAACAACCTTGGGATGATGCAGTTACTATGGTACTGACTTATGCAGAAATTCCTTATGAAACTATATATGATGAAGAAGTTTTAAAAGATGAATTGCTACTTTATGACTGGCTTCATTTACATCATGAAGATTTTACTGGTCAATACGGAAAATTTTACAGAACCTATAGATCTGCAGCCTGGTATATAAAAGAGAAAAAAGAAGCAGAGGAATTAGCAAGGAAATTAGGATACTCAAAAGTTTCTGATGCAAAGCTTGATGTTGCTTTAAAAATTCGAGATTATGTAGTAGGTGGTGGTTTTATGTTTGCCATGTGTTCTGCTACTGATAGTTTTGATATAGCCTTATCGGCTGAGAATGTTGATATATGTGAACCAATGTTTGATGGTGATGGAAGTGATCCTGGTTATCAAAATAAAATTGATTTTACCAAGACTTTTGCATTTAAAGACTTTTTGTTAGAACGTAGTCCTAATGTTTATGAGTTCTCTTCAATAGACATGACTCGAAAGCGTAACATCCCATTTAAAACGGATTATTTCACATTAATGGAATATTCTGCAAAATGGGATCCAATCCCAACAATGCTTACTCAAAATCATACAGCATTGGTAAAAGGATTTATGGGTCAGACAACATCTTTTACAAGAGACCAGATAAAATCTAATGTTTTGGTGATGGGTGAAAACAGAACCAATGGAGAGGCAAAATATATACACGGTATAAAGGGAAAAGGGTTCTTTACCTTTTATGGAGGCCATGATCCAGAAGATTACACCCATAGAGTAGGAGACCCAAAAACAGAGTTAGATCTTCATCCCACATCACCAGGCTATAGATTGATTTTAAATAATGTTTTGTTTCCTGCTGCTAAAAAGAAAAAGCAGAAAACTTAATATCTAGTTAGTTTGCAAACTTTTCAAAAGGAAATACAGCTGTCACCTAAACCAAGAGGATTTCATCTCATAACTAATGAAGTTCTGGCTCATCTTGAGGAGATTCAACAGATAAAAATAGGTATACTTCATTTATTTATTAAACATACTTCAGCAAGTCTCACAATCAATGAGAATGCAGACTATACTGTTAGAGAAGATTTTGAATCTCATATAAACAAAATGGTACCCGAGAATATGCCATACTACAAGCATAATTATGAAGGTGCTGATGACATGCCTGCTCATATAAAGGCATCTTTATGTGGTCATTCAGTTCAAATACCTATTTCTAAAGGAAACTTGTGTTTTGGGACATGGCAGGGAATTTATCTAGGAGAACATCGCAACCGTGGAGGCTCTCGCAGATTGGTAGTAACTATTATTGGTAAACGTCAATAAAAAAGCCGATTCAAATGAATCGGCTTTTTTTAAGCGAAATGTTGTTATTAATTTGGCTAAAAGCCTTTATTTAACTTTGTTTACTATTGCTTCAAAAGCTTCTGGGTGATTCATAGCTAAATCTGCAAGAACCTTACGATTCAATTCAATGTTATTAGCTTTTAATTTGCCCATAAACTTAGAATAGCTCATTCCATGTTGTCTTGCACCTGCATTAATACGCATAATCCATAAAGCACGGAATGTTCTTTTTTTGTTTCTACGGTCTCTATACGAATATTGCATCGCTTTATCAACCGCATTTTTTGCTACCGTCCAAACGTTTTTACGTCTTCCCCAATAGCCTTTTGCTTGCTTAAGAACTTTTTTTCTTCTAGCTCTTTTTGCAACTGAATTTACTGATCTTGGCATTTCTTTAATTATTTTTTGTAGTAGGCGACCATAATTGGTACTTGCTAAATTCTTTTGCCTAACTCCAGGGTTTTACATTTGTTTTAACCGGTTAAAATAATATTACTTTAAACGTAACATTGTTTTAACATTATTTTCGTCAGCCTTATGTACTAAAGTATCATGAGTTAACGCAAGCTTACGCTTCTTAGATTTTTTTGTCAAAATATGACTCTTAAATGCGTGCTTTCTTTTAATCTTACCAGTGCCAGTTAGTTTGAAACGTTTCTTAGCACTCGATTTTGTTTTCATTTTAGGCATTTCTCCTTCTTTTAATTACGTTTCGCTTATTATTGTTTTGCTGTACAAACAGCTTTTTTATTTCTTTTTTGGTGCAATGAACATAATCATACGCTTTCCTTCAAGCTTAGGCATTTGTTCAACCTTACCATATTCCTCTAGGTCCTGTGCTAATCTTAGTAATAAGATTTGACCTTGTTCTTTAAATACAATGGAACGACCCTTAAAAAACACAAAAGCTTTAAGTTTTGCACCATCAGTTAAAAATTTGATAGCATGTTTCTTTTTAAACTCGTAATCATGGTCATCAGTTTGTGGACCAAAACGAATTTCTTTAACTACTACCTTACTGGCCTTAGATTTTAAAGCCTTTTCACGTTTCTTTTGTTCGTAAAGAAACTTCTTATAATCCATAACCTTACATACAGGTGGAGTTGCGTTTGGTGAAATTTCAACCAAGTCAAGGCCTTGTTCATCAGCTATCGATAAAGCTTGTTTGATTGAATAAATCCCAACTTCTACATTATCTCCAACCACACGAACTTCTTCTGCTCTAATTTTAGAATTTATTCGATGTTTATCCTCTTGGGCTTCACGTCTATTATAACTCCTTCTGTTTCTTCGTATTGCTATGACTTATATATTTAAATTAAACTTATTTAAAGGTCTTCAAACTATTTGAGACTTTTTCTTTTACAATTTTCACAAAATCCTCTACACTTATTGTGCCAAGATCTTCACCTCCATGCTGGCGAACCGTAATAGTTCCATTCATTTCTTCTTGTTCTCCAACAATAATCATGTACGGATATTTATTCATCTCCGCTCCACGAATCTTCTTACCCACAGTTTCATTTCTGTTATCTGCGAGGGCGCGAATTTCGTCATTTTCTAACAAATTTAAAACTTTTTGTGCGTATTTTTCATATTTCTCGCTTACAGAGAGGATAATAGCTTGTTCTGGCATTAGCCATAAAGGGAAATTACCACCTGTATGCTCAAGTAAAATAGCAACAAATCTTTCCATGCTACCAAATGGTGCTCTGTGAATCATTACTGGTCTATGTAGCTCATTATCACTACCCTTATAAGTTAAATCAAACCTTTCTGGTAAGTTGTAATCTACTTGAATAGTTCCTAATTGCCATTTACGCCCAAGAGCATCCTTAACCATAAAATCTAATTTTGGGCCATAGAATGCAGCTTCACCAGTTTCGACTACATAATTGAGACCTTTATCTTTAGCAGCATTTAAAATTGCTTTTTCTGCTTTATCCCAGTTTTCATCGCTACCAATATATTTATCTGGATTTTCAGGATCTCTTAAAGAAACCTGTGCTGTGAAATTTTCAAACCCGAGAGACCCGAAAACATATAAGACTAAATCTATAACTTCCTTGAATTCAGCATCTAGTTGGTCAGGTGTGCAGAAAATATGAGCATCATCTTGAGTAAATCCTCTAACTCTAGTTAATCCATGCAATTCTCCACTTTGTTCGTATCTATATACAGTTCCAAATTCAGCATATCTAATAGGTAATTCTTTATAGGAGAATGGTCTGCTATTGTATATTTCACAATGATGCGGGCAATTCATTGGTTTTAGTAAGAATTCTTCTCCTTCTGCAGGTGTATTAATTGGTTGAAAACTATCTTCACCATACTTAGCAAAATGGCCAGATGTTACATATAAATCTTTATTACCAATATGTGGTGTAACTACCATTTCATATCCAGCTTTTTTCTGTGCCGCTTTCAAAAAATTTTCTAATCGCTCTCGCAGAGCAGCACCTTTGGGCAACCATAGAGGTAATCCTTGACCAACTTTTTGCGAGAAGGTGAATAATTCTAGTTCTTTCCCTAGTTTTCTATGGTCTCTTTTTTTGGCTTCTTCGAGTAAGTGCAAGTATTCAGTTAATTCCTTCTGTTTTGGAAATGATATACCATATACTCGAGTTAATTGTTTTTCATTTTCATCTCCTTTGTAATATGCACCTGCAACACTTAATATTTTTATTGCTTTTACAATTCCAGTATTTGGGACATGACCGCCGCGACATAAATCCGTGAAAGTTGAATGATCACAGAAACTTATAGTGCCATCTTCAAGATTTTCAATTAATTCTACTTTATATTCATTTTTTCCTTTGTAAAACGAAAGAGCTTCAGATTTTGAAACACTTCTCATTTTGAAATCGTGTTTCCCTCTTGCTATCTCTAGCATTTTTGCTTCGATTGTACTAAAGTCTTTTTCAGAAATAGTGTCATTGCCAAGGTCTACATCATAATAAAAGCCATTTTCAATTGCCGGACCTACCCAAAGTTTTACTCGAGGGTATAGCTCTTCCAAAGCTTGGGCAAGAATATGAGCGGACGAATGCCAAAAAGCTTTTTTACCCTCATCATCCCTCCAAGTGTAGAGAACGAGATTTCCATCTTCACTAAGCGGAGTTGTTATTTCGACAATGGTATCATTAAATTTTGCAGATATGACATTGCGAGCAAATCCTTCACTAATATCTTTCGCCACGTTATAGGGAGTAACATCATTATTGTAGGATCTTACAGAACCATCAGGAAGAGTAATATTAATCATTATGTTAATGTATAACTTTAAGCCTACAAAGATATACCTATATATATAATAGACAAAGTGAAGTATTATTTATTATATGTATGGTCTCTTATTTTAGTTTGAATAGCTGCAATAGCACGTAGTCATTTTGAGACATTTCAAAAGTTGTTTAATATAGCCCATTTTTATTGCCAATAAATGGATGCTCTAACACCTTGACAGGTAGGCATTTGTTTTGGGCTGTTTTTTTTTTCTGAAAAAAAGGTTGTCAAAGTGCTTGTTATGTAGTTAAAGGGATTTATATTTGCG
>NZ_JAIUJS010000049.1 GCF_020166345.1 Winogradskyella vincentii | reverse complement strand
CCAACGTTTGTAAGTGCAGACCTCGGAAGTTTAGAAGGTACGTTACAGGTCGGCGAGACGGCGACCTATACGGCAACATATGTGATTACGCAATCGGATGTAGATGCGGGCGGCGTGAGCAATAGCGTTGTTTCGGATGGTGATAGTCCTATGGGCACAAACGTTAACGACACGAGTGACGACGGCGACGACACGGACGGTAACACGACGGACGACTCTACGGAGACCAGCATAGCTGAGATGCCGAGCATGGAGTCCGTGAAGACGGTTGTGATCAGCAACGACATAGCACCGGCAGGCGCGAGCCTTGGCGACGAGCTGACCTATACGATCACTGTTGAGAACACAGGAAACGTGACCTTGAGCAACGTAGCCCTAACG
>NZ_JAIUJS010000048.1 GCF_020166345.1 Winogradskyella vincentii | reverse complement strand
AGCGATGCGGTTGTTGATGCTTGTGGCAATACTAAAACAATTACTAGAACATGGACTGCTACCGATGATTGTGGTAACACAACGTCTGCTGTTCAGACTATTACCGTAGTAGATACTACCGCTCCTACCTTCACGGTTCCTGCAGATCTTACGGTTGAGTGTGACGTAGACGTGACCGACCTTACAATTACTGGTGACGTTACAGACGAAGCGGACAACTGTTCGGCTGGATTGGATGCGGTTTATACGGACAGCGTAGCTGACGGTGCTTGCGATAACGAATCTATAATTACGCGTACTTGGTCGTTGACAGATGCTTGTGACAATACAACATCGCTTGTTCAGACTATTACCGTAGTAGATACTACTGCTCCTATCTTCACGGTTCCTGCAGATCTTACGGTTGA
>NZ_JAIUJS010000047.1 GCF_020166345.1 Winogradskyella vincentii | reverse complement strand
TTAACGTTTCAAGGTAAAATGGGCCTTCAGTTCCTTTCTCTGGTTGGTTATCGGCTCGTCGTACTCCACGGTGAACCAGTAATCGCTGCTCGGCATGCTGTTCCCGTTGTAGGTCCCGTCCCATCCGGATCCCGTAGGGCTGATCTGCTTCAGGAGCTTGCCGTAGCGGTCAAATATATAAATTTTTGCCGTACCGCCAATCCCGGCGATGTTCCACGTATCGTGGTTGCCGTCGCCGTTGGGCGTAAAGTACAGCGGGTAGTCCACCACGAACACAGGTTGCACGGCCGTGCCGCACCCGTTCTTGTCCCTGGCCGTCACCTCGTGCTGGCCCGGAGATACGTTATCGAACGTGCCGCCGTCCTGCCAAGGGCCGCCGTCAAGGCTGTACTCGTACTCGCCGGGGCC
>NZ_JAIUJS010000046.1 GCF_020166345.1 Winogradskyella vincentii | reverse complement strand
ATGATGATTGTGTGGTACTCGCTTGTGGTAAGGATAATGTTGTAATATCTAAAACGGTTACAGCTAATGGTGACAACTATAATGAGTTCTTTACACTTACAGGTGTTGAAGATTGTGGATTCATCATTGAATTACAAATCTTTAATAGATGGGGTGCAAAAATATATGAGTCTAATAATTATCAAAATGATTGGAATGGTTATTCTCATAACTCATCAGTAGGAAGTTCTGGTAAAGTCCCAACAGGTACTTACTACTACGTTATTAATTTAAGAAATAGTGGACTAGAACCATTTGCTGGTCCTATCTACGTTGCAACAGATAAATAAACTTAACCAATGAAACTGAATAGATTTTTAAGTATTGTAGTTTTTATACTAGGAATTTCTGCCTCTTTTGGACAGCAGTTACCTCAGTTTACACAATACATGTTTAATACCATCTCAATAAATCCAGCT
>NZ_JAIUJS010000045.1 GCF_020166345.1 Winogradskyella vincentii | reverse complement strand
AGCTGGATTTATTGAGATGGTATTAAACATGTATTGTGTAAACTGAGGTAACTGCTGTCCAAAAGAGGCAGAAATTCCTAGTATAAAAACTACAACACTTAAAAATCTATTCAGTTTCATCGGTTAAGTTTATTTATCTGTTGCAACGTAGATAGGACCAGCAAATGGTTCTAGTCCACTATTTCTTAAATTAATTACGTAGTAGTAAGTACCTGTTGGGACTTTACCGGAACTTCCTACTGATGAGCTATGAGAATTACCATTCCAATCATTTTGATAATTATTAGACTCATATATTTTTGCACCCCATCTATTAAAGATTTGTAATTCAATGATGAATCCACATTCTTCAACACCGGTCACTGTAAAGAACTCATTATAGTTGTCACCATTAGCTGTAACCGTTTTAGATATTACAACATTATCCTTACCACAAGCGAGTACCACACAATCATCAT
>NZ_JAIUJS010000044.1 GCF_020166345.1 Winogradskyella vincentii | reverse complement strand
GTAATGGTCAGGTTAATATCGCCATTGTTAGGTTTACCTAGATAAACATAATTCTGTTCAGCGAGTATAGCACCCGTACCAGGACCTTTCATAGTGAATCCTTCACCTGCATTAAGCGTACCAGTACTCCTTACGTGTTGCCAAGAAGCGTAGTTGTCACTTGGCTGGTTAGCGTACTTCCAAATCCAGTAATCCGCTATGGTAATAGGATTTGTTGCGCCACCATCTAAACTCGCATTGTCAAAATTAACAGCATTGGTGCCGTCATAGAAAATATCTTGCAGCGCATAGCTGTAATTGTTCGTTGCGATATCTGTATCTCCTACAGGAGCAGACCAATAGTTATAGGTAAAGGTGTCAGCTGTACCTTGTTGATCTCTTTCTAATTCACCATTTACGGCAACTAAAAGATCTGAATCTTCTTCTTGAATTAGTTGGGATTCTCCTTCAAGGTCTAATTTTCCTGTTAG
>NZ_JAIUJS010000043.1 GCF_020166345.1 Winogradskyella vincentii | reverse complement strand
GTAATGGTCAGGTTAATATCGCCATTGTTAGGTTTACCTAGATAAACATAATTCTGTTCAGCGAGTATAGCACCCGTACCAGGACCTTTCATAGTAAATCCTTCACCTGCATTAAGCGTACCGGTACTCCTTACGTGTTGCCATGAGGCATAGTCATCACTCGGTTGGTTGGCGTATTTCCAAATCCAGTAATCTGCTATGGTAATAGGATTTGTTGCACTTCCGTTATAACCTGATCCTGTAAAGTTTACAGGGTTTATACCGTCATAGAAAATATCCTCAAGAGCATAGCTGTAATTGTTCGTTGCGATATCGGTATCTCCTACAGGAGCAGACCAATAGTTATAGGTAAAGGTATCAGCCGTACCTTGCTGGTCTCTTTCTAATTCACCATTTACGGCAACTAAAAGATCTGAATCTTCTTCTTGAATTAGTTGGGATTCTCCTTCAAGGTCTAATTTTCCTGTTAG
>NZ_JAIUJS010000042.1 GCF_020166345.1 Winogradskyella vincentii | reverse complement strand
CTAAAACAATTACTAGAACATGGACTGCTACCGATGATTGTGGTAACACAACGTCTGCTGTTCAAACGATAACGGTTGTGGATACAACGCCTCCTTCTATTGATAGCTCAGGAGTATCTAATATTGATATTCAATGTGGTGTTACACCTGATGGTACTTTAGAAGCCTGGATTGCTAACAATGCTGGTGCAACTGCATCAGATACTTGTGGCAATGTTACCTGGTCTAACGATTACGGTGCAAATACAGATGTAGATTGTGCTAACGGTGCTATTACTGTAACATTTACTGCTACGGATGATTGTGGAAACGCTTCAAGTGTTACAGCTACTTATTCAATAATAGATACTGTGGCTCCTGTAATTACTATTCCTGCAGACGTAACAATAGAATGTACCGAGGACGAGTCTCCGGCTAATACTGGAACTGCAACTGCTACAGATGATTGTACAACTCCTGTTGTTACTTTCTCAGACAGTGAAGTTACAGCTTG
>NZ_JAIUJS010000041.1 GCF_020166345.1 Winogradskyella vincentii | reverse complement strand
TGTGGTAATACTAAAACAATTACTAGAACTTGGACTGCTACCGATGATTGTGGTAACACAACGTCTGCTGTTCAAACGATAACGGTTGTGGATACAACGCCACCAACTATTGATAACTCAGGTGTTTCTAACATAGATATACAATGTGGTGTTACACCTGATGGAACATTAGAAGCTTGGATTGCTAATAATGCTGGTGCGACTGCATCAGATACTTGTGGCAATGTTACCTGGTCTAACGATTACGGTGCAAATACAGATGTAGATTGTGCCAATGGTGCAATTACCGTAACATTTACAGCTACGGATGATTGTGGAAACGCTTCAAGTGTTACAGCTACTTATTCAATTATAGATACTGTTGCTCCTGTAATTACCATTCCTGCAGACGTAACAATCGAATGTACTGAGGACGAGTCTCCGGCTAATACTGGAACTGCAACTGCTACAGATGATTGTACAACTCCTGTTGTTACTTTCTCAGACAGTGAAGTTACAGCTTG
>NZ_JAIUJS010000040.1 GCF_020166345.1 Winogradskyella vincentii | reverse complement strand
GTTCGTGTTCACGCAAAGGACATAGCTCTCCTCAAGGTCGAAGGCCGGCAAGGGGTTCACCTGGAGCGTCAGCTGCGCTACCGCAAAACAGATCGAGCCGTCCTGCTGGTTGTCAAAGCTGCCGTCACCGTCAAGGTCAACGGGATCGCCGTTGCCGTCACCGTCCGTATCCACAAAGTCTATGAGGCCGTCGCCGTCCGTGTCCGTTGCATCCGATAGGCCGTCGCCGTCTATATCGACAAGGTCAAAAATGCCGTCGCCGTCCGTGTCGTAGGTATCATCCGTTCCGTCACCGTCAAGGTCAAGGCCGGTTGTCAGAGCCCCAAGGTCGAGGTTGATCGGTACCACTACCAGCGTATTGTTGTCCACCCTCGCATAGATCGTCTGAGGGTTCGCTATGTTCTCGTAGAGCGTAGGAAGCGGGCTGACGTTAAGGTTCGCATCCGCCTCGGTGGCAAAGTACGCAACCATATAGCCCGTCGGGTCCTGGCCGTCCAGAACCTGGCCGTCCTGGGTCGAAAGGTCGAACTGTACGCTGTCGTTGGCCGGGTTCCCGTCCA
>NZ_JAIUJS010000003.1 GCF_020166345.1 Winogradskyella vincentii | reverse complement strand
CTATCACATTCTACAGTTGTATCACTTGGAATCCCTGCTAAGACAGGGTCTGTCGTATCCACAACCGTTATGGTTTGAACAGCAGACGTTGTGTTGCCACAATCATCCGTAGCGGTCCATGTTCTTTGTAAGGTGTATGCACCTGGACATGAACCTGGTATTGTTGACTCATTAAAGGATAAATCTACATTATTATCACAATTATCTGATGAAATAGGATTAGCAGGCAATGGAATTGAATCACATTCTGCTGAAGTATCAGCAGGTACACCAACTATAGACGGTTTTGTAGTGTCTACAATTGTAAATGTGGCAGAAGTTGTAGCTGTATTACCGCATTCATCTGTAGCTGTAAAAGTTACAATAGCAGATCCAGTAGCGCCACATTCATCAGAAATTGACGTAAAGTTATTAGACCATGTCACGCCACTACACTCATCCGTAGCAGATGCACCAGCATTAGACGCTAACCATGTATTAAGATCTGATGAGTTACCACTACCATCACATTCTACTGTAAGATCGCTTGCTATGGTATCAATAGTTGGAGCTGTTGTATCTTCAATAGTAAATGTAGCAGATGTTATCGATGTGTTACCACAATCATCAGTAGCAGTGAAGGTTACAGTAGCTGAACCCGTAACACCACACTCATCACTAAGTGCTGTGAAATTGTTAGACCATGTTACGTTACCACAGGCATCTGAAGCAGATGCGCCACCATTTGAAGCTAACCAATCATTAAGTTCTGTTATATTTCCACGACTATCACATTCTACTGTGCTGTCATTTGCAACAGTATCAATAGATGGTCCCGTTGAATCTTCAATAGTAAATGTAGCAGATGTTGTTGCGGTATTACCACATGCATCAGATGCTGTAAAGATTACAGTTGTTGATCCTGTAGCACCACATTCATCGCTTATTGCTGTATAGTCATTAGTCCATGTTACATCACCACAAATGTCTGAAGCAGATGCACCACCATTAGAGGCTAACCAAGCATTGAGATCGGTTATATTTCCACTACCATCACATTCTACTGTGCTATCACTAGCAACCGTATCAATAACTGGTGTAGTAGTGTCAATTACATTAATTTTTTGAGTTGCTTTTGATTCATTTCCACAAGCGTCAGTAGCGGTCCATGTACGAACCAATGTGTATTGATTTTCACAACTACCGTCAGTTCTAACTTCGTCTAAAACGACAGTTGTGACACTACAATCATCTATGGCAGTAAGTTCTGCAGCTGGTTGTAGGTCTTTACATTCTAAAGTTATTTCTTGAAATGTACTTGCACTTGTAAAATTACCTATACATGCAAATTCGATATTGTGCTGTCTTCCTGAAGCAGATACATTTGGTTGTCTTGCTTCTGCACCTAAACGAAACGAATACGTTGATGCATTAGTATTTTTTGTTGATATATTTACTTGAGGATATGTGTTAGTTACACCTGGATATTCATTGGTACCAGCGGTAGCTAAAATCCATGATCCTTCTTCTGTTATTGTTAGTTCTGTAGGATCATCTACTGTATAGCTAGTAGCTAATTCTGTCCAGTTAACTTCACCATAACTGCTATTTCCATCAATATCATTAAAATTCGCATAAAATTCTGGTAATGTTGTTGGTGTATTTGTACCAGTTTCTACAAAATCAATTTTATACTCTACATAAGCTTTTTCACCAACAGTTGTTAATGAGAAGGCTGTTCTTGGTTTTAATGAATTTGGTCCTGTAGTATTATCATCTAATACAGGGACTGTAGCATTAACTGTCTCTACAATAGTTAATAATGCATCTACACCACTTGATATATTTGGAAACCTGAAGGTTTCACCTTGTAAAAATGTTGAGTTATTACCATCACCAATTTCCTCATTATATGATGTAAATGATAAAACAGGGACATTAACACAATGTGATTGTTCATTATTAACACCAGAAGGGAAACCAAGTATTTCTGGACTTATATTGTCAACAATACTAAATGTTGCGGTTGTTGTTGCGGTATTTCCTGCAGTGTCAGTTGCGGTAAAAGTTACTGTTGCAGAGGCATTACTACCACAAGAATCTGTTAAACCAGTGTAATCGTTAGACCAAGTTAATGCACCACAATTATCATTGGCTGCCGCACTTCCATTAGTACTTAACCAATTATTTAAGGCATCCGTATTTCCACTTCCATCACATTGCACCTCGAAGTCGAAAGCATTGGTATCAATTACTGGAGGAGTGTCATCTATAACAGTTATAGTTTGTGGTACATCTATATAGTTACCACAATCATCAGAAACACGATAAATTCTAGTTAAAATGTAAGGACTCGCTATAGTACCCGGACTACCGTTATCAGATTCTGATAAAAACGCAACCGTTACATCAGAGGTACAATTATCCGTTTCTCCTGTAATTTCATTAGGGTCTTGAGCCGGAATTTCGCTAAAACATTGTACCAAAATTGGGTTGGTAGGATTAGCTTCTGGCGCAATAGTATCTACCACTGTAATTGTTTGTACGTGCTGAATACTATTTAACCCACAACAGTCTGTTGCTGTCCAAGTTCTGGTTAATGTGTAATACGATGAACAAAATCCGTCAGTTCTAACCTCATTAAAGTTAACAGTTGCTGTACCACAATTATCTGTAGCTGTTAAAGTTACTGGAATTGGCACGGCATTACACTGATAAGTAGCATCAACTGGGAGAGTTGATGTCCAAGTAGGATCAGTATTATCAGTAACTGTTAATGTTGCTGTTGCATAATCATCCTCAGAAGGATCATTATTATTTGGTGTAGAATCAAAATCAAATCTATCACTTGTTATAATCTCAACCTCATTGGTTGTAAGTGCACAACTACTGCTTGCAGTTGCCGCAATTTGAAGTTCTATAGAATCACCTGTAACTAATGTAATACTACTAAAGTCCCATATACCAGTTGTGCTATTGTATGTTGAAGACGCTGGTATTGTAGAACCTGTTGCGTTATAAGTAAGTTCTGCGGGTAATAAATCTTTAACCGTAATACCTGAAGCGTTAAACGGGCCATCATTTGTAACTATAATTGTAAATGTTACAATTTCATTAATTTCTGGTGTAGTGTCATCAACAGTTTTAGTTATTCTTAAATCTGCTTGACAAGCTACATAAATATTACTTTCAAGAAAATCATCAGTTGATGATGCATCTGTATCTGCTGGTAAGGTGTCATAAGAATTACCAGTTACACCAGCAGCGATTACTAAACCATTAGCATCTACAGTAGCTGTACCTGTTCCATATACTCCATCAAAATCAGGGTCAGCTGATTCAGAATTGTATCCTTCTAAGGCATCGTTACAACCGTCTCCATCACTATCTAAATCGAAGTGATTAGGGATGCCATCATTATCAATATCTAAATTTGAACAAATTCCGAATGAATTTAATGTACAAAAGTCTGGGTCTAAATAATTAGCTATACCATCAGAGTCTGAATCTGCAGAAGGGTCTATTCCATTAGATTCTTCTGTATCTAAAATACCATCATTATCATCATCTAAGTCATCTGCATTTGATACTGTATCATTATCAAAATCATCAAATTCAGCATCTCTATAATCTACATCTCCACCTGACAATACATCATTGTCTTCATCTGGGAAATTATCCTCTTGAGTGTCATCTAATGTTCCGTTAGGATCAATAAAATTATCTGAGGCTTCAAAATTATCATCTAAACCATTAATACCAACAGTATTGTTTGTTTTACCATTATTATTTGTGTCAGCTGCGGCATGAGTTGGTCCTGCTTCTACTATGTCATAAATAAAATCTCCATCAGTATCTAAATCCAAATAATCTGGAGTGTAATCACCATCAGTGTCTACTGGTACAATTGGCGTACCACCGTTGTTAATGTCAAAAATATTATTAAGCCCATCACCATCTACATCAGCAAATCCTGGAATTGGCGCATTATAGGCAACAGTAGGTTGGCCTTCTACGATGTCTGGAATAGTATCGTTATCTGAATCTAAATCAATAAAATTTGCTAACCCATCACCATCATTGTCATTTACATATAAAGGTGTCCCACCAAGTGGAACATCTAAATTTCCTTGGGTATTATCAAATAAATCTACAGCATCTGCAATACCATCAGAATCGAAGTCGTTTGAAGCTCCTGGGCCATATAACCCATCACCATTAGCATCATTTCCTCCTGCCTCTAAAACATCTGCAATACCATCGTTATCAGCATCTAAATCTATAAAATTTGGTAATCCATCACCGTCAGTATCTGCAGGTGTAATACCAGTAGGTCCTACTACAAGAGGTACACCATTTGGGTCTACTTCTGTATTATCTAATATACCTAAACCAGGCATACCACTGCCATCAGCATCAAAAGTACCACCAGCATCTGTATGATCTGGTATACCATCTCCGTCTGAATCTAAATCCAGTAAATTTTCAATACCGTCATTATCAATATCGGTATTTGTAGCTAGTTGTTCTACAGTATCTAAAATACCATCGTTGTCGTCATCTAAATCAACGTAATCTGGTATGTTATCTAAATCTGAATCATCACCATACCATTCTCTCCAATCTCTGTCTCCTCCCATGTTTTGAGGATCATCATCTGGTTGTGTGTTTGGTGTTTGATAAAAGTTAGTTGAATTTTTTACATCATCTATATCGTCCTCTAAGTCAAAAATATCTGCTAATCCATCATTGTCATCATCTGTAAACAAATTTAAATCGACCATTCCGTCGTTATCTAAATCTAAAACATCTGCGTCTATTGAGTTGGCAATATTATTTTCTCTAATATCCTTTAACCCGTCATCTTCTGCATCTACATCTAAGAAATCTGGATATAAACCACCATCAATATTAATATAACCAATACCAATTCCTCCATTGTCTACATCGTATGCATTATCTATTCCATCACCATCAGTATCTACACCTGTTGGTGGGTAATATGCAAAAGTAGAAGAGGCTTCTGTATTATCAATGATACCATCATTATCAGCATCAATGTCTATTGTGTTATTTAATCCGTCACCATCAAAGTCTTGATAAAAACCAGAACCACTTAGTATATTGCCAGTAAAGTCTGGGTCGTTTGTATCGGCAAGACCATCAAAATCAATATCTGAAGGTATGCCGTTGCCTACGTAACCGTTGTTATCTGTATCTGGCACATCAAAATTCCCTTCTAATGTATCAGGTACACCATCACCATCAGAATCTAAATCTAAGTAATTAGGTATGTTATCAGCATCTGAGTTTAATCGTTCTGGTAATGATGATTCTGCATCTATAGGGTCATGCCAACCGTTATTATCAAAATCAATAAATCCATCAATTATACCGTCATTAGCAACGTCGTTATAGTTTATATTATCAGAAAATGCTTCTTGAGTATCTGTTATACCATCGTTATCGGAGTCTACATCTACGAAATCGTACATTTCAAAACCTATGTCTGAAGATGCATCGGTATTAAGAGGTTGATCTATTAATATACCACTATCATCAAATGTTTCAACATTATCCGCTAATCCATTAACGCCATAGTCATTAGTATCTACCAACCCATCATTATTATCATCTCTAAACCCAGCTTCTACAACATCTGGAATACCATCGTTGTCGGAATCTAAATCTAAGTAATTAGGGATGCCATCACCATCTGTGTCTGCACAATTAGATTCTATAAAATATAATTCTACATTATCAACGAAATTACCCATAACAGCATTTCCACCTGCAGACTGTACCCAATTAAAACTTAAGCGCGTTACAGTTTGACCTGGTGGTACGGTATAAGTACCAGTATGTTTGGTCCATTCTGATTGTGGGTGAGAAGCAAAGTTTCCTTGACTTACCTGGCTACCAGGAGCACCAATTTCTAAACTTACTATGTCTTCATTAACACTACCTTTATAAAACTCTCTTTTACGATGAGCAAAAGACCATTGTAAAACATCACCTGGCGTGGTGTTAATATCTTGATAAAAACCATTATTTGAGCTTGCATTTACCTCAGCCCATTGCTTACCAGAATAGGCTTTACCTTTATTGTCATGTCCATTTCCGCTGTCGTAGTTATGGGAGTTGTTCCAAATTTCTAAATGATTACTAGTGTCTGTACTTGACCAATTTGGTATATGGCTAGCATCACCCTTCCAAATTCCTTCTATACTGGTTACAACGTCAGTTGGGCCATCATCTAGCCCTGAGGTTATAATATCAATAGCTTCAAAATCTTGATTTAATATACGTGGTTTTGCAGCGATTGCACATTCTATAATGTCTGGTATGCCGTCATTATCATTATCTATATCATATTTATCACCAACACCATCATTATCTGTGTCTTGCAGCACAAAGACCGTTACCGTTGCGATATCACACAAACCTTGATCATCACAAATTTCATATTCAAATGAATCTGGTCCGTAATAATCTGGGTTAGGTATATATGTAATATCTCCATTATTAGGGTGTATAATCAGTGTACCATTAGAAGGTTGTAAAAGTGGATTATTGTTATTAAGTGTCGATTTATCTATATCACCGTCTCGGTCTGTATCGTTAAGGGTTACTTTAACCTTATATCCTGGACTATTTTCTATAATTTCTCCAAAATCATCATCTACAGCACAAGGTTGTGCATAGACATTCACTTCGCTTGATGCTTCGGTACAACCAGCAACAGGAGATGCTGTTAATTTATATTTACCAGGTTTGGTAATAATGGCATTTTCGCCAATATACTCTTGTGTACCATCCAAAAACTCACCATCATTGGTTGTGTACACGTAATGCGCACCTGGGTAAGGGTTCAGTGGCGATAGAGTTTTTTGAGTTTCGCTACAAAGAAAATGACCAGGATTTTCAACTTTTATGGTTGGGTCTAAAATTGGAGACCCTAAAAACTGGTATGGACCAGCAAAATCTTTAAGACTTGAGGTGAAGGATGCGGAAGCTCTTGTTTTAATCAGAATTTTTTGAAATGGAGCATCACAAGGGTTGTCACTAGATAAACTAGGATCAATTCCTAAAGCAGTCAAATCAATTCCAACTTCAGCAAAGGCACCATTATCATATGCAAACGAGGGTGCATTATCTTTAAAAGTTTTCCATGGTGGTGCTGGAGTGTTACCTGCATTACCAGAGTCGTATGTACCACCTGTTGGTATTACAATTTGTGCATAACCATATTCTGAATCATTAGAAGGACCGTCAAATTCTGACCCCCAAGTAAATGTTGCAGGTGTAACGTTCTCATAATCTGATCGTTTTACCCAAATTCTTACTTCAATTCCAGTAATATTAGAACCAGAATAGGCAAATCCTGCATCTAAATCTCCACTAGCTGTTAAATTACCAGAGCCATCAAATTCCCATGCTGTATGACCACCTTTTCCATTTTCACCAGAATCTTGAAATCCATTGGAGCCATTTAAATCAATCGGATCAGCGTATAATTCAAAATCTACATAATGTGTACCATTGTTACCCATTGTAGATACTGCCATAATTAACCACATCTTATCATTAACAGTGGTTCCTTCTCTTCTTAAGTGGGCATATACATCTACTAAATCTACAGAACCTGTAGGTGCACTATTACCTACCTGCCATGTAACTTGAGGATTATCTCCATTTTTATTAGAACCCGAAAATGTTGTAAAATCACTACCACCATTAATAGTTGTGTAATCTCTACCGTAGATTGCATCATATAATAAATACCCATTTACTAATTCGTATTGGTTGTACGGTGATCTCGCTGTAAAGGCTTGATTCGATTGGGAATTGGTAATGCTTAAAAATAATGGGGTTTGACTTTCGTCAATGTTACCTATACCTGATGGTCCTTGAAACCAATCGTCAGAAACAGAATTAAATGCGCCCGAATATGTATCTCCTTTGATACTGAAATTAGACGCTTGCCCTGGGTT
This sequence comes from Winogradskyella vincentii, assembly GCF_020166345.1. Taxonomy (GTDB): domain Bacteria; phylum Bacteroidota; class Bacteroidia; order Flavobacteriales; family Flavobacteriaceae; genus Winogradskyella; species Winogradskyella vincentii. The sequence continues at coordinate 577,296 of NZ_JAIUJS010000003.1, read as the reverse complement.
TTGTGCGTTAAGAATGTTACTTATAAAAACTGTACTAAACAGAATTAATAAAAACCCTATGAATTGTGGCGCAATAAATGGCCTAATCTTAATTTTCTTAATATGAAAAATCAAAAATACATTTAAAAAAGCCTTGAGGGATTTTTTAAAAGTAGATATCCTGCTTTTAAATAGTTGGCATTTGGTATTCATAATTTAGTAATTTTCCTTCATTTAATAATATTGCATCGACTAGCGATTAAAAATTTTGTTTTAAAACAGATTATGAAACGTTGTGCATAAACCATCTATCAAATGATTTTGCAATACAATTTTCTATAATCGCATGAGGGAAAAGCACTATAAATAATGCCAATGGATAATAGGTTTGAATTTGATAAGGGGTCATAATTCCGTAAGCTTTTATACTTATATATAATGTTTATAATGTATTTTAATAAAACTTGTCGAGGGAACTACGCCAAAATTTGACGCATAGGTCATTAGATTAATATGTTTTTGATTTGGGGTCATTTACAGTAACTTTAAGGTTAAATTATAATAATAACATAACACAATTAAAGTGCCAAAATAGTATTTATTAACAATATATGCAACACTTTATCGAAATAATATGCATTTAATCGATTAATATGAAAACAATTATACTAGTAAGACATGGTAAATCCTCATGGAAATATGACGTTGGTGACCGTCAAAGACCATTGAAAACCAGAGGTTTAAATGATATTAAATTGGTGGCAAAGGAATATATAAAGTTTGGAGAATTGCCAGAAAAAATTTTTTCAAGTCCAGCAAAAAGAGCATATCAAACGTGTAAAATATTCATAAAAACGTGCGAATTAGACCAGAAAGAGGTGACGATTATCGAAGAATTGTACGATTTTAACGGTAGAAATGTGATCAACTTTATTAAATCTTTAGAGGATACAATAAATTCTATAATGATATTTGGGCACAATCATGCGTTCACATCTATTTCTAATATATTTGGTGACAGATTTATTGAAAATTTGCCAACTAGTGGTTTGGTAAAGATCAATTTTGAAATCGATAATTGGAAATCATTAGAAAAAGGTAAAACGGAATTAATAATTGTCCCGAAGGATTTACGATAATGCTTAAGCAAAATAACAGATATATAAATAGAGAACTTAGTTGGTTGCAGTTTAATGCGAGAGTTTTACAAGAAGCTGCAGACAATAATGTACCATTAATAGAACGATTACGATTTTTAGGGATTTTCTCAAATAACTTAGATGAATTTTTTAAAGTGAGGTATGCTACGGTAAAACGTATTTATGAAGCAGGAAAAGAGGGAAAGAGTCAACTTGGAGGTTTAAAGGCTGAGGAATTGTTGGAAGCAATTACAAAAATTGTTATTGATCAACAAAGTGAGAGTTTAAAAATCTTAGCTTCAATAGATAAAGAATTAGAGCAACAAAATATTCATATTCTTAATGAAACGGATATTACCGAGACCCACCATGACTTTATAAAGAACTATTTCTTTCAAGTTATCAGCCCAGCTTTGGTGGTGATAATACTGAATGAAGAAGTTGCCTTACCAGAATTAAAGGACAGTGCTGCTTATCTTACTGTTAAAATGTCAAATACTAATGGCAAAGATAGATTTGCTTTAATTGAGATATCTAAAGCAATGGACCGCTTTATTGTATTGCCAAGTGTAGGTAATTCTCAATACATTATCATGGTGGATAATATTTTAAGATATTGTCTAGATGACATCTTTAATATTTTTGATTACGATAGTATATCTGCCCATATGATTAAAATCACTAGAGATGGAGAACTAGATTTTGATAGTGATTTAAGTAAGAGTTTTGTTGAAAAACTTTCTGCTAGTGTAGAAAATAGGAAAAGTGGACAGCCCGTGCGTTTTGTATATGATAAACAGATAGACCAAGACACTTTAGATTTTCTACTCAATATTATGGGTATTGATTCTCAGGATAGCATCATACCAGGCGGTCGTTATCACAATAGACGTGATTATATGGATTTTCCTAGTTTAGGCAGGACAGATTTACTCTACAAAAAAATAAAACCATTACCAGTAAAAGGACTCAGTCTTCAAAAAAGTATTTTTAATACCATTGCAATTAAAGACTATTTGGTTTACACGCCTTATCATACATTCTCCTATATAGTAAAGTTTTTAAGAGAGGCGGCATTAGACCCTAATGTAAAAACAATTAAAATCACTATTTATAGATTGGCTCAAATTTCTCATGTTGCAAGTTCCTTAATAAATGCTGCTAAGAATGGAAAAGAAGTAATAGTATCCATTGAGTTAAGAGCACGTTTTGATGAAGCGGCAAATATAAATTATGCTGAACAAATGCAGGATGCAGGAGTTAAAATGTTTTTTGGAGTAACAGGATTAAAAGTACATTGTAAAATGTGTGTTGTAGAGCGCGAAGAGGAAGGTAAGATGAAGCGATATGGTTTTGTTAGCACTGGTAATTTCAATGAATCTACAGCCAAGCTTTATACAGATTTTACATTATTAACAGCAAATTCTAAAATCCTAAAGGACATCAATAAGGTTTTTGACTTTTTTGAGGTCAACTATAAGGTATCTCGATACAAGCACATTATTACCTCACCACACTATACAAAAACTAAACTTTTCAATTTAATTGATAACGAAATTTTAAATGCTAACTCCGGAAAACCTGCTTATATTAAATTAAAAATGAATAGCATATCTAATAATGATATGATAGATAAGTTGTATGAAGCAAGTAGAGCAGGAGTTAAAATACAAATGATAGTAAGAGGAATATGCTGTTTGGTGCCTGGCATAGAAGGCATGAGTGAAAATATTGAAGTAATAAGTATTGTAGATAAGTTTTTAGAACATACTAGATTATTTGTATTTGCTAATAATAACGATCCTAAGATCTATATTTCTTCAGCAGACTGGATGACACGAAATATACATACAAGGGTTGAAGTAACTTGTCCTATATATGGCGAAGATATTAAAAACGAGCTCCAAGATTTATTTGACATTTGTTGGAATGATAATGTAAAGGCCCGAGTTATTAATGAAACTCAGGATAATACTTATCTTAGAAATGATAAAGAGAAAATAAGGGCACAATTTGAAACATATAATTATTATCTAAAAAAACTAGAAAGTTAATGCTGAAAATACAGAAATATGCAGCTATAGATATTGGGTCTAATGCAGTAAGGTTATTGATCTCTAATATTATAGAACAAAAAGATAAACCTGTTGTATTTAAGAAAAACTCACTTGTTCGTGTTCCCATTAGGTTAGGTGCCGATGTATTTATTAATGGCGAAATTTCAGAATATAATCAACAACGAATGCTGGATACCATGACGGCGTTTAGCCTTTTGATAAAATCTCATGGTGTTGCACGCTATAAAGCTTGTGCTACTTCGGCGATGCGAGAAGCAAATAATAGTAGTGATTTAACAAAAAAGATTTTTGATGCCTGCGGAATAAGTATTGATATTATTGGAGGTGAAGAGGAGGCAGCCATTATCGCAGCAACAGATTTAAATTCGTACATAGACCCAAATAAAACATACTTGTATGTGGATGTTGGAGGCGGAAGTACTGAGTTTTCAATTATACACAATGGAGAAAAAGTGCAATCAAAATCTTTTAAAATAGGTACGGTAAGATTGTTAAATGATATTGTTAAAAAAGAAGTTTGGGACCAATTAGAGCATTGGATTAAGGAAAACACACAGCACTATTATAAAATAGAACTTATTGGATCTGGAGGGAATATTAATAAGATTTTCAAGATTTCTGGTAAGGATTTAGGTAAACCGTTAACCTACTTTTATTTAACGACCTACTATAAGATGTTGCAGAGCTATTCTTATGAAGAACGTATAACTGAATTAAATTTAAATCAAGATAGAGCTGATGTAATTATTCCTGCAACCAGAATTTATCTTTCTGCAATGAAATGGAGTGGTGCAAAGCACATCTATGTTCCAAAAATTGGTTTATCTGATGGAATTATTAAAAGTGTGTATTATGAAACTGTTACCAGTGAAACAGTCTAAATACTGATTGTCATAAGTGTTCTTTGTCTAAAATAATTGCCTTTAAATCATTTCAATTATTAATAGTTTAATTTTTTCATTTATATTGGCAGTCTCAAATTTATTATTATGAAAAATTATTTATTAGCCATTTTATTAGTTTGTTTTACAAGTGTTGCAATGGCTCAAGACGTAAGTTATGGTGTAAGAGGTGCCTTAAACATTTCGAATTTAGACTTTGATCCAGATGCAGATTTTGAAAATAAACACCGTAATGGTTTTGCTTTCGGTGGTTTTGTAGAATTTGGATTTTCTGATACTGTTTCATTATTAACAGAGCTTCAATGGTCTGCCGAAGGTGGTAAGGATGAAGATCTTAGGGCTGACTATATTCAATTGCCTATTCAGCTTAGACTCTCAGCATCTGACCGTTTATCTTTTGGAGTAGGACCTCAAGTTGCATTAAAAACTTGGAAGAATGAGGATGCTTTTTCAACTTTTGCATTTTCAGGTGTATTAGGTGCAGAATATATGATTACTTCTGATCTGTTTGTTGACGCGAGATTTTCTTTTGGGTTAACCAATATATTAGACGAGGATATGACTAATAGTTCAGCAAAGAATAACGTTATTCAATTTGGTTTTGGAATGAAAATATAAATTGCTCAAATAACTTAAATAAAAAAGCTTCGGTATTACCGAAGCTTTTTTATTATCCGTGAATGGTTTCTTTTTTACCGAGGTTCTTCATTATTTCTGCCTCGTAATCTAATAACTGTTGCCATTTCTCATCTACTTCCTTTCTATCTCCATATTTTCTTGCAAAGTTGAGAAACATTGTGTAGTGCCCAGCCTCACTAATCATTAATTTTCTGTAAAACTTCGCTAATTTTTTATCTTCTAATTCCTCAGAAAGCAGTCTGAACCGTTCGCAACTCCGTGCTTCAATAAGGGCAGCGTACAGTAACCTATGGACTAACTGCGTAGTTCTACTTCCTCCTTTAGGAAAAAATTTCATTAATTGAATAACATATTCGTCCTTACGGTCTCTACCTAAAGTCCAACCTTTTTCGATTATTCTATCATGAACCATTTTAAAATGGCTTATCTCTTCATTTACCAGCTCCGTCATTTCTTGTACAAGCTCAGTATATTCAGGAAAACTTACTATTAAAGAAATTGCTGTGCTTGCTGCTTTTTGTTCACAATAAGCATGATCTGTTAAAATTTCTTCAATATTTTTCTCTACAATATTTACCCATCTCGGGTCCGTTGGTAATTTTAGTCCTAACATGGTATCAGTATTAAATATCTAATCCAAAAGTTTTTCTAAGTACTTCTATATTCGGATTTTTCTCTTTTAGCTTTTCGTACTTCTCCTTTGGTGTAAATGCATATTTCTTAGCAACCTCCTCGTTTACCGATATATCTAAATAAAGATCATAGTTTTTTAAGGCTTTTTTCAAATATGCCATTAACGGATATTGTGCACGTTCTAATTCAATCTTATTAGTATTATTTGAATAAGTAAGGCAAATCGCAGTATCCTTCAATTCTGGTACTTCCATCTCGAAAATAGAGGCTAATATCTTTTCACCCTTTCTGTGAAGAGATTGGGTATATTCATTCCAGGCCTTAATTAAATCTTCTTGATTAACAGGTTCTTTAGGGAGTAGTTCTTCATCAATTATAACATCTAACTGTTTTATTTGGTGCTCTTTCTTTTCCTTAATACTTTTGAGAGAAAGACCAGATGTAACGTTAGCAGGTTTTTTTATTGAAATTTTAGGTATAACTGGCTCTTTTACCACATTGTTGGATATTTCCTCTCTGACTAATTCTTTTTCCTTAATAAGGGGTTTTTCTTCAACAGGTTGCTCAATTTGTGGAATCTGAACAGGTACTGGCTTTATTCCTCTTGCTTTAAAATAGGAGGGAGGTATTATAAAGTGTTTATTGTTTTTTTTTTCTCCATCAAAAGTGATAGAGGCTAATTGCATTAATGTTAATTCTACAAGCAAACGCTGATTTTTACTTGTTTTATATTTTAAATCGCAATCATTTGCAAGATTAATGCCTTGCATTAAAAAGGTGTTTGAGGTCTTTTTACTCTGCTCAATATATTTCTGCTTTGTGTCTTCGCCAACTTCTAGAAGTTCTATAGTCTCAGGGTTTTTACAAACCATTAAATCCCTAAAATGGGAGGCAAGACCAGCAATGTAGTGATGACCATCGAAACCTTTGGCCAAAACTGAATTGAATTGTAGCAACAAATCTGGAATTTTATTTTCTAAAATTAAATCCGTGCTTGTAAAATAAGTTTCGTAATCAAGGACATTTAAATTCTCAGTTACAGCTTGTCTGGTTAGGTTTTTCCCAGAAAAACTCACAACTCGGTCAAAGATCGAAAGCGCATCACGCATAGCGCCATCTGCTTTTTGAGCAATAATATGCAATGCATCATCTTCAGCTTGTACGCCTTGTTCTTCAGCTATGAACTTTAAATAATTTTTTGCATCTGTAACAGTAATTCGCTTAAAATCGAATATTTGACAACGCGAGAGTATTGTTGGTATAATCTTATGCTTCTCAGTTGTTGCGAGAATAAAGATGCAGTGTTTAGGAGGCTCTTCTAATGTCTTAAGAAAAGCATTAAATGCTGCTTGAGATAGCATATGTACTTCATCAATAATATATACTTTGTATTTTCCAATTTGAGGTGGAATTCTTACCTGATCTGTAAGATTTCTGATGTCATCTACAGAATTGTTAGATGCAGCATCTAGTTCAAAAATATTAAAAGCAAAATCCTCATCTTCACTAGTGTTACCATCACTATTTATCATTTTTGCTAAAATCCGCGCACATGTGGTTTTACCAACACCACGAGGACCAGTAAATAATAATGCTTGAGCTAAATGATTGTTCTCAATAGCATTTAGTAAAGTATTTGTAATAGCCTGCTGCCCAACAACATCTTTAAATGTTTGGGGTCTGTATTTACGTGCTGATACTACAAAATGTTCCATCATATGCTGAATTTAATTCAGCATCTTTCAACACCGAATTTCTCGCATTACAAATTTAATAATAACCAATAAATAGCCATTTTTAGAAACTTAAAATTAATAGGAGTTATTAACAATTTAAGTACTTTTGCAGTGGTAAATTGTCTTATCGCTATTTCATTTATGAAATGGAGGAAAGTCCGAACACCATAGTGCATCATAGTGGTTAACAGCCACCGACCGAGAGGTTAGGAAAAGTGCAACAGAAAGTATGTACAGGTAATGCTGTAGTGAAATCAGGTAAACTCTATGTGGTGCAATGTCATGTAAACCAACGTTTGAGGGTTGCACGCCCAATGTTGGAGGGTAGACAGCTAAAGTTTGTTGGTGACAATAGACTCAGATAAATGATAAGAAACTTATCTTTTTAGAATTCTTTTCTTAAAAAGAAAAGTATACAGAATTCGGCTTATAGATTTGCCTACTAAAAAAACCTTCTTGAAAAAGAAGGTTTTTTTATAAACATTGAAATTAGGTTTTATTCATCTGTAGATTCCATTTCGTTTTCAGACTCTGCCTGCATTGCACTCATGGCAGCATTCATTTCCGTACCATCAAAATAAACATGCTCAGCAGTAATTTTACCATCTGTAAACTGTACAGCTAAATGCACAGGTATTGTCAATTTTGTACCATTTACCATTGTTCCGCTATGTTGACCCCAATAATAGACCCAAGTTTCATCTTCTTTGTCTATTACCATTTCTATATAATCGTCATCCTTATCAAAACCATAAGAAGAAAATGCCTCTGTCATTGCTGAAAGGTCTTTTACCCTTGCATCTAAAGTTATTGCATCTTTAGAATTGACATAAATCTTGGCAGTATCAGAAAAATGACTTTTCCATTTATTCCAATCGCCACTTTCATAGGCAGCTATTCCTGCTTCTAAGGTCTTAGTTTCTGCTGATTCTGCAAAATATCTCTGCTTGTGTTCAGTACATGCAGTTATGAATAAAACTAGAATACCTAATACTAATATATTTTTCATTTTGTGGGTTTTTGGTTTATTAATTACTCTTATTAGCTGGCATGTAACTTAGGTCTGGCCTCATTGTAGCTTCTACTTGATCATACCTACTTGCTAGTTTTATAACTTCCCAAAAAACAGCATCCTTATCTTCACCCAATAATTTGTCATTGTCTTTTCCGCCTTGAGCAACAGATAAGTCATCTGTGCCAGAAATAGCCACCATATAATAACTCTCTTCACTACCAAAGCCACTATGATACACTTCATAACCATTTTTTACTCCTTTTTCTTCAAACATCTTTTTTACATTGGCCATTGCGGTATTCATTTCACCGGCATGTTTTGGTGCGTAGTATAAGAAATGATACTCTCTGTGATTTTTCCCTTCAGTACTATATCCTTCTGGTGTGTGGGACAGATTTGACATGTAATGCACTACTGAGTCGCTATGCGAGTCATAGCAATCATCCATTTTATCAAAAAGTTTCGCTAACTCTTCTTCACCCATTTTTTCAGCTAAATTTCCCATTGGGTTTTTGTCAAGATCTGCCATGCTTTTAATCGGTGTTACATAGACATATCTGCCGTCTTCAACACTAATTGCCATCCAGTTGGCACCTTCTACATTGTGCTTGTCACAATGTGCTTTTAGTTCCTTGGCCGCTTCTTCATATTGGGCCATCATTCCGAATTTAACATTGTCCGTATGTATTGCGAACATTGTTGGTTGGTAGTCTTGTGCATTTGAAAAGTTAAATGCAAAGACTAAAGTCAATAAGAGTAACACTCCTGCTTTAAAAATTTTCATGATTGTTGTGAATTTAGTTAATAGCTATTTAACCATTAATAAGGGAATAAATTCACAGAAGAATTGTTTTGCATTTTTTTGCAAAGGCTCTTAAAATTAATGAAAAAAATTAATTAGGAAAACACCTACATGATTGATAATTAGTATTTTTCGAAAAAACTAAAGGCATTTCCGCCGTAATTTTTGGATTGAGAGTAGTGTTCTAATCCACTTAAATCGGTGTGCTTAGAATGCTCTACAATTAGAAGTCCCTCATCCTCTAACAACTCATTTTTGAATACTAATTCAGGTATTTTTGAAAAGGCATCCAAATCAAAATCATAAGGAGGATCTGCAAATATTATTGTGTATTTTTTCTTAGTTTGCTCTAAGAATTTATACACGTCACTTTTCACTGTGTTTATAGGCATTTCAAAAGACTCAGCAGTTTGATTTACGAATTTTATACAGCCGTAATTATCGTCCACAGCTAAAATCTGTTCTGTGCCTCGTGATGCAAATTCATAGCATATGTTTCCTGTGCCAGAGAATAAATCTAAAACCGAAATATCATTAAAATAATATCTATTGTTTAAGATATTAAATAATGCCTCTTTGGCCATATCTGTCGTTGGCCTTACAGGTAATTTTTTCGGCGCAGTAATGCGTCTTCCTTTATATAATCCAGAGATAATTCTCACTAAAATGAATTTAAGACTAGAAAGTATTTGTGTAGGTTAATCTCATTTATTTCTTCGGTGAAATTGAATGAATAATTTGATATATTTATATCTACATGCCTAACGTAAGTATAAAGTGTTTTGAATAGCTCTCCGTCAATTTGAATGTTACCACTTAGTTCTATTTGTGTTGTTTCAGTATCTAGCTTTAATTGTTCAAAAACAAAAAGAATGTAATAGATAAAATCTTCCTTGCTATGATATTCAAATACATTAAATAATAAAAGCTCTTTATTATGAAATACTAGCATTTCCATAGTATTTGCATTCACGTTAATAAAAACCTGAGGTAATTCAGTAGTTTCTTCTCTTTGTAATATAGAATCAATTAGAATTGTAGATGAATGTTTATAGATAAAGGTACCGAAGGTATCAAAAACGAAATTATTTATATTGACAAATGGGACATGCACATTAATACTATTATTTATTGCCAGTTCATCCGTCGCAATAAAATCTGTTTTTAAAATTTTAGAATTGAATTTTAAATAATCTGCTTTATGGTTCTCACTATATAGTTCTTTTGGAACAAGTGATGCCAATTCATTTTGATGTATAACTTGCACCTCGTTGAACTCATCTGCAAATACTGTATTTGAGCTCAGTTCTGTTTTTAATCTTTTTAAAAGGTCAAAGGGTGTCAGTTTGGTATCAAAGCTTAAACTGTTGAGATATTCTATTGTATTAGAGGTTCTGTTTAATATGCAAAAAGAAAGCCCATTCAAATTAACTTGAATGGACAGTTCTTTAATATTATTTTTAGTCAAAACTACTGCTTTTTAGAATAGTTTTTAGGCCAGTTACCTGTAGTATTAACTTCTTCCATAGAACCAACAGTCAATGCTGAACCGTTAACACCATCAACAGAAACAACTTGGTTTTCTTTCTCAACTAAATATTTTTCTTGGTCATCTAAAATAACAGACTTCTCCACGCTTGCTTGGAAAACAGGTATATCTTCTAATTTTCCTGCTTCCAGTTTAAACTTAGCGCCTTCTTTTCCGACACCAACGTCAGCCATGTTTTTATATCTATTATTTCCTTTAAAAATAGAGTCCTTTACAAACCAATGATCTAACGTGTCAATTAATGTAATGGTTTTCATAGTTTCAACACCACCAAATGCACGTGTTCTTTCTTCATCTAAAACAAGTGTGTCTCTTCTTTGAGTAATTGGTACACTATCTACATCTATAAACTTTATTAGTTTATCAAATGTATCAGCATATTCTCCTTTAACATCTTTGTATGCTAATTGAGAATCTCTAATATCAATTAATCTATCAATTACAACTGCATAACGCTTTACTTTTAATTGGTTGAATTGGATTTCTTTATATACCGACATGAACGTAATATATCCCAAGTAAATTATTAAACCCCAAAGAAGGATATTAATTACAGGTTTAATTTTACTAGGTACAAATTTATCAATCAACCATACTATACCAATGGTCAATAAAATAATAACTACAATTGCTATGATTACGTTTAACATATTCTTATTAATTAATTAGGTCTATCGCAAATCTACAATTTTTTTTTGTTCGTAAAAACTATCTAAATAAAAATCATTCAAAATAGCTCACTAACTCAAATAACCCTTTTTTAAATGTAGAATAGTACTATCTTGCTTATATATTTTTTGATGTATGATTTCCAATGCCTCTGCATTCTATACTTTAATAAAATCCAAGTTTCCTTTTGCACCTACATCCAAGCAAGATATGGTGTTAATACAGTTGTCGCAGTTTATATTTGATAAGTCATCCAACAACATTTATTTATTAAAAGGATATGCTGGTACAGGTAAAACTAGTATAATAGGAACTTTGGTGTCAAACTTATGGCAAGCGAAGAAAAGTGCTGTTTTGTTGGCACCAACGGGTAGAGCGGCTAAAGTAATATCCAATTATTCTAAAAAAGAAGCTTTTACCATTCACAAGAAAATTTATTTTCCGAAAAAGGAAAAAAGTGGTGGTGTAAAATTTGTAATGCAGCCCAACAAGCATAGAAGCACAATTTTTATTGTTGATGAAGCTTCTATGATACCAGATATCCCTTCGGATTCAAAACTTTTTGAAAACGGATCATTATTAGATGACTTAATGCAATACGTCTATTCTGGCCACCAATGTAAATTACTGCTAATTGGAGACAAGGCACAATTACCACCCGTAAAATCAGATTTAAGTCCTGCTTTAGATGGAGACAAATTGAGCCTTAATTATAATAAGGAAGTTACAAGTATTGAATTGGATGAAGTCGTTAGACAAGAACAAGATTCAGGTATTTTAGAGAATGCGACCGAATTAAGGGCAGTGTTAGAATCTCACTTTTATGAAAGTTTTAAATTTAATGTCAACCCTTTTGAGGATATAGTTCGTCTTATTGATGGTCATGAAATCATGGATGCCATTAATGATGCCTACAGTAATGATGGATATGAGGAAACAGCGATAATTGTAAGAAGTAACAAAAGGGCAAACCTATACAACAAGCAAATAAGAGAACGGATCTTGTTTAATGAAAGTGAATTGTCTGCCGGTGATTATTTAATGGTGGTAAAGAATAATTATTTCTGGATAAAACCAACCACAGAAGCAGGATTTATTGCTAATGGTGATATTATTGAGGTTCTAGAGATTTTCAGCATTAAAGAGTTATATGGATTTAGATTTGCCGAAGTAAAAGTAAAAATGGTAGATTACCCAAGGATGCGGCCTTTTGAAACTGTACTATTACTAGATACAATTGACGCTGAGAGTGCATCCTTAAGTTATGATGAGTCAAATCGGTTATATCAAGAGGTTGCTAAAGATTATGCTAATGAAAAATCTAACTATAAACGATTTTTGGGCGTAAAAAACAATAAATACTTCAATGCGTTACAGGTGAAATTTTCTTATGCAATAACATGCCATAAATCTCAAGGTGGTCAATGGAATACCATTTTTGTTGAGCAGCCTTACTTGCCTAATGGAATGGATAAGGACTATATAAGATGGTTGTACACTGCCGTAACAAGAGCTAAGGAGAAATTATACCTTATTGGGTTTAAAAATGAAATGTTTGTTGAAAATGATTTAAATTAGAAGTATGACAACCGAAACAGTTTTAAGTATATTTCTTGGTATTGGTCTTGCAGCATCTGTTGGTTTTAGAGTTTTTCTACCTCTTTTTGCACTAAGTTTAGCAGCCTATTTTGATGTTTGGGAACTTAATGAATCTTGGGCTTGGATTGGTAGTACTGTTGCAGTGATAACACTAGGTGTAGCCACCTTGGTAGAGGTTGTAGCTTATTACATTCCACTAATAGATAATGCACTAGATACCATAGCAATTCCTTTAGCGACTATTGCAGGTACTGCAGTTATGGTTTCAACAGTCGCAGATTTAAGTCCTGTGGTAACTTGGGCATTGGCAATTATTGCAGGAGGCGGTACAGCAGCCGCAATTAAAAGTACAACGAGTACTACCAGATTGGGTTCTACAGTATCAACTGCAGGCATTGCAAACCCCTTAGTATCTACAATAGAGACTGGTACGTCGGTAGTTATGTCCATTGTTTCCATATTTTTACCAATATTGGCAATTGTTTTAGTTCTATTTCTTTTTTACTTGATTTTCAAAGTGTACAAAAAGTTAAAACCTAAGAGAGAAAAATCAACCTAAACCCGTATTTTTGGTTTCGTTAAAATAGAAACATGAAGATTATATCCATGATACCTGCACGCTATAGTGCTTCTAGATTTCCAGGTAAGTTAATGCAGAATTTAGCTGGTAAATCCGTCATTCTTCGCACTTACGAAGCAACAGTGGCGACGGAGCTTTTTAGTGAGGTATATGTTGTTACTGATAGTTCTATTATATATGATGAAATTGTGAATAATTGTGGCAAAGCCATAATGAGCATTAAGGAACATGAGTCTGGTAGTGATAGGATAGCTGAAGCAGTAGAATCAGTAGATTGCGATATAGTTGTAAATGTTCAAGGAGACGAACCCTTTACAGAACGTGAAAGTTTAAGAAAAGTATTAGAAGTTTTTAAGGATGATTCCAAAAAGGAGATAGACCTAGCATCCTTAATGGTAGAGATAAGCGATTGGGATGAAATCAATAACCCTAATACGGTTAAGGTGATTGTAGATCAAGATAATTTCGCTTTGTACTTTTCTAGAAGCGCCATACCATATCCAAGAGATAAGGATGCTGGAGCAAGGTATTTTAAGCATAAGGGTATATACGCATTTAGAAAACAAGCGCTTTTAGATTTTACTGTATTGCCTATGCAATTTCTAGAAGCAACTGAAAAGATTGAGTGCATCAGATACCTAGAATATGGTAAGCGCATAAAAATGGTTGAAACCGAAATACAAGGTGTAGAAATAGACACACCTGAAGATTTAGAACGTGCAAAACGACTGTGGAAATAGATTTTGAACATATAAAAGTAATAGGTTTTGATGCCGACGATACGCTTTGGGTTAACGAAACATATTTTCGTGAAGCTGAAGAACGTGTGGGTAATTTATTGTCTCATTTTGAAACACCTAATAAGATAGACCAAGAATTATTTAAGATGGAAATGAAAAACCTTGCCACCTATGGTTATGGTGTTAAAGGATTTGTTCTGTCTATGGTAGAATTGGCTATTGAACTTTCTAATGGATCTGTATCAAATTCTATAATTAGCCACATTTTAGATATTGGTAAAGAGATGATTAATAAACCAATTGAACTATTAGAAGGAGTAGAGGAGGTTTTGAAAATGCTTTCAAGAGAATACAGATTAATATTGGCGACAAAAGGTGATCTTTTAGATCAAGAACGAAAACTGGAAAAATCTGGACTGTTAGATTACTTCCATCATATTGAAGTATTGAGCGAAAAACAAGAAAGCAATTATTCAAAGCTATTAATGCATTTAGATATAAAACCCTCTGAGTTTTTAATGGTAGGTAACTCATTAAAGTCCGATATTTTACCATTGGTTAATATCGGTGCACAAGCAATTCATGTGCCTTTTCATACGACATGGCAACATGAAAAGGTAACTGATAAGGAAACTAATGGAAAGTCCTATAAAACAGTAGAAAGTTTAACTGAAATTTTAAAGTATTTCAAATTAAAGAATTAAACTAAGTTTTATTTTTGTTTAAGAAATTAAGTAAATGATATATAAAAATTATCCAATGGTGTCTAGAGTAATATTTGGACGCGGAAGTTTCAATCAATTAGATGAAATTTTGGCGTCAAAACGCAAAGGACGCAATGCACCATTTATATTTTACGTTGATGATGTTTTTAAAGGAAACCATTGGTTGACTTCTAGAATTCCTTTGTCATACAAGGATAAGATCATTTACATTCCCACTGAAGAGGAGCCTAAAACTTCTCAGATCGATAAACTAGTTGAAGATATTATACTTGAGTTCAGTGAGTTGCCCTCTGGAATTATTGGAATTGGAGGTGGTATTGTAATGGATATTGCCAAGGCAGTTTCATTGATGTTAACAAACCCAGGGGAATCCAAGGATTACCAAGGTTGGGATTTAATTAAAAACCCAGCAATTTATCATGTTGGCGTACCAACTATATCTGGTACTGGAGCTGAGGTTTCTAGAACTACTATATTAACTGGTCCTGATAGAAAACTGGGTATTAATAGTGATTATACTCCGTTTGATCAAGTTGTGTTGGACCCAGAATTAACTAAGGGTGTACCAAAGGATCAATGGTTTTATACTGGTATGGACTGTTTTGTTCACTGTGTAGAATCTTTAGATGGTACGTTTCTTAATGCATTTAGCCAAAGCTATGGCGAAAAGGCGTTTGAACTTTGTAAAGAAATATTTCTAAGTGATACCTTGACTGAAGAAGAATCTCAAGATAAATTAATGATGGCCTCTTGGCACGGAGGTATGAGCATTGCATATTCTCAAGTAGGTGTTGCTCATGCAATGAGTTATGGATTAAGTTATCTTTTAGGCATTAAACATGGAATTGGCAACTGTATCGTTTTTGATCATCTTGAGGAGTATTATCCAGAAGGTGTGGCTATGTTTAAGCAAATGAAAGAAAAGCATAATATCGAGTTGCCACAAGGTATTTGCGCGGAACTGCATGACGATCAAATAGATATTATGGTGAACGTGGCTTTAAGCCTGGAACCGCTTTGGGAAAATGCCTTAGGTAAGAACTGGAAAACCAAAATTACCAGAGAAAAATTGACGACGCTATACAAAAAGATGTAGAATGCGTTGGTTGGCAAAATTTATTTACTTTAAAATTCTCGGCTGGAAAATTGTTGGAAATACAACCTTTTCTAAAGAAACCATCAAAAAAGCGGTAATTATTGCTGTACCCCATACTAGTTGGCACGACTTTTATATCGGACTTTTACTTAGACAGATTGTAAATATTAAAACCAATTTCATTGGTAAAAAGGAACTCTTTAAATGGCCTTTTAATTATTATTTTAAAGCCATTGGAGGACGACCAATAGATAGAACTCCTGGTCAAAATAAGGTAGAAGCTATTGCAAAGCTTTTTGAAAATGAAGATGAGTTTAGATTGGCTTTAGCACCAGAAGGTACTCGTAAAAAAGTAGAAGAGTGGAGAACAGGCTTTTATTATATAGCTAAAGCTGCCAATGTGCCTATAATAATGTTCACTTTAGATTTTGAAAATAAACAGAATAAAGTTTCTGAACCTTTTTACCCGACTGATGATATAGAAGCTGATTTTGAACACATAAAGTCATTTTATAAAGGTGTAGTGGGTAAGGTCAAGGCCTACAGTTAATCGATAAAAACTACTTCCACATTTATTTTATCCAATTTATGTTCCGTTTTCCCTTGAAATAGAGGATTTTAGTATCAATCCGTTAACTTTAAGTAACAAATTTTTGGCATAAGATTTGAATATTCTAATATGCAATGAAACATAAAGTAAACTTATAAAGTCCCTAAAAAGAAACATTGCTATTAAAAAAAGCTGTCTTGATCCTAACGAGATAGCTTTTTTTCATTCATATACTTTTCTAATAGACGATTAGTTTGTTGATTCAATTTACTTTTAAAGAAAGAAAACCCACCTAAAAGCAGGCCTTTGAAACCCATTGCTTGCCTTGCCCATTTATATAAATTAAATACATCAGTATGCTTTACTATTAATCCATCTTTAAACTCAAAGTTAGCATCAATTTTATTATGCACCTTTCTGCCTGTTTTACTAAACGTATAAAAGGCTTCCCAATGCGCAGAACCAATATCATTTTCAGAATCAATATTAGAATGTACAACTTTGAAGTCTTTGCCTTTTTGTGATTCGCAAAGCATTTGCCACAAGGCTTTTGCTTTCTCTCCTTTTAAAATGCCAAAGGCAGGATCTTCAAAAACAATATCATCATGATATAATGATGTCATTGTATTGGCATCTAGGTTATTAAATGCAGTGTAAAAATCTTCAAGAATTTCCTTGCTCATATGCTTCATTAGTTGGTCTTATAAAGGTAATTAAAACTTCTAGACACAATCTCATAACCACTTAAATAAAAAGGCTTCCTAAACGGGAAGCCTTTTCAACACTACTAACTACAACCAATTAAAATATCTGACACATTTGAATAATACACAGATATAAGGGCATTCCCAATGTGATATTAAACGGGAATGTTATCGCTAATGCCATTGGCAGGTATAAACTTGGATTTGCTTTAGGAACTGCTATTCGCATTGCTGCTGGTACAGCAATGTAAGATGCACTTGCCGCAAGAATTGCAAATAATAGGCGGTTTCCTTCACTTTGAGTAAAAATTGAACTAATTACCGCAACTGCGCTTCCATTTATTATAGGTATTACAATAGCAAATATGAGCGCAAACCAACCTTTTTTAACAAAGGCTGAAAGTTTCTTTCCACTTGTTATTCCCATATCTAATAAGAATACAGCTAAGAACCCTTTGAAAATATCCGTAGTGAATGGTTTTATACCTTCAGCTTGTTGTTCGCTGGCAAGGAACCCAACTACAAGGCTTCCCAATATTAATAAAACACTACCATTGGTTAGAGCGTGTTTTACTACTTTTCCCATTGAGATTTTTACGGCATTTTCTTTATCAAACATTGATATAAGTAATAGACCCACAATAATTGATGGTGCTTCCATTAAAGCCATTACTGCAACCATATGTCCACCAAAGGAAATCTGTTCTATTTCTAAGAATGAAATTGCCGTAACAAAGGTCACTGCACTTACAGAACCATAAGCAGCTGCTATAGCACCTGCATTGGCAACACTAAATTTACGTCTCAGAATAAAATAACTGTAAATGGGCACGACTATGGCGAGTATAATTCCAAAAAATAGCGACCAAATAATTTCCATATTTAGGTCGCTATGTGAAAGCTCTTGTCCTCCCTTAAACCCTATAGACAAGAGCAAGTATAACGAAATGAACTTTGAGGAATTTGGAGGTATCTCTAAATCACTCTTCAGTTGCACAGCAATTATCCCTAGGAAGAAGAATAGGAGTGCAGGATTCGTTAAGTTATCGAATAATAGATGTAAGTCCATTCAAAAATTGCTATTAGCAACTAATTACTTTACAAATGAGATGTTGAGTGTACCGTTGATTACTACGTTGTATCCTTCCTTTCTGGCGATAGAAATGTAATCTTTAGCTGTTTGTTTTGCATCATTTAGTTCTGTGATACGATTGTTTTCGTAAGTTGTGTCAGACGCTTCATATCCTTCACAAAGTCTTAATTTCTGAATCTTGTGAAAATTCACTTTTTGATCTATCAATGCATTAACAATATGAGTTGCTTCAGATGGTGTAAACATACCTTCAACCAACTGTACTTCTTGTTTTGCTTTTTCTACGTTTTGCTTTGTTTCAGTATTTGTCATGATATAAATTTTATAAATAATTATTTGGTTAAGATTAATTCGTTTCCATTATTCTGATAATGGCTATGCAAGTAATGATAAAGGCACATATGGCAATTTGTTCCATAAAAATGTTGCCATTCATATAAGACAATGTTAGTAAACCTGAAAAGCCCAAAATGGTTAATGCGGCATATACTTTTGGTCTTAATGCGGACTTTTTAGATACTTCTTTACTTAAGTTTTTAATGGATGCGTTAGATTCTAATCTCGACATGTTAAATTGGGTATTAAATGTTTATTAAAATTTATTCTGATGCAAAATTGAAACAAATATTTTATTTATTTTTATATATATTTTTAATGATATACATAAATAAAAGTTATGAACTATACCTTGCATCAACTTCAAATTTTTTTAAAAATCACACAGTTAAAGAGCATTACAAAAGCATCAGAGGCTCTCTTTTTAAGCCAGCCAGCTGTGTCAATTCAACTAAAAAAATTCCAAGATCAGTTTTCAATTCCATTAACTGAAGTTGTTGGAAGACAGCTTTATGTCACGGATTTTGGACAAGAAATTGCTGAAGCTGCAGAAAAAATATTAAATGAGGTAAATGCCATAAACTATAAGACCTTGTCTTTTAAAGGCCAGGTTGCTGGTAGATTAAAAATCTCAGTAGTATCAACTGGTAAATATGTAATGCCATATTTCTTATCGGACTTTACAAATAAGAATAGTGGTGTAGATCTTATAATGGATGTTACCAATAAGCAAAGTGTGGTAAAGAGCTTAGAAAATAATGAGGTTGACTTTTCATTGGTTTCAGTTATACCTGAACAAATGAATTTAGAGCGTGTAGAACTTATGGCTAATAAACTTTATTTGGTCGGTGGTACCAAAGATAAATTTGATAGAAAAGTAAGCAAAAAGAAAATTTTTGAAACCTATCCAATGTTATACAGAGAGGATGGATCTGCAACGAGAAGCGCAATGGAAAGCTTTATTGCCAGCCACAATATCTCTACTCCAAAAAAAATGGAACTCACTTCAAACGAAGCGCTTAAGCAAGCCGTTATTGCTGGCTTGGGTTATTCAATAATGCCATTAATTGGTATAAAAAACGAACTAAAAAACGGAGATTTAAAGATTATTCCATTTAAAGGATTACCTATAACTACAACTTGGAATTTGGTATGGCAAAAATCAAAAAAATTGTCACCAACAGCATTGGCTTATCTAGATTTTATTAATTCAGAAAAAGAACGGATTATAGAAGAAAACTTCGATTGGTATAACCAATATTAAATACGCTTTATCTTATCTATTAATATTCTGATTTTAGAATATACAAAGGCATTGGTCTTGGCATAATGGAAGGATATAAAGCAAACTACGGTTAAGAATATTAAGGCTCCCAAAATAGCTTGCCAAGGCACTAAGGTTTTGCCTATGATCTGATGTAAACCATAACCCGTAAAACTTCCCCAGATAATAATAAAGTGAATCACGTAAATAGATAGGGTCTTCTGACCAATTTTTAATATTAAGGGTTGTTTTACAATAGATTCAAACAAATAAAAAATTGCGAATAGAATAAGCACATTTCCTAACCTGGTGTATAGATAATTAAAATAGGCCACCTCTTTTAGCAAAATGAAATCACTCCAGTAATAGAGTTTCATCAACGCATAAGATGAGGTGTTAATTAAAAATAAGCCAACGATAATAAAACCAGCTATAATACTTGGTTTAAACTTTGGTCTGTCAACATAACCATAGAACAAGGTAGCAATAAAAGCACCAAAGGCCATGTATCCAAACCATGGTAAAATGGTAAAAACAGAACCGTGTGATTTGGTCATATAGTTTGCCAAAAACTCAGGTACATTTGTCAGAACTAAGTCGCGATATAAAGGCTCTGTAGTGAAAATTAATATCCCAATCTGTAACATTAAAACCGAAAAAACCAAGGTGTTTTTAAGTGTTAGTTTATAGAAGAGGACAACACCAATTAGCGATAAACCTATGCATTGTAACACATCAACAACCAAAAAGTAGCTGTTAAACTCACCGACCAGCCACTCAAAAATTGGTACGCGCAAAAGATAACCGATACCTATGAGCATCAATCCTCTTATCAATCCTTTACGCATGCGCTGTTTTGCAGTGCCTTTTTGTTTTGCTCTGATAAGCAGATAGGTGAATATAAGCCCAGAAATGGTAAAGAAGGTGGGTGCGGTTATCCCTCTAAAGTAGGTCCAAATTTGAAACGCAGTATTGTTCTCATCTCTAAAGTTAACGTCTAACAGGGTATCAATAAAGTGCCCTTGCAGCATCATTAAGATGGCAAATGCACGCACTGCATCAATAAAATATAGCCTATTGGTTCTCAAAGATTAGTTAGTATAGATACAAATGTAGTATTTAGAGAATTAATGGAGTTATTGGGAGAAGCGCTTATCGTTTTTGTGTATGTGGCGTGGCGACCAAAAGGGAGGCATGAACTTCATAGAATTTATTATCCTGTCGTTATTCGTTTATTAGTTTCAATATTTTAGTTGTCATCCATTTTTACCCAAGAGGTCTGATCATGGTTACCAAGAACCACAGAAATGGTGTTTGGTCCACTATGTTCAAATCGAAAAACAGTAGATGCAAACCTATTTAGGACAAACCAAGGCTTAGTTTCATGCATGATCCTTAACTGAATGGGTTCGCGCTCATCACGGTATTGGATAAATAGATCATTTTTATTGGAGGTCACTTCCAACCTGCTACCTAAATCGGTGTTTTTTGGTCCTTTGGAAAGGACATAGGTTCCTACATATTTGGAGCTTTCTGATGCCGAGTTGAGGCTTGTAGTTCTTGCAATATCTGGTACCGTTTGACGGTTTTCGCCTAAGAGTTCATTGATCTCGTGAAAAATCCTGATAGCCACAATACGCCAACGTACCAGTTCACGCATTGATGTATTGATTGCTTGATTTAATCTGGTGATATGGTTTAAAAAATAAGGATCATTCAAATAAAAATTGATTTGAGCGTCACTAATTGTGTTATGATACCGGTCTTGCCCATACCAGGATTCATGTTCTGCCAAATAATTATTATAATTCTGAACAACTTCGTAAATGTCTAATTTAGCTCTGGTTCTCTGTATTGTTCCAGACCGGTAATGTCTATCAAGTCGTCGTAAAAGATCGTCATATTTTTCAGGCATGTCATCAAGATGCTCCATTAACTGTTCATAGCCTGCTATTTTCATACTAAAAAGGAAATAACGATTGCTGAAGTGAAATAGGTTAGTTTTACCGGTCTTTAATTCGTCGTAGGTAATCTGGCGCTTGAGGATTCGATTTTTTAAGGAATCTCTCTCTACAAAATTTCTAAGCCTACCATTACTGTAATGTAAATCTGAGACAATCTCTTTTTGTATCTTGATCAGGATGGTTTCTATCTCTTTTTGCTGAACCCGATCCTGGTTTCTATTATTCAACTGAACCGCAATCAAAATCCCTATTACAACAAGAACAATTTCGCCAATGGCGTAGAGGAAATACTTACCAACGCTATTTTCTTTGAGCAATTGCTGTCTTATTTTTCTAAAGAATTTTATCATTGATTTTTCTTTGTGTCTTAATGGAGGCTAACAGTTAGATAAATTCAGTTGTAATTGATTTTATTGTTTGATAAGCGAATTTAGAGGATTCAAAATTGAAAATCAATAGATTAGCCATTCTGTTGTAAGAAATTATCAACAGTTTGTTATATTATGAGTCTGTCATTTACTGTTGTTTATGCCTCTTATTGGTCATGGACTTTATTTCTTAATCGCTCAAAAAAAAAGAATTAGCCGTTATGGATTTGGGTATGCTTATTTTGAGAAATGAATAAAAGCATAAAAAAAAGCGCAAGTTAAATTGATTTGCGCTTGTTTAATAATCTCTAATGATTATTGTAGGATAGTTTTAATTTTCCTCTTTTTTTAAAGGAGAATGATGCTCGTGAACCATTTTCCACCCATCGGATGTTTTAACGAATAGCAAAGTAATTTGATCATTTACTACAACTAGGTCTTCACCGAATTTGAGATGAAAATCTGAGTGAAATGTTAAATTGGCTACATTACCATAAACAGCGATCTTTAAATCATTAGCATCAAATTTAACGACTTCGCTCACAGATCCAAAAACACCACGTTCATGAGCTTCATTTGCTTCGCTCCCGTTTCTTGGCTCGCCATTTTTAAATTCTGTAAACTTATTGCTATACGCATGAAAAGAAATTAGCTTATCTAAATCTTTATCCTTAATACTCTGAGCTATTGCTCCAAAAGTTTCCATTACTTCCTGTTTTGCTTCTGGGAATTCCTCATTGATCAAATCTACTTTAGCTTTCTCCATTTGTGCGTTACAGCTGCTCGTTAAAAAGCCTAATAAAATAATACATGCCAACTTTAATTTTGATTTCATAATAATTGATTTAAGTGTTTATAATTGATTTTAATTCAAGATTTTCTTGCATCAGTATTTGATTGAAACAAAGATGAAAAGAAGAGTAAAACACTGCCTAACAGGCATGTTGCGTTGATTTTAAATTTTGTGCGAAGATTGAAATTATGGTGCAGAACCTTTAAATGATGTTGATAGGTTAGTTTGTTCCAATCAAAATTCGGAAGTCGACTTTATGGGCAAGCCAATACTTGAGAAACCTATGTTTTTATAAAGTTCTTTGTATCGTAGATCGTTTCTTACAGGAGCCAAAAGTGGTTCTTCGCGAAGCCATGTAAGTTCCACCTCGTGCCGTTCATAGGACCTTTGTAACCAAACAAAGGCTTCTTCGTAATCTTTTAAATGGCAATGGTACATGGCCAGAAACCAGGCAGGACTACCTGATGAACCTGAATGGTATGCCTTATGCAGTTGTGTCAAGTACATGGCAGTATTTTTTTCATCGTCATCCATTTTGGCATAAACGGCGTTCATCCACATTAAGATTGGTGGGTAATCAGGAAATTTGGTTAAAATTTTATCTAGTTGATGTTTTGACTTTTCAAATTCTCCGAGGTAATAGTAGTTCTTTGCAGATTCACGCAAATACCAAAGGTTGTCGTCGTACAAACTATTAGTGCTTTCCAACAATTTTAGTGCTTCGTTGGGTTTATTGAGGAACATTAACGTTTCGGCCTTAAAACAGAAAAGAACTCCAAAAGAGGGATCTATCAAGAGAAGTTGATCCATTCCCTCTGCCGCTTGGGTGTATCTTCCTGTTTTGATAGCATAATCTGCAATTAAAGAGGGTGTATCATCATAATATGCATCTTTGAATATAGTCTGATAATACGGTTCTACCAATTCAAAATTCCAGTCATAATAGAAATAGCCAGAATACAGTTCTTCTTCCACCTCTTTATTACCTGGATCAATTTTGAGTGCTTTTTCTAATAGACCCTTGGTATTCTTCCATGCAGTACGTTCGTCAAAAATTCCCCAAACCAATCCTCCAAAACTCCATACTCTTGCCTGGCTAGTATAGGCTTCCACAAAATTGGAATCTAAGGCAATGGATTTTTTATAAAGGTCAATAGCATTCTTGTAGGTTGATTCATTGGCTTTGTTACGTTGAAACTCGGCCTGAAGGAAAAAGGAATAGGCCAATTTACTTTTAGTGGGTATTTTTTGGATAGCTGCTAATTCGTTTTCAGAAATACTTGCGCTCATATTTTTGGCTATGGACTCGACCACTTCGGCTTGAATCTTAAAGATTTCATCACTTTTCCATTCTTTTGTATATTCTTCAGACCAAAGATGAACATTAGAATTCCCGTGAATTAATTGTAAGTTGATTTTAATTTGATTGCCTGAAATTTGAAGATTTCCTTGCAAAAGGTTTGTAACACCTAATTCTTGGGCGATTAACTCAATTGTTTTTTCACTATCCTTGTATTGCAAGACTGAAGCAAAGGGCGCCACTTTTTCAATAGCATCGATTTTTGTAAGTCTAGAGATTACAGCATCTGTCATACCATCAGAGATATATTCTAAATCGGGATTTCCTGTCCAGTTTTTTATGGGTAGTACAGCTATGGTTTTTTCGTCAATGCTTGTGCCCCTTTTTCCCAATTCTTGTTTGTCCTTGGTGTCTGGACCTAGAAAACTAAAGATTGCCCAAGCAAATACAGGTACTAATAATATTAGCCAAATCAATCTTTTTTTAGTTTTAACTTTTACAGGTTTAGTATTCCCTCCATGGATAAGTTTTATAATTTCATCGCTGTTTTTTGATTTGACTTCGCCAGGAGTAATGCCAAAGTACTTATGGAAACATGTATTGAAATAGGTTGGGCTACCAAACCCTACTCGATAAGCGGTTTCAGAGGCTGTAGTTCCTTCATTTGTCATAATCTCCAAGGCCCTTTTTAATCGATATTCCCGAATAAATTGGCTTGTAGACACTCCTAAGAGCTTTTGCAGTTTTCTATGAAGACTAGATCGGCTCATTCCGGATGCTCGTGCAAGTGCATCGACCCCGAATTGATCGTTGTTAAGGTTGGACTCAATTACTTTGGTCAGTTTGTCGACCAGAGTTTCCCTTGATTGTTTTTCTTGAATTCTTTTGTGTAATTCTTGGTCAGTACCCATTTACATATCGAATTTCTTTAAGAGAGGCAATACAAGTTAAACAAATAAAACTTAATAAGTTTTTATCAGATGATAAACGATGTTTTAAGTTTGAAAATTGGAATTCAATAGATTAGCTATGCTATTGTAAGAAATTATAAACAGTCCTTTAGATTCCTTATTTTTAACGGCAGTGAAGACACTCAATTATCTTTTAGAGCATTTTTCATCCTTGGCTTGGGGTTTACCATTGCTCATACTTCTTATTGGAGGTGGTTTATATCTGCTTATTCGCTCTAAGTTTTTACCATTTCGGTATTTAGGACATGCCATTAGTGTTTTACGTGGTAAGTATGATGACCCAAATGATCCTGGGCATATATCGCATTTTCAGGCCTTAACAACAGCACTGTCCTCAACCATTGGTATGGGAAATATTGCAGGTGTGGCCTTGGCCATTTCCGTTGGTGGACCTGGTGCTATGTTTTGGATGTGGGTAAGTGCCATTGTTGGAATGTCTACCAAATTTTTTACATCTACGCTCGCCATTTTATATAGAGGTAAGGATAGTGCTGGTGTGGTACAAGGTGGGCCAATGTACTTTATTATGGAAGGCTTAGGTAAGCATTGGAAACCTCTTGCGGTGATGTTTAGTTTCTTTGGTATGTTGGGTGCTTTACCAGTAGTCAACGTTAACCAATTAAAGCAAGCAATAAACGATATAATATTGATACCAAACGACGTAGAGGTATCCTTTCAGTCTAATCTAGTCATTGCTCTGATATTAGTGCTTTTTACGAGTATGGTAATACTTGGTGGTCTTAAACGCATTAGTACTATGGCATCTCGCTTGGTACCTTCTATGGTGGTCCTATACTTCATTTTGGTGATGATAATTCTTGCAATACATTACACGGAAGTTCCTAAATATTTGGCACTAATAGTCACGGATGCTTTTAATGCAGATTATTATCCAAAAGATGAGTCGTTTCTTGGTGGTGTTCTAGGTGCATTGATATTACATGGTATAAAACGAGGCGCATTTTCTAACGAAGCCGGTTTAGGTACTGCACCTTTAGCACATGGTGCTGCAAAAACCGATGAACCGGTTAGGGAAGGTTTGGTAGCGATGCTTGGCCCAGCAATAGATACCTTGGTGGTTTGTACCTTAACAGCTTTAGCGATTTTAGTAACAGGTGTTTGGGAAACCACAGGTAGTAATGGTGTAAGCCTTACAGCTGCAGCATTTCAGAATGCAATGCCATATGGCCAATACCTTTTGATGCTCTGCGTTTTCTTTTTTAGTGTGTCATCCTTGTTTTCTTATGCGTATTATGGCACCAAATGCTTGTCTTTCTTGATAGGAGTAGACAAAAAGCATTATTACAATTATCTATATATAGCAAGCATAGTACTCGCTGCAACTACAGAATTTGAGGCGATGATTAACCTTATTGATGGTGTTTTTGCCCTAATGGCTATACCTACAATGCTTACAACAATTATTCTCGCACCTAAGGTGGTTATAGAATCAAAGAAATATTTTATTAAATTGAAATCAAATTAAACAAACCCAATGAGTAACTATCACATTAAAAATTTTGAAGAGTATTTTCAGGTTTATAGAAAATCAGTTAGAAATCCCGAGGGATTCTGGGAAGAAATTGCTGAAGAACATTTTGTTTGGCGTAAAAAATGGGAAAACGTCCTCAGCTGGGATTTTAGTAAACCAGAAATAAAATGGTTTGAAGGCGCAAAGCTTAATATTACCGAAAATTGTATAGATAGACATTTGCATACAAGAGGTGATAAAACAGCTATATTGTTTGAGCCTAACGACCCAATTGAACCTGCGGAGCACATCACATATAAAGATCTGCATCAACGCGTTTGCAAATTTGCTAATGTGCTTCATGATAAGGGCATAAGAAAGGGTGATCGTGTTTGTATCTACTTACCAATGATACCAGAACTTGCTGTTTCAGTACTGGCTTGTGCTAGAATTGGCGCTATACATTCAGTGGTCTTTGCTGGTTTTTCTTCAACAGCACTATCAACTCGAATTAATGATTGTGATGCTAAAATGGTTATCACTTCAGATGGTTCTTATCGCGGTGATAAAACTATTGATTTAAAAGGTATTGTAGATGAGGCTTTAGAAGATTGCCCAGAAGTTAAAACTGTTCTCGTAGCAAAACGTATAGATTCTGATATACATATGAAAGAGGGTAGGGACTATTGGTTGCAAAAACTATTAGACAATGCTTATCAGGAATATTCTGCTGTTGAAATGGATGCGGAAGACCCATTATTTATTCTTTACACATCAGGTTCTACTGGTATGCCAAAAGGTATGATGCACACAACTGCTGGCTACATGGTGTATGCGGCATATACATTTAAAAATGTATTTCAATATAGAGAGGGAGATGTGTATTGGTGTACCGCTGATATAGGTTGGATTACAGGACATAGTTATATAGTTTATGGTCCACTAGCTAATGGTGCAACCACAGTAATGTTTGAAGGTGTGCCTAGCTATCCTGATTTTGGACGCTTTTGGGAAATAGTACAAAAACATAAAATTAATCAGTTCTATACGGCACCAACGGCTATTAGAGCATTAGCGAAGCATGGTACAGAATTAGTTGATAAATATGATTTATCATCTTTAAAAGTACTTGGTTCGGTAGGTGAGCCGATAAATGAAGAAGCATGGCATTGGTATAATGACAATGTAGGAAAGAAGAAGAGTCCGATAGTAGATACTTGGTGGCAAACCGAAACAGGAGGAATTATGATAACACCTATTCCTTTTTCTACTCCTACAAAACCAACATATGCAACATTGCCGTTTATTGGTATTCAGCCGGCTCTTATGGATGAAAATGGACAAGAAATAAAAGGCAATCAAGTAGACGGTAGATTATGTATAAAATTTCCATGGCCATCTATGGCAAGGACTATTTGGGCAAATCACCAACGTTATAAAGACACCTATTTTTCTGCTTTTGAAAACATGTATTTTACTGGAGATGGTGCCTTACGAGATGAGGTGGGTTACTATAGGATAACAGGTAGAGTTGATGATGTAATTATTGTTTCCGGTCATAATTTAGGAACTGCACCAATCGAAGATGCCATCAATGAGCATAATGCTGTTGCCGAATCTGCAATTGTCGGATTCCCTCATGACGTAAAGGGTAATGCGCTATATGGTTACATTACTTTGAAGGATGCAGGAGAAGGCCGTTCTCATGAAAATGTTCGAAAAGAAATAAACCAATTGATAACCGATCGTATTGGCCCTATTGCAAAGCTTGATAAAATTCAGTTTACTGCTGGCTTGCCTAAAACAAGATCTGGAAAAATTATGAGAAGAATATTAAGAAAAATAGCGTCAAATGACACGAGTAATTTAGGTGATACAAGTACATTGTTGAATCCTGAAGTCGTTCAAGATATTATGGACAATGTTGTTTAGTTGTGTCTAATAATAAAATCCTATGAGTTAAGCATCAAATCAAATTAAGATTTGATGCTTTTTTATGTTTAAGTTTTTATATTCGCCGCAAATTAGAAAACGATGCTTAAAGCTGTTCTTTTTGATATGGATGGTGTAATTGTAGATACTGAACCTTTACACTATAAGGCCTATCATAAGATGTTTAAAGACGTTAATATTAATGTCGATGAAGATTTGTATGAATCATTCACTGGGCAATCTACAATTAATATTTGCAGACGATTGGTCGATCATTTCAAATTAGATTTTATACCAGAATATTTGGTTGAGCTAAAACGTCAGCATTTTAAATATTTGTTTGAGCATGACAAGGAGTTAAAGCTAATTGATGGTGTATTGCAATTAATCCAGGATTATTACAATAATAACATTAAGTTAGTGGTTGCATCTTCTGCTTCAATGCCTAATATTAATAGGGTTTTTGAAAGGTTTAATTTAAACCAGTATTTCAATGGGAAATTTAGTGGTGCTGATTTAAAGGAATCAAAACCACATCCTGGGATATTTATAAAAGCATCCGAATTTACAGGTTTCTTAAAGACTGAATGCATAGTTATTGAAGATTCCACAAATGGCATTAAGGCAGCTAAGGATGCTGATATTTATTGTGTTGGCTTTAAAAGCCCTCACTCATCTGGGCAGGATTATTCGAATGCAGATTTAGTTATTTCAGATTTTAATGATATAAGGTTTCACAATCTAAACGCTTTTTTATGCAGTTAACTGTAGCGTTCAGTAATCTGTTTAACTACAGCAGCTGTTTTAGCTTCTTTTTCTTTAGATGCCAATCGAGTTGCTAGGACTTGTCTAACATCGCAATTCTGAATACTACATCGTTCACAGGTAACACCAACATCAATTTTTTTAAGAGATTTGTGGTCAAGGAAATTAACTTTTCGACGTAATTGGGTATTTAATTTTATGCCGATAGCAATACTTCTAAAACGATCTGACCTAAAAGGGTCTTTAGTTGCAGAAGCTAAGACCAGGTATTGAGTGTTTTCTTCTGGGTAATTAGAAATTTGAATATCAAAAGCATGTTCCGAATCATTTTTACTGATCTCCTCCAATACCTTAAGTGACGCCCATCTTCTGCAATAATGTTCATTGTTTTCATTTGCCCTAGGTGATTGTTGCTTTGCCAGGTGCAGTTCTTTGTTGAGATAGAACAAATTAGAATTTTTCCGATGAGAAAATCTAAGAAAAAAGAGGTTGTTTAAATTAAAATCCTTTGGTAGAATATTTGTTAGTCGTTGATAAATGCTTTCAGGAGAACCGTTGTATTTAAACAATGTTGCGTTAAAATCTTTTGCGTTAAACTGTTTTTGCTCAAACAAATTTTTAATGTCATTGACAAAACTTTGCCTTGGTATTGTGAGAGCACCTGCAAAATAGGAAGCATAAAAATTATTGAGAACTTCATCAAAATTTTCAAATTTTATCCATGAAAACGTATATAGCCTTTCCTTAATGTTTAAATAATTATAGGCAAGTTCCTTTGCGTAGATAAAAGCACGTTGTGAGTCGTCAATGCTTTTGGTTATTAATAATGTTTTGGTTTTTGGGACAAATATTGATCTTAAATTTTCAAGTTCTATATGTGCGCTTAGCTCATCATTATTGATAGTGTATCCATATTCTTCTGTTAGGACGTCCTCTAATTCTTGGGTAGATATCTTTTCATTAAGATTTATTTGATAGGTTTTAGCAAATTTAATTACTGCTTGTTCTAAATCATCAAAATAGTTATTGTTTGCTTCTTGAAACGAACGTACTGAAGCTAAATAGAAACTCTCCTTGCTAAAATTATAATTACGTGCAATTTCAATAATGGTACTTATAAATGCAGTTACTTTTACTGGAGCATTTGAAATAATATCAATCATAGTGCTCTCTTGAATACCAAATAACTCTAATGGAATTTCTTTGAGCAATTTAGATTGAAGAATTTCACCGATTGGTGCAAGATTCTTATCTAGTTTTAAAGACACCATGTCGTCATAAGGCACATCTAAATGTTCAGAGAGTAAGGCGATTTTATCTGGTTTTGGATATTTTTTACCTTTTTCAATTTCGTTCAAATATGATTTTGACATACCTGAAAGTTTTGACAACCCAAATAGTGAAAGCCCTCGTTCTGAGCGTATTTGCTTGAGTTTAAGGCCAAAAATCAACTTTATGTAATCTTGTTCCATAAGGCAAATATAAAATTATTTGCGAATAATCGATAAAAAGCGAAAAATATAGATTAGCGAACGTTCGCTTGTTTTTTCCAAAAACTTGTTGTAACATTGTTTCATAAAATCAAATCAATATGGAATATTTAATCGAAACACCTAAACAAATTTCACTCTCTAAAGATGTAAACAAGTATTATCCAAACATCTTAACTGAGGAAGCTTTATTGTTTATTAAACAACTTCATAAAAAGTTCAATACTCAGCGTTTACAATTATTAGAAAAACGTAAAGGACAACAAGCTTTATTTGATCAAGGTCTTTATCCTTCTTTCCCAGCAGAAACCAAAGATATTAGAGAAGGTAATTGGACAGTTGGAGATATTCCTCAAGATTTATTAGATAGACGTGTTGAGATTACAGGACCAGTTGACAGAAAAATGGTTATTAATGCTCTAAATTCTGGTGCCAAAACATTCATGGCTGATTTTGAGGATAGCAATGCACCAAGTTGGTCAAATAATTTAGAAGGTCAGCAGAATTTATTTGATGCTAACAAAAGAGTTATAGAATTAATAGATGAAAAAAGAGGAAAGCACTATAGATTAAATGATGAAACTGCTGTTCTGTTGGTTAGACCAAGGGGTTTACATCTTAATGAAAGTCATTTATTAGTTGATGGAGAAGAGGTTTCAGGAAGTTTGTTTGATTTTGGTTTATATGTTTTCCATAACACCAAAATTTTATTAGAACAGAATACCGCTCCATATTTCTATATACCTAAGCTAGAACATTATTTAGAAGCACGTTGGTGGAATAAAGTATTTGAATTTGCACAAGATTACCTGAATGTACCCAAAGGGACTTTTAAGGCGACCTTATTAATTGAGACCATAACTGCTAGTTTTCAATTAGATGAGCTAATCTATGAGCTTAAAGATCATATTGTAGGGCTTAATTGCGGTCGTTGGGATTATATATTCTCATATATAAAGAAATTTAGAAACCATAAAGATTTTATTGTTCCTAATAGAGATCAAGTGACAATGACAACTCCATTTATGGCAGCATATTCAGATTTGGTAATTCAGATTTGCCATAAAAGGGGAATTCACGCTATGGGTGGAATGGCTGCTCAAATTCCAATTAAGAACAACCCAAAAGCGAATGAGGAAGCATTAGAAAAGGTGAGGATTGATAAGGAGCGTGAGGCTAAAAATGGCCATGATGGTACTTGGGTGGCACATCCAGCATTAGTTGAAGTGGCAATGAATGAGTTTGATAAATATATGCCAACACCAAATCAAATATTTAGAAAGCGGGAGAATTTATCTATTACAGAATCGGATTTATTAGAAATACCAAAAGGTACCATTACCGAAGCTGGAATTAGAAAAAATATAAATGTTGGTATACTTTATATGGAAGCTTGGCTTAGAGGACATGGAGCTGTAGCCCTTTACCATTTAATGGAAGATGCTGCCACTGCAGAAATCTCGAGAACACAACTATGGCAATGGTTAAAGAATAAAGTTATTCTCGAGGATGGACGCCAATTTAACGCATCACTTTTTGAGGAGTTTTTTGACGATGAAGTGGAAAAAATTGTAACCGAAGTGAGTGAAGAAAAAATTGAAAGTACCAAATTCTGTGAAGCGGTTCAATTATTCAAACGTCTAGTGACGCAAGATAAATTTGAAGAATTTTTAACCCTCTCAGCATATAAACAACTGTAAAAAACAAATCCCGCTAATGCTGCAACATTTCACGGGATCGATATTAAATAATTAATACAAATCAAAATTATGAAAAATTTACCACAAAGCAAGTATTGCTCAGTACTACAAACCGTAAGAGATTTAAAAAATAAATACGGGGAAACATGGAACTCTATCCTTCCAGAAAATGTAGCAAGAATGAACCTACAAAACCGTTTTAAAACAGGATTGGATATTGCGAAATATACCGCTTCTGTGATGCGCAAGGATATGGAAGATTATGACAATGATTCATCTAATTATACACAATCATTAGGATGCTGGCATGGATTTGTGGCACAACAAAAAATGATAGCTGTTAAAAAGCATCACAAAACAACAAGCAAAAGATATTTGTACTTATCTGGATGGATGGTTGCAGCTTTGAGATCTGAATTTGGACCTCTACCAGATCAATCAATGCATGAAAAAACAGCCGTTCCTAGTCTAATTGAAGAGATTTATGATTTTCTGAGACAGGCAGATGCCATTGAATTGAATGATTTGTTTAGACGACTGGCTAAAGGTGAAGATGTACAGGATCTAATAGATAATTTTGAGTCGCATATAGTACCGATTATAGCTGACATTGATGCTGGTTTTGGTAATGAAGAAGCAACATACTTATTGGCAAAGAAAATGATTCAAGCAGGCGCATGTGCGATTCAGATTGAAAACCAGGTATCTGATGCTAAACAATGTGGACATCAAGATGGTAAGGTAACAGTGCCTCACGAGGATTTTATTGCAAAGTTAAATGCGGTTAGATATGCTTTTCTGGAGCTAGGTATTGATGATGGTATTATTGTGGCACGTACCGATTCTGAAGGTGCAGGGTTAACTCAAAAGCTCCCAGTGAGTATAGAACCAGGTGATTTAGCGTCTCAATATTTAGCTTTTGTTGATGCTGAAGAAGTAGCTATTGAGGATGCAAAAGAAGACGATGTTTTATTAAAGCGTGATGGTAAATTAGTAAGGCCAAAAAGATTGGCAAATGGTCTTTACAAATTTAAGGATGGATCTAACATTGATCGGGTTGTGCTTGACTGTATTACAAGTCTTGAGAATGGTGCGGATTTACTTTGGATTGAAACACCAACACCAAATATTAAGCAGATTGCTCATATGGTAAATCGTGTAAGAGCTAAAATTCCGAATGCAAAATTGGTTTATAATAATTCACCGTCATTTAATTGGACTTTAAATTTCAGGGATCAAGCCTATGAAGAAATGTTGTTAGAAGGTGAAAATATGACTGCTTACGATAGAAATGACTTGATGAATGAAAAATATGATGATACCGAACTTAGCTATCGTGCGGATCAGAAAATTAAATCATTCCAAAAAGATGGTGCGAGAGAGGCAGGTATATTCCATCATTTAATCACTTTGCCTACATATCATACAACTGCATTACACATGAATGATTTAACCGAAGGTTATTTTGGAGATGAAGGTATGTTGGCATATGTTCAAGGTGTACAAAGACAGGAAATAAGAAAGAAAGTGTCTTGTGTTAAGCATCAAAGAATGGCAGGTTCTGATCTTGGTGATGACCACAAAACATTCTTTGCAGGAGATAAAGCATTAAAAGCTGGTGGTGAAAAGAATACATCAAATCAGTTTGAAGATAAGACCGAAGTTAAAAAGGTTAATCAAAAACTTGGTGTTGTTGCTTAAGAAATTTGGTTATGTAGAATCAGTTC
This sequence comes from Winogradskyella vincentii, assembly GCF_020166345.1. Taxonomy (GTDB): domain Bacteria; phylum Bacteroidota; class Bacteroidia; order Flavobacteriales; family Flavobacteriaceae; genus Winogradskyella; species Winogradskyella vincentii. The sequence continues at coordinate 542,987 of NZ_JAIUJS010000003.1, read as the reverse complement.
TGTTTATTAATTAGTTAGATTGAAACACACTCAGAAATGGGTGTGTTTTTGTTTATTTAAAATTTCACATATTGAAACAGTCGTTTTACATGAAGTAAAATTGTGATTTAGATTACGATTATAAATCATAATTATTTCATTATAAATTAATTGCAGATAATCAAGAATAATAACATTTCATCTAATTTAACAGATACTACCCCTTATTTTATTTTTTTGGAGTTGTATTTTCTATACTTTTATTGAAAAGGGGACATTGTTTAGAAAATCGCTATTAATACTATTCTCAATATTCGTTGGTATAAATGCCAATGCACACGGTGATTTGCATAAACGAATATTAAAAGTCACAGAAGAAATTAAACAATACCCTGATAGTTCTTATTTATATTTTAAAAGAGGAGAGCTTTATTTTCAGCACAATAATTTTATTAAGAGTCATAAAGATTTAATGACATCCAAGAGGTTAGGAGATGATGGCGATGATGTCCAATTTCTTTTAGCTAAGTGTAATTTTGAACTTAAAAAATACCGATCTAGTAAACGGTTGGTGGATAAATTGATAAGGAAACAACCAAAAAATCCAGTTGTCATTAGATTATTAGCAGATATTTATTTTGAAAGGAAAAAATTTATTAAATCTGCAGAAGCATATGAAGATGTAATTAAATATTCAAATGTTACCTATCCAGAGTATTATATATATGCTTCAAAAGCTTGGTATTCAACCAATTCCGAGGAAGGAGTTATAAAAGCCCAAATGATATTATATCAAGGAATTGAAAGTTTAGGAAATATCATGGTTCTGTATAATCAACTCGTATCGAATTATATAAATTTTGGTGATTACTCTAAGGCTGCCGAAGTTCAATTAAAAGTCATAGAAATTAGTCCAAGAAAAGAACGAACTTATCTAAAGTTGGCATGTATACAAGAAATGCAAAAAGAATATGCTGATGCTATAATATCACTTAAATATGCAATAACTCATTACGAATCCCTACCCTATAGAATTAAGAATGCAAAATTCATGAAAGAATTTTATTCTGAATTGAATTTAAAAAAACAAAATCTTGAACGAAAAATTTAGTTAAAAATGATTAAAAAGTACACTTTGACATGTCTTTTATTTTTATTCGGGTATATAGGATTTACTCAATCTATTATTAGAGGACCATACCTTCAAAAAGGAACGCAAACCAGTGTTGTAATTAAATGGAGGACAGATTCTAACGATTCGTCAATAATAGAGTATAGTACTGATTCTGCTTTTGGTACCTTTACAACTTTTAGTGATTCAACTTTGAAGTCAGATCATGAAGCAGAAATTACTGGTTTAACCTCCGGTACAGTTTATTATTATAGAATTGGAATAGGAGGTGGTTTATTACCAAATGATTCAGAACTGTATTTTAAAACCCATCCTGTAATTGGCTCGACCGATCCTTACACATTTTGGATTGCTGGTGGTATAGGTCAAGCAGGTTTTAGTTCTGCAAATGCCGTTGCGGTAGAAGTGAGAGATGCGTATTATTCATATATTGGAAATGATATTACAGACGGTATTATTTTGACTGGTGATAATGCAGACTCTAAAGGAACTGATGCTCAATTTCAAACTCATTTATTTAATGTATATAATGACAAGATTAAAAATTCTATATTGTGGGCTACACTCGGTAATATTGATGGGAAATTTGTTAATAATACAACAGCTCCAATAGGGGCTTATTATGATGTTTTTACATTTCCAACATCCGGAGAATCAGGAGGTTTAGCTTCAGGTACAGAGTCATATTATTCATTTGATTATGGAAATATTCATTTTATAGTTTTGAACTCGCATGACGAGGACAGATCTGTAGGTTCAACTATGTACAATTGGGCTTTAAATGATATTCAAAGTACAACACAGGAATGGATTATTGGGATTTGGCACCACCCACCTTATTCTAAAGGTTATCATACTTCTGAAGGTTTGCAATATGTTGGTACCCCTGCAGAAATTCAGTTAATTGAAATGAGAGAGAATATTATTCCGATGTTAGAAGCTAATGGAATTGATTTAGTTATTTCAGGTCATACAGAGGTTTACGAAAGATCTTATTTTATTAATGGACATTATGGTGAATCTGCATCTTTTGATTTTGCTACACATGCAGTTGGGCCTAATGGTGAGGGAGATGGTAAGTTAAATGGTGATGGAGTTTACAGTAAATCGTTAATAGGACAAAATGCAAATATTGGAACTGTTTATTCAGTTAATGCAACTGCATCTCGTGATGCCAATTGTGAATGTGATCACAATGCAATGTATTATTCTGTTAAACAATATGGGACTGGGATTCTAGAAGTAGAGGGCAACACCCTTTCCATGAAATTTTTGAATCGTTTTGGTGTAATAGAAGATCAATTTTCCATTCACAAAGGCCCTGATTACATTTTTGACGGCTCTTGGCAGGATGGAAATAATCCCAATGGATTATCTACAGATTTGGAGGATATTGCAATTGTTTCAGGAACAGCTTCAATTTCTTCTAATACTACCTCAAATACAGTGGTAGTAAATCCTGGAGCTAAATTGAGTATTGATTCTGGTGTGAGTCTAACAGCTAATACAATTGTTCTTGAATCGGACTCAGATAATTATTCAGTGCTCAACCCGAGCACTTCTAGCACTGTTAATGGCAAGACTAAATATGAACGTTACACAAATCAAATCGGTTCAGGTTCTTCAGGAGGTAATGATTTAATAGCATCTCCTCTTACAAGCGGCACTATGGAGACCTTTGGTGCATTTGCAGATTGGAATAAAAACATGTCTGCGCTTAACGACATTAGAGCATTTGCTCCTTATAATAATAATTCGGGTAATTTCGAAAATTACAATGTTGTCTCCAATGAGACAACCCAATTAGAACCAGGAAAAGGATATCGTGCTGCCACTGATGATGGCAGTCCATTGGTATTTACAGGCAATGTCAGTATTGGTAATGTTAACACAACCATTTCTACAGGGACTTCTAGTATTTGGAATTTGGTTGGTAACCCTTACACAAGTTATTTAGATAGCCAAGAGTTCCTCGATGTCAATGGTGCGCTTGGAAGCGATGTTTTAGATTCGAGTTTCAACGCAGTTTATGGATATAATGCTGGTACTGATGGCACAGGTATATGGACTATTATAAACAATGTTCAAAACATAGGTAAAAATATAGCGCCAGGACAAGGGTTTTTCGTTGCGTCAAATGGCACTGGAGGTGCCAACAATTTGTCTTTCACACCAGATATGAGAACATTAAATGGAACTGATGATTTTATATTGGGTAGGCAGAATCAAGAAAATACCATTTCTCATCTTGAATTATCTATCGAGAATTCATCTATATCATATGAAACGGATTTTTACTTTACTAATAATTCTACTTTAGGATTGGACCCAGGTTATGATGCTGGATCTTTCGATTCTCAAAATTCTGAGTTTGCATTATATTCTCACTTAGTCAATGATAATAACGGAGTAAATATGGCAATACAAGCTATGTCAATTGAAGATATGAATGACGTTAGTATACCTCTTGGATTGAACTCTCAGCCAGGAGAATCTGTTACATTTCAAATAAGTCAAAGTAACTTACCTGGAAGTATAAATGTGTATTTAGAGGATAATATAGAAAATACATTCACGCTCTTAAATTCTAACGATTATACCTTCACTTCAAGTGAAGAACTAAATGGAGTCGGTAGATTTTTTCTTCATTTCTCAGCTTCAATATTATCGCTTCAAGGGGATGAGTTGAATGGACTGCAAATTTATACAACAGCTAGTCCTGAGACTATAAATGTTAATGGTAGATTATTCGGACCTTCAATATTAAATTTATATGATATGCAAGGAAGGTTAGTCATAACAGATGTATTAAATCACAACAGCAATATAAATTCTATCGATGTTGAATCATTAAATTCTGGTGTTTACATAGTTAAGCTTAAGGTTGGAAATCATATTAGAACAGAGAAGGTTATTATAAGATAATTCTTTTGTGAAATAATTATATCAAATTAAACCAATTCTATTTAGGGTCTCAGTAAATCATTCAGACTGATTTCTTTTTCTCTTTTTAAATAAGTGACTAGCTTTAGAAATAACAACGCCGTAATAAAAGCATCACCTGATGCTGTATGTCTATCATGCTTTGGAAATTGAGAATAACTGATCCCTAGTGAGCATATCAAAAGGAGGGAATTCCTTTAAAAAATCATATATCCGCTCAGCTATGGTATTCATTTTAGCAATTTAGCGAAAAAATAAAGAGACTAATATGAGAATAGTCATCTTTCTTGCTAAATTGATATAGCTATTATGAGAACTATACTAAACCATTATGTGTTTAACCTTCAAACTCAAAGTCATCACCATTATCACCATTGGCACGACCAGAACGTTCCCTTTTCTTTTGTTGGTTAAATCTGTAGGTGAAAGCAAGATTAAAGGATCTTACTCGCCATTGAAATTCACTTTCGGAATTAAATGTTGGAGTAGTGGTTTCGGTAATTCGTTTTCTTGAATTAAAAACATCACTAATATTAAATGCTAATGAGGCTTTATCTTTAAATAAATCTTTACTGAAAGCAAGATTCATTGAAAATATACCTTTACGTTCATTTTGAGCATCTACAGAAGGGCCTCTATAGTTAAGACGCGTTTGCCAATCTATGTTTCCAGGTAAGGTGTATTTGTTATTGAGTCTAACAAACCAACTTGTGTTTTCAGCACCAAAATCAGTGCCTTCGTAAAACCCTTCAGTTATTGAGCGAAATAAATTAAAATTACCATTCATATTCCATTTTTTTGATGGTCTGTAGGTAAGTGTAAATTCAAATCCATAACGGTCATTAGTGGCTAAATTAATTGGTGAGCGACGAATCACAGGCACTTCTGTACCACCAACTATAGCTGTTTCTCCAGTTTCCTCTGTTATAAAAACAAATATATCAGTGGCATGGGTATAATAAATTGAACTATTTAAGGACAGCTTGCCAAACTTGTTATAATACCCTAAATCTAAAGTGTTGGAATAACTAGGATCTAAATCTGGATTACCTTGGAATAAATTTGTTGCAGAACTACGAGATGGAAATGGATTGATAAATCTTGATCTTGGACGTCTAATTCTACGATTATAACCTAAGGTAATATTTTGATCTTCACTCATTTCATAGGCCAAATTCACAGTTGGGAAAAGACCAACATAACTCTTTTTTTCAAAGTCACCACTTGTTACCTGATCTATAGTAATTCGTGAATCTTCCATTCTAAGACCTAATAAGTAGCTAAATTTTTCACCCATTTTACTACCAAATTGCGTGTAAAATGCATTGACGTATTCCTTATATATTAGATTATTGCTTAGATTCTCGTCAAGAATAAAATCTCCACTGTCATTGCTAAAAGCTACTGCATAATCAGTATCCAATGTCAGGAACCTACCTTGATAACCAGCTTCAAACTGACTTACTTCTCCAATTGGTTGTACATAATCACCCTGTAAAAAAATACGATCTTGATTTTCGTCCGTTACAACGTCTTCAACATCAATACCATCCTGCTGAATCAATGAAGCCTCTAATTCAGAACTGCTCTCATATTGAAAATTTGCAGTTAATTTATGTTCGGAATCACCATTAAACTGTTTATCAAAATTGACTGAATATTGGATGGTTTTGTCATCTTCAAATTCTGGATCGAAACGTAAAGTTGTGTTTACTAAATTGTTTGTTCCATCAAATTCTTGTAAAACATTAGTTGTTTCCTGTTCATTATTGCTATCTCTATATTGAATTGATGTCGTTAACGATGCAGTTTCATTGATATACCATTCTACACCTAAGTTTGTGTTTAGCCCTTTTCTAATTCTATCAAATTCGCGTTCCTCCTGAATAGAGTTGTTGGTCTCTAGAAACTCTGTGTCGGTATATGAATTACCTGGCACATTGCGATAGTTGTAACTCGTAGTATTGAAGAAATTTAAGTCGCCAGTTCTAAAATTAATATTCCCAGAAACTCCAGCTTGCTCAGGATAACCTGCATTAACAGTAACTGCACCATTTAATCCAGTTAATTTACTTCGTCTTAATATAATATTTAAAATACCAGCTTGACCTTCAGCATCATATCTTGCCGATGGTGATGTAATTACTTCAACTCTTTCAATTGCTTCTGCAGGTAATTGTCTAAGTGCTTCTGTAGAATTCAATCCAACTAGGCCAGAAGGTTTACCATTTATTAAGATTCTTACATCATCATTTCCTCTTAAGGCTACATTACCTTCAACATCTACCGAAACAGAAGGTACATTGTCTAAAACATCACTTACGGTACCACCTCTGACCGTAAGATCTTTACCAACATTATAAATTTTCTTGTCTAGCTTTATCTCAACTGTGGTTTTTTCTGCAATTATTTCCACTTCCTCCAAAGCTTCAACATCTGGTACTAATCCTACAGTTCCTAAATTGACGTTACGGCTAATAGTCTTATTGAAATAGTCTTTAGTTTTATATGAAATGTATTCTACCGATATATTATAAGTGCCACTTGCAACTTTAATACTGAACTTACCTTTAGAATCGGTAATACCTCCTGTTATAACTTTACTATCTGTATTTGACTTAAATGTGATTGTAGCGTACTCCAAAGGAATATTGCTTTCTTGTTCTACAACAATTCCTTCAACTTTTACTTCTTTTTGAGCGTTGCTAACACTAATAGAAATTACAAGTAATATTGTAAGTATAAATTTATTTTTAAGTATCATATATTTTTAATTTATGAGGCAAATTTTTTGATAAATTCATTTTTAAAAGTTCTACCGATAGGAACGATAATATCATTTTGAAGGAATACTTCGTTACCAGAAATCTTAATAATTTTATTGGTATTAATAATAAAGGATTTATGTATCCTATAAAACATGCTATTGGAAAGTTGATTTTCCCAATGACGTAAAGGCTCGGCAGAAACAATTTTTTTGTTGTTAAAATGTATTTCGGTATAATCAGAATCTGCCATTATATAAATGATTTCTTCTGGTATAATTCTAATATGTTCATGACCACTTTTTATATAAAGCTCATCGGCAGATTTATTTACAGAAGCATTATTTACCTTAGAAATTGCTTTAATAAACCTTTGGAATGAAAAGGGTTTTAATAGGTAATCCACAACGTTATATTCATAGCTCTCTAAAGCATAGTCTTGAAAGGCAGTTGTTAGAATTATTGAAGGAGGATTAGATAAGCTTTTTAAGAAATCCATTCCAGATATTTTAGGCAGATGTATATCTAGAAATATGAGATCAATTTGTTTTGAATTTATTGTTTCAATTGCTTCTAATGAATCTGTAAAGGTCGCTACTAAGTTGAGAGAGCTAGTGTCTGCTATATATTTTTTTAACAGACGCTGTGCAGGTAATTGATCCTCTATTATTATACAGTTCATTAATTTTTAGTTTTATTAAGATCTAAAGTTAATTGTACTTTAAAGTATTCATTATCATCTGAAATTTTCAATTTGTGTGATTTAGGATACATCAAATCCAAACGTTTTTTTACATTCTCAAGCCCAATTCCTTGATCTAACTTATTCACATTTGTCTCGGATTGGTATGAGTTTATGCATGTAAAATTCAGTATACCATTATCACTAACATTAATGTCTGAGTTAATTGAAATTCTTTCTGTTTGACTTGATGCACTATGTTTAAAAGCGTTTTCTATAAAAACGGTTAAAACCAAAGGGGCAATGTTATAGTTTTCTGGTATGTTACCTATGGTAATGTTAACCTTTCCACGACCTTCTATTTGGAGTGTACTTAAATTAATATAGTTTTTAAGATGCTCTATTTCTTTGTTTAAAGGGACAAATCTCGCTTTGCAATCATATAACATGTAACGAAGCACTGAGGATAATTCTAAGATAAGATCGGGAGTTTTTGGTGATTGCTCTACGGCGTAGGCATAAAGATTATTTATATTGTTAAACAGAAAATGTGGATTAATTTGTGATTTAAGATATTGTAATTCGCTCTCTTTTGCATAGTTCTTTAACTCATGAACTTCACGTTGTTTAATGAGAGCATCCCATGCAAACTTAAAACCAACCAATATAGTTATAGTAGGTAAGGAACTCAATAAATTGTAAAAAATCCCCAAAAACCTTCTACCTCGTGTTTCAGGATAATAGATTTGTTCTAGAACAGCTTCTTCTGTTACTATTACTATCGCAATTACAATTAGCGAGTAAAGTGCAAAGTGCCAATACCTATTTTTATAAAGAAATTTTGGTAATAGAACATAATTAATAATTAGCGCAGCAATAGCAAAGTTTAAATAAAATAAAATCTGATGAGCTTCTATGCCAGGTAAGCGCCTGTCAAAAGCAAAAAATATGAACACAATAATATTAAGTGCAATTTGAAAAAAAAGCTCTTTTAAATTAAACGGTGGTGTGTTAATATTTGATTTCACACCGCAAAAATACGCTATTATTGTACGTTGTTTAGTCGAAAAACATGAATGGTATGTACTATTGCCTGAATGACATACTTTTACCTGTAAAGCGCAATAGATTATTTTTTACAAGGTTATTTTAGTATAGGATTTATCCTTTTTTCTTCTTTTTCTTCTTTTTCTTCTTCTTCTCTTTTTTGACAGCTTTTTCGTCAAAATCGCCCTTAATCATATCCTGAATTTTATTCATATCGCCTTCGGATATAACTGTTTCAAGCTCTTTAAAGTGATTGTCTTCAAGTGCTTTAATGGCATTATTTCTGTCTAAACTATGCTCAAAACGCGTTTTCAATACTGCCATTTTAGCATCATAGTAGGTTAATAAATGTTGCTTAATGATAACTTTTTGAAATTCATCTGCCTCGAGCGTTGATAAAAAATTATCGATGTATTCTAGTTTACGCTCCTCAATCATTCGCTTTCGCTTTTCAATATCTTGCTCAGATGGTTCACTGCTCACTTGCGGGTTGCCCATTCTATCTCTTCTTGTTTGACTGTATACATTGAGTCCTAGGAAAAGTAATAATAATGCTATAACTATTTTTTTCATTTTAAAAGCGCTTATAATATTTCGTTTATAGTTTCAGGTGGTCTGCCAACAATAGCTTTATTGCCATTTACCACAATTGGTCGCTCAATTAACTTTGGATTGGCAATCATTGCCTCTACGATTTCAGCATCGGTAAGCGATTTGCCTTTAAATTCTGATTTCCAAATTGCTTCATTCTTTCTTACCAGGTCAATTGGTTTAATTTCCAGTTTTGCAATGATATTCTTTAATTCAGCAACATTAAGTTGGTCATCTAAATATTTAACAACATTAAAAGTTTTACCAGATTTTTCAACAATTTCGAGACCTTCTCTTGATTTTCTACATCTTGGATTATGGTAAATAGTGATCATATTAGATATTAATTGTGTAGTTACTTAATTCTTTAATCAATGCTTTAGGGTTTTCAAAATGTATGCCATTTATGCCTAATTCTTTCGCAGCATTAATATTTCTTAGATTGTCATCAATAAAAATTGAATTTTGTGCCGTAATATCAAACCTATTCAAGGTTATTTCATAGATATCTTTAAAAGGTTTTCTTGTTTTTTCTTCACCAGAAACAACAATGCCTTCGAACCAATGTAAAAAATCAAAACGGTCTAATGCTATTGGAAAAGTTTCATGACTCCAATTAGTTAGTGCAACTACTTTGTAATTTGGATTATCTATTAACGCCCTCAATATTTTCACAGTACCTTCAATTGAATCTCCAAGCATTTCGACCCATCTGCCGTAATACATTCTAATGATTTCTTCGTGTTTTGGAAACATGGCTACTCTTTCTTCAGTTGCCAGTTGTAAAGGATAGCCTGCGTCTTGATTTTCATTCCAATCGTTGGTACAGATGTTATCAAAGAACCATTTCATTTTCTGGCGATCTCCTTTGAATACATCCAAATAGACATACTCAGGATTCCAATCGATTAGAACACCTCCTAAATCAAAAATAATGGTATCTATCTTGTTCATTTATATTGTGTTATTATCTTCTTCTTTTTGTCCCATCATCATAAGATAAGATTTTAAAAACGGCTCAATATTACCGTCCATTACGTCATCAACATTACCGGTTTCGTGACCAGATCTGACGTCTTTCACCAATTTATATGGATGCATCACATAGTTTCTAATTTGGCTTCCCCATTCAATTTTCATCTTACCAGCTTCAATATCATCTCTTTGCGTCATTTGTTTCTGTAGTTCAATCTCGTACAACTGAGATTTTAACATTTGCAAAGCTCTAGCTCGATTATCGTGTTGAGATCTAGTTTCTGAACACTGAATCTGAATTCCGGTTGGCTTATGCAAAAGTTGAACCTTTGTTTCAACCTTATTTACATTTTGTCCTCCCGCACCACTTGAACGAGCTGTTGTAATTTCAATATCAGCTGGATTTATTTCAACCTCAATAGAATCATCAACCATAGGGTAGACGTATACTGAAGCAAAACTTGTATGACGTTTAGCATTACTATCGAAAGGGGAAATTCTTACTAAGCGATGAACTCCATTTTCTCCTTTTAACCAACCAAAAGCGTAGTCGCCTTCTATTTCCAATGTTACTGTTTTTATACCAGCAACATCTCCTTCTTGATGGTTTAATTCTTTTACTTTATATCCATTTTTCTCTGCATACATCAAGTACATGCGCATTAACATACTGGCCCAGTCACAGCTTTCCGTACCACCTGCGCCTGCTGTAATTTGCAAAACCGCACTAAGACTATCACCTTCTTCTGAAAGCATGTTTTTAAATTCGAGCTTTTCAATGGCTTCTATTGCCTTGCTAAATCGAGCTTCAACGTTTTCCATTGGAGCCTCATCTTCCTTGTAGAATTCGTAAATGACCTCAAGGTCTTCATAAAACGTGTGTGCAGTTTCAAAATCCTTAACCCAGCTTTTCTTTTCTCTTAAAGAGCGCATCACTTGCTCTGCTTTTTTTGAATCGTTCCAAAAATTTGGGTCGAAGGTTTGTTCTTCCTCGTTGGCGATTTCTATCAACTTAGCATCTAAGTCAAAGATATTGCCTTAACTTAGCTAGGCGTGTATTTAGATCTTTAATTTGATCTGATGTTATCATATACAATTACTATTTTGACAAATATAAGTTGCTCTAATAAAGTGCCATAATTTTATGCTGTTTTTTTGAATTTCATTAGTTTTATAGGCTACATCTATTTATATGAATAAAATATTATTTCTACTCGGTTTTATTGCAATTAACTTTACCATTAACGCTCAAATTTTAAACAAAAAGAATTTACAAACATTCGAAGGCTATTTTGATTTTTATTATGAAGAAAGTACAGACAAGATTTATTTAAAAGTTGAAAACTTAAATAAAGAATTTCTCTATGTAAATTCTCTTGCCTCTGGTATTGGTAGCAATGACATAGGGTTAGATCGCGGTCAACTAGGTAATGAGCGACTGGTTTATTTTCAAAAAGCCGGCAATAAGTTGTTGTTGATTCAACCAAATTTAAAGTATCGTGCCAACACTGAGAATGAGTTAGAACGGAAAAGTATTGAACAAGCTTTTGCCAAATCTGTATTGTTTGGTTTTAAAATACTTTCCGATACTGATGGTTATATTGTTGATTTTACACCATTTCTAATGCAGGATACCCATGGTGTTATAAACAGATTAAAAAGTAAAAAGGAAGGTAATTTTAAGTTAGATAAGACGAGAAGTGCTATAGAATTGAATAGTACCAAAGCCTTTCCTGAAAATGTGGAATTTGAAGCTCTGATAACCTATACTGGGCAACCAATAGGGAAAAACCTGAAAACTGTAACACCTACGCCTTCAATTGTTTCTGTTATTCAACACCATTCATTTATTAAGTTGCCAGATAATAACTATAAGCCAAGGGTTTTTGACACAAGAAGTGGAGCCATATCGATTTCTTATATGGACTATGCAACACCTGTTCAAGAAAGTATCAAAAAGCGTTTTATTATTCGTCATAGGTTAGAGAAGAAATTTCCAGATTTGGCAAAAAGTGAAGCGAAAGAGCCAATTGTTTATTATTTAGATCCAGGAACACCAGAGCCAGTTCGGTCTGCGCTTTTAGAAGGTGGTGCATGGTGGAATGAAGCATTTGAATCAGCAGGCTTTAAAAATGCTTTTCAAGTGAATATGTTGCCTGAAGGCGCTGATCCAATGGATTGTAGATACAATGTTATACAATGGGTACATAGGAGTACCAGAGGCTGGAGTTATGGTGCAAGTGTAGTCGATCCTCGTACAGGTGAGATTATTAAAGGTCATGTTAGTTTAGGAAGTTTGCGAATACGTCAAGATTTTATGATTGCCCAGGCTTTAATGAATAATCCGTACGCTATAAGTGACGATAATTATGAACCAATGTTAGAATTAGCATTGGCGAGAATACGACAATTGAGTGCACATGAAATTGGACATACCCTAGGGTTTACTCATAATTTTGCCTCAAGTACTAGTGATAGGGCTTCTGTAATGGATTATCCGCACCCAAATGTTTTTGTAAAGAATAATACTATTGATTTTAGCGATGCTTATGACAAAGGGATAGGAGAGTGGGATAAAGTAACGGTTGCCTATAGTTATTCTGAGTTTGATAAAACAATAAATGAAACTGAGGCTTTGAATGTCATTTTAGAAAACGCCAAGAATGATGGGTTACGGTTTATCTCGGATAGTGATGCAAGAGCTATTGGTGGTGCTCATGCATTAGCGCATTTATGGGATAATGGTAAATTACCACATCAAGGGCTTTCTGAAGTGATGAAAGTGCGGGAATTAGCCATACGTAATTTTTCTGGAGACAACATTAAAGATTTTGAACCTTATTCTGTTTTAGAGGATGTATTTGTGCCTTTATATTTTTATCACAGATATCAAGTTGAAGCGGCGACAAAAGTTATAGGTGGATTAGATTATAATTATGCCGTGAAAAGTGATGGGCAATTCACATCAAAAAGAGTTGATGCAGAAATACAAGAACAGACTTTAAATGCTATAATTAATACATTAAATGTTGAATCGCTTGCGATTCCTAAGGATAAACTTGGCATGTTTCCGCCAAGAGCATATGGTTATAATCGTACACGTGAATCTTTTAAAGGACAAACTGGAGTAGCATTCGATCCATTTAGTGCAGTAAATACAGCTAGTGACATGACTTTAAAATTGCTATTACATCCAGAACGTGCAAATAGACTAATTGTTCAGAAAAGTTTAGATGAAAATCAACTCTCATTAGACAATGTTTTGAAGGCATTAATTCAATCTACATTTGGTGCCAAACATGAGGATAGTTATTATTCAGAAGTACAGCATCAAATAAACATCAATGTGTTGAAATACATGATGAATTTAGCTGTCAATGATAAAACCTTCTTTCAGGTTAAGGCTAAATCTAATCAGGCGATCAATGATGTAATACCGTTATTACAAGACAAGAAAAAATCTGTGCCTTATGCTAGACAATATATGAAATTGATTAGTGAGTTTAAATCACATCCTGATAAGTTCAAACTAACACCTACACCGAAAATACCGGACGGTTCACCTATTGGAAGTGGTATTTGCACTTATATTGACTAGTTTTACTCTTGCTATTAATTACAATTCTTAAAACTTCACTTTAAAACACAGCTCCACAGTTTAATGGACGAAAAATTACGAGATATTTCTGTACTTATACCTGATGGAGAAGACAATATGCTATTGAATGTTGTATATAGCTTGTCCCTTCAATCAAACATTACAATTTACGTTTTGTCTTCATCTAAAAACCACTACATGAAATATTCAAGATTCATTGAAAAATTTATTTTCAAGGAAGAAACGGATGAAAGGGAATGGGTTGAATCAATAAATGAACTAGTAGAAAGATATAATATAGACTTAATAATTCCAGTTTTTGAAATAGGGTTTAGAAAGTTAATAAAGAATAAAACCTTTCTAAGACATAAAGATAAATTATGTCTATTACCGAGTCTTGAGAATTTTGATATTGCTAGAAATAAATATTCTCTTTATGAGCATATGGAAAGTAATAATATACCAACTCCTAAGGGTTTTATATCGATGGATGGAAATTTCAATAATTCAAAAAAAATAGATTTTCCATTAATTGCAAAACCTGTAGTTGGTTTTAATGCTGGACGAGGAGTAAAATTAATTTCTTCGCAGAATGATGCCGTGAAATACCTTGAAAAAAATTCATATGGATGTGCCATACTTTTCCAAGAACATATTGTAGGTTTTGACGTTAGTTGTAATGTGCTTTGTAAGAATGGAGATATATTGTTTCATACTATGCAAAAAAGAAGTAGTGTTACTGATAAAAAAAACAGATCATATCAATTGGGATTTAATTTTATTAATGACGAACAATTACTAAATACAATTGATAATTTAATGAAAAGTCTTGATTGGTCGGGAGTAGCGAATATAGATTGCAGATTTGACATAAATGACAAAGCATTTAAGATTATTGAAATAAATCCAAGATTTTGGGTTAATACAGAATTGTCTGCATTATATGGAGTTAATTTCCCATACTTATATTGTCTTTTATGTTTAAACAAAGATATTAAACCACTTGATTCCTATAACAACAGTAATTTTTTAAGTTTAAAGGGTCTTTTTATTCATTTGAAACATAATCCTTTCCGCTTAATTAAACTCAAATATTTGTGGAGTTGTTCACCGATCAGGTTTGTAATGAAGGATCCATTAACTACAATTAATAAATTTATTTGGCGTATGAAGAATGTTTTATCTCAAGCATAAATAAATAATTTAGTAACCATTATATTAAAAAAGAGGTGCATAATTGCACCTCTTTTTATATACTTTATAAATTTTTATGTGATTACCACCACCAACACCAGCTGTGAGGAGGTTCATATTCACATAATTCTCCACCAAGAGAACTCTGCCCGCTAACGACTTCAATGACACCTCGTCTGTAGCCTGGGCCAATATTAATGTGACAGTTTGTCTTAATTTTGGTGTAGTAGCAATTTCCTACAAATATATAAACCCATTTTCCAAATGTACCATTTGAATTAGCACCTTCAATCGTGAAATCTTCATTCGGACCAACTACTTGGTCAAATATTTTTCTTGCGTAACGTGTATTCCCACGACGTTGGTAAACTTTCACTCGATAATCATTATGCCAATCCCAGTTTAGTGTTAGGTCCGTAACTTTACCCAAACAGTCTTCACATTCTTCTTCAGGTACAGAACAATCTGGATTTGGATTGTCAAATCTACGTCCGTAGCCTGGTCCATCTCCACTTCTAAAACATCCTGCTTTTACCCATACACTAACAATCGGAGATCCATCAGGTGAACATAAATTGGCTGTTTGACCCTCTAGATCTTCGTATTTTACTTCAGTGCCATCTGCGGTTAATAAAACTATATTTGATAAGTCTTTACAAGCACTGACCTCTACACATTGGCAGTCGCAAGAATAAGTTACGGACATACTCGCATCGCAACCTGTACAATCACCATCCGTTAGGGTAGTAGTTTCACAATCTTCTTCGTCCGGAATTTCTCTAGAAATTAAAATTGACTGTACTACTTCAAAATTAGCTGGAATCAATACTAATCCTAACATTTCACCACAACCAGGTTCAAAACCTTCACCGTTTGCGATAGCCATATCGTAGATTTCTTCAGCTTTGATTATATCGTCACTATTCCAATTATTTGTTGGGTTTGTAAGATACAAAGGGAAGTCATTTACAAAATTGTCTGCTCCTTCAATTAATTTCCAAATAGCATATTGCACATGACCATATGTATATTCTGACCCTTCACTGATATCAATATTATTCAACATCCAGTTAACTTTATCAAAATTTTGCGGATTTGCAAATACACTCGCAAACTGCCCAGAACCTTGAAGTTGGCCATCATCATAGGTTGACACAACACTGAAATCTAAACCGTCATCATTAACACCTAAACTTGGTTGCTGATCTGCACAATAGGCTTGGATGATCTCACCCCCATCTAAGGAAATATCAAAATAACCTCCTGTTCCAGGTTTATTTACAACATCAATATTTACAGATGAATTAAGACCTGTATCTAAAAGATCTGGTGTACAGTTACTTGTTTTTGTACTAAAAGAATCCTTAGAAGATCTCAGTATTTCACTTTCTCCGTCGAACATTAATTCTTTGTCCTCTTCACCATCTGAGACAACTTGTCCATCTTTAAATCTCAATAAGGCTTGTTCTGGTGCGTCTTCTTGTACTGATTCGTTTTGACACGACGCGAATACCACTAGCAAGGCTAATAGCGTTAGTTTAGTAAAATGTTTCATAATTAATTAATTGTATAAATGATTAATAGCATTATTTTCAAAGTTATTTTATATTAATTTTAACACACAATAAACTGGTTGAAAACATGCATTTTTAGGTTAAATAGATTAACGCCAAAATTCATCGACATAAGTAACAAAACTACCTGGAAAAAAAATATTAGAATTTATTCAGTTTTGTAATAAAAAGTATTTTTGAAAAAACCTTAACCAAAAATGATTATAGATTTAAGAAGCGATACTGTAACCAAGCCGTCTAAAGGCATGTTAAATGCCATGTTAAACGCAGAAGTTGGAGATGATGTATATAAAGAAGATCCCACAGTTAATGCCTTAGAGGAAAAGCTTGCAAGTATGTTTGGGATGGATAGGGCCTTGTTTTTTCCTACTGGAAGTATGGCAAATCAAGCAGCATTGAAATTACACACAAACCCTGGAGAACAAGTTATTTGTGATAAATATGCACATATATATAATTACGAAGGAGGAGGGGCATCATTTAACAGTGGAATATCTTGCAAACTTGTTGATGGGGATAGAGGAATGTTTACAGCTCAACAAGCAGAAGCTTCTATAAACCCACCGGATTTTTATCATAGCCCATTAACCTCGTTAATTGAGGTAGAAAATACCACCAATAAAGGAGGCGGTGCATGTTGGGATTTTGAAGAACTTAAGAAAATTAGGGAAGTAGCTCATAAACATAATCTTGGATATCACTTGGATGGCGCAAGGCTGTGGAATGCGTTGGTGACATTAGATCATAAACCAAAGAAATATGGTGAATTATTCGACACCATTTCAGTTTGTCTCAGCAAAGGTCTTGGTTGTCCTATTGGATCTGTCTTGATTGGAAATAATGAGTTGATGCAACACGCCATTAGAATAAGAAAAATATTTGGTGGTGGTATGCGCCAAGTTGGTTATTTGGCAGCAGCAGGATTATATGCTCTAGACAACAATATTGAGCGCTTGAAGCAAGATCATTTAAAAGCCAAAGAAATAGGTGAAGTTTTAGAATCATTAACCTTTATTAAAAAGGTTGAACCTATTGAAACAAATATCATAATTTTTGAACTAAAAGATTCTGTAAGCGAAAAAGACTTTTTAAATACTTTAACTGAAAAAAATATTCATATAATAGGTATGGGTAGCAACAAATTAAGAATGGTTACGCATTTAGATTATATAGATGAGATGCACGATTCTCATTTAAAAATTTTAAAGAGTCTAAAATTTTAGTATCCTTTTATTTAAACATATCCATTCCTGGTATATTAGGCATACCTTCTTTCGCAACAGCAGCCAATTCAGCTTCATTGACTTTTGAAGCCTTTTCTATTGCTTTATTTAAAGTTAAGATTAGGTAATCTTCAAGCATTTCTTTGTCTTCAAGTAGTTCATCGTCTATTCTTAATGATTTTATAGTACGGTTTGCAGTAATCGTAACAGAGAGTTTATTGTCATTGCTCGACTGATCAAGAAGTACTGTATTTAATCGCTCTTTTGTTTCTTCAACTTTCTTTTGGGCTTCTTTAAGTTTATTCATCATACCCATCATATCTCCAAACATATTCTTCAATTTTATATTGTGGAGTACAAAATTAGTAAATTGCCCAACTTTTCTAGTCTAAATAATTATAAAGCAATGTTAAAGAAATCAAATTCAATTTATCCAATAGCGAAGAAAAAGCCACAGAGATTAGAAATGCATGGTGATGTGCGAATCGACAACTACTTTTGGATGAATGAAAGAGAAAATAAAGAGGTAATTGATTACTTAAAGGCTGAAAATAATTATTGTGATGAGAAAATGTCTCATACAAAGGAATTTCAAGAAAGTTTATTCATAGAAATGAAGGCTAGAATAAAAGAAGATGATTCGTCTGTGCCTTATAAATACAATGGTTACTGGTATATCACAAAGTTTGAGAAAGGCAAAGATTATCCCATTTATACTCGAAAAAAAGATTCTCTAGATAACCCTGAGGAACTCCTTTTTGATTGCAATGAAATGGCAGAAGGGCATAATTATTTCAAAATTGTTGGTATAAGTATTAGCCCAGACAATAAATTGGTGTCCTATGGAATTGATCTAACAGGTAGACGTCAATATACGATTTATATAAAAAATTTAGTTACTCGAGAGATTCTTAAGGATTCAATGGAAAGCACAACTGGTTCATCCAGTTGGGCAAATGATAATAAAACAATCTTCTATACAAAGAAGGATCAAGTTACCTTAAGAGCACATCAAATCTACAAGCACAAGCTCGGAGATAATCAGGATGACTTGTTATTTGAAGAAGGTGATACTACATTTGGTGTTACAGTTTACAAGACCAAATCAAGAAGATATATCATCATTGCTTGTTACAGTACATTAACTAACGAATATCATATTTTAGATGCTGATAAACCAGAGGGTAAGTTTCAATTATTTCAAGAAAGAATAAGAGGTGTAGAATACAGTATTTCTCATTACAAGGATCATTTTTTCGTTCTGACTAATAAAGACAATTCTACCAACTTCAAATTAATGAAAACTTCAATACATGATACTTCCATTGAAAAATGGGAAGATGTAGTTTCTCACCGAAATGATGTTTTAATTGAAAACATAGATATTTTTAAGGATTATTTGGTAATTAGTGAACGGAGCAATGGCTTAAACCAAATAAGGATAAAACGTTGGGATAATCATGAGGACTATTATTTACCTTTTGATAATGAGACGTATACATGCTACACTACTACTAATATTGAATTTGATACTGATGTCTTAAGATATGGATACAATTCCTTAACAACACCTGCTTCTATTATAGAATATAATCTAAAAACCAAATCAAAGATAGTTTTAAAAGAACAGGAAGTCTTAGGAGGTAAATTCAAAAAAGAAAATTATATATCAGAAAGAATCTGGGCCAAGGCAGAAGACGGAGCTAAGATTCCAATTTCAATTGTATATAAAAAAGGGATTAAAAAAAATGGAAAAAATCCATTGTTGCAATATGCTTATGGAAGTTATGGTTCTACAGTAGACCCATATTTTTCAACTATTAGACTGAGTTTATTAGATAGAGGATTTATTTATGCGATAGCTCATGTGCGGGGTGGAGAATATCTAGGAAGGCCATGGTATGAAGATGGTAAGTTGCTTAATAAGAAAAATTCATTTTCAGATTTCATAAATTGTTCAATTGAGCTAATAAAACAAAGATTTACATCATCTAAACATTTATATGCAATGGGAGGTAGTGCAGGTGGACTATTAATTGGTGCTGTTATCAATGAGGCACCAGAATTATATAATGGAGTAATTGCGGCAGTTCCTTTTGTAGATGTTATCACCACAATGCTAGATGATTCTATACCACTTACTACAGGTGAATATGATGAATGGGGAAACCCTAATGATAAGTTATATTATGACTATATGAAATCTTATTCGCCATATGACAATGTAGAAGCAAAAAAATACCCTCATATGCTTGTAACTTCAGGTTTGCATGATTCTCAAGTACAATATTGGGAACCAACAAAATGGGTTGCCAAATTAAGAGAGTTGAAAACAGATTCTAATCAGCTGTACCTAAGAACCAATATGGATGCAGGACATGGCGGTGCTTCTGGCCGATTTGAGAGTCTAAGAGAAGATGCAGAAGAATTTGCTTTCCTATTAGATCTTGAAGGAATAAGGGGCTGATTTAAAAAAAAATGTTACTTTTGCGAGGTTTAAGTCATCAATTTGTTAAATTGGTGAGCGATAAATAGCATTTATGAGTAAAAACAAAAATGTATTTGATAACGTACTACAGCTGATTGGTAGTACACCCTTAATCAAATTAAACAAGATGACTGCCGATTTCGACGGTGATTTTTACGCGAAAGTAGAAGCTTTTAATCCAGGTCACTCCTCTAAAGATAGAATAGCACTACACATTATTGAAGAAGCAGAGCGACAAGGAATTTTAACTCCTGGTGATACTATAATTGAAACTACATCTGGTAACACTGGTTTTAGTATCGCTATGGTAAGCATAATTAAAGGATATGAATGCATTCTTGCGGTGAGTTCAAAGTCTTCTGCGGATAAAATTGATATGTTAAAGTCAATGGGAGCAAAAGTATATGTTTGCCCTGCCCATGTTAATGCAGATGATCCTAGATCTTACTATCAAGTTGCAAAACGCCTTCATGAAGAAATCAAGGGTTCTATTTATATAAATCAATATTTTAATCAATTGAATATTGATGCACACTACAACACAACAGGTCCGGAAATTTGGGATCAGACCGAAGGTGAAATAACACACCTTGTGGCTTGTAGTGGAACTGGTGGAACTATTTCAGGGATTGCCAAATATTTGAAAGAGCAAAATCCTAATATTAAGATAATTGGCGTTGATGCCTATGGTTCGGTATTGAAAAAATACCATGAAACCAGAGAATTTGATGACAAAGAGATTTATCCATATAGAATTGAAGGATTAGGCAAAAATTTAATTCCAACTGCAACAGATTTTGATGCAATTGATAAGTTTGTCAAGGTAACAGATGAAGAAAGTGCCCATACAGCAAGAGAAATTTCTAATACAGAAGGACTTTTTGTAGGATATACGAGTGGTGCCGCGATGCAGGCAATCAAACAATTAAATGAAGAAGGAGAATTCAAATCAACTGATAAGGTTGTTGTGGTTTTCCCAGACCATGGTTCAAG
The DNA here is from genome assembly GCF_020166345.1 of Winogradskyella vincentii. GTDB lineage: Bacteria > Bacteroidota > Bacteroidia > Flavobacteriales > Flavobacteriaceae > Winogradskyella > Winogradskyella vincentii. The sequence goes on along the minus strand of NZ_JAIUJS010000003.1, from coordinate 521,803 downwards.
ATATATGAGCAAGGTCTATAGCGATAAATGGATGGAAGATCAAGGATTCTTTGATAGTAAGCATGAAGTACATACTACAATAGAGTATATAAAATAAATTTATTTTAATAATAGATAAAGCCTATCATGGTAATACTGTGATAGGTTTTTTTATGTTGAAAACAGTGTGAATAGTCAATAAAAATAAATTATGCTGTCATAATATTATTAACTAATTTTGCACGAACTAACAAGATTAAATTAACTAAACTTTAAGAGTTTATTTATGTGATTGAAAAGCACTATTTAAACGATTAATGGCAAACGTAACTAATGAAAGATTTATTTGAGAAAATTTATAGAGATAAGGGTCCTTTAGGTAAATGGGCATCTCAGGCAGAAGGTTATTTTGTGTTTCCTAAATTAGAAGGTCAAATCTCTAATAGAATGAATTTTCAAGGTAAAGAGGTTATTACATGGAGTATTAACGATTACCTTGGTTTAGCCAATCATCCAGAAGTAAGAAAAGTTGATGCGGAAGCTGCCAAGCAATATGGCTCAGCCTATCCAATGGGTGCCAGAATGATGTCTGGTCATACTGAATTACATGAACAATTACAAAATGAACTTGCTGAGTTTGTTAATAAAGAAGCAGCCTATCTTTTAAATTTTGGTTATCAAGGTATCATGTCTACAATTGATGCTTTAGTGGCTAAAGACGATATTATAGTGTATGATGTTGATGCTCATGCATGTATCATAGATGGTGTTCGTTTACACATGGGCAAAAGATTTACCTACAAGCACAATGATGTTGCTAGTTTAGAAAAGAATCTTGAGAGAGCTACAAAGATGGCTGAGCAGACTGGAGGAGGAATTCTTGTAATTTCTGAAGGAGTATTTGGAATGAGAGGTGAGCAAGGTAGATTGAAGGAAATCGTTGAGCTTAAGAAAAAGTTTAATTTCAGGTTCCTTGTTGATGATGCGCATGGTTTCGGTACTTTAGGTGCAACAGGTGCTGGTGCGGGTGAAGAACAAGGTGTGCAAGACGAGATTGATGTGTATTTTGCAACATTTGCAAAATCTATGGCCAGTACCGGAGCTTTTATAGCTGCTGATCAGGAAATAATAGATTATTTGAAATATAATCTGCGCTCTCAAATGTTTGCAAAATCATTACAAATGCAACTAGTGGTAGGTGCATTAAAGCGTTTAGAAATGCTAAAAACAATGCCAGAGTTAAAGCAAAACCTTTGGACTATTGTAGACGCATTGCAATCAGGATTAAAAGAAAGAGGATTTGATATAGGTACAACTCAAAGTTGTGTTACTCCCGTTTATTTAAAGGGTAGTATACCAGAGGCAATGGCATTGGTAAGAGATTTAAGAGAGAATCATGGTATTTTCTGTTCCATTGTTGTTTATCCTGTTATTCCAAAGGGATTGATTTTGTTGAGAATGATACCTACAGCAACCCATACTTTGGAAGATGTTAAACTAACTTTAGATGCGTTTGATGCAATTAGAGAACGTTTAACAAACGGAACATATAAAAGAATGTCTGCAGCTCTAATCGCTGCAATGGGAGAGTAATCATTACTTTATCATCATAAAAATAAAAGACCTTGGAATACAAGGTCTTTTTCATTTTAATATAAATATTTTTTAAAAGTCTTTCGTCGTTTATAAACCACAGTGTCAAAATGTTTCCAAATTTTATGTATTGCCTCATTATCCTCTAACTCTGGAGTTCTATAACAATATTCGATACCTTTTGCTTTAAACGTCTCATAATATTCATTGAAAATAACTGCGTGAACACCCTTGTTTTGGTAATCTGGATGAATACCTATTAGGTAGAAAATAACATCTTTACTTTTCTTCTTAGCTTTTAATATATGTCGAAAGCCAAACGGAAATATTCTACCCTTAGCTTTTTGTAATGCTTCTGCAAATCGAGGCATAACAATTGCAAATCCAATGAGATTGTCGTCAGCATCTACCACAAATTTTATGTATTCAGGATTCACAAAACTTATAAATTTTTTCTTGAAATACTCTTTTTGGATATCTGTGATTTCAACAAATGATGAAAGTGCTGCATAACTTTCGTTGAATAAATCAAACATTTTATCCGCATACGGCATTACTTCTGAGGTTTTAGTAAACTTAAGCGCTCTGAGTTTATAACGACGTTTAATAAGCTCCTGAGCCTTTACAAAGGCTTCGGGCGTAACATTCTTAAATGGAAATTTACTTTCAGAATATTCTTTTTCTATTTTGTAGCCGTGCTTTAAATAGTGATCAACATAATATGGATGGTTATACCAAGTAATCATAGTAGAAACACTATCAAATCCTTCAGTCATAACACCTACCTTATCTAAATTAGAAAATCCTACAGGACCCTCAGCGTAGTCTAATTTATGTTCTCTACCAATGTTCTCAACAACTTCCAACAATGATTTGCTAACTTCTAAATCATCGATAAAGTCAAACCAACCGAAACGCATCTTCTTTTGCTTTTGGCCCTTAATCTCTAACCAATTTACAATTGCAGCGACTCTACCAACAACTTGGTTTCCTTTGTAAGCCAAGAAAAACCTAGCATCTGCATCTTTAAATACAGGGTTTTTGTCCTTATTAAAAGTTTTTACTTCTTCTGATATAATAGGAGGAACCCAAAATTTTGAGTCCTCATATAGTTTAAATGGAAATTTGACAAAGGTTCTAAGGCCCGATTTTGAAGAAACTTCTTTTATTGTAATCATATAGTTGGTTGAGATGGTATTAGTCTAATATCCGTTATCAATTTTCTTGTCTTTATGAAAATCTAAACGGTACGACGCACCAAATGCTATATTAAATACTGATGGTGTATCTTTTGTATTAAATGCAATATTGGCATCTAATTGAAAATCTTTATCCCAAAGATAGGCGCCACCGACTCTAAAAATATTATCAGCATAAAAATCACTATTAATGCCTTGTGCCTCGCCAAAAATAACCCATTGAGGATTGAATGAATGGGTTAATGTTAGAATGTATTGAAAAATTGAATCATCTGATCCGATTCTGTCTTGAATTAAATTCATTACAAAAACCCAACCTCCATTAAAATTATTTTGAGTTGCTATCATTACTTTTGGGCTAAACCCTTCAACACTTGCCGCTGTGTACGGGTTTGGGTCACTATCATAATTTGCACCTACGTAAACCGCCACAGCAGGGATTAATGATTTCCATTTAAATTTTCTATTTCCACGATAGCTATACAGATTTGGTTTATCGTCTTCCGCATTTTTATAAGGATCATAAACCAAATATTTAGCGCCTAGTGTAAAATTTTTAAAATTAGATCTTTTGTTTTCTACAGGGATTGCAGCATTGTTAAATGTTATTTTATCATTCTGGTAAATGCCATCAAGTGAAAATTCAAGTTGTTCAAACAGTACACCATATCTAATGGAAAAATCAAGTCCAAATCCACCTACTTCATAGTTAAGGGGTGTATGCTCTTCTTTAACGGTAAATGCTCCAGCTTCAAATTGAAGAATACCTGTGCCAACAGAGAATGCACTTTCTGAGACACCTGGTCTGTTGGAATTTATGACTTCTGTATATTGACCAAAGGCTGTAAAAAAACTGAATGAAATAAGTAAGGTAAGTAGTGATCTGAGAATTTTCATTGGTTTTTGTTTAAATTCAAATATATATATTTTATAGTTTTTTTAGGGAATTATAACGTATTATAAATTATGATAATTGTATTTTTGATTAGAATTTGATAATATGATATATACGGCGTCGGTAATGGGATTATTGAGAACTATATTAATTATTTTACTAATCTATTTTGGATTAAAGATATTGTCACGCATTTTTGCTCCATTACTTTTGCGTTTTGTTGCTAAGAAGGCAGAGCAACGATTTGGAGATCAATTCGGTGGTTTTCAAAATCAAAACAATCGTCAGAATGACCGCAGAAAAGAAGGTGAGACTGTAATAGATAAAATGCCGAATAAGTCTAAAAATTCAAATGATAAAGTAGGAGAATATATAGATTACGAGGAAATAGAGTAAGTCATATCAAATTCTTTTCAAAAAAATAACTACTTTTCAGAATCATTCAAATTTTTCATAATTCATGTCGTTTTCTTTGAAGAAATTTCTTCCGCATCTTTTTGTTTTACTAGGATTCGTTATTTTGTCATTGGCTTACTTTAGCCCAGTATTGGAGGGTAAAAAGATCTTCCAAAGCGATATCATGCATTATATAGGCATGGCCCAACAGCAAAAAGAATTTGCAAAAACAACGGGTGAGGAAACCTATTGGACCAATAGTGCGTTTGGAGGTATGCCGACTTATCAATTAGGTGCTAAATACCCACATAACTATATAAAGAAACTAGACTTAACCTTACGCTTTTTGCCAAGACCTGCAGATTACCTTTTTCTGTATTTTCTTGGTTTTTATATATTATTATTAAGCTTGAAGGTTGATTTTAAATTGGCTGCTTTTGGTGCCTTAGCCTTTGGGTTTTCAACGTATTTGATAATTATTCTTGGTGTAGGCCATAATTCTAAAGCACATGCTATTGCCTACATGCCTATGGTATTGGCTGGCATAATATTAACTTTTAGAAAAAGGTATGTTTTAGGATTTCTATTAACCACAATAGCACTAGGATTAGAAATTGTAGCCAATCATTTTCAAATGACCTACTACCTGTTATTGTTAGTTTTAGTACTAGGAATAACATATCTCATTGATGCATATAGAAAAAAACTAGTGCCTCACTTTTTTAAATCTGTTGGGATTTTAATTGTAGCTGCCATAATTGCTGTTGGTTTAAATGCCACCAACTTTTTGGCCACTCAAGAATATGTCAAGGAAAGTACTCGCGGTAAAAGCGAACTGACTATTAATCCTGATGGTTCACCAAAGGAGGTCTCAACAGGTTTGTCTAACGAATACATAACAGAATATAGCTATGGGATTTGGGAAACCTTTAATCTTTACATTCCTAAATTTATGGGTGGTGGAAATTCGGAAGATGTCGGAAAGGAAAGCGCAACTTACAAAGCTTATGTAAATCTTGGTGCATCGCCTATTGAAGCATTAGAAGCATCAAGAGAAGCACCTATGTATTGGGGAGATCAGCCAATAGTAGAAGCACCAGCTTACGTTGGCGCAGTAATTATTTTCTTATTTGTTCTTGGGCTGTTTTTAGTGAAAGGAAGATTAAAATGGTGGTTAGTTGGTGGTACTATTCTTTCATTGCTATTGTCCTACGGTAAGAATTTAGATTTCCTTACTAATTTCTTTATTGAATATGTGCCGTTGTACAATAAATTTAGAGCAGTGAGTTCAATACAGGTCATTCTTGAATTATGTATGCCTATACTAGGTGTTTTTGCATTAGTACGTTTGTTTAATGACTTTCAAAAAAATGAAGAGAAATTAAGGTATTTAAAATACACAGTAATTATTACGGCAGGTCTTTGTGTTGTGTTTCTACTATTTAAATCCTCTCTTTTTGATTTTGAAGGATTACGCGATGATAGATTCGCTCAGGCTTATGGTCAGCCCTTCGTAGACGCTCTAATTGAAGATAGAAAAGCATTGTTCACTTCTGACACCCTAAGAACACTGATTTTAGTTTTGCTGTCCGCAGGAACCGTATTTCTTTTTTTAAAGGAAAAGCTCTCAGAAAAAAAGGTTGTAATTGTGTTTGTAATTTTAGTTCTGTTTGATTTGGTTATGGTTGATCGAGAATACGTAAATAGTAGTAATTTTAAATCTGCACGAATTGTTGATATGCCATATCAGGCAAACGCGGCAGATAAGGAAATATTGAAGGATAAAAGTCATTTTAGAGTCTTGGACATGTCGTCTCAAGGTCAGAGTCAACCTGGAAAGGCTGCATATTTCCATAATTCTTTATTTGGTTACCATGCCGCTAAACTTGGACGTTATAATGAACTACTAGATTTTCATGTTTATAGAAACAACATGAATGTCTTAAACATGCTTAATACAAAGTATATTATCATTGAAGAGCAAGGCCAAGTACTGCCTTATACAAATAAAGAAACCAATGGTAATGCTTGGTTTATTAGGGAATTTGAAATTGTTGAAACTGCTAATGAAGAAATAAAAGCTCTCGATAGTTTAGATACAAAATTGAAGGCAGTAATTCAAAAATCACTATTAAGTTCGAATATTTTAAAAGAAAGTTATTCACTAGATTCAATTGCTTCGATAGAGTTAAAAGAATTTAAACCTAACTACTTAAAGTATGAAACCAACAATAGCAATGATGCTTTTGCTGTATTTTCAGAGATATATTACCAGCCAGGTTGGATTTCGTTAATAGACGGTCAAGAAGTCCCTCATCAACGTGTAAATTATGTTTTAAGAGGGATGTCAATACCAAAAGGTAACCATATAATCGAATTTAAATTTGAACCTCAAGTAGTTAAAACAGGTAGTAACATTGCATTGGCCAGTTCTGCAGTTTTAGGTATTTTGTTAGTCGTAGGACTCTTCTTTGAGTTTAAACGTAAAAAAATTGATGCTTAGTTTATAGTAATGTCATCAAAGAAAGTCTTAGTGATTACCTATTACTGGCCACCAGCTGGTGGCCCTGGTGTGCAACGCTGGTTGAAATTCGTAAAGTATTTAGTAGATTTTAATGCAACACCATTTGTTTTTTGTCCTGAAAATCCAAGTTACCCAATAGTTGATGAGACTTTAGTTAATGAAATACCAGAGGGTATAGAAATAGTTAAGCGTCCAATTAAAGAACCCTATCGATTTGCTAGTGCATTTTCAAGTAAAAGCACAAAAAACATAAGCTCAGGGATAATACCGAAGTCAAAGAAACAATCTCTAATAGAAAAACTATTACTTTTTATAAGAGGCAACTTTTTCATTCCTGATGCACGTAAAAATTGGATTAAGCCATCGGTGAAATTTCTTTCAAAGTTTATTTCAGAAAATGATATTGATTCAATAATTACTTCAGGTCCACCTCATAGTTTGCATTTAATAGGATTAGCTTTAAAAAACACAATAGGAGTGAAGTGGATTGCAGATTTTAGAGATCCATGGACAACCATAGGATATCACAAAGAAATGAAGTTAACTTCTAGAGCTAAGAAAAAGCATAGAACCCTCGAATCAAGAGTACTGAACAATGCTGATGAGATAATTGTCACTAGTAACAATACTAAAGCCGAGTTTTCGTCTAAAACAAAACAGCCCATTACAGTAATAACAAATGGTTATGATAGTCATAATGTAACAATTGATAAGAAGGATGAAAAGTTTACCTTCTCACATATTGGATCTTTATTATCTGAGAGAAATCCGCAAGTGTTGTGGGAAGTACTTTCAGAAATCATTTCTGAAAGTGAGGATTTTGCCGAAAACTTTCAATTGAATTTAATTGGAGTTGTGAGCGAGGAAGTAATTCAATCAATTAGGTACCATCAGCTTGATAAATACATGAATATAATGGGCTATGTTGAACATAAAGAAGCTTTGGCTTATCAAATGAAATCTCAAGTATTATTGTTAATTGAAATAGATTCTGAGGATACAAAATCAATAATACCAGGTAAAGTTTTTGAATATTTGATTTCTGAAACTCCAATTTTAGCCATTGGCCCATCTGATTCTGATGTGGAGAAAATAATAAAATCAACAAATACTGGGTTTTATTTCACCTATGATGACAAGGATAATCTAAAGACTAAAATTTTATCATTATTTGCGGATTATAAGTCGCAGAATATTGAAGTAAATGCAGTTGGCCTAGAACAATATAGCCGTAAATCTTTAACCGAAAAATTGAGTAAAATTATTCATAGGGTTTAATAATGAAGCTTTAATCATAAATAAAATTAAGTTGTAAATTGCCTTGCAATGGGCATCATTTTAAAACAATCTTTCAAAAATACCATTAGTACTTATCTAGGTTTTGGTATAGGTGCTATTAATACGCTTTTTCTTTATACCAATTTTTTAACTGATCAATATTATGGATTAGTCGCATTTTTGTTATCTACAGCCAATATTATGATGCCATTTATGGCGTTTGGCGTTCATAATGCGATAATAAAATATTATTCTTCTTTTAAAGCAAAAAATAGTATTAATGGATTCCTAACATTGATGCTGTTCCTCCCATTAATCTTTATTATTCCAGTTGGGATTATAGGTTATTTCTCATATGAAACTATAGGTTCCTTTCTTTCTAGAGAAAATTCAATTGTAGAAAATTATACATGGCATATTTTTATTTTGGCTATTGCCATGGCCTATTTTGAGATCTTTTTTGCGTGGACAAAAGTGCAAATGCAAACTGTTTTTGGAAATATAATGAAAGAAGTTTTCCATAGAGTGGCTATAATGATTTTGTTATTCGCAGTTTATCTTAATTGGCTTAGCATAGATGAGTTCATTATTGGATTGGTAGGAGTTTACGTATTAAGAATGCTAATAATGAAGTTATATGCCTATACTGTTAGATTTCCAAAATTTGTATTTCAATTACCAAATAATTTATCATCTATATTTAAGTATGCTGTATTAATGATAATTGCTGGCTCTGTTGCAATGTTGATATTGGATATAGACAAGTTTATGATAGGCATACTAATAGAAGATATTGAACAAGTAGCATATTACAGTGTAGCAATATTTATAGCTACGGTCATTGCTGTGCCACAGCGAGCTATGCATCAAATTATGATGCCGTTAACAGCGAAGTATTTAAATGATAATGATTTAAATGCGCTTGAAGATTTGTATAAACGTAGTTCCATGACTCTATTGGTAGTAAGTGGTTTTATTTTTTTACTAATAGTTTTAAATATTAATCAGCTTTATCTTATCCTACCAGAAGAATTTACTGGTGGCCTATTTGTTGTTTTTATTGTCAGTCTAGCTAAACTCTATGATAACAGTTTAGGAAATAATAATGCCATACTTTTTAATAGCGAATACTATAAGATGGTTCTATATTTTGGTGTTTTTCTTGCGATTACTGCTATAGTTTTAAATATTATTTTTATTCCAAGGTATGGAATTGAAGGTTCTGCACTTGCCACTTTTTTAGCAATTGTATTTTATAATACGGTGAAAATCCTTTTTGTTAAACGGAAATTTAATATACAACCGTTTTCAGCTGAATCGTTGAAAATATGCCTTTTAATAGTAGTTTCGGTTCTAGTTATGTATTTCTGGGAATTTCCGTTCCATCCAATTCTTAACATAGCATTAAAATCTACTTTAATTGGGGTTTTATACTTTGTGAGTATTTATAAATTAAATGTTTCAGAAGACGTTAATGAACAAATAAAAAGGTACCTAAAGTTTTAAGTAACTATATAAATGAGAAGTCCCGCAAGGTGCTCTGAGGCATACAGCATGCGGGACTTCTACTAACCAACCAAAAAAATCATTTTTTATCCTCTTGCTCGTCTTGAACTTGATCTGGTAGAACTTTGGTTGCTTTTTCTACTGCTTTTAAATCTTGCCGATACTGACGATGACTTTCTCTTATTTTGTATTGTACTTCTTTGTCTACTGTTTTTCGATGTTGTTCTACCATATGTACGAGAACTAGTCGAATTTGGTTTTCTAACAGAAGTACTTTTTGTTCCTGTTCGTTTATTGGACACAGAAGATCTACTTCTGGTCACATTTTCTTTTAAATTTCTTGAACGTGTATTGTTATTTAATCTACTTGTTCTATTTTGAGATGTTACTCTTGAGCTAGATCGAGAACTAGTAGCGTTACTATTTCTATCACTTCTTGATCTACTTAAAGTATTTTCTCTAGAATTTGTTCTCGTGTTAACACCACGTTCAACATTTCTACTATTAGATCTAGTGTTTACTCCACGCTCAACATTTCTGCTATTGGATCTGGTACTCAGACTACGTTCAGAGTTTCTAGATGAAGAGCGAGATGTTAATGACCCTGATCTATTAGTCGTTCCAGAGCGCATAGTACCAGAATTACTTGCAATACGTGTAGATCTAGACCTTGTAATTTCTGCATTTCTTCGTTCTACTGATCTCTGAATATTTCGTTCCGTTCTATTTCGAGGAGTTTGAGCATATCTATTTGAGTTTCTAGTAGATGCATTACGTCTTCCATATTGTGGGTTACCACGTCTTCCATTGTGCACATTATAATATCTTACATTGTTTCTGTATGGTCTATACCAAATATGTCGTACAGGCGTGTAAAACTGTCTGTATGGATATGTGTTTATTACACAGAAGCTTACCGGTGGAATTGCATAGTATCTATGCCATGGTCTCCAAACATAACCTCTGTTATAGACATTTATAAACCCATCATATCTCCAGAAAGCATTATTTCTGTAATAAATGTTTAATCCACCAATTCTATTAATTCTTCCAAACCCGTTATAATTGATAAAGATGTTACCTATTTGGTTTACCCTACCATAATAATCATAGAAGATCGGTGTATTTTCTATTTGAATAATGGCACCATAACCATCGTACTGTACGTATGCATTATAATCAAAACCAGTATTAAAGCTTAAAGCAAAGCCTGGTCTATTGATGCCAACGCTAACATTTGGTCCATATTGAGGCATGTAGAAATCAAACTGACCATCTGGGTATACAGAGAATTCAATACCTGCTTCCATAAATATGAAAGAATTACCGTAACCTCTCACATAATTATTAATTGAAGCATCAGCTTCCTTTGAACTTGTGTTGGTTGCAAATGCAGTGGTACTAGCCGTCACCAAAACTGCAATAAAATATAGTAATCGTTTCATAGTAAAAGGGTTTTAAAATTATACTCATTATCTATTAAACAAACAGCGTGCCAAAAAACTTAAAAGTCTGATTGTTAGCGAGATATATTAAAAGTAAAACCCTGAATTATTTGGGGTAATATTCAGGGTTTTGAAACCACTAAGAAATTCTTAATGGACTATAAATCAGTCTGAAATTTTGCTTTTCAGCTTTTTCTGTTTTTTGACTTTTCCATCTTTTTTATAATAGAAGTATCTATCATCATCCCAGTCATCATCCCAATAATCATTATCCCATCTATTGTTTCTTTGTCCTCTTCTATCATAATATCGATCTGATTCAAAATCATTAAAACCATATATACCATTACCTGGATTTCCAAAGTTTATTTGTCCACGCGTACCGGTCATAATACCATGTCTGCTGTATAAAACTCTCAACCCTCCAACTTGACGCAGTAAACCACGTCTGTAATCCATATATACTGAACCTGCCCTGATAATTCTTCCAAATCTGTCATAATTAATAAATACATTTCCAATACGCCTGACTCTTCCGAGTCTATCATGTCTCACAAGTGTTCCTCGGTTAGATCTTCCGTAAACATGCCCGGGAGCTCCGTAATTTCTGCTTCTTCTATTTCGTCTGTCTTTGTAATAGACATCTCGAGGTGAATCATAGAAAATCTCTGTATTAAAGTCAAAGCTTCCATCAGCAAAGATTAAGAATTCTACACCACGCTCTACAAACAAAATAGGTTGTGCATAACGATAGCGTGATGTAATATCTAAATCGATACTTTTAGTTTCAGAAATTTTTTCTGTTGCGGATACAGTTGTTAATCCCATTAACAAACCTGTAAAAAGTAAAACTAATTTTTTCATAGTTGTAAAATTTAGATTTTGCCTACTCATATCTAGCTTTTCGGCTTACGCTATTTGTTAAGCTGTTTTCAATTAGCGTGCCATTATTGTAAACACCATATATTCAGGTGATTAAATGATTTATTGATTACTGTGTTGTTACAATATTTATTTTCAATCTTCTATATTCTGAGTGAAGTGTATTAGAAATTTCACTAATTTTAAACAGACATTAACCAACCATGAGTAACCAACAAGTCAATTGTCAAAATTGCGAACAACCTTATCAAGAAGGGTTTAGATTCTGTCCTCATTGTGGGCAAAAGACCAATGATGATCTCACAATAGGTGTTTTGTTCTACAACACTATTAGTAACTACTTTTCTTTTGATGCTCGTTTTTTAAAGAGTTTTTTGCCATTGATGTTTAAACCAGGTCACTTGGCAAAGGAGTTTATTAAAGGAAAAAGACTGCTCTATTTACATCCTGCCCAGATGTATTTATTTATTTCGGTGATTTTCTTTTTTGTTATTTCATTTAGTACAAGAGAGTTGGTGTCTCAAGCAAATACTTTTAATGAAAAGGTTGTAAAAGGTGATATCGAAACCAAAACGGTTAATACTGATAGTGTAGAAGCTGTTCTCGATTCAATACAGTTAGAGAAAGTATTGAAGCCATTAAAGGAAAATCAAGATAAGTTAGGTCTAAAGGAAGATGATTTAAAAATAGCAGATTCTATAATTAAGAGTGCTAATAATCAACCAAATAATATTAAATCTATTTCTGATTTTAATAAGAAGAAAATTGACTCTATGATTGATGCTGGTTCTGATAAAGAGTTAATTTATAAGGAAATGGGAATGACACATGATGCTAGTTTCTTGGAAAGACGATTTTTTGCTAATATTCTTAATCTTATGGAAGGTAGAGGAGCGGGAGGAATGGTACAGGCCTTTTTTGATAGTATACCAATCGCGATGTTCTTTTTAATGCCGCTGTTTGCCTTTATATTGAAAATTTTCTATTACAATAAAGGGACATACGCGCACCACTTAGTTTTTAGTTTTTACTTTTTCTCATTTCTGTTTACAGTATTTGCAATTTTATTTGCAGTCAACAGATTTGTTTATGATATTCCGGATGGGATTGATTGGCTAATTGCAATTTCAACCTATTTGTATTTTTTAATAGCACTGATAAAATTTTATCGCCAGCACTGGTTGCTAACTTGGTTTAAAAGTGGAATAATCACATTTATTTTTACAATATTTATTATCCCAACTTCATTTTTGCTGTTGTTAGCATTCTCCTTTGTGTTTTATTAATGGAGCTTATCAGATAAGTATTTTCCTGTTATGGATTTTGAATTTTTTATAATTTCTTCAGGTGTCCCGCTTGCTATTAAGTTACCACCTTCTTTGCCGCCTTCTGGGCCGAGATCTATGATATAATCAGCACATTTTATCAAATCAATATTGTGTTCAATTACTATAATTGAATGTCCTTTTTCAATTAGTGCTTGAAATGATTTAAGTAATTTCTGAATATCATGAAAATGTAAGCCTGTGGTAGGTTCATCAAAAATAAAGAGTGCATTATCACTCTTGCTTCCTTTGCCTAAGAATGTTGCAAGCTTTATACGTTGCGCTTCTCCACCAGATAGAGTAGAAGAGGACTGGCCAAGAGTAACATAACCTAATCCTACGTCTTGCAATGGCTGTAGTTTGTTTTTAATTTTAGTTTGACCAGTAGTTTCAAAAAAGTTAATTGCATTATCAATAGTCATATTTAAAATATTATCTATTGTTTTACCTTCAAAGGTTACTTCTAGCACTTCTTTTTTGAATCGTTTACCACCACACGTATCACAGGTTAAATGCACATCTGCCATAAATTGCATTTCTATAGTAACTTCACCCTCACCTTTACATGTCTCACATCGACCACCATCTACATTAAAACTAAAATGTTTGGCTTGGTAATTTCGAATTTTACTTAATTTTTGAGATGCAAATAAAGCTCTAATATCATCATAGGCTTTTACATATGTGACGGGATTAGACCTTGAAGAACGACCAATTGGATTTTGGTCTACAAATTCAACATGTTGTACATTGCTATGGTTACCATTTATTTTGGTGAATTGACCAGCTTTATCACTAAAACCAGTTAACTTTTTCTGTATTGCAGGGTATAAGATTTTCTTAACCAAAGTACTTTTACCACTTCCAGAAACACCAGTAATTACGGTTAACATGCCTAATGGAAAAGTTACATCTATATTTTTCAGGTTATTTTCTCTGGCACCTACAACATCAATGTGATATTTAGTTTTTCTTCGTTTTTTGGGAACTTCAATTTGCAATTCTCCATTTAAATATTTGGCAGTAAGTGTATCAGATTTTAATATATGCTTAAAACCACCTTTAGCGACTACCTCACCACCAAATGTACCAGCCTCAGGTCCAATATCAATAATGGTATCAGCTGCTTTCATTATATCCTCGTCGTGTTCTACCACAACGACTGTATTTCCTAAATCACGAAGAGATTTTAAAACATTAATAAGCCGTTCTGTATCTTTAGGATGAAGCCCAATGCTTGGCTCATCTAATATATACATTGACCCAACTAAACTGCTACCCAATGAGGTTGCAAGATTTATACGTTGACTTTCTCCACCAGAGAGTGAATTTGATTTTCTATTCAACGTTAAATAGCTTAAACCCACATTAGATAAAAATTCTAACCTAGTATTAATTTCAACTAAAAGACGCTTTGCAATTTTTGATTGGTACTTATCTAATTTTAATTCGTTAAAGAATGAAATCAGCTCTTTGATTGGTAAATCAACCAAATCTGTGATAGTAGAATTATTGATTTTAACATTGTTAGCCTCTTCACGTAATCTTTTGCCTTTGCATACATTGCACTTAGTTTTACCACGATAACGAGATAACATTACACGATTTTGAATCTTGTAAGCTTTGGATTCTAATTCGGTAAAAAAGCTATCCAAACCTTCAAAATATTCATTACCAGACCAGACTAAGGCCTTTTGGCTCTCGGTTAATTCAAAAAACGGTTTGTGAATTGGGAAATCAAACTTATGTGAATTATTGACTAGTTGATCTCTGTACCAGCTCATACTTTCACCACGCCATGGGAATATTGCATTTTCATATACAGACAAAGCTGTATTGGGTATTACCAAATCAACGTCAATACCAATGACATCGCCATAACCTTCGCATTTGGGACAAGCACCATAAGGATTGTTAAAACTGAAGAGATGTGCATTTGGTTCTAGAAATGTAATACCGTCTAGTTCAAATTTATTATTAAAGGTAGTTTGCTTGCCTTCATTAACTGTTTCTATTATACATGAACCAACTCCTTCAAAAAACGCGGTTTCAATAGCATCTGCCAACCTGTTTAAAAAATCTTCATCATGCTTAAATACTATTCTATCTACTACCAAGAAAAGATTTTCACTCGATTTAATTCCATTTTTTAGTACCTCGTCAATTCTTGTTACTTCATTATTAATTTTAACCCTAGAATAACCTTGTTTTTGAAGTGTATCTAACTTGTTTTCAATTGATCTGCCTTCCTCTAAAATTATAGGTGATAGGAGCAACAGTTTTGTTCCTTCATCAAAGGATGAAATAAAGTCAATAACGTCTGTTACCGTATGTTTCTTAACCTGTTTACCTGAAATTGGTGAATATGTTTTTCCAATTCTAGCAAAAAGCAATTTTAAATAGTCATAAATTTCAGTTGTAGTACCCACAGTAGAACGTGGGTTTGTAGAATTCACCTTTTGTTCAATTGCAATTGCCGGTGCAATTCCTTTTATGTAATCAACCTTGGGTTTGTTTAACCGACCCAAAAATTGACGAGCATAACTTGAAAGACTCTCTACATATCGTCTTTGGCCCTCTGCATACAAGGTATCAAAGGCCAGGCTTGATTTACCAGAACCCGATAATCCTGTGATAATTACTAGTTCATTCCTAGGAATTACAACATCAATATTTTTAAGATTATGGAGCTGCGCACCCTTTATTATGATATTTTCTTTAGGGTTTACATCTGTGATAGCAGTATTCATAGGTAATCGAGGTGTATAATTTTGCAAAGATACTATAACTTATTAAGCTGATAAAACGCAATAATGTTAGATTAAATGTTAAAATTTAGTAGTAAATTTTGTTTTTTCGGAATGATTGTTGTTATATTTGAGACGTATTCAATTAAAAAACACAGCGTATAGCATAATATTACTTTAATTAAAAAGCTAGAAACCCCAAGCCTAATAGCCTAGTTATTAGGTATTAAAGTAAATATTATGAATAAAGAACTTATCCAAGACGCTGAGTTGGTATCAAATTACATACAAGGCAATGAGAATGCTTTATCAATTTTGATAGAAAGGCATAAGCAAAGAATATATAGCTTTATATATTCTAAAGTTTACGATAGAGATATTACTGAAGATATATTTCAAGATACTTTTATTAAAGTAATTAGAACTTTAAAATTAGGAAAGTATAATGAAGAAGGTAAATTTTTACCTTGGGTAATGCGTATTGCCCATAATTTGGTTATTGATCATTTTAGAAAGAATAGCAGAATGCCCAAGTTTGACAACGCGGGCGAATTCAGTATTTTTTCGGTTTTAAGTGATTCTAGTCTGAACGCAGAAAAATCTATCATTAAAGAGCAAGTAGAAGAAGATGTAAGACGTATTATTGAAGAATTACCAGATGACCAGAAACAAGTATTAATGATGCGTATGTACCAGGATATGAGTTTTAAGGAAATTTCAGAAAGAACTGGTGTTAGTATTAATACAGCATTAGGACGCATGAGGTATGCATTAATCAATATGCGTAAGGTGATAGAACAAAATAATATTGTTTTAACAAATTGATATAATAAAGTAGAATAGATTGCGTTATAACCATATAATAAATCCTAAATTATTAATATGGCAAAAATTTACTCTACTAAAACCCCAAAAAACATTAACCTAAAACCAAAAGATGAAACTGTAAGTTTCCTTTTGAATTATTCTAAGGCTTTAAGTGTTATAAATTATAATAAATTGAAGTTTGAAGCACTTCTAAATTAAGTTGGAAAGAAATCCTGATTGTAAAATCAGGATTTTTTTGTGAATAATAACTCTTCGTAGTTGTGCGTATCTAAATATTCTTTTTTCAATGATTTTAAATATTGAAGAATATCTTGTCTTTTAGGGTGTTTATTTAATAAGCAATTGCTAACCTTTTCATCATATACCGTTATGAGGATGTACCAGTGGCCTTTTCTACTATCATAATTCTCGTCAAAAACTGTAAACCCAGCTTTTTCACTGAGAACAAGATCTACAGCTGCCAATCCTATATTTAAAGTTCTATCTTCCTTGCCCACTTCTTTGTAAGATAGATAGTAAGTCGCTCCATTCAGTTGAAAAGGGGAATTGTATCCCACGTCTTTGTGCTGTAGATTTAACTTGGTATTTATGAAATGATAAAATTCATCTGCATCTTTAGGATCCTTAAAGATAAAGAAAGTCTCTCTGGGTAGTTTCCGCTCAAATTTTTTCGCTTGCATTACCTTGTAATCTTCATTTTTAAACCGTGGTGCAATTTTAGTAGGAATGCAAGACGTGATAATAGCCGATAAAGATATGAATAGAACAAATTTTTTCATGGAAAGTTAGTTTGATGCAAAAGCATCAATAACTATACCATTGCAACTACTTTTTATTTTTATAATAATCTTTAATTACGGACTGTCGGCCAATTGTTTTCGTAATAATGTCTTTTTCTAAATCCCAACCTCTAGCCGGAGAATATTCACGACCATACCATATTATTTGAAGGTGAAGGTCGTTCCATAGTTCCTTCGAGAATAAACGTTTTGCATCTTTCTCGGTCTGCACAACATTTTTACCATTGGTTAAATTCCAACGATACATCAATCTATGAATATGAGTATCAACAGGAAAAGCAGGTATACCAAAGGCTTGTGAAAGTACAACAGCTGCCGTTTTGTGGCCTACAGCTGGCAATGCTTCAAGCTCTTCATAGGTTTTAGGTACTTTACCGTTGTGCTTATCAATGAGAATATGAGATAAGCCATATATTCCTTTACTTTTCATTGGAGATAGACCAACAGGTTTTATAATTTCGCGTATTTCCTCAATACTTAATTTAATCATATCATAAGGGTTGTCTGCACGTTCAAACAACAAGGGCGTGATTTGGTTAACACGTACATCTGTGCTTTGGGCTGACATTAGTACTGCAATTAAAAGCGTATATGGGTCTTTATGGTCTAAAGGAATAGGAATTTCTGGGTATAATTCATTTAACGTATTTATAACAAATTGTACCTTTTCTTGCTTAGTCATTCATTGTATTTTTACAAAAACAAAATTAAGCATTATGACGCACTTAAAAATAGGTGATAAAGCACCAAGTTTCACGGCAAAAGACGAACAAGGAAATACAATATCATTAGCGGATTATCAAGGCAAAAAACTTGTAGTTTTCTTTTATCCAAAAGCTAGTACACCAGGATGTACAGCTGAAGCTTGTAATCTTAACGATAATTATGACAGGTTTAAGGCGCAAGGCTATGAAATATTAGGTGTGAGTGCTGATAGTGCTAAGCGTCAATCTAACTTTAAAACTAAATATGGATTTCAATACCCTCTGCTAGCAGACGAGGATAAGGCAGTAATAAATGCTTTCGGTGTTTGGGGACCAAAAAAGTTCATGGGTAAGGAATATGATGGCATCCATAGAACTACCTTTGTCATAGATGAAAACGGTATCATTGAAGATGTAATCACCAAAGTTAAAACCAAAGAACATACAGCTCAAATTCTAGTCGACTAGAACATTGATGTAGTATTAAATTTTAACAAGCTATTTTACCAATTGAGCTTCTAGTTCTTCTAAGGATTTACCTTTTGTTTCTGGAATTACTCTAACAATAAATATTAGACTAGCAAAGGCAAAAAGACCATAAATCAAAAAGGTCATTGAACTGCCTATGGTAGATAATTCCCATGGGAAAATAAATTGGACACCTGCTGAAACAGCAGAATTTACAAATCCAACGAATGAAATTGCCACACCTCTGATTCTCAATGGGAATAACTCTGAAAAAAGTACCCACATAACAGGCCCAAGTGAAATTGCAAAGCATGCTACAAAGCCTAGGATACCTATAAGGATAAGAGATGGGTTCATACTAATTGCGGCAGTAATTAATTCAGACTCATTTTGTTTTGCTCTTTCTGGTCCTAAAAGTGATTTGAGTTCATTTTTATATGCTACATCATTTTTAAAGGATTTCCCAGCAAGTACAGATAATTCTTCTCTTAATTCTGTATTTGATAATTGGTTTATTTTTTCACTATCTAATGAATATGTTGCTGAATTAAACCCATAGGCTAATAACACCATAAAAACGCCAATTCCGGCAACGCCAAATGTAAGCAATGGTTTACGCCCAAGTTTATCAATTAATAGCATTGCTAATATTGTAAAGACCAAATTGGTTACTCCAACTAGTATGGCTTGTATGAATGACGCATCAGTACCAATACCAGATTGTTCAAATATCATAGGTGCATAGAAAAAGACAGAATTTATACCTGTTATTTGCTGGAGAACACCTACAACTAAACCTATGGTGATAACGAGTCTCATGGCAGGTTTAAAGATTTCCATTACTGATACTTTCTTTTTATTCTTATCAGTTTCTAATGAATCTTGTATTGCTACCATATCCTTTTCCGCTTGTTCATCTGTATAAAACTTTTGTAGTACGTCTTTTGCCTCAACTAAATGATTCTTCATAACCAACCATCTAGGGCTTCTAGGAACAGTTAATAGCCCAAAAAAGTAGAGAATTGCAGGAAGGGCTTCGACACCTAACATCCAACGCCAATTATTTTCTGCTATCCCTAGAGATTGTACCCAACTTGCATCAGAATCACCAAGTGATAAAATATAGTAGTTGCTAAAAAACGCAATGGTTATACCAAGTACAATATTTAATTGATTGAAAGATACAAGTCTACCTCTTTGTGCTGGTGGTGCAATCTCAGCAATATACATTGGCGCTAAAATTAATGAGGCTCCAACCCCAAAACCACCAAGCATTCTAAAAATCAAGAAAAGTGAAAAATTTGACACCAAGGCGGAACCAACGGCAGAAATTGTAAACACTATAGCACAAACTTTAAGCATTATCCTTCTACCAAAACGATCGCTTAAAGGTCCTGAAATCATCATTGCTAAGGCTGCTATGATGGTCAGTGAACTAACAGAGAAACCTAGTTCAATATCTGTTAAATTGAAATCTATTTGAATGAATTTGTTAACACCAGAAATCACAGATGCATCAAAACCCATTAAAAATCCACCTAGTGCTACAATAAGAGCAATACGTATGGTATATAAAGATTGATTATTCATTTTAGTTGGTAAGAGTTAGTTAGTAATTTAAAATGGCTTACGCCAAAATATCGTCTAAGGTAATAATCTATAATTAAACCAGAAATTATGATGTTTAACTTAAATTATATAGTGTATATGTTCTTGACCATTTCTTGGTGTTATCTGGTTTAAGATTAATGTCAAAAAATAATTCTGGACTTATTACATGACGACAACCCCAAAGATTAATTGAGTTAGTTTCAAAATCACCTTTCTCCGATATGCAGATCTTATTTCTTTTATTTACTAATTTCCACTGTGCTGTTACTTTTTTACCTCCTGTTATATTGCTGAAGAAAAAAGCGCTCTCAGGAGAGGCTTTAAAAGATACTTGATTGGTTGAGAATGTAACTACATTTTTAGGATTAACGGTTTCATTGAATGTATCAGGATCGATAACGAAATTAAATGATAGCTCATAATCTTTATTTATCAAGGATTTATTTATTGACATAAAGTTATGTACATATTCATCTGTAATAATGGATTTTTGTCCAGTGTTTTTGAGAGTATAATTAATTTCAAAGCCACTCTTTAATAGTTTTATTTCTTTTTCGAGTATATATGCATAGCCATTATGTGATAGAGATTGACATTTAATTTGAAGTGTTTCAGAATTAGCATTCAACGAAAATCTTGCTGGTTTAATATCATATTTATTCATGAAAAAATAATCTGATTCCTGCTTTCTTAAAAGTCCAACTCCAATTTTATGAAACCAATCATTCAGTTCAAGGTTTTGAAAACCTACAGGTTTATTTATTCCAAATTCATTGTAAAATCCCCTACCATAATCTGGAATTTCCTTTGCGTCTGTCTTTTCATCACCTGTTACGCAAGTGCCCTTATAAATTAATTTTTTGATTTTACCGCTCCAGTCAAAACGAGAAAAATTATAATTTTCTGAAGGGTCATCAATATGAAGTTCAATGGTTTTGTTTTTTAGAATATATGTCATTGAGATCAGTGAATTATAATAAACTGAGCTTAGCTGCTTTGGTCCTTTTGATAAACTTTAACCCAATCTACATACATAAACTGTGGAAATGGAGTAGAGGTATCTGGTCGTCCTGCGTACGTGCCTCCAACAGCTAGATTAAGTAGGATAAAAAATTCTTTATGGAATTCTGAGCGTTCTGCGTCAGCAATAGAGGTGATTGCATATTGATAACCATCTACAAGCCATTTGATATTTTTATCATCCCATTCCAAAGCAAATATGTGAAAATCATCTGCAAAAATTCCCTTATCTAATTTATAGGATTTTGCTCCCATCATTGCATGAGAATTTGACTGATCAGCATAATGTAAATTAGCCTCGACAATGGCATTGTCTTTAGTACCGTATAGTTCTAGAATATCTATTTCACCACATTGTGGCCATGGAGTATCACCTCCATTTTCATCTATATTCGCTCCCAACATCCAGAATGCTGGCCATATTCCTTTGCCCTTTGGAAGTTTTATACGAGCTTCGATTTTACCGTATTTCCAAGATTGCTTGTTTGCAGTATTAAGCCTCGCTGAAGAATATTGGTCCATCCCATGAATATCGGTCTCATGTACAGCCTTAATGACCAAACTTCCATTTTCAATAAATGCATTTTCATTGCTATCAGTATATCGTTGCCACTCGTTATTAAATTGACCGGCTTTTAGAACTTGAAGATTCCAATTACTTGAATCTATAGTATCCGAATTGAATTCATCTGACCATACCAAATTCCACTCATCATTTTTTAATTCAGTTTCGATGAGTTCTTTTGTACTAACTATTTTTTCTTTGGTATTTTCTTTACAAGTGAAGAAAATTAATGGTATGATTAGAATGGTAGCAATATTTTTGAACAATTGATTCATGTTGATAGTGATGGTTGAATGACTGGACTAAAAATAAGTAATTATAGTCAAAGTAGCATTTCAGCAATCAATAATCCTCAGCGAATATGCAATTTATCGTAATAATAAAAAAATGGGATTACCTTAAAACTTCTTCAGTTTCACAACCAAATAACGACTTCTCTTTGATAAGTTTAGCAACACCTTCTGGTAGCATCTCTTCCCAACCATCATCACCACTAGTGATTTTCTTTAAAACTTCTCGAGAGAAAACTCTCAATATGGATGGATCATAATCATGAATATCTACCACTTTTCCATTGTATTTAAAGAATTTGTATAATTCTTTCATACGTGGATGAACCTTAAGATTTTCGCTGTCGGTTAAGCTTCCATCTTCATTTTCCATAGGGTAAAGATAAACACGGAGATCTTTGTAGAAAAGTTTACCAAAAGCTTCTAATATACCACCACTTAAGTGACGGTAGTATTTTTCATCAAAAATATCAATGAGATTATTTACTCCCATTGCTAATCCCATTCTATTTCTGGTGTATTGAGAGAAATACTCGACTAGTCTATAATATTCTTGGAAGTTTGATATTAAAACTGTCTGACCTAGAGAACATAATAGACGAGCTCTATCCATAAAATCTTGTTCGTCTATTTCACCTTCAGCCCTGAGGTTTGAAAGGGTAATTTCAAAAATTACTTGCGTCTTTTCTTTATCAACCTTGTTTTCTTTAATGAACATTTCATATGATTTTTCAAACATATCCATATTCACTTTGGTTACAGGTCTAAAGCTACCTCTTAATGCAAGTATATTCTTTTTGTAAAGTACTCTTGCTGGTAGAACATTATTACCATCTGGTGCAAACATTACTGCATCGGTCATTCCATTTTTAACGAGTTGAAGACTCATTAACCTGTTATCTACATCTTCGAAAACCGGACCAGAAAAATTAATAGTATCAATTTCTAATTGATCCTTATCTAAATGATCATATAAGTACCGTAATAATTTACGTGGTTGATTGTATTTATAGAAAGCACCGTAAATGAGGTTAGTTCCCAATTTACCTAGGGTCTCTTGTTGTAGTCTTGCATCATTTTCTTTAAATCTAATATGCAAAACAATATCATTGTAATCTTGGTCTGGTGCTACTTGGTATTTAATTCCTACCCATCCGTGGCCTTTATATTTCTTTGCAAAATCAATGGTTGCAACAGTATTAGCATATGAAAAGAATATCTTGTTTGGTTGCTTTTCTCTTCCTATACGTTGTTCAATAAGATTTACCTCATGATTAAGCATTTTTCTTAACCTAGCTTCGGTTACATAACGCTTATCGTCTTCAATACCATAAATAGCATCACTAAAGTCCTTATCATATGCTGACATTGTCTTTGCAATAGTACCAGAAGCACCACCTGCTCTAAAAAACTGACGCACAGTTTCTTGGCCTGCACCAATCTCTGCAAATGTTCCGTAAATATCTTTGTTAAGGTTTATTCGTAGGGCTTTGTCCTTTAATGAAGGTATATTTTCTATCTCAAAGTCACCTTTGTACCTTATGTCTTCCATAGAATTTGGGTTCTTCATAATGCCGTAAAGGTACTATTTTACGGTGGTATACAAAAAAATAAGCTTATTTTTGTTTTAAACTTAACAGTCTTGACAATAACATTTTTAGGTACTGGTACGTCTCAAGGAATACCCATTATCGGAAGTGAACATCCTGTTTGCTTAAGCAAAAATCCAAAAGATAAACGATTACGAGTTTCTATATTGGTAGAGTGGGATGATTACACTTTTGTTGTTGATTGCGGGCCTGATTTTAGACAGCAAATGCTAAATGCTAAAGTGAATCGGATAGATGGCATAATATTTACGCATGAGCATGCAGACCATACGATGGGATTAGATGATATAAGACCATTCTTTTTTAGGCAAGGCGATATTCCACTATACGCTAATAAAAGAGTTTTTAAAGCTCTAGAAAAGCGATTTGACTATATATTCACTTCTGAAAAGAAATATCCTGGTGTACCAAGTGTTATAAAACATGAGATATCCAACAGTGCTTTTAGAGCAGGTAATTTGGATGTTTTACCAATAGATGGTTTGCACTATAAATTACAAGTTTTCGGGTTTAGATTTAGCGATTTTGCATACCTCACCGATATGAAAACAGTATCAAAAAAGGAGATGAAAAAATTAAATAATCTAGAAGTTCTTGTCGTTAACGCATTGCGTGAAGAGCCACATATCTCACATTTCAACTTAGAGGAAGCCTTAGAATTTATTGCAGAGGTTAAACCTAAACGTGCATATTTAACTCATATCAGTCATCATATGGGATTTCATGATGATGTACAACAAAAACTACCCAAAAACGTTTTTTTAGCCTATGATAATCTACAAATAAAAATCCAAGAATGAAGAATAGAATTTTTATGTACTTGTTTTTATTTTCTGTATTACTTATTGTATTTCAATATGTTAATTCAAAAAATATAATTGATAAATACGAAAAAGATATACAAACCTTTAAGGCCAATATTGCTGAACTAGAGCAGAAATCTAATGAATTAGAAGAGCAGAATTTTGAGTTAAATCATTTCAGCATTAATGGAAATGAGGATGCTTTGACATTTTTTGAAGATAAAGGCTACAATACTGAAGAACTCATTCCAGCAATAGTTGATGGTTTATATAGCATGAACAATTACAAAGGTGAAGATCACCCAATTGTTCCATATGTATCCATGACAGATTCAAAAATGGTAATCAATAAAGTAAGAATACTTAATCACAAATGGATTATCGCAGATTTTACCGATACAGAGAATTGGGGTGAGATTTTTGTTAATTATGAAATTGATGAAAACAATGAATTAAAATATAAGCTCGTTGAATACTTTATGTATCCAATGAATTATTAAATATATTTCTTCAGCCAGTCTTTAAAATCATGAAAATTTTGCGGAGCAACTCCATGTCCAACTGGATATTCTGAATAAACATGGTTAATATTTAAAGCCTTTAAAAAAGCAGGGGTTTTTCTTGCCCAATCTACAGGGATTACCTGGTCTACTGTACCATGTGAGCAATAGAAATTTAAATGCTTAAAATCTTCTGTGTCTAGGTTGTCTGGAATAATATCATTATTTATATAACCACTTAACGCAACAACGTTTTTTACTTTTGTTGGATAATTTAAGGCGACAGCATAGCTTAAAATTGTGCCTTGGCTAAAACCTAATAATGTAACGTTGTTTTTATCAACCGGATAATTAGTGCAGGCATAATCAATAAATCCCGCAATTAAATCAACCGATTCTTTGGCTTGTTCATTATTGCTCCATTTGCCTTGCACTCCATCAAAATTTATGGCATACCATGCGTTCCCAAAAGGTTGCATTCTATAAGGAGCTCTCAAGGAAATAATGAAAAGTTCTTCTGGTAATTCTTGAGCAAAGGAAAACAAATCATTTTCATCACTTCCATAACCATGACACATGATTACCAAAGGAGCGTTAGATTGTAATGATGAAGGACGTTTTACGTAAAATAAATCACTCATAATTAATTACCTAAGGACTTAAATAGCTTTTGAAAAAAATCACCAAGAATAGGTATGCTATTGGCCTTTCCTGAAATGGCACCTAATAGTCCATATAGAAACAAAACAGCAAAAAATATCCAAAAAGAGTAGGTGAGCATCCAACTATCAAATCCACTTATAACGTATCCAAAAATGAAATACATTAACCAAAGACCTAGACTTTGTCTAATATGAAAAAATGTAAATGAGTTTTTCTTTTCTTGATTCATAAAGAAAGCAATCAGCACACCAATAATGGTGATATAAGCAATAATACTTAGGCCTTTGCCCTCTTTAGCAGAGTTCTGATCCATTACAGTAAGACGATTTTTTTATTTGCAACAATACCGTAAGCCATCCCTTTTAGGTCTTGGCCAATAAAAGCACTGTTTTTTGATTTTGATAGTATGTTAGAAACAGAAAACTGGTAATTAACATCAGGATTGAATAGAGTTAATTCTGCATCGTTACCTACATTAATCGTATTTTCATCAACACCAAATCTGGATTTTCCCTGCGTAAGAAGACCAATAGCTTTTTTGGTTGTGAAAATTGTTTGAAGCGCTCCAAATGAAGATTCCAAACCGATAGTACCATATTTGGCATAATCAAATTCTACTTTTTTGTCTTCAATATCAATTGGATTGTGGTCTGCAGTTACCATATCAATAGTGCCATCCTTTAATCCTTCTATTAATGCATTACAATCATTCTTAGTTCTTAAAGGAGGTAGAACCTTAAAATTAGTATCAAAATCCGATAATACATCATCGGTGTAAATAAGATTATGTATGGCCACACTACAGCTAACGTCAAGTTTTTTTGCTTTGGCTTGTCTAATTAAGTCAACTGATTTTGCAGTCGATATTGTAGGTATATGAAGTTTGCCTTCTGTGTATTCTAATAAAAATAAATCCCTTGCGACCTGTAAATCTTCGGCTAGATTTGGATTGCCCTTAAGACCGAGTTTAGTACTATTGACATGCTCGTTTACAACTCCTGTTCCAGTAATCTTATTTTCCTGTGGAAACGAACAGATTAAACCATTAAAATTACCTGCGTATTGCATTGCAATTTTGGCTAAGTTAGGATTAGAAATAGGCTTTTGATAGTCATAAAATGCTACTGCGCCTGCATTGCTCATGTCGTACAATTCAGCAAGGTCTATTCCTTTACTCTCCTTAGTTAATGCTCCAATTGGTAAAAGCTGAGTAGCATGGTTGGATGCTTTAGATTTAACAAATGAAATGTCTGCATAGCTGTCAATTACAGGGAAAGAGTTTGCATTTAAGGCAACTGCTGTGAATCCAGATTTTGAAGCCGTTTTAAGACCATTGTCAATGGTTTCTCTTTCTTCAAATCCTGGCTCTCCAAACGAGACACTACTATCAAACCAGCCCTGTGACACATGAAGGTTGTCTAGTTTAATTTCTCTGTAATTATTGGGATTAGAAATTCTTTTGGAAATCTTAGCGATACGACCTTTTTCAATTAAAATATCGACTGTCTCATTGTGAAAATCACTTTTAGAATCAACGACAGTTGCAGATTTTATGAGTGCGTTCATTTAAGATATTTTAAAATAAGTACCTCTAAAATCAGAAATACTAGGGCAAAAATAACAAACCATTTCCATAGCGCATTAACATTTGCATTACTTTTTATCGCATTTATTGTTTTGGACAAGCTAGTTTCTGTTTTTATATTGTTTAGGGAATTAATATTTAAATAATTTATATTACTCTCTTCCCTGCTATAGTTAAAACTTATATTTTGCAAATTTTCATCATCGTTCTTAATAGTATAAATACCGTCATTTTCAGGATATTCCTTGGTTTCTAATACAACAGATTTACTATATGTTTTTTGAGGAGGAATAACTGATCCGCCCTTTGCATGAAGACTTAAAATATCATCTTGTCCTAATTCGGTTTTTATAGCTATTGAGTTAGGCCTGCCTATGGTATAAAACAACTTCGGTAATTCATGACTTTGTAAACCAATATTGTATAAAACAGGAACAATCAAAGGAGAGTTTTGAAAGTTTGAATTGTCGCCATTTATGGCAGAAGCAAAAGCATAACTTCCATTTTTACCTTGCAGAAATATTGAGCCATCATCATAAGATAACACACCACCTGTATTTGATAAAAATCTAAACGACGAGTTGACACGTGGGTATTGAAAATTAGTCACTTTAGTATAAAAAGAGTTCAATAACAAAGGATGGTCATAATTAATAGAAGTGACTCTTTTTGTTGAATAGATACCATCGTCAAATCTAGACAAATTAATTACATTAAATAATTGATTATAAGTATTTAGTGAAATGTTATTTGATGGGATAGTTAATATACTTCCTCCGTCTTTTTTAAATGCATTTAAAGCCGAAACTAAAGCTGATGAAATAGATTCTAGTTCATTTAAAACAACTAAATTTTGGTCATTTATTAAGTTAAAATTTAGTGCTTTGATATTGTATGAATTGAATTCAAATTCATCATTGGTATATATACGTTTTAAGAAATTATCACTTGATTTGTCGTTTATGGCTAGTACTCTAATTTTGGGTTTCTTACCAATATTAAAGTAGAGGACGTTGTCGTATTGCAAGCCAGCATCTTCAATAATTAATTTACCATTTAATTCAGTATTATTTGCAATAGTAAATGTAGCTTCTGCTTCATTTTCAATGTTTACAGAGTTCTTTGCTAGTAACACGTCATTGTTGTACAATGATATACTTATACTTTCAACTGGTTCTCCATAGTTTGAGAGTTTTACGTTTAAATCTAAGGTTTCTGCATTTGTATTGGCAACATAAACACTGTCAATACTAACATTTGCGACTAGATTTGATTTAGGTTGTACCAATGATATGTCTACTATGCTGTCTTTCTCGATGTCAAGAGCCTCGGTTCCTTGTTGAAAATCTGAAACTAGAACCAGATTTTTCTCTGCATTAGTATTCTTAGAAAACATTTGTTTTCCTTTTAAGATAACAGCATCGTAATTAATTTGATTATTAGAAAATGATAGATTAATTAAGTCATTTTTAATGGCCTTAATACTTGTTTTGGTAAATACATTATCATTAGTAAAAACACTGATATTTTCGTCTTCAGGTAATGAATTTATAAGATCTTGTATAGCTTCATTTAGTAAGCTACCGTTTCTGCCTTGTGCCTCCATACTAAAAGAATTATCTAAATAGATAACAGTTTCTTGCAATTCATTGAAATTTTCTGTTTTTGGTATAAAAGGCTGGGCAAATGCAATAATTGCACAAGCTAATAATAGCATTCTAGTTAACAGTGTTAACCATTTTTTTATTTGAGAACTTTTGCGAGTTTGTAATTTGACGGCTTTCAAAAATTTTACGTTTGTAAACTCTACCTTTTGAAAACGTCGTAATTGAAATAAATGAATGAGAATTGGAATAACCAGTAAAAATAAAGCGTATAGTAATTCTGGATGTTTAAACTGCATTCCTTTTTAAGCCAAAGTTGTATCGTCAAATATAGAAAATGCTCAATGATAACTGTGAGTCACTTTTGAGAAATTTAACAGAAAAAGAAATAATCT
Source organism: Winogradskyella vincentii (assembly GCF_020166345.1). Taxonomy (GTDB): domain Bacteria; phylum Bacteroidota; class Bacteroidia; order Flavobacteriales; family Flavobacteriaceae; genus Winogradskyella; species Winogradskyella vincentii. Next base: position 492,588 of record NZ_JAIUJS010000003.1, on the reverse strand, counting down.
GTCATTGAGGTCATTTTATGCTTTGAAAAGTAAGAGCGTATCTCATTTTGTGCCTCTTCGTTGGCAACTGTAACAATGCTTTGCGGATTTGTAAGTTCTTTTAAATGCTCAAACTTCAGCATCTCTTTGTTATAGATGTGTTTTCCTATTTTTTTTGGATTATCACATATCCAATGAAATAGGATACTATTCTTAATCAGAAGTTGTGCGACAGTTTTCCCTTTAGATCCAGCTCCCCAAATAGTTAATGGTCTTGATTTGTCATAATCTAATTCTAGAAAATAACGAACTTTTATATCTAAGAAATAATTTTGAGCATAATGCTCATGTGTTCTTGAAGTTCTTGTGCTATAATCTCTCCAGTGTAACAAAACCTCACTACAAGGAATACAAGTATAACCAGCCTTATAAAACCTGAATGTAAGGTCATAATCTTCAGGATAAAGATTAGGTGAAAACCCTCCGCAATTATCAAAATCTTCCTTGTGCAACATCCAGCAAGGTGAGGGTACAACACACTCCTTATAGATTTCAGAATAATTTTGTCCTACTTTAGTTAGACCATTAATCCATGTTTCATATTTGGCATAACCATCACTAATGCCATCATCCCTAAAGTATTTTACTAAACCAATTGAAAGGTGTTTTCTACCAAATAATATAAGGTCATTAAGCATGTGTTCTAATCGATTGTTGGCCATTATATCATCACTGTCCATCCTTGTGATGTATTGTCCAGAACTCGCTTTATATGCGGTTCTCAATGCTTCAATTATACCTGAACCTTCATTGTTTAAAAGTTTAATTCTTCTTTCTTTGCTAGTGAAGGTTTCGATAATTTTGAATGAACTGTCAGTAGAATTATCGTCTACAAAAATTGCTTCCCAATTTGTATAGCTCTGATTAATAATAGATTGGACGCATTCCTCAATAAATGATTCGGTATTCTTAAAGGGCGTTATTATGGTAATTAATGGTTCTGACACGGCACGAATTTAACAAAACCTTTAGATTTTAAGGAGTAACAGGTTGTAGATTTGTGCGACATGTTAAAAATAAATAAAGTTAAAATGAAGAAGTATATAGCCCTCTTTGGACTTAGTGTGATTTTGGTTGCTTGTGGATCTGCTAAGCCTAAAATTGATGATTTGGCAACAAACAATCCTATTGAAACCGCTCTTAATTTGTCTGCGGTAACAGAGGATAAAGTACCTGTTGTAATTAACCCAGGAAGATTCACTACAGAAACGGTGACGTATAGATTACCTAGAGTAGTTCAGGGAACATACTCAGTGAGTGATTTTGGCAAGTATATAGACGATTTTAGAGCGATTGATTACGACGGGAATACGTTATCAGTTAGCAAAATTGATACAAACTCTTGGTCTATCAGCAATGCTACACAATTAGACAGAATAGAATATTTTGTAAATGATACCTACGACATCGAAACAAGTGGAGGTATACAAGGAGAACAGCCATTTTCTCCAGCAGGTACTAATATTGAGCCTGAAAACTATGTATTAAACCTGCATGGATTTGTGGGTTACTTTGATTCTTTAAAGAATAACCAATACACTTTAGATGTTACTGCGCCTGCAGATTTTATAAGAACCTCTGCTTTAGAAAGTAAAGGTAACGTCACTTCGGCTGATGGCAAATCAATAACAAGTAGTTATTATGCACCACGTTATTTTGATATTACTGATAATCCAATGATGTATGGTAAACTCGATGTAGAAGAATTTATGGTTGGAGATATCAAAATTGTTTTGAGTCTATATTCTCCAACTAAACAGCATACTGCCTCTAGTTTAAAGGAAACCGTTTACAAGATGATGGAAGCTCAAAAAGCCTATTTGGGTGATATAAACAGTACACCTAGATATGATATATATGTGTATTTATCACGTGGTGATGAAACCTCTCCAAAAGGATTTGGTGCTTTAGAACATCATACTTCTACTGTGGTAGTATTTCCTGAAGATAGCACTTTAGAAGGACTTAAGTTTCAAATGGTCGATGTTGTAGCGCATGAGTTTTTCCATATTGTAACCCCTTTATCAGTGCACTCAGAAGATGTTCATTATTTTGATTATAACATACCAACATTTTCTAAGCATTTATGGATGTATGAAGGTGTTACGGAATATTTTGCTCAGCATTTTCAAGTATATGAAGGTCTTATAGACAATAATCAATTTTATAATACGGTAATGCAAAAAATTGCAACATCTATGAATCTTGATGATGCTATGAGCTTTACAATAATGAGTGAAAATGTATTAGACGAACCGTATGCAACCAATTATTATAATGTCTACATGAAAGGCGCACTTATAGGTATGTGTATTGATATTTTAATGCGGAAGGAAAGTAATGGAGAGCGCAGCATGTTATCGCTTATGAAAGAATTATCAAATAAATATGGTAAGAATAAACCATTTGAAGATGATAAAATTATTGAAGAAATTACTGCTATGACCTACCCAAGTATAGGAGAGTTCTTTAAAACACATGTTGAGGGTGATGTTCCTATTAATTATGATGAATTTTTTGATATGGTTGGTTTAACCTATGGTAATTCTGAAGTCCCAACAAATTATATTTTTGCTGGTGGCCAAAACATAATTTTTGATGCTGACCCACAAAAAGGCGAAATATTTTTCTCTGAAATGGCACTTAAAAATTCTTTCTGGGCGTCTCAAGGAGTACAGGTTGGTGATGTGATAAAGAAGGTTGATGGAAAAGAATTGACTTTAATGAATGCTCAAGAAATTATTACCGGAATGTTTGGATGGCAAGAAGGGCAAGAGATTGATGTTGAATTAAATCGTAATGGCGAAACAGTTTCGATTAAAACGACTCTAACAAAAGCTACAGCAGAAAGTGAATCATTAATTGAAGATCCCAACGCATCAGATGAGAAAGTTGCTTTACGTAATGCCTGGTTAAAGGGCTAAGAGATTATAATTAAAGATAAAGCCTCCAATTAGGAGGCTTTTTTTATGTTATTATGGCAATTATTATTACAATAAAAACAACTGCAATCGCACCATTAATAAAAGTATGAGTAGAATTATAGAAATCTGGTTCTTCTGGCCCATAGATATATTCTTTATAGGTAAATTTTGGCTTGTTAAAAAGAATTCTCCAGATGCTTCCTATTATCCATCTAATAGTGCCACCAATGAAATTTAACAGTACATAAAATATAAATTCACCAATAACTTCTCCCATTAATATTTGGCGGCTTTACCGTTAGAGGACGAATTAATAATAAATTCCCTTAAGTCGTCATTAGCTTGTATGAGATCTTCATTTCGTAAGTACATCATATGTCCACTACGATAACCTTTAAAATAAAATCGATCTTTCATCTTACCACTTGGGTCAATTTGCCATTGTGAGTATTTTGCCGAGAAATATGTTGTTGCTCCATCATAATATCCTGATTGGGTCATTACTTTTAGGTAAGGGTTTTGTGCCATTGCTTGCCTTAGGTTGTCTCTAGTATTGTCATTGGTTCTGTCCCATTCTCCAACATTCCCAAAGACATTGTACTTTACATCTGTATTAAAGCCTAAATTATTTTTAACATAATAGTTTATTGCTGGCGTAAAACTATGTAGCCATGATGTTAATTCTGCACTATAGTCTGGACTTATTCCGGTCTCTACCTTATCCACGCCTAAGTATCTAGAATCTAATCTGCCTATGGTTTGTCCTGTTTTGTCTCTTAAGAGTTCTTTCCAGAAAAAACGGTTTGGAACATCTAAATTTTGTTGTAGTATCACTTTCTCGGATAAGCCAGAATAGTAACTCATTTTCTTGGCAATATTTTGTTTTTCAGCGGTACTAATAAATCCGCCTTTTGCCAAAGCAGGTATTAATTCATTGATTGCAAATTCTTCAGCTTCAGGTAATATATCTAATAAATCTTTAGCTTGTAAAGCATTAGGCAGAGCATTATGATGCCAAGCAGCTGCCGTATAATAAGGTAAGTTTAAGCTCGAGGACAGTGGACCTCCAACACGCAAAACTTTATAATCTGCAGGCGATACAAGAATAACACCGTTTAAATACATCCATTGACTATTTTGCAATTCAAGTGACAATCCCATTACTCTGGTGCCACCATAGCTTTCTCCAATTATATATTTGGGAGATTCCCAACGGTTGTGACGCGTTGTAAAAGTGTTCATCCAACTTGCCAAATATTTTATATCTGCGTTTACTCCAAAGAATATTTCATCTTCAGGCATTTTACCTTCGTTATCGGCAATTTTTCTGGAGTAGCCGGTATTAACAGGGTTTATGTAAACGATATCGGCAAGATCTAAAATAGAATTAGGGTTGTCCTTTACACCATATGGCTGAATAGGATACCCTTCTTCATCAATTTTTAAGATTTTCGGTCCGGTATAAGCCAAATGCATCCAAACTGAAGCAGAACCTGGACCTCCATTAAAAGAATAAATAATAGGCCGTTTGTTTCCTTTGTTATCATTAGTACGCTTGTAATAAGTGTAATAAAGTGACGCAATGGTCTTGCCATCTTTATCCCAAACGGGCTGAAATCCAGTTTCAGCTTTGTAGTTTACTTGCTTTCCTTTTATTGACACTGAGCCATTACTAATAATTGTTGTGTCAACAGGAATTTTTAAATCTTGTCCATAAACAAGACAGCTTGAGAATAAAAGAAAGAATAATAATTTGTGAAGTTTCATTTGAGAGTTTTTTGAAGTTTAAAGATAATAAAAGGGAGTCTATAAATTAAAACCCTTCAAACACTCCAAGTCCAAAAAGTGCAAAGTCGTATTTAACCGGATCTGTTGAGTCTAACTTTCTAAGAGCGGTATCAAGTTCTAGCAAAGCCTTAGCATCATTCTGCTTCCTTTTTAAAAGACCAAGTTTGCGAGCTACGTTTCCTGAATGTACGTCTAACGGACAACTAAGCTGCGATGGTTTTAAGGATTTCCATATACCAAAGTCCACACCATTGTTGTCATTTCTAACCATCCAACGTAAATACATGTTTATTCGTTTTGCAGCAGAATTCTTTAAAGGATCACTAACATGTTTTTCTGAGCGCTTTAAATGTTCTATTTCAAAGAATATCTTTTTAAATTTATGAATACTTACTTGTAAAGATTCATTAGTACAATACTTATTGAAAATTGATTCTAGTCCACCATGAGTTTGGTAAATATGCTGGAGGCTTTTTATAAACTGTTTAAAATCTTCTGCGTTAAAAGTACGATGCACAAATCCGTTAAGATTTTCTAGATCTGACGCTTGGTGGTTTATCACAAAGTCAAAAGGGGAGAAGTCCATTAATTCCGACATTTTGTTGGCATTTGTGATTATGCTTTTACGATTTCCCCATGCAATTGTAGCGGTTAAAAAACCAATAATTTCAATATCCTCTTTTTTGGAAAATTTGTGAGGAATCTGGATAGGATCACTATCTATAAATTTGGGATTGTTATAGAGGTTAACTTTAGTATCTAAAAACTCCTTAAGTTCTATTTTGTTAAGTTTCAATTATAAAGATTGGCTTATTATACCATTTAAACAATGGCAATCATACTAATTTCAACGTTTACGAACTTGGGTAAATTTGCAACCTCTACGGTTTCTCTTGCTGGTGCAGTTGCTTCATCAAAATATTTTCCATAGATAGCATTGATTCTAGAGAAATTATTCATGTCACTAATAAAAATTGAAGTTTTCACAACGCTCTCGAAGGTTAATCCTGCTTCAGCTAAAACAGCTTTCATATTTTCCATAACCTGAGTGGTTTCTGCCTCTATAGAGTCTGTTACTAATTCCATAGTTTCTGGATCTAGAGCAATCTGTCCGGATGTGTAAAGTGTATTTCCAGTTAAAACAGCCTGGCTGTACGGTCCTATTGGAGCTGGAGCTTTTGAGGTATTAATGATTTTTTTCATCTTACATAAATTAGGGTATTGTTTGTTGGTGAACTAAATTTAGAAAAATACCTTTAAATTAATCAGGTTAGTTTCCTAAACGTTGATCTGGTTGACGTCTTTGGTCGTATTTCAAGTCTTTTAATAAGTTAGATTTTATGCCTATAAAAAAGTTCCAAGACGAACGATCACTAAAAGGTACCCAAGTAAAATTCATACGCCAACTCAATAAATCTCGTTCAAAACGTAATTGAGTAAATGTAAAACCCTTATTGAGAAAATCGTAACCCGATGAAGCACCTATTGACCATCTCGGCGATAATTCTAAGTCACCAGAAAACATTAATGAATTTGAGGAAATCTGGTTCTGTCGTCTAGTATTCGCATAATTAACTGCATATGATAAACGTAAAGACCACGGCATTTTGTAATTATAAAATTCGTTATTTTCTTCTTCCTCATTATTATCTTTGTCTCTATCAGAAAGTCTTTTGTCGGCGAAGTCTTGTGTTTTTCCAAATAGACCGTCAGTTCTACCACCAGACCTTGCAGCCTCTCTTGATGAAGCACTATCTTCTTCGTCATCACCACCTCCAAAACTTTCATTTGATAGCGTGTAACTAATATTCATATTAGCAGAAGTTAGTCTGAATAGGCTACCACCATTATCAATATTAAAAGTGTTGATTTTATTATTGTTACTATCTAACGCATAAGGGTCTAATGTCATACCAAAGTTAATATTCATCTTTTTATTGAGAATCTGAGTACCACCTGTAACTCTTACTGGGCTCCAACTTAACGAATCTGCAGCCAAATCATAGGCAGTTGAAAAGTTGAGGTTATTAAGTAAAAAGACCTTTTTTGGTTCTGTCTTAGTTGAATCTTTATCACGTATTTTAGCCTCAAAATTATTACCAATAGACATACCAACACTACTAGAATAATTGTTGCTGGGCCTACCAAATAATGAGTTCTCAAACCTCGTATATTCTTCAGTTGTTGTGCCATCTGCATCGATTACTTCATAAGTCTCATAGTACTGATCGAAAGCTGGAGTAATACTGTATGAAAGCGAGGGTCGAACTACATGCCGTATGGCTTGAATCTTAGGATCTTTTCCTTCTTTTTCAAAGTTGAACATACCATAAAGCGTCGTACCTATACTAGTGCTAAAATTATATGTCATAAATCTATCAAAGCCATTGATATCTGTAGTAACAACTTCATCGAGGCTTGTGTCATAAAAGCGTCTAATGGTTTTTAATGTCCATGTTTCCTCAATATTTGTACTTGCACTCACACTGAAATGATTAAAAACTTTAAAATTAGTCGTAAGTGGTACTGTATGTTTCATTCCTGCCAGTGCGTCATCAAACATTTCACTTTTCCCAAACAAGGAATCAGTAGTATTGATACGATATTCGCCTCTAGTATTTACCTGAAAGTTTATATTTTGAATGATTCCCTTTTTGGCACCAGATTTAGGGGCAAATGGAAAAACTCTACTCATAGAAGCCTGTACAGTTGGTAAAGTTAAATTAATTGATTCTGTATTTGTATTTTGAGAGTGTGTGGCTGTTACATTTAAGTTTACTTGTGGTTCTCCTTTAAAAGTTTTAGAATAAGAAACCGAAGATGCAAGTGTATTATTTAAAAAATTAGATTGATTTAGCTGATTTATGGATCTTTGGTAATATTCAGAACTACCCAAATTCACCGAGGCCGAAAAGCGAGAATTTGGATTAGCTTTTGCATCTTGATTGTGCGACCACCTAAAATTATAAATAGTGCTTTGGGCAAAGTCTGGGAACCCACGCTCGCTATTCAATAAATTCTCGTATCTAAAACTAATATTACCTCTAAACTTATACCTAACGGCGTAATTGTTGTCTACTCTAAACCCATAACTCCCGTTTGTGTAATAATCACCTAATATAGCAAGATCTAAGTAGTCGCTAATAGCAAAATAATAACCTCCATTTTGCAAAAAGTACCCTCTGTCATTACCAGTGTCTTCACCAAATGATGGGAAAATTATTCCTGAGGTTTGTTTTTTAGACATAGGAAAGTACGCAAATGGTATGGCTATAGGTGTCGGTACATCATATATGTACATTTGGCTTAAACCCGTAACAATTTTCTTGTTCGGTACGATTTTGGCCCTATTCATCAAAATGTAGTATTCTGGATCTTCAATGTTCTCTGATGTGGTAAATTTTCCCCTACCAATAAAATAGACAGAGTCATTTTCGCGTTTGGTACGTTCTGCGATAACAGTACCGCCACTTTGCTCTGTAACAGAATTAAAGATTAAAGCTCTTCTTGTATCCGTGTTAAAAATGATTGAATCAGGTTCAATGACATTAGCACCTTGGGTAAAGACAGGTTTTTGCGAGTAACCAGTAGAATCTTTTAGTCGGCCAGCATAAACTAAATTTTTACTGTAATCAATTTCAATTACACCAGCCTTAATCTCCATGTCCTCATACTGAACCACTGCTTCATTAAACAAATAAATTTTTTGCTTTTTTTGGTTAACTGCTACATAATCAGAGGCCTTATAAGTTACTACGTCCTTTAGAAATTCGTCTTTTTTTATAGAATCTTGTTCAGTAGTGTCTATCTCTATTGTTTTAACTGGTCTGTTAATTAACGAATCTGCCCTTACTGGCATACGGTCATCTAATTCTCTTGCAGGAATTTTTTTGTTCTTTTTTGGTAATTCTTGCGCCAAGCTCAAAGTGTTGATAAGCACTGTAAAACTCAAGGTAAAAAGTATGTGTAGGCTATTTGTACGCAATCCTTTTAAATGTATTTTTGTAAAAGTATGGCTCGGTTTTTGAAACGCCAAAAGTACAGATATTTTTTTGTGATTAATTATTAAAATTACAAAGTTTAAAAATGTTTGTTAACCATTAATAATGGGTAATAACTGAGTTTTTAAATCGTTAAATTAAATATGCAAACGGAACGTCGTTATATAATAGTATTATTTGTTCTCACATTTATCACTTATTTAACATCACTTAATTCAGTGTATGCTCAAGATGATAGATTTGTTGTAGTGATTGATGCTGGTCATGGTGGTCATGATCCTGGTCGTCCTACTAAGAATGGTTATAAAGAAAAAGATATCGCTTTAAAAATTGCTATGAAGGTTGGAAAAGAACTTGAGAAAAACCCTGAATTTAAAGTGATTTATACGCGTAAAACGGATGTCTTTGTTACCTTAAAAAACAGAGCGAAAATAGCAAATAAAGCAGATGCTGATCTATTTGTGTCTATACACTGTAATGCACACCACACCCAAGCTTATGGTACCGAAACATTTGTACTTGGTGCTAAAAATTCTGAACGAAACATGTCTGTTGCGAAAGCAGAAAATGAAGTTATTTTTTTAGAAGATAATTATGAAGAGAATTATGCTGGTTTCGATCCTAGTTCGCTTGAGTCTACTATAGCGATTGGTATTGAGCAAGAAGTATATGTGGAACAGAGTATAATTTTAGCACGTAAAATTGAAGATAATTTTTCTGGTAAGCTAAAAAGAAAGAGTAGAGGCATTAAACAAGCTAGTCTCTGGGTAATGCACAACACATATATGCCAAGTGTACTCATAGAAACAGGGTTTATTACAAATAAAAAAGAAGGAGCTTACTTAAATTCTAAAAGTGGGCAAGCTAAAATAGCTACCGCTATTAAAGATGCTATTATAGCATATAAAAAAGAGTTAGATCAGAATATTAGTACAAATATTGCAGGATTGAATGAAGATATTTCAAATGAATATGAGGATTTACCTCAAGTATACAGTGGTGTAACGTTTAAAGTACAAATTGCTGCAAGCTCTAAAAATCTTGCTCCTAAATCCTACAATTTTAATGGACTATCAGATATTACTAAAGACAAGTTTGGGAATCTTTACAAATATTATTACGGTAATACTTCAGATTACAGTAAAGTAAAACAATTGCTGCAAGAAGCTAAAACTAAAGGCTATACATCTAGCTTTGTGGTTGCTTATAAAAATGGGGAAAGGATTGATGTTTCTGACGTGTTGAAATCATCAACAAATTAGAAACATTATTAATAAAAATATTCCTAATTTTGTTTACAATCAAATTGATACCAATTGAAGATCTCAAGAGAAATTAAAACCGCTATTCTCGTACTTTCCGGAATAGCACTTTTTATATATCTATTTTCATATTTAAAAGGTGAAGACCTTTTCACAACAACAAACACCTATTATACAGAGTTTGATTATAATGCTCTAAGTATGTCGTCACCAGTTACCATCCGTGGCAATAAAGTTGGTAAAATAGAAGATATCAGTTATGAATTTAAAACTGGAAAGACACGAGTTGAATTTTCGGTAAGTCCTAAACTAGTATTTTCTAAAAATAGTACGATTAGGCTTTATGAAACAGGTTTGATGGGTGGTAATGCGCTAGCCATTATTAGGGCTAATGATAATGATATAGCAAAATCTGGTGATTTTATATCTTCAGAAGTTCAGCCTGGGTTAATTACAACTTTAAAAAATAATTTTTCTGGTATTAGTACTGATTTAGATAGTGCAATCCGTTCGGCAGATACGTTAATGACTAGTATTAACACTATGGTAATCGACGAAAGTGAAGGAAGTCTGAAAAATACAATAGCAGAATTAAATGAAACTCTAAAGTCATTTAAGGATCTGTCAAATTCAATACAAAGTGTTATAGCAACTAATGATGAAAAGATTGCTTCTGTACTAGACAATTTTGACAAGGCGAGTAAAGATTTAAGTGAACTTTCAAATGAGATTAAAGAGGCAGGTTTGTCAGAAACTATAGATAATTTAAACAAGACTTTGGTTGGTGTACAGAATATGCTTCAAACCATTGACAATAACGAGGGTACAATCGGTAAATTATTAAATGATGATTCCCTATATAATAATTTAGAAGCCGCTTCAAAAGAAATGGAATTGCTATTATTAGACATTAAACTTCATCCTGCAAGATACAGACGTATCTTATCAAAAAAGGAGATACCATACCAAGCACCAACAGAAGATCAAAAGAACTAGACCTAACATTTCAATATGGAATACATACCTAATATCCTTTTTGCAATAATTTTAGTTTTAGGCGTAGGTTATTTTGCCAGAAACGTAAAGAAACTTATCCGCAATATCAAACTCGGTAGAGAAGTAGATGCCAGTGATAATAAATCTCAACGCTGGAAAAATATGGCAAGGATAGCGCTTGGGCAAAGTAAAATGGTAAAACGTCCTATAGCAGGTATCATGCATGTTATCGTGTATATTGGATTTGTAATAATTAATATAGAAGTTCTAGAAATAATTATTGATGGCTTGTTAGGCACACACCGCATTGGTTTAAAGGTATTGCCAGAATCAATTTATGGATTTCTAATTGGTGCTTTTGAAGTTTTGGCCGTTTTGGTATTGCTTGCTGTAGTTGTTTTTTGGCTTAGAAGAAATGTTGTTAAGTTAAAACGATTCTTAAGTTCTGAGATGAAAGGATGGCCTAAAAATGATGGTAATATTATTCTTTATTTCGAAGTTGTATTAATGTGTCTGTTTCTTGTAATGAATGCTACGGATACCTCATTTCAAGAATTAGGTTCTGGAAATATTATTTCACAGTTTATAGCGCCTTGGTTTCAAGGAATGTCTGAATCTTCCTTACATCTAATTGAGCGCAGTGCATGGTGGCTTCATATAGTTGGTATATTAGTATTTCTAAATTACCTCTATTTTTCTAAGCATCTACACATATTATTGGCCTTTCCAAACACATATTTTGGTAGCGTTGAGGTTAAAGGCAAATTCAACAATTTAGAAGCTGTTACAAATGAAGTAAAGCTTATGATGGATCCCAATGCCGATCCATTTGCGGCACCAGTTGAAGGTGAAGGAGATGAGATGCCCGCTAAATTTGGGGCTAGTGATGTAATGGATTTAAACCAAATACAGCTCTTGAATGCTTATACCTGTACGGAGTGTGGGCGTTGTACATCTGCTTGTCCTGCCAATTTAACTGGCAAAAAATTATCGCCTCGTAAAATAATGATGGATACTAGAGATCGTTTAGAGGAGGTTGGTAAAAATATTGATGCCAATAATGGCGAGTTTAAGGATGATGGCAAACAACTTTTAGGAGATTATATTAGTAATGAGGAGTTATGGGCATGCACAACATGTAATGCATGTGTTGAGGAGTGTCCCGTAAGTATAAATCCATTATCCATAATCTTAGAAATGAGAAGGTATTTGGTCATGGAACAAAGTGCTGCACCTATGGAGCTTAACAATATGATGACCAATATTGAAAATAATGGTGCACCATGGCCTTACAACCAGATGGATAGATTAAACTGGGCTAAAGAAGAATAAATGAGTTTTATTTTAAAAATACGGCCAAAATATAGATTAGTAGCAGGAATAGTAATTTCTATTATTGCCTTAATCCTAATGTATATTATTACAAATTATGAAACTGGTTTTTTTGGTGGATTCATAACTGGCCTTTTAATAGCATTAGGTCTTGGATTGTTAATAACATATAATAAAAAAGTATAATATATGGGAGAAGAACTAAAAGTGAGAACTATGGCAGAATTTATGGCTGAAGGAAAACAGCCAGAAATATTGTTTTGGGTTGGTTCTGCTGGCAGTTATGACGATAGAGCTAAGAAAATAACTAAGGCATTTGTAAAGATACTGAACAAAGCAAATGTAGATTTTGCTGTTTTAGGCACTGAAGAAAGTAATACAGGTGATGTTGCCAAACGCGCTGGAAATGAGTTTTTATTCCAGATGCAAGCTATGATGAATATCGAGGTATTGAATGCTTACGAAGTAAAGCGAATTGTAACTTGTGACCCACATTCATTCAACTGCTTAAAAAATGAATATCCAAGTTTAGGTGGTAATTACGAAGTAATTCATCATACGCAATATATAAAGAGTCTCATTGATGATGGTAGACTTTCATTAGAGGGCAATACCTATAAAGGGAAACGAATTACCTTTCACGACCCATGTTATTTAGGAAGAGCCAATAGTGAATATAATGCGCCAAGAGATGTTTTGAGCAAAACCAACGCAACTATAGTAGAGATGAAGAGAAACAAATCTACAGCGTTATGTTGTGGAGCTGGTGGAGCACAAATGTTTAAGGAGCCTGAAAAAGGAGATATGGATATCAATATTCTGCGTACTGAAGATGCTCTAGAAACAAAGCCAGAAATTATTGCAACGGGTTGCCCATATTGCAAGACAATGATGACAGACGGCATTAAGTTCAAAGAAAAAGAGAGTGAAATATCTGTCATGGATATTGCTGAATTAATTGCGAACACATAGATTAATATATAAATGAAGAAAATTACAATTACCCTAGTTGCCATTTTAGGTCTTAACCTAATTTATGCCCAAAACAAATCAAAAGAAGAAGTATTAGAGCTAATGGCTGAGGATACATGTGAGTGTATCTCTAAGAAAAAAATAAACCCTAATGATAGCATGGATGACAAGCAAATGGCCCTGGGTCTTTGTTTAATTTCAAGTTATAATGAACACAAATCAAAGTCTAGATATTTTAGCAAACAAAAATCTACCAATTTTGAAAAAATAGGAGAAGAAGTGGGTATGGTCATGGCAACAATATGTGTTGATGATTTTATGTCTATTTTTTCTACTGAAGAATTAATTGATATTGTGGATGATGATGACGATATGAGCTATGAGGATGAAGAGGCGTCAAATCTTTCAATTGAGGTAGAGTTAGTATCCATGAATAATGATGCTATATCATATATTCAAACCAAAGATGATTTTGACAAGAATCACATATTCCTAATTACGCAAGAATTTGAGGGCTATGAGCTTCTCAAGAAATCTAGTTTTGGTAAGTCATTTATTGTTTCCTTTAGGGAGGCAGAGTTTTTCGACTTAAGTGAAAAACAATACATTATTAAAAAAGTGATTACTAAAATTGAAGAACTTTAAGATATACTTTAATCCTTAAAAGACTTAAAACAATGCTAGTAGATTTCGATGTTTTACCAGACGAATCTAGGGTTTGGATTTATCAGGCAAACCGAAGTTTTTCTGATGATGAAATTAAGGAACTTAAAAGTGAACTAGATGTTTTTATTGAAAACTGGACAGCTCACGGTAAGGATCTTCAATCTGGCTATAAGATTGTTTATAAGAGATTTATAGTTATTGCTTTAAATCAAAACTTGAATAACGCAACAGGTTGCTCCATTGATGCTTCTGTACACTTTATTCAAGGTTTAGAACAAAAATATAATGTAGATTTAATGGATAAAATGAACGTATCTTATAAACAAGGCGAGTTTATTGCTTATAAACCATTGTTAGAGTTTAAAAAAATGGCGAAAGATAGAGCGATAAGTAAAAATACCATTGTGTTTAACAATTTGGTTAACAACATTGCCGAGTTTAAAGAAAATTGGGAAGTACCAGCTAGCGAAAGCTGGCACAGTCGTTTTTTAAAATAGAACTTTAACAAAAGTTTTATTATTCATTTTTAATATTGAATTTTACAATACTTTAATCACAATAGAATAGTGGCTACAGATATTTTTTTAATTAATATTTCAGGACAAGATAAACCAGGATTAACATCCAGTCTCACAAGCGTACTGGCGGAATATGGTGCAAAAGTTTTAGACATTGGTCAAGCTAATATTCACGATACACTTTCACTGGGAATTCTTTTTGAGATTAGTTCAGGTAAAAAATCTGCTTCTGTACTGAAAGACTTACTGTTTAAGGCCTATGAGTTAGGTATACAGGCAAAGTTTACACCGATTACGCAAGAGGATTATGAGAAATGGGTGAATCTTCAAGGTAAGGATCGCTACATTATTACTATTCTTGGAGAAAAACTTGCTGCTGAACAAATATCGGAGGTTACTAAAGTTATATCTGACAAAAATCTAAATATTGATGCTATTAAGCGTCTAACAGGACGAATTTCCTTAGTTAAAGAAGAGGAGTATCCAAGAGCTTCAATCCAATTATCTGTAAGGGGTAAAATTGAAAATAAGAGCGATTTTACTGAAAAATTTATGGAGATAGCTCATGATTTAGATGTTGATATAGCTTTCCAAGAGGATAATATATTTAGGCGAAATAGAAGATTGGTTTGCTTTGATATGGACTCTACACTCATTCAAACTGAAGTTATTGATGAGTTAGCTGAATTAGCTGGCGTTGGAGAACAAGTTAAGGCTATTACAGAGTCTGCAATGCAAGGTGAAATAGACTTTAACGAGAGTTTTGAAAGACGTATGAAACTATTGAAAGGTCTTAGCGAAGAGGTTTTGCAACAGGTTGCTGAAAGATTACCTATTACCAAAGGTGCACGTAGGTTAATTGATACGCTCCATAGTTATGGTTTTAAAACTGCTATTCTTTCTGGAGGATTTACATATTTTGGAAATTACCTAAAGGAAAAATTAGACATTGATTATGTTTATGCCAATGAATTAGAAATTAAAGATGGCAAACTTACAGGTAATTATATTGGAGATATTGTAAATGGAGAAAAGAAGGCAGAATACTTAAAATTACTTGCAGATAAAATGGGTATTGATATTAGTCAGACAATAGCAGTTGGTGATGGTGCTAATGATCTTAAGATGTTAGATTTAGCAGGTTTGGGTATCGCTTTTCATGCAAAACCAAAGGTTAAGGATAATGCTCAGAGTTCTATTTCAAGTATGGGTCTAGACGGTGTTTTATATCTTTTAGGTTACCACGATAGGCACATTGATTTATTAGACTAAACAATTTTTTACCAATTAAATACAATTTAAGTGTTGTTTAATTGTTATACATTGTAAGTACTAAATCATCAACATGTCAATTTTAAGATTCTTCACATTTATTTGTTTGATCTTTTCAATTCAATCGTTTTCTCAAGATTGGTTAGTTAATATTGAATTAGCGAAATCACGCGCCTTAGCAGAAGATAAATCAATTGTTTTGGTTTTTCAAGGTTCTGATTGGTGTGCGCCATGTATGAAACTGGATAGGGAAATTTGGAGTACTAAAGAATTTCAGAATTTAGCTCAAGACTCATTCATTATGCTTAAGGCTGATTTTCCTAGAAGAAAGCAAAACCAGCTTTCTGAAGAGCAAAAATCACATAATAACAAACTTGCTGAACAGTATAATACTTATGGATACTTTCCTTACGTCGTAGTATTAGATGCTAAGGGTAAAGCACTTGGTTCAATAGGGTATGAAAAATCATCTCCTAAAATATACTACAATAAATTGAAGTCATTTGCGAACTAAATTAATAATCATATTAATTCTATGTAGTTCAATTTGTTTTGGGCAACAAGTCTATAGTAGGACCGTGAAATTAATGGGTAGTCGCTTTGATATTTCAGTGGAGGCAAAAGATTCTATCAAGGGGTCTAAGTACATTGATACTGCGATAAATGAAATTTCTAGAATTGAACGTCTTATATCTTCGTGGGATCCAAAGTCTCAAACATCACAAATAAATAGGTCTGCTGGAGTTAAACCAATCAAAGTAGATGAGGAATTGTTTCATTTAATTGAGCGTGCTTTAAAATTATCAAAACTTACTGATGGTGCATTTGACATAAGTTATGCTTCAATGGATAAAGTGTGGAAATTTGATGGATCAATGTCTGAGATGCCATCTAAAGAAGCGATTAATAATTCTGTATCAAAGGTAGGTTACCATAATATTATTATAGATAAAGGAAATCAAACAGTATACTTAAAGGAACCAGGAATGAAGATTGGCTTTGGCGCTATTGGCAAGGGCTATGCTGCGGATAAGGCCAAGGCACTGCTTAAGGATATTGGTGTAACAGGAGGTATTATAAATGCTTCAGGTGATTTAAATACATGGGGAACACAACCAAATGGAAAAGACTGGAAGGTTGCAATTGTTAATCCTTTAAATAAAGAAAAGGTTTTTTCATGGATGCCAGTTAAAAATAGTGCTGTTGTGACATCTGGTAATTATGAAAAATATATTGAGTTTGATGGTATTCTATACTCTCATATAATTGATCCTAGAACGGGTTATCCATCTTCAGGAATTTTGAGTGTTACCATTTTTACGCTTACTGCGGAATTGGCAGATGCACTGGCAACTTCAGTATTTGTGATGGGTGTAGAATCAGGTTTAAATTTTATCAATCAGCTCAAAGGGGTTGAGTGTATAATTGTGGATAGTGAAAATAATATTTTGACATCAAAAAACATTGAATTAGAAACAACTAATTAAAATCATGAAAAAATTATCATTATTATTAATTGCAGTCGTACTATTTACCTCTTGCAAAGCTGTTAAAGAATATGAAAAAGTAAATTTAAATGATCCAGACATGGCATTATCTCAAAAAAAATTGAAACGTTTTTCTACTAGTTATCAGGTGTATAGAGAAGGTGCGTCAGGTGCAAATGGTGGAAAATCTGGTGGTGGCTGTGGATGTAATTAAGCTTTTCTATAAGTGAAAAAATTTATTGTTTATATAATATTCTTTTATGGTGGTTTAATTTTAGCCCAGCAAGACTCTACAAAAGTTTACAAGAAAAAAGTTCTTGAATCCACGGAAGTTGATTTTTTAAGCACTTATTATGCTCAGGATGGGAATAACGCCTCAGTTACGGGAGGTATTGGCACAGAAGAATTAACTGATTTAACCGGGACTATTGTTGTGAGCATGCCTATAAATGCAGATGACGTACTTACTGTAGATGTTGGTTTTTCGGCTTATACATCGGCTTCTTCTAGTAATGGTAATCCTTTTGATCGAACAGGTGCTTCTGGAGATGACGACGATGATGATGACGACGACGATGATGATAGAAGGTTTCTGTCAGAAGATCAAATAGGTAGTCCTTGGGTTGCTTCATCTGGCGCTTCACGCTCTGATTTATGGTCTAGTGTCAATGTAGATTATGCACATAGTTCGGATGATAGAAATACTATTTGGAATGCAAATGCTTCTTTTGCAAATGAGTATGATTACATGTCAATTGGTTTTGGTGGTGGATTAACCAGGTTATTCAATGATAAAAACACAACATTAGGAATCAGTGGTAAAGTGTTTTTAGATACTTGGAGACCAATTTATCCAACTGAATTAAAAGCATATAGCGATACAGGTGGAAACTTAAATGAAGGATTTTTTGAAGGTGTGACTATATTAGACCAGTCTGGTAATACTTCAACGACATGGAGTCCATTCAATAATTTCCCTACAATAATGGATGAATCCAGAAATACATATTCCCTTTCACTAAGTTGGTCACAAATTATCAGTAAAAATGCTCAATTTTCCATTTTTATGGATGTTGTTAAGCAACAGGGATGGTTAGCAAACCCTTTGCAGAGAGTCTATTTTGCTGATGTTGAGAATTACTTTATTGGTAATGCTCAGAGTATTCCAATTTATACGTCTCATGAAAATCGTGATGTATTTCAATTAGCCGATGATATTGAGCGACTACCATCAAACAGATTAAAAATTCCTGTTGGTATGCGTTTTAATTACTATTTGAATGAAAATATTGTTTTTAGGACATACTACAGATACTATAATGATGATTGGGGAATTCAATCCCATACCTTCGATCTGGAAATACCAATAAAGATATCGCAAAAGTTTACTTTATATCCTTCTTACAGGTTTTATAATCAGACAGCTGCAGATTATTTTGCGCCATTTGATCAACATCTGACTACGGATATCTATTATACTTCAGATTATGATTTATCAAAGTTCAATGCTCATCAGTTTGGTATTGGAATTAGTTACACAGATATTTTTACAAATACCCATATCTGGAAATTTGGATTGAAGAGTATCGATCTTCAGTTTAACAACTATAATCGTAATACAGGTTTAGATGCAAATTACATTGGAATAGGGATTAAATTTATACAAGATTAGTTGTAAAAAACTTGTTTATAAATCTATCTTAAAGTCTTCATTCGTACTGTTTATTGTACTATTTTGGCATAGTATTCGTTATTGATTAATCTAAATTTGAAATTTTATTACATGCGAAGATTTGCCCTTATCATTATCTTATTAAACCTTCTTCCTTCATTTGCTCAAAATGATATAAAGAGTCCACTCCAGGCACAAGATCCTTTACTTCAAAAACAATGGGTTGATAGTATTTATAAAACCTTGTCTACCCAAGAGCGAATTGCACAATTATTCATGGTACAGATAATGTCGGCTGACAATGCTGATGTTAATAACAAATATTTCAGGTTAGTAAATGAATATGGTATTGGTGGAATTATTTATTCTAAAGGCGGACCAATGCGTCAAGCCAAACTAAATAATAAATTACAAGCAGTTTCTAGGGTACCTATGCTGATCGGAATGGATGCAGAATGGGGACTGAGTATGCGCTTAGATTCTACATACGCATTTCCGTGGAATATGACTTTGGGAGCAATTTCAGACAATGATTTAATTGAACGCACAGGAAAACATATTGGTGAACATTGTAAACGACTTGGTGTACATTTTAATTTTGCGCCAGTTGTAGATATCAATACTAATCCTAAAAATCCAATTATTGGAAATCGTTCTTTCGGTGAGGATAGAGATAATGTAACGGCAAAGGGATTAGCGTTTATGAAAGGGATGCAGAGTTCTGGTGTCCTTGCAAATGCTAAACATTTCCCTGGTCATGGTGACACAGAAGATGATAGTCATAAAACATTGCCAACTGTGTCATTTAGTGAACAACGTATAGATTCTGTTGAGCTTCATCCATACCGCAGTTTGATTAAAGAAGGTCTTTCTAGTGTTATGGTGGCCCATTTAAACGTTCCTAGTCTAGAAAAGCGTCGTGGTTTTCCTTCGTCACTATCCAAACACATAGTTACCGATATTTTAAAAGAAGAACTCGGCTTTAAAGGATTAATATTCACTGATGCTCTTACTATGAAGGGTGCGGCTGATTATATTGAAAAGGATATAGATGGAATAAATAAAAATTCTGTCAGAACTGGTGGAGAGATAGATCTTATGGCTTTTTTAGCTGGTAATGATGTTATGCTTATGTCTGAAAATCCTGTTTATGGAATAGAAAGATTTGTTGAGGCCTATAATGAAGGTGTTATTTCTGAGGAACGGTTAGAACATTCTGTAAAGAAAATTTTAATGGCCAAGTATAAGGTTGGACTAAACAATTACAGCCCAGTGAGTCTTGTAAATTTGAAGAAAGACCTTAATAGACTCAAAGATGACGTTTTGTATGAAGAGCTAATGGAGAATGCTATTACGGTTGTGAAAAACGATAAAGTAATCCTACCATTGCGTGATTTAGAAACTAGAAAAATAGCTTATGTAAATTTGGGTGATGATAATGGTTCTACTTTTTATAGTGAATTAAAAAAATACACCAAAGTACATCACATTAAGGCAGATAAGCTAGATGAGTTAATTTCTAAACTTCAAAATTATAATACCGTAATTATTGGTTTCCACAAATCTAATGCTAATCCTTGGAAAGGTTACAAATTCGCACAAAAGGAGATGGCTTGGTTATATGAAATTTCTAGAAACAATACAGTTATATTAGACGTATTTGCAAGACCCTATGCATTGAATGATATATTGTCAATTGATAATATTGAAGGAATTATTATGAGTTACCAGAATAGTAAAATTGCTCAACAAAAATCTGCTCAAGTGATTTTTGGAGCAATACCTGCTAAGGGTAGGTTGCCTGTTAGTACTGGACAATTTTTTCCTTTAGGTACTGGTGAATCATATAATGCAATTTCAAATTTGAGTTATGGTCTTCCTGAGCGTGTAGGGATGGACTCAGATCTATTAGAAAAATTAGATTCTGTCTCTTATTATGCTGTAAAGAATAAAATGACACCTGGTATTCAGTTGTTGGTTGCAAGACGTGGTAAGGTGATTTACAACAAGAGTTTCGGGTATCATACCTATGCTAAAAAGAATAAGGTAGATTTTGATGATATTTATGATGTTGCTTCTCTAACTAAAATACTTGGTACTTTACCGGTTTTAATGGAAATTGAAGAGAAAGGAGCTGTTTCCTTAGACTCAAAACTGGGAGATTTGATATTGGATTATCGAGGTACAAATAAAGAGGACATTACCTTAAAAAAAATGCTATCCCACTATGCCCAGCTTAAACCTTGGATTCCATTCTATTATGCTACATTAGATTCATTAACAAACAAACCCGATCCAAAGTACTATAGAAAAAAACGGACAAAAGGCTTTAATATTGAAGTTACAAATACACTTTTCTTACGAAATGATTATAAAGATTCTATTCAAGAAATTATTAAAGAGAGTGATTTACTTTCTAGGTTAAGGTATAGGTATAGTGATTTACCTTATTATATTTTAAAAGAATATTTAGAAGGATTTTACGACAAACCGTTGAATGAAATTACTGAAGATCGTTTTTACAAATCCTTAGGAGCAAATTATACAACCTATAACCCAAGAAAAAAATTTAGTTTAAAAGATATTGTACCTACAGAGGTAGATAAGTATTATAGATATAGAAAAATACATGGGTACGTGCATGATATGGGTGCCGCGATGCAAGATGGTGTTGGAGGACATGCAGGTGTTTTTAGTAATGCCAATGATGTTGCAAAAATTATGCAGTTGTATTTGCAGAGAGGTTTTTACGGTGGGAAACGCTATTTTAAGAGTGAAACTATTGATAAGTTCAATACCTGTTATTATTGCGATTCTGATAATCGAAGAGGTGTAGGTTTTGATAAACCACAGCTAGGAGATGAAGGTCCAACTTGCGGATGTATTTCTATGACAAGCTTTGGACACTCAGGTTTTACAGGTACTTATGCTTGGGCTGATCCTGAGGAAGAAATAGTGTATGTGTTTTTAGCCAATAGAACCTATCCTGAAGCTGGAAAGAATTTACTCTTGAGAGAAAATATTAGAACGGAAATTCAACGTCTTATATACGAGGCGATTATAGAATAAGCTATTTTAATAATAAGTTAAAAAGATCTTAGGTTGTAAGTATTTTGAATAACTTCGACTTTTAATGTTATCAACTTAACACAATTAGTAATACATGAAAATAGGAATTGTTTGCTATCCTACATTTGGAGGTAGTGGCGTTGTAGCTACAGAATTAGGGTTAGAACTTTCTCGTAGAGGCCACGAAATCCATTTTATTACTTACAGCCAACCTGTGAGATTAGAATTATTAAGCAACAACGTACATTTTCATGAGGTACATGTTCCAGAATATCCACTTTTTCATTATCAACCATATGAATTAGCACTATCGAGTAAGCTGGTAGATATGGTAAAGTTGCATGGAATTCAATTATTGCATGTGCATTATGCTATGCCACATGCTTACGCAGCTTATATGGCGCAACAAATGCTCTTGGATGAAGGTATTTTGGTGCCTATTGTTACAACTTTACATGGCACAGATATTACTTTAGTTGGTAGTCATCCTTTCTATAAACCAGCAGTAACCTTTAGTATTAATAAATCAGATGCAGTAACCTCTGTATCGGAGAGCTTAAAGGAAGATACACTAAGACTTTTTAGTATTAAAAAGGATATTCATGTTGTCCCAAATTTTATTGATTTAGAAAAGCATCTTAATAATTTTACAGATTGCCAGCGAGGAATGATGGCAGAAGACCACGAGCGTATAATTACGCATATCAGTAATTTTAGAGAGGTTAAACAAATTCCAGATGTTATTAAGGTATTCTACAATATACAGAAAGAAATACCAGCTAAGCTAATGATGGTAGGCGAAGGGCCAGAGAAGGAGGGAGCGGAACTTATGGTTGAAGAATTAGGTATTTCAGATAGGGTTATATTTTTTGGAAATAGTAATGAGATAGATAGAATACTATGTTTCAGCGATTTATTTTTATTACCATCTCAGACTGAAAGTTTTGGACTTGCGGCACTAGAAGCTATGGCAAGTGGAGTACCTGTAATATCAACTAATACAGGAGGATTACCCGAGGTAAATGTCGATGGATATTCAGGTTATTTAAGTGATGTTAACGCAGTTAAGGATATGACTAAAAATGCCTTAAGAATATTAAAGGATAAAGATGTATTAAATACATTTAAAAAGAACGCAAAAACACAGTCCAAGAAATTTGATATACATAATATTGTTCCTAGATACGAAGCTATTTACGAAGAAACATTAAGCAAGTTCTTGGTTTCCTTTCCTTAATAACCCATAACAAAGAACCAATTTGGCTTAAATTGAATCCTTTGTTAGTGGGATAAGTTAGTTTTTAAAAATCAATAATTCTTATCAATAGTGATAAGGATAGTAATTTGATGGTGGTGCTTTTACGTTATATTCAGATTGAAGGAAAGTAACAATATCTATAAGTTCTTGAACGGTCATTACTTCATTGTAATATGCCATTTTTGATTGTCCATCTTCTGTCGTTGCGCTTGCCTTATAGCGTCTTGCGATTTTGTGAGATGGATTAATTACAGATGTTACAAGATCACCATAAGATTTCTGTATTGAAATATCACCACCAAGCGGAATATGAAGACTATCAATTCCACCACGCCATTCAATATCTGATATACTATGACATTCAATACAAGATAATTGCTCAAACATAATTTTGCCATTTGCAATGTCGCCTTCTGGTAATGCAAATCCGCTTGCTTGTTCATTACAGCTGCTTGCTAGGAAACCTACAGATAATAATATAAATGCCATTACGAAACTCTGTAGTTTGCCTAATTTGTTTTGTTTAATTCTACTAGACATAACGATCGATTTTAATTAGTAAATAATGTAGTACTATACATTTATAGTTTTAAATGTAGAGATTATAGTAAAAATTTGAAATGATATTCATCAGTCTTAGGTTTAACTGATGCAATAGGAAAGTTATAAACTAGAAGTCTTCATTTATTTCAATCCAATAGCCATCAGGATCTTGAAAGTAAATCTGTTTTATACCATCGTTTCTTATATAGCTTTTGTCAGGGGTATCTCTCCAATCTGAAAATTCTATTTTTAATTCATCCAAACGGCCAATAAAAGATTTTAAATCTGAGGTTGCTAGTGCAAAATGGACCGCTTTATTAGTTTTAATCTCAGCATTTGGCCTTGGAATTAAATGAAGCTGAACCTCATTATTAATTGCTAGCCATCTGGTTTTAGATTTTGAAGCAGTATTCTCAATTTCAGGGAATTGCAATACTTTTTGGTAAAAATCTACGGATTGATCTACATTGCTCACAGAGATTGCAATATGGTTAAAGGAGAATGTTAGCATATTTTAAATAGATTTTTCGTAAGCTTCCTTAATCCAACCTTTAAGCTCGCTATTAATTTCGTTAACCGTAGTCAATTTTACTCTATGAGTACACATTGTCCCAAAGGGGCCAGAGTTTTCAAGTCGTTCAGTTAAAGGCTTATCTTTAAGTTTAAATCCGAGATCAATTCTAGTTTTAGTAGCAGGTTTTATTAATACGAACTGTCTTTTACGTATTATGCTTACACTTCCTTTTTTGGGAGTAATAGTTATATCAGACCCTAAAGTATTAATATAGTCAATGAGCGATTTATATATGGGTAGCAATTCTTCCTTCCCTTTGTATTGTGAATCTACTAAATCACTTGGAGTGGCATTATTCTCCTTTGACAGGGATACGATAGTATTTGCAAAACCATGGGTGACACCATGCTCCGTTTTTAAATACTTAACGCCTTCAGAATGTTTTTGAAAGTTTTTTTCTTTTAAAATCATCTTCCATTCTTCTAAAGATTTACCTGTTTTCGCAGGCATATTATCTAACATAGTTTGCAAGGCCTTGTCCATATTATATTTATTTTATCATAGATTGAATGAATCAAATCTATTTTTGAGAATCAATAAGTATTATTTGTGCATCTCTAAGATAATGAATTGATATGAACAATGCATGTTCAATTGAAATGTACTGATCTAAGTCATAAAATTACCTTTGTAAAATGTATAATTTTATTAGGCTTACAGAAAAACAACTCGAGAAATGTGGAGGTATATAATTGCTTGGTTTCCAATGATAATAATAGCAATTGCAAACGGTTTATTTCGTGAAAAGGTAATAAGAAATAAATTGAATGAGCTTCAGGCACATCAAATATCAACGGCAACAATGATTGTATTATTTGGTATTTACGTGTGGGTATTATTTAAGATTTTGAACCCCTCTTCGGAAATCCAAGCAATTAAAATTGGATTATTATGGCTCGTTCTAACAATAATCTTCGAATTTACATTTGGTCATTACGTTGCAGGCCATTCATGGAATAGGTTATTTCAAGACTATAATATTTTCCAAGGACGAGTTTGGGTTTTAGTACTTATTTGGATAACAATTGCCCCGTATATTATTTATCAATTACAAAAATAGAATAAGGGATTTAGCAGATAAATAGCTTCAAGTATTTAACGTTAGTTGGTATGCTAATTTCCAAATCAGGTTTATTTTTTATGAAACAAAACTAAATTTTTGAAAAAAGGCTTTTTAGCTCAGAATTCAACATATTCTGGATGTAGACCTGAATTACCAAATGTATCCAGTTGATCTATAATGTCCATATCTGATTTAGATATATCGAAATCAAAAACTTCGATGTTTTCTTTTATTCTATGTGGAGTTATGGATTTGGGTAATGGTATCACTTCATTCTGTATTGCCCAGCGAATACATAGTTATGCCACCGTTTTTTGGTGTTTCTTAGCTATGCTTTTTAGATGTTCATTTTGTAAAACTTTCCCTCTTCCTAGTGGACTCCATCCTTCAATCAATATGTTATGATCCTTACAGTATTCCATGATTTCTTTTTGCTTGTATCCTGGATGATACTCTATTTGATTAACAGAAGGCTTAATATTGGCACTCTCCAAAAGTGGCTCTAGGTGGTGTTTTAAAAAATTACTAACGCCAATGGCACGAATTTTACCATTATTGTGCAATTCCTCCATAGCTCTCCAAGTGCCTATATTCAGTTGTTGCCAGTTGTCAAACTGACGCGAAGTAGCTGGCCAATCAATTAAATATTAGTAAAGCAATCAAAATTTAACTGAATCTTAGCCTGACTTAAAGAATATTATGTCGTTTTAGCATCTAATAGCGTCGCCAATTCTTTGGCATAATCTATAAACGCTATAGTTTCATCTGTACGTGCCAATTTGATTTTATCAAAAATAATTATTGCCTCTCCATTACTTTCTAAATGATAAATCTGATTATTCTCAAAAAAGCGAACTATTTCATCTGTAAAAAATGACCTAATCTCAGATTCATTATTTCCCATAAGTAGGAATTTTTTAGAAAAATCTGGATACATCTCAAAATCAATGTCTTTATACCCTGTGAAAGCCATAACACGATCAAATAATTTTTCTAATACCGCCTCTTTTTCCATTGTGAAAATCGGTATTTTCTTATTCAATTTTAGAACCATGAGCGTTGTATTGAACGTCTCAGCTGTAAAAGCTTGGCCTTCATTAAAAGTTACATCTGCAATTTCCCATGATACATTTAAATCTTCAAAGGTTCCTTTGAGGCAATTATATTTACGTTCAATTGGTCTTATTTCAAAAAAGTGGAACTTCTTTAAATAAATTGTATTCCAATCAACCAGACTAGAATATTCATAATCTTTTTCAGTTGCTAAATTTCTTAATCGTTTTTGCCTTTGAGATAATTTGACTGTTGAGCTGGTTAAACTAAGTTTTAAAGCTCTATTATATGTAGATGATGAAACATGCGAATCCAATCCTGTTATAAATACCTCACCACCGGTTGATTTTTGAATCTTGAGGTATTCTACCAAATAGTCCATATAGGTCATACCTACCAATCTTGTATCTGATAAATCAATATTAACATCTGCTCCTGCCGGAATTTGTGCTACCAGTTTATCCACTTTTAAAATTCCTAAGAAATTGGCAATACCTCTAATCTTTAAATCAAAACTACCATCTGGACGTTTCATTAATTTTGTACGCGATCTATAAACCATCTTAAAAAACTGTGGGATAGACACATTAGCAAGTAACATATGCGTTATCAATGCTAGTAATAAACCACCAAGTAAACCAACTAATAGATTAGTATATAAGGTTAAAATCATTGTGGCAATAAAGAAAACGAGTTGCTCAGTTCCTTGATTATACACTTGTTTAAAGACAGCTGGAGATGCCAATTTAAAACCTGTATATACAAGTAGAATAGCAAAAGCACATAATGGTACTTGTCTCATTATTGGACTCAATACTACTATAAAAAGTAACAACAAAAGGCCTTGATACATATTAGACCATTTAGTTTTTGCACCATTGTGGATATTAACAGTGCTTCGTATAATCACAGCAATAATTGGCAAACCTCCAATTAACCCAGCAATCATTGTACTAAACCCAATACCTGTTAAATCCTTATTTAAATCTGTTTTTCGTCTATAAGGATCTATTTTATCAACTGCTTTTGCAATAGCTAAGGATTCTATACTTGTTATGATCAAAATGGAAAATACGGTTGTCCAGAATTCAATGGTATTAATTTTTCCAAAGTTGGGATGCATTATGGAATCCACAATAGTATCTGGAATATCCAATAATAAATGAGGTCCAACTTCATAGGATCTGCCTAGGAATGAAAGCGTTTGTTGGTCAAAGAAATTGAATGCATAAACGAGAGGAATAGAAAGTGCTATAACCCACATTGGTGCAGGTAATAGATGAAAAAACCTATAACTGATTTTTGAATGAAACAATAATAAGAGTAATCCAGACAAAGCAATAATAAGCACGAATGGATTAGCTTGAGGCAAGAATAAAACAGCATCAATAAGGTTTTGTATAATGCTCGGACTATCAGAATGCGTACCCATAGCCACGTGGATCTGTTTTGCAAAAATGATAATTCCAATAGCGGCTAGTATGCCATGAATCACGGAACTATGGAAAATATCCGCCAATCGACCTAACTTTAATATTCCCAATAGCATTTGTATAGCACCAGAAACAACCACTGCAGCCAAAACGTAATTAAATGCCTGACCTTTTCCATCATCCATTAATACAATACCTAGGAGAATAACTCCAATTACTCCTTTAGCTGGTCCGTTTACTGAAATATGACCTCCTCGATAGAGTGTAGTAACCACACCACCAATAACGGCTGAAAAGATACCAGACATTGCTGGTGCACCTGCCGCTAATGCAATACCTAACGAAAGGGGTAATGCAATGAGTGCTACACTCACCGCTGCGATTAAATCGCTTTGCCAATTCTCAAGAAGTCCCTTAATACCCGTTTTGGGAGTGTTTTCCATTTATTTAAATATCAAATGGGTTATTAATCTCTACCCAACCAACAAAAGAAGTAAATATATGGAATTATACACGTTATTGGCTTGTCATAATTAATTTCTATAGTTACAGGCTTTTTATGTATTCAGATATGCCAGTGTTTTCAACGTTGATATACAATTTGTTACGCGTTATTATTTTATTATACTACTAACATCCATTGCTTTTAATTCCTTATGGTAAGCTCCAATTCTTGAATGAACCACACTGTCACTTATTAAAACAAGTTTGCATACAGCAGTATAATCTGTGTTTACAAACTTGATTTATTCGAGCGGAAAAATGAAAGTAATAAACTTTTTTAATAGGACTTAAAATTGTTTTTTAACTAACCCATAGGTCCGTATACAATAGCATCATCACCAATATCTATGAGTTCGCAACTTTTAGAGAAACTGCTGTCATCTGATTTAATTTGAAACCTCAGGCTATCGCTATTATTGTCTAACGGTAGCCAGCGATATGGTAAGTCTAATGCCAGTTCTTTTGGATTTATAATTTCAAGAATCGCATACTCACCGTTTGATTTTTCAAAACCAACAGGTTTGGCAAAGGATAATTGCAATGTATGATCATCAATTTCTTTTCTGTCTATAAGTTGAACTATCCTATCATCCTGATATTTCTCATCGTCACATTCTGACCAAATTTTGTCTTGATTCATTTGTAATGCTGCCAAGAAACCTCCTTGAATTGACCCTTCAAAGCCACCTCCTGGGAATGCCCATGCTGATGCAAAGTAAAGGTTTGGGATCAAGAAATTGTTTCTAAATCGCTTACTTGCAATTTGGTCTTTAATTTGTGCATAACCATAAACAGAACCACTAGGATTTGAAGTATATCTTTTAATAGTTTTAGATGTAGATACTTCGTAGTATTCAATACTACTTTTTATTCCTGGATAACGTTTATCTAAACGTTCTAATAATATTTGAGCGATTTCTTCTTTTTTGGCTTTGTACTCTTCCTTATTTAAATTTTCCCAATCTTCGATATAGTCTACTGCACAAATTACACCTTCAGTTTTAGGTGACGGAGCCAATCCAGAATCTACCTTGTTATAGTCAACAAAAATGAATCTGCGCTTAGACCAATCGCCATGGTGGTTATTTTTAATATCTTTTATGGCAGTTACATCGTCTCCGTTAAAAACATTTGAATAGTATTTTACACCAAATTTTGCGACATCAGTGTTGAAACCTAGATACATGCATAATAGTGAACATGAATTTGTTTTTGAATCGATTTTTTGTTGAAGTTGAGTAGAGTAGGGTTTGTCTAATAGCGATGGTACCGTAGGAATGGCACAATTAGCTATAACATTATCACATAAAATAGTTGTAGGTTTTGAATTTTCGTTAAAACTATCACGGAATGTTACTCCAGTTGCTTTGCCATTTTTGGTACTGATTTTCTCAACTCTTTTGCCTAAAAGAACAGTGCCAGCATTTTTTTCAATGTATGAAGCGAGGTAGTTGGAAAGTTCCTGTGATCCGCCTTTTATAAAGTGACCACCATTCTCAATAAAGCCTGAAAACGGTACAGCGTAGTAAAACATTGACAGCGTATAAGGATCATCTCCCCAATAAACAAGATGTGCTATTAGATCTAATTTTGCATTTTCATTGGTAATGTATTTATCTAGCCAAGATCCAACAGTATGTTTAGTCGCCTCAACTAAGTTAGGGTATAATAATGGCATCAATGGATAAATTAATTTCTGCATAAATCGAGATCGTGGTAAGTTGATGGCCTCTTTACGCGTACCTGCAATAAGTTTCATAAACCGGTTGATACCTTTTTTATCTTCAGGATATTTTTCGATTAGTGCTTTAGTGGCAGCTTCGTATCCGTGTGGCATAACAAAGTCTTCATCGCCAGAAACCACTCCGTAAAACTCAGGAACTTTTTCAAATTGTACGTGTTTATCCACGTTTAACATTTTAAAAATTTGTGTTATTGAACCATTTTCGGTCAATCCACTCATTTCATGAAGGCCAACTTCTACAATAAAATCGCCTCGTTTAAATGTGGTTGCACAGCCACCAGGCTTGTGATGTTGCTCTAATAAAAGAACTTTTTTTCCAAACTTTGAGAGTGTCGCTCCAGCGGTTAATCCTGCCAATCCACCACCTATAATTATAGTATTATATTTCATGACTAAATAATGTTTTAAATAATTGATAACTAATCGATTAAATAGATTTTAAAGGTACAAGTTTAACTTCCCTCTAGTAATGATGATGGTCAGTTTTTAGTCATTTTTAGTACTTCAAAAAAACCTGAGTATTTCGCTTTGAAAGAATATGAAAAAGTAAATTTAAATGATCCAGACATGGCATTATCTTAGAAAAAATTAAAATTTTTTCTACTAGTTATAAGCTGTATAGAGAAGGTGCGTCAGGTGCAAATGGTGGAAATTTTGGTGGTGGCTGTGGATATAATTAAACTTTTTTATAAGTGAAAGAATTCATTGTATATATAATATTCTTTT
Source organism: Winogradskyella vincentii (assembly GCF_020166345.1). Taxonomy (GTDB): domain Bacteria; phylum Bacteroidota; class Bacteroidia; order Flavobacteriales; family Flavobacteriaceae; genus Winogradskyella; species Winogradskyella vincentii. The sequence goes on along the minus strand of NZ_JAIUJS010000003.1, from coordinate 461,692 downwards.
ACGGTGGTTTAATTTTAGCCCACCAAGACTCTACAAAAGTTTACAAGAAAAAAGTTCTTGAATCCACAGAAGTTGATTTTTTAAGCACTTATAATGTTCAGGATGGGAATAACGCCTCAGTTACTAGAGTTAGCATTCAGTCTATTAATAAATCAGCAACTCTTACCTCATCATAATCCGTGAATTCATCAGGATTTCTAATTGTGATATTTCGTGGTATATTGTCCAACAGTATATTAAACCTTTCCTCGTTAAGTGATTCTATGAAAGATACAAATTCGTTATCTTTTTTCTGTTTGTGGAAGTACCGTTTGTTCATCATGGCTATAGATTTTAGCATTGATAAATAAGGTTGTAAATCTGTAGTTGTTGATGCCTCCTCACTATCTATCCAAGCAATAGGAATTTTAATTATTGACCCCTTTTTGAAGAGTTCTGTTTTGAGGAGTAATTCTATATCGAAGGCAAACTTAGATTCTATTAAGTCATTAATTATATGAGGAATAATTTCGGCTTTAAATGCTTTAAATCCGCACTGAGTATCTACAATATCACCTAAATTAGGTATCAGTCTTTTCCATAAATAAATAAAGAGTTTACCTCGATTATTCCTTACACCTTTTTTTATAACAACTGAATTTGATTCTCTACGTGAACCAAGAGCAACTAATTTATTTTGATGCAATAATGGATCAACCAACAGCATAAGTTGACCTAAATGTGTAGATAGGTCTGCATCTGTATAAATTACAATTGAGTTATCTGTAGTTTTTTGTTGAATGGCATTCCACATCCCATAGACTATGGAACCTCCTTTTTGACTGTCTCTTGTCGAAGTTAAGGATTTTACCACTGCTTGTCCTTGTTCTATGGCGTCAGCTAAAAAAAGAACACGTACCTGGTCATTTAAGTTGTTCTTGTCAATAATATCTTGTGCTATTTTTCCACTTCCTTCAGGACAACCATCATCTACAATTATCAACTCCCACGTGATTAAAGGCTGGTCATTAAACAACCATTGGAGCTGATTAACTTTTCTTAGAAGAAAATCTTCTCCATGTGGATGTTCACTTTTTTTCAGAATTCTATTGTGTTCTTTATAAACAGCGAAGACCACAGAAATCTTTAAGGGTTCTGTTATTTTTGATGTAAGTAGCTTAGACTTGGCAATTTTAAAGGACAGTAAAATGAAAATGAGTGAGTCATCATTTTTACTAATTAATTGCTGTTCTATTTTTTCGATTTCTTGGATATCAAGGTCTTCTAAGATTATTTCTACTGTTTCTGTAATTATTCCAAGATGCCTTTTATTCGTTAAATCAACTTTTTTTGGACAATTTTCAATTAATTCTTGTAGCATTTTTCTGTTGTGATTCAAACCTAATTTAATGTGTTTACCACCAACATATTTGTGGAGGACTCGTAGTATTAAAATCTACTAAGATTTTTCAATAAATGAACTAAATATAGCAAATTGATTTCCAATTAGGAATTCAGTTGTAATAAATAATTCACATTACTAGGTGAATTTTAAAATTCTCCAAACTCATATGCCATTATGGCCTGTCGGCATAAAATCATAAATCTATTATAAAAGTTTGGAATTCTCATTTATGTATGAACTTAGTGAACTGGTGTAAGTAAGCATTACCATAATTGTTATATGGTTCTTTATGTAAAGTTTTCATTGCCTATATTTTTAATTAGTTTATAAAAAAAGAATCGTAATTTGTATGCGATATAAAAATTTTACCATGGAAAAAAGAGCAGGTCAAACAGCTTCATTTATGATTAGGTTTAATCAGATAATATTCGAGGAAGAAGGTGAATCTAAAGTGCAATGGCGCGGAAAGGTGTCTCATGTTCAAGGCGGTAAGGATCAAAGTTTTTCAGACTTCAACGATGCTGTTAAATTTATACAAGAGCGTCTGGCAGATTTAACGATTGAAGCCACTAAGCACGAGTCTCAGGAGGAACAAGAGTCCTTATTGACAAAGAGCCTATCTCTTTGGAAAACTGTTACAAAAGAAGGTCCAAAAGTAATCATGGAAACGATTAAAGATCCGAGAAAGCAAGTTGCTAATCTACAGGATCAGATTAGTGAGTTAGGAGAGGATTTAATGGAAAAAGTACCTATTGATGATTGGAGAAATGCCTCAAGGTCTGATTTTAATACAATTAAAGAGTCTATCTCAGAATTGGTAAATGAGGTGAAAAAGTTAAATACAAAAGTAGATGCAATAAATAAGCCTACAAAAACAAGAAGTACGTCAAAAACAAAAAAGACGACCACAGCCAAAAAGAAATAGCCCTAAATGAGCCATCTCCAAAACAAATTACTTGAGCTTAAAGAGTTTCGGGAGAATGCGAAAATTCGTATTCAAACCTTGGGACAGTTTAACCTGTGGCGCGATAATGAAAAGGTTGATTCTAAACAATGGGGAAGAGATAAAACCGTTCAATTATTACAATATTTAATTTCAAACCGACATCGTCATGCACTTCATAAAGAAAGTATTATGGAGCACCTTTGGGAGGAGGGAGACGACCGCGATTTTAAAGTTGCCTTACATGGTGTCAATAAAGTTTTAGAACCAAATAGGCCATCTCGTACTGAGCCTAGTTTTGTCATTAGGCAAGGTGTAAGCTATCAATTAGATTTAGACAAAATATGGATCGATGTTGAAGCTTTAGAACAATACATTATTATTGGGAACGAGGCCTATGCTGAGGATTTATCGACCTCCAAAGAAGCATATAAATCTGCAATAGCCTTATATCAAGGTGTTTATTTACCAAACCGTATTTTCGAAGATTGGTCCTCTGAAGAACGTGAGAAAATCCAAATCTTAATATTAGGAGCCTATGTTATTTTGGCAGAAATATTGCTTAATGAAAATCCATTAGAAAGTATTCGATTAGCTCAATGTGCCATTGCAATCGATAAAACCTGGGAAGATGCCTATCGTCTACAAATGCAAGCATATCTTATTAAAGGAAATAGACCACAAGCCATAAAAGCATATCAGAAATGTGCGGATGTATTAGATGAAGAATATGGAATAGACCCACTTCCAGCCACGAAAAAAGTACTTCAAGAAATAGAAAGTATTTAATTCCACTCTTTTTATTCGTCACTAATAAATCCTTTTAAGTACCCATAGATAATGGCATTCTTGAATAATTCAGGTCTATAAAGTCTTATTTTTTTTGGCAAGAAATATAGTTTGAACGATTTTTTGCAACTCATTTGTAACTACCTCATTGTACGTTTGTACCATAAAATTGAAATAACGCATTAAACATATACTATTATGGCAACTAAAAAGCAAACGACAATTATTGATAATACCGCAAGAAAAGTATTAGGAATTGCAACTACGGCTAATGATTTGGCTTTAAGTGCAACTGAAAAGGTTTTTGAAAAGTCATTTGACCTCACTGAAAAAGGTATTGGACTTTCTTCAAAAATTGTAAAAAAAGGGTTGAAGGTGTCAGCTAAAAACCAAGATATTGTATTTGATACTTTAGAGACCTTTAAAGGTAAGGCGTCAAAATATTTACCAAAGTTTAAATAATTAAAAATGCAATTACATCAGTGCAACTCATTTGTAACTCACTGATATTATGTTTGTACCAGAATTAGAATTTATAAGACATTAAAAAAATAAATCATGGCAACGAAAACAAGAAAAACAGCTAAGAAAGCAACTAAAAAGGTTAATAAACCAAACGTTGCTAAGAAAGTAAATGAAAGTTTAATCAGTGCATCATTGGCAGCTATTAATACTACCATTGATAATGGTGAGAAATGGCAAAAACTAGCTTCTAAATTAATTAAGAAATCAGAAAAAATTAGAGAGCAACAAATCAATATGATTTTTGATACTGCAGAAGCTGTAAAAGGTCAGTTTATTACTGGTACTGAAAGAGTGAAAGAATTAGTAGGTTATGACCCAGAATTAGTTGAAAAAGCTAAGGATGTAGTAATGAAGAATCCTGTAAGCAAAAAAGTAGTTAATATCGTAGAAGATATTACAGAAACTGTATCTGAAAATCCAATGGTTCAGAAAGCTGAAAAGGCGACTGAGGATTTAAAAAATATGGGAATAGCCAAGTACAAAGAAATAAAAGAGGATGTTTTAGAACAGGCTTCAAAAATTGTTGATATAGCAGAAGATAAAATTGAGGACGCTATTGAAGAATTGAGAAAAGAAGGAAAAAAGACAACTAAGAAAACAAAGGCTAGAAAAACCAAAGCCACTAAAAAAGTAGCTAAGGTTGCAACTAAAACAAAAGGTAAAGTAGCAACAAAAAAGGTTACTAAAACTGTAAAAGTTGATGATTTAAAAATGATCAACGGTATTGGTCCTAAAACAGAAACTGTTTTTAATAAAAACGGAGTTAAAACCTTTGCTGGATTAGCAAAACTTGATACACCTGCAATAGTAGAGATTCTTGAGAAAGAAGGTGTGAGATTTACTACTATACAAGTTGAACTTTGGCAAAAGCAAGCCGAAGTTGTTGTAAAGGAGGGTGTTGAAGGCTTATCAAAATGGATAGAGAATTATAAAACCTCTTAATTGTTTAAGAAGGCCATTACATTAAAATATTTTAAAATGAGCAAGAAAAAAACCATGCTTGATGCACCAAAGAAAATGGTCGTTAAAGCACTAGACAGAACAAAGAGCACTTTAAAATCTGCGAACGGTTATGCACTTAATACAACTGAAGAGGTTGTGTCTGAAGGAATACTCGTGGCAGAGCAGTGGCAAAAGGTTGCTAATAAAGCAATAAAAGGCGGATTGTCTTTAGCAGCGAAGAACCAAGACATATTTTTTGATTCCCTTACAGGTGTTAAAAAGCATATGATCTTAAGTAAGAAAAGATTTGATAAGCTAATGGCATAGGCTAAAAACGTTTATTCAAATTAACTAATTAAATAAAGCCGAGTTACTAGTAAATTGTAGCTCGGCTTTTTTACATTATTCTTCCTAGTTTAACTCAATTCATTTTGTATTTTTAACTGAAAATAGCACTAATGGCTAAGAAGACTAAAATCACAGCTTCAGAAATAATTACTTTTTATATGGATTATGTGGCAAAGCACCACCATAAGCCAGAAACAGTAGAGGATTTCGCAGAATCGCATCAGTTTGACGACGCCATTTTTTATGAACATTTTACTTCATTTAAAGATTTAGAAAAGACTATTTATAATATTCTTTTTGAAAATTCTTTGGCCATATTAAAGCAAAGTCCAGACTACCACAATTTTAGTAAAAAGGATAAATTGTTGAGTTTGTATTATACGTTTTTTGAAAACTTAGCATTAAATCAGGAATTTGTAAAGCAAAATTTAAAAGGTTTAGAGAACCAGCTCAAAGCGCTTTCGACATTTTCAAGGCTTAAGAAGAGTTTTACGGCATTTATTGACGATCTTAATTTAGAAACAATTAGTTTGAATGTAGATAGCATTGAAACTATTCAACAAAAAGCCATAAAGGAGTCAGCTTGGGTCCAATTCTTGTTTATTATGAAGTTTTGGTTAGATGATACATCAGATGCTTTTGAAAAAACAGATATTCTTATAGAAAAATCAATTAATACAGGTGTTGAGTTGCTTGATACTAAGTCGCTTTATAATATCATTGATTTAGTAAAGTTTTTATATAAAGAAAAGATACAATAACAGTAGTATGAAAACGATAAAAAAAATTCCAGTTTCTAAAATTCAGCGCGCATCAAAATTGGTGCAAACCGGAGCAAAAGTTGGGGTTAATTATCTAAAATACTATGGAGATAAGATTGTAAACTCAGAAGTTGAGGCTAAAGAACGCCTCGATGAATCTAATGCAACTGATATTTATGATAGCCTAAAGGATTTAAAAGGGAGCGCACTAAAATTGGCGCAAATGCTCAGTATGGAGAAGAATATACTACCACAAGCTTATGTTGAAAAATTCTCTTTGTCTCAATTTTCTGTACCACCATTATCAGCACCTTTGGTAATGAATACCTTTAAGAAATCCTTTGGTAAGTTTCCTAATGAGATATTTGATGCCTTTAATTCTGAAGCTATAAATGCGGCAAGTATTGGCCAAGTTCATAAGGCATCCAAGGATGGAAAACAGCTCGCGGTAAAAATTCAATATCCAGGTGTAGCGGATAGCATCTTGTCAGATCTAGCAATGGTTAAACCTATTGCCATGAAAATGTTTAACATTAAAGGAGAACATTCTGATGTTTATTTTAAAGAGGTTGAGGGCAAACTTTTGGAAGAAACGAATTATTTACTTGAAATTGAGCAGAGCCAAGAAGTCGTAAAAGCATGCGAGCATATACCAAATATTCAGTTTCCTAAATATTATGCAGATTGGTCATCACGACAAATTATTACCATGGATTGGATGGAAGGTATTCATCTTTCAGAATTTACTAAAATTAATAGCAACCAGGAAATAGCAAATACGTTAGGCCAAGCTTTATGGGATTTTTATTTGTTTCAGATACATAAACTTAAAAAGGTACATGCAGATCCACATCCTGGAAACTTCTTGGTGTCAAAAGATGGACAACTTATTGCATTGGATTTTGGTTGCATGAAAATTATCCCAGATGATTTCTACACACCCTATTTCGAGTTATTTAATATTGAAGTTTTAGAGAATTCCGAATTATTCCATAATAAGTTGTTGGAATTGGAAATCTTACGAGAGGACGATAGGGAAGAAGAAATAGTGTTTTTTACAAATATGTTTCACGATGTTTTAAGTTTTTTTACTCAACCATTTAGAGAAGAAACTTTCAATTTTTCAGACCCGGATTTCTTTGATAAAATTGTGGCGATAGGAGAGCGTTACTTTAAAGATACTCGAAGCAATAAAATGAATGCTAATAGAGGTTCTAGACATTTTATTTATATGAATAGAACATTTTTTGGTTTATTTAATCTTATGTTCGATTTAAAAGCTAAAAACATTAAAATAAATAATTTCAAGAGTTTATAATTATTTGAAAATTTGGATAAAAACTATTGAAATAATATATTATGCATGCATAGTAATTTTATAAAATTTCGTAACTTGCAATAAATAAAATAGTGCTATTTAAGAACTAATTTATTAGATTGAAAAATCGTTCTTTTCATAGTATAAATACAACTATAATTAATGGCGAAAAAAATTGATTTAAAGGAAATTGTTCAGGATGCATTTGGAGCTTCAATACAGCAAGTTTCAGGATATGATGCAGCATTTTTATATGCAGAATCTGCAACTAGCCCTATGCACGTTGCAACCCTGAATATTGTAGAAGGCTCTTTAAAATATCAAGACTTTAAAGAAATTATAGCCTCAAAGCTTCATTTAATACCTAAGTTTAGGCAACGCCTCTTAAGTGTGCCTATGAATTTGGATTATCCGTACTGGGTAGACGATCCAAATTTTGATATAGACTTGCATTTAAACCGAATGAAGCTTCCAGATCCTGCAAATTGGAGAACCTTAAGATATCTTACCTCCAAATTATTTAGTGCACCATTAGATTTAAGACGTCCTTTGTGGTCAGTGCATTTTATTGAAGGTTTAGACGAAATAGCACAAGTTCCAAAAGGATCAGTGGCTATTTTTACAAAAGTCCATCACGTGATGATTGATGGCAGTTCTGGAGTGGGTATAATGAGTGTCTTGTATGATAAAGACAAGGATGGTAAAGAGAAAAAGCGTAAAAAACCAAAGCCATTTAATCCAGAGCCATTACCAGATGAGCTTAGCTTGTTATTAAAAAGTGGTTATGGCTTTTTGAAGAACCCTTTTAAGATTCCTAAAACTGTTGCAGAAACAGCTTACAGTTTTATCAAGAGTCAAGCCACAAGAAAACTGAGCATACAAAAAGAATTTAGCTCAACAAAGTTCCCTGTTCCTATAACCATTTTTAATGGTAACATTTCGGCTAAAAGAACGTGGGGAACGGCTCTTTTATCTTTTGATAGGGTTAATGCGCTTAGAAAGACAGTAGGAGGAAGTTTTAATGATATTGTACTTGCCATATGTTCAGGTGCAATTCGACGTTACTTATTAGAGAGGGAAAAGTTACCAGTACACCCAGTAGTTGCTAATGTTCCAATTTCAATTAGATCAGAAGGTAATAGTACGGAAATGAATAATCAGATTGCAAATATGATGATTCAGATTGCGACGCATATTGAGGATCCATTGGAGCGTTTGGAATATATACAAGAGCAAACCATGTTAGGAAAATCCAGGCATAATACTTTAGGTGCTAAAACACTTTCTAAAATGGCAGATGCTGTACCATTTGGTGTAGCAAATTTAATTGCTGGTTTATATAGTAAATACAACATTAAAGATTTGCATAGGCCACCATTTAACGTTACGATAACTAATGTACCTGGCCCTAGTAATGTATTATATTTAAATGGCCATAAAGTTGTATCTATTTTTGGGTTAACGCCTGTTGTAGATGGTTTTGGGTTAATTATTGCGGCATTTAGTTACAATGGTCAGTTGAGTATCACAACCACCTCTGACTCCAGGACTATGCCTGATGCTGATTTATTTTCTAGATATATTAGAGAATCGGCAAATGAATTAGAAGAATTAGTTCAAAAATTAAAGAAAGAAAGTTCTTCAACAAAATCATCTAAAAAGCAGGACAAGAGCAGAAGTACTTTGATGTTTACAACATTAAGGAAATATCTAAAGGCAAATCCAAAACAGGTAAAGGCACATAAAGGCGTATATTATATCGAAGTTGGTTTAGGTGATAAAACTGAAGGATGGGAAATTGATTTAAGTAAAGCGACGGCAGTAATCAAGAAAAAGAAAAATTTAAAGCCTAAATTGTTGGTAGAAATAGAAGATGAAAGTCTTTATGCACTATACAAAGGCAAATTACTTTTAGACGAATTAAAAATACAAGGCCGTATTAAATTAACAGGATCTGAAACAAATAAGACTAAATTTTTAAATTTCATAACTGCATTTTTAGAACGATAGTTAATGTATTATAATACAGATATATTAAAATCAGCAGATGGTGAATCTATTTGTTTTTACCGATGGAAAGCAAATCCTAACGTACCATTTAAGGGTGTAGTTCAAATTGTTCATGGCCTTGGCGAACACGCAGGAAGGTATAACGAAATGGCGCATCTGTTACAGGAGGAAGGATATTCCGTTTATGCAAATGATCATCGTGCACATGGTAAAACGGCCGAGATGAACCGTCTCTTTGGATATTACAATGGCAAGGAATATTTTGACGATTGTATTGCCGATATGCATGCTTTATCAAATCTCATGCGATCTGAGAATCCCAATTCAAAGTTTATATTATTTGGACATAGTATGGGCTCATTATTTAGTAGAAAATATGTTACTAAGTATGGGGAAGAATTGGATGCATTGATATTATCTGGTACTGCAAGCTTTATTAAGGTTTTAGGTACCATTGGTTTAATTACTGCATCAACTGTAAAAGCATTTAAAGGGAGAGAGCGTGGTAACGCCTTTTTAAAAGATTTCTTCTTTGGAGAGTTCAATAAAAAGTTTAAACCAAACAGAACGAAATTAGATTGGATAAGTACTGATGAAAGGCAAGTGGATATATTTGATGCTGATCCATACCGTACAGAAGATTTCTCACTTGGTGTATTTTTGGATATAATCAAAAATTCAAAAATGGTTAATTCACCTGAAGCTTTTAAGGCAACTCCAAAAGATTTACCAATTTTAATGTTTTCTGGAGATAAAGATCCAGTTGGGGAAATGGGTAAAGGTGTTAAACGTGTGGCCAAACAATATGAAAAATTCGGAATTAAAGATTTTACCTTTAATTTATATCAAGGAGGAAGGCATGAAATGCTCAACGAAATTAATGCAGAAGCTGTAAGGAAAGAAGTAATAGGTTGGTTAAATCAGCGCATTTAAGATTATTAACAGTAATGGAGAATACCCAAGTTTTATACAGAATTTTCACACGATTGGTAACAGCGTTAGGTGTTTTAAATGGTTTGTCATTGAAAAAAGCAAAAGATTTAGCTGCCAAGCAATTCAAAGGTCATCTTTATGAAGATGATATTAGAGTTATAATAGATAATATTGATATAGATGAGCACGAAGATATTGAGGAATTATTTGATGAGACCATTTTAATCTGTGATGAATTAGGTGCAAGTAGAGATTATGTTGCGCTTGTGAAAGTAATAGAAAATGTATCTAGCGCCATTTCTGAAGGTCACGATCCAGAGGAGTATAAATACACAAATGCTTTAGTTGATAGATTTAAAAAGGATATCCATATAATAAATAAGAAGATCCCATTACCACCACTATTCAATATGGTGATGGAAAGTAGATCTTTAATTGAATGGTCGTCTATTTATGCACTGTATCCCTTCATTCCAAAACGAATTAAAGGCAATGGAAGACCAGTATTATTGGTACCTCCATATTTAGGAGATGATTTCTCAACCTCCTTTGTTAGAAAGTATCTTAAATCTCTAGGATTTACTACATATAAGTGGCAATTAGGATTTAATATGGTTAAATCTCATTATATCCCACGCTTAGAGGAGAAATTGGCCGATATTTATGAGCAACATCAAGAAAAGGTGAGTATCGTAGGTTGGAGTGGCGGAGGAATATTTGCCAAAATCATGGCAAATAGACATCCTGATCAAATAGAACAAATTATAACCATTGGATCTCCAGTTTGGGGAGTTATGGATATGAAGACACCGGTTTATGGTGTGTTAGAATTTTTTAGAGGGAAATCATTAAAAGAGCGTAATGAGCGGTTTTTAGCGGAGTTAGAACCTATACCTCAAATACCTGTAACATGTATTTATACTAAAACAGATGGATTAATACCTTGGAAACATTGTATGGAAGCAGCCACACTGAGAAAAGATATTAAAAATATCGAAGTGTTTGGTAGCCACTCAGGTATGGGTGCCAATGTAAGCGTACTATTGGTAACTGCAAATATGTTGATGGCCAATATTCAAGGGAAAAAAATAAGAGATGTTGGCTCAAATATAGAACGTTATTTATATCCAAATTTTTGGAAAAAGGCACGTAGAGTTTTTAATGCAAGGAGAGCATTAGCACAAGTGACAAAGCACTAAGTTATGGACCATATTATTGAGCATCATAAATTTCAGGAAACATTAAAGCAAATTGCTATTGAGCAAAAGCTTGATGTTGAAGATGTAAAAAAGCAAGGTGCGAAATGTATAAAAGAACTTTATGCAGAGCAACATCCTATTGCTAAATTGGTATCTGTAAAAAGCTTTGAATATATTCTTTCAAGGGCTTATAATGATAAAATTGATGTAGATTCAAAAGGCATAAAGAAGCTCATGAAACTGATGCAGAGAAATTCTGTAGCCTTTATCATGACTCATAAAACTTATCTAGACACTCTAGTTTTAATAACAACATTGGCGCGTTACGGTATGCCAATTCCTTATTCTTTTGGTGGTAGTAATTTAGCATTTCCTGGTTTAAAACAATTAGGAAATAATGCAGGACTCATTTTTATTCGCCGCAGTTTTAAGGATGATTTAATTTATAAAGCAGCTCTACGCCATTATATTTCTACAATTATAGATGAAGGTGATCATTTAACTTGGAATATTGAAGGTACACGTTCTAGGACAGGCAAGATTATATACCCCAAAATGGGAATTTTAAAGTACATTAAGGAGGGCGAAGCACAAAGTACTCGACCTATAAAATATGTACCGGTTTCAATTGTCTATGATTTGATTCCTGATGTTAAGGAAATGACAGAAGAGGGGAAAGGGAAAGAAAAAAAGTCTGAAAATGTAAAGGAAGCTTTCAACTACATCAAAAAGTTAGGAAACGATTATGGTCGTGCAGCCATACGTTTTGGTGATCCAGTTGAGATTGAAGAAGATCAGCAAGCCATTATTCCAGATATGGAGGAAGATAGTTATGCAGACAAAAATACCTTACCTCGTTTTGCTTTTGAGCTTATTCATAAAACAAATGCTATAACTCCAGTGACCACTGTTTCGTTAGTTTGCCATGTTTTATTAAATGATTTTGCATTAACTAAGAAAGAGATTGAATTTAAAGTAAATCGATTAATGACCTATATCGGTCAGAAAAAAGAGGATGTGCTAATAGATCGTGGTAATAAGATTGGTGTTATAATCCAAAAAGCCTTAAACTTATTGCAAGGTGCACATATAATTCAAAAAAGTAGAGCAGGTCAACGAGCGCAATACAGTTTGGTACCAACTGAGTATTTGCCGGCAAATTACTATGCCAATATGGCTTCTGGCCATTTATATCATCAGGCATTTATCGAAATGGCCTTGGTGAAAATCAAAGATGACAATTCCAAATATAGAATAAAGCATTTCTGGGAAGAAATAATGAGGCTTCGTAACTTATTTAAGTTTGAATTTTTCTATACAAATAAACCAAAGTTTAGCAGTGAAATAGAAGCAGAATTATTACGATTCGATAAGAATTGGAGAGCAATTATTGCTGATCCAAAAGGAGATATTTCAGCCTTATTAAAAAGACAAGATTTATTTGTGTCTAGAGCCATTCTTTTATCTTATTTAGAAGCTGATAAAGTTGTTTGTCACACCTTAAACAGTTGGGATACTGACGACGATTTTATAGAGAATGAATTTTTAGAATTAGCAATGTTTAAAGGGAAAGAACTGCACTGGCAATCTAAAATTACAAGATTGGACAGTGTATCAAAACCGTTTCTCTTAAACGCACTACGGTTTGCTAAAAATGCCAATTTAGTGCCTGTAGACCGTCAATTAGATTACAAAGGCTTAGAGACTTGGAGTAAGTATTTAGACGATTTATCAGAACGTTTATTTTTCTTAAAGCAAATTGAAATCCATCAGGATAAAGAAGGACTGCATGAAAAATCTATTCCCAAACCTATTGTTACAGAACCTGTTAATGATCATGCACATCATTTAGAGGAGATGGAGGAAGGTCCTCATATCACAGCTTTTTTTGATATGGATAGAACTCTGATCAATGATTTTTCTGCCAAGAAATTTATGACAACCAGACTGTTTAGTGGTGAAACCACTATCAAGGAATATTTAACACAATTTGCAACAGCTTTAGTCTTTGCTACTGGTAATAGAGATTTTGAAATTCTTACAAAAATCGCGGCTCTAGGTGTCAAAGGCATACCAGAATCTGCCTTTGTAGAATTAGGACAGCATGTTTTTGAAGACTACTTAGAAGAAACTATTTATCCAGAATCTAGAGAATTAATAGAAAAGCATATTGCAAAAGGGCATAGAGTAGTAATAATTTCAGCTGCAACGACATATCAAATTAATCCAATTGCAAAAGCACTCGGTATTAAAGATATATATGCTACGGAAATGGAATTGCGTAATGGAAGATTTACAGGCCGTGTAGCAGAAATGTGTTGGGGAGAAGGTAAAGCTAGAGCAGCACGCAAATCTGCTAGGAAATACAAAACAGACTTGTCAAAGAGTTACTTTTACACAGATAGCATAGACGATCTTAGACTATTAAAATTAGTAGGTAATCCTGTAGCTACAAATCCAGATCAGAAATTATCTCAATTAGCGTTTGAAAATAATTGGCCAATTTTAAGGTTTGAAGAACCAGTTGAAAAGCCTATGCTAAATGGATTTAGAACAGCAATGGCAGCCGCAACAATTTATCCTTCTGCTGTAAGAGGGATTGTTAGAGGAGTTATGACCATGTCTAGACAAGAAGCAGCAAACACAACCTTTGCCAGTATTGGGGATTTAGGTTCAAAAATGGCTGGAATGGACATTGCTGTTAAGGGCAAGCATAATTTAGAAGAGATAAGACCTGCGGTTTTTTGCTTTAATCATCAAAGTGCAGCAGATTTCTTCATAGTAATGAAATTAATTAGACATGATTTCACGGGAGTTGCTAAAAAAGAATTAGAACGCACACCAATAGGGCCAATTTTTAAAGCATTAGGCGCTATTTATGTTGATAGGGCAAATAGAGAAAAGGCAATAGAAGCTATGAAACCTGCTGTAGAAGCATTAAAAAATGGTATTTCGGTAGCTATAGCTCCAGAGGGTACTCGTAGTGGAAGCAAAACTTTAGGGCCATTTAAAAAAGGTGCTTTTCATTTAGCAATGCAAGCTGGAGTTCCAATAATTCCTATTGTAATTAAAAATGCCTACATGGCAATGCCAAAAGGCTCTAGTTTGTTTAGGCCTACACATATAGAAGTTGTTGTTCTTGATCCTGTAGATACATCACTTTGGAAACGAAAAAATCTCAATAAGCATATTGAAGATGTTCGAAATTTGTATCTTAATGAATTAGAAAACTAGTACATGCATGAAACTAAATTTTGGGATATTAGGAGGTGGTTCTTGGGGTACGACTGTAGCCTCACTAACAGCGAAGAAAAACAATACCATTTTATGGGCTAGAAATAAAAATACAGTTAACGAAATTAACGATAAGCATACTAATTCAAAATATTTACCAGGTGCCCAATTGAACAAGAATTTAATAGCATCTAATTCAATTAAGGATACGGTTAAAAATGCTGATGTAATTGTTGTAGGTATCCCTTCTCAGCATTTTAGGGAGGTATTAAAAATAGCAAAACCACATATAAGACCATGGGTGCCGATTGTAAGTCTGGCTAAGGGCTTGGAGTTAGATACCAAAATGAGAATGACCGAAATTATAGAGGAAGAATTACCTGGTCATCCAGCGGGTGTTTTAACAGGACCAAATTTGGCAAAAGAGATACATTCAGGTCAAGCGGCGGCAGCTGTAATTGCCATGGTAGACGATACTATTGCCAAGCAATTACAACATTCATTCAGTTCAGGTTTGTTCAGGGTATACACCAATGATGACGTTATAGGTTGCGAACTTGGAGGAGCGCTAAAAAATATTATGGCAATAGCTACTGGAATGGGAGATGGAGCGAATGCCGGAGATAATACTAGAGCAGCATTAATCACAAGAGGTCTATCTGAGTTGACACGTTTAGGTACGGCAATGGGAGGAAAGAGTAGAACGTTTTCTGGATTGGCAGGTATGGGAGATTTGGTAGCCACATGTTCTAGTTCCAAAAGTAGAAATCACCATGTAGGTTTTCAGCTTGGTAAAGGAAAGAGTTTAGAGGA
Organism: Winogradskyella vincentii; assembly: GCF_020166345.1. Classification (GTDB taxonomy): domain Bacteria; phylum Bacteroidota; class Bacteroidia; order Flavobacteriales; family Flavobacteriaceae; genus Winogradskyella; species Winogradskyella vincentii. The sequence continues at coordinate 446,493 of NZ_JAIUJS010000003.1, read as the reverse complement.
GATAATTGAAGAAATGAATGAGATTGCCGAAGGTGTAAAAACCGCTAAAGTTGTAATGGAATTAGCCAATGATTATAATGTTGATATGCCAATATCTCACGAAGTTTATAAAGTACTTTACGAAGGTAATTCAGTACATGATGCCTTTAGAGGCTTATTAAAAATTGAAAGCGGTTCAGAAAAAGAGCCAGGATAAAAACAGAGTCGATTGAATAATTTTAATTATTAAGTCCTAACATGTCCCTTTCTATATCTGTAATAAGGTAAACTAATTTTTTCTGATCTTCTTTGGCTAATTGAGTAAAAAGTTTGTCGCCTTCAGTTAACATTTCTAGTCCAATTTCAAGTCCTTTGATTTGGCTAATGGTGTACGATTCCTGATTTTTTTTCATTGCAAGGATTAAATATTGAATAATCTCTTTGATTTTTTCAATTTGAATTCTATCGTGCAAAATTTCAAACAGGGACTGGGAAACATCTATAAAATTTTCAATCTCTTCAGGTGGCAAAAGCTTAATGAGTGTATTAATTTTAGATTCGCTAAATGGAGCATTCATTTTGCTTTTTATGGCCTCATTTATAAGATTGTTTTCAAACCGCTCTGCAGCTCTAAATGTTTTCAGTGCTTTAAGACCACTAGAAAGTATAGTGGGTAGATGTCTTCCGTAATTAAAGATTAGCCTTGTGGCATTCAATAAGAGTCTTAAGAGGTTTTTCGGATTTTTAATATAATCATCTAGACTGACAAATGCTTCGTTTAGTTCTTTGCGTTTTGTATAATCTGGATAAATATAATTTAACCAATATTCTCTAAGTATATTAACCGTGTCCTCATCAATTGATTCTGGAATCTCATAATTAGATTTGATATTTTGGTATTGATATCTTTGATGAATTGAATTTCTATAGCCTTCTATTATGGCCTCTAATACTTGTTCCCTATTCATCTACATACTATTTTGATCTAAACGTAATTTAAAGTTTATGGTAGAGCCAGTTAGGTATTATTTTTAAAATCAACGCGATTATATACCATCGTTTGGTAACATAACCAATATCTTTCTTTTTTTTAATAATACTAAAAATTTGATTTGCAGCCTTTTCTTTTGTCGCCATCCAGAAGTGCTTTTTATTTACTAGTCCTGTATCCACAAATCCAGGCCTTATATCTGTAATAGTAATTGGTAGATTTGAATGTTTTGCCTTATGCCTCAATCCCTCTAAATAGTTAATTTGATAAGATTTTGCGGCATGATACGCAGGAGCGATTCGATTTCCTTTTAAACCAGCTATTGAAGTTATTGCCACAAAATGTCCATGACCCATTTTCTCAAAATAACGAAAGCTTTTATCGGCTATTTTAGTGAAAGCTAAAACATTCAATTCATTAGCCTCATTTTCAATAGTAAATCCTAGATTTTTGTCTAAGTGACCTATTCCTGCAGAAAATACGATTAAATCAAGACCACCTAACCACTTTATTAATCCATTAATGACCGCTGAACTTTGATTAGCTGTACAATCAAAATATTCTATTTTTAAATGATTAATATCAAATTGACTTAATTCTTTTAATATTTCTTTTTCAACACCAGTTATACCTACTTTATAATTATTTGCCAACAAAACTTTGGCTAAAGCTCTTCCTATTCCAGTTGAAGCTCCAATAATTATGGCTTTTTTCATTCTCAATGCATTTTAAATGTCTTTTGCTCATTTGTGTATGGTTTGGAGCATTTGTACGAAAGATAGTAAATCGAAATGTAACCTTTGTATGCAAACAAAACAAATTCACCTGATTTTATAAGGTGATAAATATCATAGTAATCCTACCTAATATCATCTACCTTTAACTGTTTTATTTCACTGATTTTAATAATAAATTAAATAATTAAGGACTTATGAAAAAACGAGTTATAATTATGGGAGCAGCGGGTCGCGATTTTCACAATTTCAACACCTTTTATCGCGATAATGAAGCCTACAATGTATTAGCTTTTACTGCCGCTCAAATTCCTGATATTTCAGATAGAAAGTATCCTGCTGCATTGGCCGGGAAATTATATCCGGATGGAATACCTATTTACGAGGAAAAAGATCTTGTAAAATTAATTAAGAAATTAAATATTGATGATGTTGCATTTTCATACTCTGACGTTTCTTATGAGTTCATTATGCATAAAAGCGCAATCGTGAACGCAGCTGGTGCCAATTTTGTGTTATTAGGCCCAAAGGATACGTCTATTAAGAGTTACAAACCTTTAATTAGTGTTTGTGCAACAAGAACAGGATGTGGTAAAAGCCAAACCTCTAGACGATTAATAGAAATATTGATGGAACACGATCTTAAGGTTGTAGCTATAAGGCATCCGATGCCTTATGGTGATCTTGAAAAACAAAAAGTACAACGTTTTGCAACGATAGAAGACTTGGAAAGACATGATTGTACAATTGAGGAAATGGAAGAATATGAACCTCATGTGGTAAGAGGTAATGTTATATATGCAGGTGTTGATTATGAAGCAATACTGCGTGCCGCTGAAAATGATCCTAATGGTTGTGATGTAATCGTTTGGGATGGTGGAAACAATGATTTTCCATTTTACCAATCAGATTTCCATATCACTATAACTGATCCACATCGTGCTGGTCATGGTATGACTTATTATCCTGGTGAAGTGAATTTAAGAATGTCGGATGCGGTTATTATCAATAAAATAGACACCGCTAAACCTAAAAACATTAATAAGGTTAGAAAAATCCTAACTGAGGTCGTTCCTAATGCTACTGTAATAGATGCTGCTTCTCCTGTAAGGGTAGAAGATCCTGAAGTGATTAAAAATAAAAAGGTATTAGTTGTTGAAGATGGTCCAACATTAACCCATGGTGGAATGAAGATAGGAGCGGGTAGTGTCGCAGCACAAAAATTTGGTGTTTCAGAAATTGTAGATCCTCGACCTTATCTCGTAGGTAAATTAAAAGAAACCTTTGAAATATATCCTGAAATCGGAACCATTTTACCAGCAATGGGATATGGAGATGAACAACTTAGGGATCTAGAATTAACCATTAATGCATGTGACTGCGAAGCGGTAGTTATAGGCACACCTATAGATCTAAGTCGTGTTATCAATATCAATAAGCCTAGCACAAGAGTTTTCTATGACTTACAATCCATTGGAGAACCAAGTTTTGAGGGTGTTATAGAGGAGTTTTTGATTAAAAAAGGAATGAATAAAGAAATGGGTGAATTAGTATAACACAAAGGTTTAATTTAAAAAAACAGCACCTATTAGGTGCTGTTTTTGTTTACTATTCCGTATCAAAAATTAAATAAGCAATAAACAGCAAGAAATAAATTGTTAGATAAAATAGATAGAAGTTTCTGAACTTTTTGTATTTGAGATTCTCGGGATAGATATTTCCAAAAAGACCTTTGATTTCTTTCCAAAAAAGAGGCTTAATGTTTATAAGCCAACTATCGGTTTGATATACTATTTTTCGGAATTTACTTCTGTAATAACCCAATGGCAATCCCCAAACCACAAAAAGCAAAAACCAAATATTTTTAGTGATAAATTCCATTGTCATTTATTTTTTCGGAAACCATGGAAAAAAGGAATTTGTTTTTTGAATGTAATCCCTGTATTGCGGTTTTGTTTCTTTCAAAGTTTTTTCAAGTAAGCTCACACCTGATATTTTTATAATCAATAAGGTCATTACAATAGAACCTATTATGTGCCAATAACTGCCAGCTGCAATGCTAAATAGAGCATATGACCACCAGACGGCCGAGTCACCAAAATAATTTGGATGCCTCGTATATTTCCAAAACCCTGTATTTAAGACCTTTCCTTTATTATCAGGATTACTCTTAAAACGTGCTAACTGATAATCACCACCAGCTTCAAAGGTAAAGCCAATAAGCCATGTTAATAGTCCTAAGTAATCAAGTACATTGAGCGTTCCAGGATTTGTACTTAAATTAATACCCAAAAGGGGTAGAGAAATAATCATAATCAAGACGCCTTGTAATAAAAAGGTTTGGAAAAAACTTATCCACCAATAGTTTTTAGGACCAAAATTTTTTCGGAATTCCTGATATCTAAAATCTTCACCCTTCCCAATATTTCTATATGCTAGATAGACTGCAAGCCTAAGTCCCCAAATACTAACTAAAGTTAGAATCAAAATTTTTCTAGGGTTGAGTTCTCCAGACATAAACACATAGAACGCATTAACCACCACAAATCCAAGGCCCCAAAAAATATCTACAATGCTTACATTTTTTATAAAAATACTCCAAATCCATAACAGCGTTACGAGAATTAAAATAATCAATGAAGCTTTTGTAAATAGAGTTAGCATTTGTTATTGTTAGTTATAATATAATACAGAGGTCTTGACTATGCTTTTAACATAACAAGCATCATTTTAAAGGCTTCTATAGCCTCTAAGGCATGAGGTATATTTGCGGGCATAACTATCATTTGCCCTTCTGTTAGCGTATTACTTTTTCCTGCAATTGAGATTTTACATTTTCCATCTAGAATAATAGCAATGGCATCAAAAGGTGCGGTATGTTCGCTTAGATTTTGCCCTTTATCAAAAGAAAACAATGTTGTAGACCCACAATTATTCTTAGTTACAATTTTACTTACAGTTGCACCTTGTGCATATTCTATGCTGGTTTTTAAAGTGTGTACTTCTGCGAATTTAATATTTTGTTTCATCTGTTATAATTTTATTTTGTCCAAAACCAACCATGACTTCCTGCAACTGCTCCTGCTGTAGTTATTAAACTTAATATTAACAACACCCAATGAAGCCTATGCATTATACTAAAGGTTTTTTCAGGATTTTTATTAGCATATTTCTCAAACACTTTATGAAGTATAAATGGTTCAAGTACAAAAAGTATCAGCGTAAAAATAATCCATACTAATGTCATAGCGTGTACCCACCAAAACCGAAAATCTAGATATCTATTCCACGCATTCATCTCATATAGCATATAAAACCCTGAAAGCCCTGTTAGAACCGTAGTAACTTTTGCCTGTATTGCAAATTTTCCTTCGATGGCCTCAAAGGTTTTGATTTGCTCTTCCTTTGATTTCATTTTTTTAATTGCAGGAATTAAAACGGTTGTTACCATTGATACACCGCCAATCCATAGAATGACTGCTATTACATGAATTACTCTTGCTAGGGTAAAATATTCCATAGATAATAATTCTAATTTTGTATATGTTAAGGTATGATATGGAATTGAGATACAATTAGCTAAAACAACATTTATTTTCCTTATTTTTTATCTAATTCGATATCAATATTTTCAATGCACTCATTAATACGTTTCTTAAGCCCATTCATCCGATTAGTGAATTTATTAATATTACGATCCATTTCACCTAAATCTGCAAATAGAGCGTCGTAATCTTCAAGATTATAGCCTTCTAATTTTTGGCGAAAATCTAATCGTCTTTCCCATTTAATTTTTGTAGAAATATCATCGAGTTCCTGGCCAAGAAGACTTGCTCTAACGTATTGGATATCGTACACATTCTTTATATTTGATAATAATTCTTTATTCTGAATCAATCCTGCTGAGTTTTCACTAATTAAAGAGGAATAGGCTCCGCTGCGCGGATAAAACGTACCGGTTTGTTCAGACAGTTTAAAAATCTCAGAAAACTCAATTTCAAATATTTTATCTGATTTTAACAGAACAAGAGAATCTAGCCTGGCATATTTCTTTAATCTTCTATTGTTAAATGGGATGAGAAAATCTATATATCTTATATCATTGGTAAGATCAGTCTTTATACCTTCTAAATAGACAGCTTCTTTAAGTCTGTTTTTTCTTTCCTCATTCCAATTATTTATTGACAGTGCAATTAAAATCCCTATCACTACTAAAAGTATTTCTCCAATTGCGTACTTTATATACTTGCCTGTTTTACCTTCTGAAAGCAAATTTTGTCTAATTTTCCGAAAGAATTTTATCATATACTATTTCCCGAGAAAGCAGGAATCTTATTGGTTGGTTATAATGAAGTACAATGGCCTAGCTTTGAATTCATCGTAACCTAAAGATAGTGAATTGTAGAAGAATTTTCTATTGGCACTTAAAAACTCTATTAATTAATCTCACTGAGCCTAGCGTTTTTGCTTTTCATTTTGAAATTAAGTCCTACTGTCCAAGAGAGGATTAGAATAAAGCTCAAGTTCTTGGTTGTACGCTTTTCTGTTCGAATTCCAGTTATTGATCTGTAAGGCAATCAAAATCCCTATAACGACAAGGATGATTTCGCCAATGGCATATTTAAAATACTTACCAGTTTTGTTTTCCATAAGAAGATGTTGCCGGATTCGGCGAAAGAACTTTATCATTGATTAATATTATTAGTTTGCTTTGCAACAGACTTTCTGTATCGCATAAAAACTATGGTTAAGGCACCAAGTAAAAACCCAGGAATAATTTGAACCAGGGCTCCATAAACGCCTTGGTTTAAAAGCGTTTCTCCGAAGCTATCAAAGTAGAGACCGTAATGGGTTCCGAGCTCCCATTTTATATCAACCCACCAAGCCACTACAACAGTGAGCCTCGAAACAGGTGCAAATATTATTAAACTTAATAGCAGTAGGAGGTAAGCTTTCTTCTCTTTATATAGTTTAATTCCCCAATAAACAGAAAAGGCTAAGGTCAGCCATAGCAGTCCAATAATAAAAATTGCATATTCAGGTAGACCAGCTAATTCTAGTAAAAAACGAACAGGTGTTATAAATAGACTTACTAATATGGGAATTTTGGCAAAATGCATAGCGCGTTGAAGTAATCCTTGCCTGTTGCTTAATTCCTTTTCTTCCATTACCAAATCTTTATTTTCCATAAGCAAGTTTTATCGAATTTTACGAAAGAACTTTATCATTGTTTAGTAGTTTGTTATTAGGATGTATAAACATTCTTGTACCCTGTTATATTTTATTCTTTCCAATTGTCCATAACACGTCTTAAATCAGATCCTTCTATTGCTTCAATAATTTCAAAATAAACTCCGTTTACATCTTTGGCATGAGCAATATTAACATGAGTAAAGGGACTTACACTTGATTTTGTGCATTGAATTCCTAAGTTGTGAAATTCACTAACAACTCCTTCATTATTTTGAGTTTCTAAACCAAAGTGGTCTATTCCTTCAGGATGCTCTTCATTTGCTGGCATTAGCTCTATAAATGTTGATTTATTTATTTGAAAATATGCAAATATGAGTTCACCCTTATCATTGTTAAATCTATAAATCATAGGAAAACCCATTGTTTCTTCATAAAATTTTGAGGTTTTATCAAAGTTGGAGACTCTTATTCCTACATGATTGAGACCAATGATTTTACCGTCTTCTTTATTTTCAAAACCGTTATGTTGTCCTGTAATTAATCCTGCAAAGAATAAAATGGGAAAAGCCAGAATTAGAATAATTTTTGTTTTCATTGAATTTGTTTTCATTGAGTACAACGAACTATGTGCGTGGTCGTGCTTTGGTTATTTTTTATTTTGATATTTATCAATTTCAATTAGTAAGTATTCAGCAAGTTTAATTGCCTTTGTTGCATTACTAGAACGAAATCTTGCTGGTCCAATCATTTCGTGAATTCTAGTTTGAATTGGTTCATTCTTTCTAACCAGGTCGTAAGGACTATTAATGTTATATAATTCCATAGTCAAAACGTCATATTTATCTCTTAAAAAATGCCTCCAGGAAATGCTTAGATCTTTGTTCCAATCATCTATCAAAAAATTACTATTCACAAAGCTGTAGTAGGTATTAATAGATTCCTTAAGCGCGTCATTTTTCAATTCTGAGAATAATCCGGTATTCTTCAACTCATCTAGAACATTCTTATTGATAACAACATCATCATGTATACCTGAATATATTATGGTTAGGTTGGCAAAGTCCAAGTTCACAGAATCTGGATAAGACCCTTTCCAAATTGTGTTATTCTCGAGTTTAGAAATTGGTCTTACGGGTGAATTAGGTTCTTTTTTATTGAGTGCGTAATGATATAAGCGTGATAATGAATTAGACCTAAATTCGTGAAGGACTGCAGTTGTATTGAGATATTCCTTATCTTCTTCAATAGACGTCTTCAAGTTGTCTAATAGAGCATGGATTTGTTCATTAGACTTTCTTTCTTCATTCCAATTATTGATCTGAAGGGCAATTAATATACCAATAACAACAAGTATGATTTCACCAATGGCGTAATTTAAATACTTTCCAGTTTTATTTTTTTCAATAAGGTCATAGCGTATTTTCCGGAAGAATTTTATCATTTTTTATTGGTTGGTCATAATAAAGCACAACAGTCTCGACTATGAGTAGTTGTATTTGCACTAAGTTAGCAAACATTAATAAGCCAGAAGAATTTCTTAAGTAAATTGTGAGCACGTTGTAATATAGTGACTAATTTTTTATCTAATTAGTTTATAATCATAATATTAAGGTAGGCTTGTGCCATTTCACTATTCGATGAAATGCAAGCTGTTGCGCTATTTTTTCTTAATTTTAATAGCCCAGATCTTAAAATTTAATCTATCATGAAAAAGTTGCCCTAATTTGCATTGGCAATGTTATGTTTACTTTTTGCCTGTGAAACCGAACCCGATTTTAATACACAATTAAATGCTGAGCCTTCATTTATTTACGATATTAACCAAGACTATTTGGTTACAGAGTCGTTTTTAATTGATTTTGAGGAATTCAATCCAGGTGACATGGTTTCTGAGATAGTAATTACTGAACCTTTTAAAAATGCCCTATTAGAAGGCATTACATTGGCATTTCCAAACAGTAATGCCGCAATGGTTTTTGATTCGTCTAACCCAACAGGAGGCGACTTTGATATTGGTACACCAAACACAATGTATGGTGGTCCTGGATATTTATTAGGTGATCTCGAAATTATAGGAGGTTCTACTGAAACAGGAGGTCAATTATGTCCTGTAGTTGTGGCATTTTAAACAACACTATAGTTTAATTTCTTGACGACTTTATATAAAGAAATTAATAATTGGTTTTAAAGACAACCACTATTAGCTATTAGAAATGTCAATCTGACAGAAATTAAGTTTGGCATTTTTTTTGCCAAGAATTTTCTAAAGAGATCATAGCCTGATCTCTGGTTTGAAATAATGTTTAATTTAAAATTTTGTTATTATGAGCAATTTAGTTAGTGTTCCTAAAAACGGGAGTTTAAGCAACACAAATTCAAACTTAAACTTTCCAAGTTGGTCCAGTTGGATTGACGACATTTTTAACAGAGAACTTCCTTCTGTTTTAACTTCAAATTTTAGCACAGGTATGACGATGCCTCAAGTAAATATTAGAGAAACAGCTGATGCTTACTTTGTTGATATGGCAGTACCTGGAATGAAAAAATCTGACTTTAATATTAATTTAGACAATCAATTGCTGTCTATCTCAACAGAGTCTAGTGAAGAGCATACACATGAAAATGAGAATTTTACAAGGAAGGAGTTTGGTTACTCTGCATTTAAGCGAAGCTTTAATTTGCCAGAGACCATTAATGAAAATAAGATTGAAGCCAAATACAACGATGGGATTCTGAGTATTCATCTTCCTAAGAAGGAAGAGGCTAAACAACGACCTCCAAGAACAATTAAAGTTTCATAGTTGGTTAAGGGTTAATAGCAAAAAAGAGGGCAGAAGCCCTCTTTTGTTTTAATATTTAATTGAGAATTACTGTGTTAATCCTTAAACACAGTACGTTTGTAATACCAGTCCCGATTTAATTGCCACTCATCCTTTTCAAAGTCATGAAGTAAGGATCTCACAGCTACTATTTTATTGTTTTCTTCAATAAATTCATATATAAAATTGTACCTACTTAAGGTTATAAATCTATTATTAGATATAGGCCTCAATATCTGTCTAACATTTCCATTTTCTTTGTAATACAAAAGCCCGTCTTCTATCCAGATTCTAGCTTCTCTATAATTCCCTACAAAGCGTTGCAATTTACTCTGCACGGCTTCTTCAGTATGCCTTTTTAAGTATTGAAGATGTTCCAAATGATTTTTTAAATAATAGTGCTTTGGATGAGCTGTTATTGCAGTATTATATGCTTCATAGGCCCCGTTGTATTGCCCCTTTTTAAGAAGTGATTCTGCTTTCCAGATAATAGAATCTTGCTTCCAATCATATCCGCTTCTATTATTATTTCTTACAAAATATTCCGATCGTTTTTGAGCATAAATATTGTTTTGCTCATCTACGAGAAAATGAAATCTATGTCCTTTACCTATCTTACCCCTCTGAAAAGTGTTTGTTCGTGATGGAAAGAGAAATAATCCTTCCTGATATTTACCTCTACTTTGCAAATTATCACCCAATACACTTAGCTCGAGAATCAATTCTGAATGATCAAGACGAAAATGTCCCGTAAACTTTGACAAATCATTTTTTGGTTTACCATTAGATTTCATATAATTTATGGCTTCTAAGGATGGAGACATGGTGGGTTCAAATTCAGGATTTATTATAAGTATTTTATTTATGGTTTCTTCTGCAAGATCATATTCTTTCAAATGAAGATAGGCCTCGGCTAAATGTTCTAATGCAACCACATTTGTTGGGTCTTTTTTTAAGAATGGCTCAACGATAGTAATAACGGATTCAGGTTCCCCTTTTAAAAGAAAAGCATCTACAGCACTTCTTAAAGTTGCTAGATCAGGATTGTTATTATAGTAAGTTAGGGCTTGTTCAATATACTTATCTATTTGGCCAGTTATTAAATATAAATTGGACAAACTAAAGTTATAATCTTCATTATTGGGCTCTATCTCCAATTGAAGATTTAACAATTGCTCCGCTTTCTTCCATTCTTTGTAGATTAAATGTTTCTGAACTCGAATGCCAATTTGTTCTTGAAACGGAAGATTATTACTATGTCGCATAATGCGATTAATTAGAATTTTAGATTCTATTTCACCTAATGAATAATAATTTATAAACTCCACAAGAAATTTAGCCGGTGCAACCCAAGTGGTATCCATTTGAATGGCCTTATCCATTTGGACGAAATTATAAGTGTAATAACCAATTGTAAATTCCTTTATGGCATCAATATTTCTTGATTGCACCACCTCATCAAAATCAAGCACTAAAGATTCGTCCATTTGAGATGGTGTGAGACCAACAGCTCCTCGCAGGAAAGCAACAATCGAATCGGTCACAGTAAATAAATCAGCAGATGCAAACTCTTTTTCTTTTATTACATTGCCATTGACCTTATTCTTCACTGCAGGGATCATAATATATTGCCCATCCTTGTATTGATATTGGCCATCAATGTAGAAGTCGCTTTTAAATGGCTTGGATAATTCTGTTTTCTCAACGGTAGTAAAGAAGGTACCTTCTTGTGCTCTCTTAATACCTGGCACATATTCAGCTGCAGTTAAATACTTATCCTGGTTCAATAAATAGGATATATTCATAGATGCCTGTAATCCTATCCAGTAATCAGTGCTATCTGTTTTGTCAATGGGATCAAAAGCAAAAACAGGAAACTGTTTTTTGAATTCCGATTTAATGATTCCTTGTGTTTTTACTTCTCCATCAGTATTGATATAGGTAATATTTTTTGAGATAGCTCCTAAATCTTCAGTTCTAAACATTAGCACTAATACCAATCCAATTAATACGAAATTAAGAGGGAAGAAAATCTTTTCAGGAATTTTATTATTCCAATGAAGAATTTGTTTCTTATTATTTAGATATACCAAGATAGAGGGTATGATACCTGTAACAATAATAAAAAATATCTTGGCCCATTGTGGCGATATGCCAAAACGGATTAATGCCCAATCTAGAATTTGTAGTCCAGTCCAAGAGAGGAGAAGGTAGGCTACTAATATTTGAGGTACCTTTTTCGACCAGATTTTTTGCAAAAACGTGATTTTTTCCAGGTCTTGAGGGTATTTGAATTTGCCATGCAGTTCATTTACGTCAGGAACTATTAATCCCTCATTTGTCAATGCATATACTTCAATTGGATCCTCGAGATTCTTATATTCAAAATGACCTAACGACTTTAACTGGAATTCTGACTTGTTCTTAATCTGATTTCGTACTGTACTTGAAACCAAAACTGTACCTGGTACACCCATGGATTCAATCCGAGATGCAATGTTTACACCATCACCAAAGACATTGTCTTCAGTGAATATCACTTCTCCTAAATGCATCCCAATCCGAATAGGAAGTCCAGACTTTTGAAAATTTTCCTGCAAGGTCTTAGCACATGCAACGCCCTTACTTGTACTATCAAATGTTAACAAACATGCATCGCCAAAGTATTGAACAATTTCGCCGTAGAAAACAGGCACGGTTTTCTCCAATTCCGTTTTAAATGAGTTAAGGAATTGCATGGCTTTTCTTTCATCGGATTGCATCAAGGAAGTATAACCAGTGATGTCGGCAAAAAGAATTGTACTTAATTTATGAGTTTCACTCATATTTATCTATGGTCTTGTTATCCAATCTGGGAATTCGAGTCAGCAATAAACACTATTCACCACTAAGATGTTTGTGCAAGAAACGTTGTGTAAAACGTTACATATATTTTCAATTATTATCAAAAGATAAACAAAAAGAGGGCAAAAGCCCTCTTTAAATTCTAAAAATAAATATTTTTTACTCCGTAATTTCTTCCATGGTATGATATACATTTTGTACATCATCATCCTCTTCAATTTTGTCTAAAAGCTTTTCAACATCTTGCATTTGCCCTGCCGTAAGCTTTTTGGTATTATGAGGAATACGCTCAAATCCAGAGGATAGAATCTCAATATTATGTTCTTCTAAGTAAGACTGTATACTGCCAAAACTTTCAAACGGCGCATAAATCATAACACTTGTTATTTCGTTTCCGTCTTCGTCTTCATCAGTATCTTCAAAAATTTCCTCTACACCAAAGTCAATCAATTCTAACTCTAATTCTTCAAGGTCTAATTCTTCATTCTTTATTTTAAAATTACAGGTGTGGTCAAACATAAAAACCACTGAACCTGAGGTACCTAAACTACCATCATACTTATTAAAATAACTTCTAATGTTGGCTACTGTACGTGTATTGTTATCTGTTGCCGTTTCTACCAAAATAGCAATACCGTGTTGTGCGTAGCCTTCAAACAATACTTCCTTATAATCACCTTGGCTTTTATCGCTTGCACGTTTTATAGCACGTTCTATATTGTCCTTTGGCATGTTTACCGACTTGGCGTTTTGTATAACAGCTCTTAGACGCGAATTACTATCTGGGTCTGGACCACCTTCCTTTACTGCCATTACAATGTCCTTGCCAATACGTGTAAAGGCTTTACTCATTGCAGCCCAACGCTTCATTTTTCTTGCTTTTCTAAACTCAAAAGCTCTTCCCATAGGTAGTGTTTAATTTAAATTGTGAATTTTAAAATCTCAAATATAGTGGTTTTCTTATTTTTTCTGAACGCTGAAAACCTATGAAATAGAATTATTCTTCAACCTCAACAATAGCTTCAATTGCAGCTGCGAGATTAAAATCTTTTTGGGTAACACCTCCTGCATCATGTGTAGAAAGAGAGATTTTTAAAACATTGTAAACATTGCTCCAATCCGGATGATGGTTTTGTGCCTCACATTCAAAAGCTATTCTACTCATGGCACTGAAACAATCCTTAAAATTATCGAACTCAAACTCGGCATGAATGGCATTTTTATGAAATTCCCAATCTGGGAAACGTAGTAATTTTTTTTCTATGGTAGAATCGTCTAGTTTCATATACTTTTTCTTTATCTGAAAATTACTAAATAACTTGCTCTATAACAAACCTATTTCTGTAGTTCTTCTAAAACAACATCGCTTGTTATCTGTAGATGTTTTGGTAACTTATTAAACTTAGGTAATACAGCAAGGTAACGGTCTTTATTGGTTGTAAAAACATGCTTAAATTTTACATTACCGTTAGCTATGGCCTTTAGAATGTTTTTTATAAACTCATCGTGGTGTACCAAGTCCGTACTGCCCAAATGAAAAATACCGTACTTGTTTCGGTTTATAATGTAATGCACTTGTTGTGTTACTTTTTTGTCTAACGTAACATTCATTATAAGATTTGGAAAAATCTCAACAGGTTCCTTTTCACCAACAAGTTGTTTTATCTCTTGTATTCTTGGTGAATTTGGCCCAAATACCATTGGTAACCTCAAGACCGCAACTTGCTTTTTAGGTAGGCGTAATAGCATGTTTTCAATCTTAATCTTAAAATGACCGTATTTGCTATGGCTCAGTGTTTTATCAAGCTCATAGCTTGGATACTTACTGTAGGCATCAAAAGCGTTGGCAGAAGACAGGAAAATGATTTTACTACCATGTTCTAAAGCATACTCTGCGACATGCTGATGTGCGATAGTCTGCGCATGAAAATCACCACGAATGGCAGAAATTATAATCGATGGTCTACAGGCTTCTAAGATTTCATAGACATCGTCTTCCTCTACATTATACTGAAAGAATTGTTTGTTGGTTTCAAATTCCTTTTTAGGTGTTCTGTATGTGCCATAGGTTCTAAAGTAGGGACCCAATTCTTTATAAAGTGCATTGCCAATGTAGCCACTGCCACCTAATATAAGTATGCGATGTTTGTTTAAATCCTTCTTCATTAATCTACCAACACATTAAAATTGATTAGCCTTTGTAAAATGGAAGTTTTACAACTGTTGCAGGTATGGCCTTTTTACGCACCTGAATGTTAATTTTGCTATCTACTTTAGAGAAAACTGTTGGTACATAACCTAAGCCTATTCCAACCCCTAAACTCGGGCTCATAGTACCTGAGGTTACATTGCCAATGGTTTTGCCACTGCTATCTACAATATCGTAACCCTGTCGAGGAATCCCTCTGTCATCTAACTTAAAGGCTACCAATTTACGTTCTGGAGTTCGTTCTTTTTCGTCTTGAAGCGCTTCGCTATTGGTAAATGGTTTGTTGAATTTGCAAATCCAACTAAGACCTGCCTCGATAGGTGAAGTAGTGTCATCTATATCATTACCATATAAACAGTAGCCCATTTCTAATCGTAACGTATCTCTTGCAGCTAAGCCTATTGGTTTAATGCCGAATTCTTCTCCAGCTTCTAATACTTTATCCCAAATTTGTTTTACTTCAGAATTCTTGCAATAAATTTCAAAACCACCACTGCCAGTATAACCTGTCGCAGAGATGATCACATGTTCAATGCCTGCAAAATCACCAACAACAAAATTGTAAAATTTTATAGCTGATAAATCATGACTCGATAAGGACTGCATAGCTTCAACTGCTTTTGGTCCTTGGATGGCTAGAAGTGAATAGTCTTCACTTAAATCGCGCATATTGGCACCAGCATCGTTTTTAGATGCTATCCAATTCCAATCTTTTTCAATATTACTGGCATTGACTACCAACAAGTAAGTTTCGTCTTTAATTTTATAGATAATTAAATCGTCTACAATACCTCCATCGTCATTTGGTAAACAGCTATACTGTGCTTTTCCTATTTCTAATTTAGAGGCATCGTTACTCGATACTTTCTGGATTAATTCTAGCGCATTTGGGCCTTCAATTAAAAATTCTCCCATATGCGAGACATCAAAAACACCCACTGCATTTCTAACGGTTTCGTGCTCAATATTGACGCCTTCGTATTGTACAGGCATATTATAACCAGCAAAAGGAACCATTTTAGCACCTAGTGCAACGTGAGTATCTGTTAATGCAGTGTTTTTCATTATTTAGTCTTTAATGTTGTTATCTTAAATGATGCGCAAAATTAATCAATTTTACGCGTTAAGTTTTAATATTATGTTAGAATTTAGACTAAAAAAACCACCTCGAAAGGTGGTTAATATTTTTATGATAGACACTGTTAGAATCGATAACGAATACCAAGAGCGATGTCAAAATCCAAGTCGTCATTGAAATCACCAAAGCCCAATTCTGGTCTAAAGTCTAGGGATAATAAAAGAGGGATATCAAAAATATATTCAATACCAACATTGCCTGCAACAAACACAAAGGTTTCATCGTCTAAAGCACTGTTGTCAAATCCATATGACCCAAGTCCACCACCTGCACCTGCATACCAGTTAAAATCACCATCTAATTCCCAAACCCATTGGTAAATTCCTGTAAGTTTAAAACCGTCATAGTCGCGTGCACTACGCCAACCTAAATCTACCTCAAGTCTATTGACTTCTCCAAGAGCTCTTTGGTACGATATTTCTGCACCAAATCCATCACTATCACCAAGTCTTAGACCTATTGCATTTTCTGATATGTCCTGAGCATTCATAAATAAGAGACCAGTAAAGATGGTAACTGTAGATAAAAATAATTTTCTCATAATATTTCGTTTTTAATTGATTTCATTAATCTTTACAAAAATAACGCCAAAACGAAATTTATATTTATAATTCTTTATAGATTTATAAACATATTTATTCAATATAAATGAAGCTAAAACCAGTATTAAATCAATTAAAATCAAACCTTAAGGGAGAATTGTATTTTGATGATTTAATGCGTAAACTCTATGCAACAGATGCTTCAGTTTACCGGAAGTTACCACTAGCTGTGGCCTTACCAAAAGACAAGTATGATATAAAGCTTCTAATTGATTTTGCACAAAAAAACGATACATCATTAATACCGAGAACCGCTGGTACTTCATTAGCTGGCCAATGTGTAGGCGATGGTATTGTGGTAGATGTGTCTAAATATTTTACCCGAATAATTGATATTAATGAAAAAGCCAAGACAGTAACTGTACAGCCTGGAGTGGTTAGGGATGAGCTTAATAATTATTTAAAACCTTTTGGACTCTTTTTTGGTCCTAACACGTCTACGTCTAATCGATGTATGATAGGAGGTATGGTAGGTAATAACTCCTCAGGTACAACCTCAATACAATATGGTGTTACAAGAGATAAGGTAATTAGCTTAAAAACGATTTTAAGTGATAATAGCGATGTTGAATTTAAAGCCTTATCAAAGAACGAATTCAACAATAAGCTAGAATTAACGACTCTTGAAGGAGATATTTATCGTAATATTTTTGATACGCTGAAACCAGATGAAGTTCAAAAAGAAATACAAGCACAATTCCCAAAGCCTCAAATCCATAGAAGAAATACGGGTTATGCTATTGATGAACTAATAAAGGCAAATGTATTCGCGTCCTCAAATACTGAGGATACAGCATTAAATTTGTGTCATCTTCTAGCTGGTAGTGAGGGCACGTTAGCATTTACCACTGAGATTACCTTACAGCTTGATGTTTTACCACCATCTAAAAACGCTATGGTTGCACTTCATTTTGAAAGTATTGCAAAATGCCTCAAATCTGTTGAGTCACTAATGCATCACGACTTGCATACCTGCGAAATGATGGACGATTCCATTCTAAATTTAACCAAGCACAATAAAACCCAGCAGGAGCATAGACGTTTTATTGAAGGTGATCCGGTTGCCATACTCATGTGCGAACTTAAAGCTAATTCTGAAATTGAATTAAATGCTATAGTTAACGAATTTCTGGAAACGGTAAATCAATTAAATCTTAGTTATGCGAATCCTGTATTGACGGAAGACGAAATTGATAAAGCCTTAGAGTTAAGAAAAGCAGGTTTAGGCCTATTGGGAAATATCATTGGAGACAAAAAGGCTGTGGCATGTATAGAAGATACTGCTGTGGCTTTACCTGATTTAGATAGTTACATCACAGAATTTACTGCACTGATGAGTAAATACAATCAAAATGCTGTGTATTATGCCCATGCTGGTGCTGGTGAACTTCATCTAAGGCCCATTTTAGATTTAAAGAAGTCAGAAGACGTTGTGTTATTTAGAAAAATCACTGAAGATGTTGCAAAATTGGTTAAGCAGTACAACGGATCAATGTCAGGTGAACATGGCGATGGGATTGTTAGGGCAGAGTTCATTCCGCTAATGATTGGTAAAAAGAACTATGAGATTCTGAAAAGCATTAAATCAGCCTTTGATCCTCATAATATATTTAATCCTGGTAAGATAGTCGATGCTTATCCTATGGATAAAAACCTACGCTATGAGTCCGATAGAACAGAACCTGAAATTGATACGGTTTTAGATTTTTCAAGTGCTCAGGGTATATTGCGTGAAGCTGAAAAATGCAATGGATCAGGTGATTGCCGTAAACTTCCGGAATTTGGTGGTACCATGTGTCCGAGTTATAGAGCCACACGTAACGAAAAAGATACAACACGAGCAAGAGCCAATGCCTTGCGTGAATTCTTAACACATTCTACAAAACCCAATAGATTTAATCACGAGGAGCTTAAAGAGGTTTTTAGTCTTTGTTTAAGCTGTAAGGCATGTGCAAGTGAATGTCCTAGTAGTGTTGATGTAGCAAGTTTAAAGGCGGAATTTCAATACCATTTTCAAAAAGCAAACGGTTTTAAATTTAAAGACCGATTTTTTGCTAAGGCAACAAAATATAATAAAATAGGAGCAAAAGCACCTTGGTTTTTTAATGCTTTAATCAATACCAAATTTGTTTCTAAAATCATGAAATTGACTTTGGGGATTCATCCAGAGCGTTCAATTCCACATTTTTCAAAACCAATAAAGGTCAATTTTAATAACTCCAAATCAATAGATGTTAGGCCCATAAAAACTCTGTATTTATTTGTTGATGAGTTTATAAATTACCTAGAATCAGAGATTGCTTTTGATGCTAAATATTTACTTGAATCATTAAACTATAAAATACACATAATCAATAATATAGAAAGTGGAAGAACTTATGTGTCTAAAGGTTTTTTAGAAGAAGCGAAATCAATAGTAAATAAAAATATTTCCTATCTTAAAACTTTAGTTTCAGAAGATACGCCTTTAATCGGTTTAGAGCCTTCAGCTATACTAACATTTAAGGATGAATATTTAAGATTAGCAGATGATAAACGAGATGCTCTGCAATTGGCTAATCACACGTATTTGATTGAAGAATTTATCCAAAATGAAATTAAACAGGGTAATATAACCAAAGAACAATTTACCAGTAATAAAGTGGACTTGAAGTTTCACGGCCATTGCCATCAGAAAGCTCAGGCCAATCAAAAATCAAGTTTTGATATTTTAAATCTTCCAGAAAATTACTCAGTTACAATAATACCAAGTGGTTGTTGCGGGATGGCAGGGAGTTTTGGCTTTGAAAAGGACAAATTCAATGTAAGTATGCAAATTGGAGAACAAACCTTGTTTCCTGCCGTAAGAAAAGCTTCTGCAGATACTATAATTGTTGCCAATGGCACAAGTTGTAGACATCAAATTAAGGATGGTACAGGAGTTGTGGCAAAACATCCTGTTACAATTCTAAAAGAAGCATTGATTTGATTTTTGTTTCTCTCATAATACAATTACTTTAGCATAAAAATATTTTTAATGGCAGGAAATTCCTTCGGAAAATTATTTAAACTCACCACGTTTGGTGAATCTCATGGAGTAGCAATTGGTGGTGTAATTGATGGTTGTCCCGCAGGTATTCAACTAGATTTAGACGCTATTCAAAATGAATTAGATAGGCGAAGACCAGGTCAATCTAAAATTGTGACACAACGCAAAGAACCTGATACAGTTGAGTTCTATTCTGGAATTTTTGAAGGTGTTACGACAGGTACACCAATTGGATTTGTAATTAAAAATACAAATCAAAAATCCAAGGATTATTCACATATAAAAGACGTTTACAGGCCAAGCCATGCAGATTATACCTATGATAAAAAGTATGGTGTAAGAGACTATAGAGGTGGCGGAAGAAGTTCTGCTAGAGAAACTGCAAGTCGCGTGGTTGCAGGCGCAATTGCAAAGCAGTTTTTAAATTCCATTAATATAAATGCTTTCACTTCTGCAGTTGGTAATATTCAGTTAGATAAACCTTATCAAGAATTAGATTTTAATAAAATTGAAACTAATGTTATAAGATGCCCAGATGAAACTATAGCAGAGAAAATGATTTCTCGTATTAGTGAAATTAAAAAACAAGGTGATACTATAGGTGGTGTAATAACATGCGTTATTCAAAACGTACCAGCTGGGCTAGGTGAACCTGTATTTGATAAGCTACATGCTGAATTAGGTAAAGCCATGTTATCCATTAATGCTGTTAAGGGATTTGAATATGGTAGTGGATTTGAAGGGTCTAAAATGCTTGGTAGTGTCCATAACGATAAGTTTAATGAAGACGGAAGTACACAGACTAACTTGTCTGGTGGTGTACAAGGTGGTATTAGTAATGGTATGGATATTTTCTTTAATGTAGCTTTTAAACCTGTTGCTACAACACTGCAAAAGCAAGAAACTATAAATAGTTCTGGTGAAACCGTAGAAATGCAAGGCAAAGGAAGACATGATCCTTGCGTTGTACCCAGAGCAGTTCCTATAGTAGAGGCAATGGCAGCATTGGTTATTGCAGATTATATGCTATTACGTAGACAAGAAACAAATAATTAGAATCGACACTAATACAATTAAACACGCATTAAAGGCGGCAAAATAGCTTATGAAAAAACTTGCTCTACATTGGAAAATACTAATAGGAATGCTACTTGGTGTAGTATTTGGATTTATAATGCTTCAAGTAGATGGTGGAGCTGAATTTGTGAATAAATGGATTAACTGGGCAGGTACAATCTTTGTTAAACTGTTAAAGCTTATCGCAATTCCATTAATCTTGGCATCTTTAATTAAGGGTATTTCTGATCTTAAGGATATTTCAAAATTTGCCAATATAGGATTAAGAACAATAGGTATATATATTGGTACAACAGTTGTGGCTATTACAATAGGATTATTATTGGTAAATGTTTTACAACCTGGTGATGGCGTTTCGGATGAAACTATTGCAAAACTAACTGAAACTTATGCCAATGATAGTAGTGTACAAGGTAAGATTACAGAGGCTATAAGGCAAAAAGATAGTGGACCCATGCAGTTCTTAGTAGATATGGTTCCTGAAAATGTTTTTACAGCGTTAAGCAATAATAAATTAATGCTTCAAGTTATATTTTTCGCCATATTTCTAGGTATTTCTATGCTTTTAATCGGTGAGGAAAAGGCCAAACCATTGAAGGACATATTTGATTCTCTAAACGATGTTGTTCTTAAAATGGTGGATTTAATAATGCTAACTGCACCTATAGCTGTGTTTGCATTATTGGCTAATGTAGTTGTGTCATCCGGTGATCCTGAATTATTATATGCCTTGTTGTATTATTCATTGGTTGTAGTTGTTGGACTTTTCTTAATGGTCGTATTCTATTTAATCTTAGTAGCAACAATTACTCGGAAAAATCCACTTTGGTTTTTGCAAAAAATCAGTCCTGCTCAGCTGCTAGCATTTTCTACTAGTAGTAGTGCGGCAACATTACCAGTTACAATGGAACGTGTTGAAGAGCATATTGGAGTTGATAAAGAAGTATCAAGTTTTGTGCTTCCTGTCGGAGCCACTATTAATATGGATGGCACTAGTTTATATCAGGCAGTTGCAGCTGTTTTTATAGCACAAGCCTTAGGTTTTGATTTAACCTTTGCAGACCAATTAACTATTGTACTCACAGCTTTATTAGCTTCTATTGGAAGTGCAGCTGTGCCAGGTGCGGGAATGGTAATGCTTGTTATTGTTCTTGAAGCTGTAGGATTCCCTGCGGATAAACTCGCAATTGGTTTAGCATTGATTTTTGCAGTAGACAGACCATTAGATATGTGTAGAACCGTAATTAATGTTACAGGTGATGCTACAGTATCAATGCTAGTGGCTAAGTCTGTAGGTAAATTAGGTGAGCCGCAACCAAAAGAGTGGGATGACCATTATGACGAAGTAAAATAATTTTATTGGCTCATTAAAAGTCACTAACTTTAAACATCTACATAACCAACTAAAAATTACAGTATATGAACATCTGTTTTATAATGTACCCTTGGGAAAATATAGATGCTGAAAACGATACCAGTTTAGCACTTATTAGGGAATGTGTAAAGCGTAAGCATGGTGTAGCAATGTGTACGCCTGCCAACTTAACCATTAGAGATAGTGTTACCAATGCATTTTGTAATGTTATTGGTCGAATGGATAAGGTACCTTCAACATTAAAAGCGTTTTATAGAAAAGCTGAATTGCGAGAAGAGATGCTGCCACTTGCAGGATTTGATGCTATTTTCTTTAGAGCCAACCCTCCTTTGGACCCAATAATGTTGAATTTTCTAGATTCAGTAAAAGATGATGTGTTTATTATAAATTCTCTTCAAGGCATGCGAGAAGCTAATAATAAACTGTATACTGCTGCTTTTGGTGATGCACATAGTAATATTATCCCTAATACACATGTATCAAAGAATAAGAATTATTTAATCAAACAAATAAAAGATTCCAAAGCAGATAAGA
Source organism: Winogradskyella vincentii (assembly GCF_020166345.1). Taxonomy (GTDB): domain Bacteria; phylum Bacteroidota; class Bacteroidia; order Flavobacteriales; family Flavobacteriaceae; genus Winogradskyella; species Winogradskyella vincentii. The sequence goes on along the minus strand of NZ_JAIUJS010000003.1, from coordinate 423,970 downwards.
TGATTCTTAAGCCATTAAATGGTTTTGGTGGTTCTGGAGTAATTCTGATAGAAAAATCTGCAATGAGTAATATTAATTCGTTATTGGATTTTTATATAACAACTGGTGATGGTGAGTCTAACTACGTAATTCTTCAAGATTATATAGAAGGTGCAGATCAAGGTGATGTTAGAATTCTGCTTTTAAATGGTGAACCAGTAGGTGCAATGAAGCGCGTTCCAGGTAAGGATGATCACCGTTCTAATGTCTCTGCAGGTGGATCTGTACAAAAACACACATTAACAAAAGCTGAAAAAGCGCTCTGTAAGCAAATAGGACCAAAATTGGTGAAGGACGGTCTTTATTTTGTAGGTATTGATGTAATTGGTGGTAAACTAGTTGAAGTGAATGTAATGTCACCAGGTGGAATTACCTATATCAACAAGGTCTATAAAAACAAGCGCAAAGTAGAGGAGAAGGTTATTGATTTTCTTGAAAGCAAGGTGATTGATAAATTACAAGCCTTTGATAGACGAACTAGATTGCGTAAAGCAGTTGATGAGGCATAATATTTAAATTGATGAACAAGTCTCTTAAACTTGCTTCTGATTTAGTCTCAGTTGGTTGGCTACATTCTAATTTACAACTGGAAAACCTGGTTATTCTAGATGCTACAATCAATAAAAAAATAGATGACGACTCACTATGTATACGAAATGCAAGATTTTTTGATATAAAAGGAAAATTTAGTGATCTCAATGCCCAATTTCCAAGTACGTTACCAAATGAAAGTCAATTTGAAAGTGAAGCTCAGGCCCTAGGGATTAATAATGATTCAGTAATTGTTGTATATGACGATAGAGGTATTTATTCTTCTGCAAGAGCTTGGTGGCTATTCAAAACCTTTGGATTTAACAATATCGCCGTTTTAGATGGTGGATTACCTGAATGGAAGTATAACAATTATCGACTTAGTAATTTTAATCTATCTAATATTGAAACAGGTAATTTCTTAGTTAAATTACAACCAAGTCTCATGACTGACTTTAATGGGCTTCAGTCTTATATCAATGATCCTTACGCTGTAATTATAGATGCTAGGTCTAGTGACCGATTTAGTTGTTTAGTTGATGAACCCAGGAAGGGCTTAAGACGAGGGACCATACCCAATTCAATCAATATTCCTTACACAGAATTATTGAACAAGAATAAATTAAAGCCCATTGAAGAACTTTCAACAATCTTTAATAAATTAGTAAAGAAAGAATCTAAGTTAGTTTTTAGTTGTGGTTCTGGTATTACTGCTTGTATACTAGCTTTAGGTGCAAAACTTTGTGATTATAATAACCTTGTTGTCTATGATGGTTCGTGGACAGAATATGGAACTCTAACAATTAAATAATGAAAACACTCGACTGGACACGTGATGAGCTTGTTGCTTACATTTTACTTTTTGCGGCCAATTCAGACTTTAAAGAAGATAATAAAGAACGCAATATTATTATTTCCAAAGTAGACATGTACACATTTCAGGAAATACATGACGAATTTAATAATGACAATGACTATCAAGGGATTCAAAAAATTATGACAAGCTTGCGTCAGCACAATTATGAAAGTGAAGATATTGAGGTACTTCTCGCAGATATTAGAACTTTATTCTTCGCAGACGGAGAATTTAATATTAATGAGCGCAACCTATTAAAATCACTAGAACGCCTTTTTAAAACTTTATAATGCAACGACTCTCCATAAATTCTATAATTAGTAAAATAGAAGCAGAGGAAATATTCCATGCTGTTTCTGATGATTATTCTTTCACATTAAAGATTGATAACTATGTACCATATGTCTGTGGTGCTGTTCATGACGGACACCAATTTAGAAGAGCACTTTGGGACAAATGTTTGCATACTGAATATGAGAGATGGTATGAGGAGGATCCAGAGACTAAAAATATGGTAATATCACATCCTATATTAATAGCAGGTTGTGATTCTAGATTTGAATACGACCTAAACCGTCCACCAGAGGAAGCAGTTTTTGAAACGGCTTGGGGTAAAGAACTTTGGAAAGAACCATTATCGGATAAAGAAAAAGCTCAGAGTCTTCAAAAACACAACAATTTCTATAAGGTGGTAGAAGCTTTAATTTCCAAGATTGAATCTAAATTTGGCGTATGTATAGTTTACGACATGCATAGCTACAACTGGAAACGTTGGGATAGGGAAGTGCCTACATGGAATCTAGGAACCTCGAATATTGATAATGAAAGGTTTGGAGACCAAGTTGAATCATGGAGACAAATGTTGGCTGGTATTAAATTGCCACATGGCATTAAGCAAACAGCTTCTGAAAACAATACATTTTATGGTAATGGATATTTTTTAAAATTCATTACCAAAAACTTTCAGAATACATTAGTTTTGGCGACTGAAATTGCAAAAGTCTACTGTGATGAATTAGATAGGATAATTTATCCCGAAGTAGTAGTTGCAGTTGAAGAACAATTGAGAACACTTTTGCCTAAACATGCTGAAGCATTCTACAACACATTTAAACTAAATGTCTAAAATAAGGACTACAGACGAATACCAAGATTTATTTGATATAGATGGAAATCTTAATCGATTGGTTAGGAATATTGAACTCCTAAATTATATCAACCCACTAAATATTGCCTCTGAGAAGAAGAAGTTTTTTTCTGCTAAGTATAACTATGAACCAGAGTTTAAATATCCTAAGATTAGGTTTAATGGATATAAGTTACATCGTCTGTTCTTTTCTCAACGTTTGGAGCGTATTACAGATAATGATATTAGACAATTATATGAAGATATTATTTATGAGTATTCTGGGTTAATAGAATGTATAGAGACCATTGGTCATGGTAGGAAATTTTATTTTAATAGTCTTAAAAGCTTCGGTACGCCAACTGAGAAAGATTTAGACAATGCAAAATTCATTCTTCGTTTTGATGATTCTAATTTTAATGAAGAAATGCTTCCAATGTACAATTCTGCCGAGGCAAGAGAATATTTCGATGAGTTTTCTAAGCGTTATGATTTTAATTACAATATTAAAATATCCAATAATCTCTCTGCGGCCGCAATGGTACTTAATAATACACAAACACTAGTATTAAGAAAGAGCCACAAGTTTAGTCTAAATCAACTAAAGGTACTTACAAATCATGAGATTGGTGTGCATATGGTTACTACATTTAATGGTTTAATACAGCCTTTAAAAGTATTCTCAAATGGATTCCCAAATAATGTAGAGACTCAAGAAGGGCTTGCTGTATATTCAGAATTCATGAGTGGCTGCCTAACTATTGAAAGATTAAAGGAACTTGCATTTAGAGTTATAGCTGTAGATAGCCTACATAAAGGTTACAGTTTTGCAGACACATTCCATTTATTACACAGCCAACATAAGCTCAATAGAGATAAAGCTTTTGTTATAACATTAAGGGTTCATAGAGGAGGAGGTTTTACAAAGGACCACCTTTATTTACGTGGTATTAGAAATGTATATAAGTATGCTAAAAATGGGGAAGACTTAGGGATACTTTTAACTGGTAAAGTAAGTCAAGAGTATATACCAACAATTGAAAAACTACAAGAATTAGGATTGGCTGTTCCACCTAAATACTTTACGGATGCCTATGTGAATAATGATAATATGGATCCTAATTTAGATTTCATTCTCAAAAGTTTAAAGTAACTTCTAGAAATTTAGCAAAATGTAAAACCCCAAAGCTAGAGGTTTTCAGTCTATCATCATCAATGATACTAATTGCAGGTTAGACATGTCTCCAATTAGAATTCAACTCATTCCTAACTAACTGAAGCTAGGGTTGAATCAACATTTTCTTGCTTTGAGGTTCGCTACATTACTAAGCTTAAAACCATTTACTTAAAAAGCTTAAGTCTAAATTAATTGAGTTATCTATTTTAAAAAACCAATACTGAGTGTATTGGTTTCTTTAGTAAGTGAAATGTGCATTTTACTGAGTTATAAATTTATTCGTTTTCCATTGGGGTATTTTACCGAATACGAATGTTTTACTTTTTGGCTTTCACCAGATTTTAAATCAATTATCCATTGTAAAAGTCCTTTCTCTTTATCGTATTGCGAATTGCCTGTGTTAATATCATCTAGTTTTATAGATCTGTCTTGAGTTAACGGAATCCTATCTAACAATGTCAATTGTATATCTGTTGTCTTGTTATTTCTTACTTCAATATCAAAAGCTTTATAAACTACTTTGTTATTACCTATAAAGGTTGATTTTTTGAAGTCTTTGTTTTGAGTGCGTTTTACGATAATATTTGGATCAACTCCCAATGATATTGTTAGGCTATCCGTAGTTGCGCCAGGATTGATATTTGTTTTGCCAGAATAGCTACCTTCAAAATAGATGTTAGCTTCAGCTGGTAAGAGGTTATACTTTTCCCAATTACCAATTTTCGCTGTAAGAAATACATTTTCATTTAAAACAGGAGCAGCAAAATAATCGTATTTAGTTGGCACATCAAAATTGTTTATTTCAATAACAGTTATATCACCATCAGATGGTATTGTATATTTCTCTTCAATTTCAAACCTAGTATTTGTTATACCAGTCTCAACTACAACACCTAAATCATTTATTTTTCTTTTAGAACTATTTAATGTTTTGATAATAAAAACACCGTTTGATGCTCTATTGCCATATATAGCCGTTGCCCTTGAGTCTTTTAATACTTCTATTGATTCAATGGTGTCAGGATTTATATTTTTTGCAGCACTAGCTTTTACTGCCACTCCATCAACGATATACAATAGGTTGCTTTTGCCGTTAACCGTATTTGACCCTCTAAGTGTAATTCCCGCTGCTTTACCATACAAACTATTAACTATATCTTCAGAATAGACGGTTGGTGAGTATTTAAAAGAATCGTTTGTTGAGGTAGCATAACCAGTCACCACAACTTCTTCTAATTGGTCGCCCTCATTTAAGCTTACATTCATTATGCTAGAATGAATAGGTAAAACCTCATTATCCATTCCGACATATGAATAGATCAACTCCTCGTTGCCACTTGTTTTTAATGTGTACCTGCCATCAAAATCTGTTTGTGTACCGTTGGTAGTTCCTTTTTCAATGACTGTCACACCTGGTAATGGTAATCCATCTGAAGAAGAGGTTACAACACCAGTTACTGTTTTCACTAAAGGATTATACTTGTAATTGTAACTACGGGTTGATCGTTTAGAATTGTAATTACTATATGGACTAATAAAATTGAGGAATTTTGGATTAAGGATCGGTTTCTCATTGTTTGTATTAGGATCACCTGTGGACAAAATCAGTTTTACATTAGACCATTCACAACCTGTATTTTGGTATACATGGGCTTTATATTCTAATCTTATTGGTTTATTGATTTCATTTGCTTTTAGATCATAAATAGGAAACCAGCCGGCTTCTTTAATATTATATGAAATCTTTAGGTTTAGTGATTTTGCTTTGTTTGTATTAAGCTTAAGCTTTATTTCTCCGGTTTGTATCTTTTCATCTACAGTAAATTCATTCAATTGATTAACAACATCAGATTTTTCTAATTCATAGTCTCTAATTTTAGAATTAGAACTATTGATGTCTTTCTTTAGTTCAGTTATTCTTTTTCTAAAGTAATTGGCAAAAGCCTTAAGCTGATCTAGATTTACTACTTCTGTTTCATTGCCTAAGCGCTTATTGTTCTGTATTAAACTCATCTCTTCGTTGAAACCAGAAATTAAATCATATTGCTCTTGTATTTTGGCATTAATGATTTTAAGCTCTTCTTTTAATTTTACAATTGAATCCGTCTGTTTTTGCTTAGAAAGGTAGTTAATACCATAGTTTATAGATAATATCGAAGCACCATTAAGACCTGATATCTGAATACTACTTTCATCAATATGAGGCGATAATTTATTAAAAGTCAATTCTGTTGTGCCAGATTCTATATTGACCTTGGCTGTTCTGTTTATTTCTGCTCCATCTAGATACACAGTAACCTTGGCTATCTTACTTTGTTCTTGACTTTGAACTGGAATAGTTAGGAGTATTAAAAAGATTAAATGAATAATAGTTTTCATAATGGTTAATGTTTTGATTTAGTCAAAACTATTATTGATTAGTCACGATAAAAACCATAAATGAGTTTGTATTGAATTAGATTTAGTAAAATGTATGATGGAATGAGTGAAATGGAAATAACAAAGTGCATCTCATAGAAGATTTTAACCTTTTCTATTTTTTAATCAAAAGATTTGACGATACATCGAATTTATTTAATCAGATTAACTAGATGCTCTATTTTTGATTTAACAAAACAAATGTGCTATTAATTATTTGTTGTTTCCCTCATTCAGCAAAAATTTAAAATTTGTTTAGACACGATAGTTTTAAGTAAATTGTTAATTTAGAAAAGCCTTTTAGAATGGATGCTAAGAGGCTTTTTTATTTTATAAACTTGGCCTGCAATTCTGGAGTGGGTATCATGCAAGCACCTTTTTTTCCAAACCATTTATATCTGTTTTTTGCAATAAAATTGTATACCCAATTTCTAACAACAGTCGGAATAATAAGGAATACAGATAATAATTTAGTTGGGTAGTCTAACTGATTTGCTATGCGAAGTGCTGCACTAGATTTGTAATATATTTTATCCTTTATAGGATCATATAATAATATTGAATCTATTTTCTTAGTATTTATTTTAAAATAGTTTATGATTTTGTTACCAATTTCGCTCTGTAATGGAGCGAATAAAAATCTTTCCTTTTCATCACGTTTTATAATATACAAAACACTGTTATTGCAAAGATTGCAAACGCCATCAAAAAGAATAAGTTGCTTAGATTTTGGAACTTCCTTAATCATAATGCAAAGGTAATTCATTAATAAGCAATGCCAATATGGGTTAACACTAACTTAGTAGTTATTTCTTCTTAGCCTCAACCAGTTCTAGTAAATCTAAACTTACATTAGTTGTAAATAAGCCATAGTTTACTGTGGCCTTATTTTTTTCTATTGTATCGATTGACCCGACGGCTCTACCATCATGCATACGTACACGATCTCCAACTTTTAATATTGGTTTAGGTTTATCAATCACAACTTCTTTCTTTTTTGCTGCTTTTTTCTTTCTACGGATTATTTCAACCTTTTTCTCAGCTTCTTGTTTTATCTGATTTTCCTTAGCTTTTTCAGAACGTTTTTGTTTAGCCGACATTTTTTTACGCTTAGAATTTTCAATCTGTACTAATCGGAATAATTCTGCCATTAACTCGCGCTTCTTTTTATTGTTCTGAAACTTTTCCGCAAGGTCATTCACTTTTTGTCCCAAGTAAATTAAGCGTTGATTACTATCGTAAAGCTCTTGAAAACTTTCTAATTTCTTTTGAATTTTGGCATTTGTAAGTTCTAATTTTTCGGCCTCAGAAAGTTTCTTCTTTTCATTTGCCTTTAAAGACTGTTCTGTCTTTTCTAATCGGCTTCTTTGTTTTTGTAGTTTCGCAATTGTTGCGTCAAATCTTACCTTACCACGCTCAATCTTCTTTTTAGATTTATTTATAAGGCTATATGGAATACCATTCTTTTGAGCAACCTCAAATGTAAATGAACTACCTGCTTGACCTGTTACCAATTTGTACATGGGTTCTAAACTCTTTTCATTAAAAAGCATGTTGGCATTTTGCATATGAGGTAATTCGTTTGCCAATAATTTTAAGTTGGAGTAGTGAGTAGTGATTATACCAAAGGCTTTTCGTTCATAGAATACCTCTAAAAAAGTTTCAGCGAGTGCACCACCTAGTTCTGGATCACTACCAGTACCAAATTCGTCAATTAAGAATAGTGTTTTAGAATTGCACTTCTTTAAAAAGTAATTCATTTGTTTTAAGCGATAACTATAAGTGCTTAAATGGTTTTCAATGGATTGATTATCTCCAATATCACTTATAATCCTATCAAATAAACAAGCCTTACTACGCTCATGAACAGGAATTAAAATACCGCTTTGAAGCATGGCCTGTAAGAGTCCAACAGTTTTTAGAGTTATACTTTTACCACCAGCATTAGGTCCTGAAATAACTATAATTCTCTTTTCATTCCTTAAACTTATAGATTGAGGGAATGTTTTTTCACCCTTTTCTTTATTTGTAAGAAAGAGGAGAGGGTGATAGGCATTGATAAGATTCAATTCTCGAGCATCCGTAATTTCTGGTAAAATGGCATTAATTGATTTTGCATATTTAGCCTTTGCAGAAATAACATCTATTTTAGTTAAAAAAGATTGGTAATCATTCAATAGTGGAAGAAACAAACGAATATAATTTGTCAATTCTTTCAATATTTTAATGACCTCTTCCTTTTCCTCGTATTCTAAATTATTTAGTTCTCTTGTATGTTGTAGTGTAGTTTCTGGCTCTATATAAACAATGCTACCAGTTTTACTGCCACCCATTATTGCACCCTTAACTTTCCTTCTATACATGGCCTTAACTGCGAGAACCCGTCTATTATCAACTACAGATTCTCTTATGTCATCTAAATAATCTAGGCCATGATATCTGTTAAGTGCAGATGAAAAACTACTATTTATTTTACCCTTTAACTTATTTATTTCTTTTCTTAATTCTAATAATTGAGGAGATGCATCGTCTTTAATATCACCAAATCGATCCACAACTGCATCAACCTGTTCAATAATGCTTGTAATTACTTCAATATGTTGGCTATATTGATATAATTCTGAATAGTATTCTTTGAATTTATCTAGGAATTTTACAATACTGTTTACTGTTAATGAAATACTTACCAATTTTTGTAAACTAGGAACTTCTAAATATGTGTTTTCAATTTTTAATAACTGAATCTCCTTTGTTATGGGCTCAAAACCATGGTTAGGTATTCTATTGTCATTATCAAACGAAGATAAATACTCATTGACATAGTCTAACTCACGCTTAAGTTTAGTTTCAGCTTCAAAGGGAATAATAGATGAAACAGCCTCTTTTCCTAAAGAGGTGATAGCGTATTCACTGATTTGTTCTAAAACCGCAAAAAACTCAAGGTCTTTTAAGGTTTTTTCATGAATTTTTATCATGTCTGTTTCAGAATTAAAAACGCAAATTTACGGTAATTACTCTAATAAGAATAATATGCAAGGTTGGCATGATATGCTTATTTTTGAAAAAACTACTTAAATGAATGTTTCAATAGATCCTAGTTGGAAACAATATTTGCAAGCAGAGTTTGATAAACCTTATTTTAAGAGTTTAGTAGAATTTATTAAATCGGAGTATAAAAATTATACTTGCTTCCCAAAAGGGCCCCAAATATTTAATGCTTTTAATCATTGTTCTTTCGAGGCTGTAAAAGTTGTAATTATTGGGCAAGACCCATATCATGGAATAGGGCAGGCAAATGGCCTATGCTTTTCAGTAAATGAAGGTATACAACATCCACCTTCATTAAAAAATATTTTTAAAGAATTAGAAGATGATTTAAATATTGATTATCCTATTAGCGGAAATCTGGAAAAATGGGCAGATCAAGGTATTCTTTTATTAAATGCAACATTAACCGTTAGAGCAAACCAAGCTGGAAGCCATCAAAATAAAGGTTGGGAAACTTTTACGGATAAAGTTATTCAAATCCTCAGTGAACAAAAAGAAAATATCGTCTTTATGCTTTGGGGTGGATATGCGAGAAAGAAAAAGAAATTAATCAATACCAATAAACACTTCGTATTGGAGGCTGGTCATCCATCTCCATTGAGTGCAAATAGAGGGTACTGGTTTGGAAATAAGCAATTTAGTGAAACTAACTCCCTGTTGCTGCAAGCTGGGCTGTCTGCAATTGAGTGGTCACTAAAGTAGGTTTCTCGTTTCTTATTATTTGTGGCTTTTTGTTATTTACCTTTTTAGTTGATTTATTACAACTAAATAATAAAAGTAAAAAATTTACCGCCACTAAAAAACTTAAAATCAGAGTAATTGTTAATAGCATATTAATCTGTTTTTTGTTGTTAATAGCACTTAGAGGGCTCGTCAAATATAATTAAAAAATTGAAAATCTGGTGTTTACGGGCATTTTTTGTAAGAAAAGTGGGTCAATATGGGCAAAATTATACGTATTTAGTCGAATAAAACAGTCGTTTAATCGATAAAAATTAAGAATATCTTAAAATTAACGTCGTTTTAATAAAAAATTACTAAATAATTGTAATTAATTCTGAGTATTCCATTTTTTTTGGAATTATGTCCAATTTCAAGAGTTCATCTTGAACATTTTCGATGGTTTTTTCATCAATTACCTCTTGAGACCATTCTGTAAGTGATAACCATTCTTGTACATCTTCCAGTTTTTGATCGTACCTATTTGCAATGGTTTTATCGATACTTGGTATAGATTTAAAATCAGTAGTTGTAATATTAATGATATCTAAAATTGTTTTAAGGTCTTCTTTTTGATTTTCGATGAATTCGTTACGTACTGCAATAACAAAACATGGCCAAGGGGAAGGGCAATTGCCTATGCGTCTAAATGTTCCATTATCAACTAAGGGTTTTGTGGTGAATTTTTCCCACATAAAATAATCTGCTACTCCATCATTCAAGCCCTTCACCGCACCATCAAGATTTTTAATGACTTCAAACTTTAAATCCTTATTTAAATCCCAGTTATTATTTTTGGCATTTATATAGGCCATAAGATGGGAGCCTGAACCATATCTACTTATTGCAGCGCGAGTACCTCTTATATCTTCCAAAGATTCAAATTTTGAATTAGTCGCTACATGAATTCCCCAAATTAATGGAGTTTTCACGAAAGTCTGAATAATTTTAGAAGGGTTGCCCGCAATAATATCTTTTATGATACCCTCAGTAAGAATAACAGCTATGTCAATTTCTCCAGAACGTAAAGCTTTGCACATTGCGCCAGTACCACCATAATAATCATGCCATCTTAAATTAATTCCGGCATCCTTGTATTCACCATTCTTTAGAGTTAAATACCATGCAAGATTGAAATGTTCAGGAACACCTCCTATATTCACTTTTTTCATATCAGATATTAACGATGCGTTCTAAGGCATATAAGATTAATTTCTCAACTGTTTTTTTAGGATTTTTACTAAAATCACCATTGGCTCTATTTGCTATAATAGCATTAAGCGATAAGGCTTCATGTCCTAAAAGTTTGGAAAGTCCATAAATAACTGAGGTTTCCATCTCAAAATTGGTGATTCTAAATTCCTTATAACTGAAGTTATCTAGTTTTGAATTCAGTTGGTCGTCATGCAAGGGTAGTCTTAGCACTCTTCCTTGTGGGCCATAAAAACCGCCAGCAGTTCCGGTCATACCCATAAAAACTTTTTCACTTTTGAAGTATTTTTCTAAATACTTGCTATTATTAATAATAATTGGTCTTGCTTTATTCTTATCCCAATTGGTATGTTTAATAAATGCATCTTCAATTTCTGGATTGCTAATACCATTAATTTGGTAAAAATGAAGCATGCCGTTTATATCTAAACCATGTGTGCTCATTACAAAGGAATCAACAGGAATATCTGCCTGTAAAGACCCTGAGGTGCCTATTCTTATAATATTTAGACTGGTTAATTCTGTTTTTGGTTTACGTGTTTTTAAATCTATATTAACTAATGCATCAAGCTCATTAAGTACGATATCAATATTATCAGGACCAATACCTGTAGAAATTACAGAAATCCTTCTGTCTTTATAATACCCAGTCTGTGTTTTAAATTCACGTTTTTGAGTACTAAACTCAATGCTGTCAAAATGTTTTGTGATTTTCTCAACTCTATCTTGATCACCAACAAAAATGATAGTATCAGAAATATCATCTGGTTTCAAGTTTAGATGATAAACACTGCCATCTGGGTTTAATATTAATTCGGAATTTTTAATTGACATGCAATACCGTTTTTACAAGTTTATTTTGATCTACACTAAATTGGTATTCTAACCTTTTAACACCTCCATAGCTCATATCATTATTGACTTCCGTGGCATAATTATACCTTCTCAATAATGCCTCGTGTCCTTTTCTGTTTAGATTTATACCTTCCTCAGAAACCTCAAAAAATATGGACAGTTTATCGATTAATCTCTTCATCTGTAAATCACCATATCCATAAAAACCTTGATAATTTAAACAGTAACCCATTAAATGATGTTCTGAGTTAATCTGGTTGTCTCTAATTAATCTAAGGATATTATCTTCTAAAACACTTAAACCACTCTTTTGGTGAGGAAATCGTTTCAAATGAGCTTTTAGGCAATTACTCATATATTTGAAGTTAGAATTTGTTACTATATACGGTTTTAAAATATTGTGATCTTTACCACAGTATGTTCGCCATAAGGCAACTGCCAAATCTTTGTCATCTTGAGTTAACAATACCTTGTCATTATAGTGTTGTTCTATTTGATCAGGACTAAGTTCTCCTAATCCTTTTAGGCTTTTTTCTCCTTCGACTCGTCCGCTACAAATTAAATACAATGGTTTTTCTATTTCTTTTTGATGCAAAAGATTAATGACACCAATTAAATTAATGTGACAAAACAAATCATATTCAAACCAGAGATTTATCTCATCGTACTTTTCAACATCATCTAGTTTTGATAACTCTTCCTTAAGTTCATTTGTGTCAACTTCAATATCATAGTAAGATTTTAAAAAATCAGCTCTAATTTCGAAAAACTCTTCTGAGTCAATTTTTGGTATAGTTGGCCCTTCGCAAAGTATTTCTTGCCAAGTTAATATATCATCTTTATAGCCTAGTTCTCTCAAATAATCAGTTAGAACATTACCATTAGTAATATGTAAACAAGTTTTACCCATAATAATTAACCTCCAACTCGTTTAACGTTAAATCCTTTATCTTTTAACATGGACATAATTTTATCTCTGTAATCACCTTGAATAATGATTTTGTCATCCTTAAAACTACCACCAACACTTAATTTAGATTTAAGCTCTTTTGCTAGTTTCTTAAAATCATTAGTTGCACCAGTATAACCTTCAAGAATTGTTACTGGTTTACCTTTTCTTTTTTCGTATTTGCAAATTATCGGATCATCTTGCATCCAAACATCACTTTCTTTTTCCTTCAGGTTTTCATCAGGAACTTCAACGTGATCGGGAAATAAATTTTTTAATTGATCTTTTAAATCCATTCTATTTCTTTATCAAGCCAAGTTCAACAAGTCGTTCATTTAAAAACTCACCTGCAGTAATATCATCGAATTGTTTAGGATTCTTTTCGTCAACACAACTATCCAATACATCTAATTTCATTTCACTAATTGGGTGCATAAAAAAAGGTATTGAATATCTAGAAGTTCCCCAAAGTTCACGTGGTGGATTTACAACTCTATGAATAGTAGATTTTAACCTATTGTTTGTATGTCGTGAAAGCATGTCGCCAACATTAATCATTAATTCATCTGGTTCTGCAATAGCATCAATCCACTCACCATCATGTCTTTGTACTTGAAGGCCTCGACCTTGTGCTCCCATTAATAAAGTAATGAGATTTATATCACCATGAGCTGCTGCTCGCACGGCATTCTCAGGTTCTTCAATAATTGGTGGATAATGAATAGGTCTTAATATAGAATTACCGTTATGTATGTACTCGTCAAAATAGGTTTCTTCCAAATTTAAATGCAATGCTAAAGCGCGCAATACATACTTTGCAGTCTTCTCCAGCATTTGATATGCCTCTTTACCAACTTTATTAAATTCAGGTACTTCTTTAACATCTACATTATCAGGATATTCTTTTTTCCTTTCTTCATCATCCTCCACGTATTGTCCAAAATGCCAGAACTCTTTTAAATCGCCTTCTTTCTTTCCCTTGGCACTTTCTTTCCCAAAAGAGACATAGCCTCTTTGACCACCAATCCCAGGGATTTCATAACTTCTTTTTGTTTCAACTGGCAAACTAAAAAACTTTTTTACTTCATTGTAAAGTCTATCTACCAAATTGTCGTCCAAAAAATGGCCTTTTAAGGCAACAAAACCAATTTCTTCGTATGCCTTTCCTATTTCGTTTATAAACTTTTGCTTTCGCTTAGGATCATTAGAAATGAAATCCATTAAATCTACGCTAGGTATTCTATCCATTAGATTGTGTTTTATTTTTCTTCAATATACAAATCTAACGAAAATACTACTAAAATATTAGGTCCGATTTATTTACAATTTAAAGGTGTTTATATAAATGTTGCATCAAATTTATTTACATTTGAGATAATCTTTAAAATGCATTATGCCCACCATAACTAAGAGCAATATTAATTACGATAAAAGGGATTTAAATGATAAAGTTTTACTGAGACTTTATTACAATATGCTAAGGCCAAGGTTAATTGAAGAAAAGATGTTAATTCTTCTTAGGCAAGGCAAAATTTCAAAATGGTTTTCTGGTATAGGACAAGAGGCTATTTCTGTTGGAGTAACAATGGCCCTAAAACCGAGTGAGTATATACTTCCGATGCACAGGAATTTAGGGGTTTTTACAACACGTGAAATCCCATTACATCGTTTGTTTTGTCAGTGGCAAGGAAAAGCGAGTGGTTTTACCAAAGGTCGTGATAGATCTTTTCATTTCGGAACACAAGACTATAATATCGTGGGAATGATTTCTCATTTAGGTCCGCAATTAGGAGTTGCTGATGGTATAGCATTAGCTAACCTTCTTAAAAAAAACGGACAAGTTACAGCGGTTTTTACAGGTGAAGGAGGTACTAGTGAGGGAGATTTTCATGAGGCTTTAAATGTTGCTGCTGTTTGGCAATTGCCTGTAATTTTTTGTGTTGAAAACAATGGTTATGGATTATCAACACCAACAAATGAACAATACCGTTGCAAACATATAGCAGATAGAGGTAAAGGTTATGGCATGGAGTCTTTTATATTAGATGGCAATAATATAATTGAGACTTATACTAAGGTTAAGAAATTAGCTGAAAGTATAAGAAAGCGTCCAAGACCAATCCTTATTGAATTTAAAACATTTAGAAGAAGAGGTCATGAAGAGGCGAGTGGTACAAAGTATGTGCCGAATGAATTAATGAAAGAATGGGAAGCTAAAGATCCTATTGAAAATTTCCGAAGTTACTTGTTTAGTAAGAAGATTTTAAATCAAGAAATCGAAGAGCAGTATAGCTCCGAAATAAAAGCAGATATAGATAGATCATTGGAGTCAGCTTATGCTGAAGAAGTTATCACGCCGAATAAAAGTGATGAATTAAGTGATGTTTATAAATCATTTGAATATCAAGATATTGCACCTAATAAAAAAGTAAATGAGTTAAGATTGATTGACGCAATTTCAGAAGGATTAAAACAATCAATGGAAAAGCACAAAGATCTTGTTATTATGGGACAGGATATTGCTGAATATGGTGGTGTTTTTAAAATTACAGAAGGCTTTGTTGAACAATTTGGAAAAGAACGAGTTAGAAATACGCCTATTTGTGAATCTGCTATAGTTGAAGCTGGCATGGGATTATCTATTGCAGGTTTAAAAGCCGTTGTAGAAATGCAGTTTTCAGACTTTGTAACCTCTGGGTTTAATCCAATTGTAAATTATTTAGCAAAATCACATTACAGATGGCAACAATGTGCTGATGTTGTTGTACGTATGCCATGCGGTGCTGGTGTAGGAGCAGGTCCTTTTCATTCTCAGACAAATGAAGCCTGGTTTACAAAAACACCTGGACTCAAAGTAGTATACCCAGCATTTCCTTTTGATGCTAAAGGGTTGTTAGCAACTGCAATTAATGATCCAAATCCGGTAATGTTCTTTGAGCATAAGGCATTATATAGAAGCATACGTCAAAACGTGCCAACTGATTACTACACATTGCCATTTGGTAAGGCTTCTAAGGTTAGAGAAGGTGAGGATATAAGTATAATTACATATGGAGCTGGTGTGCATTGGGCTATTGAATCACTAGATGCTAATTCTGAAATATCTGCTGATCTTATTGATTTAAGAACACTACAACCGTTAGACATAGAATCAATAATACATTCAGTTAAGAAAACAGGCAAAGTGCTTATTCTGCAAGAGGACTCTTTGTTTGGTGGTATTGCGAGCGATATCTCAGCATTAATTATGGAAGAATGCTTTGAGTTTTTAGATGCTCCAGTTAAACGCTTGGCAAGTATGGAAACACCTATTCCGTTTGCTCAACAATTAGAAGATCAATATTTAGCTAAATCTAAGCTTAATGATGTTTTAAAAGAGTTGGTCGCTTATTAGTTTATCGGAATTTTTAGTGCTTTGTACAGTCACAATCCACAAAAGTTAAAAATATCTTAATGCTTTCCAATTAAATTGGTAAATTGGGAACGCTAAAAAAATTATCTAAAATGAAAAACAAACTACTATTGTTGGTGCTTTGCGTTTCAGCATTTTCATTCGCGCAAATAATACCGGATGATGTTAAGCCACCAAGCTGGAAACAGCCCAATGAATTTACTGCAAGTTCAAAACCATTTAAACTTCAATCATTCGACTTGAAGAGTATTCAAGATGAAGATTTAATTAATGACAAAGACAAGTCAAAACCATGGCGTTTTGGACACGAATTGTACGTTGATCACAATTTCAATGAAATAGGTGAATGGACGACTTTACCTAATGGAGATAAGGTATGGAGAATGTCTTATACATCTGAAGGAGCATTGTCATTAAACTTTTTCTTTGATGTTTTTTGGATACCTGAAGGTGCCAAATTGTATGTCTACAATAATGAAAAAACAGATATTATTAGACCTTTTACACATCACAATAACAACCCTGAAGAAGTGTTGGGTACATGGCTAGTTGAGGGAGATCAAGCATGGATAGAGTACCACCAACCAGCTAACGTTTTTGGACAAGCAAAATTAACAGTAGGCTCTGTGATCCATGGTTACAGAACTGCTGAAACTTACCAAAAGGCTCTTAATGATTCTGGAGCTTGTAATCACGATGTAGATTGTGATATAACGCCTACAGGTGCTGATCCATATGGTTTAGATACTGTAAAAGAAAATATTAAAAAAGCTGCGGGTATGCTCGTAACTGGTAATACTGGATTTTGTTCTGGTACTTTAGTGAATAATACTAATAATGATGGAACACCCTATTTTATGACAGCCAACCATTGTGGTTTTTCTACTGGGTGGGCTTTTCGATTTAATTGGAGAAGTCCAAACCCATCATGTGGAACCTTTACAAATAGTACAAATGGTTCATTTAATCAAACCGTAAGTGGAGCAGTTTTAAGAGCAAATAGCTCTCAATCTGATATGGCATTAGTAGAAATTACAGATACAAGTTTCTTTAATAACAATCCAGATGTTGTTTGGGTAGGTTGGAATAATTCAACAACGCAAACACCAAATGTTAATTTTGGAATACACCATCCAAGTGGTGATATCCAAAAGGTATGTAGAGAGGATGATGGCGCATACAGAGCAGTTGTAAATTTTAACGGCAATTCTAATACACAAATGTGGTATATTGATGAGTGGGAACTTGGTGTAACAGAACCTGGATCTTCTGGTTCTGGTTTATTTAACGAAAATGGCGAATTAATTGGTGTGCTTTCGGGTGGTGCAGCCGCTTGTAGTGGTACAGCGAATAACGGTCAATATGACTTTTATGGTCGTTTTGGTGTAGCATGGGATTTTGGTAGTTCAGCATCTTCAAGATTAAGAGATTGGTTAGATCCAGGAGATACTGGAGTGACTGAAGTGGGCCAATACCCTAGTTTAGAAACATACGACAATGATGCTAGAACATCTGCAGGTACTAATGATGCATTATTATGTAATGCAGGATTTACACCTGATGTTACTCTGATAAATCCTGGTAATTTAAATTTAACCTCAGCAACTGTATCTTATTACCTTGATGCTGAACCGAGCACAACAATTAATTGGACAGGAAACTTGGCAACTGGTCAGAGTGAAATAGTAGCAAATCCTGTATATAATAGTTTAGCACCAGGAAACCATACGTTTACTATTATGGTATCTAATCCTAATGGAGTAACAGATGAAAACACATCAAATGACAATTTCGCATTTTCATTTGAAGTTTCACCAGAGTACTCAACCAATGACATCATTCTTAATATCACTACAGACAATTATGCAAGTGAGACCACATGGGAGGTAAGAAATAGTTTGGGGGTGTTAATTAGTAGTGGAGGATCAGCATATGCCAATGCCACTACTTACCAAGAGACAATTTCAATTCCTGCATTTGATGAATGTTATACATTTACAATTTTAGATTCATTTGGAGATGGTATTTGTTGTGGATTTGGAAGTGGTTCTTATAGTTTAGAGGATGGAGATGGAAATGTAATAATAGCAGGAGGTGATTTTGGCGCTAGCGAATCAGTTTTATTTAAAGCATTGGATCCACTTAGTATTGATGATAACTCACTAGGAGATTAT
The DNA here is from genome assembly GCF_020166345.1 of Winogradskyella vincentii. GTDB lineage: Bacteria > Bacteroidota > Bacteroidia > Flavobacteriales > Flavobacteriaceae > Winogradskyella > Winogradskyella vincentii. The sequence goes on along the minus strand of NZ_JAIUJS010000003.1, from coordinate 405,453 downwards.
GTTTCAATTTATCCAAACCCAGTTAAGGACGAATTAAATATTCGTACACAAAACATTAGTGAAGTGTTGGATTACGAAGTTGTAAATGCTCTAGGTCAGAGTGTTAAATTAGGTGAGTTACCTGTTAATACACTAAATAGAATTTCATTATCAGAATTAAGTACCGGTATTTACTTTATTAAACTAAGTACTGCGACCAGTAGTTTTGTTCAAAAAATTATTAAGGAATAATCTAAAGATTCTACAATAAAATAAAAGCCAGTTTATTTAATAAACTGGCTTTTTACTTTGATTGACTTTGATTAGGTTCAATTCTCATAACTTGATAGTTTCTAAGTCATCATCTAAACTGTTAGATGTATTGACAATTTTTGATAAAGCTCTCATAACTGTTTGATTTAGTGATTGATGAATTACGTTATTATCTATAACGTCTTTTACTGTTCCAGGCATGACTTTTTGTACCTACTGTAGTACCTGTTAATTGATTGTTGTCTAATGTTCTCATAATTGTTTGATTTAATGATTGATGAATTACGTTATTATCTATAACGTCTTTTGTTGTTCCAAGTATGGCTTTTTGTCCCTACTGTTGTACCTGTTAATTGATTGTTGTCTAATGTTCTCATGATTTTCGTTTTTAATTGATTACACAATATAGACGACACAAAAATTAATTTGTTACAGTACTTTGCATTGCATAGTAGTAATTTAACAGACTTTAACTATTTACGAATTATTTTAACTTCTGAAACAATGAAAGGGTACGCCTTTTTAACTGTAAATAGTTCATATTTAGATAACTCGTTAGGAGCCTTATTAAAAAACCGTTCAGCATATTTTTCTCTTAAATGGAAGTATGCTTTTGTTAATTCATCTTGTACAGCTACAAATGCTTCTTAAGATGTTAATGCATCATGGCTCAGAGATATGACTGCCTTTTTGGGATGATCTGAAGATTGTTCATTCTTATTTCCATTACAATAACCACAAGAATCTGAGCCGTTATTATCAACGAACTCAATTACGAATTGTTTTAATTTCTCAATAGGGACGATTTCATTCTTTACCATTATTTCATTTTCAGCATTAATATTAATTCTCAATAAATTCCTTTCCGCGATATCTGCTTTGCAATTTGTTCCTGGAGGACATTCTGCAGATAATTGTCGTAAAATTCCTTTGTCTGCAGATATTGTAGTGGTTACTAAAAAGAAAATAAGTAATAAAAAAGCAATGTCTGCCATAGAACCTGCGTTGACCGTCGCAGATTGTCTTCGTGAAGTTTTCATAATTTGAATATTTAAAATGTTAGTACTGTAAAGGCACAAGAACAATACCAATCTTGTTAAAGGTTATTAACAATAGCTACCAGAAACACTTACAATGTGCTATTTTTGCAAAATTAATGACTTAGCAATTTTCAATGTCTACAGGAACGTTAAACGAGAATATTACAGAGAAGCGCCTTTATGATTATCAGATTAAGGATCTCAACCGCATTTTTGATGTAATGGATGAGGAAGATGATAATTTTAATTTGCTGTATCAATTACCAACAGGAGGAGGGAAGACTGTAATTTTTTCTGAGATAGTAAGACGGTACATTGAAAAACACAATAAAAAGGTGGTAATCTTAACGCATCGTATTGAGTTGTGTAGACAAACTTCGAATGTTCTTACAGGATTTAAGGTTAAGAATAAAGTCATAAACAGTAAGGTTAAAACCTTACCAGATCAAGAAGATTACAAGTGTTTTGTAGCAATGGTTGAAACACTTAATAATAGATTGTCAGATAAAGATTTTGAGTTGAATAATGTTGGACTTGTTATCATTGACGAGGCTCATTATAACTCATTTAGAAAGCTGTTCAAATTTTTTGAGAACTGCTTTATATTGGGAGTTACTGCAACACCTTTAAGTAGTAATATTAAGTTACCAATGAAAGATAACTATGATAAACTTATAGTTGGTGATGATATTGCTACACTTATTAAGAATGGATTTTTAGCTACAGCGGATTTATTTCACTATGATGTTGGTTTAACCTCATTAAAAATAGGTATTAATGGAGATTATACAGTAAAGTCTTCTGAAGCACTTTACACCAATACATTAATGCAATCTAAGTTGCTAACGGCCTATGAAGAATTAGCAAAAGGGAAAAAAACACTGATTTTTAATAATGGTATATATACGTCAAAGGAAGTATATTATACATTTAAGAAAGCTGGTTATAACGTACAGCATTTAGACAATACTGCTAGTAAACAAGAGCGTAAGGATATTTTGAAGTGGTTTAAAAATACTCCAGATGCTGTGTTGACTTCGGTCAGTATTCTCACCACCGGATTTGATGAACCAACTGTAGAATCAATCATACTTAATAGAGCTACTCGGTCATTAACTCTATATTTTCAGATGATTGGTCGTGGTAGCAGAATTTTTAAAGACAGAACCACTTTTCAAGTTATAGATCTTGGTAACAATATTGCAAGATTTGGACCTTGGAGCCAACCTGTTGACTGGCAACACATTTTTAAATATCCGGATTTATATCTGGAGAATATTATTGATGATGAGTTATTAGAACGCGACTTTGTTTATGTTATGCCAGATTCTGTAAAGGAACAATTTAAAAACTCTCCGAGCTTGGAGTTTGATGTTAAAGCCACTTATAAAGATGTAATTAACTCAGGTAAAAAGTCTTTTACGGTCATTGAACGATCAATTGCCCAACATTCTCAAATGTGTATTGAAAACAGCGAGGATGTATACGATGCAAGGGCATTAACTAAGTTGCTACAAGATGATATTGCATACCGTATCAAACAATATAGTTACTGTATTATGAATAGTACAGATAATTATAAAGATTGGCTTTTTGAAGAATATAACAGGAAATTGAGAATAAGTTTTAACGGTAAGTTTTAACGTTTTTTTGTAAGGAATTATATTTTTTAGCGTTTATTTTGAAATAGGTACAGTTTTTGAGCACAAGTTTAAAAAAGAATTCTAGTCTAAATAAAAGTGAAAACACTCAAATCTATATTAATTGTTTTTAGCATGTTATGTGCCACAATGGTGTATTCTCAAGTTAAGGACAAGAAGACTAAATCCATAAGAATTCCTGCCGAGAAGTCAGATAAGGAAAAAGACTCCATTCCATTAAGAATAAAGGTAGCACCAAAATTAGAAAAGGAAGACGATAAAAATTCAGGTTCTAAAAACGACACTAAGAACTTTAAAATGAAAGAATCTGAGAAGCCATTCTCTATGGTTTATGATGATGGTTTAAAAAGTCCAGGTGAGATTTACGAAAAACGTTGGAAGAAAGAACTTGTAAAAGGTGGTGTGATCAAAACAATGTCAGATCAGTTTCTTGGCGAGCACAATGTGGATACAAAGTTTGTTAATATAGTATGCAGAGATCATGAGTTTCCTGATGGTGACAGGGTGCAGATTGTATTAAATGGTTATATAGTAAAACATAATCTGTTACTTACTAACAGTTACAGAAGAGTTGAAGTTAACCTGGCAGAAGGTAAAAATATAGTAGATATCATAGCGCTTAATCAAGGTGATTCTGGCCCAAATACAGCTGAATTTGTAGTTTATGATGATGCAGGAAAAGTAATTTCTTCAAAAGAGTGGAATCTCTTAACTGGTGTGAAAGCTAGGATAATCTTCAATAATCAAAAAACTGTAATAAAACCTAAAGCAGGAGATAAGGAAGACAATGACGAAGCTTCTAATAATTAAGTTTAGAAATATCTCCAGGTTTCATGCATTCTAATTTATAATTTCCAATACGTACTCTTACCAAACGTAGTGTTGGAAATCCTACCTTGGCAGTCATTTTCCTTACCTGTCTATATTTACCTTCTTTTAATGTAATTGAAATCCATGAGGTCGGACCATGACGTTCTTCTCTCACAAACCTATCAATAATGTGGCTTGTATTAGATAATAATGAAACATTGCAAGACTGTGTTTTATAGGATTCACCTTTAACAGTAATATTCACACCATTTCTTAATTCAGTAATTGCTTTTTCGTCAATGATACCATCTACCATAACGTGGTATTCTTTTTCAATTTTAGAACTTGTTATCAATTGGCTAAACTTGCCATCAGTTGTCAGTAACAACAAACCTTCAGATTTTTCGTCTAATCTACCAACAGCCATAGTATCTTTAGGAAATTCACCAAGCTCACCTAAAAGATGCTTACTTTTCCTTTTTTTCTGGTTGTTAACAAATTGACTTAGAAACCCATAGGGTTTATATATTTTGTAAAAATAATGCACGTTTTTTCTTATTTAAAATTCACCACCATGTAATAAAATATTTTTGTAAGCTATTATCTTTCTGTTTTACCCAAATAAGAGGTGATCTATTTTCATTGATAAACTTCATGATTTCAGCATTTGCTGTATTAGAATTTAACCATTTTACATTACTTCTGGGTTTGCACAGCCATTCTAGTTTAGTAGGTATATAAAATTGACAATTCTTTAGGCACTCTATTAATTTATAATTTAAATAATTACCTGTAATACACTGGTCATTTAAAGGATTAAGCTTTTCTACATTACTTTTATAGGGTACAAAAAGCTGTGCTTTAAAACATGTAAGTTGCTTAATATTAGCAACATCAATACCTAAGTTTTTAATTGCTAAAATAGTTTCAGGTTTAAAGAGAAGTGGTAATTGCCTATTTTTTAACTTATTGAGCTTGTAAATCAAACTATCTCTTCTGTTGGGTCCAATCCAATGCCCAAGTGAATCATTAGGATCAGCATTAGAATCGAACAGATAGAATTTATAAATAATTTCTAAATGAATAGGTTGTTGTTCTAGAAGAAACAAGATATCTAGCTCACCAATAGTTTCCTTTTCTTTATTTATCTGTAAGTTCTCTGCAATTATTTCTGCATTAGATAGATTTTGTATCTGAAATGACACAAACTTTTCTACTAAATTCCCAAGACGAATTGAATTAAATTCCTTATCTTTAAAGAAGGCCTTGGACGTCGAATCCGGCACATATTGCTCCATATCAAATACCATTTTGTCTTGCCAAAGTAGTGGAGTGCCCTGATAGCCATTAAACATTTCTTGCAATATTTTTTTATCTTGAGAATTCACCATTTGATTCTTTAAAAATATTCAAAACCTAACTTATGTCATGTTTTTAAACGTAAAGTAAAAGTACCTTTATTGATGCAATTTTCAAGGAATTTTAATATTCAAAAATCACACTATATATGAAAGTATTCGATAATAAGCACATTAAAAATGTGGCCTTTGTTGGTACCCATCGTGCCGGCAAAACCACCTTATCTGAGACTATGCTCTATGAGGCTGGTCTTATCAACAGACGTGGCACTGTAGAGCAACAAAATACAATTTCGGATTACCATGAATTTGAGCACCAACGCGGTGCTTCTGTTTTTGCTACCCCTTTGCACACAGAATGGCGTAATTACAAAATCAACATAATTGATACACCAGGCTTAGATGATTTTATTGGTGAAATAATGTCTTCTATACGTGTTGCAGATACAATTGTAACAGTAATAAATGCGAAACATGGCGCTGATATTGGGACTGAGATAATTTGGAATTATGTCGATAAATATCACAAACCAACTCTATTTGTAATAAATAAAATAGATAGTGAAAAGGCAAATTTTGAAATGAGTTTCAATAGCCTGAAAGAATTAGTGGGCAAAAATGCTGTATTGGTTCAATATCCAATAAAATTAGATGGTGCACAATGCATTATAGATGTATTAAAAATGAAATGCTACAAATTTGGACCTGAAGGAGGTAAACCAGAAAAATTACCAATTCCAGAGGATCAGTTAGAGTATGCAAATATGCTTCATAATGAATTGGTTGAAAAAGCAGCTGAGAATGATGAGGAGTTAATGGAACTTTATTTTGATAAGGGAACATTAAATGAAGAAGAATTAAGAAAGGGAATTAAGCTTGGTATGCTTAATCATGATTTCTTCCCAGTATTCTGTGTATCTGCACTTAAAGATATGGGTACAGGTAGATTGATGGGCTTCATTGATAATGTAGCACCAGCAGCGGCTGATTTAAAACCAGAGCAAACTATTGAGGGCGAATTAATAAAACCAGATTTAAATGGTGAAACCTCATTGTTTATATTCAAAAATATATATCAACCAAACTTAGGGCAAATTACGTTCTTTAAGGTGATGTCAGGTGAAGTTAAAGCTAATGACAAGCTATATAACACAAGAACTGGTGAATCTGAAACTTTGAATCAGCTTTATATCATGGATGGTAAACAAAAGCACTCAGTTGAAAAGCTAACCGTGGGTGATATAGGAGCTACTACTAAGTTGAAGTATACTGAAACTAATGATACGCTTGCGGCTTCTCCAGAAGCAGGAACAATAAAGCCAATTAAGTTCCCTCAACCTAGATTAGTTAAAGCTGTATTTGCTGAAAACTCAAGCGAAGAAGAAAAGTTAAGTGAAGCTCTAAAGAGAATTCATAGTCAAGACTTAACGGTTGATTTAAGTTACAACAATGAAACTCATCAAACTTTAGTTGGTACTCAGGGTGAATTGCATTTATCAACATTAAATTGGTTACTAGAAAATATTTACGATGTAAAACCAAGATTTGAAGCACCGAAAATTTCATATAGAGAAACCATTCAAAGAAGTGCAACCGCAAATTACCGCCACAAAAAGCAGAGTGGTGGATCTGGTCAATTTGGTCAAGTTCATTTAAAAATAGAACCATATTATGAAGGTATGCCAGAACCAGAAGGATTTTCATTAAGAGGTAAGGAAGAAGTTAATCTTCCTTGGGACGGTAAACTCGTATTTTATAATTGTATAGTTGGTGGTGTTATTGATCAACGCTACCTACCTTCAATAATGAAAGGAATATTAGAGGTAATGGAATCTGGACCACTAACAAAATCTTACATTAGAGATGTTAGAGTAATGGTGTACGACGGTAAGATGCATGCTGTAGATTCTAATGATATATCTTTTAAAATTGCCGGAGCTCATGCATTTAAAGATGCCTTTTTAAATGCTAATCCTAAATTACTCGAACCAATTGAACAGATGGAGTTAAGAGCTCCTGAACAAATGGTAGGTAGTGTAATGACAGAATTGCAAAGTAGAAGAGCAGTTATTCAAGGTATTGAGACAGAAGCACATTATCAAATATTAAAATGTACTATACCGTCTGCAGAATTAACTGATTTTTCTAGTCAGCTACGATCAATAACTCAAGGTAGAGGAACATATTCAACGAAATTTTTAGGATATAATGCCGTACCTACTCATGTTCAAAAGGAATTAGTAAAACAACACGAATTAATAACCACCTAAATACTAGAAATATGCAAAGTAAAGTAATGTATTTAAGCGATTTGAAGTTTAATATAGAAACCTGGAAGCGAGAACTGAGATTTCATTTTAATGAAATGGACACCTTTGAAGAAAAACTAGAAGAAATAGTTCAGCGTGAACCAGACCCGATGGCAATGGTAAAACTCGAAGTTTTTCAAAACCGTATAATGATAGAAAAGGATGCTATATCTAAGTTGCTACATAGATGTCGTAATAAAATGGCAAATATCATAAACGTAGACTTTAACGAAAACATAGATGGACGTTTACAAAATGAACAGCGTACATTAAGAGAAGATATGCGTACTTATATCAAATTGCACTATGATCTTAAAGAAGAAATGATGAATTACTTTTTAGAAGTTCTTTAGAGGTTTTGCTAACTAACTAAATTAAAAAAGCCACAGATTGTTAAAGTCTGTGGCTTTCTATTTATTGTTGATTTATTTAATTAGCAACTTCTTGGATCGCCTATATCCATTATTGTCAGTTAGTTCAATTATATAAATACCAGAGGAAAGATTAGAAACTTGAATTGTATTTGAACTGCTCAACGGGTCAAATTTATTAGAAATTACTTTTTTACCTTGAATATCATAAAGTGCAAAAATTGTAGGACTATTTAATTGACCAGAAACAATTATTTGATCTAATTCAAAATTTGAATGAATCTTTAAACTGTCTAATGGAGAATCATTAATACTTAAAACATCAGCGCCAAATCTTAAATAGAATCTTCCGGTGCCAGTGATATTTTCTTGGGCTAAAAACTGATAATTATTTGAATTTAATAAAGTCAATGTACCTAATTCAGTATCCTCAAGATATATGTTTATGGATGGAGAAATCGTGTTTTCAGTTATCTGTACTGAAATCAGTTCGCCTTGAACAGTATGAATACCTATAGGAACTATGGTGCCATTCATGTCATATTCTCCTAATGCTTGAATACCCATTGGTATTCCTGTGTTATCCTCAACGAGCAATGAATACACTGAAAAATCTGGTGCAACACCACCAAATAACGAAGAATCATAACCTGGATCTAAACCTAATGACGCATTGGCATTGAAATAAATGTCTGTTCTAAAGTTATTTTCGTCATTATCAATTTGTAGCTTAACTAAACCTATGTGAGCACTATTTGAGCCATCTAAAGCGTAGGCGTGAAGATTTAAAAATAATGCTAGGGATAGAATATAATAGCTGTTTTGTACAAAGGATTTATTGAGAAATGAAATAAACTTTGTAATTGAATATCTAACTGATTTGAGGGTAATCATTTTAATTGAATATAGATTAATAGCAAAATAAAGGTATCAATAAATTGCGTTAGGTATTAATCAATTCGACCAAACAGCATTAAAAACGATTATAAGTAAATTACAGAATATTAATACATTATACTTCGATTAATGTATTTACAAATATTAAAACAGAATAATATTAACATTAATTTCATAATTTAAAAGTGACATAATTATTATCTTTAAAGGTGTGATTTAGAATTCAATATTATGAAATCGAGGTTTGTTTTGTTGTTTTTAATTTCTACTATATTCTTTGATTGTGGTAGTTCAAAAAACGAACTCTCTCCTGAGGGTATTAAGAAGACAGAAGAATTAAGAGAAATGGTTCGGGCCAAGACGTTTAAATTTGATGCTAAGTTTGCTTATCCTATGCAATCTAATGATGTAATACGTGCTACTAATGCATTAATGAAAGGAACTCAAAACTTAGGAGGTCAAATAAATTTGTCAAGCAATGGTGACTTTTTAATATTAGATGGTGACAATACAGAAGGTAGTTTGTCATTTTTTGGAGAAATGCGTAATGTGGGATTCAGTGATATTTCAGATAATGGTATTAATTTTTCTGGTCCATATACCGATTTTTCAATCGAAGAAAAAAACAATGGCGATAAAATTATTATTCAATTTGACGCAAATAGTACCGTAGAACAATTTAGGGTAAGAATGGTTGTATTTACCAACTACAAGAGCAATATGATCGTTTATGGTTCTAATAGGACTGCAATAAGATATACAGGCGAAATTCTACCTTTAGACAAAGACAAATAGTTTATTTGTGTAGTTACCTCAAAATGGCGTTCTTGTATTTATGTTTAATAAACGCTATTACTACCTTATTAAAATTCAGTATTTAGGTTATCGTTTTCATGGTTGGCAAAAACAACCTGATGTAAAAACATTGCATTTAATGATCGATAGAACGCTTAAGTTCATTTTAGGTGATCAAAAATTTAAAACATTAGGTGCAGGAAGAACGGATGCTATGGTTTCTGCCAATGAAGCCGCATTAGAGCTGTTTCTTTATGACAAGCCGATAGAGGATTTTGATGCCTTTCTTCAATTATTCAACCATAATTTACCTCAAGACATTAGAGCATTAAAGATTAAAGAGGTAGACGAAAAATTTAATGTAATTCAAGATTCTAAAATAAAGGAATATCATTATGTTTTCTCTGAAGGATCTAAGAATCACCCGTTTTGTGCACCAATTTTATCTACCATTTTAGATTCATTAGATGTAGAATTAATGAAAGAAGGTGCAAGGTTATTTGAGGGCACTCATAATTTTAAATCTTATTGCTATCGCGCAACTAATAAAGGTGAATATATTAGAACAATTGGAAAATCTGTAATTACCAATAATAACATATACACCGCTAATTTCTTTCCCGAATCAACATATGTTTATAAAATTAGAGGAAAAGGTTTTATGCGTAATCAAATTAGATTAATGTTTGGTTGCTTGATAAAATTAGGAAGAGGAGAAGTAACCCTAGATTATATTGCTTCAACATTAAAAGATGACAGCCTGGAAGTTATGGATTATATTGCTCCGGCATCAGGTTTAATACTCCATTCCTTGGATTTTGATTAATCAGTTTTCTGAATAATTTTTACTATAATTATGCAGGCTATTGCACTTAAGCTTAAAAGAATAATTCCCTTAATAGTATTACCATAAATAAAACTACCTATACTGAATAATGTTGAGTACACTCCTAAGGTACCAATAATGAATGCTACGATTTTTAATCCAAAACCATTAAATTTAGATTTACCAGCAAAAACCAAGCTATCAAACTCATCTATGGTCTTTTGATTTGTGGGTTTGGTAAATACAGTCACCAAGACCCAACCCAAAGTGGTAATTACAACTCCAGTGACTAATTGCCAATGTGACGGTAAATCTATGATAGGAACATTTAACTTTCCATTAATGAAAAAGAATAATGCAATAGAAAATGAAATCACCATTGCAGCTATTTCACTAAATGGATTCACGCGATGCCAAAACCATCTAAGTATAAAAAGCAAGCCAGTACCTGCACCTATCTGTAATAATAGGTTAAATACATCCTTTGCAGATTGCAAATAAAAAGAAAACCAAGCTGCTAAAATCATCAATAAAACAGTAGAAATTCTACCAACGCGTACTTTTTGTTTTTCTGATGCTTCTTTATTAATGAATCTACTATAAAAATCATTAACTACATAAGAACTTCCCCAATTCAATTGAGTAGATATAGTACTCATAAATGCAGCGATTAAAGATGTCATAACAATTCCTATAAGTCCTGCAGGTAAATATGTCATCATAGCGGCATAAGCAACATCATCTCCTTGCATCTCAGCAGTTAGACCTGGAAATGCACTTGAAATAGAATTAAGGTCTGGGAATATAACCAATGAAGCAAGACCTACAATAATCCACGGCCAAGGTCTCATGGCATAATGCGCAAAATTAAAGAACAGGGTTGCCCAAGTTGCGTGTTTTTCATCTTTAGCGGCTAACATTCTCTGTGCAATATATCCACCACCACCTGGTTCGGCACCAGGATACCAAGTGCTCCACCATTGAACAGCAAGAGGAATAATTAATAGGGTAATTAAAGCCTCAGTATTATTAAAATCAGGAAAAAAATCTAATTTAGAACTCACACTATCATGGGTCAAAAGTGCTGACAACCCATTTATTTCAGGTAGACCAACAATATAGATCGTAGCCCAAATACTGCCAACCATAGCAATAATAAATTGAATAAAATCGGTTATAAGTACACCTTTCAAACCTCCTAAGGATGCATAAAAAACAACAATTATTGAAGAATATATCAAGGTTTGCTCTTGTGAAAAACCAAGCAAAATATTCGCAATTTTTGCTCCGGCTAAACATACACCAGCCATTGTAATGATGTTAAAAATTACACCTAAATAAATTGCCCTAAACCCTCTTAAGAATGCGGCACTTTTACCAGTATATCTAAGTTCGTAAAATTCAAGATCTGTTGTAATACCACTTCTTCGCCATAGTTTGGCATAAAAAAACACAGTTAGCATACCTGTAAGCAATAATGCCCACCAAACCCAATTGCCAGATACACCATCATTTCTAACCAATTCCGTTACAAGTCCTGGTGTATCAGCAGCAAATGTTGTAGCTACCATACTAACACCTAATAACCACCAAGGCATATTTCTACCAGATAGAAAAAACTCATTAGTGTTTTTACCAGCGCGTTTGGAAACATATACGCCAATGAATGCAAATAAGCTTAAAAAGAAAATGATTATTACCCAATCAATTGTACCTAACTTCATATTTTTTATTTGTTACCAAATCTAATATTTTAAAACCAAAAAAGGCATTAGTAAATACTAATACCTTTTTATTGATTGGTTGGTTAATTTTTAAGATATCCAGTTCTTGGATGATGAATGTCTAGCAAACCAAACTAGTACAATACAAATTACAATTACCATTATTGGCATTGTTAAACTCATACCCTCAACGTTCATAAATAAATAAACATGCTGAACAATGGCAGACAGAGCTGATATCACAAACATTGAGATTGCCCATTTTTTTCTGATCAATAAGAATAGAGCTCCTAATGCACCACAGAATACTGCCAAGGCAAATGCTGCAGTATACCATGCAGGATATTCCACTAGAAATTCTGCTTGCTGTTCTTCTGGAAGTGCTGCAATCATTTCGTCTGTAGCAAATGCTCGGCCCAAATAGGCCATTACACCCATTGCATTCCAGACTAAAGCAAGTACACTAATAATCCAAAACCATACTGGTGGTTTCTGTGTTGTTGATGTCATAATATTGATGATTTAGTTAGTAATTATTGTCACAATTTATAAAAAAACAATTAAAACTGTTAAATCATTGATTATTAAGAAATAAAAAAGGGTGCTAGTTTTTGCTAACACCCTTTAATTTAAAATATTAATTTTCTTATTCTACAACATGTAATTTTGGCTCTTTATCTACAAATTTTCCGTTAACAGATTCACCAAGAATGATGACCTCTTTAGAACGTTCGTACATTTTTATTGCACGATGCATTTGTAATTTAGTACCACTGTAAAGTTTAACACCTGATTTTGAACCTTTGTTTCTAATTTCAATGTAAAAACCATCCTTTAATTTGGTTGGTCTAGTTGCTGGTCTACCCATAAATTTATTGTGAATTTTAAATAGGAGTGCATGATAGTGAAAATTATATCACTACGCAAGTTTATTTTTTAACATTTGAGTTTTACCGATTGGTTTTGATATTGACACATTAACATTTGGACATATACTTAACATAATATTAAGTTAATATAGATGTGTCTTCGTTAAACCCTGTTAAGTCACTTGACTTGAGTTCTAATTCCTATATATTATTTAATGTAAAACGAAGTAGAACAAATAAAAACAGAACTATAGTTATGAATTACTTAAATATTAACGACGAAAAATTATTACCAACTGTTGTAGAATTAAACACTTTACTAGCAGACTATCATATTTATTATCAAAATCTAAGAAACTTCCATTGGAATATTCTTGGTGAAAACTTTTTTGAATTACATGAAAAGTTTGAAGAATTATATATAGAAGCTAGAGATAAAATAGATGAAATTGCGGAGCGTATACTAACATTGAGATATCATCCGATGAGTAATTTAAAAGATTATTTAAAGACTTCATCTATTGAAGAGGTATCGTCTAAGTTAACAGATGTTCAAATGGTAAAAGCCATTTTAGAGAACCATGGAGTTCTTTTAAAACAGATGTCTAAAGTTGTAAAAAAAGCAGAAGAAACAAATGATGAAGGTACAATAGACTTAATTGGTGCATATATTAGGGAGCTTGAGAAAAGTAGTTGGATGTTAGATGCGTTTACCAAAGAAACAGCATCTCAATTAAATGACAGTTTAGTGTAATGACTATTAAACATTCCTAGAACCATTTAATTTAAAACATCAAAAACATGAAAGAACAATTTAATACCGCATTGGAGAACCTCATAATTAAGCTCCAAGGCTGGTTTAACACAACCATAGAATACATACCTAATTTTATCCTTGCGATACTGGTTATGACAGTATCATATTTTGCCGCAAAATATATCAGTAAATTAGTGGGTAAAGTAGTAGCTCGTAAAGTAGAGCAAGAATCTATTAGAAATACAATTTCTAGAGTCACAGCAGTAATTGTGGTGTCCTTAGGATTGTTTATGGCACTAGGTGTAATGAATTTAGGCAAAGCATTAACCTCTCTACTGGCAGGTGCTGGTGTGGTTGGTTTGGCAATAGGCCTAGCATTACAAGGAACTTTAGCTAATACGTTTGCAGGATTAATACTATCCTTTAGAAAAAAAATTCAAATAGGAAACTGGGTTGAGACTACCGGATTTTCAGGTGAAGTTATTGATATTAATCTTAAGGATTTTACATTAAAGGAAGCTGACAACAACATTGTTGTAATTCCAAATAAAACAATTTTAGAAAACCCACTTAAAAATTACTCACTTACAACAAGAATGCGCGTTTTTTTAGAATGTGGTGTAGGATACGAGTCAGATTTGGAAAAAGTTGAGCTATTAACAAAAGAGACTATTGCTAAAACTTTCGATCAGGTAGAAAAACTGGAAGATGTAGAATTTTATTATACTGGGTTTGGAGATAGTTCGATAAACTATCTGTGTAGATTTTGGATTGATGCTGAAAGTATGCTAGAAAAACTTAGAGCTAAAACCAAGGCTATTATAGAAATTAAAAAGGCATATGATAAAGCAGGTATTAATATTCCTTTCCCAATAAGAACCCTTCAGTTTGACAACAAACTAAAGGTGAATGCTCCAGATCTTGAAGATGCATTCTCAAATAATTAATAATCTTTTTAAATAATACTTCATCTCTTATAGAAGTTGAGATAAATAGAACACAAGTTCTAATTTAATCTTAAAATCAGATTCAAAAGCCACCTTGTATGTGGCTTTTTGTATTTTTATAGAAACAGATTAAATATGGTCAATACAATTCCAAAAGAGACACTTCCTTTTCTAAAAAAATTATCCAAAAACAACAATAGAGATTGGTTTAACGATAATAAGGCAGAATTTAAATCAATTGAAGCCAAAGTAAAGGACGCCTACAACTCTCTTGGTGAATTATTGAATAACCATGATCAAATAGATAAGGTAAAAGTTTTTAGAATTTACAGAGATGTTAGATTTTCTAAAAATAAACTTCCATATAAAATTCATTTTGGTGGTTCTTTTCATAGAAAAAAGCCTGAATTGAGAGGAGGCTACTATTTGCATATACAACCAAACAATGAGTCATTTATTGCTACTGGATTTTGGGAGCCAAACAAGGAAGATTTGTTTAGGATAAGAAAAGAGTTTGAAATGGATGATAGTGAAATACGTGAAATATTAGATCAGCCAAAATTCAAAAATACTTGGGGAGGTTTTGTTGGTGACGAACTAAAAACTGCTCCAAAAGGATTTGATAAAGAACATCCAGCAATTGATTTAATTAGGAAAAAGCAATTTATATTTATTAAAAAATATACTGATAAAGAGGTTAATTCAAAGGGTTTCCTAGATGATGTAAATACCTCATTTGTCAACGTGAGACCATTCTTTGATTATATGAGTGATGTACTCACAACAAATTTAAATGGAGAATCTTTGCTCTAAACGGCCTTTAGAACATCTGGCTTTATAAACAATTGAATACTATTTATTAGGCGATTCTTTACAATATTCATCATACGCTTATTTAATGCAGACGAATTTTGAATATAAGTATCGTACTCTTCAATTGTAAATTGGCCAATAATCATACCCTTAATAGAATTTCTAAACTTCATGTCCTTGTGAATAGCATTTTCTATATAATCTAACTGCTTTTGTAATGACAGTTCATAAAATACATTCTTGCGCTTAGAAATATAATTTTTAAAGACAGCAACAAATAAATCATGTTGCATTTTAATTATAGGTCTTAGGGTTTCATTTTGAAACTTTTCGTCAGCACTCATTGCTTCATAAATCTTAGCAGAGGCTATAATAGGTCTAATAGTGTGTAGGTTTTCGGATCGCTTGTTCATGATTAGGTAGGATTAATTTGGAATTAAATTTAATTATTAACCCTAAGAATATTCTTATAGCATCGATATCTTGTTAACGTTGTTATTAACAATGCCGTTTCAAGTTATCCAAAAGCTAATCAGAATTTGCAACGCTTAGTTCGTAAATTTCCAAATCAAAATAAGATACAGAAGCTAAAACATGATCAAAAATATCACCCATAATAAACTCATAATTTTGCCAGCGTATGTCTGCACTAAATGCATAAATCTCCATTGGTATACCTTGAGGTGTTGGTTCTAGTTGGCGTACCATTAAAGTCATATCATGGTTTATAGCTGAGTGATTTTCAACATAGGTTAAAAGGTATTTTCTAAAAACTCCAAAATTGGTCAAATTGCGTCCATTGATTAACACAGATTTATCAATAGCATTATCTGTATTAAACTTTTTAATCTCTTTTGATTTTTGTTCTATGAAATTAGATATTAATTGAATTTTTTTAAAGCGCTGAATATCTTCATCCGTTAAAAATTTTATAGTCGAGGTTTTTATAATAACTGATCGTTTTATCCTCCTACCACCAGAAGACATCATACCTCTCCAGTTCTTAAAAGAATCAGATATCAAAGCATATGTCGGTATGGTTGTTATTGTTTTATCCCAATTTTGCACTTTGACGGTTGCCAGGTTTATTTCTATGACGTCACCATCAGCACCATATTTCTCAAAAGTAATCCAGTCTCCAATACGCACCATGTCATTAATAGACACTTGAATACTAGCTACAAACCCTAGAATGGTGTCTTTAAAAATTAACAGGATAACTGCAGATGCAGTACCAAGGGTAAATGCAAATTTCAAAAAAGTAATACCTGTAAGGATAGAAAAGATTCCAAAGACTCCTAAGATCCATGCAAATATCATAAATACCTGTATGTAACTATCAACAGGTTTATCTTTATATTTAGCTAATGTTTTTAGATAGTCTTTAATAGAATTTAAAAAACTTCTAATTATCCTAAGCGTTAATATTACAGCAATAACTTTTAAAGTTTTTTCAATAATATCTTCGGCATATTCAAAATCTGTAAAAACCTGAGGAACAAATTCTATAAGAATGATAAGCGGAATTATGTGCGCTATGTTTCTTGGTAGTTTATTACTAATTAGGATATCATCAAAATTCGTTTTAGTCCGTTTTGCAAGACCAGCGGAGAAACGCCACAGCAATCTTTTTGTAATAAAATCAACTACAAACGCAATAACTAATACAGCTAACAATAAACAAATCATGTTAATGTATTGAGCTGAAGTTTCTGAAAACCCCTTTTCTATCAAGAGGTCATATATATAATGTCGTATGCTAAGCGTTTTCATTTCTTAAATATTTTTTATCAATATAGAAAGTTCCAAAAGGAATTATTGCGGCAACAAGGACAATAAATAATGTTCTGTTAGGCCATTTTAATTCAGCACCAAGCATTACCGCAAGGACTATATAAGCCATAAAAAATAAACCATGTGGCATACCTAGCATTTTTACAAATTGTGGGTCATCTTGTAAATATTTGATAGGCACTGCAATGAAAAGTAATAAAATGTATGAAAGCCCTTCGAGAACAGCAGTAATTCTGAATAATGGCAACAGTTTTGTCATTAGAAAATATTTGTACAAAAATACATGAGAATTGTATTTTAGAGCGTGTTTTTAACAGCTTTTAATAAAAAATATTAATACTCAAAATCTATTAATTATCTTTAGCATGTTATATAAATGGAACCAATCTTAAAATACTTTGAGTATACAAATGAAAAACCTATTTAATGAATCCTTAAAATCAATCTCATTAGTTTTTATCATTCTTATTTTTTCAATTTCAGGTATGACAGCTCAAACCCATAAAGGAGATAATAGTACACTTGAAAAAACATATGAGAGAAATAAGACAATTATAGAAAGTAACTCATATGAGTTTAGATCTCTCATGGTTTATGATGGTTCACATCGCAAAAAAAACTATAGTAAGGTATCCATTATTAAAAACAAATTATCTGGGTCATTAATACCTATTAAAAGTTCTAAATCTAGTGTTGTTTCATTTGAAAAGGACAGAATTAAGAATTACAAAGTGCAAACCAATGATGAAAACCAATCAGTAGAACTGTCATTTGACGCTACTTCTGGAGAATTGTCATTTCAATTCAATATTAGAATAATGCCAAATGGTAAGGCTTTTTTGAAGGTTTATTCATTGAATGAAGAAATAGAATATATAGGTACAATCGTTAGAAAATAAAATGGAAAGAGAGGAATATATAATTCACATTATTGGTGCTGGAATTAGCGGATTAATAGCAGCTAAAACTTTAGAAGCTAATGGTTATAGGCCAATTATTCTTGAATCTTCCGATAATGTTGGAGGTAGAGTTAAAACGGACATTGTAGATGGATATCAATTAGATCATGGTTTTCAAGTATTACTCGATGCTTATCCAAAAGCTCAAGAGCAGTTAGATTATAATGACTTAGACCTTCAAAAATTTTTACCAGGTGCAACCATTTTTACTAATGCTAAGTCACAAACCATAGGAGATCCAAGTCGTAATTTAGGTTTGTTGTTACCAACGTTAATGGCATCAGTTGGGACACTAAGTGACAAAATAAAAATATTGAAGTTAAACAGGCAATTAAAAAAGAAATCCATAAATCAAATTTTTCAGGAAAAATCAAAATCTACTCTAGAATATTTAAAGGATTATGGATTTTCAGACAAGATAATTGATAATTTCTTTAAGCCATTTTTCTCAGGAATATTTTTAGAACCTGAACTCAGAACCCTCAGTATTATGTTTGAGTTTGTTTATAAGATGTTTGGAGAAGGGTCTGCAACACTTCCAAAAGCTGGAATCGGAGCAATACCTAATCAAATTAAAAACCAACTTAAACATACCCAATTTAGATTTAACACTAAGGTAAAATCTGTAGAAGACAATAAAATAGTATTAGATAGTGGTGAAGTTTTAGATACACATTTCACAATTATTGCCACTTCACCAAGTCAATTTATTTCAAATTTAAAGGATCAGGAACAGCAGTGGAAATCTTGTTATTGTTTATATTTTGAAGTCGATAAACGTAACATTGATAAGCCTCTAATCGGTTTGGTGGCTGACGATGATGCCCTAATTAATAATATCTTTTTTCATAATAGTATCAAGACATCTTCTAGAGGTGAAAATGAACTGCTTTCTGTCACTGTAGTGAAAGAGCATCAATTAAATGCGCAACAACTAACTCAGAGGGTAGAACAAGATCTGAAAAAATATTGCAATATTGAAGTTTTAAAATTTATCAAAACCTACCATATAAAGCAGGCTTTACCAGACTTGGAATATTTGCAATACGAGATTTCACCAACTGAAACACAATTGAAGCCAAACATATATTTAGCCGGAGACCATTTATTAAATGGATCATTAAATGCAGCGATGCTGTCAGGTGAACGGGCTGCTCAAGGTTTAATCATGAGTTTAGAGGATGGCCTTGTTGTTGAAAACTTATCTTCAGAGTACATTTAATTTTAAAAAGAAACTGTACCTTTACATTAAGTTTATTGAAGGTACACCTCACAAGTAACAAGTATTCCAAGTTATTTTTTCGGTATTTTAAGATTTTCTGTTTCGTAAGTTATCCAGTAATCATTATTAGTATTTTCTTAAGCGAGTGAATATTAATTTTAAATCATTACATGGGTAGATCACAACAGACATTTAGTAAAAGTGAAAAAGAAAAAAAGAGATTAAAAAAGCGTGAAGACAAACGCAAAAAAATGGAAGCGCGTAAACTTGCCAAGGAAGAAGGTGGGTCTCAGGGAATACCAATAGCTTACGTAGATTATAATGGCAACTTAACTGATACACCTCCAGATCCTTCTATGAAAGTGAAAGTAAAGGCCGAAAATATTGAAATCGGTATTCCGAAAAAGGAAGAAGGTGATGAGGAAGAGTTTGATCCGATTAGAAAAGGTAAGGTTTCTTTTTACGACAGCTCAAAGGGATTTGGTTTTATAATAGATACAGAAACAAACGAGAAATACTTCACCCACGTTAGTGGAATAATCGATGAGATAATTGAAAATGATAAAGTTACTTTTGAACTTGAGAAAGGACAAAGGGGAATGAATGCTGTGAGAGTTAAAAAATCGTAGTCAACTATTGAATCCAACAATTAAGACAATTGGTGAAAAACACCTCATAGGAATGCGAGGTAGTATGCATCATGGCCAAGTGGATAATATTATTTCGCTTTGGAAGAAATTTATCCCAATTAAATTCAAGGTGACCAATACTCTAAATGAAGAACTTATTGCTCTGCAGGACTATAAAGACTTTTCTAATACTAAATTGGCTTTTGATATTTGGGCATGTGCAGAAGTGTCTGACTTAAATAATATTCCAGAAGGATTGAGTGGCCTAACTATTCCTGCAGGCGAGTATGCAGTTTTTGTTCTAAAGGGAATGGATGCTGGTGCATTATACCGTGAAATATTGTCTGAGTGGTTACCAAATTCTGGCTATGAAGTAGATAGCAGGCCTCATTTTCAAGTGATGGGAAAAAAATATATCAATAATAGTGATAAGTCTGAAGAGGACGTTTATTTACCTATAAAATTAAAGCTCTAATATTAGCTTTTGTCCAATTCTTAAAGTAGAGCTTTTTCTAATGGAGTTCGTTTTACAAATAGAAGCTATTGTTATGTTATTACGCTTGGAGATTCTAGATAATGTATCTCCTTTTCTAACAATATAAACCTTTGTTTGTTTAATTAAACTCTTACGAGCTTCTTCCTCAGTTTCATACAGCGAAAGTTTAGCTAGTCGTCTAGAGTTATGATATCTCGTTCTTGTCCACTTACGTGTTACCCAAAGCTCTTTAGAACGTACTTTATTGTCTTTATTAATTTCAAATAGATATTCAGGGTGAATATATTCACCTTTGAAACTAGTTACAAGATGTAAATGACTACCTCTAGAGTTGCCAGTATTACCACCTTTTCCAATGTATTGTCCTTTAGAAACACTGTCGTTTGCCTTTACTCCAATATGAGAAAGATGAGCATATGTTGTTTCCAAACCATTGTAATGTCTAACAACAACAGTTTTACCATGACCTCTACTATATCTTGCAAAACGTACTATACCATCTAGCATTGATACTACACTGTCTCCAGTAACTAAATCTATATCAATGCCCTTATGAGGTCGGCCTCGACGCCAGCCATATCTAGAAGTAACAACTTTTTCCTTTAGAATTGGTGATGCATAGATAGTATCATCAAAGTTTATTTTAATCGGATAATCAGGCGCAATGTCTTTATACGGATTGTAAACCCTTGTATCCCAGTGATCTGATTTTATGTCTATCACTGGTTCCTTTTTTAGAATAGAATCCTTTTCAACAAGAGGAATTTCAACTTCATTTGGATTCGCTATTTTATTCAATGAAGCCACAGGAAGTTTAATTTTTAAGCTCCTATGAGATGGTTTTTCCTGTGCATAAACACAGAGTGCAAAAACAAGACATATAAAACTTAAAAGGGAGTTTTTCATTTTTTGTTTAAATGTTCAAACTGAACGAACGCAAAAATAACACAATTATTGTTGAACGCAAATCGCTTTAACATCTGTTAAAATAGACTATTTTTGTGCCTCAATAATTAACAACCATAGTATGTCTCAAGACAATCAAGCGGTCCAAGAAAGGAAGACTGACAAAGAATTATACGACTACCAACAAGGTGCTATTAGTAAAATTTTCGAAAAATTTGATACAGCTCCAGACGATTATCATTTGTTGTATCAATTACCAACCGGAGGAGGGAAGACGGTTATTTTCTCTGAAATGGTTCGTCAATACCTGAAAAACCATGATAAAAAGGTTTTGGTAATGACGCACCGTATTGAGCTTTGTAATCAGACTTCTAAAATGCTAACTAGTTTTGGTGTAACCAATAAGATTGTAAGTAGCAAGGCAAATCTAGACGATCAGGCTGAGTATTCTTGTTTTGTTGCCATGGTTGAGACATTAAATAACAGGTTAAACGATAATATACTAGACATTTCTGATGTTGGTCTTGTAATTATTGATGAGGCACACTATAATTCATTTACCAAATTATTCAAGTTCTTTGAAAAATCATTCATATTAGGTGTTACGGCAACCCCTTTAAGTTCTAATAAGGACTTACCAATGAAGGACAATTATAATGAGTTAATTGCGGGTGAAACTATTGAGAACCTTATAGAAAACGAGTTCTTGGCGAGAGCAGAAACCTATGCGTACGACATGGGACTAACATCTTTAGAGGTTGGTTCTAATGGTGATTATACAGTTAAATCATCAGAAGATTTATATACAAGTCCTGCAATGCTTCAAAAAACCATAGATGCATATAAAAAGCATTCGCTAGGGAAGAAGACCCTAATTTTCAATAATGGAATCAATACATCTATAAGCATATATTACGCTTTTAGGCAAGCTGGTTTGCCCATAATGCATTTAGATAATACCGCAACAAAAAAACAGAGAAAACAAATTTTAGATTGGTTTCATGAAACACCAGATGCAATCTTAACCTCGGTAAGTATCCTTACTACTGGTTTTGATGAACCTACAATTGACACTATACTTTTAAACAGAGCAACAAAGTCTCTTACGTTGTACTACCAGATGGTAGGAAGAGGATCCAGAATTTTAAACAATAAATCAAAATTTACCATAATAGATTTAGGGAATAACTTGTATCGTTTTGGACCTTGGGGAGCTGACCTAGACTGGAAATTAATATTTAAATCA
The DNA here is from genome assembly GCF_020166345.1 of Winogradskyella vincentii. GTDB lineage: Bacteria > Bacteroidota > Bacteroidia > Flavobacteriales > Flavobacteriaceae > Winogradskyella > Winogradskyella vincentii. The sequence continues at coordinate 382,772 of NZ_JAIUJS010000003.1, read as the reverse complement.
CCTAATTGGTATGCAGATCGTATTAAAAGTGATGAAGCAATTGAGGCTAATTTTAAGCATGAATTGGCAGATGAAATTAAAGGTGAATTTTCTAAATCAGAAGACACCTATTTTGATATTCGTCAATGCTACAAAGATGCTGTGGATGCTGGTGAATCGTCAAAGGTGGTACTTGAACGGTCTATAGAACATCACGCTAAAATCTGTATAGAAAACAGTGAAGATGTATATGATGCTATCGCTTTAGCAAAACTTCTTAAAGATGATATAAATCAAAGAATTGAGATTTATGCCAAATGCATAAGTAAAAGCACCCACAATTTCTTGAAGTGGTTAAAAGATGACTACAAAAAGAAATTAAACTCTTATCTGCGAGCTAATTTTGATGAGAAATTTGAGGAAATACATGGTTATCCACCTGAGGATTAAAAAATATATTTTAAGAGGTTATTCTATCATTTGAGTTGATTAAATAGAGATTCTTCAGTTTAAAAAATGTAGTAAAATACTGATTTTTAAAATTAATTTTTATCTTTAAGCAGCTATTAATCAAATTCCTAACCCTCGTATGTTAAATTCTGCATCTTGTGTAAGAGTCTATACTCTTATGTTTTTCCTTTTAATTTTCAATAAATCAAATGCTCAATTAGATGACTTCTTTAATTCTGAATGGAGCAAGATAACTTACAAAGTTGAAGTTGAACCCAAGTTCAATATTGCCGACACTAAGACTATTATAATTTCTGAAGTTGTAAATCCAAATAATGAAGAAAATAATCATTCGTATGATATATATGACGATATGTCAAATAATATAACCAGTATAGATGGACTTACCTTAATTGATCGAGGCAAAACGGAAGCATTACTAAAGGAATTCAAATTTCAACAAAGTGGTTTGGTAGATAAAAAACAGATTAAAAAACTTGGAGATTTTTATGGTTCTGGTCTGCTGATTTTTGCGAGAATACAGACTGACAATTTTGGCCAAAGTATAGAAACTGAAAAATCTTTATTAAATAAAAATGGGTGTAATATTCAAAAGAGAATGGTTGGGTTCTATGATTTGCAAATTAATTTGAAGATTATTGACCTGAAAACTGCATCAATCGTACTATCTCAGAATTTGTCTGCTAGTGAAAAAGGAAAAGGACCAACTTATGATTGTTCTACACCAGCAGATTTAGATTCAAATTCACTTTATCAAAAGGCAAGGATTGAAATTGGTAAGAAATTTAAAGAGCTGTTCGTACTACATACTAAAGAACATACAATTGACTTCCAAACAAGTAGTAAATTCAATAAAGACTTGAAAAAGGCGATAACATTATTAGAAATCGATGATTTTGAGGCTGGTTATCAAATGATAAAAGATATGGCTGCAATAGAATATAAAAAAGATAGAACTAAATCTTCGGCAATTTACAATTTGGCTATGATGCAATTATTTAATGAAGAATTTGAAGAAAGTCTTGCAAATGCTAAAAAAGCTTACATGTTAAATTCTAAAAATAAGGCCTGCCTAGAAATTATTGAACAATTAAAATGAGATTGCCAAAATTTATTCTTTTTTCTAAATTAAAAGGACTTAGAGTTGCTGGATATAAGATAATAGTCGCCTTAGGAGTAATTGTAGCGCTTGTATCAGATGGTTTTTCATTGGTTAAGGAGTTTATTATTGGTGATGAAGATTCTGGAAAGACAAAAAATGAATCAAATTCAATTGCGCGAGATTCTTCCAATTTTTCAAATATTGACACGTTAAATCTGGCTAATTCTGAACAACAAAAATTATTAATTGATAAAATAAATAATGAAGGCACTAAAAAAAGTAATTCAAACAATAATAAATCGCCTCAAACAGTCAATGAAAATAAAGTAACAAGAGCCAAAGAAAATCTTTTTAATACAAGTGAAAAATTGCTGAGTAATAACTTGTTGGCATTATTTATTGTTAGTTCAAATTATAAACTAGATTCTGATTTTAATCAAAATTTATCCCTTGCTTTAGAAGAAAAAAATATAAATTCTTCAATTTCATTCTTTAATGACAATTCTTTAAAAAACTATAAATCATTTTATTCTGCTAACCCAAATTGGCTTATGGATATTAAATTGAAGAATTATTTGAATAATTATGTAATAGGTCAAATTAAAGAAAAGCAAAGCCCAAACTCAATGGATAGTGAGATAACAAATGTGAATTTAAAGTTTAGTGGTAAACTAGTGGATGTTAACAACAATAAGATTATCCCGTTAAGCTCAAATTCAGAAGCTATAAGTTATGATATTTCACAAGCTTTGGATGATGCTTACCAAACTTTAATTAATGATATTACTAATAAAATTAAGAATAGTATTTAGTCAAGTGCCTTAAATTGGGCGTTTCAACAAGGTTTTTTAAATCATATGCAAATTAGGATATCAGAAAAATATTACGTAAATTTAAAATAACCTAATCTTATTGAGCTTGCCTAGATTATAGTTATCCCTAATTTACTCACGTCTTAAGAAACCAATTGATTTTTTGGTTCAACATCTTTTGCGAAAAGATGTTCCTCCTTGATTTACGATGTACATATGATTCAGTATTATACACATTACAGATATATATTTCAATCCTTGGAATTCCAATAGTTAAATTAGCTTTATTTAACAGCATTTTCATAATTCCCTTTTCCTATACTATTAGCTATTATTCACAAATAAAAATTTAGAAATTATGAATACAAAAGAACCAAGTAGACTACAGATTAAAGTAAAAGCCAAACAACTTTTTAATGCTCAACTAAATTTAAAAGGAGAAAAACTACAAGAAAAAATTGATCAATTCACCGAATTGACTACAAATAATGGTTTAGGTAGTCCATATGGTGGTAAAAATAAAGACCAGAATACAGATATTCAATTAGGTTCTAAAATGATTTGGAGTATATCTATCAGTAAAGAAAAAGGGGATGAAGACTATGCAGTGCTATTAGATTCTATCGTAAATTCTAATTCTGGTTTTTTCAATAAAATCACTAAAGAGAACGGCAATTTTGTTGGGGAAGTTACAACCAACCGAGATTTTATAGATAAGGGAGAAGAATATATAATTAATTTTCATATACAAAAAGGAGATGAAACTTCAGTTGTTCTTCCAATTGATCCAAGGTTAAAAATCAAACCTTAGTATTAATACTTATGCAATTCTCCTATAAAGCATATATTATATTACTTGGTTTCGCTTTTTTGAGCATGCAGTATGTGTACTCTCAAAACCAGAAAGAAGCAGATAGTTTAAAACGTATTTATGAAAGTGGAGAGCGAAATGGTGAGGCCAAGCTAGAGCTTCTAAACAATCTTGCCTTTCATTCAACCAGTAATTTTAAGGAGTCCATAGGTTATGCCGATGAGCTAATTAATGAAGCACTAAAATCTTCCAACTATTTATATGTATATAGAGGTTATATCCAAAAAGGACAGACCTATAGAATCGCGGGAAATATTACCGAAGCGCTAAATACATTCATTAAAGCTAGTGAAATAGCTGAAAAATTGAAGAATGAGAAATATTTAGGTGGAGGTTATTTAACCATTGCAGATACTTATTCTGAAATTGAAAATAATGCGAATGCAGAACTATATTACCAAAAGGCAATTGCAATATTAAGTCGAACTGATGATTATATCACCTTAGGTAGTGCTTATTTAAACTCTGGCTATCACTATTACCTCAAGAAAGAATATGACCAAGCCCTTGCAAACTATAAAGCTTCTAATGCTATTTTTGATAAGTTAGAATATCCTATTGGCATAGCTTATAATATTGGTAATATAGGTATGGTATATGCTGAACAGGGACGAGACTTAGAAGCCATGCAAAGCATTAATGAGGCTATTGAAACCTTAGAACAATTTGAAGATTACTATGCTATTTCTGAGTATTTATCTTCAATGTCTAATGTATATGTTAGTCAAAAGAAATTTAGTAAAGCTCTAGAATATGATCATAAAAGCCTCGACATGGCCAAAAAATATGGCCTCAAAAAGCAAATAAGTGCTTCAAATTTTAGTTTATCCAATTTATATGAGAAATTAGGTAATACCGACGCTTCACTACAACATTTTAAGGAGCATGTATTGTACAGGGACAGTATTAAAAATTTAGAGGCAATTGAAAATATGGCGAACATGCGTACAGATTTTGAAGTCGCACAAGAACAGGCTAAAACCACCATTTCAGAACAAAAACGCAAAAACCAGAAAATTATACTTTGGTCCACCATTGGTGTATTATTTTTGATAGGCATATTGGCAATTGGTTTATATAATCGTAACAAATACATAAAATCTACTAACAAAATAATAGCGACAGAAAAAGAACGTTCGGATCAATTGTTATTAAATATATTGCCTGAAGACACCGCGCAAGAACTTAAAGATAATGGTAGAGTGGAAGCCAAGAAATTTCCTTCGGTTACGGTTTTGTTTTCAGATTTTAAAGGCTTTACAAGTTATGCCGAAAAACTTTCACCTGAGGAATTAGTTGATACTATTGAGTACTATTTTTCTAATTTTGATTTGATAATGGATAAGTATGGCCTAGAGAAAATCAAAACCATTGGAGATTCCTATATGGCTGTCGGTGGATTGAGTTTTGATAAGGTAAATCAGGCTAAAGAAATGCTATTGGCAGCAAAAGAAATGAATGATTTTGTTTCTAAGGCAAAAATCGATAATATTACTTCTGCAACTTTTGATATTAGAATTGGTATAAATACAGGACCTGTGGTGGCAGGTGTGGTTGGCACAAGAAAGTTTGCTTATGATATTTGGGGAGATACGGTTAATATAGCATCACGCATGGAGAGTAATTCTAAAGCAGGCCGAATTAACATATCAGAAAACACTTATCAAATCATTAAAAATGACTTTGACTGCGAGTACAGAGGTGAATTAGCAGTTAAAAATAGAGGTGAAATGAAAATGTATTTTGTAAATACTTAAAATTAGAATATGGCTCAAGATCCAAACAATTATTGGGAACAATTAGAACGCTTAGAAAAACTTATAAAGAACTCTGAATTTAAAGCAGGAGTCGTGTTTTCGTTTCATAGTCTTATTTTAGGTTTATTTATTGATCGCTTGAATGAATTCAAGGATATTTTAGTCGAGGATATTTTTTTGTTGATTGTCACTATTTGTTGGATAATCTTGGTTTCTATATCTGTATTTTATTGCTTTAGATGTTTTAAGCCTGCTATGGAAATGAACTACGACCGTAATGTCTTTTTCTTTATGGATGTAATTAATCGCTTTGAAAATGTAGATGAATTTACAAAGGAAATTATTAAAGTTTGTGGATCAAAAGATGAATTATACCAAAAGCTAGCAGAACAAATACATGCAGAAAGTAAAATTATTGATGCCAAATTTAAAAATGTGCAAAAATCCATTCTTTTCTTTACAATAAGCGTGATATTTGCGTTAATTTTCGCACTTTATTTAGCAATATTTTCTTAGTTAATTGGCTATAAACCATAAAAAAACCGATTGTACAATCGGTTTTAAAAGTTGAATTAATAACTAACTTAATTTGCTTTACGCTGACTTTCTTTTAATATCCACATTTTGTTTTAGGTGCAATAAACCTGCTACAATAGCATCAAGCTCATGCTCTAAAAACCTTGGATTTCTTTTACTAAAACCTTTTATTTCATTGGCATATAGTTCAATTCCACCGTGTTTAATGCACACACTGTAAATATCGCTGTCTGCATCTAGGTTTATTGAAGTTCTGTAATCACTGAATGAAAGTAACCAGTAGCCTAGACTATTAATCTGGTTAAATAAAGAGAAATTTGTATCCATAATAATTAAGTTTATAAAATAGATTGTGGGGCAATCTGAGAACTAAATTAAATAGAGAAGAAGCTAGGCTTAGAATTTTTTGATAAAAGTGCCTTTAAGTCCGATTAAAAACACTTCATTTTTTCGATTCTCGACAAACGGTACGGTTTTGATTAATTTCTTAGGAAAATTTATAATTTTCTTTTGAGTTATTTACTTCAAAAAGAACTATATTTAATTGCCTTGAATTAAGCCATAATTTAATTATACTTCTAGTGGTAATCTTATTGATAACCATATAGTTATGGTAATATCTAATAGAAACTAAAACTATAAACCAACCATCAGATTTCCTCATTATGAAAAAATTGTCATTAGTTGTTCTGAGTATTCTTCTCAGTTTCAGCTCAGTTTGTGATGCCCAAAAAAAATCAAAAAAGAATAACACGACAAAATCGCCTTTAGAAGAAATAAGCATTTCAGGCCTTAAATGGCGTAATGTTGGCCCAGCGCTAACTTCAGGTCGAATTTCAGATTTTGCATTTAATCCTAACAATCCCTTTGAGTATTATGTAGCAACATCTTCTGGTGGCGTTTGGAAAACTATAAATTCTGGGGTAACCTATGAGCCAATTTTTGACTCTGAAGGTTCATATTCTATTGGTTGTGTTACTATGGATCCTAATAATTCTAATGTTATTTGGGTGGGTACTGGTGAGAATAATAACCAACGTTCTGTGGCATATGGAGATGGTATATATAAATCCATAGATGGCGGGAAATCTTGGAGGCATATGGGACTTAAAAACTCAGAACATATTGGTAAAATTATTGTACATCCAGGCAATTCAAATATTGTTTATGTAGCAGCTATTGGTCCATTATGGAGTAAAGGAGGAGAAAGAGGCCTTTACAAGACTGAAGATGGAGGAGTAACTTGGAATTCAATTATAAAAGTAGATGCACATACAGGTGTAAATGATGTGGTAATGGATCCAAGAGATTCTAACGTTCTTTATGCTTCAACTTTGCAAAGACGACGTCATGTATTTACTTATGTAGGTGGTGGGCCAGGTTCCGCAATGCACAAAAGTGTAGATGGAGGCAAAACTTGGACAAAGATTAATAAAGGCCTGCCAAATGAAGAGTTGGGTCGGATAGGATTAGCTATTTCACCTGCAAACCCAGAAATTATATATGCTATTGTAGAAGCGGCAAATGGTAAAGGTGGTTTTTTTGCATCAACTAATAGAGGTGCTAGCTGGGAAAAACGCAGTTCACATGTTACAAGCGGCAATTACTATCAAGAAATAATTGCTGATCCTGTGGATGAACATACTGTTTATTCTATGGATACTTGGATGTCCGTTACACACGATGGTGGTAAAACCTTTAATATGGTTGGTGAGGACACAAAGCATGTCGATAATCATTGCATGTGGATTAATCCTAACAATAATAAGCATTGGGTTGTAGGTTGTGATGGTGGTATTTATGAAACCTTTGATGCGGCTAAGACTTGGGATTTCAAAAAGAATTTACCTGTTACTCAATTTTATAAGGTTGCAGTAGATAACGATTATCCATTTTACAATATATATGGTGGTACTCAAGATAACTTTAGTTTAGGAGGACCATCTAGAGTATTAACCAACCATGGTATAAGAAATTCGGAATGGTTTATTACCAATGGTGGTGATGGTTTTGAATCACAAATAGACCCTAATAACCCAAACATAGTTTATGCACAATCGCAATATGGTGGTTTGGTTCGTTTTGATAAGAAAAGTGGTGAAACTGTAGGTATTAAGCCAAAAGCAAGAAAAGGCGAGAATGCCTATCGCTTTAACTGGGATGCACCTTTAGTAGTAAGTAGGCATGTACCAGGCAGATTATATTTTTCTGCGGAAAAGGTATTTAGATCAAATGACTATGGTAATAGTTGGAATGTAATCAGTGAAGATCTTTCACAACAAATTAATAGAAATAGCCTCAAAGTATACGATCGTGTGGTAAGTATTGATGCTGTTATGAAAAATGGTTCTACTTCCCTTTATGGAAGTATTGTAGCATTTTCAGAGTCACCATTAAACAAAAATTTATTAGCGGCTGGTACAGACGATGGACTTATTCATATTTCGGAGGATGGAGGACAGAATTGGAAAAAGATTTCTAATATACCAGGAGCTCCAAATCAATCTTACGTAAATAGTGTTTATCTGTCTAGACATAATGAAGATGTTATTTATGCTGCCTTTAACCATCATAAATATGGTGATTTTAAACCTTATGTTTTTATATCTTCAAACAAGGGTGAAAGTTGGACAGCTATACAATCTAACTTACCAGAACGTGGCAGTGCCTATGCAATTGAAGAAGATCATGTTGATGAAAATTTAATATTTGTAGGTACAGAATTTGGTGCTTTCTTTTCTCCAAATCAAGGAAAAAACTGGAAACAACTAAAAAATGGATTACCAACTATTGCTGTTAGAGATATTGCCATACAAGAGCGTGAAAATGATTTGGTTCTAGGAACATTTGGTCGTGGATTCTATGTTTTGGATGATTATTCAGTATTGCGTGAAGTTGAAAATTCAAAACCTACAGATAATGCAAAAATCTACCCTGTTAGAACAGCATTGATGTGGGAGCAAAGTAGTCCATTGGGATTACCAGGTAAATCATTTCAAGGTGATAATTTTTATACTGCAGAAAACTTAGGTCCTGAAGCTGTTATTACCTATTACTATGGTTCAGATTATAAATCATTGAAGGATGAGCGTCAAAAAAAGGATAAGGAATTAATTAAGTCCAGTAAGGATACACCGTATCCTAGTTATGATGCTTTAAAAGCAGAAAATGAAGAATCAAAGGATGAGTTGGTATTTACGATAAAAGATTCTGAAGGCAAGGTTGTCAAAAAAGAATTCAAACCCGCTAAGAAAGGTATTCAACGTTTTCATTGGAATTTAAGATACACGCTTCAAAATCCAATAAATCTCAATAAGCCTAGGTTTTACAATCCATTTGGAGGAAGAGATGAAGGTACTTTAGTAGCACCAGGTACATATACTGTAGAAATGGGTATGCTCAAAGGTGGTGAATTAACATCACTAACTGGCCCAGTTAGTTTTGAAGTAAAAGCGCTTGACAATGTTGAAATGCAAGCAGAAAACAGAGTTGAAAAAGTGGCTTTCCAAAAAGCCTTAGCGAAACTACAAGCTGATTTTGGTATTGCACAGAATCTAATGTCTGAATCTAGAAATAAATTGAGATACATAAAAGCAGCAATTAAACGTGCTGAACAACCTCTTGGTAACTTAGCGTCAAGTGTTAAAGCTCTTGAAGATGAGTTAGATGATGTTCAGATTTCAATGTATGGTGATCCTGTTAAACGTAGATTAGATATTGACCAACCACCATCTCCAGCAAGTAGGCTAGGATCTATTGGTTACGAGCAAAAGTATTCAACAGCAACTCCAACTAAAACCCACCGTAATAGTTATGAAATTGCGAAAGACCAGGTGAGTGTTATAAAGTCTAAAATGGAACGAATATTTAATGTAGATCTTAAGAACTTAGAACAAAAACTAATAGATGCTGGTGCACCTTACACACCAGGACGTGGTTACGAAAACAAAAATTAAACTGAAAAATTATATGAGAATTTTAATGATTTTAGGGCTGTTATTCTTTACGATAAATACAACAGCGCAGAAAAAAGTAATGCAACATGAAGATAAGGCCTTATGGAACCGTATTAGAAATGTTGAAGTTTCAAATTCAGGTGATTATATGCTTTATAATCTTGGACCAGAGGAAAAAGACCAAACACTTCATGTACAAGATATGGATGGCAGAAAAATAATGACCTATGAACGCAGTAAAGGTGGCGCATTTTCATATGATTCTAAACATGTAGTGTTTGCAGTCAATGCCTTAAAGGATAGTATTAGAGAAATGAAGCGGAAAAAGGTGAAAAAGAAAGATTTACCAAAGGATTCTTTACTGATTTATAATTTAAATAGTAAATCACTGCAGAAGATTCCGAATGTTAAATCTTATAAAATGCCAGAAAAATGGTCGGGAATAGTTGCTTATATGTTAGAAGCACCAAAACCTGCCAAAAAAGATACTTCAAAATCAAAAGAGAAAGATACCACTAAAGTTAAAAAGAAATTAAAAAAGGTCTCTAAAGACAATGGTTTTCATCTGGTAATAAGAAACCTAGAAACAGGTGTTGAAGACACTCTTAAATACGTACATCGCTATGCTATGGCTAAGGAAGGCCATCATCTGGTTTATGCAACTTCAGGTACAGTAGATAGCCTTGGAGGTGGTGTATATCATTATGATGTAGATAAAGCCTCTAAGACCTTGCTAATGTCCAGTCACCATAAAACTAAATATCCTCAGTTGGGTATATCAGAATCAGGTAGACGCGTTGGATTTGTGGTAGATGCGGATTCAACTAAAAGCTTAATAAAAATGCCAAAACTCTATGCTTGGAATCAAGGAGATACTACTGCTAAATTAATAGCAGATTCTGAAGGAAATGGCGCAAATATGTTGGTTTCTAGTGATGAACAATTAAGATTTTCAAAAAATGAAAACCGCTTATTCTTTGGTTTACGAACAACTCCAATTGTTCAAGACACAACCTTACTTGATGAGGAAATCGTTAACGTAGAAGTTTGGACTTATGATGAACCTAGATTATATACTGTTCAAGAATTAGATGTAAAAGACGATAAGAAAAAAGCGTATATGAGTTTATACGATTTTACCAGCAATAAGATGATCCCGGTTGCCGATACAGAATATGACTTAGCAAGATACAGTGATGAAGGAAATAGTAGATATGCAGTTTTAGGTAACCAAACGCCTTATTTATTGCAGAGTCAATGGACAGCTCAACGTCCAATGGATATGCAACGCATAGATCTAAGTACTGGCGAACGTACTGATATGGCTAAGAAGGTTTATGGAGGAAGTTCAATAAGTCCAAAAGGAAACTATCTTTATGGCTATAGTCGAAAGGATAGCACTTGGTATACTTATAACCTTAACACTTTAAAGTATACTGCATTAACGAAGGGACGTCAATTTTATAACGAATTACACGATTATCCAGATGACCCATACAGCTACGGTTATGCAGGGTGGACCGAGAATGACGCTAAATTCCTGATTTATGATCGTTTTGATATTTGGTCGTTTGATCCTGATACTGGAAAATCAGAAAATTTAACTAATGGTAGAGCATCTAAGGTTCGTTACCGTTATGTAAAGTTAGATAATGAAGAAAAATCAATTTCTGATAGTAAAAATTGGATGTTAAGCACATTCAATGAAGGCAATAAATATGGCGGAACGGCTAGTTATAATCCAAAACGAAAGTCACTGAAACAATTAGTAGAAGGACCATATTCTTATGGTCAATTTACAATGGCACAAAACGATAAAAAGAATCGACTTGTGTTCACTAGACAGTCTTTCACAGATTTTCCTAATTTTTGGAGTACTGATCTTTCATTTAAATCACCAAAGCAAGTAACAGATGCCAATCCACAGCAAGATGATTATAACTGGGGAACTTCAGAAATGGTAGAGTGGACCTCTTTAGATGGTAAATCTTTAAGAGGTATGTTGATTAAACCTGAAAATTTCGATCCTAATAAGAAATACCCATTAATCGTTAATTTCTATGAGAAAAGCTCTGATGGATTGTATCGTCATCGTGCACCAAGCTATGGTCGTAGTACTATAAACTATCCGTTCTATGCAAGTAGAGGTTATGTAATTTTTAATCCAGATGTATATTATCGCGATGGTTACCCTGGAGAAAGTGCTTTTAACTGTGTTATTCCAGGAGTTACCATGTTAATTGAAAAGGGCTTTATAGACAAGGATAATATTGGAGTTCAAGGTCATAGTTGGGGAGGATATCAAATCGCATACCTGGTTACCAAAACAGATATTTTTAAAGCTGCTGAATCTGGTGCTCCTGTTCCAAACATGATTAGTGCTTATGGTGGTATTCGTTGGTGGACAGGTCTAAGCCGTCAATTCCAATACGAACATACACAAAGTAGAATAGGAGGTACACCTTGGGAATATCCGCAACGCTATATTGAAAATTCTCCGATTTTCAATATCGATAAAATTAATACACCACTATTAATAATGCATAATGATGCTGATGGTCACGTGCCTTGGTATCAAGGAATTGAGTTTTTTGTGAGTCTAAGACGTCTTGGAAAACCTTCATGGTTCTTGAATTATAACGACGAGCCTCACTGGCCACTAAAAATGCAAAATCGTGTGGATTTCAATATAAGAATGGCGCAGTTTTTTGATCATTATTTAAAAGGAGAACCTAAACCTGTTTGGATGGATCGTGGTGTGCCTGCCCTTGAAAAAGGCATTAATCAAGGTTATGATTATGTAGAAAGTGACAAAGACTGAAAAACTAAATAAAATCAACCACAAAACATAAAACAAATGAAATCAATTTTGAAATGGGGTATGTTATGGGTGTTTTTGCTCATAATTACTTTTCCTGCACAAGCTCAGGATATTGATAGTAAAACCTTCAGTGGTCTTAAAATGCGAAATATTGGACCAGCATTCACTTCTGGTAGGATTGCTGATATTGCTATGCATCCAGATAATGAAAATGTTTGGTACATAGCCGTAGGATCTGGTGGTGTTTGGAAGACGACAAACTCAGGTACAACTTGGAAACCAATTTTTGACAAACAAGCGTCCTATTCCATTGGTGCAATAACAATTGACCCAAGCAATCCTCATACTATTTGGGTTGGTACCGGTGAAAATGTTGGTGGTCGACATGTGGCTTTTGGAGATGGTGTTTATGTGAGTCATGATGATGGTGCTTCATGGAAGAACATGGGTTTAAAAGCTTCAGAACATATCTCAAAGATTGTTGTTCACCCAGAAGACTCAAATGTAATTTGGGTCGTTTCCCAAGGCCCTTTATGGACTTCAGGTGGTGAAAGAGGAGTCTATAAATCAGTTGATGGTGGTAAATCTTGGAAAAGAACTTTAGGTGATGATAAATGGGTTGGTGCCACTGATATGGTCATTGATCCACGCAATCCAGATGTGCTTTATTCTGCTACTTGGCAACGTCATCGTACTGTTGCTGGTTACTTAGGCGGAGGACCAGGATCAGGTATTTATAAAAGTACAGATGGTGGTGATACATGGACTAAATTAACAAAGGGAATACCTAGTTCTAATCTCGGTAAAATAGGGTTAGCTATTTCACCTTTTAATCCAGATGTTATTTATGCTGCTATTGAGTTAAATCGAAGAGAAGGTGGTGTGTTTATGTCAACAAACAGAGGTGCATCGTGGAAGAAACAATCTGATGCAGTCTCTGGTGGTACAGGTCCACACTACTATCAAGAATTATATGCCTCTCCACATCATGAAGGTAAATTGTTTTTAATGAACAACTACGTGCAAATTTCTGATGATCACGGTAAAACGTTCTACACAATGAATGAAAAGAATAAGCATGTTGATAGTCATGCCATGGCATTCAAAGCATCAGATCCTAACTATGTATTGTTTGGAACTGATGGTGGTTTGTATGAGAGTTTCGATTTAACAAAAAGCTGGAAATATATTAGAAATTTACCAATAACCCAGTATTTTAAATTAGCAGTAGATGATTCAGAACCATTCTATAAAATATATGGTGGTACCCAAGACAATGGCTCGCATGGTGGACCTTCACAGACTACCTATTCTGATGGTATTACCAATTCTGATTGGTGGAAAACATTGGGTGCAGACGGCCATCAATCCGCTATAGAGCCAGGAAATCCAAATATAACATATGGTGAGTTTCAACAAGGCGCACTTTGGCGAATTGACCAAACTACAAAGGAAACCGTCTTCATTCAGCCTCAGGCTAGGGAAGGAGATCCTTTTGAAAGATTCAATTGGGATGCACCAATTTTAGTGAGTCCACACGATCCTACGCGTTTATATTTTGCTTCACAGCGTGTTTGGCGTTCAGATAATAGAGGAGATGATTGGACTCCAATTTCAACTGACCTGACTTTGAATCAAGAGCGTATGACCATTCCATATTATGGAAAACAACAAAGTTGGGATAATGCATGGGATGTAGGTGCAATGTCCAACTATAATACCATTACTTCTTTAGCTGAATCACCAAAACAAGAAGGGCTTATTTATGCAGGTACTGATGATGGTATTATTCAAACAACAGAAGATGGCGGAACTACTTGGAGAAAATTCAATTTAAGTTCAATTAAAGGATTAGGCCACGTTCCGTTTGTTAATGATGTTCGTGCTGATTTATTTGATGCTAATGTGGTTTATGCTGCTGTAGACAATCATAAATACGGCGATTACAAACCTTACATCTTAAAAAGTACAGATAAGGGTAAAAACTGGAAAATTATAAATGGTGATTTACCAGAACGATTATTAGTTTGGCGATTGGTACAAGATCATGTGGATAAGAATCTCATGTTTGCAGCAACTGAGTACGGTGTTTATTTCACGTATAATGGTGGTGATAATTGGGTGAAATTAAGTGGAGGAGTACCTACTATTTCTTTTAGAGATATTACCATTCAAAGACGTGAAAATGATTTGGTTGCGGCATCATTTGGTAGAGGGTTCTTTATTCTAGATGATATTACACCGTTACGAAATTTTAATCCATCTATGTTATCTCAAGAAGCAACATTGTTTCCTACTAAGGATGCATATTGGTATAGAGAAGCGAGTAGAGTAGGTAGTCAAGGTGATGCAGAGTATAAGGCACCAAATGCACCTTTTGGAGCACGATTTACGTACTATATGGCTGATTCCGTTAAATCGCTTAAGGACGAACGTAAAAAACGAGAAAAAACCAATACGGATTTCCCTGGATGGGAAGCATTAGAAAAAGAAATTAACCAAGATGGTCCTTTGGTTCTCTTTATAATTAAGGATTCTAATGGAAACATAGTAAACACAATAAAAGGAACCAATAAAAAAGGGTTCAATCGTGTGAATTGGAAACTCAATTATCCTAATAAGCGAGGAGAGCGTTTATCACAAAAAGGTGATGGTATTGGTACTGGTAATATTATGGTTACGCCAGGAACTTATACTGCAACATTAGTGAAACGTGTAGATGGTGTAACAACTACTTTGCAAGGGCCACAAACATTTAATGTGGTGCCAATGTATGATGGAGCGTTACCAAGAAAATCATACGATGAGATGAACGATTTTAGAAATTCTGTATTCACATTTCAACAAGATCTCACGGCAACAAATATGCTAATGAACCAACAGATGCAAAAAGTAGGTGCTATGAAACGCGCTGCGAATAAAACTACAGCACCTAATGATGCCTTGTTACGTGATATTAATGATGCTAGACTACAATTGCTAGCGATTCAAAAAACATTGAGTGGAGATGCGGTTAAAGGTCAAATAGGCGAAAAATCTAATCCAACAGCAAATGATGGTGGTGGAATTGGACGTGCCTTGGGTAATACATATGGTCCAACAGGAACACACAAAGCCTTATTAGAGCGTGTTAAAAAGCAACTTAATGAGGTAAAAACAAAATTAAAAACTGTGTCTGAGACAACACTTCCTAATATTGAGAAGCGTTTAAAAGAAGCTGGAGCGCCATGGATTGAAGGCCAAGGTCTCATTAAAAACTAGTAGAATTAATGCATCTCTATAAAGGGATGCAGCAATAGAAAAACCCTAGGCTCAATACTAACGCCTAGGGTTTTATTTTCGCAGAATTAGTTTACAGGAAACTAAAGCCAACTAATTAAGGCTAGGATTAATTCTAATTTGATTCTTAATTTCCATCATGTCTGCGAATAACCAACTCTTGCTGATTTTTTCATCTGTGATTTGATAGATAATTGTAAAAGGAAACTCAACCGTTTTATTGGTAGGAGGGATACCCATTAATTCTCCTTTGTGAACACCTTTAAATCGTGCTCTAACAACTACTTTATCATCTTCACATATGTAATCATCTGCAAAAAGCTCGTACTTAGGGAATGCAGCTTCAAAAAAAGCTATATGCCCTAAAAGTTCAGGATCACTTACGTAAATATTGCTCAGCTCCGGTGTTTTAGCTTTTCCACTGATGGCTTCCCAATATTCTTCAACAAATTTTTTATTAATGATTGTTACCATGCTTATATGTTATTAGTTAATGAATAATTGATTTCTAATCATACTGATTAGTTGGCGCCAAGTAAATAAAGAAGTGTGATATCTGAAATGATTTTGATCAGTTTATATAACATAAAGTAATGATTGTTAATAACTTATGAACCTTAAATGAAAAACCCTAGAAATATATCGTCCAATTCTAGGGTTAACCATCTAACTAAATAACTAATAACTTTGATTAATAGCCAACTATAATTATATCGAAGACATTTAAAAATGTCATCATAAATTATTTAAAACTGTAACAAATTGAAGATTAGCTTGTCTATTTATTAAAATAAATAGGTTAAGAAATGCCCTATATTTCTTATATTCTATTTGTAAAACATCAATCAATCAAAAAATCAATCTTATGAAACCACCAATCAATCATCCATTGTATGTAATCTTTTTAGTTTTAGCTTCCTTATTAGTTGTGCCAATCAATGCGCAAAATGCCACGACTGCTACAGAATGGCAGGAAGATCTGCGATTTCTTCAAAATACGGTTAACGAGAAATACCCTTTTTTGTTTAAAAAAGTTTCTTCAGAGACGTTTAATGCTGAAGTTGAAAAACTCCATGAAGCCATACCAAACATGCAAGACCATGAGGTTTTAGTAGGCTTAGCCAGAATTGTGGCACTTTTTAAATATGGTCATACTTTAGTTGGTTTTAGAGGTGGAACCGTAAAATATCATAAGCTACCCATAAACTTATACCACTTTAAAGATGGCGTTTATATAGAAGGCACGCATCAAAACCACAAGGATATACTAGGAGCGAAGCTTATAGCAGTAGAAGGTGTGGCAACAGAAGAGGCATTGCAACGTGTTAAACCTGTTTTCCCAGTTGAGAACGATCAATTTTATAAGGCTTATGGTGTAGGTTATTTAGCAATTCCAGAAATATTACATGCACAAGGAATCACCAAAAGTTATACACAGACTGTAACTATTACGGTTGAAAAAGATGGTAAACCCTTCGACCATACCTTAAGCTCAGTATCACCAGATGCCATGCCTACAAATTATGGATATATAAAGCAAGAAGGGGAGTGGTTAAGCTCTAGAATACAAGATGTTATACCAAATTACCTAAAGTCTTTAGATAAGATATATTATCAAGAATATTTACCAGAACAAAAGGCACTTTATATAAGACATAGCCAGATTCAAGATGATCCTTCAGAGGATATACCAACGTTTTATGCTAAGGTTTTTGATTTTATTGAAAACAACGATGTTGAGAAACTTATTTTGGATGTACGTTTAAATGGAGGCGGTAATAATTACAAAAACAAACCTATAGTCACTGGTATCATAAAGTCTGAAAAGATTAATAAACCAGGTCATTTGTTTGTAATTGTTGGTAGACGTACGTTTTCGGCCTGTCAAAATCTAATAAATGAGCTGGACAACTATACCAATGTGGTTTTTATTGGTGAGCCAAGTGGTGAGAACATAAACTTTTATGGCGATAATAGAAGGGTAACCTTACCAAATAGCAAAACGCCAGTGTATTTATCTTTTGCGTGGTGGCAAGACAAACCACAGTGGGAAAATGGAGATGCCACAGTACCACATGTACCAGTAGAAATGACTTTTGCTGAGTATGTGGCCAATGAAGACCCAGTTTTGGAGAAAACACTGAGTTTTAATTCTGATGGTTTTGTGCTAGATCCTATGGAGCATCTTACTAATTTATTTATGACAGGGCAGATGGAACGTGTTAAGGAAGATGCTATGGCCATGGTAAAAGATGAGCGCTATGCCTTTATGGATTTTGAAGACCAGTTTAACAGAGTGGCTTATAACATGATTGGTGGCGAACGTAACTCAGGTGCTGTATTTGTCATGTCATTAACCACACAAGCATTTCCTAATTCTGTTTTATCCTGGAATAATTTTGGTGATGCCTTAAGATATGAGAAGAATTATGAGCAAGCCAAAGCATGCTACAATAAGGTCATTGAATTAGCACCAGATAGTCCTGAGGCAAAAAGTGCACAAAGAGCACTTGATAAAATGAATAAAGGCTAATAACCAATTATCTATTTAAAGCATACTGAAAACAACAAAACCATAGGCAAATATACGCACCATGCGTAACGAGCCATAATACACAACGCTTTTAAAAGGGTATTTAATGATACCTGCAGTCATGCATGATACTGCGAATGGAACTGGTAATAAAGCACCTATTACGATTAGTATGCCACCCCATTTTTTAGAATTTCTCAGTTGTTTTGCCATTTTCACCTCTAAATAGTTATGAACAGCAGGCATTGAGGTCATAAATTTACCTAACCAATAGGCCATTAATCCACCAGAATAAGACAATAACGCCAAAATACTTAAATACATCCATGGTCTTGGCATATTACCAGACCAGGCGATAAATATCTCAGGAGGTACAAGACCAAGTATAGTTTCTGAAACAAAGAAGAAACCTAATACACCATAAACTGGTAAAAGTTCTGTTACACGTGCTAAAGTTGCATTTACATCAATAAATTGATTCGCAGTAACTACTGCAGCAATAAAACCAACAATATATGGGAAGGCATTTTTTATTGCAATCCAGACAAATTCATAAAATCCGGTGTAAGAATAGTATTGATGTAGTAATTGAATTCGGGTTTTATCCGAGTTAGATCGTGAACGTGTAGGTTTCATTTAGGTTAAGTTTTATTAGTCTGTGAGGGGAAAAGAGGGCAATCAAATATAATTATTGCTTTATATAATTAACATAATTCTTAAATTTTTCGTTGAAATACAAACTATTTTATATAGGGATGCTAATAATGTAATCCTTTATTTACGAATACTACCGACACATAGTAATATTATAGTTACTTAATCATCAACTTATATTATAGGGAAGTACAGTCAAGAATTACACATATACTATTTTACATACTATCTGAATATTATGATCCAGTGGATGATGATATGAAGATACAGAGTGGACGTTTCATGGTTTATTCTTTACAAATACTATTTTACATAATATAAATTATAAAACATTTACATAGTAAAGCTAATAGCGCTGTAAGCGGTATTCTACATAATCATAGATATATACTTATATAGAATCTATCTATATGCTTTTTAATTTGGTCATTATAGATGTAATAATTTGCCTCATAATTATAAATATTTTAAAAAAAATCTTTTTTAAAGATGACGTTTACGACATAATTAATCTAGTAATACCATAAGGAATAACAATCTGTACTTGATCAAATCCTTGATAGAATAAAAAGAATAATTATATTGGTGCACTAAATGTCCTTCAACTAGGACGATCGCTTAAATGCCACAAAAAAAGAAATTCGGAACCTTTGCTGGTGTCTTTACACCTTCTATTCTAACTATACTTGGTGTTATCATGTACATGCGATTGGGCTGGGTTGTTGGTAATGCTGGTTTAATTGGTGCTATTGTTATAATTGTTATTGCGCATGTTATATCTGTGGCAACAGGATTAAGTGTATCATCTGTAGCTACTGATAAAAAAATTGGTGCTGGTGGCATATATTATGTGCTTTCTAGAAGTATGGGCATACCTATTGGTGGTTCTATTGGTATAGCCTTATTCGTTGGTACCGCATTCTCAATCGCATTATATTTAATAGGTTTTGCCGAAAGTTTTAATGCATACCTAGGGTTTGGTACTGAAATTAATGATCTTAGATTAACAGGGACTATTGCGCTTTTAGGACTTACTGTTTTGGCCCTTATAAGTACCTCAGTGGCACTTAAAACCCAATTTATAATTCTTGCGGCTATTTTGGTGTCTATAGTTTCCATATTTTTTGGTTCAACAGAATTTGCGCCAACCACAATAAATTTAATTCCATCAGACAATGCCGTTCCGTTAGAGGTAGTATTTGCTGTGTTTTTTCCGGCAGTGACAGGTTTTACGGCTGGTATAGCCATGAGTGGTGACCTTAAGGATCCAAAACAATCGATTCCAAGCGGTACACTTTATGCTATTGGTGTAGGTCTTGTAGTGTATATTATTCTTGCCGTTTTTATGGCATTTACCATTAATTCTGAAGTCCTAAGAACCGATTATAATATCTTAATGAAAATCGCACTCTTTGCACCTGCTGTTGTTGCTGGTATTTGGGGCGCTACCCTCTCCTCTGCTATTGGCGGTATTCTTGGAGGTCCTAGAATTTTACAGGCCATGTCCATTGATAAGGTCACACCTACCTTTTTTAGTAAAGGAAAAGGTGCCAATAATGAACCTGTGAACGCCCTATTTCTTGCTTTTATTATTGCAGAATGCGGTATCCTCATTGGTGAGCTTGGTATAATTGCGCGTGTCGTTTCCATGTTTTATTTAACGGCTTATGGGTTTATAAATATTTCATTCTTTTTAGAAAGTTGGGCTAATCCTGATTTTCAACCTACGTTTAAGGTGAAGCGATGGGTTGGTCTAATTGGTTTTATCGCTTGTTTTGTTGTGATGTTTAAGTTAGATATGATTGCTATGCTGGTGGCTTTAGCGGTTATTAGTGCCATGTATTTTGGGTTGCAGCGTAAAGAAGTGAAATTACAATCTAATGACGTTTGGAAAAGTGTATGGGAAAATGTTGTTAATAAGGGACTGAAAAAAATTGATGCACAAGTTGAAGAAAATACCAATTGGAATCCCAATATCATCTTATTTAGTGGTGAAAGTGATCATCAAGCCTATCTTTTAGAACTCTGTAAAACCGTTTCGGGTCGTACAGGAATTGTGACTAATTTTAAACTCATTTTAGACAAGAATAACAGCAAGCCACCCTTAAAAAAAATTGATCAAATCGTAAGAGATGAAAAGTTTAAAGAGCTTGGGATTTTTGCAAGACAAATAAAGGTGAGCAATATTTATAGTGGAATTACAAGTATTGCATCAACCTTCGGATTTTCTGGCGTTGAGCCTAATACCATTATGATGGGTTGGCCAAAGGGTTTAGAGAATTCTAAAGAGTATTCTAATATGACCCAAACCCTACTCCATCTCGATTATAATTTATTGTATTTGGATTTTGACAGAAAAACAAAATTTGGAAATTATAATACAGTGGATTTTTGGTGGCGTGAAACCGATAGTAAAAATGCAGAAATGATGCTAAATATTGCACGTTTCATTATCGCCTCTCCAAAATGGAATAATACTAGTGTAAGAGTACTTTTTGTAAATAATAATAATGTTGATGTGTCTGTAATTCAATCAAAAATCTCAAAACTAGTTGAAGATTTAAGGGTTCTGGTCGCTATAAAAATTATTAATAATGCCGTGGAACAGAAGACCTTTTATAAAATTATTGAAGAAGAATCAAAAACTACAGATCTGACTATTGTAGGTATACCTGACTATAATATTGAAAAGCAAGCTGAATTTGTACTGAAAACCAATAAATTATTTGATGCCATAGGAAGTACACTATTAGTTAAAGCCGCACATAATTTTAACGAACTCGACTTAGATTTAGGAGATACAAAATAAGACTTCTATAATTTAATTATAAGGTCTCTCATTTTTTGTGCTAAAAAATCCTATCTTATAGGAACAAAGGATTTACTATAACCTGGTTAGTAAATTTAACTGCAATTAAATGATGTTTAATAAATTACAACTAACATTCTGCCTTACTTTGATAATTACAATTGGTTCAAATTGTCATCAAAAAATTAATCTTGATACGACTTACTATAAATCACTGGCATTTGTCCTTTCCAGCTATTCCATTGGCTTTCATCAGTGATTAGGCTAGCTATAAAATGAGCAACATTAATGCGGCTTACTTTACCTGCATTAAATATGGCACTTCTGGTTGGTGATTGATGGATTTCATAAGCTGTTACTTGCTCTTCATCAATTAAACCATCTGGTCTTACGGCAACCCATTCCACAAAACTATGGTCTTGCCCAATTTGAGTACGCAAATAATCTGCCGCTTTTTCATTATCTACATGTGGTGGCAGTAATAAACGCAACAGCCCAATAACACATTTTTGAGCAAAGGAAATGGGTTCGTTTAAATCACGATTGCGGTTACCTGTAGTGTTCATTAAAACAAACTTTGTTTTGGTATTGCTATTATTTGCTATTATAGCATCGCAAAGTCGTCGCGTGGCATCTGTAACAAGGCGTCTTGGTTTACCATACACACCTTTAAACGTCATATTATGCCCAAGACATGAGGCAACAGCATCACAGTCTTTAACAATAGTGCTCATTTCTGCATCACTTAAATCTAAAAGACTTGCTTTGATAATCTGCAAACTATGATCGGTTTTCCACGATTCTGGTAACTTCTCTGGAGATCTTACAATGGCTTTTACGGTATGCTTATCCTTTAAAAGTTGTTCTACTAATTTGCTTCCTGTGGCACCACTTGCTCCCGCTACTAATACTTTCATGCTGTTTTATTGATTGATTGATGCTATTTTTTTTCTATAAATTCTCCTTTATGGCCTTTCTCCAAAAGTATAGTCCAAAAACACATGTTACTATGGCAAACATAATTCCGTTTTCACCTAGCCAGTATTCTGTTCCTTCTACTTTTATTATTAGAGGAGGCATTATTTTTTGAATATACACATTGCTTACTGCGTGAAAAATTACTGCTGGCCACAGACTCTTAGATTTAAAGGTATAGTAGGTCATAATAAATGACATAGAAATAATTACGATAAAGAAGGTTATAAATTCTAATAACACATTACTACTATAGTAAACCAGAAGTGGCCAATGCCAAGCTGCCCAAACAAATCCACTAAAAATAGATACACCAGTAAAGGAAAGTACTTTTCTTAATTCATAGATAAAAAATCCCCTCCATCCTATTTCTTCACCTAAAGTGGTTGCAGCAGCTCTTATCACTTCAACTGTACCTAATAAAATAATAGCTAAAATGGTTATCGAAGTAGGATTTAAAGTTCCAATACCAAACAAACCCAATTCTTTTCCCCATTCTGTAATTAGGTCTTCATTAGCTACGTTTCCGAATCCAAAAATCCAGATGAATACATAAGTGATTATGCCGTATAAGGCAGGAACTAAGTAACACCATTGAATATATTTCCATTTTCCCCAATTCCAATGTAAAGATGAAATCTTACGTCCTCTTATTTTTAATGTCATAAATGTCGCTATTGCAGGGCACCACATTATGGCTCCAACATAGATTCTAGATGGATATAAATTTACTATGGCATAATGAAATGGTGAGGTAAGTGCAATTACAAACCCTAGAAATATGAAAATTGTTATCCAGGTTTGTTTTTTAGTTGTGATGTTTTCAGTCATGTTTGGTCGGTTATACCATTACTGACGAGATAGCGCCATACTTGTTACAATCTGTAATCTTTGGTTTAAAGATCCTTAACTTTACGTAAGATTTTAACAACTCGAGAATGTGTTATTTCTAACAAGTTCCAATGGTAGCCTTCAAAATCAGTGGTATTCATAAATTGAATCACAACAGCATCAATATCCTTATGATATTCAGCCAAACATTGGTAACCTGGAGCTAATCCACCATGATTAAATTCATAAATAGACGTATAGATTTCCATTTCCTTTTCATTGAGTAAAAAGCCATCGTTTAAAGCCCTTAAAAAGATGCCTACATCTTCTGCAGTGGTGATCATCATGCCATTATTCTCGTTTTTGAAGTCCTTGTTAATACCAACGTAATAACCACTCATAACATCATCTAGATTAACGTCGTCAATGGATCCAAAAGTATTCTTCAACCCAAGTGGTTCTAAAATTTCTTTATCAAAATAGTCTTGACGACTACCTCCTGTTACTTGCTCAATGATTCTTGAAAGCAGTAAATAATTGGTGTTAGAATAACCATAATCCTCGTTTGGCTGAAACACTGCAGGTAAATCAATTGCATATTTAAGCACATCTATATTGCTGTTTGGTTGGTTTTTCCAGAAGTCAGGATTGTCTGTAAAATTAGGAATACCACTTCTGTGCTGTACCATCATTCTTAAGGTGATTTCATCTGCGTTTTCAATTCTACCTGCGAGTTCTGGAAAATATTGAGTGAGCGGTTTATCTAATGACAATTGATTTTTATGCGCTAATTTGGTGATAGCCACTGCCACGTAAAGTTTGCTAATACTGGCTATTTTGAAGAAAGCGTTTGGTTTGGCTGGGATGTTTTCTTCTTTGTTATGATAACCAGCTGCATAGAACGCTGGTGGTTTACCGGCTTCATCTACATAAACAACAACGCCATCAAAACCATGGCTTAAGGTCTGATCAACCTGTGCTTGTACCGTATCTGGTAGTGGTAGAATCCAGGCCTTTACTAAAATCCATGGCACAAACCATAGGGAAATAAATGTACTGGTAAGCAGAATGATTCTGAATATTTGTTTCCCTTTACTGGTCTTTTTCGACGTACTTTTCATTATGTTTTACTGTTGTTCTTGATTGATGTTTCAAATATATTCTAGAAGGTACAGTAATGAAATAACAAATTACCGAACTGTAATTTAATATGGATGAATTGGATTTTATTGTAAAAGCTTGGGATATCTCTTAAAATCTCAATTTTTAAGTTCTTCCCTTAAAATATTTTTAAATCGTGTAGCACTGAGATAATGATCGTCTAAAAGCCTACCGTTATGCAATAGATTAAATACTCCAAAGCCTGATGGTGCCTTCTTAGCCTGTTTTACGGTATTTATTTTGGTTATTTTTAAATCGATACCATAATCCATGGCAACATTTAATAAAGCAGCCACTGACTTTTCATTCCAAGGGCACTGATCTGCATATAGCAAATGCCATCCTTTGTACTTTTTTTGTTGTAGGGTCCAATCAATAAACTTAGGTGGTGCTGCATTTTCATTCCAGGTTTTAACTAAAAGTTCAAAACGGTCCTTAGTAGCAATTTCTTTAAACCCATTCTTTTCAAATAAAGTTTTATTAGCTAGCCAACCACCTGAGCTAGTCATTACACATACTCCATCCAAGCCTTGTGCTCTTGCCTCCTGCTCTGCATCTTCAATTAGAAGTGTACCATTACCCTTTTCACGGTTTTTCTTAGAATATATGTATGTGCAATGGATGAACATGTAATTATCGGCATCAATTGGTCGCCAAGCTTTACTTGCTGGTCCATATTCAATAAAGCCGATCATTTTATCTTCTTCGTCCTTAAGAATTTTAATTTTTAAACCTTCTTTAAAACGCTTTTTAAACCAAGCCATTTTATCCTTAAACCCTTGTCTTTTGGTATCCTTGATACAGAATAGCGTTTCACTCAATACATTTTTTGGTGTGACCTCTACTAAATTCATAATATTATATTTAAGACCAACAGAAATAATTCATTAGTATAAAATAGTTTGCATAGCATGAGCTGGTATATCTAAAACCATTTCACTTTCACCAACTAATAGTTTATAGGCTATTGGTTCATCTGCTTTATTCATCACTACAGTAACTATTTGTCCATCTGGATTTTGAAAAGATGAGCTCTCTATAGTACTTCTGCTTGCTGTTGTACTAATACGTTTTGCACCTGGTTTAACAAATTTTGAGAAATGACCTATGTAATAATATGTTGGTGTATAAATAAGTTCATTATTCTGAGTATCTGCGTGTATTGGTGCAAAGCAAAAATTCTGAACATGGTTTGGCCCACCGTTTTCATTTAACAGAATATTCCAATCGGTCCAACCTACTGTTCCGCTATTAAAATCGTTTATCATAGAATTACCATATCGCTCCGCATTAGACCAACGTTGGTATTGGGTAGGATCGAACTTTTCCTGGCAACCTTCGGTAAATAGTAAATTCTTAGTTGGGAAGGATTCTTTAATGTTTTTTAGATTATCATATTTTGGATCACCACCAGTCCATGTTTCATACCAATGAAACCCTATTCCCCAAGCATATTTAAATGCCTCAGGATCCTCAAAAATAGTATTCGCTCTATGTGAAATTAAGTCTCTGTTATGATCCCATACTACAATATTCTTATCGCCAAAGCCATTAGATTCGAAGGTTGGGCCTAAATAGTTTTTTAGAAAATCTCGTTCTTCTTCTGCTGTATAGATACAAGACTCCCATCGTTGCACTGCCATAGGCTCATTTTGAATGGTAACTCCCCAAACTGGTATACCTTCTGCTTCGTACGCTTGAATAAACTTCACAAAATAATCTGCCCAAGTTTGATTATACTCTGGTAACAATTTGCCACCTTGAAGCATGTGGTTATTTGTTTTCATAAAAGCTGGTGGACTCCAAGGACTAGCATAAAACACCAAATCATCCTTAATAAGTGCTTGCGCACGTTTAATCATAGGAATTCGTTTTACCTTATCCTTCTCTATTGAGAAGGTTTTAAGCTCCTTATCCCCTTCTTTTATATAGGTATGGCTTCCTAAACCAAAATCACTACTATGAATACTGGTTCTGATGATATTGTAGTTTATTCCCTCATCAGAAAAATAGGCATTAAGTAATTCTTCCTGTTTATCTTTAGTTAATTTTGAAAAAACCTCGGCTGCGGCATCTGTAATAGCACCTCCTATTCCTAAAAACTCCTGGAATTTTTTCTCTGGATTTACAAAAACAGCTATTTCCGTTTCTAAGGGTTGATTTGCCTTTGTAAATTGCTTCTCTGAGTCTAAAGTCAACCTTTTATCTGTATTTTGAGCTGTTAGGTAAACGGTAGCATTATTACCTATGAAATTCTTAGTTACATTGGTTTCAGTTTCCTCAAAAGTTGCCTTTTCAATCTTGTTATTATTATTATTACAAGAAACGAAAAGTAGTGTTATTACTGAGAGGTAGAATAATTTTTTCATGAATGCATTTAGTTTTTGTTGAGCGTAATTGGCTTGAATTGCTATAGCTTTAAATATACTGATTATTAGAATGATATACGAATAAAAAAAGCACCATTACTGGTACCTTAGTGTGTTATTAATAAGGGGATAACCTCACTATTAGATTAGCTTGGTTGTCAAAAAACACCCTACTGAATTTTGACATTGCAAAAATATAAAATAATTTTTAGCAAGTTTTTTCTTAAAAACGATTAGTCAATAAACTGCTTATAATGGTTATAACGCTCAAAAATTTGGGCAATATAATTTACAGGTTCCGAACCACGTACATATCCATATTTCACTTCACTTCGATTGTAGTTTTTAGGATAACGCAATGCTAAAAGCATATCTTCTACACTATCTTCCCATTGTATCGGATCTAAGC
The DNA here is from genome assembly GCF_020166345.1 of Winogradskyella vincentii. Classification (GTDB taxonomy): domain Bacteria; phylum Bacteroidota; class Bacteroidia; order Flavobacteriales; family Flavobacteriaceae; genus Winogradskyella; species Winogradskyella vincentii. The sequence goes on along the minus strand of NZ_JAIUJS010000003.1, from coordinate 355,446 downwards.
CTTCAGCTTCAGCTAATCTTTGAGCATCTAGCACGTGACCTAATCCACAATTGTAAGACGCCATTGTAAATTTTATTCGATTTAATTTATCAGGTATGTGTTCAAATTGACCATACAGTTGCTTAAGATAATTAGTGCCTCCTCTTAAACTCTGTTCCGGATTTGAAGGATTGTCAATATTTAGAGCTTCAGCTGTTGTTGGCATAATTTGCATTAAGCCCTCTGCACCTGCCCAAGAACTGGCATTAGGGTCAAATCGTGATTCTTGAAATATCTGTGATGCCAATAAACGCCAATCCCAATCTAATTTTTGCGCATGGGTTTTAATAAGATCATCGTACCGGCTAATTTGATTATTGGTAAGACTATAATAATCACTTTTGGTTCTACGTTTGAATGATCTTTTGTTTTTAAAATATTTATTGTAAACAATATTGAAATCTCTTTTGTTACGTTGAGAGAGTATCCAATTATCAACTTCTGCTTTAAAATTCTTTGATTTTTTGCGTGTTACCCAGGCGATACGTTGTGAAAGAGATATTGGAATATCAATTTTTAAAATTGGACTATAAGACGCATTGATTTTAGCTAGATTTTCATCGGCAATAGTATATTTTATATCCCCTTCTACAACCATTTTAATTATTTCACCTGTAGACAATGAACTGTCTAATGTGTCAATTACGATATTACCACCCATTTCATTTGATAAACTAATTAACCGTTCATAGTACGCTGAGTTCTTCCTCACAGAAACCGTATCATCAATGAGTTCTATAGGGTCATTTACCACTTTTTTCTGTAAGGATTTATAGGATAACTGACGATAATTTGAAGGTTTTCTTTGAACTAGAACTTGCCTTGTTAAGTAGAGATATTCCGTAAAATCAACTTCCCATTTTCGTTGATTGGTGATGGTCATAGCATGAGCTATTAAGTCTACATCGCCTCTATTTAGAACTTCAAATTCATTGTCTAAATTTTTTGAAACAACTATTTCTAGTTTCAAATTTAGATGATCAGCAAGTTGCTTAAGTAGTTCATATTCAAATCCCATTGCTTGCCCTCGGTATAAAAAATAGCTAGTACTGCTATAGACTACCAAAGCTCTGAGAACACCATCTTCTTTAATATCAGCTAAATCACGATCTACAGAATTAGCTACAATAGGGTTTATAACGGTATAATCTCCTTTAGAATTGGTTTTCCCAATTTCACAAGAAAAAATACTTATGGCTATTATTAGAACTAAAAATGATTTAGGTTTCATAATCAAGTTCTATAAATATAGGAATATTTGAATAACATGACTATATCCTCGATTTAAGATTAAATAATACAAAAAAAACCCAACACTATTATTTAATGTTGGGTCCGTAAGTTATAAAACTCTTTATTAATGAGTTCCTCTACAATTATCTTGTAATGTGACAGATATGCGTTCTAATTCTACAGCAGTCTCTGGTATTTCAGATACTTGAAGACCTACGTAATCATCAGCTTCTTTCCATTTTGATATCGTATCACCAAAGAATTTTGAAGCAATAGAATCTGTTTCTACAACAATCAAATCATATTTTTCGCCAGCATCACCTCCAAATCTTGTCACAACTTGCCATTCACCATTAAGTTTATAAGACGTGTTTGTAAAATCACTTTGTGGATAATATTTGTCATCTGCAGGTTTTAATAGCACCCAGATATCATTAGTGTGGTTTTCTGGATAAACTCCCATTGTAATAATTCTGCATTTAACCGTATCCTTATCTACAGGTGAAATCACTTGAACACGATCAACTGGATATTGAACCATCAATTTATTGCCTGTATCAAAAGTTTCCATGTACGGAATTGGTTGGACAGTCCCATAGGTATATCCACCATGTATCAATAGCAAGGCACCAATACTTCCAACAATAATTCTCAAGCCTCTGTTTTTTTGATAAATAAACGCGAATAGGACTAGGACTAAGCCCGCAACTACTGTAATTAATACTTCATTAGTCATATGAAACAATTTAAATTAAACCTAATTAGAGTGCATAAGGGGTCTTTATAAAGTTACGAAAAAACACAAAATCAATCAAGTAGATAATAAATCTTTAATCTTGTTGCATTGACTTTACATGCGCAAAAATTGGAACACCATTTATTACACCTTCTATTTTTGTACTTAACATTTTTAGTCCCTTAACATTATTAACTTTTCCGTTTGGAGCAATGGAAATGATATTATAAAACAATCCGTAATCAGCAACTGCTCTAATGTGGATTACATTTCCTGTTTTACTCACACCCTTAACATCAAGAATTTCTCCATCATCAGTTACTGCTTTAATGTCTATGAGGTTTCCATCTTTGTCAATTCCTTTCAATGGATGAAAAGCTTCACCTTTCATATCAATTAGTTTAATAGGAAGACGTTGGCCATTCATTAATAATTTTACATCTAATAAGCTAGTATCTTCTGAATATTGTATGGCCTTTACATCATGCATTTTACCATTTTTATCAATACCTTTCACCTTCAATAATTGGGCTTCAGGTCTATAAGCCTTTACGTCCCAAAAAATTTCTGGATGAAGATCTGTCTCGGGTTTGTGGTTGTTTTCATTGTCTTGTGCCAAACCAATACTAAAACTAAAAAGCATTAGAATAGTACATAAAACTGCTTGTTTGAGGTAATTAACGATTGTTGTCATCTTAAAAATTATTAGTCAATTAAAAGTAGTGCTAATAACTAAGGAATTTTATGACAAAAATCAGCCTTGAGAAGTTCTGAAAAGAAATTATTTAACCGTGTTGTTGCACATATTTTGACGGACGAATACCATATGTTTTTAAAAAGCTATCTGAAAAATGAGTGGTACTTTTAAATCCGACTCGTTTTGCAACCTGACCTATATTACCTAGGTGATTATGAAGCATGAGCATACCTTTATGTAACCTAAAATCTTTGATAAACCGTTGTGGTGTAGATCCGGTTAATCTATTTAATCGCCAATATAACTGGGCATAAGTTATCTTTAAAGCTTTGGTAATTTTATCAATGCTGAGATTATTATTTTGCCAATTAGCTTCTATATAATTCATAAACCGAGATAGGAAAATTTCCTCATTTGGTTTTAATGTTCGGATAAGTGCTTTATCTATTTCAGCATGCACATTTGCACTTTCATATTGCTCTTTGACTTGAGATGAAATTACAATTTGATCTTTCACCAATTCACATAATCTGATGCATTCTGTAACCTTTCTTTCATTATACTTATCTGCATATACCAAAGCGATTTTTAGCTTTCTGCTAAAGGATTTATGTTTTGGTGTAACGTATTTAAACTTATACTGTACAGTTAAAGCACATTGTACAGCATCAGTGACAGATGAGAACGTAGAGATATAATTGTTATTATCATTTTTAATAATAATACCATTGTATTTTGAAAGTGTTTTGGATACGCTAGAGTGAAACTTTTGAGTAAATATGGTATACTGAGATGCCTCTACTCTAGACATAAAATCACTGATCTCAATAACCATTATTATCATAATCTGCCAATTTCCATGAAGTTAATGAATTATAAGGACAAAGCAAAACGCATTATGAGTCACAAATACATTTATAATATTGAGTTTTAATACTTTTAATTATTATCCTCTAGTAAATGGAACAAACGAAACTGGTAAACGTTCTTTATGTTTTATTTTCCCATTTTTCTTAGTGTAAAGCATTAGGCGCATGTTAAAAGTAGTACCCACAGGAATAATCAATCTTCCGCCCTCTGCCAATTGCTCTAAAAGAGCTGGTGGGACGTTCTTGATTCCTGCTGTCACTATTATGGCATCAAATGGTGCTTGGTCAGGCCAACCTTGGTAACCATCTCCAATTCTAGTAACAATGTTTTTATAACCTAACTGATCAAGGCACTCTTTAGCTTTAATACCTAAAGGTTCAACAATTTCTATGGTGTAAACCGTATCTACTATTTCCGCTAATACTGCTGCTTGATATCCAGAACCTGTTCCAATTTCTAAAACTCTATAATGAGATTTTGGTTTTAATTCTTGTGTCATATAAGCGACAATGTAAGGTTGAGAAATTGTTTGAGCATGTCCAATAGATAAAGGACCATCAGTATATGCCAAATGTCTAGCGCTTCTTGGTACAAATTCATGGCGTTTTACACTTCGCATGGCTTTTAAAGTTTCAAGATCATATATACCTCTGCCCTGAAGTTGAGTGGTAACCATTTCTTCACGAAGTTTTGTGTAATCGTCTTGTGCACCTGCTTGAGTTAACATAAATATTAAAAATATTATTGATACTGATCTTAACATAGAAATTAATTCACCACAGAAAACTAATGACTTTTTAAAATTATACAATGATTAATATCAGTACTACATTCTCATGAATGGTAAACCCTGACTGGCCTGATAAAACGTGTAAAAAATAAAGGAGGCAAAAACTAAAGCAAAAATGGAAATTATATAAACATGCACATTCGTCCTTTCTGCCCACTTTTTATGAAGAATCCATGCAAACAATGGTACTATTTGAATACTATGTAAGCCAAAAAAATGAGCAACTCTTAGATCACCTGCAATTGTACTCCAATTTAATAATGGCAAGCCTTCTCCTCCATCTGGAATACCCACATTATGTGACATTTGAGCAATCATTTGCCCTCCAACCCAGCTACCAAAAATTGTAATAAGCCATCCTAACAAAATCGCATATTGAATGGCTTTTGCCAGTTTTAATTTTAGTCTAATGGTTTCAAATGCAAAAAATACCATGACTACTACATTGATTGCTACAAGTATTCCCATTACGCCAAACAATGCTCCATTAAATTCTGAAGAAAAATTGAAATGTGATTGCACTCCTCTTCCAGCTTGATATGTTACAATAACCATTTCCAAAAGCATCGTCCAGGAAACTAAATTCCTTATGATATGTTTTTTTAAATTAGAAAAAGGATAAAAGGTAATTAAAAAGCCTACAGTCAATGTGTATATAGCTGTTGAAACAAAAAATTTAAAAGGTTTTACCCATGCATTGATGCCCATTATCTCGCGGTTATCAATAAACATTGCAGGTATACAAAGTAAGCCTCCAGTAAAAAGTATTAAAACAATATAATACAAAATTGGACTTTCTTGTTTAACCGTTTTGAATATGGACCTTATATATTTCATTTATTTTTCTTTTTAAATGCTCTAATAATCATAAAAAGAGCAAAACCAATTGGTCCAAGCATAAAGGTGCCTATGAGACAAGGTGCCATAATTAAAGGGTGGATTTTTAATGCTCTATTCTCATCAATCATCCACATACCAACAACCAGATCAAATGCTAGGTAATGTACCCAACCTGCTAATACAGCATTTTCGAATGTAAATAAATACATCACAGATTCTAAACTGCCAAAATCCATTGGAGGTCCAGTTAACATTGATGTAACTATGTAGATTGCATAAATAACAGAAAGCAATAATGGAATAATCTTATAATCTATTAAAATGCGTGTTATTTTCCATTTGGGTAAAACAATCATAAGTAACCACATGGGCATGGCTAACAAATTGGCAATTGAAAATACTTCTGGAGTTGACATAGTAAATGAATATTATTTAAAATCTGATTACAGATTGGTAATTAAACATTTTAAGTTACATCAAATATTTTGAAAACAAAAGAGGAAGGAAATTCTAAATTAGTGGCTCTATGTATATAAATTGATACTTATACTTCTCGTCTAAGTACTTCCAATGGAGAACTATTCAATACTGATCTAATATTACTTAGACCAATTATCAAAACAATTAATGTAATTCCAGGCAAGAATACTACGAATGGAATTGCCGATGGTGAAAAGGGTTCTTGAAAAATAAATAGTGCTAGACATAACCCACTGATAAGTGCGAGCAAAATACCAACTAAACTACCCAATGCTCCTAAAAACAGATACTCCAGTGCAGAAATTTTTAGTATTTGAGGGTTTTTGGCACCTATTGTACGTAAAAGAACACTTTCCTTAATACGCTGGTATTTACTTGTTCTAACTGAGCCTATTAGAACTATCAGACCAGTAATGATGCTAAAGAATGCCATGAAATTTATGACCCATGCAACTTTGTCTAAAATATCTTCAACAATATTAAATACTTGTCTTAAGTCTATGATAGTTACATTTGGAAACTTCTCTACTAAATTGCGCTGTAGATTAGCAGAAACTTGTTCATTCTCTGCGGCTGTGGTGAATACACTAAATTGAGGCGCGTCTTCTAGAACTCCTTTTGGGAAAACAATTGAAAAATTAAGTTGCATGCGTCCCCAATCTACCTGTCTAATGCTTCCAATAGTCGTTTCCATTAAAACACCTTGGACATTAAAAACTATTTTATCTCCGACTTCAACGTTTGCATCAGCTGCCAAATTATCTGATATAGATATTACTATAGGTTCATTCGGCTCTAATTCTTCCGTCCATTCACCATCAATAAGTACTTCAGACGCTATGAGTTCATCACGATAAGTTGTTCTAAACTCATGATTTAAAATCCAACCTCTTACTTGTCTTGTTGTGTCTTGCCTTAGCTCATTAACAAGTTTATCCTTTATTTGATGCATACGCATGGTTACTAATGGAATATTATCCAAAATAGGTACTTCACTTTCGTTCAATTGAGATGCCATTGCTTCTCTCTGATGACTTTGTACATCTAAAATGATAATATTAGCATTTTCAGCAGTAGGTCCCACTTCTGTTTTTGACAGTAAAATATCTTTTGTAAAATACAATGTACTTATAAGAAAGGTGCCTAATCCTATAGCTAATACAAGAACAACTGTTTGATTATTTGGTCTATACAAATTAAGTAAGCCTTGTCTCGCTGTAAAACTCCACGTTTTAGGAAAAAAGCGTCTAACCAATTTCATGAAGAAATTAGCAACTATAGCTATAATAATAAAAGTTATGACTGCTCCTATGACAAATACTAATGCGTAAGATGCATCTTTCAATAACCAAAATGAAAACAAGAACAAGAAAAGCAAAATTGAGCAATATACTAAGGTGCGCACCTTCCGTGGTTGTTGTGGCTCCTCACTAACTCGTAGTACCTTTAGAGGTGATACATACCAAGTATGTAATAAAGGTATTAATGCAAACAATACTGACATGAATAATCCGAGTAGAATACCAATGATTATTGGTTGTGCAGTAACCAACATTTCTACTTCAAATGGTAAAAATGATTTAAGTATATAAGGAAATAGACCTTGTAAGGCCACGCCAATAAATGATCCTATTAATCCGCCTAATACACCGATGCCAGAAATTTGGATTAGAAAAATTAAAAAGCTTTGTTTTCTGCTTGCTCCCAAACACTTTAAAATGGCAATTGCCTTAAGCTTTTCTTTTATGTAAATATGTACTGAGCTAGCAATTCCAATACACCCAAGAAGTAATGCTATAAATGCTGCTAAATTCAAAAACTTGCCAACATTATCATATCGTCTACCTAAACGACGACTCGTGCTTGTATGTGTATCTAAATCTGCATTTGCCAAATCCAACATAGGATCAATTTTATCTTCAAAGGTATTTAAATCAAGCGTGTCTGATGCTTTATAAAAAAATTGATATTCTTTGCGACTACCAAATTGTAATAATTCTGTATCATCAATTGAACTATATGGTATTATCACTGGTGGAGCAACAGAAGTTGAAACAGCATTACTTCCCGGTACAGATTTTAATGAACCAATTATTGGAAATGTTACTTCACCAACTTTGATAGAATCACCTGTTAATACATTATACTGTAGCATCAAGGTGGCATCAACTAGAGCTCCTTTTCTGTTCTGATAATTTTTAGAAGCGTCATTTGGCTCTGTTTTCATGGTGCCGTAAAATGGGAAATCACCTTCCATACCTCTAACGTTCACCAATTTTGTGCCTCCATTTTTAGGGAATGCTATCATTGAAACAAAATTGACTTCCATTGCATCAGGTTGCAGAGAGTCAATAATTTCTTGAGCACGCTCTGTTGGTTCTTGTCGAGTATCTATAATATAATCGGCACCCATTAAGTTCTTAGATTGCCTTTTAATATTATCTCTTAGATTTTCAGAAAATAACTGAATAGCTACAACTGCAGATATACCTAAAATAATGGAAGACATAAACAGAAGCAATCTTACACGACTGGCTTTTGCATCTCGCCAAGCCATTTTAAATAACCATGAGAGTGTTGGTTTCAATTTACTTCAGTTCTTTGATTGGTTAGTATTTGACCTCCTTTAAGTCTTAATATTTGTTGTGTTCTATTAGCTAAATCTAGGTCATGTGAAATAATGACAAGTGTTGTACCAGCTTCTTTATTTAAATCAAAAAGCAATTGTATAACCTTTTCTCCTGTCTCTTCATCTAAATTACCTGTTGGCTCATCTGCAAACAAGATACTTGGTGTATTGGAAAAGGCTCTGGCTAAAGCAACACGTTGTTGTTCTCCACCAGAAAGTTGTGATGGATAATGATGCATTCTGTCTGCAAGCCCTACTTTTTCCAATAATTCTTTACTTTTATGGATGGCATCCTTTGCCCCTTGCAGTTCTAACGGTATACTCACATTTTCAAGTGCTGTAAGCGTTGGTAATAATTGGAAATTCTGAAAAATAAAACCAACCTCTTTATTACGAAGTTCAGCCCGTTCGTCCTCGTTGAGATTTTTTAAATCAAGCCCACAAAGTTCAACAGTACCAGAATTTGGTTCGTCCAAACCTGCACACAATCCTAATAATGTGGTTTTGCCACTTCCCGAAGGTCCTACTATTGAGAAAGTTTGGCCTTTTTCAACATCAAATGAAATATCTTTTAATACTGTTAACTGTTTTTGCCCACTTTTATAGGTCTTCTCCAAACCGTTAATCTTTAATATCTTTGTCATAGACTTAACAACTTTTACAACGTCTTATGTTCGCATTCCAAAATACACAATTGCAATTGATTTCACTAGGAAGTATAAAACTTAAAATCTTAAAGTTTTGTTATTTTATAGTGGTTATGGTTTTATTAGGTTGTGGTGGTGACAAAGGCAATGATAAATCAACTGAAAGCCAGATGACAACTGAAAAAGATTCAAACGAAAATATGGTTGAAACGACTAAAACTATACTGTGTTTTGGTGATAGCATTACTGCTGGTTACGGCTTAGATGATAGTTCTGATGCTTATCCTGCTATTTTACAACAAAAAATTGATTCTTTAAATCTTAACTATACAGTAATAAATTCTGGTTTGAGTGGTGAAACTTCTTCTGGTGGAAGGAGTAGAATTGATTGGGTTTTACGACAGAATGTAGATATCTTTTTATTAGAACTTGGTGCAAATGATGGCCTTAGAGGTATTCCTCTGACAGAAACAAGATCTAATCTTCAATCTATTATTGAAACTGTAAAGAAGAAATATAGTGATGCCGAAATTATCCTAGCTGGTATGGAACTTCCTCCAAATATGGGACAAGATTACACATCGGAATTTAGATCTGTTTTTGCCGATTTAGCAAAGGAAAATAATGTTACCTTCATTCCATTTATATTAAAGGATGTTGGTGGTATAAAAGAATTAAATCAGCAAGATGGTATACATCCTACAGTTGAAGGCCATAAAATTGTTGCCAATACGGTTTGGGAATCATTAAGACCAATGCTTAACTAAATTTACAAAATCAACTTAGGGATTTCATATCGATAACAAAGCGATATTTAACATCACTTTTAAGCATTCTTTCATAAGCCGTATTAATGTCTTGCATGTTAATGACTTCAACATCAGAAGTGATATTATGCTTGCCACAGAAATCTAATAATTCCTGAGTTTCAGCTATTCCTCCAATTAAAGAACCTGCCAAATTTTTTCGTCCCATAATCATTGGTACTGTCACTAATGGAGATTCAACAGGACCTAAGTATCCAAGCACCACCAAAGTACCATTTGTGCCTAAAGTTGCCATGTATGGATTGAAGTCATGTTCATAAGGGACTGTATCTAAAATTAAATCGAATTTACCCATCACCTTCTCCATTTGAGTTTCATCTGTTGAAATAACTACATCATCAGCACCTAATGCCATAGCATCATCTATTTTATTGGTTGATCTAGAAAACAAAGTGACATGAGCTCCAAGAGCATGTGCTAACTTAATAGCCATGTGCCCTAAGCCACCTAGTCCAACAACTGCTACCTTACTATTTTTATCAACATTCCAGTATCTTAAAGGTGACCATGTTGTTATACCAGCACAAAGTACAGGAGCGATTCCGGCTTGGTCTAAATTATCAGGCACGCTTAGTACAAATTCTTCGTCAACTACAATTTTTTGAGAATACCCTCCATGTGTATTGGTTTGTAGATGTTTATCAAAACCACCATAGGTACCAACCCATTCAGGACAATACTGCTCTAAGTCAGCTTTACAATTATCACAGGTTCTACAAGAATCTACTAAACAGCCTACTGCTACCAAGTCATCAATTTTATATTTTGAAACACCATCACCAACCTCTACAACTCTCCCTACAATTTCATGTCCTGGAACAACTGGATATTGTGTCATTCCCCAGTCATTTCTTGCAAAATGTAAATCTGAATGACAAACACCACAATAAAGAATATCTATGGCAACATCATTTGATGTTACATCTCTTCGTTGAATTTGTAATTGTTTTAAATCTGCTTCTGGTGATTCAGTTCCAAATGCTTGTACTGTCGAAGTATTCATTTTATAGGAGGGTTTTTTTGGTTCTATATAAATTTACAAAAAGTTTGATGAATAATATTGAAATACTTGATATTTAAATAATTAAATTCCTTTTTTGAATCTAATAATTGAATAACAATTGAAATAATTCTGAAGGTGATAATTTATATTAAACAAGAATTTATTACATTGATGTTATTAACTTAATCTTTCATGGCAAACCAACCTAAAGCCTTAAAAAAATTCGGAACATTTGGTGGAGTATTTACACCAACATTGCTTACTATTCTTGGCGTAATTATGTACCTGCGATTGGGTTGGGTTGTCGGTAATGCAGGTTTACTTGGTGCATGGCTAATTATTATTATGTCATTTTTAATAACACTATGTACAGCTTTATCAATGTCTGCTATAACTACAAATATTCGGATTGGTGCGGGTGGTGCATATGCAATAGTTTCACAAGCATTAGGTCTTGAAGTAGGTGGAAGTCTTGGAATACCTAGATACGTGTCTCAAGGTTTAGCGGTAACCATGTACATTTTTGGTTTTAGAGAGGGTTGGTTGGGTATATTTCCTGATCATAATGCATTTTTAGTTGATGTAATTGTATTTGGCGTACTCTTTACAATTGCTTATATAAGTGCCAATCTTGCAATAAAGACCCAATTTATAATAATGGGAATAATTATTTTATCCTTGGTGTCAATTGTTGTTGCGGCTTATGAAGGCTCAATGACCTTACCAGTCAGCGACGCTTTAAGTTGGGGTTCTTTTAAGGGTTCTATGGAAAATGGATTTAGTGGTAGTTCCTTTTGGATGGTATTTGCGGTATTCTTTCCCGCAGCAACTGGCATAATGGCTGGTGCAAATATGTCGGGTGAATTGAAAGATCCTAAAAAGAGTATCCCTAACGGTACGCTTTGGGCTATTGCAGTAAGCTTTGTAATTTATATGTTATTGGCCTTTTGGATTAGTAGAAGTGCCACAGAACAAGAGCTGGTTAGTGATTACTATATAATGGTTGAAAAAGCATATTTCGGGCCATTAATTATAGCAGGTATTTTAGGTGCTACATTTTCATCTGCATTAGCTTCTATTGTAGGTTCTTCGCGAATTTTATTTGCTATGGGCGAGCATAATGTTTTACCCTATTCAAAATTATTAGCAGGTCAAAGTAAAACTGGTCAGCCAAGAAATGCCATGTTGGTAACAGGAATACTGATTTTCTTAACATTATTGTTACGTAATCTTAATGCTGTTGCTCCATTGGTAACTCTTTTCTTTCTCATTACTTACGCGATGATAAATATTGTTGTCATTATTGAACAAAATCTTGGGTTAATTAGCTATAGGCCTATTTTTAAAATTAAGCGCTGGGTACCATGGCTAGGATTAATTTCTTCCATATTTGCCATGTTTATTATTAATCCTACTGTAAGCTTAATCTCAATTATGATTGTTCTCACGGTTTATTGGTATTTGTCCAGGCAAAATTTAGAAACTCCTTTTGAGGATGTACGTTCTGGCTTATTTGTATCCTTTGCTGAGTGGGCTGCAAAGCATACTTGGGGTATGAAAAAGATGCAACAGCGTGCGTGGAAAGCCAATTTAATGGTTCCCGTTAGAGATGTAAACGGTTTAAAAGGAACATTTGAGTTTTTGAGAAATATTGCCAAACCAAAAGGTTCAATAAAACTTTTGGGTATAGAACCATTTACGGAACATAGCTCTCTTGCCCTAAAACTAGATGATATTTCTGCCTCATTTAGGCAAAAAGGAGTCTTCTCCTCCTCTACTGTTATTCATACTAACGAATTTGCTAATGGGATTAATTATGGAAGCCAAGCCTTACAAGGTGCGTTTTTTAGGCCAAATATATTATTCTTAAATCTCCAAGACCATGATGATTATGAGAATGAATTACGCCCTGTAATGAATGAGTCTATCCGATTAGAAATAGGCATATTGCTGTTTTCTTTGCATAAAACCGGCCTTTTAGGACAACGTAATGTGATTAATGTGTGGGTAAGTGATCGCAGAGGAAATTGGGAATTAGGTTGGGACATTGGAAATCTAGATTTATCGATATTGATTGCATACAAACTTAAGATGAATTGGACCGCTCAAATACGACTAATAACTGTATTAGAAAATAAGGAAGATGAAGCAGAAGCAACTGAATTTCTCGATAAATTAATTAATCTGGCCAGACTTCCTAATACGCTAACTGAAATCCATATTGGCAAATTCAGTGATGTTGTAACCGTAGCACCATCGGCAGACCTTAATATTTTTGGAATGGAACCAAATTTAAAATTTGAGTTCATTAAAGAAATGACTACTAAAACAAGTAGTTCGTGCTTATTTGTTAAGGATTCTGGACATGAAAGTATCTTAGCTTAATGGTATTATAGATAAAGAAAAAAAGTCGCAATCACTTAATAATTACGACTTTTTTACAACATGGTTTAGGCACTAATTTATGCAGACTTAGAATTAAGGGTTTAAAATTATATTTCTTTCCGCTACTAAAATACCATCTTCCTTCTTAGGGTTGAGTATTCTAGATAAATGCGATTTTTTTGTTATTTTTTTTCTACATCTTTTAGACAATAATGGATCATCTTCAAATAAAAACGTATCTATTTCATATTCAGTTTTAGATGGCTCCTTTATAACAGGGAAAATCTGTTGTAACTGATTGTAGCGTCTATCATTACCTGGTACAAAAGTGTAGAATGTATATTTACCATCACCATCTGTCTTTACCCAAGCTCTATGATGTACATATCGCTTTTCATTATCCTCACGTAAATCAAAATTACCATTTTCATCAGGTTGTTCAATAAATAGAATCACATCCTTTGCAGGCGTAACACCATCACTTAAGTATATGGTACCTGTGACTTTAAGTTTATCATCTTTTGAATTAAAGTCTGGAATGGTATCAGTATTTTTTAATTGAAGGTCATTATAGTCATAAATTGGATGACGCTCTTGATAATCTGATAAGTCTGAAATGTCTTGAGTATAGGCAGGCTTTATTGCTGAAAGACAAAAGAAAATACACAATAGGCTGGTTAATCTTCTCATTTACTTCGAATTTGGGGTTCAGCCCAAAATTCATTGATTAATTTCATAACTCCCTAAAAATCATATAAATGTCAAATTTTTACGTTGAAATGTAAAAAGTAGCATTTTCTATCGTTAAAAAGCACAAAATCTAGCATTTAAAATAGGCAAAATACAATGTTGTATTTAAATCCTTTATTCAATTATTTAAGTGATTATTTTCATCAAAATATTAAAAATAGACACTAATAATCACTCCAAAAACAAAAAGTATTTCATCGATTAAATATGCTTTTAATCCAGCAATAGTGCAGTTTATCTAAGATATATGCATTTAAAGTGTTAAAAAATATAGTTAAATTTTCTTGTTTTTATGGAATATTTATATAGATTTGCTTCAGAAAGTCCAAATCAAACCCATGAACATGAAAACTAAAATTACACTTTTTAGTGCTATTTTTTTACTTATGATAAGTATGAGTTTTGCTCAGAAAAAAGATAAGAAATCTCAAAGTATTATCGCTGGCAAAACAAGTATCTCAAAATACCATAGTCGAGCTGATTTAGATAATATGCCTAAAGGTGAATTATTGGTATTATATATTGAAAGAATTGAGGTAATAGTAAATATTTTGCCAAATATAGCCTTTGCTACAAAACCTGGCGTAACAATGGAATCATTAGGTATTCCAGAAACGAAAGAAAATAAGAAGGCATTAGAAGAAAATATTGAAGCTTCTGGTGAGTATTTTGAAAGTACAATAGAATTTCAAAAGAAAATTCTACCTTATTCTGACACATCAGATCTTATTGCAGCAATATTATTCTATGAAGAGACCTTGAAATCACTTCATACATACGACGATTTTAAAACAAATTAGTTTTTTTATTTTGATTTTTATTTAGTTAGTAATTAAACCTCGGCAAAATTGTCGAGGTTTTTTTTATTCTTGCGTTCTATAAAAGCTGTAAAAATTCCTCAATTTTGAACCATTTTTATGGTTTTATTGTTTTTATGTAAGAAAAGAAAACAAAACAATATAATATAGTGTATTTCATCGATATTTTTTGTATTTCGTAGGCTTTATTCATAAGTTTGGTTAATTATTAAAGAAGCCGCCAAATTTTAATAACTGAACTGAACTACTATGAGAAAAATTACATTTACTACGCTTGTCGCTTTTCTATTAATTGGCAATTGTTTTGCTCAACAAGAAAAAGGAATTATTGGCTACGATAATTGGCTGGATACTTGGACAGAGTTTCAACCAAGTAAAATTGAATATGAGGAACCTACACAAATATTAAGTGGTAGGATTACTATTGACACTAAATTAACAAAACGTAATACCTATCTTTTAGTTGGTGATGTATTTGTAACTGATAATGCAACACTAAGCATAGAACCAGGCACAGTGATCTTAGGTGATTTTAAAACTAAAGGTACTCTTATAATTAGTAAAGGTTCAAAAATATTAGCAGAAGGAAAGCAAACAGATCCAATTATTTTTACTTCAAACAGAAGTGTAAAGAAACCAGGAGATTGGGGCGGAATTTTTGTTTTAGGTGATGCTCCCTTAAATGCATATGGTAATGAGTCTTCAGTAAACTACGGTCTTAAACCTTCTTCTTTTATGGATATTGTTTATGGTGGCGAGGATTCCGAGAGTAATTCTGGAATATTAAAATATGTAAGAATTGAATTTGCCGGTAAAAGAACAAAACAACACGGAAATCTAAGCGGATTAACACTTGCAGGTGTTGGTAGTGACACTACATTGTATAATGTAATGGTAAGTTATTGTGAAGGAAATTCCTTTAATCTATTAGGTGGTAATTTAATATTGGTTAAAATGGTTTCATTCCGTTCTAATCAAAACGACTATAAATTCAATTATGGCGCTCAATGCAACTTGGTTAATTCTTTGGCTGTAAGATCTCCTTACGTGTCAAGTCCTGATGGTTCTAGAGCACTATATATTTCTTCATACGACTTTAAGGAAGATGCAGATCCAACAAAAGAATACACAAATGTAAACGCAGAGAATTTAACGTTAGTAAATGTATCTAACGATTTAGAATCAGATATTGAAGTTGGTTTAGTACAAGAAGCAATTTATATTGGCAATGATGCTTCGTTTGTGAGTGACAGAAGCGTTATATCTGGATTTAATCCAGCAGTAGTACTAGATGATAAAATTAAAATGAATGATACCAACCTAAGCAAAATTGAGTTTGTTAGAACTTATTTTAACAACTGTAACGGTAATATCTTTAGAAAAGGATACACCAACAACGACGACTTAGAGAGTTGGTACGGTAGTAGAGCATTTAACAACGTATATTCAAAAGGTCCAGATTCAGAAACTTTTATCGGTGCGAGCCATAAAAAATATCCAGATTTTAGATTAAGAATCAACAGAATTATTGCATCTAACGATTACTTTGATGATGATGATGATGATGATGATTAAAAAGTAATTGCCCCAAACAAACCTATTGCTTATAGAAAAAATTACAGTCCTACTTATGTTAACCCCAACAAACCTGAATAAATTTATTCTTAGTCTTTGTTTGCTCATTTCAACTTTTCAAGAGCAAGCAAAGGCTCAAGTCGTTTTAGGTACACCAAACTTAGGGTTTACTCAAGCTTGTGCAAGTGATTCTTTTAATACCTATAGTTTGTCCTTTGTGTTTTCACCAGAAAGTGCATTAGAATCATCAAACCAGTTCAGTATTGAGATGTCAGATCCAGACGGTGATTTTTCAGATTCAACCATTATATATACTTCACAACTAGGTGAGTTTACGACATCACCTGCTACACTAGAATTTTCAATGCCAGAAACTACGGCTGGTGAAAATTATAGATTAAGAGTAAAAAGTAGTGCTCCGGCCTCAAATAGTTCTGGTTCAACAAATTTCGCGGCATATTTTAAATTACAAGATTCTCCATTTACCATTAATAATCTAGTTTCTACTGGTGCGTATTGTACTGGTGGAAGTTATTTATTAACAATAGATAACCCAGGTAACGGTAATAATGATTCTCCATTAAACTATCCATCATTGACATTTAATTGGTTTAGAGAAACAAGCCCTACTACATCTGAATTTATAGCTGAAGGCCCTACTCTATCTGTTAGTACAGAAGGTACTTATTTCGTTGAAACCAATTATGGAACATGTACTTCAAACTCATTTTCCAACAGAGTAACAATTACAGAAGCTTCTTCTGGAGAAGCTGATGCTACGATTGCCTCTAGTTTAGGAAATCCATATTGTCCTGAACAAGGAAATACAACATTAAGTACAATTGGTGGTATTAGCTATCAATGGTATAAAAACGGTGAAATAATTCCTGATGCAACTGAACAGCAATTGCAAACTAATGAATCTGGCTCATTCTCAGTACAAGTAGATCTTGGAGATTGTTCTGCTTCTGGAACTATTGAATTAGTCAGTGAATTATTTAATAGTGAAATTAATGTAGACGAAGTTAACAGTATTGAAGACGGAGAGTCTATTACTGTAATAGTAACCACAGATGCATTGGCACCAGAATTTCAGTGGTACTTTCAGAATCAACTTATTTCGAGTGAAACTTCAGATACCATAGAGGCTTCAAGTTTTGGTGATTATAAAGTTGTGATTACAGAAACTTCAGGATGCAACAGTTCAAAAGCTTATGAATTTACAATTGAAGAGGCTCTAGACCCATTTCCAGATGTAGAAAAATTACCTAATGTAATTAGCCCTAATGGAGATGGCATTAATGATACTTGGGTAATACCTCAAAAGTATGTTAGTGGTACAAATACAGATGTAATGATAATGGATAATCGTGGTGTTGTGGTATTTCAAACAACTGATTATCAAAACAATTGGCCACAAACAAACTTGAATTTAACTAGCATTAATAAAGTTTTCTACTACATCATTACAACGGAAAATGATGAAACTAAAAAAGGCTCAATAACAGTAGTAAAGTAAAATGAGAATGACACCAATCATATTGATTATTATTCTTTTTTCTGTTCAATTTACAATTGCACAAGAAGAAGATGGTGTTGTTGCCTTAAATCTACCTGTTAGAAATTCATTGACATTTAACAAGTACATTATTAATCCAACATTCAGTTTTGTTAGAGAACAATCAAAGTTCATTAGTCTTTATAACAAGAGAGAATGGGTACAGTTTGAAGATGCACCTTTAACCTATATGGCAGGTTATTCAGGAAGATTTGGAGAAAATATTGGAGCTGGTGTGAGCGTATTTCAGCAAAATTTTGGTGTATTAACGACTTTTGGAGGAATTTTAAACTTTGCTTATAATGCTAGAGTTAGCCGAATGAACAACCTAACATTTGGTTTGAACATTGGTGCCTATAGTAGTGGCATTAATACATCTAATGTGGTTACAAACTTTAGTGATCCATCATTAAACAATGTACCATCTAATTTTATTCTTACAACAAGTCCTGGTATTAATTATGGTACAGAATTTTTTGATTTTGGAGTTTCTGTGAACAATTTGGTTTCATACAATTTGCAGACTTCGGAAATGATTGAGGACAATCCTGAGCAAGGTATACAAGCTCACGCGATGTATACTGGGTATATGCAAAGCCGTGGATTTTTTGATAATGCAAAGTTTTCTGCCTTGGTACGTTCAGAATTTAGAAGTGAAGAAACAATAGTTTCGGGAATTGCTATGGTAACAGTACCAAAAGGTATATGGGCACAAGTTGGTTACAATTCAGTATTTGGCCCTTCCGCAGGATTAGGTTTAAATATCACGACACAGATTGCAATTGAATATAATTTTGAAACTACAGTTGGAGATCTTAATAATTTTGGACCTTCACATGATATTACATTAGCTTATAGGTTTAAAGAAAACAAAAACTACTACTATAGTGGTGATGACGAAATAAGTGGCCTAATTTCAACTGAGCCTAGAAGAGGTCGTTCAAGAACAGCATCTGCTTCAAGAAGACGTAAAACAAATACAACATCAAAGAAAGCCACTACTGCAAAACCAGTAGCAATTGTAAAATCTTCTGAAGAAACAATCAATCAGGAAAATACTTCTGTACAAGGAGAGCAAGATGCCAAACTATTAGAAGAGCAAAGAGCTAAAGAAGAGGCTGAAACTCAGGCTAAACTTTTAGCAGAGCAAAAAGCTAAAGAAGAGGCTGAAGCTCAGGCCAAACGTTTAGCAGAACAAAAGGCTAAGGAAGAAGCTGAAACTCAGGCTAAACTATTAGCAGAGCAAAAAGCTAAAGAAGAGGCTGAAGCTCAGGCCAAACTTTTAGCAGAACAAAAGGCTAAAGAAGAGGCTGAAACTCAGGCTAAACTTTTAGCAGAACAAAAAGCAAAGGAAGAAGCTGAGGCACAATCTATACTGATAGCAGAGCAAAAAGCTAAAGAAGAGGCTGAAGCACAAGCTAAACTATTAGCAGAGCAAAAAGCTAAAGAAGAGGCTGAAACTCAGGCTAAACTTTTAGCAGAACAAAAAGCTAAGGAAGAGGCTGAAGCTCAAGCTAAATTGTTAGAGGAACAAAAAGCTAAGGACGAAGCTGAAGCCAAGTTGCTCGAAGAACAAAAAGCCGAAAAAGAATTAATTACAAATCCTAAAGATGAGTTTGGTAAGACCATGTTAGGAATGGATTCAATTGTTGAAGCAACTAAAAAAGAGCAAGACAAACTATTAAGTGATTATAACGCTATAATAGAAATTAAAGATGAAGATTTAAAAGCACTTAAAGAAGAAAATGACCTAAGCGAACAAGGAATAACAGTTGCACCACGTCCCTTTAAAAGTGTTACGGTAGAAAATAATAAACTAAATGCTATAAAAGCTGATTTAGATAGGATAATTGAAGATCAAAACAAGAAAATTGAAGACTTGAAATCACTTTATGAAGAACAAACTAAAATTGGAGATACGTTAACTAACGAGACTGTTTTATTGTTTTACAGAAAGAAAATAAAGCGTTTAGAGGCAGAACAATTGCAGGCCCTTGAAACTAAACAACAATTGGAAGCGCGATTAGAAACTATTAGAGTAGCAACAGAATTTGAAAAAAGAAGACGTATCGTAAGAGCAGCCTATGATAATGAAGAGGAGCGTTATGCGCAAGATAGAGCTACATTAAAGACAATTAAATCAATCACGTCCTTATCAGATACACCATACTCTGAAAATGATTTTGATTTTGGTGAAAATCAGGGCAATAGTATTAAGATACTTAAGAATATCAATAACGTAGAAAGTGGATTCTATTTGGTGCTTGCAGTACATAGCAATATTACTAAAAGAAATGACTTTGTTACTAAGGTTATTGCTTCTGGCAGACAAGATGTGGATTTCTTTTACGACGTGAGTACAAGCAAATATTATATCTATACTGATAAATTTAATAGTCTTCAAGAAGCAAATGAAGCACTGAACAAAAAAGGAACGAGACCATATAATATAAATATGTCCCTCATGAAAATAGAAAACTAAATAGTTAAGCAATGCTATGATTTAGTCTGAGCCCTAATGACTATTTCAAAGTGAAAATTTAAAAGCCATGAAAAGACCTACATTTTCAAGAATTATAATTCTAATTACCATTCTGGTAATGGGGCTTCAATCATATGCCCAGAATTATGAGCCATTTACACCAAGATTTAATCAAGATTTAAAAGGGGATATTGTATTAATTGGTAATAATATTCTTGGACCAGATAATAATCCATTTAATGATTTAAATATATACAACCATAATGTAGATATGCAATATATCGATATTGATGGTGATCCTTCTACTTTCAGTTCGTCTAGTGCAGACTTAGAAATTCCTAACCCAAACTGTTATAGAATTATTTATGCAGGTTTGTATTGGGGTGCTGTAAATCCAGGCAGTGAACCAATAACGGAAGTGAAATTCATGGGTCCTGAAGGAGGATATAACGATATTACAGGAACAATAATATATGACGCAAATGGTACGACTGTTGATGGTGGAGATAGTTTTTCTTATGCGTGTTTTGCAGACGTTACAGACATTGTTACTGGATTTGGAAACGATTTAGGCACATATACTGTTGCCAATGTCTCTTCTGCAACTGGAGAAACTGCAACATTTAATCCATTTAACGGTACGGGTCAATCAGCTGGTTGGTCACTATTTATTGTATATGAAGATCCAACATTACCTGGTAAATCTATTACGAGTTTTGATGGTTTCAGTGCCATTAGTGTTCCTGGTGGAAATCCGACATTAGATATCCCAGTGGATGGTTTTAGAACGGTCCCTGCTCCTGCTCCAGTTAGAGCAAATTTTGCTTTTGCAACACTTGAAGGAGACAGTCCTATTTTAGGAGATCAATTATTACTCAACGGGACTAACCTTTCTACAGTTGATAGACCTGCAACTAACTTCTTTAATAGCTCAGTTACACGTTTAGATGCAACTCCCGTAACAAATAGAGTACCAAATAGTGCTAATACTTTAGGATTTGATACTGGTACAATTACGGTACCTAATCCAGGTAATTCTGTAATTGCTAATGATGCCACATCTGGAGTTATTACTTTAGAGACAAGCGGTGATACTTATTTTCCGTATTTCTTTGCCTTTGCTGTAGAAATCATCGAGCCTAACATAGTTCTTACAAAAATAGTAGAAGACGATATGGGTAATGATATTGGAGGTCAGTTAGTGGATTTAGGTGCACCGTTGAATTACGTAATTGGTTTTCAGAATACTGGTAATGATAATGCAACTAATTTTCAAATTAGAGATATACTCCCAATCAATATCATCTTTAATTATCCAACAGACTTAATTTTACCACCTGGAGTTACTGTTGCCAGTTATAATCCAACAACTCGAGAAATAATATTCAATATTGATAATTCTTTAGTAGAAGAGAATGATCCTGTTTATGAAATAAGAATTGAAGTACAAGTAGTTGATTCGTGTGGTGAATTGGCAGATGCTTGTTCTAATATTATCAATAATCAAGCTTATGCAACATATAATGGCTTTTTTAACCCGATATTTCAAATCACAGATGATCCAAGTTTAAACAGCAATACAGGTTGTTTATTCACTCCACAAGCAACTAATTTCTTGGCAGATTTAGACTGTCAGTTTATAGAGGAAGTTATACTATGTGGTGATTCTGTAGAACTAACGGCAGCTAATGGATATGATTCATACACATGGTCCACAAGTCCAACTGGTACACCTGTAATTGGAAATACGCAAACAATTACTGTTAATGCTTCAGGGACTTATTATTCCTTTAATAATGCAATTGCACCTTGTCAATCTATTGAGCAACAATATGAAGTTCAATTATTTGGAGGAGATGTTGAAAACCCTGTTATTCCATATGCAGATGAAGTTGTGACTTGTCCTAATGATGGTAAATTATTACCGAATATTTTCTTATGTGGTGCTGGTGATTCGAGATTTATTGAAACAAATATTGCCAATACCACGTCAATCATATGGGAACAACTAGACGAATCTAGTTGTACTGCTGTTGTAGATCCAGATTGCGCTAATGAAGATAGTTCATGTGTTTGGAATCAAGTGGCTACAGGACCAGATTTTCTGGCAGATTCATCAGGTCAATTCAGACTTACATTAAACTATCCTGGAGGATGTTTTAATCAGTTTTACTTTAATGTTTATGAAAATATACTCAATCCAACGGTAGAATCTAATGACATTATTTGTGCTACGCCTGGTAATATAATTGTAAACGACGTACCTAATGGATATGAATACAGTTTAGACGGTGTAAACTACCAATCAAGTAATTTATTTTCTGTAAGTACACCTGGTACTTATACTGTTTATATAAGACAAGTAGGTATTCCTACAAACCCATGTATTTTCTCAGTACCTGAAGTACTAATCAGAGATAGGGATTTCTCTGGTGAGGCTACAGTTATTCAGCCTTTATGTAATGGCGGACAGGGTAGTATACTTTTAGCTGCAAATGATATTGACCCTCAATACTCCTACTCTATTTTTAATGGTGGAACTTTGGTTAATAGTGTTGGGCCCATAACAGAAAACACATATAATTTTGAGAACTTAAATGCTGGAACTTATACGGTAACAGTTGAATCTGAAAATGGTTGTATCTATTCTGAGGATGTTACCATTACTGATCCACCATTATTAACGGTTACGGCTGCAATTACAATACCTTTATCTTGTACTGACGGTGAGATTACCATTTACCCAGTTGGAGGAACACCGCCTTACTTTTATTATATAAATAGTACTACTGATTTTCAAACAGTACCTAAATTTACCGTTAGTAGTGCAGGTACATACGATATAACGGTTGTTGATTCTAACAACTGTAGTGCAGACACAACAATCACTGTTGATCCAATCCCAGAGCCAGTGTTCAATATTTCAACCACAGATATTTTATGTGGTGGCACAGGTGATACCGGTACAATAACAATAAATGTTACAAACCCAAATGGAAATAGCATTCAATATAGTATTGATGGAGGAACTACATTTGTAAATTCGAATGTATTTTCTGGTTTGACTGCAGGTGACTATGATGTCATTATACAATACACATCTGGAACAGCAATATGTAACACAAATACTCAGAGCGTTTCAATAATTGAAAACACAGCCATTTCAGGGACTGCAGAGTTAACGAGTACGTTTTCTTGTACAGGCGATGGAACTATAACCGTAACAAGTGTTACTGGAGGAAATCCTCCATATACCTATAGTATTGATGGCACAAATTTTCAATCTAGTAACGTATTCAATAATTTAACTCCAGGAACTTACACTATTACTATCAGTGATGCTAATATTTGTACATATGTTGCAAATACAATTGTAATAGATCCTATTGACCCACCAACTGATATGGAGTTTGATAATACTCCTATTACTTGTCCAACGAATACGAGCACAGTTTCTATAACAAATACTATTGGAGGGACGGGAACTCTTGAATACCAAATTATTGCACCTGCTGCTGCAACAACGGCATATCAAACATCAAATAGCTTTAGTGGATTAGTTCCAGGAACCTATACATTTCAGGTAAGAGATGAAAATGGATGTACATATGTTGAGTCATATACATTAGACCCAATACCATCTCCTTCTGTTAATGTAATATTAACACAAGATCTTAACTGTACTATTAGTCCTGATGCCATATTATCAGGAACAATTACTGGTCCTGCACCTTATACATATGCTGTTTCAATTAATGGTGGTGCTTATGCTCCATTAGGAAGTACAGGGACTACATTCAATTATTCAACTTCAACAGACGGAACCTATCAATTTGAAATTACGGATGCAAATGGATGTATAGCTGAATCTTCTGTCATTACAATAAATCCGTTGTCAGCACCAGAAATTAGTTTTATAACACAAAGTCAAGATATTCTTTGTAATGGTGAATCAAATGGTTCCTTAGATATTACAATTGATACCTCAGCTGGTACACCTCCGTTTACAATAAATATTTATAATGATACAACTGCCACCAATTACGGAAACCAGACATCAAGTTTACCAGCTGGTTCATATACAATTACTTTAACAGACGCTAATTCTTGTACAGATACAGAAACTGTTGTAATAAGCGAACCAGACGCAATAAATGTTAACTATAGTACAGTTGATATTACTTGTGGTCCAGGTGGAGTCTCTCAAGGTTCAGTAATTATAGATTCTGTAACAGGTGGTACAGCACCATACAATTATTTTGTTACTGGAACTAACGGTTACGCCAACTCAGAATTAAATACTACAGGATCAACTTCTGTAAGTTTTGATGTAGTTGATTTTGGTTTATATGAAATTAATGTAGTTGATGCTAATGGGTGCTCTATTCTTGTTCAAGATGTACTTGTAGCATCTCCTCCTACAGATTTAGATATTAATATTAATACAACAGTTAACTGCGCAACTGGTGGAGAAGCTGTAGTAAGTATAGGAACTTCCTTAGTTAGTAGCGGTCCATTCTTTTTCAGTATTTACCAAGGACCTATTTCGGTTTACCCTAACCCACCAGGTTCTTGGATACCTGAGGATGCGCCAGGCAGTCAATCAGCAACTTTTACAGGTCTTACACCTGGTGTAAGTTATACCTTCATTGTTTATGACCAGTCAACAAATTGTAGTTATTATGAGCCGGCAACTGCTCCTATCCCAACCAGTTCAACTCTTACGCTAAGTGCTGTAGGATCAAACAATATTACTTGTACAGGGAGTGCGGATGGTAATGTATCATTTACTATAAATAGTATTTACGGAACTTCCGTAGATGTAAACTATGAAATATTTGATTCATTAACATTAGCTAGTACAGGTATATCAGGTAGTGGAACAGTAAATGCAAACGGATCCTTAACTGTTACAGATTTAGGACCACTGGATTTTGGAAACTATTATGTTTGGATAAGCGAAACATCCGGACCCAATGCAGGTTGTGGTGTAGTAACAGCGCCTTTTAATATCACAGAATCTGCCTTTCCATTAGAACTGACAGTTAACATAGATCAAAATGCAAATTGTAATGCAAACTCAGGTATAATCAGTGCATTTGGTGAAAATGGAACAGCACCATATGAATATCAATTGACCACAACTGCAACTGCTCCTTTAGCATCAGATAGTGGATGGTCTTCGACGAGCACTTTTAACAGAGATGCAGGTAATTATTATGTTCATGTATTAGACACCTACGGATGTATTGTTTCTAGTCCTGTTGTAATTTTACCTCAGGATGACACACCAGTTATTTCTGCCACAGTAATTGACAATTGTTTGCTTTCTGATGGAAATTTTGAAATAGATGTAAACTTAGACACAGCAGGAATAGCGCCATATAGCATCAGTATAGATGGTGGTGCCTTCCAAACACAATCGTTCCCGTTTACCATTTCAAATTTATTTTCTGGTACGCACACTATTGAAATTCAAGATGCAAATGGATGTGGCAATTTAGTTAGTGTTGATGTTTATGCTCCAATTGAGATTAACGGTTCACTTTTAGCTACACCGTCATGTAATAACGATGATGGCGAAATTACTATTAGTGCATCCCAAGGTTCAGGGAGTTATGCCTATAGTATTAGTCCAAATCCTGCGACAACAGTATTGACAGGTAATACATATTCAGGATTACCAGCTGGAGTTTACACAATAACTGTTACAGACACAGTGACTTTATGTACTGAAGACATAACAATTGCAGTTCCAGAAGCAACACCTCCTACTATAATTACTACACCATACTTGGTAACTTGTTTTGGTGATAATTCAGGTAGTTTTGATTTACTGGTTAATGGTTATAACGGTTCGTACACATATGAAGTTTTCGATAGCACAAATACATCAGTATTTGGAACTGTAAACGCAAATACATCTACTAATCCAATAAATGTTAATGGATTAGCTGGAGGTACATATTCAGTTGTAATAACTGAGACTTATGTTCCATTTTGTAATGCTTCGACAGATATTATAATTCCTTCACCAATAGATAATTTAACGGTTACAGCGTCGGAAACATCAAATGTTACTTGCGATAATAACCAAGGAACAATTGTTGCAATTGCAGAAGGCGGTTGGGGAGATTATGAATATGAGTTAACAGGTGACGCGTCTATTCCGTTTTCAAGTAATGGTACATTTACAGGGTTATCAGCTGGTAACTATACGATTAATGTAAGAGATGCTGAAAATTGTATTGCTTCAACCAATATTGTTTTAGATATACCAAATCCAATTTCTGCAGATTTTACTCCTAGCACAAATAGTTTGTCATGTTTTGGAGATCAAAATGGAACCATTACAATTGATAATGTATCTGGTGGACAAGGTAGTAATTATACATATACATTAAATACAATTTCACCAACAGTAAGTTCTTCAGGTCCTCAAACATCAAATGTGTTTACTGACTTAGGTGCGGGTACATATTCGGTTACCATTGAAGATGGATTCAATTGTACTTTAACCTCGGTTGATATTGTTATATCAGAACCAACACCTGTAAATGCCAATTTAGTAGTTAACACTACCCAGTCTTGTAATACTGACACCACTCTTACGCTAAGTGCTACAGGTGGAACAGGTTCTTACACATATAGTGATAATCCTAACTTTAGTACTATTCTAGGTAGTTTTACAACGTCTACAACTTTCACTGTAACTCCTGGAACTTATGACTACTATGTTAGAGATGCAAATAATTGTATTGCATCAATTTCAAATGAAATCACTATAGATCCTTTACCTGAGCTTTCTATTGTTTTAGATTCTACAAATCCTACAATTAATTGTGCTGGAGATAATAATGGATCAATTACCGCAACAGCTCAAGGTGGTTTAGGAGATTACGTATATACCTTACAAGATGGAAATGGGAATGATATAACTGCCACACAGGACTTACCAGGATACTTTACTGGTTTAGTGGCAGGTGATTATGTTGTATCTGTAGAAAGTCAAGATTGTTCGGTTACATCGTCTCCAATTTCAATTACTGAACCTACAACAGCTCTTGACGCTACAATTGCCATAACAGATGTAACATGTACAGGTACTGAAAATGGTGCCGTGGAAATCACTGCAACTGGAGGAACAGGAATCGTTAAATATGCAATTTCACCACAATTGAATCAATTTTTCGAAACGAATGTATTTGAAAATCTTTCACCTGGTGATTATGATTTGATAGTTCAAGATGAATTAGGATGTTACTTAACATTTAATTTCACTATTTCAGAACCTGACCAAGTAATCCTAAGTATCGTACCAGATTCTTTATTTCCAGAGGTGTGTGATGGTGATATGGATGGCGAGTTTAGCATAGATATATCAGGTGGCAACTTACCATATAGTGTGAGTTTAGATAATTATGATGGTCCATATACTACAGGTCTTGCAACACAAACACAATTTGACTTTACTGGTTTAGGAGGTGGAGATCACATAGTATATGTGCGTGATGCAGAAGGTTGTGAATCTGAATGGAATATTACATTCCCAGAACCAGTAATAATAAATCCTGATGTAGCTGTAGAATATGTATGTCAGGATAATTCCCAAGGTAACACTGTTACTGTTTCAATAGATGATTCAAATACAGATCTAACTGAGTTTGATTATTCACTTGACGGAGGTCCTTACCAGGCAAGTAACATTTTTACAGATGTTCCGGTTGGTCCTGATCATTATATTGAAGTAAGGCATACAAATGGATGTATTCAGTCTACACCATTATTTGATATTGAAGGTTATGAACCAGTAGAACTACAATTATCTGAAGGCGAAATAAATGAAATTCTTGCCAATGCAACAGGTGGATCTGGAGAATATACCTATTACATGAATGATGAAGATTATGGAGATCAAACATCTTTCATCATTACGGAGTCTGGTATTTATACTATCACTGTAGTTGACAGTAGCGGTTGTATTGCCGAAGCGCAAATTGAATTAGAATTTATAGATATATGTATTCCAAATTGGTTTACACCAAATGGAGATGGTGAATATGATACATGGTCACCAGGTTGTACTGAAAACTATCCAAATCTAACCTTTGACATTTTTGATAGATATGGTAGAAAGGTTGCGACTTATCAGGTAGGTGAAGTTTGGGATGGTAGATATAACGGACATGAATTACCAACAGGCGATTATTGGTTTGTTGTAAAAACAAATGATCCTAATGTCGATAAAGAGTTTGTTGGACATTTTACACTATACAGGTAAGCCCTCTAAAATTATATGATAAATAAGATGAAAAAAATAGCACTTTATATATGTTTCTTGATACTATCTTATGGATATGGACAAGAATTAAATTTACCTGTTTGGACACAATATTTGGCAGACAATGATTTTGTTATATCTCCGACTTATGCTGGCATAGGTGATAATTTGAAAATTAGAGCTAATGGATTGACACAATGGGTTGGCATTAAAAACGCACCAGACAACCAATCTATTTATGCAGATTTTAGATTTGCAAATCGCTCTGGTGTTGGAGTTTCAGCATATAATGATAAGAATGGTAACACAAGGCAAAAGGGTTTAAAAATATCATACGCACACCATCTTACCCTAGATTATAAGTCAAAACAGTATTTATCCTTTGGTATTTCTTACAACATAAATAGTTTTAGAATTGAGATTGAGAATTTTAATACCACGTATGAAATACCAATAATAGACCCAAGTATAACGGATGATAGATCAATAAATAATAACAATTTTGATGCTGGTATTTTATACCGTTGGAAAAATTTCTTCGTTAGTTTAAATGCTAACAATTTAATTGAAAAAGATATTGATGACTTTACAGGTGTGGAGCCAAATCAATTATTGAATTTTCAACTTTATTCTGGTTTAGTACTAACAAGCAAAACAAACAAGGATATCGAATTTGAGCCATCTGTATTCTTTCAATTATTTGATAGTGATAATAGGTCTGCTACAGATATTAATTTTAAATACAGAAAATTTAATAGAGACCGCAACTACTACTGGGTTGGAGCGTCTTACAGGTTTTTGAATGATCAATTTTTAGATCCATTAAATATTGGTCCAATGGGTGGTGTTATGCACAATGGATTATATTTTGCATATAGTTACCAGATTACAATGAATGATTTATCAGGTTTTAATTCTGGTACTCATATGGTCACTATTGGATTGGATTTATTCCAAGGTGCTAGTAACTGTGCTTGTACTCGTGGAACTAGCCAGAGTTATTATAGATTGTAGGCTTGTATTTTATTATTATGGGTTTTAAATACTAATCGTATTTTTGCATAAGCAATAATCGTATTTTTGAGACGACTCTACCCTTTCGACCCACTATTTAAGCATCATATTCTAATTAGCTTACTATTAGCTATTTGGATATTTGTTTTTCTTTATTTTACGAAGCCGTTAGACGTCAACCAATTTAGCGCCAACGAAAAGCTCTTATTTTTACCTGGTTATGGTTTTTTAGGTGGGTTGTGCTATCTTATTTTTTTGCCTTTTCAGTCCTTTCTTTATTCTAAAAACGATACAAAATGGACGTTGATATCTGAATTGTTATTTCTTATTAGCTTTTGTATTGTTGCCGTGGCAGTTGCCAGACTATTTTACCTTTTTGTTGTCGTACCAAATGAGCCCAACCCTTATACCTTGGGGTACATGCTAAAAACCATTTATTTTCCAGCAATAATAACCATTTTACCAATTATAATAATAAGCCGTTTCGCATTTGGAAAGTATCGTGAAAAAAAAATAGAGGATCATAAAATAGAAATTAAAGGAGAAGGCAATTATGAAGGTCTAAGATTACAGTTAAATGATGTTGTGAGCATACAATCATCAGACAATTACATTGAAGTGTTATATATTGTTGGTAAAGACTTGAAGAAAACCTTAATCCGAAATAAACTATCAGTTATTGATGATGAATTCCCAGAACTTTTAAGAACACACCGTTCACATCTTGTAAATCCATTCCATTTTCTACAATGGAAAACCGAAAATGGCAAGCATTTTCTAATTCTAAATCACAATGTTGAAGTGCCAATCTCAAAAACATATTTAAATCATATAAAAGCTTCAATTCATTCTACCACAAACTAAGGTAATTTCGCCCCAAACGCACGTTATTATTGATATAGATCATTTTATTAGAATTAGATTTGCTTCAGAAAGTTTAATCAAAAAAATCATTGAATCATGAAAAAAATAATCTTAGCACTTGTTGTATTTTTAGTAGGAATCAAATCAATCACCGCTCAAATTGAAACTTGTGACTGTAAAGCCGATTTAGATTATATAGTTGAAAAACTAAAGCAAACGCCTTCCTACAAAAAGCAAATAAAGGGAAATGCTTTAACTGAATTTAAGAACGTCTATAATAATTTAATAGGGGAAACAACAAATCCTATCTCAATTATTGAGTGCTATAAAAAGATACAGCAGTTAATTACTACCGTAAATGACTTTCATTTTAATCTATATTTTAATAACGATAATGGTGAGACCAAATTGGGAAATTATTCTGAAGAAGCAATTAACATGTTAAATGACTCGTTGAGAATAGCAAAGCAAAACGCTATTGAGGGTATTTATAACTTGGGAAAAACAGAGATTTCTATTGGAATTACACAAACAAATAAGAACCAAATCGAGGGTGTTGTATTGTCTGATAATGATTCTATATGGCAAAGAGGAGAGGTTTTCTTAGTTGGTAAAAAGAATAAATTTGGTAAATATGACCTAATATATTACAAGCCAAAAGCCAAGAAACTACAGATGCTTAATAACATTACGTTTGATAACGGCAGACTGTTGAGTTTAAAAAAAGAGGGAAATTTCTTTAATAAAGAGTTTATAACAGAAAAATCAAGCAATTGGGAGTTTAAGCAAATCAATAACCGCGTGCAATATTTGTACTTTGGCAATTTTAGCAGAAAAGATGATAACAAAAAAGCATCAAAAAAATTATATAACAAAATTAAAAATAAGCTTAACTCACCTTACATCATTGTTGATTTAAGAAACAATTCTGGTGGCGCCAATAAGATTTCCGATCCATTTTTAAAATTACTTAAAAAATCAAAAGCCAAAATTTATGTCCTCACTAATAGCTATACCATAAGTAATGGCGAACAATTTACCGCAAAGTTGAAGAAATTAAACAATGTTGTACATCTTGGACAAACTACTTTTGGTGCTTTAGCATACGGATCTAACTACGGAAACTTATTTACAACGCCATCGGGTTACTTTTCATTTTATCCAACAGATATGGATTTTCATTATAAATACTATCAATACGAAGGATATGGCATTCAACCAGATATAAAACTAGATTTTGATAAGGACTGGATTGAACAAACCTTAAAGGTTATAGAACAAGGTTCAAATGAATGATTAAACTTTCTAAAATTCATTTGAAAATAACTGTCAGTAAGCATTTTTACTGGCAGTTTTTATATCAACTCATCCAAATACTTAAATTGTGTGTACATGAATAAAAACAAACCTTATGAAATCAATTTTCACACTTACAGCAATTTTATTATTCAGTTTTGGATGTGCTCAGGAATCTGAAGAACAAAAGTTAGTTGCAATGACAGACACCTACCAAAAAGCCTATAAATTAGGTTCCATTTATTATGAAGTAGGCTTAGATAAGCCTTTTACTGGTGTGTTATATGGTAAATATGATAATGGTAATTACATGACTATGCAAGAATATGTAGATGGTATAGGAAATGGAAAATGGATTGATTTCGATCCTATGGGAAGAAAGGTATGTGAAGGTACGTATAAGGACAATAAAGTTGAAGGTCCTGTAACATTTTACTATGAAAATGGTAAGGTTAAATCAAAAGGCCAATATTTACATTGGAAACAACCTATTGGCAAATGGACCTACTATGATTATGAAGGTAATGTTGTCTCAACAATGGTCTACACCAGATAATTATTTATGACGTCCTTGTAAAACGTTTACAACATCTTTTAATTTAAAACCTTTTGCCTGCAATAACATTAAATAGTGGAAAAGAAGATCTGCGCTTTCCTCAAGGAATAACTCGTCATTATTGTCTTTAGCTTCAATAACAACTTCCACAGCTTCCTCTCCTACTTTCTGAGCAACTTTATTAATGCCTTTTGCAAATAAAGACGCTACATAAGATTTTTGAGAATCGGCATTTTCAATTCTAGATGATATGACATCTTCTAATTTTGAAATAAATCCAAAGTTTTGACTATTGTCCTCATTCCAGCAAGTATCAGAACCTTTATGACAGGTCGGACCTTCTGGTTTAGCAGAAACTAAAAGAGTATCGTTGTCACAATCAAGTTTGATATCAACCAATTTTAACACATTACCACTTTCTTCACCTTTTGTCCAAATTCTATTCTTAGAACGACTGAAAAATGTTACTAGTCCAGATGATTTAGTTTTTTCTAAAGCCTCATTATTCATATAACCAAGCATCAAGACATTTTTGGTATTAGCATCTTGAATAATTGCTGGTACTAGACCATCTCCATTTTTATTAAAATCTATGTTCATAACCGTACTTCTATATTTTGTTTCCTTAGTTCTTTTTTTAATTCTATAATTGGTATTTCACCAAAATGAAAAACGCTTGCGGCCAACGCCGCATCAGACTTGCCCTTTATAAAAGTATCTGCAAAGTGCTGAATGGCACCAGCGCCTCCAGATGCTATTATAGGTATGTTTACTAGCTCAGATAATTTAGCTAAGGCTCTATTTGCAAATCCCGCTTTAGTCCCATCATGATTCATAGAAGTAAATAATATTTCACCTGCACCACGCTCTTCTACTTCCTTAGCCCACTCGAACAGTTTAATTTCTGTCGGAATAGTACCTCCTGCCAAATGTACAATCCACTCCTCACCTATTTTCTTGGCATCAATGGCTACAACCACGCATTGACTTCCAAACTTCTGAGAAAGCTCATTAATAAGTTCTGGACGTTTAACTGCTGACGAATTAATAGATACTTTATCAGCACCACAATGTAATAAGTCATCCACATCTTCAACAGAGGATATACCTCCACCAACTGTAAATGGGATATTAACCTGTTCTGCCACTTTTAATACCATATCGTGCATTGTTCTACGTCTCTCTTGTGTAGCAGATATATCTAAAAACACCAATTCATCAGCGCCCAATTCAGCATATTGCTTTGCTAATTCCACAGGATCACCTGCGTCGCGCAAATCTACAAAGTTGACACCCTTCACAGTACGTCCATCTTTAATATCCAAACAAGGAACAATTCGTTTTGTAAGCATGTTTAATTATTTAAAATAAATTGTTCTAATTCTTTCAATGAAATTCTGTTCTCATATATGGCTTTACCAACAATGACTCCTTCACAACCCATCTCTGCTAATTGTGGCAATTCACTAAATTTTGAAATACCTCCTGAAGCGATCAGTTTAATACCTTTTACATCATTTAAAATTCTTTTGTACAAGTCAAAGGAAGGCCCTTCAAGCATTCCATCTTTAGAAATATCTGTACAAATAACGTAAGACACACCTTTAGTTTGGTAATCCTTTATAAATTGAATAACCTCTAAATCACTTTCTTCTTGCCAACCTGAAATGGCTATTTTTTCATTATTACAATCAGCACCAAGAATAATTTTATCCGAACCATAATTAGCAATCCAAGTCTCAAATACTTCTGGGTTTTTAACTGCAATACTTCCACCTGTTATTTGATTTGCACCAGATTCAAAAGCAATTCTTAAGTCGTTATCAGACTTTAATCCTCCACCAAAATCTATTTTCAGATTTGTTTTGCCAGCTATTGATTCTAGGACCTTGTAGTTTACAATATGACTCGCTTTAGCGCCATCTAAATCAACGACATGTAAAAATTCAATTCCTACGTCCTCAAATGATTTAGCCACTTCCAATGGATCTTCATTATATACTTTTTTAGTATCATAATCGCCCTTAGTTAAACGAACACATTGGCCGTTAATGATATCTATTGCTGGTATTATCCTCATTTTTTTTAGCTCTTAGCTTTTGGCTTTAGGCTATTAGCAAATGGCTAACAGCTAAAGGCGTTTATAGTTTTAAAAAATTCTTTAATAGTTGTTCTCCAGTTTTTCCGCTTTTCTCTGGGTGAAATTGTACTCCAAAGAAATTATCATTTTCTAATGCCGATGCATACTCGATTTCGTAATCAGATGTAGCGATACTTTCTTTACAATTTTCAGCATAATAGCTATGTACTAAATACATGTAGTCACCTTCCTCTATATTTTTAAACAAGTCAGATTTTAGATTTTTTACAGTATTCCAGCCCATTTGAGGAACCTTCACATTATTTGAAAAACGTTTTACATCCGTGTGAAAAATACCAAGACCATTAGTGTCACCTTCTTCCGTATAATTACACATTAATTGCATGCCTAAGCATATGCCCAAGACTGGTTGCTTTAACTCAGGAATTAATCCGTCTAAACCAGATTTTTTAAGCATTTTCATAGCAGAACTAGCTTCACCTACTCCAGGAAATATAACTTTATCAGCTTTCAAAATTTCGTCTGCATCAGATGTTAAAACGGCATTAAAACCCAACCGCTGAAATGCAAATTGAATACTTTTTATGTTACCTGCTCCGTAATTTACTATTCTAAGATCCATTACAACATTCCTTTAGTTGATGGTAAAATCATTTTATTTACATCTTGTTTAACCGCCATTTTAATAGCTTTAGCAAAAGCTTTGAAAATCGCTTCAATCTTGTGGTGCTCATTGGTGCCTTCAACTTTAACGTTTAAGTTACATTTAGCTCCATCTGTAAAGGATTTAAAAAAGTGATAGAACATTTCTGTTGGCATTTTACCAATCATTTCTCGTTTAAAATCCGCATCCCAAACAAGCCAGTTTCTACCTCCAAAATCAATAGCTACCTGAGCTAAACAATCGTCCATTGGTAAGCAAAATCCATAACGCTCAATACCAAGTTTATTCCCTAAAGTTGAAGCAAATACTTCTCCTAAAGCAATCGCCGTATCTTCTATAGTGTGGTGTTCGTCAACTTCTAAATCGCCATCTACTTTAATATTTAAATCAATTTGACCATGACGAGCAATCTGATCTAGCATATGGTCGAAAAATGCAATACCTGTGTTAATGCTACTTTTTCCTGTTCCGTCTAAGTTTAGGTCAATCTTAATTTTGGTCTCATTAGTATTACGCTCAATAGAACCAACACGTTCAGTGGTCTTCAAGAATTTATAAATAGCTTCCCAGTCATTAGTTTCTATAGCTATGTATTGTTGCAATTCATTATCACTAACCGTTACTTCATCTGTCCCTAGATTCGTATTATCATTAATAAAAATTCCTCTTGCTCCCAAGTTTTTTGCTAATTCTATGTCAGTTAATCGATCACCTATAACATATGAATTGGCCAAATCATAATCATCTGAAAAATATTTGGTCAATAAACCTGTATTTGGTTTGCGCGTCGGTGCATTATCCTTAGCAAATGTTCTATCAATAAACTGTTCTTTGAATACTACTCCTTCTTGTTCAAACGTTTTGATAACAAAATTATGAACTGGCCAAAACGTATCTTCTGGATACACTTCTGTACCAAGACCATCTTGATTTGTAATCATTATAATTTCAAAATTCAATTCCTCCGCAATCTTACTTAAGTATTGAAATACTTTTGGATAAAACTCCAGTTTCTCAAATGAATCTATTTGTTCGTCCGCTGGTTCTCTTATTAAGGTGCCGTCTCTATCTATAAATAATACTGGTTGTTTCATGATTTATGTTTTACGTCAGTTCGAGTGATTCCGATTTTTATCGGAATTGTATCGAGAACTATTAAGCATCTCGATACAAATCCTCGTCCCTCAGATTCACTCGATGTGACGTTTATAGTTCATTTAATATTTTAATTAACGTCTTATTCTCATTTGGTGTTCCTACAGTAAATCGCAAGCAATTTTTGCACAAAGGTTGTGTAGTTCTATTTCTTACTACAATGCCTTTATCAATCAATTGTTTATAGCGAAGGTCTGCTTCATCTACTTTTGCTAACACAAAATTGGCATCTGATGGATAAATCGTCTTTATGATTGAAATACTGTTTAATTCAGAAATGAGTAAATCACGTTCCTTTAAAATTGAAGCTATCTGGTCCTCTACTTCCTTAATTTCATTTAAACGTTCAAGTGCTTTGTCTTGCGTTAGCTGATTCACATTATAAGGTGGTTTTATCTTATTAAGAACAGAAATAATAAATCCTGAAGCATAGCAAATTCCTAGCCTGATTCCGGCTAAACCATAGGCTTTTGACAAGGTCTGGGTTACTATAAGATTTGGAAATTCATTCAGTCTACCAAGCCAACTCTCTTGGGATGAAAAATCGATATAGGCTTCATCAATAACTACAATACCGTTGAATTCTCTTATTAACTGTTCTACCTTTTTAGAATTAAAGCTATTTGCTGTTGGATTGTTTGGTGAACACAAGAATAATAACTTAGAATTGTTATTCTGAACAGCAAGGATTTCATCAACTTTTGGTTCAAAATCATTATCTAATTCTACCGAAATGATGTCAACAGCATTTAAATCAGCCAACACTTTATACATTCCATAAGTTGGTGGTAAAGTGATAACATTATCATAATTAGGTTCGCAAAACGCTCTAAAAATAAGATCCAGAACTTCGTCACTACCATTACCTAAAAGGATTTGAGTTGTGGAAACGCCTTTGATTTCAGCTAATCGTTGCTTCACTTTCGTCTGTTGAGGGTCTGGATAACGATTTACATTGGTCTTAAACGGATTCTCGTTGGCATCAATAAAGACCATATCTGCAGAAGCATTTTTATATTCATCCCTCGCAGAAGAATAGGCTTTAATAGTCTTAATATTTTCTCGTAAAAGATTTTCTATTTTCATGATTCTAAATCTTTTAAACGCAAGGTCACAGCATTTTTGTGTGCCTGTAATCCTTCTGCTTCAGCCATTAACTCTATAGCTGGACCGATATTTTTAATTCCCTTTTGGGAAATTTTCTGAAAGGTCATACTCTTTTGGAAACTGTCTAGATTTACTCCTGAATATGCCTTAGAAAACCCATTTGTCGGTAAAGTATGATTTGTCCCAGAAGCATAATCTCCAGCACTTTCTGGTGTATAATTACCAATAAAAACTGAACCTGCATTTCCGATGTTCTCAACAAAGTAGTCATCATCATTTGTCGCAACAATAAAATGCTCTGGCCCATATTCATCTATTAAATCTAATGCTGTCTTGAAATCTTTAACAACAATTGATTTCGAATTATTTATGGCATCAGTAGCCATTTCTTTTCTTGGCAAAACTTCAAGTTGAGACTCAACTTCAGAATTAACCTTTTCGGCAAACTTTTTTGAAGTAGTAACTAAAATCACCTGACTGTCTGAACCATGTTCCGCCTGACTTAGCAAGTCTGAAGCCACATAAGCAGGATTAGCTGATTCATCTGCCATTACTAGTAACTCACTAGGTCCTGCAGGCATATCTATAGCTACACCATATTTGGTAGCAATTTGTTTTGCAACTGTTACATATTGGTTTCCTGGGCCAAATATTTTATAAACCTGAGGAATAGATTCTGTACCAAAGGTAAGACCTGCAATGGCCTGAATACCACCAACCTTTATAACTTTAGTGACACCACATAGTTTAGCGGTGTATAATATTTCATCGGCTATCTTACCTTCACTATTAGGTGGTGAGCACAAAACAATGTCGCTACAACCAGCAATATTTGCAGGAATAGCCAGCATTAATACTGTTGAAAATAATGGTGCAGTGCCACCTGGTATGTAAAGACCAACTTTCTGAATAGGTCTTTTCTCTTGCCAGCATTTTACACCTCTCATTGTTTTGAGAAACACCTTATCCGTTTGCTGTGCTTTGTGAAACTGTTTTATATTCTTTTTGGCAAGCTTTATGGCTTTCTTCAATTCTTTGGTAACACGCTCTGATGCTTCTTCTATTTCAGTTTTAGTAACTTCAATATCGTCTAGCTCGACGTTGTCAAACTTAGCAGTATAAGACTTAATTGCGTTATCACCATTAGCTTTAACAGCTGAAAAAACGTCATTAACTATATTCTCAATATCGTCGACAGATTTTGTAGGGCGCCTCAATACCTGGGACCATTCACTTCGCTTTAGATTTTCGATCAGCTTCATACTACAATACCATATTTTCTATTGGACATACAAGAATACCTTCAGCACCATTTGCTTTAAGTTCATCAATTACATTCCAGAAATCATTCTTATTGATTACTGAGTGCAAAGAACTCCATCCTTCTTTTGCCAATGGCAAAATCGTTGGACTATTCATACCAGGTAAAATATTTATAATCCTATCAAGTTTATCGTTTGGTGCATTTAATAAGACGTATTTATTTTCTCTTCCTCTTAAAACCGATTTTAGTCGAAACTGTATTTTATCAATTATCGCTTGATTCTCTTCAGAAATTTTCGGAGAGGTTGCTAATACAGCTTCAGATTTTAAAAGGACCTCAATCTCCTTTAATCCGTTTTTAAATAAAGTGCTTCCGCTAGAAACAATGTCACAAATTCCATCCGCCAATCCAATATTTGGGGCGATTTCAACAGAACCGTTGATGATATGCAAGTTTGCTTTGACACCATCTTTTTCTAAGATCTGATTAACCGTATTTGGATAGGATGTTGCAATTCTTTTTCCTTCTAGATCTTTTAAGTTTTTAGCATTAGAAGATTTTGGAACAGCAATGGATACTCGACACTTTGAAAATCCAAGTTTTTCAACAATTGTTATATCCTTTCCTTTTTCTATTAATACATTCTCTCCGATAATAGCGGCATCTACGACGCCATCCTTAAGATATTGAGGAATATCTCCATTTCTAAGGTAAAAGACCTCTAAAGGGAAGTTTCGAGCAGAGGCTTTTAACTGATCCTTGCCATTATCTATGGAAATCCCAATTTGTTTTAATATTCTTAAAGAATCTTCGTTTAATCTTCCGGACTTTTGTACCGCAATTTTTAATTTATTCATTTTAAGTTTTGGTTAGTTTGAAAACACCATAAGCTTTAAATAAAAAACCCATTTGATGTTCTCAAACGGGTTTTAATATATATTTTGAAATTAATCAATACATCCTCACCACGCTTGAGCGTTACTATGAAAATGATGATGTAATTGATTGTTATTCATTACTTAATTTGTTGAAACAAAGTTTGTGAAAATAATTTTACAATTCCAAGTGTTTAACAAAAATTTTTATTGATTACCTAGTATAATTGGCATTCCGCTATCACCAGAACCAATAACAATCACTTTACTATTAGGCGATTCTGAAAGCTTTATCGTGGCTTCAATTCCTTTATCCTGGAGTATTTTGTCAGTCAAAGAAGCACTTAGGATTTTATTTGCTTGAGCTTTTCCTTCTGCTTCAATAATTTGTTTTTCAGCTTCTTTTTCTGCAGTTACTAATCTAAATTCATATTCTAAAGATTCTTGTTCTTGCTTTAATTTACGTTCAATCGCTTCTTTGATTGTTGGAGGTAAAGTTACATCCCTTACTAACACTTCATTTAATTGAACATATTGTTTATCAAGTATTTTCTTAGTTTCTTGAAAAATTTCAACTTGAATTGCATCACGTTTAGTTGAATACAAATCGTCTGGTGTATAACGCCCAATAACACTCCTAGCTGCACTACGAATTGCAGGTTGAATAACGCGTTGCAAATAACCTTGTCCAATAGACTGGTGCAAATTCCCTAACTCGTTGTAAACAGGTTCATACCAAGCAGAAGCATCAATTTGAATTTCCAATCCATTTGATGATAATACTTTCATTTTTTCGAACAACTCTTGCTGACGTACTTCGTAAATATATACTTTATTCCAAGGTGCCACAATATGAAAACCTTCTCCCATTGGTGGTTCATCCACTACAACTCCTTCTCCAAAGGTTTTAAATAATACGCCTGCTTCACCAGAATCAATAGTCACAGCTGATTTAGCTACAACAATTACTAAAATAATTATTCCTATTAAAATCGGTAATCCGATTTTTGGTAATTTTTCCATTTCAAATTATATTTAAATTAAACCGTTATATTTTCTTAAAAACCACTCGACAAATAAGCATATTGCTATAATACCAAGCAGATATTTCCAATCTATCAAAGGTACGATATTTTTAGTGCTTTTTTGAATAGTTGAATATCTATTATCTGTTAATAATTCATCTATAAATAAGGCTGATTCTGAAGGGTAATAAGCCTTACCATCTGTATTCTCAGCAAGTAAATTTAATTTACTGATATCTGCATTTAGAAACTGCTGCTCAACATTATAGTCTAATATTCTAAACTGACCTGAAAACGATATTGCTTCAGCACTATGAGATATTCTAAAATCATACTCTCCTGCATCAATAGCACTTAAGTCTACAGTGTAGTTTGATCCATCTAATAAAAGTGGTATTTCCCTCGTTTCAGAAGTATCATTGTTCTTTAATTGAATATTCAATGAGGCTTTGGTATCAAATTCATAATTTTCGTTGAAATACTGAGCTGAAATAATAACATCATCGTTTCCATTATAAAATGATTTATAATCAACGTTTAACCTTTTACGTTTTTTGTTGGAACTTAAGTATTGAATCAGTTTACCAATAAAATTGTCAAAATCCGTAAAGCTTTCCGTGTCTAAATATGTTTGAGCTCTCCAGCGCCAAATACCTTCGCCAACTAAAACGGCATGTTTCATATTATCAAAGGCATAGGTGGCCAACATGGCATCACCAGTATTTATACCATTTACTGTCTTATACAAAATCACATCTGCAGGAACCAAGAAATTAAATCCACCAAATTCCGATTTTAATGGTGGGTAATCCTCAAATGTTATATTATCAATTATAAATGTGTTGAAATTTCTATTTAATTCTGGTTGAAAATCTTCAGTTTGATTTGATATTTCCCATAATACTTTTAAATGCGTGTTATTAATAAACTCATAATCAGTACCAGATCCAGTAATTATAAATGTATTTAAATTCTGGCGCTTTATTTGATTAAGAATCATATTAAAGTTATTATTTGGCTGATATAAAATAACTAATTGAAAATCATTAATTTGGTTTAAATATTCATTAGGTTTTAAAATACTTACACTTCTCTGTTCATTACTTTCTATTGCCTTTTTAAGCACACCTAAATCCGGATGCAATTGATCGTATACTATGGCAATATTTGTCTTCTGGTCAATGACCTCAACAGCAAAATTTTTATAATTATTAATCTTGTTTTTTTCTTGGTTCAACGGAACAATTTCAACTCTAAATGTTTTAATCCCTACACTATTGGCAAGCAAGGTTGTATTAACTATTTCAGAAGTCTTAATATTATCAAATTGAAGTTGCTTTCTA
Source organism: Winogradskyella vincentii (assembly GCF_020166345.1). Classification (GTDB taxonomy): domain Bacteria; phylum Bacteroidota; class Bacteroidia; order Flavobacteriales; family Flavobacteriaceae; genus Winogradskyella; species Winogradskyella vincentii. Next base: position 313,542 of record NZ_JAIUJS010000003.1, on the reverse strand, counting down.
AATACAACTGAATTGCCTCTCCAAATCTTTAGTTCGGAATTTACATATTCCTCACCTGTATAACTTAAAATAATTTCTACTGGAAAACGATTCTTTAAAAATGTATACCTATTTACGTTAAGTTGCTTAATTCTTAAATCTGAATAAACCGTTGAGTCTCCCAAAATCAAAGGATAAACAGGCTGATTGAATGTATTAGCTACATAACTATAATCTGAGCCTAGAGTTTGGTTGCCATCAGAAATAAATACAATGGGTGCTGTTTTATTTTTATAAACCTCTTGTAGTTGTTTTAAAGCTCCCGAAGCATTAGATTGGCGCTCAGAAAATGAAATGCTATCAAAAACTTTTATGTTTTTTCCAAAGCTATATTGATCTACATTAAACCGTCGCTGAATTTTTGGGTTTTCCAAAATCCTTCCAATGACTTCTAAAGCCACAGAATCTTGCTCTAAATATTTAATAGATTCAGAATTATCTAAAGCAATGACCAATGTTGGTTTTTCATTAAAATATGTAGCAGATTCAAACTTTGGGTTTATCAGTAAAAGTAAAATTCCAAATATTGCCAATGCTCTTAAACTAAACAATACATATCTTAGGAATCCTTTGATTTTCGATTTATATATATACTGAAACAGCGCTAATGAAAGCGCTGCTATACCAGCAATAATGATATATATAATCGTTTCTGTCTGCATAATTGTGTAGTCATATAAATAGACTACATGCTTTATATTAAGTTAGCATACCGCCATCAACATTTAAAGTTTGACCTGTAACATAAGAACTTAGATCACTGGCTAGATAAACACATGCGTTTGCAATATCCTCTGGTGTTCCACCTCTTTTTAATGGTATTGCTGCACGCCAACCTTTAACTGTTTCTTCATCGAGTTTAGCTGTCATTTCAGTTTCTATAAACCCTGGAGCTATAACATTACTTCTAATATTCCTAGAACCAAGCTCTAATGCAACCGACTTAGAAAAACCAATAATACCAGCCTTAGAAGCTGCATAATTTGTCTGACCAGCATTACCTTTCACTCCTACAACAGAACTCATATTTATGATTGATCCTTTTCGCTGCTTTAACATAGTCCGTTGTACAGCCTTTGTCATATTAAAAACAGATTTGAGGTTTACCTCAATTACCTTGTCGAAATCCTCCTCACCCATTCGCATTAATAAATTGTCTTTTGTAATACCAGCATTATTTACCAGTATATCAATAGATCCAAATTCAGCCAACACATCTTCAGCTAATTTTTGTGCTTCATCAAAACTAGCTGCATTACTTTGATAACCTTTGGCTTTGATACCTCTATCATTTAAATCTTTTTCAAGAGCATTTGCAGCTTCTACAGATGAGCTATACGTGAAAGCCACATTTGCACCATGATCTGCAAATACTTCAGCAATACCTTTACCAATTCCTCTACTTGCACCAGTTATGATAGCGGTTTTTCCTTCTAATAGTTTCATATTAGTTTTATGATTAGTTAGTTTATAATCTATTAATTACTTCTCTCAAATATAATAATTACAAATTACGGCGACATAAAAAAACCTCACAAGATTTTGTAAGGTTTTTAACTTTTATAAATCACTGAATTTTAAAGAACTTCAGCTACTTTTTTACCAATTTCAGCAGGCGAATCAACTACGTGAATGCCACAGGCTCTCATAATTTTCTTTTTAGCTTGAGCTGTATCATCACTACCTCCTACAATGGCACCAGCATGACCCATAGTTCTTCCTGCAGGTGCAGTTTCTCCAGCAATGAAACCTACAACTGGTTTTTTGCTTCCACTTTCTTTATACCAATTAGCAGCATCTGCCTCTAACTGACCGCCAATTTCTCCAATCATTACAACCGCTTTAGTTTCCGGATCGTTAATTAATAACTCTACAGCTTCTTTAGTAGTTGTTCCAATAATTGGATCCCCTCCTATACCAATAGCAGTGGTAATTCCTAATCCTTGCTTTACAACCTGGTCTGCAGCCTCATATGTTAATGTACCAGATTTAGATACAATACCCACTTTACCTTTTTTAAATACAAACCCAGGCATAATACCAACCTTAGCTTCTCCTGGTGTGATTACTCCAGGACAATTAGGGCCTACTAAGCGACTACCTTTATCTTTTATATAATCTGCAGCTTTAATCATATCAGCAACAGGAATTCCCTCTGTAATTGTTATAATTACTTTTATACCTGCATCTGCAGCTTCCATAATAGCATCTGCAGCAAACGCTGGTGGTACGAAAATTATTGTTGTATCTGCTCCTACTTTTTCAACCGCTTCAGAAACTGTATTAAACACAGGTCTATCTAAATGAGTTTGACCTCCTTTGCCTGGTGTAACACCTCCAACTACATTTGTACCATACTCAATCATTTGACCAGCATGGAATGTACCTTCGCTTCCAGTAAATCCTTGAACAATAATTTTTGAATCTTTATTGACTAATACGCTCATTTAGATAATTTTTTATGGTTTATTTATTTAGAGTGCAAAAATAATTCTTCTTAACATAAATGTAAAGGGAATCAATTAGTATTTTTTTTGATGAATTCTAATATCTCAGGAATCTTTTTAACATAGGCCATTTCCTTAAAGAATGAACGTGCATCTTTTGCAGGTGATCCAAAATATGTTACACCTTCAACGGTTGTTTTATTTATACCAGCTTGCGCAAATATTACCGTTCCTTTTGAAATTGTAACATCACTTTTAATACCTACTTGTCCCCAAATCGTAACATTGTCTTCTACAACCACACAACCAGCAATACCAGTTTGCGAAGCTATTAAACACTTTTTCCCAATTACTGTGTCATGACCAATTTGAATTTGGTTATCTAATTTTGAACCTTCACCAATAGTTGTATCTCCTGTGACTCCTCTATCTATGGTACATAATGCCCCAATGTCTACATTATCTTCAATAATAACGCGACCACCAGAAATCAATTGATCGTACCCCTCAGGTCTATTTTTATAATAAAATGCTGATGCGCCTAGAACAGTTCCTGCGTGTATTGTAACATTATCACCGATTATGGTATCATCGTAAATACTTACATTCGAATGAATGACACAATTTTCACCAATTTTTACATTATTACCAATAAAACAATTTGGCTGAACAATTGTACTTTTTCCGATATCAGCATCAGTAGCAACGGCAACGTTTGAAGACTTAAATGGTTTGAAATGAAGTGTGAGTTTGTTAAAATCCCTAAATGGATCATCAGATATTAAAAGCGCTTTGCCTTTAGGACACTCTACTTCTTTATTAATTAAAACAACGGTGGCTGCTGATTCTAGTGCCTTATCATAGTATTTTGGATGATCAACAAATACAATGTCACCTGGTTCAACAACATGAATTTCATTTATACCATGAACTGGGAAGTTTTCTTCACCAACAAATTTGCATGAAATTAAATCTGCAATCTGTTTTAAGGTATATACTTCAGGAAATTTCATTTATTCCTTTATACGCTCTTTATAAGTGCCTTTTGCGGTTTCAATTTTTATTTTATCACCTTCATTAATAAATAATGGGACATTAACTGTTGCACCAGTTTCAACAGTAGCTGGCTTAGTTGCATTAGTTGCAGTATTACCTTTAACTCCAGGCTCTGTATGCGTTACTTCCAAAATTACACTCGCAGGCATATCTACAGATAGTGGCATGTCATCTTCCGTATTTATTAAAACAGTAACAATCTCACCTTCTTTCATTAAATCTGGTCTGTCTAAAGCGTTTTCTGTTAATTGAATCTGAGAGTAATCCGATTCATTCATAAAATGATAATATTCACCATCATTATATAAATACTGAAATTTATGAGTTTCAACACGTACATCATCAATTTTGTGACCCGCTGAAAATGTATTATCTATTACTTTCCCAGTTGTAACGCTTTTAAGCTTAGTTCTAACAAAAGCTGGACCTTTACCAGGTTTCACATGTAAAAATTCAATGATTTTATAAATATCGTGATTGTATTTAATGCATAATCCATTTCGGATATCTGATGTACTTGCCATATTATAGTGATGTTATTTTATTAATTTGATTTAAAATACCCTTTCATTATACCTCTGTGCGAATTCTTAATAAATTGAAGAATTTCATCGCGCTCAGGTGTAGCTTCCATTTCTGCTTCGATTATCTCTGAAGCTTGAGTATTATTATAGTTTTTCTGATAAAGTATTCTAAAAATATTCTGAATTTCCCTAATCTTCTCAGTACTAAATCCTCTACGTCTTAAACCAACAGAATTGATGCCTACATATGATAATGGTTCTCTTGCCGCCTTAACAAAAGGTGGTACATCTTTTCTTACCAATGACCCTCCAGTTACAAAAGCGTGGTTACCTATTGAACAGAATTGATGTACAGCTGTCATACCCGCTAATACTACATAATCACCTACAGTGATATGTCCGGCCAAAGTACTATTGTTTGAAAAGATACAATTGTTACCCACTACACAATCATGAGCAATATGACAATAAGCCATTATTAGACAATTATTACCTATTACAGTCTTCATTTTATCCGTTGTTCCACGATTAATGGTAACACATTCTCTAATTGTTACGTTGTCTCCTATTTCAACAGTAGTGTCTTCATCATTATATTTTAAATCTTGAGGTACAGCTGAAATGACAGCTCCTGGAAAAATATTACAATTCTTCCCGATTCTTGCACCTTCCATGATAGTAACATTACTACCAATCCAAGTCCCTTCGCCAATTTTTACATTATTGTGTATAGTTGTAAAAGGTTCTATAACAACGTTTTTAGCAATTTTTGCTCCTGGATGTACGTATGCTAGTGGTTGATTCATTTTATTTTACTTTAGAAATTTGGGCCATTAACTCAGCTTCAGCACATAATTTTCCATTTGCATATGCATAACCTTGCATATGACATATGCCTCTTCTTATAGGAGTTATCAAGGAACACTTAAAAATTAATGTGTCACCAGGAACAACTTTTTGTTTAAACTTTACATTATCCATTTTCATGAAGAACGTTAAATAATTCTCAGGATCAGGAACTGTACTTAAAACCAATATTCCTCCAGTCTGTGCCATCGCCTCGACGATTAATACTCCTGGCATAACAGGTGCGCCAGGAAAATGACCTTTAAAGTATTCTTCGTTCATAGTTACGTTCTTCATGCCGATAACATAATTATCGGTTAGCTCATAGACCTTATCTAGCAATAAAAAAGGTTGTCTATGTGGCAACATGTTCATGATTTGATTTACATCCATAAGTGGAGGTGAATTCAAATCAATTTGAGGTACATTATTACGCCTTTCGTTCTTGATTAATTTAGAAATCTTCTTTGCAAATTGCGTATTTACAAAGTGACCAGGTTTATTAGCAATAACCTTACCTCTAATTTTTGTACCAATTAAAGCCAAATCACCAACAACATCAAGCAATTTATGACGAGCGGCTTCATTAGGATAATGAAGCGTTAGATTATCCAATATACCATTTGGTTTAACAGCTATGCTATCCTTTTTAAAAGCAACTTTTAACTTTTCCATTGTTTCAGCTGACAACTCTTTGTCAACATAAACAATAGCATTATTAAGATCACCACCTTTTATTAAACCATGTTCTAGCAACATTTCAAGTTCATGCAAAAAGCTAAAAGTTCTAGCATTTGCTATATCTGCTTTAAAATCAGAAACATCATTCATTGTTGCATTTTGGGTACCTAATACTTTAGTTCCAAAATCTACCATAGTAGTAACCTGATAAGTTTTTGATGGCATTAAAATTATTTCACTTCCAGATTCTTCGTCTGAATAAGAAACTACTTGCTTTACTTCATATTCTTCTCTAACAGCTGCTTGCTCAACAATTCCAGCTTTTTCAATAGCTTCCACAAAAAACTTTGATGAACCGTCCATAATTGGTGGTTCTGAAGCGTTGAGTTCTATAATTGCATTATCAATATCTAAACCGACCAAGGCTGCCAATACATGCTCGCAAGTCTGGATAGTTACACCATTTTTTTCAAGACAAGTTCCTCTTTGGGTATTTGTAACATAGTTGGCGTCTGCTTCTATTTTTGGACTTCCTTCTAAATCTACACGTTCAAAAATGAATCCTGAATTCTCTAGACCTGGTTTAAAAACTAATTTAACATCAGTACCTGTGTGTAAGCCAACACCCTCAAGTGTTACTTCCTTTTTTATGGTCTTTTGTTTGGTTTCAGTTTTAATTATTGCCATCGACTTTCTTTTCTAAATCGTTTATATTTTTTACAATCTTTGGTAGGTTTTTAAAGTAAACATATGACTTATTATAGTCACCATATGTTAAAGCTGGTGACCCTTGTAATACCTCATTATCCTTTACATGTCTTCCAATACCAGATTGTGCTTGAATTTTTACATTATTACCAATGGTAATGTGTCCAACAATACCAACTTGTCCACCAATCTGACAATTTTCTCCAATTTTTGTTGAACCCGCTACACCAGTTTGTGCTGCTATAACTGTGTTTTTACCTATTTCTACGTTGTGTGCAATTTGAATTTGATTATCTAATTTCACACCTCTCCTAATAATTGTAGATCCTAAGGTAGCTCTGTCTATTGTTGTTCCGGCACCAATATCAACGAAATCCTCTAAAATAACATTACCGATTTGCGGAACTTTTGAATACTCTCCCTTTTCATTTGGTGCGAAACCAAAACCATCAGCACCAATTATTGCGCCAGAGTTAATAACACAATTCTTACCAATAATACACTCAGAATATATTTTAGCACCAGAAAAGACAATAGAATTATCATTAATTGTGACATTATCACCTACATAGGCACTAGGATAAATCTTTACATTATCACCTAATTTTACGTTATCACCTATATATGAAAACGCTCCAACATAACAATTCTCACCCAACATGGCTGAATCGGAAATATAACTCGGTTGTTCTACTCCAGACTTATTAAGTTTAATCTGGTTGTAATACTCTAATAACTTGGTAAACGCGCCATAAGCATCATCTACCTTAATTAGAGTTGTTGAAAGTTCTTCTTCTGGTTCAAAATCAGCATTAACAATAGTAATTGAAGCCTTTGTTGAATATATAAAGGGTTTGTATTTTGGGTTTGCTAAAAAAGTAAGTGTTCCTTCTTTTCCTTCTTCAATCTTTGCAAGTTGTGAAACTTCCACAGTTGGGTTTCCAACCACTTCGCCTTCTAATATACCTGCTATTTGTTCTGCTGTGAATTTCAATTAATTGATTTTGTTTGCTGGTTTCCCGCAAAAATAGAAAAAATGTATCAAATTTTCTTCTTAGGATAGCACATATAATGTTTCGTAACGGGTTTACTAAGTGCTTTAAGATTAAGCTGGTCTGATGCTTTTACAATATCTTTAATTTTTCCGTTCTTATAAAGTATATCTATGTTCTCCTTTTTTTGTTGATATGCTTGGTTAGTTATCTTACCCTGAAACACAAAATAATCTGCCTCCGATTCAGAGATTTTATATCGATTCATTAAATCACGCTTATGCTCAACTAACTCTGAAACTTTAATACTTTTATTTTTTATCTGGATTCTTAATAAATCCCTATTTATGATCATATCACATAGATTGCTAAGCACAAAATCATTATGATATTGCCATTCCTTTATTGCGGAGATAATATCATAATCATCTAGTTTGGCAAAAACCTGTAAGGTAGAATCCTCAAAATTAGATTTATTAATTTCTACACTTAAGAAATGGTTAAGCGCATCACTGCAAGACAATTCTTCTCCATCTAGGACTAATTCCTTGGCTCGTTTCAATATTCTAGTTAATAATTGTTCTGCTACCAAACCAGTTTTATGCAAATACACTTGCCAATACATAAAACGTCTGGCTATTAAAAACTTTTCAACACTATAAATACCTTTTTCTTCAATAACCAGGTGGTCATCTACTACATTAAGCATCGTAATTAAACGTTCGCTATTTATGTTTCCTTCGGCCACACCTGTATAGAAACTATCTCTTTTCAAGTAATCAGCTCTATCCATATCCAGTTGGCTAGAAATTAGCTGGCACATAAACTTTCGAGGGTACTCTCCTTTAAATATTGAGATGGCTAAAGTTAAACTTCCGTTAAACTCTTCATTTAACGCCTCCATAAAATAGAGTGATATTTCTTCATGAGTAATGTCTGTCACAAGACTATGCTCCATAGCATGAGAAAAAGGCCCATGGCCAATATCATGTAATAAAATGGCAATTAATAATCCATTCTCTTCATCTTCTGCAATGCTAACTCCCTTAAAACGAAGTACATTGATCGCTTGTTGCATTAAATGCATGCTACCCAACGCATGATGAAAACGAGTGTGATGTGCTCCAGGGTAAACCAAATAGGACAACCCCATTTGTGTAATTCGTCTTAACCTTTGGAAGTATTTATGCTCTATTAAGTCAAAAATTAAAGAATTTGGAATAGTAATAAATCCGTAAATTGGATCGTTAAATATTTTGAGCTTATTCTTGATAGGCAAAATGTTTAAATTCATTAATTAAGAAACAAATATACACCAACATGATTAATATTCTTTGGGTTGACGATGAAATAGATTTACTTAAACCACATATACTTTTTTTAGAACAGAAACAATATGAAGTAACTACTTGTCAGAGTGGTACAGAAGCACTCGAAATTATTGACGATACTAATTTTGATATCGTTTTCCTTGATGAAAATATGCCGGGTTTAACAGGATTGGAAACACTAAACGAGATTAAAGAACGTCGTGCCAATCTCCCTATAGTAATGATTACAAAAAGTGAGGAAGAATATATAATGGAGGAAGCAATTGGTAGTAAAATTGCAGATTACTTAATTAAGCCAGTCAACCCAAATCAAATCTTATTGAGTTTAAAGAAGAATTTGGATCACTCGCGTTTAATTTCTGAGAAGACTACATCTAACTATCAGCAAGAGTTTAGAAAAATTGCGATGGATTTATCTATGGTGAATTCTTATGAAGAGTGGATAGAACTATACCAAAAACTAATTTATTGGGAGTTACAACTCGAAGATATTGAAGATGTTGGAATGACCGATATTTTGGAGTCACAAAAAAATGAAGCAAATTCTCAGTTTGGGAAGTTCATTGAAAAAAATTATTCAGATTGGTTTCAACCAAATACAGATGCACCAATAATGTCCCACACCCTGTTTAAGGATAAAGTGGTCCCAGAATTAAGTGATAAACAACCAACACTTATGGTTGTTATTGATAATTTACGATATGATCAATGGAAGGCTTTTGAACCTATAGTTAACAATTATTATAAGAAAACCTCAGAATTACCTTTCTTTAGTATTCTACCAACCGCTACCCAATATGCACGAAATGCTATATTTTCTGGGCTGATGCCTGCAGATATGGAAAAATTGTATCCTCAATATTGGAAAAATGATACTGACGAAGGTGGTAAAAACATGCACGAGGATGATTTTTTAAGAGAACAAATAAAACGCCTTGGTCTAAATCACCTTAAATACGAATACCATAAGATTACTAATTTAAAATCAGGTAAGAAATTAGTAGAGAATTTCAGGTCATTAAAAGACAATGACCTTACCGTTGTTGTTTACAATTTTGTAGATATGCTTTCGCATTCTAAAACAGAAATGGAAGTAGTCAAGGAATTGGCTTCAAATGATAAGGCATACAGGTCACTCACTGTAAGTTGGTTTAAAAATTCACCATTGCTAGAAATGATACAACTTTCTCAACAACTTGGATTTAAATTGATTTTGACAACTGATCATGGTACCATAAATGTAAAAGCACCTTCTAAAGTTATTGGAGATAGAGATACAAGCTTGAATCTTCGTTATAAAACTGGCCGAAGCCTAACTTATCAAGATAAAGATGTCTTAGCGATAAAGGATCCAAAAAGTGTTCATTTGCCAGCATTAACTATGAGTAGTTCGTTTATTTTTGCAAAAGGAGATTACTTTTTAGCGTATCCAAACAATTTTAATCATTATGTAAGCTATTACAGAAATACTTATCAACATGGTGGCGTTTCACTTGAAGAAATGATTATTCCGTTTGTTGTTTTAGACCCTAAATAAATCCGTAAAAGGCATAAATATCCGATGAAATACACTTTTTTCTAGGATTTCTCAATATTTATATCTATAATTGTGCTCAGTAAAATGTCCAATAACATTGAACAATATTGAGTTTACATATCATTTAGAAAATATCAACTCTGTTGCAGAACAGATTTTGGAACATTTGGATTCTAAAATTGTTTTGTTTAACGGAAATATGGGTGCTGGTAAAACAACATTGGTTAATGCGTTGCTTAAAGCAATGCAAAGTACTGATATAGCTACCAGTCCAACATTTTCAATTGTTAATGAATATCAATTGCCAGAAGATAAGGTTTATCACTTTGATTTTTACAGAATTGAATCGATTGAAGAAGCCTACAATTTTGGTATAGAAGATTATCTGTCTTCAGATCATTGGATATTTATGGAGTGGCCAGAGCGTATTTCAGAATTATTACCAGAAAACGCTCAAACCATTATCATTACGGAATTAGAAGACAGTCAACGATCCCTCAAATTGACCATAAATAAAGAAAGTTTAACCGAAAATAACGCCATGACAGTACCAAAATTTTGATCAAATTTTGACAACGTTTCTCTTAGATTAGCAAGCTAGTTACGGAAAAACCGTAATTGAATCCGCAATTTTTCTTGGAATTTAACATTACTCCATTTTAAGGACGAAAGGTCCTAGTTTAATTTTGTAGTAATTAATTAATTAAATCCCTAGAAATTATGAAGACTAAAAAACTAGTTTTAGCGATTGCAATCTTTGGAGGAATGTTATTCACTGTACAAGCGACTAACATTATTGACTTAGATGAGCAAGTTACAACACAAGTTGACAAAAGAAAACTTAAAGTTCCACCAGCAGGATAAAAAGTCCTACAACAGGAAAATTTTAACTGGGAGTATAGTTGCAACAATAGTTGCAGCTACTCCCTTTTTGTTTTACTTATATGAATATGTGCCAGACACTCAGGAATGGGATACTATATTCGGTAAGTATTATAGTATAGAATATGAAAGTGCCAATGTGGCGATGTGGGTTCTGGCAATGAAGTTTGTTCCTCTTTTACTTTCTCTCATTTGGTTCTTAACATGCAAACATTGGTGGTATCACGCACTTATTGTACCAATTGCAATGTTTAGTTATCAGTGTATTGTAGCACTTAATTTTGATGCACGTTATTTGGATGTCGCTGATATTATTTGGTTTGTCCCAATAATGGCAATAGTTTTTCCATCCATCTATTTAATTAGAGCAAAAATGTTTAATAAAATAAATGACCATGATAAGACCATGGAAGAGCTTGAAGAGGAGTTTATGTTTAAACCTAAAACATTCTGGGGGAAAATCAGTCAATACTTTTAGTAATATTATTTAATAAGACTTATCTAATTTATTGGGATTAAAAATTAACTACATTTAAGTCAGTTTCATTATCTTGCAGTAGAGATATCAATTTAACTAACTTAAATGAGTAAATCTTTAACGCCATTTACCAAAGCTCAATTACTACCACAAGAAGAGACTTTAGAAATACTTAAACAAAAGGGTGAATTGTTTATTGGTATACCCAAAGAAACACATTTCCAGGAAAAACGGGTTTGTTTAACTCCAGATGCAATATCTGCCTTAACAGCTAATGGTCATAGAGTTTTATTAGAGTCTGGTGCTGGTGAAGGTGCTAAATTTAAAGATAAAGACTATAGTGAAGCTGGTGCAGAAGTGACTAAGGATAAATCCAAAGTCTACTCCTGCCCTATTATATTAAAAGTTGAACCACCTGCTCTTGATGAAATAGAATTGATTAACCCTCAAACTATTTTAATTTCCGCACTTCAAATAAAAACTCAGAGAAAGGCATATTTTGAGGCTCTTGCTAAAAAAAGAATTACAGCTCTCGCATTTGAATTTATTAAAGATGAAGATGGAGCCTATCCTGCAGTACGATCACTGAGTGAGATAGCTGGAACAGCTTCTATATTAGTTGCTTCAGAATTATTGTCTAATGTGAATGGTGGTAATGGGTTGATGATGGGTAACATAAATGGTGTGCCTCCAACCGAAGTCGTTATTCTTGGAGCTGGAACTGTTGGAGAATTCGCTGCAAGATCTGCTATTGGTTTAGGAGCAAATGTCAAGATATTCGATAGTTCTATAACTAAACTTAGATGTATTCAGACCAATTTGGGTAGGAACGTTTATACATCTACCATGCAACCTAAGAATTTATTAAAAGCCTTAAAGCGATGCGATGTAGCAATTGGTGCTGTTAGGGGAAGTAATAGATCTCCTGTTGTAGTTACTGAAACAATGGTTGATCATATGAAAAATGGATCTGTTATTATCGATGTTAGTATAGATATGGGCGGATGTTTTGAAACAAGTGAGGTGACTACGCACGATCATCCAACCTTTGAACATAATGGTGTAATCCATTATTGTGTTCCTAATATACCTGCGCGTTATTCTAGAACAGCTTCAGTTTCAATTAGTAATATCTTCACGCCTTACCTTTTACAAATAGGAGAACACGGTGGGTTAGAAAATGCCCTGCGTTTTGATAGAGGATTAAAAAATGGATTGTACCTTTACCACGGAATTTTAACTAATAAATCTGTTGCAGATTGGTACGATTTAGACTATAATGATGCCAATCTTCTCATATTTTAATCTAATTATTTAATGAAGTTTGTACAGCGCTTAGGGTATTACCTTAGTGGTTTTGCTATAGGAATAATAGTACTAATGTTTTTTTTAAATGGTAAGAAAGCATCTTGTGATTATGGTCCTAATGCACGTACGGTTAAGAATATTAGCTCAAAAACTATAATCTATTCTGAAAATGCACAATTATTCATGTATAATTATGGATTAGATACCACAGTGGTTAAAAACTTAATTAAATATGGTGATGTTGATTTCACCAAGAGTAATACCAAACTTGATTCGTGCAAAATATATCACATCGATAATGTTTATAAAGAAAGACAAATTCAGTTGTCAGTAGAAAACTGCTTTTCAATTTCTAAAATATTAGATATGAGTTACATTAACGAATAAAATTACATTTTCATAGTATAATTATTAATACTATCAATTAAATTTTAATCTTTGGCTTTTAAACTTAAATCTACCTATTAAATGAAAATTCTGGTTACTGGTGCAGCCGGTTTTATCGGCTTTTTTACTTCAAAAGTTTTAGCGGAGAAAGGTCATGATGTTATTGGCTTAGATAACATTAATGACTATTATGACATTAACCTAAAATATTCTAGACTCAAAGAATTAGGAATTAATAGGGAAAATGCAGAGGAATTTAATAAATTATCATCGAGCGATAAACTTAATTTTTCTTTCGTTAGAATGAACTTGGAAGATCGTGAAGCCCTACCGGAATTATTCGAAAATGAAAAATTTGATGTGGTTTGCAATCTTGCCGCCCAAGCAGGTGTAAGATATAGTTTAGAAAATCCAAATACTTATGTAGATTCAAATTTGGTTGGGTTTGTAAATGTATTGGAATGTTGTAGGCATAATAATATTAAACATTTGGTTTATGCTAGTAGCTCTAGTGTTTATGGCCTAAATGAGAAAATTCCTTTTTCAACAGATGATAATGTTGATCACCCAATTAGTTTATATGCAGCTACTAAAAAGAGTAATGAGTTAATGGCGCATACTTATAGTCATTTGTTTAATATCCCAACAACAGGGCTTAGATTTTTTACAGTTTATGGACCATGGGGAAGACCAGATATGGCGATGTTCTTATTTACTGACGCAATAATAAATGATAGACCAATAAAGGTTTTTAATCATGGTAAAATGGAAAGAGACTTTACTTATGTTGATGATATTGTAGAAGGTGTGGTTCGAATTTGTGAAAAATCAACTAATCCCCGTATAAAAAATAATTCACTTTACAAGGTATACAATATTGGCAATAATAACTCAGTAAAATTGATGGATTTCATAGAGGAAATAGAATTTAATCTAGATAAAGTTGCAAAGAAAGAAATGTTACCAATCCAACCTGGAGATGTTGAAAGAACATGGGCAGATGTAAATCAATTAATCAAAGATTTTGAATACAGTCCAAATACATCAATTAAGGAAGGGGTAAAGTCTTTCATAGATTGGTTTAAGGATTATTATAATTAATAATAATTATAATTTCACATATATTTAAGTATGACCCATAAAATTTGGAAAATATATAATTTTACTACACTTTTGCCATGTTAATTTAATAACCCAAGTCAATTAAAATTTAAATATGAAAATCACAAAAATTTGTTGTATCGGTGCTGGTTATGTAGGTGGACCTACAATGGCCGTAATAGCAAAGAAAAATCCAAATATACAAGTTACAATCGTCGATATTAATCAAGAGAGAATTGATGCATGGAATACCGAAGACTTGTCAAAATTACCAATTTATGAACCTGGATTAGCAGAAATTGTTGGTGAGACAAGAAATAAGAATTTGTTCTTTTCAACAGACATAAATAAAGCCATTGATGAATCTGAAATGATTTTCATTTCTGTTAATACCCCTACAAAGACATATGGGAAAGGAAAAGGGATGGCTGCAGATCTAAAGTATGTTGAATTATGTGCTCGAAATATAGCTGATGTAGCAAAAACTGATAAAATTGTAGTCGAAAAATCTACCCTACCTGTAAGAACAGCAGAGGCAATTAAAAGTATTTTGCATAATACGGGTAATAATGTAAAATTTTCGATTTTATCAAATCCAGAATTTTTAGCTGAAGGAACAGCAATAAAAGACCTTTTAGCTCCAGACAGAGTTTTAATTGGAGGAGAGTCTAAAGATGCAATTGAAGCCTTAGCAAACATCTACGGAAGTTGGGTGCCACAAGAACAAATATTAAGAACAAATGTTTGGTCCTCAGAATTGTCAAAATTAACTGCGAATGCATTTTTGGCCCAACGTATTTCTTCCATAAATGCTATATCAGAGCTTTGCGAACATACTGAGGCTAATGTTAATGAAGTAGCTAGGGCAATTGGTATGGATTCGAGAATTGGACCAAAATTCCTTAACGCATCTATAGGTTTTGGAGGTTCTTGTTTTCAAAAAGACATTTTAAATTTAGTATATATAGCTAGAAGTTATGGCTTAAATGAAGTAGCTGATTATTGGGAACAAGTTATTGTTTTAAATGATCATCAAAAGCGAAGATTTTCTGATAAATTGATCAGCACTTTGTACAACACTGTTTCAGGTAAAAAAATTGCATTGCTAGGCTGGGCTTTTAAAAAGGACACTAACGATACGAGAGAATCGGCAGCAATCTATGTAACTGATCATTTACTTAGTGAACAAGCAAACATTGCTGTTTATGATCCAAAAGTACCGAGTAGTAAAGTGTACGATGATTTAAACTACTTACAAACCCGAACTGAAGAAGAAAATAATTCACTTGTTGAAACTTTTGATAATCCATATGATGCCATTAATGATGCTCATGCAATTGCTATAATGACCGAATGGGATGAGTTCAAGACCTATGATTGGACAAAGATTTTTGACATCATGAAAAAACCAGCGTTCATTTTTGATGGTAGAAATATACTAAACAAGGAAGAAATGTCTCAAATAGGATTTGAGTACTCATCTATTGGAAAATAAATAGATTTTTCAATAATTCTAATTCTTGCTTTGTAATGACAATTTAAATTTCATTATATAATTATATTTTCCAAAATAGTGAGTATATATACTCACTATTATTTTTTATAGATTATAAAGAATTTAATACATAATCAGCGTAATTTGATTTTATTGATCCTTAGGTTAAATGAAATCTCACCTATATACTAAAGCTTTGCAGTTCTGTAATAATAAATAAATTGTTTAATACTAATACAATGTCTAGGAAATTCCTCTCATTTAATTGGTAAATTGCTATTTTATAGGATAATAACAACTGTCGTCGAAGTTTTTATCCGTATATCATGAAAACTATCAAAAATGAAATCTTTTATTAATATTTGATATCTAAATTTACAAAAACTGACCTAGAATATTGGAACTTAGAAAAAAGAAAATAGCATTTGTTATTGGCGGTTTAACACCTGGTGGTGCAGAACGTGTCATTACAAATTTAAGCAATAGCTTATCAGAAGATTTTGATATAACCATAATTACTTTTGTTCATTCTGATCCATTTTATACCTTAAATGAATCTGTCAAAGTGGTTTCTTGCTTTAAAAAATTATCAAAGCCAAGTTCTTTTATTGGCTCTTTAAAACTTAATTATTCTATACTCAAAAGAGTTAGTTCAATCATAAAACAAGAGAATATTGATTTACTTATTGGATTTATTACACAGGCCAATATAAAGGCAGTAATAGCAGCAAAATTGAATAAAATTCCTTGCTTGATAAGTGAAAGAAATGATCCTCTAAAGAACGATATACCAAAATTTTGGGTATTACTTCGAAAGTTTATTTATCCTAAAGCCAATTGTTTAATTGTACAGACAGAAAAAGTGAAACAGGTATATGACAGTATGATAAAAACAAAAGAAATGGTCGTTTTACCCAATCCAATTTCTTCCGAACTTTCCCAACTAAGAGAGCCCTATACAGCAAATAGAGAAAAAATAATTTTATCTGTTGGGACTTTTAACAACGATAAAAGACAAGAGAAGATTATTAATGCTTTTAATGAAATTAAATCAGATGATTGGGAATTATTATTACTTGGTGATGGCCCAAATGAATCTAAATTAAGAGATTTAATTGAGACTCTGAACTTGTCTCACAAAGTTCAACTGATATCAAAAGTGAAGAATGTACAAGATTATTATAACAAAGCATCTGTTTTTGCATTTGCATCAAAAGCGGAAGGTTTTCCAAATGTTTTATTAGAGGCAATGCATTTTGGATTACCATCAATCTCCACAGATTGTAATTACGGACCATCTGAATTAATAATTAACGGAATAAATGGTTTTTTAGTACCAGTAGACAACCAGGACATGTTTGTTGAAAAATTGAATGAATTGATGCGTAATAATGATATAAAGATGTCATTTTCGATCAAATCTAAAGAAACTACTGAAAAATTCAGAGATACTTATGTCACCTCAAGTTGGAAAACTTTAATATTAAGACATTTGGCTTAAATGAAAAAGTTCCTTAAACATATTTCCTATGGTTCGATTATCTTTGTTTTAATCAACTTAATAATTGCATTTAAGTATGAATATCCTGCATACAAAGCCATAAAAAATAAGACTCATAAGAATTATTTAAAATGGAATAGCATACATTCCAATAAGAATGCATATGATTTGATAGTACTAGGTTCTAGCAGGTCTTATACCGGCTTCAATCCACAACTCATAGATAAAGGATTAAATCTTAACTCATTTAATATGGGGACTTCAGCTCAAGATATTGCCGAGTCTTATTATACTCTTTTAGAGATTTTAGATTATCAAAACCCAAAATACGTTGTGCTTGAAACCTACTTGGATCTATCTGATAATACCCATGATTTCTATCAAATATTTTCAAACTCTTCATTTTTCAATTCCACAAAGAATAAATACAACCTAATTACTAAAGGGTATGGGACGAAAGGAATTGGAAACTTCCTTTTCCCATTAATGAAATTTAATAATTATATTAAACAAGATCTTAAGTCTTTGATTTATGAAAGAAATAAAAAGCCGCCCAAGAAAATTTGGTATAAAGGCTTTTATAGAGATACTGTTATTGTTAGCGAAAAAAAAATAAATGAATTTAAACCAATTCCTAATTTTAATAATAAATCCTTTAATGAAAAAAGATTTGAAAAGTACTTAACTAAAATATATGAACTCACAGAATCTAATAATATTCAGTTATTTGTTATAAGAAGTCCATACCCTCCTACTCGACTTAAATTAGATAACAACAAAGATGAAGAAAATTATTACAAAAATTACTTCAAAAATTATAATGATGTGGGCTACTATGATTTAAACAACTACAAACAAGATGTATTTAAATATGAAGATATTGATTTTTCAGATTTTCACCATGTTAATTATAAAGGAGCCACCAAAATGAGCAATCAAATTATAGATATTGTTTCTAACAACCATCAATAGACAATACAAATTATGCTTTTTAATTCGTTTGAATTTTTCATTTTCCTACCAATCGTTTTTGGATTCTATTGGCTTATTGGCAATAAGCGTGTAAAGCAACAAAATATCCTTATTGCTTTTGCCAGTTATATATTCTATGGATGGTGGGATTGGAGATTTTTATTTTTGATACTATTTAGTTCTGTAGTAGATTATTCAGTCGGCTTAAGGCTTAATTCTGAAGAAAAACCTTCAAAAAGAAAATTATTACTCTGGATAAGCATTGTGGTTAATTTAGGTTTTCTGGGTTTCTTTAAATACTATAACTTCTTTATTGATAGTCTGGTAGAGTCCTTTACATTTTTTGGTGGGAAATTGAATCTAAACACACTTAATATAATATTACCTGTGGGTATTAGTTTTTATACTTTTCAAACCCTGAGTTACACAATTGATACTTACAATAAAAAAATAAAACCTACCAAGGACTTAATAGTATTTATGACATTTGTGAGCTTTTTCCCCCAATTGGTGGCTGGTCCAATTGAAAGAGCTACTAATTTATTACCTCAATTTTATAAAAAAAGAGAATTTGTTTATAAGGATGCCATAGATGGATTACGCCAAGTACTCTGGGGCTTGTTCAAAAAAGTGGTTATTGCAGACAATTGTGCAAGGTATGCAAACATGATCTTTAATAATTCAGACGATTATGTGGGTAGTACTTTATTGATTGGCGCGTTTTTCTTTGCATTTCAAATTTATGGCGATTTTTCAGGCTATTCCGATATTGCTATAGGGATTTCTCGATTATTTGGTTTTAATCTTAAACGCAATTTTGCATTTCCTTATTTCTCAAGAGATATAGCTGAATTTTGGAGAAGATGGCACATATCATTGTCTACTTGGTTTAGAGATTATTTATATATTCCATTAGGTGGTAGTCGAGGAGGCACTAAAATGAAGATTCGCAACACTTTCATAATATTTATTGTAAGTGGTTTTTGGCACGGAGCAAACTGGACTTTTGTAGTTTGGGGTGCATTAAATGCAATATATTTTTTACCATTACTCTTATTGAAGAAAAATAGGGTTAACACTAATTTGGTAGCTGAGGGAAAGTATTTACCAACATTAAAGGAGCTATATCAAATGACATTAACATTTTTCTTAACACTTATAGCTTGGATATTTTTTAGAGCAGATAATGTTATGGAGGCTTTTATTTATGTGCGTAATATGTTTACTTCTTCTTTATTCAATAGACCTGAAATATTACCTTTATCAATTTTAAGTTTAATAGTATTCTTTATTTTAATAGAATGGCTAGGACGATCTGGAGAATATGCAATTCAAAAAATTGATTTTGTAAAAAACCCGATTCGTTGGAGTTTTTACATGTTTTTGATTATTTTGATATTCTTATTTACTGGTGAACAACAAGAATTCATTTACTTTCAATTTTAACGGTCTATGAATTCATGAGAATTAAATTACATCTCTAGGTGAAAATAATTAAATATATTGCATTTGCTCTGGTAATTCTCAATTTACCTTCAGTTGGGCTTTTTAGCTTAGGAGGTGGTATTGGAGCATTATTGAGTTTTACAACAATTTTATTTTTGACTCTGTATTATTTTCTAGAAAGAAAATCCACACCCAATTGGTGGCTAATAATTATTTCTCTTTTCTTATATACAATTGGTGGATTACAGTATACTGGACTTACTACTGACCTTATCTACGATGCCATTAAATTTTTTATTTATTTGATCGCAGGTTATGAATTGGCCAAAAATATCTCAATTTCTGAATATAATATTTTTATCTTAGTTGGTGCTCTTACGGTTATATTAGAGGCCCTTTTATTTACTAGTGAATTTGGAAGATATAGTGGATTTTATATTAAGCCAAATGAAGCAGGCTTTATTTGCATTACTGGTTATGCTACTACTTATGGATTGAAAAATGTAAGTAGAAAATTGTTAGGTCAATTTATTTTTACTTTAGCGGGACTACTTACATTTTCAAGAACATTTATTCTCATTTGGCTCTTGTTGAATTTGATTTCTTTAAAGATCAGTTTAAAAAATATTAGAATCTTTGGCTTAGGATTCTTAATTATTGGGACACTTTTTTTTATTGATGAGGTCGTTGGTTTGAACAACCCCAGATTTGAACAATTAAAAAGTATTGTTAGTAATGAAGGAGGCGTTACATCAGAGGAAATAAGTGAGGATTCAAGAGAAGAAACTTGGGCAAAATTTTATGATAAAATTTTGGATTCCCCATTAATTGGTAATGGCTATGGAACGTTTTCAGGTAAGACTGGTGTTAAAGGCGTACATAACTCATATTTAATGCTTATTGGTGAAGCAGGTATTCTTCCTTTTCTTTTATTTATTGCATATTTCGGTTACTTATTTGTTATGAGTCTATTCTACTTCAACAAAAAACCCCATCTTATTATGCAGTTAATAGCGCTAGCTATGTTTTTAATGGCTAATCATAATTTCTTTACATTTTATTATGTCTCTTTCGCAGCCATGTGGATTCAAGGTCAAATAGAATTGATTAGAGTAAACGAAAAATTTGTGAATGAGTATTAAGGCATTAATTCTGGTGAATGAATGTCTTAATACTATTTTAATTTGTCAATTGGAATTGCACTATTACTTATTATAAATCTCTAACTATTAGTTTTTTGGTTATTTCATTACCATTGGTATCCACTAGTTTAACAAAATATATGCCATTAGATAAAGTTCTTAATTCTATTCTAGAATTAATTTCCTGTTGTTGATTTTGATTTTCTATTCTATTCTGCTGTACAATTTTACCGGTAAAATCATAAATAAGGACATCCGAAACATCCGAAGCACCATTTAATCTAACATTAACATAACTATATGCTGGATTTGGATAAATATTAAATGAGACATCATCAGATAGATCATTATTTGGACTTTCTGTACTTTCATTACACTGCCCTTGAACCGTTACCCTCACTGTAGCTTCGTCAAAATCTAGAGCATTAAATACTGTAACTGTATAATCTGTAGTTATAAATGGTGAAACCTGAATCGATTGGGTAGTTTCACCTGTACTCCACAAAAATTCATCACCACCAGTTGCTGTTAAAGTTGCCACTTCATTTAAACAAATACTAACATCTTCGCCAGCATATGCTTGTACTGGTTCATAAACATTTACTGTTACTTGCTTTTCGTCATAGCAATCATTTATATAACCACGGACTTCATATGTTGTGGTTGTTGAAGGACTAACAGCAATATTCGGCTGAGTAGCTCCGTTATTCCATTCATAGGAATTTGCTCCTGTTGCGGATAATGTAATGAAATCACCATTTAATATATCAACACTATCTCCATTAACAATAACTACATTTGGGTTTGGATCTACAAATACTGTAACATCATCAGAATCTTCCTGGATACCACTTGTAACCACTACTGAATAAGTTGTTGTTGATAATGGACTTACAATAATGCTTTGGGTAGTCTCTCCAGTATTCCATAAATAGGAATCTCCATCACCAGCATTTAAAGTTACTTCATCTCCACTACCTTCACAAATACGAACATCGTCACCAGCTGTCGCCACAAATATTTCTTCAACTGTTACTGTTACTTGTTCTTGAACCTCACAAACCCCATTACTTCCTGTAACAGTATAAGTGGTAGTTACAGAAGGACTTACTGTAATACTACTAGTAGTTTCTCCAGTATTCCAAAGGTAATCACTGGCTCCTTCGACTGTTAAGACTGTACTTTCACCCTCGAAAATAGTCAAATCTTCCGACACATTCAAAATTGGCATTATATCTACGAAAACTGAAACATCGTCAGTATCTTCTTGGACTCCATCCGAAACGGTCACTGTGTAAGTTTGTGTAGTTGCAGGACTTACAGTAATACTTTGAGTAGTTTCACCTGTGCTCCATAAATAGTCACTTCCACCTGTGGCAGTTAAAACTACCGAATCCCCTTCGCATATAGTCTGATCTTCTCCTGCCATTGCTTCAAATATTTCTTCAACTGTTACCGTTACTTGTTCTTGAACTTCACAAACCCCATTACTTCCTGTAACAGTATAAGTGGTAGTTACAGAGGGACTTACTGTAATACTACTAGTAGTTTCTCCAGTATCCCATAGGTAATCACTGGCTCCTTCGACTGATAAGACTGTACTTTCACCCTCAAAAATAGTCACATCTTGTGAAATATTCAAAATTGGTAATGTATCTACAAATACCATAACCTCATCAGAATCTTCTTGGTTTCCATCCGAAACTGTAACTGTGTAAGATTGTGTAGTTGAAGGACTTACAGTAATACTTTGAGTAGTTTCACCAGTACTCCATAAATACTCGGCACCTCCTGATGCGGATAAAACAACTGAATCACCTTCGCAAATAGCTTGATCACTGCCTGCATCTGCTATAACAGGTTGAGGAACAACTGTAATTAGAGATATATCCTCGAAACCACCATCATTAGATACAAATCTAATCTCAACAACACCCTCAGATACTCCTGTTACAAGGCCATTTGAATCTACAGTAGCTATGCCATCATTTTCTGATGTCCAAACACCTGTCTGATTTGTAGTATTTACAGGTGTAAATTGTACATCCAAATCCAAAGTTTCCAAAACATTTAAAGTAGCCACTTCTGGAGTAACGTCTACAGCTGTGGCTTCGACGTTTCCCATAAGTAAGTTATCTATTTGGTTAATATAATGTTCTAAAAGTGTATAACCATCCGACTGTACTTCATTATGTATATTAGGATTACCTATAATACCTCTAGCTACTAACCAAGCTTCTGGTATATGAGGATTAGATTGATAAAAATTTGCTGGTCTAGTATGATGTGGTACTTCATTTGCTCCACCTAATTTTAAAGATTCAGCCATAGCTTGCTTTGAGCTTGTATCTCTACCTGTAGATGGCTCGTTTGTAATTCTATTTATAGCTTCTAAATCAAGTGCATCTCTGTAAAATTGTAAATTCCCATTGTCATCAGTATAATAACAAGCTCCTACATTTGGCAATAACTCATTCTTTAATTGACTACTTGGCAGTATATCTGATTCTGTCAAATTTGCTAATAACGGGTGTTGAGATTCTGTAAACCATTGAGGGTTAGCGTCTATTTCTGAATCTTGTGTACAAGAATTACATCTACCTGAAAAAGCCCAATAATAGGTATCTGGGTCATCTTTATCATAGTTTAACAATCTACCTCTCATTATGCTGTTTGAACCTGTTAATCCACTTGCGGATCTAAATTCTACATCGCTCAAATGAAATTCAGCACCTCCAGAACTAACACTTGAAATTTGATAAGCAACATCTTCCGTATTATCACCGCTCGATTGTCTACCATCAAAACCACCTATATTTTCATTTCCAATTAAATTAACCTTATATACATCTGGGAAATTGTAACTTGAAATACCAAAACTACCTACATGTTTTCTCCAATTAAATATTAAATTGTTTATTATGTCAATTCTAGTATGTCCGTGTACATTAGGATTTCGCCATCCGCCATCTACTGTTACATTTCTTAAAAAACTAACTTCGGTATATTTAGTTCTATCTAAAGGTGGATTTGATGAGTTTGAGTTCGTTCCTCCATAAAGACCCCCTTCACCTGCCAGATAAATTAGATTATTTTGCGCTGTAGAACCCCATCCATCACTAGCTACACCTCCCTCAACGGTATGAGTAGATTTCGTACTCAAACCTACAGAGATATGGTCTGCAATGGCACTTTCTCTTGATGTAAGCGCAAAACCTCTTTTTTCATCATTTCCATTTAAATCACCATTTGTATAGCCTCCTCTATATTTTATACCTCTAATAATCGTACTAGGAAACCACTTAAAATTGTGACGATTCCGCAAAATAGTTATACCACCTTCTGGTGCAGTAAACCCTGCAATGGTAATACCACCTGTATAAGGATAATTTGTATCTTCAAAACCTCCTCCATTTTGTAAATACATTGATAAATTTAATTCAATGACACCGCTTACATCAAATACAATTGTTCTGTCTTGAGTTCTTAAACTTGGGTCTGTAATAGCCCATCTATAACATCCAACCCAATCTGGATGATCTGTATCTGGTACCCAAGTACCATTAACATTTTTTACAGGGTCTGATAAATTTGTAACATGAACTACTATACCACCACGGCCGCCAGTTGCATATGCGCCGGCCCCTTTTGCTGAAGGGAATGCAAGTTGCTGACTGTGAGAGTTTGTTGTTAAAAGAGATAAAAAAAGTAATCCTATTGCATAGTATTTAATACAAATAAGTAGGCTTCTAAAAATGTTCATTTTCTTGTATAATTAGATTTGGGGATGGCAATGTAAATATTATTATTATAAATATCAGCCAAAAAACATTATTATTCGATAAAACGTTATTTTTTGTAAGTATTTATTTATTTAAGAGTAAAATATACGCTCAAATACAAAATACTCTGATAAATACGTCTTAAACTAATATTTAGACGCCTATATAGAATAGTTTAACATACCATGGCAATTTCTTACATTGTAAAAATACTTTAATGAGTAAAATGATATCATTGGAGAAGAGCAACTAGAGTTAAAAAGAAAACTTTTTAAATAGAATAAACAACAAACTTATAAACTGGAAAATTATATATTTAAATTAATAAATAATATTATAATTAATTTGTTCTTATTATACATTTTGACGTATATAAACGTAAATAATCATTTAAATTAATTATATCAATGACCATTTTTTATTATTGCCCTAAATTATATTACCACCTAGCTCAAACTAATTTACAGAAAACATGTCAAGAGTATCAAAATCATTGTTGAATGCAAAAGTTGGTGTATTTTTCTTCATACTCTCAATTTTCATTCAATTTTTTTCAAGAAAGATATTTTTGGATGAACTTGGTGATGACTTTATTGGATTAGAATCTACATTAAGAAGTATTCTTGGATTTTTAAATTTGGCAGAATTAGGCATTGGGACTGCAATAGGATTTACATTATATAAGCCACTTTATAACAATAACAAAGAAGAAATAAATAAAATTATTGCTTTATTAGGAGTACTTTATAAAAAAATTGGTTTAGCCATATTATTTATAGGAATAATTATTTCACTCTTTTTTCCATTAATATTCTCAGAAACTCAGTTTTCATTATTACTAATTTACTTTGTCTTTTATACGCTATTAACCTCTACTTTATTGGCGTATTTTATAAACTATCATGCAAGTTTATTTGGTGCGGATCAGAAAGGATATATTATTCAAAAATACTTTCAAAGTTTTAATATCATAAGGGTATTGCTTCAGGTCATTGTGGCCCTTTATTATAAGAACTTTTTTCTTTATATAATTTTAGAACTTATTTTTAGTATTCTTTATAGTATTATACTTAGACTAAAAATAAGACAGATTTACCCTTGGTTAGTCATACATTATGATGAAAAATCCTCAGTTATTAAAGAATATCCTGAGATTATAAGAAAAGTGAAACAAGTATTTTTTCATAAAATGAGTGGATTTGTTAAAAGTGGCACAGACAATATTTTAATTTATGCACTAATTAATCTTCAGAGTGTTGCATTATTTGGCAATTATTTTTTAGTCTTTTCAAAACTTAATAGTTTAATTATGATGGCATTTGCAGGAACTGGTTCTGCAGTAGGCAATCTAATTGCAGAAGATGATAAGGACAACGTAAACAAGGTATTTTGGGAATTAGTGTCAATACAATTTTTTATCGCTGGTTTTTTCAGCTTAGCCATATATTACACTATGGATCAACTGATATTACTATGGTTAGGTGAAAAGTATGTGCTTTCTAAGATTATTCTTATTCTTTTTATATCTAACTTTTTTATGATGCAAATTACAGCAACCATAAACCGCTTCAAAAATGCTTATGGTTTATATGCTGATATTTGGGCCGCAATCATTGAAGCACTTATAAATTTGGCTGTTTCGCTAATTTTAGGCAGTCTATATGGTATATCTGGTATTGTGGCTGGAACTGTTAGTAGTCTTTTTATTATTGGAGTATTATGGAAACCATATTATTTGTTTAAATATGGCTTTAAAAAAAGTGTTTTTAGTTATTGGAGAGGATTATTTCCAATCATATTAATTTTTATTTTTACTTCTGTGAGTACAAATTTCATAATTAACTATTTTTTCATTAAAGATCAGTCTTTAAGCTTTACAAATTGGATTTTATTTGCTACTGAGGTGAGTATTTTAATTTTATTTGTTTATGGTATTACTTTGTTTTTCTTTGTTAGAAGTTTTAAGACTTTTGTTTTTAGGATAATAGATTTAATAGTTCAGAAAATAAAAATCTAAACAATATCATTAATTACAAAGTGTAAGTCATGGTATAAAAAAACCTTTTACAGAGTTTTTTTGATTTTTCTATTTAGTTCAATCATATTTACAACGAATTTAAAATCCAATTAAATTATAGCCCAAATCAATTAATATGCTTTTTAATTCCCTGGAATTTTTCATTTTTTTACCAATTGTATTTACACTTTATTGGCTTATAGGCAACAAACGTATACAACAGCAAAATTTATTGATTACTGTTTCAAGTTATTTATTTTATGGTTGGTGGGATTGGCGCTTTTTATTTTTAATTTTATTTAGTTCAATCGTAGATTACACTATTGGTCAAAAACTTAAAATTACAAAACATCCGGCTAGGCGTAAATTATTGCTCTGGGTTAGCATCTGTGTAAATATAGGCTTTCTAGGGTTTTTCAAATATTTTAACTTCTTTGTTGATAGTTTGATAGATTCTTTCACCTTTTTTGGTAGTGAACTTAAAATTAACACACTCAATATAATTCTACCTGTGGGTATTAGTTTTTACACATTCCAAACCTTAAGTTATACTATCGATGTTTACAATAAAAAGTTGGAGCCAACCAAGAATTTTTTAGCTTTCATGGCATTTGTTAGTTTTTTCCCTCAACTAGTTGCTGGGCCAATAGAAAGGGCTACAAATCTACTTCCACAGTTTCATAAGCAACGTGAATTTGTATATTCAAAATCTGTAGATGGTCTGCGACAGGTACTTTGGGGACTATTTAAAAAAGTTGTGATAGCTGATAATTGTGCAACTTATGCCAATATGATTTTTAATAACCCAGAAGATTACTCAGGGAGCACACTGCTGTTGGGTGCGTTTTTCTTTGCTTTTCAGATTTATGGTGATTTTTCTGGTTATTCAGATATTGCCATCGGAATTTCTCGATTATTTGGATTTAACCTCAAGCGAAATTTTGCATTTCCATATTTTTCTAGAGATATTGCAGAATTTTGGAGACGTTGGCATATTTCATTATCAACATGGTTTAGGGATTATTTATACATACCATTAGGAGGTAGCAAGGGTGGGACAAAAATGAAAATTCGTAATACCTTCATAATATTTGTTGTAAGTGGATTTTGGCACGGTGCAAATTGGACTTTTATTGTATGGGGTGCATTAAATGCCTTGTACTTCTTACCTTTATTATTATTAAACAAAAATAGAGTTAATACAAACTTGGTGGCTGAAGGAAAGTACTTCCCATCCCTTAAGGAAATTTTTCAAATGATGACTACATTTTTTATTACCTTAATTGCTTGGGTGTTTTTTAGAGCAGACAATGTAACAAATGCCTTTATGTACCTTAATGATATGTTTACCTTATCATTATTTTCAAAGCCGGAAATACTGCCATTTACAATTCTTGGGTTACTTTCTTTTTTTATGGCAATTGAATGGTTTGGTAGATCTGGTGAATTCGCTATTCAGAAAATTGATTTTATGAATAAACCGATTCGTTGGAGTTTTTATATACTATTAATTATTCTGATGTTTTCATTTACTGGTGAACAACAAGAGTTTATATACTTTCAATTTTAAATATGAAAAAGTTCATTATAAATATTGCTATATTTTTAGTACCCCTTTTGGTAGTTGGTGAACTAGTAGCACGTTACAACCATGTAATGTCAGAAATTCCTCGACGTTTTATTGATAGTCATGGTATTCAAAAATATATACCCAATCAAAAAGGATATTGGCAAGGTGGAGAACATTATTGGGAAATAAATTCAATGGGGTGGCCCGGAGAATTACCAAAGGATTTTAATAACCTTAATGTGATAATCGGAGATTCATTTATTGAAAATTTTATGAATCCTATTGAATGTCACCAGTCCAATTATCTTAAAAAGTTAATGCCAAAATATAATTTTATGGAGGCGTCTAGATCTGGAGTCACTTTCATTGAATCCTTAGAAATAAGTAAGCAGACAGATACCTTATCTCCTATTAAAACAATAATATTTACCGGTCCAAATGATATAATAGAAAGTATTGAAGAAATAAAAAAAATTAACGATGCAACCCAATATAGTATAAACCAAAACACAATAATTAAAGGGAAAATGAAATCACCAGGTTTAAAGAAAGCTTTATATTCTATGAAAGCAATATATTACTTGTATAATAGATTTCGTTTTTCCATTCCTAAAATAAAGAAAAACAGCAAAAATAATTCTAAACCATCCCAAAATAAGTATAAGAAAAATTTGAGCAAGGTCAAATTATTATTGGATTACGTGAAACTAAATTACGATATAGAAAATAAATTATTTGTTTTTAGTCCAAAAACTAATCAGGATATATATATGTTGTTTAAAGATAACGCTTTTAATGTTATGTTATTAGATAATTCTAAAGATGATAAGTGGTCTTTTGACCATGATCCACATTGGACATGTTATGGGCATGAACAAGTTGCTAAACAATTAAAAACTAAATTATTAGAAGATTCAATGATCATTAATTAATATAGTTATGATAACTAACAAAAAAGACTATAAATTTTATCGAGAGAGGGATAGAATTGCATTAGAAATATCTAATAATACTATTACTAGCAGGTTAAAAAATTTCTTTTTCCCAAGTCCTTGCTGGAAATTTCAGAAGTTAATGCGGAAATTAGAATATTATACGAATTGCAGAAATAAAGGGCTCTATAAAATTTATATTATGTATTTAAAATATCGATATCGAAAGCTATCGATTAAGCTTGGATTTTCAATACCTATAAATATTTTTGGGCCTGGACTTTCTATAGTCCATTATGGAACAATAATCATCAACTTTACATCAAAAATTGGTGCCAACTGCAGGCTACATGCTTGTGTTAATATTGGGGCCTCAGGAGGTGAAAGACAAGGCCCTATATTAGGCGATAATGTATATATAGCACCAGGTGCAAAGATATTTGGAAATATTAAAATACCTAATAATACTGCAATAGGTGCCAATGCAGTAGTAAACAAATCATTTGAGAAAGAAAATACAATTATTGCCGGTATACCTGCAAAGGTATTGGGCAGTATAGATATAAAAAAATTAATTAGACATGAGTAATTTAACTAAAAGAACGTTAAGAGGTAGGATTTCGGATTTATATAGAAAAACTACAATTGGATACTATCTACTGCATCCATTTTATAAAATTTATGAATTTGGAATCAGGCTAATGTCTGACAAGTTTTTTGTTAAATGGTATTTTAAACGTTATATGGGCTACTCCATTGATTTAGATAATCCTCAAACACTAAATGAAAAAATAACATGGCTAAAACTATATGACAGATCAGATCTTCATACTCTAGTTGCTGATAAATATACCGTGCGGTCTCATATAAAAGAAAAAATCGGTGAAGAGTATTTAATTCCACTATTATATCAGACTAGAGATGCTTCGCAATTAAAACCTGAAAATTTACCTGATAAAAGTTTTATCATAAAGAATAATCATGATAGTGGTGGTTACATGATTGTAAAGGATAAGTCTACTGTTGATTGGCCAAAGGTGCAAAAACAATTTAAGCGTTATTTGAAAGAGAATTTTTATTATTCAACCAGAGAGTGGCAATACAAAAATATTGTGCCGAGAGTAGTTGTAGAAGAACTTTTAACAACTGAGAATGGTGAAATCCCTAATGATTACAAGTGTCATTGCTTCAATGGTAAATTAGTTTTTGTTCACGTTGACATTGATCGATTTGGCGATCGCAGAAGAAATTTATATGATACCAACTGGGATTTAATTCCTTGTGTTTGGCAATATGAAAATGGTGAGATTGAAAAGAAACCAGAGTTGTTTGAAAAGATGAAAAAATTAGCCGAAACCTTGGCTAAAGATTTTATTTATGCAAGAATTGATTTTTACATAGTTAAAGGACGTATATATTTTGGTGAAATTTCATTTCATCATCATTCAGGGACACAGAAATTCAAAACTCCTAAGTGCGATTTAAAATTTGGACAGCTTCTTAAGTTGCCAAATCTCCTGTAATTAGTAAGTCATGGAATCGAAAATAAAAATCATATTAGCTTTACCAAAATTGACAGCTGGTGGTGCAGAACGGGTTGTCTCTTTTGTCGCTCAAAATCTCAATAAAGAAAAATTCGACGTAACGCTTTTAATTGTTGGTTCTGAAAAAGACAATAAATATGATGTTTCAAATGTTAAAACAATTTATCTCGATAAAAATAGAGTCAGAAACGCACTTTTTGCAATTATTAAGGAAATTTATAAAATCAAACCACAAATTGTTTTGAGCAGTATTTCGGATTTAAATGTAGTAATGGGCTATATATCAATGATATTTAAATCAACCAAATTTATAGGTAGGCATACCTTTATAATTAGTGATAAAAGTTCTTCTATTAAAAAGTCAAATTTTAATTTCAGATTATTTGGACTAAGAAAATTGGATTACTTCATTTGTCAATCATTTGAAATGCAACAAAGCATTGTAAAACATTACGATATAAAAGTTGATAAATTAAAAATAATTAATAATCCGATTACCAATATTCACAACTCACAAAAAAATCATAATACATCCAAAATTAGAAAATACATAACAGTTGGTAGGTTAATAAAATTAAAAGGTCATATTAGACTTTTGAATATTTTGAAAAGAATTAATCACCCTTTTGTTTTCACGATAATTGGTTCCGGAAATTACAAAAGTGAAATATTTAACGAAGTTAATAAATTAGATCTTAAAAATTATGTTAAGTATATAGAGTTCACTAATGATGTTGATAAATATTTAATCGAAAATGACTTCTTTTTACAGGGATCTTATTCTGAAGGATTTCCGAACGCATTGTTGGAAAGTTGCGCCGTTGGAACACCTGTTATTGCTTTTGACGTTCCTGGCGGAACTAAAGAAATTGTTGATGATGGCATAAACGGATATTTAGTGAATAATGAGGATGAGTTTATTGAAAGGCTTAATGAGAAGAAAATCTGGAATCATAGCGATGTAAAAGAAAGTGTTGAAAAAAAATTTGGTCCCAAAATTATAATAAAAAAGTATGAAGACTTCTTTATTGATATTTTGAGTAAATAGTCTATTTACTATTTTTAATAAAGTTAATTCCATCTAAAAAACTTGCTTGAATCATGAAAGAACTAGCCAAATCATTAATAAAAAAGTCTAGAAGTTATATTTATCACAAAGAACAAAATGCAACTGCCTTAAAAATTTTGAAGGTCCAAGAAACTCAAAATGGTAGATTAAGTAAAAAAGAACGGAAACTATGTATTGAGTATGCATTGGATATTTTTGGTCACAAGAAATACGCTCCATGGTTAATGACATACTGCTCCTATCAAAATCAATTTAAGGAAGGCTGGATTCCTGATAATTATTATGGTGAGACTGTTGTACCAACTATAAAAGGAGAGTATGGCAGACTATGCTATAGGCCATTAATAGTAAATAAATTAATTAATCATAATCAAGATTCTAATTTAGGGTATTTCATAAATGGATATTTTTTGGATATTAACGATAAAATTTATCAACCTATTCCATTCATTGAATATATTTTTCAAAAACATCAAAAAATTGTATTCAAAACTGAGGATTCATTTCAAGGACGTGGGATATATATATTTAATAAAAATACCTTTGATTTAGAATTAATCAGGAAATTAGGAAATGGAGTGTTTCAAGGGTTCATTATTCAACATGAATTTTTTAATGCATTCAATGAATCTGCAGTTGCAACAATCAGAGTAACATCAGTTTGTAATAATAAAGGTGAAATTGAAATTAGAGGAGGGTTTTTTAAATTTGGCAGATCTACAGATTCACATGTTAAAACATCTACGGCAATTAAGATTCCTTATGATTTTAAAACTGGTCGGCTGTATCACAAAGCATTTTTACCAAATTGGAGTTCAATTGATTCTTTACCAGACAAAAATGTAGATTTTTCCAATATGCAATTACCAAATTATGACTATTGTATTTCGGAAATTAAAAAATTACATAAAAGAGTCTTTTATATTGGTTGCATTGGTTGGGATATTACCATTGATAATAACAATAATTTAAGAATTATTGAACTTAATGGTTTTCATAACGGCATTAGATTTCATGAAATGACCCAAGGGCCGTGTTTTACAGGATTAGGATGGGAAAACCTCCATAAAACTTAAAAGGAATATAATTTAAATCTCCTTTTATTACTATTTCAATTTTCCATTAAACATTAAAAAACTACAATTATCGAGAAAATAAGAATAGTAAATGAATTGTTTTTATGTTTGACACTAAGACGCATAATATCAATTAGATATTTAACAGATGACCCCAAATCAAAAAAAAAATATTGCCCTACTTTGTATTTCTTTAAACAGTGGAGGTGCGGAAAAAGTAGTAAGCTTACTTCTAGCGAAATTAAAAGAGGATTACAATGTCAGTTTGGTCCTATTTTACGATGATATTCACTTTCCTATACCTGATGAAGTTGATGTAACTTTACTCTCAAAAAAGAAACCGAATAGACCATACTTTTTAAGATTTTTAGATTTTATCAGGTTTATAATTAAATATCAAAAAATCATTAAACGTGAGAATATTGGTATATCAATTTCTTTTTTAGCTTTTCCTAATCTAATTAATGGAATTATATCAATTTTTTATAATGGCGTAAATACCATAATCAGTGAACGTGGATTCCCTTCAGATAACACTACGAGCAAAACATCACTTTTTATTTCAAAACTCTTTTATCCAATCTTTTATAATAAATGTGATAAATTATTTTCTAATTCTGTATACATCAATAGTGATTTAAAGGAAAACTTTGGTATAAAAATTCCAATGGAAGTGATCTACAATCCAATAACAATTCCTAGGCAAAGAATTGATTCTAAATCTTTAAATACCCATGATCCATTGCAAATAATCACTGCTGGGACCTTAAATAAGCGTAAGAATCAAATTATGATGATTAGGGCAGTTAGTTTAAACCCTAATAACGATAAATTGAGCATATTGGGGAATGGTCCATTAAAAAGTTACCTTTATTCGGAAATTGAGAAACATAAGCTATCAGATAGAGTGAAGTTACTTGGAACTGTAAAAAATGTTAATGAGTATTTTATTGCCAGCAATTGCTTTATATTAACGTCATTTACTGAAGGGTTTCCAAATGCTTTGTTAGAAGCCATGGCCATTGGGTTACCCTGTATCTCTACAAATTGTCTTTCTGGTCCACTTGAGTTATTAAACAACAATGAAGAAATAAAAATTAATGAAGGAGATTTTTATTTGGGCAAATTTGGCATTTTAATTAATAATAATGATCATGTAGGTTTACGAAAGGCGCTAGACTATTATCGAAATAATCCTTCAGAACGTGAGAAATACAGTAAGTTATCGCTCCAAAGGAGCGAATTATACTCGTTACCGGTTGTCTATAAAAAATTTAATCAATTTATTACTAATTAAGACCTAGTTAAACTATGTGCGGAATTAATGGCATAATTACTTATGATAAAGTTTCTGAAAATGATTTATCCAAAAGGTTGAACTCAATGAATCAGCTTATTTTCCATAGAGGACCAGATGAAGATGGCGCGCATATTTCAGCAAATGATAAGGTAAATGTCGCAATGGGTATGAGAAGATTGTCAATTATTGATTTAAGCACAGGGAAGCAACCTATATACAGTAATAACGGTTCAATAAGTATAGTCTTTAATGGGGAAATATATAATTATAGACAATTAAAAGAATCATTGCTGAACGACGGATTCACCTTTAAAACCACAAGTGACACTGAAGTTATATTAAAATTATATGAACAAAAAGGTACTGAAGGGTTTAAAGAATTAGACGGTATGTTTGCGTTTAGTATTCATGACAAAAATAAAAACAAAGTTTACATTGCACGAGATTATTTTGGTGAAAAACCTCTTTATTATATCAATTTAGAAAATGAATTTATCTTTGGTTCAGAATTAAAATCTATAATAAAACAAATTCCTCATAGACCAGAAATTTGTAAAGAGGGTCTTAATCAGTATTTTAGGCTTACCTATATTCCTGCGCCCTATACCATTTATAATGGTATTAAAAAATTGCCAAGTAATTATTACATCGAATATGACTTAGCATCTAAAAGCTTTAACATTAAAATATTAAAATCTGAAGCACCTGTTGAAAAACGTGATATCTCATTTAAAGATGCAAAAAACCTAGTCTATGATAATGTTATGAAAAGTGTTGAATCTAGATCAATTGCAGACGTATCACTGGGTACTTTCTTATCTGGTGGTGTTGATTCATCAATAGTTTCTTTATGTTTGGCTGAAATATCGGATAAAAAAATTAACACATTTTCAATTGGTTTTGAAAAAAAGCAATACGATGAATCTGATAAATCTCAATTGGTAGCAAAACTTATTGATAGTAACCACCATAAATTTGTTGTAAATGAAGACGACTTTAAAACAAATTTGGATGAAATATTATTAAATTTTGATGAGCCTTTTGCAGACTCATCTGCCCTACCAACATATCTCGTCTCAAATAAGGCAAGAGATTACGTGAAAGTAGCACTTACAGGTGATGGTGGTGATGAAGTTTTTGGGGGTTACAATAAGTATTATATGGGGAAATTAAATAACAAATACACTTCATTAGTACCTAAATATGCCCATAATCATATTCTTAATTTAGCGAAAAAATTATTAAGAACAAAAGATGATAACAGGGGTAAGCGATTTAAACTAAATCGTCTATTAAAAGCATTCAACTATAATGGGGATCATTACTGGAATATTATTTCTCTTGCATTTACTGAAGATGAGAAACAGGAATTATTAAGAGAAACTTATTTAATCAATGATACTTTTAAAGAAGTCAAGACAAAAACTGGCCAAGAATATCCAAAAACACTAACTGACTTTAGAATCGTAGATAAACACGTCAGTTTAGAAGGAGACATGTTAGTTAAGGTAGATCGTGCAAGTATGTTGACCAGCCTTGAATGCAGAGCTCCTTTTCTAAATAAAACACTTTGGGACTTAACTAATTCCTTACCTGAAAAATATTTATTAAATAAGTGGAGCAAAAAGTATATACTGAAAGAAGCATTCAAGGATCATTTCCCTGATGATTTTTTGAATAAATCAAAAATGGGCTTTGGTGTTCCGGTTGGTGATTGGTTAAAATCCAATTTAAAGAATGAGCTTCTTTCATATATTGATTCAGGTTTTATTAAAACACAAGGGTTATTTAATTATGAATATGTTCAATCCTTAGTTTTAAATCATATAAATTCCAAACAAGACAATAGTATGCGAGTTTGGTGCTTTTATGTTTTCCAAAAATGGTATCTTAATACCTATTCAATAATATAATTGATGAATAAAATAATTAGAATAACAACGGTTTCCAGTTCGTTGAAAGGCCTTTTAAAGGGACAACTCAGGTTTATGAATTCTCATTATGAGATGATTGGAATTGCTAGTGATGAAGACCAACACTTAAAACCGTATGAAAAACGTGAAGGCGTCAAAACAATACACGTAAATATGACACGAAAAATAACACCTATCAAAGATTTGATTAGTGTTTACCAACTATATAAAATTATTAAAAAGGAAAAACCACTTATAGTACATACTCATACTCCTAAGGCCGGAACAGTAGGTATGCTAGCAGCTAGATTAGCAGGTGTTAAACATCGATTACACACTATTGCAGGTTTACCATTAGTAGAGGCTACAGGATTTAAAAGAAGAATATTAAATGCGGTTGAGAAATTTACTTATAGTTGTTCAACATTAGTACTTCCTAATTCTTTTGGTATGAAACAAATAATTCTAGATGAAGGATTTTGCAAAGAATCAAAACTAAAAGTTATTGGTAATGGCAGTTCTAATGGTATCAACACTGAGCAATTCAACCCAGAAACAGTAAAGAAAAGTGATATCGAGGACTTAAGAGCAAAAATTGGTATTAGTAAAGGAGATATAATTTTTCTTTTTGTTGGTAGGATTGTAAAAGATAAGGGTATTAAGGAGTTAGTAGAATCATTTAATGAATTAACTAAGAATTTCAATAATATTAGTTTAATCTTAGTTGGGCCCAAGGAGGACCATCTAGATCCACTTGATGCAAAAACGGAGTCCGTTATTAATTCTAATACAAAAATTTATTGCATGGGAGAATCAAACAATGTCAAACCATATTACTGTCTTTGCGATGTTTTTGTTTTCCCAAGTTATAGAGAAGGATTTCCTAATGTTGTTTTAGAAGCTGGCAGTATGGGAAAACCTTGTGTTGTTAGTGACATTAACGGCAGTAATGAGATTATTAGACAAAATTACAATGGCCTTATTGTCCCTAAAAAAGACTCAAAAGAACTAACCGAAGCAATAAGGTTACTTATCACGGACTCTAACTTACTCAATACTTTAGCTAAAAATGCAAGAGTGAACATTATTCAGAAATATCAAAGGCAAGCTATTTGGGATGAATTGTTACAACTTTACAAATCATTAGAGCAGGCTTATTAATAAGAATTACATTGATTGAAAATCAATAAAAATTAAGAAATGAAATCAACTGGTAAATTTATAATCTCATTAGATTTTGAATTGTTATGGGGCGTTAGGGACATACAAACCAAAAGTTCATATGGAAGAAATATACTAGGAGTTTGGGAAGCCGTACCAAAAATGCTTGAGATATTCAATAAATATAAGGTAAAAGCAACTTGGGCAACTGTAGGCTTTTTATTTACATCATCAAAAACTGAAATTCAATCTTTTTCTCCAGAATGTAAACCTCAATACTCAAATAAAAACCTCTCACCCTATAATGGACATTTAGACCTAGTGGCTGAAACTGAGGAAGAAGACAAATATCATTTTGCTTCTAAATTAATTAATTTAATAAAGAAATATCCAGATCAAGAAATTGCAACACATACCTTTTCTCATTATTACTGTCTTGAAGACGGACAAACAAAGGAAAATTTCAAAAGCGACATCATAGCTGCAATTGATATTGCTAAAAAAAATGAAATTAGGATAAAGAGTCTAGTATTTCCAAGAAATCAATTTAATCGAGACTATCTAGAGATTATTAAAAATGCAGGTATAACTTCTTACAGAGGAAATGAAAAGACTTGGTTTTATGATCCAACAAATGGTCAAAAAGACAATCTGAAAAGAAGAGCTATCAGATTAATGGATTCTTATTTAAATATTTCTGGTCACAACAGTTACAAATTAGATGAAATATCAAAGGAAGAACCTTTTAACGTCCCCTCAAGTAGGTTTTTAAGACCATTTTCTACAAAGTTAAAAATAGCGGAAAGCATTAGACTTAAGAGGATAATAAAAAGCATGACTCATGCTGCTAAAAACGGTGAAGTATATCATTTATGGTGGCATCCACACAATTTTGGTGTGTATCAAAGAGAAAATTTTGAATTTTTGAATAGGATACTTGAACATTATTTAATGCTTAACAAAAAATATGGTTTCGAAAGCTTAACAATGAACGAATTGTCAAACATCTTAAAACAGATTCACAAATGAACAAAAAAATAATAATGCTTGCTGGAGAAGGTATTTCGACAAACTTTATATTTAACAGTCTCAAAGACAACTTTAATATATCAACGGTTATTATTGAAGAAAATGAGAATATGAAAAAATTCTTGAAAAGAAGAATAAAAAGGCTTGGGTACTTCAAAGTTATTGGCCAAGCCGTTTTTCAATTAATTATACCCAGGCTATTAAGGAAATTGTCAAAGCAGAGAATAGATGAAATAAAGAGAAATTACAAACTTGATAATAAATCCATACCAAACTCTGTCATTAAAAAATTTATTTCGGTAAATTCTCCAGAGTGTATCGCATTTATCAAAAAAGAAAAGCCTGATCTTATAATTGTAAATGGCACAAGAATAATTTCCAAAAAAGTCTTAAATGCAACAGATGCAACTTTTATTAACACACATGTAGGCATAACACCAAAATATAGAGGTGTTCATGGTGGATATTGGGCATTGGTCAATAACGACAAAAAAAACTGTGGAGTCACCGTACATCTTGTAGATAGTGGTATTGATACAGGTGGTGTCTTATTTCAACAGAAAATAACTACTACAGAAAGTGATAATTTCTCTACTTACCCATTTCTACAAACAGGTGAAGGTATTCTATTGATGAAACAAGCTGTTGCGAATTTTATGAATGATAAATTAAAAGAAGTTCCTTCTAAAACTTTAGAAAGTAAGCTATATTATCATCCTACGATTTGGTTCTATTTATATAAAAGAGTGATTAATGGAGTTAAATAAAATATACATCACCACCAACGAATACATTTAAAAGAAATGAAGAAACTATAGAAATGGAAAATCAGTTGAAACTACAATGTTGAGGGTTTTAAAGTAAATACAATAAACCAAGACAATTTAAATTTCAATTCATAAGAACCTAAATAAATTAAAAAGATGAATTTTTACAGTAGCTTTATCAAAAGAATGTTTGATTTTTTAACATCTCTTATTGGAATAATTATCATTTCTCCTTTACTTTTAATTCTAATAGTTCTATTGTCAATTTACAATGACGGCAAACCATTCTTTTATCAAGAGAGAACTGGTATAAAAGGTCAAATCTTTACCATTATTAAGTTCAAAACTATGAATGACAAAAAGGACAAGGATGGCAATTTACTTCCTGATGAGAAAAGACTGACTCCCGTTGGCAATTTTTGTAGAAAATTTTCTCTGGATGAATTGCCGCAATTGTTTAATATTCTCAAAGGTGACATGAGTTTAATAGGTCCACGGCCATTGCTGCCCAAATATGTACCACGTTATAATAAAGAACAAATAAAACGTCTAGATGTAATTCCAGGCATTACTGGTTGGGCACAAGTAAATGGACGCAATGCTATTTCTTGGGAAGAAAAATTCAAGTATGATGTTTATTATGTAAAAAATCAATCCTTTGCATTAGATGCTAAAATATTTGTGCATACCATAATAAATGTACTTAATAAAAAAGATATAAATACAGAAGACGGTAGTGCTATGCCAGAATTTATGGGTACCGAAGAAAATTCTACCTAATCACGTATAATTACGCATTTAGCATGAAGGTTTTCTATATCGTTTAAAATAAGCCTTTTATCGTAATTAATATTTGTATTAATCTTTACCGCTTATATTAGCACGAAATAGCTATTAATTAATTAGGTCCCAAACACCTTTATTTTATAACTTTTAAAGTTTATAGCTTAATAAATAACCTATGAATACAAAAATATGGTTGTCTTCACCACATATGAGTGGTAAAGAGCAATTCTACATAAATGAAGCGTTTGATTTAAATTGGGTTGCTCCTCTTGGACCTAATGTAAATGGGTTTGAAAATGATCTCGAACGCTATCTAGAAGATGATATCCACGTAGCAGCACTAGCGTCAGGTACTTCAGCGCTACATTTAGGACTAATTTTATTGGGCGTTGAAAAAGGTGATGAAGTAATCTGTCAGAGCAAAACATTTTCAGCTTCTGCAAATCCTATTGCTTATTTAGGTGCAACTCCAGTATTTGTTGATAGTGAAAAGGATACTTGGAATATATGTCCTGAACAATTAGAGAATGCAATTAAAGATAGAATTGCAAAAGGTAATAAACCAAAAGCTATAATAGCAGTTCATTTATATGGGATGCCATATAAAGTTGATGAAATAAGGATAATTGCTAATAAATATGAAATCCCAATATTAGAGGATAGTGCAGAATCTTTAGGGAGTACCTACAAAAATAAAAAGTGTGGTACTTTTGGTGACCTAGCCATATTATCCTTTAATGGCAATAAAATAATTACAACTTCAGGCGGTGGTGCGTTAGTAACTAAATCAGACGCATTAAAAGAAAAAGCAGTTTTTCTATCTACACAAGCAAGAGATAATGCACCGCACTATCAACATTCAGAAATTGGTTATAATTATAGAATGTCCAATATTGTCGCTGGGATAGGCAGAGGGCAGATGACTGTCTTGGACAATCATGTCAATAAAAGACGTTCAAATCACGCTTTTTACAAGCAAGAATTTAGTGATATTCAAGAAATTAAATTTTTAGAAGAACCAACTGAAATGTTTTCAAATCGATGGTTGACTTGCATTCAACTTCCATCTTACAAGATTAGAGAAGAACTTAGAGAATTTCTTCTCAAAGACAATATTGAATCTAGACCTCTATGGAAACCAATGCATTTACAACCTGTTTTTGAGAATGCACCTAGCTATATTAATGGTGTTTCTGAAAATTTATTTAAAAAAGGACTTTGCTTACCTAGTGGTTCAAACCTGACTGATAACGAATTAATTAGGGTAGTTTTAGGTATAAAAACGTATTTTGCAAAATGCTAATAAAAATCTTAAATAGAATATCTCAAAAGTATGCGTCCAAATGGTTTGTCCTTTTATTTGATTTATGTATAGTTATTGGTGCATTTTTTATAGCTTATTTAATTAGATTTAACTTTAAGTTTGATTTTAGCCTAAAGATACTTTTTGAACAAATACCTTATGTAGCAGTTGCTGCAACAATTAGTTTCATTTCCGTTGGGTCATACAAAGGTGTTGTTAGGTTTACAGGATTCAAAGACATTGTCAATATTGTCATTGGTGCCAACATTCTTGCAACAATTCTAATATTCTTTACTTTTTTGAGTAGAAAAATTAGTGTTGTTGATAGTTTGTTTAATATTTCAGGATCAATTGTTTACATTCATTTATTATTAAATATTCTATTTTTAATAGGGTCTAAACTTTTTATTAAATCAGTTTACAATTATATTAAGCAAGATTTAGATTCAATTTCTAATGTATTAATATTTGGAGCTGGTAGTTCTGGGATGTTAACTTATGACGCCATTGTAAATGACACTAAAAACACACTTCAAGTTGTAGGATTTATTGATGATGATGACAGGAAAATAGGAAAGAAAATAGATTTGGTTAAGGTCTACAGTTTGTCAACAATAGATGAAAAGTTTATTGAAAAAAACAAAGTTGAAGATGTTATAATATCGATACAAAATATTGATCCTACTAGATTACTTCAAATAACTGGCAACCTGTTTAATTTAGGACTTAAGGTGAAAATTGTACCACCAGTGCAAAACTGGATCGACGGAGATTTAAGCGTTGGGCAAATTAAAGAGGTGAAAATTGAAGATTTGTTAGGTCGAGATCCTATAAATATTAAAAATCCTGATTTAGAAGAGCAATATGATAATAAAGTTATACTAATAACTGGAGCCGCCGGATCAATTGGTAGTGAAATATGTCGAAAAGTAAGCTTATATAACTATAAAAAATTAATACTAGTAGATAATGCGGAATCAGCACTTTATGATATTCAGCAAGAATTTAGACAGGAAGGTTTAACTAAAATTGATGCTATAGTTGCTGATGTCAGAAACAAAACAAGAATAGATCAAATTTTCAATCAATATAAACCAAAAGTTGTTTTTCACGCTGCAGCATACAAACATGTACCATTAATGGAAAACAACCCTTTTGAAGCGGTAAGTGTGAATATTGGTGGTACAAAAAATGTTGCAGATATTTCCGTTAAACATAGTGTTGACAAGTTTGTTTTAATATCAACAGACAAAGCCGTTAACCCTACAAACGTCATGGGCGCTACTAAGCGAATAGCTGAATTGTATGTTACATGCTTAAAGGGTAAAGGCCACACTAAGTTTATAACAACTAGATTTGGTAATGTTTTAGGTTCTAATGGTTCAGTGATTCCGTTATTCAAAAAACAAATTGAAAAAGGTGGCCCATTGACCGTTACACATAAAGAAATAACACGTTATTTTATGACTATTCCAGAAGCATGTCAATTAGTATTAGAGGCTGCTGCTATGGGAAATGGTGGTGAAATATTTGTTTTTGATATGGGAGAACCTATCAAAATATTTAATTTAGCTACTAATATGATTATATTGTCTGGCCTCAGATATCCAGAAGATATTGATATTAAAATAACGGGGTTAAGACCAGGTGAAAAGATATATGAAGAGCTTCTTGCTGATGGGGAAAACACCAAAAAAACATATCATGAAAAAATCATGATTGCGAAGTCAAGAAGAGTTGATATTGAGTTTGTTGAAAAAGAAATTAATAAATTATCAAATATTAATACCTTAATACAACCACTTGAGATTGTATCAGCAATAAAATCTCTTATTCCTGAATACATTTCTAATAATTCAACGTTTGAAGTATTAGACGAGAATAAAATAAAATAATTAATCAAATAAAATATGAAAAATCGCCTTTTAACAGTATCAATTATATCTGTATTGTTTATTTCATCTTGTGCGTCTCGAAAAAACTTGGTTTACTTTCAAGACGAGCCAGTGGAAGCAGGTTTATTGGTTTCAGAACCAGAACAACTTATATATAAGCCAGATGATATAATAACTATTAATGTTTCTGCTTTAGATCCAGACACCGTAAGACCTTTTAATTTGCCAGTTGTGGCCAACAACACAAATGTTGGACTAAATGCCCAAGCACAACTACAGGTTCAATCTTATTTAGTTGATTATGAAGGGAATATTCAATTTCCAGTTCTTGGAACTTTAAAGGTTGCAGGTTTGACAAGAACAGAACTTACGTCATTGTTAACTGAAAGAATTAGTACTTATGCTAACGATCCTATTGTAAACGTAAGATTGGCAAATTTTACAATTACCATAATAGGCGAAGTTTCAAATCC
This sequence comes from Winogradskyella vincentii, assembly GCF_020166345.1. Classification (GTDB taxonomy): domain Bacteria; phylum Bacteroidota; class Bacteroidia; order Flavobacteriales; family Flavobacteriaceae; genus Winogradskyella; species Winogradskyella vincentii. Next base: position 270,052 of record NZ_JAIUJS010000003.1, on the reverse strand, counting down.
AGGTACTTTCACAATTCAAGATGAAAGAATCACCTTATTAGAAGCACTAGGAATGGCGAATGACTTAACAATTTATGGAGCTCGTAAAAATGTTTTAATTATAAGGGAGGTAGATGGTAAAAAGAAATTTGCAACTGTTGACCTAACTTCAATAAAAACAGTTAATTCACCTGTCTATTATTTACAACAAAACGACGTAATTTATGTCGAACCTAACAGAGCGAGAATTAGGGCATCAACATACAATCAAAACAATAATTTATTACTCGGTGCTATTGGAACACTTACTACTATTGTTGCGATATTCTTAGCTAATAACTAGAAATAATTAATTAAAATAAAAATTAAGGCAAAAAATATCTAATAATATGAAATCTAAATCGGTTAGAAAAGAAATCTCTCAGATATTAGAAGTATATCTGTCATACTGGAAATGGATTTTGTTATCGATAATTATAGCCATAGCAATAGGCTATACTTACTTAAGGTATGCCACTTATGAGTATAAGGCTACTGCCACAATTAAACTTAGAGAAGAAGATCAATCTACAAAATTACCCAGCCTAGAAGATGTTAAAAACTCGGGTTTTTTTTCACAAGGTTCTGATAAAATCAAAGATGAAGTTAAAATATTACAATCTAGGACTTTAGCAGAAAACATTATAAAAAATTTAAACTTAAACATAAGCTATTTTTCGATTGGAAAAATAAAGCAAAATGAAATTTACAAAAATCCCCCTGTAAAGATTAATTTTTTTGAAAGTGACTCACTCATTTATACAATAAAAAAAGGGATCCTTATTAGGATAAAATCCAAAACCAATTTCATTTTGTTTGAAGATGATGGTAAATCCTTAGCAGACAAAAAGGACTCAGATGGAAAGCTTCATACTTTTGGAGATAAAATAAATTCTAAATATGGAGGGTTTGTTATTGTACCAAATTTAGAATCTGAATATATGGTTAACGACTTAAATTTAAGAATTTCTATTCGACCGGTGAATAAATTAGCCAATGCTTATAGGAAATCATTAACCATATCAGTTGAAAAAGGATCAAGTGTTATTAATCTAGCTTTAAATCAAACAGTTCCGCAAAAAGCAATTGATTATTTGAACGAACTTATTAAAGTATATAACAATGATGTTCTCAAAGACAAAGAGGAAGTTGTTAAGATAACCTCAGATTTTATTAATAACAGATTGCAACAAGTGTCTCAAGAATTAGGTGAGGTGGAATCAAATGCAGAGCTGGTACAACAACAAAATAATCTGACTGCAATTGGTTCACAAACGGACTTAAACCTCAAAGCTAGAACACAGCTTGAGCAACAGATATCTACTACATCTAACAGCATTCAGATGATTTCTTATTTAGAGGAGGAATTAAATGATGACAATAAAATAAGTGATCTTCTTCCTGCAAATATTGGAATAGGAGATACCAATACAGCTCAGATTATTAAAAGCCATAACGAACTAGTTGCTCAGCGAGATCGCTTACTTAGAAATTCCACAGAAAAAAACCCTGTTGTAATTGAATTAAACAATCAAATTAGTACTTTAAAAACAAGTCTCCAGAATTCGTTAGAGAGTATGAAAGAAACCTCTAAACTCACCCTTGAAAATCTGAATAATGAGAGTAGACGCATCAGTGGACAACTTTATTCTGCTCCAACCAAAGAAAGGAAATTTAGGTCCATACAAAGACAGAAAGATATCAAAGAATCACTTTTTCTTTATCTTTTGGAGAAAAGAGAAGAATCTGCTATACGACTAGGTATGTATTCACCTAATGCCAAAATTGTAGATAAAGCTTATTCATCATTTAATCCAGTAGCACCAAATACCGTAATAATTTATTTGGTCTCATTAATTTTTGGTATGCTTATTCCTATTGGGATTATTTATATTATTGATTTATTAGATAACAAAGTTTACACCAAGGATGATGTCACAAACCATCTAGACATACCTTACATTGGTGATATACCAAAATCTTCTAAAAAAGAAAGACTTATAAAGAAAGTTGATTACACGCCTAAGGCTGAAGCCTTTAGAATTGTAAGATCAAATATTGATTTCATGCTTAAGGACGTAAAAAACAGAGGAAGGAAACTGTTTATTACCTCCACTAAGGCTCAGGAAGGTAAATCACACACAAGTACAAATTTAGCAAGCTCTATTTCATTTTCTAATAAGAAGGTTTTACTAATCGAAATGGATATTAGAGTACCAAAAATTATCAATTATTTAGGTATAACAGATGGTCCAGAAATAGGATTGACGGACTACATTGTTGATTCTAGCTTAAAACCAAGTGAAGTTATATGTAATCATCCCGAAAATGAATATTTAGATATTTTACCTTCAGGTACAATACCACCAAATCCTTCTGAACTTTTAATGAGTGAAAGAGTTGAGGAGATTATTAAATATGCTGAAAAACAATATGACTATGTCATTGTTGATACTTCCGCCGTTGGATTAGTTAGTGACACCTTGTTGATCTCAGAATTTGCAGATCTATTCGTATATGTGGTTAGTGCGGACAATGTTGATAAGAGACAACTTGTTCATGTAGCACAGCCGTTATATGAAGATAATAGATTACCTAATTTTACACTCCTTCTAAATGGTGTTAAAAAAGGTAAAAAAGGTTATGGTTACGGCTATGGATATGGTAGCTCACCGACTAAAAAGAAAAAATGGTATAGATTTTTTAAAAAAAAATAAGCCTCAAATAAGAATTATATTTTATGATAACTTTAATGCTTCATAGTATTGGTTGTGAAAATGAAAACTGGTACAGAAATTGGCTATCTATATCTCTAGACCATTTTGAGAATTTTTGCAAATATTTAGTTAATAACAATTTTGAAACTATATTTATTGACTCATGGCTAGATGATCCAAATGCAAAAAATAAAGTCGTACTTACCTTTGACGACGGATATCTAGATAACTGGGTTTATGCATATCCAATATTAAAAAAATATGGATTGAAGGGAACAATATTTGTAAATCCAGAATTTATTCAAAATGAGATAGATATTAGATATAACCTAGAGGATGTCTGGGATAACAAAATAGATATATCTGAACTTTCTCCACTTGGGTTTTTAAATTGGGCAGAACTTAAAACAATGCAAGATTCGGGGGTTATGGATACCCAATCCCATAGCATGAGTCATGACTTTCTTTTTTACTCAAATAAAGTAGTAGACATTTACACTGGACAACCAGAATATAGTTGGTTAGCTTGGTTGAGTCATCCAAATAGAAAACCATATTACATTAATGAAGATCAATCTAAGTTTATAAAGCACGGTACACCTATATTTGAATATGACAGAGCGTTGCGTACCCGCAGGTATTTTCCAGATAGACAATTAAATGAATACGCAATTAATGAATATTCTAATTCTAAAAACACTATTAACAAAAAGGAATTTATTACAAAATTAAATGAAAAACTTAATGATTTACCTGGAAGATATGAATCAGATGCGGAAATTGAAAGTCGTTATTCATATGAATTAAAGCAAAGCAAAACAATTATTGAAGAAAAACTAAATAAATCTGTCGATTTTATTTGTTGGCCAGGAGGCGGTAACAATCAACTTAGTATTAATTCTGCAAAAGATCACGGCTACAAGGCTATGACTGGTGGATCTGCTTTAAAAAGTAAGACAACCAAGATACATGATCTAAAAATTATAAGGAGAAAAGCAATGACTTCTTTTATACAAACTTCTAAAAAAGATCATTACATTAAGAATCCCCAATTTTTAGTAACCTTATTTAAATACCACAATGGGAATGTTTTAAGTAAATATGCTTATCGTTTCCGTAAACTAAGCCTAATTATTCTTGACAAACTATTTTAAGAGAATTAAATCTTACGCCTTTTTCGTTCAGTTTTCAATAATTCAAGCTCTCTGTTTGTTTGCCCAGCAACAGATGTGTTTTCCTCTGCCCTTCTAATAAGGTAAGGCATGACATCTTTTACTGGTCCAAAAGGAATATACTTTGCTACATTATAACCTTGTGATGCTAGATTAAAACTTATATGGTCACTCATACCATATAACTGCCCAAACCATACATTGTTATCATTTTTATCAATGCTGTATGTTTCCATTAATTCCATAGCTAAATAGCTACTCTCTTCGTTATGCGTTCCGATAAAAATAGATATATCACTAAGATTATTTAAAATATAAGTCAAGGTATTATCAAAAATTTCATCTGTTGCATTCTTATTTTCACAAATTGGTGATTTGTAACCTAACTCCTCTGCCCTATTCCTTTCCTTTTCCATGTATGCACCACGGACAATTTTCATTCCAATTTTAAATCCTTCTGAATTAGCTCTCTGATGCAAGGATTTTAAATAGTCTAGCCTATCCCAACGATAACATTGTAAAGTATTATAAACTATCGCTTTATCCTTGTTGTATAAACGCATCATTTCTTCAACAAGCTCATCTGCTGCATCTTGCATCCAACTTTCTTCTGCGTCTATTAATACTTCAACATCTTTTTCCTTTGCAAATTCACAAATTGATTTGAATCTCTCAACAATTCTATTCCATTCTTCTTTTTCAGCATCAGTGAGCTGTTTACCTTCTGTTATTTTTTGATATAACTTAAATCTTCCAAAACCTGTAGGTTTAAACACTACTATTGGCATAGCATCACGTTCGTCGCAAAACTGTACAATTTTTAATATTTTTTTTACGGCATTATCAAACTGTTCTTCAGTTTCCTTTCCTTCAACTGAATAGTCCAAAACTGAACTTACACCCTTTGCATATAAATTATCAATTACATGCAAACAATCTTCTTCATTTACACCACCACAGAAGTGATCAAACACAGTAGATCTTATTAATCCTTCGACTGGTAAATTTGCTTTTAACGCAAAATTTGTTGCCGCAGTGCCTATTTTCACTAGCGGTTGTGAAGAAATCATTTTAAACAAAAAATAGGCGCGTTCTAATTCAGAATCTGATTTTAAAACAAATGCAGTTTCTGTATTTTCAAATAATGTACGATCTTTCATTTGTTACTAGAATATATTATTACAAATATATTTATAATAGCATTAATTTTTTCTAAAATCTGAGTATTTTCACAAGCTCAAATTGATACTTTTCAAAATGAAATCTATCCCGACTAAAAGTGCAGTTGTTTATTTTAATTCTGATGTATATATAGAGTTAAATAGGCACATTAAAAATACTAATCCGTCAAGTATTTTTATTCTGGTTGACACCAATACTCACGACTATTGTCTACCGCAATTTCTATCAAAATTAGAGTCAAATAATATTGTAGTAGAAGTTATGGAAATGCCCGAAGGAGAAGACCATAAAACAATTGATATTTGCACAGGTGTGTGGGAAGCACTCTCTGAATACCATGCTGACCGTAAAAGTTTAATGATCAATTTGGGAGGTGGTGTTGTTACTGATTTAGGAGGATTTGTTGCGAGTACCTATATGAGAGGCATTGATTATATAAATGTACCAACTTCCCTATTAGCTATGGTTGATGCATCAGTTGGTGGTAAAACAGGTGTAGATTTAGGTTCTCTTAAAAATCAGATTGGAGTTATTAGTGAAGGAAGTATGGTATTAATTGATACATCATTTCTAGACACCCTACCCCAAAATCACATGATTTCTGGTTATGCAGAGATGATTAAACATGGATTAATCACCGATAGGAACTATTGGGATACTTTGACCCAACTTGAAAAATTAGATATATCAGATCTAGATCAGCTCATTTACGATTCAGTGGTTATTAAGAATAATATAGTCTCAGAGGATCCTACAGAAAAAGGACTGAGGAAAATATTAAACTTTGGACATACCTTAGGCCATGCTATAGAAAGTTATTTCTTGCAAAATGCAGATAAGACTCCATTACTACATGGCGAGGCGATTGCTATTGGCATGTTACTTGAAGCTTACCTATCTACAAAAGTATGTGGAATGTCTTTAGAAGAACTAGCTAATATAACTGATGGTATATTAAAATCATTTCAGAAGGTTGAAATAAACCATCAAGATCTGGAAGTTATCATTAGGCTGCTAAAGCACGACAAAAAGAATAGTCATGGCAAAGTTAAATTTGTATTGCTAAATGCCATTGGCAAACCAACAATAGATTGCGAGGTGAGTAATGACCTAATTTTTGAAGCATTCGATTATTATAACAATCTATAAATATCGTTCTCTAATAATTGAAATATGGTGGTTTTCATGTCCTGTAATTATATAACCAATTGCTCTAGCAGAAATGTTTGAACCGCTTGCCTCACCAATTAACTTCAATGATTCAGACCTTAAATTTGAATAAAGTGTAATCGTACTTTTACGAACAGACTTATATTCTTCAATTAAGCTTTCCATAGATCTGTTATTGGCATTACCACTAATAACAAATTCATCTTGATCGAATCCTACCATTGGAGTTTTGTCCTTTCTAATGATTCTTAATGCTCGATAACTAAAAATTCGTTCCGTATCTATGATATGGAGCAAAATATCCAATATACTCCACTTATTTTCTGCATATGCATACAAATGCTTCTCTTGAGGAATAGATTCAAAGAACTCTGTAACAGAAATCAAGTTTTGTTTTAGTCCATTAACAATATCCAAGTCAGATGTTTTATCTATATATTGTTTGTAATATGGATTATACTCTTCAGGATTTAAGAAATTTTCATTCATAGCTTTAAATAAAAAAACCCTCAGTAAAAGTAACTAAGGGTTTAATTTGGTTCAACTTATTTATTATAACTCATTAAAAATTGTATGCATCAATCGTTTTTTATCATTGATACTTTCTTCTAATGAGATCATTGTTTCTGTTCTATATACGCCATCAATATCATCTAGCATAAAAATAATTTCTTTGGCATGCATTGTATCCCTTGCTCTTATTTTACAAAAAATATTAAACTTTCCTGTTGTTATATGAGCTACAGTAACATATGGAATACTCTCTATACGTTCTAAAACAAATTTTGTTTGTGACGTATTCTGTAAAAATACACCAACATATGCAATGAAGGAGTAACCAAGTTTTTTATAATCTAAAGTCAGTGACGAACCCTTAATAATCCCTGCTTCCTCCATTTTCTTTACTCTGACATGAACAGTACCTGCTGAAATCAATAATTTTTTAGCGATATCCGTAAATGGAATACGAGTATTATCGATTAACATATCGAGGATTTGGTGGTCTATTTCATCTAACTTAAACTTTGCCATAATTGTAAATTCTTTAAACTATATGCAAAAATAAAGTATTTTCATTGACAAATAATCATTTAAAGTGAATTATTTTAAGGTTTTAGTGCTATTTTATCATTATTTATTAGAACGAAATCGATTTCGCGAGCAACTTCCAACGGAATTTTATCAACAGATTTTATGATTTCCCCTTCGGCATCATATTCCTTATGACCAAAATATTTATCCAGATTTGAAATGACTTCAATTTTAGGTTTAAATATTAATTTTTCATTATTCAACACCTCTTCATATTGAATAGCTATATCAACTATCATTTCGTCTTCAGGAATAATTTTAGCATTTCTAATTATTATATCATAAAATGATTTTGTGTTTTCTGGAATTTTAAAATAATCTTTAGCGTTTGAAGTATTGATTCCATTAGCGATAACTGATAGACCCATTAACAAAGAAATAAATACTGATTCACGAATTTCCTCACGATTGTAATCATTATTTATATGTCCAGCTTCGTAAAGGACAGTTGGAATCCCTAAACTTTGAAACGTATCACCAACACAGTTAAGGTTAAATCCATCATCATACCTTGCAATAGACTCTGGTATTAGATCTTGAAGAGCTTCATTTATGCTAGAAATTATAGACATCGCCTTTTCTCTATTAACCGTAATTGAACGTTTTTCATCCTGAGATGGGGAAAGAAATGACATTGAAGCTGATTTGCCTGTATCACCAACTCCATAAATTGTGCGTTGCCCATGTAAATTAAGACAATAATTAGGCCTAAAATCATTAAATACGCTTCTTAACACTTTACTTTCAGGTTGAGATAAATCTTGGGCATCTCTATTTAAATCTACCTTATTTGCATTTAATCTTGTATAGTACTGAGAACCATCTGGGTTTAAAATAGGAATAATGTATAGTGTACAATTTTCAAGTATGTTTTTTGACAACTCATTTTTTGACTCAAATAAATTCAAACAGTCAAATAATGCCTTGGTGGTTGTGGATTCATTACCATGCATTTGAGACCACATTAATATCTTGATTGATCCATGACCAACTTTCATTCCATAAATTGGTCTGTTTTCAACCGAATTACCAATTACCTCAACCTTAATTTTTCTTAATTTTTTAAAGCACTTTTCAATGTCTTTGTTAGTTATATATCGACCAAAAAGAAGAGGTTCTTTTATATTGGAATAATCCCTTAAAATTCGTTTTATATTCATTTGTTTATTTAAGCAATAACAAATGTAATCTTTTAATATTTTACATTTGTAAACTATGTGTTTATGCTACATTTTACAATTCTATACAAAAAAACAGAGCATTTCTGATTTTAAATAATAATGTATTGAAAATAATTCAAAGTGTTTATATTTATTATTATAATTTATTTTATATCAGTATATTATATATATAAAGTGAAGTATTTGTTTAAACGATATTACATTATGTAAATAATTAATTATAGAAACACTATACAATTGTTTACATTTGTAACGTTATAGTAGTGACAAACCTTGTTTACAATGATAAACAACAGAGAATTTACAAATAGATTACAAAAAATCATTGATTTCCATGATGAAACAGCATCAAGTTTTGCTGAGAAAATTGGAGTTCAAAGATCGAGCATATCGCATATTCTTTCTGGCAGAAATAAACCAAGTTTAGACTTTGTCATGAAAGTACTACACACCTATCCAGATGTTGAGCTTTATTGGTTGTTAAATGGAAAGGGAAATTTTCCAAAAAACAATAGTAAAGATGTTCCTAAAATAGTTACTGATGATACCAGTAATGAAAAAACTGCACAAGTTGACACAAATCTTGATCAAGGAATTGAGAAAATAGTTATTTTTTACACGGATGGCACATTCAAAAGTTACAATCCTTAATTTACAATGCTGATTTAGTATTTTTGTAATTAAGATGAAAAGACTATCCTACACCTTTATTTGTCTCTTATTTATTAGTTGCTATAGTATAAGTAGAAACTGTAGTGATTATAAAACTGGTAAATTTGAATTTAAATATACTATTGACGGACTAGAAAAAACCGGTCAATTTGTACGGACGCTAAACTATAATATTGATTATTATGATGGTGTTGTTGATACCTCTACGGTAAGGTGGATAAATGATTGTGAGTTTATTTTAAAAAAATTAAACCCAAAATCAAATGCTGATAAAGACGCAATTCATATGAAAATCTTATCAACAACAGACAGTTCATATACATTTGAGTATAAATTGGCAGTAAAAAAACCTAATAGACCACAGCGTGTTGAAAAGGGAATCGCAAAAAGAATAGAATAAGCATATGTTAGAATTCCTCCTTACATCAGATGCCATAATGGCCCTTTTAACATTGACATTTCTTGAAATTATTTTAGGGATAGACAATATTGTGTTTATTTCTATTGCAGCTAATAAACTACCAGAACATCAAAGAAATAAAGCGACCAATATTGGTCTCATTTTAGCCATGTTGCAAAGAGTTATTTTACTATTCTTTGTTTCATTTTTAATTGGGCTAAGTGAGCCTTTTTATACTTTAGAAAATGAATGGCTGAAGATGGCAATAAGCTGGCAGGCACTTATTTTGTTTGCAGGTGGATTATTTTTGATTTATAAAAGTACATCAGAAATAAGAGAAAAGGTTGAAACGCCTAGCCATGATGAAGAAGGAGTCAGATCTAAGGTAATTAAATCTTTGTCTCAAGCTATTACACAAATCTTAATTATTGATTTTATATTCTCTGTAGATTCAATTCTTACAGCTGTTGGAATGACTAATGGTCTTCACCCTAATCATAATTATACATTAGTCTTAATGATTATTGCAGTAGTGATTTCTATAATTGTTATGATTGGATTTGCAAATCCAATACGCAAATTCATTGACAAACACCCAAGTATGCAAGTTCTGGGCTTAGCATTTTTGATATTAATTGGCTTTATGCTTATTACAGAATCTGCTCACCTCTCTCATACTGAGTTCTTCGGTACATCAGTTGGTGCAATACCTAAAGGTTATCTATATTTTGCAATAGCATTTTCATTGTTTGTAGAATTCTTGAATTACAGAACAACAAAAAACAAATAACACTCTAATTAAAACAATGAGGCCTGACCAGAATCATCAATTTCCGGATCAGAGCCATCTAAAGGGTTATTCTGTTCTGTTGTGGTATTAGCTGCATCTTCTGAAGTTGCTATATTTTCAGATGGTTTTGGTTCCACCATTTGTTCATCTACGACTTCTAATTCGTCAGCATGAACCTCCTCTGGTGCTTCATATGGTAAAGGATCCAATAAATTTATCTGGTTTATCTTTTCCTTAGTTAATTGATTACCAAGCGCATTTATACCTTTAACAGCAATAAATTCTTCAAGATTTACCTCTAAATTTGGCTTTCTATCCTTACCTCGTTCTTTTGTGAATTCAACTTCAGCCATCGGCCTCCAATCTGTCGAAACTATTTCTAATTGTGAGTTAGGGTGTTCTGATATAAAAGATTCTTCCTTTCCTTCATTTTCAATTAAAAAGCGTTTTACGTAATATCTTTCCTTTTGACCATCATAATAGATTGCAGATATTGGTTTTTTAGGTATCCATTTTTCCAATACTATCATATCATTATCAAAATGAGTTGTTAGTTCTGGAATTATTGTTTTTACAATACCTGATTGAGTAGCAATCAATAAACGATCTTCACCTCTAAATTCTCCAATAAGCTCTCCTCTACCATCAACATTTAACCGTTGCACTGTATCATCAAACCAAATCTTACGAGGCTTTAAAGTAGAAACTCCTTTTTCCTTAAGTTCAATACGTTTAATTGAATATTTTGTAACCTGGTTACCTTTAGAAGCTCTACCCTTTATTAGGATATCCGCAAAGTCTAAGTCCCACTTCAATTTTTTAATGCTTCCTACTTGTCTTAACATTACCGTGACAACTTCTGCTTCTCCATTTGGATTTGCTGAGAAATACCATACAACAGAATTTTTATTGCCATTAGTTAGATCATATTCTCTATCTCTAGTTATACTGGTAACAGCAAATCGCTTAACGTATGATGGACCGCCTTTTCCATCACGGTAAATCATATTATAAATAGTGCGCTTATCTTTTTTCTTAAATACAGCAACATGAATAATATTTTTACCTACAAACGTTTTTGAGTCTACTTTTGTAACCATCATTTTACCTTCCTTGGTAAAAACTATTATGTCATCTATATCACTACAATCACACACATATTCATCTCTTCGCAATGATGTCCCAACAAAGCCTTCTTCCCTATTAACATATAGTTTGGTGTTACGTATGACAACTTTAGTTGCATCTACATCAGCAAATACTCTGATTTCAGTTTTTCGTTCTTTTCCTTCTCCATATTCTTTCTTTAATCTTTCAAAATAGGCTATTGAATAATCAATCAAGTTTGCAAGATGATGCTTTACTTCAGCAATTTGATCTTCTAATGCATCTATTTTTTGCTGTGCCTTATCTATATCAAATTTTGATATTCTTTTAATTCTAATTTCGGTCAACCGAACTATATCCTCTTCTGTTACCGCACGTTTTAAATGCTTAACATGAGGCTTAAGCCCTTTATCTATTGCACTTATGACACCTTCCCAAGTTTCTACCTCTTCAATATCACGGTAAATTCTGTTTTCAATGAAAATACGTTCTAAAGAGGCAAAATGCCATTGCTCTTCAAACTCACCAAGCTTTATTTCTAATTCTTGTTTAAGGAGTTGTACAGTATTATCTGTTGATCGACGCAACATTTCAGTTACACCTACGAAAAATGGCTTATTATCTTCAATTACACAACCTAAAGGTGAAATTGAGGTCTCACAGTTTGTAAAAGCATATAAAGCATCAATAGTCTTATCTGGTGATAATCCTGAAGGTAAATGAATCAATATTTCAACCTCGGCCGCAGTATTATCTTCAATACGTTTAATCTTTATTTTACCCTTATCATTAGCCTTTAATATTGAATCAATTAGCGATGACGTGGTGGTTCCAAATGGAATTTCAGAAACAACTAAGGTATTCTTATTTAATTGTGAAATTTTAGCTCTAACCCTAACCTTACCACCGCGCATTCCATCATTGTAATTTGAAAAATCCGCAATACCAGCAGTAGGAAAGTCAGGTAATATTGTGAATCTTTTACCTTTTAAATGCTTAACTGAAGCATCAATTAATTCAATAAAATTATGTGGTAATATTTTAGTTGAGAGACCTACAGCAATACCTTCTCCTCCTTGGGCCAATAAAAGTGGAAACATAACCGGTAGGTTAATAGGTTCCTTGCGTCTGCCATCGTAGGATGCTTGCCATTCTGTTATTTTAGGGTTGTAAACAACATCTAAAGCAAATTTAGAAAGTCTTGCTTCAATATATCTTGAAGCCGCTGCTCTATCACCAGTAAGAATATTTCCCCAGTTTCCTTGCGTATCTATCAATAAATCTTTCTGGCCTATTTGAACCATTGCGTCAGCAATACTGGCATCACCATGAGGATGGTATTGCATCGTATGACCTACAATATTGGCTACTTTGTTATAACGACCATCATCCAGGTCTTTCATGGAATGCATTATACGACGCTGAACTGGCTTAAAACCATCCTCAATTGCTGGCACAGCACGTTCAAGGATTACATAAGAGGCATAATCCAAGAACCAATCCTTATACATCCCAGTAACTCTAGTTATGGTCTCTTGAGGCTCTTGGTTTTCTTCGCTATTAATGTTTTCTAATTCTTCGTTTTCTTCTGACATAAGTCTTACTTCACAACTTTATAATGAAAATTTTAATCTTCTACTACGTCTAACTCAACCTTCAGGTTTTCAATGATAAACTCTTGTCTAGTTGGAGTGTTTTTTCCCATATAAAATGACAACAACTCTTCAATTGACATATCCTTATCTAACATCACAGGATCTAAGCGAATATCCTCGCCTATAAAATGTTTAAACTCATCTGGCGAAATTTCACCTAATCCCTTAAATCTTGTAATCTCTGGTTTAGGTCTAAGCTTTTCTATTGCATCCCTGCGCTCTTCCTCACTATAACAATAAATAGTCTCTTTCTTATTTCTTACTCTAAAAAGAGGTGTTTGCAAAATATACAGGTGCCCTTCTTTAATTACCTCAGGGAAAAATTGCAAAAAGAAAGTAATCAATAATAATCTAATATGCATACCATCAACATCAGCATCAGTTGCTATTACAATATTATTATAGCGTAGATCTTCAATTGATTCTTCAATATTCAATGCAGCTTGTAATAAATTGAATTCCTCATTTTCGTATACAATTTTCTTACTTAAACCATAAGAGTTTAAAGGCTTACCTTTTAAACTGAATACAGCTTGTGTATTGACATCTCTAGATTTCGTAATACTACCCGAAGCGGAATCTCCCTCGGTAATAAACAATGTAGTTTCTAGGTTTCTCTCGTTTTTGGTATCTCCAAAATGTACACGACAATCTCTTAATTTCTTATTATGTAAACTTGCTTTTTTAGCACGTTCCTTAGCTAATTTTCTTATGCCGGATAATTCCTTTCTTTCTTTTTCTGCCTGAAGAATCTTCCTTTGAATTTTCTCTGCTACTTCTGAATTCTTATGTAAGTAATTATCTAAATTACGCTTTACAAAATCGTTGATATAAGTTCTTACAGTAGGAAGGTCTCCTCCCATATCTGTAGAGCCTAACTTTGTTTTGGTCTGACTCTCAAAAACAGGCTCCATCACTTTAATAGCGATTGCAGCCACAACTGACTTTCTTATATCTGAAGCATCATAGTTCTTACCATAATATTCCCTAATGGTCTTCACTATTGCTTCTCTAAATGCTAATAGATGCGTACCGCCTTGTGTTGTATTCTGTCCATTAACAAATGAATGGTACTCTTCACTATACTGAGTTTTACTATGCGTTATTGCTACTTCTATGTCTTCACCCCTTAGATGAATTATTGGATACAATAAATCTGACTCTGCAATATTTTCTGATAATAAATCCTTAAGCCCATTTTCAGAATAATACTTCTCACCATTGAAAACAATTGTAAGACCTGGATTTAGATATACGTAGTTTTTAAGCATTTTTACTACGTATTCACTTCTATACTTATAATTTTTAAAAATTCCACTATCCGGCACAAAAGAAACCTTAGTTCCTTTTCTTCGTGACGTCTCATCTAGCATTTCCTGATTGGTAAGGTTACCTTGTTCAAATTCTGCTGATGCGGATTTATTATCACGAGTAGATTCTACCCTAAAATAAGTGGATAAGGCATTTACAGCTTTTGTACCAACACCATTTAGACCAACTGATTTTTTAAACGCTTTAGTATCGTACTTACCTCCCGTATTCATTTTAGACACTACGTCTACGACCTTACCAAGAGGTATTCCACGACCATAATCTCTAACAGTTACACGTTCACCCTGAATAGATATCTCAATGGTTTTACCTGCACCCATTACAAACTCATCAATAGAGTTGTCTAACACCTCTTTGAGAAGAATATAAATACCGTCATCTGGTGAAGATCCGTCACCTAATTTACCGATATACATACCAGGTCTCATTCTGATATGTTCTTTCCAATCGAGTGAACGAATATTCTCTTCAGTGTAGTTAGACTGTGCTGCCATAGATCTTAGGACGAAAATTTTTGATAGGACGCTAATATAAGACTATACCTTATAAAATGAAATATGGATTTACTAAAGTAATTAACAATAAAAAGGCCAATGTTGTTGAGAACATTGGCCACTATTTCGAAAAGTTTGATTGTTATTCTAAACATTAAACAAGAAATGCATCACATCACCATCTTTCACAATGTAATTCTTTCCTTCTACTCGCATTTTTCCTGCTTCTTTCACCTTGGCTTCACTTCCATAACTGACATAATCGTCATAAGAGATAACTTCTGCCCTAATAAATCCTTTCTCAAAATCTGTATGAATGACTCCTGCTGCTTGTGGTGCAGTAGAACCAACAGTAACCGTCCAAGCTCTAACTTCTTTAACACCTGCAGTAAAATAGGTTTGTTGATTTAATAGCTTATAAGCAGATCTTATTAATTTTGCCGAACCCGGTTCATCCAAACCAATATCTGCCAAAAACATTTGTCGTTCTTCGTAATCATCTAATTCATTAATATCTGCTTCAGTACCCACAGCTAAAACCAAAACTTCTGCATTTTCGTCTTTTACTGCCTCAGAAACTTTATCAACATAATCATTTCCTGTAGTTGCTGAAGCTTCATCTACATTGCATACATACATTACAGGTTTATCCGTAATAAATTGCAATGGCTTAACATATTCTGCGTAATCTTCATCTGAAAATTCAATAGCTCTAACGGATATACCAGATTCTAAATTTTCTTTAATTTTTAAAAGTACAGCCTCCTCCGCTTGAGCTTCTTTATTACCAGTTTTCGCTGCACGCTTTACTTTATCAAGCTTTTTTTCTGCAGTCTCTAAATCTTTCAACTGCAATTCCATATCTATGGTTTCTTTATCTCTAATTGGATCTATTGAACCATCAACATGAACAATGTTATCGTTATCAAAACAACGTAACACATGAAGAATTGCATCTGTTTCTCTAATGTTTGCTAAGAACTGATTACCCAATCCCTCTCCTTTACTAGCACCTTTCACTAAACCGGCAATATCAACTATTTCTACTGTAGCAGGTACAACTTTTTCCGGGTTAACCAACTCTTCTAATTTTGCCAACCTTGGATCGGGTACATTTACAACACCAATATTTGGCTCTATGGTACAAAAGGGAAAATTTGCACTTTGTGCTTTAGCGTTAGACAAACAATTAAATAAGGTTGATTTTCCAACGTTTGGTAATCCTACAATTCCAGCTTTCATGTATTAATTATTTTGCGAGTGCAAATGTAATTAATTACTGATATAAATCATTTCTATTATTCTACTAAAAGGATAATTTACAGAAGTTCTAAATGTTTAGCTATGAAAAAGATTTTGATTTTATTGGTATTCTCATTAGGAATAACCAATCACACTAATAGTCAGGTAATAGACGATGAGCAGAAACAGACCCCACAAGAACTATATGAATTCCACATTGCCAAAAAGAAAACGAATTCAACTGCAGGGTGGATAGCATTAGCTGGTGGAGTTGGAATGATTGCAGGTGGCATGGCTATTAATATTGACGAATGTCTGCTTAGTGATTGTAAAAATGGAATGCCGTTGGTTTATTTTGGAGTTGGAGTGGGTATAACAAGTTTTGTATTGTTCAATAAAGCATCACAGCATAATAAAAAAGCAAAAGTACATCTTCAAAGAGGTGCTGTAGGAATTAATTATGACATACCATACAATGGATTGTCATTCACCTTTACTTTCTAAATAGATTTATTTAGAATTTATCATTCTTATCATTTCTTTTGTTTTTCAAAACATTACCAAATCCTGCGCCCAATGCAACTCCTACACCTATCCAAATCGCTAAATTATCTGTGGCAATACCTATTGCTACGCCAATCGCAATCCCGAAAGCAATCCCTTTAGCTAAACTATTATCCTTATTCATTGTGTATATTTTTTAAAAGTTACACATTAATCTTTTAAGAATAAAAAAATCCTGAATGGAATAATTCAGGATTTTAATTATCATTATGTTCTTGTCATTAGTCGTCAGGATGCATAAACCGTTGCTTACCTAATAATTCCTCTTCCGTTTCCACTACATCTTCATCTGGCACACAACAGTCTACAGGACAAACCGCTGCACATTGTGGTTCTTCATGGAAGCCCATGCATTCTGTACATTTATCTGGTGCTATGTAGTACAATTCATCGCTAATTGGTTCTTGCGTTTCATCCGCATCCACAGTCTTACCATTTGGTAATACAACTTTACCTTTTAAACTGGTACCATCTGAATATCTCCAATCATCAGCCCCTTCGTAAATGGCAGTATTTGGGCATTCTGGTTCGCAGGCTCCACAATTAATACATTCGTCAGTAATTATAATTGCCATAATCTTTTTTCTTTTCCTTAATTTTGCAGGTGCAAAAATAAAGCCAAAAAGACTTTTTACCAAACACTAGATGGATTTACAACAAAGAATTAACGCTTTCGCAAAATTAGGATTGTTTTTAAGTCAGTTTACCACTAAGGGTATTGACAAAAATGACGATATTAAAGAAAACGATTTGTTTTTTGACGGTTTTAAACATCAAATAAAAATAGCTGAAGAAAACAATGGATGGTTCTCAAAAACTAATATTCTATTCTCGTTAGAGTCTTGGTCTAATGCATTGATTATAAGTAATATTAATAAATGGTTGGAGAAGTATAACTTTAATGAAGTTAACGAGCAAACCATAGCAATAATCATGGCAGGAAATATCCCTTTGGTAGGATTTCATGACTTTATTTCCGTTCTAATTACGGGTCATAGCGTTTTGGTAAAGCAATCTTCAAACGATAAACACCTTCTACCCTTTTTAGCAAAATATCTCGAAATTATAGAACCTGGTTTTAAAGGTAAAATAAAGTTCACTGAAGATAAATTGTCGCATTTTGATGCAGTCATTGCTACTGGTAGCAACAACACAGCACGTTATTTTGAATACTATTTTAAGAATAAACCATCTATCATAAGAAAAAACAGAAACTCTGTTGCCGTTTTATCTGGTGATGAGTCCAAGGAAGAATTAGAAGCGCTCTCAGATGATATTTTTAGATATTACGGTTTGGGCTGCCGAAATGTTTCAAAATTATTTGTGCCAAAAGATTATGATTTCGATGCTTTCTTCAATGGAGTTTACAAATGGCATCCAATTATTCACGAAACCAAATATGCTAATAACTATGATTACAACAAGGCAGTATATTTAATGAGTGAATTTGATATACTTGAAAATGGATTCTTAATGTTAAAGGAAGATAAAAGTTATTCTTCACCAATTGCAACGGTTTTTTATGAATATTATGAAAACCCGAAGCAATTAAAGGAAAAGTTGCTTTCAGACAGAGACAATATTCAATGTATTGTAACTAGAGGAGATTTTGAGAATAGAATAGCTTTTGGGAAAACTCAAAACCCACAATTATGGGATTATGCGGACAATATTGATACTGTTGAATTCCTGTTAAAAAGATAGTCTAAAAATTATCAATTTCATAATGCTTTTTAGTCAATTAATTAGCATTTTTGTACGTCTAAAAATAATATCATGAAAAAACATAATTTTAGTGCAGGTCCTTGCGTATTACCTAAGTCTGTAATGGAAAAAGCAGCGGAAGCTGTTGTTAACTTTGACGATGGTTTATCTCTAATTGAAATATCTCATAGAAGCAAACCTTTTGTTGATGTAATGGAAAAAGCAAGATCTCTTGCTCTAGAATTATTAGGATTAGAAGGTAAAGGCTACAAAGCTTTATTTCTTCAAGGTGGTGCTAGTACTCAATTTTTAATGGTTGCTTTAAATTTACTAGAAAAAAGAGCTGGTTATTTAAATACAGGTACTTGGTCAGACAAAGCAATTAAGGAGGCAAAAATTTATGATGACATTTATGAGGTTGCTACGTCGAAAAGCGCAGGATATAACTATATTCCTAAAGGATATGATATTCCTGAAGATTATGATTATTTTCACTGTACATCTAACAATACAATCTTTGGAACTCAAATAAAAAAATTCCCTACTTCACCAATTCCCATGGTGTGTGATATGAGTAGTGATATTTTTTCACGACAATTAGATTTCTCTCAATTTGACATCATATATGCTGGTGCACAGAAAAATATGGGTCCAGCTGGTACAACATTAGTTGTTGTAAAAGAAGATGTTTTAGGAAAAGTATCAAGAAAAATACCATCTATGATGGATTACAAAGTACATATTGGTAAAGGAAGTATGTTTAATACGCCTCCAGTTTTTGCAGTATATGTGTCTATGCTCACCATGCAATGGCTGAAAGATCTTGGCGGTATTAAAGCTATTGAAGAAGAAAATGATAAAAAGGCACGATTGATATATTCTGAAATTGATTTAAACCCATTATTTAAAGGGTATTCAGTTAAGGAAGACCGGTCAACAATGAATGCAACCTTCACTTTAGAAAATGAGAATTTAAAAGAAACATTTGATGCTATGTGGAAAGAAGCTGGAATCAATGGATTGAATGGTCATAGAAGTGTTGGAGGCTATAGAGCTTCAATGTACAATGCCTTAACTTTAGATAGCGTAAAGGCACTTGTTGAGGTAATGAGCGAATTAGAGCGTAAAGCTTAATTAAATAATCTATATAAAAATTATAATGAAAGTATTAGCAAATGATGGTGTTTCTCAGAGCGGTATTAATGCTTTGGAGTCTGCTGGTTATGAAGTATTGACGACTACAGTTGCACAAGAGCAACTACAAAACTATATAAACGAAAATGACATTTCAGTTCTACTTGTGCGCAGTGCAACTAAGGTTAGAAAGGATATCATTGATAATTGTCCAGGTCTAAAAATTATTGGTCGTGGTGGTGTTGGAATGGATAATATTGATGTAGAATATGCTAGAGAAAAAGGAATTCACGTTATAAACACACCTGCAGCGTCCTCACATTCTGTTGCAGAACTGGTATTTGGTCATTTTTACGGATTAGCTAGATATCTTCATAACTCAAACCGTGACATGCCTCTTGAAGGGGATAAAAATTTTAAAAGTCTGAAAAAGGCCTATGCCAAAGGAAAAGAGTTAAAAGGAAAAACGTTAGGTGTCATAGGCTTTGGACGCATTGGACAAGCCACTGCAAAAATTGGTTTAGGGGCTGGAATGAAAGTTGTTGCATTTGATCCATTTATTGAAGAAGCCAACTTAGAACTTGATTTTTTTGATGGACAAAAAGTCAATTTTGACATAAAAACTATATCTAAAGAAGATGTTTTAAAACAAGCTGATTTTATAACTCTACATGTACCGGCTCAAAAGGATTATGTTATTGATGAAGCAGATTTCAATCAAATGAAAGATGGTGTTATAATAGCAAATGCGGCTCGTGGTGGAGTTGTAAATGAAGTAGCACTTGTAAAAGCTATTGAAAGTGGTAAAGTGGCACGTGCTGCCCTTGATGTGTTTGAGAAGGAACCTCAACCAGAAGTACAATTATTAATGAATTCTTCATTATCGCTAACGCCTCATACTGGTGCAGCTACAAATGAAGCACAGGACAGAATTGGTGTTGAATTAGCAGACCAAATTATTAATATCTTGGGTTAAAAATTTTAATTTTTGTGACTTTCGCATAACAAATGAGTCCTAATATATGTTGGGACTTTTTTTGTACCTTCAAGTCAAATTATTAATCGTAAAAAAATATAAAAATGTCAGGAATTTTAGACTTATTAAGCAGTGACCTTGGAAAAACAATCATCAGTGGTGTTTCAGGTTCTACAGGAAATGATCAAAGTAAAACAAGTAGCGTTTTAACAATGGCTCTACCAGTTTTAATGAAAGCTATGGAGAGAAATGCTTCTACTCCTCGAGGTGCACAAGGGCTTATGGGAGCTTTAAATAGCAAGCACGATGGAAGTATTTTAGATAATCTTGATGGATTATTTGGTGGTGGAGTTAATGATGATGTAAAGGTTGATGGTGCTAAAATTCTTGGACATGTACTTGGCGGAAGACAACAAGGTGTAGAACAAGTTATTGGACAAAAGGCCGGAATAGATGCTGGATCAGTTGGAGATATCTTAAAAGTAGCAGCTCCTATATTAATGGGTGTGTTAGGTAAACAAGCACGTCAGAATAATGTTAGCTCAGAGAATCAATTAACAGGATTAATTGGTGGCATGCTGGGTGGAAATAAAACTAGAAATGAACAAAGTTTTCTTGAAAGTATTTTAGATGCAGACGGTGATGGAAGTGTAATTGATGATGTTGCTGGCATGGTTTTAGGAGGTAGTAAGAAGAAAGGTGGACTAGGTGGTTTACTTGGAGGTCTTTTTGGAAAATAGACACGTACAAACTCACTATATAATTTTAAAACAGCTCAAATTGAGCTGTTTTTTCAATTGCACACTTTGTATAGTAAAATATATACTCAGTAAAAGACACAATACACTAATTGGTGGTTGCTGAAAATGAAGAGAATTATTTCATTTACGGTATAAAATCAAAATATAATTTTAATATCTTTAAATACTATGAAAAAGTTACTACCAATTATTATAGTAATTGCATTAATTGCTAGTTGTAAATCTTACAACACTAGTCAGGTAATAAACCACGATACGGAAGATTCACTAGTTAAAACCGATACGGTTTCAATCAGTAGTGATGAAACCGACTATGAAATAATAATTATTGAACCAGGATTTAATAATTGGTTATTGAGTACGGCCAGACCTCGAGGTTTTCATTCTCAGCAATTCTTAGAATCCAGGAATCAGCTATTAGTTCAATCATGGAATCAAAGAAATCTTCAACCTCAAGTATTCGATCCTAATCTATACGAATTGAGAATTGATTATGATAATCTTACTGATTATGGATATGAGGTCAATTATTTACTTTATAACTATTTTATCTACTTTCAGTTAAAATATAATCAGCGACTAACATCACTTGTTCCCAGAATTTGACTTAATTTTGCATCGCAAAATTAAGCTATGAAGAAATTTAAAGAAAAATGGGAGATTCAACAGAATTGGCAGTTGATTTTTCCATTTTTTGGTTTGATAGGTTTAATATATTCGGGATATAAAATAGCGAATGCTTTTTTAGCTGAATACCATATCATATTAGAGGTTTTGGCAACAATTATAATATCTTACCTATTATTAAAACTCACGTTATTTCTCTTTAAAAAATTAGAAAAGAAATGGATACTTGATTATAAATGGGAAATGATCCGTGTATTCATAGTTTTTGCAGTTACCGGTTCATCTTCTATGTTAGTTGGAAGACCAATAATAAAGCTATTGGGAATTACTAAAGAAAACTTAAACCCTGTCCTCTACTGGATATTATTTATTATTATTGGACTCATATTTTATCAGATTCTTTTGGTTACCTTTGGTTGGTTGTTTGGTCAGTTTAAGTTTTTCTGGGAATTTGAAAAGAAAATGCTTAGGCGTTTAGGATTAAGACGTTTTATAGATTGAATAAAAAAACTTTAATAAAGGCAATTTTTAAAACACTAGCTATAGTGTTGGTTTGTGCTGTATTATTGCCGTCAGCAGTAAAGCTTTCACATGCATATAATCATCATGAGCATTTTGTTTGTACTGATGATGTAGATCATTCAACGCATTTTCACCAATCTGACCTAGATTGTGAGTTTTACAAGTTTAAGCTTAACAATGATTTATATGTGTCTTTTTTGCCTTCGCAAGAGTCGGACCAGCTAATTTACAATAAGTCAAATCTGTCTTATTATATATTTTTAAGAACACATCAGCAAGATACTTCATACTTAAGAGGTCCACCTAGTTTAGTGTAATCAATCAAAATTAAATCACTAGACTAAAATACAATGCCTAGTTAGGCTTTGTCTCAACAATTCAATTGTTTCTTTGATGAAATACTATATTCTTATAGTACTATTTACTTTGTGTACATTTAGTTTTGCCCAAAAATGCGATGCCGTATTTTTAGGAGAATTAAAAGATTTTCATGATAATACACCACTTGTGGGTGCAACGATATTTATTAAAAATTTAAATAAATACACGACATCTGATGTGAATGGAAAATTTAAGATTGAAAACCTTTGTAATGG
This sequence comes from Winogradskyella vincentii, assembly GCF_020166345.1. Lineage (GTDB taxonomy): Bacteria > Bacteroidota > Bacteroidia > Flavobacteriales > Flavobacteriaceae > Winogradskyella > Winogradskyella vincentii. The sequence continues at coordinate 246,944 of NZ_JAIUJS010000003.1, read as the reverse complement.
TAAGCTTACCCTTATTATTTCTCATATTGGTTGTGAAACAAAAACAATGAATTTTAATATTGTTGGAGACATGTTTCAGAATATTGAATTAGAACATCACATAGAAGAGCTAAATGAAGTTTCTGTAAAAACAACAATTGAAAAAAAAGAGACAAAAACAGCACAAGAGACTGTTATAAAGTCTAATATACTTAAGAAATATTCTAATTTGAGTATTGGTGATGCACTAAAGGAAGTTCCTGGAGTTTCGTCTATCAATACTGGTAATACCATTGTTAAACCAATGGTAAATGGAATGTATGGTAGCAGACTACTAATTCTTAATAACAATGTTAGACTTCAAGATCAAGAATGGGGAATAGAACATGCTCCAAATATTGATATTAACAGTGCCGGTCAAATATCAGTAATTAAGGGTTCTGGGGCCTTAGCCTATGGTGGTGATGCAGTTGGAGGTGTGATAGTCGTAAATCCTCAACGTAATATTATTGTGGATTCAATTTATGGTAAAACCATTATTGGTGGACAAACTAATGGAAGAGGACTCAACATTAATACCTCACTAAATAAGACTTTTGCTTCTGGTTGGTACGCTAACATTCAAGGATCTATAAAGCAAAATGGAGATTTTGAAGCACCTGATTATATGTTAACTAATACAGGTTTAAAATCTAATGGTATAACAGTTCAAGGTGGTAAGAAATCTTTTGAAACAGGTTTTGAAGTATTCTATAGTTATTTATTTAATGAAATTGGAATATTGAGATCATCTCATATTGGAAATATTGCCGATTTGGTAAATGCAATAAATTCACACGAACCACAAGTGATTGATGACTTTAGCTATGACATAAACGCTCCAAAGCAAGAAGTAACGCATCATTTAGTTAAGGCTTTGTATTATAGACGTTTCAAAAATTTTGGGAAGTTAAATTTACAGTACGACTACCAGAACAATCAACGTTTTGAGTTTGATGTTCGAGTTGGAGATGACAAAAACAAACCTGCTTTAGATTTGAATCTTCAAACTCATACGGTTTTAGCAGATGTAAATTTAGATTCGGATTTAAGCCGAAAGGTAAATTTTGGATTGATGGGAAGATATCAGAACAATTTTGCTAATCCAGATACTGGAGTACGAAGATTAATTCCTGATTATGACAAGTATGATTTTGGTATATATGCAACGACGGAATTAATATTAGGTGATAAAACAACTATAGATGCTGGTATTAGATATGATTTTAATAGAATTGATGCTAAGAAGTTTTATCAAACTACACGTTGGGAAGAACGTGGTTACGATGAAGATTTCGAAGATATTGTTATAGATGATTTGGGTACGCAATTATTAACTAACCCAGTTTTTAATTATCATAATATATCTGCTTCGGCAGGCATTAAATATGATTTAAATGAATCAAGTTACCTAATTGGTAACTATAGTTTATCAAGCAGACCCCCTAACCCTTCAGAATTATTCAGTGATGGTTTACACCACTCTGCTGCAAGAATTGAGTTGGGCGATTTAAGGTTAGACCAAGAAATATCAAATAGAATAGCTTTGAGTTATAATTTTGAACATTCAGGTTTCAATTTGTTGGTAGAAACTTTTTACAATAGAATAAATGATTTTATGTATTTGAGACCATCTGGTATAGAGCAAACTATTAGAGGTGCCTTTCCGGTTTGGGAATTTCAACAAACACAAGCAGAGTTGTACGGTATTGATTTAACTATGGGATACAGTTTTAATCAAAATATTGAATGGCAGAATAAAACGGCTTATATCAAAGGAAATGACTTGAGTTTAGATATAGATCTTATCGATATTCCTGCTTTTAATACAATCAATACCGTTGCATATTATAATGAAGATTGGAACAATTTCTCTGCAAGTTTAACCTCAGAATGGGTTTTTGAACAAACCAATTATCCAGACTTTAATTTTGAAACCTACATCCCAACCATAGATGAAACTGTATTGGTAGATATTAGCACTCCACCACCAGGCTATCATTTATTACATTTTTATAGTGATGTGACTTTTGATTTAAGTAAAAAAACCAATTTAAACATTGGTCTAAGTGTGAACAATTTACTAAACACTAGCTATAGAGCATATTTAAACAGACTACGTTATTTTGCTGATGACTTAGGAAGAAATATTACATTACAATTACAAATAAATTATTAACAAAAACTCAATAAATTAATATTATGAAAACGATAAAACACCTTTTAATTTTATTTTTAAGTATCGGGCTTTTTACGGCTTGTAGTGATGATGATGATCCTGCACCTGTAAATGAAGAAGAGGTAATTACAACCATGACTTTAAGCCTTCAAGCTGTTGGAGGAGGGACACCAATTGTGTTCCAATCACGTGATGCAGACGGTGATGGTCCAAACGCTCCAGTGGTTACTGTAAGCGGCTCATTAATGGCAAATACTACGTATGGTGGTGAAATTGAATTTTTAAACGAATTAGAATCACCTGCTGAGAATATCACTTTAGAAGTATTAGAAGAAGATGATGAACATCAAGTATTTTACAACTTTACTGGTGCATCTGGTACATCACTAAATTATAACGACAGTGATGGAAACGGAAACCCAATTGGTGTAAATATTACTTTGGCATCTGGTGATGCTGCAACTGGAAATACTTTAACGGTAGTTTTAAAGCATGAACCTACTAAACCAAATGATGGTACAGCTATTGGTGCTGGTGGAGAAACGGATATTGAAGCTACATTTACTTATGATGTGAATTAAACATCTTAATTCCATTCAAAAAAAGCGCTCAAATGAGCGCTTTTTTTATGCTTTATTGGTAACTGTACTTGATTTTAAAACATAGGTATATAACCACATTAAGCTGAAGGTAGGTACTACATCTAAAAAGGGTAATGCCTCTTCAACAAATGATATTATTGCAGCTATCTTTCCTTCTTTCCCCTTGTAAAGTTTAGTCATTAGGTAAGCGGACAAAGGCGCCCAAATAAAATCAAATGGAGGAAAAACTAATGATACAAAACCTAATGCATCAAATAATATGCTCCATCCTAAAATTTTGTATTTATTCATTTATAAAGATTAATTTATAATTACTAAGCAATAAGTATTCCAAATAATTTAAAACTGACAAAACCGCATCAAGACATTAACATCCGTTAGACCTTTTTAACGTTTAATTAAGAGCAGTTGCACATTTGTAAATGTAGTTTTGCAACTTTAAACAACATTTTTATCAGTTTATTTTTAAAAACGACATTCATTGCTACGCTTCATTCTACCAATACGGTCATTACTTTTACTCTCCTACTTGATCTTTTTTTTTGGAACAGTTAGTAGTCAAGATAAAAAGAAACTTAATATTTCACGTGCGGAAAAAGCACCAAAAATTGATGGAAATCTTAATGACGCAACTTGGCGAAATGCAGATTTCGCTACTGGCTTTGTTGAATTTGAGCCTGGTATTGGTAAGACACGTCCCCAAGACGAACGTACTGAAGTAAAAATATCCTACGACGATAGAGCTATTTATGTGGGTGCATATCTCTATGACAATCCTGAAAAAATGATGAGTCAGCTAACAGCAAGAGATAATTTTGGACAATCTGATTTTTTTATGGTTGTGTTAAACCCCAACAATGATTCTCAAAACGATACCCAATTTACAGTGTTTAGTTCTGGCCAACAGGCAGATGCTATAGCGAATCCAAGTATTGGGACAGACAGAAGTTGGAATGCGGTATGGCGTAGTGCTGTCCAAATTGTTGATAATGGATGGGTCGTTGAAATTGAGATTCCCTACAGAACGTTGCGTTTTCCTGAACAAGAAAATCCAGTTTGGGGTATACAATTTCGCCGTAACTTCAGAAGAGAACGTTCAAATTATAGTTGGAATCCAATAGACCCAACAAAAGGTAATGAAGGATTATACCATGGTGAACTTCTAGGGCTAGATGATATCCAACCACCTGTACGTCTTAATCTTTACCCTTTCTCAACTGCAATATTAGACGATTTTAATGGAGAAACCACATCTGAATTACGTTTTGGAATGGATGTAAAATATGGGATAACAGATAATTTCACTCTCGATGCCACTCTAATACCTGATTTTAGTCAAGCTGGTTTCGATAATATTGTACTAAATCTTGGTCCTTTTGAACAAACATTTCAAGAACAACGACAGTTTTTTACAGAAGGGGTTGATTTATTCTCAAAGGGTGGACTTTTTTTCTCAAGAAGGATAGGAAATGATCCAACAGGAAATGTCGACCTCAACGATAACGAAGTCATAAATGAACCAAATGAGGTCAATGTCCTCAATGCTGTAAAATTATCTGGTAGAACAAAAAAAGGGTTAGGAATTGGGTTTTTGAATGCAATTACGGAAAAAACCTATGCTAGTATTACAAATACCATCACAGGAGAACAACGGGAAGAGGTTGTGGAGCCATTAGCAAATTACAATATTTTAGTAGTAGATCAGCAATTTGGAGGAAACTCGGCTGTAAGTCTTATAAATACCAACGTCACTCGCTCTGGAGAGTTTAGAGATGCTAATGCAACAGCACTGGTAGCTAATCTTGTAAACAAAAGCAATACGTATCGTATTGATACCGAACTGAGAATGAGTAATATTAACGATCAAAATGAAGATTGGGAAACAGGCTTTAGTAGTTTCTTCAGATTTAGGAAAGTTGGTGGTAACTTCCGTTATGGTTTTGATCACAGATTCGCAGATACGAAATTTGATATTAATGACATGGGGCTCAATTTAAGGAACAATCGGAATGATTTTGGTGCTGATGTATCCTATCAGATTTTTGAACCTCAAGGCCGATTAAATAGTTATAGAATTAATGGTTTTATAAATTATAGACGCTTGGTTGATCCAAGTACATTTTCTAGATTTAATTTTGGAGGTCGTTACAGAGCTACAACTCGTGTAGGATTAGACTCCTATGGTTTTCGACTAAATGTTGAGCCAGGTAAACAGTACGATTTCTTTGAGTCTAGAGATGGCAGACCTTTTATATTTGAGAATTTTGTGAGTCTAGGCGGAAATATATCTACAAATTACAATAGGGTATTTGCAGTAGATATAAGAGCCAATATGGGTGCACTTTTTGAGGATGGTCGAGATTTATTTCGCTATGATATTGAATTTCGACCTAGGGTACGTGTTAGTGATAAACTGTTATTAGTTTACGGCTTAAACTTTGACTACAGAAACGGTGATCGTGGCTATGCAACACGTGAAAATGACGAACCTATTTTTGGAGAACGTAATCGACAACGGGTTACCAATTCACTAAGAGGGAATTACAATTTTGATCCTTTTCATTCACTTGGTTTAGTATTTAGGCACTATTGGGATACCGTAATCTACGATTATGATTTATTCACCTTACTAGATAATGGTAGGCTCACTACAGCATCGGGATACAACTTAGGTAATCTAAGTAACGATCCTAATATTAACTTTAGTACTTGGAATATTGACTTAAGCTACTCATGGCAATTTGTCCAAGGTAGTTTTTTAACGGTTTTGTATAGAAATCAACTTTTTAGCAATGATGAAAATGTAGACGATAATTTTAGCGAAAGTTTAGACCTACTTTTTGAGCAACCTGTTCAGCATACGGTATCCGTTCGTCTTCAATATTTTATCGATTGGCAAGGTATTAAATCAGTCTTTAAAAAGAACAAAACCACCTCTTAATATTGCGCATTTACACATTTAATGTTACTTTCACGCTTGTATGGGTAAAACGGTTATTTCAGCTAAACAAATTAAAAAAGCCTTTAAAGACTTACAGGTATTAAAGGGAGTTGATATAACTATTGATGAAAGCGAAATTATTTCCATAGTAGGAGCATCTGGAGCTGGTAAGACTACACTTCTTCAAATTTTGGGAACCCTAGATAAACCTGATTACACTGACGAAACTGAATTAATTATTAATGATAAGTCAATCAAAGATTTAGGTGATAAAACTCTTGCCAAGTTTAGAAATGAAAATATTGGATTTATTTTCCAATTTCATCAACTTTTACCGGAATTTACGGCCTTGGAGAATGTTTGTATTCCAGCATTTATAAATAAAACGCCAAAAATTGAAGCGGAAAAACGCGCCAAAGAACTTTTAGAATATTTAGGTCTTGGTGATAGAATCAATCATAAACCAAATAGCATGTCTGGTGGCGAACAACAGCGAGTGGCTGTAGCCAGAGCATTAATAAACCAACCAAACATCATTTTTGCAGACGAACCATCAGGTAATTTAGATAGTGAATCTGCAGAACAACTTCACCAGCTCTTCTTTAAATTAAGAGATAAGTTTAAACAGACATTTGTCATTGTTACACACAATCAAGAATTAGCCAACATGGCTGATCGAAAATTAACTATGGTAGATGGTAAAATTGTTGATTAAGATTCGAGAATTAGAACTCTACATCAATATTTTCAGAATAAAATTCACTAATTACATTTACTTCAATTACTACAAACTGTAAAATGAAAAGTTCGTAAATAAAATGATATTCTTCAGTATTTAAAACATTCTAAATCTGTAATTTTGCAGAGCTTTTTAAAATTAATTACATCATGAATTATAGAATAGAAAAAGATACTATGGGCGAGGTAAAAGTACCTGCTGATAAAATTTGGGGAGCCCAAACAGAACGCTCTCGAAATAACTTTAAAATTGGAGTACCAGCTTCTATGCCACTAGAAGTGGTACATGGATTTGCCTATCTTAAAAAAGCTGCGGCTTATGCTAATTGTGAGCTTGGTGTACTAACTAAAGATAAGCGAGATCTTATAGCTCAAGTTTGTGATGAAATATTAGACAACCAACATAACGACCAATTTCCGTTGGTGATATGGCAAACTGGTTCTGGGACACAAAGTAACATGAATGTCAATGAGGTAATTGCTAACAGAGCTCATCAAATAGCAGGCAAGAAAATTGGTGAAGGCGAAAAGACCATTCAACCTAATGATGATGTCAATAAATCACAGTCCTCTAATGATACTTTCCCAACTGGTATGCACATTGCAGCATATAAAAAAGTTGTAGAAACAACAATTCCAGGAATAATTCAGCTACGTAACACATTACACAAAAAATCGATTGAATTTAAAGATGTTGTGAAAATTGGACGTACACATTTAATGGATGCTACTCCCCTAACTTTGGGTCAAGAATTTTCTGGTTATGTTTCTCAATTAGATCATGGTTTAAAAGCAATAGAAAATACATTATTGCATTTAAGTGAGCTTGCTCTTGGTGGCACTGCGGTTGGAACTGGACTAAACACACCAAAAGGTTATGACGTACTTGTAGCAAATTATATAGCTGAGTTTACAGGATTACCTTTTGTAACCGCTGAAAATAAATTTGAAGCATTGGCTTCACATGATGCAATTGTAGAAACTCATGGCGCTTTAAAACAAATAGCTGTTTCATTAAATAAAATTGCAAATGATATTAGAATGATGGCTTCAGGTCCACGTTCTGGTATTGGTGAAATCATTATTCCAGCTAATGAACCTGGTAGTTCAATAATGCCTGGAAAAGTAAATCCTACTCAATGCGAGGCACTTACTATGGTATGTGCTCAGGTAATGGGTAATGATGTCGCTGTTAGTGTTGGTGGTACTCAAGGACATTACGAGTTGAATGTTTTTAAACCTATGATGGCAGCTAATATTTTACAATCTGCTCAATTAATTGGAGATGCATGCGTGAGCTTTGATGAGAACTGTGCCAGTGGCATAGAACCTAATCATGCAGTTATTAAAGAACTTTTAAATAATTCTTTAATGCTAGTTACTGCCTTAAATACAAAAATAGGTTATTACAAAGCGGCAGAAATTGCTAATACGGCTCACAAAAATGGAACGACCCTAAAAGAAGAAGCCATCAATCTGGGATATGTATCCGCTGAAGATTATGATGACTGGGTAAAACCAGAAGATATGGTCGGAAGCTTAAAATAAATTAAAGCTGAAATATTTTAAACGCCATTCTTCAGAAGATTGGCGTTTTTTTTATTCAAAAAAAATGATAATCTTTACGTTAAACCATCCAACAAAATGTCAATACTAATAACTAACATTAAACAACTTCTTCAGGTTCATAAGCATAATGTCACCATTGTAAAAGGTGAGGAAATGAAGAAACTTTCAATTTTAGAGAATGCCTATTTGTATATAGAACATGATACCATAATTGAATATGGTACCATGGATGAATACCATCCTATTGAAGCAGAAACTACTATCGATGCTACGGGAAGAATTGTACTTCCATCTTGGTGTGATTCCCATACACATATAGTATATGCTGGTGATAGAACAGGTGAATATGTTGATAGGATAAATGGTTTGAGTTATGCAGATATTGCCAGCCGTGGTGGTGGTATTTTAAATTCAGCTAAAAAATTACAAAATACATCTGAAGAGGATCTCTATAATCAATCTATAAAGAGACTAGATGAAATTATTAAAATGGGCACTGGTGCTGTTGAAATTAAAACTGGTTATGGGCTTACGATAGATGCAGAATTAAAAATGCTTAGAGTAATTAAACGTATTAAACAGGATACTTTGGCGTTTATTGCTCCTACATTACTTGCCGCTCATGCCATACCAGAGGAATATAGAAAAAACAAAGAGGAGTACATTAAGTTGATTACTAACGAATTAATTCCCAAAGCTGGTGATCTTAATATTTCACATTTTATTGATGTCTTTTGTGAAGAAGGTTATTTTGATATTGAAGATTTAGAAACCATTTTAAAGGCAGGTCAAGTCCATAATTTCAGGCCAAAAATTCATGTAAATCAATTTAATATTCTTGGTGGTGTTGCATTAGGTGTAAAGCATAATGCCTTATCTGTAGATCATCTAGAATTATTAAATGACGGAGATATAGAAGCACTCAAAGATAGTAATACTATGCCTGTAGCTTTACCTGGATGCTCATTCTTCTTAGGTATTCCCTACACGCCTGCAAGAAAGTTAATTGATGCAGGCTTACCGCTTGCTATTGCCACTGACTATAATCCTGGTTCAGCTCCTAGTGGAAATATGAACTTTATTGTTGGTGCTGCATGTGCTAAGCTAAAGCTAACACCAGAAGAAGCCATAAATGCCGCTACGATTAATGGTGCCTATGCTATGGGTATAAGTAATATGTACGGAAGTGTTACAAGAGGTAAAAAGGCAAATTTTATTATTACAAAACCTATGAATCATTACAGGGAAATCCCTTACTCATTTGCTCACAACCCGGTTGATCAAATAATTATAAACGGCCAATTATTATAAATAAAAAAATCCAGAAGAAATACTTCTGGAATTTTTGCTATTAATCAACCAATTAAGGAATTGAAGGCTACTTTAGAACAAATTCTGAAGCAGAAATCAATTCTTTATCGTTAAATACGTTTACTCTATATCGTCCTTCTTCAAATTTTGATTCATCTGAAGCACTAATATATTCACAAATATCTAGGTTGCGATTTTCATAATTAAAACGGCTGATGAGACTATAATTTAAAACTTGATCATCAAATTGAACTTGTCCATTTGAACCTAATACATTGTTTTTAGGGTCTATGACCTGAACATATAGTTCTTTATCGCCAGCCTCTGTCAAAGCGTTTTTAGCTACTGTAAAACAGATTTTAATTTTATCACTACGTCTAGCACGTTCTGTTGGTATTTGTTTACCACTTCTTCTTTCAATAACACCTAATCCTTTAAGGCCTACAGTCTGTAATGCTGCCGCATCTTCAACAACATTAGCTAGCTCTGTATTTTGGACTAAAAGTGAATCTGTAAACATTGTACGTTCTTTTAACTGAACTTGAGTACTATCTAATGAAACCGCCAATAATTCGTTTTCTACTTTTAAACGATCATTTTCTTCCAACAGAATTTCCATTTCTTCCTGCAGTGCTAAATACTTCTTTCTATATCTCCATAAGCTATTAACACTGTTTTGAGACACCTTTAATGAATCCATTAGATTCTGAATACGTTCCCTAGCATCAATAAGGTCTTGATTTGTTCTTTCACCTTCTGCAATTGCGGCATCGTAATCCTTAGCCATGTTGCTAAGGTCTTTCATTACTTGTTGCTTTTCACTAATTAAAACCTTTTCGGTTTCTTGCTTGTCACTGTAAAGTTTAGATGCATAAAATGCAGTTCCTAAAAATAGAACCAATAGAATTCCTAATCCTACCTTAAGACCTATTCCTGATTTTTGCGAACTTTCCATAAATTATGTTTTTAAGTTATTGTTAATCCCTCTTTTAATTTGATTTAAAGATAAAATAAAAATGTACATTTAATCTTTATTTTATTCACCATATGAAAAATCTTGTTTTACTCTCTAAGAAAGATCGAGATCTAATCGTGAACTCTCGTAAAGGCGAATCAAAATTTGGTGAACAAATAAGGTTATTTTCTAACCTCAATAACATATACGAAGCTATTACCAATTTAGATGTCGACTATGTAATATTTGGCATTACTGAAGATATTGGCGTACAAGCTAATTTAGGGCAACCTGGCACAAGAAAAGCCTGGGAATCTGCAATTAAGGCACTGCTAAATACCCAAAGCAATGCGTACACCAATGCAAAGAGAATTGCAGTTCTAGGACACTTAAGTTACGAAGAAGAACAAAACACACTTAATGAGATAGATCAAACTAAAAGAAAATCATTGACACAAATACGATCAATGGTTGAAAAGATTGATAGTGATGTTACATATCTGGTAGCTTGTATCGTTAAAGCCGGTAAGATTCCAATAATTATTGGTGGTGGGCACAACAATTCCTATGGAAATATAAAAGGTACTTCATTGGCATTGAACAATAAGATTAATGTCATAAATCTCGATGCTCACACAGACTTTAGAGCCGAAGAAGGTAGACACAGTGGCAATGGATTCAGTTATGCCTTTGCAGAGGGCTTTTTAAAGCGTTATTTTATTTTTGGTCTACACGAAAACTATACCTCATCAAGAATATTTAAGACAATTAAAAAACTTAAGAACATCAAGTTTAATACTTACGAGTCTATTGAAATACGAAATGAATTGGATTTTCAGGACCAACTTATGTATGCCTCTGAATTTATTTCAAAAGAATCTTTTGGAATTGAATTAGATTGTGATGCCATAGAAAATATGCCAAGTAGTGCCATGACACCAAGTGGATTTTCCATGAAACAAGCAAGACAATTTATTAATTTCTTTGGCCAAAATAGAAACGTAAAATATTTACACATCTGTGAGGCATCACCAACAAAAAAAACTCAACAAAGTGTTGGTAAAGCTATTGCATATTTGATTACAGATTTTATAAGAGCCAATGGAAGTTGAAATTATAGATTTTCATAAAATACATTCTCAAAATTTTTACGATTTAAATATCGAGTGGCTTAAAACCTATTTTTATGTTGAGCCTTTCGATGAAGAAGTTCTAAGTAAACCTGAAAAATATATTATTAATAAGGGTGGACACATATTTTTTGCAAAAATTGATAACAAAATTGTGGGTACCGTTGCACTTATGCCGACTGAAACAAAAGGTGTTCTAGAACTAACAAAAATGGCTGTTTCACCAGAGGAAAGGGGCAAAAAAATTGGTCAAAAAATCTTAAAGTATTGTATTGATTTTTCAAAGGAAAATGGCATTGAAGCCCTTCTGCTCTATTCTAGCACAAAGTTGAAAAATGCCATTTATTTGTATAGAAAATATGGTTTTAAAGAATTAAGTCTAGAGGAAAATAGTCCCTATAAGAGGTCAGATATAAAGATGCTCTTGACATTTAATTAATTACCAATTGCTTTTAAAGAATCTATTTTACGTTGTAATTTCTCAATTTCTGCTGATTTATCTTCAACTTTTGGTATAACTCTTAAAGAATCTAGTGCTTGCTCCATTAAATCCTCATCTCTTGGCTTTTCATTAAAGTAGTAGCCAATGCCTTCACTTGATCTCCAAGCTTCATTCAATTGATTATAAACTGTTTCATCCCATGTGCTCGGATGTTTAACGTCAATCCAAATAACATCTCTGTATTCGCTATCAATCAGAACTAAATCTGGAGTAGCAGAACCATCAAATTGTTGTGCGTTCTTTTCACTAATAGATGATATTGTGCCTAAGAAAAACATTCGTTTTCTTCCCGCAATTTCTTTAACATATGGTCTAAACTCAACTGGTGTACTCGCATTCCAGTCGTACTCCTTACGAGATTCCTTTACCTTCAATGGCATTGCAGAAACACCAGCATAACCCTGTTTTTTACTCGCATGGTCATAGTAATATAGTTTGTCAGTACCATCTGCTGGGACAAAAACACTATAACTCAAACTTGTACGCTCATCGCCTACTGGCTCTAGTCCGAACCAATGATATAGACCACTATAGGCATCAGTATTAGAACCAGCAAAGTCAAAATCAGTAACATAAGGCTGTTGATTTTGATCTTTTGGCATTAGTGGAATTTTTACAGCAGTTTCCATATTCCAAGGTAATGGATCACTAAAACCTCCCAGAAACTTGAGAGACTCTGCTTGTAATTGAGAAACACTCTCAGCCAAAGTATTTTGCTTATTCAAAAATTTATAGTCCTTAATGTCATCAGGACTAACAAATGTGCCCTTACCTATCAAAATACGTTCGAAATAATCTTTAATATCATGCTCACCATTTTCAATAATCATTACACCACCAAAAGTTGGATAAGGGAAGAAGAACCCCTTCCACTTTATTAAACTAACTACTTGTACCCAATCACCATTGTCATTTTTCAAGTAAAAGGTATCACTAGGCTCATAGTTAAAAAGCATCCATGGATTAAATCGCTGTACAACCGCATTATATGTATTTCTACTAAATTTTAAAGATTCTCCAATTGAAAAAGTTACCGGAATACGGTTTTCATTTGAAAATCTTGGGAATGGTGTTGTACTACTAACCGAAAATACTTCTTCTGTATTATCACTAATACGTTGCATTATATACTTTTCACTAGGCTGAATTGCCATTGTCCATTTATTCTCAGTACCAATTCTTACTAAATGCGGCAATGAAACATCCTTAGTTTCACCAACACTTTCGTTCGCCATTGAAAATATATTACGTAAGGGTTGTATACGTTCGTTCTGAGTTAATGGAAGCTCATTAATTTCTACTTTATTAAGGTGGTTGAATACATTATACGTTTTCATGTAATCATATAAACCTTGGTTCCAACCTAAGAAATAGAGTATTCCAAAAAATATAATTAAAACACCCAATATTCCTAATCGACCGCCAGTACTGACTGTTTTCCTGAATTTTCTTAAACCTAAGATTAATACTAAAAGACAAACAATAATTATAAACAAATATCTTCTGAAGAATAGCAATAAAGGCTGATAATCATCCCTAAAAAAGAACAATAAAATAAGCAATAGAAGCATCAGAAAAATTGTAATCCGCTTCTGCTTAGGGCCTTTTCTCCAATATGATTTAATCATGAAACTATATGTTTTTAGCGTTTTGTTTTAAATACTATAACTACATCAAGCCCTTATCCTTCAGACGTTCTCTAGCTGATTTTTGTTCTGTTGAATCGTTAGTCTCAGGCTCTGGTTTTGATTCTTCAATCTTTTCAGTGGTATCACTTTTTAGATCTTCTACAAAATCTTTTCCTTTTTCTACTGCCTCTTCCACCATATCACCTAATGAATCACTTTTCTCTTCTACGATTTCAGAAGTTTTAATTACAAAGCTTGCTACATATGTACCCAACAATGTACCAACAGCAAATGAAGAAAAAGCTGAAATTCCATTATAACTACTAAATACAGCAAGTGGTGTTAAGAATTCAACGACAAGTGCTGCTACAAGAACCAAACTGACAACAAAAATTAAACGTGGCAAAAATGATTGCTTAAAGACAAATCCTTTTGGGTTATCCGGACTCATCTGTAATTCTTTACTATTGACAATCTTATTTAAAAATCTATATGCTCCATTACCGTTGGACTCTCTCCAATAAATGAAAATACCAAATAATATAGCCGCTATAAAAATTACAAGTTCTAGTCCCATTGCATTTGTTTTGTGGTTCTTATAAAATTAGTCTAAAAATCTTAAATATTGTTACTAATCTGCTCTATTACCCAGTCTCTAAATGAGTCATCCCAAGTTTCATAACTCTTATAAAATTGCTCCTTATCATACCAGTATAAAAACAAGATATCTTTTGGAGCGATGTTAATCAATAACTTGTGAATTAAATCTCTATGTTCGGCTGACAAGGAAGAATGTGGCTGATGCAATGCAAAATATAAGGATTGGTCTACAACATCTTCAATTTTAAATGCATTACTTCTTTCTAGCTTCTCTAGGTAGAGCTCAACACTCATTACCTTTTTACGATCTTTAATATCAATCTTATTTAAATAACTCTTAAATAGTACTTTATCGTTTAGTATATCCTTTATTGGATGCTCCGTTTTGTCTAATAATTGATAAAACTCAAACTTCTTAATACGATCGTAATTAGATGTTTTGACCATTTCATCAAGGTTACAATCGATAATTATATGATCCTTAAGTTTATCTATTAGTTGCGGTTGCGATATATGGTAAATTAAAACATCATGCAAAGTATCTTTAATCGCTTCTTTGTAGATTTCTTTACTTTCAAAAACAACTATCGGTTTTATAAAATCCCGTAAAAGATAAACGCCATCAAAAGCTCTTGTGAAAAAGGATCCGGTTGAAAAATGTAGAGGATGTAATAATAAATCCCTTTCTCTTAAATCACCATAGGCTTTTGCAGAATCTAAAAGCTCCTGGTGTATTTCTTCATCTATGAAATTATTACCATGTTTAAACTTATCTACTAATGCTAATTGTTCCTTTTGTTTAACTTCTAGATTATCTATTAATCGAAATGTAATGCTAACATCGTCATATTTTAAAACATCCAAGGGTTCATAAAACACGTCAATATCCTGGTCAAAATCAATGCAGATGGCAGAATCTCT
This sequence comes from Winogradskyella vincentii, assembly GCF_020166345.1. Classification (GTDB taxonomy): domain Bacteria; phylum Bacteroidota; class Bacteroidia; order Flavobacteriales; family Flavobacteriaceae; genus Winogradskyella; species Winogradskyella vincentii. The sequence continues at coordinate 231,850 of NZ_JAIUJS010000003.1, read as the reverse complement.
TGTAATGTCATTTATTTTATCTCCATGAGTTCTAAAAACGTGTTGCATCATTTCTCTATCAAAAGAATGGAATGGCAAGTAAACAGGTTTTCCCTTTTGTAACGGTGATATAATTATACCATGAGGATTTGCATCACCATGATTTAAATATTGAATGTCTTTTTTCTCCTCTGCCACTTCTGGACTCCAACCAACACCATCAATTGAGAAGGATTTTAACTTAGTCTCTGTAAACCCAAGTGTTTTTAAACATTTATTGTACCGCTCAACTAACTTACCACTTACTGGTATAAGTTCACTCCTATATAGATTTGCCTCTTTTAGTTTCTTCATCTCAATCTAGCAGGTTGTTTATTTGAGCATATTGAATTAACATAATTGTTTTTGCATCAATGATTTCTTCATTTTTTACCATTTTTACAACTTCCGAGAATGGTAATTCTAATACCTCTATTTCCTCATTTTCAGTTTCCAATCCTCCTCCTTCACTTATCTTCATGTCATCATGGTACTCAGCAACAAACAGAAACATTTTTTCAGTCAAAGCTCCAGGTGATGAATAGGCTGTTAAAACTTGTTTTGCAAAAGGAATTTTGTATCCAACTTCTTCCTCAACCTCACTGATTATAGTCTCTTCTGGCGATTTCGATTTATCAATAGCTCCTGCACAAGCCTCAATAGACATACCTTCCTCCTTATGATTTTCATAAATAGGCATTCTAAATTGTCTTGTTAATATTACTGTACCTCTAACAGGATTGTAAAGTAAAATAGCAGTACCGTCACCTCTATTATAAGTTTCTCTAGAAAGACGTTTCCATTCACCATTTTTAAACTGAAAATCATAATCTATTCTATCTAATTTTGCCCATGCATCAGATAAATTGATATGTTCTATATTTCTCAGATTATCCATACAAACCTTATAACTTTCCGAATTTTTCTCTTGCTTCAGATTCAATATTCATTTGATTGACGCGAGCATCAACTTTTCGCTTAAAGTCAGTATCTGCAATAGTTGCAACATTATCTAGATATCTTATTACCTCTTGGCGTCTAATATCTGAGAAGTTCAATCCTTTCATATTTGCTTTCATTAATTCCTGAAGCATATTGAATTTGGTTTCGTAATCTTGCTTGAAATATTTATCTGGATTTTCAAACCAATCTTTTTCAAGATCAAAATCAGTTAAACGCAAGGATATTGCAGATTGAATATTACGGACATCTCTCGAAGAGAAGAATGGAAATATCTTTTGGATTTCTTTATAAAGAGTGGCATAAAACATATGATCATCTTCTTCATGCAGATTCTCAACTCTCTCAAATGTTTCTAGTACTCGCTCTTCTGTAGGTTTTTCTACTGCTTTTAATATTTCACCCATACTCTTTGCTAACCCTTGGTCTGCTAAGTATTTATAAACCTCTGGATCATCCATATTTACAAATTCAGGCATCGTTTCCTTTAGTTTTCTCCACCATAGATAATCTTGATCTAAAAAATCGTGCTCTGTACGTGCTCCATCAATTTTAAATCGGCCCTGAACTCTAGAAATCACAGCTTTATCTAACATCTCTGGAAGATTTGTAAATAAACCTATAGAACTATTACCATAATTAACTGCGTAAGCACCTTCTGTATATCGCAGAAATACACCTATTACCTCTTTTACACCAGCAGACACACCTTGTGCAGTTCTTTCTTGTAAATTATTTTCGGCATCATCAATTGGAGCAAAAATTAGTCTTGTCGGATCTTGTAATGGTTTCATCCATTCTACCATTTTTTCCGCAGAACCACCTTGAAATGTGCTAATTAGCGTATCAGGCATAGGATGAAACAAAAATGGAATGTCCAAATTGTCACAATGTTCTTTTAACCGTGTTGCAATGGCAGCAATGAGCATACTTTTACCAGTTCCTGGTATTCCATAACCCATAAATACTGGCATAAAACCACCTAATTCCTGAAATGGATTTTTCTGAGCCTCAAAATCATAACTCAACATTCGCTCAGTTAATCTTCTAGCAAAGTGTTTTGCATCTCTGTTACCAACAATTTGTTCAAATTGAATTTTATTAAACTCAACACTCTTGGCAGTTCCTTGGAATACATTGTTCCATCCATCAATAGCAAAATCAGAATTCTCCAACTTATATGCTCTATCAACAATGGTTTCTGTATATTCTAAAGTACTGCGACGTAATTGAATTTCATCTATCAATGCTTCAAAATAAACTACAGTAAAATCAATGACATCCTTATCTGATTTAATAATTTCAGGATGGCCTAAATATTTGTCATAATAAAATAACTGACAAGAAATTCCTTTTAATGGAGAGAGCAATGATACCTCAGGAATACCAGCAAACTTTTGCTTCATTACTGATAAATCATCAGATGCATGAGGTTTTAAATCATGTAAAATCTTGTATGCTGATGCGAATAACATAAACGCCGTTGCAGTATGCATTTTGCTTTCATATTCTCTTTTACCAGAGCGATCTAGAGCAGTTTTATTCTCACTTAAACTTGATAACCCTGATGCATCATAGTAGCTGTCTTTTATCCAAATACCTAGGGTTAATCCCTCTTGTACCCCATACAAGGTTTGGTTTAAAAACAATGGAATTGCAACAGATTCCGGTAACAATCTTTTCTTTAATCCCAATATAGTTTTTGACACAGATGTAACGGCGACATTACTACCATTGTTTGCTCTTGATAAATACAACAAAATTGATTCGTCCTTACCACTGTTATCCTTATTCTTAGCACGTTGACTCTGCTCCCACTGTACTGACTTTAAATAGGAAGTTGCTTCATCACGAAGCATATCGAGTTCATTTTGTTTTATAGGAAAGGTTGAGTTATGTTCCATATATGGGTTAACTAATTATTTATGGTTAAATCCGAAACTTGAATTGGTGCTTGCGCGAGTTTATTCATAATTTCAGGAGTTTTATTATGCAATAATTGAATAATTCTATGTGGCGCAAAAACAAAGCGTTGTCTGAATATATTATCCCACCTCTGAAAGGTCTGTTTACTAAAAAATCCACCTTCTTTAAATTCACTTTTGGACCTTATTTCATCAATTTTAAATGAAATAGCGTATGATTCTAGCGGTATGGTCTTTTTAGAAATCCCACCTAAAATTGCATGTGTGAGATCATTCTCGTCTTTAGCAAATACATTATGTATTGGCCCTAAGTCTATGCGTTTAACAATCTTAGGCATTACCTTTGGTAAACGTTTATCAATGGCATATGCCATAGTGTCTAAGGCCATTTCCCTATCTGACGTATTTTTTAAGACAGTATAAATTTCATTTTTATAATCTTGAACATTTCTACCATCATAATTGAAGTACATGTAACATACAAATGGTCTATTATGCGTAACATCATAAAAACTCCAGCTAACGAGATGCTCTGCAGAAGAATCCTTTGGTGTATCTAAAATCTTACCTTGAACAAATCGATTAAAGATATATTCTTTTTTAGCCGATGAATAATATACAATTGATGCCGCTTGGAAAAGTTTTCTTTTGGAAATTGGTTCTTTTTTACGCATCAAAGTGTCTAAAAACTCATCTTTTAATTTCTCTACATTGGTCAATCTGCCTAAAAACTCTTCTCTAAGTTCTAAATCGTTGAATAAATACCTAAATTCTAAATAGTTTGGAAAGCTAGAATCCGTCAAATCCACCTTCATGTTATCCTCATCGTCATACATGTACTTTACACGCATTGCTTCAATAGAATACAAGAGCAAGTCGCAATATTGTTTAAACAATAGTATTTCCTGCTCATTGATTATCTGCTTTCTTTGCACAGCAACAATGAGCTCCTTAAGAGAGAAGTCTATCATTTTATGATAAAAAACATACTGCTCTTTAGAATCTAATACAGCGGAATCTAATGGGGTTACGATCATAATTAAGTATACTATTGATGTTGAAGGTTTTAGAAATGGCTAAAACAATTACTCAACTTAGCTTTTACCCTAATAAGTCGTCCTCATTTGCTTCTGGTTTTTTATCACCTTCAGGCTCAGCTCCGTCAGCAGGTGCATTTGGATCTGCTTTGTAGTATTCCTCAAAAATCTCTTTCATATCTATACCATAACGGTCAGCAAAGTTTTTCTGGATCTCTTCATCCTTAGCTCTAATATCTTGTAAAGCTTCAGCATAACTTCCATAAACACCTTGCATCACTTTTTCATGAACAGGAATATTATCCATCATTTCTTGACGAGCTCTAGCACTGGCAGAATGCATTGCAGCAAGTGTTTCTCCGATATGTTCGTCTGTCTTAACTCCAAGGTGCTCCAAAATAGCAGCAAATTCTTGATCTGTACGTGCCTTTAATGCAACAACATAACCATCGTAGTACTTTAATCTTTCGTCAGTATCACTTTTTAATTTTGCCCTATGCGTTTGAAGATTACTTCTTAATGATGTTAGCACCTTTATAGTTAAGTTATGTTTATGTACAAAACTATCCTTAGATGCCGCTAACGTAGTGTAAGCATTTTTTAAACCTTCTAATTCCTCAACCTTTTGTTCTAGTTGTGTAACTTTTTCTAATGCTTCAGAATATTCTGTTGATTGCTTATCAGCAACTTCTTCAAGTGCCTGTCTTGCTTGCTTTAATAGAGCATATTGCTCTTCTAAGCGCGCCTCTACTTCTTTCTTTTTCTCTAAGGCTTTTGTATGATTATTACTAGCTTCAACAATTGCAGTCTTTAGGCTTTCTTCAACCTCCTTAATCTCAAGTTCTCTATCCTTTAGGCGCTTTATCGCAGCCGTACTCTTAAAAGAAAGTTCATTAAGTAATGTTTGAACATCTGCCGTTTCAATACGTTGCTGAAACATAGCTTTTGCTTTATTATCTGCTGCATCGCGTACTTTTTTAGCGTTTTTAAGCTCTTCCTCAGCTTTTTTAATTTTACTTTTTCTACCCCAAAGATTATTCCACCAAGTATCTGGCTTGCTTTGTGCATCTTCTAACTCAACTTTAGCACGCTCAAGACGTTTAATTGCGTCATCAATAACCTTTTGTTCTGCCGCATTTAATGCAGAAAAGCCTTCGAACATAATACCTACTTCATCTTGATAATCAGTAAGGTCTTTAATGGCATCTAGTAATGTAGACCTATCCTTCTCAGCCATGTCTACAACTGAATCTAAGGTGGCATTTAATATTTTTTGACGACTTTCTGGATCATCTTCCTGTGCTAATTTAGACTTCATTTGGTCTATAGCTTTGCCCCAATTTACATCGACCTTTTCTGTTTTTTCGTTGGAATTTGTTTCTAATAAATCAAAATCATCAGACATATTATGTAGTGTTATTTAGTTGAACATTTTATTGATAAGCAATTTCGGTAATTTTATAAGAGAATAAAAATTTTATGCTGTAAATAATAAGTAGTAATTGTTGTTAAAATGTTACAAATAATAATTACTCACTTACAGTTTAATATCTTTATAAAAAACAAATTCAATGAAACCAATCAAACCCATACTCTTATTAGTCATTTTAGTCTTTACCCTAGGTTGTAAAAATGATAAATCAAACACAAATGAAAATAAGGCTATTGCTGAAAACATAAATACTGATCCTATATTAATAAATCCCATTAAACACGGTACTTTAGTAATAGAAACAAGGGACTTGACTATTTATGTAGATCCAACTGGTGGCAAAAAAGCCTTTAATGGACAAAAAAAGCCAACACATGTTCTAATAACGGATATACATGGTGACCACTTGAGCAATTCTACATTAGAAAGCTTAGATTTAACCAATTCCATAATTATTGGACCTAAAGCTGTTACCGATAAAATTCCAACAACAATATCTAAAACCATTATGACTCTTAACAATGGCCAAAGTTACAGTGGTGATAATATTTTAGTTGAGGCAATACCCATGTATAACCTGAGAGAAGAAGCCTTAAAATTTCATGAAAAAGGACGCGGTAACGGCTACATCTTATCCATTGAAGATCAACGTATCTATATTTCTGGAGATACAGAAGACATCCCAGAAATGAGAAATCTAAAGAACATAGATAAGGCATTTGTTTGTATGAACTTACCCTATACAATGACAGTTGAGAGTGCTGCAAGTGCAGTATTGGAGTTTAAACCAAAAACAGTGTATCCTTATCATTATAGAGGGACAAATGGACTAAGTGATATTGCAAAATTTAAATCTTTGATTGAAGCGAAAAATGATGAAATTGAGGTGAAATTGCTTAATTGGTATAAAAATTAATATGTTAAAATTTGAATTGTTGATAAGTAGAAAAAAGGTGTATTTCGCCCATTTTTAGTGCGTTTTGCCGAGTTTTATTAACAGTTAATCGGATAAATTGTTAATTAAAAAATGGAATTTCACACATGTTAGTGCTATTTGAACTACTTTTTTTTCTATCTTAGCCCTAGTTTTAATCCAAATCTAAACGTTAATTAATCATGATTACCAACCTGCTTACAAAGGCTTTGATAGTGACCACCACTCAACTTACTATGATTTTAATAGCCGTAGCAACCATTTTTTTAGTATTTATAATTATAGCTATTGTAAAAATGTATAGGCTAAAAGCTGAGAATAAAAAACTGATGGAAACAAATGCATTTAAGGATGTTGATGAAAGTTATAAAGACTTTACAGGAGGACATCTTTACAGTGATCATTAAAATATAAAAGCTCGTAAAAACGAGCTTTTTTTTATTTCAATTTTATTCTAATTTTTATCTCACCAGTTTCTTATACTTAATTCGTTTAGGCATTAAGTCACCTCCTAAACGCTTCTTCTTGTTTTCTTCATATTCGCTAAATCCACCTTCGAAGAAATATACTTGAGAGTCACCTTCGAATGCTAATATATGTGTACAAATACGATCTAAAAACCATCTATCGTGGCTTATTACAACAGCACAACCTGCAAAGTTTTCTAAACCTTCTTCTAATGCCCTTAACGTATTGACATCAAGATCGTTAGTAGGCTCATCTAAAAGTAATACGTTACCTTCCTCTTTGAGTGTCATTGCTAAATGCAAACGGTTTCTTTCTCCACCAGATAGTAATTTGACTTTTTTATTTTGTTCACTACCTGAGAAATTAAAACGACTTAAGTATGCACGCGAATTAACCTGACGATTTCCCATCATAATTAATTCTTGTTCATCGCTAAAGTTTTGCCAAATTGTTTTTTCTGGATCTATGTTTGAGTGACTTTGGTCTACATATGCAATCTTAGCTGTATCACCTACCTTAAACTCTCCTTTATCTGGAGTTTCTTCACCCATTATCATTCTGAATATTGTGGTTTTACCTGCACCATTTGGTCCAATTATACCAACAATTCCTGCTTGAGGTAAATTAAAATTTAGATCATCATATAATAATTTATCACCATATGCCTTTGCAACACCATTGGCCTCAATAACATTTGTACCAAGTCTTGGTCCATTTGGAATGTAAATCTCTAGTTTTTCGTCAAGCTGTTTTTGGTCCTGACTCATTAACTTGTCATAATTCTTCAAACGCGCTTTTTGTTTCGTCTGACGACCCTTTGCTCCTTGTCTCACCCAATCAAGCTCGCGTTCAAGTGTCTTTTGACGTTTAGATGCGGATTTACTTTCTTGCGCCAAACGCTTTGATTTTTGATCTAACCAAGATGAATAGTTCCCTTTCCACGGGATACCTTCACCTCTATCTAGTTCTAATATCCAACCAGCAACATTATCTAAAAAGTATCTATCGTGCGTTACTGCTATTACTGTTCCTTTGTATTGTGCTAAATGATGCTCCAACCAATGAACCGATTCTGCATCTAAGTGGTTTGTAGGCTCATCTAGTAAAAGTACATCTGGTTCTTTTAATAATAATCTGCATAACGCCACACGTCGTCTTTCCCCTCCTGATAATACACCAATTTTTTTGTCGCTTTCAGGTGTACGTAGAGCATCCATTGCAATCTCTAACTTGGTGTCTAGTTCCCAAGCATTTGACGCATCAATTTGATCTTGCAATTCTGCTTGACGATTCATTAGTTTCTCCATCTTATCTGGATCACTATAGACTTCTTCTAAACCAAATTGATCATTGATACTGTTATATTCATCTAAAATTGCAACAGTCTCTGCAACACCTTCCTTTACGACCTCAATTACTGTTTTATCATCATCTAATTGCGGTTCTTGTTCTAGATACCCAACCGAATAGCCAGGTGAAAAAACAACATCGCCTTGATAATTCTTATCAACTCCGGCTATAATTTTAAGTAATGTTGATTTACCCGATCCATTTAAACCAAGAATACCAATTTTAGCTCCATAAAAGAAGCTTAAATATATATTCTTAAGTACTGGTGTGTTGGCAGATTGAAATGTCTTGGTTACACCAGACATTGAAAAGATCACTTTTTTGTCGTCACTCATTTTAAACTCGTCCTTTTAATGCATTAAAAACCCATGCAATTGCAAAAAATCCTATACCAACAGTTGCAAAACCCCATCCTGCTACATCATCATATCGATATGCACCCATTAAAATTAGTACTACTCCCATTATAATCATAAGCACTGTTGCCCATGCCAATACTGTATTTTTATTCATCGCCATAGTCTTAAAGTTTGAATTAGTTAGTTAGTTTTAAACAAATATCGTGAAATAAACTAAAAATAGCATCCTATTGGCAGGATGCTTTTTTTGCTATCAATCATGTCTTTTATCTAGTGCATTGGTACTTCGATAATTACAAGTTCTGAATTTTCAACGGAAACTATATCAACGGCATTAATTTCACTTATACCTATCGCATCTCTTTTAGACAAAGCTATTCCACCAACATTAATTTCTCCATCTGCAACAAAAATATAGATACCATTATCTTCAGACTTCAATTTTACTTCAATAGAATGATTAGATTCTAGGGTTGTTCTGTAAATATAAGCTTGCTGACTAATAGGTAGTGTCTCATCTTCGAGCTTATCCTTTGGCGCGACTACAGTTTGAAGCTTATTCAACTTACCTTCATCGGAAAATTGACGTTGTTCATAATTAGGTTCTACACTCATTTCTTCTGGAATAATCCAGAGCTGAAGAAAATTAACTTCGTCAGTTTTACTGTCGTTAAACTCAGAATGCGTTAACCCAGTTCCTGCACTCATTACCTGAACTTCACCTACTTCAATAGCACGCTTATTACCCATACTGTCCTTATGTGATAAAGCACCTTTTAATGGAATTGAAATGATTTCCATATTTTGATGCGGATGCGTACCAAATCCCATTTTAGGCTGAACAACATCATCGTTTAAAACGCGTAACATACCAAAGTTCATCCGCTCAGGATTTTGATAACCTGCAAAACTGAATGTATGATACGATTTTAACCAACCATGATCTGCGTATCCTCGAGTATTTGATTTGTGAATTATAGTTTTCATAATATTTTATTTTATCATTAATATCTAGCTTACTGTCAGAAAACCCATTTTGCCCATTTGATAATCTCTCATGGCTTCTAACAGTTCTGTTTGTGTATTCATAACATACGGCCCATACGTAGCAACTTCTTCATTAATTGGTTCTCCGGATAGAAATAACAATAAGCTATCTTCTACAGCCTTAATTGCAAACCCATCACCATCTTGATTGAACCTTATTAATTGATTTTTATTCAGTTCTAAGGTCACTTCATTATTTATAACAGCTTTTCCCTTTAACAAATAAATGAAGCCTTCATGAGTATTAGAATAATTAAATGATTCTTCACCTCCTTTTTTTGCATGAATCATAAAAGAATTTACTGGCGTCTGAGATCTTATTTTTCCCTGAGTATCATTTAACTTACCTGCAATTACTTTTGTTACGACTTTTTGATCTTGAGATGTTAAAACCTCAAAATCATTGTCTCTAATATGCTGGTAATTTGGTTGCATCATCTTCTTTTCAGCGGGTAAATTGAGCCAAAGTTGTATACCTTCAATCGTTCCGCCACGTTTTACGAACTCTTTTGATGGGCCTTCAGCATGTATTATACCCCTTCCAGAAGTAGTCCATTGTACATCGCCTGCTTTTACGATACTTTCATTACCTAATGAGTCACGATGTAATTGCTCGCCTTGCACCAAAAAAGTAACTGGTTCAAATCCACGATGTGGATGTGGTCCTAGGTCAAAAGGATTGCTTCTTTCGTTTATTTCATAAGGACCATAATGATGCAAAAGAATAAATGGATCAATCATTTCAATTTGCTGTGTCGGTAAAGGTTGACGTAGACGAATTGGACCCATATTAACAAAATCACTTCGTCCTACTCTTTTAATACTGTTATTTTTCATTTGTTTTTCTTCTTTTAAGTTATTTTCCATGGAAAATAATTAGTTAAAAAAATGCATTAGCGCATTTTATCTAATAGATCACTTAATTGTTTAGCTTCATCTTCATTTATATTTTTAAGCAAATCTTTGTTTAGGTTTTTGGGAATAGACTCTAATAATTCTTTTCCTTCTTTCGTTATAACGATCTTAACCACACGCCTGTCATGCTCTGACGGTAATCTTTCAATGTAATTTTTAGCACACAATTTATCCATTAAGCGAGTTGCATTTGGTGAACGCTCTAACATCCTGTCTTTAATAGTCTGAACTTTTAGCGGTTCGCCAGCTCCTCTTAATATCCTAAGAATATTATACTGTTGAGGTGAAATACCAAACTCCTTAAAAAATTCATTTTGACAACTAGTAATCCAGTTGGCTGTATAAATTATGTTCAATAGAGCCTTTACTCTATTATTTGGAAACGTTGAATTGATATCCTTGGCTAAATCTCCCATGTTAAAATCTTATATCATTATAATCGCTTTTCTTATTAAATACTGCATTTGCAAAAGGGCAAAGTGGCATAATTTTAATATTCTTATTTCGTGCAAATTTCACAGAGGCCTCCACAAGCTTATATCCTACGCCTTGACCTTTTAATGTGTCATCAACTTCTGTATGATCTATAATAATCTTATCGGGTCCAGCATAGCTATATGTCATTGACGCAAGCTTCTTACCTTCTGATTCTAGAAAGAATTCGCCTTTTTTATTATCATCATATTGTTGAATATTCATGACTATAGACTTTCTTGAAATTGATTCACCTCTTCTAGCAAATCATTGTTGAAATCTTCATTTATAATTTTACCTTCCTTAAAATTATCATAGAAAGAAGGTAGTGAAAATTTCCCTACAACATTGGCATCATGTCTTGGAAAACGGTCTGAAGCCATCTCTAAGACTGATGCTCCACCCCTTCCGCCAGGTGATGACGCCATTAACAACATTGGCTTACCTAAAAATGTTTTTTGTTCCACACGACTCGCCCAGTCGAAAATGTTTTTAAAAGCTCCTGAGTATGCTCCATTATATTCCGCAAGTGAAATTATGATACCATCTGCACCTCTAATTTCATCCACAAAAGCAATTGCCTCATTTGGGTGACCAGATTCATTTTCTCTATCTGAACTATAAATTGGCATTTCAAAGTCGTTCAAATCTAGAACCTTTACTTCTACATTATCAACTAAACTTGAAGCATATGTTGCGAGTTGTTTATTTATTGACGTGCTACTGTTACTACCAGCTAATGCAATTATTTTTTTCATGATCTATTTTTTATTTAATTCTTCTATAAAATATGTAGGATACCATTAATAGTATTAACGCCATTAAAGCTCCCATATGTTCACCATCATTTATCATATAATGAGCAAAAAAGGCAAGGATAAACGCAAAAAAGAAACCTGAATAAGCCCATTCCTTAAGACTATTTAATCCTGGTAACCATAAAACAACGATTCCTACTAGTTTTATAACGCCATAAGGATAAATTAGATACGTTGGATATCCAAAACTTGTAAAGGCTGCTACAATATCATCGTGTTTAAAAAAATACATGCTTATTGAAAACAACATCATTAGTGTTAATAATGCTGTTGCTACATAATAAATAATTCGATCTCTTTTCATTTTTATTTGTTTTAGCTGAACAAATGTATGCAAATTTATTTTATATTCCTAGGAATATATTTCCATGTAACTAATATTTAACATTTCATTTTGAAATTGGTGTTAAATTATAATACTTATGTTTCGTAAATTCGTACAATAGAAAAACACATTAATGGATATCAAGTTCAATAAAAACGAAGATCACAATAAACTTCTTCTCTCTACCCTTAATAGAAAATTTACCAAAGTAAAATTAGGAGGAGGAGATAAAAGCATTGCTAAACATCATAGCAAGGGTAAAATGACAGCTAGAGAAAGGATTGATTATCTACTAGATCCAAAATCAAAATCAATCGAAATTGGTGCATTTGCTGGTGAAGACATGTATCCTGAATATGGTGGTTGTCCATCTGGTGGTGTTGTAGTGAAGATCGGATATGTAAAAGGAAAACAGTGTATAGTCGTTGCCAATGATGCCACTGTAAAAGCCGGAGCTTGGTTTCCGATTACAGGTAAAAAGAATTTGAGAGCTCAAGAAATTGCAATTGAAAACAGGTTACCTATAATATATCTGGTTGACAGTGCTGGTGTATTTCTTCCAATGCAAGATGAGATATTTCCTGATAAAGAACATTTTGGTAGAATATTTAGAAACAATGCTGTAATGAGCAGTATGGGAATTACCCAAATTGCTGCAGTTATGGGTAGTTGTGTTGCTGGAGGCGCTTATTTGCCTATCATGAGTGATGAAGCTCTTATAGTAGATAAAACAGGAAGCATTTTCTTGGCTGGAAGTTATTTAGTTAAGGCAGCTATAGGAGAAACAATAGATAACGAAACACTTGGTGGTGCAACGACACATTGTGAAATTTCTGGGGTTACAGATTATAAGGCTAAAGATGATAAGGATGCGTTAGATACTATTAAAAATATAGTTGACAAAATCGGTGATTACGACAAGGCTGGATACAATAGAATTAAGTCGGTGAAACCAACTGAAAATCCGGAAGATATTTATGGTATAATACCAAAGAGCAGAGCTGATCAATATGATATGAATGAAATAATCAAGCGATTAGTAGATAACTCTGAATTTGAAGAATACAAAGCTGGTTATGGACAAACTATAATAACTGGTTATGCACGGATAGACGGTTGGGCTGTTGGTATTGTGGCCAATCAAAGGCAAATAGTCAAAACAAAAGGTGCTAAAACCAAGCCGAGCGAAATGCAATTTGGTGGTGTTATTTACAATGACTCAGCAGATAAAGCCACAAGATTTATAGCTAATTGTAACCAAAAGAAAATCCCGTTAGTATTCCTACAAGATGTCACAGGATTTATGGTTGGTAGCAAATCTGAGCATGGAGGCATTATAAAAGACGGTGCCAAAATGGTTAATGCGGTTAGCAATTCTGTAGTGCCAAAATTTACAGTTGTAATTGGTAATAGTTATGGTGCAGGTAATTACGCTATGTGTGGAAAAGCCTATGACCCAAGATTAATTTTTGCTTGGCCCAGCGCTGAACTTGCCGTAATGAGTGGTAAGTCTGCGGCTAAGGTATTACTTCAAATTGAAACTGCTTCTCTAAAAAAGAGAGGTGAAAAAATCACCAAAGAGAAAGAAGAAGAATTATTTAACAAGATAAAATCTCGTTACGACAATCAAGTCTCTCCTTATTATGCTGCTGCCAGACTATGGACAGATGCTATTATAGATCCATTAGATACGAGAACATGGATTAGCATGGGTATTGAAGCAGCAAACCACGCTCCTATTGAAAAGCCATTTAATTTAGGTGTGTTGCAGGTTTAGTTACCTTGATGATCTTTTACTCTAGGAATAGTAAGCAATTTTGTTTGCCTACCATTTACATACCTAAAGCCATCTTTGCTCCAGAAACCTGCTTCTTCGAGCATAATTCTTATATCTCGCTTCCATTCTGGTATAGTCACAGTTGTATTTAGTTCAATGGCGTAGACGGTATTTTCGTGTAAAGGATAGTCTCCATTAACTGGTACACCGCCTTGTGAATCCCACATGCCTAATGTTGTGCCAGAACTATGACCATATGTACCTAAAGGATGAGTATATATAGCAGGTCTTAAACCTTCGGCTTTACCTTGGTCAAGTGATTCTTTTAAAACTTCATTGCCTGTTTTACCAGTTTTGAAATTCGAAGTAAATATATCTTGCACACGATTCCCGTCTTTCAATGCATTCTGTAGATATTTTGGAGGCTCTTTTTCATTTGGCCTTAAAACATATGCCAATTCTTGGCAATCTGTATTAAGTCTTAAATAGGTAATCCCAAAATCACAATGCACCAAATCACCAGGTACAATGACCATATTTTCAGGTCTATTTGAAAAAGCATAAAGATGGTTCCCTAACTCTTCAGCTGTTCTTTGAACGTCAACAGTAGGATGAAACCAAGTCTCAAGCCCTAGAGATGTCACCTTATCTCTCATCCACCACTCTACATCTGTTGTTGTTGTTATACCTGGCGTAATAACTTTTTCAGAAAAGGCCTCTGCAATAATATCATGTGTTATGTCAACCAATTGATTGTAGATAACCATTTCCTTTTCAGTCCTCGTTTCTATCCAACCAATAGCAAGTTTTTCGGCTGAAACTACTTTAGATTGAAGTTTATTTGGTAGAACTGCCATAAATTCTTCATAATCTGTTTTAACAATACCATCACATATGTTAAAATTATTAGAGTAATTTAAACCAATTACCTCAGGATTACGTTCACTTATAATATCTACTAGGCGTTTCCACTGATTTGGTTCTTTCTCTTTGTCCCAAGCTGAAATAATATTTTCACCAAAGTTATAACGTGCAACAGCTAATTTTTCAATGGTATTTTGTGTTTTGTTTCTATAGAATACTAAAATTGTTCTTCGTCTTGCATTTAACCATGTTGCTGGCAACATAGTTTTTAAAACAGGGTCTTCATTATATTCTCTAGAAATTAAAACCCACATATCAATTCCAGCGTTATCCATTAATTCTGGTAATAAATTATTGAATCTGTCCTTCAATATTTCATCCACAACTTGAGCACGTTGTTTCTCTTGCAATATTTGTTGAGCGTTAATGCTTGAAGTAAATAAAATAATGAGTAGAAATATATTTTTCATGAATAACTTAATTTTGTGCCGAATTTACCAAAATTAAACCCATAAAAAAAGGATGCATTTTGCATCCTTTTTAATTCTGTATATTTAATATTAAGCTGTTCCAGCTCTTTTTGCCTTTTTCTCTTCTTTTATTTCCTTGAATCGCTCAATTGCTGAACCAAATACCCAATAAGGTATAACAAACGTTAAGAGGAATATCATCAACCAAAATCCAATTGTTAATATGGTTAAAAAAGCTAAAAATCCTAAGTATTGATCAAATTCAAACATAATATCGATTCATTTATCTATTGCAAAGATAAAACCAATTAATAAGTTTTACAATAGCATTTTTGAGTTTTATCAACAGATTATTAAAAATATTATCAAAGATTAAAAGTTCCTAACGTGGTAATCTACAAGACCGTCAATTGGCCTACGAACAAAATTACCAACCTTGAATCCATATTCCTTTGCTACTTCATGGATTTCTTCTTGAGCAAAAAATGCAATAGATCCTGCAAAATGAACTGGTACACCACTGTTTAATTCTTCCCTAAATTGAAGAATCATATT
Organism: Winogradskyella vincentii; assembly: GCF_020166345.1. Classification (GTDB taxonomy): domain Bacteria; phylum Bacteroidota; class Bacteroidia; order Flavobacteriales; family Flavobacteriaceae; genus Winogradskyella; species Winogradskyella vincentii. The sequence goes on along the minus strand of NZ_JAIUJS010000003.1, from coordinate 216,122 downwards.
TTCACTAAATTTTCTAAACCCTTTTTTAATAAGATCCTTTATATAATCGGAATCTTTATTTAAAAACATAAATTCCGCAAAATTCGCTAGATATGCATTAGGATTTGGCTGTTTATAAAGATTGTATTTAATGTGATCGGCTTCTAATTCATATTTATGTTCAAATGCAAGTTTTATGGTTTCAGGCATTTTATTAAAGTAGTAATCTCTAATTAATTCTTTACCATAATAGTTACCACTTGCATCATCCATTAACGTATATCCCAAACTTAATACTCTTTGATGAAGATTAACACCATCAAAATAACTACAGTTTGAACCAGTTCCCATGATGCAAACTACTGCTTTTTCATCATTAGAACTTATGGTCGCCCTTACTGCTGCCATAGTATCTTCTTTTACCTCAACATGAGCCTTTAAGAAAATTAACTTTAAAACATGCGTTAACATGAGTCTAGGCTTTTCAGTTCCACAACCAGCACCATAAAAGAAGACATGCGTTACATCATCCTTAAGAGCCATTAATTCTTCACTCTTATTAATGATTTTGGTTACTTTCTTCTCACTTAGAATGGCTGGATTTAACCCTTTAGTTCTTATTTTTTCAGCTAATCTTTTACCTGTGTTGTCAATAACAATCCAGTCGCATTTTGTGGAACCACCATCTGTAATTAATATCATAAAGCCAAAACTTAAAAATTCCGCAGGAGAACTTAATTCAACGACCTACGGAATTTTTGAATTAATACTAATTTGTTATAGGTTGTTAACCTTTTGAGCTAAATCAACCATTTTGTTTGAATATCCAAACTCATTATCGTACCAAGAAATTAATTTAAAGAAATTTGAATTAAGTTCAATTGAGGCGTCGGCATCAAAAACACTTGTTCTTTCTTCACTTACAAAATCTTGAGATACAACAGCTTCATCTGTATAACCTAAAACACCATTCATAGATCCATTTGCTGCTTTTTTCATTGCATCTTTTATTTCCTTTAATGAAGTTGCTGAATTTGTTTTTACTGTTAAATCTACAACAGAAACATCCGCTGTTGGCACTCTAAAAGCCATACCTGTTAATTTACCATCTAATTCTGGAATAACTTTCCCTACTGCTTTTGCAGCACCAGTAGATGATGGTATAATATTAACAATTGCTGAACGACCTAATCTGTAATTTTTTCGTGAAGGTGCATCTACAGTATATTGAGTAGAAGTTGCAGCATGAATTGTTGTCATTAATCCTTCTTTAATCCCAAAATTATCTTCAATGACTTTGGCAATAGGTGCTAAACAGTTTGTAGTACAAGATGCATTAGACACTATAGTGTGACTTGATGTTAATTTATCATCATTTACACCCATTACAAACATTGGTGCATCTTTACTTGGTGCTGAAATCACTACTTTTTTTGCACCACCATCAATATGATATTGTGCCGTTTCTAAAGTTGTAAAAATACCTGTACACTCTGCAACAACATCAGCTCCTGCTTCATCCCATTTTAAATTTTTAGGGTCTTTTTCTGCTGTTATTCTAATTGTTTTTCCGTCAACAACTAAGTTTCCGTCTTTAACTTGAATATCTCCATCAAATCTACCATGAACTGAGTCATATTTTAAAAGGTATGCTAAATGCTCTACATCTAATAAATCATTTATCGCAACAACATCTACATCATCTCTTTTTACTGTTGCTCTAAAAACAATTCTACCAATTCTACCAAATCCGTTTATTCCTAACTTTAAGTTTGACATTTTTTTATAATTTAATTTATTGTGTTCTAAGTTTATATTGACATTATATCTGAAACTCTAAGGAGTTCCATGTTTATTTTAGATTGACCTTTTACAGCTTGATCAAAAGGTGTTAACTCCATAATGTCATTTTTTAATCCAACCATGAAATTACTTTTACCAACTATTAGACTTTCTACAGCCTTTACTCCCATTCTACTGGCTAATACACGATCAAAACAAGATGGTGATCCGCCACGTTGCATGTGACCCAAAACAGATACTCTAACTTCGTATTCAGATAGATTTTGATCTACATAGTCTTTTAGCTCAAAAACATTTTTACCTATTTTATCTCCTTCAGCAACAACAACTATACTAGAAGATTTTCCGGATTGCTTACTTCTTCTCAATGATTCTAACAATCTGTCTAGTCCTAAGTCTTCCTCTGGTATAAGAATCTCTTCTGCACCTGCTCCTACACCTACGTTAAGAGCTATATGCCCAACATCTCGTCCCATAACTTCAATAAAGAATAACCTATTATGAGAACTAGCTGTATCTCTAATTTTATCAATTACATCAACAACTGTATTTAAAGCTGTATCATAACCTAATGTATGGGTTGTGCCGAAAATATCATTATCAATAGTACCAGGTATTCCCATTACAGGAAAATTAAATTCCTGATTAAATATCATAGCTCCTGTAAAACTACCATCACCACCAATAACTACAAAAGCATCGATTCCTGCCTTAGTTAGTTCTTTATAGGCTTTTTGCCTTCCTTCTTTTGTTCTAAATTCTTTTGAACGAGCGGACTTTAATATAGTTCCTCCTTTATCAATAATTCCTTTCACACTACGTGCGTCCATTTTTACAAAATCGCCATCAATCATTCCTTCATAACCTCTGTAAATTCCAAAACATTCGATGTTGTGAAAAGCGCATGTTCTTACAACTGACCTAACAGCAGCATTCATTCCTGGAGAGTCTCCTCCAGATGTCATTACTCCAATTTTTTTAATGGTGTGTAACATTTTATAATTTATTTCCAGTAAAATTACTAAACAATCTATACAATAAAGTGACTATTATCATAAAAAAAGAAGTGCGAAAACAATTCAAACGTTTTCGTTGATAAGTATTTTAATAAAATGTAAAAATTGAAAGGATTCTAGTCTATGATTTCGTCTTTTTCTTCTTCATAGACATATATTCAGGCATGAAATCGTCATCCGTTTTTTCATTTATTTCCTCCGTAGCTTTAACCTTTTTATCTTTCCTGTTTTTACCAGAAAAAATAATTTGAATGAGTTCTTTGAAAGTATCAAACTCTACATTATATGAAAGACCAATTCCTTGAGTGTAACCAATTTCTTCGCCAAAATTTCTTATGGTGTTTTCCCTATTAAATACTTTTGCTCTAAACGTACCGTCTTCATTTAACAACCAATCTATTTGCACATCACCAGTTATTGTGGTTTGTTGCGCACTACCAAACGGTACACCCAACTTACCATTTACCAAAATTTTATCGCTGATTTGAGTTTGAAGGGTAAGCCCAAATCTATTGTCTGTTTGTAATTCTGGCGTGTTTTCTCCCAACTCTACATCAATACCAACATTGAGATTGTCATTATCACTGCTAATAATATTATTTACTATCCCAGATAATCTCTCTGATATTGTACCTGTGAAGTTCACTCCTCTTATACCATTAGAAAAACTACCTGTACCTAAAAGTGTTAAGGCTTGATTGTTCCTTTCATCTTTTGACGACAACCTATAATCCAGCTCAGATTTTACTGTTGACGATACATTAGGAAATCTTAAATCAAAATCTGGTTGTGGCTGTTCTAAATCACCTGTAAGATAAATATCTACCTCAACAGGTATTCTCTGTGTTACCGGATTATCTAGAAGAACTGATGGATTAGCGGTTGTTTTATAAATGGCTTTTAAGTTTATTTCAGCACCCATAGGATCACCTTCCCATGCAATACTTCCACCTTGTTCAACTTCAAATTTCTTTTCTACAAAACCACCATATTTAAAATTATAGACCCCTTCAAAAACTGAAAAATCACCCCACATATTAAAGGTGCCATTAGTATTTATTAGAAATTGTAATCCACCTTTTCCACTTCCTTTTATTGTACTTCCAGCCTCTTTGTCAATTACAATTTCAATAGTTGCATTTTGATTAACATCTAAATCAAAATCTAATTCCAAACCTTTTATTTCAATTTGTTCAATTACTTCACCATTTATCCTTGCTTGCTTTTCTTCAGGTGTTAAAAAATGAATGAAAGTGTTGTCTCCAAAACTTTCGGAATCATTAAGCGGTATATTAAAGACTGTTCCTTTTGCTGTGCTCCCAACTACTTTAATAACGAGTTGGTCCGTTGGACCTTTAATAGTTGCCTCACCTGTAACAAAACCATCACCATAATATAAGGATTCCTCCTCCTCTACTGTGTTTAAAACAAGTAATCTATCGGTATTTAGTTCTAATCCTAATTCCCAATCCGAGAAGTTATTATGCTCAATAAATCCGTTTAAATAGCCTTGAGAGAAAAACTTAGAATCTGTCATAGCAACGTTATTAAAAATAAACTGCTGTTCTTGTAACGTTACTTTAGAATCAAAATCAAAACCATAATCTACATTTAAATATGGTATGGATAAACCTGCCCTGTCAAGTAATAATTCACCATCTATACTTGGTTTGTTCAAGTTTCCTGTAACTTTGGCACTGCCAGACACTAATCCTCTTATATTACTGATTACCCCTTCACCTAATGGGTTTAGAGGATCTAATAAAAATTCATCAAAATCAACATCTAAATTTATACTCGGATTAGATTTGGCAACATCTATTTCACCAATCGCACCGAATGATTTTAAATTATCATTAACTAAGGCGATATCTACTTCATAATTGGTTATTGAGTTATTCCCTTGAATTTTTGCAGTTAAGTTCCCTAAATCATAATCATTAACAAATAGGTTACTGACCTCAAGGTCTGATTTGGGTAAGTAGATCCCGTTATTTTGTTCAATATCAATTTTACCATTTACCACTCCTTGAAGTGCTAAACTATCAATGCTTGGTGTAATTTTAACGAGTTCAACATTGTTGAAATCCACTCCTAATTTTTTGTTACCACCTTCATTTAGTGAGCCAGCAACCACCATTTCTTCTCTTCCTTGGTTAATCCTTAGTGGGAAAATATCAAAGTTCTTAAAATCTCTATCAAATCTAATTTTGTTTAAAGTATCCTTATCAGAATTAACCTCCCATTCAAAATCCTTAAAAAGGATATCAGATTTTCTAAACCCAACTACTGATTTATTCGCATCATCAATTGTATAAAACAAATTGAGGTCAAAATTGTCTCTGTTATTTGTACCTCCTTTAAATTCAGTTTTAATCAATAAAGTGTCGCGTTTTGTTACATTAATTAAAGTAAAATCAGAAGCATTATAAATTCCTGCACTTAGACTATCTATCTCAATGTAAGTATTGTAAATAGGGTTACTATTATCTACCGTAAGCAAAATGTCATTTGCAAAATACTTTTGAAACTTAATCTCTGGTGAATTAAATGTTAAGTCAAACCCTTTTTCATCAGATTCAATCTTTCCTTCAATAAACGTGTTTTTACCTAAATATAAATCCTTGTAAAAGACAGCCGCTATTTTTGAGTATATATTGAATTTAAAATTGAGATACTGACCTGCCTCTACTTCATTAGGTATATAATTGGTATATATACTACCTAACGAATTTTCAACTAACTTAAGAATATCCCTTATTCTATACTTGCCAGTAATTGTACCACTGACAATATCTGGTGAGTTAACTGTTAACGTTCTTTTATCATCGTCAAAAGAGGAAACTATATCAAAATCTTCAAAGCGATAGTTACCATCTTGATTCTTATAGGTTGTATTTTTAATATTTATAGCTCCTGTGGCATTATCATAACTAGAGCCAAGCGCAGTCATTCTTACCTTTCCTCTAAATTCTGAAAGGTTATCTCTGGTTACAAAATTCAAGGTCTTTAAATTGGCATAACCGACATTAGCATTAAAATCAAAATTCTTTATTTCTCCAGAAAAATCTGCTAATCCATTAAAATCTAATAGAAGATTTGGGTCATTTGCCTTGAGTATTCCATTAAATACCTTATTACCCAAGTCACCTTCAACAGTTATATTTTTATAATCATAGTCATTATAATTTAAACTGTATACATCTCCTTTTACATCTGTTCTAAGATTGTCAATTCTAAATCCTTTACCGTCTAAATCTAAATTGGCCGAAATGTTTTTAAATAATGGGTCATTAATCAATACACCAATATCAAATTCGTCAAATACCACATTGCCTATATAACTTGCATCATCAATATCATCAATATTTGTAAGTTCTAGGTCTGAATCAATTAAACCTAAATCTGTATTAATCTTAATTTTTGCGTCTACTGAAGTTTCTGTTATGTAAGAACTACCACTTATTCTAAAATTACCGACACTTGAAAAAACCGTCGGTATAGAATTACCCAATATTCTCGGCAATAACGCAGTAAGATCATTATAGTTTGATGCTAAATTTTGAAATTTCCCATTTAAGGCAAATGTGTTAGGTTCACTATTGAACAGATTTTGAAAAGTAATATCACCAATAATTTTCGTGTTTCGAGTTGTACTAATATTTAGATTTGTAGCTTCTAAATTATTTAGTGTGCCTTTTAAGTCAGCATTAAGATTTGCTTTTTGATTAACCCCAAATTCATCGAAAAACACATTTAATTCGGTTAAGGAAACTTCAGAATCTTTAAAGCTAGCTAATACGTTCACCTTATCAGTAAAGTATTTTAAATCTTCTCTTTTGTAATCAAATCTGAGATCTCCTTTAAGCTCCGATGCTTCAGTCTTAATGTTTAAATCATCGAAAATCATATGGCTCCTTGTGTATTCAAAATTTGCCATGAGATCTTCAACCTTAATACCTCTGCTGTCGGTAAAACTAAATTTATTGATACGAGAGCTTACGTCTGGTCCATTGATTAAAAAATTGGTTGTATTAGCATTTAGGTCGCTAAACACAAAAACTTCAGGGTCATCAAGATTTTCGTTTGAAAGTTTAAAGATGCCATTCTCAATTGAAACATCACTTGAAGAGAAAAGAAATTTACTTGGTCCAACCCTAGGATTGTCATCATCGAACCTGGCTACAAAAATATCTAAATTGGTATCTTCTTCTCCTTCATAAGTTTTTAGGTTAAAGAATAAATCCTGAATGTCTATATCTCCAAAATTCAATTTGCTGTTATACAGATTTCTAAAACTTATAATTGAGGTATTGAGTTCACCAATGCTTATGAGTGTATCTTTTTTATAATCCCTAATTAGAATTTCTTTAAGCTCAACATCGCCGTTTAACTGAAGACCTACCTTGCCAATATTTATATCTGTATTAAAATCGTCATTTAACCGTGTAGTAGCATATTTACCTAGTTTGGTTTGTACTGCAGGAATTGCCAGAATTAAGAATATAATAAGGAAAATCAGCAGAATTATACCTGCAATTTTTCCCAATATTTTCAATACCCTTTTGATAGAATTTATGCTTATTTATGAATGAAATCTTCACTACCTTTGTCTATACAATACGTTACAAAGTATGGATCTAGACTATATCGGTAAAATTAACAATTATTGTGCCTAATATCCGCTATGAAAAACGAAAATATTTATATCCTTGGTATAGAGTCTTCATGCGATGATACTTCAGCAGCTATACTATGTAACGATAAGATTTTAAGCAATGTTGTTGCGGACCAAAAAATACATGCGGAATATGGTGGTGTAGTACCCGAATTAGCATCAAGAGCTCACCAACAAAATATTGTACCAGTTGTGCACCAAGCTATAGAAAAAGCCGGTATTTCTAAAAAACAACTTAGTGCAATAGCATTTACAAGAGGTCCTGGTTTAATGGGATCATTACTCGTTGGTACCTCCTTTGCAAAATCTCTTGCTTTTGGTCTCAATATTCCTTTGATTGATGTTAACCACATGCAAGCTCATATTCTTGCTCATTTTATTAGTGAAGAAAACCACAAAAAACTACCTTTTCCATTCCTGGCCATGACGATTTCAGGAGGTCATACCCAAATAGTTAAAGTGTCTAATTATTTTGAAATGGAAGTCTTAGGAGAAACTATTGATGATGCCGTTGGAGAAGCCTATGACAAAAGTGGCAAAGTCCTAGGTTTGGGTTATCCTGCAGGACCAGAAATTGACAAACTTGCGCAATTAGGCAATCCAAAAGCATTTAGATTTACTAAGCCAAAAGTCGATGGTTTAAATTTTAGTTTTTCAGGTTTAAAAACCGCCATTCTTTATTTCGTTCAGCGAGAAACTAAAGCAAATCCAAATTTTGTGAAGGACAACCTGAATGACATCTGTGCTTCTATACAGTATACCATTATTGGAATTCTAATGGATAAATTAAAATTGGCCGTAAAACAAACTGGCATCAAGCATATAGCTATTGGTGGTGGCGTTTCTGCTAACTCAGGCATAAGAAAAGCATTAGAGGATGCAGAGCATAAATTTGGTTGGACTACATATATCCCAAAATTTGAATATACTACAGATAATGCAGCTATGATTGCTATTGTTGGTTATTTAAAATATTTAGAAAAAGACTTCTCAGATTTTGATGTTATGGCGACTGCAAGACTGAAAATTTGAATTGTTAAAACATCTGTTGATAAGCCTTACTAGATTCCTTCAAACTAATGTTAAATTTTAGTTGCTTTGTGCTTAAATCAATCTCAAATCAATAATGAAACAGCTTTTAATTGTCCTTTTTATTTTACCACTTATATGTGGTAGTCAAGAAAATTTTGGTGTAGAATTAGATTCCATTCTATCCAAAGAGGATGCTAAAACATTTATTAAATCAAATAAAGATGTTAAGGGTAAAATTATCGTTTTCAATAAAGAGAAACATAAAACCCAATTGGCAGATGATTTATTTAAACTTTCAAAGGGTGGTAAGAAAGTTGTTAAGTCAGAATATAATAACACCTACTATAAAATATTAGACAAGGAAAAAATTTCTCATAACAGAGTGAGTTATATATTCTTTGATGGTAAAAAAATGACTCCTTCTGAAATCAATAGCAAGCGTACCAAAATTGTTGCATTGTATAAAAAAGGACATAAATTTAAGGACTTGGCTAAAATGTACTCCATGGATCTTAATGCTGATAGAGGTGGTGATTTGGGTTGGTTTGAAGATGGTAAAATGCATCCAGATTTTGAAAATGCAGTGAAATCGCATAGCACTGAGGATATTTTTACATTAGATATAAATGACAGGAATTGGTACTATGTGATATTAAAAACTCACGACACAAAAAAAATTGAAGAGATAACTGTTTTAAGATTTTCTGAAACTAAGTAATAATGCAACTTTTTTATAATTCTAATATTGCCGAAAGTGATGCTTTTTTCAACTTTGACAAAGATGAGAGCAGGCACATTGTAAAAGTGCTACGTAAAAAAGAAGGTGACACATTGTTTATAACAAATGGAAAAGGCTGGTTGTTTGAAGCCCAATTAACAGAAAGCAATAACAAAAGTTGTACAGTAGAAATTATTTCTAAAAGCTTTAAAGAAAAAAGGAGTTTTTCAGTTCATTTAGGAGTGGCACCTACCAAAATGAATGACCGTTATGAGTGGTTTTTGGAAAAGGCCACAGAAATTGGTGTGGATACAATAACACCTATCATTTGTGATCAAAGTGAACGAAAGGTAATTAAGACTGAGCGTTTTAAAAAGATATTACAATCTGCAATGAAGCAATCGCTTCAGCAATATTTACCAGTTTTAAATGCGCCAATTAAGTTTCAAGACTTTATTAAGAATAATAGTTCAGAGCAAATGTTCATAGCACATTGTGAAGACACAAAGAAAACCGATCTAAAAAATTGTGTCGAAACCGGAAAAGATTGCTTGATATTAATAGGACCAGAAGGAGATTTTAGTGTTAAAGAAATTCAAATGGCATTGCAACATGAGTATATTCCTGTAACTTTGGGAGATACACGATTAAGAACAGAAACGGCAGCAATAGTGGCTTGCCATACTGTTGCTTTGTTGAATTCATAACTATGAAATCTTATACTTTTTTAATGATATTATTTTCCGTTTTTTTTGTGCATGCACAAGAAGTTGCGGTTTTAAAATATAAAGGAGGTGGCGATTGGTACAGTAACCCAACTGCCCTACCCAATTTGGTTAAATTTTGCAATGATAATATTGACACCAACATTAATGAAAGAACTCAAACTGTCGAGGTTGGAAGCATAGATATTTATCAATTTCCATTTTTACATATGACAGGTCATGGCAATGTTTTTTTTAGTGAAGACGATGCCGATAATCTTCGGAAATATCTTCTCTCAGGAGGTTTTCTTCACATTGATGACAATTATGGCATGGAACCATATATTACGAAGGAACTTAAAAAAGTATTTCCAAATAAGGAATTAATTGAAATGCCTTCAAACCATCCAATTTTTAATGTAGCTTATGAGTTTCCAAATGGGTTACCGAAAATTCATGAGCATGATGGTAAGGCACCAAAAGCAATGGGTCTATTTCATGAGGGTAGACTTATTCTACTTTTTACTTTTGAAAGTGATCTTGGTGATGGATGGGAAGACCAAGAGGTTCATAATGACCCTGAAAATGTAAGGGAAAAAGCTCTAAGAATGGGAGCAAATATCATCAAATATGCATTTGAGAATTAAATAAATATCCTTGCAACTCACTCACAATACCAACAAATTTGTTCCGATTAAGTTTCCTATTACCTTAATCTGCGAGAATGTATCCAACGCACCCAATATTGGGAGTTTATTTCGTATTGCTGATGCTATGGGTATAGAAAAACTTATTTTCTGTGGGGACAATATTCCATTAGGCAAACGAATGACAAAAACTTCTCGTTCTACAGAGAAATATGTTGATTTTGAAGTTTATGAATCAATCGAATCTGTTATTGATAAATTTAATTCTCATTACTTAATTGCATTAGAAATAACAGAAAATAGCCAACCAATTCATACTCTAAGTTTAGCTTCAAACAAACCAATGGCCTTAATTATTGGCAATGAAAACTATGGGATTTCAGAAAGTGTCCTAAAGAAATGTGATGATATATTCCACATAGATATGTATGGCAACAATAGCAGTATGAATGTGGTTACTGCTACAAGTATTGCGCTATACGAAATCACCAAACAATTTAATTCTTGAGTTAGAATTTAGCTATATTTAAACCATGAATTCAAAAGTTGTAGCAAACGGTATATTAAGAGCTGTAGGGATAATATTGGCTGTAGCGTTAATTCTGTATTTTCTTTATCAGATACAATCAGTAATTGTTTACATAGCAGTTGCTGCTGTTATTTCGCTTATTGGTAGACCGATTGTACTCTTTTTAAGGCGAAAGCTTAAATTTAACAACACATTTGCTGTGGTTGTGACAATGGTTCTATTAGTTGGCCTATTTGTTGGATTAATAGGGCTATTTATACCGCTAGTAGCTGAACAAGGCCAAAACTTGGCTTTGTTAGATATTGATCAATTGCAAAACAATATTCAAAATCTATACAACCAAGTTGTTAGTTATTTTGAGTTTAAGAACATTGATGTTGAGCAATCGATCAAGGATTCTGGTCTGCTTTCAAAATTAGATTTCGCTTATATACCAGAGTTTCTAAATAATCTTGTTAGCGGTTTAGGTAGTTTTAGCATAGGTTTATTCTCTGTGTTGTTTATTACATTTTTCTTTTTAAAGGATAGTCAACTTTTTGAAAACGGTATAATGACTTTTATCCCAAGTGGTAATGAAGCCAAAACAAGACGTTCCTTCAATACCATTAAAGACTTACTCTCAAGGTATTTTGTTGGATTAATATTCCAGATTTTAATACTGTTCGTAATTTATACTATTGTTCTTTTAATATTCGGAATTAATAATGCTGTGGTAATTGCATTTTTATGTGCACTATTAAATCTTGTTCCATATGTTGGGCCATTAATAAGTGGGTTTCTTATGCTTCTTTTAAGTATGTCTAGTAATCTTGGTGAAAGTTTCAGTGAAGTAATTTTACCTAAAACCACTTATGTAATGATTGGTTTTATTTTCGCTCAGTTAGTAGATAACTTCTTTAGCCAACCGTTTATATTTTCAAAAAGTGTAAAATCACATCCTTTAGAGATTTTCTTGGTAATTGTAATTGCGGGCATTTTGTTTGGCATTGTTGGTATGATTGTGGCTGTACCAACCTATACTGCAATTAAAGTAATTTTAAAAGAATTCTTATCTGAGAATAAGGTCGTAAAAAAACTCACTAAAGACTTATAGTAATAAGTTGAATAAACTTTTATTAAATACTGTAGTTCAAGAATTTATTGATTTAAATTTAAATTCAGATATTTCAAGTTTATTATTGAAAGGTATTGATTTTTTAGGCGTCTCTTCAAAAGAAATAATAGAACAGATTGAAGCTAAAAAACGTTCAGAAAAAAAACTCCCGACGTGGTTCAATACTAAAAACATTTATTATCCCAATAAGCTTAATATTGAGCAAACCTCATCTGAAGTTACCGCAAATTACAAAGCCAAATTAGTTTCGGGCGAATCTTTAATCGATCTAACCAGTGGATTTGGAATAGATGCCTATTACTTCTCAAAACAGGTGGATTCTGTTATTCATTGTGAAATAAATGAACAACTATCTGAAATAGTTTCACATAATTTCAGGGCATTAAATGTAGCTAACATTGAATGTCTCAGTGAAAACGGCATTGATGCTTTAAAGCGTATTGATAAACCATTTGACTGGATTTACGTAGATCCTTCGCGACGTGATGAATCTAAAAAGAAGGTGTTTTTACTTTCTGACTGTACGCCAAATGTAAAAACCTTTAAAGGGCTTTTTCTTAAATATGCTAAAAATGTGATGATTAAAACATCACCCTTACTAGATATTAAAGCTACCTATCAAGATTTAAAAAATGCTAAAGAGTTGCATATTGTTGCGGTTAACAATGAAGTAAAGGAATTGCTTTGGGTACTTGAACGCGATTTTAACTCTGATTTGAAGATAAAAACAATAAACCTCATTAAATCAAAAAAACAAGTTCTAGAATTTAACTTAGGAGACGAATTTAATTTAGAAATAGACTATTCTCAGCCACTCTCCTATTTATATGAACCAAATTCAGCTATACTTAAAGCCGGAGCTTTCAACACTGTTAGTAATTTACTCAAGCTTCCGAAGCTTCATAAACACTCGCATCTGTATACTTCAACAGATTTAATCGAATTTCCAGGCAGACGGTTCAAAATTATAAAATGTCTACCGTTTAATAAAAAAGCAATGGCTAAAGAAAGTATACGCAACGCAAACGTAACCACTCGAAATTTCCCAATATCTGTAGGTGACATTAGAAAAAAAATGAAATTAAAAGATGGTGGAGATATTTATTTGTTTTTCACAACAAATATCAATGATGAAAAAACAATTATAATTTGCTCTAAAATGTAATTGGATCGTAAGATTCAATTTCATTATCACCATTAATCACAATCTCATAACCCATACAGGTGTCCATGTCAATGAGGACCTTATCATCATTTACCATTGGTGCATAGTTAGATACAGAAAATAATACTTCTCCAACTGCAAACTCATTCCAAGCTGTAGTAATACCAGGATCGATGCTAGTTATTGTAATTTCTGCAACGCCATCCTCATTGATTACTTGAAGATCAAAGGGAATTGTTCCATTATTAATTAATCGTGTTTTTGGTAAATCACCAGTACAATTGGTGTCAAATTGGGCATTAAGATCAGAATTAGATTGATTCAATTCTACATCGACAGGTTCAACTATACAAGCTTTCATAATAAAAGCTAACCCAAAAAAGGGAATGAATTTAAGTAGGTTCTTCATTGGTTAATAATTTCAACGAAACTAATTGCAAGCTTCAAAAGATTTGGAAGACAAACATAGTAAAAAAATTTAATTTATCGATAAAATGCAATATTTATTCGATAAAATGAAATTTATTGTAATCTGAAAATTGCAGAATCAGTAAAAGCGTATGATACAACTTCGGTTATAGTACTACGAGTGTTTAAACCTGTAAAAAGGCTAAAAGCAGGTAAAATTATTTGATTTTCACTTACTTGATAGCAAGGCAGTCTTAATTTCTGCTTTCCCTTCCCCTTTAATAAAACACCTGGGTGAATATGACCTGAAAAAGTAAAATTCTTCATTGTCTTATCACTTGGATCGTGAACAAATATAAATGGATCAATAATTAGCGTGGATTCAACATGAATGTTCAATTCATCCATTAATCGCTGAGATTGTCTATCGTGATTGCCCTTGACAAGAACCAAACTTAAGTCATCAAATTGCTTTAACCAAGTTTTAAATGTATCCATGTCACTGTTGGTTTCAGCATGAAATAAATCTCCAACAATTATTAATCTCCTGGTATTAAAATGATTTATAAGTTCCCTTAAACGTCTTAAATCCTTTTGAAGAATGTCATCTGGCATTGGAATACCATGCCGTCTAAAATGAGCCGTTTTACCTATATGAAGATCTGATAGAATAAGTGCACTTTCCTTATTCCAATAGATAGCGCGTTGATTGGTTAGGATTAACTCCTCGTTTAAGATGGTAATATGTTCGGTAACTAAATTCACTTTTTGTGCTTGCGAAAATAATAAGATAAAGTGAAAACTATCGTCATTGCGAACGAAGTGAAGCAATCTAATCAAACATTATAACATTAAGATTACTTCGTCACTTTGCTCCTCGTAATGACAAAATGCATATCATTGCGACTACGAGGAACGAAGCAGGAAGCAATCTCAATCCAAATTATTCCAGTGTGGATTTTCTTTTTCAATCAATACAACTTTCTTTGCTCTACTCCCAGCCTTAATTTGCTTCTCTCTAGCAATAGCATCGCCTATCATTTGATAAGATTCAAAATATACTAATTTGTAGAGTTTATATCTCGACGTAAAAGATTTTGGATTTAAATCTGACCTGTGTTGTTTAAGGCGCTTTTCAAGATTTGAAGTAACACCTGCATAAAGTGTTGTATTATTTTTATTGGTCAAAATATAAACGAATCCTGGTTTCATATGATGAAAATACAAATTAGATTACTTCGGTCATTCTTCCCTCGTAATGACTATTCTACCTTAAAAGCTTGCTCTTTAATTCTCTGAATACGCTTATCTAAATTCTCATTACTCATGGTGCCACGAAGGCTATCGACTTTAAGTGGGAAACTTAATGGTGTAAATGACTTGGCATGTTTAACGATGATCTTACTATTAGAAATACGGTCAAATGCTTGTTGTAACCTCGCTTCTTCTAACTGTTGGTTAAATACTTCGGTATAAGCTTGTCTCAATAACAAATTCTCAGGTTCATAGTCTTCCAAAACCCTAAATATAAGTCCAGAAGAAGACTGTAGACTTTTGTTGTTCTTCCGTGTTCCAGGTTGGGATTGCACAACCAGACCTGCTATTACTGCTATATCCCTAAATTTACGAGATGCCATTTCTGATGCATTTATGCTAGCAATGACATCATCCATAAGATTGTCTTTACTCAATAAAGTTTCAATATTTTCTTCTGAAATTGGTATCGGTTGATCACTCAATAATTCGAAGCCATAATCATTCATGGCAATTGTAAATGTAATTTGAGTTAACTTACTAATACGATATGCCATCAATGCTGAAAACACTTCATGTACCAAACGACCTTCAAATGGATACATAAATAAGTGATGGCCATCTTTAGTTTCAATTAGTTCAACCAAAAACTCATCCGCTTTTGGTATGTGAGAATGTTCATTTTGTCGGCTAACCAATGGATTTAAAAAACGTAATTCTTTTTCTAATCGTCCTGGCTGTAGAGCATCTGACAATTTCAATCGTAAATAATGACTCAAATGAGATGTCAAAGGTAAACGACCACCTAACCAACTTGGTGATACTGCTTTTTTTGCTTTACTGCGTCTTACCAAAACCGTCATATCTTTAATCTGAACCAATTCCAAAATTCGTCCCGCCAAGATGAAACTTTCGCCTGGTTTTAGTTTTGAAACAAAAAACTCTTCAATCATACCAATATATCCACCAGAAAAGTACTTTACCTTCAAGTTTACTTCGCTCACTATAGCACCAATATTCATGCGATGAAGCATGCTAATACGACGGCTTTTTACTTTATATGTTTCATCTTCATCGAGAATGACTTTATGGAATTCTTCATAAGAATGTAGCGTCTTACCACCCTTTGTAATAAAATGTAAGCACCATTGCCAATCATCTTTAGTTAAGTATTGGAAAGCATGAGTTTGTTTAACACGCTTATATAATGCCTCAGCCTCAAACCCTTCACCAACAGCCAAGGTCACCATAAACTGTACTAAAACATCGAAAGTCAACACCATAGGATCACGAGATTCCATCTGCTTTTCTTTTATAGCTTCCTTTAATGCCGAAACTTCCACCAATTCTAAAGAATGCGTTGGTACAAAGTAAATTTTTGAACGCTCAAAAGGTGAATGTCCACTTCGGCCTGCGCGTTGCATAAATCGCGCTATGCCTTTAACTGAGCCAATCTGTATCACACAATCAACCGGTTTAAAATCCACACCTAAATCCAAAGATGACGTACATACTACAGCCTTTAGATATCCTGAAGCAATATTATCTTCAATCCAGTTACGTAACTTTTTATCTATGGATCCGTGATGGATGGCCAACAATCCAGCCAAGTCAGGTTGTGCATTCAATAGTACTTGGTACCACAATTCAGCTTGACCTCTCGTGTTAGTGAAAATCAGGGTTGTAGTATTTGATGCTATGATTGGTAGTATTTTATCTACCATTTTAGTGCCCAAATGACCAGCCCAAGGCAAGACTTCAATTTCATCTGGAAGCACAGAAATGATATCTAATTTCTTCTTTTGTTTTGCCGTTACCTGAGTAACTTTAAGATTTGGATATGGCAATAACACTTGCTTTGCTTCCTCAAGATTCCCTATCGTCGCCGTGATTCCCCAAATTTGAACCTTAGATGAATAATGTCTCAATTGAGAAATTGCTAGTTCTGTGAGAACACCACGTTTATTGCCAATAAGTTCATGCCACTCATCAATTACAACACATCTTACACTCTTAAACCATCTCGAATTTTTTTTCTGAGAGAACAACAAATGCATGGTTTCTGGTGTTGTGAGTAACACATCTGGCATTAAGCGTTCTTGTTTGCGTCTTGTTGCAGTTGGTGTATCTCCATTTCTAACTTGCACCGACCAATCTAAACCTATGTCTTCAACCGCTTCAGTCATTGCTTTTGCTAAGTCCTTTGCCAACGAGCGTAGTGGACTTATCCACAATAATTTTAAACCTTTCGGATAGCGTTCTGGATGATTGAGATAATCAATCACTACAGCTAGAAAAACAGAAAATGTCTTTCCAAATCCAGTTGGTGCTACCACCATTCCAGAATAGCCATTTGAAAAACGTTGCCAAGTCTGTAATTGAAATGGAAAAGGTGCATGTCCCTTTTCTGCCATCCAATTATTAATGATGCGTAAACCGTCGCTGTCTCTAAATTGGCTCAAGGTGCAGTAATTAGTTGTTTAACGGTTTCTATAGTATCTATCTCGCTAGCGGGCTTATCTCTTCGCCATCTAGCAATTCGAGGGAAACGTAGTGCAACCCCAGATTTATGACGGTTGCTTAGAGCGATACCTTCAAAAGCAATTTCAAAAACTAATTCTGGTTTTACGGTTCTAACAGGCCCAAATCTTTCAATGGCATTCTTATTTACCCATTGTGATATTTCTGTAATTTCCTTGTCTGTTAATCCAGAATAGGCTTTAGCCACAGTAACTAAAGCATCATCTTTCTTAACGGCAAAGGTATAATCCGTGTATTTACTGCTTCGACGACCACTACCCTTTTGAGCGTAAATCATTACAGCGTCAATCGTTAATGGGTCAACCTTCCACTTCCACCAATCACCTTTTTTTCGACCTGTGTGATAAGGTGATTTCTTTTGTTTTAGCATTAACCCTTCGCTATTTATGGCTCTAGAATTATTCCGTATGTCATGAAGGTCTTCCCATCTCTTAAAATCTACTATAAATGATAGCTTGACATGTTCGGGCAGAGCCACTGAATTAAATAGAGTTTCTAATCGTTTTCGTCTATTTTCAAAAGGTTGTTCTCTAATATCGTCGCCATTAAACTCAAGAATATCGTAGGCTTTAAAGCCAACAGGAACCTCTTCTAACAATTTCTTTGTGACGTTCTTACGATTTAGACGCTTCTGCAAATCATTGAACAGCAAAACATCATTGTTTTTCATGGCTAATATTTCACCATCAATAACGAAGTCATCCTTAAAGTTGCTAAATGCTTCAACCAATTCAGGAAATTGCTTAGTCACCAATTCTTCACCACGAGACCAGATATATATTTCGTTATTACGCTTTACAATTTGCCCACGAATACCATCCCATTTTTGTTCAACAATCCAATCGTTGGTTTCACCCAATTCTGTTAATTTCTTCTCTAGAGCATAGGCCAAACAAAAAGGATATGGTTTAGAGTTATCGTAATTGATATGTTTTCCATGAATCAATTCTTCAAATGAAATTGAGTTGATATCCCAATTACCAATAATGCTATGCATAAGTTGATTAGCGTCAATATTGGTAAGCTTAGCAAGGGCATTTACTAAAGTTTTTTTTGAAACACCAATTCTAAAACTACCACCAATTAATTTATTAAAAATAAGTCTTTCTTGTTGGTCAAGTCCAGTCCAAGCTTCTAACACAAATGCTTTCTTGTCTTCATCAGATTTAGGTTTCAATGCTTTGAGTTCCGTCATCCATTCATTCAAACTTAAATCTAATTGATGTGTAGGTTCTGGTAGCAACAAGGCCAATGTTTCACCCAAATCACCAACGGTACTATAACTTTCAAGAAACAACCATTCTGGTAGTTGTGTCAATTCCATACACCATTCCTTCATTAAAGTTGTTTTAACTGGACGTGATGGTCGTTTGCCAGTAAATAAGGCAATTAGCCACAATTTATCTTTATCTGGTGCAGTTTTGAAGTACTGTACCAAAGCATCAATCTTGGCATTGGTTTTATTTGTAATCTCTATGGTACTTATCAATTCTGAAAACAACTTCATTCTGTAACAATATTTTCAGTTTCCTTCTCAGCTTTAGCTAAAGCCTCATCACCATATTCAGTTACTAGCTCATCTGCTTTTATCCCGATTTCATTAAGATATTTTGAAAATACTGCTTGAGAACCATGTGTTACATAAACCTGTTCTGCTCCAGTAGCTTTAACAGCAGAAATTAAACCGTCCCAATCAGCATGATCACTAACCACAAATCCTGCATCAACGGATTGCCATCGTCTATTACCACGGATTTGCATCCAACCTGAACAGACGGCCGTTGCAACATTTGGAACACGTTTCAGCATACGAGAACCTAATAAGGCTGGTGGTGCAATTATGATTTTATTTTGAATTGTTTTTTTATCTAAATCTGCTGACCATAATTTGGTCTCAGGTAATTGAATCCCTGAACCAGAAATAGTATTGTTTAAATTATGAATGGCACGATGCACATAAATATCGTCACAGCCGTCTAGTAATGACATTAAACGTTGGGCCTTTCCTAATGAATAGCCAAAAAATACGGATGTTCTATTATTTTCCTGATTTGTCTTAACCCAAGATTGTAGTTCATCTTGCAGTGCTTTTTCAGATTTCCATTTATATATTGGCAACCCAAATGTGCTTTCAGTAATAAATGTATGGCATTTAACAGGCTCAAATGGTTGCGTAATAAAATCGGGCTGAGTTTTATAATCTCCAGAAAAAACAACTACATAACCTTTATATTCCAATCTAATCTGAGCAGAGCCAATTACATGGCCAGCGGGATGAAAAGATACCTTGACACCATTTATAGTTTTTGAGTTGTTATATGAAATACTTTTAATATTAATGTCTGTGCCCAAACGATGTTGTAAAATAGCCTTAGAATCATCTGTACACAAATAACGTTTCATTCCCCAACGCGCATGATCTGCGTGTCCATGGGAAATAATAGCGTATTCGACAGGAAACCAAGGATCTAAATAGAATTTTCCTTGTGGACAGTAAATGCCTTTTTTAGTAAATTTTATGAGTTGGTTTTCCTTGGACATAGCATAACGAAGCTATTGAAAATGTTAAAATGTTGGTAGTAAAATTTAGTTAAAGTTTAGATTTTAAATTAAGTAGGAGTCATATTTCAAAATAATATAAATCTACAGAAAAAATTGAGTGATTTTTTTGCGTTCTTTAATATGATAAGTTACATTTGCATCCGCAATTTTAAGAAACGTTCTTATAAATTATTGGAGAGGTGCCAGAGTGGTAATGGAGCAGATTGCTAATCTGTCAACGCGTAAGTGTTGCCCGGGTTCGAATCCCGGTCTCTCCGCATAAAAGAATTGATAACCAATTTCGGGGTGTAGCGTAGCCCGGTTATCGCGCCGCGTTTGGGACGCGGAGGTCGCAGGTTCGAATCCTGCCACCCCGACTTTAAAAATTCAGAGTTTTACTCTTGAATGGTCGCGTAGCTCAGCTGGATAGAGCATCTGCCTTCTAAGCAGACGGTCACAGGTTCGAATCCTGTCGCGATCACAAAATAACCTTCTGATTATCAGGGGGTTATTTTTGTTTATAACGGTTTCTAAAATCCCAGGGAAGCAGATTAGGAGGCTACTTTTCTATGCTTTTTTTGCACATAGTTTGCACAAAATTTGACCATAATTCTAACTATTATGGCAAATGTCAAAACTACATTAGACATCAGACGACCAAAAGCTGATGGTACTTACAACATTATTTATCGTATTACACATTATAAGAAAGTGTATACTATTAACTCAGGAGTTGCAATCTTAGAACATTACTGGGATTGCGAGCATTCTGTAATAACAAAACAGCATCCTAATGCTAAAATACTCAACTTAAAATTATTAAAGAACTACTATAAAATTGAGAAAGTTATTCTCACTTTAGATGATGATTTTACGATTGAAAAACTTAGAAATATCATAAAAGGAAACGCATCAAATACATCAAAATCGTTTAAAAGTTTTGCACAAGAATTAATAGATCAGATGTTAGCTACAAATAAAACTGGTAATGCCATAGTGTATCGCACTGCTATGAACCGGTTTTTAGACTTCTGTGATAAGGATATCATGTTTACCGATATAGATTATAAACTACTAGATAAGTTTAGACATCACTTACAACTTAGAGGACTTAAACAAAACAGTATTTCTAACTACTTTAGAACCATTAGAGCTATCTATAATAAAGCTATAAAACACAAAATTGTAGATAGATCACATTATCCATTCTATGATATTAGTATCAAGTCCCAGAGAACAGCAAATAGGTCTATTTCTAGACGAGATATTAAGAATCTAATAAACTTACCTTTTGAACCTAAAACTCAATCTTACAAGGCTTTAAATTACTTTATGTTAAGTTTTTATTTGAGAGGTATGTCATTTACAGATATGGCCTACTTGAGGCGTTCTAATATCATTAAAAATAGGCTACATTATACTAGGCGTAAAACTCATAAACAGTATGATGTCAAACTATTTTCACAGGCAAAATCGATAATAAACCATTTGCATCAAGCAGATCAAAATTATTTGTTGCCTGTTCTACCTAATGATATTATTGAGGACAGCCTTGATGCCAAGCGTATTATTAAACAGTGGATTAAAACAACAAATAAATACCTCAATAGGCTTTCACTGGAGCTACATAGTGAAGTAACGCTAACGACCTACAGCAGTAGGTATTCTTTTGCTAACATTGCTAAACAACTTGGCTATTCTAATGAACTTATTGCTGAAGCACTAGGCCATTCTTACGGCAATAGAACAACTTCAATTTATTTGGATGCATTTGATACAAATAAAATAGATGCCATGCATCAACACATTATTAAGGTTTGTATAAGCAAAAAATCATGAAGTGCTAAATGCTTCTTTAGTTGTAGCTACTAAATCAGGTGCTGTAATGTCATCAAATAGCTCACAAACAGTCTTCGATAGATTAATACCTTTTTTTATAATGTGTGGATTTATGATATAAACCTTTCCCCACCCAGAATTACCAATACTTTTAGTATAAGCAATTACACCTTGTTTCTCTAACCTGTTCAGTTTTGCTTTTACCCCTTGAGGTGTTTCACCAATTAATTCTGCTATAGTTTTAGTTGTATGAGGCACCTCATCATCTTTTAAACAAACACAGAATCTATTCTGTATTTTTCTAGAAAGAGTAATAAGTAACCCAAGGTCTACTTGCCTAATACCATTTTCTAGTAATATGCCTAGTCTGTTTGTATCTAAATAAACGTAATTTTTGTAATCAACAGTAACTTGACTAGTTGCTTTTGAGATATAAAGTGTTTCATTTTTCAATTCAGTTAGTTCACCTGTAACAGTATCTAACAATTGTTTATTTATAGTATTTACTCTCGTTCTTTTATGTTTTATTTTTACTTCACCCATAATAACATTTCAATAGTTGAAACATAACTTTCATTACTATAAAATATTTGAAATATTATTTTCACGATAATTTTATAAAACATTGATAAACAGACACATAAATATTTTTTCTAATATATTATATTGTATATCATATCTCCAGTGAAAACAAGTGCAATATTGTCAAAATTTATAATATTAGAATACTTGTAATTTTTAATAAAACTGTACTAGACAATTCAGTAAAATGAAAGCTATTTCAATGATCTTTTTCACACTTGAAAAGTTACAAATAAAGTATGATAAAACTACTTAAAACTTAGTGTTCACAACACTTTTACGAATATTTCAATAAAATTTAATTACTATGAAATGGGTAAAAATAGGTGCTAATTTTTGCTGTTTTTGACCGTTTTTTTAACATTTCAAAAAAAGTCATTGCATTATTCGCAATAAAACACCCTTTTTATTGATAGGCCAACTCTCAAAATTTACTGTTTAATCAATTAATTTTACACTGTTTTCTTACAATATCTTCTAATTTGTAGGTAATGCAGTTTCACTTTCTTAAATTTAAGGTTTGTTAAAAATCAATATAAAACTACATTCGATTACATGATAACAGGCGAACTCAAATCACAAGTAGATAAAATATGGGAGACTTTCTGGTCTGGAGGTATTTCTAACCCACTTTCAGTTATAGAGCAGTTTACATACCTGCTATTTATCAGAAGATTAGACGAAAGACAGCTCTTAGAAGAAAAGAAAGCCAATACAGTAGGTATTCCAATTCAAAATGCTCTATTCACACCAGCACAAAAAGAGCTTCGCTGGAGCTCATTTAAAAATAAAGATCCGGAAAGCATGTTTGAGCTGTTTACTAAGCCTTCAGTAGATGGTATGACAGTCTTTGATCATATGAAGCAAGTTGGGCATACAGCAGGCATCTTTGCAGATTTTATGAAGAACGCCAACTTTATCATCGCTACACCTAAACTACTAGATCAGGTAGTACAGCTTATTGATGCTATTGATATGAAAGACAGGGATACAAAGGGTGATTTATACGAATACATGCTTAGCAAAATTGCATCGGCTGGCACCAATGGACAGTTTAGAACACCACGACATATCATTCGTATGATGGTAGATATGGTAAAGCCTAAAAAAGATGATATCATCTGTGATCCTTCTGCTGGAACAGCTGGGTTCTTGGTGACTGCAAGCGAATATTACAGAGAAAATCATAACGATTGGTTCTTAGATAAAGACTTTAGGGATCATTTTAACAACGAGATGTTTAATGGTATCGAAATAGATGATACCATGGTGCGTATTGGTGCTATGAACTTACAGTTACATGGTATTGATAGCCCAAATCTGACTAAAGGCAATGCACTTGGTGAGAGTATGGCAGATATTAGAGATCAGTACTCGTTAATATTAGCCAATCCACCATTTAAAGGAGCATTAGACTATGATGTTGTAGAAGGCTCAGTACTAAAAATGGTTAAGTCTAAGAGAACCGAATTACTCTTTTTAGCACTCATGCTACGCATGCTTAAAACAGGTGGTAGATGTGCTGTAATAGTGCCAGATGGTGTGCTCTTTGGAAGTTCGAAAGCACATAAACAAATAAGACAGGAGATTATTGAAAATCATAAGCTAGATGCTGTTATTTCTATGCCTAGTGGTGTGTTTAAACCTTATGCAGGTGTAAGTACAGCAGTGTTGTTCTTTACCAAAACTGGTACAGGAGGAACTGACAAGGTTTGGTTCTATGATATGGAAGCAGATGGCTACAGTTTAGATGATAAGCGTTCACCAGTTAAAGACAATGATATTCCAGAAATACTATCTAGATATCATTCCATGGAGAATGAACAAGCAAGAGCAAGAACTGAAAAAAGCTTCTTAGTACCTTTTGATGAGATTAAGGAAAACGATTGGGATCTATCCATTAACCGCTATAAAGAAATTGTTTACGAAGAAATTGAGTATGATCCACCCGCTACTATTATCAGTGATATTGAAACGTTAGACAAACAGCGTGAAGAAGCTTTAACTGCTTTAAAGGAGATGTTACAATGAATTTAGTCGGTAAAAATGTTCATACTGAAAAATTAAGCAATTTGGTGTTAGATATGCATCAAGGTATAAATACGGTAACCGAGAAAGTTGAATACCTACCAGAAGGAATACCGATTATTCAATCTAAACATATTACAAAGGGCTATTTGCATTTTAATGATGCCAAGTTTTTAAGTAAAGAAGCATACTTGAAATATAAAGATAAATATCAGCCTAAACTTGATGATTTACTAGTTTGTAATATTGGAACAATAGGAAAAAGTTTACGAATCTCTGACGATAATCCTTTTTTAATTGCGTGGAATTTATTTTTAATTAAAATTAAAAAAGAGCATTTGTTTTCTTCTTTTTTCGCTCATTACCTTAATTATTTGGCTGATAAAAAATATTATGACAGATTTTTAACAGGAGGAACAGTCAAGTTCATTAACAAAAAAACAATGGGGAATATTCCAGTACCCCTACCACCCCTAGACCAGCAAAAACAGATAGCCAACATATTAGATACCGCAGATGCCTACCGGCAAAAAACAAAAGCCCTCATAGATAAATACGACGCCCTTACCCAATCCCTGTTTCTGGATATGTTTGGGGACCCTGTTACTAATCCGAAGGGGTGGGAAACTAAAAAATTCGAGGCTTTTACCTTAAAGTACAACCAAGGTGTTAATACTACTACCGAAAAAATTAAATATTCCAAAGAAGGAACATTTCCAATAGTTAGAGCCGGTGAGGTAGGAAAGGGAAGTTTGAATTTTGATTCTGTTGTTTTTGTTGATGAAGAGAATGAGTCAAGAATCAAAGACACATGCAAACCAGTATTTGGAGATGTACTTTACGCCAATATAGGTGCAAATTTAGGAACAGCTTGTTTAGTAGAAACAACTAAAAAGTTTGGTATAGCATGGAATGTTTTTAGAATACAACTTAAAGACGATGTTAATAGAATGTTCTTTGTACATCAACTAAATTCTGAATGGATAAGAAGGGTGATATGGTCAAAAGTAAAAACGGCGACAGTCCCTTTTATTAGTGGTAAACAGATTGCTGTTATGGATTTTATTAACCCGCCACAAGAAATTCAAAATCAATTTGCAGAGCGTGTTAAGGCTATAGAAGCTCAAAAAGCATTAGCACAGCAAGAACTAGATAAAGCAGATGAGTTGTTTAACAGCCTGTTACAAAAGGCGTTTAAAGGGGAGCTAAAACATAAATAAGATGGCAAAATTTGATGAAACAGTAAGGCATTTAATGGGAGTTTATTTTCAAATTGATTTAAAAACTAAAGAAGATTTTTATGTATTTGGTGATCATAAATTCACAGTTCAATTTAATCGGCTAAATATTGATTTTAAAACCCTGCCAGGATATAAAATACCAGACATTTTAAAGAGTAATGTTGATTATCCTCATGAGCATTTAAATTGTTTATTCAAATTCTATTTCAATGAAACTGATGTTCGTGTAAGAATTGATGATTCATCACCGGTATTGCTTGAATCCCGTAATTATTCAAGTGAGAATTCCGAATTATTAATCGCAGTTTATTTGTGCAATTGTGTTCTTTTTCTAAACCGCTATTTAATCAGTATCGAAGCGAAATGAGCAACTTCCAATTTCTACATAACGAGTGGCCAGCCATCTTTAAAGAAGCTAAAGAAGCAGAACAGCTTACTTTAACGTCGCCTAAAGCAAGCGTGCTTATTGCTCGCAGTACTTTGGAAAAAACAATGCACTGGCTCTATGATAATGATGTAGATCTTGAATGGCCTTATGATACCAAGTTGTCTAGTTTAATTCATGCACAATGTTTTAGAGAGATTATCAAGCCTTCCATGTTCAGGGAGATCAACCTTATCCGCCTAAATGGTAATGCAGGTGCTCATGGTAAATCAATCTCACATGATCAATCCATAGCGAGTATTAAAAATCTGTTCCGGTTTTTAAGTTTTCTAGGTCTGTACTATAGTGAGGAAGATGCTGAGATCCCAATATTTACAATGGGCTTAATACCAGATGGTAATGAACATAAGGCGACACTTAAAGAACTACAAAGCTTAGAGCAACAGTTAGACCAGAGAAGGGAAAAAGAGCAATTAGAACGTAAAAAACTGGAAGAACAGGCTAATGAGATTGAGCTTCTAAAAAAACAACTTGAAGCTCAACAAATAGCTAATAAACAGCGTAGGGTTAAACGTGAAAAAGCTAAAGATCCTGATAAGGCAATACCTATTTTAATACCAGAATCTGTAACACGTAAGCTTTACATTGATGTATTGCTCAAAGAAGCAGGCTGGGAAAATTTAAAAGAGGATAAAGATTTAGAATATGAGGTGACCGGTATGCCAATAAGTACTAATCCATCAGGGATAGGATACGTTGATTACGTTCTCTGGGGTAAAGATGGCAAACCTTTAGCTGTGGTAGAAGCTAAAAAAACTATGGCTGATGCAAGAAAAGGTAGACATCAGGCAGAACTCTATGCAGATTGCTTAGAGCAAATGCATGCACAAAGGCCTATTATATTCTATACTAATGGGTTTGAAACCTTTATCTGGGATGATACCTTTTACACCGATAGGGAAATACAAGGTTTTTACACTCAAAATGAATTACAATTATTAGTTGATAGAAGAACAACTAGAAAAGATCCAAGAACCTTTAAGGTTAATACAAATATTGCAGGACGAGATTATCAATTAGAATCCATAAAACGAGTTGCTGAAAACCTAGTTGTAGATACAGTTAAAGGTAAGTTAAGAGGTGCACGAAGGGAAAGCTTGCTAGTAATGGCAACAGGATCTGGTAAAACTAGAGTTGCAACAGCTATTGTTGATATGCTTACAAAATGCAATTGGGCTAAACGTATTTTGTTTCTAGCAGATAGAAATGCATTAGTTTCACAGGCTAAAAATGCCTTTAGAGAACATTTGCCAGAGCTGTCTGCAATAGACCTTACAAAGGAAAAAGAAGACAATAACACTAGGTTAGTATTTTCAACCTATCCCACTATCATCAATAAAATAGATAAAGTAAAGACAGAAGATCAACGCTTCTATGGAGTAGGTCATTTCGATCTCATTATTATTGATGAAGCCCACCGGTCAGTATATCATAAGTACAGAGCTATATTCGAGTACTTTGATGCTATGCTATTGGGATTAACAGCAACACCTAAAAAAGATATTGATCGCAACACCTACAGCTTATTTGGTATTGAGGATGATAATCCAACATTTGCTTATGAGTTAGACAGAGCTGTAAATGATGGCTTCTTAACACCACCAAAATCTATTAGTGTGCCTCTTAAATTCCAGAGAGAAGGTATAAAGTATCATGAATTGTCAGAAGCTGAAAAGCTAGAGTATGAAGAAAAGTTTGGTGACCCCACTAATGAAGAAGCACCGGATACCATAAGCAGTGGAGCACTTAATAAATGGCTGTTTAATACAGATACAGTTGATAAGGTATTAGACCATTTAATGACCAGCGGTATTAAGGTGAGTGGTGGTGATAAGTTAGGTAAGACGATCATCTTTGCTAAAAATCATAAGCATGCTATCTTTATTGAAGAACGGTTTAATAAAAACTATCCGGAATATGGTGGAAAGTTTCTAAGGGTAATAGATAACTACGAAACAAAAGCACAGGATCTATTAGAAAAGTTTGTAGATCCCTATCAGGAACAAGATCCACAAATAGCTGTCTCTGTTGACATGATGGATACAGGTGTAGATGCACCTAGAGTAGTGAATTTGGTATTTTTTAAACTAGTAAGAAGTGCTTCTAAATTCTGGCAGATGATAGGTAGAGGTACACGATTATGTCCAGATTTATTTGGCCCAGGTGAAGATAAAAAAGAGTTTTTAATCTTTGATTACTGCCAAAACTTTGAGTTTTTTGATGAACATCCAGATGGTGCAAACGCTTCTAATGTTAAGCCTTTACTGCAACAAATCTTTGAAGCTAAACTAAAGGTGACACAGTTAATCTCAGATATTCCAGATAAGACAGATGAGCAGATAGAAATCAGAGATAAATATTTAGAAGAGCTTCATGCGAGTATCAAAAATCTAGATCACAATAGGTTTGTTGTAAGAAAACAGTTGAGGTATGTCACAGAGTACAGCAATAAATCAAAATGGCTCAATCTTTCTAAAGGTGATGTACAAGAAATAAATACACATCTATCACATTTACAGCCTGCGAACAAAGATGATGATGAATTAGCACGACGATTTGATATTCTTGTACTTATTTATCAATTATTACTGCTCTCTGGATCCGGTAATACAGGTAAATACATCACTAAGATTTCTAATATTGCCACAGCTCTACAGGGAAAAACTGGTATTCCAGACATTGTAGCTAACCTTGGGTTAATTAAAGATGTGCAGACAGAACAATATTGGGAGACCATTAATGTAAAGAAGCTAGAAGAGTTAAGGGTTGCACTTCGAGAGCTCATAAAATATTTGGACATAAAAAAACAGAAAGTTGTTGTTACACATTTTACAGATCAAATTGATTTAGAAAATATTGTTGTTGGTGAACCGGTTAAAACATATATCACCCTCAAATCTTACAAAGACCGAGTTGAAACCTACATAAGAAAAAATAAAGATCATTTAACAATACATAAGCTGTGCAATAATATAGCTATTACTAAAGATGAGCTTAACGAATTAGAGAAAATGATGTTTACAGAAAGTGTTGCAGGAACTAAAGAAGATTTTGTTAAGCAGTATGGTGAACAGCCTCTAGGGAGTTTTATCAGAAGTATTACAGGCCTCAATGAGCACACAGTAAATGAAGCCTTTGCAGATTTCTTACAAACAGGTAATTTAAGAGCAGATCAGATCACTTTTATTAGAACAGTTATGTCTTACCTTACTAAAAACGGTACAATAGATAAACAAATGCTGTTTGAGCCACCGTTTACAGATCTTAATGATCAGGGCTTAATAGGTGTTTTTGAAAATGATGCAGACGTAACAAAAATTGTTAAAATCATTGATTTGATTAATAATAACGCAGAAGCAGGATAACATATAATATTATAAATTATGAAAAAACTATTTTATTTTTTAATAGTAATTGTGTTCTTCGGATGTGAAACGGAAGAACAAAAAAAGCAAAAAGCTCAAGAGGTAGTTCAAGCATTAATTTCAAACATTCAGGTAGATAACTACGAATCTATTTACGAATACTATCCATCATTTAAAAACTGGACAGGAAGCTATTACAAGTATAATTCGGTTGATATCACGTCTACTATGTTAAAAGATGATGGAACTATTGAAATATTTGCAAATGCAGGTGGTAGTAATCAGCTTTTCTTTGCACTTAAAAAAGTTGATGGAAATTATAAAATCGTTAGATCTAAAGGTTTATCAGCGTATTTTAACTCAGATCTTTACAAATACTGTAAAAAAATTGGTTGTATTGGTAGTAATGAAACTGATCTAGATATTGGGAGGATTTGTAAAGAAAATGAAGATGATTTCAACTATCTGGTACGTAAGATTAAAAATAAAATTGAAGATAGTTTTAGACTTGAAAATCAGTCATTAAATAAAGCTGGTGGTTATGGTATTCCTTTGTATGTTTCAGGTGATATAATTGTTAAAAATTATTCTCGTTTTACTATAAGTGCTTACTCATATGATATTTACATAAAGTTTCTTAACAGTCAGGATAAAGAACTCTATAAGTTTAAGTATCGTACTAATTTTAGTGATATTGCATTCAATTCAAGTGAAACACTGCATATAATGCAGGATATTGACAGAAGTTATAAAAAGGTAGATGTGGAATTAGTTATTTTGAATACTGATTTTATTGAAGATTTAATAGGTAATTACGCAGAAGGCATTAGGTGTAGTTATTCTGATAATTTATAATATAACTTATAAAGTTATAAATCCTTATTACCGCATCCCTGAGCTTTATGGTTAGCTCGGATGCTACTTTTAATTAAATTTTTAAATATTAAAAATTAAAGGG
Organism: Winogradskyella vincentii; assembly: GCF_020166345.1. Taxonomy (GTDB): domain Bacteria; phylum Bacteroidota; class Bacteroidia; order Flavobacteriales; family Flavobacteriaceae; genus Winogradskyella; species Winogradskyella vincentii. The sequence goes on along the minus strand of NZ_JAIUJS010000003.1, from coordinate 185,535 downwards.
GTATACTAAACAAGTGTATTTTTAGCTATTTATTGAAAATAATTTATTCCGGTCATAGAATTAAATATAGCTTTTAGCTAATCTATTATTAAGTTTATTTAAATATTTCTAACTAATCTTACCCAGCACTGAGGATCTGGTCGTTGACCTGGATGAGTAAAATTCTCACCACTTCTAAAGGATACTGTATTCTTAATCCAAGTTGAACACCAATAATTTTCATGTTTAAATTTACCAATAGCTTTTTGATGTAAACGAAACATTAATAATAACTCTTCATTAGTTGGTAATCGCCATCTGTCACCTATTTCTGAATCAACATTAATAGCATCTCGCAATAACATTTTTTCTGGCAGATCATTTTCAGCAATCTCAAAACTGAATTTATTAGTTAGCACATAATACATCTGATAGTAATTTATTGTAAAAATCTTACTTTAAAGATAAGCAAATGTATAGTTCTAACAAACAACCCCTATGTTGTAATCTACAATCGGATTACCCCACTAGCTTTTATTTTACTAATGCCAAAGCTATGTTTACATAACGCGTAGTTATAGTAGCATTCATTTAGTTTCTGTACTATAACTGCATTATGCAAAATATCCGCTTGCCTATGCTCTAATAGCACTTTACATTTTAATACTAAAAATGTAAAAAGCTATTTGTTTGCCTGTATGAGTAGCTTAATTATAAGCTCTACTGCGTAAAACATTATAATACGCTACACATACTCTGTGCTTGCTTTGCTTAGCTTCAGAATAGCGTTTAATGCTATAATTCTAAAATACCTTTAGCTATGAGTATTAAAGACAGAACAGTCGTATTTTGAGTTTAGTCATTGATGATTAATTTCAACGTCTAAAGTATCTGCAGTAGATATATTTATATCCTGCTCGCCAGAATTAATACTATTATTGTTTATGTATTTATTCCAAACAACTGCATTTGATCCTGCTCGTGTATTTTTAATAATAACAGTATCAGATTGGATTTCATTTAAAATTATACCATCTGGACAATGATATGGGAGGTCACCTGTCTGTATCTCTAGGAAATTGTATAGGATATGTAAATTATCATCATTATTCTCAGGTGTAAATGATTGAATATGAAACCTAATATAGGCAGTTGGTGATAAGTAAAAACTTCTCGAAGTATTAAAATCACTTCCATCAGGATGTGGCCAATTTAAAAACATACAAAATGGACTCCAATAAAGTTGGTCTGTATTTTCTTGAATTTCAAAATGTAATACATCACCTAATGAGGAACTTGGAGTAAAACAAATTTCCCCATTTAGATCAGTAATTTGTCGTATATCATAACCTACTCCGCTTAAAGGTCTTTCAATAGACATGAAAACACCTAGACCTTGTATGGGTATATTAGTTTCTTTATCTATGAATTTGTAACAAATTTCATTACGACCTTCGTCATTATTCGATGAGTCTTTACTACATGAAAAAAAGGTAAAGACAGAAAGAATTATTATTGTCATTAAGCTTTTCATCACATATTAGTTTTAACACTATTAAATGTTGATATAATTAATTAATCATACAATGATAAAAATCACTATTTTCACAATAATAATAAGGTTAAGTTTTTGCACAATATTTGCACAAACCTTCTCAGGAATAACTGAGGCTAACAAACATCGTAGCTCAGCTGGATAGAGCATCTGCCTTCTAAGCAGACGGTCACAGGTTCGAATCCTGTCCCGATCACAAAAAGCCATTTCATTATAGAAATGGCTTTTTTGTTTTTAATAGAATTTTGATTTTGAATATTTATTTTGCTAGAAGAGCTGCCCCTACAATGCCTGCATTATTTTGATAGGCAGCTGGTATAACCGGTGTATTAATTTTAATTTGCTCCTTATAACGATCAAACTTTTTACTTGCACCTCCTCCAATTATAATATAATCTGGTGAAAACAACTTTTCTAACAGTCGCAAAAATTTATGGACACGTGCGCCCCATTCCTGGTAAGATAACTTGTAACGCTTACGCGCAGCGTCAGAGGCATAATATTCTATTCGTTTATGCTTTTTATATGGCATTGAGCCTAACTCAAAATTTGGAATTAATTCACCATTATAAAATGCGCCTGACCCAATCCCTGTTCCAAGGGTTATCATAAATACCAATCCTTTTTTGCCTTTCCCAGATCCAAAAGTCATGGTAGTTAACCCCGCAGCATCAGCATCATTAGCTACCGAGAAGTCTAGACCGGTTCTTTCCTTAAATAGATCCTCCACATTAACACCTCTCCAACTTTTATGGATATTTACACTGGTATGGGCAATACCATGTGTCACTAATGCAGGAAATCCACATCCTACTTTACCTTTCCAATTAAAATGTTCAACTAGCTCTGCGACCTCATCAGCAACATCAGAAGGTTTTGCACCCTCAGGAGTTGGTATACGATGACGTTCCGAAACGAGTTCACCTGTTTCTATATTTACTATAGCGCCCTTGATTCCTGAGCCACCAATATCAATCCCTAATAATTCCATAAGTTGAAAATGTTATATCGTCTAATTGAGACTAAAAGTAAAAGGCTAAATATAGTCAAAAGAGACTTCATTTTATGAATGTTAGTAAATGGATTTGTAACAACTATGTATTATAATATTTTATACTATTTTTAATTCAGATGTCGTGAAGCCTTGTGGTTGGCTTGGTCGGGAGCTGAGTGGCAATAGATTCTAATCCTTATTCCATCACATCGCTTTAATGAAAATGCATAGTTTTTATTTTACTCTGGATACTCAATCCTTAAATGATAAATATTGGCAAGCTTATGCTTCAGTACCTTTTTTATGGATTGAATTTCCTTAAACGTAATATTTGCATTTAGGAATTGTCCACTTTCCATTTGTTTGGTTACTATATTTTCAACAAAGTCATTAATTTTTGTACTTGTAGGTTCTTTAAGACTCTTTGAAGCGGCTTCTACACTATCACACATCATTAAAATAGCAGTTTCTTTGCTAAATGGCTTTGGCCCAGGATATGAAAAGTCTTCAATATTAACATCTTCTTCATTTATAGACTTTTCTTTCATATAGAAATAATAGACCAAACTTGTGCCATGATGTGTTCTTATAAAGTCAATAACTCTATCTGGTAAGTTATTCTTTTTTGCAATTTCAATGCCTTGAATAACATGGTCTATAATAATACCGGCACTTTCCTTGTTTGATAATTCTTCGTGTGGATTAATGCCGTTACTTTGATTTTCCGTGTAAAATGTTGGGTTATTCATTTTACCAATGTCATGGTATAGCGCACCTACCCTAACCAACATAGCGTTGGCACCAATTTCATTTGCGGATGCTTCAGCAAGATTCGCCACGTTCAACGAATGGTGAAATGTACCAGGTGCTCTATTAGAAAGCTCTTTCAATAGTTTTGTATTAGTATCTGATAATTCTAACAACGACACATCTGATACAAGCCCAAATATCTTCTCGTAGATATATATCAATGGTTGTACAAATAGCGTTGCTAAACCACATAATATAAAAAGACCAAAAGTCTCCCATTTTAAATTGGCGACTTGTCCTTCATGAATTACAAAAAAAGCAAAATATGCAATGATATATATAAAAGTAATTTGACCTACTGATATAAATAAATTTGCTCGTTTATACAGTTCCGACACAGTTAAAATCGTTACAATACCTGCAATAATCTGTAGAAACATATACTCATAACTGTTAGGTACTATAAAACCTAATAAAAGTACGGTTAATACGTGAGCAAACAATCCTAATCTAGCATCAAAAAACGCCTTTAGCACTAGTGGTAAAATACATAAAGGAACAATGTAGATGTATTGAGAATTGTAATTGATCACTAGCGTGGTTAAGAATATCATCAACACAATATTGAAGAAGATAAAGGTCACCTTTGTATTGTTTAAAAACACTTCTAACCTATACTTTCTTAAAAACAGCAACAACATGAGTAAGGCTAAGGCAACCAGCAAAGTGTATGCTACCAGAACCCAATTATAATTGGCTGTATTCCAAACCTGAGATTCATATTCTGATTTGAGTGAATCTAATACGGCAAATTGCTCTTCTTCTACAACCTGACCTTTTGAAATAATTAATTGATCTTTTTCAATGCTACCTCTTGTTAAAGAGACTTTAAGTAGTTCTTCCTCTAAAGTTTTATCTGTAAGTATATTGTTAAGACTTACGTTAGGCTTAATGATATCAAAAAAGAGGGATATCATTCTGTTCTTATCGTTTACCGAAATATCTGAACCAAAATGAATTTCAATAGTTGGTCTTAATGAACCTATCTGAAACAAATCATTAAAAACCAGTTCCTTTTGTATCTGATTATCGAATACTAAATTTACTGGCCTATCCTTATTAAAGCTATATTCAGTATCCAACACTCCATTATCAAATAATCTATCTATTAAACTCCTACCCGATTTATACAAGCTGGTATTTTGAGTACTTATATATATGGAGTCGGCAAAAGTTCGGTTGAAAGCTGTCAGGTAGTCATTCAAAACAACGTCCTTTATAGCAGGATCAACTTCAAAAAAAACTGGGCTGGTTTTTCTTATATCAATTTGTTCATTCTCAATTTCTTCTTGGGATTTCTTTATGGCAAAATTGAATGGAGCATAAAGGTTTTCAGACTGCCATGGTTTTCCTTTTTCAAAAGAATATCTAAACTTTCCGGTTTTAGGAAATAGATATACAATAAAAAGTGTTGTTAATAGAAACAACAAAATCTTGTATATAAGTGCATGGTTTTTATACCATTTATTGAGAAGTACATTCATATACTTTCAAATGTAATAAATATTAGAAATTTAGAAGTTCATATTCAACAATACATTCCAAAATCTCTCAAAAAATCCTTAATTTCGCAACCAACTAATATAAAGACAAACATAATGAACAAGGACGTTGTTATAGTTTCAGCCGCAAGAACTCCAATTGGTAGTTTTTTAGGAAGTTTATCTTCAGTTCCAGCGCCTAGATTAGGTGCTGTTGCCATCAAAGGTGCTTTAGATAAAATAAATCTAAATCCAGATTTAGTTGAAGAAGTTTTAATGGGAAATGTTGTACAAGCAGGTACAGGCCAAGCACCTGCAAGACAAGCCGCTATTTATGCTGGGATTCCTGATACCGTTCCTTGTACTACTGTAAACAAAGTTTGTTCTTCTGGTTTAAAGGCCATCATGCAAGGCGCACAAGCGATACAATTGGGCGACGCAGAAATTGTTGTTGCTGGTGGAATGGAAAACATGAGTGCTATACCTCATTACTACCATGCACGTAGTGCCACAAAATTTGGACCTGCTACTATGGAAGACGGTATGCAAAAAGACGGCTTAGTTGATGCATATGACAAAAATGCAATGGGTGTTTGTGCAGATGCATGTGCAACAGAATATAATTTTTCTAGAGAAGACCAAGATGCTTTTGCAATTCAATCATACAAACGATCAACTGATGCATGGAATAGTGGCAAGTTTGATAACGAAGTTGTTCCTGTTGAAGTTCCTCAAAGGAGAGGCGAGCCAATAATAATTAACAGGGATGAGGAATATACCAATGTAAAAATGGAAAAGATTCCAGCTTTGCGACCTGCGTTTACAAAAGATGGTACTGTCACAGCTGCAAATGCCTCTACAATAAATGATGGCGCAGCCGCAGTAATATTAATGAGTTTAGAAAAAGCAAACGAACTCGGTCTTAAACCAATTGCCAAAATAAAAAGTTACGCAGATGCAGCACACGAGCCAAATTGGTTTACAACGGCTCCAGCAAAGGCTTTACCAAAAGCATTAGCTAAGGCTAATATTGAATTAAGTGATGTTGATTATTTTGAATTTAACGAAGCTTTCTCTGTAGTTGGCTTGACCAATATGAAAATCTTAGGCCTCTCAGATGAAAAAGTTAATGTAAATGGTGGTGCGGTTTCGTTAGGCCATCCATTGGGATGTTCTGGAGCTAGAATATTAATCACACTTATCAATGTCCTTCATCAGAATGATGCAAAAACAGGTGCTGCGGCAATTTGCAATGGTGGTGGTGGTGCTTCTGCAATGGTAATTGAACGTCCTTAATTTCAATTTATGCAATACGGCATATGTAATCTAGGTATTGTTCCTGTAAGACTTGAACCATCTGACCCAAGTGAAATGGTGACTCAAGCACTTTACGGCGACTATTTTAAAGTGTTAGAACAACGTAAAAAATGGAGCCGTATAAGACTGGCATTTGATAAGTATGAAGGCTGGATTGACAATAAACAATACAAAGAGATTTCTGAATCTGAATACAAGTCTTTATTAGATTCAAAAGCAAGACTTTCAACAGATCTTGTAGAATTTGTATCTGATGAAAAGAACAATTTATATCCTATTCCGTTAGGATCTGAATTAACTGGTATTGAACTTCTAGCACATAATTATGAAGGAAATTACTCTAATGATAAGAAAGAAAAATCTAACATAGTACAAACAGCATTTCTTTACCTTAACGCACCATATCTTTGGGGAGGCAAAACCCCATTTGGTATTGATTGCTCAGGATTTACTCAAATGGTATATAAACTTAATGGCTATAAAATACTTAGAGATGCTTCTGAACAGGCAACCTTAGGCCACGCATTAAGTTTTATAGAAGAAAGTGAACCAGGAGATTTGGCATTTTTTGACAATTCTGAAGGAAATATAATCCATGTTGGAATTATTATGGAAGACAATTATATAATTCATGCGCATGGAAAGGTAAGAATAGACCGATTAGACCATAGTGGTATATATAATGTCGATAAAAATATACATACACACAAACTGAGAGTCATTAAAAAAATCATATAAAAAAAGCAACTCGTTAAAGTTGCTTTTTTATTTATTCGTAATTCTTTGAATTAGTTTCCACCAGAGGCAGCTTCTAATTCTTCAACCATAGTTCTCATCTCTTTGAACTTGTCCATTTCACCTAAAGCACTATAGATGTTCATTAAAGTCCTTGCAGCATCTATGTTAGATTTTCTCAATGATAAAGCTTTTTCTAAATATGGAATAGCTTCTTGGTATAATTGTGAACGTTTTTCTTTTAGTTCATCATACTTTCTGTTATCAGCAGCACTTGTACCAAGGTTATTCATTTCCTCAACAATTGAAGCCTCTCCCTCTAGGATAACAACAGCTAAGTTATTATATGCATCTACATAATTAGGGTCTATTTCAATTGCTTTTTGGTAATATTTTTTAGAAGCATCTATGTTTCCGCCTTCTGCTGCTAAAACACCAAGATTATATTGTAATTCAGCATTATCCGGATCCTTTAAAGTCGCTTCTTCCATTAAAGATTTGAACTTGTCTCTGTTACCCATTTTCAAGTGAACATTTGCCTCTGATAATAATAGGCCAACGTCATCTGGGTTTTCAGATCTCGCATCCGCCATCGCACCTAAAGCCTTTTCATTCTCACCTTGACTTACATAAATAAGTGCAATATTTTTTACAATCTCTGCCGATTTAGATGAACTTTCCTCATCTTTAGCATCTGTATGGGTCTTAGCAACCTTTACAGATAAATCACGTGTTTCTTTGTTAGGAAAACGCTCTTCTTGACCATTTTCCTTATTAATTGCGTAGTAATACATTTGAACACCAGTATATCCGATATTCTTTAGTTCAATATAATGCTTTAATGCAGTATCGTAATCTTGTCCTGTAACAGCTGCAGAGGCTGCGTAATAAAGATAAAGTGTATCAGCAGGAGACATTTTGTAAACCTTTTCAAAACCAACAGATGCACTTGCATAATCCTTGCTTTGGAATGCATCATTAGCATTATTTAAAAAAGTATTCATCATCTGGGTTTTCATTTGATTAGCCTGATCGGTATATTTCAATTTACCCATTGAAGACTCTAAATCTTTTAAATCACCTAAACTTTGAATTGCACTATCGATATCGTCATTAGATCCTTTACCGTTTGCATATAAAGCTTGAGCTTTAAGAAAATAAAACTTCGCTTTTGTTTTATCATCCATATTCCCAATTAATCCTTCCGCAGAAGTTAGTGCACTTTTGGCACTTGCGAAATTAGAATTCTTAATTGCCTTTTCCATTGCTTTCAGTTCATTCTTTTGGGCAAAAGACATAGAAGTAAAAGCTAAAAGCAATACTAATGTCAGTAATTTTTTCATTTTGTAATAATTGATTTTTGTTGTTAATTTTAGTTATCTGTTTCATTAGTATCAATAGCCGTGCCATCATTACTAATATCTTGATTATCAGTTGTTTCTTCTAATACATCAGCTTCTTCATCGTCTTTCATCACCTTAGCTACTGCCGCAATAGAGTCTTTCCCTTTTAAGTTAATAAGCTTAACACCTTGTGTAGCTCTACCCATTACTCGTAAATCTGCAACTTCCATTCTAATTGCGATACCAGACTTATTAATAATCATTAAATCATCTTCATCCGTAACATTCTTAATAGATACTAAGTTACCAGTTTTTTCTGTAATAGAAATAGTTTTTACACCCTTTCCACCTCTATTGGTAATTCTATAGTCATCTAAACTTGAACGTTTACCATATCCATTCTCTGACACAACCAAAATGTTACTTTCCATATCATCAACTGCAATCATGCCAATAACTTCATCTTTGTCGTTAGCTAAAGTAATTCCTCTTACACCTGAAGCATTTCTACCCATCGGTCTAGTTTTGGCCTCTTCAAATCGGATGGCCTTACCAGACTTAAGCGCTAGCATAACTTGGCTTTCACCAGTGGTTAATTTAGCTTCTAATAACTCATCACCATCCTTAATTGTAATAGCATTAATACCATTAGTTCTTGGTCTTGAGTACTGTTCTAATGAGGTTTTCTTCACTTGACCCTTCTTAGTAGCCATTATCACATAATGACTATTAATGTAATCTTCATCCTTTAGATCTTGAGTACAAATAAATGCCATTACCTTATCATCTTGCTCTATATTAATAAGGTTTTGAATTGCTCTACCCTTTGAGGTTTTAGAGCCTTCTGGAATTTCATAAACACGCATCCAGAAACATTTTCCCTTTTGAGTAAAGAACAACATATATTGATGGTTCGTACCAACAAATAAGTGTTCTAAGAAGTCTTCGTTTCTAGTAGTAGATGCTTTTTGACCTACGCCTCCTCTATTTTGAGTTTTGTATTCAGTCAATGAAGTTCTCTTAATATAACCTGCATGAGAAATGGTAATTACCACTTTCTCGTCTGGTATCATATCTTCAATACTTAAATCACCACCTGCGTACTCTATTAAAGAACGTCTTTCATCACCATATTTATCCTTTACAACATTAAGTTCTTCCTTAATGATGTCCATTCTTCGATCTTTTTTATCTAATATATCCTTAAGATCTTCAATGGTTTTCATTAACTCTTCATATTCTGCACGCAATTTATCTTGCTCGAGACCAGTTAATTGACGCAGTCTCATTTCTACGATGGCCTTGGCCTGTATCTCAGTAAGTTTAAATCGCTCAATCAATTTAGCTCTTGCTTCGTCAGCATTAGCTGATGCTCTGATCAATGCTATTACCTCATCGATATTGTCTGAAGCAATTATTAATCCCTCTAATATATGTGCACGTTCTTCTGCTTTTCTAAGTTCATACTTTGTACGTCTAACAACAACTTCATGTCTGTGCTCAACAAAGTAATGAATTAGGTCTTTTAAGTTTAATAACTGAGGTCTACCATTTACAAGGGCAATATTATTTACACTAAATGATGATTGAAGTGCTGTATATTTATAAAGTTTGTTTAAAACAATATTTGGAATTGCATCTCGCTTTAAAACATATACAATACGCATTCCATTTCTATCAGACTCATCCCTAATAGTAGAAATACCTTCAAGCTTTTTATCGTTAACCAAATCAGCAGTTTTCTTAATCATATCTGCCTTATTGACTTGGTAAGGGATTTCATTAACGATAATACACTCGCGACCATTAACTTCTTCAATATTGGCTTTACCTCGCATTACGATACGACCTCGACCAGTGTGAAAAGCTTCTTTAACACCATCATAACCATAGATTATACCACCAGTTGGAAAATCTGGAGCTTTAACATGCTGCATTAGCTCATCAATCTCTATGTTAGTATTGTCTATATATGCAATGGTTCCATTTACAACCTCAGTAAGGTTATGAGGTGGCATATTAGTTGCCATACCCACAGCAATACCAGATGCTCCATTAACTAACAAACCAGGTATACGAGTTGGTAAAACGGTTGGTTCTTCTAAAGTATCGTCAAAATTTAGTTTGTGGTCAACAGTTTCCTTATCTATATCTGCCAACATGTCCTCTGAAATCTTGCGCATACGAGCTTCCGTATAACGCATTGCTGCCGGACTATCTCCATCTACAGATCCAAAATTCCCTTGTCCATCAATTAACATGTAACGCAAACTCCATTCTTGAGCCATACGTACCATTGTATCATAAACCGACGTATCTCCATGTGGGTGATATTTACCTAATACCTCACCAACTATCCTTGCTGATTTTTTATGTGCAGTATTAGCTCTAACACCAAGTTCGTGCATGCCATATAAAACACGTCTATGAACTGGTTTTAGTCCATCTCTTACATCTGGTAAAGCACGTGACACAATGACCGACATTGAATAATCAATGTAGGCTGATTTCATTTCATCCTCAATGTTAATTGGAATAAGTTTTTCTCCTTCTGCCATATATTTAAATAATTAATTTTTTGTAGGTTTTCAAAACGTGCTAATATAACTAAAATAGCAGTGTTTGAAGAGTTCTAGCAAGTGAATTTTAGCACTTTTTATTAACAATATTTAATATCTTTTTTTTAATAAGTATCTCCTATTTTACTTTGATATAAAATGGTTTTTTAGTCTCTTCGTTTCCAACTATTAATTAAGGTATAGTTTTTGCCATATAATTAATATGTTTTATTATTTTTAATGCAGAAAGGAAATTACTATGGATGATAATTTTTCACCAAGAGTTAAGGATGTAATTGCATACAGTAAAGAGGAAGCTTTGAGGCTTGGTCATGACTTTATTGGAACCGAACATTTGATGTTAGGCTTATTAAGAGATGGCAACGGCAAAGCTATTGATATTTTAAATTCACTTGATGTAGATCTAAATCATTTAAGAAGAAAAGTTGAAATTTTAAGCCCAGCAAATCCAAATATTGTAACCACATCTAACGAGAAGAAAAACCTACATTTAACTAGGCAGGCAGAACGTGCCTTAAAGACAACATTTTTAGAAGCAAAACTATTTCAGAGTACTTCTATAAATACTGCACATTTATTGTTGTGCATTTTAAGAAATGAAAATGACCCTACAACAAAGCTTTTAAATAAGCTAAAAGTAGATTATGATAACGTAAAAGAAGAATTTAAGTCAATGATTACAAGCGAAGACGATTACATAGACACACCAAAGGCAGAATCATTCTCTGACGACGAAATAAACGAAGAAGAGGAAGCGAAACAGAATCCATTTGGAGCAGGACAATCAGGCAAAACAAATAAGAAGTCTAAAACACCTGTGTTAGACAATTTTGGTAGGGATCTAACGGTTTTAGCTGAAGAAGGTAAACTTGATCCTGTTGTGGGACGCGAAAAGGAAATACAGCGTGTTTCACAAATATTAAGTAGACGTAAGAAAAATAACCCGCTATTAATTGGAGAGCCAGGAGTTGGTAAATCTGCAATTGCTGAAGGTCTTGCCTTGCGTATTGTTAAACGTAAAGTTTCAAGAACTTTATTTAATATGCGTGTAGTGACTTTAGATTTGGCAAGCTTGGTTGCTGGAACAAAATATAGAGGTCAGTTTGAAGAGCGTATGAAAGCTGTTATGAACGAACTTGAAAAGAATGATGACATTATTCTTTTTATAGATGAAATTCATACCATCGTTGGAGCTGGTGGTGCAACAGGAAGTTTAGATGCTTCTAATATGTTTAAACCTGCGCTAGCCAGAGGCGAAATTCAATGTATCGGTGCAACCACATTAGATGAATATCGTCAATATATTGAAAAGGATGGTGCTTTAGAGCGTCGTTTTCAAAAGGTAATTGTAGAACCTACAACTGTAGAAGAAACTATCGAAATATTGAACAACATTAAAGGTAAGTATGAAGAACACCATAATGTTGATTATACCGATGAAGCAATTGAAGCTTGTGTAAAGCTTACAAATAGATATATGACAGAGAGATTCTTACCAGACAAAGCAATTGATGCATTAGATGAAGCAGGCTCTAGAGTTCATATAACCAATATTGACGTACCAAAACAGATTATAGAATTAGAAAAGAAATTAGAAGAAGTACGAGAAACTAAGAATAGTGTTGTTAAGAAACAGAAGTATGAAGAAGCTGCTAAACTAAGAGATGATGAAAAACGTCTTGAAAAAGATTTAGCTTCGGCACAGGAAAAGTGGGAAGAAGAAACCAAACAACACAGAGAGGTTGTTACAGAAGATAACGTTGCTGACGTTATTTCTATGATGACAGGAATTCCAGTTAACAAGATTGCTCAAACTGAGCTTAATAAGCTAGCACAATTACCTGAACTTATTAAAGGAAAGGTAATAGGTCAAGACCAGGCAGTAGCCAAGGTTGTAAAAGCAATACAAAGAAATAGAGCCGGCCTAAAGGACCCTAATAAACCAATAGGTTCGTTTATATTCCTTGGTCAAACAGGTGTTGGTAAAACACAATTAGCCAAAGTATTAGCGCGTGAGTTGTTTGACAGTGATGATGCACTTGTTAGAATAGATATGAGTGAATACATGGAGAAGTTCGCTATATCAAGATTAATCGGTGCACCTCCAGGATATGTCGGTTATGAAGAAGGTGGACAGCTAACCGAAAAGATTAGACGCAAGCCTTATGCTGTTGTATTGCTAGATGAGATTGAAAAAGCTCATCCTGACGTCTTTAACATGCTTTTACAAGTATTAGATGATGGTTACTTAACGGATAGTCTTGGTAGGAAAATAGATTTTAGAAATACCATAATTATCATGACATCTAATATTGGTGCAAGAAAGCTTAAAGATTTTGGTACTGGAGTAGGTTTTGGAACTTCTGCACAACAGGCACAAGAATCTGACCATGCGAAAGCTGTTATTGAAAACGCTCTGAAGAAAGCATTTGCACCAGAATTTTTAAATAGAATTGATGATGTAATTGTATTCAATGCTCTTGAAAAAGAAGATATCAATAAAATTATTGATATTGAATTGGTTAAGCTAGTTGATAGAATTCAAGATTTAGGATATACATTAAAACTAACTGAATCTGCAAAGGATTATATTGCTGATAAAGGATTTGATAAACAATATGGCGCAAGACCTTTAAACCGTGCGATTCAAAAATATGTTGAAGATGCATTAGCAGAAGAAATAATTGGCGCAAAGATTCAAGAAGGTGATACCATCACGATGGATTTAGACAAAAAGAAGAATGAATTGAAGATTCAAATTAAGAGTTCTAGTAAAACAACAGAATCTTAAAATTATCTTAAAATAATTTCTAAAAAACTCCTTTTAAATAAAGGAGTTTTTTTATCTTCATACCGAACTAATAAAGATATGAGAGCATCCCTAACCCTCAATTTTTGCGACATGTCTATTTACGACAACTACTTGGTTGTTGTTATGCATGAAGGCATAAATGTATTGCCGGAACACAACGAAATACTAATCGAAGTCGCAAACGAATATTTTAAAAACCAAGCTTTTGTCTACATAACACATAGAATAAATTCATATTCTGTAGATCCTCAAATATATTTTGAAACGGCTAAAATTGAAAACCTAAAAGGATTTGCAGTTGTTTCCAATGATTATAAGGCAAAAAGTAATGCTGAAGTAGAAAAAATGTTTTTTAACAAGCCGTTCGGTATTTTTTCAGAATTAAATGAAGCCGTGGATTGGGCTAATGAATTGGTAAATCAATAGGTATATTGAGTATCTAACTTTTGAGATCATAATTGTTCAAAAACAACTCCTCAACCTCAATATCTACATCTTTTAAAAATTGAATTGATGCCTCTATATCGTCATGTAATACCTCATCAACTTTAACAAACGGAACAACTTTTCTATAATGTTCTAAAAAAGATTCTAGAAGTGGTGATGTTTTTAAAGGTCTTCTAAATTCAATTGCTTGAGAAGCATTCATTAACTCAATGGCTATGACCCTCTCAACATTTCTAATTAAGGTATATGCCTGAGTCGCCGCATTGGCGCCCATACTGACGTGATCTTCTTGCCCATTACTCGAAACAATACTGTCAACGCTAGCAGGAGAAGCCAATTGTTTGTTAGCACTAACAATACTTGCAGCTGTATATTGCGGAATCATAAAACCAGAGTTTAAACCAGGATTATCCACTAAGAATGCAGGCAACCCTCTTAAACCAGAAACCAATTGAAAAATTCGTCTTTCTGAAATGTTACCAATTTCGGCCATTGCAATCTTTAAGTAATCAAGTGCAAATGCAAGTGGTTGTCCATGAAAATTTCCTCCTGAAATAATTAGATCCTCTTCAGGAAATATATTAGGATTATCGGTTACTGAGTTAATTTCTGTTAGAATAACTTTTTCTACAAAGTCTAAGGTGTCTTTTGTGGCACCATGTACTTGAGGTATACACCTAAAAGAATACGGATCTTGTACATGTTCTTTTTCTCTTTTAATCAATTCACTACCATCAAGTAATTCATTAAAACGTCTGGCTACTTTCCATTGTCCAGGATGTGGTCTTACAGAATGAACCAAATCGTGAAATGGATCTAATCTACCATCAAACGCATCTAATGATATACTGGCAATTATATCGGCCAGGTAGGATGTTTTATGCGACATTAGGAGCAGATAGACACCATATGCACTCATAAACTGGGTGCCGTTTAGCAATGCTAATCCTTCTTTTGCTTCAAGTTTAATTGGTTCCCAATTAAACTTATGTAAAATCTCGGTGGCTTCATATTCTTCATTGTCATGTACTACCCTTCCCTTACCAATTAATGGCAAAGCTAAATGTGCGAGCGGAGCCAAATCACCTGACGCACCAAGTGAACCTTGAGTATACACAAAAGGAAAAATATCGTTATTAAAAAATTCTATTAGGCGTTCTATTGTGTCCAACTGAACACCACTGTGGCCATAGCTCAATGACTGAATTTTTAAAAGCAACATTACCTTAACAACCGACTCTGGCACCCTTTCTCCAGTTCCACAAGCATGTGACATTACTAGATTTTCCTGCAGTTTAGTTAAATCTTCGTTAGAGATTTTAACATTATATAATGAACCAAAACCAGTATTTATGCCATACATAGGCTTTTTATTGCTCATTAATTTATTATCTAAATAGGTCTTACTCGATACAATTTTTTGCTTTAACTCATCTGATAATTTTAGCTTCTTATTATTCTTAAAAAGGTTGTAAATAGTAACAATATCAAGAGGTTTTGAAGAAATTATATGGTATTGATTCATGTTGAGTAGTTAATTGATGTTCAAAATTGAGAATAATTTTAAAGACTTCCACAAATTGTTAATAATTAGTGAGATTGGTTAATCCTTTATTAAATTTTTATATTTGGCCGAAATAAAACCCCATTTATGAAACAATTATTAATACTTGGACTTGCCTTATCATTAATTGCTTGTAAGGAAGAACCAAAAGATTACGCAACCATATCCGGTAAAATCGAGAATTTTGATGAGACCCAATCCATCAGAATATTTCAAGGCAGAAATTATAGCAAAATTATCGAGTTAAATGATGATGGATCTTTTAAAGATACATTGAAAGTAGTATCGGGTGATTACAATTTTCAACATGGTAATAAATATGGTCAAATTTATTTGGAAAATAACTTCGAATCCTCGTTTACGACAGATTATGAATCCTTTGCAGAATCAATAGTTTATGAAGGCGATGGATCAGATATAAATAATTTTACAGTAAAATCATTTTTGATCTCGAATGAGTACTTTGACTCCAACCTATTTTCAATGGGCACACAAGAAGATCTAGATAACGCACTTAATAATTATAATAATGCATACAAAGCATTAAAAGAAAAGTATTTTAAAGTTGATTCAACCCATTTCGCAATTGTAGATGAAAATGTTGAGCGTACAGCAAAACAGATTTCAAGTTATATGAGTTCTAGGCTGGCGATGCGTGCAAATTTCCCAAAAGGTAGTTCATCTCCTGTTTTTACGGACTATGAAAATTTTAAAGGCAACAATACCTCTTTGACAGATTTAAAGGGTAAATACGTTTATATAGATGTTTGGGCGACATGGTGTGGCCCTTGTAAGGTTGAAATTCCTTCTCTGAAAAAACTTGAAAAGCAATTTGAAGATAGAAACATTCAATTTGTTAGTATCTCAGTTGATGAAGGACGAGGATATCAAGGTGATGCTGCTGCGGCATATGAAGGCTGGAAAAAAATGGTAAAGGACAAAGAGCTTGGAGGAATTCAGCTTATTGCTGACAATGGTTTTAATTCTACTTTTATAAAGGATTATAAAATAAACAGTATTCCGAGATTTATTTTAATTGATCCAGATGGCAATATCGTTAATGCTGATGCGCCAAGACCTTCCAACCCTCAACTTGTAGAATTACTAAACAGTTTAATAATTTAAATAAAAAAGCCTTCAAAAATTTGAAGGCTTTTTTTATTCCTCCTGTTGCTGTTCACCTTCAGCAGGCTCTTCAGGTTTTTTAAATAAATCAATATAGGCTTCACCTAGTGTATCAATTATATGGCTAGCTAACAAGCTTTGATAGCCATAATCCTCTAATGAAATGTCTGCAGATCTGCCATGTAAATAAACACCAAATAAAGTTGCGGGTATTGGTTCATAACCTTGAGCCATCATTCCGGTAATAATACCAGTTAATACATCTCCAGTACCTGCGGTTGCCATACCTGGATTACCAGTTGTATTGACATATTGTTTGTCTTTATACACAGTAATTGTATTTGCACCTTTAATAACAACAATTATATCATATTTTGTTGACAGAGATCTTACTTTGCTCAGTTTATCAAAGTCATCTGTCCACTTACCTACTAACCTTTCAAGTTCTTTAGGATGAGGTGTTATAATTGTTTGGGTAGGCAATAATTTTAGCAACGATTTCTTTTTAGAAATAATATTAATTCCATCAGCGTCAATAACTAACTGTTTTTTATTCTTTTTCAGAAAAGCCTCGAAAGCATTAATTGTAATATCGTCAGTACCCATTCCTACACCAATTCCAATAACGTTTGGATCAATATTAAATGAAATATCAGTAATATAATTCTCATCCTTATCGGTAATTACCATGACCTCAGGAAGTGAAGACTGTAAACTATCATAACCACAATTAGGCACATATGCCGTCACCAGTCCTGCTCCTGAACTCAAGCAAGCCCTGCTTGCCAAGTTCACGGCACCAATTTTACCATGGCTCCCGCCTATAATAAGTGCATGCCCAAAGTCTCCTTTATGGGCAAATTTATCTCTAGGCTGATAAAGTGGTAAAACCTCAAACTTGGAAATTAATTCAGATTCTGTTTCCGTTTGCATCAAGTAATCCCTATCAATACCTATATCTAAAACTTCCCACTGTACTGTAAATCTGGCTGTTTCCGGTAAAAAGAAAACTAATTTAGGAGATTGAAAACTTAGGGTATAATTTGAATGTACTACGGCATTTTCATTATCAACTGCCTTGTCTGTATACAATCCAGATGGGATATCTATAGATAACGTAAATGCCTTTGAAGCTCTAAATTTTTGAAACAATTCCTGGACCCAATCATCTGGAGATCTATTCAATCCAATACCAAATACGGCATCTACAATAATATCGTCTTGATGAATTTGAGGAAAGTCGGCCGCGCTCGTCATCATTTTTGGCCAATCTTTAGTTACATTCTTAATTCTCTCATAGTTAATTAAGAAATCTTTAGATCGTTTATTACTACAATTTACAATATAGGTTACAACATTATATCCATGCGTACTTAGATGCCTAGCCAAAACCAGACCATCACCACCATTATTCCCTATACCGCAAAACACGTGAACTGGTACTTGCGCTCCTTGCATGCGCATATGGATCCAATTAAATATTTGGGTGCCAGCACGTTCCATTAGGTCCGTTGAAGATATATTTTGCCGTTCAGTAGTTAGTTTATCCCCTTCGTAAATTTGTTCTTTTGAAAATAATTTCATCTATGTATTCTATATCGATAAAAGTAGGTTAGCAATTCATTGATTATAATGCAATTTGGGCTTGTTTCTTTTCAGTTTTCATAAAAAGAAATAAGCTTTTCTCATAATTCCTCAAAAAATTACAATTTGTTTTTTAATTGTTGTAAAAATAATACATTTGGTGGGTAATGAAGAAAAAAATGCACATATCAAAGAACGCACTAGTCATGTCTAACTGTGCCCCAATTTCTGTTTATTTTATTTCTACTATTATTACCCTTAGGGGTAATTTGTAATATGCACTTCGTACCAATTATAGTCTATTTAGACATTATATTTTCCTTTAAATAACAAATTATGAAAGTTCTAAAATTCGGAGGAACATCTGTAGGTTCAGCTGAAAATATAAATAAAGTAATATCCATTTTACAACAACAAAGTAAATCATCAAAAATTGTAGTTGTTGTTTCTGCAGTTGGTAGTATAACTGACAAACTGATCGAAGCCGCTGAATTGGCCTGTGAAAAAGATTCTGATTATATCAACAAATACAATAATATTTGGTCAATTCACAACAAGGTAATTGAAGGATTATTTATTAATCCAGAAAATGACAAGGAAATTCAACAACAACACGATTTATTGCATGAAATTATTTCTGATAAATTATATGAACTTAGAAGTTTACTTGATGGGATTTATCTTATTAATGAATTATCTCCTAAAACTAAAGATAAGCTATTGAGTTATGGCGAATACTGTTCTTCTACTATTATAAGCCATACATTAAGATCAAGACATATTGATGCTCAATTAAAAAATTCACAGGAATTAATTGTTACAGATTCAAATTTCAATAACGCTCAGGTAAATTTTACAATTACCAATAAAAATATTCAAGACTACTTTAAGAATAGCGAACCTTCAATAACAATTCTTCCTGGCTTTGTCTCTAAATCTGGGAGTAATGAAATTACTACACTTGGTAGAGGTGGTTCAGATTATACCGCGGCAATTATCGCCGCAGCTATTGATGCTAATGAATTACAAATATGGACAGATGTAAGCGGTATGTTTACAACTAATCCAAAGCTTGTTAAACAGGCCTCACCAATAACTGAGTTATCGTATCAAGAAGCAGTAGAATTATCACATTTTGGTGCAAAAGTGCTTTACCCACCGACTGTCATGCCTGTATTAAGGAAAAAAATTCCAATTGTAATTAAAAATACAATGGAACCAGAAGCTATAGGTACAACGATTACTCTAGATAAAAAACCAAATGGCATCTCTCCTGTAAAAGGTATAAGCAATATAGATGGTATTGCACTACTAACATTACAGGGTAATGGTATGGTTGGCATACCTGGATTTAGTAAACGTCTATTTGAAACTTTAGCTCAAGAAAAAATCAATATAATCTTAATTACACAAGCTTCATCTGAGCATTCTATCTGCTTTGGGATTTCGCAAAATGATGCATCTAAGGCTAAAAATGCTATTGACGAAGCATTTGAGTTTGAAATTACATTACAGAAATTAGACCCAATTGTTGTTGAGACCGACCTCTCAATTATTGCTGTTGTTGGTGACAAAATGAAGAGTCATCAAGGAATTAGTGGTAAGATGTTTAGTACCCTTGGCAAAAACAATGTAAACATTAGAGCTATTGCTCAAGGTGCGTCAGAGCGAAATATTTCAGCAGTAATCCACAAAAATGACGTAAAAAAGGCACTCAATAGTTTACATGAACAGTTCTTTGAACTAAGAACCAAGCAAATCAATCTTTTTATTACGGGCGTTGGGAATGTTGGTGAAAGATTAATAGAACAAATAAAACAGCAAAAATCATATTTAAAAGAAAATTTTAAAATAAACCTTAGAGTTACAGGACTATCAAATTCTAGAACTATGGTTGTTGATGATGATGGAATAAACCTTAAAGATTGGAAATCAACTTTAGCAAATGGAGAAAAAGCAAGTCTCAAAGGTTTTTTCGATAATGCTAAAAAGTTAAATCTAAGGAATTCGGTCTTTGTAGATATTACTGCCAATTCAGATGTAGCTAATATTTATCCACAATATTTAAAAGAAAGTATATCGGTAGTAGCATGCAATAAAATTGCATGTTCCGATAACTTTGATTATTACAGTGAACTTAAGAGCCTTTCTAGAAAGTATAATGCTTCATTTTTATTTGAAACCAATGTTGGCGCAGGATTACCTGTAATCGATACCCTAAACCATTTAATTACATCAGGTGACAAAGTCAATAATATAAAAGCAGTTTTATCGGGTAGTCTTAATTTTATTTTTAACAATTTCAATGCAAATTCTACATTTCATGATATTGTAAAACAGGCACAGACTGAAGGATATACTGAACCTGACCCTCGAATTGATTTAAGTGGTGTAGATGTAGCTCGTAAAATTTTAATATTAGCTAGAGAAAGTGGTTATAAAATGGAGTTGTCTGATATTAAGAGTAAAAATTTTCTAACCGAAAACGCAATTAAGGCCAATTCAGTAGAGGACTTTTTCAGTACTTTAGTTGATGATGAGTCTCATTATCAAAGTCTATACAAATCTGCTAATGCAAAAAACTGTCAATTAAAGTTTGTGGCAGAATTTAAGGATGGTAAGGCACAAGTTGGATTAGAAGAAATTCCTGAAGGACATCCATTTTATAATCTAGAAGGAAAGGACAATATAGTTATGTTTTTCACTGAGCGTTATCCAGAACAACCTATGATTATCAAAGGTGCTGGTGCTGGTGCAGATGTTACAGCCTCTGGATTGTTCGCAGATATAATCAGAATAGCTAATAATTAAAGATGAACGAAATTAAAATTTTCTCACCGGCAACCGTTGCAAATGTAGCATGTGGATTCGATGTGTTAGGATTCTGTCTAGATTCTATAGGTGATTACATGGTTATTCGAAAAACTACAGAAAAAGGCATTAAAATCACAAAAATTGAAGGGTTTGATTTACCGTATGAAACTGAGAAAAATGTTGCTGGAGTTTCTGCACAGGCCTTATATAATGATCTAAGACCAGAATGTGGTTTTGAAATAGAAATCCATAAAAAAATTAAGCCGGGAAGCGGAATTGGTAGTAGTGCGGCCAGTGCCTCTGGAAGTGTTTATGGTATAAATGAATTACTTGGCAGACCATACGATAAAACGCAATTAACCTATTTTGCAATGCAAGGTGAAGCAATAGCTAGTCAATGTGAGCATGCAGACAACTTGGCACCTGGTATTTTTGGTGGTTTTACACTAGTGAAGTCCACTAAACCATTGAATATATTGTCTTTACCAACTCCATCTGATTTGTTTGCAACTCTTATTCATCCCCAAATTGAAGTAAAAACAGTAGATTCTAGGGCAGTATTGCCAAAAGAGGTGCCATTAGAAAATGCCATAACACAATGGGCAAATGTTGGTAGTTTAATTCATGCATTCCATACTTCAAATTATGAATTAATACGGGAATCACTAATTGATGTAATAATTGAACCACATAGAAAAAAACTGATTCCTCATTTTGACGATGTAAAAGCAAATACATTGAGAGCTGGTGCTCTCGGATGTGCAATTTCTGGTTCAGGACCTTCAATATTTGCTTTGTGCAAAGGATTGGAAACTGCCAAACAAGTTGAGAAAGCCATGCATAATGTTTATTCAAAATCAGGAATAGCATTTGAAACCTATGTTTCTAAAATTAATATTGAAGGTATTAAAACTGTAAAATGAAATATTACTCACTAAATAAAAAAGCACAGGACACAAATTTCCAGGAAGCTGTTGTTAGAGGATTAGCGCCAGACAAAGGATTATATTTTCCAGAATCAATTACGCCACTTCCAAAGTCTTTTTTTGATACGATTGAAGAAAAATCTAATGCAGATATCGCTTTTGAAGCAATAAAGCAATTTATAGTACCTGAGATACCAGAAGATATTTTAAAAACAATTGTAGAAGAAACTCTCAATTTTGATTTTCCAGTAGTAAAATTAAATGAACAAATATCAACATTAGAATTATTCCACGGTCCAACTATGGCTTTCAAGGATGTAGGTGCACGTTTTATGGCAAGATGCTTGGGCTACTTTAACAAATCAAATACTAATGAAGTAACTGTGCTAGTTGCTACTTCTGGTGATACTGGTGGTGCGGTTGCCAATGGTTTTTTAGGAGTTAAAGGTGTTAAAGTGGTAATCCTCTACCCATCTGGTAAGGTTAGTGAAATTCAAGAAAAACAATTAACAACTCTTGGTCAAAATATTACAGCTTTAGAAGTTAATGGTGTTTTTGATGATTGTCAAGACATGGTTAAACAAGCTTTCATAGATAAAGAGTTGACCAGTAAAATGCAATTGACTTCAGCAAACTCAATCAACATAGCACGTTGGCTACCTCAGTTGTTTTATTATCTAATTGCATATAAACAACTTAAATCTAAATATGAATCAGTTGCTTTCTCTGTACCTAGTGGTAATTTTGGAAATATCTGCGCAGGTATGGTCGCTCAAAAATTAGGTTTACCAGTAAAGCATTTCATAGCATCAAACAATGCCAATGATACAGTTGTCAATTATATGGAAACCATGACTTATGATCCAAAACCATCGGTACAGACCATAAGCAATGCTATGGATGTTGGCAACCCAAGTAATTTTATTAGAATTCAGGAATTACACAATAATGATTTTAATGCTTTAAAATCCAATTTATCATCCTATAGTTATTCAGATGATGAGACGAAAGAAGCACTCCTAGAAATTTTTAATAATCATGGTTACATTGCTGACCCTCATGGTGCTGTAGGTTATTTAGGCGCAAAGGAATATTTAAAATCTAATGAAAATGACCATGTCGTATTTTTAGAAACTGCTCACCCTACCAAGTTTTTAGATGTGGTTGAAGAAGTAATAAAAGAACAAATTCCTTTACCGCCACAGATAAAGGCTGTAATGGATAAAAAAAAGAAAGCCATATCTATTAGCAATTACGGTGAGTTGAAGCGTTTTTTACTTGCCTAATTTATACAAATAATTCTCTCAAAATAAACTCGCTTATATTTTTGTATCATGATTTTTATCATGTTCAAAACAGTAAGGATTCCTTAATTTTATGATTATTCGAAAAAACACAATAATTATTTGTTGTTTTTATTTCTAAACGGTTGTCCAAACCAAAAATTTACAGCTGATGAGAATACAAATAAAAGATTTTATGTCGTCCCCAGTTACAACTGCAATGTTAGATGATAATGTTTTAGAAATAAGAACGCTTATGAAGGAAAAAGGAATTAATGCAATTCCAATTGTTCAGTATTCAAATGATAAACTAAAAATAGAAACTACCATTAAAGGTATTATTACGGCAACTGATATATGTAAAGAAGTAAGCGACGACGCTCTTGTAAAAGATATGATCAATGCTTCACTTGTTCACATCGCACATGTAAATACTAGTGCAAAATCTGCCGCAAAAATGATGTTGAAGCATAATGTGCATCATATTATTGCCATGGAAGAAGGTGAAATAAAAGGTATGGTTAGTTCTTTAGACTTTGTGAAATTAGTAGCTGAACATACATTAGATTAATATTATACTAATAATTCTTCCATTTTATTCAAAATATTTCGCTAAAACTAGTCGAAATACTTCTCTATTATCAAATATCTAGAATTTTTGGTGTTATGATAAATATCATATTTAAATCAATAAACTAAGCGTAATTTTATTAATTATATAATCGATACGCCAAATTCGTATCCAAAATTAAGAATATGGCAAAAGTCAAAGGAGCTATAGTAGTTGACACAGAGACCTGTAAGGGCTGTGAAGTCTGTATACCTGTTTGTGAAGAAAAAGTAATAAGCATGTCAACAGAAGTTAACAGAAAGGGATACCATTATGCCTATATGAGCAATCCTGATGTATGTACAGGTTGCACCAATTGTGCAATAGTTTGTCCTGATAGGGCAATCACTGTATATCGTATAAAAATTTAAAGTATTTCATATAAAAATATTCCTATGTCCGAATTAAGATTAATGAAGGGTAATGAAGCATTAGCTGAAGCTACCATAAGAGCAGGTGCTGATGCCTATTTTGGATATCCTATCACACCACAATCTGAAATTATTGAATATTTGATGACTGAACGTCCAGAGCACAGAACTGGTATGGTTGTATTACAAGCTGAGAGTGAAGTCGCCGCAATCAATATGGTGTATGGCGCTGCCAGTACAGGAAAGCGTGCAATGACATCATCCTCAAGCCCAGGAATTTCATTAAAGCTAGAAGGTGTCTCATATCTAGCTGGAGCAGAACTTCCAGCAGTAATAGTCAATGTCTCTCGTGGAGGACCAGGTCTTGGGACAATTCAGCCTTCACAAGCTGATTATTTTCAATCTGTTAAAGGAGGTGGTCACGGAGATTACCAACTTTATGTTTTAGCGCCGGCTTCAGTTCAGGAAATGGCAGATTTTGTATCAGATGCATTTGATATCGCATTTAAGTATCGTGCGCCAGTATTAATCCTATCAGATGGATTAATTGGTCAAATGATGGAAAAAGTTGTTCTAAAAGACCAAAAAGAGCGAATGCCTGATGAAGAAATTATTGAAAAATATGGAGATTGGGCTACAACAGGTAAAAAAGATAGAGAACGAAATATAATAACTTCACTTGACTTACAACCTGAAAAAATGGAAGCAAGAGTTCATAGACTTCAAAAAAAGTATGAACAAATGGAAAAAGAAGATTTACGGTATGAAAAAATTCAATGTGATGATGCGGAGTATCTCTTTGTAGCCTATGGATCTAGTGCCAGAATTGCCCAGAAGGCAGTTCAACTAGGTCGTGAAAAAGGAATTAAAGTTGGCTTGTTACGCCCAATAACTTTGTTCCCTTTCCCAAAACAACAACTATTTGAATTAGCAGATCAAGTAAAAGGGATTTTAAGCGTTGAATTAAGTGCAGGGCAAATGGTAGAAGATGTAAGATTGGCCGTAAATGACAAGGTAAAAGTTGAGCATTTTGGAAGAACGGGTGGTATTATTCATACTCCTGAAGAAATCATTGAAGCCTTAGAACTAAAAATCATAAAAAATGGAAGTAATTGATATTATAAAACCCGAAAATCAGGTTTTCAGTAAAACTTGCTTAATGACGGATGCAACGTTGTCATACTGTCCGGGTTGTGGTCATGGAACCGCACATAATTTAGTAATGGAGGTTATTGACGAATTGGGTATTGTTGAGGATACTATTGGTGTCGCTCCAGTGGGTTGTTCAGTGTTAGCGTATGATTTTATGAACGTAGATATAACACAAGCTGCTCATGGACGTGCTCCTGCTTTAGCTACTGCTATTTCAAGGACGTGGCCTAACAAATATATTTTTACATATCAAGGTGATGGTGACTTAGCTGCAATTGGTACTGCAGAAACTATTCATGCTTGTAACAGAGGTGAAAATATCGTTATCATATTTGTTAATAACGGTATTTATGGAATGACAGGTGGACAGATGGCACCAACAACCTTACCAGGTATGCGTACATCAACCTCACCGCATGGTAGGGAAATTGAAACTATGGGATCACCATTAAAAATTACAGAATTGATTGCCAATTTACCAGGTACTTATTATGTAACAAGACAATCAGTACATACTCACAAACATGTTAGAAAGGCTAAAAAAGCAATAAAGAATGCTTTTAATAACACAAGATTGAAGAAAGGACTTTCCTTTATAGAAATTGTTTCCAATTGTAATTCAGGCTGGAAAATGAATCCAAATGAATCTAATAACTGGATGGAAGAGAATATGTTCCCTTACTTCCCTTTAGGTGATATAAAAGTAAAAGGTAAACTAAAACAAAAATCATGACGGAAGAAATTATAATTGCAGGATTCGGTGGTCAAGGTGTATTATCAATGGGGAAAATATTAGCCTATTCTGGTATAATGCAAGATGAAGAGGTTAGTTGGATGCCTTCTTATGGACCAGAAATGCGAGGTGGTACTGCCAATGTCACAGTTATTTTGAGTGATGAACGAATTAGCTCACCATATTTGAAGCTTTATGACACAGCTATTATCTTGAACCAACAATCAATGGATAAGTTCGAGAAAACAGTAAAACCAGGTGGTGTTTTAATTTATGATCCAAATGGCATTTTAGCTCACCCAACTAGAACAGATATTGACATTTATCAAATAGACGGAAATCGACTAGCCACTGAAATGGGAAACAAAAAAGTATTTAACATGATTGTTTTAGGAGGTTTTCTTAAAATAAAACCTATAGTAAAACTAGAAAATGTAATAGAAGGTTTAAAAAAGTCATTACCTGAACGTTATCACCACCTTATTCCTTTGAATGAAAAAGCCATTACAAAAGGAATGGATAACATTTTTTCATATAAAGTAGAAGATCAGTTAGTAGATCATTAATTAATACATAAGATATTTATTCCACTCACTTATTGGTATTTTTAAAATATCCAAGGAGGAAGAGCAATATAGTAGGCATTTAAGCTAACTATATTGCTTTTTTTATGTTAGATTAGTTTACAATTTAGCAATTAAAGCGAAGTAAAATATTTTTGATTTAAAAGAATGACTAATTTGGGATTCAATACACAAAGGCTTATCGTACGACCTATCACTATTGAAGATGCTCCCTTTGTTTTAGAGTTGATGAATACTCCAAAATGGATAAAATTTATCGGGGACAGAAATGTTCATTCTGTTGAAGAAGCGGAAGGTTATATTAAAGAAAAAGCTCTTCCCCAATTAAAAACACATGGCCATACCAACAACGTTGTCATTAGAAAAAAAGATGGCACAAAAATGGGGACGTGTGGTATTTATCATCGTGAAGGGACTGATGAAGTGGACATAGGTTTTGCTTTCTTACCACCATATGAAGGCAAGGGTTATGCTTATGAAGCTTCTAGCGAATTGATGAAATTTGCCAAAAATCAACTTAAATTGAATACCATTCAAGCATACACCCTTGAAGAAAATACTGCTTCTAGGAAATTGTTAGAAAGATTAGGGCTAGAACTTATCGGTACTGGCTATCTTCCAAATAATAACGAAGAATTATTAATGTACCGCAAAACATTCGAGAAATAG
Organism: Winogradskyella vincentii; assembly: GCF_020166345.1. Lineage (GTDB taxonomy): Bacteria > Bacteroidota > Bacteroidia > Flavobacteriales > Flavobacteriaceae > Winogradskyella > Winogradskyella vincentii. The sequence goes on along the minus strand of NZ_JAIUJS010000003.1, from coordinate 158,068 downwards.
AGACGGTAAACTTAAAAGTTTTGGCTTCTTCAAAAATCTTCTTTCTTCAATGAATTAGAATAATTACATTTATCTGCAACTAATCCTGAAAGCACATGAAAATTGTATTTACATTACTTAGCTACTTTTCTTGTTTTTTAATTCTAACCGCCCAAACTTATACTTTGGTAACTGGCTTAGATGCCACACTTGAAGAGACTTCAGGATTACTTTATCTCAATAACACTGTAATTACGCACAACGATTCTGGTAATTCAAATCAACTATTTGACATTAATACTACTGATGGTTCAATTACAAGAACAGTTACAATATCGAATGCTACAAATGTAGATTGGGAAGATCTAGCTTATGATGATTCGTATATTTATATTGCTGATATTGGAAACAATATAGGTTCTAGAACAGATTTAAAAATTTACCGTGTATTGCGCTCTGATTACGTTAATAACACAAGTGTTGTTGCAGAAATTATTAATTATAGTTATAGCGATCAAGTAGACTTCACACCAAGCCCTTTTGCAACTAATTTTGATGCAGAGGCTTTAATCCATTTTAATAACAAACTCTATATTTTTACAAAAAACTGGATTGATGCAAAAACCAATGTATATGAATTATCAAAAAGTCCTGGGGCACATTCTGCCACATTAGTAGATTCAATAGATTCTCAGGGATTGATTACAGGGTCTTCATATAATAGTATCAACGGAGATGTAATGCTCTGTGGTTATGATGGTCTTGGTTCATTTTTATTGCAATTAAGCGATTTTAATAGTGGAATTTTCTCAAACGGAATTTTATTAAAAACAGCTATTGCTATACCAACAAATTACTCCCAGCAAACTGAAGGAATTACATTCTATAGTACAGATGAATACTACATTAGTGCTGAAAAAGCATCAAGTGATTTAAACGGTTTATATAGCTTCAATATATCTACGTTATCAGATCCTCAGCTTAATGAAAATCAAATAAGTTTTTACCCTAATCCTGCTAAAACAGAATTAATTATAAATAAGGAGGATTGCACAACAGAAATTTACACCCTAACCGGTAAACTTATAAAAACAACAACGGAGTCAAGAATTAATATTTCAGAATTATCTAAAGGTGTTTATCTAATTAAAATAAAGGATTCAAATAATGGGTATTTAACTAAACAATTATTAATTGATTAGTTTAAAATCCTAACCAACAGTTCTTTTAGCAAATCGCCTTGAGGTACTGCATTAGCGCCAACCCCCTTCCCTTTTACATCAAAATCTCTCAATAAAGCAATAACCGCGCTCACTTTTTTCATCGGATAATTACGTGCAGCTGTTAGATATTCATTAACAAAATATGGATTAATTCTCAAGGCTGATGCGACACTTCGTGGAGATTTATCATTCATTCCATGTAAGTGCAATAACTGGGAAAAAAAGCTAAATAACAACGAAATGGTAACAACCATTGGGTTATCCTTTGGGTTATCCGCAAAATACTTGGCTATACGATGCGCCTTCACTATATCTTTATCTCCAACAGCTTTGCGCAACTCAAAATTATTGAAGTCTTTACTGATTCCAATATTTTCTTCAATATGCTCTGGTGTTATTTGAGTTCCCTTAGGCAATACAATTTTCAGTTTATTGAGTTCATTGTCAATTTTACTTAAATCTGTTCCTAAAAACTCAACTAGCATTTGTGATGCCTTGGGTGAAATATTATAATTCTGTCCTGCCAATATTCTTCTAATCCAATCAGAAACTTGATTTTCGTATAGTTTTTTGCTTTCAAAAACAATACCTGTTTTATTTAAGGCTTTATATAGTGATTTGCGCTTGTCTAATTTTTTGTATTTGTAGTTAATTACCAGAATAGTCGTTGGTTGAGGGTTTTCAGCATAACTTGCTAATTTTTCAATTGTTCTACTCAAATCTTGTGCCTCCTTAACGATTACTACCTGGTAATCTGCCATCATCGGAAATCTCTTTGAATTACTTATAATATCATCAATAGTCACATCCCTTCCATACAGCACCATTTGATTAAAACCTTTCTCAGCTTCATCTAAGATATTGTTCTCAATAAATTCTGAAATCTTATCAATATAATAAGGCTCCTCACCCATTAAAAAATAGATGGGTTTAAGATTTCCATTTTTAATCTCAGATACTAATTGTTTAACCTCGTTCAATTGCTGATTCTGTATTATTTATTAGTTAAAATTTCAACAGAAATTTAACTTAAAATATTTTTAAAATTATAATTTTGTTAGGTGCAAGATCTTAACTTTCCAAAGTTTGAATACCGTCTCAAAAGTAAAGAAAATAAAGTTTCTATTTTTGATGTTATTAGGAAAAAATTCATCATTCTTCAACCAGAAGAATGGGTAAGACAACATTGTATTCATTATTTGATAAATACCAAAAAATACCCGAAATCTTTGATTAATGTTGAGAAAGAATTAGTCATTAATGGCTTAAAAAAACGATACGACATTGTAATTTTTAATTCTGATGGTAGCATACATTTAATAGTAGAATGCAAATCGCCTTCTATTGACATTTCTCAATCTACTTTTGATCAGATAGCCCGATACAATTTAGCATTGAATGCGTCCTATCTAATGGTAACAAATGGTTTAAATCATTATTATTGCCAAATGGACCTTGTTGGAGAACGATATACATTTTTAAAAGATATCCCGAGTTACAAAGAATAGTGAAATACGAATTAAAGGACATAGCGATAATTATACTTAACTGGAATGGTAAAGACCTTCTTGAGCGTTTCCTTCCTCAGGTAGTGAACTATTCAAATGGATCTAAGATCTATGTTGCAGATAATGCCTCATCAGATGATTCAGTAGAGTTTGTTAAGGAGCATTTTCCTAGCATTCAAATAATTCAGAATCAAACAAATGGTGGATATGCCAAAGGGTATAATGATGCATTAAAATATGTTGATGAGCCTATACTATGTCTACTTAATAGTGATATTGAAGTTTCTGAGAATTGGTTGGTTTCGATAAATGAGGAATTTAATTCAGATAATAATATTGCCATAATTCAACCTAAAATATTAGACTACAATAAAAGGGATTACTTTGAATACGCTGGTGCTGCTGGTGGTTTTATAGATAAATATGGTTTTCCTTTTTGCCGTGGCAGAATATTTGACACCATTGAACAAGATAAAGGCCAATACAATGATAATTGTGATATTTTTTGGGCTTCTGGTGCGTGTTTCTTCATTAAGAATGATGTTTTTAAATCCTTAAATGGTTTTGACGAATCCTATTTTGCCCATATGGAGGAAATAGATTTGTGCTGGCGTTCATTTAATAATGGACATATTGCCAAATATGTAGGAGATTCTAGTGTTTATCATGTTGGTGGTGCAACCTTAAAAAACACCAATCCTAAAAAAACATTTCTCAATTTTAGAAACAGCCTTTTCACACTAGCAAAAAACACAGACAGCAAACTATTAGGTAGAATATTTACAAGGATGTTTCTTGATGGATTGGCGGCTATTAGATTCCTATTTCAGCTTAAACCATTATTTTTTATTGCAGTATTAAAGGCACACTTTGCATTTTACCTTAGCTTAAGTCGGATTTTAAAAGAAAGAAGAATATTATCAAAACGACCAGATTATTTTAAGAAAAATTCAATTGTATGGTCTTATTTTATCGAAAAAAAGAAAACTTTTTAATTGTTTATAAAACTGTTAAAAAATTTGTTAATCCGTGCAGTTCCCTGTTTTCTTTTCTATAATTTTGGGTAGTTAAAATTATCAATTTAAACATAATACTGATTATGAAAAAACTAATGTTATTAAGTATTTTTTCAATGGTGCTATTAGCATCTTGTGTGTCTAAAAAGGAATACTTAGCACTTGAGGAGAAACAGAAGGAAACACAAGATTTATTGAATTCTGCAACGGTAAAATTAAATAAATGTCTTTCTGATGCAGCGGCAGCAAATGCAAGAGTTGAAACAATGAAAGATCAGTTATCTGATTTACGTAAAGCAAATCAAGATTTAATTGATACCAAAGGAAATTTAACCACGTTAACACAAAAAGGTGCGGAAAATCTTGAAAAATCTCTTGAAAGTTTAAAAGAAAAAGATTTAAAAATTTCTCGTTTACAAGATGCCTTGACTAAAAAAGATAGTGTAACACTTGCAATAGTATCAAGTTTAAAGAAAGAAGTAGGAATAAACGATCCTGATATTGAAGTAAATGTTGAAAAAGGTGTTGTGTTTATTTCTATTGCTGATAAGCTTTTATTCAAAAGCGGTAGTTACAACGTAACGGATAGAGCTAAAGAAGTATTAGGTAAAGTTGCTAAAGTTATTAATAGCAAACCTGATTTTGAAGCAATGGTAGAATCACATACAGATAACAAATCTTACAGCAAGCCTCCATTATTAGATAATTGGGATTTGAGTGTTAAGCGTGCAACTTCGGTTGTTAGAGTTTTGGAAGAACTTAAGGTTAATCCTCAACAACTAATCGCGGCAGGTCGCAGTTATCATGTACCATTAGTAGAAAATGATACAGCTGAAAACAGAGCAAAAAACAGACGTACACGAATTGTTGTATTACCAAAAATTGATCAGTTCTATGAAATGATAGAACAAGAAATGAAAAATCTTTCTGCTGAAAATTAATCTAAAATTAAATTATAACGCAAACCCGATACAGAAGTATCGGGTTTTTTGTTTTTAGAAATTAGTCCTTAATAATCTTAATAATCTCAGGCAACAAGGCAATTGCAGTCAATACTACTGCATTGTTATTTTTACTTTTATTGGTAGAGTTGTCATCTGTTACCTTAGTTGCTTTATTTTGTAAAGATTTTGTTTTTGGTGTATTAGGGATTCTAACCATAACTACAGAATTTTCTGTTTCCTCTGTGAAATTTTCTTTAGCAATCCTATAGGCTACTTCGGTTCCATCATCTTCAACATAATTAATACTTGAACTGTAGTTTTCTACACCATAAAGTAATTTCTTGGTGTTTTTTGCATTACAATGATTAAGAACAACACCGCCAAGTTTCGAATACGTTACAATACTTACATGATCTTCTTCTGTTAATCGATTAGACATAATCTTAAATGCTTGCTTAATCATTACGCCATCTTCTGCATTAAATCTATCAGCATAGGTTTCAATAAGGAAAGTAATATTACGTTTTGGTATTGAATCAGAACTAATTGAATATTCATCAACCATGAAACTGATTAGATTTTCAATAACGACTGATTTTGTTTCAATATTCTGTTGTTGTGCAAAACTTGTACTAAATATCGTTAATACAATAATAAAATGGAATAATGTTTTCATCTGATTGGCATTTAAAGTTTACATAAAACTATAAGCCAATACCAGAAATTAAAAGATAGAATGAGTAAACTATGAATCTGATTGAGTTAACTGCCCAAAACCATTTTTATGGTTTTATTACGCTGTATTTTCCCATTAACCGTTTCAACAAACTTATCCGTTACATAGATTTCCTTAGGAATTTCAAACTTTGTGAGATCTTTAAGATGCTTAATTCTATTGGCAATAGAATCTTTAGAGTCCCTTGGATTTTCAATGATGAGTACTAATTTTTCACCTAAAGTGCCGTCGTCTTCTCCAGCTAGGATAAATCGTTCATCAATTACTGGCTGAAGTTTTTTCTCTATTTGCTCCGGAAAAAGTTTAACACCACCTGAAATTATAACATTGTCAAATCTGCCTAATAGTTTAAAGCTAGTATCTGACTTTAAATCCACTATATCATTAGTTACTAACACTTCTTCTACTAATTTTGAAGCATTGATAACTAGACAATTCCGCTCGTCCTTATTAAATGAAATATTAGGTAGTGCATTAAAAAACTCCTCACCTGTTCCAGATGTTGACTCTAATCTACGAACGGCAACATGAGTTACAGTTTCTGTCATTCCATAAGTTTCATAAAACTTGGAACTACTATGCTTTATCTGTTCTAACAAGGGTTTGGTAATCATGGAACCACCAACTATAATGGTCTTAATGTTATGTGTGTAATTAATAGTGTGCTTTAATTGCAATGGAATCATTGCACAGAAATCGTATTTTTTTTCATAGTCGAAAATAGGATGTGCACTAGGTTCAACACAATCAATCTCAAGGCCTAATATCATAGCCCTAACCAACATCATTTTACCAGCAATATAATGACTCGGCAAACAATCCAAAGCAGTATCTCCAGGCTCTAAACCAAAATAATCTCCTGTTGCAATGGCGGAATTTACCATTGCCTGTTTTTTTAATTTTATGGCCTTTGGTTGACCCGTCGAACCTGACGTATTAACATATAAAAAATCATCTTGATTTAGCCAATCAATCAAAAAATTTCCGGTTACCTTTTCGTATGGTTCACCCTCTTTTATTAAGCTGTAAGCAACTTCTTTTAGGTCTTCATAACTAAAATGAAGTCCGTTTAGCTTAAATCGGTTATGTATTTTATTATATTTTGGTGTCATATATTCTATTCAATGATTTTATAGTCTTCTTTTGGCGGTTCTGTAACCTTACCTAATAATCTTTCCCTCCAATTACTCCATCCATACATTTTAGACAAGATAATGAGTAGTATTGGGAAAATAACAAATACAGGCACAATAATATCTACAAATGTAGCCTCAGTAGGATCTGACATGTCTTTAAAAATAGAATATGTTTTAAATGCCGTCCAATCTGCCGTAACTAGCAAAGCCGTAAACAAGTTGTTTGCCGCATGAAATCCAAGAGCTAGCTCCAACCCTTCATCCATTAAGGTAACAATCCCTAAAAATAAACCTGTACCTATATAGTATATCATAATGATGTAACCCAACTTATCAACCTCAGGATTAGCTATATGTAATAATCCAAAAACTAATGAAGTAAATAATAATGGAAACCATCTATTCTTTGTTACAACACCTAATCCCTGCATTAAATACCCTCTAAACAAATATTCCTCACAGCTTGTTTGGAGAGGTACCATAATTATTGCTATTACGCAAAGAATTAAAAACTTTGGTAGATTAAAATTCAAAACATAATCGTCAGGTGCCATAAAATAGTCCATTAGAACAAATCCTGATGATATAATTCCCCATCCAAAAAATATAGTCCAAAAACGCTTCCAATCAATCTTTTCCCTTGCTGTGGTTAGTTGGGTAAGACTCATTTTATGGAGATATTTATTAACTAAAAGAAGTCCTAATAAACCAAAAGCGAAAGACAGTAGCATTAAGAATAGATTTAGGTTTGGCTCTAAAATTGTCATTAATGTAGTTTCGTCTAATTCAAAAAACGACATGCCTTGGTTACTTGCTTCAACAATCGCTGCTACAGTAAATGGTATTTGACCAATAATTACAAATGCTATTACAATTATAGTTCCTACAAAATATCGCCATCCATCATGTAATCCCTTAAACGCCTGTTGTATATAGTCCATATTCATAAATTAAAATTCCAATCTTGATTAATATTATAACGCAAAGTACCATTTTTTACCGTTAATGGCGAAACAAAATTATTTGTAAATAGGCCACCAGTACCTAATCCCTGAGGCATTTTATTCTCTAAAGTGTAAGTCCACTGAGCGATAGCATTTAATCCAATATTACTTTCTAATGCACTTGTTACCCACCAATTAATGTCATTCTCCTTAGCCAAATCTATCCACTCACTACTTCCTTTAAATCCGCCAATTAAACTAGGTTTTAATATGATGTATTGAGGTTTAATATCTTGAAGTACAACTTTTTTTCTATCTCGGTTGAAAACACCAATTAATTCTTCATCAAGGGCAATAGGAATTGGTGTAACATCACATAAACTAGCCATTTCATCATATTGACCTGGTTTTATAGGTTGTTCAATTGAATGAATCTTATAGTCTGATAGTTTTTTCAGTTTTTCCAGAGCCTCACGTGTTGAGAAAGCTCCGTTTGCATCGACCCGAAGCTCAATATCAGATTCTGAAAATTCCTTACGAATAGATTTAAGAATATTAAGTTCGGTTTGAAAGTCAATTGCTCCAATTTTCAACTTAATACAGTTAAAACCAGAATCTATTTTTTCTGAAATCTGACTGCGCATAAAATCCTCACTTCCCATCCAAACTAGTCCATTAATAGGAATGGAATCTAAACCCTTCGTGAAGGCAGACGGAAATAATATAAACTCATTGCTACTACTCAATGAAATAAAGGCTATTTCTAAACCAAATTGGATACTTGGATATTCCTCTAACTCCGTAATCAATACCTCTAACCCTAAATGGATATTTTCACAAGCCCATTTCAGCTTTTCTTCGTAATCAGGTCTATCGTCAATTGATAATCCTCTTAAAATACCACACTCACCTATTCCAATTTTACCATTATCTTCAAGTTTGATAAACCAAGTTTCTTTAGTATTCATGATTCCTCGAGAGGTACCACTTGGCTTTTTGAAATTTAAAATATACTTGAAATAGTTAGCATGCATTGACCTAAAAATTATGATGCATACTTAATTGAATCTGACCTTTGCCCCAATTCACAGTCTTCTGATTCATCCATCCAAATTGAAACCTTATTTTTGGATTCAATACATATCCCATCCCAAGATAGGTACGGTTTCTATCAAATAATTCAACCGTTCTAGAATCACCTATATCAGTCTGCCCATTGATGAAGAGTTCATTGTAAAGCGCGATATAAAATGCCTTTGGTGACAAATCACTTTTATTTAAAGGGACATTTAAAAAAAGATTATACCTATATCTTGTCCTAAAATCTTGATCCTCAACAAATCGTTGTTCAAACCTAAAACGATGTGTTAGATAAACGCGATTTCCAAGTTTTTGTGGAATTAAAGCCTCTTGATAAATTCTACTTTCAGCTGAAGTTTCATCACTATTACCATATTGCCCTGTTGTAATATTTCCATATCCCAAGGTAAAAGTAACGCCTACGTTCTTGGGCGTGTAGGTAAAACCAGATCTGAGCAATAACTGTTCTTTATCCCCAAGACCTTGCCAATCTCGATATTGAAAGTCACCTTGAATGCCAAATTCACTATTATTAAATTTATGGCTATAAAAATACATATACCATGCACCAGTCTGAGATTCATCAACTTGTGCAGATAGACCAAATACATTGGCAATTAAAATGAATACAAGTAATTTTAACTTCATATAAAATGGGTTATTTTTGAAATACAAAAATACGCAACTCACGTTTCTAAATAAAAAAATGCCAGATTTTCCTAACATAATACTATACGCCATACCATTCTTTATTTTAGCAATGTTGCTAGAATTCTATGTTACCATTAAAATGGGTATAAAGACCTATGAACCAAAAGACGCTTTTTCTTCTATTGCTATGGGTTTGGGTAATGTGTTTTTGGGATTTGGCAGTAAAGCACTTGTACTTTTAGTATTCTTCTGGGTTTATGATAGTTTTAGATTATTAGAAATACCTATTGTTTGGTGGTCATTTGTATTGTTGTTTTTTGCTGATGATTTTGCCTATTATTGGTTTCACAGAATTTCGCATGAGTGTAGGTTATTCTGGGCATCGCACGTAGTACATCATTCTTCTAAACACTACAATCTAAGTACTGCACTGAGACAAACCTGGAGTGGTGGATTTTACACTTTTATATTTTGGTTGTGGTTACCCTTAATAGGGTTTCATCCTGCCATGATAATGCTTCAAATGTCAATAAGTTTATTGTATCAATTTTGGATTCACACAGAGGCAATAAATAAAATGCCAAAATGGTTTGAGGCTATATTTAATACACCATCTCATCATAGAGTTCATCATGGAAGCAACCCTATTTATCTAGATAGAAATCATGCAGGCATTTTGATAATTTGGGATAAATTGTTCGGTACATTTCAACCAGAATTAGAAAGTGAAAGAGTAAATTATGGGTTGGTTAAAAACATAAATACCTTCAACCCAATAAAAATTGCCTTTATTGAATGGGTATACATGTTTAAAGATGTATTTAGTGGTAATAAATCCATAAAGGATAGGTTGCAATATCTCATCAAACCACCTGGATGGAAGCATGATGGTACTGGTAAAATAAGCGATGAACTTAGAGAAGAGTGGCTAGAAACTAATTCTAAACAATGACATTTAAAGATAAAGTAATATGGATTACAGGTGCATCAAGCGGAATTGGCAAAGCACTTGCTCTTGAACTCTCTAAGAACAATTGCAAATTAATTCTTTCAGCTAGACGTGGTGATGTATTGAATGAAGTTAAGAAGGAATGTTCAAATAACCATAATATAGAAGTATTGCCATTTGATTTAGCGGATTATCAGAACATGCAAGAAATATGTAAAGAGGCAATTAATTACTTCAGTAAAATTGACATTTTAATCAATAATGGTGGCATAAGTCAACGTTCTCTAATAATAGACACTGACATTTCGGTAGATAAAAAACTAATGGAAATTGATTATTTAGGAACGGTTGCATTAACAAAAGCCTTATTGCCTCATTTTATACTAAATGAATCAGGTCATTTTGTAACTGTGACGAGTTTAATGGGAAAATTTAGCTCACCATATAGATCTGCTTATTGTGGTGCTAAACATGCCTTGCATGGTTTTTTTGATGCCTTAAGAATGGAGCATCAAAAGGATAATATTAAAGTAACAATGATATGCCCTGGATTTGTGAACACCAATATTGCACGAAATGCTTTAACTGGAGACGGATCAACACAAAAACAACAAGACGAAGCAACAGAACAAGGGCTTTCACCAAATGTTTTTGTAAAACGGATGATTAAAGCAATTAAGAAAGAAAAGTTTGAAGCCTATATAGGTAAAGGTGAAACCAAGGGAATATACCTCAAGAGGTTTTTCCCAAAGTTACTGCACAAAATGGTAATGAAAAGTCAAGTACGGTAGTTATTTCTAAACGTCTAAACTTTCACCGATTTCCAATAAGTACAATTTCTTTAATTTAGAATCGAATTTTGCCTTTGCTCTAGGTTTATCAATTTCAATATATCCAAAAGTATCGTAATGATAACCTAGTATTTTATCACAATCAACGTATCTAGCAGCTTGTATGGCATCGTCAACTCCCATTGTAAAATTATCACCAATAGGTAATACGGCTAAATCTAAATCAAATTGTTTTCTTATTAGTCGCATATCGTAAGTCAATGCCGTATCTCCAGCTATGTAAATTGTTTTATCTCCTTCAATAATAAAACCTCCTGGTTGGCCTCCGTATTTTCCATCCGGAAATGAAGAAGTATGTATTGCATTTACATACTTTACTTTACCAAAATCAAACTCCCAAGAACCACCATGATTCATAGGATGACCATTTAATCCTAAGTTTTGATAATGAACTACAATTTCATAATTAGAAACAATAACAGCACCAGTACGCTTCGCAATAGCTTCTACATCTAATGTATGATCTTGGTGTGCATGTGTTACCAAAATGTAATCTGCCTTTAATGTATCTATATCAATATGTGACGCTTTTTCATTTCCTGAAATAAAAGGATCGACTAGTATATTTATGTCCTTAATTTGAATGCCTAAACAGGCATGTCCGTAAAAAGTTACTTTCATAATTAATTATTTTATAGAATAATCTCCAGAATAAATTTAATACAAAATATATCCAATCCCTAATAATATTGAAAAGAGAAAAGTTGATAACGCAAGTACCTTTAATTGACTGTCAAAGTCACTCGGATCCTTTGCTTTATTAATTTTTATTAAGTGAATGACAAAAGGTATAAATGAAAGGAGATATAAGAAATTGTAGGGCTCAACATAATAAAGTATTGAAAAAACAATGGATAGCAACATCGCTCCTAAAATCAATAAATTATGGTATGATTTAGCCTTTTTTAAACCGAGTTTTACCGCAAGTGTTATTTTACCTGAATTTGCATCAGACTGAATATCACGCATATTGTTTAGATTTAATACACCAACACTCAAAAATCCTAAGGCAATTGCTGGTAAAATTGCAACATTATCAATTGATTTAGTGTATAACAAGTAACTTCCTAAAGTACTTATTAATCCAAAAAAAATAAAGACAAATACATCACCTAACGCTTTATAACCATAAGGAGAATCTCCCATGGTATAATTGAGCGCAGCATAAACGGACATTGCTCCGAGAGTTACGAACAAAAGCAATAATAAGAACTCATTTGGACCAAAGGCGGCCCAAATTAGCGCGAATGTTAAAATAATTACCACAACAATATTAAACTTTATAGCATCGAGCATTTGATCTGGAGTTATAGCTCCACTTTGAATTGCTCTTTCTGGCCCAACCCGTTCATCATTATCTGTTCCTTTAACACCATCACCGTAATCATTAGCCAAATTTGAAAGTATCTGAAGACTCATGGTTGTTAGAATAGCTAGTACTAAAACCCACCAACTAAAATGCCCATTAAAATAGGCAAAGCAGGTTCCTAAAATAATACCCGAAACGGATAATGGTAATGTTCTTAAGCGCATGGCTGATAGCCACGGTTTAATTTTTTTCATTCAAAAGCTTTTAGATTACGGAATCCATTTTTTAGGAAAGTTAGGTTTCCTTTTTTCTAAAAAAGCATCTCTGCCTTCTTTTGCTTCATCTGTCATATATGCCAAGCGCGTTGCTTCACCAGCAAACACTTGTTGTCCAACCATACCATCATCTGTTAAGTTCATTGCAAACTTCAACATTTTAATTGAGGTTGGAGATTTAGCTAAAATCTCTTGGGCCCATTGGTACGCTGTTGGCTCTAATTCTTCATGAGGAATTACTGCATTAACCATACCCATTTCATAAGCCTCCTGTGCTGAATAGTTTCTTCCTAAAAAGAAAATTTCACGAGCCTTTTTCTGCCCAACCATTTTTGCCAAATATGCTGAACCATAGCCACCATCAAAACTGGTAACATCAGCATCTGTTTGTTTAAAAATTGCATGCTCCTTACTAGCCAATGTTAAATCACAAACCACGTGTAGACTATGTCCTCCACCTACAGCCCAACCAGGAACAACGGCAATTACTGCTTTTGGCATAAAACGAATTAATCGTTGCACTTCAAGAATATTTAAGCGATGATAACCATCATCACCAACATATCCTTGGTGACCTCTTGCTTTTTGATCTCCACCTGAACAAAAACTCCAAATCCCGTCTTTTGTTGAAGGTCCTTCTGCACTTAATAATACAACACCTATACTAGTATCTTCATTTGCATCGTAAAACGCATCATATAATTCTGATGTTGTTTTAGGGCGAAATGCATTTCTTACGTTAGGTCTATTAAAAGCTATCCTTGCTACACCATTACATTTTTGATATGTAATATCTTCATAGGTTTTAACAATTTTCCAATCTATTTGGTTCATTCTTTTCAGGAATTTAACTGCAAAAATAAGGAATTAATAACAATGATTTCTGATCAATTAATAATTGAGAATCTAATTAAATTTTTAAAGCTTTCTAATTTTGAACTAGTCTTATACCATTTGATTCAATGGTAATTAAACGCTCTTTATAAAGAGCTCCTATAGCTTTCTTAAAACTCTTTTTACTCATTTGAAGCTGATGTTTAATATCATCAGGATCGGACTTATCGTGTAATGGAATAAATCCACTATTATCGCTTAATTCCTTAAGTATAATTTCTGCATTAGGCTCTATATTTCTATACCCTATCTGACTTAAAAGAATATCTAATTTATTGTCTTGTCTAACTTTCTTAACAATACCCTTCAATCTATCTCCTACGCTAATGTCTTTGAAAATATCATCTTTGAAAACCAATCCAAGATGTTTCTTATTGACAATTACATTCATTCCAATTTCGGATGGATGAGATACAATTAAATCAACTTCGTCAAATTTTGAAACCGTCAACTCCTTATTATCAAGAAATCTATTGGTCTTACTAGAAGCTACAAGTCTTTCTGTTTCTTCATCTAAGTAACAATGCACTAAATACCATCCACCTGCCTTCATCTTAAATGCTTGTTCCTTAAAAGGACAGAATAATTCCTTAACTAATCCCCAATCTAAAAAAGCACCATATTTTGTTACCTGATTGCATCTTAAAAGTGAAAAATCCCCCTTGGCAATATATGGTTTGTCAGTTGTGGCTACTGGTCTTTCTTCGTTATCTAAATAAACAAAAACCTCAATTTTATCTCCAATATTAAACTCCTCAGGCACATATCGGTTTGGTAATAAAACCTCATTACCTTCTTCATCACCTAAAAACAAACCAGGATCTGTATCTCTTAAAATCTCTAATGTATTGTATTCTCCTAATTGCATCATTTTGCAAAGGTATTGATATTAATAACAAAAAGCGCTATGATAATATATCAAAGCGCTTTTAAATTGTTTGTAATTAGATCTTAGTAAACTGACTCTTTTTTAAAGTGTTTAACTAATAAATAATAGATTACTGCTCTATACTTGTTTCTATTAGAACGACCGTACTTTTCAATTACTGAGTCTATTGCTCCATCTAAATCAGCACTAGCCTTTAATCCTAATTTTTTAATTAAAAAGTTATTCTTTACCGTGGCTAATTCTTTGTCATCAGAACCAGAAACAGTAGATGAATCTGCATTATAAATTGAAGGGCCTAAACCAATTGTTACTTTGGTTAACAAATCCATATCTGGTTTAACACCACACTTGTCTTTTAAATCTGCCGCATATTTTGCGATTAATTCATCTCTTTTACTCATTTTTTTAATGTTTTAGATTATTTTTTTTTCTTATTAAAGATAACTAATTTTTAGACACTTAAAAAATGGATAAGTCACATTTCTGAAGTAAATGATTCTCGTCATTATTTAATATAATCGAAGTAATTGAGAAGTATTTCATCATTTAATCTAGAGGGAGTAAAAATTTCAAGTAGTTTAGGTTGGGCCGATGGATTATAAAAAGTATCTAAGCATGAATCTAACTTCTCAGAATCATTTGCCGATTGATATTCAAATCCAAACATTTTACATAAATGCTTTGCGTTTAAGTTATGCTTGGTTTCAAAAAATGTGTCAAAATTATCAGTGTTTTTATGTCCAGGTAATATTCTAAATATACCTCCTCCTCCATTATTAATTACAATAATCCTGAAGTTGTTTGGAATATAATTGTTCCAAAGAGCATTACTGTCATAAAAGAAACTAAGATCACCTGTTATAAAAGTTGTGCGTTTATCTGATATAACAGAAGCTCCAATTGCTGTACTCGTACTGCCATCAATACCACTAGTCCCTCGGTTACAGAATACGCTTATATCCTTTCTTAACTGAAATAGTTGTGTGTATCTTATCGCAGAACTGTTACCTACATGTAGTAAGCTATTAAGAGGTAATGTTGAAAGTATTTTGTCAAAAACCACAAAATCTGAAAATTGAATTTCCTTTAAGTAAGAATCATGCAATTTGCGTCGTTTTTGCCTTACATCAATCCACTTTGATTTATAATTGCTTTTTTTATCAATGCTAACTTTTGGTAAAAAGTCTGCAAAAAATCTATTCGGAGCGATTCTTAAATGCATACTCAAACTAAAGAAAGTATCATTTGCATTGTTTAACCCAATATACCAATGGTGTTTTGGTTTGTATTTTCTGAGAAACGCTTTGATTTTTTTTGATATGATCAGACCTCCAAGTGTTATTAATAAATCTGGTTGAAGCTCTTTAAAACCAGAATCATCTATGGGAGCAATTATTTTGTCAATTCCTGGGAAAAAATCAGGATTATTGAGATTTGAGGTGGTTTCAGTAAAGACAATTAAACTCCTATCGTCAGCAATTTGATTTAATATATCTTCCTCAATTGAGTTAGGAGGAAGAACACCAACTAAAATCATCTTTTTGTCAGCACCATTCCATATATCCTCGCAAGCCTTTATGTCGTCATCATTAAAATCTTCATTTCTATTTAATACTTCATAATCTTTAACAGTTATGCTGGGATGCTCAATGGTTTCATATAGCGGTTCATTAAAAGGGATATTGATATGTATAGGCCTAGAATTTAATCTAGCCATATTTAAAGCATTTATTATTTCCAATTCGTTATATGACTGAATGTCTTTTTGAAGCCCTAAAAATCGCTCTAATTGGTTTTCAATACTTTTGAAAATTGGTAATTCTTCTTCATTCTTATTTACCGATTCTTCATCAAGGTCTAACTTCAAATTAGTGCTATAAACCACATGATCTCCAAATACATTTTTTTGTTTAATGGTTTGCCCATCACCAATATCGATAAGATGTTTTGGTCTGTCAGCAGATAAAACCACCAAAGGAATATTGCTGTAATATGCTTCTGATATTGCTGGGTAATAGTTTAAAAGGGCACTTCCCGATGTACAAACTAGTGCAACAGGATTGTTTAACTGCTGCGCAATACCTAAAGCAAAAAATGCCGCACAACGTTCATCTACAATACTGTAGCATTTAAAAAATTTATTATTTGTAAATCCGATTGTTAAAGGTGCATTTCTACTACCAGGAGAAATAACAACATGCTGAATATTCTGCGCTTCGCATAAAGCAACTACAGTTTGTGATAAGGGAATTTTAGAATATTTCATCAACGCACAAAGATAAGGATTCTCCTTGTTTTACTTTAAAACGTTAACGATAGTTTTGGTTTTGTTTACCGTCTCATCCCATTCCTTTTCTGGTTCTGAATCTTTAGTAATTCCTCCACCAACATAAATTAAGGCTTTACCTTGTTTAATTTGCATACAACGCAAATTGACATAAAAATTTGAAATATTTTTAATACTGGAATAAGCATTGTTTTCAACATTTCTTCGATTTGAATTTCTGTTTTGGATTTGCTTCAAATTGAGTTCTCCTAAAAATCCTGTGTAATACGCTCTTTTATAATTTTCATTTTGGGTAATAAATGCTTTTGAAGCCTCTTTAGGAAATCCACAAACCGCAGGTGTAGGATGAAGTGCACGGATTATATCGTTTAATCTTGTGTCTTTATTTATGCTGCTTTTAATCCTTGTTTTTAAATGAAGTAAATCACCTGCTCTAACAGTTTCAGTTTCAGAAACATTAATATTCGACGTATAATCTTGGATCTGATTAGTTATATAATCCGTAACGATTTTCTGTTCTTCCAGTTCTTTATTGGTCCATTTGATTTGGTTAAGATTGTTTATAGTTTGTGTACCAGCTAATGAAATAGTGGTTAATTGTCTGCCTTCTACCTTGAACAACAATTCTGGAGTCGCACCTAACCATAAACCTACCATTGGATGGTACCAACAATAAACCATTGCATTTTTATATCTTGAATATAATTGTTTAAACAAGTCTAATGGACTCATGTCTCCAACTTCATGCTCCTCTTTTCTAGACAATACTACTTTGTCTAATTTCCCATCCTTTATTTGCGAAACACCCTTTTTTAATAAATCTATATGGCTTTTCTTATCAACAACTAATGGTGTTTCTAAATTTGAATTAGTCACAAAATTGAACTTCAATTCAGAATCAACCTCCAATATATGTTGAGTGCAGTCCTTTTCTGGTAATAATATACTTTTCTCAGTACTATCAAATGGTGCAAATACAAATCCACTTTCACTATAATTATCTGTTGTGTGCAATTCTTTATCTTTTTGCAACCAACATTTTATCACAGAATTTATTGGTCTGCTATAAACTACAAAAGGTAATTTTTGATCGTAGTGATTTTCTAAGGTAGAAAAAAATGAAATGCTATTCAATTTTATAGAGATTTGGGAAGAGAAATTGTAGATAACCTACAAATAGAGATTAAATTATCGGCATCATCAGTTATTCTGATATCTAGTAGCTGAGTTGTTCTTCCTTTGTGCAAGAAAGTTGCTTTTGCATAAACAAAACCATCTTTAACGCTTTTTAAATGATTTGCTGTGATTTCTAATCCTCTAACAAACAACTTTTCAGTATCTATAAATAAATGAGATGCAAAACTTCCAACACTTTCAGCTAATGCTGCCGTTGCACCTCCATGTAAAACGCCATCTGGTTGGTGCACCCTTTCATTTACAGGCATGCGAGCAATGAGGTAATCATCGCCAAAATCTACCATCTCAATTTCTAATGTCTCCATTAGAGTATTTTTACAAATTGTATTGGCTTTTATTAGAAATTCTTCTTTAGAAAGTTGCATAGAAAAACGTTATTTTTAAAGTCGATTGCAAAGATACTGAGAATAATGAATTCGACCGAAAAAGAAATAAGTTACATTTCAAGTAACTCTTATTCAACACTTAATAATATTAATGAAAATACAGAAAATGTATGGTTTGTGTGTCATGGTATGGGTTACTTAAGTAGATATTTTCTAAAATACTTTAAGTCATTAGATTCTGACAAGAATTATATAATTGCACCTCAAGCACCAAGTAAGTACTACCAGCAACCAAAAATGCACGTTGGTGCGAATTGGTTAACTCGTGATAATACTGAATCTGGCATGGAAAATCTAATTAAATATTTTGATGCAATTTTGGATAATGAACGGTTACCAACAAATATAAATTTTATTGTCTTAGGCTATTCCCAAGGAGTAAGTGTTGCGTTAAGGTATATTTCACAGAGAAAATTTCAGTGTAATAAATTAATTATTCACTCAGGTGGTATACCGAAGGAACTCGTCAATAAAGATTTTAAGTATATGAATAATGACACAGAAGTGTTTCTAGTTTATGGTACACAAGATGAATATTTAAACGAAAATCGAATTATTGAGGAAACTAAATTAGCCAAAGAGTTGTTTGGTAATAAATTAAAAATTATACCTTTTGAAGGCAAGCATGTAGTTAATGTAGACTTTATTAGAAGTATTATATGAACATACCAGTATTAGAAAATGACAGAGTAAAATTGAGCTTATTGGATTTAAGCAATTATTCGAATCTCACAGAAATAGCTAAGGAAGATAAACTCATTTACTACTCACCATCAGATATTTCTACTCCAGAAAAACTTAGAGAATATGTTAAAGTTGCAGTTAAGGGTTATTATGAAAACACAATTATTCCATTTTTAGTCTTCGATAAATTGAATGGTGAATTTGCAGGCTCAACCAGATTTGGTTTAATTGACTATACTAACAAAGTTCTCCACATTGGTTGGACCTGGATAGGGAAAAGATTTCAAGGCACTGGATTGAACAAGAATATGAAATTCTTAATGCTTCAATATGCATTTGAAAACATGAATTTTGAAAAAGTTGAATTTAGAATTGATGAACGCAACCTAAAATCAAGACGAGCTGTTGAAAAAATTGGTGGTACTCTGGAAGGAGTATTACGGAAAAACACAATAATGCAAGATGGCTTTCGACGAAATACTTGTTGCTATGGCCTTCTAAAAAACGAATGGCCTGATATTAAATCTACTATTTTTGAAGGTTACTAAGACGTTTGTTGAAACGTTTTATTTTTCTCCTTAAGTATTGCCAATTGTTTTTCTAAAAAAGTTATTGCCTTTTCGGTTTGAAAACTTGTTTTTGAGGCAAGGTCTTTTAAATCTTCCTTAAGTTTTTCTTTGCCTGAGGCAGTTGCTTTAGATAAATCTTCCTTAACTTCATTAAAATCATCAACCAATTGATCTTTAACTTTCAAACCTTCTTTTTTTAAATTTTCCCTTGTAATGCTACCTTTTTCAGGCGCAAATAATACTGCTACACCAGCTCCAATTATTGTTCCTAACACCAGTGCTCCTTTATACTGAATCATAGTTTTCTCTTTAGTCAATGTTCACTTATACGTAGTTAATTATGCTCTTTTGTTACATATATCCTCTTCAAAAGTGGATAAATACATATATTGTTGAATATAATTGCTATCCACAGTTTATCGTTGAAATAAATATTCAAACGAATAAATCGGGTTATTTAATTTAAAAAAGTATACTTTTCATACAATATAACCTTAACCCATAATGAGAATTTTATTTTTAATACTTGCTCTGACCTTAGTTAACAACAGTTCCGCCCAGATTACGTTAGAAGATGACGGATTACATTTTTTAACTGGAGCAGCAATATCCAGTGGAACTTATGCTTTGGTATATTCTAAAACAAAAAATAAAAAGAAAGCATTTTGGTATAGCTTTGGCTTATCATCGTTAGCAGGTATTTCTAAAGAATTCTATGATGGCAACATTATAAGTGGAAAGTTTGATACATCAGAAATGATTGCGACCATGTTAGGAGGTCTTACAGCGAGTTATACTTTCAATATTTTTACTGGAAAAAAAGAAAAGAAACAGCGTGCTAAGCTAAAATCAATCTCTGATTAACCGCTCGATAATCTGTTTAGTGGGTAATATAGCATTAGTATGTTCGATACTTGGACCAGCAACCCAAACGGTTTTATAAGTTGCTTTTTTAGCAGCTTTTTCTGTTGCTTTCATGCCAATTGAGAATCGAATCATTTTCACCCACTTCTTAAGTTTTCGGTTCTTATTCAATAGGTTTTCAATCCATGTGGCTTTAGTCCCTATTTTCTGAACATAAGGTGTATTAATTACCGTACAAGGTGTGCCAGAAATACGTTCGGTCATTATGATATCCTCGGCACCATAATCTACACATGCTTGCTTATATTCATCCGTAACATTAGCTTCAATTGAAGCAATAAATGGACTACCAACAGATACGCCTTCTGCTCCATAACCAAGCATCTTATCTATATCTGCCTTGCATCCCACTCCACCGGCAGATATGACTGGAATATCACAATTGTCAGTTAATTCTTTAATCAATTCTTCCGGAGATAAATTACCTCTATGTCCACCAGCTTCATTATTTACCGCAATGATAGCGTCTGCCCCTAATCCCTCTACCTTCTTCGCAAATTTTAAATCAGTAACGTCACAAAATACCTTTATACCTGCTTTATGCGCTTGCCTGATTGTTTCTTCAGGACTACCTAACGACGTAATTATAAAATCGCAACCTTCCTCACATAAAACTTCTAGCTGGCCTAAATACTTAACATTGGATTTATTAACAATAAGATTAAATCCAAAGGAGCCTCCTTCCACTTTATTCTGTTTTAACTGTCTTATAGCATTTTTCAATTCTTCTAAAGTCCTATAATTTAGTGCAGGTATACAACCAGCAATTCCCGCATTCATAGCTTCTGTAACCATAGCTACATTTGATACTAAAAACATTGGTGCCTGAATAATTGGATACTGTATATTAAGAAGTTCTGTGAGTTTAGTTTTCATTTTTTAATAGTATTTGCCAAATATAATAAATTTTATTATGCATGCATAATAAAACAGTTTAATCCAAAATCACATTACTGACACTAATCATAATTGTTTCATTACTGACCTTAATCATTTTAGAATCAAATTGTTAATAATACATTTAGCTTATTAATCATAAAAAACTAAATCATGAAAAAGCTATTTATCTTACTACTTCTACTAGCATTTAGTAGCCAAGTATACGCACAGGTAATTGAGTTGCCTGAAATTGAAATTTCAGCTGTTAACTACAAGTATTTGAGTTCAGTTGAATCGGATGACACTCCAATGTCAGTTAAAATGTTGCAAGAAAAAGTTGCAATGTACGATCTAAAAAGTTCAGAATTTTACAAAGATGAGTATGCAACATACAATATTTCCTTCTATATTCCTGAAGGTAAAATTTTAGCTGCTTACGATAAAGACGGTAAACTTCTAAGAACTATTGAAAAATATAAGGATGTTAAATTACCTAAAACTGTAGGTGAGGCAATTACTAAACGTTTCCCAGGATGGACAGTTGTTAGTGATTTCTACAAAGTTAATTATCATTACATGAATAAAGTAACAGACAAACTTTACAAAGTCAGATTGGAAAATGGAGATAAAAAAATGAAAGTGAAAATTAATGAAAAAGGCGTCTTTATGTAGGGGTTCAAAACAAAAAAAGCCTAGTGAAACCACTAGGCTTTTTTTATTCTAAAAATCTATAATATCCACATTTTAAATAAGCACCCTCGAGAAAGCTTATAGGATGGTCTATATCATGTGTAGTTTTTAAATATGTTTCAAACAATCGAGTTTGAGAATTTAAAACTTGTTGGTTTAGATCAAAAAAAGATTGAGTAGAAACTCGAGACGAACAAGATGCCAAAACCAATAGTCCTTTTTTAGCAGTAAGTTGTTCTCCCAATTCAGCTAGCTGTGCGTATTTTTTCTTAGCTAGTAAAATTTCAGATTCTTGTTTTGCAAAACTAGGTGGATCAATAACTACAACATCATATTTCTTATTATGTTTAATTAAGTCATCTAAAACTTGAAATGCATCTCCCGAAATGGTTTTATGAATTCCTCTAAACTCATTGAGCTTTGCATTATTCCTGGCTATATCAAGTGCTTGCTTACTAATATCTACACTAGTAACTTCGTCTGCACTATTAGCCAAGGCGTGTACGGAAAAACCTCCAGCATATGAAAAAACATCTAAAACTGTTTTTCCTTTGCTTAATTCACCTACTCTTCTTCTGTTCTCTCGGTGATCTAAAAAATAACCAGTTTTATGGCCTTTAATTACATTTGCTGAGAATTTCACACCATGTTCAATAAATTGAACTACCTCATGGTCCAACGTTCCGATAATTACATTACCGTCTTTCAAACCATGACTTTTACTTTTTTGTAATTTTCGACTTAAACGGACTACTACAGTTTTTGTCTTGGAGGTTTCTTGAAGACTTTCCATTATCGATTCCAAATAAGGCAACCAAATTTCAGAATAAAGTTTTATAACGAGTACCTTATCATAAACATCTGCTATCAACCCTGGAAAACCATCATTTTCCCCAAATAGAAGTCTGTAACTATTTGTATTGGTCTTTAATAAATCAGTACGCTTTTCATAAGCCAATTGGATTTTTTGATGAAAAAACTTAGCATTAATTTCAACTCTGTTCTTTCCATTATGAATAATCTTTATTCTTATCGGTGAATTAGAATCGTACAAACCAATTGCTATTACCTTATTTTTATTCTTACTAAAAATTATTGCAATATCCCCTGTATGAGGGTTGCCGGAAGCCTTCACAATACTATTGGAAAATACCCATGGATGTCCTTTTACAACAAATTGCTCACCCTTGGAGGTGAGTTTCACAGCAGTACGTTTTGGTAGTTGTACCTGTATTATTTTTTTTAATGTACTCATACGGAAGGAGATTTACAAAGTAACATTATTAAACAAAAAACCCAGCATTTCTGCTGGGTTTAATTTTATATTGAAGTGTTATTTATTACTTCACCTCTTCAAAATCTACATCTTCAACATCATTAGTCTCACCTGCATCTCCTTGACCTGCATCAGGACCTGGTTGAGCACCACCTTGTTGCGCTTCAGCTTGAGCTTTATACATTTCTTCACTCGCCACTTTCCAAGCTTCATTGATTTTTTCTAAAGCAGGCTCAATTACAGCAATATCTTTAGTTTCATAAGCTTTCTTTAACTCTTCTAAAGCATCCTCGATTGGCTTTTTCTTATCATCAGATAATTTATCACCAAATTCTTCTAACTGCTTTTCAGTTTGGAAGATCATTGCATCTGCCTGATTCAATTTCTCCGCAGTTTCTTTTGCTTTAGCGTCTGCTTCAGCATTTGCCTCTGCTTCAGCTTTCATTTTTGCAATTTCTTCTTCTGTTAAACCTGAAGACGCTTCAATTCTAATATCTTGCTTTTTACCTGTAGCTTTATCTTCAGCAGATACTTTGATTATACCATTTGCATCAATATCGAAAGTAACTTCAATCTGCGGTGTACCGCGTCTCGCTGGTGGAATTCCATCTAAATGGAAACGACCAATTGTTTTGTTATCTGCAGCCATTGGACGCTCTCCCTGTAAAACATGAATTTCAACTGAAGGTTGATTATCAGCAGCAGTTGAGAATACTTGAGATTTCTTTGTTGGGATCGTAGTATTTGCTTCAATCAACTTTGTCATTACATTACCCATAGTTTCTATACCAAGAGATAATGGTGTTACATCCAAAAGAAGAACATCTTTAACATCTCCAGTTAATACACCACCTTGGATACCTGCACCTAGAGAAACTACCTCATCTGGATTTACACCTTTACTTGGTGCCTTACCAAAGAATTTCTCAACTGCCTCTTGAACCGCCGGAATTCTTGTAGATCCTCCCACTAATATAATTTCATCTATATCGCTCTTTGATAAACCTGCAGCTTTCAATGCAGATTCACATGGCTCTATAGTTCTCTTAATTAAATCATCAATTAACTGCTCAAATTTGCTACGAGACAATGTACGAACTAAGTGCTTAGGTCCACTCGCCGTTGCAGTTACATATGGCAGGTTAATCTCTGTTTGGGTAGATGATGATAATTCAATCTTAGCTTTTTCAGCTGCTTCTTTAAGACGTTGTAAAGCCATAGGGTCTTTACGAAGATCCATATCTTCATCCTTCATAAACTCTTCCGCTAACCAATCGATAATTCTCTCATCAACATCATCACCACCTAAGTGTGTGTCACCATCAGTAGATAATACCTCAAATACGCCATCTCCTAATTCTAGGATAGAAACGTCATGTGTACCACCACCAAAGTCAAATACAACTATCTTTTGGTCAGTTCCTTTCTTATCCATACCATAAGCCAATGCCGCAGCCGTAGGCTCGTTGATAATTCTTTCTACTTTTAAACCAGCAATCTCACCAGCTTCCTTAGTAGCTTGACGTTGTGCATCGTTAAAATAAGCAGGAACAGTAATTACTGCTCTACTAACATCTGTACCTAAATAATCTTCTGCGGTTTTCTTCATTTTTTGAAGAATCATAGCAGATAATTCTTGTGGTGTATATAAACGACCATCAATATCTACTCTTGGTGTATCATTATCACCTTTTACTACTTTATATGGTACGCGTTCCGCTTCTTTCTTTGATTCAGAATATTTATTCCCCATAAAACGTTTAATAGAATAAACTGTTTTTTGTGGGTTAGTCACTGCTTGTCTTTTTGCTGGATCGCCAACTTTGATTTCACCGCCTTCTACGAAAGCGATAACTGAAGGCGTTGTGCGCTTACCTTCTGCATTAGGTATTACAACAGGCTCATTACCCTCCATTACTGAAACGCAAGAGTTGGTTGTTCCTAAATCTATTCCAATAATCTTACTCATAATTTTTATGTGTGTTATGTTGTTTTTTAATATTTAAACTCGACAACAATAAGTCAAGTATTATGCCATGTCAAAAAATATGACATGATGTCATATAGATTATTTTGAAATAAACTCTAACCAAAACCACTTTGGTATGCGCTTTGATATAATAAGAAAAAACATTAGTTATTATGAAACGTATTTTATCCTTACTTACAGTATTTACACTTTTATTCACAGCATGCGAAGGTCCGCAAGGACCTCCTGGATTTGACGGTCTAGATGGCCTGGATGGCGAAGTAATTGCCTCTTCTGCTTTTGAAATTGTTCTGGATTTTACACCAGGCAATAATTATGAATTTATAGAACCATATGGTTTTAACGTATTACCTACAGATGTTACATTGGTATATATTTCTTGGGAAGTTGACAATGGACAGGACATTTGGAGACTATTACCACAAACAGAATATTTTGATGACGGTGTCCTAGTTTATAATTACGACTTTACTCAAAATGATGTGCGCTTTTTTCTAGATGGTACCACTGATTTTTCCTTGTTAGACCCATCTTATACAGACGAGCAAGTGTTTAGAGTTGTGGTAGTACCTGCAGATAACGTAGGACGTTTAGATATTTCAAATCTAGAAGCAGTACAGGATGCTTTTGGAATTACTGAATTTCCTAGACGATAATTATTAGAATTAATTTAGAGAAGCAGTTTTGATAAATAAAAATTATCAAAACTGTTTTTTATTTACAGCCTTCTCGACGTCTAGTATCTACAAGATAAATTATTTTCCATTTATCATTCTCTTTAATAAGTTGAAAAGAGTTTACGCCGCAATGACTTAATTTTTCCATATACCAAAACTCATAAGGCGTCCATGCATTTGCCATTTTACCATCAATTTGTATAGAATAATCCAATAACTTCTCTTCAAATGATCGGTCTTTAGGAATACTTGCAATGTTTCTAAGAAAATCCTCATAACTATTTGCATTCAATACAGTCTTTCCCTCTTTATTTACGGAAATAGATTGCATTAAAATATCTCCTTTTGCCATAGATTTCATTGCTGTTGTATCTTGTTTATGAAAAGCCTCAAAGAACGCTTCTATAGTATTCTTTACATTTTCCTCTTCTGAATTCTGAGCTGAAACAGCATTGTTGAAACCAATCATAATTATAATTAATAAGATTCGCATAGTTTTAGTATTTATTAAAATGTAAGTATTCAATCTTATTTCTAATTTAGATTAAACAAAAGTTTAACAAAACTCTTATTTTTACGTGCAACTAATTTAAACAATATGTCTGTAGCCAAATCCGAATACAAAAGAATTACAGTTAAAACCCTTGTTGATATGAAATCTAAGGGTGAAAAAATATCTATGCTAACTGCCTACGATTATACCATGGCTAAGATAGTAGATGGTGCAGGTGTTGATGTTATTCTCGTTGGGGATTCAGCGAGTAATGTAATGGCTGGTCACGAAACCACATTACCAATAACATTAGACCAGATGATTTATCATGCATCTTCTGTAATCAGGGCGATTGATCGCTGTCTTGTTGTTGTTGATTTACCTTTCGGAACGTACCAGAGTGATCCAAAAGAAGCTCTGAGATCTGCTATTAGAATAATGAAAGAAAGTGGCGGACATGCTGTTAAAATGGAAGGAGGTAAAGAAATAAAGGAATCTATTAAACGTATTTTAAATGCAGGGATTCCTGTAATGGGACATTTGGGCCTAACACCACAATCAATCTATAAATTTGGTACTTATACAGTAAGAGCAAAGGAAGAGCAAGAAGCACAGCAATTGAAGGAAGATGCTTTAATGCTTGAAAAAGCTGGATGCTTCGCCATAGTATTGGAAAAAATACCTGCTAAGTTGGCAAAAGAAGTGGCTGAAAGTATCTCAATACCAGTAATCGGGATTGGTGCTGGCGATGGCGTTGATGGACAAGTACTGGTTCTGCACGACATGATTGGGATGACACACGAGTTTAATCCTCGTTTTCTTCGAAGATATATGAATTTATATGAAGACATGACTAAAGCTATTGGGCAATATGTGAATGACGTTAAGTCTGAAGACTTTCCGAACGAGAAGGAACAGTATTAAATCAGAAATTGAATTCAAAAATTTTTTCAAATAAATCCAATCTTCAAGTACTCTATGAAGATAACCATATCATTGTCATAAATAAACGAGCTGGTGATATTGTACAAGGTGATAAAACTGGCGACAAACCACTTTCTGAAGTTGTAAAAGAATACCTGAAGATAAAATATAATAAACCAGGTAATGTTTATTTAGGAGTTGTACATCGATTAGATAGACCAACTACGGGTATAGTACTTTTCGCTAGAACTAGTAAAGCTTTACCTAGACTTAATAAACTATTTGCTGAGAAAAAAGCCAAAAAAACTTATTGGGCTTTGGTAAAAAACAAACCACTAAAATTAGAGGACACCTTAATTCATTGGTTACGAAAAAATCCTAAAAACAATAAATCTCAAGCATTCAACAAAGAAGTTAACAATAGCAAAAAGGCGATTCTACATTACAAAGTAATTAAAACATTAGAAAACTTCTACTTGCTAGAAATAGATCTTGAAACGGGCAGGCATCACCAAATAAGAACTCAATTAGCATCAATTGGTTGTCCGATTAAAGGTGATTTAAAATATGGCTATGACAGGAGTAACAGAGATGCAAGCATAAGCTTACATTCTAGACAATTGCATTTTGATCACCCAGTTAAAAATGAACATCTTGAAATAATTGCCCCTACTCCTATGGATGCTTTATGGAAAGCATGTGAGACTAGCTAAGAGCTCTATAAGGGTATTTAATTTTTAGTTGTGTCCCTTTACCTTTTTGAGATGTTAAATTAAATTCTGCATTTATTAGTTCTGAGCGCTTTTCCATATTGATAAGTCCAGAACTTTTTTGAACGTCATCAAAATCAAAACCATCACCATCATCACTCACACTTAGAACAAGGTCATTATCAGAATATGTAATGTTAACCTCTAATTTATCTGCATTGGCATATTTAAGTGTATTAGAGAAAAATTCCTGTAATATTCTGAATAAAATTATTTCATCTTTACCATTTTCAAAGTTTGCATTCTCTCCAAATACATTAAAGGAAGCTTCAATTAATCCTGAATTGTTTAATCGCTCAATCTCATTCTTAACGGTAGCATTAAATCCTGCATTCAGAATAACGTCATTATTCAATGATCTAGATAATGCTCTTACCTCAGTCAATGAAGACGCTACAGCTTCTTGAGCTTTGGTTAATTTTGGTAAAATACCCTTCTCAGCTACTTTTTCAAATGCTTTTAATTGCATGGTTGTAAAAGCTAATAGTTGTCCTACATTATCATGTAGTTCTCTACCTACATGTTTTAGAGTTGCTTCTTGGATTTCTTGCTGTGATTTTACCAATTCTTCGTCAAATGCCTTTTGCTGATTAATCTTATCTAGTAAAAGTTGATTTTTGCGACGTTGAAAGGCTGTGAAAAAAACAACAAAGACAAAAATTAACGCTAAAACAAAAAAAGCGACATATGCTATTAATGATATTATTTCTGTGCTGATTTCTTTTTGTAACGTAAAGGATATAAAAACGCAAAGGTATACCATGAATACAAAATTATATTTGAGGTGTCAAGAAAAGTTCTTCTAAAAGCATTAAACTCAGGGTTTATTTCTAAAAAATGAGAATCAAAAATAAATAATGGTGTCAAACAAATATACCATAATAACAAGGCTATGGTTACATAAAAAACTGGAGTTTTGTAAAATCTTAAAATTTTATCACTTCTAATTAATTCTCTCAAATACAACATTACCATTGTGAAAATTACAAAAGTTGAAACGATAAAGTCATAAGGAAGCCCATGTTTAAAAAAACTGTTGGTTATTATAAAATAACCGATGCAGAAAAAGACATAAGACCAAGACAATAAAGTTATTACCTTATGTGATATTAAATCTTTAGTATTGGCAATTAAAAATTTACCAATTAATAATACGGCAATTGGATTGTAAATATTATATATCCAGGAATTTCGTCTTATTCTAGAATTTGCAATAGCCTTTATAATTGAATTATCTGTAATATCATACAAATATGGATATAAGCCAATGGTTTCAACACAAACAATAACCCACAAATACCAAACAAATGGTCTTATACTCTTATCCTTAGTTTTGAGCCAATAAATTGACGCCGATATTGCAGCTACAAGTTCGAGAAGATGAAAGAGAAAAACAGACGTTCTCATTTAACCTATAATCTTTTTATTACTGAGGGTAATTCGCTCCTGGTGGCTCTCCACTTTGTCCAATATTTAAACCATTACCACCAGGGATATCACCACTCATTGGTTGTACTGCAAATACAGCACCTTGTGAGGTGTTCTTTTTACCAGTCGGAACTATGAACATTGTTGTTAGTCCAGCCATCTCACCTTTTTCTGCAGGATATGACCCTAAGTACACTCTAAGTCCATCCATGGTATATCCTAATTCACCGGCTTGATTCTCAGCATAGTTAATGTAATTTTGGATATCTTCTATAGACCACCAGGATGAACGGTTATCACCTCCGTCTGCAGATTTTCTAAATAATGAATCATTGATAATATTGTGCTTAAGGTTGTAAGCTTGGTCCAATGTTTTTGCTTGTGCCGGTGTAATAACGCCTTTGGGCTTTGTGATTTCTTGTGCTGTTGTCATTTCTGATTCGCCTTGGTTGCAATAAAAATACATGGCCAATGCACCAATAATAAGCCCTAATAAAAGAGGTCCTAATTTTTTCATAAATGAGAATTTTAATTAATAGTCAATAGCAAATTATCGAAATTATTCAATAGAAAAAAATAAAGCATCAAATTTTTCTTACAATTCTAATACGTTAATCTAAAACTTACCTGCTCTTCTTGTCGCTTCTGACTCAGAATATTAAGTGACCTTTCAGTTAGTTGCAGTACTCTTGGATATCCACCTGTTGTTTGGCAATCTCGCACTAAAATAATGAGATTCCCATTTGGTGTTAGTTGAACTGTACCTGGCAATACAGGTGAGGTTATTATGGTTTTTAAAGTATTAGGTATTAGTGGCTCCAATTGATAGGCCATGCGGTTATTAAACTTAGAAACTTTAAACTGAAGTGTGCTTAATTTATTTTTGAGTTCTTGGGGTAATTCATTGTATTCAGGTCCATTTTCAACTTCTAGAATGTTAGTTGAAAGAAGATCATGATCATATTTTACATTGGAATACGTCTTAATAGAATTTGAAGGTGACTTTTCATAGTATATTTTCTCACCAGCCTTTAGAGTGCCTGATTCCGTGATTGTATTGTACATACTTCTACTACCAAGATAAACTTCAGATTGTAATCCTCCTTTTATGGCCAGATAACATCTTAATCCCTTTCTAAGACCTTCAAAACTTAAAACATCATTAGGTTTTATATCAATTACTTGATTATTAGATATGAGGTTACCATTTAACATTGGTCCCATGTCTGCACCTGCTATAGCTATTTGAGTCGGTTCATCAAAGTGCAACTCAGGTCCGATCATTGTAATTTCTAAAACGGCACAATCTGCATCATTACCTAATATAGAATTAGCATAATGACTAGAATAAGAATCCATCACTCCAGAAACAGGAACACCATAGGCTCTATAGCCAAATCTACCAGAATCTTGAATGGTGGTGTAAAAACCTGATTTAACAACTTTAAGCATTATGAGGTGTTGAAATTAGATTAAAAGCATTAGAATCTATCTCTTCTCTTATTCTTGCATGTTCTGTTTTGCTGATTTGATAGAACCTTATTTTATCTCCAGACATTATCTTACATGGAGGACTTTGTTTTGGATTAAACAATTCCACTGGAGAATTTCCGATAACATGCCAACCTCCAGGACTCGCTTGAGGGTAAATTCCCGTTTGATTTCCACCGATAGCAACAGATCCTTTTTTTACATTTAATGAAGGTGATTTTTTTCGAGCCAGATTCAGTTTTGGATCGAGACCTCCGAGGTATAAAAAACCTGGTAAAAAACCCAAAAAATAAACTGTATAAAGATTGCTTGTATGACATTCAATAATCTTTGATTTGGATATCTCTTTTGTTACAGAATATTGAATTAAATCTGGTCCGAATATATCATCATAACAAACCGGAATCTCCCAAAGCTTAGTATCAAAATTTTGTGTAGTATTGAGACTTGAATATAACTGTTTTAGCGTTAAAAATTCATCATTGAAGTTATCTATAGTAAAATCATATATTATTAATATTGAGGCATATGTATTAATTACCTCAACTTTAAGTTTAATATAGTGAGAATTAATAGATTTTTTAAATTTTAAGATATCACTTAGTATGTTTTGATCAATACTTTGTGGCCATTCAATTAAAATTGAACTACTATTAAACTTTGAATATTTCAGATTGAATGCCATAAAAAACTACTCTACTTCTACTCCGTTTTTTGGTAATTCTGAATTTAAATATCTAACTATTTCGAGCGCGTTTTCAGTATCACCATGCACGCAAAAAGTAGATGCTTTTATCATTCTCTCTTGATGATTTACAGTGATTACTTTTTGGTCTTTAACCATCCCTAAAACATGACTTAAAACCTCTTCTTTTTTATGCTTAATAGCATTATTCAATTTACGCGATACCAAGGTTAAATCTTCATTGTAATTTCTATCGGCAAAAGCTTCATAAACTACTTCAATATTATTAGCAATTGCAAGTTTGGCAATCACTGAATTAAAAGGCGCATAAAGCTTCACTTCAAAATCAAGATCTTTTATAGTTTCAACTACAATATTGGCAGTTTCTTTGTCAATGGTTATTAAGTTGTAAAGTGCACCATGTGGCTTTATATGATTTAATTCAAGACCCAATTCATCAGCCAATTTCTTTAATTCATGAATCTGTTGTAATAAGCTTACTTTTAAATCTTTAGGCTCAATATCCATAATCTTTCTTCCAAAATTCTCGCGATCTGGAAATGAAGGATGTGCACCAACTTTTACATTATGTTGCTTGGCGAGTTTTAAAACCTCTTGTATTATTGATTTATCACCAGCATGACCACCACAAGCTATATTGCAAGAGGATAGAAATGGCATGAGCATTTCTTCATTACCTATGCCCTCACCTAAATCTGCGTTAATGTCAACACTATATGTTTTAGTCATTTTAAATCATATTAAATACAGACATTATTCCTTTTACTCCTAAAAAGATTGCAATTAAGACAACAACAAACCCTAAAATATTCTGGATTAAAGAATTTTTGTACTTACCTAAAACTTCAGTTTTATTCATAACCCAGAGTAAAAAACCTGCAATTACAGGTAATAATAGCCCATTGGCAACCTGAGCAAATTTTATAACTTCAATAGATTTAAAACCAACTGAGGCAAATATTACTCCTAAAGCTAAAATGAATATCCAAACCACTCTAAACTTTGTAGATTTTAAGTTGTATTCCCAACCCAAACATCCACTAGCAACAAATGCAGCAGCCAAAGGTGCCGTTATTGCACTTGTAATACCTGCCGCAAAAAGACCTATGGATAAAAAGTACTTAGCATAGCTACCAAAAAGTGGTTCCAACCCTTTAGCCAAATCAGTAGCATTATTTATGCTTTGATCTTGAATAGCACTTGCTGAAATAATAATACACATAGACACCAAACCACCCAATATTACGGCTATTATAGTATCCTTTCTAGCAAAACTTAAATCAGATTTTTGTTTCCATTTTGTTTTGGCCAACGAAGCATGTAGAAACAAATTATAAGGCACTACCGTTGTACCGATTAACCCTATTACCGTTAGTATGCTTTCAGATGGTGTACTCGGTATAAAAGCACCTTTAAACACCTCAACAATATTTGGTTTAGTGATGATGGCAGTAGTCACGAATGCTAAACTCATAAATATAACAAGCCCAACTAAAACCCTTTCTAAAATTTTATAATTACCAATATAAAGCAATATAAATGCACATAAGCCAATTAAAAGCGCCATAATTTCTAACCGGAAACCCAATATATCTACATAAGTATTTCCCAACAGCGTTTGCAAGCCTAACACGCCACCACTAATATTACCAGCCTCATAGGCAGCGTTACCAACTACTATGGCACTGATCACCAATATAATTGCAAAATTTCTTAAAAGCGGGTTTCTAATTTCCTCCCTAATAACTTGAGATAAACCCTTTTGAGAAATCACACCTAATCTTGCTGCCATTTCCTGCAAAACGATAGTTGCAACTATTGACAATACCATTGCCCATAATAAAGCATAACCAAAGTTAGCACCTGCTATAGTACATAAGGTCACGGTTCCAGGACCAATAAAGGCTGCTGCAACCAAGGGTCCAGGACCAATATTTTTAAAGAAATTCTTTATCATTATTCGATAGAATTCAATGCATAAATTGCAAAACTACCAAGCCAATGGCCACCTTCGTAACTGTCTCCTACTATACTTGGTAATGAATAATTAATATGTGCATTAGCGAGGTTCCTTAAATGCTTGTAATCCGGTAAGCCTTTAGCAATATAGTTTAAACTCCACGCTCTAGAAAAGTTAACGCCATCTAGGTGAACCAACTTACCATCGGTTCTATCTGAAACTTTTCCTGTTTCAATATGAAATGATTTGTCCATTAACTGAGGCATAAAATCATTAATCCAGGTCTTGAATTCATCTGCTGACAACACACGTTTCATTAAAGCCGCTTCCTCTAAACAAGGGGATAAAAAATCAAAGCCACTAGGTTCCCATTGCAATGGACAGTTTGAATCGCTACTATAGAAATCTCTAGCACGCGTTTCTATCATTGTCTTTAACTCGTCCTGTTCTAAGGTAACGGCATAATCATAAGCAAAACTCAGCCCGAATGCTGTATTTGGATGTTCACCAACACGAATAGGATAATTAAGCTTAGGTAAAAACTCAAGATATTTAGCAACAATCATATCTGTCATTGGTTGCAAATTAGATTGTAGTTGCCTGGCCACATCACTATCCCAAGTATGCAACTCTTCTGCCAATTTTAAAAGCCATGCCCAACCATAGGTACGCTCAAAAGATTTATTGTGCTTCCCTTCGAAGTATAGGATTTCTTGCTCAATATTTTCCTTGGATATATTTTGAAGTAATTTTTGCTCAATAGCAGTCTTGTTGTTTATTTCCGGAAATTGTTTCAATAGCGATACTAAACTCCAATGGCCGTGTACCGCAGAGTGCCAATCGAAACAACCGTAAAATGCAGGATGCAATTCTTTTGGCGTCTTTAAGTCGGAAGCATCACCTATGGTTTGGTTTAATTTGTTGGGATACTCGGTATTCATACAATGTAAGGGCAACTGGGCCAAACGGTTGGCTTCTTCTAAATTTAATACTGGAGTTTTAGCAATAATGACTTCGTCAACATTGCTTGGCAATGTTTTTTTGTCTTCAGAATTATTGCAACTTATAACAAATATCGAAAAGACAATTAATGAAAGAAGTTTACCCATAAAAGTATGATTTACATATAGAGTAAAAATACAATTAATTGTAAATCCATGTAACTTTTAAGAGCATCAGGACACAAATAAATCAAATAGTCCTTATATTTATTGTGGTTACCTAAGTATACAATTAATAGATTTATTTAATCTAAACACCTAATATGCCAACCCAACCAAGTAAGCAGAAAAAATGGCTTACCACTTTAAAGTTTTTAGCTGCCTATCTCGTTGCAGCCTGGACCTTCTTACAATTTGTTGATTGGGCACTAAACCGTTACAGTATTTCGCCCTATTGGGTAGACCTATTGCTCTGGATTTTTGTTGGCATTATCCCTTCATTACTAATTTACTTTTACAACCAAGACCGTATTAATAAGTTAATACTTAAGAAAAGGGAAAAAATTATTTTCCCCTTAAACATTTTGCTAATTATGGGTGTCACCTATATAGGTTTTGGCAATAGTGATTTAGGAGCAACAACAAAATCTATTGATTACGAAACTGAAAGTGGCGAAAAAAGATCTGCATTGATCACAAAAGAAGAATTTAGAACTGGTTTCTATGTATTCCCTTTTAAACCAAAGGAAGTTGACAGCTCCAAACAATGGTTACAATTTGGTATCAACTATTTGTTAGTTGAGGATTTACTACAAAATAAAAATTTAAGTCCCGAAGTAGCTAATGCAAATAACACGCAAGACAAAGTAAGAGGAGCAGGTTATTTTAATGATTATTATGTAGATGGCGAATTTGAAATTAAAGACAGTACTTATATTCTAACAGCCTTCATTAGAAAAAGTAAAACTGCAAAAATCATTAATCAACAAACCTTTAAAGGCACGGATGTGTTAAATATTATTGATGATATATCGGTATTTGTCACGGATAATTTTACATCAAAGGAATTTAATAGACCCAAATATTTAGATATTAATGTAAAAGAGTTTACCAGCACCTCACTTAAGGCCATAGAGTATTTTATAGAAAAGGATTACACCAATGCCGTATTCGAAGATGAGACCTTTGCCTTAGCTTATTTAGAAAATGGAAAACGAAACTTAACCTTTAATCAAGGAAAATATGAAGAAAGACTACTCGCCGATAATGCCTATAAATACCGTTCGAGACTACCCTTGCAAAAACAGGGTGAAGCACTCATCCTAAAAAATCTGGCCTATGATGAGTATAATAATGCTGAACAACTGGTGAAATTACAACTAGAAGTGAACCCCAGCGATGACACCTATAACAGAATTTTATATAATATTTACGGCAGAACCAAAAATTTAAAAGCCTATACACAACGTGCGTATGATGCTTGGGCAAACAAAAAAAGTGTAAATAATGGAGCTTTATTAATTGAGGCGGCCTTAATACGTGAAGATTATGATTATATACTTAAGCAAATAGATTTGGTGAGTTTAGCAGATCTTAACGATGAAACTGTCTTTCATTTAAAATTGAGACCCTTAATACTAAAAGGCGATATTGAAGAGGCTCAAAAAATTCATGATAAGTTCAAATTACTTCATCCAGATTTGGAAAAAATGACAAAGGTAAATGATATAGCTTTATCTTATTTAAAGAACAATAAACCTACAGATGAAAAATTACAAAGGTTTGAAGGCTTTTATAGATCTAATAACTCTGAGCAAACTTACACCATCTGGGTAGAAAATAATACACTTTTACATTACACGTCTAATCAAAGCATTATGCCTTATATACTCGCAGGAGACAATATCATTGTAAGAGGAACGGCTTCATCAGGTAAGACTGTGTTAAAAAAGTTTTATCCAGATGAAATCGGTGAATTCTACATTTTTGAACATTTTGAATATAGGAAAGATAGGAATTATAAAGATTGGTCTTGGAAAATGGACGATTCCATTCTACAATCAGAACGTTTGTTAGAAAGCAACCAGCTGGACAGTGCAAAAGTAGCTTATGAAAAGGCCATTGAAACCAACCCAAAGCATTATTATTTAAAGGATGCTTTAGCATATATAAATTATGTAAAAAGTATAGATTCCACAGCGTTATTTAAACAATTAAATGAAGTGGTTGGTACTTATGGACCAAGAAAATTCTGGATGGAAGATGGTAAACTCTTTTACAAACGACAGCAAATGGAAAATGGTCGGGTATTTCCAAAAATAGAATTGTTACCCATCAGTGAAAACCGTTATATGAATTTGACAAAAATAGGAGATCACTTTGCCTTTGAGCTATATAATGGTAAACCAACTAAATCTTTTATTTACCAATATAGTATCGAAGACGAAGAATGGAGGAAATCTGAACTCGAAGGTAACACCTTTAATAGAAGTGACTAACCCAACCAACCTTCACGATCTAGACTACGATACTGTATAGCCTCACTAATATGAGATCCTGTAACACTGTCAGACCCTTCTAAATCGGCAATGGTTCTAGCCACTTTTAAGATTCTATCGTAAGCCCTAGCTGAGAGATTTAAACGTTCCATAGCAGATTTTAATAATTGTAATGAAGCCTCATCTAATTTGCAATACTCTCGTATTTGCTTGGTATTCATCTGTGCATTGTAGTGCACATTTTCTAAGGCTTTAAAACGATTGGTCTGAATATCTCTGGCTTTTGTAACTCGCTCCCTTATTTGTACTGACGATTCACCTTTTCTGTCATCTGAAAGCTTTTCAAAAGGTACTGGAGTAACTTCAATATGTATATCTATACGATCTAACAAAGGTCCCGAAATCTTACTTAAATAGCGTTGCATTTCAGCAGGACTAGAGGTTACAGGAGCATCAGGATCATTAAAATAACCGCCTGGGCTTGGGTTCATACTGGCCACCAACATAAACGATGATGGGTATGTAACAGTAAACTTAGCTCTGCTAATCGTTACCTCTCTATCTTCCAAAGGTTGACGCATAACCTCCAAAACTTCTCGCTTAAATTCTGGTAATTCGTCTAAAAACAGAACACCATTATGGCTTAATGAAATCTCTCCTGGTTGCGGGTAACTCCCACCCCCAACAAGTGCAACATTAGATATGGTATGATGTGGGCTTCTAAATGGACGTTGAGCCATTAAACCAGCATGTGCCTGAACTCTACCTACAACTGAATGTATTTTGGTGGTTTCTAAAGCTTCATGCAACGTCATTGGTGGTAAAATACTTGGTAATCGCTTTGCTAACATGGTTTTACCAGAACCTGGTGGACCTATTAATATTATATTATGGCCACCTGCTGCGGCAATTTCCATACAGCGTTTAATACTTTCTTGTCCCTTAACATCTGCAAAATCAAATTCAGGAAAATCCAAATTCTTATAAAACTCCTCTCTAGTGTCTACAATTACCTCTTCAATTAATTCACCTTTATCAAAATGATTTATAACTTCAGTAATATTCTCAACACCATAAACTTTTAAATCATTTACAATAGCGGCTTCTTTTGCATTTTGCTTTGGAAGAATAAATCCTTTAAATCCTTCTTCCCTAGCTTTAACCGCAATAGGCAAAGCCCCCTTAATAGGTTGTAAACTACCGTCTAGGGACAATTCTCCCATGATAAGGTAATCACCAAGATCTTCTGCTTTTATTTGATTAGAGGCTGTGAGGATTCCAATAGCCAGTGTTAAATCATAAGCCGATCCTTCTTTACGAAGATCTGCTGGTGCCATATTAATTGTAATCTTTTTACCAGGAATACGATAACCATTGTTCTGAAGTGCCGCAGCGATTCTATAATTGCTCTCTTTTATGGCATTATCCGGAAGACCTACAAGATGATAACCGATTCCTTTATCAACATTGACCTCAACTGTGATTGTTGTAGCCTCAACACCAAATACGGCGCTTCCAAATATTTTTTTGAGCATAGAGATAAATTTGCCTAAATCTACAAATTATAGTTGATTTACAAACTCCAATGCTCTATTCTCGTTGTAGTAAATATTGTTCTTATCAATAAACCCAACATGGCCTCCATACTTGGGCATTTCTAAATATACATTTGGATTATTCTTGGATTCCTTTACAGGATAACAGGCAGCCGAAAGAAAAGAGTCATTTAGTGCATTAATAATTAATGAAGGTACTTTAATATTTGGTAAAAATTGAAGGCTACTTGCTTTATCATAATAATCGTAGGCATCTAAAAAACCATGCGCTTTAGATGTGTAAATATGATCAAAATCTATTAAACTTTTAATTGAATTAAAATCTTTAGTAGTCAATTTTTCAGGGAATTGACTTAGTTTTGGCTTTAGCTTTTTCTTTAAGTGATCTAAAAACCTAATCGCGTAATGTTTATTCTTTAAACTAAGTAATTCATCACAAGACCCTTTTAAACTACAAGGCGCAGAAACCGCTATAATTGCTTTTAATTCTTTTGGAACTTCATCTCGTTCTCCAGCATATTTCAGTGCCATATTAGCACCTAGACTTATCCCCTTTATATAGACCTCTTTATAAATATCCTTTTCTAAAATATGACTAATTACAGCTTCTAGATCTTCAGTCGCACCAGAATGGTAACTTCTAAACAATCTATTTGTCTCGCCACTGCAACCGCGGAAATTTACAGCACAAGCATCAACACCGTTATCATTAAATAGTTTTGCTGGACCTGTAACATACGGTCGTTGCGCATTACCTTCAAGGCCATGCAATACGATTATTACCCTATTTGACGGTTTGTTTGCATAACTCCAATCTAAATCAATGAAGTCACCATCTTCAAGCTCTAGGCGTTCCCTGTTTTGCTCTAAACCCTTTACCTGTCTCGCCAAACCTGAAAAAACAGTAGAGACAAAGCTTTTCTTTGCCCAAAATGGTGGTTTGTATTCTGACTCTAAAACAGGCATTCTATTTTTCTTATTTTAATACTGTGAATTCTATTGAAGAATCGTTGTATACCTTATGTGTTTGTGCTTTGAAATCTTCTTCCTTCGCTTCAAAAATATTATCTACATAGGTTTGAGGATTAGCATCAATATATGGAAAGAATGTGCTTTGAACCTGTACCTGAATTTTATGACCTTTTTTAAAGGTGTGAAACACATCTTGCAATTCTAAATTAACAGCAGTCTTTTGATTTGGAACGAATGGTTCTGGATTAGTCATACTGTTTCTAAAACGACCACGTAACGTTTCGCTTCTCACCAACATATGGTAGTTGCTGAGCTTTAAGTGATCTTGTACATCTTCTGTGTTTTCGGTATCAGCAGGGAAAACATCGATTACCTTAACAATCCAATCCGCTGCGGTTCCGGTAGTAGAAACATTAAGTTTTGTCAATATATCTCCAGCAAGGGTCATATCAGCTTCTAAAACCTCGGTTTCAAAGGTTAGCACGTCTGGTCGTCTTGATGCAAATCGTTGATCATCTGTCATAAACTTACGCGGCGTAAAAACCACTTTTACATCTTCAGAATATGGTACTGGTTTTTTTGGATCGCTAATAAAGTCAGAAGTTTTAATATTTCTTGTTGCCTGCTGCGTTAATCGTTCACCAGGTTGCATAAAATAGTTTTCCTTTTCGGCATTTGCTGGTGGCCAAGAATCAAAACTCACCCATTCTTTATTGCCAGTATCAAACATATGCGCCTCAGCTAAACCTGTTTGACCATTAGCATCACCTTTTAAGAAATGGTTAAAGAACTTAGTTTCGATATTTTTTTGGAAGTAATCCGATATATTATCACCGAAGTGAATATTACCAATGACCTGACGTTCTTTTGTTCTTGCCCAATCGCCATGACTCCATGGTCCGAAAACCACAGTATTATAATTATCACTGTTTTTTTCAATACTCACATAAGTATTATAAGGTCCGTATAAATCTTCGGCATCAAACTGACCGCCTACAATCATTGTAGCTGGTTTAATGTCTTTTAAATGCTGAATGATACCTCTACTCTGCCAAAACTCATCGTAAGTTACATGGGTCTTTAATTGCTCCATAAATACATTATCCTCATCGTAATACTTATCTAATTTACTTAGAGGCATATTGTCCAAGAAAAATTGGTACTGGTCTTCTGTACCAATATCTGGAAACTCATACCAAGATTTAGTTGTTGGTTCTTCTTTCATATAGCCAAAAACAGAAGTTGCTCTCCAATAGCTCAACAAATATGCGCCATTGTGATAAAAATCATCAAAGAAGAAATCTCCAATACATGCTTGTGGTGAAACCGCTTTAAGCGATGGGTGTGCATCTAATAAGGAGTATGTCGCATAAAATCCGGGATATGAAATTCCATATGTACCGACTTTACCATTATTATTTTCGACATTATTAATTAGCCATTCAATCGTATCATAGGTATCGCTAGCTTCATCAGTTTGATTTCCTGTTTTATTTGGAATATATGCTCTCATATTATCGTAAACACCCTCACTATTCCAACGACCTCTTACATCTTGATATACCATGATGTTACCCTCTTCCATTAGATATTTGTTAGGTCCTAAATTGGTCTTGTATACATCTTCACCATATGGCCTACAGCTATATGGTGTCCTCATCATTAAAATAGGATAAGGTTTTGATGTGTCTTTTGGTGCATAGATAGTAGTGTGCAGTTTAATGCCATCTCGCATTTGTATCTTTACCTCTTTTTTGGTGTAGTTCTCTCTGGCGTAGCTAGTTTCTATTTCAACTTTTACATTGCCAACAGTAACTGATTTTTTTACTTTATTACAACTAATTAAAGTGAATGCCAGTACAGCAATTGGGAGTATTCTTTTAAACATATCAAGGTTGGTTTTTTGAATAGCTAAAGATAATTGTTACGATATATAATTATTACAAGAAAATGTTAAGAGACCTCTAATGATGTGAAGGTAAAATCAGAACCATTAAAAAGTCCTTTATCAGATAGCTTCAGTGAAGGTATTACTAAAAGGGCCATAAAGGACAAGCTCATGTATGGTGCATTTAATTTACTTCCCATTGACTTGGCCATCATATCTAATTCATGATATTGTTTGCCAATAGTCCCAGCATCTTTATCGCTAATTATACCTGCTACAGGTAATGGCATTACTTTGCTATTCTTATTCGAAATGGCACATATACCACCCTTTTCTTTAATAATGAGATTAACAGCCTCGCAAATAGATTCGTCCGAGACACCAACGCAAATAATATTATGCGAATCATGACCAACCGAAGATGCAATAGCTCCTTCTTTTAATCCGAAGTTTTTTATAAATCCAATGGCTGGTTTTTCATCTTTATAACGATTTACTACAACAACTTTTAGAATATCAGTTTCGGTATTAGAAACTAAGTTGCCATTTATAATTGTTGAGCTGTCAATAACTTCATTTGTGATCAATTCTCCATCTAGGCATTCAATAACCCTTATTTTTTCAGTACTTGATTCCATCCTGAAATCTGATACATTCTTCTCGTTAGTATTGAAATTATTCAAATTCTCAAATTGTACATCTTTTATATTCGAGACACCATTATCGTATACTAACTCACCATTAATATAGGTTTGAAGTGTTTTAAACTCCTGCATGTCTTTTAAAATGACACAATCAGCATAATCTCCAACTCTCAACATACCAACATTGAGGTTATAATGCTTAATTGGATTAATACAAGCCATTTGGAGCACTTTAAATACATCCTTACCATTTGCTACAGCTCTAGCACAATGTTGGTTGATATGACCTAGCAATAAGTCATCAGGATGTTTGTCATCACTACAGAACATCATATTTTCATAATGATCATCTATAAGATTAACGAGTGCATTGAAATTTTTAGCCGCACTTCCCTGCCTAATGAGAACTTTCATATCTTTTTGAAGTTTCTCTAAGCCTTCTTCATAAGTAAAACATTCGTGATCAGTACTTATACCTACACTTATATACTTGCTTAGGTCCTCACCTCTTAATCCTGGTGCATGACCATCTATTGGCTTATTGAAGTGTTTTGCCCAT
Source organism: Winogradskyella vincentii (assembly GCF_020166345.1). GTDB lineage: Bacteria > Bacteroidota > Bacteroidia > Flavobacteriales > Flavobacteriaceae > Winogradskyella > Winogradskyella vincentii. The sequence continues at coordinate 115,295 of NZ_JAIUJS010000003.1, read as the reverse complement.
TCTATTTTATTAAGAACTTCTTTATCGCCAAATAACACTCCTGGATAGTTCATCATTTCTGCCAGATATTTGATATCTGGGTTAGCCAATAATTGCTTTATTCCATTAGAATCAATTATTGCACCTGCAGATTCAAAGCTAGTGGCAGGCACACAAGAAGGTGCTCCAAAATTGAACTTAAAGGGTGTTTGTTTGCCGTTTTCAATCATAAACTCCACGCCTTTAACACCTAACACGTTTGCAATTTCGTGAGGGTCAGAAACTGTAGCAACGGTACCATGTTTTACGGCCACCTTGGCAAACTCAGATGGCATAAGCATAGAACTCTCTATATGAATATGTGCATCGATAAAGCCCGGCAAAATAAAATGCTCTTCTGAGCAATCATTTTCTACAACACTAGATATTTTACCATTTTCAATAGTAATCTCACCTTTGAAAATTCGCCTATTCAAAATATCTACTATATTGCCTCTTAGAATCAATGTAATTCAATTTTAAAAAAATCGGATGATGTATCGGTGATTTTGAATCTATCATCTGCCCTCATCCCAATTACCCAAACAATTTTATCTTCAGTTTCTATCACCCAAGTATTCTGCTTTTGCAATGGTGTTAATTTTTCATCCTTTAAATATTTACTCACCTTTTTCTTTCCCTTCATTCCTAATGGATAAAAAACATCACCTTTTCGCCAAGGTCTAATAATTAAGGGAAAACTCAATTTAGACTTATCAATACAGATTATTGATTGAGTATTATCTTGATTGGATTGGATATCTTCAAATGACAAAATACCTATTGGTGTTTCTCTTGTTGTATCAACTTCAGAAACACTCAAGAGTTTTGTATCATTATTGGTTTGGTCTGCACCTGTAAGAATTAGAAATTCTCTGTGTTTTGTTAACCTATGGGTATTTGAAGATACGTACTTTCCTGTTTCAGCATCTAGTAGCCCAACAACATCATTCCATTCTGTAAAGCCATAATCCTTGAACATTTCAAATAAATAGGCCTTTGAATTATTTACTTTCTTAAACTCAGAAATTTTATAGGTTATGTAATCTTCATTTATATCTACAATAGCTCTTTTAGCTACAGCGTTTAAACTTTCCTCCACAATATCTGCAGTATCATTTAGATTCTCTAGAGTAACTTGAAAACTTTCTAATAACTGCGGGTTAATTTCCTTTAAAATCGGAACCACTTCATGCCTTAATTTATTCCTTAAGTACTTTCTTGATGAATTACTACTATCTTCTCTCCATTTGATTTTGTTTTCTCTTGCAAAAGCTTCAATTGAATCTCTTGAAAAACTTAGAAATGGTCTTACAACATTACCGTTAACAACAGGAATACCCTTTAGTCCTTTTAAACCTGTACCTCTGGTAAAATTTATTAGAAAAGTCTCTAGGTTATCATCAGCATGATGTGCGGTGAGAATATAATCGAATTTCAATTGCTCTGCCAACTCATAAAACCAATCGTAACGCAATTCTCTTGCTGCCATTTGAATGGAGGTTTTATTTTTTTCTGCGTAGGCATTTGTATCAAAATTTTGAACAAACACTTCAACATTCAATTGGTCTGCTAGTTCAATTACGAAATCCTCATCAGCATCACTTTCTTTACCCCTTAAGTTAAAATTACAATGTGCCAGAGCAATATCAAGGTTTAATTGATGACAAAGATGTGCCAATACCACACTATCAACTCCTCCAGAAACCGCAACAATAATCCTAGATTTTAACAGAAAGTCTAAGTGCTTTTTCGTATATTCATTAAAGGCCAATTGCATGTTGTAAATATACAATATTGAGGAGGTCTAACAATTTTAAACTACTGTAAAATGACAATTGTCATAGTATTTAAAATTGAATAGTAATAGCTTTAATAAACATTAAAAATCAAGGTCATGAGTACATTTAAAGAATTATCATCAAAATCTGCTCAGACTACTTTTGATAAAAAGGTCTTGTCTGCAGTGCCACATTTACATCCTTATGTTAAGCACAGAATCTATATTGCTGAAACTACAGGCATTTTACCAAAAAACATGTATTCATCTAATGGTATTATAGATGAATCTATTATAGAGCTTTATACTAATGGATTTAACATCGAAGCCGAACGTATGGCTGTAAAGCTCGAACTCTTCAAATTAGTGGACAATTATATGAATGAGTTGTTTAAAAAAGAAGCGTATCATAAAAAAACCATAAGCACCAACACAATACTTGATGATGAACTTTCAAGATTAGGTGAAGATTTTACAGTTGATGCTGATCTCGATTTAATTTTGAATACAGAACTCAGTGATATTTCTTATAATCAAGACCACAGTAATCACCTATACCTATACGAAGATAAAGAAGCCTCTATGCTTAGAGCATTTGAACTAGAAGATCTCTCACCTAGCGAATCACCTAAAGTATTTGGTAGATTCTACAGTTGGTTACCAATCAATATTTCTAATATCGTGGATTTATACATTTTCGGAAATTTAGATTTTGGTGATATTGCGAAAATTAAACAAATAACCACAGATCGTGTAGAATCAATATTTGATAAGGTTAAAAAGAGCTTTAGAAGTCACTTAGAATAGCTTTAGATCAATTCTCTAGCACTTGCCTCATGGCTTTTGCTTTTACCAAGCATTCTTCATACTCTTTTAGTGGATTACTCTTTGCCGTAATTGCACTACCAACAGAATATGATACGTATTGTCTTGTGGCATTATACAATATGCTTCTTATAATTACATTGAAGTCAAAATCCCCATTTGGTTTAAAATAACCAACAGAACCAGAGTATAAACCTCGTTTTGTTTCTTCTAATTCTTCAATAATTTTCATTGCAGAAATTTTGGGAGCACCTGTCATGCTTCCCATAGGGAAGGTTGTTTTTAATATTTCAATAGGTGAAATATCTTCATCTACTTCAGAAGAAATAGTAGAGATCATTTGATGAACCTGCATAAAAGTATACACTTTGCATAGCTCTTCTACCTTAACGGTTCCTCGTTTTGCGGTATGAGACAAATCATTACGAACCAAATCAACAATCATTATATTTTCACTTCGCTCCTTTTCATCATTGCTAAGTTCTAGAGCTAATTGCTGATCTTCTTCTTTGTTTTCAGAACGTTTCGCTGTACCTTTAATTGGTTGGGATATCACTTTACAACCATCCTTTTTAATATAGCGCTCTGGCGTAGCAGACATTAAATATTTGTCTTCAATCTTTAGAAAAGTCGCAAAAGGTGGCTTTGAAATGTTATTTAATTTATTGAAGGTTTCTAAAGGGTTAATTCTACAGTTCTCAGAATAAAATTCTTGGCAAAAATTTGCTTCATAAATATCGCCTCGTTGAATGTGACCCAGCATCTCACCTACCTTGTCAAAGTATTCATCCTTATGTATCCTCAGTTTTATTTTAATAGGTTCCTCCGAATGAGTTTGCCCATTGAATTCTATTTCATCAATATTTATTAAATCCTCCTTTAGCTCATCATCAACCATTTTCAAATACTGAATTTCCACCTCTTCACCTTTAAGCAAAAACAATTTCTTTGGTTGAAAAAAATACAAGTCAGAAAATCCTAATCCATCAAAATTATTAGATTCAAGATCTTCGATAGAATTTTTCAAATCATAAGTTAAATAACCAAATATCCAATCGTTTGTTGAGGCCTGATAATCTTTTAGATCGCCAAAAGCATTTATAAAATCTGTTTTAATACTTGTAAATGCATCAACAGCTAAAACCGCATCATAGTCGTCGTAATTACCTGTGTAATTATTAGAATCTAACCAAACTATTTCGTCGTAGCGCTGGCTCCACAAAAGCAGTTTTTGTTTAAATTGTTGAGGATTTGATACGTGATGAAAAACCTTAGTTCTCAATAGTAGAATTTAATGACCGTAAAAATAATGAGAATACTTTTTAAATTCTTCAGTTTTTAAAGAAATAGCAACTTATACTTTAAACTAACAAATATTTTAATAGTAGCTTTGTGCCAAAATAGCAAGTGTGACATTTAGAGATTTAAATCTTAATACGCCATTATACAATGCTTTAGATGATTTAGGATTTGAGCATCCTACTCCAATTCAATCTGAAGCATTCAGTGTTGTAGCATCTGGTAAGGATGTTGTTGGTATTGCACAAACAGGTACAGGTAAAACTTTTGCCTATATGTTACCAATATTGAGGAATCTTAAATTTTCTAAGCAAGATAATCCAAGGGTATTGGTTTTAGTACCAACTCGAGAGCTGGTTGTTCAGGTGGTAAATGAAATTGAAAAACTCTCCAAATATATAAACAACCGTGTATTAGGTGTTTATGGCGGCACAAATATCAACACCCAGAAACAAGCTGTGGCAGAAGGATTGGATATTATTGTTGCTACACCTGGAAGACTTTATGATTTAGCTGTCAGCAGAGTATTGCAATTAAAATCTATTCAGAAACTGGTAATTGATGAAGTTGATGTAATGCTGGACCTTGGCTTTAGACATCAATTGATGAATATTTTTGATATTCTTCCTGAACGCAGACAAAACATTATGTTTTCTGCTACAATGACTAAGGATGTAGATGATTTGATTAAAAACTTTTTTATTAATCCTGAAAAAGTACAAATTGCAGTTTCTGGTACACCTCTAGATAACATAAAGCAATTAAGCTACAACGTACCTAATTATTATACTAAAGTCAACCTACTCGAGCATTTATTGAACGATGACCAAACATACTCTAGGGTTTTAATCTTTGTGGCTTTTAAACGCATGGCAGATCGCTTATTTGATGCCTTAGAAAATTTATTTCCGGGTCAATGTTGCGTTATCCACTCTAACAAAACACAAAACTACAGATTACGCAGTATTGAGCAATTTAGCGAAGGAGAACATCGTATACTAATTGCCACAGATGTAATGGCAAGAGGGTTAGATATTGATGACATAACACATGTCATAAATTTTGACACACCAGAATACCCAGAGAACTACATGCATAGAATTGGTAGAACTGGTAGAGCTGAGAAACAAGGTAATTCTATTTTATTGACCACTGAAAAAGAGGATTTGCATCGTGAAGCTATTCAATCTCTTATGAAGATGGATATAGAATTAGAAAATCTCCCTGAAACCATTGAAATTTCTACAGATTTAATCGAAGAAGAACGTCCGCAAATTAAAGAACATTACAACCCAATTAAGCAACGTGATGAAGATGCTCCTGGCCCTGCATTCCATGAGAAAAAGGAAAAGAACAAAAAGGTTAATCTTGGAGGTTCGTACAGACGTGAAATGTCCAAGAAATATAAAAAGCCAAAAACTAGAGGCGATAAAAACTACAACAGAAAGAAAAAGCGTAGAAAATAAAAACCCCTTCAAAAACTGAAGAGGCTTTTTAAATCTCAAGTGCTGCAGGACCGCATTTTATGTAATATAAAATCTATAACCCTAACCTTATAGTTAGTCCTGCAGTTGCACTTGATTTTCCACTATTTCATTGATAGGAACAATCAATATCCCATCATCATTTTTAAGTTTTATTGAAATACCTTCTATTGCCTCAACCTTATATTTCTTATTGTTGAATTCAATTTTTTGACCCACTTCATAAGTTTTGCGTGCATAGAACGACTTAAGCAATTTTCCTACTACTTCTTTAGCACCTAACCCAAAGGCTATTGCAAAGGCTAAAAGGAAAGCCGCTATAATCATGTTAATGTTGTTTGTAATTATAGCTGTATCAATACCAGCTTGATTAAGAGCTGTAATTGAGATAAATGTTAACAACAAAAAGAAAACAACCTGGCTTATCATTTTACCACCAGACAAGTCCATTGATTCAAATAAGGACTTTAAGCCATTCTTTACAAAATTGGCAAATAATAGACCTAGAATAAATATTAAAAGTGCAGCGAATAATTGTGGTAAATAACTGAGCAATTCACTTATTTGAGTAGATATTATTTCTAGACCCAATATATCTGAAGCCGTTATCAGCAGTACAATATACATTAGCCATTTCACAAAGTTTGAAATAATCTTAACAGTATCGAAATTGAGCTCTTTTCCTTCAATAATTTCAATTTCGTTGAGCTTATCATCTAACTTGTCAATTTTAGCAAGCTTAAGTACCTTTTTAATAACTCTTACTATTATTTTGGTAATTATCCATCCAACAAGAAATACAACCAATGCACCAATTATGTTAGGGAACACATTAGTTATTTCCATCCACATAGAGGTTAATGATTTGAGCATTACGTCTTTAAATTCAGTCATTTTTTCCATACTAATAAGATTTTTTGTTAGGGTTTATTAAGTATTATTCTTTTCTGTTTTTGCTTACACTGTCTATGATATAACCAAGATTATACGAAAACAGTTCTGCTAATTCCATAAATAACTTTGCCATGGCAATATCATGCATAACTTTACTTTTAAGTTCTGCAGGTACCTTTTTCAAAGGTTGATTTATGTGCTTAAATGGATTGTCCATTCTTCGTATAATTATCGTACTTCTGTACTAGTTTTTCTTTAGCTCTTTTTAATCGCATTTTAACTGCGCTTTCTCCAATATCTAAAGCTTCTGACAATTCTTTAATAGTTAAATTGTCTTCATACTTTAGTAGTAGTATCATCTTTTCATCTGGTGAAATCAACTCCATTACTTTCTTCAACTTTTCAACTCGCATATTCTGAAACTCGCGAGTAGAATCTACATCTTCACCAATGTTTTCAATACTATCTGAACTTACTGATTTTTTCTCGATCTTTTTGGCTGTATTTCTGGTAACATAATTTACACAATGATTATATGTAAATGCATATAACCATGTTGAAAATTTAGATTTTCCTTTGAAACTTCCCAGTTTCACAAAGACTCTTAAAAATACATCTTGTGTTAGATCTTTGGCTTCATCAACGCCATTTGCAAAACCATAACATTTATTGTACACCATAGAGGAATATCTATCATATAGCACCTCAAACAACAACGTATTGTTGTTTTTTACGATTGCCTCTACGAGTGCTTCATCGGTTAGGGTATGAACATCCGTTGGTGTCAAAATTTGTCTATTAACTTATGGTTAGTTGTTAGTAAGACACGCATAGTTTTGATAGGTCACAAAAAAATTTAAAATTTAGTTTTTTAATTGTTCTTCAATATCTCCTAAGTGGTGATTTAAGGCTTTAGACGATATCTGTATCTCCCAAATCAGAAAGGCTAAAGACAAGATTAATAACATCAAAGCCACACCAAATATCCAAACAGCAACAATATGCTGATCGATATAAATTAAAAACATAGTTAATACACAAAGAAGTAAACTTGCAATCCCAAAAATTTGCATCCAACGCGTTAATTGAAGTCGTAACTTTAAATTTTTTATTTGCCTGATTAAAGAATCCTCCCTCTTTTCCCTATACCTTTCACTTAAGTCTCTTATTACTGCGGCATAAGCTAAAAATCTGTTGGTATAAGCCAACATAATTAAAGAAATTGCAGAAAATAATAAGGCAGGTGTGGTTAGAGTTAGTTCTTCCATTAATCATTAGTCAATTTGCACTGCAAAATACTTGTCATTCTTCAATTAAATTAACATATGTTAAAATTGTTATTAACTATAAATGTTAATATATCTCGTTTTTAAAGGTCTAATTTTACAATTAACAGAAAAGATGAGGTCATTTGTCGAAGATTAGGGCTAAGAATTTCAAAAATTTGAGATAATTACTAAATTACATCAAATTCCTCCAAAATCTAATAATATTACTAGTGCTAACTAGAAAAATTTAACCGCTTGATATGGAAGACTACTTACACAACATATTACCCAATCTTAAGCCTTTTAATTTTGAGCAACATCATGATTCTCATTTTATAAACCAAAATTGGGTTTTAGTAAACGGAATATCTAAGAAAAGATCTATCTACACATTTAAAGAGGATAATACTCTTGAAATATCTAGGAAAAACGATGTGATTAAAACATCATGGAATTTAAACGTTAATAATATCTTCACTATAGAAACCGAAGATGGATTAATCAAGGTAAAGGCCTATTTTAAAGATAATGACATACTGGTACTTAATCATCAGAATAAAAAAGAATTTTCTGTTTATATAAACACTACTGATTATAACAATGAATTAAATTCGGTTGAAGATATTAAGGACTTTTTAAAAGAAAAATACAAGAGAAAAGCTAGCAATGTTATATATGACCATGAGTTTTATTATATAGAAAAATCTGAAGAATTTGGTCCATTTAAAGTAGAAGAGCTCTCAAAAAAAGTAAGAAACGAAGAAATATCAGCTTATTGCTTTGTGAGGGACGTCAATGAAGATGATTATAGCAAAAGACTAAGAATTAATGATTTAATCACAGAATTAGTTCAGCATTAATTAATTACTCTTATAAAATTCATATTTGGCAAGTTCAATTTCTACTATTGCCTCCCAATTTTCTTGAGTTTCTTTCTCATCTCCTCTAGCAGTTTCTCTGTCATATTTCTCCTGTCGTTTTTGCATTTCGTTAAAAACTCTATCAAATATAGTCTTTGCACGCAGCATATCATTACTTGTAACCTTTGCATCGGCTAATTCTTTTCTTAGCTTCCGTGAGTAAATTTCTGTAATATCAAAATGGATTTGCTCATGCTTTAAGACATAATCTGTTCTCCCTTCTGGTAATACCCAACTGCTGTTGGTATTAAAAACACTTTGCACATAAACCTTACCTTCTTTAAACATGTTTGCACCAGATTCGTATCCAAAACCTGAATTAGTCAACGCTAATGCATTAGGGTAAGTTTCACGATCTGGTTTACCTTTAAAATCATCCCAAGTAAGTTTTCTGTACTCGCGCCATTCTATTTGCGTTTCATAAATCTTAGGATCACTCACTCTATATATATTTGCCCACAACCTATTGCATGTGCTCCACTTATCTGGAAGTTTATGCCTAGTGATTTTAATTACGTTGGCTCCCGACTGGCGTGCTAATTTTTTAAGACTATTAATATTTTCGTAAAGGGTGCAATTAACTGATAATCCATTATCTGTTGCTTTTACAGAACCAACTAAATCTCCCACTATTGCTTGGTCATCAAATATTTTGAGAACTACTACTAAGTCATTTTCATCTAGCGCATCAAAACTGGTAATTACATTACTTTTAAGTTTTGGTGAACAAGAAAATGCCAGAAGTACTAACAAAAGGACATTGATTTTTTTCATTGTAATTAAGAAAAAAAGCGAACATCCAGTCCGCTTTTGTAAATTTTAATTCTTAGTCTTTTGCTTTAAACATGCAATGCTCTGTTATCCGTAGCCGCCAAAGCAGCCTCTTTAATTGCTTCTGCAAAGGTAGGATGAGCATGCGAATATCTAGATATATCTTCAGCTGAAGCTCTAAACTCCATTGCCGTTACCGCCTCAGCGATTAAATCTGCACATCGAGCACCAATCATATGTACGCCTAATACTTCGTCCGTAGACTTATCTGCTAGTATTTTTACAAAACCATCAATATCTCCACTCGCTCTAGCTCTTCCTAAGGCTCTAAATGGAAACTGACCAACTTTGTATTCAATGTTTTCAGCTTTCAATTCTTCTTCTGTTTTACCTACCGCTGCTACCTCTGGCCATGTATAAACAACACCTGGAATTAGATTATAATCTATGTGTGGTTTCTGACCTGCTATTGTTTCTGCAACAAACACACCTTCTTCTTCTGCCTTATGGGCTAACATAGCACCTCTTACCACATCACCGATAGCATAAATATTTGATGAAGAAGTCTGTAAATGTTCATTAACCTCTACTTGTCCACGCTCATTAATCTTGACACCTGCAGCTTCAGCATTTAATCCATCAGTATATGGTCTACGACCTACAGACACTAAGCAATAATCACCCTTAAACTCTACAACTTCACCTTTTTTATTTTCTGCTTTTACAACCACCTCATCTCCTTTTCTCTCTACCGATTGTACCTTATGAGACATCATCATTTTGCATTTAGCCTTTTTAAAGACCTTATTTAGTTCTTTGGACAAACCTGCATCCATTGTAGGCAAAATTCTGTCCATATATTCAATTACGGTTACTTCAGCACCAAGTCTATAATATACTTGTCCTAATTCTAAACCAATAACACCACCACCTATAACAATCATATGTTTAGGTATCTCTTTTAGTTTAAGCGCTTCTGTAGAGGTAATTATTCTTTCCTTATCTAATTCTATAAATGGCAAATTACTTGGCTTACTGCCAGTTGCAATAATTATGTTTTTAGCCTCAATCTCTCCAGCATCTTTACCATCTATTTTAATGTGAGTTGCATCTATAAATGAACCAAGACCCTCAAATACCTCTATATTATTTTTTTTCATTAAAAAATCAATACCACCAGTTGTCTGATCAACAACAGCTTGCTTACGAGCTATCATCTTCTCTAGATTAACCTTCACATCGCCTGGAATTTCAATACCATGCTCTTCAAAATGTTTTGTTGCCTCTTCATAATGATGAGAAGAACTTAATAAAGCCTTACTTGGAATACAACCAACGTTTAAACATGTACCACCTAAAGTTGAATATTTTTCAATAAGAGCAGTTTTCATTCCTAATTGTGCGCAACGGATTGCGGCAACATATCCTCCAGGACCTGAACCTATAACTGCAACATCGTATGATTTCATAAAAAATTTATTATCTGTTTGTAAAAGAATTACAAAAGTACAATTAAGATTAAAATTTAAGGCAAGAAGTAGAGCTATTTTTAAGATAGAATGGATCAAATATATCCATCAAAAAAGTGTCTAATGAATAAATTCAACGACACTTTTTCTAATTCCCCTAAGAATAAACTAATAGCATTGTAAATATCTTACAAAATAAACGGTCTTACAATACTCAAATTGAGTATTTTAATACTAGATAATATTTTGATTCATTTTTAATATTCCTATTAGTTCTCCTGTAGATGATATATTTAATTTTTTTAGAATATTTCGTCTATGCGTATCAACTGTATGCGGACTAATATTTAATTTTTCTGAAATCTCTTTGCTACTAAAATCTTGAATTAACAATCTTATTACATCTCTCTCTCTATTACTAATTCCTCCATTTAATAATTTTTGAGAATACGTATTAAAATAAATCGTTTCATACTCCTGTTTATTATTTAACAATTTGGCCGATGCAGAAATTTCTAACTTAATACCTGGATCTAAAACTGTATAGTGAGCCAATCCAACAATTGGTTTTCCTTGGCTATCAAAAGCTAATGGCGTTGTATTTTGAACGATATTTACATAAACATCATCAGCATTTTTAAATCTGTAATTCCAAGTATAATTGGCATTTTGCCTATCCTTTTCTTCAATGTTCCTTAGAGTGAATTCCATTAATTGGTTTAAAGCTTTTAACCAATTATCAAGGTCTTCAGGGTGAATTCTACTCCAAAAGTAGCGCATACCTTTCTCGAGTAGTTCTTCAGATTTAAGGCCTAGGCACGAATTATAATTTTTACTTACATACTCAAAACTCAATGTTTGTGTATTTGTAACACAGAAAAATGTAGAACTGTATGGCAAATACTTATCTAATTCTATGATTTTCTTTATATGAGTTTCAAGAGATGGTTTGTCGTACGACTTAAATATGGACTGATAAAAGTCCTTTACATTATTGAAATCCATGATTAATAGCTATTTACAGTAAATTTAAATAAAATTAAGTTGGAAATCCAAGCATTGCTCCCATTCCTATGGTAAATAACCAACAACCATAAATGGCATGCTCTAAAGATACAAGTAATGTTGATTTAGTCTTATAATATGTATGTGCAAATAATAAACCTCCAATAAACGTCAAAAGAATAACAAGAGAATTCTTGAAGAATAAATGCGCCAATGAAAATAAAACGGCATTCAAATAAATAAAGAGTGTTTTATTCTTAATTAATGCCTCGTAACGTTGAAAGAAAAATGTTCTAAAGATTAACTCTTGTGGATAAACCGAAAATAATGAATAAATAAACAAGATCGCTATCCAAAGAATTGGTTTGTTTAAAAGAACAATAAAAAGATGATCCCAGGCCATAACCGCAACGTAACAGGTGGTTATAATAATTATCACAATCAACCTGATAAGTGTTTGAACCCAAAATCTTTTCCATTTAATGTTTTTTGATATTTCAAATTTGTTTTTTTCAACTTTTAATAGGACCCAAATGACATAAAGAAAGCCAATAACACCAGCTATTAATTTAGTCACTAATCCTATAGCATCAACTGAAAATACGACTGGTATAATTATAAAAAGAAGAAATAATTCAAAAAGTTTAAACTTATTAGAATTCATAATTACAGAGTAATTGTAGTAGTATGTTTTACTTCGCTTATCATAAACATGCTATGTGTACTACCAATATGGTCAATTCTTGTTAACTTCTTAACCATGAATTCTCTAAACGCTTCCATATCCTTTACTAAAACCTTTAAAAGGTAATCATAATCTCCACTTATATGGTAACATTCTAACACCTCTTCTAATTTCGCAACCTCTCTTTCAAACTTTACAACAAAGTCTTGCGAATGCTGTACAAGTTTTACGTGACAAAAGGCCATAAATTCTTTATTGACTTTCTTTTTATTAACTAAGGCAACATAATTGGTAATTACACCGCTCGACTCAAGTTTTTTGATACGTTCGTAAACAGCCGTTACGGATAACCCTAATTTTATTGAAAGCGCCTTATTGGTCTGCTTGCTGTCATTTTGAAGTAATGCTAAAAGCTTTCTATCTATTTCGTCAAACATTGTAAAAGGATAATTTTTCAGTAAAACTTATATTAGTTATAAAAATAATGAAATATTTATTATATTATTTCAATATTTTAGAATATATATCTATATATGTAAATTATCATTGTTTTTATATCATAATTTATCGAAATTTGTAATAATAAAATTATAGTATTATGGATTTCAAACCTGCAAACAATATTCAAGATCTTCAATATTTTGGTGAATTTGGTGGTGTTAACCCTTCAATTTCGGATTCATCTACTTATACTTTTTTATCAGCCAAAACAATGTTTGATACATTTGAAGGTAACGCTGATGGTTGTTACTTATACTCAAGACACTCCTCTCCTTCAAATCTGTATTTAGGTGAAGCATTAGCGGCAATGGAAGGTACGGAAACAGCAACCGTAACTGCCTCTGGTATGGGAGCAATAACTCCTGTATTATTACAACTTTGTGAGTCTGGAGACCACATTGTAAGTAGCCGTACTATATATGGTGGTACTTATGCTTTTTTGAAGAACTTTGCTCCTCGCTTAGGTATAAATACATCATTTGTTGATATCACAAAGTTGGATGTTGTTGAAGCATCTATTACAAATAAAACAAAAGTCTTATACTGTGAATCTGTGAGTAATCCACTTTTAGAAGTAGCAGATATTTCCGGTTTGGCAAAAATTGCAAAAAAGCACAATCTTAAACTTGTTGTGGACAACACTTTTTCTCCGCTTTCTATATCTCCAGCAAAATTAGGTGCAGATATAATAATTCATAGTCTAACAAAATTTATTAATGGATCATCAGATACCGTTGGTGGTGTTGTATGTGGCTCGCAAGAACTTATTGACCAGTTAAGAAATGTAAATGATGGTGCCGCAATGCTATTAGGTTCAACAATGGACAGTTTAAGATCTGCATCAGTACTTAAGAACTTAAGAACCTTACATATAAGAATGCATCAGCATAGTAAAAATGGGATGTTTCTTGCAAATGAATTCGAAAAAATTGGTCTTAAAACAGTATATCCAGGTCTAAAATCTCATCCTTCCCATAATTTATTCAAATCAATGATGAATGAATCATACGGGTTTGGAGGAATGCTAACAATTGATGTAGGCACTTTAGATAAGGCTAACGCATTAATGGAAATGATGCAAAAAGAGAATTTAGGATATTTAGCTGTTAGTCTAGGTTTTTACAAAACACTTTTTAGTGCTCCTGGCACATCAACATCTTCTGAAATACCTGAACATGAACAGGAAGAAATGGGCTTAAGTGATGGACTAATCCGTTTTTCTATAGGATTGGATGCAGATATCCAGCGAACCTTTAATAAAATGAAGGAGTGTATGGTTAGATTGAAAATTCTCCAAGAAGAAATAGTATAAATAAAAAAGAGCAAATTAATCTAATAATTTGCTCTTTTGGTTTAAGGGCTATTAATAATCCTAGTGTAGTAGGTTTGTCTATCAAGCAACCATAGATTCGTAATGTTTTACAAGTTTTGCATTTCTTATTACTTCTCTGTTCAGCTTTTGTTTAATGTTGGCCATATCTACAACTGGTGTAATATTCTTTAAGTCTGTTTTACTAGATTCGAGCTTAGTCAAATAATTCAAGGTCATAATATGTCTTCTAAGTTGTCTTCTATTTCTTTTTAGTTCTTCTTTCATATTCATTGTAGAACAGTATGAATTAGGTTTGTTACACATTTTTCTATTTCTAGCACTATTCAAAGAAAATGATCTGTTAGATTTATTATCTACTTTAAATTCTGATTTTATGCGTTGTCTAGTAAATAAAAAGTAGGCAACTAGTATTATCTGTATTCCAAGAAATACTAAAAAATAATTTAAAAGTTCCATAGTTCAGGGGTTTAATTACTTTTCAGACACATAGTGAGTTACCTGTTGTAACAATTTTTCGATGAAATGCATAAAATTTTTAGATTTTCTAAATTAAATATCGATTATTTGCTATAAAATTAAGATTATCGTAACATTACGCTGATAAAGAAATAATAAATGCAAGACGATAAAAACATTTCCGAATTAAAGATTAAGGATCAGAAGGTGATTCAAAATACCGAATTAAGCATATGGGAAGCATTAGTACCTGTAATTGCCTTGATTGGTATGTTGGCCTATAATATATATGTTTATGGTGATGATGCTCTTAGCGGAAGTAATCAGTTTATTCTTTTAATGGGTGCTGCAGTAGCAGCAATTGTGGGTTTTTTAAATAAAGTAAAGTATAAACGTATGCTAGAAGAGGTTGCGGAAAACGTGAAATCTACAACTGGTGCACTTTTAATTTTACTAATGGTGGGCGCATTAGCGGGCACTTGGCTAGTAAGTGGCATTATACCTACAATGATTTATTATGGTCTGCAAATACTGAATCCCACAATATTTTTAGCGGCATGTGTTGTTATTTGTGCTATTATATCAATAGCAACTGGTAGTAGCTGGACAACATCTGCAACTGTAGGTATTGCTTTAGTGGGTATTGGAGAAACATTAGGTATATCTATGGGAATGACAGCAGGTGCAGTATTATCTGGGGCTTATTTTGGTGATAAAATGTCACCTTTAAGCGACACTACTAATTTAGCTCCTGCAATGGCTGGTGGCGAATTATTTAGTCATATAAAATACATGGCATACACAACGATCCCTACAATCGTAATTACTTTAATCATATTCGTTATTATTGGCTTAAACTTAGATACTTCAGGCACACCACAAATTGCTGATAAGCTAACAGCAATTGATGGTGCATTTAATATAAGTCCATGGTTGTTTATTGTACCAGTGATCGTCATATTCATGATTGTCAAAAAGACTCCTCCACTTATTGCATTGCTAATTGGAGCACTTTTGGGTGGTATAACTGCAATTATTGCACAACCAGAGATAATTGTATCTATAGCAGGTGCTGAATCCTTAAGCTTCCAATCAGCTTACAAAGGAGTTATGAATGCCCTAACCGTTGATACAGCAGTAACCACATCAAGTGCTGAATTAAATGATTTATTTACAGCTGGTGGAATGAAAGGTATGCTTGGAACTATTTGGCTCATAGTGTGTGCAATGGTTTTTGGTGGCGTTATGGATGCGATTGGTGCGTTATCTAGAATTACAGATGCATTATTGAAAATGGCAACATCAATTTTTGGATTGTTTGCAAGTACTGTAGCTAGTTGTTTGGCCTTAAACCTATCGGCTTCAGATCAATATTTAGCTCTTGTGGTACCAGGAAAAATGTTCAAAAAGGCATATGAAGACCGTGGACTAGCACCAGAAAATTTAAGTAGAACCCTTGAGGACTCTGGTACAGTTACATCAGTATTAATCCCATGGAATACTTGTGGGGCATACCATTCTAAAGTTTTATTTGGTTATGCTGGCGCTACCGCTTATATACCTTACGCTTTTTTTAGCATAATAAGTCCATTTATGACCTTACTTTTTGCGGCATTTAGAATAAAGATTAAGCAACTTTCAGATAAATAATTTATTGTTTAAGGATATCAATAATATCCGTTATACCTTTATCAATCGCATAGTCTATAGCTGTCTTGCCTTCGTTGTCTTTAACATCCTTATTGGCTTTTGCAGTTAACAATGCTTTCACTATTGATTGGTGACCATACTGAACCGCAAAGATTAGTGCTGTTGAACCATTATTATTAATTGCATCAACATTTGCACCTTTTTCTATTAAAAGTTCAACTAATTCAACATTACCTTTAAAACTAACGCCAATCAAGGCGGTATTTCCCGATGCATCCTGAGCATTAATATTTGCACCATGTTTTAAAAGTGCTTTAGCAATTTCAATTTGATTAAAATAGGTTGCAAATATTAGTGGTGTAAATCCTCTTGCATCTGTTGAGTTGACAACATCTGGATTATTCATTGCCTGTGCTTCAATATTCTCAAGATTTCCAGACTGAATTGTTCTGAAAAATAGTTCCGTTATATTCATTTTTTAACTTTTAAATAAAAAAAGGAATGCCTACTTAAGCAGTGCACCCCTTTTTTTCATTTACTATTAATCAAAGTTTTATTTTAAATCAAAGCGATCCAAATCCATAACCTTAGCCCACGCTTTAACAAAATCATTTACAAATCGTTCTTCACCATCATCCGCACCATACACCTCACATACTGCTCTTAATTCTGTATTTGAGCCAAAAATTAAATCAGCTCTTGTTCCAGTAAATTTAACAGCACCTGTTCTTCTATCACGACCTTCAAAAATTGTATCATCGTCAGAAGTTGCGCTCCATGTATAAGTAAAATCTAAAATATTAGTGAAAAAATCATTTGTTAAACTACCAATATTATCAGTAAACACACCAAGCTTTGATCCATCCCAATTTGTACCTAAAACTCTTAAACCACCTACTAAAGCTGTCATCTCAGGAATAGACAATGTGAGTAGATTAGCTCTATCTACCAATAGGTCTTCAGCAGCAACATTTAATTTTGAATTCATATAATTTCTAAATCCGTCAGCTAATGGTTCTAAATAACCAAAAGATTCAAGATCTGTTTGCTCTTGTGAAGCATCTCCTCTTCCTTGTGAGAAAGGTACAGATACATTATGACCCGCATTGCGAGCAGCTTCTTCAATACCTGCCACACCTCCCAAGACAATTAAATCTGCCATAGAAACTGATCCACTAAACTCATTTTGAATACCTTCATAAACCTTTAACACCTTCTCCAGTTCTGCTGGATTGTTTACTTCCCAACTTCTTTGTGGCTCCAATCTTATACGGCCACCATTTGCACCACCTCTCATATCTGAGCCTCTAAAAGTAGAAGCTGAAGCCCAAGCAGTTTTAACTAACTCAGATACTGATAAACCAGATGCTAAAATCATTTTCTTTAATGAAGAAATATCAGAATCACTTAGAGTATAATCCACAGAAGGAATTGGATCTTGCCAAATTAATTCCTCTTTTGGTACTTCAGGTCCTAAATAGCGCTGAATTGGTCCCATATCTCTATGTGTTAACTTATACCAAGCTCTCGCAAATGCATCTTCAAATGCTTTGTGATCTTTGTGAAAACGTTCTGAAATTTCACGATATGTAGGATCCATTTTCAATGCCATATCAGCAGTTGACATCATTAATGCTTGCTTCCCATTTGGATCTCCTGCTTTAGGCGCCATTCTTGCGTTAGAATCTGCCGTTGGCGTCCATTGATGTGCTCCTGCTGGACTTTTAGTTAATTCCCAATCATAGTTTAATAAAACATCAAAGTAATCTGCATCCCATTTTGTTGGGTTTGGTGTCCATGCACCTTCTAAACCACTTGTGATGGTATCATCCAAAACACCTGTTCCAAATGAATTCTTCCAACCTGTACTCATTTCTTCTATTGATGCACCATGAGGTTCCGCACCTACATATTCATCTGGATCTGCAGCACCGTGTGCTTTACCAAATGTATGTCCACCTGCCACTAATGCAACAGTTTCTTCATCGTTCATAGCCATACGGCCAAAAGTAATTTTAATATCATGCGCTGACTTTAATGGGTCTGGTTCGCCATTTGGTCCTTCAGGATTAACATATATCAAGCCCATATGCACAGCACCTAAATGACCTTCTAAATCACCATCGCTAGTATCATAACGATCATCATTATCTAACCAGCCAGTTTCACTTCCCCAATAAACATCTTGTTCTGGCTCCCAAACATCTTCTCTACCGCCTGCAAAACCGTATGTTGAGAATCCCATAGATTCTAAGGCACAGTTACCTGCTAGAATCATTAAATCTGCCCAAGAAATTTTATTACCATATTTTTTCTTAACTGGCCATAATAAAAGACGAGCCTTATCTAAATTTCCATTGTCTGGCCAACTGTTTAAAGGTGCAAAACGCTGTGTACCTGTACCAGCACCACCACGTCCATCTCCAACTCTATAAGTACCAGCACTATGCCATGCCATACGAATCATAAATCCTCCATAGTGACCATAATCAGCAGGCCACCAATCTTGAGAATCGGTCATTAAATCAATTAAGTCTTGTTTTAATTCATCATAGTTAACACTGTTGAACGCCTCTGCATAATCAAAGTCATCACCCATTGGGTTATTTTTACTTGCATGCTGACGTAAAATATTAAGTTTTAACTCGTTTGGCCACCAATCGCGATTTTGAGTTCCGCCACCAGCGGATTTCTTTTGTGTACCACTTAAAAATGGGCATTGACTTGCATCACTGCTGTTAATGTTATAATTCCCTTTATTGTCCATATTTGTATATTTATTTTAATTCTTTTTTATCACAATAAAGTTACGAAATTATGGTGCTAGAATAAAGCCATTATATACTATCTATTTATTTTCTGATAGAGATTATCTATTGTCCTTTTATTTAGAATTGTTTTAAACAATAGCAATCAATTTGTTTTGTTTAATTTTTATGAATAAATACTGAGTTTTGCATAGATAAAATTAAACACAATTGTTAAAGTCTTGCGCCGTATTGCTGCGCATACTATTTTTAAAGAAAAATTGCTATGTTATTGAAAAAGACAAATATTGAAGAGCGATTACAGCGCTTAAGGTACAAACAAAATAATGAGTCCTTAATTATTGATGCCGTTTTTGATATTTTAGAGAATGATAACAGAAAAGACACTGAGATAGAAAAAACACTTTCGTCTCCAAATTCTTCAGATAAAAATAACTTCATATTTGATCTCTTGGAAACAAAAAACATTTATCATATAGATCAAATAAAAGAGATATGCATTAATTACAGATTGCGGTTTTTAGATTCTAAATATTTTAAAGGCGAGCTTCCTTACGAAGCAATTTCGAAAATAAAATCACTGGAGAAGCAGCATAATACCAAATTAAATGGATTCAAAATAATTGCACCTTCTAAACTTTTTAAATTAGAAAATGCTGATGACCCATTGTTATTTGCTCCTATTGGCAATGGTTATTACTACCTTATCCATAAATGGGGAAATGATTTAAACCCATTTAGAAAAATATTGATGTGGCCTTATAAGAGTTTTGGGAATTTAATTATAGCAACTTTAATTGTAAGTTTAATTGCAACAGGTTTATTCCCTGAAGGTGTTTTTTCCAACAAACCAAACTCTGCTCAAGCCGGTATGATATTCTTTTTTATTTTTAAATCTATCGCAGCAGTTGTTATTTACTATGGTTTTGCTGCAGGTAAGAACTTTAATACAGCTATTTGGAATAGCAAGTATTTTAATGCCTGATAATTGTCATGTAACATTCTGGAAAATTTCGTAACTTATAGGTATAATATTAATTCCAATTATTATGAGCGAATCAGAATACACCAAAATATACTACGGTAATTTTATTTTAGTAACTAGAGTCAAAGACGCACTAGAAAAGGAAGATATAATACCTATCATTAAGGATGAAGGCGAATCTCAGCGTTTAGCTGGGTATGCTTCATTAAATCAAGGATTTCAAGAGGTATTTGTCCACAATGACGAATTAGAAAAAGCTAATTATATTGTAGAGAAAGTAAAGGCCGAAATGGAAGCTTCGGCTTAATTTTTTAAAATCTTTTTTCTATACAGTTTGAGCATACATTTTATCTCGTTGCTCTTTAATTTTTTTATCACTCATGTATTCGTCAAAAGTCATGTATCTATCAATGACTCCATTAGGCGTAAGCTCAATTATCCTATTTCCAACGGTTTGAGCAAACTCATGGTCATGCGTGGTCAATAAAACTGTGCCTTTAAAATTCTTCAATGAATTGTTGAATGCTGTAATACTCTCTAAATCTAAGTGGTTGGTAGGTTCATCTAACATCAATACATTAGCACGAATCATCATCATTCTACTTAACATACAACGCACCTTTTCACCACCAGATAATACATCTGCTGTTTTCAATGCTTCTTCACCACTAAATATCATTTTACCTAAGAAACCTCTTATATAAACTTCCTCTCGTTCCTCTTCTGTGGTCGCCCATTGGCGCAACCAATCTACCAAGGTTAACTTATTAGTAAAATATTCACTATTGTCTAACGGCAGATATGATTGTGCAGTAGTGACTCCCCAAGCATATTTACCAGAATCTGCTTTTTCTTTACCATTTATAATTTGGTAAAAAGCCGTTGTAGCTCTAGAATCCTTTGAGTATACAACCACTTTATCACCTTTTGCTAAATTGATATCAACACCCTTAAATAAAAGCTCACCATCAATACTTGCTGTTAATCCTTCGATATTTAAAATTTGATCACCAGCTTCGCGCTCACGCTCAAAAATAATTGCAGGATAACGTCGGCTCGATGGTTTGATGTCTGAAATATTCAGCTTGTCAATCATCTTTTTTCTACTTGTAGCCTGTTTAGACTTTGCTACATTGGCAGAGAAACGACGAATAAATTCTTCAAGCTCTTTTTTCTTTTCTTCTGCTTTCTTATTCTGCTGGGCACGCTGTTTAGCTGCTAACTGAGACGATTGATACCAAAATGTGTAGTTACCAGAATAATGGTTAATCTTTCCAAAATCTATATCTGAGATATGTGTACAAACCGCATCTAAAAAGTGCCTGTCGTGAGATACAACAATCACACAATTATCATAATTGGCTAAAAAGTTCTCTAACCAAGTAATAGTCTCATAATCCAGGTCATTTGTCGGCTCATCCATTATAAGTACATCAGGATTGCCAAAAAGTGCTTGGGCTAAAAGGACACGTACTTTTTGCTTACCGTCTAGATCACCCATTAAGGTATAATGTAATTCTTCCTTTATACCCAAATTAGATAATAATGCAGCCGCATCGCTATCTGCATTCCACCCATTCATTTCTTCAAATTGTACTTGTAACTCACCTATCTTTTCTGCATTCTCATCAGTGTAGTCTGCATATAAAGCATCAATTTGCGTCTTTAATTCATATAGGGGTTTATTTCCTTTTAAAACTGTTTCTAAAACTGTATTCTCATCATGCTTATTATGATTTTGCTCAAGTACAGACATACGCTTACCAGGTTCTAAATGAACATGACCTGATGTAGGATCCATATTACCTGACAAAATTTTTAAAAATGTGGACTTACCAGCACCATTAGCGCCAATAATTCCGTAACAATTACCACTATTAAATGTGGTATTTACCTCATCAAATAATACACGCTTACCAAACTGAACTGATAAATTAGAAACTGATAACATTTTAAGCTTTTTAAATTCGCGACAAAAGTAGAAAATAAAAGCTATTAGACGAAATATTCACACACTATAACAAGATTTAACGAGCTATTAACAACAGATGAATGTTTCAACACATATTTTTGCTTGACTAACAATGACTAAAACACTTATTTTAATACGATCTTTAGGTCTTTTTGTAGGACTATTAGCCATTACATTCGGGTGCAAATCTAAGAGTGCTTCTGAAGGTGATGTAGCCTTTTTAGGCGGTGAGATTGTAAATCCTAAGAACAAAAATGTTATTCTCTACAACACGGACGGTAAAGTTGTAGATTCATTTAAATTGGATGTCAATAATAGATTCAAACATAACTTCAAGAATCTAAACCCAGGTTTATATTCAATTACTCATGGTGGAGAATATCAACTTGTTTTGTTAGAACCTAATGATAGTGTAATGTTTAGGTTAAACACTTATGACTTTGACGAGTCATTAGTTTTTACAGGAAAGGGAGCTAAAAAGAATAATTATTTAATTAAAACTTACCTTTCTAATGAAAGAGAAGCAGATAAGCTAGTTGAATATTCTAAAATGGAACCTGAGGCATTTCACTCTTTTATTGAAGAGCGTAGACAGCGTCATTTAAATCAGCTTCAAAAATTTCTGGCACAGAATAATCAATCCGATTTTTTTCAATCTATTCTTGAAGCAAATATAAATTACAACAATTATGCTGACAAGGAGATTTACCCTTTTGCATATTTTGGTAATAACAAATTAATCCATGTAAAGGATTTACCAGAAAATTTTTATGCTCACAGAAACAACATTGATTATAATGCTAATCACTTAAGTAGATTCTTTTCTTACAACAGATTTTTGTTTTCTCATATTGATAATTTAGCAATTAGTTCTTTCTACGAGCACAATGAATTCCATAGTAAATTTGATAGGCATTCAATGGAATACAATAAGTCTAAATTAGACCTAATTGACAGTATAATTGAGGACGAAACAATAAAAAATAACCTTCTAAAATATAAAGCGAGGAATTATATTAGTCATAATCACACTGAAGATGAAGCTAATGAATTGCTAGATTATTATTTAAGTAGAAGCACTAATGAGGAAGATAAATCCGATATGATAGATTTAGTGGCATCTTTGAAATTACTACGACAAGGAAACCCATTACCAAGTCTAGAAATTGTAAGTTTTGATGACAAAGAATACTCATTAAACTCTATTATTACAAAACCAACAATAATCTATTTTTGGTCTTCTAACTCCAAAGCTCAATATAGAAACAGTCATTACAAAGTGAACTCGTTAAAAAAAGCGTTTGATTATGTAGATTTTGTTTCTATTAATGTAAACGATAACGACGATAAGTATTGGAAGAAAATAATTAGTAATTACGATTTTTCAACAACGAGTGAATACAAGTTTAAAGACTCCAATAAGGCAAAAAAAATATTGGCTGTAAACTACTTGAACAAAGCAATCATTGTTGATGAAAATGGAATTATACTTCATCCTAATGTCAATATTTTCAAATCTGACTTCTCAGAAAAGTTAGAAGAATTACTGCAAAAAAAACACCTTATTAAATAAGGTGTCTTGTAAATGTTTTTTAGAAGAAATTCTAGTTTCCTTTTTTATAATCTGCTAAAAATTTCTCTAAGCCAATATCTGTTAATGGGTGTTTTAGCAACCCGACGATAGAACTTAACGGTCCGGTCATAACATCTGCGCCTAATTTAGCACAATCAATAACATGCATAGTATGTCTAACAGAAGCAGCAAGTATTTCTGTATCAAAAGCATAATTATCATATATATGGCGGATTTCTGCTATTAAATTGAGACCATCAGTAGAAATATCATCTAATCTTCCAATAAATGGCGACACATATGTTGCTCCCGCTTTGGCTGCTAAAAGAGCTTGACCAGGTGAGAATACTAAAGTTACATTTGTTTTTATTCCTTTATCTGAAAAATACTTACATGCCTTTATCCCATCTTTTATCATAGGAAGTTTAATTACAATCTGATCATGCAATTCAGCAAGTGCCTCACCTTCCCTTACCATACCTTCAAAATCTGTTGATATTACCTCAGCTGAAACATCTCCGTCTACGATATTACAAATATCTACATAGTGCTTCAAAATATTATTTGTACCAGTGATACCTTCCTTTGCCATTAACGATGGATTTGTAGTAACACCATCTAGTATACCCATATCTTGAGCCTCTTTAATTTGGTCTAGATTCGCAGTATCGATAAAAAATTTCATGCTTAATTAATTTGAGTTATTGTGGTTTAAAGTTGTCGCGAATTTACAACTAATAGGTAGTTTAATATGGGATAATTAATTAAAATATATTAACAACTTACTAAAAGCAATATATAGTTATTCTTCAATAATTAAAGTATAGGTTTTTGAAGTCGAATAGTTACATAATAAATCGTCTGCACCATCATCCCTAAACGGACCGTCAACATCAACAAATATAGTAACATCAAATGTCCCAACTTCTGCTGGCGTTCCTTCAATACTAATAGTTCTGAAGTTTACAAAATAATCCATGCCTAATGGCAATCCGCTAACATCAAAATAATAGTCGTAGTCTTGGTCTCGAGGTTCGTTGTTTATTTCTGCCTTAAGGTCAACATAATAATAGGATTCTGTTGTACCTATAGGGAATGTTTTATTTTCCAATTCCGGTTCTCTAGGAATTATACAATCAAATACCTCTTCACAACTAAAAAATATAATTGGAATGAAAAGCAGTAATAAAATTTTGTGAATTTTCATGATAGCTAATTTGAATATATTGTTATCAAACAGCATACCATTCTTAACTAAAGCTTGTAGTGATTCATTAATAACTTTTCATATACCTTATCTGGTAGAATTCTTTTCAACACAATTGAGAATTTTTGCATAAAAACCCCAACTTTATAATGAATCTTGGGTTTTGGTGTATTAATTATTTTTAGAATCGCTTCAGCCATTTCATTTGGGTCATTTCCTCCATCAACATGTTCATCCATCATTTTTAATGACGCTTCATACTGTTCTTTATAAGGGGAATTATCAATTACTGGAGCATGATATCTGCCTGCCGCAATATTTGTAGCAAAATCTCCAGGAGCAACATTTGTCATTTCTATATTAAATGGCTTTAACTCCATTCTAAAGCTCTCGGTAATTATTTCTAGAGCACCTTTACTTGCACTGTAAACACCTCGATATGGTAAACCCATATAACCTGCTATAGATGTAATATTTATAATTAGTCCTGATTTGTTTTTGCGCATACTCGGAAGTACAGCTTTTATAACATTAATTGGCCCAAAAAGATTTGTTTCAAAATTTCGCTTTATTTCATCTTCCGGAATTTCTTCTATGGGACCAGTTATACCTGCACCAGCATTGTTGATTAAAACATCAATTTTTGAAGTACGTGATAAAACTTCGTCAATACAATTAATGATTGATTGAGATTGGGTAACATCTAATGCGACTAACGGGAATTTACTTTCTTTATAATTTGAAGGATTTCTACTTGTGCCATAAACATCAAATCCTTTTTTAATTAGAAATTCTCCAATAGCTTTTCCTATTCCAGAAGACCCACCAGTTATCAATACTACTTTAGACATATGAGTTAAATAATAATGCTTCGAAAATACAAATTTATAGGAGACTTTATTGCACAAAAAAAGGGCAAGCTACCTACATCACACCGCTACGACCGCGTACCTTTGCTGCGTTCCCGCCCTGGAGGATTAAGCAGGAGCTGGTTGTGTAGGACTTGCCCGGTGGCAAAGATACAACCTTTTAATACTTTGGCAATGATTTTTAAACTGAATTTTTATTTAATAACTTGGCCAAAAATCACAGAGAATAATGCGTTTATTTAAATATATCACAGTCATTTGTTTAGGTCTATTACTTGTCAATTGCGGAGAAACGAATGCGTCAAAGCAAACTGGACTTTCCATAGACACAAATACAAAATCTATTACTTTAGGGGACCAATTGAATTTGACAATAAGCAATCCAAAAAAGAAAAATATAGAGTCGGTTTCATATAAGTTGAATGATATAGATATTAAACCTAACCATACTCTAAAATCTATATCATTAGGAAAAAACACAATTGAAGCAATTGTGAATTATGATGGTAATTCTGAGACTTTAACCAAACAAATAGAAATTAATAATAATAGACGACCTGATATCTATACATATGAAATTGTCAACACTTATCCTCACGAAATAACATCTTATACGCAAGGATTAGAATTTTACAAAGGAGAGCTTTATGAAAGTACTGGCCAACGAACTAAGTCTAAATTGAGAAAATTAAACTTTGAAACTGGTGAGGTTATAATGAATACAAATCTTGCTGACGCGTTTTTTGGTGAAGGACTTACCATTTTGAATGATAGCATATATCAACTCACCTGGCAAAGTAAAAGAGGTTTTATTTACGATGTCAATTCTTTTAACAGATTGGGAACATTTAATTATGGTCAAAGTGTTGAAGGTTGGGGCTTATGCAATGATGGTGCTCAATTGTATAAATCTGATGGTACAGAAAAGATATGGTTTTTAAATAAAGATAATCTAACAGAAAATGGCCATATTGAAGTATATACAGAAAAAGGTAAAATTCCGAGCCTTAATGAACTCGAGTGGATTGACGGTAAGATTTACGCTAATATCTATCAGCGAAATGGTGTGGTTATTATTAACCCTGAAAATGGTGCCGTAGAAGGAGTAATTGATTTTAAACCATTAAGGAAATTGGTCAAACAACACTCTGAACTAGATGTCTTAAATGGAATTGCTTTTAACCCAGACAGAAATACAATTTTTGTAACAGGTAAAAATTGGGACAAACTCTTTGAAGTGAGAATAAAGAAAAAATAACATTGAAACAATAATTCATTTAACTCTTATTTATGATTCAATTTTTAAAAAGGAATAAAAAACTAAACAAACTAATTAGTGTTCTTTCTCCAAAAAGTTTAGAAACTAGATTGCAATTAAGAGCGGCAGATGATACGTGCACCTATATTGAGAAGAACATGTTACATGTACATTCAAAAACTTCAAGAGATGCTGTTTTAAAAGTAGCAATGGACCATGTTTCGATAGATGGCCAATTTTTAGAATTTGGGGTGTTCTCTGGTAAGACAATAAATTTAATCGCTAGTAAGAACCCTAAAAGTAAAATATTTGGTTTTGACTCTTTTGAAGGTCTTCCAGAATCTTGGAGAGATGGCTATCTGCCCGGACATTTTAGCAAAAATGAAAAGTTACCTAAAGTGCGAAAGAATATTACTTTAATTAAAGGGTGGTTCACTGACACATTACCAAATTTTGTCATTAAGGAAAAAGCAAATATTGCCTTTCTTCATGTTGATTGTGATTTATACTCGTCAACAGTTACAATTTTCGAAAATCTAAATCCATTAATTTGTAGTGGTACAGTTATAGTCTTTGATGAATATTTCAACTATCCTGGGTGGAGACATGGTGAATTCCAAGCATTCAATGACTTTGTCTCAAGAAATAATATAAAATATGATTATTTAACCTATAATAGATACAATGAACAAGTGGCTGTCAAGATAATATCAAGATAACTCAATTGCAAATATTCGAAAAAACAATAACTGTCGCCCAAGAAGATTTAGATCAACTAAATCACGTAAACAATGTTCGTTATGTGCAATGGGTGCAAGATATAGCCGAAGCCCATTGGATGCTAAGAGCCCCAAAACAAATACTTGATAATTATTTTTGGGTATTGGTTAGGCATACAATTGATTATAAAAATCAAGCTGTTTTAGGTGATATCCTAAAACTGAAAACTTATGTACTCAATTCTGAAGGTGTAACTTCAGTTAGAATGGTAGAAATCTTTAATGCATCTACAAATAGACTTCTTGTAAAATCTGAAACAAAATGGTGCTTTATGGATAAAAAGACATATCGTCCAACGAGGATTTTAGCCGAAGTAGCCAACTTATTTGATTAACATTTATTTAGGTTAAAGTTTCATTAAGACTCCATCTCATCTAGAGTAAAAAACTTTTCTTTACTCATCAATCAAATTACAATGCAACGGATTCCTTTTACTATTCTTTTGCTTTTTTTCATTCAATCTTCAATTGCACAAACCCTTCGGGCAAAAGTGTACGATGCTACAACAACTGTAAAAGGTATAAAGGTCTACAATAAAACTCAAAATAGAATTACAGCTACGGATGATGAAGGAAATTTTTCATTAACAGCAAAAGTTGGTGACAGTATAGTTTTTGAATCTCTTTTTCATCATCCTAAAGCCATAGCAGTTTCAAGTCATCATTTTGGAAAAACTACAGTTTTTGAATTAAAAAAAATCATAAATGAATTAGACGAAGTTGAAATTGAATCAGAACCTGAACAACCTGTGTTTGTGTTAGAAACCTACAATAAAGAATTACAAGATTTAATTAAAGAAGATATAAAGCGTAATCCGCATTTATACGTGCCAGAAGAAGCCTACTACGGTGCCAATATTCTTGGTGTATTAAATCTAGTGGCCAAATTATTTAAAAGGAAAAACAGATACAAAGCTCCAATATATCAACCAATAACTTACCGCCAAATGGATTCGCTTTTTAATAATAGTGCACTTTTTAATGACAGACTTCTAAAAAATGAGATGAAAATTCCACCAGGTAAAACAAAACTTTTCTTTGATTTCTGTACAGCAACAGATATTAGTTCTGAACTGTTAAAAGAAAACAAACAAATGGAATTATTAGAATTATTAATCTCCAACAGTAAGACCTTTTTAAAAATCTTAGAAGAGTTTGAAAAAAAGAAATTAAAGAAAGACTGATAACAAGTGTAGATTTCTTTTAAAATCATAATAAATCATAACTTCAAAAGTTATATTTTTAACCAAACTTTATCAATTTTCATTTATGAAGCGATTGCTTTCATTTTTTCTATTTTTTAGCATTATAGTCTTTTGGAGTTCATGTAGAAACGATTTTGAATTTTCCCCAAGTACAGGGAACCTTGGGTTTGCAAAGGATACGGTTTATCTAGATACCGTATTTACTAATATCGGTTCAAGCACATACAATTTAAAGGTCTATAATCGCAGTGATGAAGATATTGTAATACCAACAATTCAATTAGAAAACGGTGTTAATTCCTTTTATAGAATGAATGTAGATGGGTCTACAGGATTAGAAGGGCAACAAGAAGGTAAGTTCTTTGAAGATGTAGAACTCCTAGCTAATGACAGTCTTTTCATCTTTATCGAAACGACAATAGATATTGAAACACTTACCGCCTCAGATATCCAGTTTTTATATACAGACAGAATCTTATTTGATTCAGGAAATAACCAACAAGATGTTGATTTAGTAACACTTGTAAAAGATGCAGTCTTTATTTACCCTAATAGGGATGAAACTTCGGGAATAATTGAGACTCTAACCTTCGATGTAGATGGTGATGGGAATCCTGATGAAACAACTTTACAAGGCAGGTTTTTAGAAGATGACGAACTTACTTTCACTAATGAAAAACCTTATGTTATTTATGGATATGCTGGCGTAGATGAGGGTGAAACTTTAACCATGGAAGCTGGTGCAAGAGTTCATTTTCATGCAGATTCAGGAATAATAGTAACTAATGGCGCATCACTAAACATAAATGGATCAATAAGCGCTGATCATGAAAATCCCGAAAATGAAGTAATACTAGAAGGTGACCGATTAGAACCTTTGTTTGAAGATGTACCTGGTCAATGGGGAACAATTTGGTTATTTAATGGTAGTGTAAATAATACTATAAATTATGCAACCATAAAAAACGCCACGATTGGACTTTTATCTGAAGGCAATCAAGATGAAATGGAAGATAAACTGACAATTACAAACTCACAGATATACAATTCTAGTGCCTTTGGGATATTAGGTAGAGCAACATCTATTTCTGGAGAAAATGTAATCATTAACAATTCAGGTCAGTCGTCATTCGCTGGGAGTTTAGGCGGAAAATATAATTTCACACATTGCACTATCGCCAACTATTGGAACAGTAGTTTTAGACAATTCCCTGCACTACTCTTAAATGATTATATAGAAGATGAAAATGGTGCAACTATTACCAATGACCTAACTGAGGCTAATTTTAATAATTGCATAGTTTACGGTAATGATAACCCTGAATTTTTCTTGGACAGTCGTGGGAGTGTATTTAACTTTAAATTCACTAATTGTTTATTGAGATTTGATAATGACAATCTAGCCAATACTGGTAACTATATGTTTGGAGACGCAAATTTTTATGAAGGGAATTCATTTAATATTGATCCCGATTTTAAAAATGGATTTGAAAATTTAATGCAGATCGGAGAAGATTCAGGAGCAAATGGTCTTGGTTCTACCCTATTTTCTGCCCTAGTACCAAATGATATTCTAGGTATTGTAAGAGGTGCCTCACCAGACGCAGGTGCTTTTGAAAGCATTCCATTCCAAGATTAAACAAACTAAGTATCAATAAAAAAAGCCTTTCATTTTATTGAACGGCTTTTTTCTTAGTCTATAAAATATTTACGCATTAAAAAGTGGTCTTCCACTCATAAGTTCATTTACTTTAACTGCCACACCTTCTAATACGGTCTCATTATCATAATTAGTAATTACCTCATCAATAAGATCTACAACATAGGCCATATCATTCTCTTTTAATCCTCTAGTCGTGATAGCTGGCGTACCCACTCTAATACCTGAAGTTACAAAAGGTGATTCTGTATCAAACGGTACCATATTCTTATTGACAGTAATATCTGCTTTTACCAGGGCATTCTCCGCATCTTTTCCTGTTATATTTTTATTTCTCAAGTCAATCAGCATCATATGATTATCAGTTCCACCAGAAATAAGATTATAATCTTTAGCTACAAATGCACGAGCCATGGCATCAGCATTTTTCTTTACCTGCAACATATAATGTAAAAAATCATCACTCAAAGCTTCACCAAATGCAATTGCTTTTGCTGCAATAACATGCTCTAAAGGACCTCCTTGATTTCCAGGGAATACTCCAGAATCTAATAAGCCCGACATTTTACGCAGTTTTCCACTTTTTAAAGTAATTCCAAATGGGTTATCAATATTCTCACCCATCATTATCATTCCACCACGTGGACCACGCAAAGTCTTATGAGTGGTTGTAGTAACAACATGGCAATGTGGCATGGGATCATTTAAGATACCTTTTGCAATAAGACCTGAAGGATGAGATATATCGGCCAATAAAACAGCACCTACATTATCTGCAACCTCTCTAAATTTTTCAAAATCAATATCTCTAGAATAAGCAGAAGCACCTGCAATAATTAATTTTGGTTGCTCCTTCTCAGCAACATCAGACAGCATATCATAATCTATATAACCTGTATCTTTATTTACACCATAAAAAGTTGGTCTATACAATCTCCCTGAAAAATTAACTGGTGAACCATGTGTTAAATGACCTCCATGGGACAAATCAAACCCTAAGATTGTATCACCTGGTTTAATACATGCATGAAACACTGCTGTGTTTGCCTGACTTCCTGAATGTGGTTGTACGTTTGCATAAGCGGCACCAAACAAAGTCTTTGCTCTTTCAATCGCAATTTGCTCTACCTCATCAACTATCTCACAACCACCATAATAACGTTTACCAGGATATCCTTCAGCATATTTATTGGTTAAAACTGAACCCGTTGCTTCCATGACTTGATCGCTAACAAAATTCTCAGAGGCTATAAGCTCTATTCCATCCGTTTGGCGTTCTCTTTCTGCTTGTATAAGTTCAAAAATTTGTTCGTCGCGTTGCATAAATTTTGTCTATATTTAAATGAAAATCAAAAATAGTAAAACATTAGTTTTAATATTAAAAATTATGTAGGTTTGAATAGAAATTAATGAACATTTAATCAACAATAGTATTATGCCATTATCAGCTAATAACCCAAATAGAAAATCTTGGTTGTACGTCAATAAATATTCTGATTTTCCGATTCAGAACATTCCTTTTGGTGTTTTCCTTACGAGGGAAGATATTATTACAATTGGAACACGGATTGGAGATACAGCCATAGACCTAGGTGCCATGCACCAATTGGGCTATTTTGATGGTATTCCATTAACTGATGACATCTTTCTGCAAGACTCGTTAAATGATTTTATAGCTGATGGGAGAAAGACCTGGCGAGCTGTTAGGAATAGAGTTGCTGAAGTATTTGATGCAAATAATGAAACGTTAAAAAACAATACTAAGCACAAAGAGATCATATGCTTTAGATTGGATGAAATTGAGATGCAACTTCCAATTCATGTTGGTGACTATACAGATTTTTATGCCAGTAAAGAACATGCTACAAATGTAGGATCAATGTTTAGGGATCCAGAAAATGCATTATTACCTAATTGGGTTCATATGCCTGTAGGTTACCATGGAAGAAGTTCTTCAATTATTTCTACTCATATTCCTATTAATAGACCTCAAGGGCAGACCTTACCCGAAGGCGCTGATAAACCTGTATTTGGTCCAAGTAAGTTGGTAGATTTTGAAGTTGAAATGGCATTTATAACAACTGATGCCAATGATTTAGGTGAATCAATTCCTGTTGAAGAAGCAGAAGAATACATTTTTGGATTAGTACTTTTAAATGATTGGTCTGCAAGAGATATACAGAAATGGGAATATGTTCCATTAGGTCCATTTTTAGGCAAGAATTTTGCGTCTTCAATGTCTCCATGGATTGTAACGCTTGATGCATTAGAACCATTTAGAGTAGAAAGCCCAAAACAAGATCCAAAACCATTACCATATCTTCAAACCAAAGGAAAGCATAGCTTTGATATACATTTAGAGGCTGGTATTGTTCCAAAAGGCGGAAAAGAAACTACGGTTTGTAAAACAAACTTTAAGCATATGTATTGGAATATGGCTCAGCAATTGGCACATCACACTATTAATGGCTGTCCAGTTAATGCAGGAGATTTAATGGGTAGTGGTACTATTTCTGGCCCAACAGAAGACTCTTATGGATCTATGCTAGAAATAACTTGGAAAGGTACAAAGCCGGTAAAAATGAAAAATGGGAGTGAGCGTAAGTTTATTAACGATTACGATACAGTTGTTATGAGAGGACACTGTGAAAATGGTGACATACGTATTGGATTTGGACAATTAAAAACACAACTATTGCCTGTTTTTAAGAAATAAGAATCACTACAGATAAGATTATATCAAAAAGATGGCTCACTGTTAAATGTGAGTCTTTTTTTTGTTACTGGATGCTCAAAACTCAACTGTTCTGCATGCAATTTCAACCTGTCAGATTTGTTGCCATATAAGTCATCACCTATTATTGGCATATTTAAACCATTGTGGTGAGCAGCATGTACTCTTAATTGATGTGTTCTTCCTGTAATGGGGTAAAAATATATTCTTGTTTTATCCTCCTCTACACTTAAAACTTCATATTTGGTTTTTGAAGGTTTACCATGAGTTTCGCAAACAAGCTGTCTTGGTCTGTTATTAAGATCTACACGTAACGGCAATTCTATTATGCCTTTATCTTTCTTAAGTTTACCGTTCAGCAAGGCAACATAACGTTTCCTAATTGTACGATCGATAAATTGTTTTTGAAGGTTTTTATGTGTTTTCTCATTTTTAGCAACAAGTAATAACCCAGAGGTTGACATATCTAGTCTATGAACAAGTAATGGACCTTTGGCATCAGGAATATATTCTTGAATTCTAGTAAGTACTGAGTCCTTTATTAATTTTCCCGGAACAGATAAAAACTCATGCGGTTTATCTACCAATAATAAATAGTCATCTTCATAAACTATTTTCAATTCAGCATCTGTATTGGATGGTTGCTCCATTGGATTTGGTGCCACCTTTAGACCTTCCATCATATGTCCCAAAATGGGTTCGCACTTTCCACGACATGATGGATAAAATTGTTTATGCCTCCTTACCTCTGACTTCGGAGAAGCTCCCCACCAAAACTCGGCCATAGCAATTGGCTTTAAGTTATTTTCATATGCAAATTGAAATAGCTTTGGCGCTACACATTCACCAGCACCTGCTGGTGGTTGATCCAATTGGGTTGATTTGAATATTGAAATCAAGCCTTCAGACTCACCGATATAATTTAAAAACTGATATTGTCGATGAATCTCTTTTTGTAAAGCTGCAGACTTTGCTTTACGCAATTTTTTCAGGCTGTTAATTTCTTCCTCTAGATAATCGACAACTTTGGTTTGTTCATCTATCTTTTGTTGCCATTCAGATTTTAAGTCTCTAAGTCTAAAGTGATAATATATACTCTGTTTCTTAAGGTCTTCTAACAAATAACTAAAATCGCTTTCTTTCAGTTGAACCTTTCCCTCTGCCCTTTCAATATCACGTTTCTTTTTTTCATTTTTCTGAAGGGCTTTAAATTCCTTTAATTCAGCTTCATAATGTGACTTAAGTTGATCCAGGCACTCTTTAGCGTTTATATATTCCGAAGTTGATTCTAATGATTCTATTTGTTTATTAATTTCATTTAGCTCGGCCTCACCGTTCTTATAAAACCCTGTTTTATCTAAAGTATCATAGATTGGTGGCACAAATCCTTTAATAAAGTTTTGTTCGGCCAATTTTCCTGAGAATCCAGCTAGATATCCAATGTCACGTTTAGAATCTTCAACTATCATAACACCAAACATTTTACCAATCTGCAATCCAGTTTTAGAAATGTCCAGTCCAAAGTTATGTTCAAAATCAGATTGGGCAATAAGATATCCTTGTATTTCTTCAGAAGCTACCATGCATAATGGATGTGGTTCGTAATAAAAAGGATAGGTGAATTCTTCAGGTAAATCCTGTATAGAAACCTTTTCTAAACTATGAATATAAGAGCCATCTGTTTTAAACATTTTGCAAATTTAAAGGATTGCCATACATCGAAAACATAAATCTACTTTAAAGTTTGGCATGATGATTGGATTTTTACTTATATAACCTTTAAAATACAAGATTATGAAACGATTTTTACTATTTACAGTCCTTGTTTCGGTACTCGTGTCTTGTAGTGCCAAAAAACAAATTGAAGAAGCGATAAGCCATGGTAATTATGACCATGCAATTTCAGAAGCTTTAAGAAAACTGGAGAACAACAAAGACAAAAAACGTAAGCAAGCTTATGTTACGATGTTAAAAGATGCCTATGATAAAGTTCTAGAAGAAGATTTGTTACATATTTCTCACTTAAAGAAAGATGGCAACCCTGAGTTATACAAATCAATTTATGAAGCATATGTTGATTTAGAAAATAGACAAAATGCCGTAAAGCGAATTATGCCATTAACCATTAATGGTAAGGTAATAACTTTTGAATTTAACGATTATAGTGATGCTTTGGTTGAATATAGATATAAAACTTCTGATCATTTAATGGACAAAGGTTTAGATCTTTTAGATACAGGAATAAAACGAAATGCTAGAGAGGCCTATGGGTTATTTGAATATGTTAATGACATCAATCCTAATTTTGAGAATGTTAGATCACTTATGAACGAAGCTCACCAAACTGGAATGAATTATGTACATGTTTCTATAGCAAATGAAACACATCAAATGATTCCACAAAGATTAGAAGCTGAACTTTTGGACTTTAACACCTATGGTATAAATCAATTTTGGACTACCTATCATGCTATTAAAGATGATTCTTTAGATTATGATTATGCGATGCAATTAAAGCTAAAGAGAATAAATGTATCGCCAGAAAGAATTAATGAGAGACAACTACTAAGAGAAAGAGCTGTTGTAGATGGTTGGGAATATCTTTTAGATGAAAATGGTAATGTTGCTAAGGATAGTTTGGGTAATGATATTAAAGTTGATAGAATCATTACTGCGAGAGCTAGATTTTTTGAAGTATTGCAAACCAAGTCCGCTCAAGTTATTGCAGATGTTGTCTATACAGATTTAAGACAAAATCAAATTGTTGATTCATTTACCCTAGATAGTGGTTTTATTTTTGAAAATGTATTCGGAAGATTTAGAGGCGACAAGAGAGCTCTTAATAGAGATGACAGAAACTTACTAAGACAAAGACAAGTTAGATTCCCAACAGATGAACAAATGGTTTATGATTCTGGTGAAGATTTAAAACAGAAACTAAAGCAAGTCATAAACTCCTATAGAATTGAAAGTTAAATTTAAAACCTCCCAAAATTGGGAGGTTTTTTATATGTCTAAGATTTACCTAAAGTCTCAATTAATGTCTTACAACCACCTTGTCTAGTATATTCAAAATGATCACTATAATTCTTAAATTCTTTACCTGTTATTTTTTTGCAATTCAATTCTCCATCTGTAGTTTCATTAAATGAATTTAAAATCCTATTCGCCATCTTATTATTAAAATAAGGTGGCAGTTTTTGTGGGTTTTCTCGACACCATTGTAATGTTTTCATCCAAATTGCTGCACTCAATGCTCCACAAGCATTTCCGCTTAGACCAAGCCCACCTGCAAATCCAGCCACCATGAGAGCTTCTTCATCAGTTCCACCCATTTTTTTAACAACTTCAGATGCACAGCTATAAGGTTTTTCAACGGTTTTAATAGTTTTAAGTTCCAATCCTTCATTTGCAGATTTTATGGCTTCCGGAGCCCATTCTTCAGCAAGATTAAAGCACTTATTATTATCCATGCCAACAATAAGACTTGTGACCATCAATCTAGCTATTCCGATAAAATTACTAATACTGTAACCTAAAATCTCCTTACAATTGACTGAACCCGATCTTTTTTCAAAAGATTCAATTATATGCTGAGCTGCTGTAATAGCAACAGCTAATGCCTTGTCTTTATCCTTGTGATTCCTATAGGCCTCTGCACCAGTTGCCAAAATAGCTCCCCATATCATTCCACATTGATGACCCTTATTTAAAATACCTCCAGCTAGTGGATTAAGAGCTTTTTCAGCTAACTCATTTGGGTTATCAAATTCACGGTTTAGAATATGTGCAAATGTATTTGAACAAGCACCACATTTTTTAAATGTTTCTTTTGCGTTTAGATTGTTTGTTGCAGATGACTCCATAAGATTTAAATTTCTTCAAAGTCTGATAAGGTATTAATTAGCAGTGACTTATAAACTGATATTAATCAATAAGATATTATTCTAAGTATATTACATGATTGAATAAGTTCATGCTTGACGAGTTTTCTATTCAGTTAGAAAATACTCAACGTTAAGTAATTCAATTGATTCAATTATACCTAAGTCTAATGAACTCTGCTGATCATATGTTAATATACAACTTGAATCTTCACCTATTTGATAACAAGGCATAGAAGCATTATTTGAAAAGCTTCCTGATGATTCTAATCCATCAGTATTAATTGTTAAAATCGGAACTCCATTAACTGCATAAGCATTTGGATTGTTCAACATAATTTCAAACTGTAATCTTGATGTATTGTTCCCCGTATCTGGCGTGAAAGTGAAACTTAAAACTTCATATGAGAAATTTTCTAGAGTTGGAGGCTCTATCAATTCTGGCTCAGTTGGTTCAGGGAAATCACATGGCACTTCTTGAGATATATTATAACTGTAAGTTTGATTATTAACTATATAATACTGAGGAATTGTTATCGTTTTCATGCAATCACCATCGTCATCTTCGGCTGGACAACCTAAAAATAATGTTGTTATTAATAACAAAGGAATGTAGTTCTTAATTTTAATCATAGAATTATAAAGTAATTAGAATTTAAGTAAGCTATTTTAAATCCATGTCGTTAATTGCACCATGCGAGGCATGTGTTGTAACAATACCATTCTTTATAATTAGAAGTTGCGGTGACTGGTGCATTACCTGAAATTTATAACCAACTTCATTAGACACATCCCTGTAACTCAATAAATCTAAATAATACAGATCTGCTTCTGTTTCTAAATCATATGATGCTATGAATTGGTTCATAACCATTCTACTTATACCACAACGTGTTGAATGCTTAAAAATTAACTGAGTTTTCCCCTTAGACTTTTCAGCAATCTCTTGTAATTGATCCAAGCTTGTTAAGGGTATCCACGGTAAAACTTTTTCTTCTTTAGGCTCTGAAGAACCGAATAGTTTTTTAAACATAATTAAATTTTAAAGTGTGGTCGTAATTCAAAAAATTAGCTTACAAGTTTGACAAAACGTCATCTTACACCACATAAAACCCGACATTTTGTCGTTTTTTTCCTACCGATTTGAGTTGGTAAGATTATTGAATAAATATAGGCAAACACAACAAAAAAAAATTGATTAATACATAAAAGATGAATTTTAACAACTATACAATTAAATCGCAAGAAGCCATTCAGCAAGCGCAACAGCTTGCCCAAGGCTTTGGTCATCAACAAATAGAAAACGAGCATATTTTCAAAGCTCTATTTAATGTTGATGAAAACGTTTTACCATTTATATTAAAAAAGCTTAACGTTAACGTTGGTCTGTTACAACAGGTTTTAGATAAAGAGTTACAAAGCTTTTCAAAAGTCTCTGGTGGAGACATCATGTTATCTAGAGATGCTGGCAAGGCATTAAATGAGGCTTCAATCATAGCTAAGAAAATGAAAGATGATTTTGTCTCTATTGAGCATTTGGTTTTGGCTATTTTTAAGTCTAAAAGCAAGATATCACAGATGCTAAAAGATCAAGGTGTTACCGAAAAAGGTCTTCAATCTGCAATTGATGAATTAAGAAAAGGCGAAAGAGTAACATCCCAAAGTCAAGAAGAAACCTATAATTCTCTTAGCAAGTACGCAAAAAATTTAAATCAACTAGCAAGAGATGGAAAACTAGATCCAGTAATTGGTCGTGACGAAGAGATAAGAAGAATTTTACAGATCCTATCACGTAGAACCAAAAACAATCCAATATTAGTAGGTGAACCAGGTACTGGTAAAACAGCTATTGCTGAAGGTCTGGCACATCGTATAATTGATGGCGATATACCTGAAAACTTAAAGGATAAACAAATTTTCGCCTTAGATATGGGAGCGTTAATTGCCGGTGCTAAGTTTAAAGGTGAGTTTGAGGAACGTCTTAAAGCAGTCATAAAAGAAGTAACCACAAGTGATGGTGATATCGTTCTTTTTATTGACGAAATTCACACCTTAGTGGGTGCAGGTGGCGGACAGGGTGCCATGGATGCGGCAAACATCTTAAAACCAGCATTAGCACGTGGTGAATTGCGTGCTATTGGTGCAACTACCTTAGATGAATACCAAAAGTATTTTGAGCAAGACAAGGCCTTAGAACGTCGTTTCCAGAAGGTTAATGTTGACGAACCAGATACGGAAAGTGCTATTTCAATTCTTCGAGGCATAAAAGAGAAGTATGAAACACATCATAAGGTTAGAATAAAGGATGAAGCAATTATTGGGGCTGTGGAATTATCAAATAGATACATTACCAATCGATTCTTACCAGACAAGGCCATTGACTTAATGGACGAAGCCGCTTCAAAACTTCGAATGGAAATCAATTCTAAGCCTGAAGAGCTAGATGTTCTCGATCGTAAAATAATGCAATTGGAAATTGAGCATGAAGCTATAAAACGTGAAAAAGATGAGGTTAAACTAAAATCTTTAAAATCAGAATTAGCAAACCTTAAAGAAGAACGGAATGAACTCAATGCAAAATGGAAAAGTGAAAAGGAAACTGTAGAGAACGTTCAGAATATAAAATTAGAAATAGAAAACTATAAGCTAGAAGCAGAACGTGCAGAGCGAGAGGGTGATTATGGAAAAGTGGCTGAAATCCGTTATGGAAAAATTAAAGAAGCGACTGAAAAATTAGAATCATTCCAAAAGCAATTGGCTGAACAACAAGAAACAGCGCTGATTAAAGAAGAGGTAACCTATGAGGATATTGCTGATGTTGTTGCCAAGTGGACAGGGATTCCAGTCACAAAAATGATACAAAGTGAGCGTGAAAAACTTCTTAAGCTTGAAGATGAGTTACATAAGCGTGTTGTTGGTCAAGAGGAAGCAATTGAAGCCGTAAGTGACGCTGTAAGACGATCTAGAGCGGGATTACAAAATCCGCAAAAACCAATTGGTACATTCTTGTTTTTGGGAACAACTGGTGTTGGTAAAACAGAATTGGCAAAAGCGCTAGCTGAATATCTTTTTGATGATGAAAATGCGATGACACGTATTGATATGAGCGAATACCAAGAGCGTCATGCCGTGAGTAGACTTGTAGGAGCGCCTCCTGGATATGTTGGTTATGACGAAGGCGGTCAATTAACGGAAGCTGTTAGACGTAAGCCATATTCTGTAGTGTTGCTGGATGAGATTGAAAAAGCACATCCAGATACCTTTAATATTCTCTTACAGGTATTAGATGAAGGAAGACTAACCGATAATAAAGGACGAGTTGCAGATTTTAAAAACACAATTATTATAATGACCTCAAATATGGGAAGCCATATTATTCAAGAACGTTTTGATGCAACAAAAGACATTCAAAGTGCAATTGAAAGTGCCAAAGTTGATGTTCTTGGTCTTTTGAAGCAATCTGTGAGACCAGAGTTTCTCAATAGAATCGATGATACCATAATGTTTACACCATTATCAAAGGAGAATATACTAGACATAGTTGGGCTTCAACTTAAAAGTGTAACGAAAATGATTGCTGAACAAGGCATAACCTTTGATGCAACTCCAGAGGCAAAAGCCTATCTAGCAGAAAAAGGCTACAACCCAGAATATGGTGCCAGACCTGTAAAACGAGTTATTCAGAAAGAAGTCTTAAATCAACTCAGTAAAGAAATTCTATCGGGAAGAGTAACTACAGAGAGTATTATTCTACTTGATGCTTTTGATGATAAGTTGGTATTTAGAAATCAAGGTGATTTAGTTATTGAAGAATTATAACAATGCCTGTAACAATCTAGGATTAAAACAGTCTTTATATTGATTGGTTGGTTAAAGCAACACCTAATTCAAGTCGATTCGCTATCGATAGAAAAGGTGTTGCTTACCTTTTTGTAACTTTCTTGCGATATTTGTTACTTATACGTCAAACTAAAAAATTCTATGAAATATTTATTATCGCTCTTAGTCATAGCAATTACTGCAACAACATCATTATCAGCTCAAAAATTAGAAAATTCGACGCTCTGGAAGATTGAGGGAAATGGATTAAATAAAGCTTCGTACCTCTTTGGAACAATTCACATTACTTGTGATGCAACATTAGAAAATGATGTTGTAAAAGCTCTAGATGAAACAAAACAAATAGTTTTAGAAATTGATATGGATGATCCAGATATGCAAGTTAAAATGATGAAGGGTATGTATATGAAGGATGGAAAAACTCTGAAGAGTATGGTTAATGATGAGGATTACCAAGCAATTGACTCCCTGTTTATTAATAACATGGGAATGTCTGTAAAAATGTTGGAAAACGTAAAACCGTTTTTCTTAACCTCCATGCTATATCCGAAGTTTATAGATTGTCCAATGGAATCTTTTGAGGCCGAATTGATGAAGGTTGCTAAAGAACAAAATGAGGAAATTTTTGGATTAGAATCTATTGAAGATCAAATTAATGTGTTTGAAGTCATACCATATGAAGACCAAGTAAAAGATTTGATAAGAACAGCAAAAGACAATATGGCTTATGACAAGGCAAATTTTGCTAAACTACTTTCAATCTATAAAGATGAAAACATAACTGCCATGCTTGATATTTTGAATGATGACAACTATTCTAGCGTAGCAGAATATCAGGATGAATTATTAGATAATCGTAACATAAACTGGATTCCAAAAATTAAGGAACATGCTGAAAAGCAGGCAACATTTTTTGGAGTAGGCGCTGGTCATTTAGCAGGAGAAAATGGTGTAATAAATCTTTTAAGACAAGCTGGTTATACCGTAACAGCAGTTAGAGATTCTGAGTAAAATTAAAAAACTCAATTGTTGAGAGTCTATTTTTTGACTCTTTCTTTTATTAATTTACTCATAAAACACAACTATCTGTTTTTCAATACTTTATTTATCGTAATTTCATGTTTTCGATGAAATGCACAAATTTTTGTAAGATTTAACAGTCGTTTTAACGGATAAATTACTACTTTTATCGAGCTATTTAATTCCACAATACTTAAGACTCCCTTAATTAAGTTTGGTAAATCCCTCTAACCTTAGAGAGAATTACTATGGCATTTTTTATGAAACCCCTACAAATAAATTAAATGGAATTAAACAAATTTATAGACCACACCCTATTGAGTGCATCTGCTACTGAAGCTGAAATTTTAAATCTATGCGAAGAAGCACTTAAATATAAATTTTATTCAGTATGTGTAAATGGTAATTATGTAACCTTTGCCAGACAGGCATTAGGAAGTTCTGATGTTAAAGTATGTACGGTTGTCGGATTTCCTTTAGGTGCAATGTCTACAGATGCCAAAGTTTTTGAAGCTAAAAATGCTATTGAACATGGTGCTTCAGAAATTGACATGGTTATTAATATTGGTCGTTTGAAAAGTAAAAACTATGTTGAAGTTCTTAAAGATATTAGTGCTGTTAAACGAGCCATTGGTCATATTCCATTAAAGGTCATATTAGAGATAAGTGAACTTTCAAAAAATGAAATAGTCAAAGCATGCGAAATTTGTATTGATGCCAAGGCTGATTTTGTAAAAACATCCACAGGTTTTTCTTCTAGTGGTGCAACACTCACCGCGGTAAAAATTATGCGAAAAACTGTAAAAGATCAATTAAAAATTAAAGCTTCAGGTGGTATTAGAGACGCAGAAACTGCTTTAAAATATATTGAGGTTGGTGTAGATAGGATTGGTGCATCATCTGGTGTAGCAATGATGACAAATCAAACTTCAGTTTTAGAGTATTAATTTATCCGTACTTTGATTACCTTTACAATATGAGTGTACATATTGGCGCCAAAAAAGGCGATATCGCAGAAACTATTTTATTACCTGGAGATCCATTACGAGCTAAATGGATAGCAGAGACATTTTTTGAAAATCCTGTTTGCTTTAATGAAGTTAGAGGCATGCTGGGCTATACAGGTACATATAAGGGCAAAAAAGTATCTGCCATGGGTACAGGAATGGGAGTTCCAAGTATTTCAATTTATGCAAACGAATTAATTACTGAATTTGGAGTAAAAAACTTGATACGTGTAGGAAGTGCAGGTTCATATCAAAAAGATGTAAAAATTTATGATGTTGTATTAGCTATGGCAGCGTCTTCCACTTCTGGAGTTAATGAATTACGATTTGGTGGAGCGGATTATGCACCTACTGCAGACTTCGGATTGTTTATTAAAGCCGTAGAAACAGCTAGATCAAAAGATATTCCAATTAAAGCAGGTAATGTTTTATCTTCTGATGAATTCTATGAAGATGATATTGAGTCCTATAAAAAGTGGTCTAAATTTGGTGTATTGTGCGTTGAAATGGAAGCTGCAGGTTTATATACCGTAGCTGCTAAACATAATGTAAACGCATTGGCCATCTTAACGATTTCAGATTCTTTAGTTACTGGTGAGCGTACAACAAGCAAAGAGCGGGAAACCACTTTTAAAAGTATGATCGAAATTGCTTTAGAGTTGGCTTAGAATTATTTAACATACTTTTTCAATAATCACTTCTATTCTGATTTATATTTGGGTAAAACAACTAAATTACTCAACAGATGAAATCTTTTCTTACTGCATTATTATTAATGCTATCCATTTCAATTTATGCTCAAAATACCTCTGATAAAACGCAGATTGAAACTACACTAAATAACTACATTGATGCATTTTATAAAGGTGATACCACCAAACTAAAACTTGCAATTAAACCTCGTTTAAACAAGTTTGGATATTGGAAAAATAAGGAGTCTGGTAATTATGAATATTATGCTCATATGAGCTATGAAAAAGCGATGGAGTTTGTGCAGAAAATGAAAGATGAAGGAAAAACTAGAGATGAAAATAAAATAAGAAATGTAGAGGTTTTAGATATTGGCAACCATGTTGCATCTGCAAAAGTTACTGCTGCTTGGGGAATTGATTATGTACAGTTATCCAAAGACAATGGTCAATGGATGATTGAACAGGTAATATGGGAGGGTCCATATGAAAAAGCAATCACACAAAAAATATCAACTTACTACCTAATTCGTCATGCAGAAAAAGATCAATCTGATAAATCAAATAGGAATCCACATCTAAAAGAAAAAGGAATAGAACGTGCTAAAAATTGGTCAAACATTTTAAAGGATGTAAAATTTGACGCCGTTTATTCAACAGATTACCATAGAACAAAAGAGACGGCAATGCCAACGGCTAATGCTAATAATTTAGAACTCAAATTTTACGATCCTCGGAATATGAATATTGAGAACTTTAGGAAAGACACAAACGGCAAAACAGTACTAATTGTTGGACATAGTAACACCACACCT
Source organism: Winogradskyella vincentii (assembly GCF_020166345.1). Classification (GTDB taxonomy): domain Bacteria; phylum Bacteroidota; class Bacteroidia; order Flavobacteriales; family Flavobacteriaceae; genus Winogradskyella; species Winogradskyella vincentii. The sequence goes on along the minus strand of NZ_JAIUJS010000003.1, from coordinate 70,672 downwards.
ATGTTTACAAATGGTCTGATCGGTGAAAAGAAATATAAAATGATAGATGAGAGTAATAATGCCAATCTTTATATTGTAACTATTTCAAAAGACTCTAAAACCTCAACACTTTTGAAGGTTGATTAGTAAATAAACCCGATGAAACTACCTAATTATCATAATTTTAGTCCTTTAAAATAGTTTAATCGAATATAGAGTACTTCTATGGAAAAAAAGTTAATTTTTCAATTTAAATACCTAGATTTGATTTCTAAATTTACTGAGACTAGCTTATACATTTATGAAGACTATTATGTTACTGGGTGGCACCAAAGGTGTCGGAAATGAAATTCTGAAATCTTGCTTGAAGAAAGGTTATAATGTTGCGTTTTGCGGTAGAGATGAAAATTTAGGCAATCAAATTATTGAGTCCTCAGAATGTAAAGACAATTTATACTTCCATAAAATAGATCTTAACTCAATTAATGGCATTGAAGATTATTACAATCAAACAATCGAAAGATTTAAGAAAATTGATGCATTGATTATATATGCTGGTATTACTCCTGTTGCTTCCATAATTGACACTGAAGAGGAGGTTTACGATAAGATTTTTAATGTAAATCTAAAAGCACCATATTTTTTACTTAAACATGTCCTAAAATCTATGATGGCCAATAAATCTGGCTCCATTGTATTTTTTGGATCTGCGCACATGGATTATGGCCAAGAAGATAGAGCTCCTTATGCCCTTACCAAGAGCACCTTATATACGCTTTCAAATCACATAGCGCATCATTATGCTAAATATGGAGTTAGATCTAATTATTTGGTAATGGGATGGACAAATACAGAAGGAGAGATTCAATTAAGGGCAAAGGAAGGTGTTAGTGAGAACGAACTTAAAAACAAAGCCAAGGATATTATTCCTATGGGAAGAATGTTAAGTCCATTTGACCCAGTACCGGCAGTAATGCATTTTATATCTGATGATTCTGCAATGACAACTGGTTCCTTAATTAGAGTTACAGGAGGAGAATATATATAGCATGGAAACATTGACTTCAACCATAATATATAGCTCAAAAGAGGCGGAATTATTTGAAGGACCAATATTCGATCCTACAAACAAACTATTATATTTTGTTTCAATTTTAGATGGATTAGTGTATTGCTACTCTCCTATTTCAAATGAAATTTTGAGTATAAAATTAGATTCACCAACCAGCAATGTATATCTCACTGAGTCGAAAAAAGTTGTAATAATTGCCTCAAAAAATGGTTTTTTTGAAGCTAACTTCAATTGCCTTGAAACATCCTTTAAATTTCAAATTGATATAGCAGACAATGTAAGATACAACGATGGCATTCAAGATCCAATAGGAAGATTAATTATAGGAACGATGGGATATCCCGATGTGGAAAAAGGTCTTGGCAAAGTATATTCATACCATAATGGGAATTGTAAAATTATTATTGACCACACAACCATTTCAAATGGTTTGGCCTTTTCTCATGATAATAGATTCATGTATTTTATTGATACCCCTACCAAGCAAATCGCAAAATATAAATATGATATAGAAACTGGCAGCGTTAACTTTGTCTCAAATGTAGTTGAGTTTACAGAAAAAGGAAGCCCAGACGGAATGGCTATTGATAAAAATGGAATGCTGTGGGTTGCTGAGTGGGGAGGATCTTGTGTGTCACAATGGAACCCAAATACCGGTAAAAAAATTAACGAAATAAAACTACCACATTCTAATGTGACATCTTGCTGTTTTGATGAAAATGAAAATCTGTTTATTACGGCTGCAAATGACCCTTCTGACAATGAATTAAGAGGAAGTGCCTTATATTATCTTAATCTAAACAAATCTAACCAATGAAACCTACTAAAATAAGTGTAATAGTTCCTGTTTACGGAATAGAAAAGTACTTACCCAAATGTATTGAAAGTATTCTCGATCAATCTTTCAAAGATTTCGAATTAATATTAGTAGATGACGGTAGTCCAGATAAATGCCCGATTATTTGTGACCAATATGCCAAGTTAGATTCAAGAATAGTTGTTGTACATAAAAAAAATGGCGGTCTTTTATCTGCACGTAAAGCTGGTCTTGAAGTAGCTAAGGGAGCGTATATCGCAAATGTTGATGGTGATGATTGGGTGGATAAATATTACTTAGACACTTTATATAAACTAGCTATCACAAATAATGCAGATTTAACTGTTACTGGTCATTTTAGAGAATTTAATGGGAAAATTGAAACTATTAAACCATCAAATCCAGGAGTTTACAATGAAAATCAAATAAAGTCTTCAATTATTCCTGAAGCAATTTTTAATGGTGAGTTTTGTGAGCACGGTATGTCCACTTATGTTTGGAATAAATTATTTAAAAAAGAATTACTTAATCAAGTATTATTTGATGTCCACAATGATATTTTAATGGGTGAGGATGCAGCAATCACTTATTCGTATTTGGCGTTATGTAAAAGCCTAGTGATTAGCAAAATACCGCTCTATTACTATCGACAAAGACATGATTCTATTGTCAAGTCAATAGAAGACCCAAATATGGAATATTATAGATTGGGATTATTAATGAATCATTTAAAAGTTAAATTGTCCGATGTTCTGGATGAAAATTTATTGAATACCCAATTAAATTATTATCTCTATTCTCAACTGTTGGTGAGATCTGGTGGATTGATTCAAATAAATGATACTCCAGAATATTTTAACCCATTTACTGATGTATCAATAGGCTCTAAAATTGTTGTTTACAGTTCAGGTTCATTTGGACAACACATATTATCAACTAATCTTAAAACCAACTATTTCAAAATTGTAAAATGGGTAGATGTGGATTTTCATGATCTAAAAATTGGAAATGCTTCAGTTCAACCTATTAGCTCAGTGAATGAGGAGGATTTTGACTACTTAATTATTGCCACAATTAATCCTTCTACACATCGATTAATTACAAGTGAATTATTGCTTATGGGAATTCATGATGATCATATTGCACATTTTAAAACTGAAGAAAAAATAATAAGCCAACTAATTAAAAATATAGGATTTGATAAAAATTTTCTATTTCAACAAAATATTGAACAACTAAACTAATACCAAACAAATATGTCTAAAAAAATAATAATCCTTGGCGGAAATCCGGAAACAGGTGTCCTTGTTGAAGTAGCAAATAACATGGGTTTACATACAATTGTAATTGATCCCAACCCAAATGCACCAGCCAAGAAATTTGCTAAAGAAACCTATGATATTGATGGGTTTGATATTGACGGAATAGTGAAAGTAGCACAAGATAATGAGGTTGATGGAGTACTTGTTGGTGTGGCAGATATTTTAGTAAAACCGTATAGAGAAATTTGCGAAAAACTAAATTTACCTTGTTATGCAACAGATGGTACCATTGAGGCATTTTGCAGTAAAAGTGGATATAAACGATATTGTGCTGAACATGGAGTACAAGACATACCTGGTATTTACCTTCATAAAGATGAGGAAATAAGAAAACCAACTAACGTAGATTTACCCCTCATGGTAAAACCTGTAGACAGCGGCGGTGGCGTAGGAATGAAAATATGTAGAAACGAAGAAGATTATAGACAGACTGTAACAAATGCTTTAAAATTCTCCAAAAAAGGAATTGTCATGGTAGAAAAATACATGGATTCCAATTGTGATGATATGGCCGTATATTATACTTTTAAAGACGGAGTACCATATTTGTCAGCAACCTACGACAGAATTTTAACAAGAATTCAAGGAGATTCTAGCCCAATTGCATTATCAACAGTTTACCCTTCGAAATACACCAAATCTTTTGTAGAAGAAGTTCATCCAAAAATAAGTGAATTATTTAAAGCGACAGAAGTTCAAAACGGAGTATTAAATGTTCAGTTTTTTGTAGAGGATGGAGTATTCTATAGTTATGATCCTGGGTTCCGTTTGCAGGGTGAGGCACCTCACATACATTTAGCTCATATCAATGGTTTTGACCATAGAAAAACGTTGTTGAATTTTGCATTAACCGGAAAATTTGGCGAAGACAATTTTGCTGAACAAAATGATTATATGTTTCGTGGTAAAAGTGCATGTTCTATTTGGATATTATTAAAAGACGGCAAAATAGAATCTATTAAAGGATTAGATGAAATTAAGAATCATAAAAACGTCAATTTTGTCGTAGAGAGATTTAAGCAAGGTGATACCGTAATGCCTGAATGGGTTGGTACAGAGAGACAGATATTGTACAGAATTTATACAGCTAGTGATTCCATAGAAGAGACTAATCAAACCATTCTTGACATAAAAGAAATTTTAGATGTTAAGGGCGAAGATGGCGAAGATATGATAATAGAATGGACTCCATTATGGAATCCAGAAGATTATCACAACTAAAAAACTAAAGGAAACTCATAAATAATAACCAATCAAAAAAATAATTTTTACAAATACCATTAATGAGAGGTATGTAAATGATTAGATTCTTTTAAAATGAAAAAAAACATATTAGAAACTTTTAGCCTAAAAGGAAAAAAAGCCATCGTAGTTGGTGGTGCTGGAGATCTTGGCATTGCAATGGTTGAAGCAATTTCTGAAGCCGGAGCCCAAACTGTAATTATCGATTATGATAAACGTGCATTTGAATTTAGTAATAAATTTAAGAAAAACGGACTTGACGTTGACGCTATACAAGCCGATGTAAGCATTAAATCTCAAATAGATGACTCTTATGCAAAAGCATTAGAAATATTAGGCGGTAGAGTTGATATCTTAATTAATTCCGCTGGTATTCAAAGGAGATATTCGAGTGAAAATTTTCCAGATGATGAATGGTCCAAAGTTATTGCGATAAATCTAGATGCAACTTTTCATTATTGCAAACTTGCTGGTAATACTATGTTGAAACAAGGTGGTGGTAAAATCATAAATATTGCTTCATTAATGAGCTTTCTAGGAGGTATCACAATTCCTGCTTATGCAGCATCAAAAGGCGGTGTAGGTCAATTAACCAAGGCCTTATCAAATGATTGGGCTTCAAGAGGAATATGTGTCAATGGAATAGCTCCAGGTTATATGGACACACAATTAAATACTGCATTAATTAATGATAAAAAAAGAACTGAAGAGGTATTTATGAGAGTACCAATGAAAAGATGGGGAACTGGTGATGATCTTAAAGGTCTTGCTGTATTTTTATCTTCGTCTGCAAGTGACTATATCACTGGTACAATAATACCTGTAGATGGAGGCTATCTAGGTAGATAACCTAAATTTATAAGTCATTAACGACAATATTCTTAAGCTCAATTTTAGATAGTAAATTGAGCTTATTTTTTTCAAATAACTTACCTAAATCAATAAGTGACATTAAACCATCTGAAGACTTATAATTGTTATAGTCTACAAATCTAATCCCTTCTATAAAACGTTCATTAAAGGCCTCTCTAAAACGCATACCAACACCATCATCTTCATTATATGAATATGCGAGGTATTGCACTTTAAAAGTCTCTTTATCAATCCAATAGATAAAAACATCTTCAAAATCCTCTCCGCCACCTTCTTTATTGAATGTAACTTTAATTTTATAATAGGTTTTGTTTTTTATTTCCTCTTCTCCCAGAAAGAATTTATTAACAGCAGCATCATTTAATCCATATGGTAAAACTGAAAAATAATGTACAGAATTAACCGATGCTCTATATTTAGTAATCATTGAATCAGCAACCACAATAAAATCCTCTCCTACTAAACGCTTAAATTCGTCATTAGTTAAAAAATCTGTTATACTATCGTTATCCTTGAAAAAGCTTCTAGCTAATAAAAAGTTACCTTGTTTTCGTTGTGCAAAATAGAATTTATCTCTAAAATCAAATTTTATCTCTGAACTACCAAACCGTTCACCACCAGACACTTCTATTGATTTATTAACTATTTCATCTGCACTTAAAGATGATTGTTTGTTCTCTTCCTGACAGCCTAGGCATAAAAGGAATAGGCAAAATGTTATAAGGTTTTTCATTACTAAAATTTGTTATGAAGTCGTAAATCTAATCATATGCTTACTAAGATGACTTTGTTCTAATAAACTTTTAACTTTTAACATTAACAACTACCTTTGCAACCCATGCAAAAAACGGTTAACATACTGAATAAAAAGGCTAAATTTCAATATGAGATAGTTGATAGATATACTGCTGGAATTGTATTAACCGGTACTGAGATAAAGTCTATAAGAGCAAGTAAGGCCTCAATTGCTGAGAGCTTTTGTGAATTTAACGATAAAGGTGAGCTTTTTGTAATCAATATGACGATTGAAGAGTATGCATTTGGAAATTACTATAACCACAAACCAAAAGCAGAACGTAAACTGCTGTTAAATAAAAGAGAACTAAAAAAACTCGAAAAGGAAGTTAACGTTAAGGGTATGGCGATTATACCGCTTCGCTTATTCATAAACGAAAAAGGATTAGCTAAACTAGAAATTGCTTTAGCCAAGGGTAAAAAACTTTTTGATAAACGGGAAACAATAAAAGACCGTGACAACAAAAGGAACTTAGATCGCATTAAGAAAAGTTTCCGATAACTTTAAGAAGGCTATAACTTTTACGCGTTGAGAATTAGTCTAAGTTTGAAATAGAATAGATGGTTTATAATTTATTTTAAAATCAACTTATTTAAAGCTAATCAATCAATTTCTATGAATAAAACAGTACTCTGCCTAATTTTCACTTTGTTTAGTTATTTATTGTCTGCCCAAATAAAAGGAACTATTACAGATTCTAATAACAACCCATTACCCTTCGTCAATGTAATAATTGAAAATACCTATACTGGAACAACCACAAATGATGATGGTTATTATGAACTAAATGTAAAGGAAGCTAAAACCTATACAATAGTTTTTACTTATTTAGGATTTAAAACCGTAAAAAAGAAAGTTGCAATTGAGGCATTTCCATTTACAATTGATATCATTTTAGAAGAAGGATCTTTAACACTTGGAGAGGTGGTTGTTGATTCGCAGGAGAATCCGGCTAATTTAATAATGCGAAGAGCAATTGCTAAGCGTAAGGAGAATTTAGAAAAAATCAATTCATATCAAGCAGACTTTTATTCTCGTGGACTTATACGAATAAAAGACGCACCAGAAAAAATATTAGGTCAAGAAGTTGGTGATCTTGGAGGTGGCTTGGATTCTACGAGAAGCGGAATTATTTACCTTTCTGAAACAATATCTAAAATTCAATTTTTAAGACCTGATAAACTAAAAGAAAAAATAACTGCATCTAAAGTAAGTGGCGATAATAGTGGTTTTAGCTTTAACAATGCTATTGATGTAGATTTCAATTTCTATAACAACACAGTAGAATTTGGCAATGAAATCATCTCTCCTATTGCAAATAATGCCTTCAGTTATTATCGCTATAAATTAGAAGGCGTTTTCTATGACGAAAGAGGTAACCTTATAAATAAAATTAATGTTATACCTAAGCGAGAAAACGATCCTATTTTTTCGGGTTCTATTTACATCGTTGAAGACCAATGGACCATCTATGCACTAGAATTGGATATTACTGGAGTACAGGCAAGAATTCCTGCAGTAGATATAATATCCCTTCAACAAAGTTTTTCTTATTCAGAAAAGGAAGATATCTGGGCACTAATTTCCCAAAGTATTGATTTTAAATATAAGTTCTTCGGAATTAAAGGTGATGGAAGATTCACGGCAGTTTATAGCAATTATAAGTTCAATAGTGGTTTAACCTCAAAAGACTTTGGTCCAGAATTAGTTACCTTTGAAGATAAGGCCAATAAAAAAGACTCCCTCTTCTGGAAGCAAATAAGACCAGTACCACTAACATTAGAAGAAAGTACAGATTACACCAGAAAAGATAGTATTCAAGAAGTAAAAGAATCAAGACCCTATTTAGATTCTCTTGACAGAGAAAACAATAGATTTAAACTTAATGATATACTTGGCTATACCTATCAAAATTCTTTTAAAGATTATAGCCTTGGTTTTGATGTTCCACTTGGAGGTGTTCAATTCAATACAGTACAAGGGTATACAGCTAATGCCAATATATTTTATACAAAAAATTACGATGACTTTAAGCGATATTTCAGGGCAAATGTTGGCTTTCAATATGGGTTTTCAGAAAGAAAATTAAGAGGAACAGGTGCTTTGTCCTTTAAGTTTAATGACACTTCAAGAGCTTTTTTAACTTTAACTACTGGTGTGCAGGTGGTACAATATAATGGATCTAATCCCATAAGACCATTCTGGAATTCAGTAGCAACTCTGTTTTTTGAAGAAAATTATATGAAACTGTACGAACGCGGTTTTGTTCAATTAAATTACTCAGAAGAATTATTTAATGGATTTAGGCTTTTTTCAAGTCTTTCTTATGAAAATAGAAGCCCTTTGTTTAATACGACTGATCAAACCTTTTATCCGCAAGACGATAAAGAATATTTAAGCAACAATCCATTAGATCCCATCAATTCTTCTGCTCCATTTGAAGTTCACAATATTATAAAGTTAAATATATCTGGAAGATTTAACTTTGGTCAAAAATATTTGAGTTATCCTGATAGTAAATTCAATGTTTCAACAGACAAATACCCAACCCTAGTTTTAAGTTATGAAAAAGGACTAGGCTCATCCAATAGTGATTATAATTTTGATCAAATTAAAGCAAGGCTTTACCAATCCTTCAATATAGCAGATAAAGGAAGGTTCAATTATAATCTAAGGCTAGGAAAATTCTTTAATGCAGAGAATATTGCTTTTATGGATTATCAGCATTTTAATGGTAATCAAATAAATGTTAGTAGTCGTGGTAATTATACAGATGTTTTTAATAATCTCGGATATTATGATTTAAGTACCAACGATAGTTATTTAGAAATGCATGCCGAACATGACTTTAATGGTTTTATACTCGGTAAATTGCCACTGATCAATAAACTAAATTTCAATCTAATATTAGGTGCACATAACCTAGCAACACCAGACAATAAACCTTATCAAGAATATACTATTGGTATAGACAATATAGGCTGGGGAAAATGGCGATTTCTGCGAGTAGATTATGTACGCTCTTATCAAAGTGGGTTTAAAGGTGATGCCATTTTATTTGGACTAAAATTCTTTTAACTTTACTGCATGAAACGATTCCTTTTACTTTTTGTATTTATTTCATTTGGAATAAATTCACAAGAGACAGAAAAGAAAGACTATTCTTTACAAGTCTCATCCTTAGACAATACAATTGAAACTTTATACTCTGTCATTTCAGGTGATGCTGGTGTTGAAAGAGATTGGGATTTATTCAAGCACTTGTTTTATGAAAATGCCAAACTTATTCCATCCGGCAAAAACAATGAAGGAATGCATATCGCTAGATTTATGTCTCCAGACGATTACATTAATACATCTGGGAAATGGTTGTTTGAAAATGGTTTTTACGAAGTTGAAACAAATAGAATTGTTGAAACATTTGGAAATATTTCTCACGTATTTAGCACCTATGAATCATTTAAGACTAAGAATGACGAAAAACCATTTATGAGAGGCATCAACAGTATTCAATTAATGAACGATGGAGTACGTTGGTGGATTATTAATATCTATTGGATGCAAGAATCTAAGGATAATCCAATTCCTGAGCGTTATTTACCTAAGCAATAATACATAATTACTACCATCTTAAATATCTGTTATAATTTATGTATTCATAACAGAGGGTACTATATTTAACCAACAAAAAAATTCTATCGAATGAAGCTTTCAATAAAAACAAAATCATTTTTAACTCTTGCATTAACCTTTTCAATATTCAGTTGTGCACAACAAACCGAAACTAAGGCAGTACCTATTTTTAAAGATGGTGAAGCCCAAATTGTAGAGGCATTTAGCAATCCTGAGTATTGGGTGAGACATGATCTTTGGGTTGAAACTGAATTTGATACTGATGGCGATGGAGACCCAGATAGAATGCACGTTTCGGTAACAAGGCCAGAACAAACAGATACCGAAGGGCTTAAACTTCCTATTATTTACGTGACTAGTCCTTATTTTGCTGGAGTTGCAGCTGATGCTCCTGGTACAATGTGGAATGTTCAACATGAACTTGGTGAAATTGGAGAAGAACGATTCCATCCTGAGGTTCAACGGAGAGGGAAAAGACCAATAATTTCAAATTCACATATTAGAAAATGGGTTCCAAGAGGTTATATTGTGGTACACTCAAGTTCTCCAGGTACAGGTCTTTCAGATGGAGCACCAACAATTGGAGGAAAGAATGAATCACTTGCTCCCAAAACCGTTATTGATTGGTTATGTGGAAGAGCAAAAGGATATTCAGAAAGAGATGGAAATGAAGAAGTTAAAGCTTATTGGTCAACAGGAAAAGTTGGCATGACTGGAACTTCTTATAACGGTACATTACCTTTAGCAGCTGCGACTACTGGAGTTGAAGGTTTAGAAGTAATAATTCCTATTGCACCAAACACATCTTACTATCACTATTACCGTTCTAACGGACTTGTTAGATCTCCTGGCGGATATTTAGGAGAAGACATTGATGTTTTATATGATTTTGTCCATAGTGGTGATGAAAATCGCAGACCATATAATAACAAAACCATAAGGGATACAGAAATGCGCAATGAAATGGACCGAGAAACAGGAGATTTAAATGATTTTTGGTCTGGTAGAGATTACCTCAACCAAATGGATAAAATGAAAGCTGCCTTATTAATGTCTCACGGATTTAATGACTGGAACGTAATGCCTGAACATAGTTATAGAATCTACAAGGCTGCACGAGAAAAAGGCCTGCCATCACAAATCTATTATCATCAAGTTGGTCACGGTGGACCACCACCAATTTCAATGATGAATAAATGGTTTACAAAATATCTTCATGGTATTGATAATGGTGTTGATAAAGAAGATTACAAGGCATACATAGTTCGTGAATATGATGACAGATTAAAGCCAACACCTTATAAGGATTATCCAAATCCAGATGCCGAATTTGTAAAATTAAATTTAACTGCTGGTGGCAACACGACTGGTAATTTAAACATGGACCAACCCTCGAATAATGTTGAAAAAATAATAGACGATTATAATTTTAGTGGCAAGGATTTAGCAACCGCAGAATCATCAAATAATAGATTATTATACACAACTGCAACATTAACTGAAGATTTACATATTTCTGGAGTTCCAAAAGTTAGTATAACACTTTCTAGCAACAAATCTGTGGCGAATTTATCGGTTTGGTTAGTATCCTTACCTTGGGAAAATGGCAACGATGTAAAAATAACTGATAATATCATTACAAGAGGTTGGGCAGACCCAAGAAACTATAAGTCCATTACTAATGAAGAGGCCTTAGAACCTGGTAAATTTTATACAGTAAATTTTGATTTACAGCCAGATGATCAGGTGATAAGAAAAGGGCAACAAATAGGACTTATGATATTTTCAAGTGATTCAGAATTTACGTTACATCCAAAACCTGGTACAGAATTATCAGTGAAATTAGATGAAACTACTTTGTCTTTACCAATAGTTGGTGGTAAAGATGCATTTATAAAGGCAACAAACTAGTTTTTATCTTCTAGTAGTGGCACAAACCTGAATTCACCAAATTCGTGTTTTTCAAATTCCTTTTCGCCTTTTCTTAAGTATAAAGTCATGGTTTGCACGCTGTCTCCAACAGGGATGACCAGCCTACCTCCTACTTTAAGCTGACTTAAAAGTGGTTTAGGTACAAAGGGTGCACCTGCAGTAACTATAATACTGTCAAATGGTGCCTCATCTGCTAGTCCTTTATAACCGTCGCCAAAAATCAGCTTTTTGGCTCTATACCCTATTTTAGGTAGAAACTTAGAGGTTTTCTTGAATAATTCTTGTTGACGTTCAATACTAAAAACTTTAGCTCCAAGTTCAACCAGTACTGCACATTGGTAACCACTTCCTGTACCAATTTCCAATACCTTATCACCTGGTTTAACTTGCATTAATTCCGTTTGAAAAGCCACAGTATAGGGTTGTGAAATCGTTTGATCGGCAGCTATTGGGAATGCCTTGTCTACATAAGCGTGGTCAATAAATCCAGAATCCATAAATAGGTGCCTGGGGATTTTGCCTATGGCACCTAAAACTCGTTCGTCTTTTATGCCTTTCTTTTTAATTGTATCAACTAATTGTTGACGCATTCCTTTATGTTTAAACGTGTCCTTCAAATCAAAATTATTTTATCCCAAAATTACTAGAATCTAAAGCAAGTTCAAAGCATGTTTAAAAAGATTATTTTATTGCTATTATCTCAGTTTTTTAGGTTTTCTTTTTTAAATTTTTCATCCAAAACGATTATTTTTGTTAAAAACTAAAAATATGCTAAAAGCTGGTGTTCTCGGTGCTGGTCACCTTGGTAAAATTCATCTTAGACTTCTCAATGAATCTCAGAAATATGAGCTAGTTGGTTTTTACGATGCTGACCCTGAAAATGCGCAAAGAGTTACAGACGAATTTGGGTATAAATATTTTGATACTATTGAAGCATTAATTGATGCTGTTGATGTCGTAGATATCGTTACACCTACTCTTTCACATTATGATTGTGCAAAACAAGCTATCAAAAAAGGCAAGCATATTTTTATTGAAAAACCAATTACAAACACAGTTGAAGAAGCTGAAGCTATAAGAACTTTGGTAGGAGAACATGGTGTTAAAGGACAGGTTGGCCATGTAGAGCGTTTTAACCCAGCATTTATTGGTGTTAGAGATCAAATACAAAACCCAATGTTTATTGAAACGCATAGATTAGCTGAATTTAATCCACGTGGTACAGACGTACCTGTTGTTTTAGATTTAATGATTCATGACATAGATATTATTTTAAGTGTTGTGAATTCACCCGTAAAACATATCTCAGCTAGTGGTGTTTCAGTAGTCAGTGAAACACCAGATATTGCAAATGCAAGGATAGAGTTTAAAAATGGATGTGTTGCCAATCTAACGGCAAGTCGTATTTCATTAAAAAATATGCGTAAGTCACGTTTTTTCCAGAAAGATGCTTATATATCAGTTGATTTTTTAGAAAAAAAATGTGAGGTGGTTAAAATGAAAGACGCACCAGAAAATCCTGGTGATTTTGATATGATACTACAAAATGCAGAAGGTGTTAAAAAACAAATCTATTTTGATAACCCATCTATTGAAAATAATAATGCCATTTTAGATGAGCTAGAAACCTTCGCAGATGCTATTAACAATAATACCAAGCCAATCGTAACTTTACATGATGGCACAGAAGCGTTGCGAGTTGCAACCATGATTATCAATCAGTTTTAAAGTAAACTATTTAAAATTAGAAAAGAATGAAAAATGTAGCAGTTATTGGTGCAGGTACAATGGGTAATGGAATAGCCCATACATTCGCACAATCTGGATTTAAAGTACAATTAATAGATATTAATGAGGCCTCGTTAAAAAAAGGTATGGAAACCATTTCTAAAAATTTAGATAGAATGGTAGTTAAGGAAAAAATTAGTGAGGCTAATAAATCAGATACTTTAGGCAACATTACAACATTTACAGACATTTCAAAGGGAGTCGAAAATGTAGGACTTGTTGTTGAAGCTGCAACTGAAAACGTCGATCTTAAACTTAAAATTTTCAATCAGTTGGATGACTTGTGCCAGGAAGAAACCATATTGGCAACAAATACCTCATCTATCTCAATTACTCAAATAGCGGCTGTGACATCAAGGCCTGATAAGGTAATTGGTATGCATTTTATGAACCCAGTACCAATTATGAAACTGGTAGAAATCATAAGAGGCTATAGCACAAGTGATGAGGCTACCAATACCATAATGGAACTATCTAAAACTTTAGGGAAAATACCCACGGAAGTAAATGATTATCCAGGCTTTGTTGCAAACCGTATATTGATGCCAATGATCAACGAATCTATTGAGACCTTGTATAATGGTGTGGCAGGTGTGAGTGAAATTGACACAGTAATGAAACTAGGAATGGCTCATCCAATGGGTCCTTTGCAATTGGCAGATTTTATAGGATTAGATGTTTGTCTATCAATTTTAAATGTAATGTACGATGGTTTTAAAAATCCAAAGTATGCACCATGTCCATTATTAGTAAATATGGTAAGAGCTGGTAAATTAGGTGTGAAATCTGGAGAAGGATTTTATGACTATTCTCAAACTAGAAAGGCAGAAAAAGTTGCTAGTCAATTTGCATAATACTGGAATCAAAAATAAAAAATGGCAAAAGTAATTCCGTTTAAAGCTGTAAAACCAACAAGAGCAATTGTTGGGCTAGTTGCTTCGCGACCTTACCAAAGTTATACTATTAATGAGCGTGAATCTCGTATGGATTATAATCCTTATAGTTTTTTACATATCGTAAATCCAGGTTATAAATACGATCAGGTTATTACTGGTACAGAACGTTACCAACTTGTTAGAAACAGGTATCTCGAATTTAAGGAAGATGGAATTTTCAATAAGGACGAAAAACCTGTCTACTACGCTTATAGAATTGTAAATAGACATAAGCAAGAATTTAACGGAATAATAGCAGCTACTAGTGCCGAGGATTACGAAAATGATGTAATTAAAAAGCACGAGGATACCATTGCAAAAAGAGAGGAAATTTTTAAAAATTATCTGCAAACTGTTGGCTTTAATGCTGAACCTGTTTTGCTAACATATCCTGATAATGAAATAATTGCAGAAATTATCAAGGATGCTCAAAAGAAACATGCAGAATTTGAGTTCACCATGACGTATAGAGACACCCATTATCTCTGGAAAATTGATGACGAAGAGCAAATAGAAACTCTTAAAAAAGAGTTTGAGAAAATTAATACTATCTATATCGCAGACGGACACCATAGATCAGCATCATCATATTTACTCTTTAAAGATGAAAAAGAGAACAATCCAAAACATAAAGGTGATGAATCATATAACTTCTTTATGTCATACCTGATACCAGAATCAGATTTGGTGATTCAAGAATTTAATAGGCTAGTTAAAGATTTAAATGGCCTCACTAAAGAAGAGTTTTTAATTAAACTTGATGCGATGTATAGGATTGAAAATAGAGGTGCTATACCATATGCACCTTCTAGACCTCATCATTTCAGCATGTATTTAGATGGTGAATTTTATTCGCTTTATTTACGCAAAGCAAATTTCGATTTTAAAACCGCGTTAGATCGACTGGATGCGCAGTTATTATATAAAACAATTCTTCAACCCATATTAGGAATTGATGACCTTAGAAATGACAATAGAATTGAATATCAACATGGTAGACACGAAATGATAACTATTAAATCTAGTGTTGACAGTGGAGAATTTAGAGTTGGTTTTGGAATGTGTCCTGCTACAGTAAAACAGATGAAACAAATTGCAGATGAAGGCCTTACTATGCCTCCTAAAAGTACTTATATATTACCAAAACTAAGAAGCGGTATTACGATTTATGAGTATTAAAAATAACTTACAAAGTATCAAGTCAACGCTTCCTGAAGATGTTACCTTGGTTGCAGTTTCTAAAACTAAACCAGTTAGTGAATTAATGCAAGCTTACGATGCTGGCCAGAGAATCTTCGGAGAAAATAAAATCCAGGAAATGGTTGAAAAACATGATGTTATGCCTAAGGATATTAAATGGCATATGATAGGTCATGTTCAGAGAAATAAGGTTAAATATATGGCTCCATTTGTAAGTATGATACATGCAGTGGACAGTATAAGATTAATGGAAGAGATCAATAAACAAGCAATGAAACATAATCGTGTAATAGATTGTCTGCTACAAATAAAAATTGCTAAGGAAGATTCAAAATTTGGAATGAGTAAAAGCGATGCGCAATCTTTACTTAATTCAAAATCTTACGCAGAATGTACCAATGTTAACATCGTTGGTCTCATGGGCATGGCAACTTTTACAGATAATAAAGACCAGATTAAATCTGAATTTGACTACTTGAAAAGCTGTTACGATGAATTAAAATCTACTAATCCAATTTTTAATACCCTTTCTATGGGTATGAGTGGTGATTATAATCTTGCTATAGACTGTGGTAGCAATATGATTAGGGTTGGAAGTAGTATATTTGGTTCTAGAAATTACAATTAAACGTAATTAACTCACATTAATATTTTCAGATTTACGCAATCCTAGACATAGAGACTACTGGTGGCAAATACAACGAAGAAGGTATTACTGAAATCGCTGTGTATAAATATGACGGTCATGAAATTGTAGACCAATTTATTTCTCTGGTTAATCCTGAAAGAGAAATTCAACCATTCGTAGTTAATCTCACAGGCATTAATTCTAAAATGCTTAGAAATGCTCCAAAGTTTTATGAAGTTGCAAAACGTATTGTTGAAATTACCGAAAATTGTGTATTAGTAGCACATAACTCAGATTTTGATTATCGAATTCTAAAAACAGAATTTAATAGACTCGGTTTTAAATACAAACGAAAGTCGCTTTGTACAGTAGAGTTGTCTAAGCAGTTAATTCCAGATATGGAATCTTATAGCCTTGGCAAATTAGCTAGAGCTCTCGGAATACCTATGAGTGACAGGCATAGAGCAAGTGGTGATGCACAGGCCACTTTAAAGTTGTTCAAAATGCTCTTGAATAAAGACTCAAGTAAAAAAATTATTAAAGACAATATTAAGGTTGAACAGAGGTCTAAGTTAGCATCCAATTTACGTGACATTATAGAAGAATTGCCAACAGAGACTGGTGTATACTATATTCATAATTCTGAAGGAAATATCATTTATATAGGTAAAAGCAACAATATTAAAAAACGCATAACTCAACATTTTACTAATAAGAACACCAAATCAAAAAAGATTCAGCTTCAAGTTTCGTCAGTTTCATATGAGAGAACAGGGAGCGAATTAGTGGCACTTCTAAAGGAGAGTGAAGAAATTAAGACTAATAAACCCATTCTAAATAGAGCATTGAAGAGAAACAAATTCTCTCAAGGATTATACAGTTTTATAGACGATAAAGGCTACGTAAATTTAAGAATAGGCCAGATTAAGCAAAATGAAAAGCCAATTACCACCTTTACTAATAGACAAAGTGGTGTATCATTTATGAACAGGATGATTGAAAAGTTTGAGTTATGCGAAAAACTTACTGGATTAGAGAAATCTGAGACAAGCTGTTTTAGATATGAAATAAAGGAATGCTTTGGAGCATGCATAAATGAAGAAGATATAGAAGCTTACAATAAACGAGCTAATGCTGTTATTGATCAGAATAGTTATGATAATAAAGACATGTTGTTAATAGATCGTGGCAGATATATAGATGAAAAGAGTGTTGTATTAATAGAAGATGGTATATTTAGAGGTATCGGATTCTTTAATTTGAATCATCAAATAAATAATCGTGAAATTTTATCTTCTTTAATAACACCAATGCAAAATAATCGTGATACCCAACACATTATTCAGAGTTATATGCGAAGAAATAAAAGGTTGAAAATTGTTGAATTACCAAAATAAATTGGTTTTCGTAGATTTGATAAATGGAACCAACAAAAAAACATAGCTGGCGAGCAAAACTTCATGAGATAATTTATGAGGCAGATACTCCTGTAGGTAAATTGTTTGATGTCATTTTATTAATTGCAATATTGGCCAGTATTGTCCTAGTAATGCTAGAAAGTGTTGAATCTATTGACAATAAATATCATGGTCTTTTAGATATTTCAGAATGGATAATAACCATTCTATTCTCAATAGAATATATAGCTAGAATAGTTGTTGTAAAAAAACCCATAAAGTATATAACAAGTTTTTATGGTATTATAGACTTGCTTTCTACAATTCCAAAATACCTATCCTTATTATTAGTAGGTTCTCACTCTCTAGTAGCATTTAGAGCACTACGCCTGTTGAGAGTATTCAGAATTTTAAAGCTTACACGCTATATAGGTGAATCAACCAATTTTGTTAGAGCCCTTAAAACAAGCAGAGCTAAAATTGCGGTTTTTTTATCTTTTGTATTAATACTATGTATTATTCTTGGTACCGTAATGTACTTGGTAGAAAGCAAAGAAAGTGGTTTTACTAGTATACCAAGAAGTGTTTACTGGGCAATTGTAACATTGACTACTGTTGGTTATGGAGACATCGCACCAATTACACCATTAGGTCAATTCATTGCCTCCATAATAATGATCATGGGTTATGGTATAATCGCAGTACCTACTGGTATTGTTTCTTCAGAAATGACTAGAATAAATAAAAAAGATGTGCACACTAACACACAATCTTGCCCTAATTGTTTGGATAGCAGTCATCAAGATGGTTCGCATTTTTGCCATAAATGTGGACATGAATTAAATCATGACTAAGACTTTAATTTCCATTATAGGTCCTACAGCAATTGGCAAAACTTCATTAAGTGTTTTAATCGCCAAACATTTTAATACTGAAATAATATCTGCCGATTCAAGACAGTTTTATAAAGAGATGAATATTGGAACGGCCGTGCCTTCTGAAGACGAATTAAACTCTGCACCACATCATTTTATTCAACATAAATCAATAAAAGAGAAATATTCTGTAGGTGATTTTGAAAAGGATGCTATTGAAACTATTAATCGCATCCATAAATCTAATCCGGTTGTAGTTATGGTTGGTGGATCAGGTTTATATATAGATGCAGCGACAAAGGGATTAGACGACTTTCCAAATGTTGATGCTTCAATTAGGGAAAACTTAAATCAACAGTTAAAAAATAAAGGACTAGAGTCTTTACAAAATCAATTAAAGGAACTGGATGGAAGATCATATGATAACATAACTATAGATAACCCTCACCGAGTAATAAGAGCTTTAGAAATTTGTATTGGTACTGGGAAACCTTTTAGTTCCTTTCTTACCAATAAAGGTAAAGTACGAGAATTTAAGACTATTATAATCGGCCTTGATGCAGAAAGGGAACTAATCTATAATAGAATCAATCAACGAGTCGATATAATGATTGATAATGGGCTTATTAACGAAGCTAAAGGATTATATCAATATAGAGATTTAAATGCTTTAAATACAGTAGGCTACAAAGAATTATTTGAATTTTTTGACGGTAATATAAGCTTGGATATTGCAATATCAGAAATTAAGAAAAATACAAGAAGATTCGCAAAACGCCAACTCACGTGGTTTAGAAAAAATAAGGAAATCAATTGGTTTGATTATACAACCAATACAAATGAAATTATTGATTTTTTAGAAAACGAAATAAAAAAAACCAGCTAAAAGCTGGTTTCTAATTTTCTAATCGTTGTTGTTTATCACAAGTCTAAATCCTTCTCCATGAATATTGAGAATTTCTACGTTAGGATCTGGCTTTAAATATTTACGCAACTTTGCGATGTAAACATCCATACTTCTTGATGTAAAGTAGTTATCATCTCTCCATATCTTAGTTAATGCAAGCTCTCTTGGCATTAGATCATTTTCATGCAATGCTAACAAACGCAATAATTCATTTTCTTTTGGTGATAATTTTGCAGGCTCTCCTCCATCAAACTTTAGGAAACGTAATTTTGAATTTAAATCAAACCTTCCAATTTTAAATTCAAATTGCTTACTATCTGCAACTGTATCTGTAGCCTTACGTTGCATGATAGCCTTAATTTTCATTAACAGTACTTCACTGTCAAAAGGTTTATTTAAATAATCATCAGCACCCACCTTGTAGCCTTTTAATACATCTTCTTTCATTGCTTTAGCAGTTAAGAAGATAATTGGCACATCTGTATTTTTTTCTCTGATTTCCTTAGCAAGCGTAAAGCCGTCTTTATATGGCATCATTACGTCCAGGATACAAAGATCGTAATCGTCTTTTTTGAACTTCTCAAAACCTTCCATTCCATTTTTAGCATGGACAACGTCGTAATCGTTCATCATTAAATAATCTTTTAAAACAGTTCCAAAATTTGGATCGTCTTCTACTAATAGAATTTTCTTGTTTTGTTCTTCCATGATTCTTTTTTATGATATTAATGGTAGTCTTATAATAAAGGTACTACCTTTTCCTTTTTCGCTTTCAACTGATATATGACCTTGATGATCATCTACTATTTTTTTAACATAGGCTAAACCTAACCCGTGTCCTTTTACATTATGCACATTTCCTGTATGTTCTCTATAAAATTTTTCGAAAACACGTTTGGCAACTTGCTTTGACATTCCGTTACCTTGATCTGCAATTTTGAGTACAATATTGTTACCAATATTTTCAGTATACACATCTATTTTTGGTGCATCATCTGAATACTTTATTGCATTATCTAATATATTAACGATAACATTTGTAAAATGTGTTTCATTCGCCAATATTGATGACTTAACAGCTTTAAAATGCGTATTTACATATCCTTTTCTGTCTTCCACAATTAACTCAACATGCGTTATGGCATCTTCAACCAATTCATGAAGTTTCAACCGATCCTTACTTATATTTAACTCATTCTTATCAAGTTTAGAGATACGCAATACATTTTCAACTTGTGCATGCATACGCTTATTTTCATCCCTAATCATCTTAAGATAACGTTTTACTTTATCTTCATCACTAATAATCTTAGGATTTTTTATTGAGTCGAGCGCCAAATTAATAGTTGCAATAGGAGTTTTAAACTCATGCGTCATATTATTGATAAAATCTGTCTTTATCTGTGATATTTGCCTTTGTCTAATTAATTGATAAATAGCACTAGAATATGCTAGTATAATCACACTTGTAAATATTACTGATAAAACAATCATCCACATTATTGAAGACAACAAATACTTTCGCCTATCTGGGAAATCAACCCATAGCTTATAACTGCTTTCGTTATTGTTATCTAAAAAAATATAAACACCATAGGCATTTTCCTTTTCAAAATTCTCAGTTTGAACCTTTGTAGCAAGGTCATCATCATAGATTGCAAACTCAAAATCCAGGTTTACGCCTTCATCCTTTAATTCTCTATTCAATAAGGTTTCAACTTGTAAAGCTGTTACACGTTTATAAATTGGAATATCCTTAAGCATATCCTTAAATGTATCTTCATACATCTGCCTGTCTAATGCAGGCATTGAAGAATATTGAATAAGACGTTCACTAGGTGCAATTACATTTTTACCATCAATCTGAGAATTATTATATATCTCAGTAACACGCTCATTAGAACGTTTGCTAATCGCAAAACTGTCAGCATCAATTTCAAAGAACAATGAGGGCACTTTAAAACGCTCCTCCAAAACCGTATTACGGTGAACTATGGTTTTGTCGTTAATGTCGTCTTCAGTGGTTATAAATAAACGCTTAATAACCGTTGAATCGGGTCTTTCATTTTTACTTAAGAATGGTTGAAGTTTTATAAGTGAGTTTCTAAGTTCCATCTCTTCAATGTCTCTAGAAACAAAACTTAAAGCTCGTTTTACACTAAGTGTAAAATTCTTCTCCTCATTCTGTAAACTATTGTTTATAAAAAATGATTGCACAAAAATGATACCAATAAGTGATAGACTCATTAATACCACTAAAAAGACGAATAGCTTCTTACCCATCGGTCAAATTTAACATTTTAACATTTAGCGCAAATTAGGTTTAACCTTACATTAACAAAAGGCAAGTAACCTATTCTGCTGTGATTTTAAGAAGCTTAGTGTGAATCTGCAACGCTTGTTTCTTTGCTTGGTCTAAATCGTTATTTGAAATTACGAAGTCTGAAAGCTCCTTTTTTTGAGAATCAGTCCATTGATTATTGATAATAGCTTTGATTTTTTCTTGTGTAGTATCGTCTCTATCTAAAATTCTTTCAATCCTCAAATTTTCGTCAGCTACAACCGTAATGATATAATCGTAATTAGATTGTAAATTATTTTCAAAGATGATTGCTGCTTCCTTTAAAATATATGGTGCATCTTGTTTTTTTAACCATCGCTTAAAGTGTGAAGCTACTTTTGGATGAACAATTGCATTCATCTGATTTAGCAATGACTTATCATTAAAAATCATTTTTGCTAAAAAGGGTCTATTTAATTTACCGTCTACATAAGCCTTATCACCAAAAAGTTGAATTAATTTTCGCTTAATAACTTTTGATCTATTCATTAGTGCTTTGGCTTCCTTATCTGCGACATATAAAGGAATACCAAATGATTTTATATAATTTGCTATTGTAGTTTTGCCACTACCTATACCTCCAGTAATACCAACTACTACCATATTATAATTTAATAAAATCTACACGTTTTTGTTTAATACCAGCTCTTTTAACAAAATCTGGTTTTACTACAATCTTTGGGATCATAAATTGCTGGCCATCATTAACTTCATTAAAATCGCACTCAACTTTAAAGTTAGATTCATTTATAGATTTAAAACGATTCAAATCTATGTAATAGGATACTGTAACGGTTTTAGGGAAATAATTAATGTTAATATCATTTGGAGCATTTTTAATTACTACAGGAACTTCGATTGCACCTTCTGTAAAACGTTCAACATCGCCAGTAACCGTAACTGATTCAGGAACCACTTGTACATCCTTTAGTTGTGAAATATCCAAATTTAACACCTCATTAATATCCATTTTAATATCAGCAAGTGCAAGTAATTCAGTATTTATTGAATTAATGTTTTCAATGCTAGACATTGGCCCAACTAACTTTACACTATCAATATCCATGTTTAATTCTCCAAGTAGATCAAAACCTAAGGCATACTTAAAATCCTTATTTATTACAACATCTACATATTTCGTAGCCATCTCTGAATATCTCAAAATCAAAGAGTCTGGTTTCAGGGTCAATAATTTATAAGGACTGCCCAGCTCGTCTTCAATTCTATACTTTTGCCGTTGTACCTCAAAAACAAATTCATTGTCTCTTATAACTACATCTTTCTTTGCATCAATCATGATTGTTTTTGAATCTTGAAATAAATATGGTAATAAGGTAAATCCTTTTGCCTCTACAAAAGCGGTAATTTTATTTAAAGAGTCATACTCAATAACAATCTCTTCATCTAAATTAAACAGTTCAACTTTAAGTGCAATATTTTGCTTATAGTCATTGGAAAGTTTAGAAAATATCAGAAACAAAAAAGCCAATGCAAAAAATATACTAAACCTTTTTACATCTTTCTTTCTTAAATAATTTGAAATTTTCTTCTTCATTAATAAAATCTATTCTTTAAAAAATAATTGAGGAAACACTTTATTTGGCTCCCTTTTTAATAAACCAACCAGTAAACTAGATTTTAAAAATCCATATCCATATCCGAAAAACTGTATAAGAATTGCCAATATAGATTGCATAGCTACAATAATATTTTTATTTGCAATAAATGATATTATTAATGCCACTGTAAAATAAACAACATATAGATATAAAGGCCATGTTACAACTTTAAATACCAACAATAATATTGACGTTAACAAACCTATGCTGAAAAGTGTCGGAAACCAATATACTAAACTTCTTGATTCCGGATGCCACTTATTGAGGATAGGCCTTACCATACCAAATTTTTTGACTTGTGTATAAAATTTAGACCATGAAATGCGTCTTTTATGGAAAACTACAGCATTTGGTATTAAAACTGTTTTATATCCTAATTTTAATAATCTCAAGGACAAATCCGGATCTTCTCCTGGGTGAATATTCCCAAATCCGTGTGTATCTACAAACGCTCGCTTAGATAGTCCCATATTAAAGCTTCGAGGTTGAAACTTATTGACTTGCTTCTTTCCACCTCTTATTCCGCCAGTTGTGATAACCGATGTCATGGCAAAACTTATGGCCTTCTGTAAATTAGAAAATAATGTATGGGAAGCATCTGGCCCACCAAAGCAGTCGTAATAAGTCTTGTTAAGAAAAGTGGTCACTTCTATTAAGTAGTTACTTGGTAACAATATATCTGAATCTAATATTATAAAGTAATTTCCTTTGGCTCTATTCATTCCGTAATTGCGGGAATTACCTGGGCCCGTATTTTCTTTAAAGTAATACGAAATGTTTAAATCAGTTTTAAATTCTTCTACAATATGTTCTGATGATTGAGTGGAACCATCTTCTACAATTACAATTTCATATTGGAAGTTGCCCTTAAGACTTAAAAAACTATCTAGTAATTCTTTTACTTCTTGAGGCCTATTAAATACAGGTATGACAAATGAAAATGACAAGTCCTTCATACCCTACAAAGGTAATTAAACCGTTAAGTTTATTTTTTAATAAACTTCATTATTTCTTGTGAAGAATTTGAAGATAGTCTCAAAAAATATATCCCAGGTTTTAAGCTAGTAACATCCAATGAAATTTCATTTTTATACACATGTGTTGAAATATTAACCTCACCAAGTAAGTTATAAACCATAACTTCTTCAATATGGAGAGAAGATTCAATATTAAGGATTTCAGTAGTTGGAATTGGAAATAATTTGATTTTACTGGTATTTGACTCTTCTATTGATAATGAAGATCCCTCAACTATTTTTAGATTCTGATTTGGAGATACATTATAAAAAATATCCTCAGTACCACTCAACCAATTCACTTTAACATAGTCAATTACAGTGGCGTCTCCAATTCCAAATATCTCACTGGCAGAATTCTGGGAGAGATAGCCTTCACCATTTAATGTATATCTATATTGTTTTTCACCATTAACCGAAATTTCAATCATAGAACCAATACCATTTCTATTGCTTATTGTCCCTTCTAATTTCACTTTTAACCAATTGTTAGTATTATTAGAGTTATTCTTCCAAAGGAAAATATTATCATGGTTAATGTTATTCACTAAAATTTCTGGGTAACCATCATTGTCAATATCACCAATAGCATTAGAATAGCTAATTGCATAATCATCAGGAATTGCTTCATTTTCCAGTATAAACTCGTCATTGTTATTTGTGAAAAGTGCAGATGATAAATATCCCGATACCGTACCATCATGTTCAGCGCTTACATATATATCTAAATCTCCATCATTTTCGGCATCTAAAAATACAGAGCCCCAAGCAACACTATTCATTACAGTATTTGACGACAGTGTTACATCACTAAAGGTGCCATTGCCGTTATTCTTTAACAAAACATTTCCAACAACATCATTAGTCACATAAATATCTAACCAACTATCTGAATTATAATCACCTATGGTAACAGACATTGCATCAATGGCAATGTCAGTACCTGTCTCAAATCCAACTTCAGTAAATGTACCATCACCATTATTCTTGTACATGGAATTTGGATACTCAACTTTGTCATTAGCAACATAGATATCCTGAAACCCGTCTTTGTTATAATCGATAAACGCCGAGCAAAAAGATAAGGTACCTGTTGTAATAAGATCGGCTTCTGTATTAACTAGTGAAAACGTATTATTTCCATTGTTTTTGTAAAGAACATTTGGAATTGTTGTATCTCTATTAGATAAAAATACATCTAAGAATCCATCATTATTATAATCTCCCCAAGATGCTCCATAGGTGACTAACACTTCGCTTAACATTCCAGAAGAAGTAGTAATGTCTTGAAGTATCATATTACCTAAGTTTTCATATAACCTATTAATACTCGTGTCACTTGTGACAAATAGATCATTATCGCCATCATTATCAATATCAACCCAATTCACTTGTTTATTTCGCCAATTGTTATTTGTAATATTTAAAGTTTGCTCTACAAAGTTTCCATTGATATTTTTATAAAACCTTATTGGATCACCATCTGCTGTCGCCACAGTCAAATCATCCCAGCCATCATTATCATAATCAAAGAACGAAACTCCATTACCAAATAGAGTATTACCACAAATGATTTCAACACCTAAGGCTTCCGCTTCATTGTCAAACGCAATCTGTGCAACGCTTAAGTTGATTGATAAAAGGTATAAAATCAATTGGTAAAACTTCACAATTAGGGTTACTTGATAATTAAAATAATCTATTGTTTTATCATTCTAATGCTTCTTAAGGTATCGATAAATTCAATTTCTACAATATAGGTGCCTTTTTGCATATTCGTAAGATCAATTTGACAATTGATTGCTTTAGGGTAAGATGACATCACCAATTGACCCAGCAGATTATAAACTTTTATAGATTCAATTTCTTTTTTTGCATCTAAATTCATTATATCATCAACTGGATTTGGATAAAATGATAATCCTATTTGCTCTGAAAAATCAGAAATAGAAAGTGAGGATCCTTCAACAATATTAAGTGTTTGATTAGAGGATACATTATAGAAAATATCCTCAATACCACTTAACCATTTTACCTTAACATAATCAATTATCGTTTCAGTGCCTATACCAAATTGTTCTGTTGCTGAATTTTGAGACAGATAGCCTTCTCCCAAGCATGTATAGCGATATTGTTTGTTTCCATTTATAGAAATCTCAATAAATGAACCTACACCATTTCTATTACTCGTTGTCCCTTCAAGTTTTACTTTTAACCAATTATTACTTGTATTGGTATTGTTTTTCCAAAGAAATATATTTTCGTGATCTATATTGTTAACTACGATTTCAGGGTAACCATCATTATCTGTATCGCCTATCGCATTACCATAATTATAGGCAAAATCCCCAGGTACTGCGCTATTATTCAGTTGAAAATTGGAAGGACTAATATTTTCATAAAATGCAGATGACAAAAACGGTGATTCCGTACCATTTCCTTCGCCACTTACATATAGATCTAAGTCCTTGTCATTATCCGCATCTAAAAAAACTGCTCCCCAACTTGAACTATTAAATGTTACTTGATAAGATTGTGCCATATCTGTAAAAGTCCCATCACCATTATTTACAAAAAGAACGTTGTTTGAAGGGTCGTTTGTTATATATATATCTAACCAACCATCATAATTAAAGTCCTCTACGGTAACACTCATTGCGTCAATACTAACATTTGTACCAGTAATATTGCCAACTTCTGTAAATGTTCCATCTCCATTATTTCTATACATTAAATTAGGATTGGCATATTTATCATTGGCTACATATATGTCTTGGTCTCCATCATTATCATAGTCTATGAAAGCAGAGCAAAAAGACATATACCCATCAGTTAACAAACCTGCTTCAACATTTGCCAATGTAAATGTTTTGTCTCCATTATTTTTATATAGAATATTTGGGATAAATGGATCTCTAATGCTAATAAAAACATCAAGAAAACCATCATTATTATAGTCTCCCCAAGAAGCACCATAATATGGAAAGTTATCATTCAGCATACCAGAGGTAGATGTAATCTCTGACATAATCATGCTACCAAGATTTTCAAACAACCTGTTACCCGAATTATCACTAGTTATGAATAAATCATTGTCTCCATCATTATCAATATCTACCCAATTAATCTGTTTATTCCTCGCATTGTTATCGGAAATATTAAGAGTTTGGGAAACGAAATTGCCATTAATATTTTTATAGAAATAAATGGGATCGCCAAGTGCGGTGGCAACCGTTATATCATCCAGGCCGTCATTATCGTAATCAAAAAAAGTAACGCCATTACCTAAAAAGGTATATTCACAAGTTATTGAAATGCCCAAATCTAGTGCACTTTCTTCAAATGTCACTTGAGCAGTTAATAAATTAATTGAAAAGAATACTAAAATTACATACCGCATCGTCTAAGAGTAATTTTTAACAAGATAATGTATTTATAGTAAACGATAAAAAGCTTATTGTTTTACCACCCTAACTGTTTTAGTCACATTAGCGATAGTTACTTGAATAAAATAAGTTCCAGTTTCTAATCTAGACATATCTAATTCACTATCTATAGTTTTAGGCTTAACACTTATAATCTCTTGACCAAGCATATTAAACACTCTTACATTCTCAATATTATTTTGAGCGTTTAGTGTTAATGTGTTCTTAACAGGATTTGGATAGTAAGTAAATGCCATTGGGTTTTCAAACTCATGTATAGATAATGAGGATCCTTCAACAATGTTTAATGTTTGATTTACTGTTACATTATACAGTATGTCTTCTATACCACTAAGCCATTTAACTTTTACATAATCAACATTTGTTTCTGAACCCAAACCAAATTGCTCGGTTGCAGAATTTTGGGATAGGTACCCTTCTCCTAAGCATGTATAGCGGTATTGTTTGTTTCCATTAATAGATATTTCTATAAATGAACCTACGCCATTTCTGTTACTAGTCGTTCCTTCAAGTTTTACCTTTAACCAGTTGTTTAATTGAGGGGTAATATTATTCCATAAAAAGATATTACTATGATTTATATGATTTACAACAATTTCTGCATAGCCGTCGTTATCAATGTCTCCAATTGCATTAGAGTAACTTTCTGCAAAATCACTAGGAATGGATTCATTATTTAAACTAAAATTTCCGCTTCCTGAATTTTCATAAAAAGCAGATGACAAATACTGCGGAAAAGAACCATTTGTTTCTCCACTAACATATAAATCTAAGTCAGAATCATTCTCTGCATCCATGAAGACAGCACCCCAACCAATACTATTAAAAGTAACTCCATATGAACTTGCTAAGTCTGAAAATGTACCATCAGTGTTATTTATCAATAAAGCACTATCATCATTATCATTTGTCACATAGATATCTAGCCAACCGTCGTTATTAACATCCTCAACAGTTGCTGACATTCCATCCATATAAATACCTGAGCCAGTATTTAAACCGACTTCGGTAAATGTTCCATCTCCATTATTTCTATACATTAAATTGGGAAATATTATCTTGTCATTAGCCACATATATATCTTGATCGCCATCATTATCATAATCCAAAAAAGCTGAACAGAAGGACATGTATCCTGTAGTTAATAATCCCGCCTCGATATTTACTAATGTAAATGTTTTGTTTCCATTATTTTTATAGAGAATATTTGGAATATTTTGATCACGAATGGATATAAAAGCATCTAAATAACCATCATTATTGTAATCTCCCCATGATGCACCATAATAAGGAAATATATCTGTAAGCATACCTGACGTTGTTGTAATCTCAGACATGACCATATTTCCTGTGTTTTCAAACAAACGATTACCAGAAACATCACTAGTAACAAAGAGATCATTGTCACCATCGTTATCGATATCTACCCAATTAATTTGTCTAATATTCTGATTATTGGATGAAATATTTATTGAATGATTCACATAATTTCCATTTATATTCTTGAGAAATCGCATTGGGTCTCCATCTGCTGTAGCTACTGTAATATCATCCCAACCATCATTATCGTAATCAAAAAAAGATATGCCATTACCTAAATAGGTATAACCACAATTAACATTAATACCCAATTCTTGTGCTTCTTCCTTAAATTGAATTTGCGCGCAAATAAGGTTAGATGAGATGAAAAATAAAAGTAAATATCTTTTCATTTGTGAGTTAATCTACTTGAATAAATTGAATTAAAAAATAAAAAGCCGTTTTCTCAAACGGCTTTTTTGAAAATATAGTAAATAGTTATTGCTTAACCACTCTTACTGTCTTAGTAACATTAACTATAGTTACCTGAACAAAGTATGTACCAGTTTCCAGTCTAGACAAATCCAATTCGCTATCTAATGTTTGAGGTTTAACATTCATTACCTCTTGACCAAGCATATTATACATTCTAACATTCTCAATATTATTTTGAGCATTTAATGTTAATGTATTATTTACAGGGTTTGGATAGTATGAAAATGATGCTTGCTCTTCTATATCTGATGTGGAAAGAACAGCACCCGAAGTTGCCGTCATTACCAAATTACCAGAAGTACTAGTATCAGAAGTAGTAACCCCAAAATCTGTTGCTCCAAACGTGGTATTAAAAGCACTCGCTACCATGTAATATGTACCATCAGCTAAAGCACCTGCTGAGAACAAACTTAATAATCCGTCACCACCATCATCATCATTACCAATTAGGGCACCTGTAGCATCATACAATCCTACTTCAGAATCAATGCCTGTACTAGTATTTGTATCCACTGTCAAATCAGCACAACCACCACTTAAATTTATCTCAACCCAAAAAATATTACCAGGATTAAATGTTAATGTAGTAGTATCTGACTGTGCACAACCAAGATTGAATGTTGCTGAGGTAATTGGTGGTAAACCTGTACAAGAATCATCAAAGCTACCTAAATCGACGTTACATACGTTATCTTGATCATGCTCTAAAGTTAAATCAACCACACCTCCCGGCCCTGCTGGAAAAGGCCCAACAGTTACCATACCGGTTGCACTCACAGTTGTTGGTGCAACACCAGCATTATTACTAATAGTAACAGATGTTGCGTCCCCTAAAGATGTTACATCAACATCGATACTAAACTGTGCACTTCCACAATTGTCAACAGCTACAGCTGTGGCAGCAGGTGAAGTACAAGTAGGTACTGGAAAAATAGTTACTGATATATTAGTAATATCCGCAGGTGCAGAATAGGACCTGAATAATCCTAATTCTAAAAATCCATCAACGGAAGGATCATAAGCTCCTCCTGGAATAGCACCTGAAAAAGTCAAGGTTGTTGAAGCACCTGAAGATGCACCACCTGAAGTAGGAGGATCTACTAAAGTAGTACCCGCAGTAGTTGTAAAGTTAAGTGCTTCTTCACTAGACCATGGGTCACTAGTACCTGGATCTGACCAATCGTAAGTAACGGTAAATGTATCATATACAACTCCTGGAACACCAGCAGCATTACCTGCATCGTTAACTGCCACAACAACAATTGGAGTTGGACCAGTTGTCTGGTACATACCAGTGTCTAGCGGAAAAGTAAATTGAGCCATTGCCGTGAATGAACACATTAAGGCCATTAAGAAAAATAAAGTAATTTTTTTCATATATTTTAGTATTTAAGTTAGTAATACCTTAAAAATATGTTAAAAACTACAAGAATTTTTATTGAAGACACTCTAATCGACGAAAAACTCATAAAACCGATAAAAAACAATTAGATAAATTATAATCAACATGTTATTAACAAAAAAGCCACTGAAGTCAGTGGCTTTAATACAATTTTGTCTATTTGGATTATTCTTTATTCATAAACTCATCCATAACCGCATCACTCACTCCCATATTACTAAAACCTCCATCGTTATATAAGTTTTGAAGTGTTACCCGTTTTGTAAGATCACTAAATAAAGTAACAGTATAATTTGCACAATCCATAGCTGTGGCGTTACCCAATGGAGACATTTTCTCAGCATATGCAATGAAACCATCAAATCCTTTTACACCACTACCAGCAGTGGTTGGTGTTGGTGATTGTGAGATTGTATTTACTCTTACATTCTTATCTCTACCAAAGAAATAACCAAAACTGCGTGCTATACTCTCTAAATAGGCTTTGTTATCTGCCATATCATTATAGTCTGGAAATACTCGCTGTGCTGCCATATATGTTAAGGCAACAATACTTCCCCATTCATTCATGGCATCTGCTTTGTATAATGTTTGCATAACCTTATGGAATGACATTGCAGAAACATCAGTACCCTTTTGTGTCCAATCGTATTTTTGATCTGTATAAGCCCTACCCTTTCTTACATTAATAGACATACCTATAGAGTGCAAGACAAAATCTAGTTTCCCTCCTAAGATTTCCATAGATTTATCAACCAAATTTTGTAAATCTTCTTCTGAAGTTGCATCTGCAGGAATTATTTGTGAACCTGTCTTTTCAGCAAGTGCATTTATCTGACCCATTCGCATTGCAACTGGTGCGTTTGTTAAGACAAATTCACCGCCTTCTTCATGAACACGTTCTGCAGTTTTCCATGCTATTGAGTTTTCATCTAATGCCCCAAAAATGATTCCCTTTTTTCCTTTAAGTAAGTTATACATATGGTTATTTTTTAATTAGTTAGTTATCTGTATTTAAAGCTGTAAATATAGTATTAATTCAATAATTGTTTTGCATGTGCTATGGCCGACTCAGAAACATTTAACCCACCTAGCATTTGTGCTATTTCAACAACCCTATCCTCTTCATTTAGACGTTTTAAGTTGGTATGGGTTATATTTTCCTTATCCTTCTTATATACCTTAAAGTGTGTGTCGCCTTTGGCCGCAATTTGTGGCAAATGAGTTATAGCATAAACCTGCATAGTTTTGCTCATTTGCTTCATAATACTACCCATTTTATTTGAAATTTCACCAGATACTCCAGTGTCAATTTCATCGAACATAATAGATGGCAATTGTATATATTCTGAAAGAATTGATTTAATCGCCAACATTATTCTAGACATCTCTCCTCCAGAAGCAGACTTTTTTAGAGTATTAAAATTTGAGCCTTTATTTGCCATAAAAAGAAATTGCAAGTCATCTTTGCCGTTAACATAGTAATTGTCTGTTGTTGAAACTTCTACTTTGAATTTCGCATTTGGCATTCCTAAATCCGTCAATATCTTTTCTAATTTCGATACTAAAACTGGTATTGCAGTATTACGTTCTTTATTAATTTTTAAAGCAAGGCTATCTAAATTGTTTTTTAATCTTGAAATTTCTTCTTCTTTTTCTACAATTGAGTCATCCAAGTTTTCGGTATTATCAACTTTTAATTGCAATTGATCTTTAATTTCAATTAATTCTGATATTTCAGATACCGAGTGCTTTTGAAAAAGATTATTAACAATTTGAAGCTTAGAATTGATTTGCTCTAATTCTTGAGGATCAGTGGATAGATTTTCATGTAGATTTTCTAATTCAGATAGTATGTCTTCTAATTCTATACCCAAGCTCGTCACTCTATCAAAAAGTTCACCATAATTTTTTCCAAAACTAGAAATTCTTGAAAGCTCTTGTTTTACACTATTTAATTGGTCTGTCAGCCCTAAATTTTCAGCACTGATTATTGAACGTGCATTTCCTAATCTCTCACTTATGTCTTCAACATTGTTTAATACTTCAAATTGAGATTCTAAATCTTCAAGATCCAAATTATCAAGATCTATTTCAGATAGCTCCTTCAACAAGAATAAATTATAATCGTACTCTTTAATCAATTCTGATTTTGACAATCTTAATTCTTCTAATTTCTTATCTAGTAATTTATACGTCCTTAATTCTGAAGAATATTCAATCAATACATTTTTGTTTCCTGCCAATGCATCAATAACTTGAAATTGATAGGAGTCCTCTGTTAACTGCTGCGTTTGATGTTGCGAGTGAATATCAATAAGATGCTCACTAAGTGCAACTAAACTGTCTAATGTTACTGGCGTGTCATTTATAAAAGCCCTAGATTTACCTGAAGGCAAAATCTCTCTCCTAATAATTGTTTGAACATCAAAGTCTAAATCTAAGGTGTTAAAAAGGCCTTTCAGATTGTACTTTGCAATATCAAAAATTGCCTCAATTACACACTTTTCATCCTTGTTTTTTATCTGGCTTAAATCTGCACGTTTGCCAAGCACTAGGCTTAAACCACCTAACAATATAGACTTACCTGCTCCTGTTTCACCAGTAATAATGGTAAAGCCATTATTAAAGTCTACATTAAGCTCATCAATAAGCGCAAAATTTCGGATATGTAATGATGATAACAAACTCTACTATTTGTAATAACAAAATTAATAGTTTCGATTTTTATATTAAGGGGATTGCTAAAAAAGTTATGCAGTATTTATAGGGGAAAAATTATTCTGAGCGCCAAGAGCATTTAGAATTTTATATTACGCCATTTTTGAGAATATGTAGGTGCTATTCTATTTAAGATATCCATACTGTCGGTAATGTTTACGCTAGGTCCACCAGATAAAATATCCATTATTTCGTCTGACTTAGCATCAAAGAATACACGCA
Source organism: Winogradskyella vincentii (assembly GCF_020166345.1). Taxonomy (GTDB): domain Bacteria; phylum Bacteroidota; class Bacteroidia; order Flavobacteriales; family Flavobacteriaceae; genus Winogradskyella; species Winogradskyella vincentii. Next base: position 36,715 of record NZ_JAIUJS010000003.1, on the reverse strand, counting down.
TTAAAAATGAATTTGGACGTCTCCTATGAATTTTCTGTAATTCTTCTAAAACAGAAGTAACCTTAGTTTTTCCTTTCTTAGTATCCTCATGCATTAGGTCCAATCCATTGATATGATACTCATACATGGTTGTTCTAAATTCCTTAAATGTTGGTGACATTAGGTTATCAATCAATGCAAATCTTGATTGTAAACCGTCCTCTAACTTCCATCCTTGACCGTTTAATTGTTGAGAATAGTTAGCAATTGTTTGAGCCTGTTTAAAGTATTCACTACCACCATTTAACTCAAATGTATCAGCGTCCATACCCAATATCATATACACGTGAAAAGCCAATACAGATATTAAATTAGATTCAAATTGTATTGGATTGTAAACCAAATTTTGAAATTCTAAATATTGGAAATTGAAACTCTTGTCGTTATAATTATATACTGGCGTGTTGTATGTTGAATTATAAACTGGTCTTGACGAAGACACCTGTAACGTAGCCGCAAAAAGATCGTTATTGTATTCCTGTACATTGATGACCATATTGCAATCTATACGTTCTTGCAGGCTATAATTCTTATCAGTCCATTGGGTATTACTAATAAATTCGTTTAGTTGCTTTTCAAGGTTTCTAAACACCACATTATTATCATTACCAGTTTGTTGGGCAATAACCGTAACGGTACAATTTAGTTCTTGTGCCAAGACACCTAAAGAAAATAATAGAGTAAATAAGAATGCAAGTTTACGCATGTAGTTGTTTCAGTATTTGTTGCATTAAATCATGGGCTACCTCAGTCTTAGATTTAAGCTCATGTTCAATGACCTCATCAGTTGATGTTATAAATGTAACTTTATTTGTGGATACTCCAAAACCTGCACCTTTGTCTTGTAATGAATTTAAAACTATTAAATCAAGATTTTTAGACCTTAATTTACCCTTTGCGTTTTCTAATTCATTATTAGTTTCAAGCGCGAAGCCTACCAAAAACTGATCGGATTTAGCTTCACCTAGAGATTTTAAAATATCCTTAGTTTTTTCCAACTCTATGGTAAACGTAGAATCCTTCTTTTTTATTTTTTTATCGGCAACTTTTTTTGGTCTGTAATCGGCAACAGCAGCAGAAAGTATCGCAATATCAGAATCCTTAAAATGTTTATGGACTTCGTTATACATTTCTTGTGCACTAACCACTGGCTTAAGTGTTACATGATTATGGTCAATATTCTGATGCGTTGGACCTGAAACTAACGTAACTTTGGCGCCTAGATTAGCTGCAGACTTTGCTATTTCAAATCCCATTTTACCACTGGAGTGATTTCCGATAAATCTAACCGGATCCAAAGCTTCATAAGTAGGTCCGGCCGTAATGAGAACACTCTTGCCATTTAAAGGTAGCTGATCCAATATATCATTAGTTATAAAACCAACTATATCTTCTGGCTCAGCCATTCTACCTTCACCTACCAAACCACTTGCAAGTTCTCCTGTTCCTGCTGGAATCATTTTGTTACCAAATGAAGAAAGCTTTTCAAAAGAGTTTCTAGTGGACTGATGCTTATACATATCTAAATCCATTGCTGGTGCAAAATAAACTGGGCATTTTGCAGAAAGATACGTAGCTAATAGAATATTATCACAAACACCATTTGCCATTTTTGCCAGTGTATTTGCTGTTGCAGGAGCAATTACAAATAAATCTGCCCAGAGGCCTAAATCAACGTGGTTATTCCATACCTGATTATCATCTTCTTCATCTACAAATGAAGAATACACAGGGTTTTTCGATAAAGTAGAAAGTGTGAGAGGTGTGATAAAATCCTTAGAAGCAGGTGTCATAACAACTTTGACGTCAGCACCTGCTTTTATGAATAATCGGACTAAACTAGCCGATTTATATGCGGCAATACCAGCGGTAATACCTAATAAAATGTTTTTGTCCTTTAAAATAGACATTGAAGATTATTGCTGAGTATCCTCAGTATTTCTGTGGTATATTTTATCATCTAACCACTCCTTTACTGCTAACGCATGTGGCTTTGGTAACTTTTCGTAAAACTTAGAAACTTCAATTTGCTCCTTGTTTTCAAAAATTTCCTCAAGACTGTCGTTATAAGTTGCAAACTCTTCCAACTTATCAATTAACTCACGTCTTATATCTGTGTTAATTTGTTCTGCACGTTTTGCAATTACCGATATAGCTTCGTAGATATTGTTTGTTGGAGCATCTACTACGTTTCTATTGTAAGTAACTGTGGTTACTGGTGCATCTGTCTTTTTTAAATCCATCTTTATAAATGATTAACTTTTCGTGATTTCTGTAATATTTCCGCTTAATAATTCTTCTTTCATTCGAGACGCTTCATCCAAATATTTTGATTCTGGATAAGCCTTATTGAGAGAATTAAAATAACTGACTGCGTCACTAACGCGTCCTTCTTTTAATCGATCAATACTTAATGCCGCTAACTTATATGCTGAATCAAATCTGTAAAACATAGCATCTTCTCTTAAGGAAGTTCCTGGGAACTCAAGTAAAAAATTATTAAATGACTTGATAGAAGCCTTATAATCCGTAATCAGATTATATTGCTTTGCAATTTCGTATGCCTTTTTTTCTAATTTGAAATCTAGTTCATTAATTAACTTATTTGCATCAGCTACATAACTAGATTTAGGATATAGGTTAATAAACAATTGAAGCTTCTCTATTGCTTCTACGGTTTCTTTTTGTTCCTTAGTGTAAACAGGAGAGTTATGATAATACCCCTTGGCTGCTAAAAATGCTGCTTCTTCTGCTTTCTCACTACTAGGATAAATGTCTACAAATTTATCAAAGTGATAACTTGAGATGTAATAATCCTTCAGCTCATAAGAGCTGTTAGCATGCATAAAGGTAAGTTTCTCTGCTTGTGGCTTTCCTCTATATGCCGGAAGTATTTGTTCAAACAATCTAAAAGCCTTTGCATATTTACCTTCTTCGTAAAGATCAGTTGCGAACTTAAATTTTTCGGCAGTGCTTTCAGACTTTAATACCTTCTGATAATCACTACAAGAGGTGAATAAAGTAGCTATGAATAGTATGTAGATTGCTCTTTTCATAAATTTTAAACAGGTCGCAAAAGTACACATAAATAACGGATTTTGAAAACAAAAATTATATGCTAAAATAGCGCATGCAGAGAGCGCGCAATTTATTTTAAATTAAGTTTAACTTTTACCTAATTTCTTTAACTCGCCATTAATGAGTTTTTGCAACGATAATGTAGCCTCAACAAGTGGTAAGCGTACGTGTATTTTGGAAATTCCGAGGCCATTTAATACTGCCTTTATACCTGCAGGATTGTTTTCAGCAAAAATCATTGATGTTATTGGCATTAGCCTAAAGTGAATATCATAGGCCTGTTTTGCTTTGCCAGCAATCCCTAATCGAATCATTTCTGAAAACTCTTTAGGCAAACCTTGCCCTATAACCGAAATTACACCAGATCCGCCAGCCAAGGCCACACCTAGAGCTAAATCATCATCACCAGATATTACTAGAAAATCATCAGGCTTTGTTCTTAGCAATTCCAAATACTGGTGAACATTATTGCCCGCCTCTTTTACACCTATAATATTCTCAAAATCATTTGCCAGCCTAATAGTTGTCTCTGGCTCAATATTCTTTGATGTTCTTCCAGGAACATTATACAAAATAATGGGCAAAGGAGATACTTGAGAAATTGCCTTAAAGTGTTGATATATTCCTTCTTGAGTAGGCTTACTGTAATAAGGCGAGACAGATAAAATTGCATCTATATTAGATAGATCTGTTCCTTGTATCTCACTAACAATTGAAGCAGTATTGTTGCCTCCTATACCTAATACAAGAGGCAGACGACCCTTATTGACACTTGCAATAAATTCAATCAACTTTTTCTTTTCATCAGAGGTAATTGTAACACTTTCTCCTGTGGTTCCGCTTATCACTAAATACTCTACACCATTTTTAATATTGTACTCAACTAAGCGTTCTAAAGCATCAAAATCAATGCTTAAATCTTCTTTAAAAGGTGTAATGAGTGCAACACCTGTACCAACAAATTGGGTCATTATAATTTTTTTAAAATGTTTAAATATTTTCTAAACTCTATTGCGAATATTTCAAAATTCTTTGGATTAACATCAATTATTAAATCATATAGGCGCTCATCTGTACGAGCCAATCCAACCTTTAAATTTGCTTTTGAAGCGGCGGTAATAAGATTGAGCAGTACATTATCCGATTTATAATAACTAATAAGTACATCGTAATCTTCATCAATAAAAGATTGTAAATCAACATTGTTTATCTTTCCCTTCCATCCAAAATCTTTCGGACTGAAATAAGATTCCCACTGACTTCCTTCAAACTTATCATCATCTGTAAATGCTACAATTTTATGTTTTGGTGATGTAAGATTGAGTTCTTTAAAATAAGCCCTAAACGATTCAAAATCATTAAATTCATCTTCATTAAACAAAACAGCAACAGTCTTAATCTTTTTGCTATTTACCGCTGCCTTACGCGCTTGCAACAGTGAATTAACATATTTTTGATTTGATTTTGTCTTAAATGCCTTTAAAATCATTTATTTTTGACTTTGTGCAAATTTAGCAAAAGCATGCACATATTTTCATAAACTCTTTATAAGAAATCAAATGTCTATAAAACATGTAATTCTTTTATTTTCTACTGTTGCCGTCCTGTCATGTGTTGAAGATTATCATTTGACTAAAATTGAAGGTAAGAGAATTGAAATCAACGACGAAATTAATGGAGATGAATCCATTGAAGAATTCGTTAAACCCTTTAGGGAAAATGTAAATAACAATTTAGATAGTGTGATTTCTTTTGCTCCAGAAACCTATTCTAAATCAGATGGTGAATATAATACCGCAATTGGTAATTTAATGGCTGATGCTGTATTTGAAGAAGCAAATCCTGTGTTTAATAAACGAACCGGAGAGAATATAGATTTTGTGATTTTAAATCATGGCGGTATAAGGTCCATCATACCAAAAGGAAATATTACAACACGAACTGCCTATAAAGTAATGCCATTTGAAAACTCGACGGTTGTAGTTGCCCTAAAGGGTACCCAAATTAATGAGATGCTAAAGTATTTATCTTTGGCCAAACGCGCACATCCATTGTCCAAACAAGTGCAAATTACATTAGATAAAGATTTTCAAGTTACTACTGCCAGTATAAATAATCAACCAATTGATGCTGATAGAACCTTTTACGTCGCAACAAACGATTATCTATATAATGGTGGTGATAGAATGTCCTTTTTTCACCCTAACGATAGCCTATATGTACTTGACTATAAAATAAGGAATGTATTGATAGATTATTTTAAGAAAAGAGATACAATAAGCCCAAAAATTGACAATCGTTTTATACAACTTAATAACTAAATGATGAATAGAAGGAAATTTATACAACAATCTTCTGCAGCTACTGCATTGGTTGGGCTTGGAGGATTAGGTCTGTCATCTTTCGATAATAAAAAACAAAAGAAAATTACCATTCTCCATACAAACGATGTCCATAGTCACATAGATCCTTTTGGTCCTAATGATGGCAGAAATGCAAATAAAGGTGGTGTTGCAAGGCGTGCTACTCTAGTCGAATCAATTAGACAAGAAAACCCAAACACTCTTTTGTTTGATGCTGGTGATATCTTTCAAGGTACACCTTATTTCAATTATTATGGAGGTGAGCTCGAATTTAAGCTAATGAGTATGCTTAAATATGATTTAGCGACCATTGGAAATCATGACTTTGATAATGGAATTGAAGGGCTTTATGCGCAATTACCTCATGCCGATTTTGAATTTGTATCTGCAAACTATGATTTTTCAAATACAATAATGGATACCCATGTGAAGCCTTACAAAACATTTCTAAGGGATGGAATTAAAATTGGAGTTTTTGGACTGGGAATAAAACTTGATGGATTAGTTGAAAAAAGAATGTATAAGGAAACAGTATATAATGACCCTATAGAAATTGCCCAAGACATGTCAAGAATCCTCAAAACGGAACAGAATTGTGACTTGGTGATCTGTTTATCACACATTGGATATTTCTATAAAAAGTTTCCAGAAAAAGTGTCAGATCTCAATTTGGCAAAGGCAACAAAAGATATAGACTTAATAATTGGTGGCCATACACATACATTCTTACCAAAACCAACTATTGAAAAAAATAGTGCCGGTAAAAATGTCCTGGTTAACCAAGTTGGTGCATATGGCCTTTATTTAGGGCAGGTAGATTTCTTTTTTGAAGAGGGCAAAAACATAAAGGCTGAAGGAACTACAATAATTGTCTAGTTCTATTGTAAGATGTATTTGCTTATTCGTCTAAATCTTCATACAATATATTATTCATTATGAAGTCAAGCAAAATATTTTTGGTTTTACGTATTGCAGTCGCAATTATTTTAATTCAAACCCTGAGATTTAAGTTTACAGCACATCCTGATAGTGTTTATATTTTCGAAACTGTAGGCTTAGAACCTTTTGGAAGAATTGGTATTGGTATAGCAGAGTTAATAGCAGGTATTTTGTTACTTATTCCAAAAACAATATGGCTTGGTGCCTCATTAGCTTTAGGTATTATGGCAGGAGCAATAATTATGCATTTAACACAATTAGGGATTGACGTTAAAGGTGATGGTGGAATTTTATTCTACACTGCTTTAGTAACCTTTATTTTAAGTGCAGTAATATTATTTTCTGAGAAAAGGAATATTCCCTTAATAAATAAGAATTAAGCTTCCAACTGATTATCAGAGTAATCCGGTTCCGGGCCTGTAAATTCAAGTTGGGATTGTCTATAGAAAAAGATAAACGCCACAACTAAAAAGAAGGAGTAGATAAATCCTAAAATTTTATCTTCCATAACATAGAAATATGCCAATTGAATTATTTCGGAAAAAACAATACAGATTGAGCCCATTAAGAACATCATAGATTTAATGTCATTTCTATACATATAATTTATTAGTGCTACAGACAATAACGCCATTATAATCGCATTATATGTGTACTCTAGGGTATACTCATAAAAGCCTAATACACCTTCCGTGGTTTCAGTTACAATAGAAACACAAAAAACATCTAATACAATTAATATGAATATAGGTATTGACAACTTAGAAAATACCGCTCTGTAATCTAATTGTATTAATATTTTAAGAATCAGGAAAATATATGCCAATATGAAAAGCATGTTAGCTATATAATAAAAATAATCTATATCATCTTCGTATAAATCTGGTCCATACCAAGCAGAATAACTAAGAACATGACCTGTAGTATATAATACTAAAAACCAGAAAAAATATCTACTTTTATTTGCTGTCCAGCCACAATAAAGTACTGTTAATAGTACTAGTATGAGAGCACTAACAGCAGCCCCTTCTATCTGAAAGGTCATTCCTTGTAGCACGATGAAAAGACCACCGAGTAAAAGCAACAATACTTTTAAAATTTTAGCAAACATTATTAATTAATCCCTAGTTAATGAAGCAAATATAAAATTTATTTACAATTAAACGATAAAAAAGTGTATTTTATCGATAAAAAGTGTATTTTTCTGTAGGAATTTATTTCAAAAGCTCCAGAAATGCTTGCTCGGTAAGGATAGGAACATTTAAATTTTCTGCTTTAGTTCGTTTACTTGGACCCATTTTATCTCCTGCGACCACAAAACTTGTTTTAGATGATATAGAAGAAGACACCTTTCCTCCATTATCTTCTATAAGTTTTTTAAGTTCATTCCTCGATACAGTTTCAAAAACACCAGAAACAACAAAAGATTGTCCATTTAACTTATCAGTTTGGTTTGCTAATTTTTCTGCAGATATTTCTAATTGAACTCCAAAATTTCGAAGTCTGTATATAATTTCTCTATTTTCATCAGAGGAGAAAAACTCTACTACACTTTCCGCAATCCTCTCACCTATTTCGTCAACAGTAACTAAATCTAATGATGATGCAAACATTAAACCATCGATAGACTTATAATGTTTTGCTAATTTCTTAGCAACAGTTTCACCAACATATCTAATACCCAAGGCAAATAAAACCCGTTCAAAAGGTATTTGCTTTGAAGCCTCTATACCATTAATTAGGTTTTCAGCACTTTTTTCAGCCATTCGTTCTAATGGTATTACTTGTTCGATTGTTAAATCATACAAGTCAGAATAGTTTTTAATTAATCCTTCATTAACCAATAGTGCTACTGTCTCACCGCCTAACCCTTCAATATCCATTGCTTTTCTTGAGATAAAATGCTGTATACGGCCAATAACCTGCGGAGGGCAACCATTGTAATTTGGGCAATAGTGTTTGGCCTCACCCTCTAACCTAACTAGTTCTGTTTTACACTCAGGACAACTAGTTATATATTTTGTTGGTTTGGAGTTAGACGGCCGTTTTGTAAAATCTACCGCGATTATTTTGGGAATAATTTCACCTCCTTTTTCTACATAAACCTCATCTCCTTCTCTAATGTCTAATTTTTCAATCTGGTCAGCGTTATGCAAAGACGCGCGTTTTACAATGGTACCTGCCAATTGAACTGGTTTTAAATTAGCAACAGGTGTAATAGCTCCAGTTCTACCTACTTGATAGGTTATTTCATTTAATGTGGTAGAAACTTGTTCTGCCTTAAATTTATAAGCCATTGCCCATCTTGGTGCTTTAGCTGTAAATCCTAGTTCATCTTGTTGATACAAACTATTTACTTTTACCACTACACCATCTATTTCATAAGGTAAATTATGTCTGTGTTCATCCCAATACGCCACATATTCAAGAACTTCGTCTATTGAATTTACCAATTTTGCTTCATTGGGCACTTTAAATCCCCATTCTCGGGCTTTTTCTAATCCTTCAAATTGTGTAGTTATATTTAGGCTGTTTCCTTTTATACTATATAATAGACATTCCAATGGTCGTTTTGCAACCTCAGCGCTATCTTGTAATTTTAAACTTCCCGACGCAGTATTTCTTGGGTTTCTATATGGTTCTTCATCATTTGAAATGCGTTCTTCATTCATTTTTAGAAACCCAGCAATTGGCAATACAATTTCTCCTCTTATATCAAATCTATCCGGAAAATTACCCTTTAATTGCAACGGAACGGTATTAATTGTTTTTACATTGGCCGTTACCTCATCTCCCTGAACACCATCACCTCTTGTAACTGCTCGTAGCAATTTACCGTTTTGGTATGTTAAATTCATTGAAGCACCATCATACTTCAACTCACAGGTATATTGTACATCGCCATCTACCAGCTTTTTTATACGTGTCTCCCAGTCTAGTAAATCCTCCTTTGAATAGGAGTTGTCCAAAGAGTACATTCTAAAATCATGAACAACTGTATTAAAGTTTTTGGTTATTGTACCACCCACACGTTGGGTAGGTGAATTGGCATCGAAAAATTCTGGGTGCTTTTCTTCAAGATCTTGAAGCTCCTTTAACTTCATGTCAAACTCAAAATCACTAATCGTTGGATTATCAAGTATATAATAATTATAATTATGCTGACGAAGCTCCTCTCTTAATTGATTAATTGTAGATTCTATGCTCATTTCTATAACCCTTCTTTATTTAACCATTTTGGTTTTGGTAGTGGAACGTAATTATTCATTTTATCTAATAACCCTTCAATAGAATGGTCAATTACAACAGCCTCCAAATTAGCCTGTTTCAAAAATCCTCTTTCAACCATCATTTTACATTGTGCAATTAAAGAATCATAGTATCCATTTATATTAAGAATACCTATTGGCTTATTATGCAATCCCAATTGTCCCCATGTTGTAATTTCAAAAAACTCATCCATCGTACCAAAACCACCAGGAATTATCATAAAACCATCACTTTTTTCATACATAACAACTTTTCTATCGTGCATATTCTGTGTTACAATAAGTTCCGTTAACTCATTATTTACAATCTCCTTGGTTCTTAGAAAATTAGGAATAACGCCTATGGTCTTTCCCTTTTTATCAATCGCTCCTTGTGCTACCTTACCCATTATCCCTATTCTTGCTGCACCATAAACTAAAGTAATATCATTTACCGCCAAGGTTGCACCTAAATTATATGCTGTATCAATAATTCCTTTATCATTTCCTTCACTGCTACCACAAAAAACGGATATACTTTTCATACTATTTTTTTAATCCTTTTAACATTCTTAAGTTTGAATTTAGATCTTCTAACAACTCAATTTTATCATAATTCGCATCAATTAAAAGTTGCTTAGTTTCTTCACCAAGATACTGGTTAATTTCAAAATATAACTGACCTCCATTTTTTAATTTTTGATTCGCGAATTTTGTTATTGCTTTGTAAAATTTTAATGGATCATCATCATCTACAAATAATGCTAAATATGGTTCGTTTTCCAGTACATTTGGTTTCATTTCACCCTTTTCTGAAATCCTAACATAAGGCGGATTTGATACAATAATATCAAACATTGAATTTTCCAATTTATGATTATCATTAGAATTACTTAAAACATCTGCCTGGATAAATTGAATTTCAACCTCATTGATTTTGGCGTTGTCTCTTGCCACCTTTAACGCTTCACTGCTAATATCTAAAGCATACACATTAGAATTTGGAAGGTTCTTGGCCAAAGCAATTGCAATACAACCACTACCTGTGCCTATATCTAAAATATTTAATGTAATCTCATTATTTTTTGAATTATCCCTAATGATCCAATCAACCAACTCCTCGGTCTCTTGTCTTGGTATCAATACATGTTCATTTACTATAAATTTCAATCCAAAAAACTCTGTTTCACCTAATATATATTGAATTGGTTGCTGTTGCTTTAAAGCTTCTAAAATTTTAAAAAAGAGGTTTGTTTCATCTTTAGTTAATGTGAATTCAGGGTCTAGAGCTAATTGGAACCTAGGAATGTTGAGGTAATGCTCCAAACTTAAAAAGAAGAAACTTTCAACTTCATTCTTTCCATAAATAGCATCCAGTTTTTGATGAAAAACATCTTTAAGATCTAGCGCTTTCAATATTACAAATCTTTAAGCATCCAAACAGAACAGGAATAATGACCAGTATCTCCCATAGGTTTATCAATACTTTGGAATCCAACTTTCCTATATAATTTGCGCGCATCATCCATATAGGGCATAGTTTCTAAATAACATTGATCAAATCCGGCTTGTTTTGCAAAATTTAGACATTTTTCCATCATTTTACTACCTAATCCTTTACCTCTGGCCTCTGGCATAAAATACATTTTCTGTAATTCGCATACGTTGCCTTCATAGTTATCCAAAGGAGAGATTCCGGCACCTCCAATAATTTTTTCCCCTTTGACTACCACAAAATATTTTTTTCTTGGCTGATTGTATGTTTCTGTCATGCAATCCAACGCCTTATCTTCATAAGCTGTACCAACTTTTGGAACTCCCATTTCTATTAAAACCGATCTAATTGCCTTTGCTATTTTTGGATCATCATCTGGTTCTATTTCTCGAATAACAATAGTATCTTTATGCACTTAATTTTAAATTTTATAACTGAAAATTGTTTCGGTATGAAGATAGCCATAATTCTCATTTTATGACAAAAAGAAGTTTACTGATTCTATTATTTTTTACACTACTTTTCAACTGTAAGGTCACTGAAAAGCCACAATTCATTGGACTTAATAAAATTAAGATTATTGATGCAAATGGAAAAGCAATTACATTAAGTGCCGATGCAATGTTTAAAAACCCAAATGATGTTGGTGGTAAACTAAAAACCGATGGCTTAAAAGTCTATATAAACGAAACAGAAGTAGCTACCATAGTTTCAGATGAATTTGATGTGCCATCAAAAAATGATTTTACAATACCTCTTGTTGTTTCAGTTGCAACTGATAGCCTAGTTGACAAAAATAGTTTAGGTGGTTTAATCAGTAGTTTAATTTCTCAGCAATTAAAGGTTAGATACAAAGGTGAAATAAATTATAAAGTGTTTGGTTATTCATCTTCTTATGAAATTGATGATGTGCAAACCATTAAAGTAAAATTGTAGTTGAAGAACCACGAACATTATATAAAACGGTGTTTAAAAATTGCCAAGAATGCTTTAGGAACAGCTAGACCAAACCCTATGGTTGGAGCAGTGATTGTCCATGATAATGCTATTATAGGTGAAGGTTATACAAGCCCTTTTGGCGGCCCACATGCAGAGGTAAACGCTATTAACTCAGTTGAGGATAAAAACAAACTGTCGCAAAGCACTATATATGTTACATTAGAACCGTGCAGTCATTATGGCAAAACTCCTCCTTGTAGTGATTTGATAATAAAGCATAAAATACAAAATGTTGTAATTGGTTGTGTTGATGATAATCCTGAAGTATCAGGAAGTGGAATATCAAAATTAAAAGCCGCTGGATGTAATGTAATTGTTGGCATACTTGAAAAGGAATGCAAAAATCACCATAAAAGATTTTTTACTTTTCACAATAAAAAACGCCCTTACATTATTTTAAAATGGGCACAAACGACCGATGGATTTGTTGCTCCTATAAAAAAGGATGAAAAAAAACCTATTTGGATTACCAATAAATACTCAAGACAACTAGTTCATAAATGGCGCGCCGAAGAACAGGCTATTTTGGTAGGAACTAATACAGTAATAGAAGATAATCCAAGCTTAACAGTAAGGGATTGGACAGGTCATAACCCTATTAGAATAGTTACCGACAAAAGTAAAAGCCTAGGCGATAAATATTCAATTTTCAATTCTGAAGCTAAAACTATCAATCTAACTGGTTTAGAAATAAATTTTGAAGAACCGATTGCGTGTCAAATATGTGATAATCTTTATAAACAACAGATTAACTCAGTCATTATTGAAGGTGGGACAAAAACCATACAAGCTTTTATAAATGAGAATTTATGGGATGAAGCAAGGATGTTTATAGGTAATAAGAATTTTGGTAACGGTATAAATGCTCCGGATATTAAGGGAAAGCAAATTTCAGAATCAAAAATATTAGATGACACCTTAAAAATTATCATTAATGATTAACACTTTAATATTTGATTTTGGTGATGTATTTATCAATTTAGATAAAGAAGGTGCAATGAAAAATGCACTGAATTTATTTAAAGTTGAATCATTTGAAAACGATATGCTCCAAACCAATATTAATTATGAAACAGGTAAAATTAGCACTCCTCAGTTCATCAATTTCTATCTTTCAAAGTTTCCGTTTTTAAATAAGGAGGATATTATAGATGCCTGGAATTATATTTTAAACGATTTCCCAAAACAAAGATTTGACTTTGTAAATAAACTATCATCTCATAGTAATTACAACCTAATATTGTTAAGCAACACCAATGAATTACATATTAATCACATTGAACAACATTTAGATTTTTTTCATGATTTCAAAGACTGTTTCAATGAGTTTTACCTTTCACATGAAATTGAATTAAGAAAACCAGATAGAGAAATTTTTGAGTATGTTTTGAAAAAGAACTATTTAAAACCAAATGAGTGCTTGTTTATTGATGACACTAAAGAAAACACTGATACTGCCGAAGCTATGGGATTTCATATTTGGAATATTGATGAAAACACAGAAGATATCGTAAATCTATTTGAAGTTAAAAAAGAGCTCTTTTGATCTATTTACTCCTTAGCATATTATCCTCAACTGGAATCTTCATTCTCTTTAAGTCATTTAAGAAATATAACGTAAATACACTACAAGCTATAGTGGTAAATTACTTTACGGCTTGCATTCTTGGGTCATATTTATATGAAGCAGAAATTGACCCAATAGCAATAGCTAATTCAACTTGGTTTTACGGGGCAATCTTTCTGGGTTTTTTATTTATAGCCATTTTTAATGTTATGGCTTTAACCGCTCAGAAAAACGGATTGTCAGTAGCTTCTGTAGCTAGTAAAATGAGCGTAATAATCCCAATAATATTTGGCATAATCGTATTTAATGAAAGCGTAAGGTTTATAAAGATTTTCGGAATTATTCTGGCATTAATTGCAGTATATCTAACCTCAATTAAGGAAAGGGACAATGTAGTGTTGACGCAATCAATATACCTGCCAATTTTACTCTTTATTGGCTCCGGCACTATTGACACCTTAGTTAACTATTTTGCTCCAGACGATAAAATCCCCTTATTTTCTGCTACTATTTTTGGTATTGCCTTTTGCGTTGGTCTATTTGTTCTCATATACAAATCAGCACGTACGACGAATCGATTTAAGATTAAAAGTATCCCTTTTGGAGTAGCTTTAGGTACAATAAATTATGCATCAATATATTATCTTTTGAAAGCATTACGAGTAGATGGTTACGAAACCTCAACGGTTTTTACAATTAACAATGTTGCCATAGTTGCATTTTCAACCTTAATTGGCCTGATCTTATTTAAAGAAAAGATATCTCTTAAAAACTGGACAGGGATAATAATAGCCATAGTTTCTATAATAATTGTAACATTGAAATAATGGAGACAAAAGACACTTATAGAACTATATCAAATAAATCCATCGGTGAATTATTTAAAGACAAAAACAGTAAGTTTTACGGTTATGCCTATCCAGTAAACAGTGAGTCTGATATTAAGAAATGTCTTGAAAGTGCAAAGAAAGAACATCATTCAGCTAGGCATTGGTGCTATGCCTATCAATTAGGTACGGACAAAGTTATTTATAGAGCCAATGATGATGGCGAACCAAACAATTCGGCCGGAATGCCAATATATGGTCAAATACAATCCTTTGAAGTCACAAATATATTGGTGATTGTTATTAGATATTATGGCGGTGTGAAACTAGGTGTTAGCGGATTGATTAATGCATACAGAACTAGCGCTCAATTAGCATTAAAGGAAGCAATTATTATAGAAAAAACAATTAACCACAATTTTAGTCTAAAATTTGAATATAAAAACCTGAGTAAAGTATTGCGAATACTAAAAGAAAATCAAGTTGAAATTTCAAATCAGATATTAGAAATTAATTGTTTGTTGGAAATATCTGTCAGAAAAAGTAACAGTTTGAAAATATTTGAGCTATTTCAAAATTTTTATGGCGTAGAAATCCGTGAATTATAACGATTTTTTTTGCAGTTTATCTAAAAGATATTTTGGGCAACGCGTTGGCCTGTTTCGTTCCATGTCAATAAAAGCTAAAGTTGTCTGTCCTGTAGCCAGTAAATCACCCTTCTGATTGACTAATTCATATTCGAATTCTATCGATGCTGTTGGCAACTTTTTTAGTGTAGTTTTTACTTTAAGCACATCGTCATAACGTGCTGAATTTTTGTAGTTTATATTTAATGAAATTACCGGTAGCATAATGCCTTCAGCCTCCATCCTACTGTAGCTAAGGCCAAACTGCCTAAGCCATTCCGTTCTGCCTACCTCAAAATATACAGCGTAATTTGCATGGTACACAACACCCATCTGGTCTGTCTCACCATATCGCACTCTTATTTCAGTTTCATTAAAATTCATAATCGTGCGTTTTTTTGATAAAAAATTTGTACTTTCCAGTGGAATTAAACATGAGAAAAAAAATCTTAAAATTCAATTAAATTTCATTTTTTTTTTAAGAATTTTGTTCACATATTTGTCGCTATATAATTAACGAGAGAAACCTAATTCTCTTTTTTTTTGCTAATCTAACTAACAACGAAATAATTTAACTCAAAGCATGGAGATAACCGCTCAATCTGTATGGGATAACTGTCTTGATTTTATTAAAGATAATATTCAACCTCAAGCTTACAAAACTTGGTTTGAGCCCATTAAAGCGGTTAAACTATCTGGGAATGCATTAAGCATTCAAGTACCAAGTAAATTTTTCTATGAGTGGCTAGAAGAGCACTACGTTAAAATCTTAAAAGTAGCTCTTACAAAAGAGTTGGGTGAAGATGCAAAACTGGTATATGTTATCAAAATGGAAAACACCTATGGTAACAAGCAACCTTTTACGGAAAAAATTCCAAGTTCAAACAGAACTGCAGTTAAGTCTCAAGATGTAGATGTTCCTTTTGACAATAAAAGTCCTGAGTTAAAAAACCCATTTATTATTCCTGGAATTAGAAATGTAAAGATTGAGTCTCAACTTAATCCTAGTTATAATTTTGAGAATTTTTTAGAAGGGGATTCTAATAGGTTAGCCAGAAATGCTGGTATTGCTGTAGCTAATAAACCTGGTGGTACGTCATTTAATCCATTATTGATTTTTGGCGGTGTTGGATTAGGAAAGACCCATCTTGCACATGCTATTGGTGTTGACATTAAAGATAAATACCCAGAAAAAACAGTTCTATACATTTCTGCTGAAAAATTTACGCAACAGTATATCGATTCTGTTAAAAAGAACAATAGAAATGATTTTATTCATTTTTATCAAATTATTGATGTTTTAATAATTGACGATGTACAGTTCTTATCTGGTAAGACAGGCACACAGGACGTTTTCTTCCATATATTCAACCATTTACATCAAAATGGAAAGCAAGTAGTCTTAACTAGTGACAAGGCACCTGTTGATATGCAGGATATTGAACAAAGACTGCTGTCTCGCTTTAAATGGGGACTTTCTGCTGAATTGCAATCTCCAGATTTCGAAACAAGAGTTTCTATCTTAAAAAACAAGTTGTATAGAGATGGTGTGGAGATGCCAGATGAAATTGTAGAATATGTGGCAAAGCATATTAAGTCTAATGTAAGAGAATTAGAAGGTGCTATTATCTCTTTAATTGCGCAATCTTCATTCAATAAAAAAGAAATCACAATTAATCTTGCAAAAGATATAGTTGAGAAATTTGTTAAGAATACAAAACGTGAGGTTTCAATAGATTATATACAAAAAGTTGTTTCAGATTATTTCCAGATGGACGTAAACACTTTACAATCTAAAACTCGTAAGCGTCATATTGTACAAGCGCGTCAACTTGCTATGTTCTTCGCTAAGAAATATACTAAGGCATCATTGGCAAGTATAGGTTCTCAGATTGGTCAAAGAGATCATGCCACTGTATTGCATGCATGTAAAACAGTAGATAATTTATCTTCAACAGATAAGCAGTTTAGAAAGTATGTTGAGGATCTTGCTAAAAAATTATCACTTTAATTTCATAATAAAATGACAAGGATTTTAATGGTGTGCTTAGGCAATATCTGTCGATCACCATTAGCTCATGGCATACTAGAATCTAAGTTAAACATCCAAGAATATTATGTGGATTCTGCTGGTACTGCTTCATATCATATAGGTAGTCAGCCAGATAGAAGGTCTATAAAAGTGGCTTTAAATGCTGGAATTGACATTAGTACTCAACGTGCTAGGGCATTTACGGTTAAAGATTTTGATGAATTTGATTACATCTATGCAATGGATGAATCTAACTACGCTGATATTTTAAGGCTATCTCGTAATGAAAACGATTCAAAAAAAGTAAAATTATTTCTTGCAGCCAATAAATCTAGGTTTGATAAAAATGTGCCAGACCCTTATTACGGAGATATTAGTGATTTTGAGTATGTTTTTGATTTAATCAATGAGACAGCAGACTTAATAGTAGAAGGTATATAATCGCTATTTTAACCCTTTATTTAAATAATTTACTTTTTTGTAATTTAGTCTTAATCCACTAATTAGTTATAATGAAAATTTTAGCCTCTACAATTTGCCTACTTTTTAGCTTTTCACTGACAGCTCAAGAATTAGATATACAACTCTTTGCTCAAAACTTCGATAGACCTGTAAATATTAAACACGCAGGCGATGACAAATTATATGTTGTTGAACAAGATGGTTATATTAGAGTTGTTAATTCCGACGGTTCTGTCGAAGCAACCCCTTTTTTAAATATTGACTCTAAAGTCATAAACTTCGGGAATGAAAGAGGTCTTTTGGGTTTAGCTTTTCACCCTAGTTATGCAAGTAATGGCTATTTTTACCTTAATTACATTAATAACTCAGGAAATACAGTAATCTCTAGATATAACAGAAGTGGCACAAATCCTTTAGTTGCAGATGCTTCTTCGGAGTTAATTATTCTAACTTATTCTCAACCTTTTTCTAATCATAATGGTGGTGACATGGCATTTGGACAAGATGGATATTTATATATTTCATCTGGAGATGGCGGTTCCGGTGGTGACCCACAAAACAACTCTCAAAATCTAACCAACTTATTAGGGAAAATTCTCAGAATTGACATAGACAATACTGAAAACGGAAATAATTATGCAATTCCTAGTGACAATCCTTTTCATGAAAGCGCTACTAGTAGCGAAGAAATTTGGGCTTATGGCTTAAGGAATCCCTGGAAGTTTTCGTTTGATCAATTAAATGGTGATATCTGGATTGCAGATGTAGGCCAAAATGCATATGAAGAGATTAATAGAGCGACCTCAACTGAGGCTGGTCTAAATTATGGTTGGCGATGCTATGAAGCTAACGCAACATACAACACTAGTGGATGCCCTGCTCCATCTACATTGACCTTTCCAGTTGCAGATTACAACCACAACAGCGGACAATTTAAATGCTCTATAACCGGAGGTTATAGATATCGAGGAAATATGTATGCAAATTTCAATGGACTTTACTTTTTTGCAGACTATTGTAGTGGCGAAATTGGTTACTTGGTTGAAAATGGAGCAAACTGGGATATGACACTTGTTGATTTTCCTGGAAATTGGGTAGCTTTTGGCGAGGATATAAATGGTGAACTTTATATCTCTGATATTTCTTCTGGCAACATCTATAAACTTATCGATACCTCCTTGAGTGTTGATGAATCTAGTTTTTCAGAAATGACTATTTATCCAAACCCAGCAACCAATCTAGTACAAATAGATTTCTCAAGAATTAATAGCAATGAAAACACTTACATCGAGATTTTCGATGTTCAGGGAAAGAAAATATTAAATGAATTACGCACCTCTGAAACCGTATTTGATCTTAACGTTTCAACTTTAAGTGCAGGTCTTTATTTAATAAAGTGTAGTACAGAAACAGGAAATGAATTTGTTCAAAAACTTATACTCGAATAAATGGACACCTACGGTAAATTATATCTTATACCCACTCGATTAGGAGATAATCCACCATTGGAAGTATTACCTATTTCTATTAAAAAAACAATTGAAGATATTGACAATTACATAGTAGAGAATGAAAAAACAGCTCGTAGATTCATAAAACGTGTAACACCAAGTAAATCACAACCTTCTCTTAAAATAAAAGTGTTGAATAAATACACAAGTATTGAAGAAAGAAACACATTTTTAAACCCCTGTCTTACAGGGATATCGGTAGGCCTTCTCTCTGAGGCAGGATGTCCTGCAATTGCCGACCCAGGAGCGGATATAGTTAGACTCGCTCATCAGATGAATATTAGGGTTGTACCTTTGGTGGGACCATCTTCCATAACTTTGGCATTAATGGCTTCCGGTATGAATGGTCAAAATTTTGCTTTTAATGGATACTTACCAATCGATAAAGCAGAACGTAAGTCAAAACTAAAATCCCTTGAGCGTATTTCTTCTGAACAGAACCAAACTCAGATTTTCATTGAAACACCTTACCGCAACAATAAGTTGTTAGATGATATGATTGCCATTTTGCAACCAAACACCAAGGTCTGTGTTGCTTGTGATATCACATTACCGACTGAATACATTAGAACAATGTCTGCTAAGGAATGGAAAAACAAAAAAGAAGACCTTCATAAAAGGCCTGCTATTTTTATACTTAAAAAGGATTAGATTAAATTCTTGCCTTTGCCTTTTTGTTTGGTTTCAATACTGAAGTATCGTAACCAGAAAACTTTTTCATATAATGCTTAACGGTAGAACCGTAGGCATCAGAAAAATTATGTCCACCATAGCTTCTTAAAAACTTTTTAACACTGCCTGGACCCGCTAAATGTGCTGCAGCCAAAATACCAGATTCTGTGATTTCAACTCCAGCAATTTGCTTACCTTCAAAACGTTTAATGTCTTTTCTTAGAATCCACTTATTACGTTCTGCATTTGCAACAAAAGCCTTTTCTTGAAGTTCTGGGTTGTGCAAAAAGCTATTTGGCCTATAAATACCAATGGTCTTAAGAGTTTCAGAACCAAACTGATATTTACCTAAGTATCCAAGTGTGTTTACCGTGAAGTAATCTCCCCTAGACTCTTTAAAGGCTATGGCTTCTTTAAATCCTTCAAATGATTTTCCTAGAAATGGTGTAAAGATAGTTTGCTCATTCTCAATATCATTAAAATGAGAATTCATAGCTATATCTTCTTTTATATTATAGTCTAGTTCTAATCCCTTAGTAGAGTACTTATCAGGATTTAATTTAGAATCTGGGTATAAAGCTAATGCTATTACAAAACAGATTGAAAATGGTAAAACAATACTTTTAACTTTATTCTTAACCATATAAGCTAATTTCTTAGTAAAATTTATTCCCCAATTCTTTTTACTAAATCGGCTGCAAATTTACGACTTTTTTTTATTTTCTGAAAATCAACGTGTTAAGGTTTGTTAACGTTCATTAAAAGTAGATATAATGGAACTTTAAACGACCTTCACTATTAAGCTCTATTGTTGGAAAAGGTATCTTAATTATGTTTAAAACGTCAAATATGGTATTTAGGAGGTGAGAATTTGTTTTAATTCTAGTTAAATCAATATCTAAACTGAGGTAATACTGCCTAACTCTATTTTGATTTGAAAATAATGGATCCATTGGATCTCCAGTCAGCATACCATCGGCACCATAACCAAATGCTAAATTGAGCCAATTTGGGATTTTTTCAGTCTTTAAAAATGAATTGATATTCGCACTTAACCAATAGGTCTGTCCATTATAATCTTTTAAAACTTCCTCAAAAATACCATCGCCCAAAACATCAGGTCTTTGATTAGCATAATTGGTAGTATGGAATGAATATTTCAATACAATTCTTTGATCCTTCCATAATAATTCCTGACCTACATAAAGCCCTGTTCCTACAACATTTGCTGCCATATCAGACCATGAAAATCCCCATTCATCAGAGAAACCGTCCATTATTTCAACAGCAGTTAAAAAACCCAATCCAAGAGTTGATCCATAAATTAACTGATCATTATTACTAACTCCTGCCCAATTCAAGGTATTTGCACCCAACCTACCCAATTGATATGAAGAATAAAAATGGCCAAGTTTATCCATCTGCAACCAATCTTCACTGTCATTAACTGTTTTGAAATTAGATCTTGGGTAATCAGCATACCACAATTCGTTTAGACCTATCAATGATATTGACGCCAATGATGCTTCTGTTATTATCACTGAATTTCTTCTAGAAATATTAAGTGAATCACTAGGCTTTAAGAAATTGGCATTATCTGACTGAGAATAACTGCAAAACGTAAAACAGGTTAAAAGATAAACTAGAATTACATTGAGTTTAAACATATTACTTGTTAATACCTTGAGATGACAAGTATCTTTGATATTCTCTGGCATTGTTATTATGCTGCGCAAGCGTCTTGGCAAACTTATGATAACCAAGCTTTTTCGCATCAGCCGCAAAATAAAGATAGCTATGCTTTTCAGCATTAAGCACAGCATTAACAGCAGATAAATCTGGCATTGCAATTAATCCAGGAGGTAAACCACGATTCTTATACGTATTATATGGTGAATCTATTTCCTTATGCACATTTAATACCCTTCTAATAACTGTATTCTTATATTTAGGCAGTTTGTAAGCAGCAAATTTTAGTGTAGGGTCAGCTTGCAAGGGCATCCCTATTCTTAATCTATTTAAGTAAACACCTGCAACTCTTGGTTGTTCATCTTTTTTCTTAGATTCTTCATGCACAATAGATGCAAGGGTAATTACATCATTAGGTGATAAATTTAAAGCCTTTGCTTTTGCTATTTTAGAGTCATTCCAAAAACGCTTATACTCAGAAAGCATTTTATCCCTAAACTGATCAGCAGAAGTATTCCAATAAAATTTATAACTATTGGGCATATACATTCCTAATGCATTTTCTAAAGTGAATCCATTTACCTCTAAAAACGTTTCATCTTTCATGGACATAAGTAATGAAGCACTATCAGCTTCAATTTGAGTACTTATTCTTCCAGCTAAAGCCTCTAGGCTATTTTGATTATTAAATGAGGCGACAACTTCTAAACCCTTACCAATACGAATGGAATTGATTATGTCATTATTATTCATTCCATTTTTAATAGCAAATTTACCAGACTTAATATTTGAAGTATATTTTTTTTGTTTTGCAAGGGCATCAAAACTATTTATATCCTTAAGAATAGGTTCAAGCTGTAATCTTACGTCATTATAGTTAGCATCTGTTGGTATGTATATATATGCTACATCATTATTAAATGCTGTATTTGGCTCAAACATGGCTCCGTAAACATAATACGCTATAATGCCGAATATAAAAAGTCCTATTAAAGCAATTGCCCAAAGAATTTTCTTTATGTACATGAATTAATTATTTATTCGTTGTAAAATGTATTCGTTCGTGTATATCACCCCATCAAACCGCCAATCTTTCTTCAATCCAATAATTTCAAAACCATTAGTTTCAAATAATTTTAAACTAGCCAAATTATTCTCTGAAATATTTGCATAAACCTGCTTTAAATGCAACGCTTTAAAACAATAATTCATAAGCAAATTTAATGACTCTTTACCAACACCTTTACCTCTATTAGACTCGTCCTTAATTAATATCCCCAATCCTGCTCTATTATGAATTGGATTAAAATCATACAAATCAATTAAACCTAGAAGTTCATTGGTTGAATTTTCGCAAATTGCCAACCGAAGTTGTTTTGCTTCAAAAATATCTTGTTTAGCATTTTGTAGATATTCTTTTATAATGTAACGGGAATATGGTTGCTTAGTATCACTTAATTCCCAGAAACTTGTATTGTTTTCTATACTATAAACAAATTCCAAATCTTCTGGTTCTAAAGCTCTTAAATAAATATTATTTCCTTTAAGACTTACCATACTAACTCTCCTTTAAATACTTGCTTGGCCGGACCTATAAGCCAAATATCATCGTAACCGTTTGCATTTGATTGAAAACTAACTTTAAGGTCACCACCTGGTGTTTTTAAAGTAAGCTGATTTTCATTAGCAAGCTTTTTTGAATACATAGCCAAGGCAACTGCAGTTACACCAGTACCACACGATAAAGTTTCATCTTCAACACCTCTCTCATAAGTTCTAACAGAAAACGTATTATTTGTTATTTGCTCTACAAAATTAACATTACTGCCAGGTGTATAGTAGGGTTCACCATATCTGATTTTTGCACCATTTTGTTTTACGTCATAGTCTTTTAAATTTCTAACAACTTCAACATGATGTGGAGAACCTGTATTTAAAAACACATGATTTGGATGAAGTTCAACATCTTCAACTTTCCTCATTTGAAGGTGAACAATATCATCTTTTATTTTGGCATGATGTATCCCATCAATTGCATTAAATGCAGTCTCATTATCAATAATGCCTAAAAACTTAGCAAATGCAGTTATACATCTCCCACCGTTTCCACACATACTACTTTCATTGCCATCTGCATTGAAATATACCATCTTAAAATCTGAAATTTCGTCATTCTCTAACAAAATAAACCCATCAGCTCCAATGCCAAAACGTCGGTCGCAAAATTCTTTAATCCGTTTGGTATTATTTTTGTCAACTTTATTTTGCCGGTTATCAATGATAATAAAATCATTTCCCGTGCCTTGATATTTGTAAAAAGTAGTTGTCATATACCATGCAAATATAAGAATTAAAGGAAGTAATCTGTCTTGATGATTGAGCTTTAAAAATGACGTTAAATAGTAGTTAAAATTAATTTTGAATTTCAATAAATCAATATTTTTAATCGTTGAATAGTTAAACTTTAATCTGAAAAATTATGAAGAAGATAGCAACATTAGTATGTGTTTCGGTTTTAGGTGGCCTATTAACCCTTGGTGGATATAAACTTTTAATTGAAGATGACATAAAACCTGTTGTGGTGAATGAATCACCTGAAATTCCAATTTACATACCAACAAATACAAACACCACAAACGTCGCAAGTATGGTTGCTCCAAGTTTTGTTGAAGCAGCCGAAAAATCTCTTGATGCAGTGGTACATGTTAAAAATACTGCAATTGTTTCCGCTCCTATGACTATGTACGATTTATTCTCAGGTAGAAATAGCGAAAGAGCTCAAGTAGGAACTGGTAGTGGAGTAATCATATCACCTTCAGGATACATTGTTACAAATTATCATGTGATTAAAAATGCTAACGACATTAGTATTACGCTAAATAATAACAAAGTATATACTGCAGAACTTGTAGGTTCTGACGAAGCTACTGACATTGCGCTAATAAAGATTGAGACTGAAGAAGAATTGCCATTCCTTGCATTCGGTGATTCTGATAATGCAAAAATAGGAGAATGGGTTTTGGCTGTTGGTAATCCATTTAACCTTAACTCAACTGTAACAGCAGGAATTATTAGTGCCAAGTCCAGAGATCTAACAGGACAAAACGTACAATCGTTTATCCAAACTGATGCCGCAGTAAATCCAGGTAATTCTGGAGGAGCATTAGTAAACACAAATGGTGATTTAATTGGTATTAATACCGCTATATCATCAAGAACAGGCTCTTATATTGGCTATTCATTTGCCGTACCTAGTAATATTGCTAGAAAAATTGTTAATGATATTATGGAGTACGGAAACGTACAAAATGGAATTCTAGGTGTTGTTGGCGGTGCATTAAACAGTAAAGCAGCAGAACAATTAGGAGTTGATATGACTGAAGGGTTTTATGTTAGTGAGGTACAAGAGGAAACAGGTGCTGAAAAAGCTGGTATTCAATCAGGAGATATAATAAGAAAGGTAGACAATGTTGAAATTAATAAGTTCTCTGATTTAACTGGCTATCTTAAAACTAAAAGTCCTAATGACATAGTAAACGTTACACTTATAAGAGATGGAGGCGAAGAAATTTTACCGGTTACTTTATTGAAGCCTTCAATTACATTATTACAGACAATTGGTTATGTAAAAAATGCATCAGAAGAAGACCTTAAACGCTATAATATTGATTACGGTGTGAAGATTTCAGAATTTTATGAGGATAACTACAAAGATTATTGGAATAAAAATGGTGTTGAGGAAGGTAGTATCGTGACAAAAATCAATGGTAAAAAACTATACTCGGTTGATGATGTCCAAAATGCATTGAAAACCAGAGGATATAATGAACCTCTTCAAATTGAAGTTATTAATAACGAAGGAGAGAAAACGGTATATAATTTCAGATAAATTCATAATTTATTACTAAAATCACCCTTTAAAGAGCAATTCTTTAAAGGGTTTTTATTTTCGACAAAATGTGTTACGAAAACGTTTGAAATATGTATTTTTGCCGCGAAATCTAAATCACTAAACCAAAACAAAATGGGTTTTAACGACACTTACGAAAAAGAGTTGGCCTTTCAAGCAGATCGTCGCAGAGCAACGGTAGAATTTATTAAAATCATTACAGATTTATGGTACGACAAATCCATAGAAATTGTTCTTTTCAGAAATCAGCTTATAGACAAAAATGTTAGCGAGATTCTTAACCTGCATGAATATGCTGGTGAATTTGTACAAAAACCAATTTCTATTTTTGATTCTGTTGAGATAGCTCAGGCTATTAGTAAATTAAATATTCCTCCAGCAAAACTAGATATTGGTAAACTTACATACGAGTATCACATGGAAGATCAAAAGTATGGCAATGCAACCGCTTTTGTTTCTGCAAAACTCAAGGAATCAAAAAATAACAATGCAATTGAACCAAAAGATGTTGTTCTATATGGTTTTGGAAGAATTGGACGATTAGTTGCAAGAGAATTAATGACAAGAACCGGATCTGGTAGTCAATTACGATTAAGAGCAATTGTTACTCGCGGTGAAATAACTCAAACTGTTTTAGAAAAAAGAGCATCATTACTAAGAAATGATTCTGTACACGGTGACTTTTCTGGTATAGTAACAACTGATATTGATAATAATGCTCTAATCATCAATGGTACGACCGTAAATATTATTTCTGCAAACGCACCAATAGAAATAGATTATACAAAATACGGCATTAAAAATGCGCTTGTTATAGATAATACAGGTGCTTTCAGAGACAAAAAAGCACTTGGCAGACACTTAAAAGCAAAGGGTATAGACAAAGTGCTACTAACTGCACCTGGTAAAGGTATTCCAAATATCGTTCATGGTGTAAACCACAAAGAACACGATCCTGATAAAGTTAAAATCTATTCGGCCGCTTCATGTACTACCAATGCCATTACACCAGTTCTAAAAGCAATTGAAGACTCGTTCGGAATTAAGTCAGGGCATTTGGAGACTATTCATGCTTACACTAACGATCAAAATCTGGTAGACAATTTTCATAAAAAATATAGAAGAGGAAGAGCTGCTGGTTTAAACATGGTTATTACGGAGACTGGTGCAGGCCAAGCTGTCAGTAAAGCGTTACCATCTTTAGATGGCAAATTAACATCTAATGCCATAAGAGTTCCTGTACCAAACGGTTCTCTAGCAATTTTAAATTTACAGTTGGATAAGAAAACTTCGTTGGAAAGTTTAAACACAATTATGAAAAAATATGCTCTTGAAGGTGATTTGGTAGAGCAGATTAAATATGAAATGAGCGATGAATTGGTATCAACTGATATTGTAGGGAGCTCAGCACCATCAATATATGATAGTAAAGCCTCTATCGTTAGAAAAGATGGAACTAATATTATACTTTACGTATGGTACGATAATGAATACGGATACAGTCATCAAGTTATTAGATTAGCAAAATATATTTCAAAAGTAAGACGCTACGCTTATTACTAGGATAACGATAAAATTTAAAATGGTCTTACTTTGTAAGGCCATTTTTTTTGCAAAACATCCATATTTTATAATTGTATCGTATATAACGAAAGTTGAAAATATAGTTGAATTTTTGTTTTTAATATATTCATTAAATGCTATTAAAATTACTATATTGGCACATAATTAAACCTAACAAAACCAAAATACATTAAGATGAGATTCTTAACCAAAGTCGCTGTTTTACTGATTGTTACATTTAGTTTCCAAAATATTTACGCTCAAACAAATACAGCACAACCTCAAGAAGAGCAACTATCTTTAAACAGTGGTACAATTGACAGTCAATTTGAATATATATTTAAAAAATCTGGAAATTTCAAAGGTGTAAATGGTCAAAAGTATGAGGCTGTTAAGTATACATCTTTACTTGCTCTTAAGGCACATGTATTAGATTCACTCAAAACCACTTATGCCAAATTGAATACTTCAGAGGAAACTGTTGAAAATCAAAAACAGGAAATAGAAAGTCTTAAGAGCCAGCTACAAAATACTCAAACAACATTAGGCGAAACAGAAGCAGAAAAAAACAGTATGGCATTATTTGGTATGCAGTTAGGCAAAACCAACTATAATGTTTTAATGTGGAGTATAGTTGCTGCACTATTTGCGTTATTAATATTTTTCATTCTTAAATTCAAAGGAAGTAATTCGTTAACAAGAGCTGCTAAATTAAAGCTTGAAGAAGTGGAAGCTGAATTTGAAGAACATAGAAGAATTGCTTTAGAAAGAGAACAAAAAGTTAGACGTCAACTTCAAGACGAAATAAACAAAAACAAGGCTTAATTTTTATATAGCAAGTCTTTAATCCATAAATTAATAATTTTTGGGTTTTTCTTTCAACCTTATAAGTTGCATCTTTGCACTATGCGCATAGATATTATAACAGTTTTACCTGAATTATTAAAAAGTCCATTTGAAGCTTCAATACTAAAGCGTGCAATTGATGCCAAATTAGTTGAGGTTCATTTTCACAATTTGAGGGATTATACCACAGATAATTACAAATCTGTTGATGATTATCAATTTGGAGGTGGCGCAGGTATGGTTATGATGATAGAACCTATAGACAAATGCATCACGGCACTTAAAGAGCAGAGGGGCTATGATGAGATAATCTATATGACACCAGATGGTGAAAGACTAAGTCAAAGTATTGCAAACCAAATTTCATTAAAAAAGAATATTATAATCCTTTGTGGTCATTACAAAGGAGTGGATCAAAGAGTTAGGGATACTTTTATCACTAGAGAAATTTCAATTGGTGACTATGTACTGTCCGGCGGAGAACTTGGAGCCGCTGTGTTATGCGATGCGATAATAAGACTTATTCCTGGAGTTTTAGGCAATGAAACCTCTGCCCTCACTGATTCTTTTCAGGATAACTTATTGGCACCACCAATATATACGCGACCTAGAGAATATAAAGGTATGAAAGTGCCTGAAGTATTGTTTAGTGGTAATTTTCCTAAAATAGAAAAATGGCGAGAAGAACAAGCATTCCAAAGAACAAAAGAAAGGAGACCTGATCTTATTAAGGACAATGAGCAACAGAATTAGATTTGTTTATTTAAGCCACAAAATCTTTTTACATTTCACTTTTCACTTCTAACTTTTTAATTATCTTTGCACCCAATTTTAGATTAACCTCTGGCGAAAATCGTGAATGTTGATTTAAAAGAACTATTAAAAAAAAGAAAATGAATTCTTTAGTAAAATTTGTACAAGACGAGTTTGTAACAAAAAAAGATTTACCAGAATTTAGTGCTGGTGATACTATTACAGTATACTACGAAATTAAGGAAGGAAACAAAACACGTACTCAGTTCTTTAAAGGTGTTGTTTTACAACGAAAAGGTTCTGGTACTTCAGAGACATTTACAATTCGTAAAATGTCAGGGACAATTGGTGTAGAGCGTATCTTCCCAGTTAATTTACCAGCGTTACAGAAAATAGAAGTGAATAAGCGAGGTAAAGTACGAAGAGCGAGAATATTCTACTTTAGAGGTCTTACTGGTAAAAAAGCAAGAATCAAAGAAGTTAGAAGATAAAACTTCAAAAATCATTTATAAAAAAGCCTTCAAAATTGGAGGCTTTTTTCGTTATTAACATTTGTTAATAATCTCGGTTTATAAGATGTTGATATAAAAACCGTTAAAATATTTGGAATTTCACAATAGAAATATACTTTAGCTAAACAATTAACAACAAACCTAGTTTGTGTTTTGAAAGTGATTTCAATAAGTGTTAAATTGTGATAAAGAAGTTCTTTATTTAATGAGATTGTTTTTTGAGATTGGTGAGTCGCTTGTGTAGGCAAGAAGGATGAGCAAATCATGAAGCTTAAGTGTTGTAGAATGTTCTGCAGTTTACAGGAGTTAAGTGGAAAGCTTGGAAAAAGTAATGGAATCGAAAGTGAACATGAAAAGGAAGAGCAATGTTTTAGACGTTGGCAAGCACGAAAGTGGGTGTTGAAAAAAGAAACATCAAGGAAAACGATTTTATGAGACGCAGTAGTATCAGGTCAATACATTTTGAAAGATGCGAAACGTTTCGTTGAAACGGAAACACTTGAACTGAAAAGGATGGTGGTGTAAACCATGTCAGCCGAGTTAGTGAAAGCTAAATAGGTCACGTTAGTACTGTTTCAAAGAAAAGCCATGTCAGATCAGTTTACTGTAGTGATATGGCTTTTTGTTTTTAAGAATATCCCTAATAACAAATAATTATTTTTTCTCCTTCCTTTTATTAATTCTACAAAAATTTATGTTATTGGTTAATAATCCTACACCAATAAAACTGAGGTATTTTTGTATATTTGCCCAACTTTAAAATGAGCTAAAATAAAATCAAAAATTTCACCTAATCTTATGACAAAATCAGCAAGGATTGTTTACACAAAAACGGATGAAGCACCAGCACTGGCAACTCGTTCATTTTTACCAATTGTAAAATATTTTACCAAATCTTCGGGAATTGAAATAGAAACAAAAGATATTTCACTAGCGTCAAGAATTTTAGCTGTATTTCCAAATTATTTAAATGACAATCAAAAAGTATCTGATGCATTGACTGAACTAGGTGAACTCGCAAAAAAACCTGAAGCAAATATTATTAAGCTACCTAACATTAGTGCTTCTATTCCACAGCTCAAAGATGCAATCGAAGAATTGCAAGCTAAAGGTTATAATCTGCCTGATTATCCTGATGAACCAGAAAACGATAAAGAAAAGGAAATCAAACAACGTTACGACAAAATTAAGGGTAGTGCCGTTAACCCAGTATTAAGAGAAGGAAACTCTGATAGAAGAGCACCTAAAGCGGTCAAGAATTTTGCGAAGAAGAACCCACATAGTATGGGTGAATGGTCTTCTGCTTCAAAAACACATGTTGCAACTATGTCACATGGAGATTTTGCACATAATGAAAAGTCGGCAACTATTGATACGTCAACTGCTGTAAATATTGTTCATACAGATACTCAAGGCAACACAACCATTTTAAAGAACTCAATTATATTGCTAGAGGGTGAAATAATCGATGCCACTGTAATGAATAAAAAAGCATTATTAGAATTCTTAGAAAGAGAAATCAATGATGCAAAAGACAAGGACGTACTTTTATCTCTTCACATGAAAGCGACTATGATGAAGGTATCTGACCCAATTATTTTTGGTCATGCAGTAAGAACTTATTTTAAAACATTGTTCGAAAAGCATGGGTCAACTTTTGAAAGTATAGGTGTTGATGTAAATAATGGGTTTGGGAATTTATTAGAAAAAGTTGAAGAGTTACCTGCAGATAAACGCATTGAAATTGAAAACGATATTAAACTAGCATTAGCCAACGGACCTGATTTGGCGATGGTAAATTCTGATAAAGGTATTACCAACCTTCATGTACCAAGTGATGTCATAATTGATGCGTCAATGCCTGCTATGATAAGAACGTCAGGTCAAATGTGGAATGCTGAAGGTCAACAACAAGATACTAAAGCAATAATACCGGACAGTAGTTATTCTGGTGTATATATTGCAACCATTGATTTTTGCAAGGAACATGGTGCTTTTGATCCAACCACAATGGGCACCGTTCCAAACGTTGGATTAATGGCTCAAAAGGCAGAAGAATATGGTTCTCATGATAAAACATTCGAAATTAAATCTAATGGTAAGGTCGAAGTTGTTGATTCGGATGGCAATGTACTAACAAGTCACAATGTTGAGTCAGGAGATATTTGGAGAATGTGCCAAGTAAAAGATGCACCTGTACAAGATTGGGTAAAATTAGCTGTAACAAGAGCTAAAGCTACCAATACGCCGGCAGTATTTTGGTTAGATAAAAACAGAGCACATGATACAGAGTTAATTAAAAAGGTAAATAATTATTTATCAGACCATGATACCTCAGAATTAGATATCAGAATATTATCACCCATTGAAGCTACAAACTTTACGTTAGAACGAGTAAAAAACGGTGAGGACACAATATCTGTTACAGGAAATGTATTGAGGGATTACTTAACTGATTTATTTCCAATTTTAGAATTGGGCACTAGTGCTAAGATGCTTTCAATAGTTCCTTTAATGAATGGTGGAGGCTTATTTGAAACGGGAGCTGGAGGATCTGCACCGAAGCACGTGCAACAATTTGTAACTGAAAATCATTTGAGATGGGACTCACTAGGTGAGTTTTTAGCACTAGCGGTTTCGTTAGACCACTTCGCTGATGTTAATAACAATGAAAAAGCAAGAGTTTTAGGCGAAGCACTTGATGATGCGACAGAAAAATTACTTGAGAATAAAAAAGGACCATCTCGAAAAGTCAACGAATTAGACAACAGAGGTAGTCACTTCTATTTGGCATTATACTGGGCTGAAGCGTTGGCAAACCAAGATTCTGATGCGAATTTAAAATCTGAATTCAAATCTTTATACAATGATCTCTTAAACTTTGAGTCTAACATTGTTGAAGAGCTTATAAATTGTCAAGGTGTTCCTGTCAATATAGATGGATATTATTACCCTGACGAAGCACTAGCAGATAAGGCGATGCGACCTAGCGAGAAATTAAACTCAATACTCAAATAAGATTAAACTTACGTTAAAAGAGCTTCATTAAAAATGAAGCTTTTTTATTTTTGCCAAAAATTGTTGCATGAGAAATAGACTACTTGGTCTAATATTACTTTTACTGTCATTTAGCCAGCCTATATTAGGACAAGAAAAATATACTTTAAGTGGCACTATTACAGACATTTCAAGTAATGAAACATTAATTGGTGTCAATATTCTAATTCCAGAAATTCAGTCTGGTACAATGACCAATGAGTATGGATTCTATTCAATTACCTTGCCTAAAGGCACATATGAAATCCAAATAAGTTACTTAGGATTTGAAACCATAAGCGAAACAATAAACTTAAATCAAAATATTAGCAAGAATTATAGATTAATTGAGTCTGCCGAAAGTTTAGATGAGATAGTAATAAAAGAAAACGTTGAGAAATTAAACATTAAAAAGCCTCAGATGAGTGTTAATGCCTTATCGATTTCTACAATTAAAAACATGCCTGTAGTTTTTGGGGAAGTTGATGTTATAAAATCTATAACCCTCTTACCTGGTGTTACAAATGCAGGTGAAGGATCTTCAGGATTCAATGTAAGAGGTGGTGCGGCGGATCAGAATCTAATTTTGTTAGATGAAGCCATTATTTTTAATTCTTCACATTTATTCGGCTTTTTCTCAGTTTTCAATCCAGATGCAATTAAAGATCTAAAACTTTATAAAGGAGGGATACCAGCAAAATACGGAGGAAGAGTATCCTCAGTATTAGATATATATCAAAAAGAGGGAAATAGTAACCAGTTTAAAATGAATGGTGGAATCGGATTGGTCTCTAGTAGACTATTAGCCGAAGGACCACTTAAAAAAGAAAAAGGTTCATTTTTATTTGGCGGAAGAAGCAGTTATGTTCATTTATTTTTACCCTTATTCGACTTAGATAACGTAGCTTATTTTTATGATTTAAACACTAAACTGAGTTATAAATTAAATGAAAACAATAGTATATTCCTTTCAGGATATTTTGGACGGGATGTATTTAGTATTCAAGACAGTTTTAAAAATACTTATGGAAATTCAGTTTTAAATTTTAGGTGGAATCATCTATTTTCAAGTAAACTTTTTTCTAATTTATCATTAATCTATTCAGATTATTATTATGGTTTAGATCTAAACTTTGTAGGCTTTGAATGGGAATCTGGCATACGGAATTTCAATGTTAAATACGACCTAAAGCATTATATAACCAATAAATTCAAACTAGAATATGGTTTAAATAGTATTTATTACAAGTTTAATCCTGGTGAAATCAATCCGAACACACCAGATTCAGGTATAAATCCATTTAAACTAATTGATAAATATGCTTTTGAAAATGCAGTTTATCTTGATGCAGAACATAAATTAAGTAATAGACTCTCACTAAGTTATGGAGCGCGTTTAAGTACGTTTCACAGACTTGGACAAGACGAATTAAACATTTATGAAAATGATAATCCCGTGATTTTTAATGAAGAACTTGGGATTTATGAAAAAGCTGAGCCCATTGGTACAGAATCATATAACCGTAATGATGTCATAGAGTCATTTGCTAATTTTGAACCGCGAATGGCAATGGCCTATCAACTAACCGAAAATTCATCTGTTAAAGCAAGTTATAACAGAATGTCTCAATATTTACATCTTTTATCAAATACTAATTCCCCTACTCCACTTGATGTTTGGGCACCTAGTGGCAAGTATATTAAGCCACAATTATTAGACCAGGTAGCTATAGGATATTTTAGAAACTTTAAGGATAATCAATTCTCATTAGAGGTTGAAACGTTCTACAAGACTATTGAAAATCGAATAGATTATACGGATGGGGCAAACTTAATTGCAAACAATGCTATTGAACAAGTAATTCTAAATGGTGAAGCAAGAGCATATGGTTTAGAAGTACTTCTAAGAAAAAACGAAGGGAGACTAAAGGGCTGGCTATCCTATACTCTTTCTAAATCCGAACAAAGAACACCTGGTAGAACACCAATAGAAACTGGAATTAATAATGGCGAATGGTACAATACACCTTATGATAAAACACACGATATTTCCTTAACAGCGAGCTATGAATTAAATGATAAGTGGCGCCTAAATTCTAATTTTGTTTTTCAAACCGGTTTACCTGTAACATTTCCTAATGGGCAGTACGAATATAATGGAATTGTTGTTCCAAAATTTGAAGCTAGGAATTCAAGCCGATTACCTGCATACCATCGCTTGGATTTTTCAATAAATTATAACCCAAATCCCAATAATCAAAAGAGATTCAAAGGAGAATGGGTATTTGGTATTTATAATATATATAATAGACGTAACGCGGTTAATATTCAATTCAGAGAAAATAGAACGACTGGTGTTAATGAAGCACTCAGACTATCTCTATTTGGAATTGTACCTTCAGTATCATACAATTTTAATTTCTAAATAATGAAAAAGATTTTTTTATTACTAATATTTATAAGTCCTTTTTTTAGTTGTGAAGATGTAATTGATGTTGAATTAAACGAATCGGAACCACGCTTAGTCATTGAGGCCTCTATTAATTGGTTTAAAGGAACTCAAGGTAATGAGCAATCTATAAAACTTTCTCTATCCGCTCCATTTTTTGAAGAAAATGTCCCGCCTGCAAGTGGTGCCGTAGTACAGGTTTTCGATTTAAACAATAATACTTTTGATTTTATTGAAGACGGCAATACTGGCATTTATAGAAACGACAATTTTATTCCAGTTCTAGATGCTGTTTACACACTTAATGTGCTATATAATAATGAGCTTTACACTGCCACAGAGAATTTCAAATCTGTTGTTCCTATTGAATTTGTTGAGCAAACAAATGATGGTGGGTTTTCAGGAGAAGATATAGAACTTAAAGCTTTTTACACAGATCCAGTTAGCATTGAAAACTTTTATTTCTTTGAATTTTTAAGCGATATTTCAGTAGTGCCAAATTTAGAAGTTTATGAAGACCGTTTCACAGATGGAAACCAAATTTTTGGTTATTACACAGAGGAAGATTTAGAGTCAGGTGATATTGTTACCATCAGAAACTATGGTATTTCAGAGCGATTTTATGAATATATGTTCATTTTACTGCAGCAAGGTACAGAAGAAAATGGAGGCCCATTTGAGACTCAACCGGCCACAGTCCGAGGAAATTGCATAAACCAATCAAACCCAGATAATTTCCCTTTTGGTTATTTTAGATTATCAGAGGTTGATGAGTTCGTCTACACAGTTCAATAAAAAATAATTATTACTTTTTATAAAAGTTACCCAATAGGAAGTTAAATCATCATTGCTAAAATTCATTACCTTTATTACATGGATTTTACTAAAACAACAGAACAAGATTCTTATTACAATAATCTCGAACAAATGACTGTAAATGAGATTATTACAAACATGAATAACGAGGATAAATCTGTTCCACTTGCAGTTGAAAAAGTACTACCATCTGTGGAGATCTTAATAACACAAGTTATAAATAAGTTAGAAAGAGGTGGACGCTTATTCTATTTAGGAGCTGGGACTAGTGGGCGATTAGGAATTTTAGACGCCTCAGAATGCCCGCCAACATTTGGAGTTCCTCATGGACTTGTAATAGGATTAATAGCAGGTGGAGATTCTGCCATTCGAAAGGCTGTTGAATTTGCAGAAGATTCTCAAACACAAGGATGGAAGGATTTAAATGATTATAATATTAATGCAAATGATATTGTAGTAGGAATTGCGGCTTCAGGAACTACCCCATATGTTGTACATGCACTAAACGATTGTAATAATAATAATATAGCTACTGGATGTATTACATGTAATGTTGGTAGCCCACTCTCTAAAGTTGCCAAATATCCTATCGAGGTTATTGTAGGACCAGAATTTCTTACTGGAAGTTCTAGAATGAAAGCTGGAACAGCTCAAAAACTTATTTTAAATATGATAACTACGGCAGCAATGATAAGACTAGGCAAAGTAAGAGGTAATAAAATGGTAGATATGCAACTTAGCAATGATAAATTAGTTGACAGAGGTGTCAAAATGATTATGAAGGAACTAATGATCTCCCAAAACGAAGCAGAATCTCTATTAAATAAATATAAAAGTGTTAGAAAAAGTATTGATCATGGAAGAAAATAATAGAACTGACAAGGAAATATTGACTAAAGGAATAAAACGATTAATAATTTGTTTATTACTGATGTTTGCAGGCCCAACACTTTTACATATTTCATTTAGCAATGATGATAAACCACTTTTCATCCCATTACTTATAGTATCATTAATTATTTGCATTATGGCAATTTTTTTTCTTTTTTCGGGGATTAACACCATAATCAATAGTATGTTTCAATCTAAAAAATAAGATTTAATTCAGAAGAACAAACCAAATTGGTTTTAAGAGCAGGATCGTACGATTAAAAAAAAGGCATAAAAAAAAGGCCCTTTGCAAAACATCAAAGGGCCTTCAAGAAAGGCGGCGACCTACTCTCCCACAGAAAGCAGTACCATCGGCGCTAACGGGCTTAACTACTCTGTTCGGAATGGTAAGA
>NZ_JAIUJS010000039.1 GCF_020166345.1 Winogradskyella vincentii | reverse complement strand
ATCGAGATTGAAGTATCCGTACTAAATGGGCCAATAGTCTCGGTATACAATGGCGTATCGCTACAGTATTCGTAACCATAAACATTAAGTTCTAGGGTTTCGTTGCTTGGTACAAATCCACAAACCTCGCCATTTTCGTTGGTGTAACCATAGGTTGTGCCAAATGTAGAACTGGTAATGCTTACCCAAAGATTATTTAACGCATCTTGATTTTCGTTCGTTGCACTAACACACAGTGTAACGGCTTCAGCTGGTATGTCGCAATTCCAGAATGAAAAATGTGCAACCGTACCAACATACATATTACCTTGCAGAGTAGCCTCACCTTCTTCCTTCCAGTAACCGTTTACTTCATCGAAATACCAAAGCGGTATTGTAGCAGGAGCAATGCCCATTAAACTTGGGTCTAACGGAATTCTAATCTCGGAAGTAGAGCCTTCAGGTAAATTTAGATCCTCGCCACCTGAACCCCTTAGTTCAACGGCTAGCATTCCCAAAGTTTGCAGCATACGTTCTGCACCAGCTTCATTTTGTGCATAAAGCATACCTGGCATTTGCATAGGCATATC
>NZ_JAIUJS010000038.1 GCF_020166345.1 Winogradskyella vincentii | reverse complement strand
CGAATCCGCCGTAATTGCGGTTATACATTGTTGGCAATAGTATTTTTTATTATAATTTCATTCAGCTTTTTAGAATCAGATTCCGCAATTTCTTTTAAGTCAAACGTAAAGATTTTCCCATTCCTTTGTGTAATTACCAACTTTTGATCGTCCAATTCTGTCTTTTTAATATTCTCAAACATTATTGATTTTCCCAAAAAGGAATTAATTCGGATAGTCACACCTTTTTTATTCCACTCGACATAATTTTTGTACCAAAACATTCTACTGAAAAATAGTGCCTGTAGCAAAAATCCAATTCCGCTTATCCCTTTATTTATTTTCGGGTTTTCGAATGGAATAAACTCAAATATTCCAACAAGTAAGAATATTATTGACAGAATTAAAATTGTGATTAAAAACCAATTCTTACTTAGATTGTCAAAATGGATTCTTTTCATTTTAAAGTAGTGATTTCATTAATTTATAAGCATACAAAATGCCTATTAAAAATAATATTACACAAATTAAATATTCGGTTTTTGAGTAGTAGCTAATTCCACCTATAATTCCAAATGCTGTCCATAATAGGTTTGT
>NZ_JAIUJS010000037.1 GCF_020166345.1 Winogradskyella vincentii | reverse complement strand
TGTTTCTTCCTCTACGTGAACTGGCGCCCCAGCTACATCCAACGATGCGCACAAGCTTCCTCCGCCTTGTACCAATAGACTATTGACATCAAAGCCAGTGGTTACACCTGGCACTACGACGCTCAGGTCCGTTCCCGTTGGGAACACAAACGTATGGATCGTATAGTTTCCTGCAGATGTTACCGTAAACTCAGGCATTGCCTCTATCTGGCGGATTACCAGTTCCGGCCCTTCCGTTAATACGTATAATGTGCTGTAACCCGATGGTACGTTGGCATCTCCGTTAGGTGTCGCCGAGATCGTTGCAGATCCTCCTGATAAACTCACATTGCTTTCCGTCGCAGTTAACGTCCCTGCATCGGGATTGGTAATATGTACAGGTGCTCCAGCTACGTCCAGGGACGCACATAGCTCTCCGCCACCTTGGATCAACAGACCGTTGACATCAAAACCTGTCGTAACGCCCAGTTGTACGATGCCAAGATCCAGTCCGTTAGGATATACCAAAGTATGGATCGTGTAGTCGCCTCCGCCTGCTACGGTGAATTCCGGTGATTCCGTGTTTACCTGTTGTATTACAAGGCCTTCGCCCTGTGTCAATACATAAAGTACCGAATAATCATTTGGTACCACTGCATCTCCGTTTGGATGTGC
>NZ_JAIUJS010000036.1 GCF_020166345.1 Winogradskyella vincentii | reverse complement strand
TGTGGTAATACTAAAACAATTACTAGAACTTGGACTGCTACCGATGATTGTGGTAACACAACGTCTGCTGTTCAAACGATAACGGTTGTGGATACTACGCCACCGACATTTACTGTTCCTGCTGATATTACAGTAGAATGTGATGTAGATGTAACTGATCTAACCATTACTGGAGACGTTACAGACGAAACGGACACATGTTCTACTGGACTTGATGCTACTTATGCAGATAATACAGTTTTAGGAACTTGTGTAAATGAATCTATAATCACTCGTACATGGACATTAATAGACGATTGTGGTAATACTACAACTTTAGTTCAAACTATAAACGTAGTTGATACTACCTCTCCAACATTTACAGCACCAGAAGATTTAACTGTAGAATGTGATGTTGATGTTAATGATCTTACTATTACAGGTGATGTTACGGACGAAGCGGACAACTGCTCATCTGGATTAGATGCCGAATATAAAGACATAATCATGGAGGGTGATTGTCCTAATTCATTTATAATATATAGAAAATGGACATTGATCGATGAATGTGATAATGAAACTACAGATGATCAAGTTATCACCGTAGTAGATACTACTGCTCCTACCTTCACGGTTCCTGCAGATCTTACGGTTGAGTGCGACGTAGACGTGGCCGACCTTACAATTACTGGTGA
>NZ_JAIUJS010000035.1 GCF_020166345.1 Winogradskyella vincentii | reverse complement strand
ATCAATGATAAATTGGGTTATGAAAATTTTTCATATATCTATGGTGATTTCTCATATACTATCCCAACAGGCGTTAATTCTGAATTGGCTTTTGGTATTAAAGGTGGCTTTACACATTACAGCTTGGACGAAGAGCTGTTAAATGATCCTTCTGTTGTAAACGATCCATTTTTTAACGATGTATCAAACAGGTGGAGTCCCAATGTCGGTGCCGGAATTTATTGGCATTCTCAACGTTGGTATCTTGGACTTTCAGCTCCAAGAATCCTTAATACAGATTATAATAATGGCGGAAGCGGTAATATCGATTATGTGGCGTTGGAACGTATAAGCTACTATTTTACTGGTGGTTATGTGTTCAATCTAAGCGAAACAACAAAGCTAAAACCATCGGTTTTATTAAAAGCTACAAATGGCGCTCCATTATCTTTTGATATTTCAGCAAACTTTTTGTTTAATGAAATATTTTGGATAGGTGGAGGTTACAGAATTAACCAATCTGCCGCAGCGATTGGTGGCATTGCCGATTTCCAAGTATCAAAACAATTGAGAATTGGTTATGCATATGAATATCCAATATCAGATATTAGACCTTATACAAGTGGAACACATGAAGTACTGCTCATGTTTGAGGTATTTAAAACTAAACGAATTAAATCACCAAGATACTTCTAAAA
>NZ_JAIUJS010000034.1 GCF_020166345.1 Winogradskyella vincentii | reverse complement strand
ATCAATGATAAATTGGGTTATGAAAATTTTTCATATATCTATGGTGATTTCTCATATACTATCCCAACAGGCGTTAATTCTGAATTGGCTTTTGGAATTAAAGGAGGCTTTACACATTATAGCTTGGACGAAGAGTTATTGAATGATCCTTCTGTTGTAAACGATCCATTTTTTAACGATGTATCCAATAGATGGAGCCCAAATGTTGGTGCCGGAATTTATTGGCATTCTCAACGTTGGTATCTTGGCCTTTCAGCTCCAAGAATCCTTAATACGGATTATAACAATGGCGGAAGCGGTAATATCGATTATGTGGCGTTGGAACGTATAAGTTACTATTTCACTGGTGGTTATGTATTCAATTTAAGCGAAACAACTAAGCTAAAACCATCGGTTTTATTAAAA
The DNA here is from genome assembly GCF_020166345.1 of Winogradskyella vincentii. Classification (GTDB taxonomy): domain Bacteria; phylum Bacteroidota; class Bacteroidia; order Flavobacteriales; family Flavobacteriaceae; genus Winogradskyella; species Winogradskyella vincentii. The sequence goes on along the minus strand of NZ_JAIUJS010000034.1, from coordinate 272 downwards.
GCTACAAATGGTGCTCCTTTATCTGTTGATATTTCGGCAAACTTTTTGTTTAATGAAACATTCTGGATAGGTGGAGGTTACAGAATTAATGAATCTGCAGCAGCCATAGGGGGAATTGCTGATTTTCAGGTATCAAAACAACTGAGAATTGGTTATGCATATGAATATCCAATATCTGATATTAGACCTTATACAAGTGGAACACATGAAGTACTGCTCATGTTTGAGGTATTTAAAACTAAACGAATTAAATCACCAAGATACTTCTAAAA
>NZ_JAIUJS010000033.1 GCF_020166345.1 Winogradskyella vincentii | reverse complement strand
ACGCGTACTTGGTCGTTGACCGATGCTTGTGACAATACAACATCGCTTGTTCAGACTATTACCGTAGTAGATACTACTGCTCCTACGTTTACATCAACTCTCCCAGGAGATATAGATGTAGAATGTGATGAAATACCAGATGCAGAAGAGTTACTAGCTACGGATAATTGTGGTGATGCTAACGTAACATTTGTAGAAGTTATTGACAATGGTGCCTGTGTTGGTGATTATATAATTACTAGAACATGGACAGCAATTGATGCATGTGACAATTCTACCGTTCATACTCAAATTATTACGGTTCAAGATACTACACCTCCAGCGCTAGTAACACCATTTGACGAAAACGTTACGGCCGCATGTGATGATATACCTGAAGTTCCAAATCTTGTTTTTGAAGATGCGTGTTCTACGGATATCGAGGTTACTTTTGAAGAGGTATCAACTCAGGCTAACGACTTTGAGGATTACGAGATAATTAGAACATGGACAGTAGTTGATGATTGTGGAAATGAAGCAATATTCACTCAAAATGTTTCAGTTGAGATTAGCAATGTAATTAATGCTTTTGACAGTTCGTTCTGTATACTAGATGCAGAGTTTGATTTATTCGACTTATTATCTGGTGATTTTAATATGAACGGTACATGGAGTGTTGTATCTGGAGATGCTACAATCAATGGAAGCATGTTTGACCCTTCTACTGTTGAAGTTGGAATGTACACATTTATGTACTCGATCACCGAAGGACCATGTCCAAAGGAAGTAGAGGTTAATGTTACTATTGATGATGATTGTGTGGTACTCGCTTGTGGTAAGGATAATGTTGTAATATCTAAAACGGTTACAGCTAATGGTGACAACTATAATGAGTTCTTTACA
>NZ_JAIUJS010000032.1 GCF_020166345.1 Winogradskyella vincentii | reverse complement strand
GTTGTCCGCAATAACCTCAACATAGCACCTCAACAAGTTTCGGTGCTTGTTTCGAATACGTGTTACCAAACTCATTACATTCCGTTTGACCTGTAACACTAATTGCGGACAACGACCCTCGGCTACCAAAAGGAAAACTTGCAAGGCTACGCCTTGACTTAATAATATTAATATGGCTAAAAAGAAAAAAGGCACTACTAAAAAAGTTACACTTAGAGAGCAAACCAAAAAACAATCTAATAAAAAAGGAACTGGATCTGGTGGACGACCTAAGAATAGACAATAATTAAATCAATAGATAGTTAAATATTGCTAATAATAATAAACCTATTAACATTAAAGTTATGGATATTGTGTTTAAAACATTTGTCCATTTATTAAAGTTAATAACCTTAGAGTCAAAATCTTTCTGGGCGCATTCGTCATAATTTTCACCTTCCATTTTACAAAGTTCTTCTTGTATATACTTTTCTTCATTAGTGTTTGCTTGATAACCAGTAATTTGTGAAATGAAATTAGATATTATACATAGTAGAAATATTACGCCAGACCATATCAATAAACTTGAATTTTCAATGTTTATTTGACCTGTTTTAAATTCTCTTAAAGTTTCAAATATTATATATATACCAGATCCACTTATAGCTAATATTAATAAATCCATTCTACGTACCGAATAGTTTGTGCGGTCTTTAGTATTGTTTAAATGACTTATCCATTTATTATACCTATAACTATCTTTTTTCTTCATTTCTAAATTTGTTTCCATCTAATTTAATATTTTTAAGTTGTTTAAAAAATTACTTTGTAATTACTGCGGACAACATTGGCTATAAATCATTGCTACCGCTGTTAGTTTTCCTTTTGTCCGTTGCTCTTTGGACTACTAACACTTTTAAAAGTAAACTTTTAACGTGCCTCGTCCACCGCAACGAATAATAGCCGAGGGTCGTTG
>NZ_JAIUJS010000031.1 GCF_020166345.1 Winogradskyella vincentii | reverse complement strand
AAAGAAATTGCGGAATCTGATTCTAAAAAGCTGAATGAAATTATAATAAAAAATACTATTGCCAACAATGTATAACCGCAATTACGGCGGATTCGGCTACGTCCGAATCCACTCGGAATTGCTAAAGCCTGTGCAAAACCGAAAATTAACGCATATTAACCCGTAACTGACGGTTATACGAGACCTTTACCTGTAATTATGACAAAACATTCACTAAAAATATTATTGCTGACTTTAATTTTAGTTTCAACATCTTGTAAAAAAGAGATTGATTCGATATTAGAGCTAGAAGCTGATTACAAAGTAATTGAATTAGATTACGGATTTGATAACTATATGAAAAATACTAAAGATAAATCCGAGCAAATTATTATCAAGCAAAGAAATTTAGTCTTAATTGATGTCGACAAAAACGGAGATACATTTATTGAGGACATTTTTGTTCCTGACAGCTTAATTATATCTGAATTTAAGAAATACATAGTGCCGAATCCAACGGATAAAAAAATGCCAATGACTGTTGAAAAGGATTTTGAATATTCTGGAAAAGTCAATATGCATAAAAACATAACTATACTGGCAAGAATTGACAAAGAATTGAACTACGAGAAATACAGAGAAATCAGAAACAAATTTTATCTAGCTTATAATGAGGTACGGAATGAATTCTCACTCTCGAAATTCGACAAAAGTTTGACTGAATTACTGAAATCGGATGAACAAGAAGACATTATAAAATGGCGAGAAATAAGACAAATTTTTCCAGTCCGATTAACAGAATCGGTGGACTAAAAATAACTACAGGTAACAACGTGTATAGCTCATTGCGGCTGAATTCCTAATCGGAATTCATTGCAATTTGCTATCTTTCGGTTATTGCGGAAAATCATAGCTGATTTTCCGCAACGAGCCATACACAAAACCGATGATATCGAATACGCCTGCGGCGTACTTTTGTCTACGCTGCTTCGCAGACACTATATCCAAAAGCAGTTCGATATCATCGCTGCGCTAT
>NZ_JAIUJS010000030.1 GCF_020166345.1 Winogradskyella vincentii | reverse complement strand
TTGTAAATGTTGAAAATGTACCTTTTAATTCTGAAAATTCTGATTTCGGTTCATTCATATATAATGACAAACTTTATTTTGCCTCTGCAAGAGACAATGAAAATGAAATTTACAGCTGGAATAAAGAACCCTTTTTAGATTTATACCAATTAACAGTTTCAGACACTTCCAATGTTACAACTTACGGTTCCGTATCAAAAATATCGTCTAACGATATCAATACAGATTTTCACGAGGCTTCAATCGCTATAACCAATGACGGAAAAACCATTTATTTCACAAGGGACAACGTAACAAAGAGAAATAAGCTGGCATATGACAAAAAAGGAACTGCACATCTTAAAATTTACAAGGCTACCCTTGTTGATGACCAATGGACAAATAGTATAGAATTGCCATTTAACGATAAAATCTATTCTACTGGACATCCTGCCTTAAGTCCGGACAACAAAACCTTATATTTTGTGTCTGATCGCGAGGGCGGCATCGGTCAAACTGACATTTACTCAGTAGCTATTAATGACGATGGCACTTATGGAGAGCCTGAGAATTTAGGTGAAACTGTTAACACTGAAGGACGTGAGATGTTTCCTTTTGTCTCTAAAGACAATACGCTATACTTCTCTTCAGATGGATATTTAAATTTAGGATTACTAGATATTTTTAAATCTAATAAACTCAAGGGTGAGCGAGACGAACCTGAAAATTTAGGTGCTCCATACAACAGTGGTTATGATGATTTTGCATTTTTCATAAATACGGATACTGAGCAAGGCTATTTCTCCTCTAACAGACCTAACGGCAAAGGTGGCGATGATATTTACAGCTTTAATATAACCGAGTGTAAACAAGTTATTACAGGTACTGTTATTGATAGTGATACTGGTACCTTGCTAACTGGTGTTAATGTTAGATTAATAGACGAAACTGGTAAGGTGATAGACGAGCTAAACACTGAAGATGGTAGTGATTTTACCTTTACGGTAGAATGCGACCAGTCCTATACAGTTGTTGCCAATAAATTAGATTACAAAGAAGACAAGCAAAATATTGTTGTTGACAATACTAATGAAAAAGTAAATCAAGCAGATTTAAAATTAGTGCCTCTAATTATAGATAATCAAATAGTGATCAATCCTATATTCTTTGATTTTGATAAATGGAATATTAGAACCGATGCTCAATACGAATTGGAAAATATTGTTGATGTCTTGAGAAAACACCCTGAAATGGTCATTAAAATTGAATC
>NZ_JAIUJS010000002.1 GCF_020166345.1 Winogradskyella vincentii | reverse complement strand
GCATCGCCTATGGTCTCCACCCTCACGTAGATCGGCTGGGGGTTCACCGTGTTGGGGAAGGGACTCGCCAAGGCACCGACGCCGCCATCGGCATCAGTAAAGCTCAAATGGTAGGTCACATCGAAAGCACCAGGGTCCTGGGCGCCCAAAATACCAAGCGTCTGGGAATCCAGGTTGAAAAGCTCTGTGCCGTCGTTCAAGCCGTCGTCGCACATCTCCATGTCAGCTACGGGATTGATCACTGGCTGGCCAAAAGTAGAAATACTAAATGAGACAACATCAAAACAAGCTTGAGAGTTGTCTGCAACTCTTGCCCAAATTAATTGAGGATTAGAAATATTGGTATAATTAATTGGCAAAGCATCAACATTGTCAATTGCATTTTGTTCAGTTAGGTGATAGGAAACGACAAAATCTAATGGATCAAACGTTCCTAATACATTATTATCATTTTGAGATAAATCAAATTCTGCTGTACCAGAAGAGCTACATTCAAATAAATCAATTGCTGGACTTGCTGTTGGACTAGGAATAAATTCAACTAAAATTGAATCTGATGCTTGACATACACCAGAAAACACTATATCTACTGAATATGTACCGGGTTCAGTAACGGAAATCATTGAACCAGTTTCTCCCATAATTTCTACTCCTTCATAATACCATGTATGTGTTGCACCCGTGAGGCTAGTATCTAACTCAACTGATGAGCCGCCACAACGTGCAGTACCAGAAGCAATTGTAATATCCTCTCCAAGGTCACCACCTAAATCAAAACTTCCAGCCTTTAAAAATACCCCTGAATCTAATATAGTATCTGACCCACCATTACCATCATCTCCAATTACCAATTTAATAGTATACGTCTCCCCAGGATTCACTGCAGATTGCGCTGTAAATACGGAGGTCCTACCGTCAAAAGCTATAGGAGGTCCACCTGCGGGTGTATATTCACCAAAATATTGTGGATTTTGAGCAGGACAAGAGCCATTATCTAAGTGAATATTGGTTACCAAAATTGGTGTATTGGTTCCTGGGAGAACTGCTAAATTGGTTGTAATTCCCATTGAATCTGTCAACAAGAAAGCGAAAGCATCAGAGAAATTACATTCAAAACTTCCCATATCGTATTCTTCTGACGCCATTAAAAACTCAAAACTTATATTATCAGCTAATGGGACAAAATCGAATTGAATATATGTAGCGTTGGTAGTATTAGTCCCAGCAATTGCGTCTAAATCAGGATCTCCTGGCCAAGCAGGCGAACCTGCACCAATAGTTCCTCCAATATTTGGCCCTTCTGCTTCACTCGCATTTCCAGAAGTTAGCAACACACCATCCTCAAAAGGGAAATTGATACCATCACTAAAAAAGTACCCTATTCCATTTGGTTCAATTGGGCTAAAATTTATTCCGGTTGACCATGTAATATTTGAAACCGATGCACAAGGGCTATTTACTAATACATCCTCTATTAATTCTTCTGGTGTAAACAAATCTTGATCAACAACAACATTAGGACCAAGAACAAAAACAGTTATGGTTTCTGTACCCGTACAACCTTGTGGATTATCATCTGTGGCCGTGAATGTAACTGTATAGGTTCCTGCTACTGGAAATAAATGAGAAACATCAGTACCTATAGCCGTATTTCCATCACCAAAATCCCAATCGTAAGTAGCATTTGAACCATCAACTGAAAAAGTTGCACTCCCAGAAAAATCAACTGTATCACCAGGTAAAATACTAATTACACCTGTTCCGTTTGGTGCTGGAGTTGTCGTATCAATTGAAGCAACAATATCCTGACATGCTGTTGCACATAAAATATTTGCTTCCCAACCATCGATTGTTCCATCACTTGGATGTGATATAAATTCCAATGTTAAACAACCTGATGTGTTAGAATCTGATGCACTAACAGTAAATGGGCCTACTGCACCTTGAAATGAACCCAACAAGTTAGCTGTTGTATCCGTGCCATCATAAATATTTAAAAAATCAGGATTAAGACCTAACTGGGTTACAAAAGACAAAAAATCTAATATGATGAACTCACCGGCGTTCTGAGGACAAATTGTTGTTACAATATTTTCTCCATTACTATAATTTGCAAATTCACCTCCAGAATCAAAAAACTTATCCGGAGCACATCTATTAAATGTGCCATTTTGCATTAATACATCTTGGGCATTAGCATAAAATGAAGTTATAAGGGCAAATACAAAGATTAATTTTCTCATTGATTAGCTATTAGTCCTAAATCAATTACAATCCAACTGAATTTAGGACACAATAAAAAGATCATTCCTGTTTCAACAATTTCTTTTCATTAGATTTTTTCATTGGACACGAAATTTAATCAAATTATATGAATTGACTTAAGAAATTAGATAGAAAACATAATGTTTAGGATTAACGTTTGATGCGTTTATTTCATATTTTTGCAAATAAAAAAGATGCCTAAAACAAATATTTCTATACATACTACCTCAAATGATTCTATTTTGAAGTTTGAGGCTGATAGATTTTTGACTAATCATAACAGTTTTGAATTTAGCAATATTGATGAAGCCAAGGACTCTCCACTAGCTCAACAATTATTCTATTTACCCTTTGTAAAAAAGGTTTATATAGCTTCAAATTTTGTGGCAATTGAGCGCTTTAACATTGTTGATTGGAAGGATGTTCAAGATGAAGTAGCAAAACAACTAGAAGATTATTTATCGAATGACGGGATTGTTGTTACTGAAGATGCAATAAAACCAAAAGCAGCAGTTACTGTTTATGCTGAAAGTACTCCAAACCCAAGTGTTTTAAAATTTGTTTGCAACAAAGTATTAGTTGCTAACCTTTACGAGTTTTCATCAATAGAAGATGCAAAACCATCTCCTTTTGCAACTGAATTGTTTCAATTTCCCTTTGTGAAAAATGTTTTTATTGATAAAAATTATGTGTCAATTACAAAATTTGACATCGTAGAATGGGAGGAAATTACTTTGCAATTAAGAGAGTTTATTAAAGGCTATGTTGAAAATGGCAAAACCATTTTGAACGATAATGCTCCGCAACAACTTAATAAAACCGAAGAGGCGATAGAACAAAAATTTGAAGCTCTAGATGACACATCTAAAAACATAGTAAATATTTTAGAGGAATATGTTAAACCTGCGGTTGCAAGCGATGGTGGAAATATTGAGTTTAAGTCTTATGATGAAACTACAAAGAAGGTACAGGTATTATTACAAGGTGCTTGCAGTGGTTGTCCATCTTCTACATTTACATTAAAAAACGGTATTGAAAATATGCTCAAAGAAATGTTGAATGATACTGAAATCACTGTGGATGCCATAAACAATTAAAAGGTGACCAGTTTAAATTAAACGTGTCTTAAAATAAGTAACAAAAAATAACTTAAATTATATTATTATGGCAGTATTAAAAGTAATTGAAGTACTATCTAACTCAGATAAAAGCTGGGAGGATGCTACTAAGAAAGCTGTAAAAGAAGCAGCGAAGACAGTAAAAAACATTCGCTCAGTTTATGTACAAGATCAAAGTGCAATTGTAAAAGGGGATGACGTCACTGAATTTAGAGTGAATCTAAAGCTCACCTTTGAAGTAAAATAATTTGAATTAAAGACTCGGTGAAAATCGGGTCTTTTTTAAAGAATAAGATTAATAAGTATGGATACACAAAAATGGATTGACAAAGGTTACGAATTGATTATTGATTTCGGACCAAAAGTAATTGGAGCTATTGTAATTTGGATTATTGGTAGCTGGATTATTAAACTGATTTTGAAAGGTCTAAAAAAAGCAATGAACAAAGCCAATTATGATGAAAGCTTAAAGAAGTTTCTTGTCAACTTAACTAATTGGATCTTAAAAATTATATTATTCATTGTTGTACTAGGTACAATGGGTATTGAAACGACTTCATTTGCCGCTGTTATCGCGGCCGCAGGTTTGGCAATTGGATTAGCTCTTCAAGGATCACTAGGAAACTTTGCTGGTGGTGTTTTGATAATGATATTTAAACCCTTTAAAATCGGAGATTTAATTGAAGCCCAAGGAGAATTGGGAGTTGTAAAAGAAATAGAAATTTTCACAACTAAATTAAATACACCAACAAATAAAGAGGTAATAATTCCAAATGGTGCTTTGTCTAATGGAAATATTGTGAATTATAGCACTGAAGGTATTCTTCGTGTTGATTTGACCTTTGGCGTAAGCTATGATGCTGATATAAAACAGACTAAAGAGGTTTTAATGCAAGTACTTACTTCTAACTCAAAAGTATTAAAAGACCCTGCTCCTACAGTAAATGTTTCGGAATTAGCAGATAGCTCAGTAAACTTTGCTGTAAGACCTTGGTGTAATGTTGCTGATTATTGGGATGTATATTTTGAAACACATGAAAATGTGAAGATTGAATTAGATAAGGCTGGAATTGAAATTCCATATCCACATCAAGTTGAGATACATAAACAAGGTTAAGCCTTTTTTATAGCAACAAAATCCTTTAAGTAATAAGGTTCAAAATAAGCGACATCTTCGGTGTCGCTTTTTTTATATTTGATTTCAGATAAAACTGACATCTGGTTAGCAGATGGTAATTTGTTATCTATAAAAATTGCATTAGGGTGATTAATTATAGACTTTGTTTTTTCGACACCACTACCTATAAAATAAACCGGTTCTTCATTTAGATAATCGTCAAAACTATTTTCGTCTATTACTTGGGCTTCTATTTCTCTAACTTGGTTTAAGTCATAACTAAAAACTGAGGAATAAACTTCCATTCTGCGGGCGTCTAGCATAGGTATAATAAATCCCTTTTCTACTTTAACTTGGCAAGCAAGACTTTTTAAGGTATCAACGGAAATCAATGGTTTATTTAAGGCATAACAAATGCCTTTAGCAGAAGATACTCCTATACGTAATCCAGTATAAGAACCTGGCCCCTTACTAACTGCAACGGCATCAATATTTGATGGTTCTAAATTTGCCGTTTTAAAGACTTCATCAATAAAAACATGTAAAGTTTCAGCGTGAGAATAACTAAGACTATTGTCTTCCTTTAAAACTAAAGTCTCTCCATCTTTCGATAGAGAGACTGAACAATTAGTTGTTGCTGTTTCTATATTAAGCAATAATGCCATTAGAAAAAATATTTCTACTATTCTGAACTTGTATCAGATGATTCTGGTTTCTTATTCTTTTCTTCAATAAGATCGCCAGGTTTTAACGTTTTTGAAACCATATTATATGGCCCTGTTATAATCTTATCATTTTCTTCTAATCCCGAAACAATTTCTATTGAGGTATCATCTTGAATACCAGTTTCTACTACTCTTAATTTTGCCTTTCCACCATCATTTACAAAAACGCATTCAAATTTTTGTTCTTCTACTGGTTCATCGTCTCCTTCCGCATTGTTTTTTGAATACGGCTTCTTAGTTGAACTGGTATCTGTTTTAATTACAATTGCACTAATAGGAACCGCAATTGCATCTTTACGAGTCTTTGTTATAATATCCACTGTTGCAGTCATACCAGGCCTAAATGGAGAATAACTTTCTGGTTTACCTTCCGTAAGATCTTGATATGATTCTTCTAATATTCTCACTTTTACCTTAAAGTTAGTTACTTGATCGGCAGCCAGATTACCAGCTGCAGAATTTGCGATCTCTGTAACTATCCCTTTAAACTCTTTCTTTAAATAAGCATCTACTTCAACAATCGTAGAATCTCCAATATTTACTTTAACAATATCATTTTCATTTACATCAACCTCAACTTCCATATTCTGTAAATTGGCTACCCTAAGAATCTCAGTACCCGCCATTTGCTGCGTACCTACTACTCGTTCACCTTCTTCAACGCTTAGCAGAGAAATTGTACCACTCATTGGAGCAAAAATGGTTGTTCTATTTAAATTATCCTTAGCCTCATTAACAGTTGCTGCAGCACTTTGAACACTATAATAAGCCGAACTTTTACCAGCAACAGCAGTTTCATAACTAGCTATAGATCTGTCCCAATCTGCTTTAGAAATTACACCCTTATTGAATAAGGCTTTGTTTCTATCATAATCTGCTTTTGCCTGTTTTAAAGTAGCTTCTGCCTGCTCTAGATTTGCCCTTACATTTTGATATGTAGCTTGCGATCTATTTACTGCTGACTGAATTAAATCTGGATTAACTCTGACTAACAAGTCACCTTTTTTAACTTCTTGGCCTTCTTTAAATGGTAATTCTAGTATCTCACCAGAAACTTCTGATGATATATTAACTTCAACTTCTGGTTGAATTTTACCAGTTGCAGATACAGTTTCAATAATGTCTTTTAATGCAACCTCCTTAACTGTAACTTCCTTAAAGTTTCCTTGTTTGCCAAACCATCCCATCTTAGACCCTGCAATAAGCAGAATTAACATAAGAACAACAATTCCTAAAATAATTTTTACTGTTTTACTCATAATCAAAACTTTAATTCAGTTGCTGGAATTCCAAAATATAATTCGAGAACTTTCAATTTAAATATGTAATCGTATTTAGCTCTATTTAATTCTATACTAGCATTGTCGTATCTCAGTTTAGATTGACTAAAGTCAAATGCATTAGTTAAACCAACATCATAGCGTTCCTTAGCGTAAGAATATGCAAGTTCTTGCGATTCTAAAGCTAACTGTGCAGCTTCATATGATTTTAATGATCCTTTAGCATCTACATATGCCTGGTATACAGTAGATTCTAAATCTAGTTCAGCTTGTTCTAATTGGAACTTTGCACGCTCTAGACTTACTCTACTTCTTTGAACACTACCTTTAATATTAAAGCCATTTAATATAGGAATATTTAGTTGTAACCCATAACCAATACCATCATTAAGATATAATTGATCTAAAAGTGGATCTGCTGGAACTTCAACTAGTGATGTGTTAGGAAACTCAGCTACAACTGACTGACCTGTCGCCTCTACAGTACCTATTTGAGTAGTAATTGTAGGGTTATTAGGATCAACTTCCTGTGAGAAATTTGGAGTATTGGCGTATCTTGTGTTATAACCAAAAAACGCACTTAATGTAGGATAATTAGAACCTTTTGAAATCTGTAAATCCTTTTGCGCAAGCTCCACGTTTTGCTCTGCAATTTTAATTTCAGACCTGTTTTCCTTTGCTGATGCAATAATGTCAGCAACATCTCTTGAAGATACACCGTCGTCTACAATATTGTATCCTTCATCTTCTATATCAAAATCTTCATAGTCTTTAATCAATAATAATTGAGCTAGGCTAATTAAAGATATTTGAACATTGTTTTGCGCATTTATTATTGATTGCTGTTCACTTGCATCTGTAGCTTTAATTTCAAGTAGGTCACCACGTGGTAATGAACCAGCTTCAACTAATTCTTCAGTTCTTTGAATCTGTTCCTTGGTAACTTCATTTTGTGAAATCAAGACTTTTAAATTCGCCTTGTTAAGAATAACTTGAAGATATCCGTTAGCAACAAATAATGAAATATCATCTTTCATTTTGTCTAAACGATATTGACTTGCTAACTTGGATATATCTGCTCTTTGTAATTGTCTAAAATTTCTTAAACCATCAAACAAAGTATAGCTCATATTTATACTCCCGGAAGCAGATAAAAATGTTGTAGTCCGTGCATTATTGGTTACTGGATCAAAACTTAAACCTGTGTTCTCAGAAACTCCACCACCTGCATTGATACCTGGAACAAAATTACCTTTAGCGGTTAGTTTTTCTATATCCGCAAGCTCAACATCTAATTCACTTTGCTTAACAGAAATGTTATTCTCTAGAGCGTATTCTACACACTCCTTAAGAGTCCATTTTTTATTTTGTGCTTGAGCAATTAGACCAAATAGTAAAACTGCTATGATGATTGATTTTTTCATGATGTCTATATGTCTAGATAAATCTTGTTGTGTTACAAAAAAAATTGAATTAATTACGTCCTTAGAATTGAGGTGGTCCTTGAAGTTGATTCCAAACCTTTATTTCATCAGATTCTGATATGCCTTCTTTTACTTCAACGTATATACCATTACTTAAGCCTAACTCTACATCTCGTCTTTCAAATTTCTGATCGCCAACGGCTATTTCTACGTAAGGTTTTTTGGTTTTCACATCATATTGCACTAAAGCTTCCTTTATTGCCAAAACATCTTCTGTCTTATCTAATATAATTGATGCATTAGCACTTAAACCTGCTCTAATAAATGTAGAGTCAATTTTTTGTAATGATCCTTTTATTTCAAATTGAATTGCTCCATTCTCCTCAACTCCCTTGGGTGCAATATAATCTAAAACTGCATCAAATTTCTCATTTTCTATTGCCCCTACAGTAATTTCTAAAGGTAATCCTTCTTTAATTTTACCAACTTCGCTCTCATCTACCTTACCTTCAAAAATCATCTTTTTCACATCTGCCAAGGATGCAATTGAAGTTCCTTCGTTAAAATTATTTGCTTCAATCACCTGATTACCTGCCTTAACCGGAACATCTAACACCATACCAGAAACTGTTGCTCTAACTTGTGTTTGTGCTATATTGCCAAGGCCTGAAGTTGTACCTGTTTTAATGATATCATAGTTTTGACGTGCTTGTTGTACATTAATTCTTGCTTGTTCAACACTTTGTTTAGCTTGTAAGTAACTATTATTTACTTGATCGAATTCATTAGCAGCAATTACACCTTTGTCAAATAATTCTTTCTGGCGATCGTAAATTGCTTTCTGGGTCTTAAAATTAATCTCAGCTGTTTCTAATGATGTTCTATTTGAAGCAATAGTATTTTTGGCGCTTGTTAGAGAAGATACATTTGGGATTACTCTAATTTTTGCAATTAGGTCACCTTGATTTACATATTCTCCTGCTTCAATATAAACCTCTTCGATTACACCAGAGATGTTTGGTTTGATTAGTACCTCTTCCTTAGGTACAATACTGCCAGTAGCTACCGTCTTCACCACAATAGTTTCCTTTGAAGCTTTTTCTGTATTATATGTAATAGGGTCTTCCTGGTTTTTAGACCATAAGTAATATAACGCACCACCGAAGGTTATTACTATTAAAATTAAAACTATTACAGTTGTTGTTCTTTTCATTTTTGATTAATTCTTTCTATCTGATTTAACGTTTTATTCTATTCTCAATGCATCTACTGGCTTCATTTTAGTGGCTCTAATCGCAGGGATTAACCCAGCTAACAAACCAGATGCAACTAGTATAATGAGTGCCGTAAATACAACTTGCATACTAACACTAGGATTTGCAAAATTTTCTACAGGACCTACACTATCTAATAAGGTGTTCATACCCCAAATAACTAATGCAGCAAATGAAATACCTGTCATTCCAGAAACAATAGTTAAAATAAGACTCTCCTGTAAAATTTGCCCCTGAATTGCAATTGGAGTAGCACCCAAAGCTCTTCTAACACCAATTTCCTTTGTACGTTCCTTGACTACAATTAACATAATATTGTTTATCCCAATTATACCAGACATGAGTACCAATGCGCCAACAAAGTAACCCACAAAGGCTAATATTTTAAACAATCCACTTATTCTACCAAACTCTTCAGATAAATCAAAATGACCAATTGCTCTGACGTCTTCTGGATGTATAGTATGTCTATTTTTTAACAGTGCAAAAATACGTTCCTTAACCGACGTGATTGATATTTTGTCGTCAGCTGTAATTGCCATCCAACCAACAATATCACCATAATTAAAAGCTTGGTTAAAGGTTGTGAAAGGTATAAATATAGTATTAGCCTCTTCTTCTGTATCACCTTGACTATTTGTAATTTTAAATGTGCCGACCACCATAAAGTTGACACCATTTATTTTAATATAGGAACCAATAATATCTTCATTCTTATCATATAACCCAGCAACAACATCTGGTCCGATCACGCAAATTTTTCGTTTTTCATTTATATCTGAGTAATTCAAAAACCTACCTTGAAGGATGTCCATAGGTTTTTGTTTTATAAACTCTGGGTAATCACCATAAATTTGAAATGCTCCTGTTTTTGTTCCTCTTATTACATTGTTAGCACCTTGGTAACCTCCTAGTTGATTTCTCGGAGAAACATATTTTAATTCTGGTACTTCGGCTTTGATAGCCGCAACGTCGTCTATTTTATAATTAAACCTTCTAGATTTAGGTAACCCTTTATATGCCTTTGAAGTACCTTGAGTCCACATAAACATTGAGTTTGTGGCAAAATTTCCAAAATCTGCAGTAACTCCATTCCTTAAACCATTGGTGAGTGCCAACAATAAGACAAGAATCATTATACCCCAAAACACACCAAATGCGGTAAGTAAAGTTCTTACCTTATTGGCGTTTAGCGCTTCTAATATTTCAATCCAACGATCTTTCTTAAACATATTATTCGTCTCTTAACGCAACAATTGGTTTTATTTTGGCAGCTCGGTATGCTGGTATAAAACCAGCCAACGCACCTGCAGCTACTAATATAAATACGGTAGTTAAAGCAGTTTTAAAATCTACTTGCGGGAATTTAATAAATGGACTATCTACATGTGGACCAACAATTTCAAGCAATCCGAGTCCTAAAATGAGTCCAAATAAGCCAGCGAACATAGTAACAAAAATTGCCTCTTGAAGAATCATAGCTATAATTGAAACAGGAATAGCACCCAAGGCTTTCCTTATACCAATTTCTTTAGTTCTCTCCTTAACTATGATAATCATAATATTACCAACACCAACAACTCCTGCTATAATTGTCCCAATACCAATAAACCAGAATACCGCTTTTATTGTATCTATTAATGAATAAATTTTCTTTGCCTCTTCTAAAGTATTATATACTCTAATGGCTGCAGTATCTTCGGGAGCTACAATGTGCTTTTGTTTTAGGTCATTCTCAATTGCTAAAGTGAGATTCTTAGAGAGCTCAACAGCTTCTTTAAAATTTTCAGACATTTTAACTGTAAAAGCCATGTCTCTTATATTATCACCTCCGTTAAATGCGTTTTGCACCGTAGTTAAAGGCAAAAAGACATTACTCTCTTCCCTTTCACCACCTGGGTCCGTGTAAACTCCAACAACCTTAAAATTAATTCCCCAAATTGCTATATCCTTGTCAATTGGGTCTTTACCTTTAAATAGGTCGGTCTTAACTTTGTTTCCAATAACCGCTACTTTCTTTCCTTCATTTATATCTGAAAGATTCAGAAATCGTCCCTGGACCAGAGAAGCGTTTTCAATAAACTGTTCGTCTGGTAAAACACCTCTAACTCTATAATTCCCGGATTCGTTTTTGTAGGTTATTTGTCCGCCCCAAATACTGTAACTTGCTGAACGATATTCTAAGTTATCATCGTATGTTGCATTAACTGAAGTGAAATCTTCGTCTTTTAATTGAATATATCTACCTGGATTTAACCCTTTGTATCCTTTTGTCGTTCGCCTAGTTCTGACGCTTACTTTATTGGTAGCATCCTGTTGAAATTCGGAAGTGACACCATTTTCAATTCCCGAACTAAACCCCAATAATATTACTAAAATAAAAATACCTGAAGCAACAGAAAGACCTGTTAAAAATGTTCTTAACTTATTTTTTCTTAATGTTTCAAATATTTCTTGCCAACGCTCTATATTAAACATATTGATTGGCTCTTACTTGTTCTACTATACTATCGTTAATTATAACACCATCCTTTAGATTAACTATTCGCTTTGTCATATGTGCGATATCATCTTCATGGGTTACTATGAGAATTGTTTTTCCTTCATCATTAATTTCTTGGATTAATTCAAGTACTCCATATGAGGTTTTTGTATCCAAGGCACCTGTAGGCTCGTCTGCTAACAAAACTTTTGGTTCACTAGCCAATGCCCTAGCAATTGCCACCCTTTGCTTTTGGCCTCCAGAAAGTTCACTTGGTAAGTGATGCGACCATTCTTTTAAACCTACTTTCTCTAGGTAATGTTCTGCCTTTGCAATACGCTCCTTGCGTGGAATACCCTTATAATATAGTGGCAGAGCGACATTTTCAGTTGCAGATTTATAATTGATTAAATTAAAAGACTGAAAAATAAAACCTAAAAATTCATTACGGTAACGCGCTGCAGTTTTTTCGTTAAGGTTCTTAATAGGAACACCATCTAATATATATTCTCCTTCATCTGCTTCATCGAGCATTCCTAAAATATTAAGTAATGTGGATTTACCTGAACCCGAAGAACCCATTATTGAGACTAATTCTCCTTCTTTAACATTAAAATTAATTCCTTTGAGTACATGTAGCGAATTGCTTCCCATGTGGTAAGACTTATGTAAATCCTTAATTTGAATCATAATTGAGACTTAAATCTTGTGCAATGTTATGAAAATCAGCTAGGTTTTTATGCCAACGAATTGTTAAGACTTCCCTTTGGTTTCGTATTACTAAGACTCTTAAATAGGATATTTGTTACAGTACCTCTGAAGTATTTTTTGTTTTTGAGGATTTATTAAATTTTTTATATAAAATAAAGCCAAATACAGCAACTAAAATATAGGGTATAGCCATTAAAAAGATTATACCATCATTAATACCTTCAGCTGCGGCCTGATCGTCTCCACTTTCTAATACTGCTCTGCACATTGCACATTGAGGCCAAATTTGAATAGACCAAAAAACTGTAAAAAATATAAATGCTAGTTTGCGTTTCATTTTTTATGAATAATACGGAGATATCATTATGTAAACAATAACACCTGTTACTGCTACATAAAGCCACAACGGAAAGGTGATTTTTGCAATTTTTTTATGCCTCTCTATATTGTTTGTAATTGCTCTTACATACGTAATAAGCACAAATGGTATAACCACAATAGATAACAAAATGTGACTAATTAAAACAAAAAAATAGATGTACCTTATAAATCCTTCACCACCAAATTTTGTTGAATCACTTGTCATATGATATGCAACATACATTACTAAAAAAGCAACCGAGCACCATATTGCTGTGGTCATTAGATTCTCGTGGAGTACTAAGTTTTTATTTTTTATCGCTATAAATGCAATTATTAATAGTACTGCTGTTAGGCCATTAATAGTAGCATAGATTGGTGGTAAAAAAGTTAATGGTTCTACATCAAAACCTAGTTCTCTTAAATTAATCCCAAACAATGCTGCTACAGCCACCGGAATTACAATTGACAGTACAACAATCCATTTGTTATACTTTTTTTCTTTCTCAAAATCTATTTTGTTAATACTCATTCTTTCAACAGTTTAGCTATATCTTCTTTTAGTATCGTAATTTCTTGGGGAATACCGTCTTCATCTTCACCCTGTTCTTCAGGAATTAAACCGTTATAGAAAATTAATGGGTTTCCAAAATTATCTCTTCTTGATCTTATAAAACCCTCTTTATCTATAAGTGCAAAATTCCCAGAATGCTCAAATCCTCCTTCTACGGTATCATCCTTTGCGGTATAAAGATTAAACCCTTCATTAGCTAACTTATATATACCTTCTTCATCTCCTGTCATTAAATGCCAATTGGGATTTGTTATTCCATAACGCTGAGCATATGCCTTTAAAACTTCTGG
The DNA here is from genome assembly GCF_020166345.1 of Winogradskyella vincentii. Taxonomy (GTDB): domain Bacteria; phylum Bacteroidota; class Bacteroidia; order Flavobacteriales; family Flavobacteriaceae; genus Winogradskyella; species Winogradskyella vincentii. The sequence continues at coordinate 589,283 of NZ_JAIUJS010000002.1, read as the reverse complement.
AGTATCAATATCTGGTGTAATCGAGAAGGAAGCCACACCAAAATTCTCAAAGTCGTCAAATTCATTCTGAATTTCTACCAGATTTCTATTCATTATTGGGCATATTGTCGGACAAGTCGTAAAGAAAAACTCCACAACATACACTTTACCTAAATAGTCATTGTTGGAAATAATTTTACCATCTTGATTAGTAAAACTAAATTCTGGCACCTTTTTGGGTTTACCATTTATTTCTAAATATGCTAAATCGCTTTTTAACATTTTACTAGAATCAACATTAGTTACGTTCTTACTTCGACTCTCCTCTCTCGTAATGTCGTTGTTATTGATTCTATCGATAATTTTTGGAACGAAAATAATCCCAAAAACTAAAATTATAAATGCGATGCCGACGTATGAATAGTTATTCTTTTTACTCATCGATTTTTTTTAAATCATTAGCCCTTCTTGAATCAGAATCTTGAAACTTGCCTTTACGCTTTTGACGATATTCAGTGAATAAAATGCGCATATCCTCACTCATTTTATTTTTTATCACAGCTACTTCTATACAATCATATGCATAAAGTTGGGTAATGGGTTTATTTGCTTCTATCTCTTTCCTTTTTCTATCATCCAAACGACCCCTTTGATTTCGGTCTTTGTCTATTATAAAAACCTTATCAGTAGAAAAATTATCATCCAATTCTTCGGTAGTTTTGAGACTCCTGTATATTTCTTTAATGTTTGATTCTGGTAAATATATATAATGCCAAAACTTTAGGTCTTCATACTTGGCAATTTCCTTATTAAGCTTATTATATTCATCTTCTGATCCCTCTAATCCAAGAACTACAATTTGGAACTTTTTAAAGCCCTTAAATTTATCATACACCAATTCCTTTAAGTTAGAAGCTGCCGTTGCCTTATCGATTGGTTTGTTACCAAAAAAAGCTAAAACAGTTATATGATCTTGAAGCTTTATTTCTTCTGATAACGAAATATCACTAATATCATTATGGACAATTTCTAAGGGTTCATAGTTGTGCGTAGAAGGATACAACATCAATAAAAACGCTACTGGCAAAAAGAATAAAATGGTTAATACTGCATAGCGTTTAATCTTCTCATTTTTCATAATGCAAAAATAAAAAAGGTGGTTCAATAAAACCACCTTTTTAATATCATTTAACGAAATGTTATTCCTTAAAAATCACGCTTTATAAGGGCATCATCCGTATTGTAAACTTCAAATACATAACCACCTTCTTGAAGTAAAATGAAAATTAAGTAACAAATAAGAAAAACTGCAGTCCATACTACCATTTTTCTTAAACTTCCTTTTTCATCTCTCATATGCATAAAGTCCCACGTAATATAGTAAGCCTTAACGATTGTTAGAATAATGAATATTAAATTCAATGGCTTCATGTAAATAAAAGGTGATAATATAATATTACCTAAAGTAGCAAAGAAACCACCTTCAAACGGAGATATCCATGTATCCATTAGGAAATCTGGTTTATAGATACCCAAAATCACCTCTACTGCTGTTACAATAGTTAGGAAAACTAATACTCCCCAAATTTTTTGCGTGTTGGACTTAAATTTTAAAAGTCCTCTAAATATTTCTAGTTTATGCTCGTGCGCCATGACGTTTTATAATCTTAATATTTTAAACTAAGTAGAAGAATGTAAATACGAATACCCAAACTAAATCGACAAAGTGCCAATATAGACCAACTTTCTCTACCATCTCATAACTTCCTCTTCTCTCATAAGTTCCCAATATCACATTAAAGAAAATAATGATATTAATAACTACTCCTGAAAATACGTGGAATCCGTGGAAGCCGGTAATAAAGAAAAAGAAATCAGCAAACAGCGATGTTCCATATTCATTTACTTTAAGGTTAGCTCCTTTTACAACCAATTGTCCATTTTCCTTTATCTGTTTTAAAGATTCTGCCCTAGACAAAACAGTCTTCTCTCCTTCTTCATTAATTATTTGATTTCTAACTAATATATTTTCATTTGCTGCTAAACCATTATAGATTTCACTAACAGTATATGGAGGTAAGGATTCTTCCGTAACAAACCATAAACCATTTTTACGTTCGTGCTCTGCTCTAGCACTTTCTTCTGCTATAGCAAACTCATCAATAGAAATACGTTTAAACTTTTCTTTACCATCTACACTTACATATTCTCCAAACTGCAAGATGTTACCACCTTTTGTTTGTACCGCACCATAATCTCCAGAAATAAATGTTGCCCATTCCCAAGCTTGTGAACCAACGAAAATAGCTCCACCGATTATAGTCAAGAACATGTATAAGGTAACTTTAGCCTTATTCATATGATGCCCTGCGTCCACAGCTAATACCATTGTAACAGACGACATAATAAGAATAAACGTCATAAAAGCTACATAAATCATAGGTAACTCTTGACCATGTAAAAACGGTACGTGGGTAAACACCTCATCAGCAATTGGCCACTCTTTTATAAACTTGAATCTCGAAAAACCATAGGCTGCCAAGAAACCTGAGAAAGTCAATGCATCGGAAACAATAAAGAACCACATCATCAACTTACCATAACTTGCTCCTAAAGGCTTATTTCCGCCTCCCCAAGTTTTTCCTTCTGTACCAGTACTTGCTACTGTAGAATCCATAGAAATTATTTAAATTTTAAGATTGGACAAAAATAATCAAATTATGTATCTAAAAAAATATAAAAACAAAAACAGAGCAAGCCACAGTACATCTACAAAATGCCAGAAATTAGCAGCGAGTTCAAAACCTAACATATTGTTGGAATTGTACTTCTGTTTAAAATGATTATAAATAACAACAATCAATGCAATTATACCAGCAACAACGTGCGCAATATGCACTATTGCTATTAAATAAATAAATGAAATGGTGACATTACTTGTTGGTCCTGTGAAATTATAACCGCCTTCAATAATTTGTCCAAAGCCAACAAATTGATTGTAAATAAAAGCAATACCTAATCCCAAGGTTAACAATAATCCTATTGTAACCATTTTCATATTGTTTTGCTTTAAGGCTCGTTTGGCGAAAATTATTGTGAAACTACTTATTAAAATTAGAATCGCACTTATTATAAAAGCATCTGGCAATTGAAAATCATTGAGCCAATCTTCACGCTTACGACTTACAATAAATGCACTTATTAGACCAGCAAATGTCATAATAAGAGAACCTATCCCAAACCATAACATCATTCTTTTAGATCTTTCTCTTTTCTCTTGCTGTGTTCCTTCTGTTAAATCCATCTAACTCAAAAATTTATCTGCCACATATATTATTTGCAACATAGTAATATAAAATACACTCGAAAGCATCAATTGCTTGGCTGCTTTGATTGACCTCTCTTTAAATAATCTAAAAGCATAAAAGATCATTACAAAGCCTAAAAGTAAAACTATAATTGCTCCGACAATTGAAAGTTTTAAATCACCAGTAAATCCAAAAACAGGTAGTATCGAAACCAACGTGGTCCAAATACTGTACATAATAATTTGTACTGCCGTACCCTTATCTGGTTTTCCGGTAGGTAGCATAAAAAATCCTCCTTTTTTATAATCTTCGTGTAAAAACCAACCAATTGACCAAAAATGTGGGAACTGCCAAAAAAACTGAATAGCAAACAAAGTCCCAGGTTCAATACCAAACGCATTTCTTGCCGCAACCCAACCAAGCATAAAAGGGATTGCTCCGGGTAGCGCGCCAACAAATACAGACAGTGCTGTTTTGGTCTTTAAGGGCGTATAAACACTTGTATATAAAAAAATAGAAATTGCACCCCACATTGCTGTCTTAGGATTAATAACATATAACGTGATTAATCCTAAAATGGTAAAAGTTGTAGCAATAATAAATGCTGTATTCACAGACATTCTACCAGCTGGTATAGGTCTATTTTTTGTACGATCCATTAAGGCATCTAAATCTCTTTCGATAATTTGATTATAAGCATTAGAAGCACCCACCATAAAGTAACCTCCAATTGCTAACAACAATAGTGTGATTAAATTAATTGTTTCAGCACCAAGAAGGTAACCTGCCAATGAAGAAAAAACCACGCTAAGGGATAATCCCATTTTAGTGATTTCTTTAAAATCTGTAAATACAGAAACAGTTGATACCGAAGTTTTTGCGCTACTCACAACAATTTTTTAGCTTAATTCTTAGCGTGTGCAAAGATAACTTGAAAATTAATTATGACCAACGCTAGTCTTTAGTTTTAATAATACTTTTCAGCTAAAAGCAAGAATCCTTACATTTACTAGACAAAATCAATTCAATCCAACATTATGAAACCTAATAAATTATTCTTTTTACTGTTTGCTTCAGGATTTATCCTTTTCGTTAACGCTCAAAGGTTTGATAAGGTTGAAATAAAGGCCACACAACTGACTGAAAAAGTATATATGCTTCAGGGTGCTGGCGGCAACATTGGATTATCTGTAGGTAATAAAGAAATTTTCATTATTGACGATCAATTTGCACCATTATCTCAAAAAATCTTAGATGCTATTGAAAAAATCAGTGACAAGCCTTTAACTTTTTTGGTTAACACACATTTTCATGGAGACCATACTGGTGGAAATGAAAATATGGCAAAAGCTGGTGCAACCATAATCGCACACGAAAATGTAAAAAAACGACTAAAGGGTATACAACGAGACGGAACCTATAAAAGCAAGGAGACTATTCCTGTGATAACTTTTAACGACAAGCTGAATATTACTATTAATGATGAGGATGTGGCAGTATTTCATGTTTCTAATGCACATACGGATGGTGATTCTATTTTATACTTTACTCAAAGCAATGTTCTTCATACTGGTGACACCTACTTTAATGGTCGTTATCCATATATTGATTTAAAATCTGGTGGTAGCATTAATGGATATATCGAGGCTGTTAAACGCGCCATGATTTTAATTAATGAAGACACAAAAATAATTCCTGGCCACGGACAAGCATCTAATTTGACAGAATACAAAAGTTTTTTAAATATGCTTGAATCACTGAGAGATAGAATTAAAAATGCTATTGATCTTGGGAAAAGCGAAGAAGAGATTATAGCGGATTCGTCTATAACAGAAGACTATGATGAATTAGGCTATGGTACAGGCTTTATAAATAGCGAACGAATAAGATTAACCATATATAAAAGTCTAACGAGTAATTGATTCTTAGAAGTCGTTATACCAATTAAACAAATCTGTACGGATTCCTATACTAAACCAAAGTGTATTAGAATCCATAGTTGATGCAGTAATTGCTTCTGGGTTAAAATCTCTATAGATAATATTGGTAAATAATTTTAAATTGGTCTCTGGGTTTATGAGATAACCAGCCTGTAATTCAGTCATAAAACTATTTGTTTTGTTACCCTGCCCAATTTTAATACCTGTATCGCTGACTCGATTATCCTCATCTGCATAAATATTACCCCCATAATTAAAACTGTCATCAGTAGTATTAAAATCATAACCACGTTGACCAATTACGAACTTAGCATCTGCAAACCATCTTTTATAATTGTAACGACCAATTAACACTAATTCTCTGAAATTAGAACCCCAAAGATGCGCCATAGGTTGATTAAAATGCGCATAATTTAAAATAATAGAATTATGGGAGTAGGTATAAGGTCTTACTTGGTTGTACTCTGCTTGTAGTAATAGATTATCAATTTTAAAGGCATTAAAGTACTTAGCACCCAGTTGGAAACCAAACTTATTCTTCCAACTTTTTTCACCCGCTTTTACATCACTTAATGAAAATTCGTCTATAATAAACTGACCGTATATATTTACCTTGTTATTCCATTTGTATTTTCCGCTTAAACCTAAAATTGCATTACCAGCATCTTGCCCAGTCTGAAATTCTATAGCCCTGAAAAATATAATAGGATTCAAATAATTAATGTCAAACCCTCTATCATTGGTGTCGGCCCACATTACAGATTCAAACAGTCCAATATTAAGTCGTTTGGAAACATTCCAACTTAAGTAATGGTTAGCCATGTATTTTGTAAAAAAAGCACCATCTACTGTAACCTCTGGGCGCACATCCTTTAACCACATCCAAGTACTTGTGTACTTAATTTTCCAAAAATTAGCATTCAATTTTAAAAATGGATAAGGACTTGATACATCACTCTGAAACAATGACCTATAACCATCGCCAATAAAATTTTTGCCGTGACCAAACTGTATATTTAAAAAATCTGCAGGAGTATATGATAAATAAGCTTCAGCCACAGGATAATCATAAGAATCTGACTTAAATCGTTTTGCAATACCTCGACCGGGAATAATTGCCGGATCTGGGCCAAAGGCTTTTAGACTCTCAGCATATTGGTTAAAATAATCTGCAAACCTTCCTTGACTCTCATAAAATGATGTTGTTAAATTAAAGCGTTTTCCCAATCCTGCTTGAATAAAAACACCTCTAGTGTTATTCCAAGTAGAGCTAAAGTCTGCTTCAGTATCCTTACCTACCTGTAAATCTAATATAGGGTCTACCGTGAACCAATAATCCTTACCTTGGACTTGAACCAAATGTTCGTTATACAATTTTCTACCTAGCCAAGAGTCAGTCTTCTTTACTAAACTTTCTTTTTCTGCCTTTATATCATAATATTTGGCAACATCTGCATAAAGAAAAGGTTTCGCGGCCGTATGACTATTAGTACCTATGGCATTCATCTCATCATCAAATCTTGCGTAATAAGAATGTGTAAATGGAACATTCAATTGACTTGCATACTCCAGTTTTTCATAGGCTTTAACTTCAGCATTGATCTTATCATACTCATTAGATAATGTAGCATTTAAACTATCCTGTGCAGATAACTTGTTCTCACCCTCATCAATACTACCCATAACTGGCTGTTTCAATGGAATTGAAATATCGATACTATATTGTACAAAGGTTGGTTTTCCATTATATGTAGCCGGTTGTATTTTTGGAAGCAATTCAAAAATACGATGCCCTTCTTGTTTTAATTCGTCATATATAGCATCTATATATATTACTTTAAAGTCACCATCCTTGTTAACCTCAAATAAAACTTTCACATCACCTTTATAAGATTCTTCATCTACAATTGAAGGCACTTTATAATTCTCAAAAATGAATTTATTCAATGTATAGTTGAAGCATGATTTTAATTGAATTACTGCAATTGAATCACATTCTTTAAACACAGGAGGTTTTTCATAAGTTGAAATGTTCTGACCATTACAAAACATTGAAAGAAAGATTGAAACAAAAAGCAAAAATCGCTTCATAAAGTAAGATTAGTTAATTGTACGAAAGATACTTATTTTTTGGCATCACCTAAAACAAAAAACCGTTATTGAAACAATAACGGTTTTCTTATTAAAATTATTCTCAATTAATCTCTTGCATCATATACAATTGGAAGTGTATACCTTACACCCACAGGAACATTACGTTGCTTCCCTGGCTCCATTTTAGGAATTTTATTGATAACTCTTTTAGCTTCTTTTTCTAATACATTATGAGGCCCTCTTACTCTAATATCTGTAATATTACCATCTTTATCAATAGTAAATTGGGTAAATATTCTTTGTCTACCTGATATACCATACTCAGAACCTACATCTAGATTAAACTTTCTATTTATAAGTTTTGATATTTTAGTAGACATACATTTTTTTCTCTTATCATTTGTATCATATTTTTCACAACCTGGATAAACAGGTACTTTTTCAATATTAACCCATTCTACCAAGGGTTCTCCTTTTTCTATGTCATTATCAATCTCAGGAATATCAGAAATCGATGATGGTATTGGAGTTGGTTGCGTGGTATCTGGAGTATTTACAATTTTCTCAATTTTTGGAGTATCGTCTTCAACAACCTTATATACATCTTTTAATGTTTTACTAGGAAGTGGTTTTGACTTTTGCTCCTCAATAACTTCAACTTCAAATGGTTTGACATAATCTAATGAAACAATCTGATCTACCGGTTTTTCTTTTGACAGGACAAACGTCTTATTTTGAAATTGCATTTCAAAAAGTGCATAAGTACCAAGCAAGCAAAGTATCAAACCTATTTGAAAATAAAGGGTTGTGTTTTTTTGTAAATTTACATCATGCTTACGTGGCTTCTTTGTTTCGGCAATGCTCTGACCAGCATTACTGAAACCTATTTTAGAGTTTTTCATAATATATTTATTTAAAATGTTAATATTTTGAAAAAGTCACAATAAGCATACCAAAAAGAAAATCCCGTCCAATTAATTTTGAACGGGATTTTTATATGAAATTGTATTTAATTTCTAGTCTTGTACTTGGAATACAATTGGTAAAGAATAAGGTACAATTACCGCTTTACCTCTTTGCTTACCTGGCTTCATTTTTGGAAGTAAACTAATTACACGCTTAGCTTCTCTTTCTAAACCTGGGTGAGGACCACGAGCTCCTACACCAACAATATTACCAGACTTATCAATTTTAAATGAAACAAAAATTCGTTTTCTACCAGCAGGTAATCCCAGATCACTGGCTAACTCAGTATTAAATTTTTTGTTTACAAACTTTGCAACCTTCTCTGACATGCACTTCTTTTTAGCTGCATTTCCCTTTTTCTTTTCACATCCAGGGAAAACAGGTACATTTTCAATTACAGAGAACGGAACCTCAATATCTTCTTCTACTTCTTCTACCTCAATTTCTTCAACTTCAACTATCTCAGCTTCCATTTCAGTTTCTGTAGATTCAATTACAGTTTCCTCTACTTCTTCTTCATCTTCAACAACCTCAATAACTTCAGGTGCTGCTGGTGGAGGTGGAGGTGGAGGTGGAGGCGTAACAATCTGTTCTGTAATTGGCACTTCCTCTTCTAACTCATCATCGAGATTTAATGACTCTAAAGCAATATCACTTTTATCATAAGTCTTATAGTTAATAGACATGTAAGTGATTGCTAACATTAAGGCAAGACCAACAGCAAAATAAATTGAGCTATTACGGCTTACATCGGATTTTGGATTCTTTTTAGGTTCCATAATACTGGGTTTTATAACATCGCTAATTTAATTAATAAAAAGTAAAAAAAGCAAGGCTTTCATTTATTTTAACTTTAACAGTGTGAATCTGACTGCAATTAGTGTGCCAATGAAAGCTCCTAATGCATTTGCTAACATGTCTAATAAATCAAACGACCTGTTAGGATTTAATACAAATTGTAACCCTTCCAAAATTGCTCCAAGGATAATGGCAGCAATTAATACGATTCTATAAATGTTTCTCTTATTTAATGGTTTAACATAGGTAATCCATAATATGGCTAAAACAAAATATGCGACAACATGTAATATCTTATCATCAAAAGAAGAGCCTAAATCTGGTAAATCTGGAATATTTATAAGGCTTAATACAATCAATGTGATTGTATAAGAAATAGATGCTACTAGAAGTAGGTTTTTAAGCACTAATTAGTTCCTTATAAGCATCTGCAGATAATAAGCTTTCTATTTGAGATTCGTCACTAATTTTAAGCTTAATCATCCAACCATCTCCATAAGGATCTGAGTTCACCTTTTCAGGTTCATCTTCTAATCCTTCATTGAATTCAATTATTTCACCAGAAAGTGGTAAGAATAAATCAGAAACTGTTTTTACAGCCTCTACAGTGCCAAAAACCTCTTCGGCATCTAATGTCTCATCAAGGGTGTCTACCTCAACGTAAACTATATCTCCCAATTCTCCTTGTGCAAAATCTGTAATTCCTACTGTTGCTACATCACCTTCTATTTTAATCCATTCGTGATCTTTGGTGTACTTTAATTCTGATGGTATGTTCATCTTTAATGTTGTAATAAATTAGTGAAACAAAAATAATTTTTTAATTGCTTCAATTCAAAATTAATTACCAAAATTATAACGTAAGGTAATACCTGATCTTAAAGAAGTCTGTGGGAAGGACGTTGATATAGCAAAATCAGAGAACGTATAATCAAAATAGAAAATACCTGTTAAGTTTTTACTGAATGCATAATCTGCGGTAAACTTGGCTCCCCAAATGGTTTGACCCGCAGTTACCTGATTGTTTTCTAAATCTAAATATCTGATAATTGTCTTGTTATCTCGTACGGATATATCGGCTCGCATATTTAGATCACTCTTAATAATTTGCTTGGCTCCCGCCAGTTTAGATCTAATTCTCAAATCCTTAATTCTATATCCTAATCCGAGTGTATACTCTTCACCTTGTATCTCAGTCAATAAATTATTATCAAAACTAAGTGACAGTAATCTGTCCTTCTTAATCTCGGCTAGAACCTTTATAGAATTTTTCATTTCAAACTCTAATCTTATTAGTGGACTAAATTGTTCTTCAAGGTTAATGTTACTATATAGAGTCCCGTTCTTAAAGTTTCCTGATTGATCTAAAACACTATCTGGCTGCTGGTCGTAAGGCTGACCTTCATTAAACTCATCTGTGTCTAAATCTAAATTGGTTCTAAATTGGTTTATGGTATATCTAGATCTATAACCATGCTGAACTGAGAATCTTCTGAAGGTTTTTTTAAACCAAGGGATTTTCATTAATCCAGTATACTTTAGCGTCCAATTTGGTATTGGCACATCTCTAAATGCACTAGTACTTATGCTTTCTGGATCTGAACCTTGATATGCAGATAAAAACGCAGGTAGTAGTACCCTTTGACTGTTTTTACCAAAACCAAGAGGATAACCTTCCGCATCTGTTGCAAAGGTATTTGTACCATAAAACACCCTCGCTAATCTATTTGCAATAACAAGCCTATTTGCTCTAAAATCATCAAAGGTTTTAGATTCAAATTCGTCACTTGTGCTAAAAGCAGTTTTAATAAGTGCGGTAGATATATTAAAATTTCCGAAGGAATTGGTTATTAAGTCCTCGTACTGATCACTTAAACCATCGCCATTAAGATCTAACGCTCTAAAAGTTTCATTAATATTCTCTGCATATGTTCTATTACCAATTAAATCTATTTTTAAATCTCTCATTGGTTCTAGATTCATAGAATAATCTAAGGTCTTGTTGGTAACCTCCGTATACTGTTGATTAAATTCTGGGAATATTGTTAACCAACCACTTTCTGCAACAATTCCTCTAATATCTCTTTGGCTTCCGAATGTATAATCCCATGTTGGCCTTAAAGTACCTATAAAACCAGGTGTAGGTAAATATCCTGGTAAATACGTACCATTATTTTCAGAATACCCAAATTGAATTCGTTTTACCATTGTTACAATATCAACAAGGGTATTATAGGCTTTTTGACCAGCACTACCCTTTTTGGCGGTGTTTGTAGCATTATTGTCTTGCGCTGCATTTGGAGTTGGAGCAGTACGCCTTTTAACAGCCGTATTTCTTCCACCACCACGTTGGTTACCTTTTCTTACTAAACCAATTGTTTTATAAAAGGTTTCCATATTAAGGGTGGTATTGAGGTTGTGTGTATTAGAGTTTTGAATAGAATGACCCAAATTATAAGTTTGCCCATCTAATACCAGTCCTTCATTAAGATCAGATCCTTTTTGCCATTGAAATGCGCCACTATAAGCATATGTTGCTCTCAAGAAACTTAAAACAGGTATTTTATAAAGTGGGATTTCGTAATTAACTTGTAATTGTTGCGTTTGTAAGTTTGGATCTCCAAAATCAAAGAATCCATCCCAAACATCAAGCTCAGGATCCTGCCTTCCATTAATTCTGTCATCAATGAAATAATTTCGAACAATATTGGTATTTGCTGCTGTAAAGTTTAAGCTTAATGCATCGGTTAAATTATAATTTATGGCATACTGAAAATCGAAAGTGTAATTACGTCTGAATAATTCTTCAATGCCAATATTGTCACCACCCAGTTCTACTTCTCTGAACTTTTGTTTACTGAATTGCCTGTTTATATCAGTATTAACTGATATGCTACTCGGTAATAAATTGACATTAAAATCCTTTAAAATTTTCCAATATTTACCAGTGAATAATGAGTCATTCTTTTTAAACGGTTCAATCTTCGCAGGCTCAAAAGCATAGTTATAATTTACACCTGCTCTGATATTTTGATCTAATGAATTCTCTATTTCAAAATCACGATGCTCTACTTTGTTATATGAGTAATTAAAGGTTAAATTTTCAACATCATAAAAATGTCTCTTACCATCACCCATTTTCTGCTTTCTAACACCAATGAAGTTTATACTCTTTCGTTTCGTATAATTTTCGTTTACCTTAAGAATTGAATCTTTGTCTGTGGTATTACTTAATTGCGTATCTAATTCTATATCTCTATAATATTCATCAAACTGAGGTGTAATAATCTCTTCACTTTGAGCATAATTAAATGGTAGCTGTATTCCCCATTCCTTAGGTAGTAATTGCCCTAATTGAACATTAGTAACTACATCGTATTGTTTTACATCTTCTCTGCTTCGTTCATTAGGATTTTGCTCAATACCACCAAAACCAACTGTACTTCTTCTGGCAGTTGCACTTATATCCGCAAAATCGGCAATATTAGAATCCATGCTTACCACTGCTGCCCATCCACCTTCATTCTCTAGATCAGACATTCTAAGTTCATTAAACCAAACCTCTCCACAAGCATTCATTCCTGTATTACCTGAATTTTTCAGTCCAACCATTAACACACGAATGTCTCCAAAGTTAGGATTTCCTTTGATAGCAACACGTTGTTGTCCCGTTGGTAGAGGTGCAAATTCGTCTACTGAAGTTTCATTTAAAACACCATCTATAACATCATAAAATGTTGGGTTTTCATTGGCTAGGGATTGATCAAAAATACCTTTAGACTTAATATCTTGTAAAATAGATAGAGGCATATTAATCTCATTAACCTCAGGCCATATTCTTTCCTTATCGGTCAATGATGATTCCGCTAATTCTGTTGGCAATAATGGAACTTCAATTTGATAGAAATTATCAGTAAAGTCATTACCCATTCTTATAAAAGCAATTAACTCACCCTCTTGTAAAGTTTGACCCTCTTGTGCTTCAGCATGTAAAAACATCCGTAACTTTTTATACTGACGCATGTCTACATTAATATTTTTAAATACACCTTTAGAGTCTTCTGGTTCTAATTCACAAGCCTGTAGAACCAAAGATTGCTCATTCTGCCTGATAATGTTATTATTATTATTCAGCTCTTCACGTCTTACTCCTGGAGGAATTACATAGTCACCATCATTCTCTTGAACACCAACAATTGCAACATTAAATTCTGCATCAGCACTATTGTTAGTTGAATCATTATCGAGATCTAGAGTATATCGTCTCCAATCACTTCTCACCAAATCTAAAGTTGCAAAACGTAAAACTGTATTTTCAGTAAACTCTCTTAAATATAATCTTGCAAAACGTACAGAACGAATATCTCTAATACCACCAATTGCATTAGTTGGTTCGTTAATTGGCAATCTAAATTGGTACCAAGTTACAGTTCTCTCTTGGCCGTTAGGCAACGTAACTGTCCTAACCTTCGTATCATTAATCTGAGGGTTATTAATATTAAGAGCTGTTGGGTTAATATCAACCTCGTACTCAAAATAACTATCAATAGTATTCATTGTGTTATCTCTGTTGATATCTTCTACATCAGGCTGGGTAGTTGAACCTCTATTGGTGTCTGTAAATATGTCTGGAGTATTTCCTTCTTGTCCGTTATATCTTTTATAACGTTCAAAAATATCACCTTCAGTATTTAAATAATATGTGTAATTATCTTTAGCTGGATCTTCTCCAAATTGAGCCCCAAATTGTATTACCTCTTCTGTATCATCATAACCATCATAACCAACATCTTGGTTTGTACGTTCTTGACCAGTAGTTGCAAACGTGTATATTAATGATTGGTTCTGCGGAACAACTCCACCAAAAGTTGTTGGATTAAGTAGTGAAACATCACCATCCTCAGGTAAACCATTCTCATATTGTTTTTTACCATCCTTAAGGACATCCTCAGAAATATTACCAAGATTCACAAATAATTTTCCTCCTTGACTTGATGGATTGTCTAAAAATGGATCTTGTACCCAGAACTCGATATACTCTACATTGGCTTGTTCAAAGTCAGTAGATGTAATTTGTCTTGTTATACCAGCCCAACTATCATTGGGATTAATAACATCGTTAGTTGCTGAAGGATCAAAATTATAAGGTCCTCGTTCAGATGGATAATAAGATAAATCTAATGTGTTGATTACAGATGTTTGACCTTGAACAATATCTACTTCAGGGAAAATTTCTTCAATAAAAACACGTCTCGTATACAAATTAGAAACGTCATCATCTGTGATTCCTCCTGGACGTTGACTACTATAAAAAATTGGATCAATTGTATACCAATTTAAAAATGCTCTACCAAAGCCATTTTCAATTCCAGGATCATCATCTCCAGGTACATTAGCAGGTAGTTCTTTTGGTCTACTCGCCAAAAACCATGATAATGGACTTAATAGATCAATTGCTCCTTGAGTGCCTTCAAAATCATCAATGTATGCAGTAGCTTCTCCATTAAAATCGGCACCTTTTGGTGCTCCTGGTAATAGATATGCAAATTCCCCTCTCACTGAAAGATTAGAAGGTACATCTGTATCAATGTTTGGCAGTTTATTTGCGAGCCTCGTTAGGAATGGAACTTCAGTTGAGAAATTACCATTCATACCGAATATCGTATTGTTAATTGGTTCGGCATTATAGTTAGCTTTCTGTGTAATAGGACGCTCATTCAAATTCAACAAAGTAGCTCCAAGAACAAAGTTTTCATTAAACTGATGCTCTACATTTATACCTGTAAATCGTCTAGTTTGTTGACCAAATACAGCATTGTTTTCTACGTCTACATTAATTGGTGTATTAGATGCCTTTAATGCCTCGTCTAATATTTCAACACGTCCTAATTGATAATTTACTGTATAATCAATTCCCTCTACAAGTAATCTTCCTCCTGCTGTAACCCTAACTGATCCACGAGGTACGTTGAATGCACCAATAGGAATACCTCCACCCGCACCACTACTTTTAAATCTACCTTTAATCTGAAATTTATTCTTCTCGGCATCATCTAATGCCTCTGTTTTAGTCGATTTATAAAGAAGGTCATATACGTATTTCTCCTGATTAGGATTTGTATAAACATCTTGCTCGTAATCTGTGTCATTATTGTTTGGATTGTCATCGTCATCAAGAACATCGAAAAGATATCTACCAAAAGGCTCTGATTTGGTGAAAATTATTTTTCCATTTTGTGTGAGAACAGTTAATCCAGGGACATAATCAAAGAAACCATCACCTCGTTCTTGAGGGTCATTATTAAAATTAAGTCTGTCTAAATGAAATAAACGTATTAAAGGAGTTTCACTTATCTCAGTATCATCTCCTGTAAATGGTGTATTATTATCAAAGGGTGGGAATGGAACTTCAACACCATTGATCTCTACTGGTCTTATATAATTAACTGGTGATGCTTCAGTGTAAAATATGTTTAATCTAAAATCTTCTTGACTTAGTTGAAAAGCACCTGTGTCATAAATGTTTTTCATCATTAAGTCCCAAATAGGAAGATCAACAACTGTTACGGCACTCTTAAGCATTTTTAAGATTAAACTTTGATTGTTAATCACTTCATTAGGGCCACCAGTATCAACGGTAGTTGCATCGACACCATCATTAGCAAACTCTCCAACTTGATATACCTCGCCACCAATTGTATACTGAAATGCTACGGCTAAAACCTCATCGTTTAGAAGTCTTTGGTTCAACGATATATAACCTAATTCAGAATTTAGAACATAGTCTTGTCCTTCTTGTAATTTTTTAGCCGCTTCTAATTTTCCAAAATCAAACCCTTCATTGGCTGGAATATTAATTCCCGTTTCAACTACGGTTATATCCCTAACATTATCGTTTAATAATGATCCTGGACCACCAATATTCGTTGGGTCAAAATCATTATTCTCATTTCTTGGTAATTCTGAAGGGTTGTTTATAAAACCTCCTGGTATTGGGTTTAAACCAATATTATCAACTTGAGACTCACCTAAATCTTGAAAAGCAACAACATTTCTTACGTTATCTGTTTGATTATTTCTATTTGTAACCCAAACTTCTACTCTTGTAATCTGCAACCCTTGATTATCAATAAAAGGATACTGCAATAAAGCTTTATCATAATTATCCCTAAAGTAATGCGCTAAAAAGAAATGTCTATTCTCATCATAGTCTCGCGCAAAGAATTCAAACTCTTCAACGGTACCACCTCCTTGAGCTACAACTGATCTTGATTGGGATTGCTGTTCAGAAAACACTGCAGTTACTGTGGTCTTACCAAACTGTAATTCTGTCTTTACACCAAACAAACTTTGTGCTCCTGTTATTAAAGAACTGTTCAACGGCATATTAACATTACCTACTTCAATCTTTCTAATTATATCATCTTCTGTAGGTGTATACTCTAATTTGACGAGGTTTTGAAAATCGAATGTAGACTCTGTATCATAATTAGCAGTAACCTGTAATCTTGTACCAACCTTTCCTAACAAGCTTAGACTGATCCTCTGATCAAAATCGAATGTGAAATTTGTTCTATTCCTTGGTGAAAAAGCCGGATTATCTTGTCTCGAAAACAAAACACCTAAATCAACTTCAACTGAACCTTGTGGTACAACATTGATTGTATTACCTCCAAAAATTGTTTCAAACAGCCCTGAGTTTACATAAAATTCAGGGAGTAAGTTCTTTTGGCCTTCTTCAGTTCCATCTTTCTGACCTGCAGCGGCATCTGCCATTTGCTTATAATATTCCTTGAGCTTTTCTTGAAGAACCAATTTTTGAAATTCTTCAGGCGTAAGGATTAATGGATAATTGGTATTGAAATTACCAATCTTCTCAGTGTAAATATATCTGTCTAAAATAGGGTCGTACGTGTACTTTGCAACGATACTGTTTGGATTTGGCATATTTAACTTACCAAATGCAAAAGTAGTCTTTGTAGAATCTTGTTGTTGCTCAGGCTCTTGCCCGTAAACAAGCCCACCAAATAGCATTAATACTAAGAAGCATAAAAGACGAATTGAATTGAAATGTTGATTATAGTTAGTTTTATTCAATTTTTTATAGGTTTTTCAAAGCTTCTTTTATGATTTGCTCCACAAGGGCATCTGGTTCAGCTTTCAAAATTTTATCAATCACTTTCTCAGATTGTTTTTTGTTAAATCCTAAAACTTCTAATGCTGATAACGCTTCATCTTTATTAGTATTGTTCGGTATAAGAGAAAGTTCATCTATGCCATATACTTTTAACACTTTATCTTTTAAATCAATAATAACTCGTTGAGCAGTTTTAGCGCCAATTCCTTTTACACTTTGTATTAGCGCAACATCTCCACTTGCAATACCTTCTTTAACCTGTTCTGGAGTTAAAGATGATAACATGGTTCTTGCCGTGTTTGCTCCAATACCACTAACGGATATAAGCAACTTGAATATTTCTCTTTCTGCCTTTGAAGAAAAACCATAAAGTGAATGAGAATCCTCTCTAACTTGAAGATAAGTATATAGTCTTAAATTTTCACGATCTGGAATTTGAGAAAAAGTATGGAGTGATATATTTATAAAATACCCTACACCATTGCAATCAATGACAACGTCAGTAGGATTTTTTTCAACAAGTCTTCCCTCTAAGTGTGTAATCATAAATCCTTTTAAATACTTAGATTAACCCAAAAGAAACTACTTAATTTTAACCTCAAACTATTGTGCTAATTAGTTGAATAAAATAAAAGAATTAGATTTCAATGGTTAATAAACCAAATGTACTAAAATTATTTACATTACAAAGGGTGAGTTGCTCTGATAAAATGCCTGAATTTATTGTCTTTTCTCACGTTCTTGAGCATCAATAACTGCAATAGCAGACATGTTAACAATTTCATCTACACTAGCACCTAATTGAAGTATATGGACTGGTTTATTCATTCCCATCATAATTGGCCCAATAGACTCAACCTTATTCAATTCTTTAAGAAGTTTGTATGTAATATTTGCAGCATCTAAATTTGGAAAGATTAATGAATTTACCTTTCTGCCAGCAAGTTTAGAAAATGGAAATATATCTTGTAGCATTTCTGAATTCAATGCAAAATCTGTCTGAACTGCACCATCAACAACCATATTCGGATAGGCCTTGTGTAAAAACTCAACAGCTTCATTGACCTTCTCAGCTCTTGGGTTTTCTGAAGATCCAAAATTAGAAAACGAAACCATGGCCATTACAGGTTCTATACCAAACATTTTTACCACGTTCGAAGTCATTCTGGCAATTCGCGCAAGGTCTTTTGAACTAGGTTCTATATTTATTGAAGTATCACTCAAGAACATTGGTCCTCTTTGTGTCATCATTACATTTGTAGTTGCTATCCTAGAGGCACCATCTGCCATACCAATTAATTCTAACATTGGTTTCACTACATTTGGATAACTACGTGAATATCCAGTAACTAAACCATCTGCATCACCTGAATTTACCATCATTGCAGCATAGTAATTTCGTTCTCTCATTTTCTGCTCTGCTGCATAAAGTGTTACGCCCTGTCTTTGCCTTTTCTCCCAATAGGCCTTTGCATAACGATTTTTACGTTCAAGCTCTTCATCTGATTTTGGATCTAAGATTGGAACATCTGCATCAAAATCTATTTCCTCCATTAGGTTGATTATAGTATCTCTTCTGCCCAATAATATAGGTTGTGCAACGCCTTCTTCATATACTATCTGTGCAGCCTTAAGAACGTCTAACTGATCCGCCTCAGCAAAAACTATTCGCTTTGGATTAGTTCTCGCTCTACCCAATAACATCCTAACAAGTTTATTATCTGAACCTAATCTTTCAAGAAGGGAGTTCTTATATTTTTTCCAATCTTCAATTTCCTCTTTGGCAACACCACTTTCCATTGCAGCTTTTGCGACTGCAGGAGGCACTTCTGCAATTAACCTAGGATCAAATGGTTTAGGGATTATATAATCTCGACCAAAAGTCAACCTAGTTTCATTATATGCAAGGTTTACCTGTTCTGGTACTGGCTCTTTTGCTAATCTTGATAGGGCCAAAACAGCTGCTTTTTTCATAGCTTCATTTATCTTGGTTGCCCTTACGTCTAATGCTCCTCTAAATATAAATGGAAAACCAAGCACATTGTTCACTTGATTAGGATGATCACTTCTTCCCGTTGCCATAATAATATCATCTCTAGTGTCAATTGCTAAATTGTAACTAATCTCAGGATCTGGATTAGCCATAGCGAAAACAATAGGGTTCTTCGCCATTGTCTTTAGCATTTGAGGTGATACTATGTCTGCCATTGATAAACCAATAAATACATCAGCATCTACCATCGCCTCATCGAGAGTATCTAATTTTCTATCTGTTGCAAATTCAGCTTTTTGAGAAGTTAAGTTTGGTCGGTCATTCCTTATTACACCTTTACTATCAAGCATTACAATATTTTCCTTTTTTGCTCCAAATGCCTGATATAATCTGGTACAAGAAATTGCGGCTGCACCAGCACCACTTACTACTATTTTTACCTCTTCAATTCTTTTCTCCGCTAATTCAAGTGCATTTAACAGAGCGGCAGCTGAGATAATTGCAGTTCCATGCTGATCATCGTGCATTACGGGAATATCGAGTTCTTCTTTGAGTCTACGCTCAATTTCAAAGGCTTCTGGAGCCTTAATGTCTTCTAAATTAATGCCACCAAAAGTTGGTGCGATATTCTTTACAGTTTCTATGAATTCATCAACATTCTCAGTACCTACTTCAATATCAAACACATCTATATCAGCAAAGATTTTGAAGAGTAAACCTTTTCCCTCCATCACTGGTTTAGATGCTTCAGGTCCTATATTTCCTAGACCTAAAACTGCTGTACCATTTGAAATCACCGCAACCAAGTTGCCCTTTGCAGTGTATTTATATACATTCTCTACATCTTTATCAATCTCTAAACATGGTTCTGCAACACCTGGTGAATAAGCTAGTGATAAATCTCTCTGTGATGCATATTTTTTAGTGGGAATAACCTTTATCTTTCCTGGTGTAGGCTTAGCATGGTAAACTAATGCCTCTATACGTTTACTCTGTTTGCTCATATTTCAAAAAGAATTAAGCATCAAAGATACGCAATGATATAATCAAAAATTAATCTTTAAGGAATTGAATGTTTCGTTTTAATCCTGAGAACTTTGTACGTTTCACAGCAGACTTTTTAAAAATTTTTTTAAAAGTATCTTCTGTAATCTCTTCCCAATCTTTCTTTGTCATTGCTAAAAGTTCTGGATGTGGATTAAACAAGGGTTCATTATGTGATTTACTAAATCGATTCCATGGACAAACATCTTGGCATATATCACAACCAAACATCCAATCATCAAATTTTCCTTTAAACTCTGATGGGATATTTTCTTTTAGCTCAATGGTAAAGTAGGAGATACATTTACTGCCATCAACAACATAGGGTTCGGTTATTGCTTCAGTTGGGCAAGCATCAATACACGCTGTACATGTGCCGCAATGATCCGTTACTGGAGTATCATACTCTAATTCCAAATCGATAATCAATTCTGCAATAAAGTAGAATGATCCTACTTGCTGAGTTAATAGATTAGAATTCTTACCTATCCAACCTAATCCTGATTTTGCCGCCCAAGCCTTGTCCAATACTGGTGCAGAATCTACAAAGGCACGACCATGAACTTCACCAATTTCTTGCTGTATAATTAACAACAATTCTTTTAGTTTTTCTTTTATGACAAAATGGTAGTCGGTACCAAATGCATATTTGGAGAGCTTATATGAATCTTCATACTGAATGTCTGAAGGATAATAATTAAGCAATAAGGACACCACACTTTTTGATCCTTCAACCAATAATGTTGGATCTAAACGCTTATCGAAATGATTTTCCATGTATTTCATCTCACCATGCATATTCTTTTGTAACCAGGCTTCAAGTCGAGGAGCTTCGTCTTCTAAAAACTCTGCTTTAGAAACTCCACAAGACAAAAAACCGAGGCGTTTAGCTTCGGTTTTGATGAGTTCTGTATGTTTGGTTTTATTATTTATCAAGTTGAGATACTTCCTTTTGAAAAGTTTTACTAAAACAAACCGCCTTGTTGTGGTCCTTTAATTTTACCTAAATGTTTATAGGCTTGCTCCGTAACTTCTCTGCCTCTTGGTGTTCTCATTATGAATCCTTGTTGAATTAAAAAGGGTTCATAAACCTCCTCTATTGTTTCTGCACTTTCACTTACCGCAGTTGCCAATGTAGTAATGCCTACTGGGCCACCTTTGAATTTATCAATAATTGTTGATAGAATTTTATTATCCATTTCATCCAATCCATGAGCATCTACATTAAGGGCCTCTAACGAAAATTTAGCTATTTCAATATCAATATTGCCATTCCCCTTTATTTGAGCAAAATCTCTAACTCGTCTTAGCAAAGCATTAGCTATTCTAGGTGTTCCTCTACTTCTACCTGCGATTTCAATTGCGGCTTCCATGGAGATAGGAACATTTAATATTGATGCACTACGCTGCACAATTGTTGTTAAAAGATCTGTCTTATAATATTGAAGTCTACTGCTTATTCCAAATCGGGCACGCATTGGTGCCGTAAGTAAACCTGAACGGGTTGTTGCTCCAACTAGTGTAAATGGATTTAGATTAATTTGAACAGTTCTGGCGTTGGGACCAGACTCTATCATAATATCTATCTTATAGTCTTCCATTGCAGAATATAAGTACTCCTCTACAATAGGGCTTAGGCGATGTATTTCATCAATGAACAATACGTCCCTATCATCTAGATTAGTTAACAATCCTGCAAGATCACCAGGTTTGTCTAATACTGGACCAGAAGTTACTTTGATACCAACATCTAACTCATTAGCCAATATATGAGCTAAGGTAGTTTTTCCTAATCCAGGAGGTCCATGAAACAAGGTGTGGTCTAAAGCTTCATCTCTAAGGTTTGCGGCTTGCACAAATACCAACAAGTTTTCAAGCACCTGATCCTGACCAGTAAAATCACTAAAGGTTAACGGACGAAGCTTTTTTTCTACGTCTAACTCTTCTGGACTATAATTGTCGTTGGTTGGATCTAAATTATCGTTCATATATAACAAATATAACGAAAAAGCCTTTCTGAATCAGAAAGGCTTTTCAATATTATAATGAGAATTACGCTAATGATGAAGTTCTTCTTCACCTTCTTTCATTGGCACATTCTGTGGCACAAAATCATCATCATGTCCTGGTTTACTATAATCGTAAGACCAACGGTATACATGAGGTATTTCTCCTGGCCAGTTACCATGCATATGCTTAACTGGAGCAGTCCATTCTAACGTATTAGATTTCCATGGATTCTGTTCAGCTTTCTTGCCATAGAAAATACTACTGATGAAGTTGTATAAGAATACTATTTGTACAGCACCTCCAACTAAGGCGAACATTGTTATAACGAGCTGTGCATTTGTAGTATCATCAAATAGTGGGAAATTTGAATTGGTATAATAACGTCTTGGTAAACCAGCCATACCAATAAAATGCATTGGGAAAAATACACCATATGCACAGACAGCAGTAACCCAGAAATGTAAATATCCTAAGTTTTTATTCATCATTCGTCCAAACATTCTTGGGAACCAATGATAGACACCAGCAAACACACCATATAATGCTGAAATACCCATTACTAAATGGAAGTGAGCTACAACAAAATAAGTGTCATGTACATTAATATCTAAAGCACTATCTCCTAAAATAATTCCTGTAAGACCTCCAGTGATAAAAGTAGATACTAGTCCTATTGAAAATAGCATTGCAGGATTCATTTGTAGATTACCCTTCCAGAGTGTCGTTATATAATTAAAGGCCTTTACAGCAGATGGAATCGCAATAAGTAAGGTAGTAAATGTAAATACCGAGCCTAAGAAAGGATTCATACCAGAAATAAACATATGGTGACCCCAAACAATTGTTGATAAAAATGCAATTGCTAAGATTGAAGCTACCATAGCACGATATCCAAATATGGGTTTACGAGAATTAGTGGCTATGATTTCCGAGGTTATACCCAAGGCTGGTAATAATACAATATATACCTCAGGGTGACCTAAGAACCAAAATAAGTGTTCAAATAATACTGGCGATCCACCTTGATAATGTAATACTTCACCTTGTATAAAAATATCAGATAAGAAAAACGATGTACCAAAGCTTCTATCCATTATTAATAATAACGCCGCTGACAATAATACTGGGAACGAGATTACACCAATAACTGCAGTTACAAAAAATGCCCAGATTGTTAATGGTAATCTTGTCATGGACATTCCCTTAGTACGCAAATTAATTACTGTAACAATATAGTTTAATGATCCTAGTAAAGATGACGCAATAAATATAGCCATTGAGACTAACCATAATGTCATACCCATACCAGATCCACCTTGAGCCAATGGTAATGCAGATAAAGGAGGATAAATTGTCCATCCCGCAGCTGCAGGACCAGCCTCAACAAAAAAGGACAGAATCATTATTACACAAGACACAAAGAATAACCAATATGAGATCATATTCAGAAATCCAGATGCCATATCCCTCGCTCCAATCTGTAATGGAATTAAAAGGTTACTAAACGTACCACTCAATCCAGCAGTCAATACAAAGAATACCATTATTGTACCGTGAATTGTTACTAATGCCAAATATATATCTGCATCCATAACACCACCTGGAGCCCATTTACCTAGTAATGATTCAAAAATTACGTTAGGTTGTTCTGGCCATGCGATCTGCATACGGATCATTAATGACATTAGGATACCTATAATACCCATAATGATTACACCAGTTAATAAATACTGTTTAGCAATCATTTTATGGTCTTGACTAAAAATATATTTAGTCACAAAAGTTTCTTTGTGATGATGTACGTCGTGGTCGTCGTGTACGTGTGTATCTCCTGTTGCTGACATAATCTTTTATTCTTTTTCTTTATTTTTTTAATTTAATAATGAATTCTCAAATGTCTTTTGCTCTTTAATCCAAGCATCAAATTCTTCTTGTGTTTCCACAACAATTTTCATTTGCATGTTATAATGTGATTTACCACAAATCTTATTACATAATAAAAGGTAATCAAATTCGTAAAGCAAATCTTGACCTGCCTCTTCAATCTCAGCCTGTCTTTCAATTCTTAATTCATTAATATTTTTTACTTTATCCTGAATGTCTGGATTCTGACGCATCTCAGCAGTTGTAACAGTTGGTGTAAATGCAAACTGAGTTACCATGCCAGGAACACAATTCATTTGAGCTCTAAAGTGTGGCATGTAAGCAGAATGCAATACATCTTGTGAACGCATTTTAAACAATACTGGCTTACCAACAGGTAAATGTAGTTCTGTTACAATAACATCATCTTGAGCATTAGGATCAGATTCATCAACCCCTAAAATATTTGCGTTATCAAGATCGATTAATCTTACATTAGCCTTACCTAACACATTATCTTCTCCTCCATAGCGAGCTTTCCAGTTAAATTGCTGGGCATACAATTCTACAACCATTGGATCTTTATCCTCGTCTATTGTCATTATATCATTCCAAGTGAATAAACCATAGATTATTAACCCAGCTAAAACAATAACAGGAATACCTGTCCATACAGCTTCTAATGTATTATTATCAGCATAGAATAATGCTTTCTTACCTTTTTCCCCTTTGTACTTATAGGCAAAATAGTGCAACAAAAATTGCGTTACAATCTGAACTATGAAAATAACAACCATTGAGATAATCATAAGATTATCAATACCTGGTCCATGTTCAGCTGCAGAATTAGAGATTAAAGGTAAATCTCCAAGATACATAAAACTTAAAATCGTAATAGCGTAGATAAAAATTAAGAAGCCTATCATCAAATAGCCGTTAATTCTATTGTCTTTATCATCTGCTATTTGCGTATTCGAATCTCCTATCTGAGCCAAATCGAAAATCTTTACCATTTGCCATAAAGCAACGGCTACAAAGAGTACAATTAATATCGTTAATAAAGCAGTCATTATCTTTTCTGTTCTTTTTTAATAATTAATAATGGAAATGTTCACTTTCCTTAATAAATGGATTTCCTTTTGCTAATAGCGGTGCTTTTCCTAATGCTGTAAAAACAATCAACAAGAATAAACCGCCAAATAATAATATTGATCCTATTTCAGGAATTCCTATAAACCATCTGTCACCAACTGTTGCAGGCATAATCATATTGAATACATCAATGTAATGACCACATAGTATTACAATACCAGCCATTATAACAAACCAGTTGATACGTTTATAATCACTATTCATTAGCAATAATAATGGGAAAATAAAATTCATAGCTAACATTCCAAAGAATGGTAGTTTATAATCCTCAATACGAGTTACAAAATATGTTACCTCCTCTGGAATATTTGAGTACCAAATAAGCATAAACTGAGAGAACCATAAATAGGTCCAGAATATACTAATACCAAACATAAACTTAGCTAAATCATGAATGTGACTATCATTTACAAATTCTAATAAACCTTTAGATTTTAGGTAAATCGAAATCATGGCGATGACTGTTATTCCACTCACAAACATACTTGCAAATACATACCAGCCAAATAAAGTACTAAACCAGTGCGGATCTACACTCATAATCCAGTCCCATGACATCATCGATTCCGTATAAATATAGAATACTAAAAATGCAGCTGAGATTCTGAAATTCCTTTTAAAATTCTTATTGTCATCTGCTTTGTCCTGAGCTAACGAGAACTTTCTAGAGAAATGTCTATATAAAGCATAACCCGAAATAAAAATTACTCCTCTAATTATAAACGATGTTAAATTCAGATAACTAGACTTACCTTGTATCAATTTATCATGTTCTACAACATCAGGGTCCATCCATACAAATAAGTTATAGTGTCCAATTGTACCAGAGGCTACCGCAATTAATAAAACGATTACAGCACCAGGTAAAACATAGGCGGTTATTCCTTCCATAACTCTAAATAGTACTGGTGACCAGCCTGCTTGCGCGGCATATTGTATAGCATAAAATGCAAGTACACCTAATGCAATCATAAAGAAAAAGAACGCTGCAACATAAAGTGCTGCCCAAGGTCGGTTGTGGATTTGATGTAACACATGTTCCTCGTGACTCATTTCGTGTCCACCATCATGAGCTTCGTCTTCATGACCTTCAGTTGCATGTGAAGTTGATTCAGCATGACTATCAGAATGTGCATCTTCTACATGAGCATCGGCAGTGCCATGATCTCCATGATGAGCTTCATTAGCAAGATACTCGGAGATATTGTCTTCATTGACCTTGTGAGAATCCATGAAGCCATAACCAACGCCTAATAGTCCTAAAACTATTAAGACGATAGCACTCATTTTTAATCGATTTGAAATTTTATATTCCATTTATATAATCTTTATCTAAATCTTATTTTTCTAATTCTGCCTTAAGTTTCTCAACATATGCTGTCACTTGCCATCTCTCTTCTTCATTCAATTGATTGGCATAAGATCCCATTGTATTTTTACCATAATAAATAACATGGTAAATACTGCCTGTTGTGATTGCTCTTCCGGCATCATCGTAACTAGGTACACCTAATATTTTTTCACGTTGAACTAATTTACCTTGTCCATTTCCTTTGTTGCCGTGACAAATACCACAATACACATCATATAACTCTTTACCTCTTACAAAATCTACTTGGGTAGAATCTAATGGGTTTGTTAAACTAGCTTTAGCCAATTCATATCCCTCATTAGTATCTTCAATTTCATAAGGCATGAAATTTCCTCTTGGAATTGATCCTTCAGCAGGTAATTGAGCTTCAACTCCATTAGCAAATGCGTCAGACTCCTGATATGCTTCATAGCCAATTGGTTCATACATGTTTGGCATGTATTGATAATTAGGCCTAGAATTTTTTTGGCAAGATGTAAATCCAACCAACAAAATTGCAACTACGATATATTTTGTGGCTATCTTCATATTAATGTGCATCTTCTTCTTTATCAACGATATTAATTTCTACAGCTCCAGTATTTTTTAATAA
The DNA here is from genome assembly GCF_020166345.1 of Winogradskyella vincentii. GTDB lineage: Bacteria > Bacteroidota > Bacteroidia > Flavobacteriales > Flavobacteriaceae > Winogradskyella > Winogradskyella vincentii. The sequence continues at coordinate 562,035 of NZ_JAIUJS010000002.1, read as the reverse complement.
TGATGTTAATTCACTTTCATTACCATGTACTGCGACCTCCATTAAAAAATGATCATCTGTAGTTCTTGGATCTGGATTTTCAGCTTTCTTAAATGGCCACATTCTACTTCTTAAATAAAATGTTATTACCATTAAGTGGGCTGCAAAGAATACAGTAAGCTCAAACATAATTGGAACAAAAGCTGGCATATTCTCTAAATAACTGAAGCTTGGCTTTCCACCAATATCTTGTGGCCAATCTTTAATCATTATAAAATTCATCATTACAATTGCAACCGTCAAACCAACACAACCATACATAAATGAGGTTATTGCAATTCTTGTAGGTGCTAATCCCATTGCCTTATCTAGTCCATGGACAGGAAAAGGTGTATATATTTCTTCAATGTGATGTTTCTCTGCCTTAACCTTTTTTACGGCAGACATTAATACATCATCATCTGTATAAATAGCATGAATTACTTTTGAAGCTTCCATAGACTATATTAGTTATTTAATAAATTTTTTGCTTGTCCTGCCCAATCATCGCGTTCAGCTCTTCCTGGGAAAGAACCAGTGATTGAATCTAACAAGTCATATTCTGTTTTTGTCATCTTACTTACTTGTAAGAATGTATAAATACCAATACTATTAAGCACTTGTTCCATTTTAGGACCAACACCACTTATTTTCTTTAAATCATCAGCTGTTTGTGTTGATGCATCAAAAGATCCTATAGTACCAAGCAGATTATTAACCTTATCTGTATTGTCTCCAGCATCTTCAGTTTTTGTTTCAGTTGCATTTGAGGCAATTGAAACTACACCACCTGATGTTCTTTCGTCTGCACCAGTACCAACTAAATTTTCACCGCCTTCTCTTATACGCTTATATCGTTCACCAGAAGATTTCAAAATAGTCTTCACCTCTGCTTGTGCAATTACAGGGAATGTACGCGAGTACAACAGGAATAATACAAAGAAGAATCCTATAGTACCAATGAAAATTCCAATATCAACAAATGTAGGAGAGAACATGGACCATGAAGATGGTAAGTAATCTCTATGTAATGAAGTAACGATAATTACAAAACGCTCAAACCACATTCCAACGTTAACAACAATTGAAATAAAGAATGAGAACATTATACTTGTTCTTAATTTTTTAAACCACATAAATTGTGGTGAGAGAACGTTACATGACATCATTAATAAATATGACCACCAGTAAGGTCCTGTTGCTCTATTAAGGAAAGCATACTGCTCATACTCTACACCAGAGTACCAAGCTATAAATAACTCAGTAATGTATGCCACACCAACAATAGAACCTGTAATCATAATTACAATGTTCATTAATTCGATATGCTGAACCGTTATATAATCCTCAAGGTTACAAACCTTTCTCATTATAATAAGCAGGGTATTTACCATTGCAAAACCAGAGAAAATCGCACCCGCAACAAAGTAAGGAGGGAATATTGTTGTATGCCAACCTGGAATTACAGATGTCGCGAAATCAAATGATACAATTGTGTGAACCGAAAGTACTAATGGTGTAGCTAAACCTGCTAGCACTAATGATACTTCTTCAAAACGCTGCCAGTCCTTCGCTCTACCTGACCAACCGAAACTAAGTAACGAATATATTTTCTTTTGGAACGGTCTTACCGCTCTATCTCTAATCATTGCAAAATCAGGCAACAATCCTGTCCACCAGAATACCAAGGAAACGGATAAATACGTAGAAATTGCAAATACATCCCATAATAATGGAGAGTTAAAGTTTACCCATAAAGAACCAAATTGGTTTGGTATAGGTAATACCCAATACGCTAACCAAGGACGACCCATATGTATAATTGGGAATAAACCCGCCTGGATTACCGAAAAGATTGTCATTGCTTCAGCAGAACGGTTAATTGCCATTCTCCATTTTTGACGGAATAATAATAGTACTGCAGAAATAAGTGTCCCTGCGTGACCAATACCTACCCACCAAACGAAGTTAGTGATATCCCATGCCCAGTTAACAGTCTTATTAAGACCCCAAACTCCAATACCTGTGGAGATAGTATAAATAATACAACCTATTCCCCAAAGAAACGCTGCCAAGGAAATGCTGAAAACAATCCACCATGCTTTATTGGCTTTGCCTTCGACTGGACGAGCCACATCAACAGTAACATCGTGATAAGATTTTTCTCCAGTTACTAAAGGTCTTCTAATAGGTGCTTCGTAATGAGACGCCATAATTATATAATTGATTCTTTAATTTAATTTATGCTTTAGCCGTATTTCTTACTTTAGTTTGGTAAACCACATTTGGTTTTGTTCCAACATGTTCAAGTAAGTGATAAGCTCTATTATCTTCTTTTAAGGCAGCTATTTTACTGTCTTTATCGTTTAAATCACCGAATACCATAGCACCATTTCCACAAGCTGCAGAACATGCTGTTTGGAATTCTCCGTCCTTAATCTCACGTCCATCACGCTTAGCATCTAAAATGGTCTTCTGTGTCTTTTGGATACAGAAAGAACACTTCTCCATAACACCTCTTGAACGAACTGTTACATCAGGATTTAATACCATACGACCTAAATCATCATTCATGTAATAATCAAATTCATCATTCTTATTATATAAGAACCAGTTGAATCGACGAACTTTGTATGGACAATTGTTAGCACAATAACGGGTACCAACACATCTGTTATAAGCCATTTGGTTTTGACCTTGACGGCCGTGTACAGTTGCCGCAACTGGACAAACTGTTTCACAAGGCGCATGATTACAGTGCTGACACATTACTGGCTGAAATGCAACTTGAGGGTTTTCTGATGGGTTTTCCATTTCCCTTAATGCAGTTTTCACACCGGTAAACCAGCCCTCAGCATTTTCTTTCTTATCATTATCACCATCAAAAGATTCTTCAGACGAATAATATCTATCAATTCTCAACCAGTGCATATCTCTGCTTCGTCTCATTTCAGACTTACCAACAACAGGCACGTTATTTTCAGCATGACAAGCAATTACACAAGCTCCACATCCAGTACACGCATTTAAGTCTATGGAAAGGTTAAAATGATGACCGATAGAACGATCGAACTCATCCCATAAATCTACCTCTGGCGAAGTTACAGGAGTTTCTATATGATTTAAGGATACCTCAGGAACCTTATTCCATACATTTTTATCCTTAGTATTAAATATTTCTAAAGTTGTTTCTCTAATGATGTCCCCTCGACCCATTAAAGTATTATGCAATTGCACACAAGCAAACTCATGCGTTCCTGATGCTTTGCTAATACTCACCTCTTGTACATTACTAAAATTCTGGTACAGTGGATAAGCATTAACCCCAGTTTGCATTTCTTCTTTCAATCCTTCTTTTCTACCAAATCCAAATGATAGTCCAACAGACCCTTTAGCCTGACCAGGTTGAATTATTACTGGTACGTTAGAAACCGTAACACCATTTACAGTGACATCTGCATAACTTCCGTTTAAGCCTCCATTAGCTACATTCTCATTAACAAAGCCCATGGTGTCAGCATCAGATTTAGATACCGTTAAGTAATTGTCCCATGTAGTTCTTGTGATCGGATCAGGGAATTCTTGTAACCAAGGGTTATTTGCCTGCTGACCGTCACCCATACCCACTTTTGCATATAATGAAAGTTCCATTGCCCCTCCTTTTGCAGAAGATGCTAAGGCCACAGCTGCATTAGTACTTGGTGCTTCAGTAGTTTCTTCAACCTCAGTTTCAGAACTATTCTCACTTGAAGATTCAGTAATAAAGTAACCATCTTGAACAGCTTTATTAAAAGACTCACCTCCAAGAATATCAGCCGTCCAAACTTCTTTGATATAGTCTCTATATGAAGATGCATTTCCATTCCAAGCTAATAACACTTCTTGAAACTGCTTTGTATCAAATAAAGGACGAATAGTTGGTTGCATCATTGAATAATGCCCAGATTTCATTTCTACATCTCCCCAAGATTCTAAGAAATGAGGCGTTGCAGCAATATATTGGCAATTGCTAGATGTTTCATCTTGCTTCATAGAAAATGCAATTGAAACATCAGTTTTACCTAAGCCTTCAGCAAAATCAGCCGCATTTGGTAAGGTATACATTGGATTAACACCGTAAGTAATAATTGCTCCTACTTTACCCGCCTTCATGTCAGCTACTAACTGCATAACTGCTTTATCGTTACCTTGTCTTGTCTTTATTGTTGTTTTTGGATCAAACGCTTTACTACTTAAGTATTCGTTTAATTCTAATACAACTGTTTGTGCATTTACATCCTGAATTCCAGAAACAACTACACCATTACTACCTGCTGCACTTAATTCTTTGGCAGCAGCCTTAACTGCACTATCAATAGCTTCAGGTAAATTTGCACCACCTGCTGAATTGCCAGTTACATAACTATATAGTTTAGCTAAAGCTAATCTTTGCTCACTTGGTTTTAATGGTACTCTTTTATCAGCGTTAGCACCTGTAAGTGACATATTTGATTCAAACTGAATATGACGAGACATTTTCCCATGATCTGGAATACGTCCTTTGGCATAACCAGAGTCAAATCCTCCACCTTGCCAGTCTCCTAAGAAATCAGCTCCTACAGAAACAATGGTCTTAGCTTTAGAGAAATCATAATTTGCCATTCCTCTTGAACTATATTTAGCCTGATAGGCATCTAAAGTTGCAGACTCAGAAACTGCATCATAAACAACATGACGAACATTACCATACTTCTCAGTAAACTCGCCTACCAGTTTATGGGTAGAAGGGCTTGCTAAGGTCTGTGTTAACAAAACAATCTCCTTGCCATCAGCAAGATTACTTAATTTTTTAGAAGTTTCAGACATAAATGAACTCCAAGAAATCTCGGTATCACCTTTCATTGGTGCCTTAACTCTCAAACTGTCGTAAAGTCCTAAAATTGATGCGTTAACTCTAGCATTTGCCACTCCATTTGTGGCAGCATCTGTATTATTCTCAATTTTAATTGGGCGACCTTCTCGTGTTCTTACCAAAATACTTGCAAAATCATAACCGTTAGCTATTGATGTAGCATAATAGTTTGCAATACCAGGAATAATTTCCGTTGGCTGAACTACATAAGGTATTGATTTAATTACAGGGCCCTCACATGCAGCAAGAGATGCAGCTGCGGTACTAAACCCAACGTATTTTAAGAAATCACGACGCGATGTAGATGAAGATTCTAATGATTCTTTATCTCCTAAAAATTCATCCGTTGGAATCTCTTCCACAAATTCATTTTGTTGTAGCGTCTCAACAATAGAGCTGTTTTCATTTAGCTCTTCAACACTTTTCCAGTATTTCTTGTTTGATGACATATAATTCTGAATTACTTCTTAATTTCTTTATATTAATAATGACACTTACCACATTCTAAACCTCCCATTTGAGCAGCTGTTAGTTGCTCAACACCATATTTCTTGGAAAGTTGTTCGTGTATTTTAGTGTAATATCCATTATCCTTAACCTTCACATTTGTTTCTCTGTGACAATTGATACACCATCCCATTGTTAATGGAGAATGCTGATACATAATTTCCATTTCTTCAACAGGACCGTGACATGTTTGACACTCAAGGCCTGCAACCGAAACGTGCTGAGAGTGATTGAAATATGCAAAATCTGGTAAGTTGTGAATACGAATCCATTTTACTGGTTGCGTTTCACCAGTGTATCCAGTTCCATCCCATCCGACTGCTTCATATAACTTTTGGATTTCAGCATTGTAATCTACACCATATTCTTTAAGGCCTTCTTGCTGTGTTTCTGCCGCTACCTCACCGATTGCCTTATGACAGTTCATACAAATATTTAAAGAAGGTATACCTGAATGCTTACTTACTCTTGCAGAAGAATGACAATACTTACAATCAATTGCATTATCACCAGCATGTATCCTATGCGAATAATGAATTGGTTGCACTGGTTCATAACCTTGATCTATACCTACTTGCATAAAATAACCGTACACAAAATATCCACTTGCTAATAAAAAGAATATTGCAGTTACTAAAACCAAGAATTGATTTTGGATGAAGGCCTTCCATATTGGTGTGCGCTTCTCTTCAATGACGGTGTCTATTCCTTTTGCTTCAGCAAAACGATTTAATGTTCGTTTTACTAAAACAAGTGCCAATGCCAATAGGGCAAATAACACAGCTAATGCACCTAAAATAAGATCGTTTGAAATACCTGGCTCTTGAACCACAGCATCTGCACCTGCGTCAACTACAACAGGAGCTGGTGGTGGAGCAGCCGTATAGGCTAAAATATCCGTGATATCTTGATCACTTAATTGTGGAAATGCATTCATTGCCACTTGATTCCACTCATTATAAATCTTGTTAGCATAAGCATCACCAGATTTAATCAAAGCCGAGCTATTACGAATCCAATTATTAATCCATTCTCTGTCTAATCCTTCTTCCTCTATTAATCGCTGCTCAACATTTGCTAATGCAGGACCTGTCATTGGCTTGTTTAATTTATGACAAGCAGCACAATTGGCGTTGAATAAAGATTTTCCTTTAGCTACATCCCCTTCTTGGGCGCTTAGTGAAGTTGAAACCGTAAGTAATATTATAAAACCAAGACTAAGAATCCTTGAGGTTAAATTACGGTAGATAACGTGTTTCATATTTTAAGTTGAATTATCTTCTAAACTTTGGTATGATTTTTTCTATAAATATGATAAAAATCATGTTTGCAAAAACTCTCGCAAAAGTAAGATATAAAGTCGATTTTAGAAATCTTAGAGAACTGTTAATATATAATTTATAATTATTCTAAATAAGTTTTTAAAATCAAATTCGTTCAATATTATACCTTTGCACCTAAATAGACAATTATGAGATTAAAAATCAATACAATAAGTACATTCTTCATTTTAGTTTTAGCTTCGTTTGCAGTTAATGCGCAACAAGGTGAAGTCACAATAGACCAAGATAAAGACATTGAAAAACTACTAGAATATAAAAAAGATATAAAAACCAACAAGACCTTTAAAATTCAGGTTTTTCAGAGTGTAGATCCTGATAGAGCGCAAAAAGAAAAATCTAATTTCTTAAATGCATTTGGAGATTGGCCTGTAGAAATACACTGGAATACACCCAACTATAAAGTATGGGTTGGTAATTTTACAACAAGACTTGAAGCAGATAGAGCCTTAATTAGAATTAAAAAGAAATATATGAATGCCATAATATTTCAACCCAAATCTGGAAAATAAAAGCATAAAAAAAGGCAATCAAATTGATTGCCTTTTTTTATTTCTATTAAAGTATATTATTTGAGTTTCTTTTTAACCTCAACCTCTTGGAATGCTTCAATTACATCACCTTCCTTGATATCATTGTAACCCTTAACTTGCATACCACAATCGTATCCCTTAGATACTTCTTTAACGTCATCCTTAAATCGTTTTAATGATGTTAATTCACCCGTGTGCACAACAACACCATCTCTAATTAATCGGATTCCAGAATTTCTAAAGACTTTACCATTAGTTACCATACAACCTGCAATGGTTCCGATTTTAGAAATTTTAAATGTTTCTCTAATTTCAGCTGTACCAGTAATCTCTTCTTTAAGCTCTGGAGACAACATTCCTTCCATTGCATCTTTAAGATCATTGATTGCATCATAAATAATTGAATATGTTCTGATATCAATTTCTTCCTTATCTGCAATCATTCTAGCGTTACCAACTGGTCTTACATTAAATCCTACAATAACTGCATCAGATGCTGAAGCCAAAAGCACATCGCTCTCAGTGATTGCACCTACACCTTTATGTATAATATTTACTTGAATTTCTTCAGTTGAAAGTTTCTGGAAAGAATCTGTTAATGCTTCAACAGAACCATCAACATCTCCCTTAAGGATTATATTCAATTCTTGGAAATCTCCTAAAGCAATACGTCTACCGATCTCATCTAATGTAATGTGACGTTGCGTTCTAACAGATTGTTCTCTTTGTAACTGAGTACGTTTTGTTGCTATTTGCTTAGCTTCACGCTCATCTTCAAATACATTAAACTTATCACCTGCTTGTGGCGCACCATCTAATCCTAATATAGAAACTGGAGTCGACGGACCAGCTTCCTTAACTTGATTACCACGTTCATCATGCATTGCCTTAACCTTTCCGCTATTTTTACCGGCTAATACATAATCTCCTACTTTTAATGTACCTGCTTGAACTAAAATTGTAGAAACATAACCTCTACCTTTATCTAAATAAGCTTCAACAACGGTACCGTTAGCTGGCTTATTTGGATTTGCTTTTAATTCTAAAAGTTCTGCTTCAAGTAATACTTTTTCAAGTAATTCTTTTACACCTGTACCAAATTTTGCTGAAATATCATGAGATTGAATCTTTCCTCCCCAATCCTCTACTAATAAATTCATGTTGGCCAAACCTTCTTTTACCTTTTCTGGATTAGCGTCTGGCTTATCTATTTTATTGATTGCAAAAACAATTGGTACACCTGCAGCTTGCGCATGTGAAATTGCCTCTTTTGTTTGAGGCATAATCGCATCATCTGCTGCCACAACTATAATTGCTATATCCGTTACTTGAGCTCCACGTGCACGCATAGCCGTAAAAGCTTCGTGACCTGGAGTATCAAGAAATGCGATTTTTTGACCATTTGACAGCTCTACTCCATATGCACCTATATGTTGCGTAATACCACCTGATTCACCTGCAATTACATTTTCTTCACGTATGTAATCTAGTAATGAAGTCTTACCATGATCAACATGTCCCATAACCGTAACAATTGGCGCTCTTGGTTCTAAATCCTCTGGATTATCCTGAGCTTCCTCAATTGCTTCTTCAATATCTGCAGTTACAAACTCAACCTCATAACCAAACTCTTCAGCCACAATTGATAATGTTTCTGCATCAAGTCTTTGATTCATTGTCACCATCATACCAAGTGACATACATGCAGATATTACTTCAGTTACACCAACATCCATCATTGTTGCTACCTCACTTACAGTTACAAATTCTGTTACTTTAAGAATTTTACTTTCAGCAGCTTCAGCTTGCAATTCTTTTTCGGATTGCTCTCTGTGTTGATCTCTTTTTTCTCTACGGTATTTCGCTCCTTTACCCTTATTAGACTTTCCTTGAAGTTTTTCTAAGGTTTCGCGGATTTGTTTTTGAACTTCCTCTTCACTTGGTTCCTCCTTAACAACTTTTGGTCTAGAGCTTCCTCTTCCTTTTTGTCCTCTTCTATTATCGTAATTTGGTCTACCACTATCTGCGCCACCTTTACTTATTCTACGTCTTTTTCGTTTACTACTACTATCCTTAGATTCAGGTTTCTTCTCCTCTTTCTTCTTTTTAGGCTTATTAAATTGAGATAAATCTATTTTTTTACCTGTTGAGGTCGGGCCTGATAGCTTCTTATATTGCGTTTTTAATTTTTCTTCTACTGGTTCTTCTACTGGCTTTTCCGCAACCTCCTTCTTAGCAGGTTTTTTCTCTGCTACCTTCTCAGTTTCTTTAGATTTTTCAGCCTTAGCCTTGGTTTTAGGTTTTTCAGCAACAGGCTCTGCTTTAACCTTAGGTTTTTCTTCCTCTTTTTTCTCAGCTGTTTTATCTAGATCTATTTTACCAACTTTTTTAGGACCACTTAAATCTGCTTTAGCCTTAACAACGGTTTCCTTTACTGTCTCATCTTGCTTTTGCTTCTCCTCAATCTCGCGTTCACGCTCTTCACGAAGTTTCTCCTTTTCCTTAAGTTTTGCTTCACTTACTTCTTGGGCTTTCTCACGCTTAGTTGCATCCGTCTGGAATTCATCTGACAGCGTATCATAAACCTCTTGTGAAATTTTTGTATTAGGACTTTTCTCTATCTCAATACCCTTAGATTCTAAAAAATCAACAGCACGATCTAGTGAGATGTTTAATTCCCTTAATACTTTATTTATTCTAATTTGAGCCATAAATTGCCTGTAATATAACTTAAAATTGTTTTATAGCAATTCAACTAAAAAATGTTAGGGTTGAATTGGTATTAATCCTCAAACTCTTCTTTCAGAATTTTGATGACTTCTATAATTGTTTCTTCTTCTAAATCAGTTCGTTTTACTAAATCTTCAACATCTTGCTCTAAAACACTTTTTGCGGTGTCCAAACCAGCCTTGCTAAATTCATCTATTATCCATCCATCGATTTCGTCACTAAACTCAGAGAGTTCAACATCTTCTTCAGCGCCTTCTCTAAACACATCGATCTCGTAACCCGTAAGTTGACCAGCTAATCTAATATTATGTCCGCCTCTACCAATTGCCTTAGAAACCTCCTCTGGTTTAAGAAGAACTTCTGCCCTCATGGTTTCTTCATCTAACTTTAAAGAAGTTACTCTTGCCGGACTAAGAGCTCTCGTAACAAATAATTGAATATTATTAGTGTAATTAATCACATCAATATTCTCATTTCCTAACTCTCTTACAATACCATGAATTCTAGAACCTTTCATACCAACACAAGCTCCAACAGGGTCAATTCTATCATCATATGAATCAACTGCAACCTTAGCTTTTTCACCAGGTATGCGAACAACCTTCTTAACTGTAATTAAACCATCAAAAACTTCTGGTATCTCCTGTTCGAATAATTTTTCTAAAAACACAGGAGAAGTCCTAGACATAATAATTGCAGGTTTGCTTCCTTTTAATTCCACACTTTCAATAATACCTCTAACATTTTCACCTTTTCTAAAGAAATCAGATGGTATTTGTCTATCCTTAGGTAATATTATTTCATTACCCTCATCATCTAAAAGTATTATTGCTCTATGACGTATATGGTGCACTTCTGCAGTGTAAATCTCTCCTTCTAATTCCTTAAATTGCTTGTAGATATTTGTGTTATCGTGTTCGTGTATTTTAGATATAAGGTTTTGTCTCAAAGCTAAAATTGAACGTCTACCCAAATCAACCAGTTTTACTTCTTCAGCAACATCTTCCCCAACTTCAAAATCTGGTTCAATTTTTTGAGCCTCAGATAGTGCAATCTCTTGGTTTGGTTCTTCTACTTCTCCATCTGCAACAACAATACGGTTTCTCCATATTTCCAAATCCCCTTTATCAGGATTGATAATTATATCAAAGTTATCATCATCGCCATACTTTTTCTTTAAAGCATTACGCAACACATCTTCTAGAATCGCCATTAGCGTCACTCTATCAATTAACTTATCATCCTTAAATTCCGAAAATGATTCTATCAACGCTACATTTTCCATAATTGAATTGATTAAAATTTTATTTTAACTTTTGCTTCTTTTATATCCTCAAAAGAAATATTAGCTTCTTTTGTTACTGTTATTTTACCCTTACCGACAGGCTTTGGTTCTCTTGTTTTCCATTTTAATAAAACACTCTCATCATTAACTTCTGTCAATTCTCCTTCTAATTTTTCACCATCGTTTGTTTTGACTTCTAAATTTCTGCCGACATGCCTTTTGTACTGCCTAGGCAGAACTAATGGCGAAGTTGCACCTGAAGACGTAACCTCTAATGAAAAATCTTGCTCTTCTCTGTCTAAGTTATGTTCAATTGCCCTACTCACAAAAATGCAGTCTTCTACAAGAACTCCATTATCACCATCTAAAACTACTCTTATAGTGTTGTCTGGAAGTATTTCAAAATCAATTAGAAACAAATCATTTCGCTCATTTAGAGCATTATCTAATAAATTTCTTACAGTTTCCTTAAACATTTCTTGATATAAAAAGAGAGGACTTTTCGTCCTCTCGCTTATTCATTTCTTAAACAACACTGCAAATATACAATATTTATAGATTTTTCAAAGGTTATGCAAGTGGAATTATTTTCTTAAATTTATAAGGCTAACATAATATCAATAACTATGAATAGAATACTAGTCCCAACAGATTTTTCTGAACAAGCCGAAAATGCATTAAAGGTTGCAGCCATGCTAGCCAAATCTCATGATGCTGAAATCTATTTACTTCACATGATGGAAATCCCCATGCAACAAATAGATCCCATAAATGCCCAGAGTGATGTTCCGGAGGTTTTATTTTTTATGAAATTGGCTCATAAAAAATTCGACGATCTTATGGCAAGTGATTTTTTAAAGGGTATCACAGTACACGAAACTGTAAAGGCTGATATCACATTCAATGAAATAAAGGAAGCCTGTAAGGAATTTGATATTGACATAATTATAATGGGTTCTCATGGTGCCACTGGCATCAAGGAAATGTTTGTTGGTTCTAATGCTGAAAAAGTGGTTAGAACGTCTGAAGTCCCAGTTCTTGTTATTAAAAACGAACATGAGTCCTTTAAAATATCTGATTTTGTATTCGCATCAGATTTTAAAAATGACAATAAAGAAACCTATAAACAAGCTGTTAAATTTGCTGAGTCTATAAATGCCAAAATTCATTTATTATTGGTTAACACAGCAAGTAATTTTTTGACTACCTCAGAAGCCAACAACCGAATTCACGACTTTATATCCGGACAGACATTTGACAATTACACTACAAATGTATATAACGACATAAGTGTTGAGCAAGGAATATTAAATTTTTCAAAAGAAATTAATGCAGATTTAATTGGTATAAGCACGCATGGCAGACAAGGTATTGCACATTTCTTTAACGGCAGTATAAGTGAAGATTTAGTAAATCATGCCAAGAGACCAGTCATTACATTCAGAATTTAAAACTCAATTCCATAAAACAAAAAATCCTAATCTATACGATTAGGATTTTTTGTTGGCCTACTAGGGCTCGAACCTAGACTCTTCTGGACCAAAACCAGACGTGTTGCCAGTTACACCATAGGCCAATCTCTCAAAATTGAGGATGCAAATTTATAACAAAGATTTTCTTAGGCAAAAAAAAACTAAAAAAATAATTTAAATTACTTAACGTTAACTTAAAAACTTATGCTGTATTGTAATTATTAGTAAATTCGCCAGCATCATAAAGGACGGATTTTTCATGGGAGATTTTAGCTTTAAAAAGTGGAACACAATATTAGGTTGGCTTGTATTTGCTATTGCCTTTGTAGTTTATGCGCTAACTATAGAACCTACAGTTAGTTTTTGGGATGCAGGTGAATATATATTAACATCATCTAAGTTACAAGTTGGCCACCCACCAGGCGCACCTCTATTTCAGATGATGGGCGCATTCTTCTCAACATTTGCCCTAGAACCTTCTCAGATTGGAATGCTATTAAATATGATGAGTGCAGTGGCAAGTGCCTTTACAATACTTTTTATGTTTTGGACCATAAGCATTCTTCTTGTTAAACTCGTAAACTACAAAAGAGACTCTAGCCATAGTAAGGGTATGGCAATTTTAGGTAGTGCATTAGTTGGGAGCTTAGCATTTACGTTTACAGATTCATTTTGGTTTAATGCTGTAGAAACAGAAGTATATGCAATGGCAACCTTAATAATGGCTGTAATGTTTTACTTGGCTTTGCGCTGGGAACAGGATATGCACAAGCCTAGAGGTAATCGCTGGCTAATTTTAATTGCCTTTGTAATTGGATTGTCATTTGGTGTTCACTTTATGGGATTATTGACTATTCCAGCCATTGGTCTTATCTATTATTTTAAAAATTACAAGACCATTACTGTTAAGAACTTTATTCTGGCAAATATTATTTCTGCTGCAATTCTACTCTTTATATTTAAACTCCTTTTACCATCTACCTTGAAGCTTTTTGGTTACCTCGAGGTTTTCTTTGTAAACTCAATTGGTTTGCCATTTAATTCCGGAACAATTATTACAGGTCTTTTAGTAATTGGGTTATTCTATTATGGTCTAAACTATACTCGGAAAAAAGGTATGATTCATGCCAATACATTGGTGCTTTGTTTGATGTTTATATTCATTGGTTTTTCATCTTGGATGATGCTTCCAATAAGAGCTAACGCCAATGTTATTATAAATGAGAATGATCCATCGGATGCTAGAGAACTACTAGCATATTACAATCTTGAACAATATCCTGAGACCCATCTTTTTTATGGGCCTCAATTCACTGAAATTTACTCAGGTCAAGATGAAGATGAACCGTTTGTAGACGATAAGAAAAATTATGAACGAGATGAGGAAAAAGGTGAATATATCATCATAAACGATTGGGAAAAAAGTAAACAAAACTACAATCATGACCACGCTTCCATTCTACCAAGAATGTGGAGTGCAGAACATGCAGAGAATTATATGATGTTCACGGGATTAATAGATTTTAAGGTCGACCCTACAATTCAAACACGCGCATATAATGAGGCGATGAATGCTGGTATACCAGAAGAACAATCAAGTCAATATGCTCTACAAGAAAAACGAAGAGTGGATCAAATTGTTAGCGATTTTAGAATGCGTGTTGCCCAAGGAGAGATAGATTATGAAGGATATGATAAGTTCTTAAGGTCTTACGCTCAACGCTATCTAATTGTAGAAAAACCATCCTTTATTGACAACCTGGCTTATATGTTTCAATATCAATTTGGATACATGTACTGGAGATATTTTATGTGGAATTTCACAGGTAGACAGAACGACATTCAAGGTAAATTTGATGACTTCAATGGTAATTGGATTTCTGGTATAAAATTCATCGACGAATTCCATTTGGGTATGTCACAGGATAACTTACCAACTGATGTTTTAGAAAACAAAGCAAGAAACACATATTATTTCCTGCCATTTTTGTTAGGACTGATTGGTTTCTTTTTCCTTCTTAATACAGATAAAAATAGATTTTGGGTATTGTTGGTATTCTTTCTACTAACTGGGATAGCTATACAATTTTATACTAATGTAAGACCTTTTGAACCTCGTGAACGAGACTACTCCGTCGTCGGTTCGTTTTATGTTTTTGCTATATGGATAGGGTTTGGTGTATACTCATTGTATGATTTATTAAAGGACAATGTTAAAACTAAATTATTAGCACCTGCTATTACTCTAGTTTGCCTAATTATTGTACCTGGAATACTTCTGGCAAACAATTGGGACGATCATGACAGATCTGGAAAATATACTGCCAATGCAATGGCTAGAAAGTATTTAGAGTCTTGTGCGCCTAATTCCATACTATTCACCATTGGCGATAATGATTCTTTCCCTTTATGGTATCTTCAAGAGATTGAAGGTGTTCGTACAGATGTAAGGGTAGTTAATACAAGTTTATTCCAAACAGACTGGTACATTGACCAGATGAAACGAAAGGCATATGAAAGTGATCCTATACCTTCACAACTTACTCATGAACAGTATCGAGCTGGAACCAGAGATGTAATTATTTATAGAGAAATTAGTGAGCGAATCGCTAAAGATACTCTTGATATAAAAAGGTTTATGGAGTTTGTATCTAGCGAAAAACCAAATACAAAACTTAAGTTTGTGATTGAAAATATGGGTGAAGACCCAAGACAATACCCGAAACATCTTCTTAATTCTAATTACTTTCCAACAAGAAACATCAGTATTCCGGTTAATAAGGAAGAGGTACTAAAAAATGGTGTGGTTAAAGCGAAAGATGCAGACAAAATTGTAGACAATTTATATACTAGAATTGGTGGTGGATATATTTATAAAAATCGATTATTAATGCTAGATATCATAGCAAACAATAATTGGGAACGACCAATTTATTTTACTGGAGGTGCATTTGGTGATGAAGATTATATTTGGTTAAAAGACTATTTGCAATTGGATGGCATGTGCTATAAACTTGTACCTATACGCACTCCTGTAGACAAGGCCAACCCATATGATATGGGACGGGTAGATGCCGAATTAATGTATGAAAAAGTTAAGAATTGGAAATGGGGCGGAAGTGGTGAAGATATTTATCATGATATTGAAACAAGACGCAATGGCATCACGTATAGAGGTAATATCGCTAGATTATTAGAACAATTAATTAATGATGGTGAATTAGAAAAGGCCGAAGAAATGGCCGATTTGGCAATGGAAAAAATGCCTATAGATAAATTTGGATTCTACTCACTATTGGAGCCCTACATTAGTGCATATTACGAAATTGGAAATGACGAAAAGGGTAGAAAATTATTCAATGATGTTGCTAGAAAATTTCAGGAGAATTTAATCTTCCTAAGTGGTTTGTCATTAGAGAATCAAGAAAAGTACATCGAAGAGATCTATACAGACATTCAACGTTATAGAGCAATGGTAGATGTTTTAGTTGTCTATGACCAAGAATTTGCGCTTGAGGAAACCAAAAAATTCAATGGCTATTTGAGATTGTTTGACGCATTATTAGGTCCGGCACTCCAAGATACTGAACCAAGGACTGATTTAGACATTAATGATTTGCTTGAGGATAGCGATACAACAATTACTCCTGAAGAAGAATAAATTATGCAAATTATACCAGCCAAAACTCCGGGATTTGTTAAATCGCTATTTCCCAATTTGGTCTGGAATATTTCTACTGATAAAAAGGAACTTTACCTCACCTTTGACGATGGACCGACACCAATAATTACAGATTGGGTGTTAGATTTGTTATCTCAATATAATGCAAAAGGGACTTTTTTTTGTATTGGTAATAATATTGAAAAAAATCCTCAATTATTTTTAAAAATTATCGCAAATGGTCACGCCGTTGGTAATCATACATATAACCATTTAAAAGGCTGGAAACACAAAACAAAAAATTACATTGATGATGTACAGCAGACCGATCAAATAATGAATTCTCTGAAATCAAATGACGGTACAAAATTCTTCAGACCACCTTATGGCAAGTTCAAATCAAAACAAAGTAAAAAACTACAAGCCTTAGGCTATAAAATAATTATGTGGGACGTTTTATCTTATGATTGGGATAAAACAGTTAATGAAGAGGATTGTTTAAACAATATCATCTCTTCGGCTAAAGAGGGTAGTATAATTGTAATGCATGACAGTATTAAGGCTTCAAAAAATTTAAAAGCCGTATTACCTAAACTATTAAAATATTACACAGACGAAGGATTTGTTTTTAAAGCGCTTCCTTAAATATATTCCTGAATGATTTCAATAAGTGAATTAGCGTCTTGTTCACCGCTATGACGCCATTTCATTTCACCGTTTTTATAAATAATAAGTGTGGGTAGGCCTTTTACACGTAACGCCTCGGCTAGCTCTTTATTTTTATCTACATCTATTTTTATCACTTTAGCTTTATCACCAAGTGCAGCTGCCACATCTCTTAGGATAGGATGCATGGCTATGGATTCTTCATTCCATTCAGTGTAGAAGTCTAATAGAACCGGAATTTCGACATCTATTAATTCTCCAAATTTTGACATAAGATATAGTTTTAGTCAAACGAGTTATACAAACCTACATAAAATTCTTAAAGAAATTCTAGGCATGTATTTTATGAGCTACAATAAAAATAAACAATTGTTTGCAATTATGCCTCTTTTTGACCTTTTTTAAGCTCTATAACAGTTATTTCTGGCCATATCCCAACACGTCCTGGAAATGCTAAATATCCAAACCCTCGGTTTACATTTATATATTGACCAAGTTCTTTATAAATACCTGCCCAATATTTATAACGCCATTTTACAGGACTCCACTTAAACCATCCTGGAATCTCAATTCCAAACTGCATACCATGTGTATGACCACTTAAGGTTAAATGATAATGGTAGTCATCATTAATTACTTGTTCTTCCCAATGACTAGGGTCGTGACTAAGTAATATTTTAAAATCTTCTTTGTTTATATTACTTGATGCTTTTTTAAGGTCGCCAGCTTTTTTAAATCCGCCCTTGCCCCAATTTTCAACACCAACAAGTGCTATTCGCTCACCTTCTTTTTCAATAAATCTATTTTCATTTAGTAATAAATCAAATCCAATTTCTTTTTGAATAGCTTTTAAATTCTCTAGATTTTGCTTTTTCTCTTCACCAGAATCCCATCGCACATAGTCGCCATAATCGTGATTTCCTAAAATGGAATATAGTCCATCTTTTGCATTTAACTTTTTAAATATATCTGTATATGGTGCCATTTCTTCTGCCTTGTTATTTACCATATCTCCAGTAAATAATATGACATCACTTTGTTGTTCGTTGATTAAATCAATAGCATATTCTACCTTGTTAATATTATCGAAACTACCAGAATGTATATCACTGATTTGTGTTAATCTATATCCATCAAATGCTTTTGGTAAATCTTCAAAATGCAAGGTGTATTTTAAAACTTTAAAATTATACTTCCCTTTGTACATGCCATATAAAATT
The DNA here is from genome assembly GCF_020166345.1 of Winogradskyella vincentii. GTDB lineage: Bacteria > Bacteroidota > Bacteroidia > Flavobacteriales > Flavobacteriaceae > Winogradskyella > Winogradskyella vincentii. Next base: position 543,712 of record NZ_JAIUJS010000002.1, on the reverse strand, counting down.
GAAGCAAATGGTATTGTTGCCAAACCAAGTCCAATCTGGCTAATGAATCTTCTTCGTGAAGGAAAGTGCTTAATTTGGTTTCCACTAGCACTGTCATCTTGCATAAAATAACTATAGATTCCCTGTGGTACTCTAAATACATCTTCAGTAAACATAACTGTAATTAAAATAAGCTTTGGGACCACCAGTGCAATTAAAAAACCAACAGCCAAGGCATTAGATTGAGAAAAACCGCTACTACGATTAAAACCATAAAACTGAAAAATAAAATTCCCGATTACTACAATAGTAAAAATCCAATAAATGGCATACCACCAATTACTTTTTGTAACTGTTTTTAATGATTGAAATGCATAGTAATCAGCTATTCCAATAATAGCCACAAAAATTATCCAACGAATCATAGTAAAAATTTAATCCTCAAAATTAAGCATCTACTTTTTCACTTGTCTTATGAAATTGTTAAAGCTTGTTATTTTAAGATCATCAATGGTTTGTATTTCTTTTAGTCTTGAATCATCAGATAAAAAATATATCCACCTACGTTGCCCAGGATATAAGTCAAAAAAGTTCTCATGGAACCAACCCTTATATTTTGTAGACAAAAGGACATCTTTTTGATACGTGTCCGATGAAATAATAACTTTAATACCATTAACCATTTTTACAAATTGGGTTTCAAAATCACCTTGTCTTAGTTTTAATTCTTTTGGCTTTACAAAGAAAAAGTGCTCATCAAATGTGTCGAATCTAGCGTCAAAATAAATCTCATCTTTGGGGAAATTAATCTGTGATAAAGGGAGTTGATACTTTATATCGCTTGAATTGGCTTTAACTGTTATTGGTTTGGAATCTTTCCATAATACGTTATCACTAAAGTCCTTGATAGATACCCATAACTTATCTTCAATAGAATCTAAATTGTCATTAACTAAATACACATTCAGCGTATCATTTTCAATATGAGATGAAATAATTACATCTTCATATGCCTGTGCTATCTTGTATTGCATCGCCTTCCAATTTCCAAAGTAATCTATACTGCTCCAAGAGACTACTGGCCAACAATCATTGAGTTGCCAATACAAAGTTCCCATATTGTAAGGTTTTGCCCTACGTTGCGCTTTTACTCCCATGGACATTCCTTTTGCTTGTAATAACTGACTCATATATACGTAATCCTCAGGATTTTCCGGTACAGGAAAATCGCGCTTCATGTATTCTTCTATAAGTTGAAATCCTCTTGGGTGTTTTTGATGATTCAAAAATTCATCTGAATCAATAGAGATCGTATCGCTTTGATTTATATAACGAATAGCCTCCAAACTCGGAAATGACTGAAACCCAAACTCGCTCATAAATCGTGGCACATTATCTTCTAAATGTTCAAATGGATATGCATCATGCCATATCCACCAGTCGTGAGCGTCTCCTTCTGTTTTATATTTAGGGTTGCCTCGCCCATATTTTGGGGAAGATTCCCAATAATCTATATCCGAAAATTTTGATACAGCTTTTGGTAAAATTGAATCAAAGACATTTAAATAATTGGTCCAGATTTCATCTTTTTCGGCTTCACTTCGGCCTTCTTGCCAGCCCCAACGATGCCACGCTTCTGAATTTTCATTATTACCGCACCACATTGCTATTGAAGCATGATTTCGTAAACGCTTCACTTGTTGTTCAGCTTCAATTTTTACGTTTTCCAAAAAAGCATCATCACCCGGATACATGGCACAAGCGAACATAAAATCTTGCCAAACCAGAATACCTTTTTCGTCACATTTTTCATAAAACAAATCATCTTCGTAAATACCTCCACCCCAAACACGAAGCATATTCATATTTGAGGTTACTACATCATTCAATAATTTCTCATAATTCGCTTTAGTAACCTTATTCTGAAAACTATGTTGTGGAATATAATTAGCACCTTTGGCATAAACCGGTTGGCCGTTTACTTTAAAATGAAAAGACTGACCTATACTATCTTTTTCCGCAACTAATTTAATATCTCGAATACCATATTTAGTTGAAGAACTATCTAATACTTTATTACCATCTTTAACGACAACTTTGACTTTGTATAAATAAGGATCCCCTAAATTATGTGGCCACCACAGTTTAGGGTTTTTTATAATTATAGTTTCCTTTAAACGATTGACTTTCTTATTAACTTTTTTCTCTCTAATAACAGAGTCATTTAAATAAATTAATACTTGATAGTTATTCTCTAGTTTTTGTTTTGATTTCAGAAACAAATCAAATTTGGCAACTGAATCATTTATTATAAGGTTCTTAGAATACAGTTCATCAATTTTATAATCATTCCAACTTACCAGTTTAATAGGTTTCCAAATACCACAAGTGTTGAGAATTGGCCCCCAATCCCAACCATACTGAAACTGAGCCTTTCTTGTAAATATGCGATCACCTGCAGGCAACTCGTAAGATAATTTAGCCTTCTCAATATTCTCGTATTTAGAGGTAGATTCAAATAGAATTCGTAACTCATTTTGCGTTTTTAAAAGCGATTTGACATCGATATTCCAAAATCTAAAGGAGTTGTTAGCTTTTAGAATTAAGCTATCATTTAAATAGACACTTGCGTAAGTATCTAGACCCTCAAAATTAAGTGTAAAATGTTTTCTTTTAAGTGATTCTTCATCTAAACTAAAGGTTGTTTTATATTCCCAATCTTTTTCAGAAACCCATTGTACATTCTTCTCATTATCACCAATAAAAGGATCTTCAATGAGGTCATTATCTAACAAATCAGAAAAGACATTACCAGGTACTGTAGCACCCAACCAAACCGAGTCCTTAACTTGTTTAAATTGCCAATTATTATTTAGCTCAATAGTATTGGGAACATCATGTTTTGTCCCACAACTATATACAATTACTATTAACAATAAGAGACTATAACGCATCTAAAATGTCTTTAATTTTTTTTCCATCTGATACGGTTTGCTCTCCTGAAAACAAAGATGTTTTTATAGGAAGACCCATGGACGCAGAAGCATGAATTTCTTTAAACCCTTCCATTTTAAATTGTTTAGCATTTGTAGCATTGATTCCACTTCCTGGCATAATAATTATTCTGCCATTTGATATATTTTTCGTTTTTTTCAAAAGTTCTATACCTTCAATAGCAGTCATTTTTTGCCCTGAGGATAAAACGCGTTCTACGCCTAAATCAATTAATTGTTCTAGTGAATTATAAGGATTCACAACCTCATCAAAAGCTCGGTGAAATGTAAATGTCATTGGTCTTGCCAATTCTAATAACTCATTGGTCCTGACTACATCAATGGTACCATTCTCGTTCAAAATCCCAGATACTATGCCATTTACTTCTAATTTTTTACAGATTTCTATATCCTGTTTCATGATTTTGAATTCAGCTTTTGAATACACAAAATTTCCAGATCGTGGGCGAATCAAAACATGGGTTGCTATGTCTAATTCTGTAATTACTTGTTTTATCAAACCATATGAGGGTGTTATGCCACCGACTGCTAACTCTTGACATAACTCAATACGATGAGCACCAGAATCTTGGGCGTTTTTTGCTGATTGATATGAATTAGTGCAAATTTCTAGTAGCATTTTAGTTTACTATTATTTCGTCAATAAAAGTCCATGCTTTGTTTCCAGCTCCTTGTTTACCATCCGGTATTGTACCATAATTTGGAACTATAAGCTTAATTAATTTTACTTTAATATTTAAGTCTTCAGGCGTGATAAAATTATAGTCAAAATTGGTGATTACTTCCTTGTGGTTATTAATTGCTACTTTGTCTGTAACTTTTGTACCATCGTCCAAGGTGAATTCCAACATTATTTTCTTCGGCGCATAGATCCATTGCCCATTTCCATTATGAAACCGTGTCTTAATAGTAGTAATTTCTTTTTCTTCAACTAAATCAATGGTTATCTCAATATCCTCTCCCCAAAATCCTAGCCATTCTTTATCACCATAGCGTTTATCATTTCCTGATATACCATTGACTAATCCTTCTGTACCACTACCAGCATATGCTTTATGCGGTGCTTTATCTATTGTAATCTTTGCACCAACAGCCTTGTGGTACTTTATATCTTGAATAAACGTATTACCTTGCTTTTGGTCTCCGTCAAAAACTTGGGCTTTTACAACTGTAGATTCTGAAATTGGAATTTTTTCTGAATACATTGTAGAATTAGAGCTAGGCTCAGTACCATCAATTGTATATCTCATTGACTTGTTTTTGGACAGTGTTTTTAGCTCATAAAAAGATTTGCCTTTTTCTGATGTCATGTTACCTTCAATTTCATATAAGTGATTGGCATAATTTATATCTAAGACGTCTAGTCTTTCATGAAAATATTCCACTCTAGCCACAAAATTCTCATAATTTTTGCTCTTGGAATTAGACCAAAGTACTTCGCTCATAGCAAGTATCCGTGGAAATGCCATATATTCAACTTGATCTTCGGTTGGCATATATTCTGTCCAGATATTTCCTTGTGCTCCAAGGACAAATTTTGATTCCTCTACTGTCAATTCATCTGGAATGGGATTAAAACTATATACTTTTTCTAACGGTAAAAACCCACCAATAGATAGTGGTTCGTCATCATTTTCAGATTGATAATAATCAAAATAACAATGTGAAGTTGGTGTCATTACAACATTATGACCAGCCTTTGCTGCTTCAATTGCACCATTGGTTCCTCGCCATGACATTACCGTAGCATTTGGTGCCAAACCACCTTCTAATATTTCATCCCAACCAATAATTTGCCTTCCTTTTGAATTGAGATACTGCTCCATTCTGGAGATAAAATAATTTTGTAATTCGTGCTCATCTTTAAGCCTCTGATTCTTAATTCTAATCTGACACTGATTACATAATTTCCATCTGGTTTTAAGAGCTTCGTCACCACCAATGTGAATATATTTACTAGGAAATAACTCTAACACCTCATCCAATACATTTTCCAAAAAATCAAAGGTTTCATCTTTTGTACAATAAATTTCTTCAAAAACACCCCATTTCTGAGCTACCTCCACTTGTTCACCTGTACATCCTAATTCTGGATAAGCAGCAATTGCTGCTTGACTATGGCCTGGCATTTCTATTTCAGGAATAATAGTCACAAATCGTTCTTGAGCATAGGCAACAATTTCTTTTACTTCTTCTTGGGTATAAAATCCTCCATATTTTTCACCATCAAATTGATGCGGTTGATCACTATAATGACCGATTAAAGTTTGATCTCTGTATGCTGCAACTTCTTGTAATTCAGGATATTTTTTTATCTCAATTCGCCAACCCTGATCTTCGGTTAAATGCCAATGGAAGGTATTCATTTTTAGCATTGCTAAAGCATCAATATATTTCTTTATAAAATCTACAGAGAACATATGTCTTCCAACATCTAAATGCATTCCTCTGTATGGGAATTGAGGTTTATCCTTAATAGTTAAGGCCTTAATTTTAACTTCACTATTCTTAAAAGTTCCGTCTTCAAAACTTGTTGGTAAAAGTTGTCTAAAAGATTGAATGGCATAAAAAGCACCTTGGTCTGTGCTTGCTTCAATCTTTATTTCGTTTTTTGAAATTTGAAGATTGTAAGATTCAGCCTCTAAAGTATCATTCTTAGAAAATCGAATCTCATCCCCTTTTTTCAAATTGAACCCACTACCAGATTTTATATATGATTTTAAAAAATCTGTACTGATGGAAAATTGACTGTTTGAATTAATTCCTGTATCGCTATTTAAAACGAAATAATCTTCAGAAGTCTCTATTGTATTCGGATTTGGTAATATAGATACAATTCCCTCTTCAAAATATTGATCCTTACAACTTATAATTAAAATGGATAAAATGAAAATACGAACAAAGGTCTTGAAATGCATTTTAGTATATTAGATGCATTAAATTTAGCAATCTTTTTGATGACCTTTAAACTACCCTCTGTTTTAATTGTTTTTGCTTTACTAATTAGCTGTAATACCTCAACAACAATTACCGAAGCAAAAAAAGATCAACCTCTAATCAACTATGTAAATACTTTTATTGGTACTGGTGGTCATGGTCATACATATCCTGGTGCAACATTGCCTTTTGGCATGATGCAATTAAGCCCAGATACGCGTTTAGAAGGTTGGGATGGATGTTCTGGCTATCATTACACGGATAGTTATATCTACGGCTTTTCCCATACACATCTGAGCGGTACAGGGATAAGCGATTATGGCGACGTACTTTTAATGCCAACGAATAAAATTCAATTTAATAATGGAGCTGATGGTAATGATGGCTATCGTGCACACTTTTCACACGATAATGAATCTGCAGAACCAGGATATTACAAGGTACATTTAGACACTACAAATATTGATGTTGAATTGACCGTATCATTACGTAGCGGCATGCATAAGTATCAATATCCCTCAAAGGATAACCAATACATCGTCCTAGATATACAACATCGAGATAAATTGCTTGATTACAAAATTAATAAGCTAAATGATTTTGAAATAAGCGGTAACAGGCATTCATCTGCTTGGGCAAAAGACCAACGATTATTTTATCATATTAAATTTTCACATCCAATCAAGGACATAGTTTATGACGATGGTGAAGGTGTCGTGCTTTCAAAGAATTATAAATTTAAAAGTAAAAAAGCAGTATTACTTTTAGATAATCCCAATAACGAGCCTATTTACACCAAAGTCGGGATTTCAGCTGTGGATGAAAAGGGAGCTCGCGAGAATTTGAATGCAGAAATTGGCAATAAATCTTTTGAAACCGTTAAAAAAGAAGCACAAGATTATTGGGAATCTCAACTTTCAAAAATTGTGATTGAAAATGATAACCTTGATAGAAAAACTAATTTCTATACAGCGCTATATCACACAATGATAGCGCCTAATCGCTATCAAGATGTAGATGGCCGTTATAGAGGTATGGATTTAGATATTCATCATGCTGACTTCGATTACTATACTGTATTCTCCCTTTGGGACACCTATAGAGCGGCACATCCACTGTATACCATAATAGAACAAGAAAAAACCAATGACTTTATAAATACTTTTTTAGCGAAATATGATGAAGGTGGTATAATGCCAATGTGGGATTTAGCAGGTAATTATACCGATTGTATGATTGGTTACCATGCTGTTCCGGTAGTTGCTGATGCCTATCTCAAAGGTATTAGAGACTTCGACGTAGAAAAGGCTTTTGAAGCTATGAAGCATTCGGCGACAAGGGATAAGTTTGGGTTAGAGGCTTATAAAAAGTATGGTTTTATTCCAGTAGATGAAGAAAGTGAATCGGTCTCAAAAACCTTAGAATATGCCTATGATGATTGGACAATTGCGCAAATGGCAAAAGCAATGGGTAAAGACGAAGATTACAATACATACATTCAGCGTGCGCAGTACTACAAAAATGTATTTGACCCTGAAAGTAAATTTATGAGGGGTCGTTTCAGAAATACTTGGTTCTCGCCATTTGATCCTTATGAGGTTAACTTTAATTATACTGAAGCAAATTCATGGCAGTACAGCTTTTATGTCCCACAGGATATTTCAGGTTTTATGAATTTACTAGGAGGAAAAGACAAACTCCAAAATCAGTTAGATGAGTTGTTCAATGCTAAAACTGAAACTTCTGGTCGAGATCAATCCGATATAACAGGTTTAATAGGTCAGTATGCACATGGTAACGAACCAAGTCATCATATGGCATATCTCTATAATTTTGTAGGTCGCCCTCATAAAACCATGGAGAAAGTTCATCAAATATTAACCGAACTGTACACAAATACTCCAGATGGAATTTCAGGAAACGAAGACTGTGGGCAAATGAGTGCATGGTATGTGTTTTCTTCTATGGGATTTTACCCAGTAACTCCTGGAAATAATCAATATATCATTGGAACGCCCTTATTTGACAAAGCTTCAATTTATCTAGAAAACGGCAATGTGTTCACTATTAAAAGCTACGATCTAAGTGACACTAATATTTATATTGAGTCCGTTTATTTAAATGGAGAGAATTTAGATAGAACTTACCTTATGCATGATGAAATAATGAAGGGAGGCACTTTAGAATTCTATATGAATGATAATCCAGCCATTTGGGGAAGTAGAGATAGCCAACGTCCAACAACTGAAATTAAGGATCATATTATTCTGCCTTCTCCATATATTGAAAAAGGCGATATTACATTTAGAGGGTCTACGGAAGTGGTCTTAAATACGTCTCAAGAGAATGCAAAAATATACTATGCTTTAAATGATGAAGACTTTAAACTTTACAATTCACCATTCACTATTTCCGAAGATACTGAAGTGAAATTGTATTCTGAAAAGGGTGCATTAAAAAGCCCTGTGTTAACCACTCCTTTTTACAAAATTGATCCTAATTTGAGCATTAAACTAGATAGTGAGTACGCCAACCAATACTCTGCAGGAGGTAATGATGCCCTAATAGATGGCATAAGAAGTACCAAAAACTACAGAACAGGAAGTTGGCAAGGCTATTGGAATACTGATGTCATTGCTACTGTAGATTTAGGAATTCAGAAAATAGTAAATACCGTTTCCATTAACTTCCTAAGAGATCAAGGCGCATGGATATTTTATCCTACTCAAGTAACTTGTCTAGTTTCCGTAGATGGCAAAAACTTTGAAGCCTTTAATGAAGGAAGCGTAAAAATTGATGCTAAAACAGAAAATAGTGAAATAGAAATTCTAACTACAAAATTCAATATTCCGACAAAAAAATATAGATATATCAAAGTAATTGCTAAGAAACTAGGCGATTTACCACAGTGGCATATTGGTCACCCTATGAACGGTAAAAGCTGGATTTTTGTTGATGAAATATCAATAAAATAAAAACAAACTAACCATGAATCAAACTAAATCTTATCGATCTTCCTTTATTCTATTAACGACATTATTCTTTTTATGGGGATTTATTACAGTGCTTGTAGATTCTCTTATACCGAGACTGAGAGAGTTATTTACACTTACTTATTTTCAAGCAGGTATGGTACAGTTTGCATTTTTTGGTGCATATTTCTTGCTGTCAATCCCAGCAAGTTATATACTTTCGAAAATCGGTTATAAACGTGGTATTATTCTAGGGTTATTCACCATGGCATTAGGATGCTTCTTATTTTATCCTGCAGCGTCTTTTCGGGTATTCGGAATTTTTATATTAGCATATTTCATACTAGCTGGCGGAATGACAATTTTACAAGTTGCAGCTAATCCTTATGTTGCCGTTTTGGGTTCTGAAGAAGGTGCATCAAGCCGTTTAAACCTGTCTCAGGCTTTTAATTCCTTAGGTACTGCAATAGCACCAGCCGTTGGCGCTCTATTTATTTTAAACGATACCATAAAAACTAAAGAAGAGATAGCAACTTTATCAGATTCAGCCAAAGAAACTTATTTAGCTTCAGAAGCGTCAGCCGTACAAAACCCATTTCTTGGTTTGGCCGTATTTATATTATTTATAGCAGGTATTTTCTTTTTTGCAAAACTTCCAAAGCTAATTAGTGAAACCTCAACCGGTACATACGCAGAGGCTTTCAAACAAAAAAATCTAATGCTTGGTGTATTAGGTATATTCTTTTATGTTGGCGCAGAGGTTGCCATTGGCAGTTACCTTGTTAACTACTTCTTAGATATGAATTTGGTTGAAGTTATTCAGCAAAATGGATTTATGACTTCAATTGCTGAGGGCATTCTAAATTCTGGATTAACGGAGAATGATAATAAAGCCATCGTCGGTGTGTTTGTCACATTTTATTGGTCTGGTGCCATGGTAGGAAGATTTATTGGTTCATACCTAACAAAAATTATGAAACCAGGTAAAGTACTCGGTGTTTTTGCAACCATGGCTATTGCTCTCATTATCATCTCAATAAGCACAACTGGCATAGTTAGCATGTGGAGCATTCTAGCAGTCGGACTATTTAATTCAATTATGTTTCCAACCATATTTACACTTGCCATTGATGGTATAGGTGAGCTCAAACCTAAAGGCTCAGGTCTTTTATGTACAGCAATCGTTGGAGGTGCAATAATTCCACCTCTTTATGGAAATTTTGTAGATAATGTAGGATTTAAAACAGCTTTAATGTTCATCATTTTATGCTATGTTTATATATTATGGTATGGTTATAAAAATTCTAAAAAAGCATTAATATGAATCGCAGAAAATTTATAAAAAATGCTTCATTGACAGGAGCAGGTTTAGCGGTAGGCTCGACTCTGATTAATTGTTCTGAAGACAACACGAAGGACAAACAAACGGCATTAAACACTAATGTAAAAGCTAAGTTACCCTTAGTTATTGCCACATGGCATGTAGAAAATGCTACAGCAAAAGCTATGGAAGTTTTAGAAGCTGGTGGAAATGCACTTGATGCCGTTGAACAAGGGTGTATGATAGAAGAGGCTAATGAAAAAGGTCAATCAGTTGGTAAAGGCGGATTACCTGATAGAGATGGACATGTTACTCTAGATGCTTGTATCATGGATAAAAATGGGAATTGTGGTGCTGTGGTATATCTGAAAGATATTACTCATGCTGTTTCAGTAGCCAAAAAAGTGATGGAGGAAACACCACATGTAATGCTTGCTGGTTCTGGAGCAAAAGAATTTGCTATATCTAAGGGCTTTGAACCAGAAGATTTGCTAACAGAAGCATCTAAAAAGGCTTGGGAAGAATGGAAAATTAAGAGTGAATACAAACCAATTATAAATATTGAAAACCACGATACAATTGGTATGTTAGCCATAGATAAAAATGGAGATATATCAGGTGCGTGTACCACAAGTGGTCTTGCTTACAAAATGGCAGGACGTGTTGGAGATTCACCTATAATTGGATCAGGTCTTTTTGTAGATAATGAAATTGGAGGGTGCGTTGCGACGGGTTTAGGTGAAGAAGTTGTAAAAACAGTGGGAAGTTTTTTAGTTGTGGAATTGATGCGCCAAGGAAAATCACCTCAAGAGGCATGCGAAGAAGCAATAGGAAGAATTGTTAATAAACCTAACAGCAATTACAAAGACTTTCAGGTTGGATATATCGCCGTAAACAAAAAAGGCGAGACAGGAAGTTACTCAATCCATCAATGGTTTAGCATGACAAAGTTTCAAGATGGTATTAATGAGCAAATACAATCTGATTATTACAATAAAAGCTAGAACCATTTAATTGTTAGCTTCGCCAATTTTTCTTTGAAACTTGTGTATGGCGGAAATAAAAACTCTGCTGCACCAAAGAAATGCTGTTTAACAACTGCACGTTCATTACTAAAGGCCTTAAATCCAAAAAACCCATGGCTCTTACCTATACCACTATTATTTGTTCCACCAAATGGCAAATTATGGTTTGCATAATGTATAACATTGTTATTTATGCAAGTTCCTCCTGCTCTTGTATTTTTGATTACTTTATTGATAAATAATTTTTTCTTGCTATATACATACAATGCAAGTGGGCGCTCTTTGGAATTTATATAATCAATTGCATTATCAATAGTCTCATATGATACTATTGGCATTATTGGTCCAAAAATTTCTTCATTGAGTAAAGACGCTTCCTCCTTAAGATCCGTTACAATTGTTGGCGAGATATATTTGTTTGATTCATCATACTTGCCTCCAACAACGATTTTGGCATTTAATGTTTGGGCATTATCTAAATGAGATTTTAATCTTTTAAAATGTTTAGGTGTCACAATTCTAGCGTAAGAATTAGATTGTTGTGGTTCTTTAGAATAAAAATGCTCAATCCATTGCTTGCAAGAATCTATAAATTCAGATTTTACTCGTTCATCAACTAAAATGTAATCTGGTGACACACATATTTGACCTGCATTTAAAAACTTGCCCCAAACAACTTTTTTAGTTGCTTGCTTAATATTTGCCGTTTTATCTATTATAGTTGGCGACTTGCCTCCCAGTTCTAATGTCACTGAAGCAAGATGCTTTGCAGCTGCGGTCATTACAATTTTTCCAACATTAGGTGAACCTGTAAAGAATATGTGATTAAATGGTAACTTCAAAAGCTCTGTAGATGTTTCTACCTCTCCTTCGACTAAAGCAACCTCTTCTTCATCAAATATATGTTTTATGATGGTAGCCATTAAAGCAGAAGAATTAGGTGTCATCTCGGAAGGCTTTATTATAGCAGTATTCCCGGCAGCAATTGCAGAGATCAACGGTCCAAAGGTTAAATTAAAAGGGAAATTCCATGGTGAAATAATCAAACAAACCCCTTTTGGTTCATAAATATAATACGAACTTGAACCCAACATAGACAAGGGTGTTCTAACCTTTTGCTTTCGTGTCCATCTATGCAAATGCCTCTTGATATACTTTATATCTCCAATAATCTGATAAACTTCTGATAGTTCAGATTCGACCTTTGGTTTGCCCAAATCTTTGAACAATGCATCTTTTATTTGTTCTCGATAAGTGATTTCTATGGCTCGTTGAAGTGCATTTAACTTCTTAATTCTCTGATTATAAGTAGTTTGCGCAACCTTGTATTGATTCTCCTTTTGCTTTGAAAAGAGCTTAAAGTATGGGTTTTCAGATATTTGCGTCATTTTTTATCCTTGTGTTTATTGGGATACAGGCTAAATTAGTGCATTTCATCGATGTTTTTGTAAAACTTCTGCATTTCAACCGGAAATCTGTTTGAATGAACCCCAAAACCAACGATTTTAAAGGGCTACAGGCCGAATTGGTGTATTTCGTCGATGTTTTTTACAAACCAGTACAGGTTATCTAATAATCGCCTTGATTCGTCCAAAATATTAAGCCTCATGTTGACCTTTGATGTTTATTTGTGTCGAAGTTAATAGAAAAACACTTCAAACAATTATGAAAAAAGGTTTAGTATTAATATTATTTTTAACAATGTCTCTAGCGAGTTTCGCTCAGCAGGATAATGTTGCTAATAACGAGACTGAACTTGTTGAAAATGTAACTGTTGAAAAGCCAGTTGCTAAAAAGACTGTTATTTCTGCTAAGGCGAAGGCTAAGTTTTTAAAAATCAACCGTAAGAAAAATGTTGAAATCATAAGTATTAAAGCTTACAGAAAGAGTCTTCAGATAAAAACTAAAACTGTAAAGCTTTGCTAAGAGTATATTATAGATAGTTAAAAGGCCGAAACAAATTGTTTCGGCCTTTTTATTTTAAATGATATTTCAAAATTCTAAGTTTAAAAACATCATTACATTGCTAATTTTTATTATTTGAACATCTATAATAAAACCTTAACTTTTTTGTAGTTTTATAGACTTCAAAATTTAAGTAGATGTCAGATCAAAAACGCCTTTTTCTTGTTGATGCATATGCATTGATTTTCCGTGGTTATTATGCTTTCATAAAAAATCCAAGAATAAACTCTAAAGGAGAAGACACTTCAGCTATTATGGGTTTTATGAATTCTCTATTAGATGTAATTAAAAGAGAACGTCCAGATCATCTAGCTGTTTGTTTTGATAAAGGTGGCAGTGTAGACCGCGTTGAAATGTATGAGGCCTATAAGGCAAATCGTGACGAAACTCCAGAGGGCATTAAAACAGCTGTGCCATATATTCATGAAATTTTGAAGGCCATGCATATTCCAATTATGGTAAAAGAAGGGTTTGAAGCCGACGATGTTATCGGAACACTTTCTAGACAAGCAGAAAAGGAAGGTTATAAGGTATTTATGGTAACGCCGGATAAAGATTTTGCTCAGCTCGTTACAGACAATATTTTTATGTATCGACCAGTTTTTGGTGGAGGGTATGAGACTTGGGGGATTCCCGAAGTGCAAAAAAAATTCGAGGTAGAAACTCCTGAGCAGGTCATTGATTTTCTTGGTATGATGGGTGATGCAAGTGATAATATACCAGGTTTACCAGGTGTTGGAGAAAAAACAGCTAAAAAATTTATCAATCAGTTCGGAAGTATGGAAGGCCTTTTGGACAATACTGATCAGTTAAAAGGAAAAATGAAGGAAAAGGTAGAGGCCAATGCAGACCTTGGGAAACTCTCTAAAGAACTAGCAAGAATAATGCTAGATGTCCCTGTAGAATTCGATGCTAAGGATTTTGAGCTAGATCATCCAGATATTGACAAGGTCAAAGAAATATTCCAAAATCTTGAGTTTAGAAGACTAACCGAAAATTTCTTAAAGACCTTTAATACCGAAAACTCAACAGATACACAGACACAACAGACTAGCAAAACTACTGAGGTTAAGTCTACTCCAAAAGAGCAAAAATCTGCTGGTGCTGGACAGTTTTCGTTATTTGGAGGAGAAGGCACAACTGACGAAAATAAAACTAATGATTTCACACGCAATACTGCTGAAACCACTTCTCATTTTTACCAAAGTGTGAGTCCTGGCATGGCAACAAAATTGTTTGTGAAAAACTTATTGAATCAATCTTCTGTATGCTTTGATACGGAAACCACAGGTCTAAATCCATTAACAGCTGAATTAGTAGGTATAGCATTTTCTTGGGAAGCTAGTAAAGGTTTTTATGTTCCATTCCCAGAAGACAAGAATGAAGCTCAGTCATTAATTGAAGAACTAAGACCATTCTTTGAAAATGAAAATATTGAAAAAATTGGCCAGAATTTAAAGTATGATATAAAGGTATTAGCCAAATACAATATTGAAGTAAAGGGTAAATTGTTTGATACTATGTTGGCGCATTATTTAATAAATCCTGATATGCGACATAATATGGATGTGTTGGCTGAAACCTATCTCAACTATACACCTATTTCAATTACAGATTTAATTGGTAAAAAGGGGAAGAACCAGTTATCTATGCGAGATGTTCCTCTAGAAAAACAAACTGAATATGCTGTTGAAGATGCTGATATAACATTGCAATTGAAAGAGCATTTTCAAAAAGAATTGGGTGAGGCAAATACACAAAAACTATTTGACGAAATTGAGATTCCATTGTTAAGAGTTTTAGCTAATATGGAATTAGAAGGTATCAATCTTGATATTGATTTTTTAAACTCGTTAGCTGAAGAATTAAATAATGATATAGCAAGTCTTGAAAAGAAAATATATAATGCTGCTGGTGAAGAATTCAATATTGCATCACCTAAACAACTTGGCGTAATTCTCTTTGAAAAAATGAAACTGGTTGACAAGCCTAAAAAAACTAAAACAGGTCAATATTCAACCGCTGAGGATGTATTGAGTTATCTAGCCAAAGATCATGAAATAGTACAACATATTCTAGATTACAGAGGACTCTCAAAACTAAAAAGTACCTATGTTGATGCCCTACCTCAACAAGTTGAAGAACATACAGGCCGTGTACATACAGACTATATGCAAACCGTTGCAGCAACTGGCCGATTAAGTAGCAACAATCCAAATCTTCAAAATATACCAATACGAACTGAGCGTGGTCGACAAGTAAGAAAAGCTTTTATACCTAGAAATGAAGACTACACTTTGTTAGCTGCCGATTACTCTCAAATAGAATTGAGAATAATTGCTGCATTAAGTGAAGAAGAAACGATGATTGAAGCATTTAAGAATGGTGAAGACATTCATGCTTCAACGGCTTCGAAAGTATTTAATGTACCTATTTCAGAAGTAACTAGAGAACAACGTGGTAACGCAAAAACCGTGAATTTTGGGATTATTTATGGTGTTTCAGCATTTGGTTTAAGTAATCAAACAAATCTAACCAGGAGTGAATCAAAAGAGCTTATAGATACATATTATGCTACATACCCTAAACTGAGACTTTACATACAAGACCAAGTAGATTTTGCAAGAGATAATGGTTATGTTCAAACCGTTTTGGGTAGACGTCGTTATTTAAAAGATATTAATTCAAGAAATGCTGTTGTCCGTGGTGCCGCAGAACGAAATGCGGTTAATGCACCTATTCAAGGAAGTGCAGCAGATATCATTAAAATAGCGATGATAAAAATCCATGATAGGCTTAAAAAAGGCAATTACAAGTCAAAAATGCTATTACAAGTTCATGATGAATTGGTGTTTGATATTTACAAACCTGAACTAGAAGAAATGAAATCTCTGATTAAATCTGAAATGGAAAATGCATACAAACTAGAAGTTCCGCTTGATGTAGAACTAGATATTGGAGATAATTGGTTGGAAGCGCATTAATATTCTTAACTAAAATAATATTGCAATCGAATAATACGAATGGGCATTATTTCTAAAAACATATCTAAAGCTGTTGAACTATTAAATAATGAAGAGTTGGTGGCAATTCCAACAGAAACTGTTTATGGTCTCGCAGGAAATATCTTTTCAGAGAAAGCAGTTAAGGCTATTTTCAAAACCAAAAAACGTCCAAGCTTCAACCCTTTAATTGTACATATTGCATCAAAAAACAGACTTACTAATATTGTTAGTTATGTCCCAATCAAGGCACAATTATTGGCAGATGCTTTTTGGCCAGGACCTATAACATTGGTTTTACCAAAAAAAGACATTATCCCAGACTTAATAACTTCAGGCAAGCCAACAGTCGCTGTACGTGTACCAAATCACCCTAAAACACTTCAACTTCTTAATCAATTGGAGTTTCCATTGGCTGCACCTAGTGCCAACCCATTTAGCAATATTAGTCCAACAAAACCTGAGCACGTTGAAAACTATTTTAAACATGACATTAAAATGGTATTAGATGGAGGTCCGTGTAAAAGCGGTATTGAATCTACAATCATAGGATTTGAAAATGATGAACCCATCATTTACAGACTTGGATCTACTCCTATTGAAGAGATAGAACGTGTTATAGGCAAAATTTTAATCAAAAACAAGGAAGAAATTAGTCCTGAAGCACCAGGTATGTTAGAACGCCATTATGCGCCGCAAACGAAAACAATCCTCACTGAAAACTTGGTTAAATCAATTGAAGCAAATCGTGAAAAGCGTATTGGATTATTAATCTTTAATGATATTTTAAATGATGAGATGATTCATTTTAAAATTGTATTGTCAGAAACTAAAAATCTAGATGAAGCAGCGTCGAAACTATATGATGCGCTACATCAATTAGATAATCAAGATTTGGATATTATTATCGCAGAGAAATTACCAGATTATGGGCTTGGAAAGTCCATAAACGACAGATTATCAAGAGCAACTAAGAACAAATTTGGCTAATATTAAAGAAAAAATATCAAAATTAAAAAAGGCTGATTTACATAGTCATTTACATTTAGCAGGCTCTCAAAAGAGATTTTCTGAACGCTATCCAAATGCTCAAATTAATTTCCCTAAAAAGTACAACGGTCTTCCTGGAATGATAGATTTCATTTATGGAACACTTAATACAATAATGACTCACAAAGAGGATGTAGTAAATTTTATGGACATTGCTATACAAAGTGCAATAGATGATAATGTAAATCTATTAGAAGCTAGCGTAGATATTGGTCTTACAAGGTTTTTTAACGATTCAATTGAAGAAGTAATTGAAGAAGTTTTGAAACTTCAAGATAAATACAAATCTAAAATTGATTTTAAACCAGATATAGGTGTAAATAAAGATTTAGATATAGATAAAGTTTACAATTATAGTTTAAAATGTATTGATAGCGGTATTTTTCATGGTATTGATTTATATGGGCAAGAAGCAGGTAAGGATTTAAACCCCTTCACAAGACTTTATAATATTGCCAATGACAATGGATTAAAAACAAAAGTCCATATTGGAGAGTTTTCTAACCACAATAGTATTGAAGAAACCATCCACATTCTCAATCCAGATGAAATTCAGCATGGCATCAGAGCAGTAGAATCGAAAAATACAATGGAACTAATATTAAAAAATAGTATCCAATTAAATATTTGCCCACAAAGTAACATTGCATTAGGTGCAGTGAAGAATATAGAAAATCATCCAGCGAGAATACTTTTTGATTATGGCATAAACATTACAATTAATACAGATGACCTTATATTATTTGATGCTACCATAACAGATGAGTATTTAAACCTAATCAATTCAAACGTCTTCACATTTGACGAAATAAAAACGATTCACAAAAACTCTCTTAGAGAATAAATCATTCAATTAGATAAGTAGTTTATTCAACAATAATATTTATCATATTTTATATCCCAAATATTCACTATCTTAAAAAGGCCTCAATATTTAAGTTTAACAATTAATAATTATTGTTATGAAGAATATTTTAGTTCCAATTGATTTTAAAGGAAATGAGGATTTACTTATTGACAAAGCTTATGAATTAGGGGATAATTTCCAATCAAAAGTTTGGTTCATACATGTCGCAGCACCAGATCCAGATTTTGTTGGTTATGATGCTGGCCCACAATTTATAAGAGATAATCGTGCAGATAAACTGAGGGAAGAACATAAAAAGCTTGAAAGTATTACAAACTCATTAAAACAAAAGGGTGTAAATAGTGAAGCTTTACTAATTCAAGGAGCAACTGTTGAAACAATCTTAAACAAAACAAAAAAATTGAATATTGATCTTATAATTATAGGTCATCAATCCTATGGTATTTTTTATCAAGCTTTATTTGGAAGCGTCTCAGAAAGTTTAATTAAAAAATCTAACATTCCGGTTTTAGTAGTCCCTCTTGACTAAAATGTAAGTAATAAAAATATCTTCGTCTAAACTTTATAACGAATGCCTTTATTGAATGAAGTTTAGAATTTTCCTTTTAGGGTTTTGCCTTGCCATAACCAAAACTTCTTTTAGCCAAACATGTTGTTCTGGAGGTATTCCCCTATCCAATAATCTTGGTCTTGAATTTTCCTCTGGCCAGTCAGCAATTCTGGGATTGAGCTACGACTTTAATAATCTTAATACCTTAAAGAATGAAAATGAAACACTTGACGATAATTCTAGATTAAGAACTACGCACTCTATTTTATTAAATGCCGGATATTCTTTTACAGACCGACTGTCTATAGAGGGATTATTTACATGGGTAAACCAAAGAAGAATCATTAGTCAATTTGATGAGGAAAACCTAGATCAAACCTATGGTATTGGCGATGCGGTCATTTTGGTTAGATATAAAGTCATTAATAATATTGAAAAAAGTTTTAGACTAGATATTGGTTTTGGCGTAAAATTACCATTAGGATCATCTACTGAAACCAATGATCAAGGTATTGTACTGAATGCAGATTTACAACCCGGTAGTAATTCTTGGGATTTAATTTATCTATTGGGTGCAAATAAATCATTTGATTTTAGACCAACTATGGCTTTTTCAACTCGCTTAATATACAGACAAACAGGTGAAAATAATTCATATTTTGATGATTCTACTTACGAATTTGGTAATGATATACAAGCTTATTTTGGGGTTTCGGACCAGTTTCTAGTTCAAAACACCGTAATAAATCCAAGAATAACTTTTAAATATCGAAACGCAGCTCAAGACAAAATTAATACAGCTGATTTACCTAATACTGGTGGTGAATGGATTTTCATTATACCTAATTTATCCGTAAGTATTTTTAAGAATACATCACT
The DNA here is from genome assembly GCF_020166345.1 of Winogradskyella vincentii. Taxonomy (GTDB): domain Bacteria; phylum Bacteroidota; class Bacteroidia; order Flavobacteriales; family Flavobacteriaceae; genus Winogradskyella; species Winogradskyella vincentii. The sequence continues at coordinate 524,150 of NZ_JAIUJS010000002.1, read as the reverse complement.
TAATGTTTCAGCGGAATTACCAATATATTCAAGACCTGAGGGTATTCAATTGACACCTACATATAGAATTACTTCAGGTTTTTTAATTAACTTATTCAATAAACCACAAGCAGTGTTAAATTAATAGAATCTATGAAAACTTTTAAACCCTTCATTTTATCATTTTCAATATTGTTGGCAATTGCTTGTAGTAGTAGCGACCCTTCAAATAATGACTCTGGTTCGGACAATACAGATAACAATGACCCTACTCCTACAGATTCATGGCTAATTCCAGTAGGTGATGTAGAAGATGGAGGGCCTGGTAAGGATGGCATACCATCTATTGAGAACCCTATGTTTAATCTTGCGAGCGAAACAACTATGGACGATGATGAGTTAGTTGTTGGCATTAAAATTGGTAATACCATAAGAGCTTACCCGCATTTCATTTTAGACTATCACGAAATTGTTAATGATATTATAGATTCTGAGGACATTTCTATTTCATATTGCCCATTGACAGGAACAGCGTTTGCTTGGGAAAGTTCTGTAGAAGGTGGTATTGAATCTCATTTTGGTGTGTCAGGATTACTTTATAATACCAATCTAATCTTATATGATAGAGAGACTGATAGCAATTGGTCCCAAATGCGCTTGCAGTGTGTAAATGGCGATCTTATTGGAGATTACCCTGAAATCTATCCTGTCATTGAAACAAATTGGGGAACTTGGAAAAATATGTATCCAGATTCTGAAGTACTAAATACACAAACTGGTTTTGACAAACCATATGGAAATTACCCTTATGGTGCATATAAAACAGATCACGACCTTTTTCTTTTTGTACCAAGCCCCTTGAATCCCGCTTTGCCTAATAAACAAAGAGTGTTTACTATAATAGACGATGATAAGGCAAAAGTGTATAAATTTTCGGATTTTGTTAATGGAAATGCAGTTATCGACAATTTTAATGGTCAAAACTATCTAGTAATAGGAAATGAAAATATTATAACAGCATTTGAAGTAAATGGTATTTTTAATCAATTAGATTATAGTTTTGCTTTTAATAATTCTGATGTGTTTTTCACCGATAATGAAGGTAACTCTTGGTCAGTTTTTGGTAAAGTTATTGATGGTCCCAGAATGGGACAAAAATTAAATAGCCCGGTAAACGTTACAAGTATGTGGTTTGCAACTGCAGCTTTCTACCCTAACCCTCAAATTTACATAGATTGATCCGGGTAATCATTAGTGCTAAATTCTCTATTTCCACTCTATTTTCATTTACCTGATTTTCAGTCTAAAAAAACCTTCGCCAAGGTTTGGTAATCCAATAGTTTATCGTAAATTTGCAAACTCTTTTTTAGAGAGAAATGTATAATCAATTGTGCAAAAAGCACAGTTATAAATCAAATTAGTGTGGATACATTAAGCTACAAAACAGTTTCTGCTAACAAAGCTACCGTTAATAAGGAGTGGGTCTTGGTTGATGCTGAAGGACAAACTTTAGGTCGCTTAGCTTCAAAAGTAGCAATACTTTTAAGAGGTAAGCACAAACCTAATTTTACGCCACACGTTGATTGCGGTGATAACGTAATTGTTGTTAACGCTGAGAAAATCAACTTAACTGGTAACAAATGGACGGAGAAAAGTTATATCCGTCACACAGGTTATCCAGGTGGTCAAAGAAGCCTGACAGCTACTGAGATGTTTGAAAAAGACCCAACCAGATTGGTAGAAAAGTCAGTAAAAGGAATGTTGCCTAAAAATAAATTAGGAGCACAATTATTCCGTAACCTAACAGTTGTTGCTGGTGCTGAGCATGCTCACGAAGCTCAAAAGCCAAAAACAATTAATTTAAAAGAATTTAACTAATGGAAGTAATTCACAAAATTGGCCGTAGAAAGACGGCTGTTGCCCGTGTATACGTTGCCAAAGGAAAAGGTAACATTACGGTGAACAAAAAAGGCATGGCGGATTATTTTACTACTGCACCTTTGCAGTATAAAGTAAACCAACCTTTAGTCATGACTAACAATGATGGCAACTTTGATATTACTGTTAACGTATATGGAGGTGGTATCACCGGCCAGGCGGAAGCTATACGTTTAGCATTATCTCGTGCAATGTGCGAACATGATGCTGAAAACAGAGCAATATTAAAGCCAGAAGGTCTATTAACTAGAGATCCAAGAATGGTAGAGCGTAAGAAATTCGGTCAGAAGAAAGCGCGTAAGAAATTCCAGTTCTCTAAACGTTAATATCCAACAACATTTAATTCAGAATCTGACTTGTCAGATTCTGAATTACTTTATTTTATTGAAATCGCTGCATAGTGCGGCAAAATTTAAACCAGTTATTGTTGTCCACAATGGAAACATTGGGATTTAGTTTAGCATCTAAATGGTTAAGGCAAGCAAAAGCAACCACTTAATCATTGCTAATTCAACAGAACGTAAACTATTACAAAAATGGAAAAAGTAGAAGTAAAAGAACTACTAGAAGCAGGTGTACACTTCGGACACCTTACACGTAAGTGGGACCCAAACATGGCTCCTTACATTTATATGGAGCGTAACGGTATCCATATTATCAACCTTTACAAAACAGCAGCTAAAATTGAAGAAACTTGTGCAGCATTAAGTAAAATTGCAGCGTCAGGTAAGAAAATTTTGTTTGTTGCAACTAAAAAACAAGCGAAAGACATCGTTGCTGAAAAGGCAGGTGCTGTAAACCAACCTTATATTACTGAGCGTTGGCCAGGTGGAATGCTAACAAATTTTGTGACTATCAGAAAAGCTGTTAAGAAAATGGCTTCTATCGATAGAATGAAAAAAGACGGAACTTTCAATTCTTTATCTAAAAAAGAGCGTTTACAAGTTGACCGTCAACGTGCTAAATTAGAAAAGAATCTTGGTTCTATTTCTGATATGACTCGTTTACCAGGCGCATTATTTGTAGTGGATATTAAGCGCGAGCATATTGCGATTAAAGAAGCTCAGAAATTAAATATTCCAATCTTTGCAATGGTAGATACAAACTCTGACCCTCGTCAAGTAGATTATCTAATCCCTGCAAATGATGATGCTTCAAAATCGATTAACAAAGTACTTTCTATTGTAGCTTCAGCTATTGAAGACGGATTAAACGAGAGAAAAGCTGAACGTGCAGAAAAAGAAGGTAAGGCACAAAAGCAAGATGCTAAACCAGCTCCAGTTGAGGCAAAAGCTGAAACTGTAGAAGCAAATAAAGAAGAAGAATAAATAGATTTTAGAATACATGAAAAAAGTCGTTTAGTTCTTTTCTTTTAGAAATAAATTAATCGACTTTTTAAATTTAATAATTATGGAAAATACTGTAAAAATCACGGCAGCAGAAGTAAACAAATTGAGAAAGGCTACTGGTGCAGGTATGATGGATTGTAAGAAAGCATTAGTAGAAGCTAATGGAGATTTTGACAAAGCCATTGAAATATTACGTAAAAAAGGACAAAAAGTAGCTGCAAAACGTGCAGATAGAGAATCTACTGAAGGTGCGGCTATTGCAAAAGTAAATGGAGATAATACTGTTGGTGTTTCAATAGTATTAGGTTGTGAAACTGACTTTGTTGGTAAAAACGACAACTTTGTGGCACTTGCTCATGAGTTAGCTGATTTAGCATTAAACTTCAATTCTAAAGATGAGTTTTTAGCAGCTGATTTTGGTGGAATGACTGTAGCTGAAAAATTAATTGAGCAAACAGGTGTGATCGGTGAAAAATTAGGAATTAATGCATTTGAGAAAATTGAAGCTCCATTTGTTGGTTCTTACATACATGCAGGAAACAAGATTGCTACTTTAGTAGGTTTATCAACTAATGTTGATGGCGCTGATGTAGTTGCTAAAGATGTTGCTATGCAAGCCGCTGCAATGAATCCTATTGCATTAAATGAAGAGGGTGTTGATGCATCTGTAATTGAAAAAGAAATTGAAATAGCAAAAGATCAACTTCGTCAAGAAGGTAAGCCAGAAGCTATGTTAGATAATATCGCTAAGGGTAAATTAAAGCGCTTCTTTAAAGACAATACTTTAGTTAATCAAGCATTTATTAAGGATAGTAAAGTTAGTGTTGCTAATTATGTTAAGACAATTGGTGATGTTGAGGTAACTTCATTTAAACGTGTTGCCTTAGGATAATCTTTTTTGATATAATAAATCTCATAACCCTCAAATAATATTTGAGGGTTTTTTTTGGCCTTTTTTTCGCTTTTAAAGAAGCTAAGAATTGTGTAGCTTTGTTCAACTTTCAAAATTCATAATGAAATACAAAAGAATTTTACTAAAACTTTCTGGTGAAGCTTTAATGGGCACTCGTCAGTATGGTATAGACCCTGAGCGTTTAGCCGAATATGCCCAAGACATAAAAACTATAACAGATAAAGGTGTTCAAGTAGCCATAGTTATTGGTGGCGGTAACATTTTTAGAGGTGTTGCTGGCGCGAGTAATGGTATGGATCGTGTGCAAGGCGACCATATGGGTATGCTCGCGACTGTTATTAACGGTTTAGCTTTACAAAGTGCATTAGAAGATGCTGATATCCCAACAAGATTGCAAACTGCAATAAAAATAAATGAAGTTGCAGAACCTTTTATTAGACGCAAGGCTTTACGTCATTTAGAAAAAGGTCGTGTTGTAATTTTTGGTGGTGGTACAGGTAACCCATACTTTACTACGGATTCAGCTGCCGTACTAAGAGCCATAGAAATGGAAGCAGATGTAATTTTAAAAGGAACTCGTGTAGATGGAATTTACAATGCAGATCCTGAAAAAGATACAAGTGCAATCAAATTTGATGAAATATCATTTGATGACGTACTTAGGAAAGGACTAAAGGTTATGGACACAACAGCCTTTACGTTAAGTCAAGAAAACAACTTACCAATTATTGTTTTTGATATGAATAAAAAAGGTAATTTATTAAAAGTCGTTTCTGGTGAAAATATTGGTACAGTAGTTAATTTATAAATTTGGCTTAAATTTTGATAATGCTCAATTAAAATTATAATACTATGAACGAAGAGATTGAATTTATTATAGACACAGCTAAGGAGGCAATGGATGCCGCAATTAAGCATTTAGAAAAACAGTTGGTTAATATCAGAGCTGGGAAAGCAACACCGTCTATGTTAGGTAGCGTAATGGTGGATTACTATGGTGCACAAACACCTCTTAACCAAGTGGCAAATGTAAATACACCAGACGGTAGAACTATCTCTGTACAACCATGGGAAAAGAGTATGCTTCAAGAAATTGAACGCGGTATTATGGTTGCCAATTTAGGTTTTAATCCAATGAATAATGGCGAAACAATAATCATAAACGTTCCACCATTAACTGAAGAGCGAAGAAAAGAATTGGCTAAGCAAGCAAAATCAGAGGCAGAAGATGCAAAAATTGGTGTTAGGAATGCCAGAAAAGATGCAATGCATGATATCAAAAAAGCAGATGCATCTGAAGACCTTCAAGGAAATGCTGAGATTGATATACAAGAATTAACAGATACTTACGTTAAAAAGATAGATAGTATTCTAGATGTCAAAGAAAATGAAATTATGACGGTTTAGAATTCTTGAAAAACATTAAAAACATCCCAACAAAACGGGATGTTTTTTTTAACAATAATACCTCTTTATGTCGAAGCATCTCTTTGTTGTTATTTTTTTACTTGTTGCAACAAATTGTTTTGCTCAAAAACCAAATGAATTAGAAAAGGATTCAGCCCGAGTTAAGCAAGACTCCATAAGAAAAATCGAATTTATCAGAAAGCTGGGCAATGGTTATCTTCCTTTTAAATATTTCAATCTAGATTTAAGATACCTTATTAAATTTAATCAATATGAAGGATTTAGGACAGGTCTAGGCGGAATAACCAATAATAAATTTTCTGAAAAATATCGTCTGAATGGTTATGCAGTATATGGATTTAAAGACAAACGTTACAAATATAGTGTAGGTGGAGGATTTAGAATTAATGAGAAGTCTAATACTTGGATTAATTTGTCATACACTGATGATCTTCAAGAAACCGGAAGTTCTTCATTTTTAACTGACAAACGCTTTTTTACTTTTTTTGAGCCTAGACTTCTTAACATCGACTTATTTCATAGACATATAACAAAATCCATTTCAGTTGAGCATAAGATATCTAAGCATTTACTGACTGAAACGCAGTTGGCAACAAGCAAAATCAACCCAACTTATAATTATAATTTTGTGCTGGATAATGAAAGTTTCAACAACTTCGATGTTAGTACTGCCAAGATTAGCTTGCAATGGAGCCCATTTAGCATTTATAGATACGAAAAAGATTATATAGTTGAAGAAAAGGATGGTTATCCTAAATTTACGTTACAATTTACTCAAGGATTTAAATCGGTATTTGGAAGTGATTTTAATTTTTCAAAATTAGATTTTAGAACTATTTATCATCTTCAACATAAAAATGAGTCATTAACCACTCTTGGTTTGGTAGCAGGTATTGCTGATGGTGAAACGCCACTAACTCATCTATACCATTCTTACCCAAACAACATCAGAAAAGAAACAATTTTACAGCGTTTTTCTGTCGCGGGTTTGAACAGTTTTGAAACCATGTATTTTAATGAGTTCTTTAGTGATAAGTTTAGTACGTTGCAATTCAAACATTTCTTCAAACCTTTTAAAATTACTGAATGGTTTAAACCTCAATTAGTATTAATTTCTAGACATGCTGTTGGCACAATGAATAGTATTGATAGACACCAAGGCATTGACTTTAATACCTTAGAAAAGTTATACTCAGAATCTGGTTTTGAAATCAATAAGTTGTTCTTTGGATTTGGATTGAGTTTTGCTTATCGATATGGAGGCTATCACCTTCCAAATTTCGAAGATAATATTGCCTTTAAGTTTACCTTTAATATTTCTCTGTAGCATATATTATATTCCTGTTAATTAAATGGCTAATCCTTAGGTTTTTTCTACCTTTGCCGCTCATTTTGAAATGAATTTTGTTATTGATTTAATTCAGCAACAATTCAATTAAAAAAGATTATCAATAAACAACATCTTAAAGAATAAACTCTTTAAGGACTTAAGTGCATGTTTAAACTATTTACTACAGGATTTTGGGAGGCTGTTGCAAGGTTAATTCTTCGTAACAAAATCTTCATTTTAATAGTCATAGTCCTAGCTACTGTTTTTTTTAGTTTACAGTGGAAACACATGCGTTTTACTTACACTGAAGCGAATTTACTTCCGGATGAACATGAAGTTAATTTAGTATACAACAATTTTTTAGAGGTCTTTGGCGAAGAGGGTAATCTTATTGTTCTTGGCGTAAAAGATTCAAGCCTTTTTACAGTACAACAATTTAATGCATGGAATAAACTTGCAGATTCATTTAAAGAATTTGACGAAGTTGAAACAGTTCTTTCCATAAAAGACTTACAAAAACTTGTAAAAAATACTAAAAAAGAGCAGTTTGAATTAGAACCTTTCATACAAGATTCTATTAGCAGTATTGACCAACTGAATGATTTGCAAAAAGAGCTTTTTAAAAAGTATCCGTTCTATGATAATTTTTTATTCAATGCAGATTCAAAAACTATAAGAACTGCCATATATCTTAAAAAAGATATTGTAAATACTGCGGCTAGGAAGGATTTCATAATTGAAGACTTAGAAACCATAGTTAATTCCTTTGAACAAAAAACAGGGTTGGATGTTAGGGTTTCAGGAATGCCGTATATAAGAACATTAAACTCACAAAATATTGTTGATGAGATTGGCCTTTTTATCAGTGCAGCGTTACTAGTAACCTCCTTAATTTTCTTTCTGTTTTTTAGATCCTTTAGAGCTACTTTTATTTCTTTAATAGTGGTATGTATTGGAGTAATGTGGACCTTTGGGATACTCGGTCTATTAAAATATGAAATCACAGTCCTAACAGCATTAATACCTCCTTTAATCATCGTTATAGGTATACCTAATTGTATTTTTCTAATTAATAAATACCAGCACGAAGTAAAATCTCACGGTAATAAGGTAAAATCACTTCAGCGCGTCATAACAAAAATTGGTAATGCCACTTTAATGACTAATGTTACAACCGCATCTGGTTTTGCAACATTCATACTTACCCAAAGTAAATTATTGAAGGAGTTTGGTATTGTAGCCTCATTAAGTATTCTAGCAATTTTCATTTTATGCTTATTAATTATACCTATTATATATACGTTTTTACCATATCCTAAAGCAAGACATTTAGAGCATTTAAATAAACGTTGGATTGGTGGTTTTGTTGATTGGATGGAGCGGATGGTGAAACACAAAAAAATCACAATTTACGTAACAGGTTTAGTGCTGATTATAGTTAGTATGATTGGGATTAACAAAATCACCATTTCAGGCAGTCTAATTGAGGATATGCCTAAGAATAAACAATTCTTTAAGGATATTAGGTTCTTTGAGAACGAGTTTAACGGTATAATGCCGCTTGAGATTATGGTTGACACCAAGCGCAAAAAGGGTGTAATGAAATTAGGTACCTTAAAGCGTATAAATGAGGTTGAAGAGTTGATTTTTGAAACTCCAGAGTTATCCAAGCCAATTTCAGTTGTAAGCTTAGTGAAATACAGTAAGCAAGCTTATTATAACGGTAATCCTAAGTACTATCAATTACCGACAAGCCAAGAGAATAGTTTTATACTATCCTATGCGAAAAACTCTAATTCGGAGGTAGATTTATTGAAAAACTTTGTCGATAGTACTGGCCAATATGCACGTGTTACAACTTTCATGAAAGATATCGGTACCGATAAAATGGAGCGTATTCAAGAGAATCTTCAAAATAAAATAGACAAAGTATTTCCAAAGGAGCGCTATGATGTGACACTAACAGGAAAGGCATTAGTTTTTCAAAAGGGAACAAAGTATCTGGTAAGGAACCTTGTCATTTCATTGAGCTTGGCCATATTCTTAATATCATTATTTATGGCTTATATGTTCCGTTCATTTAGAATGATCATAGTATCCTTAATCCCAAATCTATTACCATTACTGGTAACTGCAGGTTTAATGGGCTATCTAGGCGTACCGATAAAGCCATCTACCATTCTAGTATTTAGTATTGCTTTTGGTATTTCTGTTGATGACACCATACATTTCTTGGCAAAATACAGACAGGAATTGCAAGCTAATCACTGGAAAATTAGAAAATCCGTTTATGCTGCCTTAAGAGAAACTGGTGTAAGCATGTTCTATACATCTATCGTTCTATTCTTTGGGTTCTCTGTATTTACCATTTCTAGTTTTGGTGGTACTGTAGCCTTAGGTGCATTGGTGTCTGCAACCTTATTATTTGCGATGCTTTCAAATCTGTTATTATTACCTTCATTATTATTATCGCTGGAACGTAATATTGCAAACAAAGAGGTACTAAGGGAACCAGCAATTAACATTATTCCAGAGGAAGATGATGACGAGGATGAAATTGAAAATAAAGAAGAAAATATATCTTAGCATTTAAAAATTTAAATAGAGATGATGACTAAAACTGTAGCAGAATTACTTTCACAAGAGGTGACCTTGCAAGATGTTACCGTAAAAGGATGGGTTAGAACATTTAGAGCAAATCGATTTATTGCTTTAAACGATGGTTCTACCTTAAATAATATCCAGTGTGTAGTAGATTTCGAAAATTTTGATGAGGCAACATTAAAACGTGTTACAACTGGTGCTGCAATTCATGTATCTGGTGAATTGGTTGAGAGTCAAGGAAAAGGACAAAAAGTTGAAATCCAAGTAAAAAAACTTGAGATTTTAGGTGACTCAGATCCTGAAACATACCCTATTCAACCAAAGAAACATTCGTTTGAGTTTTTAAGAGAAAATGCACATTTACGCACACGTACAAACACATTTAGTGCTGTAATGCGTTTGCGTTCGTCATTATCATTTGCAATCCATAAATACTTTACTGAAAATGGATTTTACAATATGCATACACCAATTGTAACTGGAAGTGATGCAGAAGGCGCAGGAGAAATGTTTAGAGTTAGCACTTTAGATGCTAAGAACCCACCACTTAATGAAAATGGTGAAGTAAACTATACAGAAGACTTCTTTGGAAAAGAAACCAATCTCACTGTTTCTGGGCAATTAGAAGCAGAAACCTATGCCATGTCCTTAGGTAAAGTTTATACATTTGGCCCAACTTTCAGAGCAGAAAACTCTAATACTTCACGTCATTTGGCTGAGTTTTGGATGATAGAACCAGAAGTCGCTTTTATGGATTTAGCTGGTAATATGGATTTGGCGGAAGACTTCTTAAAATCTGTTTTAAACTATGTTTTAGAACATAATTTAGAAGACTTAACGTTTCTAGAGAAAAGACTTTTAGATGAAGAGAAAACCAAACCTCAAGCCGAAAGAAGCGAAATGAGTTTAATTGAGAAAATGAGGTTTGTTGTAGACAATAACTTTAAGCGAGTTAGCTATACCGAAGCAATAGAAATTCTGAGAAACTCTAAGCCTAACAAAAAGAAAAAATTCAAATATATCATTGATGAATGGGGAGCAGATTTACAGTCTGAGCATGAACGATTCCTAGTAGAAAAACACTTTAAATGTCCAGTAATTTTGTTTGATTATCCAGCAAATATTAAAGCTTTTTATATGCGTTTAAATGAAGATGGGAAAACTGTAAGAGCTATGGATATACTTTTCCCTGGTATTGGTGAAATGGTTGGAGGATCTCAACGTGAAGAAAGATTAGATGTTTTAGTTGAAAAAATGAAAGCACTGGATATACCTGAGGAAGAATTATGGTGGTATTTAGATTTACGTAAGTATGGAACTGCTGTACATTCTGGTTTTGGACTTGGCTTTGAAAGATTGGTTATGTTTGCCACTGGTATGAATAATATTAGAGATGTAATACCATACCCAAGAACACCTCAAAACGCAGAATTTTAAAGAAAAGAGAAACCTGTTAAGAATTAATCACCTGACAGGTTTTTTTTATTATTTTTAATACATAAGAGAAATCATTAAATGGCCCTAAAACAGTATTTACAATTTAAACTTTCACAAAAGCTATCACCTCAGCAAATTCAATTGATGAAGCTGATTCAATTGCCTACGCAAGCTTTTGAACAACGCTTAAAACAGGAGCTTGAAGAAAATCCAGCACTTGACACTGGCAAAGAAAGTGACAATACTGAAGATTCTTTTGATGAATTTGACAATAGTGGTGAAGAATTTAACGACAATGACTCAATTGATGCAGATGATATTAATGTAGATGAATATTTAAGTGATGACGAAATTCCGGATTATAGAACACAAGCAAATAATTACAGTGTTGATGATGATGAAAAGAGCATACCTTATGCCGCTGGCACATCATTTACACAGCATTTAATCAACCAATTAAATACATTCAGGCTATCGGATCAACAAGAAGAAATAGCGCAATTTTTAGTTGGTAGTGTTGACGAAAGTGGGTATATAAGACGATCACTTTCAGATATAACGGATGATTTGGCATTTACTCAAAATATTTATACCAACGAGGAGGAAGTTGAAGAAGTATTGAAGATTGTACAACAGTTGGATCCTGCTGGTGTTGGGGCTAGAGATCTTCAGGAATGTTTAAGCATTCAATTACATAGAAAAGAACAAAATCCAGATGTAGAGTTAGCTTCAAAAATAATAGATAAGGCCTTTGAACAATTCACTAAAAAACATTACAAGAAATTAATGCAAAAATTTAGCATTAATGAAGACCAATTAAAAGATGCAATTGAGGAAGTTGAGCGATTAAACCCTAAACCAGGAGGCTCATATGCTGGAAATAATAAGATAATTGAGCATATAGTCCCGGACTTCGCAATTAAAATAGTTGAAGGTGAATTAGAATTGACATTAAATGGACGGAATGCACCAGAACTCCACGTTTCTAGAGAATACAATAATATGTTAAAGGGTTATAAAGATTCAAAGGAAAAATCAAAAGCACAAAAGGATGCAGTAATGTTCATTAAGCAAAAACTGGATGCTGCCAAGTGGTTTATTGAAGCTGTTAGACAAAGGCAACAAACTCTTTTTGTCACAATGAGTGCTATTATGAATTATCAGAAAGAATATTTCTTAACTGGTGACGAAAGAAAACTTCGCCCAATGATATTAAAAGATATTGCGGATGAAATTGACATGGATGTGTCAACCATATCAAGGGTGGCAAACAGTAAGTATGTCGATACTCCATATGGAACTAAATTAATTAAGGAATTTTTCTCAGAGTCCATGACTAACGACCAAGGTGAAGAAGTTTCAACCCGAGAAATCAAAAAGATATTAGAGACTGTAATTGAAGAAGAAAACAAAAAGAAACCACTTACAGACGAAGCACTATCCAAAATCTTGAAAGAAAAAGGATATCCTATTGCTAGACGTACAGTTGCGAAATACAGAGAGCAATTAGATATTCCTGTAGCGAGACTTAGAAAAAAGATTTAAAAATGAGAGATTCTATTTTAAAAAGCATCTCATTTATTTTCCATCCACTAATAATGCCATTATTAGGTGTTCTGTTTTACTTTTCTAAAACACCTAGGTTTATACCCGAGCCTGTAATGAAGGCGAAAATATTCTCCGTTGTTATACTAACAATTATACTTCCGATTCTGCTTTTTTTCTTACTTAAAACTATTAATAAAGTAGACACCATATACCTTAAGACCACCAAGGAAAGGATTTTGCCTTTATTAATCAACTCGGTAATTATTACGTTAATTCTATTGCGCGTTATGACGCCAAATGAAATAGAGGAATTGTTTTACTTCTTTCTTGGAATCTTAATTTCAAACCTACTGTGTCTTTTCTTGGCACTCTATGGTATTAAAGCAAGTATTCATATGATTGCGGCCACTGGGTTTTTTATGTTTGCCGTAGGAATTGGAATCCATTTTAAAATCAACATTAACGGAACAATTGCCTTAATGATGATAATTTTAGGCGCAATTGCAACATCGAGACTTCATTTAAATGCACATACAAATCAAGAATTAATTACAGGTACTTTTACGGGTCTGTTACCTCAATTAATATTATTTAACTTCTGGTTATAAAATATAAAATATCAAACCAAGCCTTATAACATTCATATCTATGGTTTCATTATTCAATTTTGAGTCATCATTGAATATTGAATTCAAACCATAATAAGCATGGAAATTCCATGTTCCATAACCAGCGCTTAATGTTAACCCATATTGAAATTTATTAAACGAATCAATATTAGAAAGCTGAACGTCACCAGCTTCAGATTTTAGTTTTGTGGAGTTATATACCATGTAACCAAGCTTAAAACCGGTGTAAATTCGCCAAAAATTATAATCTGAAGCTGTTGAAGTCCTCCATCTTATTTCTAAAGGTACTTCAACAAGATAGGTAGAGAATTTATTCTTAGAAACATTGATTTCGTCTTCATTAAGTATGCTGAAGATTATTTCCTCGTTCTCTTCAATTATTGATAAATTTTGATTGTAAGAATTTGAAGAAAAACCAATACCTAAACCAATTGCAAAATCTCTGTCCTCATTAATTGGCATATCTCTAATAAAACCAATATGAAATCCAGTTGAAAAACCACTTTGTGCTAAACCGTCTGGTTTAGAATTAAGCAAATTATACGTTACCGAAGCATAAAATTGATCTTCTCGATAATTCTTGTACAAATCGGTTTTGTCATTGCTTTGAGCAATCCCAATCTGACTAATAACTATAATAAATAGCAATGGAAAATACTTCATAAGGTTAAATCTACAAAAACTTTAATTGCTACATAAAAAAACGTCCTGATTACTCAGGACGTTTCTATAACTAAGATTAAGAATCTTTATTGTTGTGCTTTTGCGTTAGCTATATACATAACTTTCAATGTATTTGCTTTACGCAATTCTTGCTTAATATCTGAGACAAGACCAGCATGTGTATCTTTATCTACCTTAAGCCCTACTACAATTTTACTTTTAAGTTCTTCATTCATATCTGCCTGAGCCTGTAACACAGATGCTTGTACATCTTCTACACTGATAAAGGCATCATTAAACTGAATTCTTGGTTCTTCACCAAACTGTTTATATTGACTGCTTGGCTTACCTGCATAGATAAAAGTAGTTCTATCCTTTTTCAATTTTTCTACTTGATCTGCGCTTGGTAACCTATTCTCAATCATTAAAGAACTATCTCTCATTACTGTTGCTACCATGAAAAAGAAAAGCAACATAAATACAATATCAGGCAAGGATGCCGTTGAAATTGCTGGCAATTCACTTTTTCCTCCTTTTTTAAACTTTGACATATCTGTTACTTTTAATTTTTATCTGGTTCTGCTTCAGACAACTTAAGTGGGTAAAGCTTCTTAATGGTTTCTATGCGCTCATTAAGTTCTTCATCCTTCTTAAACTGATTTTTTTCCTTCTCTGCTAACATTGCTGCATACACTTTATCCTCATTTGGATAATATCTTTTGTACAACCTTGTTGCCTCTCTTTCTCTTAAGAAATTATAAGCCGCAACAAGTTCATTCTGAACATCAATGTATTTCTCGTATGAAGTTTCTCTATCATGCTTCATTGAAATAATTGCCTTGTCTGGGTGATCTGATGAACTTGGAGATCTTTTTCCCTGACAATAGTCACAACTTGCTCCTTCAGCATTTGTACCACCACCATTATCCAAGAACTCTATTGCTGCTTGTCTAAGATCTTTAAGCTCCATTTGCTCATCCTCAACAAGAAGTTGATTTCTACGGTTGATAAGAACCGTAAATAAGTTCTTCTGCTTTATAATTGGTGGCTCTACTTCAGAGTCATCAATTGGTGGCAAACTTCTTAATAGACCTTTGTCCTTTTCAATTGTTGTTGTTACTAAGAAAAAGATAAGTAATAAGAAGGCAATGTCAGCCATTGATCCTGCGTTTACTTCGGGTGCTGCTCTTTTTGCCATATTCTATTATTTACTAATTACTTTTTTAACTCCTGAGAAAATCATTGTTAATGCAGCAACAATAATTAATATATAAAATGCTGTGAGGCCTGCACCAACCATTTGTGATTGACTTTCTGTAGCAAAACCATCCTGCAATTTATATTGCATTGGATCACCACCAGACATCACGTATGATATAATTAATACTGCGGCAAAAGCTCCAAAACCAATTAAGGTATTTTTAAGACCAGATGTGTTAGTGAATAAATTTTTGATAACAAAAATTATTACAAAAGCCAACACAAGTCCTAGAATTATATAAGCCACAAATGCCATAGGATCTACTATTGCAGTATCTCCATTCAGTGCTGCTGCCTTTATCTCGTCGTCACCCTTAGATATTATTCTCGCCAAGAAAATAATACCAGCAACGCCAAGTAAGCCAGCTACTATTTTTAATATTTTGTGTAAATTCATAATTAAAGTGGTCTTTTATTTTTTGTGTCTTACTAATAAATCCATCAATGTGATAGATGCATCCTCCATGTCATTAACAATACTATCAATTTTTGCAATGATGTAGTTGTAGAAAATTTGAAGTATAATCGCAACAATAAGACCAAATACTGTTGTTAAAAGTGCTACTTTAATACCACCTGCTACTAATGATGGTTGCATGTCACCTGCAGCTTCAATTTTATCAAAGGCCTGAATCATACCAATTACCGTACCCATGAAACCAAGCATTGGTGCTAATGCTATAAATAAAGAAATCCAAGATACATTCTTTTCTAACTGACCCATCTGAACTCCACCATAAGCTACAACAGCTTTTTCAGCAGCGTCGATATCCTCGTCAGCTCTATCTAATCCTTGATAGAAAATAGATGCAACAGGTCCTTTTGTATTTCTACAAACTTCTTTAGCCGCTTCAATACCTCCTGATGCTAAGGCATCTTCTACGTTTTGAGTTAATTTCTTTGTGTTTGTTGTTGAAAGGTTTAAAAAGATAATTCTCTCAATAGCAATTGCTAATCCAAGAATTAAACATAATAGTACAATACCCATAAAGCCAGGGCCACCTTCAATAAAACGCTTTTTTAATTCTTGATGGAAACTCAAATCTTCACCGGACGCATCTGCATCATCTTGAGTTATTGTTGTTACAGTTGCTGTTGTTGATGCATATGTTGTTGCATTTACATTAACAGTTCCGATAGCCATTAAACATGTTATGGCAAGGATAGAAAATAATCTTTTCATTGTTCTTAATCTTAATTTAATTAGTTAAAGTGTTAAAGATAAAAAAAATAATGTAATCAAAGCTTAAAATATAAGCAGAGAGGAAGGGATTCGAACCCTCGATACCCTTTTGAGGTATACACACTTTCCAGGCGTGCGCCTTCGACCACTCGGCCACCTCTCTGTAAATTTTAAATTAAAATTACAGAACGCCAAATAACGAAAAAAACTTTAAACACTAAAATTTGAGGCGTTAATTTTAAGTCAGTTCACCTCTCAGTGGTTTCTCAAAATAATATTGGAATTCTTCTACTTTAATATTATATCCTATGAGATACATTAATTTGGCGACTGCAGCTTCAGTTGTAATATCCTTTCCAGATATTACACCAATAGATTTTAGTTGTGAGCTCGTTTCGTATTGCCCCATTATTACGCTACCACCTGAGCATTGTGTTACATTAATAATATACAATCCTCTATTGATAGCGTTTTTAAGTTGATTAATAAACCACTTTTCTGTTGTAGCATTACCAGATCCATAGGTTTCAATTATTAATCCTCTTAAATTTTTAGCGCTCAACACAGTTTCAACAAATGGCTCTGATATCCCAGGAAATAATTTTAATACTCCAATATTTGTATCTAACTCTGTTCTAACAATAAGATCATCTTTAAATTCTTCCTTTCTCAAGAACTCATGATTAATCTTTAAATGTACACCTGACTCGGCCAATGTTGGATAATTTGGTGAATCAAAAGCTTCAAAATGTTCTGCGTTGATTTTAGTGGTTCTGTTTCCTCTGTAGAGTTTATATTCAAAATATAAACATACTTCTCTTATTATTGGCTTACCATCATCGTGCAGTGACGCAAGTTGTATAGAGGTGATTAGATTTTCTTTCGCGTCTGTGCGCAAATCGCCAATTGGTAATTGTGACCCAGTAAATATCACTGGCTTTTCTAAATTCTCGAGCATAAAACTTAAAACCGATGCGGAGTAGCTCATGGTATCACTTCCATGCAAAACCACAAAACCGTCAAAACTGGTGTAATTGGTTTCAATTATCCTGGCAATTGCTTCCCAATACAAAGGACTCATATTAGAGGAGTCTATGGGATTATCAAAAGAAACACTTTCAATATTACAATCTAGCAATCTTAATTCTGGGATTTTTATCAGCAAACTATCAAAATCAAATGCCTTTAAAGTACCAGTATGAGAATCCTTTACCATACCAATTGTACCACCAGTGTAAATAAGAAGAATATTTTGCTTTTTCATAATTATACTCCAAAAACGGTTTTAGAATTCTCAGTAGTTATTGATGCAATATCTTGGATATTCATTTTATAAAGTTCGGACAATTTTTCTAGAACCTTAATTATATATGAACTTTCATTACGTTTACCTCTATATGGTTTTGGTGCTAAATAGGGTGCATCCGTTTCTAAAACAATATGTTTTAAATCAATCTGATTTATGAACTGATCTATTTTCCCATTCTTAAAGGTTACTACACCACCTATACCCAATTTCATATTATATGAAATGGCTTTATGTGCTTGCTCAATTGTACCAGTAAAACAATGAAAAATACCAAACAAATCATCTGATTTTTCTTGCTCTAATACATTAAATATTTCATCAAACGACTCGCGACAATGGATTACAATTGGAAGTTTATGCATCTTTGCTAATTTAATTTGATGTCTAAAGGCTTCAATCTGAATATCCAAAGTAGATTTATCCCAATACAAATCAATACCAATTTCACCTACAGCATAAAACTTTCGTTTTGATAACATCTCCTCAACATGTGCAAGTTCTTCTTTAAAATTCTCCTTAACATGTGTTGGATGCAATCCCATCATTAGAAATATATGATTTGGAAAATCCTTCTCTAATTGTAGCATAGATTTGGTGTAAGTAGAATCTATAGCCGGAATAAAAAATCGCTCAATATTTTTATCAATCGCACGTTTAATCATTTCAGACCTGTCCTCATCAAATGATTCACTATATAAATGGGTATGCGTGTCTGTTATTATCATGTTGCAAAAGTAATTGTTTAGTATATTATATTTACACAAATTCAAAAAATGGAAACGTTACGCGACTTTCTTTTAGCTAAAGGGTATTCAAAAATTAAATTAAAATTCACCAAAACAAATCATTTTGAAATTAAGGCTTCTATAAATGGTATTAAAGGACGTTTTATTTTAGACACTGGTGCCTCAAGTAGTTGCGTTGGTTTTGAAGCCATAGATCGTTTTAATTTAAAGGTCAAAGATTCTGAAATTAAGGCTGTTGGTGCTGGAGCATCTGATATGGCAACGAAAATTTCTAAATCAAACAACCTAAAAATTGGAAAGTGGGAAAAAAACAGGGTTGCTTTAATTCTGTTTAATTTGTCTCATGTAAACAAAGGACTCATAAATCACAATGCTGAGCCTGTGGATGGTATTATTGGTGCAGATGTTTTAAAAAAAGGGAAAGCAATTATTGATTACGAAAAAAAATATCTGTATTTAAAAATGAAAGAAATTTCTTGAATGAAAGAATCTTAGTATCTTCACATTTCAGGTATTCTAAAATAGAGCAATGAAACCAACCATCATTATTGCTGATGATCATCCTTTGGTATTGAAAGGTCTTCAAGACTTTTTAACCGAAAAGAATTACAACCTATTGGCCACTGCCAAAAATGGCAAAATTGCATTGTCTTTAATAAAAGCACATTCTCCAGATATTGCGATTTTAGATATTAAGATGCCCTTTTTGACAGGTTTAGAAATTGCTGAAAAATGTAAAGAGGCTAAAATTAAAACTAAAATTGTTCTTATTACTCTTGAAAAAGAAGAGAGTATTTATCTTGAGGCAAAGAGGCTTGGTGTTTTTGGTTATGTTCTAAAAGAGTTTGCCTTAGAAGAAATTGAAAATTGTATTTCCTCAGTTGTTAAAGATAAGCCCTACTTCAGCCCAGAATTAATATCATATATTGAAATTGACAATACTTCTTCTCTCTTAAATAGTTTAACAAATACTGAGTTAAAAATCTTAAAGATTATTGCAAAAAATAAAACTGCAAGGGAAATTGCAGAGGAATTACACTGCTCACCAAGGACCGTGGAGAAACATAAAAGCCACATTATAAGAAAATTAAATATTGATAGATCGCCTAATAGTCTTCTAATTTGGGCTAAAGAAAACCAAAATCATTTATCTTAAAAATACGTAAGGTTACGTATAGTTTTGTATTAATTTATTTACAATCTTTACAGTGTTATTAATTAAGGGTTAATAACGAGCTATTAATTAGTTCTTAGGGGATTATTTGAGCCTTGAACATTTTGTTCGAGGCTCTTTTTTTATGATATAACTAAATATACGTAAGGTTACGTATTGTGTTGTATTACATTATTTTACACCTTTACATTGCTATTAATCGTAAGCCTCAGATTAAATTCTGAAAAGCTCTGGTTTTTGCTAATCCAGAGCTTTCTTTAAAACATATTTTTATCATGAATACCATTAAAGAGAATACTACAAAAAAGGACAAGATCATTATTGCATTATTAATCATATGTTCCGTCTTTGTGGTATCAGCCAATGTGGCAGTTAATTTTTTTAGTTAATTTTAGTTAGTTGTTCTTTTAAGTTAGTAATTACAAGAACAAAAAAAGCGCAACCTCTCCAGTTGCGCTTTTTTCTTTATAAATAATTTTAAATCTAAATTACATTTCGAGTGCTTTCTTAGGATTATTGTCCATTAATAATTCTACAGGATTCTCTAAAGCCTCTTTAACAGCTACCAAGAAACCAACCGATTCCTTGCCATCAATTATCCTATGATCGTAAGATAAAGCCACAAACATTATTGGTCTAATTTCAACTTTTCCATTAACGGCAACTGGTCTTTCTACAATATTATGCATACCCAAAATACCACTCTGAGGAGGGTTAATAATTGGAGTGGACAACATACTACCAAATACACCACCATTTGATATGGTAAATGTACCACCCGTCATCTCATCTACTGTTATTTGACCATCTCTAGCTCTTATTGCCAATCTTTTAACTTCTGACTCAACACCTTTAAAAGTCAACTCTTCAGCATTTCTAATTACCGGTACCATTAATCCTTTTGGTCCTGAAACAGCAATACTTATATCGCAAAAATCATAGGTAATCATTTCCTTGCCATCAATCATTGAGTTTACGGCAGGATACATTTTTAATGCTCTAACAACTGCCAGAGTAAAGAAACTCATAAAGCCTAGACTTACGCCATGCTTTGCTTTAAAATCTTCTTTGTATTCCTTTCTAAGTTCAAAAATTGGGGACATGTCAACCTCATTGAAAGTAGTTAACATGGCTGTTGTATTTTTAGCCTCAACCAATCGTTCAGCAACCTTACGTCTTAACATTGACATTTTGCTTCGAGAGCTTCCTCTATTACCACCATTAGCAGAACCCATAGAAGGTACGGCCTTAACAGCATCATCTTTAGTAATACGGCCATCTCTTCCGGTTCCTTTTACCGAAGTTGCCTCAATTCCTTTTTCGTCAAGTATCTTTTTGGCTGCAGGACTTGGTGTACCAGTAGCATAAGTTTTAGCCTCAGTAGATTTTACCTCTTCTTTTACAGGTGCAGACTCCACTTTTTTCTCAACTTTAGTGTCGGAAGATTGGCCTTCTGGTTTAGCAGCACTCGTATCGATTAAACAAACAACCTGACCTACTGCTACTGCATCGCCTTCTTCAGCCTTAAGTGAAATTGTACCACTGGCCTCAGCTGGAAGTTCTAATGTAGCTTTATCACTATCTACCTCTGCAATGGCTTGATCCTTCTCAACATAATCACCATCTTCTACTAACCACTCTGCTATTTCTACTTCAGTTATTGATTCGCCTGGTGAAGGCACTTTCATTTCTAAAATCATGGACTTATTTTATTAAAGCTTTAATTTGAGTTGTATTTAATATTCTTTACTGATTGTTTTTAGATTTATCAAAAACAAAATTTATTACTTCTTGGTGTCTCAGTTTAGAGCGTACAGAACTACCTGCTGCAGGTGCACTATAAGCCCTCCTACTTGCTACTCTAAATTGTTTTGCCTCATCAAAATGCATTAAAATATGTGAATAAGCACCCATATTTCTAGGTTCTTCCTGTGCCCAAACCATATCATCTGCATTCTTATATTTCTTTATCACCATTCTCATGGCTTCTGCTGGCAAAGGAAATAATTGCTCCACTCGCACTAAAGCAACATCTTTTCTTTTCAGATTATCTCTTTCCTCTAACAAGTCGTAATAGAATTTACCGGTAACAAATACTACCGACTTTACATCATTTACCTTTACCGAATCATCATCAATCAACATTTGAAAACTACCATTTGAAAAATCTTCGACTGTTGATACCGCTTTTGGATGACGCAATAAACTCTTCGGTGTAAATACGATTAACGGCTTTCTGTAGTTAGCCTTCATCTGTCTTCTCAACAAATGAAACATATTTGCAGGTGTTGTACAATCTGCCACAAACATATTGTCCCTTGCACATAATTGTAGGTAACGTTCCATACGCCCAGAAGAGTGCTCAGCACCTTGGCCTTCATAACCGTGTGGTAGTAACATTACCAAACCGTTTTGAGTTTTCCATTTATCTTCACCAGAAGATATGTATTGGTCAATCATTATTTGAGCACCATTACTAAAATCTCCAAATTGTGCTTCCCAAATTGTTAGTGTATTTGGACTTGCCATGGCATAACCATAATCAAAACCAACAACACCGTATTCTGACAACAATGAATTGAAAATATTGAATTGACCCTGATTCTCTGAAACATTCTTTAATAGAATTATTTCTTCTTCACTATCCTCTACTTTAACTACTGCATGTCTATGTGAAAAAGTACCTCGCTCAACATCCTGTCCCGAAATCCTTACATTAAATCCTTCGTTTAACAGCGAACCATAGGCTAAATGTTCTGCCATGGCCCAATCTAAACGATCTTCATTAAACATAGTTTGACGTGACTCAACTAACCTCTGAATTTTTCTTATAAACTTTTTATCTGACGGAAGGTTAGAAATAACATTAGTAATGTCACTTAATACA
This sequence comes from Winogradskyella vincentii, assembly GCF_020166345.1. GTDB lineage: Bacteria > Bacteroidota > Bacteroidia > Flavobacteriales > Flavobacteriaceae > Winogradskyella > Winogradskyella vincentii. The sequence goes on along the minus strand of NZ_JAIUJS010000002.1, from coordinate 501,773 downwards.
GTTTTTGGCACTGCTGTATCAATAGTTTCCATCATGGTGTTTTCCCTAACTCTAGTGAATCCTTTCCATTCTTCCTGCATAAATGCAGTTATCTCAGTTTTGTCTTCTTTACGAGAGTCTACTAATTTTTCTTCAAGCTGTTCTTTATACTTAGCTTCAATATACTTAACATAACCCTCATCTATAACATCTTCATCTATCAATCGTTGCGCATAGATATCTCTTGGATTTCTGTGTTTAGCAATCGCTTTATATAAAAGCGGTTGTGTAAATTTAGGTTCATCACCTTCATTATGACCATATTTTCTGTATCCGAGAAGATCAATAAAAACGTCTCGTTTAAATCGCATTCTAAAATGAAGTGCAAAAAGTGCAGCATGTACCACTGCTTCCGCATCGTCTGCATTAACATGCATCACAGGAGATAGGGTAACTTTACCAACGTCTGTACAATAAGTACTTGAACGACCATCTAGATAATTGGTAGTAAACCCTATTTGATTATTTACAACAATATGGATAGTACCATTGGTTTTATAACCATCTAATTTGGCCATTTGAACCACCTCATAAACCAAGCCTTGTCCAGCAATTGCTGCATCACCATGTACAACAATAGGGAGTACCTGTGAAGCATCTTCAATTTCTTCCTTATCTTGTTTTGCTCGAGCAATTCCTTGCACAACTGCACCAACAGTTTCTAAGTGTGAAGGATTGGGAGCAATACTTATATTTATTTTTTTGTTGTTATAGGTTTCTCTATTACTGGTCCAACCCAAATGATATTTTACATCTCCATCGAATAATTCCTCTTGATAGTCCTTACCATCAAATTCGCTAAAAATATCCTTTGCCGATTTACCAAAAATATTAGTCAATGTACTTAATCGTCCACGATGTGCCATGCCCATTACAAACTCCTTAACTCCTTCGTCAGCAGCTTTTTCAATAATGGCATCAACTGCTGGTATCAATGATTCGTTCCCTTCTAGTGAAAAACGTTTTTGACCAACGTATTTTGTATGAAGAAAAGATTCAAAAGCTACAGCCTGATTTAATTTTTTAAGAATATATTTCTTTTCGTCTGCTGTAAAATTGGCGTGGTTATCGTTAACGTTCAGCTTTTTTTGAATCCATTCAATCTCTTCAGGCTTTCTAATATACATATACTCTACACCTATTGAGTCACAATAAATACTTTCTAGGTGATCAATAATTACTTGCAATGTATTTGGCCCTATTCCTATAACTTCACCTGCTGAAAAAACAGTTTGCAAATCCTTTTGCTCTAGACCAAAATTCTCTATTTCTAAGGTCGGTGCATACTTACGTCTAGCACGCACAGGATTGGTTTTAGTAAATAAATGTCCTCTGCTTCTGTAACCGTCAATTAATTTTACAACTTGAAACTCTTTTTGTAATTGTTCGGGAATTTGGGTAGAAACACCTTCTACTATTTCACCCTCCATGCCATAATTTTCAGTCCCAAAATCATAACCCTGAAAAAAGGCTCGCCAGCTTGGTTCTAAAGAATCAGGATTTTTAAGATATTGGTCGTATAAATCAGCAAAATATGCCGTATGTGCTGCGTTGAGAAAGGAATATTTATCCATTACTTTTTATCAAACGTTGTCGTTTCAAAAAATTTCTTCAAAAATACAACATTTAACAAATATAAATATGGTTTTACTATATTTATCACAAACAGAAAATCATAAAATTATGAAGCTATTTTTTTTAACTACATATAATTCCAAATCTTTAATTTTTTGTTTATTAATTACTTGTTTTTTCTACAGTTCTTCAATTGCCCAAAACACTTTAGATAGTAAAAGTAGTTTTTGGGAAAATGTTCAATTTGGAGGTGGAATTGGAATTAATTTTGGCGATGGGTATTTTAGTGGTGCTTTGGCACCTAATGCCTTGTATAGATTAAGCCCATATGTCTCTACAGGTGTTGGTCTAAATTTTCAATATAGTTCTCAAAAAGATTTGTTTAAATCCACAGTAGTTGGTGGTAGTGTTATTGGTCTATTTACTCCTGCAAGAACCGTGCAGCTTTCTACCGAGTTTGAACAGTTGTATGTTAATAGAGATTTTGATCAAAATTTTGTTGGTAATGCAGATGATAGTTATTGGTATCCTGCATTATTCTTAGGTGTTGGATATACAAGTGGACGAATGACTTTTGGTATTAGATATGACGTCTTGTACGATGATGATAAAAGTATACAGCCAGAAGCTTGGATGCCTTTTGTTAGATTTTGGTTTTAATTATAATGGCAAAACTGTTTTTCCTTCTTTTAAATCTTGAGCCAAGGTTTTTAAAGTAGTTTCCTTTAATTTTTGCATTAAAAATTGCTTTTCCTTATAGGCTAAGTCATGTAAAGAACATGGATTACTGGCATTACATTCGCTAAGGCTTAGCAAACAGGAACTAATTCTATCATCTCCCTCAACTGCTTCTATCAAATCATGAACATTTCCTTTTAGGTTATTGTCGCTTAAATAAAAGCCGCCTTTTGGACCTCTTTTTGAAGATACAAGATTCTTTCTTGATAAATCTTGTAAAATTTTGGCAATATAAGCCATCGGAACATTTATAGGATTAGCAATATCTTTAATCATTATTTTATTAGACTCATCCGAGTAAGCCGCCAAATATAAAACGGCTTTTATCGCATATTTTACTGTATTCGAAAACATATATTATCCACTAATTCTATAACTACAAATATAAAAAAGACTTTTTTGTCTTAAATATGATATTTATCATATTATAATCTCATTCTCCAATCTAAATTTGCTTTCTATTAAATGTATATAAAATGAGAACACTAACAAAAATCCTGGTCCTGGTTTTATCACTAACGCTTTTCTGTTGCGGTGGTAATGATAAAAAAGAAGACGTATCATATGGTAAAAAGGAGCCTGCAAAAACCGTAAGTAAAGTCCCTGCCTCTCAAAGGGTTGAATTATCTAACAAAGGGGCTGGATCAATAACCAAAGTAGATTTACCACTTGTGGTAGATGATGAATTAGCAGCACATGGTAAAGAGGTTTACGATAAAATGTGTACTGCTTGTCATAAGGCCGAAAAGAAATTTATTGGCCCTTCACCAAAAGGAATCTTAGAACGACGTTCACCAGAATGGGTAATGAATATGATTTTAAATCCTGAAAAGATGGTTAAAGAAGATCAGTTAGCAAGAGATCTACTTATGGAATTTAATGGTTCGCCAATGGCAAATCAAAATTTGACGCAAGAAGAAGCAAGAGCTGTTCTAGAATACTTTAGAACACTTTAAAAATACTAACTCTAAATTCAAACCAATGAAAACAACAATTAAATCACTATTAATAATTGTGGTTTTTGGATGCTTTATAGGCTGTAATAATTCAGCAAAATCATCCGAAAACTCAACAAATGAAACCTCAGCAAATGAAGCCTCAAGTGAAAAAACTGGACAAGCTTTTATTGAGGATAAAGGAGGCACACCAAATGCATTACAATTAGCTATTCAATCTGAAGACCATACAACTTTAGTAACGGCAGTACAGGCAGCAGGTGTGGAAAACGCATTAGTAAATGTTGGTCCTTTAACTGTATTTGCTCCTAACAATGCGGCATTCGCCAAAATTGATGAAGCCACATTAAATGATCTTCTAAAACCAGAAAATAAAGGCACATTAGCTTTTATCCTTACTAATCATGTTGCACCAAGCAACTATCCTATTGATATGCTAAAAAAGAATGCTGAAAAAGGCCGTAAACTATATATGGCATCAGGGAAGTATTTAGAAGTTACCGAAAAAGATGGTGAGCTTTTTGTGGATGGTGTCAAAATATTAGGAACTGTAAATGTAAGTAATGGCTGGGTACATGTTACCGAAGATGTCATTCTACCGAAAGATTAAAAAATCAACTATTTAAAATAAAATTATATGAACAAAATAGGTAAATATGTATTGGGTATTGCTGCACTTATCTTTATGACAAATTGTGGTAATAACAATAGCAATAGTAATTCTGGCGCTATGTCTTCGAGCAAGGCTGAAAAAGTTTATGTTGCGCCGGGTGAACATGATGAGTACTATGCTTTCTTCTCAGGAGGTTATAGTGGTAATATTACTGTAGCTGGTCTACCTAGTGGACGTATGCTTAAGGAAATTCCTGTATTCTCGCAATTCCCAACCTCAGGATATGGCTATTCTGAAGAAACCAAAGCGATGTTAAATACATCTTTTGGTTTTGTGCCTTGGGGAGACGCTCACCATCCTGATATTTCGCAAACAAACGGTGAATTGGATGGCCGTTGGATTTTTATAAATGAAAACAACACGCCACGTATTGCTCGTGTAAGTTTAGCAACATTTGAAACTGAGGAAATAATTGAGTTACCAAATAGTGCTGGTAACCACGCTTCTTCATTCGTTACTGAAAACACAGAATACATTGTAGCAGGTACACGTTTCGCAGTGCCAAATCCTCAACGGGATATGCCAATTAGTGACATGAAAGGAGAATTTAAAGGACCTCTTTCTTTTGTTAGTATAGCAGAAAACGGTAGAATGAACTTAGAGTTTCAGTTAAATATGCCAGGTTTCAATTATGACTTAGCACATCCTGGCAGAAATAAATCTCATGGTTGGTTCTTCTTTACAAGTTATAATACCGAAGAAGCAAACACTTTGATGGAAGTTAATGCATCACAAAATGACAAAGATTATGTTGCTGCAGTAAACTGGAAAAAAATTGTTGACTACGTTAAAAACGGTGGTGGTAAAAAAGCACCTGGAACTTATGCTCATAATGTATATGATGATAAAACACATATGGCTACTTCTACCATGAAAGAAGGTGTCACTATGGTAGATCCGAGAGAAGTTGAAGGTGCAGTTTTTTATATCCCGATACCTAAGTCGCCTCATGGCTGTGATGTTGATCCTTCAGGTCAATTTATTATTGGTAGCGGTAAATTATCTACAGATTTAAGTGTTTATGATTTTGATAAAATGATAACAGCTATTGAAAACAAAGATTTTGTGGATGATTCTTACGGTATCCCAGTATTGTCTTATGAAAATACGCTTGCAGGTGTCGTAACTCAACCTGGTTTAGGACCTCTACATACTGAGTTTGATGGCCAGGGTAATGCATATACTACATTCTTTATTTCTTCTGAAGTTGTTAAGTGGAGTTTAGAAACTTTTGAAGTATTAGACAGACAACCAACGTTTTATTCAGTTGGTCACCTAATGATACCAGGTGGTAACTCTCGTAAGCCATTTGGCAAGTACTTAGTGGCTATGAACAAAATAACTAAAGACCGTTATTTACCAACTGGTCCAGAACTAGAGCACTCTGCACAATTGTATGATATCTCAGGAGATAAGATGGAATTATTATCTGATTTCCCAACTCATGGTGAACCTCACTATGCAGCAGGTATACGCGCAGATGTTATTAAGGATAAGAGTAAAAAATATTATGAGCTTTCTGAAAATGAACATCCATATGCAGCTAAGAGTGAAGCAGAAGCTAAAGTTACTCGAAATGGAAACGAGGTTCATATTAATATGACAACCATTAGAAGCCACTTTGCACCTGATAATATTGAAGGAATCAAAGTCGGTGATAAAGTTTACTTCCATATTACTAACCTAGAGCAAGATTTTGATGTACCTCATGGATTCTCAATAATTGGCGCCAATACATCCGAAATTTTAGTGATGCCAGGACAAACCAAATCTATAGTTTGGGAACCAAAACGTGAAGGAGTATGGCCATTCTATTGTACGGATTTCTGTTCTGCACTACACCAAGAGATGCAAGGATATGTACGAGTATCTGGGAAAAATTCTAATGTTCCCCTAAAATATACGTTAGATGAATAAAAGGGTTAAATAGTTTTAGTGTTTAGATGTTATTTAACTCATAGGGCGAGTGACAAGCTCGCCCTTTTTATCTTTTAAAATACAATAAAATGAAATCAGCAAGTATTATTATGATTGTTGGCTCAGCACTTCTATTGGGTTTATTTATATTCCCATTATGGAGTATTAGTCTTGAAGCACCTCAATATCCAAGTGGTATAGGAATGAATATCCATCTTGATGGTCTTCAAGGAAAAGAAAAACACGATTTACAAAATATCGATGGACTTAACCATTACATTGGTATGCGGAAATTACCAAAACCAGAAGAAATGTGGGAGTTTAGCGTATTTCCAAAAGTAGTTGGAGGAATGGCGCTCTTAGGAATTTTTATTGGCTTATTAGGTTTGTTCAAAGGTATATCACCAAACTGGTTTTTAACTTGGTTAATAATAATGTGTGTTTTAGGTATTTTAGGTATGTACGATTTTAATGCCTGGATGGTAGATTATGGTACAAACCTCGATCCTAAAGCGATAATGAAAATGACTGACGCAGATGGTAATCCTTTGAGTTATAAACCACCATTGTTTGGCACTAAGCACATCTTAAATTTTGTCGCCCACTCGTATCCACATACAGGTGCCTATATGATGGGATTTGGTATGTTCTTAACATTTATAGCTTATATTGTAGGCAATAAAAAAAGAAAAACTAATCAGGCATGAAGCGTTTGTGGCTTATTATATTATTTCTTGTAATTCTCAGTTGTAGTACTAATCCACAACCTATAAATTACGGTAGTGATATGTGTAATTACTGCCAAATGACAATTGTTACTAAAACACATGCTGCTCAAATGGTGACGGATAAAGGTAAACAGTACAAGTTTGACGCTATTGAATGTATGATTCGTTTTTTAGACGACAAGCAAAATTTAATATCCAAAAGCAATCTCCTAATTACAGATTATAATGCTCCTGGTACTATGACAAATGCCAAAACAGCTAACTATGTTATATGTGAGGAAATTTCAAGTCCTATGGGTGCAAACTTGACTGGTTTTGCAACAAAAAGTAACGTTAAGGAGCTAATAAATAGTTCATCCGCTGAATTCTACGACTGGGATGGTATTTTTAAAAAACTCAATTAGCGGAGTACCATGAAAATACGTTTTAGTATTATAATATTTATCATCACTACCTACTTCGCAACTGCAGAAACCAAAACAGTATGTGAAGCAGGTTGTGATTTTAACTCTATTCAAACTGCAGTAGATAGCTCTGAAAGTGGAGATAAGATTTTTATTAAAGCAGGTATTTACAATGAGTCTAACATTGTCATATATAAAAAATCACTTCATATTTCTGGTGAAAATGGAACGATAATCGATACTGAAAACAATGGCTATGGCTTTTCTGTAGAAGCTACTGACATCGTAATAAAAAATCTTACAATTAAGAATATCAAAATAAGTTACACTAAAGAATATGCTGGTATTTTGTTGTTTAAATCTTACGACTTTGTTATCGAAAATATCACAGTAGATAATGCCTTTTTTGGGTTTTTAATTCAAAAATCTAAAGATGGAATAGTTAAAAACAATATTATTTCTGGTCAAGGAAAAGCTGAAGCAGATTCGGGTAATGCCATTCATTTATGGCACTGCGAAAATGTAAAAATCACTAACAATGATGTTCGCAGAATGCGTGATGGTATCTATTTAGAATTTGGTAATAGTAGTTATATAGCCAACAACTACTCTACAGAAAACATGCGCTATGGTCTACATTTTATGTTTTCTAATGACAATACTTATGAGAAGAACATTTTTGAGGCTAATGGTGCTGGTGTAGCCGTAATGTTTTCTAAACGTATCAAGATGTTTAATAATACATTTAAGAGAAACTGGGGAACTGCTTCATATGGGATTCTTCTCAAAGAAATCAACGATGCCGAATTAAAGCACAACGTTTTTGAAGATAATACGATAGGAATTAATGCAGACGGCACAAACCGTATCACTTATTTTGAAAATACCTTTAAAAACAATGGATATGCCATAAAAGTTCATGGTGCATGTTATGATAATATATACTCCAGAAATAACTTTCTTTACAATTCCTTCGATTTATCATATTCTGGTAAATTAAATAGCAACAAATTTGAAAATAATTATTGGAGCAACTATACAGGTTATGATTTGAACAAAGATAATATTGGCGACACACCATATAGACCCGTGAAATTGTTTTCATACTTGGTAAATCGCACACCTGAAAGTATTGTTCTATTAAGGAGTTTATTTATAGACATTATTGATTTTTCTGAAAAAGTTTCCCCTGTCTTTACACCAGAAAACCTTATAGACAACCAACCGTTAATGACCCAAGTAGAATGGTAGAGATTAAAGATTTACATAAGTCGTTTAGCAAAAACAATGTTCTAAATGGTGTAGACCTCAATATTAATAAAGGTGGGATATTCGCCGTACTAGGGCCAAACGGCTCTGGTAAGACCACAATTATCAAATCCATCTTAGGTATGGTAATCCCTAACAAAGGAAGCATCAAAGTATTTGATTCTGACATAAAAAAGAGCTCCGATTACAGGCATAAAATAGATTACATGCCTCAAATTGCTAATTTCCCAAGCAACCTAAAAGTTATTGAGTTAATAAAAATGATTAAGGATCTAAGGGGTGCAACGGATAAAGATCAAATGCTAATTGAAACCTTTAAACTTGAACCATTTTTAAACAAAAAACTAGGAACATTATCAGGTGGCACTAAACAAAAAGTAAATATAGTTCTCACCTTTATGTTTGACAGTCCAATTATAATTTTAGATGAGCCTACAACAGGTTTAGACCCGATCTCATTAATACGCTTAAAGGAACTTATTGCTACCGAAAAACAAAAAGGAAAAGCCATTTTAATAACTTCTCATATTATGAGTTTTGTTGAAGAAGTGGCGGATGAAATTGTATTTATACTAGAAGGGAAAATTTATTTCAGAGGAAGCATCAAAGCTCTCCAAGAAAAAACAAAAGAAAAAGATTTTGAGCATGCCATTGCTAACATATTAATTGAAAACCATGCTTAAAATTTTAAAATATAGTTTTTACGACTTAATGCGCAGTAGCTGGAGCTATGTATACTTAGGCTTCTATTTACTCTTAGGTATAGTACTTCTATTTCTTAATAACGACTTATCAAAAGCCGTCATAACCTTAATGAATGTTATTATCGTTTTAGTACCATTAATAGGCACCATATTTGGGGTTATGTACTATTATAATTCCAAAGAGTTTACGGAGCTTTTGTTAGCACAACCCTTAAAACGTTCCTCAATATTTCTAGGGCAATATCTAGGAGTTGCAATTTCCTTATCCATGAGTTTAATTATCGGTTTAGGCCTACCATTTATTGCATATGGATTATTTAAGTCTAGTGCTATTTGGGACTTCTCATTATTGTTAATAGTTGGTGTATTCTTAACCTTTATTTTTAGTGCATTGGCATTTAATATAGCACTATCCCATGAAAATAAAATTAAAGGTTTTGGTTATGCTATCCTCATGTGGTTATTTCTAGCCATTATCTATGATGGCCTTTTTTTAATGTCACTTATAATTTTTGAAGATTATCCTTTAGATAAGGTGTCACTCATTGGCACTATGCTCAACCCAATTGATTTATCAAGAACACTTATACTATTAAAGCTAGATATATCTGCCTTATTAGGATATACCGGAGCCGTTTTTAAACAGTTCTTTGGTACAAGTTTCGGGCTCATTATTTCATTTGTAATGTTATTGGTTTGGGTAATATTGCCAGTTTTTAGAATAGTATTTAAGTCTAGGAAAAAGGATTTTTAATTAATTATTAGCTTTAAACTATACTATATTATGAATTCAAAACATTTATTATTTGCCCTTTTTCTCATCTTTGCTCTTGGTTGTATAAACGAAAGTAAAAGTGCTGATTCGCAACCAATAAAATTAGAAGGATTAACACTCAACAACAACGAAAAATGGGTTGCAAATGAAGAGACACATGTAGGTATGACTCGGATAGATTCTATACTTAACAATATCCCAAAACTTGATGGTAAAGTATTAGGTAATGCACTTTCTAATGAAACCAGCTATATTATTAAGAGTTGTGATATGAAAGGCATAGCACATGATCAATTACATATTGTATTAGTCCCTATTCTAGAAAAAATATCCGAAATAAAGGATACTGAAAACACTGATAATCTTAATTCTAAAATCAACCACCTGAAGTCACTAGTATCAACTTATTTTAATTACTTCAAAACTTAAATCAACTGATAAATATCAGGTTATTTAAGACAATTTAGTCCGAAATTAGCGCCATGCTAATCCGGTTTATTCATAAAGCCACAGCGCTAATATTAACTTTAGTTTTAATGGCCAATAACATCAATACTATTGTTGTTGTTACTGATTTTGTGATCAATCAAGACTTAATTGCCAAAACTCTTTGTATTCAAAAAGAAGAACAAAAAGGTTGTAACGGTAAATGCCAATTAAACAAACAATTAAAAGAAGCAAATAACCAAGGGGAAAACCAACCTTTACAAATTAAAAACAGAATAGAATTATCATATTTTATTCTTACCAAAAAAGAATCTTCCATAATTTCAAAAAATTACTTCATTGATTACACAAAGAATAAATTCATTCATCATCAAGACGTAATACCACTTGAAATTATTCGTAAAATTTTACATCCTCCTAAGGCATTTGCATAACATATCTTTTTAATAACCGAATAGAAATTTTAATTCAATTCGGAGCTTTCACTTATGACATAAATCAACAAAAAAGTAGTTATGTATTTACAAAACACATTACTTAATAGGGCTGTCATGACCCTTATGCTTGTATTTTTATCTATTGCAACTTATGCACAAAATAAAATAGATGTACAACTTCTTGACATTACAAATTCATCGCCAATTGTAGGTGCAACTTTTAAATATAGTAACCAGAATGGTATAACTGACAACAAAGGTAATTTCAGTTTTAATTATGAAAAAGGGCAAACCTTATACCTGTCTCATATCAACTATAGTGAATGGTCGTTGGATGATGCCGAAGTACTTAATCTAAAATCTGAAAAAACAATTTACAAGGCGCCTGTATCTATAAATCTTCAACCAGTTACTGTAATTTCTTTAAGATCTAAGAAAAACCCAAGTGAGGATGTAGAATTAGAATACAGGGATCAACTAGCACATGATGCCGCTGCTATACTCAACAAAAATCCATCAATAAATAGTATCGTAAAAGGAGGTGCTTATGGATTTGACCCTGTTTTTAGAGGCTATAAATATGATCAGCTTAATGTAGTACTAAATGGTGCTCAAAGTGCAACTGCGGCCTGTCCTAACCGAATGGATCCACCGACAAGTCAAATGGCTCCAAATATGTTAAATCGCATAGAAATTCTCAAAGGACCATATGTTCTAAGATATGGCACTGGATTTGGCGCTACAATAAATTTTATTCCTGAACCATTAAATTTCACAGAAAAAAATGACATCTATGGAAGAGTGTCTAGTGGTTATGACGGAAATGGAAATATCTTAAGAAATGAAGGGCTTGTTGGCCTTAGTGGCAAAACACATGATGTCACATTTTTTAGTTCTTGGTCTCAAGGTGAGAATTACACAACAGGCAACGATGATGAGGTTGTCGCAGGTTTTAATCGAGGAAGTTTCGGAACTAATTTAGGAATTAAATTAAACGAAACTCAGCAACTAAGATTATCAGCTGTTTATAATATTGCTAGAGATGCTGATTTTGCAGCCTTACCAATGGATTTAAGAAAGGATGATACGTGGCTATTTAATTTAAGACATGATGTATCTTTTAATAAAAAACATTTAAGCTCTTTGAATACCACCGCTTTTGCATCCTTTGTTGATCATTTAATGGATAATTTAATGAAACCACTAGATCCTAGAATGCTTAACGCTCAAACAAATGCAACAACTTATAACTTTGGAGGGAGATCTGAAGGTATTTGGTATTTTGACAATTCAAAACTATTTGCTGGAGCAGATTTTAGAAAAGAAGGTGCAGACGGAACTAGAGATCGAGAGTTTCTTATGGGTCCAAATGCTGGAAACACTATTAGTGATAATGTGTGGTTAAATAGTAATATTACAAAAACAAGTCTTTTTGCAGAATATCAGTTCAACATCAATAAAACAAAGGCCGTATTATCTTCTAGATTAGAATTTAACAGTGGAGAAATAAATAATCTTGCCGAAGAATTTGAAGAGGTTAATGACGCTACCAATATTACACAATTTAACCCTAGCTTTAGTTTTGGCTTAACAAGAAAATTAGGTACAAATGCTTCGTTAGGACTATGGGTTGCAAGAGCACAACGCAGTGGAGGTCTTACAGAAAGGTATATAAATTATTTTCCAGTCGGACAAGATCCATATGAACTAGTTGGTAATCCACAACTAAATCCAGAGATAAATAATCAGATAGATATTACATTCAATTGGCAAGATAAAACTACAATTGTAAATGTAGATTTGTTTGCAGGATACCTTCAGGATTTTATTTCATCTTACATTGACCCAAATCTTACACCAAGATTACCTATGAGTCCTGGTGTGAGACGATTTACTAATATAAAAGATGCCTTTAAAACAGGTTTTGAAATTAATTGGCAACAAGAAATACTTGAAAATCTTGAACACCAAGCAGGAATAGCCTACACCTATGCTGAAGACCTAGAGCGCGATGAGCCCTTACCTGAAATTGCACCTTTAGATTTTAGATATACGCTATCGGGAAATTACCTCAAAGGAAAATTATTCCCTGAACTAACTTTTAGATACGTTTTAGAGCAATCTCGTATTTCATCAGAATTTGGTGAAACGGAGACACCTGCGTTTTCAAAGTTAGATTTTAGAGTTGCCTATCAATTTTCAAAATCTGGCAAACTAACGGGCGGAATTAATAATCTATTTGATGAATACTACTATGAACATTTAAGCAGATCTGTTAGAGGTGAAAATCTCGCAATTTATGCACCTGGCAGAAATGCGTATGTATCAGTAAACTTTATGTTTTAAAATCTGTATTTAAAAAACAACAATTATAAAGGTTGTGTTGAATTTTAAATTATAAAATTTGACACAACTTTTTTTATAATTAATTTTAACTTGTGCTTGCTTAAAATTTTAATTCTTTATGAAGTATTTAATTAAACTCTTATGTCTTTCCGTTTGTATAACTGTTTTTACTTGCGGTGAAAGTAAAAAATCTAATGGTGTTAGTTATGGCAAATCTGATGCCGAGAAGGTGCCAGCGTCAGAACGTGTAGATTTAAAAAACAAAGGTGTTGGATCCATAACATCTGTAGATTTACCGTTAGTAGTTGATGAAGAATTAGCCAAAACGGGCGAGGAAATATATGGCAAATTATGTATTGCCTGCCATATGGTTGATAAAAAATTCATTGGGCCAGCTCCAAAAGGAATTTTAGAGCGTAGATCACCAGAATGGGTAATGAATATGATATTAAACCCAGAAAAAATGGTTAAAGAAGATCCATTGGCTAAAGATCTTTTAGCAGAATACAACGGTTCTCCAATGGTAAGTCAAAATGTAACTAAGGACGAAGCTAGAGCAATATTAGAATATTTTAGAACTCTCTAACTTTTAGCTCTATACCATACTTTCTGCCATTCTCTTTGAAGAATTAAAAAAGTAACATTTTCAGATAGGTTTACGATATCTTCAGTATCTAGTTGACGTATTTTATTCTCAGAAACGTCTACTTGGTATAGCAGATTTAAATAATCTGAAAACTTGTTTTGTATGAGATGATAAACCGTTTCTTGTAATAACAACTTTAAACTAGTTGGCAAAGTATCTATATTAAACTCTAAATCTATATTGGCCAGCAGTAAGTCTTTATTGAGCTGAATAATTAATTTCTTGTAAAGTTTTAATGCCTCAGCCTCTTCAATTAAATCATCAAATGTTTTCGGTAGACTCATTAAACACGTCTATTCAATAGTTGTTCACCAAACAATTGCAACACTTGTTTTTTGTCTTCAGAAATATTTAGAGTTTCAAGTACCTTGAATGCCTCATCCGTAAATTCTCTGACCGCTTCTTGGGTAGCACTAGAAGCACCTGAATCAGTGAATAAATCTTTAATAGATTTTACTTTAAGGTCATCTGAGATCTCATCATTATTAATAGTTTTTAATAATAAGTCTTGATGTAAATCAGAACCTAATTCTAGTGTTTTTAGATATAAATACGTTTTCTTGTTTTCAAGAATATCACCACCAACCTGCTTCCCAAATGTTTCCGGATTACCAAAAGCATCCAAATAATCATCCTGTAATTGAAATGCAATACCCAAATACCTTCCAAAATCATAAATAGATTGCTGATCCGTTTGAGACGCTCCAGCTACAATAGCCCCCATTTTCATCGCAGCACCAACCAAAACAGCTGTCTTATACTCAATCATTTTTAAGTATTCAGGAATAGTTACGTCGTTTCTCGTTTCAAAATCGATATCATATTGTTGCCCTTCACAAACCTCAAGAGCCGTTTTACTGAATAGTTTTGCAAGGGATTGAAATTTTTGAGACTCGTAATTCTCAAATAATTGATAGGCCAATATCAACATAGCATCACCAGACAAAATTCCAGTGTTTAAATCCCACTTTTCATGAACCGTTTGCTTTCCTCTTCTCAAAGGTGCATCATCCATTATATCATCATGAATTAATGAAAAATTATGAAATACCTCAACAGATAATGCGGCATCTAATGCCAAATTAGCTTCAGTACCAAATACTTCTGCAGTCATTAGAGTTAGGACTGGTCTAAGACGTTTTCCGCCAAGTTTAAGAATATAGTTTATTGGCTCATAGAGGTTGTTCGGCTCTTTGTCAACAGCATATTTATTTAAATAATCAATGAATAATTTCTGGTAGGATTCAATCTTTTGCATAACGCAAAAATAAAACTTTCATCATGGTTTAAGCTAATGTTAACGATGTTAAATTATTATTAAAACTTTGGAAACTTTTTTTGTTTTTAAAGTTTCCTAGCCTAAATTTGCCAATTCAATTATGAGAGAAAAAATTATACATAAGGCTTCAGAATTATTTCTGACCCTAGGTTTTAAAAGTGTAACAATGGACGATATAGCCAATGCTTTGGGTATATCCAAAAAAACCATTTATGTGCATTTTAACAATAAAACCAAACTGGTAGAGGCAGTAACATTTACACTATTTGAAAATATATGCGACGGGATAGATTGTATTTGTTTAGATGCAAACAACCCAATTGAAGAGCTGTACGATATAAAAATGTTTGTGATGCAACATTTAAAAAATGAACAAGCTTCACCAATATTTCAATTAAAGAAATATTACCCAAACATTCACGATGCATTAAAAACAAGACAATTTGAAAAAATGCACGAATCCGTTTCCGAAAGTCTTACAAAAGGAATTGAAACAAAATTGTTTAGGCCAAATATTGATGTTGACTTTATTGCAAGGCTCTACTTTAACGGTATGACAGGTATTAAGGATGAAGCTATATTTCCGCGCAACAAATTCTCGATGGAATATTTAATTGAAAACTTCTTGGAGTACCATCTAAGAGCAATTGTTACCGAAAAAGGATTTACAATTTTAAATACGTTTATTACTAAAAATCAATCATAAAATTAGAATGAAACATTTATCAATACTAATATTTTTATTGCTATTTAGTTTAGGCTTTAGTCAGGAATATCCTGAAAGACTAAGCTTACAAGAAGCTATTGATTATGCTTTAGAAAACAATAGAACGGCAAAAAATGCTACCAGAGATATTGAAGTTGCCGAAAAACAGAAATGGGAAACCATTGCTACCGGATTACCTCAACTCGATGCAAGTATTAATTATCAAAACTTCTTAAAACAACAGGTCTCAGTAATACCTGCTGAATTCTTTGGTGGCAATCCTGGAGAATTTGCAGAAGTAATCTTTGGTACAAAACAAAATGCTACAGCAACAGCAACATTAAATCAACTGATATTTGATGGATCTTATATTGTAGGATTGCAGTCTACAAAGGTTTTTTTAGAAATTTCTAAAAATGCAAAAGCCAAAACAGATTTAGAAGTTAGGGAAGCTGTAATTAATGCCTATGGAAATGTTCTTGTGTCAATTGAAGGCGTTAAAATAATAGAGAAAAATATTTCTGTTATTCAAGATAATTTAGATGAGACAACCAAGATTTACGAAAACGGTCTTGAGGAACAAGAAAGTGTTGAACAACTTCAGATAACACTTTCTAACCTTCAAAGTGATTATGACAATCTAAAGCGATTAGAAGTAATTGCATATCAAATGCTCAACATTACTTTAGGTATAGAATATAGTGCTCCCTTAGAACTTACAGATACCTTAGAATCATTGGCTTTCCAAAATTTAGCTAATGAAACAATTAATGCAGAAAGTGATGTTACTGTGACACTTGACTATCAAATTGCAGACAACGACAAAAGATCTAAAGAGCTACTAGTAAAGCTTGAACAAAGTAAAGCATTGCCAAGGTTAAGTGGTTTTATAAATGGAGGGTACAATACATTCGCAGATGACTTTGTGTTTCTAGACAACAATACAGAGTGGTTCGGTTTTTCATTATTAGGTTTAAATCTAGACATTCCCATTTTCAGTTCGGGAATGCGAGGTGCCGCTACACAAAGGGCAAAAATTAATTTAGAAAAAGCCAAGGATGACCTTACGGAGGTTGAACAACTCCTTAAACTTCAAATAGCAACTGCAAAAAGCAAATACCAGTTTGCAACAGAAGACTATTTTAATAAAAAGAGAAACTTAGATTTAGCTGAGCGTATCGCTCAAAAAAATGAGACCAAGTTCTTTGAGGGCATTGGATCAAGTTTTGAATTAAGACAAGCACAAACTCAACTTTATAGTGCGCAGCAACAATTGCTTCAAACTATGCTAGATGTAATAAATGCTAAAGCAGAATTAGAAACGATAACAAACACACCGAGCAAATACTAAAAATTCATCATGAAAAAAATACTAAACATTATAATAATCAGCTCACTAGTCTTGGCCTGTTCTAGCGGACACAAAGAACAGAGCATTGAAGATATAGTGGCAACAAAAGATATTAAAACCATTCAGACAAAGAAAGATGAATTGGTAAATGAGCAACTAATTATTGCTCAAAAAATAAAGCAATTAGATGAGCAACTTAAGGAATTAAGCCCAGATAGAAACATCCCACTAATTACTACAATCACAACAAAAGCTGAAGAATTTAAGCACTATTTAGAGCTTCAAGGTAGTGTAGAAACAAAGAAAAATGTTGTGATTACCCCAGAAATGCCAGGGATATTAACAAAGGTTTATGTGAAAGAAGGCGATAGAGTTGTTAAAGGGCAATTATTAGCTAAAATTGATGATGGAGGCTTAAGTCAACAAATAGCTTCCCTTCAAATTCAAGCAGATTTAGCTAAAACCACTTTCGACAGACAAAGTAGATTATGGGACCAGAAAATTGGAAGTGAAATACAATATCTACAGGCAAAATCTACATACGAAAGCGCTGTTGAATCTGTTAATCAATTAAAACAACAATTAGCAAAATCTAATGTAAGAGCACCATTTACTGGAGTTGTGGATGATGTTATTACAGAACAGGGTAATGTAGTGGCAGCAGGACAGACACAATTGATTAGAATTGTTAATCTAGATGACATGTACATACAAACTGATGTCCCAGAAAGTTATATCACCAGTATCGTTGATGGTAAAGAAGTTGAAGTTATGTTTCCTGTTTTAGGAAAAACTTTAAAATCTTCGATAAGACAAACAGGTAATTTTATCAATCCTGCAAACAGGACTTTTAAGGTAGAAATAGCCGTGCCTAATAAAAACAAAACTATAAAACCGAACCTTACTGCAAGATTGAAAATTAATGATTACACAAGTGATAAGGCTATTTTAATTCCTCAAAGTATTATATCTGAAAATGCTTCTGGAGAACAATATGTATATGTATTAAAAGAAAAGGTAGAGAATAAAGCTGTAGCCAATCAAGTAGTTATTACAACTGGTAAAACTCAAGGAGATAAAATTGAAGTTTTATCAGGGCTTAACGAAAATGACGAACTCATTGTAGAAGGAGCAAGAAGTGTAAAAAACAAACAAACTGTTAAGATTAAAAATTAACATCAATGGCCAACAAAAAGAAAACAAAAAAAGTAGTTGATAAGGAATTCGGCTTATCCTCTTGGGCCATTAGTAATAAGACCACAATGTATGTGGCTATTATACTAATCCTATTTCTAGGAGCTTCAGCATATTTTTCAATGCCTAGAGAAAGTTTTCCAGAAATTAAAGAGACCAAGATTTATATAAGTTCACTTTTTCCAGGAAACACAGCAGAGGATATAGAGAAACTAATAACTGATCCGTTAGAAGATAAATTAAAGAATGTCAGCAACGTTGTAGAAATCACTTCCAATTCCCAAGAAGATTACTCAATGGTAATAGTAGAATTTGATGAAGATCTAAGTGTTGAGGAAGCCAAGCAAAAGGTTAAAGATGAAATTGATAGTGAAACGTCTGGTGAAGATTGGCCAACTTTTAATGGTGCCAAAGTAGAACCAAATGTCTTTGAATTGAGTATGTCTGAAGAAATGCCTATTCTAAACATCAATATTTCAGGAGACTATCCCGTAGAACGATTAAAAGAGTTTGGAGAATATTTAGAAGATGAGATTGAGGACTTGCCAGAAATTAAGCAAGTTGATATAAGAGGTGCACAAGAAAAAGAAGTTGAAGTTGCTGTAGATGTGTATAAAATGATGGCATCTAAGGTAAGTTTCAATGATGTTACTGGTGCAATAAGCAATGGAAATATGACTATGTCTGCAGGTAATTTTATTACAAGCGGACAACGCAGAACCATTAGAATTATTGGTGAAATTGACTCTCCTGAAGAACTTGAAAATTTTGTAGTTAAGTCTGAAAACAACAACCCAATATATCTCAAAGACATAGCTACTATTGCGTTTAGACCAAAGGATAAAACAACTTATGCAAGAGAGTTTAATCCCATTTCAAACAAGGGTGAGGCAGTTGTAATGCTAGACGTAAAAAAGCGTTCAGGTAAGAATATGGTCGCCGCCGCTGAGAAGATTGAAGACATTGTAAAAAAGGCTAAAGCAGAGGTTTTTCCATTAGATCTTAGAGTTACAACTACAAATGATCAATCTTCAAAAACAATAGGACAAGTTGACGACTTGGTGAACAATATCATCTTTGGTATTATCCTGGTGGTTACAGTTTTGATGTTCTTCTTAGGGTTCAAGAATGCTTTGTTCGTTGGTTTTGCAATACCAATGTCAATGTTTATGTCTCTAACAATACTCAGTGCATTAGGGTTTACCATGAACACAATGATTTTATTTGGGCTCATTATGGGCCTTGGTATGTTGGTGGATAATGGTATAGTTTTAGTAGAAAATGTATACCGTCTAATGGACGAAGAAGGTTTGTCTCGACTTGAAGCTGCTAAAAAAGGTATTAGTGAAATAGCATTCCCTATAATAATATCAACAGCAACAACTGTGGCCGCATTTATTCCATTAGGTCTATGGCCAGGTTTAATGGGTCAATTCATGGTTTATTTCCCCAAAACACTAGGTGTTGTATTAGGATCTTCATTGGTTGTAGCTATTTTCTTTAATTCCGTTTTAGTATCTCAGTTTATGACTACTGAAGATAAGGAAATGCCACTGAAACAAATTATGAAAATATCAGCAATTCTTGTAGGTATTGGTGCGCTGATAGTAATCTTTGGTGGTACATATAGAGGTTTAGGAACCTTAATGATTGTTACTGCTATTCTACTTTGGATTTACAGATTATTTTTAAGAAGTGCGGCCAATGCATTTCAGACTAAAGTATTAACACGCCTAGAAAATGCTTATGAAAATGTTTTAACTGGTTCCCTAAAAGGATGGAAACCTCAAATGATAGCGATAGGAAGTGTTTTATTATTCTTTATTGCATTTATAAGTTTTGGAATTTCTGTTGGGATGCAAAGAACAAAAATTGAATTTTTCCCTGACAACAAACCGAATCAAATTGTTGTCTACATAGAATATCCTGAAGGTACTGATATTGAAAAAACCAATAAGATTACTAGTGAAATAGAAACTAAGGTATATGGTATATTAAATGATTCTGAATTTATTGCAGATGGTAGTAATTTCATGGTAGAAAGTGCCGTTTCTCAGGTTGGTGAAGGTGCAGGAAACCCCATGACAGATGGTGGATCTTCTGCTGAAATGCCCCATAAAGGAAAGATTACTGCCTCAATGAGAGAATACAAATTCCGAAAAGGTAAAGATAGTGAGGCCCTTCGTCAGAAAGTGCAAGAATCACTAACTGGAATTTATCCAGGTGTTTTAATTTCAGTTGAAAAGGATGCTAATGGACCTCCTATTGGACCTCCAATAAATATTGAAATTGAAGGTGATGACTATGATGAATTAATTGCTATCGCCGAACGAATGCGCAATTTCATTAACTCAAAAAACATCGATGCCATCGATGAACTTAAAATTGATGTTAATAAAGATAAACCAGCAATGCAAGTTGTTGTTGATAGAGAAAAAGCTGGTGAGCTAGGAGTTAGTTCCGGTCAAGTTGGTCAGCAGTTACGTAATTCTCTATTTGGTGCTAAAGCTGGTATTTATAAAGAGGATGGTGAAGATTATGATATCTATGTTCGTTTTAATGAAGATTTAAGGTATAACAAAAGCGCACTTTTTAATCAGAAAATAATTTTTAGAGATATGGCCTCTGGCCAAGTTAAAGAAATTCCTGTTTCGTCAGTTGCCAATCAAAATAACAATTCAGGATTTAGTGCAATAAAACATAGGGATACTAAACGTGTAGTAACGGTATACTCAGCCCTAGCACCAGGTTACGTAGATGCTGGCGCTGTGGTAAATCAAATTCAAAATGAAATGAAAAATTTTGAAGAATTACCACCAAATATAAAGATTGATTTTACTGGACAAATTGAAGAACAAAATAAAGAACAAGCATTTTTAATGAGTGCGTTTTTCGCTGGTTTATTCTTAATTTTTCTAATTCTAATTTTCCAGTTTAACTCAATATCTAAACCTGCCATCATAATGATTGCGATTTCCCTAAGTTTAATTGGTGTATTTGGTGGAATAGTTATTACTGGTGCATCCTTCGTCATTTTAATGACCATGATGGGTATTATTTCATTGGCTGGTATTGTAGTAAATAATGGTGTTGTACTACTAGATTATGCTCAATTGCTTATAGATCGAAAAAAGAATGAATTAGATTTAGATATCTCAGAATATCTAACTAATGATGAATTATTAAAGCAAATCATTAAAGCAGGTAAAGCTAGGTTGAGACCCGTAATTCTAACTGCTATTACTACAATTTTAGGGCTTATACCTCTTGCCATAGGGCTTAACATTAACTTTTTCACCTTAATGAGTGAGCTAGATGCCAATATATATTTTGGTGGTGATAATGTTATATTTTGGGGGCCATTAGCTTGGACTGTAATATATGGCCTATTCATAGCGACCTTCTTAACGTTAATCGTAGTGCCAGTTTTATTCTACTTATCTATGAGATTTAAAATGTGGCTTAGGAGGAAATTTGGAAGCTCATCTATAGAATTAGAATCAAATACTGAACAAACTCCCGCACTGGAGTAAATAAGTGCATTGATTAATAGCCAAAAGCCTCAACAATTGTTGAGGCTTTTATTTATTTATCTTCTGAAGTTGATTAAATTTGCAGGATTAAATTTTCATTATGTATAGAACGCATTCATGTGGCGAGTTAAGAGCTGCACATAGCAATACAGAAGTTACTCTAGCTGGTTGGGTACAAGGTGTAAGAGACAAAGGGTTTATGATTTATATTGATCTAAGAGATCGATACGGTATTACACAGCTTTATTTTGATGAAGAACGTACTTCGAAGGATATAATGGAAAAGGCTCAAAAACTGGGTCGTGAATTTGTTGTTCAAGCAAAAGGTACTGTCGTAGAACGTGCTTCAAAAAACCCAAATATTCCTACTGGAGATATTGAAGTTTTAGTCTCAGAATTAAATATTCTCAACACATCATTAGTACCTCCATTCACAATTGAAGACAACACTGATGGTGGAGATGATTTACGCATGAAATATCGATATCTAGATATTCGTCGTAATCCTGTTAAAGAGAGTTTAATCTTTAGACATAAGGTGGCACAGGCTGTAAGGAATTATTTGTCTGGTGAAGGATTTATTGAGGTTGAAACACCCTATTTAATAAAATCTACACCAGAAGGTGCTAGAGATTTTGTTGTACCATCTCGTATGAATGAAGGTCAATTTTATGCATTACCACAATCGCCACAGACCTTTAAGCAATTGCTTATGGTTGGCGGTATGGATAAATACTTTCAGATTGTAAAGTGTTTTAGAGATGAAGATTTAAGGGCTGATAGACAACCAGAATTTACACAGATAGACTGTGAAATGGCATTTGTAGAACAAGAAGATATCCTAAATACATTTGAAGGCTTAACGCGCCATCTCATAAAAGAAATCAATGGAGTTGAGGTTGAGAAATTCCCAAGAATGCTTTATGATGATGCCATGCGTCTTTATGGAAATGACAAACCAGACATTAGATTCGGGATGGAGTTTGGTGAACTAAATGAAGTAGCACAGCATAAAGATTTTAATGTTTTCAATTCAGCAGAATTAGTAGTAGGTATAGCAGTGCCAGGCGGAAATAGTTATACAAGAAAAGAAATTGACAAACTCATAGATTGGGTAAAGCGACCTCAAATTGGTGCTTTAGGTATGGTATATTGCCGATGCAATGAAGATGGTACGTATAAGTCTTCTGTAGATAAATTCTATGACCAAGACGATTTGGCTAAATGGGCTGAAGTTACGGGTGCAAATAAAGGCGATTTAATATGTGTTTTATCTGGTGAAACCAATAAAGTTAGAGCACAACTTAGTGCCCTAAGGATGGAATTAGCTGAACGATTAGGATTACGTAAGGCAGATGAATTTGCACCACTTTGGGTTATGGATTTCCCACTTTTGGAATGGGATGAGGAGACAGAACGTTACCATGCAATGCACCATCCATTTACATCACCAAAACCAGGTCAATTAGAATTGTTAGATACTAAACCTGGTGAAGTAAAAGCAAATGCATACGATTTGGTACTCAATGGAAATGAAATTGGAGGTGGTTCTATAAGAATTCATGATAAACCTACTCAAGCAATTATGCTTAAGCATCTTGGATTCTCTGAAGAAGAAGCTAGAGCTCAATTTGGTTTCCTTATCGACGCATTTGAGTATGGTGCACCGCCACATGGTGGTATTGCTTTTGGTCTTGACCGACTAGTTGCAATTTTAGGTGGACAAGAAACCATTAGAGATTTTATTGCTTTCCCTAAAAATAATTCAGGGAGAGATGTAATGATTGATGCTCCGGCACCAATCGATGAGGATCAACTAGATGAATTGAATTTGAAACTTAATTTAAAGTCATAACTAAAAAATCCTGCTAAGTGCAGGGTTTTTTAATTAGATAAATAATGCCAGTAAAGTCAACAATATTTAAACGGATTCACATTTGGAGATACAAACATATTTCCGAGAAGAACTTCATTTTCTTATTGAGTTTAGTGATTGGTTTACTCGCAGGTATCATTTCTGTTTTTATTAAGAATGTAACTTTTGCAATAGAGTCAATTTTTCAAAAGGGAATTATTCTTTCTGAAAATAGTATTTACTTCATTCTACCGATTATAGGATTATTGCTAGTGTATCTCTTTGTAAAGTACATTTCGAAAAAACCAAGTGAACATGCAATTCCATCTATTCTATTTTCATTGTCTAAAAGAGACGGAATTATTAATAAAAGGAATATCTATTTACCATTAGTAACTGCTCCACTTACAGTTGGATTTGGAGGTTCAGTAGGATTACTTGGTCCGGCAATTGCGTCTGCATCAGCAATGAGTTCTAATCTGAGCCGTTTGCTGCACATTGATAGAAAAACAAGAAGCTTATTGATAGGATGTGCCTCAGCTGGAGCAATTGCGTCAATTTTTAAATCACCTATTGCAGCCATCATTTTTGCAATAGAAATATTTAGTCTAGACTTAACATTTGCTTCGTTATTACCATTGTTAATTGCATCTGTTTCCTCGGTAATAACATCTTATTTTTTTCTTGGAGATAGTGTACTTTTTGACTTTAATGTCACTGAAAAATTTATAATAAAAGACACCTTATTCTATATTATATTGGGAATAGGGACTGGTATTGCGTCTATATATTTTTCAAAAATGTACTTTGGAATCTCATCTTTATTCAACAGACTTAAATCGGCAAAACGAAAACTTATAATTGGTGGATTAGCAATTGGTGTAATGCTATTTTTTATTCCTCCTTTATATGGTGAAGGATTTGGTTTTATAAATGATTTATTATTAGGTAACGATATTAAAGCATTAGGTAGTAATCCATTTAATGACTATATGGATAACATTTGGATCGTAATTGGATTACTCTTCGGAATTACAATATTCAAGGCTATTGCAATGACAACTACTTTTGCTGCAGGTGGAACAGGTGGAATTATAATCCCTACACTTGTAATGGGTAGTGCATTAGGAAATGTTGTCGCCAAAGTGATAAATAATTGTGGACTAGGTTTTTCAGTTTCGGAAGCCAACTTTACATTAATTGGAATGGCCGGATTAATTGCTGGTGTTCTTCATGCGCCTCTTACAGCCATATTTTTAATTGCTGAAATTACAGGTGGATATGAATTGTTCATACCACTCATGATTACTGCTTCTATGTCTTTTATAATAAACAAAAATGGTCTTGATCATACTATTTATACCAAAGAACTACTCGAAAAAGGCGCTCTACTCACCCAAGACAAGGATAAAAGCGTACTTACCTTGATGAAATTAGAGTCAGTGATTGAAAAAGATTTTATTCAACTGCACCCAGAGATGAGCTTAGGTGAAATGCTGAAAAATGGTGTTTCTAAATCTAATAGAAATCTTTTCCCCGTTACTGATGAAGAAAATAATTTTGTGGGTATAATATTATTAGACAATATAAGAACTGTAATGTTTGATCAAACGTTATACAACTCCACTACAGTTGAAACCTTTATGCATAAGCCTCCTGAGTACATACATTTTGAAAATGACTCCATGGAAGTTGTAATGAAAAAATTTCAAAATTCTGGCGCCTGGAATTTGCCAGTTATAAAGGATAATAAATACTATGGTTTTGTTTCTAAATCCAAATTGTTAACGGCTTATCGACGCGAATTAATTAATTTCACATCATGAAGTTGATAAAAATCATAACGTTTCTAACTCTCATTGCCTCCATAACCAGTATTATTTGTGGTTTTCTGTTGGAGTTAGACTATTCGCAAAAGTTAATTGGTTTTGGTGTAATTGGTATTTTCTTTATTGTATTCCCCCTATTCTCTTATTATCGTTGGAAGGGTAAAAGCATGAAAGATTACATGTTAACAAAAGAAAATCTTGATAAAATGAGAGAAAATCAAAAAATTAATAAGTATTAAATATATCTTTTCTCAACTTTTAGAACAAGGTTAACATCTTTAAAATCAATAAATTAACATTTATTTTTTGTCACTACTTAAAACTCATTAATTTTCAATAAATTAAAATAAAACGATTTATTAACTAGAAGCATTAGTTTATACATTACCTTTGTGCTTTAATTTTTATTTATTTTATAATGACTGGAACAGTTAAATTTTTCAATGATTCAAAAGGATTTGGATTCATTACAAACGACGAAACAGGAAAAGACATTTTCGTACACGTATCAAACCTTAATGGTGTTGAATTACGCGAAGGCGATAATGTAGAGTACACAGAAGAAGAAGGAAGAAAAGGAATGGTTGCTGCAAACGTAAGCATTCTTTAAGATATACTTTATTACAGTTTCAACGCTCAACCAATGGTTGGGCGTTTTTTTTAGTTCAAATTTCTCTTCTCGATAAAAAATCGCTTCATTAAGTCTGACGCCTCTTCTTCGAGTATTCCACCAATCACTTTGGTCTTTGGATGAAGTTTCGCACCTAACGCCTTAAACCCTCTTTTTTCATCAGTCGCTGCATAAACTACTTTAGAAATTTGGCTCCAGTATAATGCACCAGCACACATTTGACAGGGTTCTAAGGTCACGTAAAGCGTGCAACCTACTAGATATTTACCTCCTAGAAAATTAGACGCTGAGGTAATAGCTTGCATTTCTGCATGTGCAGTTACATCATTTAATAGTTCTGTAAGATTATGTGATCGTGCAATTATTCTATCCTTAACAACAATTATTGCTCCTACGGGAACCTCACCTTTATCAAAAGCCTCTTCAGCTTCCTGAAGGGCTTTTTTCATAAAGTAAGTATCGTCATAAGGATTAATCATAATCTAAAGATAATTAGTTCTTAATTATCTTTTCGT
This sequence comes from Winogradskyella vincentii, assembly GCF_020166345.1. Classification (GTDB taxonomy): domain Bacteria; phylum Bacteroidota; class Bacteroidia; order Flavobacteriales; family Flavobacteriaceae; genus Winogradskyella; species Winogradskyella vincentii. The sequence continues at coordinate 475,226 of NZ_JAIUJS010000002.1, read as the reverse complement.
TGAAATTAATTGAGTCTCCTTTAATATTAAGAATATATAAACCAGTTTTAAGGTTAGAGGTGTCTAAAGTAACAGTACCCAATAAATCCTTTTCCAAATTCAACACCACTCTACCATTAACGTCAATTAAGCTAATTGAGACATTTCCTAAACTTTCAGTAGTATTTATCGTTAATTCGGTTTGCGTTGGATTAGGGTAAACTTTAAATCTATCTTTTGAGAACTCATTAATACTCAATAAATCAGAACAATTGTCTAAAGAAGGATCATCACTTGGTGGCATTGAAAAATCTTCAACTTGGTCTAATCTTATATCCGGATCTCCTTGCGCTGCATTAAATCCTAATCCTCTTGCAGCAAACACTTCCCAAATAGTACATTGATCTAATCCGCCCGTTAGCAATGTGTCAGCTGCTAAAAGTGCATCTCTACCATCAACAAATCCAGGGCTACAAGGTTGCATCTTAAGACCTTGTATTACAAGATCCATAATTTTATTGTTCCCTCCATCACCGTCAATAAGGTCTGAGTCAAATCCATATTTATCAATGTAGGCCCAAGTAAGATCCCATAAAACTGTTGCCCAAACAGAACCAATACCATGTGGTTGACTTATACTTGTATTATTGGTAGCAGCATAAGTTAGCTCATTAATTGTAAAATCAGGACTGTATCGTCTTGGACGAATCCCTAGACCAGTAGTAGGTTGGCTAACAGCAAACGTTCCTATTCCTCTTGCCTCTGCAGCAGTATCAGTATCATACATTGAAACCATTAGTCCGAACCAATCAGACCAACCCTCACCCATCTGTTCAGCATTAAACAAACAACTAGTGGTTGATGGTCCTCCAGTAGTTCTATTAGAAATTCCATGACCGTACTCATGTGCTATAATACCATTATCAAAATCGCCATCTATTTGAAATGGTCCGTTATTAACTAAAGTAGCATTGATGGTTTGGCTATTATTTTCTAATGAGGATATAATGGCTTCTCCATCTGCTTGTGTAACCATAATAGAAGGAATTGTAACAGATGCACCTTGTGCTCCTGGACCCATTACAATAGGGTCACCAGCTACATTATTTACCATAATAACAGCTACGGCTCCTGCATTTTGAGCTGCTAACACTTTAACACCAAATTCACAATCTCCTCTTCTAATTACCGCTATTTTTCCATTTAAAAATGATGAATTAGTTATTGCGTTACAAGCATCTAATACATCAGGTGACAAATCAATTGCTAATGCCAATTGAGTTGTTATTGGCGTAGTTGATAATGGTCCACCAAAACCAGCTTCAACACCAGAATAGTTACCAGCTGCTATTCCATTTTGTACTTCAAGTGGATCATCTAAAGGTCCTACTGGTGCCCACATAAACATAGTCATGGTAGGATTTTGTCCGTCTGGTGGTGTACCGAATGTTGCATTATTAATACCACTTCCATCTTGCGCATCTGCAACAACCTCATCTCTTTGAAGACCAGGATTGCCATAGTTGTTTGATTGAAAGTTACCTGCTCTCTCATCAAAACCATGATGATACCAGATATCATGCATCATATTGTTCATGTAAAACAAATTCGTAACCGATGCAGCTTCATATCCTTCTGCAGGTTGGTTCATATCTAAAGGGAAATCAAAGGTTAAGGTAGATGTTCCGTCTGGCATAAATCCATTTGTAAACACTTGACCATCTCTATCTTCTTGTGCAAAAACATTATTTCCTCGAGTTGTGGTATGCTCTGCACCAACTAAGCCATCTTCATCGTGCCATCCAAATGGTGAAGCGACAGGATCTGCTGGATTTACAACTAATTGTCTTGGACCATGATTTGGACTTTCAGCAGGTAGTGCAAATACATTATAACTAGCACCATCTACCAAAACCGAGGAAGGAGAAACCATTTCATTATAAAAATTAAGTTCTTCACTCGGAGTATTATGTGTATGATCTTTCTCAAAAGTACAGGTTAAAAGAAAATCGTTCACATCTAAAACCTCATTGTTGGTTGCATCTAATCTCACACTATACCAATGCGAACTATCGTTGGCATATACTACAATATCCCAAGCTAACTTTAATTCTCGATCTTGCTGTGAATAAACAAGTTCTATAGTGATATCTCGTTGAGAGATACCAGCATTTGAGAAAAGATAAGAGTTACCTCTTTTTTCTAGCTGTGTTAAGCCTACCGGATTAGATAATTGAAAATGATTTGCCATTGCAATTATAGATTCCTCAGGTGAAAACGTTGCATTAGTTGTATTTACGCGATTTACAATATCATCAGTAAATCTATTGGCATAGTAAAACACTTTATTGTCTTTAACTACAACTGTTGAAATAGCATTAAAGATTTCTATTCCTTGATATGTTTGATTTAAGTATATATAGCTTACACCAGCATCATCGGTATAAGAATCTCTTACAATAATATTTTCTAAATCCTCATTTTGTAAGTTGTATTGGTCTTTGTTCTCCTTTAAGTAATCTAAAATTAAAGTTCCGAATTGTGACGCTTCCAAAGTGTTCTGTGCAGTAACTAAATTTCCTGAAAATAATAGCGCAACAAGCCATGCAAAAACAATGTAGTTCTTTTTCATCTTTTTGTTAATTAGGGATTATGTGAGACTTATAATTATAGCCTCCGCAATTTTTTTTACGAAAATAACAAAATATTGAGGAATTCTAAAACCAGGGTGTCTGATGTTGTGAATATCGTAAATACAACAAGGAACAACCGGACTGTATAAAAAATAAGCGTGTTCTATTCATTTTTAATTGACAAACTAATTCTCGTATTTTTGCTGTATGAGCAATGGACTACTAAATCAAATTAATTCACCTGCAGATTTACGCAATTTGAAAATTGAAGATTTAACTGCCTTAAGCAAGGAATTAAGGCAATTTATTATTGATATAGTAGCTACAAAAGAAGGTCATTTAGGGGCAAGTTTAGGTGTTGTAGAGTTAACTATAGCACTACATTATGTTTATAAAACACCAAATGATTTATTGATTTGGGATGTTGGTCACCAAGCATATGGCCATAAAATTTTAACTGGCAGAAAAAATGTATTTCATACTAACAGACAATTAGAAGGACTAAGTGGATTTCCAAATCGTTCTGAAAGTGAATTTGACACCTTTGGTGTAGGTCATTCATCAACATCAATTTCCGCAGCACTTGGAATGGCTATTGCTTCTCAATTAAAAAATGAAAATAGACACCATATAGCAGTTATTGGTGATGCTTCAATTGCAAGTGGTATGGCCTTTGAAGGCTTAAATCATGCAGGTGTTACAAATGCAAATTTGCTCGTAATTCTTAACGATAATGCCATAGGTATTGATCCTAGTGTTGGAGCGCTAAAACAATACCTTACAAACGTAAAAAAGGGGACACAAAAACAAGACAATATATTTGAAGCTCTAAACTTTGATTATTCCGGACCCATAGATGGTCATAATTTACCCTTACTAATTTCAGAATTAGAACGTCTTAAATCTGTCAATGGCCCAAAGTTATTGCATATTATTACTACTAAAGGAAAGGGATTAAAACAAGCAGAACAAGACCAGGTTAAATATCATGCACCTGGAAAATTTAATGCTGAAACTGGAGAGCTTGTAAAAAACATTAATAACAACAACCCTCCCAAATATCAAGATGTATTTGGAGAAACAATACTAGAGCTAGCATTAAAAAACAAAAATATAATTGGTATTACACCTGCAATGCCTACTGGAAGTTCTTTAAAATATATGATGGATGCAATACCAGATAGGGCATTTGATGTTGGTATAGCAGAACAGCATGCGGTAACATTGGCGGCTGGAATGGCAACTCAAGGGTTAATTCCGTTTTGCAATATTTATTCTACTTTTTTGCAACGTGCGTACGATCAAATAATTCATGATGTAGCACTTCAAAACCTTCCTGTAATTTTTTGCTTGGACAGAGCAGGATTAGTTGGAGAAGATGGAGCAACGCATCACGGAGTTTTTGATTTAGCCTATCTAAATTGTATTCCTAATCTTGTGATTTTCGCACCTAGAGATCCTATTGCATTACGCAATATTATGTACACTGTACAATTGGGTATTGACTTTCCTATCGCTATACGTTATCCAAGAGGTCGAGCTCATATTAAAGATTGGAAAAAACCATTTAAATCAGTTGAAATTGGTAAAGGCGTTTGTTTAAAAAAAGGAAAATCAATTGCCGTACTTTCTATTGGCACAATGGCAAAAAATGTTGAGTTGGCAATTTCTGAATGTAAATTCTCAGATGAAATTGGGCATTACGATATGCAATTTGTTAAACCAATAGATGAAAAATTACTTCATAAAATCTTCAAAGAATATACAGGTGTTGTTACAATTGAAGATGGTACAATAATAGGTGGTTTTGGCAGTTCAGTGCTGGATTTTGCCAATAAAAACAACTATAAAAAACCAATAAAGTTATTAGGTATTAAAGATGAATTTGTTGAACACGGAACCGTTTCACAATTGCAACTATCACAACATTTAGATGTAGCAAGTATAAAACGTGAAATTGATAACTTAAGATTGATTATCGATAACGGCTAAATTGTTCTGCTGTTCCACTTTCTCAACCTCAGACTTAATTTGTTGATTGTCTATTTCCTTCGGTTTTGAAATATCGTCTATCATAATAAGGCATGTCACAACAACCATGAAGATGACAAGTCCACCAAGAATATTATTTCGCATAAGTAGGTTATTTGGAGCTAATAATGATCTAAAGTAAGACTATATAGCGATAAAAAACAAATATAATCGATGAAATGCATTATTATGCAATACTTCCTTTCAATTTCTTGTACAATAACATGGCATTTGTATCCGAAAGCTTGGAAATAAATAAACAAATTGAAATTAAATTATCATATAAGGAATCATCACCCAGTTTTATGGTTTCAGGTAAGGTATTAAGTAATAATTTATCATAATTTGAAAGTTTGTTATTAAAGCAGTTAAAAGCTAGTTTACCAAAAGTCGTTAGTAACTGATTTAATATTTCATATCCAGCAATTTCTTTGTCAATAACATTTTTCGATTGGTATACATTCTTGATACTAATAGAAATTATATCCTCAATCTGGGCTTTATATTTACAAACATCCAATAGTGCCGATTCAAATTTTCCAGAAAGAATAAGATCTTCATTTTTCATAAATACATCTGCTGCCTCTTCAATTAAATTTCCAATTGCCAAAGCTCTCAAATAGCTCACTCTATCTTCCTTAGATTTAAGATCATTATATTTGTTTGTATTAATTGTTTCTCTTACGAGATTAATGAGATATTCCAAAGCATATTCTTCTTCTATCAAACCTAAATTAATACCGTCCTCAAAATCAATAATTGTATAACAAATATCATCTGCTGCCTCAACCAAATAAGCTAAGGGGTGTCTATTGTAACTAATATGTTCCTTACTTCTGCTTATTAGTCCAAGTTCATTTGCAACCTCCTGAAACATAACTTTTTCACTCTGAAAAAAACCATACTTCTTATCTACAATATGGGATGTTGGTTTCTTAGGAAGGGATTCTTTTGGGTATTTCATAAAAGCTCCTAAAGTAGCATAGCTCAATCTTAAACCTCCATTTCTGCCAGTACGACTTTCAGTTAAAATTTTAAAACCGTTTGCATTACCCTCAAAATCACATAGATCTTGATATTCCTTATCTGTTAAATACGATTTAAACGTAGCGCCATCACCATTTTTAAAATAGGCTCCAATTGCTTTTTCACCTGAATGCCCAAATGGCGGATTACCAATATCATGTGCTAATGCTGCAGCTGCTACAATGGCTCCAAAATCATTCATCTTGTAACCATGTATTGTCTCCAAGTGTGGATGTTTTTTTAATAATAACTGACCAACCTTGCGACCTAACGATCTTCCAACTACACTCACTTCTAGACTATGAGTTAATCTAGTGTGTACAAAATCCGTTTTAGAAAGAGGAACAACTTGTGTTTTATCTTGAAGACTTCTAAACTCAGACGAGAATATTATTCTATCATAATCTACCTCAAAGCCCAAACGAGCTTCATTTTGTTCTTTTCTGAGTCTTTTGTTTGTATCACCAAAACGTTTTAGAGAGAGTAATTGGTCCCAATTCATAGTAAAATATTAGAGTGTGCAAGATAGATAAATTGAAGTTTAAAATTCTAATCAAATTATAGACAAGAACTGTATTTGCCAATTACAATAAAATATAACTAAAAAGTGAAATTGTTTAATGTTTAGGAAACATTCACTTAACATTAGTTTTAGTTATTTGCAGCTGACAAAAACTACAATTTATCATGAAATTTAAATTTAGCTTACTAGCAATATTTGCTTTTATTTCTCTAACTATTCAAGCTCAAGAAATCAGCGATACGAGTTTTGGAAAGGGACTAATTAACTTTACTGCAAAAGACAGTTCTTTTAGTATTAAATTTGCACCTCGTTTTCAGGTTCGTTCTGTATCGTCTTGGGACTATACTGGTGACCAGTTTGGTAGCCCAGAGCACAATTTTATCGTTCGAAGAGCACGTCTTAAATTTGATGGTTTCGCATATAGCAAAAAACTTGTTTACAAAATAGAGCTTGGCTTATCTAATCGAGATATTTCAGGCGCCAATCAGTTTAACAGAAATACTCCGAGATATATATTAGATGCCGTTTTAAAATGGAATTTTACTGGAAACTGGGAACTATGGGCAGGACAGACAAAATTACCTGGAAATGTTGAGCGTGTTGTATCTTCTGGTAATTTGCAGTTAATTGATCGTTCATTACTCAATAGTAGATTTAACATTGACCGTGATTTAGGAATTCAACTTAGACACAAAACCAATTTAGGTGGTGACTTTTTAATGCGTGAAAAGTTTTCTGTTTCTCAAGGAGAGGGTCGTAATGTTACTGAGGGTAACGAGGGAGGACTTCAATATACCGCTCGTTTAGAATTTTTACCGTTTGGAACTTTTAAATCAAAAGGAGATTATAGTCAATCAGATTTAAAGCGTGAAGAAAAACCAAAACTAATGGTAGGTGTAACTTATAACTTTAACGAAGACGCTGTAAGAGAAAGAGGTTTTGCTGGCGATTACATGCTTAAAAGTGATGGTTCATTATATCAGACTGACCAAACTACTGTATTTGCTGATGCTATGTTTAAATACAAAGGATTCTCTTTTATGGGAGAATACGCCAAGAGAACTGCTGATGATGAAATTGCCACTGACGTTGATGGAACACCTACTGGTGATATCGTACTAACAGGTAATGCTCTTAACCTACAAGCCGGTTATTTGTTTAAAAACAACTATGAAATTGCAGGACGTTATACAAGCACAGATTATGAATCTGTAACAAATAGAGATCCGGAAAGACAATACACTTTAGGTTTTAATAAATTTATAGTAGGACATAAATTGAAAATTCAATCTGATCTTAGCTATACTACAGTTGACGGGAACGAAGATAACATCACCTTCAGATTAGGTTTTGACTTCCACTTCTAATTATTTAAAAATAACAATTAGGTAACACTAAGCTGAATTAGATTATAGATATTTGCAAACTTATTCTAACTAAAAAATTATGGACAATATTTATTTATTAATGTTAATAGCAATAACAGTTTTGGCTGTTGCTGACATCGTAGTAGGTGTAAGTAATGATGCTATTAATTTCTTAAATTCTGCTATTGGATCAAAGGCAATATCCTTAAGAACAATAATGATAGTCGCCAGTTTGGGTATTTTTATTGGGGCCGTCTTTTCTAGTGGTATGATGGAAGTAGCACGTAAGGGGATTTTCGTGCCAGCCCAATTTGAATTTGGGGAAATCATGCTCATTTTTATGGCGGTTATGATTACCGACATATTATTGCTGGACTTCTTTAATACTCTCGGATTACCGACATCTACAACGGTTTCAATAGTTTTTAATTTATTGGGAGCTGCAGTTGTAATGTCATTGATAAAAATTAGTCATTCTGAAACTCAATCATTTTCGGATTTGGCAACATATATAAACACTACAAAAGCTATTGAAATTATTTCTGGTATATTGTTATCTGTAGTAATAGCTTTTACTGTTGGTGCCATTGTACAATGGGTTTCTAGATTAATTTTCACCTTTAATTACGAGAAAAAAGTTAAAAATTTCGGTGCGATTTTTGGTGGTGTAGCATTAACAGCTATTACTTATTTTATTTTCCTAAAAGGTCTTAAAGGAACACCTTATTACAAAGATTTAAAATCAATTTTAGAAGGAAATGAAATTTATATCATTGCAGGTAGTTTTGTCTTCTGGACCGTTTTCTCATACATCTTTGAAAGCATAACTAAAAAAACAGTGTTATTAGTTGTTATCGCCATAGGTACATTTGGATTGGCATTAGCATTTTCTGGTAATGATTTAGTAAACTTTATCGGTGTACCAATGGCTGCATATCACTCTTATGAAGCTTGGGTTGCTGGAGGTATGGATGTAACTATGTCAATGGATGTATTAGATAAAAAGGTTCCTGCTGAGCCATTACTATTATTCATTGCAGGTGCTATAATGGTACTTACTTTATGGTTTTCTAAAAAGGCCAAAACAGTTGCCGAAACAGAAATTAGTTTATCACGCCAAGGTGAAACTCACGAAAAGTTTGAACCTAATAGATTATCTAGATCGATAGTAAAAGGAACTACTCAATTGTCAAACTACTTTAGTGTAATCGTACCAACGTCAATTCAAAATCGAATTGGTAAAAGTTTTGATAAACCTAACTTTACTTTAACAAAAGATCAAAGTATCGATGCACCAGCATTTGATATGATTAGAGCTTCTGTTAATCTAATGGTTGCTGGTGTATTAATTGCAATTGCTACTTCAATGAAATTACCTCTATCTACGACTTACGTTACGTTTATGGTAGCAATGGGTACGTCTCTTGCAGACCGCGCTTGGGGTAGAGAAAGTGCTGTATATAGAGTTGCAGGTGTATTAAATGTTATTGGTGGTTGGTTTGGTACTGCTATTGGTGCATTTATCGCAGCCGGTACAGTAGTATATTTAATCAATTGGAATCCAAAAGTAATCATCCCAATATTATTATTATTAACTGTAATCTTATTGTACAGAAACTATACTTCTCATAAGAAAAAGTCTACTAAAGTAATTGCTGAGGATAGTTTAAAGAAAGCTGAAAGTAGTTCATTACAAGGTGTAATCCTTGAAAGTGCTAACAACATGGCTAATGTTGTAAAACGTACAAATAGAATCTACTCTAATGCTATTGTAGGACTTGCTAAACAGGATTTAGACTTGCTCAAAAAGAGTAAAAAACAGGTCATAAAACTATCAGATGAAGTTGATGATTTACGTGATAATGTTTTCTATTTTATTAAAAATCTAGATGAGTCTAGTGTAGGTGCAAGTGATTTTTATATTAATATTCTAGGCTATCTTCAAGATATGACACAGTCATTGGAATATATTGCTAAAGTGAGCCATAAGCATATTAATAATAATCATAAGAAACTTAAGTTCAGTCAGATTAAAGAGTTAAAGGAAATCGATGACAAACTAGAAATTCTATTCGAAGACACGCGTAAAGCTTTTAAATCTGAATCGTTTGAACAAATAGGAGCGATTTTAGATGAAAGGACTGAAGTTTATAAACTTGTAAAGAGTAAAATTAAAGAACAAGTTAAGCGTACAAGAACGGAAGAATCTAGCCCAAAAAATACAACACTTTATTTTAGTGTTTTATTAGAAACAAAAGATTTAATTAAATCTACAATGAACTTATTGGAAGAGTATCATAACTCTTTTGATAGTTCAGTAGAGCCAGCAACAATTGACGTTGTTGATGAAGTTGTAGAGGGTGGTGAAAAACCTGAAGCAGAAGAATAAATCTATTAATCAAATTTATATAAAGCCATCATCTAAACAGTGATGGCTTTTTTATTTTGATAAGGATAATAGTAAGAAACCTAATATTGCACCAATAACAATCGTCCAAATAGTGCTTACTTTTGTTTTAAATGTTAGTACTACAGCAACTAATGCGATTGCTATACTTTGCCATTCAATTAATGTTTCTTGACCCATAACAATTAATACTGCTAACATTACAGCAACTGCTGCAACATTAACTGAGTCTAAAAAATATCGTAATATTTTTGAATTACGCATTCTTGGAATAAACGGGTTCAAAATAAGTACAAATAAAAACGACGGCAGAAAAATACCTGTTGTGGCTACTAAGGCTCCTGTAAATCCTGAAAGTTGATACCCTATAAAGGTAGATGTTGACAACACAGGTCCTGGAGTAAATTGTCCAATTGCTATAGCGTCAATAAGTTCAGCTCTTGTCAGAAGACCTCTTGTTACCAATTCAGCATCCAAATATGCAAAAAGTACATATCCACTACCATAAAGTATTGCGCCTACTTTTAGAAAAATTAAAAATAACTTAACCGTTGAAACCTTTGCAACAGCAGTATTAATACCCAGTAACACTAAGACAGGGGAGATAGTATTTAATGTAGAAACCGTTTTAGACTTCAAATAAAAATAGACCATGCCTAATACACCTGCAGATAGTAGTGCCAATACTTCATTCACTCCGAGAAGACTGACAATCAAAACAATAATCCCAAGTATAATAAGTTCAATACCTTTTACTGCCTTTTTTCCAAGTTTTAAAATTGCGCCAGCAATAATGGCTAATACGGCGGGTTTTATGCCGTATATAAATGGTTCAATTTCTGGAAGTTGCCCGTATTTTACATATAAATATGCAAGAAACGCTGTAATGACAGTAGCTGGTAGAATAAATGAAATGCCTGCAACGAACAAGCCAGCCTTACCAGCCCTCTCATAACCACAATGCATGGTCATTTCAGTTGAGTTTGGTCCTGGGATTAAATTTGTTGTGCCAATTAGATCTAGAAAATAGTCTCGAGTCATCCACTTTCGTTTTTCAATGATCTCATCTTCCATCATTGCAATATGTGCGGCAGGACCACCAAAAGCAAAGCAACCAAGTTTAAAAAAAACCTTGGCCACTTCGATCAACTTCTCGTTCATAAAAAGCCTAAAATATTAATTGTTCAAAATAGAATCTCTCTTACCATAAAGTAAATCTGCAACCTCAATTAGTTTGTCAATCATATCATTTACATTATCATAATCATTGAACAGAGAAGAGGCCATATCTACAGTTATTAAATCATTCCTTATTAACTCATCAATTTTAATATTGTTAGAATGAATATTAGCCTTAGCCTCCTTTCTTAGTTTAACTAATTTTCCATGATAAACCTCATTTTCTTTTTCTGTTCTAAATAGGTGGATTGTGCGTAATACTTTAACCACCTTATTCCTAATCTTATCGTATTCTTTCTTTATGTACTTATTATCTGAATTTAAATAAAAGTCCACATTTTTGCTTAACTCACGGACATCCCTTAAGATTTCTACCATTTCTCTATTTGCGACCTTCAATTCTAACAACTGTTTATTTTGAACTTCATTTAATTTCAATTTACTCTGAGCTTTAGTTGCATAACTAATGATCTCTCCATAAATTTTCTTAACTTTTGTAGTATAGAGTTCTCTAACATTTGTATCAAAAAGAATATTAGACTTTTTAATAACCTTTTTAACCTTCAGGTCCGATTTTATGTCAGTTCTATGAATGTTTAACGCATGGGATACTATTTCAAAAATGGCATTTTTATACAAATATTTTGACTCTCTTGTTATTGCCTCAATAGCCGTCTCAGGGTATTTTAAAACATCCTTTGATAAAAATTTAGGCTGATCTATTTCTTTTTCTACCATTTCCTTTTCAGGTACCATTCTTTCAACAATTTTTGCTATTGGCTTAACAAACCAAACCAATAAAAATGTATTGGCAATATTAAAAGTGGTATGAAATAATGATATGGATACAGGTATAGCTGCTGCACTAACATATGGTGATTCTGAGCCCAAATACATGGCTAACCAGCTCACCATCTTTAAAAAGGGATAAAATAAAATAAGCATCCATACCACACCTAATAGATTAAAAATCAAGTGGGCTCTTGCAGTTTGCTTGGCCTTATAATTTCCTATAATAGCTGCTAAGTTTGCCGTAATTGTTGTGCCAACGTTTTCACCTAAAACCATAGCTGCCGCTAATTCAAAAGGTATCCAACCCTGTGCGGTCATTATTAAAGTTAATGCCATTGTTGCACTAGAGGATTGTATTACCACGGTTAGTAAAGTTCCAATTAACAAGAACAATAAAATGGATAAATATCCTAAATCTGTATACTGTGAAAGAAAAGCCAGTAATTCTGGATTATTCTTAATATCTGGCATAGCTTCTTTTAAAAATTGAAGCCCTATAAAAAGCAATGCAAAACCAATAATAAAACTACCAAGGTTTTTAAGTTTTTCTTTTTTAAGAAAAGTAAAGGCAAATCCAAACCCAACTAAAGGTAAAGCAATTGCACTCATGCTTACCTTAAACCCTAAAATTGTGATAAGCCATGCTGTTATTGTGGTTCCAATGTTTGCACCCATAATAACTCCTATAGACTCTACCAAGGTTAAAAGTCCAGCATTGGCAAAACTCACTACCATTAATGTGGTAGCTGAAGAAGATTGTATAACAGAAGTAATTAAAAACCCTGTTCCTATACCAAGTACCCTATTCGAGGTCATTCTGGCCAGTATTGAACGCATCTTATTACCTGCCAATAATAAAAGGGCATCACTCATAACCTTCATTCCAAATAGGAATACACCTAAGGAACCCAATAGTTGTAATATATCTGTAAAACCGTATTCCATAACTTTTAACTACAGATTAAAATAATGTGAAAAATTTATAAAATGAAAAATATGAATTTTATTTTCTTTTCAACGTCTTTTTTTACAGTTTCGTCGTATATGTATTTAAATTAAATATTAAACCAAAACCAAACATGAAAAAAATTTCAATCCTATTAGTAACTATGCTTCTTTTAAGTTCTTGTGTTTCTAAAAAGAAGTATTTAGCACTAGAACAAGAAAACGGCGAAATTAAAAGTGAACTTACCAAAACAAAGGTGGCTAAGGAAGACCTTGAAACAAAATTCGCAAAAATCCAAGCAAGAGTTGATGACTATAATGCGAAGATTAATTCTCTAAATGAAGATGTTGAGGGCCTTACAATAGAAAACGATATAAAGCTAGATGTTAATGCAGACGGCTCTGTAATTTCTAATGAAGCTAAACGTAAAATGCTGGCAACATTAGAAAATGTTGATCAAGCAAAATTGGCCAATGCTAAAACCTTAAAAGATTCTATGAATTTAGCCGTTCAATATAATCTTGAAAAATCAATGGATACTTCAAACCTTGATGAAGATGAGGACATTGCAGTTAATATTAATGAGACTGTAGTAATGATTTCTATTTCAGACAAGATGTTATTTAACACTGGTAGTTACAGATTAAGCAGTAAGGCCAACGGAATTTTAGAGAAATTGGCCGATGTTATTAACTCAGAAGAAAGCATAGATGTTATGGTAGAAGGCCATACAGATTCTAGAACAATTAATACAGATAAAATTGCAGACAACTGGGATTTAAGTGTACTTAGAGCTACATCTGTGGTAAGAAGATTACAAAACAAATACAATGTAAATCCAGAGCAACTTATAGCATCTGGTCGTAGTAGTTACCAGCCATTAGTGGCAAACGACTCTAGAGAAAATCGCTCTAAAAACAGAAGAACACGTATTATTTTAATGCCAAATATTGACAAGTTTTTTGCTATGATGGAAGCAAACTAATCTATTGACCTGAAAAGGCAATTAAACAGAAGCACCCTCCCGTACAGTTCGGCATTGGGTGCTTTTTTTATTTCATATATTGTAAATTCAAATCAATGATTTAAACATGAAATATTTAGTTTTTGCCTCAGTATTTTTTTTAACTACACTGGTTTATTCTCAAGAATTAATGGCCAATCAAATATTAGATAATGCTATTAAATATCATGATCCAAATAATAAGTGGAGCACTTTTAAAGGAGATTTTACAGTTGTAATGACAACACCAAATAATTCAGATCGTACAAGTGAGATTAAAATAAATCTACAACAAGAATTTTTTAGTGTAAATGCTCATCGTGATACGGTGACAACATTCTATAGTATTGACAAAGGCATCTGTAAAATGAAGTATAATGGTAAAGTATTAGATAGTATACAAGCAAAAGATAAAAACCTCAGCTGCGAAAGAGCAGAACTTTATAAAAACTACTACACCTATTTATACGGTTTACCCATGAAACTAAAAGATCCTGGAACCAATCTCGACAATACTGTTGAAAAGAAATCTTTTAAGGGTAAGGACTATTTAGTTTTAAAAGTTTCTTATGATGAAAGTGTTGGAAGTGATGTTTGGTATTTCTATTTTAACCCAAGGACCTATGCAATGGAAATATATCAGTTCTATAAAACCGATAAAAATGGAAAAGTAAAATTTGATTCTGGAGAATATATTCTGTTATCTGAAGAAGCTACTGTAAATGATATTAAAATGCCAAAAATTAGAGCTTGGTATTATAATAAAGATGATAAATATTTAGGTACAGATACTTTAATAAATAACTAAAAAAGCACCTCTTTATTAGAGGTGCTTTTTATTATTCAGGTTTATCAATTTTTAATTTACCCTTCACAGCTCGTACATTCTTTCTTTTGCTTAAACTTCTGTGCTGCATTCATACTGTGCTGGTAATACAAGGATTTAACACCTAACTGCCATGCAGTAACATAAATCTTATTGATATCCTTAACAGGCATATCTGGGTGTACCATAATATTTAATGACTGCCCCTGATCAATATGATTTTGTCTGTTTGCCGCCTGATAAATAAGTGTCATTTGGTCTATTTCAGAATAGGTTTTAAAAACATCCTTTTCAAGATCTGTTAGTCCTTCTAAATGTTGAACTGATCCATCATAATCACGGATACTTCTCCAAACATCACTTGTGTTCATCCCTTTTTCTTCTAACAGCGCAACTAGATAAGGGTTTTTAATTGTAGTCTTTATTTTCGCAATATCCTTAACATAGCAATTAGACCAAATTGGCTCAATACCCTGAGATACCTGACCTAAGATAAATGCAGATGATGTTGTAGGTGCAACAGCATTTAAAGTAGCATTACGTCTTCCTTTGCCTTTTAATACTTCTGGTTCGCCAAATAATTTCGCTAACTCTTCTGAAGCCTTAACTGATTTATCTTTAATTGTTTTAAAAATTTCACTGTTAAGATTAAATGCTTCCTGACTGTCAAATGGTAACATTTTTGATTGTAACAATGAATGCCATCCTAAAGCTCCCATTCCTAAAGCTCTATTTTCTCTAGCGAAATTATAGGCCTTCTCCATAAACATGAACGTCTGCTGGTCATCACGATCTGGTGAATCTCTATAAACTTCAAGCTTTGTTACAAATTCTTCTAAAACAGCATCTAAGAAGTAGATCATTGTTTCAACAGCATCTGTATTTTTCCACTTATCGTAATGTAATAAGTTAATAGAAGATAATACGCATACAAAAGACCATCTATCATTTGTTGGTAGCATAATTTCTGAACACAAGTTACTTGCGTAGATTTCATGCTTATTTTCTTGATAAACCTTAGGTGCATTATTGTTTGCATTATCTCTGAAGAAAATGTACGGATAACCTATTTCACCTCTTCTCTGTAATACTTTAGCCCAAATAGCTCTTTTGTCAGTGTCTCCATCGATCATTTCTTGCATCCATTGATTACTAACAGTAACACCATGTGTTAACTCTTGTATAGGATTACCTTCGGTACCGATTTCTAAAAATTCGTGTATATCATTATGTTCAATTGGTAGGTATGGGGAAAAACGACCGCGACGTACAGATCCTTGGCTAACAACATCAACCATTTTTTCAAAAAGTTGCATAATGTGAACCGCACCAGATGACTCTCCGTTGTTTTTTACTGGTGCTCCTCTATGACGAAGTTTACCAAAGTAACCTGAAGTACCTCCTCCTAGCTTAGACATCATACCAACTTCTGATTGCGTGTAGAGAATATCTCCCATGTCATCAGAAATATGAGACCCAAAACAACTGATAGGTAAACCTCGCTTTTTACCAAAATTAGACCACACTGGTGATGCTAGGGAATAAAAGCCTTCAGCCATATAGCCGTAAAACTTATCTGCAAAACCATCAATTTTTAAAATTCTTTCTGCATTATCAGCTATTTCTCTAATTCTTGCTTCAGGTGTAGTACCTTCTGTTAAATATCCCGATGATAAAAATTGACGGCTATGTTCTGTTAACCATTTTATTTCGGGCTCAGATTTAGCCTCTTTTATGGCTTCTTTTCTGGCTTTAATTAATTCATCGTGAGGTGAGGTTGTTGTAGTTTGAGGGTTTGCTACGTTGTTCTCCAGTTCTAAGTTAGTTTTGTCGTTCATGGTTTAAAATAAGTCGTCGCTTGTTATACTTTTAGTTCTTTTGCTATAATTGATAGAGCGTTTCACAAAGAAGTCTCCGTGTTTAGTACCAATGATTTCATCATCAAACCATTCGGTTTGTTCTAGTAAGGTCTCATCGATATCGAACACTTTATCAATTCCTATGCTTTGAAGAGAATTATTAAATCTGTTCTTTATAAATTCATTTATTACATTCTTTGGAAGGAAGTCTAATTCTCCTGCTTCAAATATCCAATCGATGATTCTACTTTCAGAATCAAAAGCTTCTTCGCACATTACCCTTACAATAGTGTTATATTCTTCACCGAACCAAGTTGGATTCTCATCCTTAATAATTTTGATAATATCTATACCAAAATCACCATGAATTTGCTCCTCTTTAGAGGTAGCTTCAACAACATTAGAAATACCTTTTAGCATATTCTTATGTTTATTAAAAGCCATAATGATTAAGAACTGCGAGAATAGAGACACGTGTTCTATAAAGAGTGAAAACAATAAAATTGATTCTGCATATTCTTTATTATCCTCACTTTTAGCATTCTTTAATGCAGTCTCTAAATAATGTACACGACGCATTATTACAGGATTCTTCTTTAATCTTTTAAACTCGTTATTAAGACCGAGTATTTCTAATAAATGAGAATAGGCGTCATGATGGCGTACCTCACTCTCAGCAAATGTTGCTCCCACAGATCCTATTTCTGGTTTAGGCATTTTGTGGTATATATCGCCCCAAAACGATTTAACTGCTACCTCAATTTGAGAAATAGCCAACATTGTGTTTTTAATGGCATTTTGCTCTACTATAGTAAGTCTAGTTTTAAAGTCTTGGATATCGCTAGTGAAATTAAACTCAGAATGAATCCAATATGAATGTCTAATGGCATCAACATAATCGTTTAATGCAGGATACTCATATGGCTTTAAATTTATACGTTTTTCAAAAATATTAGTCTTTCTATTTCTTGCTTGTTCGTCTCTATATAATATGTACGCTTTTGCAACATCATGGAAAGCGCTATCCATTAGTTTGTCTTCAACCAGATCTTGTACTTCTTCAACCGTTGGTACATACTTATAATCGTTTCTCTTTCTTTCTAATAATGCTTGTAACACATTTATAGAAATTTCATTAGCGTCTTGTTTAGTGCCATTACCAACAGACATCATTGCTTTTTCAATAGCATTGGAAATTTTATTTAATACAAACGGACTTGTTTCATAATCTCTTTTGATAATTTCCTTGATTTCCAGTTGTTTGGTTTCCATAGTTTGTTCTTAAATTTTGAGGCTAAAAGACCTGCGGAATAAATTCATAATTATCCCTAATTCAATTAGCAAATGCCGTAAAATGTGTTTAATATTTCCCTAAATGAGGGACAAATGGGGTCTGAAATTTTCAAAAACAGAGATCTTTTGATTTTAGGCTCAAAAAACCGCTATTAAAATCCATTTTTTACTTAACCCTTAACAAAGATTGAGAATTGTCTTTAAAATTAAAAGACAAACTAATAAACGTTGTCAACAAGTTTTTAACAAACTTTAAGAATGCCCATAAACAAAGGAATTTTTAATTTTTTGATATAAATAACTGACTATCAGTAATATATAAAAATTTTGTTCAATTATATATTGTAAGTATTATCCTGTTAAATATTAAGCTAGGGTATATGTTTAAAGGCACTTAAAGATTCGAGAATACCAAAGAAAGATTGAACAAGGTTTAGAGTTAAAAACTTAAACAAAAATCATTTTTCGTTTTTTTCAGAAGCAATTTTTTCCAATTTCTCATACCAATCCTTACCAAATTTTCTAATTAATGCCTCTTTAACAAATTTGTAAATAGGAACCTGCAATTCCTTACCCAATGAACAAGCATCGTCGCAGATTTCCCATCTATCATAATTCACCGCTGTAAATTCTGAATACTCTCTTGTTCTTATGGGATAGAGATGGCAAGACACTGGTTTTTTCCAATCGATTGCACCTTGATTATATGCTACCTCTATACCACACATAGCTGTTTTATTATCATCAAAGACGACATAAGCACAATCTTCACCATCAATCAAAGGTGTTTCATAATCACCAAACTCTGTAATAATTGATTTTCCTTGTGTTTCAATAGCGTCTATACCTTCTTTTCTCAAAAAGGGTTTAACCTTTGGGTAGATATCTTCAAGGATCTTTACTTCATTTTTATCTAACGGAGCACCAGCATCGCCAGCTATACAACAAGCACCTTTGCACGCTGAAAGATTACAGACAAAATCGTTCTCAATTATTTCTTCTGAAACTATTGCTTTTCCCAATTGAAACATAGGGCAAAAATAAATAAACTTTACTGTTATTTCATATTGTAAATCTGTAATTAAATCGCACCTTTGCGGCGAAATTTAAAAACTAAGACATGCAACTTAATTTTAAAGAAATAATCACTGCCTTTATGGTGTTATTTGCTGTAATAGATATTATTGGCAATATTCCTATAATTATTGACTTGCGCAAAAAGGTTGGGCATATTCAAAGTGAAAAAGCTTCGCTAATTGCTGGTGTAATAATGATTGTATTTTTATTCTTAGGGAAAAGCCTTTTAAGTGTAATTGGAGTAGATGTAAATTCTTTTGCAGTAGCTGGTGCTTTGGTAATCTTTTTTATTGCACTAGAAATGGTTTTAGGTATTACGCTATATAAAGATGAAGAGCATAATGCATTGACAGCTTCTGTTTTCCCGTTGGCATTTCCACTTATTGCTGGCCCTGGAAGTCTTACAACCTTATTGTCCTTGCGTGCAGAATTTGAGATTCAAAATATAATTGTTGCCGTAATTTGCAATGTTATATTTATATATATAGTTCTTAAAACCTCAGCTAAAATAGAACGATTAATAGGCACTAACGGAATTAACATAATAAGAAAAGTTTTTGGTGTAATTTTGCTTGCAATTGCCGTGAAGCTATTCGCAACAAATATTAAAGTCTTATTTGTTTAACCTAATTGCATAATTTATGAAGGTATTTACCTTAATACTAACCGTTTTCGCTGTAGCAATAATCATTTTTAATGCTACTAAAATTAATTTAGACGCACCCTTTGAAGGAGACAGTTACATTGCTATATTGACTATTATTGCTGGGTTATGTGCAGTGATATTACTTCAAATTTTACGCATATCAAAAAAAATTGAGGCACTTCAAAAAAAGCGAAAATGAGTTTTGACGTATTGATTGTTGGAGCTGGTGCGGCAGGTATGTCGTGTGCACTGGTATTGGGATCTGCCAAAAACAAACCATTCGCAATTGACAAAAAAATTGGAATTGTTGCACATCAAAAAACTTCTCATTTACAAAATGCGTTATTTAATAATGTACTTGGGTTACAGCAAGGCACTCTGGGAAGTGACATATTAAAACAAGGGAAGGCGCAATTAAAATCTAACTACCCACATGTTATACAAATTGACAATGAAAAGGTGACTTCAATAGAAGAAACTGATCAGGGTTTTAAAATAAATACCAATAAAACTTCATATAATTCAAAGCTTGTGGTGGTTACAGTTGGATACACAAGTTTAATTACTATTAAAGGACTTGAAGATTACATTGAGCCACATCCAAGAGCGAATACAGAGAAAAATAGGATTTGGCTTAATAATAAAGATCATAAAGTCAAGGATAATTTATATGTGGCTGGTACATTAGCTGGTTGGCGTAGCCAGTTTTCAATTGCTTGTGGCAGTGGAGCACAAGTAGCAACAGACATATTAACACTCTGGAATGACGGAAAGCATACCAAAGTACACGATAAGGTTACTGTCTAAAATTAGGATATTCAGTACTTAATAGAATTACTTCCTGCACCATTTTATCATCTCTATTAATCACTTCGTCATAAGCGTTATCATCAAATAATTGACGTGCCAAAGTAGCTTTGATGAGTCGTTTTATTTCGTCTCTATATGCAACAAAAGTAACGTTTGAATCTTCTTTAAAGTTAACATAGTCCTTAAAGCGTAAGGCCATTTCATCGCTTACTTCAAAATTATTAATGAAATCATATTTAGTTAAATCTTGATATTTACTTCGATCCTTATCTAATTCTTCAAAAACAAAAAATCCAAATAAACCTCTACGACGCATATAATTGATCATTTCATTATCAAATGCAGTATCAACAGGGACAAAAATATCTGGAATTATACCTCCACCTCCATAAACAACTTTACCTTTTGGAGTTGTAAATTTTAATGAATCATCAACTTTAATATTATCCGAATCTGCAAGCTCACCAGTTCTTAGTCTTTTAAAATAATCCCTGAAATAGGTTTGGTTTTGTCCATTTTCATATGGGCGCTGTATAGAGCGACCGGTTGGTGTATAATATCTAGAAACTGTTAATCTCACTGCACTACCATCTCCAAGGGCCATTTCTCTCTGAACCAATCCTTTTCCATAAGAACGTCGCCCAACGATTATGCCTTTATCATTATCTTGTAAAGCACCAGCAATAACTTCACTGGCTGAAGCTGAATTCTCATTAATTAAAATATAGATTTCATTGTTTTCAAAATCACCACGTTTTGACGCATAGGTTCTTTCTTCCCTACCTTTTTTATCTCGAGTATAAACTATGAGTTTTTTATCTTCCAAAAACTCATCGGCAATTTGTTCTGCAATGCCCAAAAACCCTCCAGGATTATCTCTTAGGTCTAATACTAACTTGGTTGCACCTTGGTCTTGAAGCTCATCCAATCCTTTTTTAAATTCCTTATAGGTTGACTCAGCAAAACGATTAATTTTTATATAACCTAACTCATCGGTTAGCATATAAGATGCATCAACGCTCTTAATTGGTATATCCTTTCTTTGGATGTCAAACTCTAATAAGTCTTTTTCGCCCTTGCGAAAAACGGTTAGTCTTACATTTGTATCCTTATCTCCTTTAAGTTTATTTGTAATTATTTCATTGGTAATGGTACGACCATATATTGTATCGCCATCTGCCATTAAGATCCTGTCTCCACTAAGTATACCCGCTTTTTCACTTGGACCTCCTTCTGTTGGTTTTACTACGGCTATGGTATCATTGTAGGCATAAAAATTAATTCCTATCCCAACAAAATCACCCTTCATATTTTCAGTAATTCTTTGTAAATCTTTTTCAGGTATATAGGTGGAATGTGGATCTAGATTATCTAAAATTCCATTGACAGTGACATCAACTATACTATCGGTATTAATATCATCAACATACTCGTAGTCAATGTAATCTATCAATCGATTAAGCTTGTCCTTTTTGCTATTGGTAGTAAAAAGTCGGTCTGAAGTATCCGTGAAGTTTAATTTTCCTCCAATGACTACACCTGTTGCTATAGCAACACCAATTATTAACGGTATGTATTTATTCTTTGTTGACATTATGCTTCTAAGTCACCTATAAACTCTAATTCTACTCCTGCTTTTTTCAAGAATTGTAATCCTGAATCATCTTTATAGCCTTGATGATAAACCACTCTAACAATACCAGCTTGATGAATAAGCTTGCTACATTCTTTGCAAGGCGAAAGCGTTATATATAATGTTGCCCCTTTACAAGACTGCGTTGATGAAGCCACTTTTAATATCGCGTTGGCCTCTGCATGCAAAACATACCACTTGGTATATCCTTCATCATCTTCACAATAATTTTCAAAACCAGTTGGTGTACCATTGTACCCATCAGAGATAATCATTCTATCCTTAACTATAATAGCACCAACCTGCTTTCGCTCACAATGGGATAACTTTCCCCATTCCTTTGCAATTCGCAAATAAGCTTTGTCGTACCGTCTCTGTTTTGTTTTTGACATTAATGATTTTTATTGCACAAACGTACAATGTTAATAACGAAGATAAAAGTATACTATTTTAAAAACAATGTGCTAGGAGTTAAAGTTTTACCAAACTTTGAGTGCTAGTTCAATAGATCACTGCCAAGAATCATTGGAATTACCAAACCAACTACAACAGCAGATAATACCATAACCCAGTCTCTTTTTGAAAACCTAAAAATGGTCTGAAACAGGAAACCTAAAAATAAAACGACAAAAACTATTATTATCTGGGCGATTTCAATACCAAGAGCAAATTCTATTAAAAGCTCTAATTTGTTTTCAGACTGACCTGCAAACATTTTAAATTCCCTTGCGAAGCCCAGTCCGTGAATTAGACCAAAAAATAAGGTGGCAAAAAATAACAAACTTAATTTGCTAGACTTTTCTTTTTTTCCAGCAGTGAAGACATTATAAAGAGCAGCAATTAAAATGGTAACTGGTATTAAGAATTCAACCAACTTTCCGTTTACGCTCACTACACCATAAGCCGCCAAAACCAAGGACAAGGTATGGCCTAAAGTAAACATAGAAACGAGAATTAAAACGCGTTTCCAATCTTTAAAAACATAAGGAACAGCTAAAACCATTAAAAAAAGTACATGGTCGTAGCCATTTGGGTCAAGTACATGATTAATGCCATACTGAACATTAAACCAAAAATTTTCTAACATAATTATTTCGTTTGGGATAGGTCAAAGTTACAATATTAATAAAATACTTCATTTATAAAATAAAGTGAATAAAATTTGGTAATTCCTTAATTGTTTTCGAATATTGCTCTTCAAAGTTCAAATAACTTACTGAAATGTTATTAAGAAAGGTGGAGGGATTAGACCCATTGAAGCCTTAGCAACCCTTAGACTTACTAAGAAGGTGCTAAATTCTACTTGGAAACGCAAGTCATTTTTTGCTAATCCGGATAGATAACACAAGCCTAATTACTTAGCTGTAATTACCATATTCTTTATAACATTTTTCGATTAAGTACACTATTAAGTGGCATTTGACCTTGACTTAATTATTTAAAGGATTGAAAAATGAGCGCTAAGCATATAGAAACTGAAGCCATCCGGACTCAAATAGATCGTTCTCAATTTTTAGAACACTCTAATCCATTGTATCTAACATCTAGTTATGTTTTTGAAGATGCAGAAGATATGCGAGCATCTTTTGCTGATGAGAAAGAACGAAATATTTATAGTAGATACTCTAACCCTAACAACTCAGAATTTGTTGAAAAAATATGTAAAATGGAAGGTGCAGAGCAAGGTTATGCATTTGCTTCTGGAATGTCAGCGGTTTTCTCAACATTCGCAGCACTATTAAATTCTGATGATCATATAGTTTCATCACAAAGTATATTTGGTTCAACACAAACATTTTTCGATAATATTCTTCCAAAATGGAATATCTCAACTACCTATTTCAAAATAGATGAAGTAGATAAAATTGAACATCTAATTCAACCAAATACTAAAGTGATATATGCTGAAAGCCCAACAAACCCAGCAGTAGATATATTGGATTTAAAACGTTTGGCTCAGATTGCAAAAAATCACAATCTCATTTTTATCGTCGATAATTGTTTCGCAACACCTTATTTACAGCAGCCAATAAAATATGGTGCTGATTTGGTAATTCATTCAGCAACAAAATTAATAGACGGTCAAGGCAGGGTTTTAGGAGGAGTAACAGTAGGCTCAGCAGAATTAATTCAAAAAATTTATCTCTTCGCAAGAAATACTGGTCCAGCTTTATCTCCATTTAACGCTTGGATTCTGTCCAAAAGTTTAGAGACTTTACCAGTGAGAGTAGAAAAACACTGTGAAAACGCGTTAAAAGTGGCCACATTTTTAGAATCCCACAGTAATGTCAATTTTGTAAAATATCCTTTTTTAAAATCGCATCCACAATTTGAATTAGCCAAACAACAAATGAAGCTTGGAGGCAATGTCGTTGCTTTTGAGGTAAAAGGAGGAGTGGATGCTGGAAGACGATTTCTTAATTCAATAAAGTTATTATCGCTTTCAGCCAATTTAGGTGACACCAGAAGTATAGTAACACATCCTGCATCAACAACACATGCTAAACTATCTGAGGAAGACCGTTTACAAACAGGGATAACAGGTGGTTTGGTTCGAGTTTCTGTAGGATTAGAGCACGTAGAAGATATTATCAACGATTTAAGTCAAGCATTAGAACAATAAATAGATTATGTATAACATCCAAACAGAAATCCAAAAGCGAATTTTAGTCCTTGATGGCGCCATGGGAACCATGCTTCAGCAATATAATTTCTCTGAGAAAGACTTTAGAGGAGAACGTTTCAAGGACTACCCAACGCCTTTAAAAGGTAATAATGATTTACTTTCACTTACACAGCCCAAAGCTATAACAGAAGTTCACGCAAAGTATTTTGAAGCTGGTGCAGATATTGTAGAAACTAACACTTTTTCAGGTACCACCATAGCGATGGCAGACTATGATATGGAAGATCTAGTCTACGAACTGAATTATGAATCTGCTAAAATTGCAAAAGAAGTCGCTGATAAATTTACCAATGATAACCCTGAAAAACCACGATTTGTAGCCGGTAGCATTGGGCCAACAAACAAAACAGCAAGTTTATCACCAGATGTTAACCGCCCAGAATATAGAGCCATTACATTTAATGAATTACGAATTGCTTATAAGCAACAAGTCGAAGCCTTGATTGATGGAGGTGTAGATTTACTTTTAGTAGAAACCATTTTCGATACATTAAACGCCAAAGCTGCTTTGTTTGCTATTGAAGAAGTGAAAGAAGAACGAAATATTAATATCCCAATAATGGTTTCTGGAACAATAACTGATGCTTCAGGCAGAACTTTATCAGGTCAAACCGTAGAAGCATTTTTAACTTCAATATCACATGTTCCATTATTAAGTGTTGGTTTTAACTGCGCATTGGGTGCAGAACAATTAAAGCCTTATTTACAACGCTTATCCAATGAAACAGAGTTTTATACATCTGCTCATCCCAACGCTGGTTTACCGAATGCCTTTGGAGAATATGATGAATCACCTAAACAGATGCAAGGCTATATTGAAGACTACCTCAAAGATGGTCTTGTTAATATCATTGGAGGATGCTGTGGTACAAGTCCTGATCATATTAAAGCAATTGCAGAGGTTGCCAATAACTATAAACCAAGATTAATTGAAGAATTAGTATAATGGCAGATAGTGACTGTAAAAAATATTTAACCTTATCTGGACTAGAACCATTAGTTGTTACTCCAGAAAGCAACTTCATTAACGTCGGAGAAAGAACCAATGTTACTGGATCTCGAAAATTTCTTCGGCTAATAAAAGAGGAAAAATATAATGAAGCGTTAGAGGTGGCAAGACATCAAGTAGAAGGTGGAGCTCAAATTCTAGATGTAAATATGGATGAAGGGATGTTAGATGGTGTCTATGCCATGACTACTTTTTTAAATTTGATCGCATCAGAACCTGATATTTCTCGAATCCCAATTATGATTGATAGCTCTAAGTGGGAAATCATTGAAGCTGGATTACAAGTTGTACAAGGAAAATGTGTTGTAAATTCAATAAGTCTAAAGGAAGGAGAAGACGAATTCAAAAGACAAGCAAAACTCATTAAACGTTACGGAGCAGCAGTCATTGTTATGGCATTCGATGAAACTGGCCAGGCAGACAATTATAATAGACGAATAGAGATTTGTAAACGTTCTTATGATATTCTCGTCAATGAAGTAAATTTCCCTCCACAAGACATAATTTTCGATCCAAATATTTTTCCTGTAGCAACAGGTATGGAGGAGCATCGTAGAAATGCACTCGATTTCTTCGAAGCAACTAAATGGATTAGAGAGAACTTACCTTATGCTAATGTTTCAGGTGGCGTAAGCAATGTTTCGTTTTCTTTTAGAGGAAACAATGTTGTTAGAGAAGCTATGCATTCTTCATTTTTATTTAATGCCATAAAAAATGGAATGAACCTAGGTATCGTTAACCCAACAATGCTTGAAGTTTATGACGAAATTGACAAAGACTTATTAGAGCGAGTTGAAGATGTTTTATTTGATAGACGTAACGATGCCACTGAACGCCTATTAGATTTTGCTGAATCAGTTAAGGGACAAAAAAAAGAACAGGAAAACACTGTGCAAGAATGGAGAAATGACTCCTTGCAGGATAGGATTACACATGCTTTGGTTAAAGGCATTGATACATTTATTATTGAAGACGTTGAAGAAGCCAGATTACAATCTAACAAACCAATTGAAGTTATTGAAGGGCATTTAATGATTGGAATGAATGTAGTAGGAGACCTCTTTGGAAGCGGTAAAATGTTTTTGCCTCAAGTGGTAAAATCAGCAAGAGTAATGAAAAAAGCAGTGGCCTATTTACAACCTTTTATTGAAGCTGAAAAAGATGGAAAACAAGAGTTTGCAGGTCGCATATTAATGGCAACCGTAAAAGGAGATGTACATGATATTGGTAAGAATATAGTAAGTGTGGTTTTGGGTTGTAATAATTATGAGATAATTGATCTTGGGGTTATGGTGCCTCCAGAAAAGATAATAGAAACAGCAAAAAAAGAGAATGTCGACATTATAGGTTTAAGTGGATTAATAACACCTTCGCTAGATGAGATGGTTTATGTTTCTAAGGCCTTAGAAAAAGAACAATTAGACATTCCTCTAATTATAGGCGGAGCAACAACCTCTAGAGCGCATTCAGCAGTAAAAATTGCACCAAATTATAGCAATACTGTTGTGCACATTAATGATGCTTCACGAGCTGTTACTGTAGTAGGAAATCTGCTTCAAAAGGATAATAAAATCTATAAAAATCAAATTCGTGAAGAATATGATTTGTTTAGAGAACAATTCTTAAAACGTGGAAAGAAGAAATCCTATTTATCAATTGAAGAAGCTCGAAATAATAAGTTTAAAGTCAATTGGGAAACTACTGAAATCGTAAAACCAAAGTCCTTGGGAATTCAGGTCATCAAAGATTTCGATATTACAAAACTTAAAGATTTTATCGATTGGTCACCATTTTTTAGAAGTTGGGATTTACATGGAAAATTTCCGGATATTTTAGAAGATAAAATCGTAGGTAAACAAGCCACTGAATTGTTTGCTGATGCCCAAGTATTACTAAAGCGAATCTTTGATGAAAAACTTTTAAAAGCAAAAGCCATATTTGGGTTGTTTGAGGCTAATTCAGTTAATGGCGACGATATAGAAATTAAAGACGCATCGGGAAATGTTTTGGATACGTTTTTAACCCTACGTCAGCAATCAAAAAAATCAGAAGGAAAACCTAACATAGCACTAGCTGATTTTATTGTACCTAAAGCCTCAAATGAAGCAGATTATATAGGTTGCTTTTGCGTTAGTACAGGGTTTGGTACGGACGAACTGGCTACTAAGTTCGAAGCAGAACACGATGATTATAATTCTATAATGATTAAAGCATTGGCAGATCGTTTAGCTGAAGCCTTTGCAGAATATTTGCATAAAGAAGTAAGAACCAATCATTGGAATTACGCAGAGAATGAAAACCTATCAAACGAAGAACTAATTAAAGAAAATTATAAGGGGATTCGTCCGGCGCCAGGATATCCTGCCTGCCCAGATCATTTAGAAAAAAATACCATTTGGAAACTATTAAATGTCGAAGAAAACATTGGTGTAAAACTTACAGATAGTCTTGCGATGTGGCCAGCTGCGAGTGTCAGTGGTTATTACTTTGCTAATCCAGAAGCTAAATATTTTGGGTTAGGAAAAATAACCCATGATCAAGTTGAAGATTATAGTAAGCGTAGAGGGATAACAATAGAAGAAGCCAAAAAATGGTTAAACCCAAACATTGCTAATTAATATGAAAGTAACAGAACATATAAAAAACGCTAACGGTAAAACACAATTTTCATTTGAAATATTACCACCTTTAAAAGGACAACATATACAATCCATCTTTGACAATATTGATCCTTTAATGGAGTTTAAACCACCTTTTATTGATGTCACTTATCATAGAGAGGAATATGTATATAAAGAAGTTGAGAATGGTTTACTTAAAAAGCAAATCGTTAAGAAACGACCTGGTACAGTTGGTATTTGCGCCGCAATTCAAAATAAATATGGTGTTGATGCCATTCCTCATATTTTATGTGGCGGCTTCACAAAAGAGGACACGGAAAACTTTTTGGTCGATTTAGATTTTTTAGATATCGATAATGTCATGGCATTGCGAGGCGATGCCGTTAAAAGTGAAACCTACTTTAAACCCGAAAAGGAAGGGCATGCCTATGCAAGTGAATTAGTTTCTCAAATTTCAAATTTAAATTCTGGAAAGTATTTAGACGACGAACTTCAAAATACTACTTCAACAAACTTTTGCATTGGTGTTGGCGCATATCCTGAAAAGCATATGGAAGCTCCAAGTTTAGATAGTGATATTCATTTCTTAAAAAAGAAGATAAAAAAAGGAGCCACTTATATTGTAACACAAATGTTTTTTGACAACAAAAAGTATTTTGATTTTGTCCAAAAATGTCGCAAAGAAGGCATAACGGTGCCTATAATACCTGGGTTAAAACCAATTTCAACTAAAAAGCAATTAAATTTAATTCCGCATCGTTTCCATGTTGATTTACCTGAAGCACTTATCATAGACATTGTTAGATGTAAAGACAACAAGGAAGTCAGACAAGTTGGTATTGAGTGGTGCATAGAACAATCAAAAGAGCTTCAAAGAGCTGGCATCCCAGTATTACACTATTATTCCATGGGAAAAAGTGACAATATCAAAGCGGTAGCTTCAGCAGTTTTTTAATTAAAAAAGCCTCAAGTAAAACTTGAAGCTTTTATGTACTCAAGGTGGGAATCGAACCCACACTCCCGAAGGAACTGGATTTTGAATCCAGCGCGTCTACCAATTCCGCCACTTGAGCAAAACAGGACAGCAAAAATAGAAAATATTTCTTCGGAGTCAACAAAAAAGCCCTTGTTTTATACTCCAACCAGTAAATTATTTTCCTAAATTTGGGCTTTGCTAAAAAACCCTTATTAATTAACCCTTTTATTACTCTTTTGATATGCCATTCGCAACCGAAGCCAAAATTTTTACATGCTCACAAAGTAGATATCTTGCAGAAGAAATTGCAAAAGCCTACGGTGTTAAATTAGGTAACGTAATTACCTCAACTTATAGCGATGGCGAATTTCAACCTTCTTATGAGGAATCAATTAGGGGAACTCGAATATTTATCATTGGTTCTACACATCCAGGCCCTGAAAATTTAATGGAAATGTTATTGATGATTGATGCAGCGAAACGTGCATCAGCAAGACATATTACTGCAGTTATGCCATATTTCGGTTGGGCAAGACAAGATAGAAAAGATAAACCTAGAGTACCAATTGCAGCCAAATTGGTTGCTAAAATGTTAGAGGCCGCTGGGGCAACTCGAATCATAACCATGGACTTGCATGCAGACCAAATACAAGGGTTTTTTGAAAAACCGGTGGATCACTTATTTGCATCGACTATATTCTTGCCATATCTAAGAAGTTTAAATTTAGATAACTTAACCATCGCATCTCCTGATATGGGAGGTTCAAAACGAGCTTATACCTATTCAAAAGCATTACAAAGTGATGTAGTAATTTGTTATAAACAACGTGCTAAGGCAAACGTTATTTCCCATATGGAATTAATAGGTGACGTTACAGGAAAAAATGTAGTACTGGTAGATGATATGGTTGATACTGCTGGTACATTAACCAAGGCTGCAGATCTTATGATGGAGCGAGGTGCATTGAGTGTAAGAGCAATCTGTACGCATCCTATTTTATCTGGTAGTGCCTATGAAAGGCTAGAAAATTCAGCTCTTGAAGAACTTATTGTTACCGATTCTATACCTTTAAGAAATGAAAGTAAAAAGTTGAGGGTTTTAACTTGTGCTAACCTGTTTGCAGAGGTAATGAATAACGTTCATAATAATCAATCTATCAGTAATAAATTTGTACTCTAAGCAGATTTAAAGATTACCAATTATCATTTGCCTATTAAACACGGCTCAATTATCTCAAAAAAATGAGGTAATCACTAGTATTTCAACAATATATTCTTAAATTTGCACCCCTTTTTTAAGGGAAATTATTAATAATAACAAACAATTTCAAAAAATGAAATCAATTACAATTAATGGATCTCAAAGAGAAAGCGTAGGCAAAAAGTCAACAAAAGCCTTACGTAATGCTGGTCAGGTTCCTTGCGTAGTATACGGAGGAGACAAGCCATTGCATTTCTCTGCACCAGAATTGGCTTTCTCAAAGTTAGTGTATACTCCAGATGCGCATACTGTTGTGATTGCTCTAGATGGCGGTGAATCGTTTAATGCTGTTATGCAAGACATTCAATTTCACCCAGTAACTGACAGAATTCTACACGTAGATTTCTATCAGATCTTCGAAAACAAAGAAATCACTATGGAAATTCCTGTGAAAACAGTGGGGACTTCTAAAGGTGTTTTAAATGGAGGTAACTTAAGAAGACCTTACCGTAAATTAAGGATTAAGGCTATACCTTCTAAATTACCTGATTTTATCGAAATAGACATTACGCCATTAAAAATTGGAAGTAAATTATATATCCACGAACTGAAAAACGACGATTATAAATTATTACACCCAGACAACACAGTTGTTTGTCAGGTTAGACGTAGTAGATTGGCTGTTGTTGATGAGGAAGAGGAAGAAGAAGAAGGAACTGCTGAAGAAGGAGCAACTACAGATGCACCAGCAACTGAAGCTCCTGCAGCTGAAGCTCAAGAGTAGTTTTTACTTTACTAGATATTTAAAAAGCATTCTTTATGAGAATGCTTTTTTATTTTTGCACAAATACAACTACATGTGGGAGAAAATAAAAATTTGGCTTGGTTTTAGTAAGGAAATTGAAAAAAATGAAGTTGAAACAATGAAAAAGTACTTAATCGTTGGTCTCGGTAACATTGGTGATAAATATGCCAATACAAGACACAATATTGGATTTAAAATATTGGACTTTTTTGCAAAAAAAGAAAGTTTGTCTTTCGAAACTGTAAAGCTTGGTGATATAACCACTTTTAAGCTTAAAGGCCGTACAATTTACTTTTTAAAACCAAGTACTTATATGAACCTTAGTGGTAAGGCTGTTAAATATTGGCTAACAAAGGAAAAAATACCCATGCAAAATTTACTTGTCGTTACTGATGATTTAAATCTTCCTTTTGGTACTCTTAGGTTAAAAACCAAAGGAAGCGATGGTGGACATAATGGATTAAAAGATTTACAAGATAAACTACAGACCACCAAATACAATAGATTTAGATTTGGAATAAGTGATAGTTTCAGCAAAGGCCGACAAGTTGATTATGTATTGGGAGAATGGAATGAAGAAGAAGAGTCTAAACTTGACGAACGATTAAACATTTCCGTAGAACTAATAAAATCATTTGTCCTAGCTGGGGTTAATAATACCATGAATGAATATAATGGGAAATAAATTATTCCCTCGATTTAAATTTAAATCTAAGGAATAGCTCATGTATACCGCTGCTATTATCTGTGATTTCACTTCTTGTTGAACTTTCATAAGCATAACCGACATCTAACCAATCTAAGGCATTTACCATCAATAATCCACCAAATGCAGCATCTGTACGGTATGCAACTCCCACTTCAAATCTATCATTAAACCTAAACGCACCAGTCAAGTCTACGGATATAGGTGAGCCACCTACATATCTTATCATGGTTGATGGCCTAAATTCCGTATTATCGCTTATGGTAAAATTGTAACCACCTGACAAATAAATATGGGCTTCTTGAGTTGCCTGAGTTATTCTTCCTTCCTCCTCATCTATGCGTTTACTGGATAAGATTCGAGGCACAGAAAGTGATATATAATACTTG
Organism: Winogradskyella vincentii; assembly: GCF_020166345.1. Taxonomy (GTDB): domain Bacteria; phylum Bacteroidota; class Bacteroidia; order Flavobacteriales; family Flavobacteriaceae; genus Winogradskyella; species Winogradskyella vincentii. The sequence goes on along the minus strand of NZ_JAIUJS010000002.1, from coordinate 442,803 downwards.
TGATGAACTAAATAAGCACCTGCACCAAAATTTGGTCTAAACCCACTGTCAATATTTCCCAAAACCGGATCATCTTGAACGCCATAATTATCTAGACCTCCTTTATCTACATCATAAGTACTTCCTCCTGCCTTTAATCCAAGATACAAATTCAACCATCGAGAGAGTTGAAGATTATATGAAAAATCTATATTAAAACTTGTCTGGCTTTCAACAAAAACTTTGTCACTTACCAAGGACAAACCAAGACCAATTTTATCATTCATTTTTCTTGAATAAAAGAAACTTTGTGTTTCAGGTGCACCTTCAATATTAACCCATTGTTTTCTATAATTTGTTGTTAGATGATCACTTTCGTCTGCGCCAGCATTAGCTGGGTTTATCACATTCATTGTATACCTATACAACATATAATTTGGTTCTTGCTGGGCTTGAATTAACTTAATTGAAAAAACTGCAAGTATTATTAAAATATATTTGTAAAATTTCATTGTCTTCAAATTAATTGCTCTTAAAATGATAAGTAAATCCATCCTGTTAAAATCACTGTCCCATCTCCATTTTGATCTACCTGATAATAATAAGAACCTGTTGGTAGGGTATTACCACTATACGTTCCATTCCAATCGTTATTATAACCAACGGTGCTAAACACGTCTTTTCCCCATCTGTTAAACACCTTAATAATAGCACTAGGGTATCTATCTGCATTTATGATAGTCCAGGTATCGTTAATTCCATCACCATTTGGTGTAAGTACATCATAGACAATCATACTGTCACAAGCATCTCCTATTCCATTATTATTAACATCTAATTGATCAGGATTAAAGTCGAACGGACAATTATCTTCTGTATCTAACACTGAATCATTATCGTCATCGTCATCACACGCATCACCAATACCATCCATATCATTATCTAATTGATCTACATTAGGTACAAGTGGGCAGTTATCAGCAGTGTTCAAAATACCATCATTATCAGAATCTTCATCGCACTCGTCTCCAATGCCATCGTTATCAGCATCACCTTGACTAGGGTTTGCAACATCTGCACAATTGTCTTCTGTGTTTAAGACTCCATCACCATCAATATCATCATCACAGACATCACCAATTCCATCGTTATCCAAATCTGCCTGATCTGCATTTGCGATTTCTGGACAATTATCTAATGAATTAAGAATACCATCACCATCAATATCATCAACAATTCGAATGGTAAAGTCAGTTGAATTAATTGCATAAAAAATATTATTGTTCCCTTCAACTTTAACTCTGGCATTAGTTACGTCTGCGCCCAAACTTGGTACGACTATGATTTGAGTACCATCATTTGGTGTGTCTGAAGCCAAATTTATTGGGTAGGTAAATCCACCATCTAAAGAGAGCAATATATTTACTGTAGATGTATTTACAGCACCTGAGTCTGTACCAGCAACATCCCAAGTTATATTTTGGTTAGTTCCTACATCCCACATTTCATTGGTAGTCTGCGAGGTCACTGTAAAAGGTCCAGCATTATTATCTACTGTTATCATCATAGTGTCAAAATCACTTTGTGGTGATTGGCCAGTGCCATTAGCTTCACTTCTATCCCTAACAGTTAATGCAAAATTTAAGGTTCTTGACACGTTAGATACAGTTTCCCATGATGTATTATCTACTGTTTCAACTGGAAATTGTTCAGTTAATTGACCAGAAATTACGCGCTCAATAATTGGCATGTAACGATCTGGCGATGTGCTAGGTGGCCTAGACCTCCATAAAGCTCCAGAGAATTTATCAGGTCCAAAATCACTTGTTGTTGTTACGCCATTGTCTATTTGTTCCCATGTGTAGGTAAGAACATCACCTGTATCAGAGTCTGTAGCATCTCCTTTCAAAACAAATGCTGTCCCAATAGGTATTGTAAAGTTATTGCCTGCATTTGCAACTGGAGGATTATTGCCTATTGCAGTTCCGACCCAACATGTTCTAGACTGTAAATTATTGAGTATTTGCAGTATACTAAAATAATGAAAGTATGGGTCTGAATGGTCTTGTATATCATTTGGTCCAGTAATCCCAGCATAACCCATAATGGTGGTTCCACTGCCTGGTTCTGCATTAACACCTGTGCCTTCACTACTGAACGACCATGTATGATTTGCTCCCATTTGATGTCCGATTTCATGCGGTACATAATCAATATCAAAAAAATCTGACATATACGGCCCACCATCATTATCTAAAAACGAATGCGAAGAAAATCCTGATCCTTTTGCACCATCTACACAAACACATCCTATACAACCAGCATTACCATTGTTACCACCAAAATGAAACAAGTGGCCAACATCATAATTGGCCTCTCCAACAACATTGGTTAATGTATTTTGCAATTCGCTATTAAAATTACCATTGTAAGGGTCTGTTGCCGGATTGGTGAAAATAATTTCGGTACCTGTTACTAAATTGAAAGTAACTGCCATATCAACTTCAAATACTTCATTCGTTCGATTTAAGGTAGATACTACTTGCGCCAAGGCATCTTGAGCTGCATCTCCATTGCCTGCATTTCCATCATCCCAAAACCCAGTATATTCTGCAGTTGTTGAAATTGCAATTCTAAAGGTTCTTAAGGTCTGATCATTTGCATCTCTATTGGTTAAATTGCCTATATCAATAGCGAAAAATTCGTCCAGAGTTGTACAATCAAAATCTTTATTTTTTTCCTTTCTTACATCTTGTGTATAATTAACATATTTCGAACTATCCGTACGCGAAAAGGGTACTGTAAAACTGGTTGGCATATCAGGACTAGAAATCATAGTCTGCAACCCTTGAGGTGTAACACTAAATCGTGCTCTTGTACCTGGGTTTTCTATGCTAAAACCCAAATAGGTTCTAATTTCAGGATATAATTGTGATAACTCTTCTGATAATACAGGTGATTCTACAATTGTGAATCGTTCAAGCTTACCGCTTGCAATAGGCAATTGAACAATTGTTGGAGATTGTGTATTATTTGCACTTCGTAAAGGAGCATTTGCCAATTGGCTCTTTAATTCTTCAAGGTTTAAACTAAATGTTTGATAGTTTTCTTGATTGAGTTGGGGCTTGTCGTCATTGATAAATTCTGTTTCTTTGGTTTCTTCCCAATAACTTTGTTGGGCCAAAACTGAAAATACACATAAAAACATGGATAATGACAAAACAAAATGTAGCTTTGTTTTCATAAGTGTTTGTGTAGAAAATTAAATTTTCTCGAATTTATTATTTTTTAAACAAACGATTATTAGAATATCCGAAAAATTCTAAACCTCATAATTTATATAGATTGACTGTAACAACAGGAAAAGTAACAACAATAGGCACTTTTGATGGTATTCATATTGGGCACCAAAAAATCTTAAACAAAGTAGTTAAGCTTGCTGAAAAACGAGGCTTTACACCTATTGTCTTAACCTTGTTCCCACATCCTAGAATGGTGCTTCAAAAAGACGATTCTATCAAATTACTGAATACAATTGATGAACGAATTGATATTTTAAAATCTTATGGTATAGCAGAGGTCATTGTAAAAGAATTTACTAAAGAATTTGCCAACCTTTCTGCCGAAGAATATGTAAAGGACATTTTAATTGATGAATTAAATACAAAATATATAGTTGTAGGGTATGATCATCATTTTGGGAAAAACAGAAGTGCCAATATTGAAGATCTAAAGGAATATGCAAAAACATACAATTTTGAAATTAAAGAAATTTCGGCCCAAGATATTAAGGATGTTACGGTCAGTTCTACTAAAATTAGAAATGCACTAAATGAAGGTAATGTGTCCTTGTCTAATAGTTATTTAGGCTATAATTATTTTGTAACTGGTCTGGTTGTAAAAGGTAAGGGCTTAGGACGCAAATTGGATTTCCCTACCGCAAATATTCAAATCAAAGAATCGTATAAACTTATACCAAAAGATGGCGTATATGTGGTACAATGTCAATTAGATAATAGGATTGTATTTGGGATGATGAATATTGGTACTAACCCAACAATTAGTGATAAAGGAAGATCTATAGAAGTTCATTTCTTTGATTATAACGAGGATTTGTATAATCAGAAATTAAAAATCGAATTTTTAAAACGACTGCGAAACGAACAGAAGTTCAAAAATCTTGAAGCCCTCAAATCTCAATTAAGAGAAGACAGAAAAAGTGCCCTAGAATACATTGAAAAAATGAATGAATAAGTTTTTATTTAAGCATATTGATAATTCTGGACTTGTAGTTTTTCGCATTGTATTTGGATTATTGTGTTTCCTGGAATCTGTAGGTGCCGTTTTTACAGGATGGGTAAAACGCACCTTAATTGAACCCGATTTTACGTTTTCATTTATTGGCTTCGAATGGTTGCAACCACTACCTGGTAATTGGATGTATGCTTATTATATAATAATGGGTCTTTTTGGCCTGTTAATAATGGTTGGTTATAAATATAGATTTAGTATGCTAATGTTTGCTATTATGTGGACGGCAACATATTTAATGCAAAAATCAGCTTACAACAATCACTATTATTTATTATTTATATTGAGTTTTCTCATGGTTTTTTTACCAGCACATCGTTATGCTTCAATAGATGCTAAATTGAAACCATCCATTAAACAAATTTCCATGCCTAGTTGGTGTAAATGGGTCTTTGTAATTCAACTTTTTATACTGTACACTTATGCTTCTATCGCAAAACTTTACCCTGATTGGTTAGACACGTCTGTAATTGAATTACTCATGCGAGGTAAAGCTAATTATCCGGTTATTGGAGTACTGCTTCAACAGAAACCAATACACTACTTCATAGCATATGGAGGTATTTTGTTCGATGGTCTCATAATTCCATTATTATTATTTAAACCAACAAGACGAATTGCTTTTTTCGCTTCTATATTTTTTCATCTGTTCAATTCAATTGTTTTTCAAATTGGCATATTTCCTTATCTGTCCTTAGCCTTTAGTTTATTCTTTTTTAGCCCAGAAACAATTAGAGCTCTGTTTTTAAAGAAAAAACCTCTTTATATAGAAAATGAAGTCCCTGTGCCAAAATACGGTAAGGCAATAATCAGTGTCTTTATAATCTATTTTTTAATCCATCTTGCATTGCCATTAAGACATCATTTTTTTCAGGATGATGTACTTTGGACAGAAGAAGGTCATAGATTATCATGGCGAATGATGTTGCGTGCTAAAAGTGGTAAAGCCAGCTATAAAGTTATTGATTCTGAGACCAAAGAAATATGGCCAATTAAATTAGAAGACTATTTGACTAAAAAACAGATGAATGGAGCTAGCACAAAACCTGATATTATCTGGCAGTTTGCTCAAATTCTCAAGGAAGATTTTGCTAAAAAAGGTAAAACTGTTGAAGTATATGCAAGAACCTATATTAGAGTAAATAATCAACCTTCAAAACTTCTCATAGATCCAAATATAGATTTGGCGAAAGAACAATGGTATCACTTCAAACATCATGATTGGATTATGCCCTCAAAATAGGGTCGGTTTTGTTTTTATCTGGTTAAATTCTTATTACATTTGTCTTTCATTTTTTAGCCTTCCCAATGGCATAATTTCAAAGTTACAGATATGTTACAAGTTGCATTTTTAAGAGCTCATAAAGAAGACATAATAAATCGATTGCAAAAACGAAATATTGATGCTTCAGAGATGGTTAATAATGCCATTTTATTTGATGAAGAACGACGAGCTTTACAAACTAAATTAGATAATGTTAAAGCAGAATCTAATAGCATATCAAAAGAAATAGGAATTTTATTCAAATCTGGTGAGGTACAGAAAGCAAATGTTTTAAAAGAGAAGACAACGCAATTAAAGGAAGATACCAAAGAGCTTGAACAAGAATTAAATGCTAAAGTTGAAGCTCTCAACAACTTACTTTATACTATACCAAATGTTCCTAACATTATTGTTCCTTCTGGTAATACAGATGAAGATAATGAAGAAGTGTATAGAGAAGGTGATATACCTACATTATTTGATGGTGCGTTACCACACTGGGAACTAGCAAAGAAATACGACATTATTGATTTTGAGCTTGGTAATAAAATTACTGGTGCCGGTTTCCCTGTATATAAAGGTAAAGGTGCAAAATTACAGCGTGCACTAATTACTTATTTCTTAGATAGGAATACTGAAGCTGGATATACTGAATACCAAGTGCCACATTTAGTAAATGAAGCTTCAGGATTTGGCACAGGTCAATTACCGGATAAAGAGGGGCAAATGTATCATGTAACTGCAGATAATTTATATTTGATCCCTACGGCTGAAGTTCCTGCAACAAACATCTTCAGAAATACAATATTAACTGAGAGTGACCTACCTATAAGTGTTACTGGTTATACGCCTTGCTTTAGGAGAGAAGCTGGCAGTTATGGTGCACATGTTAGAGGTCTTAACCGTTTGCATCAATTTGATAAAGTAGAGATTCTTAGAGTGGAGCACCCTAATAATTCTTACAATGCACTAGACGGTATGGTAGAACATGTTAAGGGCATTTTGAAAGAATTAAAATTACCTTATAGAATATTACGTCTTTGTGGTGGTGATTTAGGATTTACCTCAGCCCTTACTTATGATTTTGAAGTTTTCTCTACTGCTCAAGATCGCTGGTTAGAAATTTCTTCTGTTTCAAATTTTGAAACTTTCCAGGCCAATCGACTAAAATTACGCTTTAAAAACAATGAAGGTAAAAATGAATTATGCCATACATTAAATGGAAGTTCATTGGCACTACCTAGAGTTTTGGCTGGAATCTTAGAAAATTGTCAGACAGAAAATGGTATTAAAATCCCAGAAGTACTAGTACCCTACACAGGTTTCGATATTATTTCATAGCACGAAAAACATCTTCTGAAAGGCATGTAGTGTTAAAAAAATGTGTTTTTAATCGAATTTTTGTGTATTTCTTCGTTTTTTTTATTTATTTTCGTCAAGTTAGTAATCCAAATCGATAACTGACCTAGAAATGAAAAATATAAAACGACTGGTTTTACTCGCGACTTTAGTTGTTATGGTAAGCAAAGTTTTGTTGTAATACTTAAATTATTAATAAAATAATACTTAAGAAACCAAGACAAAGTAACTGAATCATATTTAATAACGAATAATGATTAATAGCACATTTATTTTGCTGGTCAAAATGCCTAAACGTTAAGTTTAGGCATTTTTTTATCATAACATTTACAATATCTGGTTTAGCCATTTGTTATATTTACAAAAAGATTGGCATGCGCAAAGTCCTTTTAACATTAATATTACTTATAGGAGTTCATTTTGGGAATGCTCAAAACAATGAAATTCTAGCAGACAGCTATTATAAAAAAGGAGAGTTTAAAAAAGCCTTAATCATTTACCAAAACCTACTTAAAGAAAAACCATATAGTTATAATTTTATTTTTAAAGTTGTAGATACGCATCAACAACTAGAGCAATTTGATATTGCGGAAGACATCCTTGTGCAAAGGTTAGCTAAAAGAAGAAATCCAACTCTTATTGTAGAACTAGGTTATAATTATCAACTTAGAGATAGTCTGGACAAAGCACAAATACTTTATGACGAAGCTATTGCTTACATAGACGAAAAACCAAATTACATATATAGTATTGCAAGAAAATTTGAAGAGCACTCTCTCTTAGACGAAGCAATAAAAATTTACAACAAGGCAAAGCAACTAACTCCTGATAAAAACTATAATATTCAACTCGCCAGAATATATGGAGATCAAGGTAACGTAGAAAAGATGTTTGAAAACTATATTGAATATATAGACTACAAACCAAATTATCTTAACAACATAAAACGGTCTGTTAGTGATTTTATATCTGAGAACAAGGACAATGAAAATAATGTTTTTTTAAGACGTCAACTCCTAAAAAAATTACAACAAAACCCTAGTCCATATTGGTATGAAATGCTAAGTTGGCTATATGTACAAGAGAAAGCCTATGCTAAATCCTTTATACAGGAAAAAGCTTTATATAAACGAAATCCTGAAAGTTTAGATCGTATTATAGAACTAGCTATCACTGCACTTAACGATAGTGATAATGACACAGCAAAGGATATTTTTAACTACATATTAAAAACTACTTTAGACCCAAGTACAGCTCTTACAGCACATCAGTACATTCTACAAATAGATTCTAAAAATGCGGATAAAAAATCTCTAGATCGGATTGAAGAAAAGTACAAGGAATTATTTCAAATATTTGGGCTTTCTGAGTTAACATTATCACTTCAATTAGCTTATGGTGAATTTCTGGCATTTTATCAAAAAGATACTGACGCTGCGACAAAATTTCTCAGAAAGAGTATGAAATTGAACATAAGTGACTTCCAGGAAGCTACCGTAAAATTATTGCTTGCTGATATACTCGTTTTACAAGAAAAGTTTAACGAGGCACTGATATTTTATTCTCAAATTCAGGCCAATTTAAAGAACAGTACTATCTCTCAAGAGGCACGATTCAAGGTTGCTAAAACAAGTTATTATAAAGGTGATTTTGACTGGGCAGAATCACAGCTTAAAATACTCAAATCATCTACTTCTCAATTAATTGCTAACGATGCTTTAGATCTTAAACTTCTCATTTCTGACAACAAATATGAAGATAGTACTAGAACAGCTTTGAAACTATATGCAAAGGCAGACCTCTATACATTTCAAAATAAAACAGATAAAGCAATCTCTATTTTAGATAAAATTCTCGCAGAACATAAAGGAGAGAGTATAATTGATCAAGCTTTATATCAACAGGCAAAACTTTTTGAGAAAAAGAAGCTTTTTGATAAAGCCGAAGCCAATTATCTTTTAATAATAAAAGATTATAGAGAAGACATTTTAATGGATGATGCCTTGTACCATTTAGCAGAACTTTACAACACATTTCTTGCAAAACCTGAAGATGCCAAAGCTAACTACGAACGAATAATCTTCGAACACGAGGATAGTATTTACTTCATAGACGCAAGGAAGAAATTTAGAATGTTAAGAGGAGACCCTATAAATTAGGGTTATATCACTTACTTTTGCCAAATACTATACTAGAAAACAATTTCAATGATAATTTATAACGTCACTGTAAATATTGATGATTCCGTGCATTTGGAATGGCTAGAGTGGATTAAAGAACATATTCCACAAGTTTTGGCAACTGGTAAGTTTTCTGAAGCTAAACTTACTAAAGTATTGGTTGAAGAAGAAATGGGTGGGCAAACCTATTCAATACAATATAAAGCACACAACAAGGAGGCATTAAAAAAATACTACCTAGAAGATGCAGAAAGATTAAGAAAAGATGGATCTCAAAGGTTTGCAGATAAAATGTTGGCCTTTAGAACTGAATTAGAAATAATAGACGAATATACAGTCAACTTCAATTAAGTTAAAAGTTGTGGCAAATCAAAACCAGGTTAAGGCAAAAAAACATTTAGGACAGCATTTTTTAAAGGATGAAAATATTGCCAAAAAAATTGCTGATTCACTGACATTAAAAGGTTACAAAGATGTTTTAGAGATTGGTCCTGGTATGGGAGTCCTAACAAAATATCTACTTAAAAAAGATATTACAACACATGTCATTGAAATTGATACAGAATCTGTTGAATATTTAAAGAATCATTATATCAATCTAGCTGATAGAATCTACGAGAGAGACTTTTTAAAATATGATTTAAACGAAATTTTTAAAAACAAACCCTTTGCTATCATTGGTAACTTCCCGTACAATATTTCATCACAGATTGTCTTCAAAACATTAGAAATGCGTGATCAAATACCTGAATTTTCAGGTATGTTTCAAAAGGAAGTTGCTCAGCGTATTTGTTCTAACGAAGGCTCCAAAGTATACGGTATACTTTCGGTTTTAACACAGGCTTTCTACGATGCAGAATATTTATTCACTGTACCTCCTACTGTTTTCAATCCACCACCAAAAGTAGATTCTGGAGTCTTACTATTAAGAAGAAAAGACAACTACCACTTGCCTTGCGACGAAAAATTATTTTTCCGTGTTGTTAAAACAGGCTTTCAACAACGCAGAAAAACACTTCGTAACAGTTTAAAAATTTTTAATCTTTCAGATAATTTAAAAGCAAATGCTATCTTTGGGCAACGACCAGAACAATTAGGTGTTTCAGAATTTATTGAACTAACCACCTTAATTGAAAATGACAACAACTAAAACATAAAGTTTTAGTTTTTTATTGAAAATTCTAGTGGAAGAAATTCAAGATAACATACAATTTCAGCTCACTGATGAGCTTATTGAAAACGTTGAGATCCTAGTTGAAAATAATAACGACAAGGAACTTGTTAAGTTGCTCAATGAGTTTCACTACGCTGATATTGCAGAAATTCTTGATGAATTAGATCTTGATGATTCCATTTATGTAATTAAACTTCTAGACTCAGAAACGACTTCAGATATTCTTACTGAGTTAGATGAGGATACAAGAGAAAAAGTTCTAAAGAATCTTTCGGCAAAAGAAATTGCAGAAGAAGTAGAGGAATTAGACACAGATGATGCCGCAGATATCATCGCAGAACTTCCTGAAGAGCGCCAAGAAGAGGTAATCTCTAAAATAGAAGATGAAGAACATAGAGAAGAAATTACCGAGTTATTAAAATACCAAGATGACACTGCTGGAGGTTTAATGGCCAAAGAACTTGTTAAGGTGTATGAAACATGGACTGTTGCAGGTTGTTTAAGACGGATTAGAGGGCAAGCTAAGGAGGTTACACGTGTACACTCTATTTATGTGGTTAATAAGGAGGAAAAATTGATTGGGCGATTGTCCCTTAAAGATTTAATAGTTGCCAAAAACGATCAGAAAATTGCTGATATCGCCAAGGATAATGTAGACTTTGTCAATGTAATTGATGATGTTGAGGACGTTGCAAAGGTAATGGCCAAATATGATCTTGAGGCAATACCTGTTGTTGATGACTCACAAACACTTTTAGGGAGAATTACAATTGATGATATTGTTGATGTCCTTAAGGAAGAAGCAGAAAAAGATTACCAGTTGGCTGCTGGTATTACCCAAGATGTAGATTCTGATGATAGTATTATTGAGTTAACAAGAGCAAGATTACCTTGGTTATTTCTAGGACTTATTGGTGGTGTAGGAGCCTTTGTAATTATGGAGGGATTTCAAGAAGCCTTTAACCAGTATGCAGTGTTGTTTTTCTTTACTCCTCTAATTGCGGCAATGGCTGGAAATGTTGGTGTACAATCTAGTGCAATCATAGTACAGGGTCTTGCAAATGACGATATAAAAGGAAGTATAAACAGAAGACTTTTAAAAGAAATGTCGTTGGCCACGTTAAATGGTATTATTTTAGCCGCATTTTTATTTTTATTTGTTTGGATTTACATTGGTGAAATTGATAAAGCAATTGCAATATCTACCTCACTTGTAGCTGTTATAATTATTGCAGGTTTAATAGGAACCTTTGTACCTTTATTTTTGGACAAAAGAGGTATAGACCCTGCAATTGCAACTGGTCCATTTATTACTACAAGTAATGATATCCTTGGTATTCTTTTATATTTCTGGATCGCAAAATTAATTCTTGGTATATAATTATCTGCTCTTTGTATTTTTGATGTATGAAAGCTATAAACATTAAAGACAAGTTCACAAAATTCAGTAAAAACTGGCATCCGCATCAAATAGCAGTAGTTGATGATATGCAGGTTATTTTAGCCAAATTAAAGGGTGAATTTGTTTGGCATAGTCATGATGATGAAGATGAATTGTTCCAAGTAATTAAAGGCACACTTTATATGCAATTTAGAGATAGAACAGAAGTTGTAAATGAAGGTGAATTTATTGTAGTGCCTAAAGGCGTTGAACACAATCCTTTCACTAAAAACGATGAAGAAGTCCATGTACTTTTATTCGAAAAAATAAACACAGCACATACAGGAAACGTCGTACACGAACGTACACAATCTGAATATCCAAAGATTTGAAAATACTTCATATAGATAGTAACCATAAACTTCTAATAAATCAGCTCAATGATTTAGGCTTTGAAAACATAGAAGATTACACATCCTCAAAAACAGAAGTTGAAGCAATAATTTCAGAATATGATGGTATTATTATCCGCAGTCGATTTACAATTGACAAACCATTTTTAGATGCCGCTTCAAATTTAAAATTTATAGGTCGTGTCGGAGCCGGTTTAGAAAATATAGACTGTGATTATGCCAAAAAAAAAGGTGTTTATCTTATTTCAGCACCAGAAGGAAACAGAAATGCTGTTGGCGAACATACCTTAGGTATGCTATTATCCCTTTTTAACAAACTAAATAAAGCAGATGATGAAGTTAGACAAGGCAAATGGCTTAGAGAGGACAATCGTGGGTTAGAACTCGATGGTAAGATAGTTGGTTTAATTGGATATGGTAATATGGGTAAAGCTTTTGCTAAAAAGCTTAGAGGATTTGATGTTGAAGTTCTTTGCTATGATATAAAAGAAAATGTTGGTGATGAAAATTGTAAACAAGTAACTTTAATAGAACTTCAGGAAAAAGTTGATGTTTTGAGTTTACATACTCCACAGACTCCTCTAACCTTAAATATGGTAGATAGAGAATTTATCAATAACTTTAAAAAGCCCTTTTGGTTAATTAATACTGCACGTGGTAAAAGTGTTGTTACCAAAGATTTAGTTGAGGCCTTAAAAAAAGGTAAAATATTAGGCGCAGGATTGGATGTATTAGAATTTGAAAAAGCCTCTTTTGAAAATTTATTTTCATCAAACAACATCCCAGACGTGTTTCAAGAACTTATAAGTTCTGACAAAGTTTTACTGACGCCACATGTTGCAGGCTGGACAGTTGAGAGTAAAGTTAAACTCGCACAAACCATTGTAGATAAAATCAAAGCTAAATTTTGCTAAATTAGAGGATTACTAAATCAATCTAATTATGCAATATAATGCAGACTCACCAGAGGACTATATATCACAAGTTCCTGAAGATAGACAGAACGCGCTTAAAAAATTACGGAAAACAATAAATGACAACTTACCTAAAGGATTTGAAGAAGGCATTATTTATAAAATGATAGGCTATTATGTGCCTCATTCTGTTTATCCAGACGGTTATCATTGTGACCCAAAGACACCATTGCCATTCATGAGTTTTGCCTCACAAAAAAATTCGGTTAACTTATATCACAGTGGTATTTATGCCAAGAAAGAACTTCACGATTGGTTTGTAAATGAATATCCAAAGCATTCCTCTAGAAAATTAGATATGGGTAAAAGTTGTATCCGATTTAAAAAGGTAGACGAAATCCCGTTTGAACTGATAGGAGAACTAACAAGGAAAATGACATGTGATGAATGGATTGATATTTATGAATCTGCAATAAAGAAATAATGATATGAAAAAAAGAGTAACAGGAATTGGTGGATTGTTTTTTAAAACAAAAGATCCAAAAGCTTCTAAAGATTGGTACAAAAAACATTTGGGATTTAATACTGACGACTATGGATGTACCTTTTGGTGGAAAGATAAAGAGGGTAAGGACTGCTCCACACAATGGAGTCCTTTTAAGGATGACACAAGTTATTTTAATCCATCTGACAAACCTTATATGTTCAACTATCGCGTTGATGATTTAGAAGCATTATTAAAGGTATTAAAAAAAGAAGGTGTAACAATTGTAGGTGATATGGAGACATATGATTATGGGAAGTTTGCTTGGATTTTAGATAATGACAATAATAAAATAGAATTGTGGGAACCAATTGATTCTGCATTTCAATAAACAAATTTCTTTTTTAGTAATTTTAACGGAACTATTAATCATTAAAACAATACAATAATGTCAGACGATAATAAAGATTTAAAGGACGACCTTGACGATATGATAGGTGACGCAAAAGAAAGTGCCAAAAAAGCGGGAGATAAAATAAGCCAAAAAGCAAGTGAAATTGCAGATGATGCAAAAGAATTGGCAGGAGAAGCTAAAGAGAAAGCCGCTGAATTTGCTGATGACGCTAAGGAAGTTTTAAGTGATGGTAAGAATATTGCAATTATAGCTCACCTAACTATAATAGGTTGGGTTATTGCCTTGGTAATGAATAGTAATAACAAAACAGAGATTGGCTCATTCTATATTAGACAAATGCTAGGTTTTTTAATTATTTTATTTGTATCATCATGGGTGCCAATTCTTAATCTAATAGTAATTATAGTTCTTTTTATTGCTTGGTTAATGAGTCTTATAGGTGCATTTGGGGGTGAAAAGAAAACGACCTTCCTATTAGGGAATCAATTTCAGGATTGGTTTAAATCATTATAAACAAAATGAAACCCAGATATTAAATCTGGGTTTTTTATTTATCTAATCCAAAATCTGAAGGTAACGTGTCACCCAATCTTTGACTTCCTAAATAACCCGTGAGATATACACCAATAATCGGAGAATAGTTGCCATAAACATCTATAAAAATGTAGTCGGTCTTCAGTTCCATTGTAGATTGCGATGATTTTTTATAGAGTATATTTATTTTAGATTTTAATCTCAATTCTTTTATACCAGACGTCTTAACTTCTGAGATCCTTATAAAATCCCACTCTTCAACTTTCTTGTTTCTATTATAAATCTGATAACTTTCCTTTTTTAAATCCTCATTGTACAATGCCCTAATAAAATGCTGTACGGACCCCTTATAAACCTTGTTTCTGTTCTTGTTAACTCTCCGCTTTGAACCATTGGTAAGATCTTTATAAAAGGTGGTTCCTAGATATGTTACCGAGTTTAAAATAAAGGTGTTTTCTTCTATATCTACATTTCTATAACTAGCTTCAAAATCAATTATATCAAACTCTATTTGGTACTGTAGTGCTCTATTTTTTACCCTTAGGGGTTCTTCAGAACTTGCATAAAGTGTGTTGTCTTTGCCATCATAGTAGAGTACCAACTTATCTTCATTTAATAATTTACAGGAATTTGCAAATCTAGACGTTCCAAGAAATTCTTTTTTAAACAGTTTTAGCTTTTGCTCTCTTGTTAATTCATCATCAAAATTAACAAAGACTTCATCAAGAGTATTTGTGGCAGCTTCAAGCTCAATTAAGATATTATCCAATCCCCTATAATCTGCAATCAAAACTTTTTGGTAACCTAAATAAGATATAACCAGGTTTGACCTAACAGCATCTGTGTAGTCAATTGAAAACTCACCATTTTCATTTGTAGTAGTACCAATTGTAGTTTGGTCAAAATATATAGAAGCCGTTTCTACAGGCTCTTGAGTAACTTTGTCAATTACCTTTCCTGTAATTGTTTGAGACAATAGAATACTTGGAATAATTAGAAAAAATAGCGTTAATCTATTTGTCATGGTTATCCATGAATTTCCGTTCTAACTCAGCTTGGAATTCCTCCATAACAGGTCTAACAGTACTTTCCGGAAGGTCTGCAATTTTAATATACATAAGACCATCTACTGCATTATTAAAAAGTGGATCTACGTTAAATGCAACTAATTTGGCGTTTTGCTTAATATACTTTTTTAATAGAACAGGAAGCCTTAGTGCTCCAGGTTCAACTTCATCAATTATTTTATCAAATTTATTTAAATCCGCCTCTGTAGAATCAAAAACAAAATCTTTATCTGCATCTTTAAGTTTTACCTTAAATTCTTTCTTAGGATGAACATATTGTGCTACATATGGGTCGTAATAATGAGACTTCATAAATTCAATCATTAAACTTTTAGAAAAGTTTGAAAACTGATTGCTAATACTAACACCACCAATTAAATATTTATGTTCTGGATAACGCAGGGTTGTATGCACTATGCCTTTCCATAACAAAAACAATGGCATAGGTTTTTGTTGGTATTCTTTTATGATAAATGCCCTACCCATTTCAATAGATTGGCTCATCATTTTGTATAACTCCGGCTCAAACCTAAATAAATCCTGAAGATAAAAACCATCTATCCCAAAGCGTTCAAATATCTTTGAACCAAGTCCCATTCTATAGGCACCAGCAATATTATTCTTATCATTATCCCACAGGAACATGTGGTGGTAATAGGTATCAAAAGTATCCAAATCAATAGCCTCGTTTGTGCCCTCACCAACTTCCCTGAAAGTTATCTCTCGCAGTCGTCCAATTTCACGAAGAATATTGGGTATATCTCTAGCTGAAGCTAAATACACCTCATAATTTTTACTTTGCAATAATCTGCAATCATTCTCCCTTAAGAAATTTACTTCATCCATCATAACTCCTGAATCAATAGGTGTTACAATTCGTTTAGGAGGCTTTGGTACCTTAACCGTAGATTTTATATTATCTAATATCTTTGGCTTGTCTTCAAATGTTTTTGAAAGCATGTAGGTCTTTCGTCGTAAAAACTCTGAAAACTCACTTAAACTTTCATGTTCATTTTGATCTTTAACAGAAATTGCCTTTCCCACTCTAACTTTAATCACTCTGCGTTTTTGAGTAAGTAATTCTGAAGGTAACTTCGCTGTTCTTAATGTGTCACTTATTTTTGAAAGTCTATAGAACAATCTACTGTTCTTGGCATGAAAATATATGGGTACAACAGGGACTTCTGCTTTTTGAATGAGCTTCATTGCAGCTTCTTCCCATGGCTTGTCAACTACCAATTTGCCATCTCTGTAAGTTGAAACTTCACCAGCAGGAAAAACACCAAGTGGGCTACCTTCCCTTAAGTGAAGAATGGCATTTTTAAATCCTGAAACACTACTTTTTACATCCTTCCTATCCTCAAATGGGTTGACAGGCATTATATAGGGCTTTAGTGGTTCTATTCTATGTAACAGAAAATTTGCGATAATTTTAAAATCACTGCGTTGCTCTAACATCAATTTTAATAGCAAAATACCATCAATACCACCCAAGGGATGATTAGATATCGTAATAAATGGCCCTTCCTTTGGAAGTCGTTTCAAATCCTCTTCGGGTATTTCAAATTTAATCTGAAATTCATCTAATATACCATCAAGAAACTCGAGCTCACTGAGGTGCTTATTGCGCTTATAAATTCTATTGAGTGTAGAAATTTTAAGGACTTTCATTAAAATCCAACCGAAAAAAGTACCCAAAAAACCATATTTATCGGCATTAATCGCTTTGGCCACTTCCTTAGCAGTCACTAATCCAATTTCGGTTGATTTACCCATAAAACAAATGTAATAACTATTTATTTAGTGACAATTTGAACTGTCTGCTGCGTTAATTGTTTCAATAATACTGTTTTACCGTTTTCTAATTCACTTATCGCATCATTGTTGTAGTGCCTTATTGTATATAAACTCACATTGTCATAGCTTGTTACTTTAAATTTTGCCTTTAAGTGTTTTAAAAGCTTTTCAAGATTATCATAAATATTGTCTATACAAACGGAAAAACTTATGGCAGAATTTTGTATTACATCAACTTTCATTTTATATAGATGTAATAAATTGAATATATCGCTGATATTTTCTTCGACTATATATGAGAAATCTAAAGATGATAACGAAATAAGTGTCTGGTTTTTCTTTACAATAAAACAAGGAATTTCTGGATCTAATGCTTTGCCTTTGCTAACCTTTGTACCATCATCTTTTGGATGTAGAAAGGACTTTACATACAATGGAATTTCTTTTCTTTGTAAAGGTTGTAATGTCTTAGGATGAATTACAGAGGCTCCGTAAAAAGCCAGCTCAATAGCTTCTCTATATGAAATTTGATGCAACAGTTGAGCATTTTCAAAATACCTTGGATCTGCATTTAAAACACCTGGTACATCTTTCCAAATAGTTACACTATTAGCGTTTAAACAATATGCAAAAATTGCTGCGGTGTAATCACTACCTTCCCTACCTAATGTAGTTGTAAAATTATTAGCATCGCTACCCAAAAACCCTTGTGTTATATTCAGTTTTTTAGCATCAAACTTTGACGAAATATTTGCTTGAGTCGTTTCCCAATTTACATTTGCCCTTCTGTAGTAATTATCTGTTTTTATATATTCCCTTACATCGATCCATTGATTTTTTAAACCAATTTCATTTAAATAATGGCTAATTATTGTAGTAGATACAAGTTCACCAAATCCTATGGTTTGATCATATACAAAATTATAGTCTGGCGACTTATTATTTTTAAAGAAAAATGTAAGCTCATCAAACATAGATTTAACTATTTTAAAAACATTATGTCTGTCATTATCAAATAATTCTAAAAGAATTTCATTGTGGTATTTAATTACATCGTGAATTGCACTCTGTAATTCAGGTTTGTTATCAAAATAATTTCTAACAACCAATTCTAAGGCATTAGTAGTTTTGCCCATTGCAGAAACCACAACAAGTGTATTGTCATAGCCTGTTGTATTCAATACTTTTGCAACGTTTCTTACACCTTCTGCGTCCATAACAGAAGCACCACCAAACTTATAAACTCGCATTATAAATTCTTTAAATAATTATCAATAGCTTCTTCATCTAATTGAACAACATCCCAATCTCGCATTATTTTTGCGCCTTTGCTTTCGTAAAATTTAATTGCCGGTTCATTCCAGTCTAAAACTTCCCAACTTACACGTTTTACGTTTAGGCTTTTTGCATATTTCACTACTTCATCTAACAATATTGTACCAAGCCCGAATCCTCTACAAGACTCACTTACGATGAGGTCCTCTAAATGAATAACTTCACCTTTCCATGTTGAATACCTTGGATATACAAGGGCTATGCCTTCAACTTCATTATTAATTTCTACAACAAAACATGTGAATTTTGGGTGTGCACCAAAACCATCATTCTCTAGATCTTTTAAAGTAACCTCAACTGCATCAGGTTCTTTCTCAAAAATTGCCAATTCATTGATGAGTTCTAAAACTCTTGGCATATCTTTTATTGTTGCTAATCTTGGTTGGTACATGCTCATCTTAAAAGAACTCAAATATAATTCAAAACTAACGTTACATAACAATTAATTTAATTTACGAAAACGTTTTAGTTTGTAAAATAATACGATATTTGTGTCAATTAATCAATATAATGCTTCATGTCTCATACTAATCAAACTCTAGGTGAGTTTATTATTGAAAATCAATCCTCTTTTAAATATACTTCTGGAGAACTCTCTAGATTAATAAATTCTATAAGACTAGCTGCTAAAGTGGTTAACCACGAGGTTAATAAAGCAGGTCTTGTTGATATTATAGGTGCAGTTGGTGACACCAATATACAAGGTGAAGATCAGCAGAAATTAGATGTATATGCTAATGAGAAGTTTATCCAAACTATGACAAAGAGAAACATTGTTTGTGGTATTGCAAGTGAAGAGGAGGATGATTTTGTAGCTATAAACAGTCAAGATGAAAACAACCAAAACAAGTATATTGTTTTAATTGACCCTCTAGATGGTTCATCTAATATTGATGTAAACGTTTCTGTAGGAACTATTTTCTCTGTTTACAGGCGTGTAACACCTGTTGGGACTCCTGTAACTATTGAAGACTTTCTTCAAAAAGGGAGTCAGCAAGTTGCCGCTGGCTATGTTATATACGGAACATCAACAATGTTAGTATATACCACTGGAGATGGTGTTAATGGGTTTACCTTAAATCCGGCCATAGGTTCGTTTTATTTATCTCACCCAAATATGCAATTTCCTGAAGATGGTAAAATCTATTCAGTGAATGAGGGTAACTACATACACTTCCCAAAAGGAATTAAAGACTACATAAAATATTGTCAAAAAGAAGAAGGAGACAGACCTTATACTTCCAGATATATTGGTTCTCTAGTATCAGACTTTCATAGAAACATGATTAAAGGTGGAATTTACATGTATCCTAAGAGTTCAAAAAAAATGAATGGTAAATTACGTTTGTTATACGAATGTAACCCAATGGCATTTTTAGCAGAACAAGCCAATGGTAAAGCCAGTGATGGATTTACAAGGATAATGGATATTGAACCGACAGAATTACACGAACGTGTGCCCTTTATTTGTGGAAGCAAAAATATGGTAGAAAAGGCTGAAGAATTTATGCGCAACGCATAAAAAAAGCGAGCTAATAGCTCGCTTTTTAATTAAGTGTATTGATTATTGATTCATATTTTTAATACCATCAATAAATTCGTCTAAACCATGACCTCGGCTAACTAATTCTAATGCTTTATCCGTTATATACTTTACGTTAACAGCATGAAAACCAAGTGCAACACAGAATTTTCTTAATATTTTCTTTTCTTCTTCTTCATGTATTTTATCTACCGCTACCATTCTAGCAAGATCGAATAAACGCTCTAATCTGTGGTCGTAAGATACTGGTGGATTTATAGGATGAGATTCATAATCCTTCATGATTCTTTTGTAATCATGCTCACTGATATTTAATCTGTCTGCTAATCGATCTAGAAATTCTTTTTCCTCTTCCGAGATAACACCATCACTCATAGCAACTCTTACAATAGCTGCAAAATGGTCTTTATTTCGCTTTCTAAATTCGTTATCATATAAATCTGAAATGGACATAAAAATAGGTTTAATAGTCATTAGTTAATGTGGCTACAAATATAATCCTATTCCGAGAATTTATCATTATATAACAGTTCAAAAATTTTATATTTGCACCTTCAAATAAAGGAACTTGAGCAAAGCATTAATTTCCAAAACATATGCAGAGACTTTGCAAGTGCAAAATCTCAGAAATGCTATTGCCCAAACTGAAAATAATACACACCTCAAAGGGTTGGTAGGATCTTCATTTTCATATGTTTTATCCGAAACATTTAGATCTGCTGACAAACCATTTTTATTGATTTTTGATGATAAAGAAGAAGCTGCTTATTTCCTCAACGATTTAGAACAACTTATTAATGATAAAGATGTACTATTTTATCCTGGTAGTTACAGAAGACCTTATCAGATTGAAGAAACAAATAACGCCAATGTATTATTAAGAGCAGAGGTTCTAAACCGTATTAACTCTAGAAGAAAACCTGCCGTAATAGTTACTTATCCTGATGCACTTTTTGAAAAAGTAGTAACCAAAAAAGAACTTGAGAAAAACACCCTTAAAATTTCCGTCGGAAATGAATTGAGTATAGATTTTGTTAACGAAGTGCTTTTTGAATATAAGTTTAAGCGCGTTGATTTTGTGACAGAACCTGGAGAATTTTCCGTAAGAGGTGGTATTGTCGATGTTTTCTCATTTTCTCATGATGAGCCCTACAGGATTGAGTTTTTTGGGGATGAAGTTGACAGTATTAGGACATTTGATGTAGAAACCCAACTCTCCACAGAACGTATTAAAAAGGTTAGTATAATCCCAAATGTTGCTAATAAATTTATTGAAGAGAAACGTGAAAGCTTTCTAAAATATATTTCTTCTAAAACAGTGGTTTTCTCAAAGAATAGCTCACTTTTATTCTCTAGAATTGACGATTTCTACATAAAAGCTGAAGAAGCATTTAAGGAATTATCAAGTGAAATAAAACACGCCTCTCCCTCCGAATTATTCTGTAATTCTGAATTGCTTAAAAGACAATTCTTGGAATATAATTTAGTGGAGTTTGAGTCTTCATCGATTATGGATGGTAAAGTAATAGACTTTAAAACCAAACCTCAACCCGCTTTTAACAAACATTTCAATCTATTAATTGAAGATTTAAACGAAAATCACTCCAATGGAATAGTAAACTATATTGCTTGTGTTAGTGAGCAACAAGCAAAACGATTTCATGACATTTTTGATGATGTTGAAGAGCAGGTTCATTATAAAACCATTGTGATTTCATTGTACCAGGGTTTTATTGATGAGGAACAAAAAATTGCGGTATATACTGATCATCAAATCTTCGATCGCTATCACAAATTCCATTTAAAAAACGGTTATGCAAAAAAGCAGGCTATAACCTTAAAAGAGTTAACCAATTTAGAGGTTGGAGATTATGTAACTCATATTGATCATGGTATCGGTAAGTTTGGCGGTTTGCAAAAAATTATGGTTGAAGGTAAAAAGCAAGAAGCCATAAAATTGGTTTATGGTGAGCGTGATATTCTTTATTTGAGTATTCACTCACTACATAAAATAACCAAGTTTAACGGTAAGGACGGAAAGCCACCTAAAATCTATAAATTAGGTAGTAAAGCTTGGAAAAACCTTAAACAAAAAACCAAATCTCGTGTAAAAGAGATTGCATTTAACCTCATTAAACTATATGCAAAACGAAAACTAAAAAAAGGGTTTCAGTACGCACAGGATAGTTATATGCAACATGAGCTTGAAGCTTCTTTTGTTTATGAAGACACACCAGATCAGACCTCTTCTACAGCAGACATTAAAGCTGATATGGAAAGTGAAAGACCAATGGACCGTTTAGTCTGTGGTGACGTTGGATTTGGTAAAACCGAAGTTGCCATTAGGGCGGCTTTTAAAGCGGTAGATAATGGAAAACAAGTAGCGGTTTTAGTACCTACGACAATTCTAGCTTATCAACATTTCAGAACGTTTACTGAGCGATTAAAAGATTTCCCAGTAACAGTAGATTATGTTAACCGCTTTAGGACAGCAAAGCAAAAAAGAGAGACTCTAGAAGGGTTAGAAAAGGGTAGTATAGATATTATAATAGGGACTCATCAACTCGCAAATAAATCCGTAAAATTCAAAGATTTAGGATTGCTTATTGTTGATGAAGAACAAAAATTTGGCGTCGCAGTAAAAGAAAAACTAAAGACAATTAAGGAAAATGTTGATGTATTAACCCTAACCGCAACACCAATTCCTAGAACACTTCAATTTAGTTTAATGGCAGCGAGAGACTTGTCTGTAATTACAACACCTCCTCCAAATCGTTACCCTATAGAAAGTCATGTTATAAGATTTAATGAGGATACAATTAGAGACGCCATCAGCTATGAAATACAACGTGGTGGTCAAGTCTTTTTTATTCATAATAGAATTGAAAATATAAAAGAGGTTGCTGGTATGATTCAGCGATTAATTCCCGATGCAAAAATCGGTATTGGCCATGGTCAATTAGATGGTAAAAAATTAGAGGAACTAATGTTGGCCTTTATGAATGGCGAATTTGACGTATTAGTTAGCACAACAATTGTTGAAAGTGGTCTAGATGTTCCTAATGCAAATACAATATTTATCAATAACGCCAATAATTTTGGGTTGAGTGACCTTCATCAGATGAGAGGTCGTGTTGGACGCAGCAATAAAAAAGCATTTTGTTATTTCATTACACCAGAGTATACTGCAATGACAACAGATGCAAGAAAACGTATTACCGCTTTAGAGCAGTTTACAGAACTGGGTAGTGGATTCAATATTGCCATGAAAGATCTTGAAATTAGAGGTGCTGGTGATTTGCTAGGAGGTGAACAAAGTGGTTTTATTAATGATATTGGATTTGATACCTATCAAAAGATTTTAAATGAAGCAATTGAGGAATTAAAAGAATCTGAGTTCGCAGATTTATATAAAGATGATGGTAAACCAAAACAATACGTTAAGGATATAACTATCGATACTGATTTTGAATTGCTTTTCCCAGATGATTACGTTAACAACATTACAGAACGGCTTAATCTGTACACCAAGCTCAATGAAATAAAGACAGAAGAAGAACTGCAAAAATTTGAGTCTGAAATTGTTGATAGATTTGGAGAAGTACCAGTGCAGGTATCCGATTTATTTGATAGTGTTCGTTTAAAGTGGGTGGCTGTTAAGTTGGGAATAGAAAAACTGATAATGAAACAAGGTAGACTAATAGGCTATTTTATACAAGATCAGCAAAGTAAATTCTATCAAAGCGATGCTTTTACCAAGGTATTACAGTTTGTTCAATTAAATGCCGGAAAGTGTAAAATGAAAGAGAAAAAAACCAGAAATGGTTTGCGTTTACTTCTCACTTTTGAAAATGTAAAGTCAATAAAACAAGCTTTAGAAACATTATCTAATGTAAATGAGTGATAAAAGCCACATAAATCACTTATTGTGGCTAACAGTAGCCACAATTTTTATTAGTACCTCAGGTGCCCTAGGAAAATTTATTGACTTACCAACTCCAATAATTATTTGGTGGCGATCTGCCTTAGCAGGTGTATTTTTATTACTATTCTGCTTAGCTAAAAAGATTAGTTTAAAGGTTAATAGTGGTCGAGATCGATGGACTTTTTTTTTAGCTTCCATATTTATGGGAGCACATTGGATTACATATTTCTATGCTTTAAAGCTATCTAATGTAGCAATTGGGATGTTGTCATTATTTACTTTCCCTGTGATTATAGCCTTACTAGAACCAATTTTCACAAGAATAAAATTTGATCCAATGCACATTTTACTGGGTATTACTGTGTTAATTGGCGTATATATTCTTGCGCCAGAATTTGACCTTAAAAGTAATCAGCTTCAAGGTATTCTTTTGGGAATTCTCTCAGCAGTTTGTTACTCATTAAGGATTCTTATCTTAAAAACACATGCAACAAACTACAATGGCACCATGTTAATGTTTTACCAAGTAGGAATCCTTGCTATTGTTTTGATGCCTAGTCTTTATTTTTTCGAGGGTTCAAATATAAAGACACAATATCCATATGTATTGCTTCTTGCATTATTAACAACTGCGATAGGTCATACCCTTTTTATAAATAGTCTTAAATACTTTAAAGCCAGTACAGCAAGTATAATTGGGAGTGCACAACCAGTATTTGGAATTATTATAGCTTACTTTTTCTTGAATGAAATACCAACATTACATACATTTGTTGGTGGCTCATTAATACTTGCAACGGTTTTTATTGAAAGTGTTCGCTCTAAAAAGAATTAAAAAACATTATAATTGGCGTAATTATTGAAGCCTTATCGCAGATAACAAATTCACAACATGAAAAAATTAATCCTTGCTTTTATTGTTCTTCCATTCTTGGGTTATTCCCAAAGTGTTTCTGGTACATTTTCACCTTCAAAAGATTTTACATATGCTTTTTTATACAAGGCTTCACCAGAGGGTGCTGATTATGTAAATAGAGGTAAACTTGATAGCCTAGGTCATTTTGAAATACCACTCAATGAAACTGTAACTCCAGGAATATATAAAATTGTATATGCTATTCCACCGGAAGAAAACAATTTTGATTTTATCTATGATGGTAAGGAGTCTGTTGATTTCAACTTTAGTTATGAAAAAGGGGTAGAATTTAAATCTTCTGAAGAAAATAAGCTTTGGAATTCGTATTTAAAAAGTATGGAAATGGTGAATATCACTATTAGTAATTATTACTCAAAAAATATAAAGGACGAGGAAGGATTCAACGCAATTTTCAAAACTTTAAAAGACACACAAAAAGGGTATGAAGATTTAGCGAGTGATAAACTTGTATCTTCTTTCATTCTTGCGAACAGACCTTACATTCCATCGGAATACCAGGATGTGAGTACCTATTCCAATAATTTAAAAAATCATTATCTAAACCAAATAGATTTCAGTAATTATTTATTGCAAAGTTCTTCATTTTTAGTAGACAGAATTACAGCATATGTCTTTAACATGGAGCAAAACCCAAGCAATGACACCTTTAAATCGCATGTAGATGATGTTGCCAAAGCTATTGGAAGTGATAATTCAGAAATTAAAACAACGCTTCTTAAAATATTATGGCAACGGTTTGTAAGTTTAGAAAATCATGAATTGGCCAATTATATTACAGACATGTACTTATTGGAATTGGCAAATACCACAGGCAACATCGTTTTAGCAGAAACTATTACTTCGTATAAAAACACCTCAATTGGCACAAAGGCACCAAATTTTGAAATTAAATCAAAAGATAGCAAATCAGATCTGCATAGTCTTGAAGGTTCCGAGTATTACCTGCTTGTATTTTGGAGCAGCGGCTGTGGTCATTGTTTAAAGGAATTACCAAAAGTAAAAGAACTTGTAACAAACAAATCTAATATTGAAGTAGTTGCCTTTGGTCTCGAAAACGATTCTATTGACTGGACAAAAGAAATAGAGAAATATCCAGATTTTACACATACCATTGGTTTAGGTAAATGGGAAAACCCTATTGTTAAAACTTATGGGATAGCGGCTACACCAATGTATTTTCTCCTCAGTAAGGATAAAATCATAATGTCTAAACCATATGCAATTGAAGACTTAGAAGTCTTATTGAATAACTTGAAATAAAACAGAAAACGCTCAGTAAAACAAAGTGTTTTATCTGAGCGTTTTGAAACTAAATAACCAACCAAAATTTAGCTTCTTGTATTTTCTCTAGGGTTATCTACCTTAGATGTTTTTTGTTTTCTCTTTTTAGGCTTATCTACCTCTTTTGTTACTCTACCTTGAGTATCAGAACTTCTGTAATAAGGTATGTATCCTTTTCCTTCAAACTCATAAATTGTTCCTGAGCTTGGGTGAAGTAACTCAATAGTTCCATCATTGATAACGCTTAGTTCAAAGAATTCATTGTCAAAGAAATCATAATCTAACGTTAAAGTTTTTAGATACATATTTCCTGATACATCTCCAACTCCATACACTCCAGTATAATCCCAGTAAATATTATTTGGGTCGTAAATATTTACATCTTGAGAGCTTCTAAATGTAGAATCATTGCCACCAGACAAAAACTGAATATAGTTCTCATTATCAAACTCATTTAAAGCGCCATAATCGCTAGTGTAAACCTTTTCCCATGCCTCATACTCCTGTAAAAAATAATGGATGTTATCATAGAATATAAAATCATAGTCAAAATTGTTTCTCTGATATCCTCTTAAAAAATAAGACGTATCGTTAAATGGATTATAAAGTTCAATTGTATTGTTATTGATTTGATACACATCAAAACTATCAAATCCGTCAATTATATGATCTACATCTAATATCATATCATATGCCACATAATTTCCGATTGGGACTCCAAAACCATTGCCTTGAACACCAAAATCTACAAGATTATTATTAGCAAAAAGAGTTCCGTTTCTAAACGAAAGTGTAAAAGCAATTTGTAAAAATGGGATTTCACCATAACCTTGAGTTTGATTAATATCAACATACCACAATTCATAAGAATTCAATAATTGATTTAATGATACTCCTGGATTGTTATCCACTATTACTACCTCGTCTGTATAACAGGAAGTAAATAAAGTTGCACTCAATGCAAAACCTAAAAGTAATTTCAATGTCTTCATAATTCAACGGTTTTAAGGTTATTACATTGTTAAATTCAAAACATGTGCCAAAAACTGAAATCACTCATTTTACAATTTGAAAAATTGATTTTCAAATCCTTTAAATCATCGATATTTATTGACTTCGTCTCACTAATAATAACATTAGACTATCCACCAAACTTTCCTTATTTTTGATGCAATTAACAGATGATAATTATATGAGTGAAACAACTAGATATGCTGTTTTTGGTGCAGGAAGTTGGGCTACCGCTATAGTAAAAATGTTATGTGAAAATTTAGATGAGGTTGGTTGGTATATGCGTAGTGCCTATATAAAAGATCACTTAAATAAAGAACAACATAATCCTAGTTATTTAAGTTCTGTGGAGTTTCAATCAGATCAATTGAAGCTAAGTAACGAAATTAACGAAATTGCTGAGTGGGCAGATATTTTAATTTTTGCTATCCCTTCGGCTTTTATGGATTCTGAACTTAAAAAATTAAAAGTAGACATAGGTCAAAAAACGATCGTTTCTGCGGTAAAAGGTATAATCCCTGAATCGGGCTTATTAGTTGGTGAACATTTCCATGATATTTATAATATACCTTTTGAAAATATTGCGGTGATTGCGGGACCATGTCATGCGGAAGAGGTAGCATTAGAGCGGTTATCTTACCTTACAATATCTTGTGCAGATACTAACAAGGCTCAAGCTATTGCTAATAATCTAACAAGCCATTATATCAAAACAAAAATTAGCGATGACATCATAGGTGTAGAATATGCTGTAATGTTAAAGAATATATATGCAATAGCAGCTGGGATAGCTCATGGATTGGGATATGGAGATAATTTTCAAAGTGTTTTAATGAGCAATGCAATACGCGAAATGAAACGTTTTATAAAGAAAATGCACAAAATGAAACGTAATATCAATAATTCAGCATACTTAGGAGATTTATTGGTGACTGGGTATTCTACATTCTCGAGAAATAGAATGTTTGGCAATATGATTGGTAAAGGTTATACGGTTAAATCTGCAATGATGGAAATGAATATGGTGGCAGAGGGTTATTACGCCACAAAAAGTGCAAAATTATTGAATGACAAAAACACAAATAAAACGAGTTTGCCAATTATAAATGCGGTTTATGCAATTTTGTACGAAAACAAAAATCCTAAAAAAGTCTTTAAGAAACTTACCGACCACCTAGATTAAGAGAATCTACTTTACCAAAACTCCTTTTAAATGCATTAATGGAATAGTTTGTAAGGCATTTTGATTAATGGTATTCTTCCTAAACAAATACGTTTTATCAAACATCTGATTTCCTTTAAAAAACGTCACCTTAAACTCATTATTCAATCCTAAAACTGCTTCTTGTAAATATTCAATCTTAGCGTAACTTCTTGCTGGAAGCATCTTCAAAGTGTGACGCATTGGTGGAGTAATCTTTTTATCCGAGTATCCTTTTGATACTATGAGAACTGTATCTAAATCATCGTCACTATCATTAATGATATAGACATTCCAATCCTTAGTTTTATACTCTAAATGCTCCTCTTGAACTACGGCAACAAATACGTTTTTTACTTCTGGGATTTCAATGTCCTTTCTCACAAATTACAATGCTGATTTAAACTGCTCGAGAAAACGAACATCGTTCTCGCTTAACAGACGAATATCACTGATTTGGTGAAGCAATAAAGCAATACGGTCTATTCCCATCCCAAATGCAAAACCAGAATATTCCTTAGAGTCTATACCACAGTTTTCCAAGACATTTGGATCTACCATACCACATCCCATTATTTCTAACCAACCTGTTCCTTTGGTCATTTTATAATCGGTCTCTGTTTCGAGTCCCCAATAAACATCAACCTCAGCACTCGGTTCAGTAAATGGAAAATATGAAGGACGCAATCTAATTTTGGACTTACCAAACATTTCGGTTGTGAAGTATTGAAGTGTTTGTTTTAAGTCTGCAAAACTAACATCTTTATCAATGTATAATCCTTCTACCTGATGGAAAAAACAGTGCGAACGCGCTGATATAGCTTCATTTCTGTACACTCTTCCCGGAGAAATTGTACGAATTGGAGGTTTATTATTTTCCATGTATCGTACCTGAACAGAACTTGTATGTGTACGTAATAAAATATCCGGATCAGTCTGAATAAAAAACGTATCCTGCATGTCTCTTGCCGGATGATATTCAGGTAAATTAAGTGCTGTGAAATTGTGCCAATCGTCTTCTATTTC
The DNA here is from genome assembly GCF_020166345.1 of Winogradskyella vincentii. Classification (GTDB taxonomy): domain Bacteria; phylum Bacteroidota; class Bacteroidia; order Flavobacteriales; family Flavobacteriaceae; genus Winogradskyella; species Winogradskyella vincentii. Next base: position 413,272 of record NZ_JAIUJS010000002.1, on the reverse strand, counting down.
AGGACCTTCACTTACATTGAATCCTATACGTGAGAATATGTCTATAATCTGATTTTTAACAATCGAAATTGGATGACGAGCACCTAAAGCTATAGGATCACCAGGACGTGATAAATCACCATAAATACCTTTATCTTCATCTTGTTGCTCTAAAGCATCTTTTAGAGCATTTACCTTATCTTCAGCCGTTTTCTTTAGCTGATTTATAGTTTGGCCAAATTCCTTCTTCTGCTCGTTTGCTACGTTTTTAAACTCAGCAAAATATTGTTTTAAAAGCCCTTTAGAACCAAGGTATTTAATTCTAAACGCTTCAACTTCTTCTTTTGACTGAGCAGAAAATGCTTCAGCTTCTGCAATGAGTTCTTTTAACTTATCTATCATTCTCTCCTAATTTCAGATCGCAAATTTAAAAATTCTTAGTCGATATACTCTGTTTCAACAAAATAGTTCACAATAGCCTCCTTCATAAGCACACTTTGTTCACCTGCTTTGAGATGAGGTAGTTGTTCTTTAACCTTATAGTGTGGCCAGCCTTCATCATCAACAAAATCAAACTCATAAAAACCATATGGTGTCAAAAGTTTGCAAATTGCAATATGCATCAAGTCTAACTTGTGGTCTTTTTTATATTCACGATGAATTTGACCGAGTTCTTGAACACCTATTAAATATATAATTGCATCTAAGTCTAAAGTATCACCATCAGCAAATTGTTTTGATAGTTTTTCTACAACTAAATCCCAGCGTTCTTTTAATTGTTCATCTCGTGCCATAATTTATCTACCACTTCTCTCGTTATAAGATTAGCAAAGTTAATTTATATTTGCTTAAACCGCTATAATTATGAGTATCATTGACATTATTTTAGGAGCCTTAATTTTGTTTGGCTTAATCAGAGGAGCTATGAAAGGTCTGTTTGTAGAAATTGCCTCTTTATTAGCACTTGTACTAGGTATTTACGGTGCAATTCATTTTAGTTATTTCGCTGCTGGATTTCTTGAATCTGAGGTAGACTGGAATGAAAAAACCATCAATATTGTTGCTTTTGCCATAACTTTTGTCATTATTGTTTTGGCTATAAGCTTAGCAGGGAAAGCGCTCACTAAATTGGCAGATTTTGCTGCTTTAGGCCTGTTAAATAAATTGCTCGGTGGCGCTTTTGGTGCCCTAAAAATTGGTCTTATTCTCAGTATTCTATTAATCGTTTTTAATAAACTTAATAAAACACTTCCTTTTGTGGATAAGGAAGATCTTGAGGAAAGTGTACTTTACGAACCTGTAAAATCCTTAGCGCCAATGATTTTCCCTACCCTAATAAAAAGTGAATCAGGACAAGAGGAAGCAAGTGAGACTGATGCTTAAAGCATTTCAACCTTACCTGTATGGAGACTATATACACCACCAACTATAGCTATTTCCCCATTGTCTTCCATCTCAGCTAAAATTTGGCTCTTACTTCTTATTCTATCAATTGTCATTCTAACATTATTTGCAACAGTTTTTGCAACAAATTCTTTGTTCGATGAGTTAGCTTCACCTTCCACTTCATCAGCAGATTTCCTTACAGCAGGCATTATATTTTCTAACATTGCTGTAATATTTCCCAATTCTACACCATCACAAGCCGCTTTTACAGCACCACAACTCTCATGACCTAAAACCAAAATCAGTTTGCTACCTGCTACATTGCACGAGTATTCTAAACTTCCTAAAATATCCGTATTTTCAAAATTCCCAGCTACTCTCGCCACGAAAATATCGCCAATAGCTTGATCTAAAACAGTTTCAACAGGTACTCTAGAATCTATACAAGAAAGGACAACAGCTTTTGGATATTGACCGCTAGTTGTTTGATTAACCAAGGAGCCATTATCTGCACCTTCAGGTTTTCCATCAACAAATCTTTGGTTACCATCTAATAAATCTTGTAATACTCCATTTGGTGTAAATGCACTTTGCACATCTTTTGTTATCGCTATATTTTTCATTTTAATTTATATAGTTAATATTTATCTTCTATGTTTATTATAATCCATTCTAGACAAGATTCAAATTCTTCAAAAATATGCTCTTCTGGAATAAAATCTGGAATAATATCTATACGCTCCATCATATATCTCGGTTGTTCTAATAATCCTACAAATAATACTTCAACATTTCTAATTTTAAGATCTTGAATCATATCCTCCATGGCATATAGACCAGATTGATCCATATATTGCATTCTATCTAAGCGCATTATCACAATTGAAGCAGATTCGGGAATCTGTAAAGCAAGTGCCTGAAATTCGCTAGTAGATCCAAAAAATAATGGGCCTTTCAAATGTTTAATGAATACCTCTTCCTTTAGTGCCTGAGGAAAGTTAGTTTCATCTGGCCAATTTTCTTCTCTCAATGATTTTACATCACTTCGTTTTGCTGTAAGATCTCCTATTTTCTTCATAAACATCAAAGACGCTATGACCAAACCTATGCCAACCGCATAAACCAAATTCCAAAACGTTGATAGTAGTAAAACAACAATCATAATTATAACTTCAGAACTCAACCTTAATGGTCCAATCTTTATATCCTTTGGTAAATTAGGTATTGCTCTGAGACCCTTATAATCCATAACTCCAATACCAACCGTTATAAGAATACCTGCTAGTACTGCAGCTGGAATTCTTGATGCCAGTGGGGCCATTGCTAGTAGAATGAAAAACAATAAAACACCCGCTATCATACCTGATAATCTTGTTTTTCCACCAGCATTTATATTAACAACCGTTCTTATCGTTGCTCCTGCACCTGGAATCCCTCCAAAAATTGAGGCGATTGTATTACCAATTCCTTGGCCAATTAATTCCTTATCAGGCTTGTGTTTAGTCTTAGTCATATTATCTGCCACCACACTGGTAAGTAACGAATCTATAGCCCCTAACAATGATAAGGTCAATGCTGTAAAGATATATGGTGATACACTACTAATATTAAAACTTGTGAAAATCTCTAGTCTTGGTAATGGCAATTCTTGTGGTATCGTTGGGATTGGTTTGTAATCTAAATTTCCAATAATCGCTATCGCAGACACAACAATGAGTGCAACTAAAGTACTTGGTATTTTCTTAGTTATTCGTTTAAAGCCATAGATTACAAAAATAGTTCCCAAGGCTAGTATTAACTCGAGCCAATTAATATTACCGAGCGCTCTAGGTAAAAGCTTTAAAGCACCCATAACACTCTTAGACTCTTTAGTAGCAAGGTTTATGGACTCTTTTACAATATCATCTTCTGTAATTTCTTTTGTTTTTTCAATGGTTTTATTGAATTCCTCTAAAACCAAAATACCATCAACAGCTTCATCCTTAATAATCTTTTCTAAGATAACTTCTTCTGCCTCAGGTCTAAACTTGTATACAAATTCATTATCCTGACTTGCATTATATCCTAAAATTGGCAGTAATTGAGTGACTAAGATCATAACACCAATAGCCGTCATAAATCCAGATACCACTGGATATGGTATATAGCGAATATATTTACCAACGCCAATAATACCCAATCCTATCTGCATTAATCCGGCTAATAAAAACACCGTTAAAATTGCTGGTAATGCCTTCTCAACACTACCTCCATAGGTGCCAATTAGGCCCGCAATCACAACCATGCTTAAGGCGGTCATTGGTGCTGTTGGACCAGATATTTGAGTATTTGTACCTCCAAATAGTGCGGCGAAAAAACTAATGAAAATAGCACCGTATAGTCCAGCACTAGGTCCTAAACCAGATTGAACCCCAAATGCTAGAGCAAGAGGTAATGCAACTATCCCAGCAGTAATTCCACCAAAGGCATCGCCTTTTATATTAGAAAAGAAATTTTTCATATGTATTACCTCACTGAGATTTAAGTTAGTAAAATTAATTCACTGTTTTTATTACTTGTTAAACAAATCCACATTATGTTACAAGTATAGAAACATTTACCTTTTTTATAATCTCTTTTATGTTTTTGCTTTTATTAAATTGTTTATTTCTGTTAACGCATAAGAGATTCACCTTACTTTTTGGAATATAACTTGATATATTAGAAATGACATCAGAAGTGTCTTCAAAAACATATTCAATAGTTTTTTTAGACAGGAACTGATCTTTAGTATTTTGATTATCTGAATTCACTCCAATTTTAAATGATTTTAAAGGTAAAGTTGAATATTCAACTAAATCTTCTATCAAACTATCTTTAAGATTAGATTCTTCCTCATTAAAAATACCAATAGATAAATCATGGTCAGGTGTTAAACTACTATTATGAGATGCTACTAACACAGCTCCCTTATGAGACTTTAGCACAAAATCTATAATATTGTCGCCAATAAAACTTAATGTGTTTGACTGTCGTTTACCTAATACAATTATATCTGGTTCAGTCTTTTTAATATACTTCTCAATTTCGTCCTTCACATTACCAAAACTATACTTATAATTCACCTTGGTATTGTGCTTTTCTGATATCGGATCTAATAATTCCTTTATTTTTTTCTTTGTAACCTTGGTATATTCATTAATTTCTCGAACCGCAGATAATTGGCTAGCAGTTTTCACCAACTCTGTTGGTTTTTTAACGTGTAGAAATTCTAAATCACCGTTCACCATTTTAGATAAAGCAATAGCATTGCTCAATATTTTTGGTGTATTAGATTTTAGATCTGAAAGAATTAAAATTTTAAGTTTTCTAGCCATAATTTAATTTTATGCAGTCTTAGGTTTCAATTTAAAAAACTCAACGAAACTCTCTGGATTTTCTACAATCCCTCTATTTGAAACTATTTTTATATCAATATGCCGTTCCTTCGCCTTAACAGCAAAATCATCTAAGATTTCAATAATATCATTATCTAGATAAGTGGTGTTCCTTACATCTAATTCTAAATAAGTATCTCTTGGAAGACTGTATAGCTCTTTTAATATTGCACCCTTGTTAAAGAATGTAACTTCCTCGGCAAATGTCATTTTAATTTTGTGCTTTCCATTACTCTTATCTTCAATATGTAGGAAGTGTGAATTTTGATAACTTTTTATTAAAATAACCACAATACCTATAGCTAATCCCATACCAATTCCCTTCAGCAAATCTGTAAACACAATACCAAGAACTGTAACCGTAAAAGGAATAAATTGCTTCCAACCTAGTTCGTACATTTTAATGAATAAAGAGGGTTTTGCAAGTTTATAACCTACAATTAATAAAACAGCAGCTAACACTGATAACGGAATCATATTCAGTAATCTCGGTATTAACATAACAGAAATAAGCAAAAGAAAACCATGTATAATAGCAGACATTTTACTTCTACCACCAGACTGGATATTTGCAGAACTTCTTACAATTACTTGTGTAATTGGTAAACCACCGATCATACCTGAAATAATGTTTCCTGTACCTTGAGCTAATAACTCACGATTGGTTGGTGTAACGTTTTTATGAGGGTCTAATTTGTCGGTCGCTTCAACACATAATAGGGTCTCTAAACTCGCTACTAAAGCAATAGTGAAAGCAACAATCCATATCTCTGGATTTGTAATTTGTGAAAAATTTGGAAAACTAAACTGCCCTAAAAAGGAATCGACTCCATCTGGCACAGGGACACTGACCAAATGAGATTCACCAATACTCAATGTTGCATGAGATTGTGTTAAAATATAAAAAATTATACCAACTACAACTGCAACTAGTGGTCCTTGTACTATCTGAAAGAACTTCCCTTTTTTAGATAAAACATTTCCCCATAGTATTAAAATTCCCAACGATACAAGTCCAATCAATGCAGAGCCAAGTTTTATATAATTGATAGAATTGAAAATTTCGGAAAATGTGTTTTCTCCGTCAACCTGGATAAAAGCAAAATCACCTTCAGGATCAGCGTCGTATCCAAAGAAATGAGGTATCTGTTTCAATATTATAATTATACCAATTCCTGTAAGCATTCCTTTAATTACAGAGGAAGGAAAATAATAACCAATAATACCTGCTCTTAAGAAGCCAAATATTAATTGAATTATTCCGCCTAAAACTACTGCAAGTAGAAAGTTTTGATAACTGCCCAATGTTGCAATAGCCGCCAAAACGATTGCGGCTAGTCCTGCTGCTGGTCCACTAACTCCAATTTTTGACCCACTTAGGGCACCCACTACAATACCACCTACTATACCTGCAATTAAACCAGAAAATAATGGTGCGCCACTAGCTAATGCAATACCTAAACAAAGAGGTAAAGCGACAAAGAATACGACAATACTCGCAGGTATGTCATTTTTTAAAGTTTTAAACATATTAAAATGCATTATATAACTGCTTTCTGATTTAAACAGTTATGAGATTATTGATAAATAAATAAAGTTGAGACTAAGAATTAAATGATTATTTCGGGAGGTGGTGAAATAATATTAATCAAAGGTTTACTATATAAACCATTTGTAAAATCAATTCTGTCTTTTTCTAAAAGAGAATAATCAGTTTGTTCCACGTTAGTAGACATCGTTTCAATGAGAATTTTAAAGTTTTCACTTTCCTCTTCTTCACCGAGACCATCAAACATGGAAATATCAATAGAATTATCTATTGAAGTAATAATGGTTGGTGCACTTATTATCGAAAGAAATAAAACAACGATAAATAGTGCTGTTAGTTTTTTAAAAATCATAGGTTGCTTACCAACAAATATAATATTTCGTAAGTAGTGAATTGTTAAATAAAGTTAAAATTCATTTAACATTTTAATATCCTGAGACTGTATCCAACCAATTGAGTTATCAGACAGTTGAATTTTTTTCCAATCTTCGTATGTATCTAAGACTTGGATTTTAGTTCCTTCATGAAGTCTAAAAACTTCTTCACTCATTTTATTTGGATCTGCTTTTACCCTAGATTCTTGAGCAAAAACTATAGCAGGATTGTCCTTTTTATCTAATTGTACTTTCTGAAACGCCATGGCAACCGACAAACACGCCACAAATAAACTTGCAACACTAATAATAAACGCCAATCGTTTTCTCGAAGTCGCTTGGGCAAAATGATATAACAAAAATAGTAACACAAACACAAATACACCTATTACAGCAATTATGGCCCAAGTGTCTGCATTTAATGTGGTAACAAAATTCTTTAATATTTTGGCAAAACCAACATCTGGAACCGTATCAATTGCGTCTATTGTCATGTTCCTTGCAAAAGCCAAGTTATTCTTTATTTCTTCATCGTTAGGACTAAGTAATAACGCTTTCTCATAATAATAAACACTTGGTGCAATGTTATTGAGCTTATAGTTTGCATTGGCAAGATTAAAATAAAGCTCTGAAGAATGAACTTCTGATTCTAATATACTCTCATACTTTTCTATTGACTCAGCATATTTACCATCATAATAAAGTGCGTTAGCTTCCTCAAATAGCTGATTGTTTTGGCTGTAACCAAAAAATGAAAAACAAAATATTAATAGTGCAATTGCTCTCATCCTATCTTATTTGTTTGTCTATCGTGGATATTGTTTTAGCGGCTCTATTATAATCACTTTGCATCGTGTCTTGAGTGATAGGTGTATATCTGGCCAACTCACAATTTTCTAATATTGAAATAAATTCCGAAATATTGGTAGAATCAATATTTCGTTGAGATAAAAGAGATTCTATTTTCTCTTTATTAAAATCACTCGTTTCAATATTCAATTTTGCTTTCAAGTAATTATGCAGTGCTTTCTCTAGTGCCACATAAAAGGCCTCTTTGTTATTAAGTGCTTTTTTAGCTTCACTTAAATATTTTCTAGATAATTTATCTGCTTTTCTTATTCTATTACCTTGAATATCTGCATCACGTTTATCCTTATTCCTTCTAATAAAAATTGCAATTGGTATGGCAAAAAACGGTGTGAGTAACAAGGACCAAAAGGCTGTAGATTGAAAAAATGGTGTACGTGTTTTACCAACCCAATTAGACTTTGTTTTTATAAAGGCGAACGTATTTGAATTTGGCCTAACAGGTTGTTTTGTCGCCACAGTTTCAGAACTTTCAGTATTACTAATTGATGCAGTAGGACCCTCTAATACATCTACAACCAATTCATCAGAATTAACCCTTTTATAGCTTTCCGTTTGTAAATCAAAATAGGAAAATGAAATGGTTGGTATAGGATATTTGCCTTTGTATTGCGGAACGATAGTATAGGTGTCTGAAATTGTTCCTTGCATTCCACTTAATCTGGTTCGCACATTCTCTTTATGCTCTGGCTCATATACCTCCAATGAGCTTGGAACAGAAAGTTTTGGTAACTCAAATAACTTTAAGTTTCCTTTACCCGAAACCTCAATTTTAGCCTGCAAAGATTCAGTTGCATTAAGTTGACTTTTAGTTGTGGTTACTTTAAAATTAAAATCCCCAACTGCTCCTTTAAAATCAGCAGGCTTACCTACTTCTGGCAAAGGTTTAACATTAACTGTTCTACTACCCGCAGTAACTGTCTTAGGCACCTTTGTCATTATTGGCCTACCAAAAATATCAGCTCGCCCTGTAGGTACTTCTACTGTTATATCTAAAACAAGTGGTTCTAATTTTAATTTACCTGTTTTCTGAGGATAAAGTACTGTTTTGCGTAATACGACAAATCTATAATCTTCACCCTTATATTGCCCTTTTTGAATATTTAAGCCTTTTATTTCAATATTCTGACTCCAAAAATCATTATATCTTGGATTGTCTTTTTCTCTCCAATTACTAACGCCTGTTTCTGGTGAAACATATAATTTATAAACTACTGTTATGGCTTCATTTAGGTAAGGATCTGTTTTTGAAACTTCCGCTACTAAGTGAATGTTTTGCGCAGCAATGTCAGAAGCACCTGAATTTCCATTAGGAGCATCAACTGCAGCAGTTACATTAATTGTTATGGGAAATGTTTTATAGATTTCTCCTTCAATTTCAATTGTAGCTTGTTTTATAGTAAACTTACCTCGCTTTTTAGGTGCCAAAAAATAACTATATGTTTTGGTATAAGAACGTTTCCCATTTAACCAAGAATTACTCACTGAGGTATTTGGCCCACCAACTACATCAAAATCATTGAAACTAGGTGGGACAAAGTTGTCGCCATCTTTATTCATTTCAAAATCAATCCTAAGACGTTCGTTTACACCAAGTTTCTTCTTACTAACCTTAGCTTCAAACTTAACTTGAGCTGAGACTAATCCAGTGAGAAGGCAAATAAATAATATGGATATGTAATGTTTAACTTTCATAAAGCTTTAAACTCGCTTCTTTTACCAGTCTTTTTCGGTTTTTACTTTTGCTCCTTTTTGCTTTTCTGCATTTATTTTTTGTTGCACTTTTTGCTCTTGGTTTTGCATCGCCTCTAAAATATTTTTTATCTGCTGAGGTGACATTTGTCCAGGCTTTGGTTTTGGTTTTTGGTTTTTGTCCTTATCATCTTTTCCATCATCTTGCTTATCATCTTTCGGTTTTCCGTTTTCATCTTCTTCTTTATCACCATCCTTTTTATCCTTATCGCCTTCGTCCTTATTGTCTTGATTTTCTTTATTCTCGTCTTGCTTCTTTTCTTCCTCTTCTTTATCCTTTTCTTGTTCCTTGTCCTTATCTTCTTTATTATCTTCTCCACCACCAACTTTTTGTTGCTCTGCGCATTCCTTGGCTAAAGCGAAGTTGTATCTGGTTTCTTCATCTGTAGGATTATTACGTAGTGCATTTTTAAAAGCTTCAACAGCCTCTTTGCACTGTTCATTTTGCATTAAAATATTCCCAATATTATGAAATGCTCTATGTTTTTCGTCTTTTGTCTTTGCATTATTAGCCGCTTCTTGGCTTCTAAATAATGCTTCATTAAAGCTTCCTTTTTTATAATAAGAATGTGCCAAATTATATGCACCAGCCGCCTTATTTGGCGATTCAGATATTGCTTTTCTATACTCCATTTCTGCTTCAACATAATTGTCCTCACCAAGCAACTCGTTTCCTTTATAAACTAAATTAGTAGCATTTTTTTCTGCCTCTATTTGCGCTTTTGTCTTTTCCTGACAAAAACCCATAAAGGTTATTAATGATACTATAATTGTTAAACTAAACTTCATTTTTACTGATTCTTATTTTAAATTTAGCAAACCCTTTTAATTGTGTGCGTTAAAGAATAATTAAAAATTTTCATTGAAAAGGTTTAATTTCTTTAACCATTCTGTTTTCCTTTCTAAAAGGAATATGTCAATAAAAAACAAAAGGATACCAAGACCTAAGAACCATTGAAACTGGTCTTTAAAATCTGCAATTTGTTTTGATTCAAATTCCTTCTTATCCATTTTGTCTAATAGATCCTTTATAGAATCTACAACTTCCGAAGTATTACTTCCATTAATATATAAACCGTTGGTTTCTTCGGCAATTTCCCTTAGCGTCGTTTCATCTAATCTGGTAATCACCGTTTCACCATTTTGATCTTTTTTATAATTTAATACTACACCATTTCTTTTAATAGGGATTGGACCTCCTTTTGCATCACCCACACCTATTGTAAGAATTCTAATCCCTTCATCATTAGCTTCTTCAGCAATATCTACGGCCTCTCCTTCATGATCTTCACCATCTGATATTATTATTAATATCCTATTGGTTTGTTCTTCATCATCGTAATACGTTTTTGCTAACTGAATTGCTTCATGAATTGCCGTTCCTTGAGAGGAAAGCATATCTGTATTCATGTTTTGGAGAAACATTTTTGCCGATGCATAATCCGTTGTGATTGGCAATTGTGGAAAGGCTTTACCGGCGTAAGCAATAATTCCAACACGATCACTTGCCAAGCTATTAATAATCTGAGTTACTAATTGTTTAGATTTCTCTAAACGGTTTGGTGCAATATCTTCTGCTAGCATACTTTTTGAAACGTCAACTGCAAATACAATATCAACACCTTGGCTTCTTACCGTCTCTAGTTTTGTACCAATCTTAGGATTAACCAACGCTAATGATAAACACCCAAATGCACCGCTCAATACCAATACTTTTAAAATTCCCTTGAACAAAGATTGGTTTGGACTTAGCCTTTTGAGCAGGTGGCTGTCTGCGAATCTTTTTTGAGCTGATCGTCTCCAGATCTGCAACATTGCAAACAACAAAATGATCACTGGAATTACCAGTAATGTCCAAAACCATATTTTCTCATCTAGTCTAAACAAAGCTTCTAAATATTGTGTTTCTAAGAATTAGTTCTAATAACAATAATAATCCGGCAAGAAGTACTAAAGGCCTATATTTTTCCTCATAATTATAATACTTCTTTTCTTCTATTTCGGTTTTTTCTAGCTTATTGATTTCATTATAAATTTCAGCCAGTTTTTTATTATTTGTTGCCCTAAAATATTTTCCACCTGTAACATCCGCGATTTCCCTTAGCAAGTCTTCATCAATTTCTACTTGTTGTCTTCCATACCTAAAAGAACCATTAGGGTTAATGGATATTGGTGATAATGCCATCCCGTTTGTTCCTAAACCAATAGTGTATACCTTAATACCATATTCAACAGCTAATTCACTTGCTATTTTGGGATCTATAAAACCAGAGTTGTTGACACCATCTGTCAATAAAATAATAACCTTGCTTTTTGCTCTACTGTCCTTAAGTCTATTTACAGAAGTTGCCAAACCCATACCAATCGCTGTTCCACCCTCTATTATAGTGTTATACTTAATATCTCGCAATGATCTTTGAACAATGGACTTGTCGCTTGTAATAGGTGTTTTTGTATATGCTTCTCCAGCATATTCGACTAAACCAATTCTATCATTTGGTCTACCATCAATAAAATCCGATGCTACTTGTTTTAAGGCTTCTAATCTATTAGGTCTTAAATCTTTTGCCAACATACTTGCAGATACATCTATTGCCATAACAATATCAATACCTCTTGTAGTTTTAGTTCTCGTTGAGACATCAACAGTTCTAGGTCTAGCTAAAGCAGTGATTAATAAACCAAGTGCTATCAAACGAAATACAAAAAGTAAATGTTTAAATTTTGGCCAAAAAGATGATACCGTTTTAAATCCACTTGTACTAGATATTTTTAATTCAGCCGTCTGTTTATTGTACATAAAGGCATACCAAACTATTGCTATTGGGATAAGCAACAGCATCCAGAAAAGTTCTTTATTTAAAAATTCAATGTTCTCAAACATTAGTTGTCTTCTTCTTCAGGTTCATCCGGTTTTAGCTCAATAGAATCGATAATTCGTTGTACCATTTCATCTGCATACTCATCATTATCAGGCCATGTTATAATTATTTGTTGTAAGACATTTTCATTTGAAAAACTAAAAAGTGCATATTCTGCATTAACAACCTTGTTAGTATTAGGAATAACAATGTTAAATGTCCCAAATGTTTTTAGTCCTTCTGCTGCGTTTGGAGTAATAAACTGATCTCGCTTAACTAAAATATCTCTTGCCCCTTTTGATTCGAATCCTTTAATACTTTCTTCCGATACTTTAAATAAATCAAATGTTGGGTTTTCTGTTTCTTTTGTTTGAGGTGTTTGCTTTGGAACGTTTAATGTTGTCGTATTAATTGCGACGCTGAAAATATCTAACATTGTTCCATAGACAAATGTGGTCATACTCATTTGCTCTTTGGCTTCCTCTGGTAATGGAGAATCAACACGTTTTAAAACTCTAGGTGTTTCAATCCAAACCGGTGGAAAACCATAAGCACTTTCTACCCAATTACCTTCTAAAAGCTCTTTACTTTCGTGTCCGATAATCGTGTCTTTTACATATCCAAATCCATATTTAATTCCAAAACCAACAATCGTTGCAATTATTAAAAACAAGGATATGGCAACTGTAATTATAACTTTTCTGCGTTTCTTTTTACGTTCCTGAGCTTCTTTGTATTGTTTGTCTAAAAGTTTTTCTTCCTCAGATGGTTCTGGTAAGCTTGCTTTAACATTGTCTATTTCCTTATCGATAATATCTCTATCCATTTCTGCTAATGCAGTATCTGGTTTAGACTTCGCAAATTTTACTAAATCTGCTCGTTTAAGAATAGATTGAAGGTTATTAATCGTGTCCTTCTTTAAAGGGATTTGATTACCATCTTTTAATAATTGAAGCCTCAATATAAGCTCGTCTGTTGTGCTTTCCATCGCACGATCGTAAACTTTTTCATCTAAATATTTACGTATAATGAGGGTTAGCTCAGAATAATATTTTTTGATTTCTGACTTTAATAAAAACTGGCTTTGGTCCAACTTTCTTATTGCAATTTTAGCACGATCATAGGGTGGCAAAAGTGCTATTTCTTCCTCTTCAGTTAATGGCTTTTTACGCCAAATAAACCAATATAATAAGAAGGCAACTAGTCCGATTAGGAGTAAAGTGATTAACAAATATTTCCACCAATTACCTCCAGTCTTTTCTACTTCAATTATGGGTTTAATATCATACAAACCTTGTTTGGTGGTGTCAACTTCAATAGAATTAACCATTACTTTCAGTGAATCGGTGAAGAATGGTTTGTCTCCTATAATTATTTTTTGACGTGGGATTGTGTATGCGCCAGAATCAAACTGAGTGAGTTTATATATTCTGGATAACAAAACCTTGGCATTGTTTTTTGTTGTATCAATATCTGATGCTTCAACGGCCTCCAAGGGTAAAAATGTCTGCCCTTCTGGAAAAACAACTAAAGCAGAAGAATCTGCTTCTACATTAATTTTGTAATTAATCTGTTCACCAATTCTTATCTGGGTTGTATCAACTTTAGAAGAAACTTGTCCGAATGAAAACGAAGTGAATAGAATCATTAATACAGACAAAACCAATTGCCTTGCCTTGTAATTAGAAAAATTCAATATGTAAACCTTGTATTTCATTGCTTACTTATCCTCTTCTTTTAAAATATCCCAAGAGTTTCTTTACATAACTCTCATCTACTCTACAGTCAATTGTACCTGCTCCAGATTTTGTAAAACTATCTTTAAAGTAATTGACTTTTTCTAAATAAAACTTCTCGTAATTTGATCTCACTTTTTTAGAGGCTGTATTAACTAATAGAAATTCTCCGGTTTCTTCGTCCTCCATCTGTACCATACCTATATTAGGAATTGTTTCCTCATGTTTATCGTATATTCTTATACCAGTAATATCGTGTTTACCTGCTGATATTTTAAGATTGTGCTTGTATTCGTCAGCAATAAAATCAGACAAAACAAATACGATAGCTTTCTTTTTCATCACATTAGATAAAAACTTAAATGCCTGACTAATATTGGTGTTTTTACTTTTTGGATGAAACTCAATTAACTCACGAATAATTCTTAAAACATGTGACCTTCCTTTTTTTGGTGGTATATACAATTCTATGTCATCCGAAAATAAGATGAGGCCAATCTTGTCATTATTTTGAGTCGCTGAAAATGCAAGAGTAGCTGCTATTTCCGTAACGATTTCGTCCTTGAATTGATTTTTAGTTCCGAAAAATTTACTGGCTGAAACATCTGCCATAAGCATCATGGTAAGCTCACGCTCTTCTTCAAATACTTTTACAAAAGGCTCATTATATCGTGCTGTGACATTCCAATCAATATTTCTAACATCATCCCCAAATTGATACTGTCGTACTTCAGAGAAAGTCATACCTCTTCCTTTAAAGGTCGAATGATATTCCCCTCCAAATATATGATCAGACAAACGACGTGTCTTAATCTCTATTTTTCGTACTTTTTTAAGAAGTTCTTTAGTATCCATTTCTCAGTTTACAGTTTACAGACTCAGTTTTCAGTAAGTTTAATTCAGTTTATAATTTGCAATATCAATGCATTTTTACTGAATACTGTGAACTCATTTATGGCACTTCGATTTCATTTACAATTTTATTGATGATATCTTCTGAAGTAACATTTTCTGCCTCAGCTTCATACGTAATACCAATTCTATGACGTAAAACATCATGAACCACAGCACGAACATCTTCAGGAATCACATAACCTCTACGCTTTATAAATGCGTAACATTTAGCTGCAGTTGCTAAATTAATACTACCACGCGGTGATGCTCCAAAAGAAATTAGAGGTTTTAAATCTTCTAGGTTATATTTTTCTGGATAACGTGTCGCAAAAATTATATCAAGTATATATTTTTCAATCTTCTCATCCATATATACCTCTCTTACTGCTTCTTGTGCACTTAAAATTTGTTTTGTTGAAACCACTGGATTCACTTTGTCATAAGTGCCTTTTAAATTAGCTCTAACAATTAATTGTTCTTCATCCAATTTTGGATAGTCAATTACCGTTTTAAGCATAAAACGGTCAACTTGAGCTTCTGGTAAAGGATATGTTCCTTCTTGCTCAACAGGGTTTTGAGTTGCCATTACTAAAAACGGTTTCTCCAAAATAAAAGTTTCATCGCCAATGGTAACCTGCTTCTCCTGCATTGCTTCTAATAATGCCGATTGTACTTTTGCAGGTGCTCTATTGATCTCATCTGCTAGAACAAAATTTGCGAAAATTGGACCTTTCTTTATTGAAAAGTCGTTTTCCTTTATGTTGTATATAAGTGTTCCTATAACATCGGCAGGTAACAAGTCTGGGGTAAACTGAATTCTACTAAAGCTTGCATCTATTGCCTTAGATAGAGTGTTAATTGCCAATGTTTTTGCCAATCCAGGTACACCTTCAAGTAGAATATGTCCTTGACCAAGTAGCCCAATTAACAAACGTTCTATCATATGTTTTTGACCTACAATTACCTTATTCATTTCAAAGGTTAATAGATCTACAAATGCACTCTCTTTTTCAATCTTCTCGTTAATTGATTTTATATCAATTGTACTCGTTTCTTCCATGTTTTAAGGGTTTAAAATCGAAACTATTTAACAATAAATTTTTCGAAGATGCAAAGTGTTAAAATAATTTGTTAGTTGCTGTTAACATTTGGTTAAAAATATTAGTAAAACAAAGGCTTAACACAGATTTAAGGATTATAAAGTTTTCGTTATTTTTATGCTTCAATAAATTGTTTCACTAACACATCTTATATCCATTGAAATATTCTAAAATAATTGCAGGTACAATGACTTGGGGAAATTGGGGCAAGAAAATGTCTAAAAAAGAAATGGGAGCACTAATGCAACATTGCATTTCTCAAGGCATCACAACCTTTGACCATGCCGACATTTACGGTGCCTATACTACAGAAACCGACTTCGGTAATGCACTAAAAAGTTCAGGAATTGTCCGTGAAGATATTCAGTTAATTTCTAAATGTGGAATTCAATACGTATGTGAAAACCGCGACAATAAGGTTAAGCATTACAACTACAGTAAGGATTATATTATTTGGTCTGTTGAAGAATCCTTAAAAAATTTGAATACGGAATATTTGGATTTGTTGTTATTGCATAGACCAAGTCCATTAATGGTTGCCGAAGAAATTGCTGAAGCAATTACCATTCTTAAAAAAAATGGGAAAATTAAAGAATTTGGTGTTTCAAACTTTACGGCATCTCAAATGGATATGGTTGGCCTAAGAATGGATATTGATGTTAACCAAATAGAGTTTTCATTAACTGAGCATTCTGCAATGCATGACGGAACATTAGATTATATGAAAACTTGCGGAATTCTACCTATGGCCTGGTCACCTCTAGGTTCGGTGTTTAGAGAGGATAATGAACAAACCAGACGCATACATAAACAACTTGGTCAATTACTAGATAAATATAACGCTACTGAAGACCAACTTTTATTGGCATGGACCTTAAAACATCCTGCCGGGATTATTCCAGTTGTTGGTACAACCAATAAAGACAGACTTAGACAAGCAATGGAAGCAACGAAAATAAACTTAGAGTTAGAAGATTGGTTTTTAATATTAGTTGCCTGTCAAGGGCATAAAGTTCCATAAAAAATATGAAAAAGACAGCATTAATTACAGGCGCAACCAGTGGAATTGGACGTGCGACAGCACATGTCTTCGCAAAACATGGCATAAATTTAATACTCTGTGGTAGGCGCCAGCACAGACTTGATAGCGTTCAAAAGGCGCTTTCAAGAGAAACTGATGTACACACATTAAATTTCGATGTACGAAGTAGAGAAAAAACGCTTGAAGCTATTTCTTCTTTACCTGACGATTTTAAAACCGTTGACATCTTAATAAATAATGCAGGAAATGCGCATGGTCTTGATCCAATACAAACTGGGAATCTTGACGATTGGGATGCCATGATGGATATAAATGTTAAAGGATTACTATATGTAAGTAAGGCAATAATACCTGGTATGACTGAGCGCCAATCTGGCCACATTATTAATATTGGATCCTCAGCTGGGAAAGAAGTCTATCCTAAAGGTAATGTGTACTGTGCCAGTAAACATGCAGTGTTAGCAATAACTGAGGGTATGAGAATAGATCTTAATCCATTTGGAATTAAAGTAAGTGCCGTTAATCCAGGTTTGGTTGAAACAGAGTTTTCACAAGTTAGATTTAAAGGCGGATCTCAAGCTGATAATGTTTACAAAGGATACAAAGCTTTACAAGCAGATGATATTGCAGAAATAATTCATTTTGCTGTTACTAGGCCGGCTCATGTAAATCTTGCTGATGTACTAGTTTTCCCGACAGCTCAGGCAAATTCTGTTACGTTGAAAAAAACTCAATAATTGCCATGCAATAAACCCTTATGATTAATAAACGCCTTTTAATAAAAAACCTTCTCGCTCATAACGATGAGAATAGTTTTTACGACAAAAAAAGAAAGGTTGATATTAGTTATAAAGAGGGTAAGGCAAAATTTTTAAAACATATCTGTGCACTCTCCAATAGCAACCCAAGAAACAACTCTTACATTGTAATTGGGGTACAAGATGAAGACAATAAAATTATTGGTACTGATTTTTTTGACGACAGTAAAATTCAGAACTTAATTAATGCCTATCTTGATAATCCACCTATTGTTCAATACGAAAATATTCCTTTTCCACATTTACCAGATGATAAGGTAGTTGGGTTAGTTACAATCCGGCCAATTGACCAAATTACGTCGCTTAGAAAAAATATCTGGAAGTATTATGGTGGTTCAGTATTTTTTAGAGATGGAAGTATGAGCATGCCTAAAGTATTTGATATCGAAATAAAGGATGTAAACTCAAAGATTGTTTCTGCTATTGAAAATCATGCCCAAAATAATATTGAATTAACTTTAGATGGTGTTTTTGATTTTTTGAATAAAAGAAAAGATTTTGAACCGCAGTACAAAGTTTTTAAAGAGTACTTTGTTTTGTGTTGGTCTGGCGATAAAAAACAAGTTAAAGAAGAAGTGTTTTTTTCTAGAGTAGATATTGAATTGATTAATGAACAAGTGCGTTTATTTTATTCAGCACTTGATGAAGTCTCAATAACTTTTGACAACCATTCATTCACTATCGTAGAATATGTTAGGCTTGGTCTTCAAAATTCGTTTAAATATTATCAGTTAGAAGAAACAACTATTAGTTTTGATAACAATGCCAATTACACTATAAATGCCAACCTCATTTTTGAACCACCTCAATTCAATAGGAAAGTTCTTCATCATATATATAATACCAACAATACAATTTTAGAAAAACTAGAAAAGGGATTGGTTCTGGGAAATCATGAGATTATAGATCTTGAAAACTTAGCGGCAAGTTATCTTATTTGCTACTTAAACCGTTTTGAAGATGCATTGCCTAAGTTGGAGTATGCAAAACCATATATTAAAAAGTATAGTGACACACTCTATAAATCCTATAAAGAGACCATTAGAATTTTAAGAAAAGTAAGGTATAGTTGATTTAATCGGTGAAAGCTGTGGTTTTAACTATCTTTTCTGCATCTTGTCGATTGTCCGAACATTAAAATTACACGTTATACATTTTTTTTAGCCATTCATCATAATTTTTATTGAGACATAAAATTTATGTGCATCTTTGACTTGCTATTAATCAATTTATATAAACCTTGCAGCAATAGGATGTTATCCTTTTTGAGGCAAGGTTTTTACTTTTTACCTAAATAAAGTTTAATTTGCTAAATGATTTATTGAGTATTCTTCTATCATCAACTTCCAACCAATTATTCAAAATTGTAGCATAAACTTCTCTAAAATCAATTTCATATTTTAGATCTCCATTATCATCTAGATCTTTTAAATTGGCTAATTGATTATAAAAACCCGCACGTTTTAGATTTTCACCAATTACAAAAATATTGTTTGCTGCACCATGGTCTGTACCATCACTGTAATTTTGTTCTACACGTCTTCCAAATTCAGAAAATGTAAGGATAAGGGTATCTTTAAAAGTGTTGTTCCGCTTTAAGTCCTTAACAAAAGCATCGACAGCTTCTGCGTACACCTTGAGTAAATTCTCATGCTTATTGTTCTGAAAAGCATGTGTATCAAAGCCGTTTAATGTGGTGTAATATACGCTAGTATCAATGCCAGAATTTATAAATTGTCCAACTACTTTTAACTGAGATGCCAGACTTGATTTTTTAGGGTAACTCTCAGAAAGTTTTGAATCTAATGTCTTTTCATATAAGTATCTCGCAGATGATTTTGCATCAATCATTGTTTGATACAAATATCCAAGATTATGTTCTGTTAAATGGCTATTGTCATAATGAGATAAAATAGAATTGAAGTCAGATTCTTGCAATGATCTATAAAGTTGCTTGGCTTGCTTTGTCGCAATACCGTTTAATCTTTCTCCTCTTAAGGCTAATGCTAAATCATCGTCAATTTGAATAGCATTATAAGGCTTTCTTCCATAATTATCTAAATATCTGCCTATCCAACCAGACTCCAATATATTTTCGTGATCACTTGCAGTATGCCAAATATCAGTTGAAGTAAAATGAGAACGGCTCGGATTTGGATATCCAACATTGTTAATAATACTCAAATATCCGTCGTCATATAATCTTTTTAAAGGGGCTAAACTCTCATGAAAGCCTATTTCATAATTTAATTTAATGGTATCACTTTTTTTTATTGCGATTTTTGGACGAGCATTATAGTAAATATCATTGTTTATAGGAACAATAGTGTTTAAACCATCATTTCCACCCATAAGATGTATTATAACCAAATTTTTATGACCAAACTTATTTGGAAACGCACCTTCAAAAGCTTTTAAAAAGCTAGGTACAAAAGCCATGGTCGTTGCTAATGCACTGTTTTTAATAAATTTTCTTCTCTTCATCTTAATCTCGTTTATGCCTAGCACATTTGATACTCAGGCAGTGACATTAATTTTACTAAGTTTTTTTTGCTTGGTCGTTTACCGAAACTGGAAATATAGCGTTCTGTACCTCGATTTATATCGCATAATATTAATGTCTCTTTAAGAGTGTTCAATGATAATTTTTTTACACTCTTTCTATAGCTCTTCCAATCAACATATACCGTTAATTTTTCTTGATATTTATTCTTAACAGAAACTATTCTCAAGTTTTTAAGATTGCCTCTATATTGGTAGGTATAACTTTCTTTTTCTAAAATCATAGAAGGTAATTTAATACGCAACATTAAACTATTTGTTGTTATCCAATACTTACCACCTTTCCATCCTGCAACATTTGGCGGAAATAATAAAAACTGATCTAATAAATTCTGTAGTCTAAAGAGTTCGTTGGTTTTAGTAAAATAGACAGGAACCGTGCGCTGAATACCAACAATGAGGTCAATTGGTGACTTTATCTTTGTCCCAATATTTACATCATCATAAAACCAATCTGACATAAAAACGAAACGCATAAGTTTTTCGATATTATAGTTGCCATAAAAAACATCAACCATTTTATCAACATGATTCTGGTTAATATCAGAATTAACAAAGTAACCATAGATTTTTTCGCATACATGTCTTGCACATTGCTTTTGACTCAATATAATATCAATAATATCATCCCCATTAAATCTACCTTCTTCTCCAAAAAATTTCTTTATCCCATTGTCATGCCTCACCTTTATATATCTGAAACTCCCATCATATTTGTAATGGTAACCTGTAAATGCTCTAGCACTCTCTTTAATATCCTTTTCAGTATAATTCCCTTCACCTAGAGTGAATAGCTCTAATAGTTCACGTGCGAAATTTTCATTTGGACTATCTTTTTTGTTTTGATTTAAGTTTAAATACTTAATCATTGATACCTCCTTGGAAATTGCTTTTACGAAATCCCCAAAATTACCCAATGCATGTGTCCTTAATGTGGTATTATATTTTAAAATGTGATTAGTTGCTACGTCCTTGCATACAAAATGATTGGCCCAAAACAGTGTCATACGCTCCCTTAATACCCTAGGTGTTGTTTCTAATCGCTTAAGCCAAATTGTATTTAATATTTTCGTTTCTTCTCTATTTCTAGTTGCAAATTCTCTGCGCTTACTCTTATTATTTTTTAAAAGACTTTGCGGATAAGATTTTAAATATGAAAGGTCTTTTTCTAATGGGACTACGGATTGTGATTCTTTAAACAAATTACCAACCACCTTTTCCTTACTTAGCTCAGACAGTTCAAGCAGTTCTTTAGGTTTTAATCCAAAACCTGCTCGCCAATATAAATGAAGTACGTGTCTTTGTTTCATATTAATATGACCAATTTATGTATCAATAGTTTAAAATACAAAAATTAACAGAACTCTCTGTTACCTTTATATTTAAGAGGCAATATCAATAAAAAAGTCACATCCTTGGATGTGACTTTGTAACTTAATTTTTAATAGAAATACTATAAATCAAACTTAATACCTTGAGCAAGTGGTAGCTCTGTGGTATAGTTTATTGTATTAGTCTGTCTTCTCATGTAGATCTTCCAAGCGTCAGAGCCAGACTCTCGGCCACCACCAGTTTCCTTTTCTCCTCCAAAAGCTCCGCCAATTTCAGCGCCAGAAGTACCAATATTTACATTGGCTATACCACAGTCAGAACCAGCATGTGACAAGAAACGCTCAGCCTCTCTCAAATTATTAGTCATAATTGCGGATGATAATCCCTGAGCAACACCATTTTGAATATCAATAGCGTTTTCAACATCACCAGTATATTTTAATAGATATAAAACAGGTGCAAATGTTTCATGTTGAACAATTTCAAAATCATTTTGAGCTTCTGCAATTGCAGGTTTTACATAACATCCAGATTCATAACCTTCACCCGATAAAACGCCACCTTCAACAACAACTTTTCCACCTTCGTCAATCACCTTTTCTAAAGCGTGTTTATACATTTCTACCGCATCAGTGTCAATCAAAGGTCCAACATGATTATTTTCATCTAATGGATTGCCAATTCGTAATTGTTTATATGCATCTGCAACTGCATTCTTTACCTGTTCATATATAGATTCATGAATAATTAAGCGACGAGTACTAGTACAGCGTTGACCACAAGTACCAACAGCTCCAAAAACAGCACCAATAACAGTCATCTTAATATCTGCATCTGGAGTTACAATGATAGCATTATTCCCTCCTAATTCTAATAATGATTTCCCTAATCTACCAGCAACTTTCTTTGCAACAATTTTACCCATTCGAGTTGAACCGGTTGCAGAAACTAAAGGTACACGTGTATCTTTAGTCATCATTTCACCTACCTTATAGTCTCCATTGATTAAACAAGAAATACCTTCAGGCAAATCATTGTCCTTTAAAACTTCAGCTATTATATTTTGGCAGGCTATACCACAAATTGGTGTTTTTTCGCTTGGTTTCCAAATACAAACATCGCCACAGATCCATGCTAGTGCTGTATTCCATGACCATACAGCAACTGGGAAATTAAACGCAGAAATTATCCCAACAATACCTAATGGATGATATTGCTCATACATTCTATGACCAGGTCTTTCTGAATGCATTGTCAGCCCATGCAACTGTCTAGACAATCCAACGGCAAAATCACAGATGTCAATCATCTCCTGCACCTCACCTAATCCTTCTTGGTAAGATTTACCCATTTCATAAGATACAAGCTTTCCTAAAGCCTCCTTTTTTTCTCTAAGTTTTTCACCAAACTGCCGTACAATTTCACCACGCTGTGGTGCAGGCATTAATCGCCAAGATTTAAAAGCCTTTGTGGCTGAAGTCATGGCCTTCTCATAATCCTCTTTTGTTGTTGATTTTACAGAAGCAATTAATGCTCCATCCACTGGAGAATAGGACTCTATTAATGGCCCATTTGAGAAATTGTTAGACCCTGTTGAAGTTCCTTCATTTATGGCTTTAACACCTAATTGTTTTAAAGCATCATTTATTCCGAAATTGGTAGCAACTGCTTCCATATTGACTTAGTTTTTGTGAATTATTAAATTTTAACGCGAAGTTACTAATAAATTGTCAGTTTTACTTGAAGCAAACCACTTAAAAATGTAACTTTATTGCACTAGAAAAACCAATTCAAAACATGAAAAAATATATTCTTTATTTCCTTACATTAATTGTCTTTTTTAATTGTAAAAACGAACCAATAAATAATAGTAATCTTTCACTTGCAAACAATAGTGAAAAGGCAGGATTTGCCATAATAATTCATGGAGGTGCTGGCACTATTTTGAAAAAGAATATGACACCTGAACGTGAAGCTGAATATAGGGCCATACTAGAGAAGGCTATTAGAGTTGGTCACGATATTCTACAAAATGGAGGTAGTAGTTTAGATGCTGTAGAAAAAACAATCAATGTCATGGAAGATTCTCCTTTATTTAATGCAGGTAAAGGTGCTGTTTTTACAAATGCCGAAACCAACGAATTGGATGCTTCTATTATGGATGGTAGCAACTTAAACGCAGGCGCATCAGCCGGTACAAAAACCGTTAGGAATCCTATTAACCTAGCAAGAGCTGTAATGGAAAAATCAGATCATGTAATGCTTTCAGGGGAAGGCGCAGAAATATTTGCCAAAGAACAAGGATTAACTATTGTTGAACCTGAATATTTCTATACAGAAAGACGATTTAAAGGGCTTAATAGAGTGAAAGAAAAGCAAGCCAAAAAAGAAGAAAATATAGATATGGAATCTGCGTTTATTAATTTTTATGATGAGGACATAAAGAATTCTAAATTTGGTACAGTTGGATGTGTGGCACTAGACAAAAATGGAAATATTGCTGCAGGCACTTCAACTGGAGGAATGACAAACAAACGCTATGGTAGAATTGGAGATGCGCCTATTATAGGTTCTGGAACTTACGCTAATAATGCAACCTGTGGTGTATCTAGTACTGGTTGGGGAGAATACTTTATTCGAGCACAGGTCGCACACGATATTTCTGCATTAATGGAATATAAAAGTCTTAGTCTCCAAGAAGCGGCGAAAATTGTATTAGATAAAGTTAAAAATCTTGGAGGTGATGGAGGAATTGTTGCTCTTGACAAAAACGGTAATATGGTGGCAGAGTTTAATACTGCAGGTATGTACCGAGCTCAAATGAATGATAAAGGTGAACTTTCTATTGGTATTTATGAAAATGAATAGTCATTTATTTTTATTTTACTCAATAAAACTCCTTTGATTAAGGTAAAGGGTTAATTAACTTTAAGAACAATTTAACAACGGCTTAAAATCTAAAAGCTCAAAACAAGGCGTACTTAATTAACAAGAAAGTACCTACCTCTCTTTTTAAGTCGAAGTTTCATTCTAAATCCATCAACCCTATGCAGATCAAAAAGTATTTCGCTTTTGTAGTCCTCTTGACTCTAGCAATTTCGTGCAAAAAAAAGCCCGTAGAAACCGATAATATATTTAAGTTTAGGGATTATATAAGTTATACTACATCAGGTTTGGTTAGTGTTATTGAACCGGTTAAAATAAGCCTAACCGAAGCTGTTGATGGATGGAAAACTAATGAAGAGATAGACACTGATTTAATTGAGCTTCAACCTTATGTACAAGGAAAACTTCAAGCTTTAAATAATCATACAATAATATTTACACCAGATGAACCATTAGAACCATCTACAGAGTATACAGTCAAGGTAAAACTTGCCAAGATTTATAATACTATTCCAAAAGAGTTTGAAGACTATACCTTTCAATTCAAAACCATAACACCAAGTTTCAATATAATTACCAATAACCTTCAATCTTATAGTAAAGAATGGCAATACATTCTTGGTCAAATAAGGTCTGCCGATGTTATTTCATTAAATGATGCTAAAACTTTGGTAAAGGTTTCTCAAAGTAAAAATGAGTTAAAACTTATTTGGAATGAAATTGATGAGTACTCAAAATATTTTGAATTTAGGATTGACAGCATTAAGCGTAACATTGAAGACAGTGAGCTTTCAGTTTCATGGAATGGTAAAGCAATTAAAGCTGAGAACAAAGGGGGAAACACTATTCTCATTCCGGGTAAAAACAATTTTACGGTAGTTGAAACCGAAGTTGTTCAAAATCCTGAACAATATTTGTCAATTAACTTTTCTGATCCTTTAAAACGACAACAAAATTTTGCTGGATTAGTAAACATTCAAGGTGTTCAAAACCCGAAGTATGTTGTAAATGGTAACGTTTTAAAAGTATATCCCAACACAAAATTAGTTGGCGACATTCAAGTTGATGTATTTACTGGTATAAAAAATACAGATGATTTTAAATTAAAGAATCCATTTTCAAGGCAATTAACTTTTGAAGAACTCAAACCACAAGTAAGGCTTATTAGCAATGGTTCCATTTTACCTAATTCCAAAGATTTAAAAATAAATTTTGAAGCTGTTAATCTAAGTAAAATTGATGTAAGGGTTATAAAGATTTTTGAAGATAATGTACTGCAATTTCTTCAAGAAAATAATATGAACAGCAACTATGAAAACTCTATAAAACAAGTTGGTCGTAGAATTGCCAAAGAAACAATCACACTTATTCAAGATGAAGCACAAAGCACTGGAAAATGGAAGGCTTATAGCCTAGATCTAGCAAACTATTTTCAAACAGATCCTGGTGCTATTTATAGAGTTGAGCTCAGCTTTAAACGTAGTTATTCTTTATACGATTGTACTTCAAGTTCAGAAACAACAGAAATTGATGAGGACGATTATTATGACGACTATTATGAAGAGGACGTTTATACCTCACAAGAGTTAACACCAGAAGAAGAGGAATTGCTTGAAGAGCAATACTGGGATAACCTAAACTATAATTACAGAAATTCTAATTATAGATGGCGAGACAGGGAAAATCCTTGTACGGATTCTTACTTTAATTATCAAAATCGTTCTATTGCCTTAAACCTTATTGGGTCTGACTTAGGTGTAATTGCCAAACAAGGGAATGATAATAATTACTTCTTTGCTGTAACCAATATTTTAAATACAAACCCTGTTTCAAATGCAAATATTACCCTTTATAACTATCAACAGCAAAAATTGGTTGAGGGCCAGACTAACAGTGAAGGTATTACGAAAATAGAAGCAAAAAAACGTGCCTCATTTGCTGTAATATCAAAAGGAAATAGCACAAGTTATATCAAACTTTTTGATGGTAATTCACTATCACTAAGCAAATTTGATGTCTCTGGAAATAAATTACAGCGTGGCTTAAAAGGATACATATATGGAGAGCGTGGTGTTTGGAGGCCAGGAGATAGTCTTTTCCTAACATTTATATTAAATGATAAGGCTAATAAATTACCTAAAAGGCATCCTATAAAATTGGAGATAACTGACCCTGTTGGTAAACTCGTTTACAGAAAAGTGTCAAAAGATAATCTCAATAATTTCTACGATTTCAAGGTGCCAACCTCATCAGATTATAAAACCGGTAACTACAATGCAAAAATTTCAGTTGGAGGCGCATCATTTTCTAAAGTATTAAAAATTGAAACTGTTAAACCTAATCGATTAAAAATAAAGGTTGACTTTGAGAATGACATTTTATCAAAAGAAGACCCATTAAACGGTACGTTGAATGTAACGTGGTTACATGGCGCACCAGCAAAAAATATAAAAGCTGAAATTAATGGCAAGTTCACCAGTACCAACACTGCTTTTAAAGGATTCAATAATTATATATTCAATGACCCAACACGAAATTTCAATACTGAAGAGTCTAACATTTTTGAAGGTAATTTGGATAGTGAAGGAAATGCTTCTATTGATACAGAATTGAATCTTGGCAATAATGCTCCCGGCATGTTAAATGCACAATTTTTGGTTAGAGCATTTGAAAATGGTGGTGATTTTTCTCTTGATGCATTTACTATGCCATATGCACCTTATGAAACATTTGTTGGTTTAAAATCTCCAAAAGGTAATTATTATGGCTCCTATTTTACTGATGAAAACCACACCTTTGACGTTGCAACAGTAAGTGCTGACGGAAAGGGAATATCTAGAAACAATCTTGAAGTTAAGGTTTATAAAATAGAATGGCGATGGTGGTGGAATTCTTCTTATGATAATTTATCAAGTTATGCTTCAAGTAGTTACCATAGACCTGTTCAAGAGTTTAAAATTAGTACTGATGAAAAAGGTAAGGGCAGTTTCAAACTTAAAATCCCTGAAAATGAAAGAGGGAGATATCTTATAAGGATATTAGATCCTGCAAGTGGTCATGCAACTGGTAGAACAGCATATTTTTATAAAAACTGGTGGTCTAATTCTACTTCAACAGATAAAGAAGCCGCCAAAATGTTGGTCTTCTCAACAGACAAAAAGAACTACAATGTTGGTGAAATTGCAAAGCTTACTTTTCCTTCTGGTTCAGAGGGTAGAGCACTTATAAGTATTGAAAATGGAACTAAAGTTATTAGTCATCAATGGGTAGAAACAAAACCAGGTGAAACCACAATTGATATTCCGGTAACATCTGAAATGGCACCAAATATTTTTGTGAATATTTCTTTATTACAACCACATGCTATTACTTCTAACGACTTACCTATTAGGCTATACGGTGTAATCCCGATGATGGTTGAAAATCCTGAAACAAGATTGGAACCTCAAATCAACATGCCAAATGTTATTAAACCTGAACAAAATTATGAGATAAAGGTTTCTGAAAAAAACAACAAGGCCATGACATATACTATTGCTGTGGTAGAAGATGGCTTACTTGATTTAACTAGATTTAAAACACCTAATGCTTGGAATAGGTTTTATTCTAGAGAGGCATTAGGGGTGAAAACTTGGGATATTTTTGATGATGTTATTGGAGCATATTCTGGGAGTATTGATCAAGTGTTTGCCATAGGAGGTGATGGTAGTGCTACAAAAGGCAAAAACAAAAAAGCAAATCGTTTTAAGCCTGTAGTTACTTATTTAGGTCCTTTTTTATTGGATGCAGGAAAAACCAAAATACATAAACTCGAAATGCCAAATTATGTAGGTTCGGTACGTGCAATGGTAATTGCTGGTAATAATAATTCAGAAGCTTATGGTAGTGCAGAAAAATCTGTGAAAGTTAAAAAGCCATTAATGGTATTGGCAACCCTTCCTCGTAAATTAAGTCCTGGCGAAAAAGTTACCCTTCCAGTTACTGTTTTTGCAATGGAAAGTAAAGTTAAAACTGTAAACCTTCAGCTAAAATTAAGTGATGGCATTACTATAAAAGGTAATAAAACCCAAACTCTAAATTTCGCTAAGCCTGATGAAAAGATGGCCTATTTTGAGCTAGATGTTACTCAAGCCAAAGGGATTAATATTATAGAAGTTATTGCTTCGGGTAATGGTGAAAAATCAACTTATAAAGTAGAAATTGATGTAGAAAACCCTAATCCATATACATCCCGTTTAGTAGATAGAGAATTAAAAGGAATTGGCACAACTGAAATTAAATTTGAAACTTTTGGTGTTCCCAGAACAAATTCAGCTACAGTAGAATTCTCTACACTACCACCAATGGATTTTACCAAGCGTCTTAATTATCTCATTAGGTATCCTCATGGCTGTGTAGAACAGACGACATCTAGTGTTTTTCCTCAATTATACCTAACAGATATTTTTGACTTAACGGACCAAAAGAGAAGACAAGTTCAAAATAATATAGAAAACGGTATAAAAAGATTAGGTCAATTTCAACAACCAAGTGGTGGAATGAGCTACTGGATTGGTGAAAATTCTGCTAATGATTGGGGCACAAGTTATGCAGGTCATTTTATGATTGAGGCAGAAAACAAAGGATTCATTTTGCCCTTAACTTTTAAAAGTAATTGGATCGCCTATCAAAAACAAGCATCTAGAAATTGGAGGCCAAGTTACAGGTATAATAATGATTTAGCTCAAGCATACCGACTATATACCTTAGCATTAGCGGGTAGTCCAGACTTAGCATCGATGAATCGACTGAGAGAATTTGAAGACCTATCTAATGATGCTAAATGGCGTTTAGCTGCTGCATATGCATTAGCTGGCCAAAAGGAAGCTAGTGAAAGTATTTCTAATGAAGCAAACATAGACTTTGAAAGTAGTAAAGACAATTATTACACTTATGGTTCTGTACACAGAAATAGAGCAATGGCATTAGAAGCCATGTTATTGACAGACAATTCTAAAAAAAATGATATAGCCAAACAAATTGCAAAATCACTTTCTAGTAAAGATTGGATGAGTACCCAAACAACGTCATATAGTTTATTAGCCATGGGTAAAATGATAAAGGAAAATGGTGGTAAAGAATTTAATCTTTCCTATACAATCAATGGTAAATCAGAAACTATATCTGCCAAAAGTGGTGTTGCACAACGAAATATACCAATTGTAGATGGCGAAAACCGTATTAGCATAAATAACACTAAGGAAAATGTCATATATGCAAGGATTATTAACTCTGGCAAATTAAAACTTGGAGAAGAAATTGCTGAACAACGTGGTTTTTCAATTTCAACGGTTTATAAAGATTTAAATGGAAATAAAATTGATGTTAGAAAACTTCAGCAAGGTCAAGACTTTGTTGCTACAATTAGCATAACAAATCAAACAAGTAGCAAAGTAAAGGATGTTGCATTAACACAAATATTTCCTTCTGGTTGGGATATCGTTAATACAAGATTTACAGACTTTGGCGATACAACGCTTAGTCAGGCAAGATACACAGACATAAAAGATGATAGAGTGAATTTTTACTTTGACATGGATCGGAAAGGTAAATATGGCACCATGACATTTAATATAATGTTAAACGCCTCTTATCTCGGTCGCTACTACTTACCAGGAACGCAAGCTGAAGCCATGTATGATAATGATTATCTCGTTAGAAATAAAGGCCAATGGGTTACAATTGATAAATAAACAAATTTCATAAACTAAATAAATCCAGAACAAAACCGCTAATAATGTTCAACACAAAAATTAGAAATTATGAACTTTTTTAAACAAATTTTAGCGCTTGTATTACTTGTTAATGTTTCACTTTTAAATGCACAAGAGCAAGCTTATGTTATTGCGGACAATGGATTATCAATTAGAGAAAAACCAGATGTAAACTCAGAAAAAATTGGTCGACTTAAGTACGGAGAATCCATTGAAATTTCCGAAAATACAGGTGAAAAACTAGTTATTCTAGACAACGGCAAAACTGTATCAGGAAATTGGGTGAAAATTAAAACTAGGACTAAATATGGATATGTCTTTGATGGTTATTTAGCTAAAGAATTGACTAAAAGCATTGAAGCAGATTTTAAAGGATTAAATATTAAAATAAAAGACTTGAAAAGCACGGATGAGTTTAAAGTAAAGTCTTTTTTTGACTCAGATACGGTGTCAGTAGATGTAGAACTTGGAGATTCTCCTGAAGGTAAAACCCTGTTGCTTAAGAATAAAAATTACAAAAGAGTAAGTATCTTTCAGCAATTTGAAAACAGTATTTCAATTACCAATGAAGGACCACATTGCGATCTTACCGAATGGAAACATTATTATTCTAACTGGGAACCAATTGAACAAATTAATCGAGGCACATATAAAACCTTGAAATACAATGAAGAAGACTGGACAAAGTTTATTAATGTTTCTATGGAAGAGTTAAAACAAGAAATTTTGGACTATTGTGGTTCAGACTGGGTTAAACATTTAAAAGATGCTAAATCAATTAAAGATTATCCAATTTCTGTTTCTACAAGTAGAATATTTTTAAAGATATTAATTACGGATTCTGATGATAATATAATAGAAAAAGTCATTGAATTTAGAATCCCAATGGGTTGTTAACAATGAACAAATTTAAACCATATTTTGCTGTAATATTTACTTCTACGAACAACGACAGCATCGAAGGCTATTATGAAATGGCCAAAAAAATGGAATCCTTAGCAAAATCACAAAAGGGATTTCTTGGAATTGATAGTGCAAGAAACGAATTAGGTATTACAGTAAGTTATTGGGAGAGTTTAGACGATATTAAAAATTGGAAGCTAAATTCAGAACACCAATTTGCCCAAAAATTTGGAAAGGAGAAGTGGTACAGCTGGTATAATGTTAGGATATGTAGAGTTGAAAGGGAATATGATTTTAACAAATAAAGTTCTTACCTCTTTAATGTAAAATGCCCTTTAAATTCTTGGTTGTCTATCACTATTCTATACCAATAATCAGAGCTTGGCAATTTATTACCAATGAAAGTTCCATCCCAATTAACATTATTATTCTTTGCGGAGAATAGTAATTTACCAAACCTATTAAAGATATATACTTCCGTAGAATTATAGTAAGGTGCGAGGTTAAAATTAAAAGTGTCATTTTTGCCATCGCCATTAGGTGTAATGAATTTCTGAATGTAAAAATGAATATGTTCAGCAGTAACAACTACTTCACATATGTTTGATTTCACATAAACCGTATATAATCCACTTTCAACAGCACTAAATACATTGCTAATCTGATAATCTTCACCATCTAATGAGTACACGTATTGCCCAGGATTTTGAAGATTAATAATTAGTGAGCTTCCATCTGAAACAACACTTTCTATTATTGGTGTTTCAATTTCAGCAACGTTAAATGTGATTATTTCTGTGAAACAGTTATCAGTCACCTCAACAACATAAGTACCACCACTGTTCACGGTAATAGAAAAAGTGTCTTCTCCACTATCCCATTCATAAGATGGGTTGTCGATTTCTGAGATTGCCTCTAAATCAATTGTTTCTCCTTCACACAGAAATAGAAATTCCTCTCTCAGTACTAAAGGTTGATCCCCAATAATTTCCCATTCGCAAAGATCTTCATTAAAAAATGTACTTTGCCAACAAAGTAGATCCGATGGTTCAACTGGTTCATTCCCAAAAACTTCCCAAGCACATGTTGTATCATTAAATATAGCTACCTCCCAACACTCTAAATTTGTTGGTGCATCTGGTTGATTACCAGAAACCTCCCAAGAACAATCAGCAAAATTAAACGATGCCGTTTCCCAACACTCCAACACAGGTTGATTAGGTTGGTTACCTGTAACTTCCCAGTCACATATTACAGTGTTAAAAGTTGCAGTTTCCCAGCATTCTAAGTTGCTTGGTGATGCTGGTTGTGTCCCTGTAACTTCCCAAGAGCATGTTATATCATTAAATGAGGCTGTTTCCCAACATTGAAGATTTGGTTGAGGAGGTTGTGCCCCTGTGACTTCCCAAGAACAAGTATTATCATTAAATGTTGCGGTTTCCCAACATTCTAAATTAGTCGGTGGTGCTGGCTGCGTGCCTGTGACATCCCAAGAACATGTTGTGTTATTAAACGATGCTGTTTCCCAACATTCAATTGCTGGTTGTGGAGGTTGAGTACCTGTGACATCCCAAGAACATGTAATATTATTGAATGATGCTGTCTCCCAGCATTCTAGACTAGGCTGTACAGGTTGTGTCCCACTTACATCCCAAGAACAAGTTAAGTTATTGAAAGTTGCGGTCTCCCAACATTCAATACTAGGCTGAACTGGTTGAGACCCAGTAATTACCCAATCACATATATTGTCATCAAAAGTTGCCGTTTCCCAACACGCAATAGAAGGTTGAGCTGGTGCTTGAGTAACATTAATCTCATAAACATCTGAAAAAGTAATACAATCAGAATTTGATAAATTGGCTGCGAATTCTGCCACCTTAGCTCTATAAAATGTTGTCGTTGTTAAACCGGTAATGTTTAGAACAGCTGAAGTTTCTCCTACTAAATCTATCCAATTAACTCCATCAGTACTTGATTGCCACTGATAAAAATGAGAACTAAACACAACATTGTCTGGTATGGCAGTAATCGATTGAGAAAATGGAGTCTGTGTGCTACAAATTGAAATAGAATTATCTGTTGTGGTGTCCTCAACGATTATTGAATCACCACAACTCTTAAAAACAATGTCATCAATAGCCAAGTCATTACCACATCCACCTACACCGTTATTTATCATTTTTAATATCACAGCTGTTTGACCAGGTAAAGTTTGAAAAACTAGTCCATATTGCTCCCATGTTGGAGTTACTTGACTAAAAATATTTCCAGTATCTCCACTAGCTAATAAACTTGTATCGGTATCATCCCAAATCTCAAACCTAACATTAACAGGAATACCAGATCCACCACAGCCCGACAATGGTAGGATATTTATTAACCATGAAGAAAATTCATAAGTTGTGTTTTCGCAAAGACCAGCAATAGGAGTTTTGTAAAATTCTCCTGCTGTAAAACTAGCATTAACTATTAGTGCTTTTCCATTGGTGTCACCTGGAGTGTGATCACTAGGTAAATTCCACCCAAATAAAAAGGTACTATTCGCAATTGTATATTGTCCATCTTGCGGGTTACTTTGTCCCCAATAACCATATGTGGTCGTGCCAGCTGGTAATGGAGGTCCATTTGTAACTCCCGTACCAAAAGTTTCTTCAAATATTGGGTCACCAGAATTACCTTGGCAAAAACTTAATTGCGCAAATGCTTCTCTTGTTAGAAAAGAAAAACAAAAAATTATAAGTACTTTAAGATCTAGACTGGACTTTTGCACGTTTAAATATAAAAGAGAATTTAGCTATTGCAAGAAACTTATCGTTAAGATGATCCTAATTCCTTCGTTTGTATAGTATATGTATAGGTTTTTGAGATATATAAGACAAAATAAAGTGAAATCTACAGTCATTTTACTCATGCTTATTGCCTATTATTTCTGTTTGCCTCAACAATTATTTAAAGACCCAACAGCTACCGTTTTAACTAGTAGAACTAATGAACTTTTAGGAGCACGAATTGCAGATGATGGCCAATGGAGATTTCCATCAAATGATAGTATTCCACTAAAATTTAAAACTTGTATTCTACTTTTTGAAGATGAATACTTTTATAAGCACCCGGGTTTTAATCCTATTTCAATTTTAAAAGCGCTTAAACAAAATTTAAGCTCTGGGTCAGTTAAACGAGGTGGAAGTACAATAACACAACAAGTTATTAGACTTTCTCGAAAAGGACAACCAAGAAGTTATTTTGAGAAATTAAAAGAGTTGATTCTGGCAACACGTTTGGAGTTTAGATATTCCAAGGATTACATATTAAATCTTTATGCCAGTAATGCGCCATTTGGAGGTAATGTGGTTGGTATTGAAGCCGCATCATGGCGATATTTTAATCGTGATGTATCAAATTTATCTTGGGCTGAAAGCTCAACTTTAGCCGTGTTACCAAATGCTCCAAGTTTAATCTATCCTGGCAAAAACCAGAAAAGATTATTTGAAAAAAGAAATCGCTTGCTAAAGAAACTATTTGAAAATGGTACAATTGATAAACTTACCTATGAGCTTTCTATTGAAGAAGAGTTGCCTATAAAGCCTTATCCATTACCACAAATAACACCTCATCTCTTGCAAAAAACAGTTAATGAACATAAAGGTAAACGTGCAAAAAGCACAATTAATTTGGGCTTTCAGTCTCAAACTAATGGTATTGTAAGGCAACACTACAATAGATTAAGACAAAATGAAATCCATAATATTTCTGTTTTAATTTTAGATGTAAATTCTCGTGAAGTATTGACTTATGTAGGTAACTCGCCAACAGATAAAGCACATCAAAACTATGTTGACATTATAAATAAACCTAGAAGTACTGGTAGTATTTTAAAACCATTTCTATATGCCTCTATGTTAGATGCTGGTGATTTATTACCTCATACATTAGTTGCTGACGTTCCTACTCAATTTGGTAGTTATCAGCCAGAAAATTTCAATAAATCGTATGATGGTGCAGTACCAGCAAACGAAGCTTTATCGAGGTCCTTGAACGTTCCAGCAGTTAGAATGTTACAAGATTTTGGTCTAGATAGGTTTTATCATTATCTCAAACAACTTAATCTAAAAGACTTAAAATATAATACTAATCATTATGGGTTATCCTTGATTCTAGGAGGAGCTGAAAGCAACCTATGGGATTTATGTAGCAAATACGCATCTATGTCTTCAACCCTAAACCATTTTAATAATAATTCTAGCCAGTATTTCTCAAACGAATTTTGCGAACCTATTTATGTAAAAAACAAAGCTGTTGATTTTGGTCAGTTGCAAAATGAAAAATCAATTTTTGATGCTGCTTCTATATATCTGACTTATGAAAGCATGAAACAGGTTAACCGTCCCGAGGAAGATGAAAGTTGGGAGATTTATGACTCATCACAAGAAATAGCATGGAAAACAGGCACAAGTTTTGGATTTAGGGATGCGTGGGCAATTGGCACCACAAAAGACTATGTCGTAGGTGTTTGGGTTGGTAATGCAGATGGTGAAGGTAGACCAGGATTAGTAGGTGTACAAACTGCGGCTCCAATATTATTTGATGTATTTGATATTCTGCCTAAAAGTGAGTGGTTCACTAAACCGTTTGATGAAATGTTGGAAGTGAAAATTTGTAATAAAAGTGGTTACAGAGCATCGTCAATTTGCGAAGAAACCGAGTTAAGATACATCCAAATAAGTGGTAAAAAAACCAAACCTTGCCCGCATCACAGGTTAGTTCATGTTGATACAAAAGAAAAATACCAGGTTAATTCTTCATGTGAGCCTATAGAAAATATTAAAAACAAACCTTGGTTTGTATTACCGCCATTGCAGGCTTTTTATTACAAGAATAAGAATCCGTTTTATAAACCAATTCCACCCTTTAGAGAAGGTTGTCTTAGCGACTCTGATATTTCAATGGAGTTTATTTATCCTAACCAGCAGTCCACCGTTTTTCTACCAAAAGACTTTAATGGCAAGACGAATGACCTTGTTTTAAAAGTAGCTCATTCAAAACCAGAACTAGAACTCTTTTGGTATGTAGATAATGTTTATGTTGGTAGCACAAAGGAAATTCATTATATGGCAATTTTACCAAATCCAGGTGAGCATACCTTAACTGTTGTAGATGAATTAGGTAATGAGTTAAAGCATAAAATAACGGTTGCAGATTAAAACGATTACTTCTCAAATCCTTATTTTTGTAGTCAATCGAACTAAAAAAATTTATGGAAACCGTTCAGTTTATACATTCATATTGGGCCTATTTAGTATTATTTGTGCTAATAATTGCAACTTTTAATGCATTGTTCAAGTTTTTTGGCAATAAAGAATTTGATGCCAAAGACTTTAGGATTTCGCTTTTTACTTTAATTACAATGCACATACAATTGTTGATTGGCATTGTACTATTTTTCATGAAGGATTACTTTTCAACTATTGAACAAGTTGGTGGCATGGGTGAAGTAATGAAAAATTCAGATTTAAGAAATCTAATAGTTGAGCACCCAACTACTATGATTATTGCAGTGGCTCTTGTTACAATTGGTTATTCAAAACACAAGAAGAAATTAGTGTCTAAACCAAAATTTAAAATGCTAGCTATATTTTACACATTAGCATTAATACTGGTGCTAGCTAAAATACCATGGAACCTTTGGTTCAGTTAAACAAAAAAGCATCTCTAGTTGAGATGCTTTTTTGTTCATATAAATAATGTTATTCCGCTTCTTTAATGAGATAAACATAAACCGGAAAGTGATCACTAAATCCATCGGTGAAACCTCCGTCGGCAAAACTTCTAAAAGGATATCCTTCCCATCGGCCTCTTTTATTAGATAAATAAGATTTATTATAAATACCTGCTTTCCAAAAACGATAAGAGGTATAATCAGTTTCAATAAGAGGTTTTGTAACCATTATTTGATCAAATAAACTCCAAGCATCTCTGTATGCTGTAGTACCATATCCCTTTTCAGTAAACATTTTCTCAAATGGATTATAGATACCTTTTAATGGTACCTTTTTCTTGTCTTTTTTTGCTTTTAAAACTTTTTTTACGCTTTCATTAGTTGGGTCGTCATTAAGATCACCCATAGTTAAAATTTTAGCATAAGGATCTATGGACTGTAACGAATCAATAATTCGTTTGTTCAGTTTGGCTGCACCAACTCTTTTAGACCTACTTCTTGCCTCACCACCACTTCTTGATGGCCAGTGATTTACGATGATGTGAATTAAGTCACCATCTAACTTGCCACTCACTAAAAGCTGATCTCTTGTAAATACACGTTTTCTAGTTAAGTCATCATAAATTAATAATTCATGAGAACTTGATTCTACCGGTTGAAATAATGCCTTCTGGTACAATAATGCAACATCTATACTTCTCCTATCTGGTCCATCAAAATGGATTATACCGTAATCTTTAGAAAGTAAAAGTGGGTCATTAACTAAATCTTCTAAAACCTTACGGTTTTCAATCTCGCATACTCCAATTACAGCTGGAGAGTTGTTTGCCATATCAGTTCCAATATTAGAAATAACGCGAGCCATGTTCTTAACTTTCTTCTTGTAAATTTCAGAACGATTGGCCTTAAGTTCCATTATAGGACTGGCTTCATCATACTTTAGTGGATCATTAATTGTATCAAACAAGTTTTCTAAATTGTAAAAAGCGACAGTATGAATTTTAAAGCGTTTTTCATCTTGTGCATTTACATTAAAAAAGCTTGAGAAAACAATTAAAAGTAGAAGCGTTTTTAGTAATTTCATAGGGTTGTATTAACTTATTGTTATATCGTATACAAATTGCCTGCCAAAATTATATAATAATTATAAATATAGTACATTTGGACGCCTTAAATAGCTATAATTTAATCTAACATAACAATCAATTTAAAATTAGGCATGAAAAAAAGTTTTTTACTATTTCTGTTTGGAATTGCCTTTACATTTTCAAGTTTTTCGCAACAAACTATTGTAAAGGGAAGTGTTCTAGATGGAACTACAGGAGAACCTATTCCTGATGTAACGATTTCTATTGAAGAGACCGGACAAACAACTAAAACAGATGCTAAAGGTGAATTCAGTTTTACTGAAAATGTTCCCCTTGGCGAACAAGTTTTAAAGGTTGAAAAAATAGGCTACCTTACAAAACGTTACCCGATCATTGTAAATGAAGGGCAAACCGTAGACATTAGCGGTATGACTTTAGATTTTGATGCGAGTGACAAAAAGGATCTATTCATTATTTCAATTTCAGATGATAATTTAAATAGTGAAGATGATGGATTAACCGACAACATCTCAGGTTTATTACAAGCCTCTAGGGATGTGTTTCTAAATGCGGCTGCTTTTGATTTCAGTGCAACATTTTTTAGACCACGTGGTTTAGATAATGCCAATGGTAAAGTACTTATCAATGGTGTTGAAATGAACAAGCAGTTTAACGGAAGACCACAATGGGGAAATTGGGGAGGATTAAATGATGTACAGCGTAACCAAGAATTCTCAATGGGTATTTCTGCAAACGACTATACTTTTGGAGATTTAGCAGGTACAAATAATATTATTATGCGTGCTTCTAAATACAGAAGAGGCGGTCGTATTTCTTATGCTTCAGCAAATAGAAGTTATCAGGGAAGAGTAATGGCAAGTTATAGCTCTGGTTTATTAGAAGGCGGATGGTCATACTCAGTTCTTGGATCTAGAAGATTTGGAGAGAATGGTTATATAGATGGCACATTGTATGATGCCAATTCATTCTTTGTTGCAGTAGAAAAACAAATTAATGACAAGCATAGTTTAAACTTTACAGGTATTTATGCAAAAAATAGACGTGGACGTTCAACTGCAATAACTGAAGAAGTTTACAATTTAAAAGGACGCCAATACAATCCATTTTGGGGAGATTTAAACGGTGAGCAACGCAATTCTCGAATGAGAGAAATTAACGAGCCAATATTGATGCTAAATCACTTTTGGGATGTATCGTCCAAGGTTAAGTTAAACACCAATATTGCATACCAATTTGGACGAATTGGAAACACGAGGATAGACAATGGTGGAACAAGGCTTGTTGAGTTTAATGGTGAAGATACTTACATTGGTGGTGCACGAAATACTGATCCAACATATTATCAGAGACTACCAAGTTACTTCCTAAACACAGATGATGCTCCTACGGCTTATGATTATGAACAGGCCTATTTAGCACAACAAGAATTTATTAATAATGGTCAGTTTAATTGGTTAGATGTCTATTCCGCGAACGTTAGCTCTACCGCCAACGGTTATAATGCAATTTATGCATTGCAAGAGGACAGAATTGACGATCAACAATTCACGGCAAATATATTATTAGATGCTGAATTAGCGGAAAACATAAAACTTAATGGTGCTGTAAATTATAGAAGCTTAAAAAGTGAAAACTTTGCTTCTATAAAAGACTTATTTGGTGCAAACGGATATTTAGATGTAGACTTCTTTGCTGAGGAAACAGATCCAAATCAAAACCTAAGTAATTTAGCACAGTCCGATATTAGAAATCCAAACCGAATTGCCGGAGAAGGTGATAGATATAAATATAATTATGAAATAGACGCTAACGTAATAAGTGCTTTTGCACAAGCTCAGTTTAAATACAATAAAATTGACTTTTATGTTGCGGCTAATGTTTCTAGGACAGATTACCAAAGAAACGGATTGTATCAAAACGGATACTTCGCAGATAATTCATTTGGTAAAAGTGAAAAAGCCGAATTTTCAAACTTCGGTTTAAAGGCAGGTGGTACTTATAAATTAAGTGGTAAACATTTAATAGATTTTAATGCTGCATATTTAACAAAAGCACCTTCAATAAGAAACACTTTTGAAAATGCAAGACAAAACAATGAGTTAATTAACGAATTGAATAGTGAGGTAATAACTACCATTGATGCAAGTTATATTTTTAGATCACCAATAGTTAAAGCTCGTATTACAGGTTTCTATTCCACATTTGAAGACGGAACAGATATTGGATTCTACTTTACTGAAGGAAGTTCTGGTGCATTTGTTCAAGAGGTACTGACCAATGTAGATCGCAGACATGTAGGCGGTGAACTTGGTATAGAAGCACAAGTAACACCAACTATTAAATTAAAAGGTGCGGCTTCTGTTGGTCAATACGTTTTTACCAACAATCCTAATATGTACTTGTCTGGTGATGATTTTGAAAATGATCTTTCTTATGGAGATGGTACTGTTGCT
This sequence comes from Winogradskyella vincentii, assembly GCF_020166345.1. Classification (GTDB taxonomy): domain Bacteria; phylum Bacteroidota; class Bacteroidia; order Flavobacteriales; family Flavobacteriaceae; genus Winogradskyella; species Winogradskyella vincentii. The sequence goes on along the minus strand of NZ_JAIUJS010000002.1, from coordinate 372,784 downwards.
TTAGAAAATTATCATGTTGCAGGCGGACCAGAAAGAGCATTCCAAATTGGATTTGAATATAGAGATCCTGATTTTTGGAATATTGGCATTACAGCAAATCATTTTTCAAATGCATATGTGGATGTAAATAACCTTAAAAGATCTGGTAGATTTAATACAAATTTAGATCTTATCACAGAAGATAGATATAGAGAAGGAGGCAATATTTCAGGTTATGGATTTAATGATTATGACCCAATTGTTGCCCGTGAGTTGTTGAAGCAAGAACAATTTGACGATTATATGCTTGTGAACATAATTGGAGGTAAATCATGGAAAGTAGGTGACTATTTCCTAGGATTCTTTGCTACAATAAACAATGTATTTGATCAAGAATATAGAACAGGTGGTTTTGAGCAAGCAAGACGTGTTGATTACAGAAGTCAGATACAAGAACAAACTAATGAAAATGGTCCTGTATTTGGTAATCGCTATTTCTATGGCAACGGAACTACTTATTATTTAAACGTATACGTAAGATTCTAAAAAAATATTAAAACACAATCTTTAACTTTACAAAGACAAAAAAAATGAAAACATTGAAAATAAATAAACTAACGCTTTTACTAATAGGTCTATTAGTGTTTACAGCCTGTGTAGAAGATGATGAATATAACTTGCCTAATTTAACGGTAAATGAGGTAGAGTTTGGGCCTGATGACCAAATGATTGATATTGATGCGGTTCTAGGTTTCTTTAATCAATCTGGCGAAGCATATACCTTTGAAGATAATCCAAATTTTGATGTATATACGTCAGGATATGTTATTTCTAGTGATGAAGGTGGTAACTTTTTCGAAGAATTAGTGCTCCAAGATAAAGCCGAAAATCCAACAGCAGGTGTTGTTGTGCAAATAGATGTTAATCCATTATATACCATTTATGAATTTGGTAGAAAGGTGTACATTAAATTAGACGGCCTAACAATTGCTGAGGACAATGGCGTATTGCAATTAGGAAGAGCTGCTGGAAATGGAATTGACAAAATTGCAGCCGCTCAAAGAGCAGAACATATTATCTTAGATCCTGAGGTTGCTACTATTGTTCCTTTAGATGTAGAAATTAGTGATTTTTCTAATGACCTTGAAAATCTATTTATAAGATTAAATGACATGCAATTTAATCGTAATGATGTATTGGGTGATAATCCACTAACCTTTGCCGCGGAAGACTCAGATGAATTTGATGGTGAGCGTACGATTGAAAGTTGTGCTAATGGAACAACTGTTATTATGAGCACAAGTACATTTTCAGATTTTAAAGGCTTAACATTACCTGCAAATCGTGGTTCTATATCTGCTGTACTAACTAGAGATTTCTTTGATGATTTCTATACCATCGTTGTAAATTCTCCTGAGGATATTGTTTTTGATAATGAAAACCGATGCGATCCAGATTTCTTAGAATGTACTGGTCCTTCTGGTGGAGGTGCCGTTATTTTTGAGGAAGATTTTGAAGGCTTTGGAACTTACGATTCTGAAGGCTGGGATAATATTAATATTAATGGAACTAGTACAGATTGGTTTATCAGTAGCTTTAGTGGTAACTTCTACTCTCGTATTTCAGCATTTAGTTCGGGCAATACCGAAGCTAATGTTTGGTTGGTAACACCAGCTATTGACATGGATTCCACTACAGGTGAAGAAATTTCATTTGATGTTCAATCTAATTTTGATAATGGTACTAACCTTTCGGTTTGGGTTTCTACAGATTATGCAGGTGACCCTACAACCGCAACATGGTCGCTTTTAGATGCAACTATTCCTGTTGGGCCATCAAGTACATTTGGAGATTTTGAATCTGTTGGGCCAGTTAATATTTCATGTGTTGAAGGTACTGCAGTATTTGGTTTCTTTTATGAAGGATCAGATCCAAGTGCTACAACCAGATATCATTTAGATAACATCGTTGTTACCGGTAATTAAAATAAACCATTATAAAATGGATTTAAAACCACATCTTTGTAATTAAAGATGTGGTTTTTAGTTTAATGAGAAATGCTTGATAATTATTACATATCGATCCTACGACATTACAAAGAAAGATTGGGAAGGCGAAGTCTCTCTTTGGCCCTGTTTTATATTAATCTTTTAGAACTTTCTATACTTTTATTATTAGGCACCTTCTTTATGGCCTTTGCTCGTCAAATGAAGTTAATAACCATGTCTTCTTTTAAATTCTGGACCTTATTTCTTTTAGTGAGTATTTTTGTGCTTTTTAAGAATTGGATGCGCTTTAATGGCAAAAAACGGAATGTGCTTAATGCAAAATTTAAGTCTAAGCCAATGTCTATATATTTAATCTGGACATTACCATTTGCTTGCTTAATCTTGGCCTTTGTTCTTTATCAAGTAAAATAAAAATGCCCTCCTAAAAAAAGGAAGGCATTTCAATTATAATGTTAAGGGTTATATTACTTACCCTGTTTTTCTTTGGCACAACATGCTTTGTTGCAATCTTCTTTACAAGCTTTCTTTTCAGCTTCCGTTTTATTGGCACAACATGCTTTGTCGCAGTCTTCTTTACAAGCTTTCTTTTCACCTGCAAAGTTGTCCACCTTTTTCATGTCTTTAACTTTGTAAATATCAGCTACACTTGTAACTGTTTCTTCTAATGACTCTGGTGAAACTTTAGCCTCATCATACTCTACCATAGCTAAACGCTTATCAAAATCTACTTTTGCAGACTTTACGCCTTCCATTTTAGCCATTTTCTTTTCTATGGTCTTTGCACATCCCATAGCGCAGGTCATACCATCAATACCAAACTCTACCTTGGCATAAGTGGCATTTGGATCCAATGTCTCTGAAACCTCTTTTTTGGTAACTTCAACATCAACAGTTTTAACTTCTGGCTGGGCATCGTTCTTACAAGCTGTAATAATAAAAGCCAGAATTAAAACGACAGAAAGATTCTTTAATGTGTTCATAAATTGTAAATCTTAAATTTGCGCTAAATCTAATAAATCTTGTGCTTACTTGGTAAAGAATTAACGATTTTTGTGATTCATTTACCTTGTTTTTGTATGAAAAACCCTAATACCAAGTGGATTTACCTTCTCATCCTGTCAATTATTTGGGGTAGCTCATTTATTTTAATAAAAAAAGCGCTGTTGGGTTTAACAGCATATCAGCTTGGAGCCTTACGAACAATAATCACAGGTCTAATTTTACTTTCTGTGGGTTTCTACAAATTAAAAGAAATACCTAAGGACAAATGGAAATGGCTTTTGATTTCTGGTTTACTAGGCTCGTTTATACCTGCCTTTTTCTTTGCAATTGCAGAGACTGAAATAGATAGTGCAGTAACATCTATTCTCAATTCGCTTGTACCTCTTAATACAATACTATTAGGTTTTGCGGTTTTTAAAATCGCATCAACCAAAAGACAAATTCTTGGAGTAATAATTGGTTTTATTGGTACTGCAATATTGATTTCAAAAGGAGCTGAACTCAATCCCAATCAAAATTACTTGTATGCATTTTTTGTAATAGCATCAACATTGATGTATGCTGCAAATACCAATATTATTAAGCGCTATCTTCAAGATGTAAAACCACTTGCAATAGCTGCTGGAAATTATGTTTTTATAATTATTCCTGCTTTTGTGATTTTGTTATTTACAGATTTCTTTGCTGAAAAAACTTTTAATCACCCTGAGTTTGTACCGTCTTTAATATATGTAACAATACTTTCTCTTTTTGGTACTGCAATAGCAAAGGTGGTGTATAATAAACTAGTACAAATATCAACACCTGTTTTTGCATCTTCAGTCACTTATATTATGCCAATTGTAGCATTAATTTGGGGCATCTTAGATGGGGAAGCCTTTAGCTTTATACAAGGTATGGCTGCAATTTTAATATTAGTTGGGGTTTACTTAGCCCATAAACGAAATAAAGCAAAAGAAAAGCCGAAGTAAAACTTCGGCTTTTCCTTATAATTTAATTAAAGAATTAATCAAAATCCTGGTCTGATACACCTTCGTTAATTTTAACTTCAATAAGTTTAAATTCTATAACCTGACCCATTTGACTTCCAGCTCTAACATTTGGAAATTTCAATCCTTCGTAAGTCTGGTAATCTTTTAACATCGTTTCTTGACTTTGAGTACGACCTTGCATATTAGTTGTTTGAACTTCCTTGACTTTTAAACCACTTTCTACATCGTAATAAAAAGACAGTGAAATTACATCTCCAGAAACATCAACTTTATAAGCATCTTTTCCGTCTACGGCTTCAATACCTGCAAGTTTAACTTTATCTGATGATAGCATGTTAAGTTCTGGGAATAATCCGGCTAAAACGCTCATGTCAGTCGCCATATTTTCTGGCAAAGGATTTTTGTTCATTGTTGCCTTATCCTTTGTCATAATAACTGTCATCATTGGGTTTCCTCCCATTGATAAAACTTGAGACGCCTTTCCATCCAATTTCTTTTCTTCACTGACAATAGTATTACCCATTGCTGATGCTTCATACTTTAGAATTAAAGATGTTGTTTTATCAATAGCCTCTTTTCCTCCAATAGCAGTTAAATAATTATTTAATACAGTTTCTGCTGTTAACCCTTCAGGTAAAACAACTGTTTCTGGTCTATCTGTAGGATTTGCTTCCTTGTCGAAATATTTAACCGGAAGTTTCTTACCGTTCCATTCTATCTTCTCAACGTTTTCTAAAACATCTGCTGCCTTACCAACTAGAACAATTCTAGCTTTATCATCCGCTAAATACTTATCTGCCACACGTTGAACATCTTCTATTGTAACTTTGTCAATATTCGCAATGTAATTTTTGTAAAAATCTTCAGGAAGATTGTTAGTTCTTATTCTAAGAGCACGTCTTGCTGCTACAGCCTTATCTTCTGACTCAAGAATAAAACTACCTAAAAACTTAGCCTTAGCATTTGCTAAAATTTCAGCGTCTACAGGCTCAGTTCTAATACGCTTGATTTCTTTTAAAGTTTCTACTACAGCACTATCTGTAATCTCATTTCTAACTTTCGTTGTTGCTCTGAACGAAGAATTGTAATATCTACCTGTACCTAATGAAGATCTTGCTCCATAGGTATAACCTTTATCTTCCCTAAGATTCATATTTAAATACGAACCAAAAGCACCACCTAAAATATAATTAGTAACCAATGCTGCATGGTAATCCTCATCACTCATTTTTAAGGGTGATACGCTCATAACTGCCAATTCTGTTTGTACTGCATTTGGTACATCTACAAAATTGATTTCTGTAGTTGGTACATCCTCAAATGAAGGATACTCTGGTGTTTCTACACTTCCTTTATCCCAATCCCTAAAATATTTCTTAAGTAATGATTTTGCTTGTTTTTCAGTGATGTCTCCTGAGAATAAGATATAGCCGTTTGATGGCTTAAATCTTTCTTTGTAAAAATTGTTTACATCTTCTAATGTTACATTATTTACGGTTTCTTCGGTAATTATCTCACCTGCCGCATGGTTTTTACCATATAATAATGCGCTTCTTACATTACCAGCAATTGCCGCAGCACTATTCTCTCCAGACTTAATACCTTCTATTAGCTGCTCTTTTTCAAAATCTAATTCCTCTTGTGTGAATTTTGGCTGTAAAGCCGCCTCAGCAAATAAACTGAAAACTTGATCTGTATATTTAGACAGACAAAATCCAAATCCACCATTTGGACTAACGTTCATGCTTGCACCAAGGAAATCAATTTTTTCACTAAAATCATCTTTAGAAGTCAATTGAGTTTCCTTACCCATTAATGCGCTAGTTAGTGACTGAACACCAGCTTTATCACCTTCATAAACAGGTGGATTGTTAAGGTTTAAATTCCAATTTAATGATGGTAGTTTTGAATCTGTAACTACCAATACGGTTAAGCCATTCTTTAATTTAAATTCTTTAGCCTCACCAAGATTAACCTCTGGCATTGGTCCGGATTCAGGAATTTTAGTTCTGTCAATTTGAGCAGTTACGGTAGCTCCCATAAAAACTGCTAAAAGTGTAAATATTATATATTTTTTCATGTTTATAATCTTATTATTTTATTTATCGCTTTCTGGTTCTGAACCTGCTAAATATTTTATTTCAACACGTTGATTAGGATTTAAATATTTGTTGGCAACAGCCATTATGTCCTCACGAGTAATGCTGTTGTAGATATCTAACTCCTTATTGATGCGACTAGCATCGCCTTGTAACATTTGGTATGTTGCAAGCGAGGAAGCGACACCTTCAATACGCGAATTTGCATTAACAAATCTAGTTTCAAATTGATTTTTTAATTTCTGATACTCTTTCTCTGAAATTAATTCGGTTTGAAGTTTTTTAATTTCTTCGTCCATAGTTGCTTTAAGGCTATCCCAGTCTGGCTCACCTTTAATTAAGGCTCCCATAGTATAAGTTCCGTAGTCTTGACTTGCTTGATTAAAAGCTAAAACTTGTAACGCAACTTTATCTTGATCTACCATTCTCTTGTACATTCTAGAACTGTTTCCACCAGTTAATATCGAAGAAATATAGTCTAATACATAAGCATCCTTATCTACAGATTTTGGTGTAATGTATGAGAATATGTACGCTGGTATTTGAATATTAGCATCATACTCCGTTGCATAACGTGTCTCCGTAATTGGATCTTCGACAACAGGCTTTCTAACATTAGCTTCAGCTTTATTTTCTATTGGACCAAAATAGTCCTGGATCATTTTTTTTGTTTCCTCAACATCAATATCACCAGCTACAACCAATGTCGCATTATTTGGATTATAAAATTGTTCGTTAAATGAAATAAACTCATCAAGTTTAGCTGCATTTAAATCATCCATTGAGCCAATTACAGACCTTCCGTACGGATGTTTCTTAAATAAGTGATTGTTTATACCTGTTCTGTAGATAATTTTACCATATGGTGCATTATCTATACGCTGTCTTTTTTCTTCCTTTACAACCTCGTTTTGAGTATCTACGCCAATTTGTTCAATAATTGGGTGAAGCATGCGCTCACTTTCCATCCAAAGACCAATCTCTAATTTATTTGACGGGAAGGTTTCGTAATAGTATGTACGATCTTGAGTAGTGTTTGCATTATTTCTTCCACCATTTGCAGAAACGATATTAAACCATTCTCCTCTTTCGATATTCTCAGTACCTTCAAATAAAAGGTGTTCGAAAAAATGAGCGAATCCTGTTCTTCCCTCTACCTCGTCTTTTGCACCTACTTGATACATCACACCTACAGTTACAATTGGTGCCGCATTTTCCTGATGTAAGATAACATGCAAGCCATTATCTAATTTGTACTCTTCAAATTCGACTTTCTGAGCTGTAGAATATAATCCTACAAACATAAAAAGCGCTAGAGTAAATAAGCTTTTTTTCATTATTTAATGATTTTTAAAATTAAATTGTTTTAGTGTTTGTCTTCGTTTGAGTTGCTTTGTTACACAAAGCCCAACAAAAATAAGGAATCATTTCGCTGCAAATACTAAATAAAATGTGAAAAGTGTAAGAATTAATTGACTTATTTTACGGGAATTAAACACCATCACTTAAAATCCTTCTGAAATCCCCTAAAACGTTTGTAGATTAAGAATTTAGGAGTATATTTGCATCCGCTTTCTGAAAAAGAAAGCTATTTAATTTTTAAACAAAATAATAAAAACGTTACGCTATGTACGCAATTGTAGAGATAGCAGGGCATCAATTCAAAGTTGAAAAAGACCAAAAAGTTTTTGTTAACCGTTTATCTGCTGAAGAAGGAAAGAAAGTATCTTTCGATAATGTTCTTCTAATAGGAAATGGTAACGATGTTACTTTAGGCGCCCCAGCTATAGACGGTGCACAAGTCAGTGCAAAAGTCTTAAAGCACCTTAAAGGTGATAAGGTAATCGTTTTCAAGAAGAAAAGACGTAAAGGTTACCGAGTTAAAAATGGCCACAGACAGTCATTAACAGAAATTGTAATTGAAGGTATTACAGCTTCAGGTGCAAAGAAAGCAGCTCCGAAAAAGGAAACTAAGAAAGCTGAAGTGAAAAAACCTGAACCAAAAGCTAAGGCTGCAGCACCAAAGGCAAAACCTGCTACAAAAAAGGCAACTGGAAAAGCAGATGACTTAAAGAAAATTGAAGGTATTGGACCTAAAATTGCTTCAACACTAGTTGAAGGAGGTATTTCAACTTTCGCTGAATTGGCAAAAGCTAAGCCAGAAGCAATTTCTGAAATCATTGCAGGTGTACGCGGAAACCACGTAACAGACACTTGGCCAGCTCAAGCTAAATTAGCTGCTGACGGAAAGTGGGATGAATTAAAAGCGTTACAAGATAAATTAGATGGTGGTAAGGCTTAATTGCGTTACAACTTAAGTTTAACAATATAAAACCTAAAGACAATGGCTCATAAAAAAGGAGTTGGTAGTTCTAAAAACGGTAGAGAATCAGAATCGAAACGATTAGGTGTTAAGATTTTTGGTGGACAAGCTGCCGTTGCAGGAAATATTCTAGTAAGACAAAGAGGTAACACGCACCATCCAGGTGAAAACGTATACCAAGGAAAAGACCATACTTTACATGCTAAAGTTAATGGTATAGTACAGTTTACTAAAAAGAAAGACAATAAGTCTTATGTTTCAATAGAGCCTTTTCAGGCTTAAGAAACAACTATAAATTATTGAAGACCCTTACTTTTTTTAGTGAGGGTTTTTTATTTACAATATTTCCATTTTTTTAAGCAAAAAGCTTGCATTCATGTTTTGACAAACGCCTTTTTTAAGTTTGTAATCAAAGTGTAATTCGTCATCTATAATCTGAGCATCAAAGAAGTAATTTTTTATTGGTTCTATCTCTGTTTCTATTTCTGTTAGACTTAAATCGTGTGTAGCAATTATTCCGGTAGCTTTAAGTTTAACCAAACGTTCAACAAACTTTTTTGATCCAAGTGCCTTGTCCGTGCTATTGGTTCCTTTTAAAATTTCATCTAAGATTACAAAATAATCGGATTCGTTCTCAATTGTATCTACAATAAACTTTAACCGTGTTAATTCACTAAAAAAGTACGAGCTGTCGTCTTTTAATGAATCCGTTGTGCGCATACTAGTCACTAACTTTATAGGTTTATAGTTAGACTTTTCCGCACATACAGGTAAGCCCACATTTGCCATTACAATATGAAGACCTACTGTTCTTAAAAATGTGCTTTTACCAGCCATATTGGCTCCTGTAACAATAAAGAACTGTTCCTTTAATAGTTCTAAATCACTATCTATCCTTTTCTCAGGGTGTAGTAAAGGATGTCCCAAAGACTTTGAAGAAATGGTGGTTGAATTATTAGTTATAGTTGGATATACAAATTCCTGGTGATTAAAAGCATATGTGCCTAAACTGTTATATTCATCAAAAAAGATAACAACATCAAACCAATCCTCAACCTTACTTGAGTATGTAGTTATCCATTGTTCTATATGATAACTTTGCTTAACATCCCAAAGCAAATAACCATTACCGAAAATCGCAGAAATGAAATTATTTCTATTGTCTAATAAATCCAAGGATTTGGTAAACTTTGTAAAGATTGCAGAAGCTTTAAGTTCATCAACCTTAATTCTTTCTTGTTGTTTTTTAAGTAATACAGATTGAAAATTTTGATTTTCAATTTGATCTAACAATAGTGCATATTGTTTAAAGGTATTCTTTGTTCGTTCAGTATTTTGAGCAAGATTGTTAATTTTCTTTAGGTAACGACCAGTTATTCCTAATCCAATTAGCAACCAGTAACCTGCAAATTCAATAGGTGCTATTTCCAGAACAACTAAACATAAAACTAGCACTGACAGAATACTAAATGATATCGGCAACCAAAAATGAACCCTATTTAAAAAAGGCCTGTAATTTTTTAACCATTTAATAATATCGCCTGCAGAATATTCAACTGAAACACCTTGTGCAATACCTGTATAGTGTTGTCTCCATTCTGGAAGTTTAGCCAATTCTTTAATTGCCTCTTGGCGCAATTGGATGTTATTAATGTCATTGGCCAATAAATTCTGAACAAGTCTATCCTTTGCTTCCGGAATTGTAGTTCTATTAATGTATTGAAAAAACGAACCATTCCCAAACATATCTATATCAAGGCTAAAATGATGTTTAGGATTTTGGTATTTGATTCCGTTTGGTCTATGATAAAAATCTCCAGAGGCAATTCTTAATTCATCTTCATTAATTTTTACCAGTCGATTATATAGTGCTCTTTTATTTTTTAAATCAGTATATTTTGATAATAAGAATAAAAAAATACCTGTCCCTAAAACGCCTATTCCTAGAGCTGACTGCCAATGGTTTTTTAGCAAGTAAATACCTGTAACAGTTAATAAGAATGTTACGACTCTCAAAGTACTAAAAAGACTTAATTTCTTGAATAACTGTTTTGACAAAGTCTTATACTTCCTAATTTGATTTTTATAAAACTCTAGTGCATTCTCCATTTGAAAATTGATAAAAATAAAAATCCCAAGATAAGACATTACCTTGGGATAAAATGTTTAATATACCTGCAACAGCAGGTACTTGTTACCCTTTAAAACTTGCAGCTAGGTATTCTCTATTCATCCTAGCAATATTTTCTAATGATATTCCTTTAGGACACTCTACCTCACACGCACCTGTATTTGTACAGTTTCCAAATCCTTCGTCATCCATTTGCTTAACCATATTCAAAACACGATCTGTTGCCTCAACCTGTCCTTGTGGTAATAATGCAAATTGAGAAACTTTAGCAGATACAAATAACATTGCAGAAGAATTTTTACAGCTTGCAACACAGGCACCACAACCAATACAAGTTGCCGCATCAAATGCTTTATCCGCATTCTCCTTCTCAATTGGAATGGCATTGGCATCTTGGGTATTACCTGAAGTATTAACTGATATAAAACCACCTGCTTGTTGGATACGATCAAAAGAGGTGCGATCAACAATTAAATCTTTAATAACAGGAAAGGCTTTTGCCCTCCAAGGCTCTATATAAATTGTGTCCCCATCCTTAAAGCTTCTCATGTGAAGCTGACAAGCAGTAATTTTAGTCTCAGGACCATGAGCTCTTCCATTGATATAAAGGGAACATGTTCCGCAAATTCCTTCTCTACAATCGTGATCAAATGCAACTGGTTGTTCTCCCTTTTCAATTAACTCCTGATTTAAAACATCTAACATTTCTAAAAAAGACATGTCAGGAGAAATATTACTTATTGGATAATCAACGATTTTTCCTTTATCATTCGCGTCTTTTTGACGCCATATTTTTAATGTTAAATTCATCATAGCTCTTTATTTGTAACTTCTCTCTTTCACTTCTATATTTTCGTATTCTAAGGTTTCTTTATGGTGAACTGCTTCACTAGGTTGCCCTTTATATTCCCAAGCCGAAACATACTGGAATTCTTTTCGTCTCATGGCTTCGCCAGTTTCTGTCTGATATTCATCTCTAAAGTGACCACCAGCAGATTCTTCGCGTTCTAAGGCATCCTTAGCAAATAACTCGCCTAATTCAAGGAAGTCAGCAACACGACCAGCTTTAGCTAATTCTTCATTGTATTCATTCTCTGTTCCAGGAACAAATACATCTTTGTAAAATTCTTCTCTTAGTTCTGCTATTTCCTTAATGGCCTCTTTTAAATCTTTTTCATTTCTTGCCATACCACATTTATTCCACATTATCTTACCAAGACGCTTATGGAAATGGTCTACAGATTTTGTTCCTTCATTATTGATTAATTTATCAATATCTCCTTTAACCTTTTCTTCTGCATCATCAAATTCTTTAGAGTCTGTAGGTATTGGACCAGTTCTAATATCATCAGCTAAGTAATCTCCAATTGTATAAGGTAATACAAAATAACCATCCGCTAGACCTTGCATTAAGGCAGATGCCCCAAGTCTGTTAGCACCATGATCTGAGAAATTTGCTTCACCAATAGCATAAAGACCAGGTACGTTTGTCATTAGGTTGTAATCTACCCATAATCCACCCATTGTGTAATGCACAGCAGGATAAATCATCATAGGTGTTTCATATGGATTTTGATCTACAATTTTCTCATACATCTGGAAAAGGTTACCATATTTATTCTCAACTACCTCTTTTCCAAGTTTTGTAACAACGGCTTTGTCCTCAACATTTAATCCTTTTACAAATGCTTGCTCTTTCCCGTAGCGTTCAATTGCAGATGCAAAATCTAAGTATACAGCTTCACCTGTTTGATTAACTCCATAACCAGCATCACATCGTTCTTTTGCCGCTCGCGAAGCAACATCTCTAGGTACTAAGTTACCAAATGCAGGATAACGTCTTTCTAGGTAGTAATCTCTATCTTCTTCAGCAAGATCAGTTGGTTTTAAACTACCATTTCTTATTGCCTCAACGTCTTTTTTATGTTTTGGTACCCAGATACGTCCATCGTTACGTAAAGATTCTGACATTAAAGTCAATTTAGATTGATGATCACCAGAAACTGGAATACATGTTGGGTGAATTTGAGTATAACAAGGGTTTGCAAAGAAGGCTCCTCGTTTATGTGCTTTCCATGCGGCAGTAACATTACTACCCATAGCATATGTTGAAAGATAGAATGCATTTCCATAACCACCTGTGCCAAGCACAACAGCGTGTGCACTATGTCTCTCTATTTCACCTGTTACAAGGTTACGTGCAATGATACCTCTTGCTTTACCATCTACAATCACAACGTCTAGCATTTCGTGACGCGTATACATCTTTATTTTACCACGACCTATTTGACGGTTCATTGCAGCATAAGCCCCTAAAAGCAATTGCTGTCCCGTTTGCCCTTTTGCATAAAACGTACGCGATACCAATACACCACCAAAAGAGCGATTGTCTAGTAAACCACCATACTCTCTTGCAAATGGTACACCTTGAGCAACACATTGATCAATGATATTCGTAGATACCTCAGCCAATCTATAAACATTAGCTTCACGAGATCTATAATCTCCACCTTTTACAGTGTCATAAAATAATCTGTATGTAGAATCACCATCTCCTTGGTAATTTTTTGCTGCATTAATACCACCTTGTGCCGCAATTGAGTGCGCACGTCTTGGTGAATCTTGAAAACAAAATGCCTTAACGTTATAACCTAATTCTGCAAGGGTTGCCGCTGCTGAACCACCAGCTAATCCAGTCCCTACAATTATCACATCTATTAAACGCTTGTTTGCAGGATTAACCAGGTTGATATCATTTTTATGTTTTGTCCACTTGTCCGCTAATGGACCTTCTGGAATTTTAGAATCTAATTTTGACATAGTGATTTTTTTTAGTGTGTAAAGTGATGGTAAACTGCGATGAAAATAAATAAAGCAGGAATACCAATAGAATAAACCTTACTAAAACCATTTAAACTCTTAACATACTTGTTATTGGCTCCAATTGATTGAAATGCTGAGTTAAATCCGTGCAATAGGTGCAATGCTAATAACACAAATGCTACAACGTAAATACCAACTCTCACTGGGCTTACAAATTTTTCTCTTAACTCTTCATAATATCTGAAACCTGACTCAGCGTTGTTTGGGTCAATTAACCCACTCATGTCGCCTTCAACATACTTTACCGTCATTTCATGTACCCAAAAATCGTACATGTGCAATCCTAAAAAGGCAAGGACTACTACTCCCGTTAGTAGCATGTTTCTTGATACCCAAGTAGAATTGTCTGATGCCGAATTACTGGCATATTTTATACTTCGGGATGACTTGTTTTTTGCTTCTAATATAAAACCCATAACGAAGTGAAAAATCACTCCAATTATTAATATAGGTTGCATCAGTCCTTGTACTAAAGGGTTTGTTCCCATAAAATGGGACATTTCATTAAACAGCTCTTCGCTAAAAACCGAAGTGAAGTTGATGGAAACATGCATTACTAGAAAAATCATGAGGAAGAGTGCCGAAAGTGCCATGGCAAACTTTCTTCCAATCGACGAATTTAGAATTCCGCTCATTGTAGATCTAATCTTTTTGTTAGTTGCACAAAAATACAGTAGAATCCACGTATTAGCAACTGACGTATGTCATAATTATTTATTTAGAATGATTTTAATCTAAAAATCAAAACGAGGATTTACAATTGTATTATATATAGATCCAAAAGAATAACTGAATCCAACATTTACAAAATAATTGTAGCCTGATTGAAGTTGTTGCTGTTGCAAGAGAAGTTCTTCTAGTGAAAGATCGCCACCAGGCAAATTTATCTGGTTTCGAGTAATTGAATAACTACCACTAACATTAAAATTAAATCCCTTGAAAAGTCTTATTCGTGTTCCAACAAAAAAGTTAAGCGCGTATAAACTAGTATCGTTTAAAAATTGATTAAAGGATACTTCTGCATTAAAATTTCCCCATTCTTGATTTATTCGCCCACCAACTTGAACGCCATGTTCCCACAGATATTCTTCTGTCTCATTAAAGAGTGTTCGTTCTATATAGTCATTATATCTTATACCATTTCTGTAAGAAATAGTTAGTTGCTTTTTTGCAGATTCTACATAATTAAAAAAGCTATACTCTAGTGCTGGCCTAAAGGTCCACTGTAGGTCAGTATTATTAAAGGTTGAAGATCCGATAAAACCAAAAAAGCCATAGGACCAATGGTCATTTATACTTAAAATATCACTGACATTAATAGATTTTCTGTCATTGATACCTATAATCTCATCGCCTTCAAATTCAAAAACATTTCGACTTTCGCTAAAACGTGCTCTAAACGAGAATTTATTTTTTTCGGTTACCCTTCTTGCAGATGCATTAAAATTTATATTGCTAAATCTACTTTGCTCTTGTCCATCAAAAAAACCTCCTGCACCTATCTGAAACAACCAATAATTCCATGGATCATCTTCTTTTACTTCTTCTTCATCCTCTGGAGCTGGTACACTCACAGTAACCTCGTCGGTGGTTCCCTTAGCAATCCAAAAACGTACAAGTCCTAATTTTAGGTTTTCAAGGACACGTTGTCTAGTCTCATCTCTGGTCATATTTGCATCAGTAGAAAAAGTAAGTTTATAATTAATAGCTTCAAACTCCTTCTTCCCTATAAACTCAACTTCGTAGCTTCGACCACCACTACCATTTCTTTGTGTGACAAAAAAGACGTGAACATCTCCAAGAAACTGATCTCTTACAAATTGAACATTTCCTAAGTTTTGTCTTAAATATTCATTATCACAAACACGACAATCTAGAAATATACTTAGTTGTTCTGTAATGTTTGTTTGTGCTTTTATATTCTGAAAAGAAATTAAAAAAATAAGTACTACTATAAAACGCTGTAGCATAGATTGATTGATGAATTGATTAGTGATTTTTAAATATCACCATAATACTAAAGGTGAGAAAAGTATTATACTAACTTTAACACCTTTAGAACTATGACTCTAGCTCTTTTGAAGTACTTGTAGAGCCTATTTTATTTCTAAATTGGTTTTTGCATCACCAATTTTTAGTATATACTTTCCTTTTGGCAAGTAGTATTTTCCGTTGCTGGCCTTATTGATATCTATACTGGTGTTTTCTTTCATTAAAGCTTTCCTGCCTTTTTCAGTAATGGCTAAATTATAATGAACGTAGTTGAAGCCTTTATCTGAATTGATTGACAAAATATTTAATTCAGCACCTTTCTCAGATAATACCTTAAGGGTCTTACTACCGGAAGTATTACTATAAAACTGAATCGTTTTTTCAGGCTCAAAAGCGTCTAACCACTTACTCCAAGAGCTTCCCCAACGATTAGATTTACGTACAGGGCTTAAATCGAAAATTGTTATAGAATTGGATTTTAATGTTCCATTCATTTTTTGGAGAGGCGCAATATTTGCCTTATAAATACTACGACCATGCGTACCCAATAATAAATCTTTGGCTTCAGGTTGAACGACAATGTCATGAAAAGCTACATTAGGTAATCCATGAGAAAATATTTCCCAAGAATTCTCCATATCAAAAGATATATATGCTCCATTATCAGTTCCAACATAAAGTAGTTTTTCGTTTTCAGGATCTTCCTTTATCACATTTACTGGTGAAGCAGGAATATTATTGCTAATATCTTTCCAGTTCTGACCATAATCATCACTCATATAAACATATACCTTAAAATCATCCCAACGGTAACCATTTAATGTTACATAAACACGTTCTTTCTTATGCTGAGACGCAACAACTCGACTTACCCAAAGATCCTTTGGAAATGAACTCGAAATATTTGTCCAGCTACTACCTGCATTCTTGGTTACTTGCACTAGACCATCATCTGATCCTGTATATATCAATCCAAATTGATATGGACTCTCACTAATAGAAGTTATAGTACCATAGGCAACATTTCCTTTTTTACCTCCGTTTGTTAAATCATCGCTTATGGCCTCCCAATCGTTACCTTGATTCATAGAACGCATTAATTTATTGCCTCCCAAATACAAAATATCTTGATTGTGCGGAGAAAGCAAAATTGGCGTTTGCCAATTAAATCGGTATGGGTTTTCTCCCAAAGTATGCTTAGGTTGAATATAAGCTCTATCACCTGTCTCTAAATTGAGTCTGAAATAATTTCCAAACTGATAACCTGTATATACAATGTTTGAATTTCTGTTGTCAATTTGCACCTGCATACCATCACCTCCCATAATAGATTCCCATGGATACTGACCACGCTGATGCCAACCTTTATCCTCACGCGCATTATTGGCACCCTTCCAAACCCCATTATCTTGTAAGCCACCATAGACATTATAAGGTTTTTCATTATCAACATTGATGGCATAAAACTGTCCAACTGAAGGCGAGTTGTTTTTTATCCAATTTTCACCATCGTCATATGTAATATTAACACCGCCATCATTTCCATCTATTAAGTGATTTGGATTTTTAGGATTTATCCATAATGCATGGTGGTCTGCATGAACATTTTCTGCACTAATAGAAGACCAAGATTTTCCGCCATCCTTTGATTTAACAATCGGAACTCCGTAAATGTAAATATCATTCTCATTTGTTGGAGAGACATGTATATGACCAAAATAATACCCATAACTAAAGTAAATACCATCTAAATAATCCTCATGAGTTTTCTTCCATGTTTTACCTCCATCTGTGCTTTTATAAACCTCCGCTCCTACAACAGGTGTGTCAAATAACATAGAATTTGCATCTTCAAGATACTTGGCTATATCTATAGGTTTTACATTACCTGAGCGTACCATCTGTTTTACATTTTCTGCTCTATACTTTTCTTGAAAACCATTTGTTTTAAGAAATGTGTTAAGCTTTTTATCATCTAAGGCTAAAAAATCTTCATTTGACATGGTTTTAAAATCTTCTTTGGTTAAACCACGCTTATCAGATTTCTTCTTTTCGTCCGGCCTTCTAAATTGACTATCATGTACAGCGTAAATAATATTATCATTAAAGACAGCAACACCTATTCTACCAACACCTTCACCTGTTGGGAAACCACTATTCTCAGTTGATACTTTAGTCCAAGTTGCTCCAGCATCTGTACTTTTGTAAATGCTAGAATTTGAACCATTTCCTGTAAAATTCCAGGCTTTCCTGTCTTTTGTCCAAGAGGTAGCAAACATAACATTGTAGTTGTTTGGGCTATGTTGTAAATCAATGATTCCACTCATTTCATCCACAAATAATGTTTGTTCCCATGTTTTTCCACCATCTGTAGTTTTATAAACTCCTCTTTGTTTATTAGGAGAATATAAGTGGCCTGTTACTCCTACAGTAACAATATTTGGATCGTCTGGATGAATAAGAATTGGTGCAAAATGGTGCCCATCCATTAAACCTACATTTTCCCATGATTCGCCATTATTAGTTGATTTTAAAAGTCCTATCCCAGCATAAGAAGATCTCGACGCATTATTCTCACCTGTCCCAACATATATGGTTCTTGACGGCCAGTGCACTGCTATATCACCAACGTTTTGAGTATCAGAACTATCGAGGATTGGTGTAAATGTTGTTCCATTATTTGTAGTATGCCAAACACCACCAGAGGCATACCCAACGTAAAATTCTGAGGGCATGTTCGGGTTAACATCCAAATCTACTACACGACCACTCATAATGGTTGGACCAATATTTTTAAATGGCACATTTTTAACTAGTGAGGTGTTTACCATAGCTCTTTTTTGCTTCAGAGCATTTTCTACAATTTCTGCAGAAGTTGCTGGTTGTTGTGCTGTTAAAAAAAGTGTACAAAATATATAGGCGAATGAGAGAAATTTTGAATATGACATGATGATTGGTTTTTAGAGGATGAAAATTAACTAATCTAATATCCTGAACAAAATTTGCTAACAAAGTTTAACAGATTCTTGTACCTTTAGAGTTCTAAATTTTTTGAAAATGAAATACGATTCAATAGACTCTAAACTCTTTATAAAAAACCGCAAAAACTTCGTGGCACAAATGAAGCCAAGTAGTTTAGCGGTGTTCAATTCTAATGATATTTATCCGGTAAGTGCTGACAGTACCTTACCCTTTGCACAACATAGGGATATTTTCTATTTAAGTGGTGTTGACCAAGAGGAAAGTATCTTGGTTTTATTCCCTGATTGTCCTAAAAAAAAGCATCGAGAAATTTTATTCTTAAAAGAAACCAATGACCATATTGCAGTTTGGGAAGGAGAAAAGTTGACTAAAGAAAAGGCATTTGAAACTTCTGGTGTAAAAACGGTGTACTGGCTACAGGACATGGAAAAAATAATGTTTGAATTAATGACGCAATGTGATACAGTATACATTAATACCAATGAACATTATAGAGCCAATGTTGAAACCGAAACCCGTGAGGACCGTTTTACAAATTGGTTAAAAGAGAAATATCCTGCACATTCAGTAGCAAAAAGCAATCCTATTTTACAGCGCTTACGCTCGGTAAAAGATCAGATTGAACTAGACTTAATGCAAAAAGCCTGTGATATTACCGAAAAAGGTTTTAAACGAATTTTAAATTTTGTAAAACCTGGAGTTTGGGAGTATAATATTGAGGCGGAGTATATGCATGAATTTTTGAATAATCGTTCTAAAGGATTTGCTTATACACCAATTATTGCATCTGGGAACAATGCTAACGTTTTGCATTATATAGAAAACAATCAACAGTGTAAAGCAGGCGATTTAATCCTTATGGACGTTGGAGCAGAATATGCCAATTATTCTAGTGATATGACAAGGACAATCCCTGTATCAGGTAAATTCACTGATAGACAAAGAGCCGTGTATAATGCAGTCAATAGAGTTAAAGACAATGCCACAAAAATGTTGGTCCCAGGAACATTATGGGAAGAATACCATATTGAGGTTGGGAAACTTATGACTTCTGAACTTTTGGATTTGGGCTTAATTGATAAGGCAGATGTGCAAAATGAAAATCCCGATTGGCCTGCCTATAAAAAGTATTTTATGCACGGAACGTCTCATCATATTGGTTTAGACACACATGACTATGGGTTATTACATGAACCAATGAAAGCAAATATGGTATTTACCGTTGAACCTGGAATATACATACCAGATGAAGGTTTTGGTATAAGGCTAGAGGATGATGTTGTGATTCAAGATTCGGGCGAACCATTCAATTTAATGCGCAATATCCCAATTGAAGCAGATGAGATTGAAGATTTAATGAACAGTTAGTAAGGATAACTTCATTATCTTAGCGTTCGATCTAAAAAAAATAGTTTGATTACAGAGTTTTTAAAACATACAGGTGAATATCTTAGGCAATACCCACAAATCAGATTGTCAATGAAAGAAGAGTTCGCTGTTAGAGATTCTGTTTTAAATTCCCTTGGATTAAAAAACCTAAATCAACTTAGAGACCGTTACGAAGGTCAAACATTTCTTGATAAGACATTGAAAAATTATGGGGGTTTAGTTTCGTGCCAAAAACATTTAAAACTTGAGATCACCACAATTGAAGAACTTAATATAAAGAATTTCAAGCCGCAACTTCTTGGCAAAGATGGTGTTTACGACATCAAGGTCTTTGATTTTGGCTCATTACCAGTTCTAGAGTTTAAAACTATACTAAACCCAATAGTCTTTGTGATTCAAAAAGACAAATCTACTTTTAGCATTTGTGGCTATGGTGATAAAGAAATGATTTTAAACAATTTGGTAGATTCTAGTAATGAAACTGTAAATTCTGTTAACCTAAAAAACTTTATTGGGTTCAGTGATCTAAAACCAATTGAGGAAATTATTTAACTGATGAGTACGTCTTATACGGTAGGGAGTTTATATGCTGGTGTTGGAGGTATCTGCATGGGATTTAAAAACAACGGATTCATACTCTCTTGGGCCAATGAATTTGACAAAAATGCCTGCAAAACTTATCGCAATAATTTTAAACATCAACTAATTGAAGGTGATGTAATGGAATTAGATATTTCTACTTTAGATGAGATTGATGTTTTAACAGCAGGTTTTCCTTGTCAACCATTTTCCGTTGCTGGCTACAGACAGGGCTTTGATGATAAGCGTGGTAATCATTTCTTTAAAATCTTAGATTTTGTAGATGAAATGCGACCAAAAGTGTTGTTTCTAGAAAACGTTAAGAATCTTGTTGGGCACGATAAGGGAAGAACTTTTAAAATTATAAAGGAACTTATTGAAAAACGCAATTACACCTTTGATGCAAAAGTTTTAAACACTAAAGATTATGGTAATGTACCACATAATAGAGAGCGTATATTCATCATAGCATTTGACAAGAACATGGATTCTTCATTTTTTGAAAATTTTGAATTTAACTTCCCAGAAAAAGAAGAGCTTACTCAAACCATCCAAGATGTCATTACCAACGAAAAAGTAAACGACAGATATTATTATGGTGAGGATAAGTATATGTACCCAATGCTTAAGGAAACCATAAGACGTGATGATACTGTGTACCAATTTAGAAGACAGTATGTTCGTGAAAATAAATCTAACGTGTGCCCAACATTAACCGCTAATATGGGTACTGGAGGTCACAACGTCCCTTTGATAAAAACGCCTTATGGTTTTAGGAAATTAACACCACGTGAATGCTTTAATTTTCAAGGGTTTGATGACAGTTACAAGTTACCAGATATAGCCATTTCTCATTTATACAAACAAGCAGGAAATTCCGTGAGTGTTCCTGTGATTAGTCGACTATCGAAGTGTATTCTAGAAGTTCTTAATTCAGTAGAGAAAAAAACTGTAGATGACCTATTAGAGACTATTTAGTTGAGTGTCTCCTTTAGATTAGAAATTAATCGGTCAATGCTTTTCAAACTGCCTGTTTGAATATAATAGTTGGCAGCATCCATTTTAGTTTTACCATTTAACATGGCATTTTGAGGCAAAACATAATCATTGACAATTATATGCTTTAGTGTCTTAAGACTGCAACAGCCAGGAATATCGTACATCCAATTTTGGTTATTTATTTCAGTCTTTAAAGACTCGTTATCCATTTTGTCATTGAACAATACATTAGTACTAGGGTTAATTCTAACCAATACGAAATAATCATATAGCGCTGATGCTTCAGAATTATCATTATTTGGTTTGTAGATACCATCTTTATTCCAGTCTTCAGCTTCGAGCAACAATAAATTTGAAAAATGGGCTGCAGATTTAATACTGATTTTTATGCCACTATAGTCTAAATCTGAATCATCCCAAACCCCTTCACCATAAACACCATAATCTACGGGTTCGCATAAAATGCCATTTGTTGCTAGTTTCTCATGTACAACAGCTTCCGCTATTTTTCCTTGTAAAGTGTTTCTAAAAATATCTAAGGTACTTCGTTGTTCTGTACCGCCAGTTCTGTGAACTCTATGGTGGCCTTCTCCAAAAGCCATCTCGTATGCAAATTGAAAAGATTTATTAATTATTGAAGGCTTTACCGGTTTAGGATTAAATATTACTTTAGAATTAATAAAGTAAATGTTGCCGTACTGCGTAAGTTTCATCGGTTAGACTTAAAGCCAAAAATTAATAAAGTTTAAATCTAGTTATATTTTTGAAATATAAAATCTTAACACGTCATCAATTGTATCTCAAATCAATTTTAAGTAAATTTAGATTTGATTATGTTCCCATTCAATGAACACGCGTTTTAAAACCTTTAAACTATTACTCATTTTTTGTTTACTTCAATTTTCTTGTGACAAGAATGATGATGGTGATTCTTCATCTAGTTTAGGTAATATTCCCGACCCGGCTTTTGAACAAGCTTTAATCGACCTGGGTTATGATGATGTTTTAGATGGAAAATTATTAAAAACTAATGTCGCCAATGTAACAGAATTGGATATCCCAGATTACAACTTTGACGATACAAGCAACGATATTACCAACTTGAAAGGGATTGAATATTTTACAAATTTAGAAGTACTTAACTGCAGTGGCCAAAGTCTTTCTACATTAGATCTTAGCAACAATTTGAATCTTAAAGAACTAGATTGCAGTTACAGCAGATTTAATAGTCTTTCGAGTTTAAATGTAAGTGAGAATTTAGAATTGGAAATATTAAGGTGTCATGCAAACAACCTTACCTCCATTGATGTAAGTAAAAACACAAAATTAAAGGAGCTTTATACTTATGATAATGGATCATTATCTGGTTTAGATGTAAGTAATAATCCTTTACTAGAAATATTATGGTGCTATAATAATGACATAACTAGTATTGATGTTTCCAACAATCCTGAGCTTGAGAACTTAGATTGTCGGTTTGTAAACCTTTCAAGTATAGATGTCTCAAGCAATCCAAAGCTTAAAAAATTAATGCTTTGGGATACACAGATTTCAAATTTAGATGTGAGTAACAATCCATTGCTCGAACATCTTTTGTGTTTAGGATGTCAATTAACCAATATAGATGTAAATAACAACTTAGCTTTAAAGAGTCTTGGATTGGGTGGTAACCTTTTAAGTTCTTTGGATGTGAGCAACAATACCGCGCTTGAAGGCTTAGCATTTAACAACAATCAAATTAGTACTATTGATATTAGTAACAATCAAAATTTAAACAACTTGTCTGTTGATAATAATCCATTATCAAATCTAGACATTAGCAATAATACCTTATTGACTATTTTACGCTGTGATAATACGTTGATTTCAAATTTAGATTTAAGTAATAACGTGAATTTAGAATTGATGTATTGCAATAATAACACGCAACTATCTAACCTTGATGTGAGTAATAACAACGATTTAATTTGGCTTGAATGTAGCAGTAATAATATGACAAATCTAGAGCTAGGCGACATTAATTCACTGGTTTTCTTAGAAATTGCAAACAATGCATTAACTGTCCTAGATGTCAGCAATCAACCCAATTTAAGCACTCTAGATTGTACATTTAACAATATCACATGTATTCAGGTTAATGAAAATCAATTGGATGCTATCCCAAACAATTGGAATAAAGACGTTTCTGCTGCATATGCCTTAGACTGTAACTAATTAGTTACCCTACCAAATGACGATCATTCTCAAAAATATAGCGTTGTAATTTTTGTAATGTCTCCAATTTATCACTTGTATTCACTAACAAAGAGATGTTGTTGTTGCTTCCACCATAGGCAATCATACGAACGTTTACATCTTGTAATACTTGAAACAATTCTGGTGTGTCAGGATGATAAATTATCTGATTTCCAACTAGGCAAACAATACTCATATAATCATCAACCTCAACAGTTGCAAATTTTTGAAGTTCTTCAACTATTTGCCCTAAATGTGTAATATCATCAATGGTTAGTGATACCGCTATTTCTGAAGTTGTTACCATATCGATTGGCGTCTCATACTTCTCAAATACCTCAAAAACCTTCTTTAAAAAACCATGAGCTAATAGCATCCTTACCGACTTAATTTTTATCGCTGTAATATTATCCTTGGCGGCAATTGCTTTTATCCCTTCACCATGGATTTCATTTGTAATTAAAGTACCATGAGCGTCTGGTGCCATCGTGTTTTTTAATCGTAATGGAATATCAAGATTTCTTACTGGTAAGACAGTAAGAGGATGTAATATTTTTGCTCCAAAATAGGCTAATTCTGCAGCTTCATCATAGGATAGATTTGATAAGGCAGATGTTTCGTTAACATATCTAGGGTCATTGTTATGAAATCCATCAATATCAGTCCAGATTTGAACTTCATTAGCTTCAATTGCTGCTCCGATAATCGTAGCGGTATAATCACTGCCTCCACGTTGTAAATTGGTAATTGCTCCATAAGCATCTAAGCAGATAAACCCTTGTGTAATATATACATCAGCTTTATCTGAAGATTCTATCAAGCGATTTAGATTTTGTTTTATATAAAATAGATCAGGTTCATTATTTCTATCTATTCTCATAAAATCTAATGCTGGTAATAATTGAGCATTTTTCCCTTCCTGCCTTAAAAACCTAGTGAACATATATGTTGAAAGCAATTCGCCATTAGCAAGGATAGTATTATGAAGTTGCAAACAATAGTTTTGATCTACAGCATCTCTCAAGCCTTTGAAAATATGATTAACATATGTTGCAACTTCATTTCGTAATTCAACATTAATTAATAAATCATATACCGTTTCATTATATTTTTCATTTAATAAATCAATCTTTTCTTTAGCTCTTGAGCGTTGCTCATTTTTGATAAGCTCCGAAATTTCGACCAGTGCATTTGTGGTACCAGACATTGCCGAAAGAACCACTATTTTAGTCTGTTCTGAATCTATAATTTTCTTAACATGATTCATGTTAATAACAGATCCTACTGAAGTACCACCAAACTTATAAACCAACATAATTCTAAATTTTATGAAGCAAAAGTATAATGCCCTTCAAAGACAACTAAAAAAATAAAAGAAATAGTTTACTTTTACACAAATTGTTAATTAAATAACAAAATGAAAACAATAGCGTCTTGCGTAGAGGAAATTTTAATCACACAACCCTTTTTAGAAGAAGCTTTATTTAGAGAGATCATTAATTTCTCAGCATTGTCAGAAGAATTGCAGGAACCAATAAGCAAAATGCTAAGGAAACCTGTAAAGACAGGTGCTATTATGATGGCATTAAGACGCTATAATCCACCCAGACATTTGAGACAATCGCAACAACTTAAATTAGTTTTAAAGGAACTTGGAGATATTACTGTTCGTTCTAATTTATTGGATTTTACTTTTCAAAATTCTGCTACTTTAATAGAAAGCCATGCTAAGGTATTGGAAAACCTAAATCCAAAAGCTTTCTATGGTTTTTCTAGAGGAATATATGAGAGCAATATTGTGGTTTCAGAATCGGAAAAACAAATAGTAATTGACAGCTTTAAACAAGAAAATATGATAGGATCTCAAAGCAATCTTTCTGCAATAAGCATCAGATTACCCGAAAATAATTCAAAAATTTCAGGTTTATACTATCAGATTTTTAAGAGATTCGCATGGGAAAATATTTCACTTTATGAAGTAATTTCTACCACAAACGAATTTACCGTCTTGGTAGAAAATCATTTGGTAGATAAAGCATTTTCTGCTATTAAGAGTTTGAATTCTTTTTAAGATTAACTAATACATTTCCAATTATAAATGCAATAATTGCTGGCAATATCCATCCAAGGCTTTGTTCTGCTATAGGTAATTGTTCTGTTATTGGTCTAAGCGAATCCTCAGGCAGGAAATACTTCAGGAAATCTGGAATACTAAAAATAAAAGTTACAATAACTACGATTCTAAATATGGTAGTACCTGCATATCTATCTGGTAAAATATTGAGTAGTATTAGTACAATTGAAATAGGATAAATGAACATTAGTGCTGGCAAAGCAATATCAATGATAAACCCAACTTCATAGCTACCAACAATTATTCCAGTAACACAACATATAATAGCCGTTATTACATATACTTTGCGATTGTTGTTAAACAAGTCCTCAAAAAAATCAGCAATAGATACAGTGATAGCAACGGCAGTTGTAAAACAGGCAAGTCCCACCAAAACACTTACAAATGTTGCACCAATGTTACCTAAAGTCTTCACTGCAAGTCCAAGTAATAAATCCGTTCTACTGACATCACTAGGAAACTCACCATTATAAATTGCACCAATAGATATAAGACCTGCATAAATAATAAATAGACCCAACATTGCTATAAAACCTGATTTAGCAATGATTTTTTTCTTTTCTGAATATGAAAATGTGTTGTTTTTATTCAGGGAAATAATAATCACACCACCCATTACCATACCTGCAAGTGCATCATAAGTTTGGTAGCCCTCTAACAAACCATCTACAAATGGTGTTTCAAATATTGGAGGATTCATACCTGAAGTAGGTGAAACTAAACCTAAAATAATGATTAATAAAACCATTATTACAATTATTGGAGTCAAGTACTTACCCAAAATATTCAGTGCCTTAGAGCGATTAATTACAAAAAGAAAAACTAAGGAGAAATAAACCAGGCTCGTCCAAATTGCAGGTGTGCCCAAAATTGGTGCAATGGCCATTTCGTGGGTTACAGCAGCTGTTCTTGGTGCAGGTAGCGCAACAATAATGAGATACATAACAATACAATAAATCAGACTGAAAAGCGGCGAAACCTTATTGCCAAATGCCAACATGGTACCCTGTAGTTTTGCATGCCCAAAGAGCGATAAAAAAGGAATTATTGTGGTAGTTATTAAAAATCCAGAAGCAACCAACCACCAATCTGGTCCGGAATTATATCCTAGGAGCGGAGGTAGAATTAAATTACCAGCTCCAAAAAAACCTGCGAATAGCGCAAAACCGAAAAGAAAAACTCGTTTTGTATTGTTCATTAATCTGTTTTTACGAGTTCTAAATCATGAAAATCGAAACTAAAATCAGTTATTGGCGCAATGTATTTCATGGATGCCGAAACTGCCTTGCCGTTTTCGTTAAAAGCGAACTGAACAAAAACATCTGCATCATAACTTCTATCGTTCCATTTTGCAATAAAGGTGGTTGCATTATATGGTAATAGTTCACCGAATAATCTTGGTGATCGTATACATTTTATTTCATAACCTTGTCCGTCATGACTAATTACAATATCACCAAACCAATCATCTGTATAAGTCCCAACTATTTGATCTGGTTTTGGAAGAATAGGACTCGCTTTAATTTTATCAACTTTTAAATACACCTCAGCTTTAATACTATCATTGTATTTTAAATATTTTGCATTTCGCTCTCCGTACATCTTTAACCAGTTTCTATCTTCATATCCTAAATATGAATCTTTAATTGTATTGGTAATAGTATTGAAAGCTGATCCATTCATTTGGTTAGTAAGTACTACAATTGCCAAATCTAAGTCTGGTATCATAGTAAACTGAGTTACTGTACCTATTAGACCACCAGTATGATAGACTTGTTTAAAACCACCTTTTACATCTGTAACAAACCAACCCAATCCATAGCCTCTAAAATTAGAATTATACCAATCTCCTGGTCTTACTTTGAGCGGCGTTTGTAATTGCCACAATTCATGAAATTGTTCTTTGCTTAACAAGCGCTCACCTTCTTCTGTTACAGCATCATTCATTAAGAACTTTGCCCAAGTAAGCATATCATCTACATTACTAACAATACCACCTGCAGCATTTGCGGTTTCGCTCCAATCATGCGGAATCTGAATCACTTTGCCATCAGCTCTAGTATGCGCATCAATAATATTTGATCTATCCGAAACTCGATTATAAGAGGCTTTACTATTGGTCATGCCAACAGGTCTCATGATTTTTTGTTCAATAAATTCTTCCCAGGTGAGGCCACTGATACGTTTTAATACTTCTCCTGCTATAATGAACATATTGTTGTTATAGGCAAGCTTGCTTCTAAAAGAACTTTCGGGCTCTAGATATCTTACATTGTTTATAATATCATTAACCGTGAAATCATTCCCTTCTGGAAAAAACATTAAATCTCCAGCTCCCAGTCCCATACCACTTCTATGCGTTACCAAATCCCTAACAGTAAAATTTTCAGTCACCCACGAATCGTGTAACTGAAACTCTGGAATATGTTTTCTAACAGGATCTTCCCAATTCAATTTTCCCTCATCAATCATCATCGCCAATGCAAAACATGTAAATCCTTTACTGTTGGAAGCAACACCTGCTAAAGTGTTATCATTCATATTTCCATTCTTAGTCAAGGATCTTACACCACGACCTCTTGCATAGACAACTTCACCATCTTTTAATATCCCTACTGAAATCCCAGGAACTTCAAAAGTTTTAAGTGTTTCATCAATTAATTGATCCAATTGAGCTTCTTGTAGCTGGGCATTTAAAGAAAAGCTAATAGGGATAACTAATAGCAGTAATGAGAGTTTTAAAAATTTCATTGAAGATTGATTTGGTTTGAAATCTCTCAAATATAACAAAATTGTATAGGATTGGTAATATATAAATTGATAGCAAAATCTATCTTTGCCTTAATGATTTTACATTATAAAAATAGCGAGATACATTTTAATGTTAAAGGTGAGGGTAAACCTTTGTTACTACTGCATGGTTTTCTTGAAAGTAAAGAAATGTGGGAGAAATTGATGCCTCTATTTTCTGCAAAGAGTAAAGTAATTTCTATTGATTTATTGGGTCATGGAAAAACAGACTCAATAGGTTACATACACACAATGGAAGATATGGCCAGATGCGTTTTTGCTGTTTTAAAACATTTAAAAGTTAAAAGTGTAAAAGTTATTGGTCACTCCATGGGTGGTTATGTGGCACTTGCGTTGGCAGATCTTTACCCCAATCTTGTTTCAGATTTATGTTTGATGAATTCCACCTTTGAAGATGATTCTGAAGAGAGAAAAAAACTAAGGCTTCGAGCAGTAGAAATGGCACGCACAAATTATGAACGATTAGTAAGAACTTCATTCACTAGTCTTTTTGCACCTGAGAGCAAAGAGAGATTCAAGTCTAAATATAATGATGCTCTAAAAGTAGCTCTAAAAACTCCTGTTCAAGGATATATTGCTGCTCAACGAGGTATGGCTCAGCGCAATCGCAGATTAACTGTTTTTAAAGATATACAGGGTAAAAAGGAAATACTAATTGGTAAAAAAGACAATCTTGTTAATTCTGAAGCTTTATCTAAATTAATCAAAAACACACCTATTGAATTGGTTGAATTATCTGAAGGACATATGAGCCATATTGAAAATAAATCAGATTTATCTTACTTTTTATTACGTTTTATCGAAAAATAACACGTTTTAGCGTTTTTATGTTGTTTTTTTATCTAAGTTTATTGTCCCAAATCAAATAATGAAATATAAAACAAATCTACCATGACGCCTACCAAACTTTATTGTGATTTTTTTGGTCATAATTACCAACTATCTAAAAAGGTTACAAACCACGTAAAAGAGTATACATGTAAATGTTGTAAAAAACAATTGACAACGGATAGTAACGGCAAATTAATTGAACTTACTCCAAAATATCAAGATATAAATTCTGAGTTAGAGCGGATCTATTCGAGCAGATTAATGCGTTTAAAGCAAAAAACACTCAGTTCATCGATTTATTAATTGTTAATAACCTGTGAATAACTAGTTTTTATATATTTAGGTCTCCCTAATAAACCTTAATCCTCTAAAAGACTACTAGTTAAATGAAAAACGTTTACTGCTCATTATTTGGCCATGATTACGAAGTGTCAAAAAACGTGACTTACCACGTCAAAGAATATAAGTGTAAGCACTGTAAATCTGAAATGACAATTGATGGTAACGGAAAGTTTATTCCATTAACTCCTAAATTCAAAGAAATCAATTCTGTTTTAAATCGTATTCATACGAAGCGATTAGAACGAAGTCAAAAAATATTTATGGTTAGCTCGTAAGGGCATTCCATCCTTTTGCAATAATTGGAATTTTTTGTTCAGCTCTCGTAACCAAATGCATTCCATTACTTTCATCTGTGATATATCCAATCACTGTTAAATTTGGGTTTCCTTTTATTTTGGGATAGTCTTCTTGAGAAATTGTCATAAGCAATTCATAATCCTCTCCTCCATTTAAAGCAATAGTAGTACTATCAATATCAAACTCCTCACAAGTTGAAATAACCTGTGGGTCTAATGGGATCTTATTTTCATAAAGATCAACACCAACTTTACTTTGTTTACACAGGTGAATTATTTCAGACGAAAGACCATCGCTTATATCAATCATACTAGTTGGTTTTACCTCAAGCTTGTTTAATAATTCTACGATGTCTTTTCTTGCTTCTGGTTTTAATTGGCGCTCAACAATATAAGTATACATGGATAAGTCTGGTTGATTATTTGGATTAACCTTAAAAACCTCTTTCTCACGTTCCAATACCTGAAGTCCCATATAGGCACCTCCAATATCTCCAGTAACTACCAAAAGGTCATTTGGTTTAGCACCAGACCTCAATACTTCATTACCTTTTTCTACTTCTCCTATTGCAGTCACAGATATAATTAATCCAGATGTTGATGTGGTTGTATCACCACCAACTACATCAATGTTATAGATTTTTGCTGCAGTTTCAATCCCAGCATACAACTCTTCTAAAGCTTCAACAGGGAATCTGTTGGAAACGGCAATAGATACTGTTATTTGTTTGGCAATTGCATTCATTGCATATACATCCGAAAGATTTACAATCACTGCCTTATATCCTAGATGCTTCAATGGCACATAGCTCAAATCAAAATGAACACCCTCAACCAACAAATCAGTTGTAACAACAATCTGTTTATTCTTAAAACTTAAAACAGCAGCATCATCTCCAATTCCTTTTATTGTAGATTTTTGAGTTATACTAAAGTTTTGAGTAAGGTGTTCAATTAATTTAAATTCTCCTAATTCACTTAATTGCGTACGCTGTGGATTCTTATCTTCTAACATATTGCAAAAATATTATGTTTTTTAAATACGTTAGGTATTTATGTCAATAATTAAGATGTTATTTCAAACAAATGTAAAATTTACTGTAAATTGCTAAAAAAAGATTATGAAACGCTCCATAAAAATCACGACTAGCATGCTAGTTGTTTTAACCTTAACATTTAATTTATTTAGTTGTTCAGATGATGACACATCTTCTGATAATCCAATAAATTTTACTCCTCAATTCCCTTGTGAAAATGGTTTTGCAAATGGGCATCCATGCAATGGGATTGATTTAATGAGTCAAATTCCTGTTGAAGAACTCGGTGGCGATGGTGCAGAAGGAAATGATTCTTGGGGTTGGACAGACCCTGAGACTGGAAAAGAATATGCTTTAGTTGGGACAACTACAAGTGCTGCCTTTGTAGATATTTCAGACCCGACCCAACCTATATATTTAGGCAGAATTCCTACAGAAACCGTAAACAGTATTTGGCGCGATATAAAAGTTTATAATAATTATGCATTCATTGTAGCTGATTTTACTTCTAGTGTTCCTTTAGCAGACAGGCAACATGGCATGCAGGTATTTGACCTAACGAGACTGCGAAATGTTACTAACCCACCTGAAATCTTTTCTCCAGATGTTATATATAACGGCTTTGGTAAAGCCCATAATATTGTAATCAATGAAGAAACTGGCTTTGCATATGCTGTAGGTACTGAGACATTTTCTGGTGGTCCACATTTTGTGAACATTCAAAACCCATTAAATCCTGTTTCAGCTGGTGGCTATGCAGATGATGCTTATTCTCATGATGCTCAAGTAGTAACATACAATGGGCCAGATGGCGACTATACTGGAAGGGAAATATTAATTGGCAGTAACGTTAATGAAGTAGTTCTAGTAGATGTAACTGACAAGAATGCACCTAACCAAATTTCAACGATTAATTATAGTAACATTGGTTATACGCATCAAGGTTGGTTTACTGAAGACATGACTTACTTCTTGTTAGGTGACGAAGTGGATGAAATTAATTTTGGTGTAAATACCAGAACAGTAGTTTTTGATTTTACTGATTTAGACAATCCTACATTTCATATGGACTATTTTGGTCCAACAGGAGCAATTGACCACAATGGTTATGTGGTAGGTGACAATTTCTACATTGCAAATTACTCGGCTGGCTTAAGAATAGTTGATATTTCTAATATTGCATCAGGTGTAATGACAGAATCTGCTTTTTTTGACACCTTCATCCCTAATGATAATACAGCTTTTAATGGCGCTTGGAATATCTATCCATACTTTGAAAGTGGCAATATCATAATAAGTGATATTGAAGGCGGACTATTTGTGGTAAAACCAGATTAAAATTATGAAATTGGGTAAGCTAAAATACTTGCTTGGTTTTTGCCTTCTCTTTAATTGTTCTGACGACGGTCCATCTTCATTTCCGAATAATTTTGAAGTTGTGGTTGAAACTTTAGGCGGCTCTAATAACGATAGTGCTCAGTCAGTAACAGCTACAGTTGATGGAGGGTATATCATTTTGGGATACACACAAAGTAATGATGGTGACATAACCGATAAACAAGATACTAGTTTTGATTTCTGGGTGATTAAATATAGCTCGCAAAACACTGTTGAATGGCAAAAAACTTATGGCGGTTCTGGTGACGATAGAGGCAATAGTATTGTTCAAACCCAAGATGGAGGGTATGCGATTTTAGGATTCAGTTTTAGTGAAGATGGTGACGTTACCAATAATGAAGGGCTTCAAGATTTCTGGTTACTCCGTTTAGATGCTTCTGGCAACCTAATTTGGCAAAATTCATTTGGTTTTGAAGGTTCAGATTCCGGCATTTCTTTAATTGAAACAAGCGATCTAGGATTTTTACTCTCTGGTATTATAGATATCTCTGCATCTGGAGGCCAAGGTGCAACCAACCGCAACGATAATAGACATGCAGGCGGAGATTATTGGTTGATTAAGGTTAATCAATTAGGAGAAATTGAATGGAGCAATTTCTATGGTGGAAATTTTACCGATACACCTTTCGGAATTATACAAAAAGATAATAATGGCTTTTTGGTTGTTGGAAGTTCCGATAGTAGCGATACTGATATTTCTAATAATAAAGGCACTTACGATTTTTGGGTATTAGACATCTCACCTGAAGGTGCGCTTCTTAATGAAAAATCCCTAGGTGGAACACAAATAGATGAAGGTAGATCAATCATTGCTTCAGGAGATGGCAATTTTTTAATTACTGGTGATACCAGAAGTGATGATGTTGACGTTTCAAACAATAAAGGTGGCGCAGATTTATGGTTGGTAAAGATTACTCCTCAAGGCGAACTGATATGGGAAAAGTCTATTGGAGGTTCAAATTTTGATGTCGCCAGATCAATTAAATCTTCTCAAGATGGTAATTTTATTCTGTCTGGAAGTTCTCGTAGTGATGATTTTGATGTTAACAACAATAAAGGTCAAAATGATGCTTGGGTTTTAAAAATTAATGCAAATGGCGAAGTTCTCTGGGAAACAACCATTGGTGGTTCAAATATTGATTTTACATATGATATTGCAGAATTAAATAACGGTTCAATAATAGCGGTTGGTGATACCTCTAGCATTGATGGAGACATAATTGTTAATAAAGGATTTTCTGATTTGCTTTTAATAAAAATAGAGGATTAATGAAAAAAAAATTGGCTTTACTTGGTCTTGTAGTACTGGTATTGTATTCCTGTGGAGAGGACAATGATGATAACCAGGAACCTCAAGTCTTTACTACTTTTGAGTTTACCCATAATTGGGATGGTGCCCTAATTACCAGCATTAATTTCAATGCAATTCAATATACTAATGAAAATGGTGATTTATTAAGCATCGAACGATTAAGGTATGTTGTGTCAGATATTATTTTTTCAAATGAAGAAAGAACTTTTGAATTAGACATTTACAATCTAATTGATGTTACAAATAATGATATGAGTTTTACACCTCAAGAGTCTATTCCAACTGGCACATATAATGTGTCATTTACTTTTGGATTGGATAATGAAGATAACTCTGAAAATTTGATTGACCTAAATTCTGAATCTTTCAATGTTCCTGATAATTTAGGTGGAGGTTACCACTACATGCAATTAGATGGAAAGTTTATAAACTCCAGTATGGAAGAACAAGGATACAACTACCATGCTATAAGAGCAGTGGAGAATCCAGGTCCAAATCCAACGTTTCCTCAAGATACGTTTTTTAATGTTGATTTAGGGAATATTGTTATAAACGACAACGTTGAGGTTGAGGTAGAAATGAATATTGCAGAATGGTTTAAGACCCCTAATCTTTGGGATTTAAATGAATTGAATCAAATGCTTATGCCAAATGCTTCCGCACAGATTCTTATGTATCAAAATGGTCAAAATGTATTTAGATTAGGTGATGTTAACTAATAAAGGAACGCGACATATCATTTTCTTTTTCGGGCTCTTAATTCTAAATTATAATTGTTCGAGCGATGATAGTACTCATGTACCAAAATTGCAACCATTAGTAATTCCTGAAATATTTTCAGATAATATTATTGATCCAATAATCCCATCTGATAACCCTCAGACCACAGAAGGAATTGCCTTGGGTAAAAGATTATTCTTTGACAATATTCTGTCGGCCAATGGAACAAAATCTTGTGCATCTTGTCATTCTCCTCAAAGTGCATTTACGGATAATGCACCAACAAGTGTAGGCATTGACGGAATTGCCGGAACACGTAATTCTATGCCTCTTTTTAATATGGCTTGGAACTATAATGAACGGTTTAATTGGGATGGCAAGGCGTTAAGTCTAGAGTCACAAGCAATCGAACCAGTTGAAAATCCAATTGAACTTCATAGTGATTGGGACAATGTTGTGGCAAGATTACAAGCTCATCCAGATTACCCTGAGTTATTTGATCTAGCGTTTAATACTTCTACAATAACAAAAGAGCTTACGACCAAGGCCATTGCACAATTTGAAAGAACATTGATTTCTGCCAATTCAAAATTTGATAACTACTTGCGAGATCAAGCAGTTTTATCACCACAAGAAATCAATGGATTAGACATTTTTCTGCGTGAAGATAAGGGTGATTGCTTTCATTGTCATGGAAACCCTAATAATCCTTTGTGGACCGATAATGATTTTCACAACAATGGTTTAGATAGTCAATTTACTGATTTAGGACTTGGCGCAGTTACTGGTGACCCTTCAGACAATGGTAAATTTAGATCGCCTTCACTTCGTAATTTAGCCTATTCTGCCCCATATATGCATGACGGCAGATTTTCAACATTAGAGGAAGTTATTAATCATTACAGTGAAGGACTTCAGAACTCTCCAACAATTGATCCATTAATGAAAAAAGTTGATGAAGGTGGTGTACAATTAACAGACCAAGAAAAAGCAGATTTGAAGGCGTTTTTACTCACATTAACCGACCCTTCTTTTATTGCCAATCCGGATTTTCAGAATTAATTTTTAAGGG
Source organism: Winogradskyella vincentii (assembly GCF_020166345.1). Taxonomy (GTDB): domain Bacteria; phylum Bacteroidota; class Bacteroidia; order Flavobacteriales; family Flavobacteriaceae; genus Winogradskyella; species Winogradskyella vincentii. The sequence continues at coordinate 337,237 of NZ_JAIUJS010000002.1, read as the reverse complement.
TTTTTCTAAATATTTAGTGTATTTCATCGAAAAATTAGGTATTTCAACTGTTCTAAAGTCAGTTTTTCACTAAATTGTCTGTCCCCAAAGAAACTAACATTATGAAAACCTACCCTAATTCAGCGCTACCATGCGCAGTTTTTGGTCATAATTACATTAAAACTAAAAGTAATAATGACCAAACCTCCGAACTAACTTGTAACCACTGCGGAATAGTAGTAAATACAGACACCAAAGGAAATTTTGAACACATTAGTAGTCCCAACACTCACATTAAAACGGTATTAAGAAAATTGTATCATTTAAGACTACAATCCGTTAAGGCAAAATTATCCGCATAGCTCATAGTCAAATCCTATGAAATCATATGCTAATATAATGTTAGCAGTTATGGTTTAAGCCTTGTTATATCGTATATTTGCATTCAATTTAGAACGAATCTAGTTAAACGATATGATTAAAGTTTCTGAACAAGCGAAGAAAAAAGTCATGGAACTTATGACTGATGACGGCTATAACCCAGATACTGATTTCATCAGAGTTGGTGTTAAAAGTGGTGGATGCTCTGGGCTTTCTTATGATCTTAAATTTGATAAAGAACATGCCCAAGACGATAAGATTTTTGAAGACAATGGTATCAAAATCATAGTTGACAAGAAGAGCTTTCTTTACTTAATTGGAACCACCCTAGAATATTCTGGAGGACTTAACGGAACTGGCTTTGTTTTTAATAATCCTAATGCCAACCGCACATGTGGATGTGGAGAATCATTTTCACTTTAAAAAATACTAATGAGTAAATATACTGAAGACGATTTAAGAGAGGAATTAAAAACCAAAGAGTATGAATATGGTTTTTACACAGATATTGAATCTGAAACATTCCCGAAAGGTTTAAATGAAGATATTGTAAAAGCAATATCCAAGAAAAAGGAAGAGCCAGAGTGGATGACAGAGTGGAGACTTGAAGCTTTTAAAGTATGGAAAGAAATGACTGAGCCAGACTGGGCAAATGTTCATTACGAAAAACCAGATTTTCAAGCCATCTCATATTATTCTGCTCCAAACAGCAAACCTAAGTATGATAGCCTAGATGAAGTAGACCCTGAACTTTTAGCAACTTTTGAGAAATTAGGAATTTCCCTAGATGAGCAAAAGAAATTAGCTGGTGTTGCAATGGATGTTGTAGTAGATTCTGTGTCTGTAGCCACAACATTTAAAAAGACATTGGCAGAAAAGGGTATCATATTCATGAGTATTTCTGAAGCCATTCAGGAGCATCCGGAATTGGTGAGAAAATATATAGGTACAGTTGTACCTAAAAAAGATAATTTCTATGCTGCATTAAACAGTGCTGTTTTTAGTGATGGTTCATTTTGCTATATTCCGAAAGGTGTTAAATGCCCAATGGAATTGTCTACTTATTTTAGAATAAATCAGGCTGGGACTGGTCAATTTGAAAGAACTTTGGTGATTGCAGATGAAGGTAGCTATGTAAGTTATTTAGAAGGTTGTACGGCTCCAAGTAGAGACGAAAACCAACTTCATGCAGCCGTTGTGGAATTGATTGCACTTGATGACGCGGAGATAAAATACTCAACTGTTCAAAACTGGTTCCCTGGAAATGCTGAAGGTAAAGGTGGTGTGTACAATTTTGTTACAAAACGTGGATTGTGCGAAAAGAATGCTAAAATTTCTTGGACCCAAGTTGAGACAGGAAGTGCCGTAACTTGGAAATATCCTTCTTGTATATTAAAAGGAGACAACTCAGTAGGTGAATTTTATTCAATTGCCGTAACAAACAATTATCAACAAGCAGATACTGGAACAAAAATGATTCACCTTGGTGATAATACAAAATCAACCATTATTTCTAAGGGTATTTCTGCAGGTAAGTCACAAAATTCGTATCGTGGATTAGTTCAAATAAGCCCTAGAGCAAATAATGCTCGTAATTTCTCACAATGTGATAGTTTACTAATGGGTAATGAGTGTGGTGCACATACCTTCCCGTATATCGAAGCAAAAAACAAATCGGCACAAATAGAACACGAAGCTACTACAAGTAAAATTGGTGAAGATCAGATTTTCTATTGTAACCAAAGAGGAATTGATACAGAAAAGGCAATAGCTCTTATTGTCAATGGTTTTAGTAAAGAAGTTCTGAACAAACTGCCTATGGAATTTGCTGTAGAGGCTCAGAAATTATTAGAAATTAGTTTAGAAGGATCAGTAGGTTAATACATTATAATGATGAAAAAAATTGTATGCATTCTAATTGCGATAATCAGTTTTTCAAGTTGTAAAAACGATGCTAAGCAAAATGTAAATCTTGAGGAAAATAGAGCAAAATCATACGATGCAAATGATGGTTTTATTACAATGAAAGGTGATTTTGTGTACGATGCAAATAAAAATGCAGCGGTATTTCAATCCGGAAATGACATTTATGGCGTAATCGTAGACGATAATATGAAGGCCTTAAATGAAAAGGTAAAACCATTTAAAGAAGATGAATATACCTCTGTGCCAGTTACGGTAAGAGTTAAAAGAATTGAAAATTCAAATGAGGCCAGCCTCTGGAAATATAATCTTGAAATAAAAGAAATTTTAAAGGTGGAAACACCTGACCCAAATAAAGACGACGTTATAAAACTAGCAAATTAAAGACAATGTTAAAAATAAAGAATTTACATGCGAGTGTAGAAGATAAGGCAATCTTAAAAGGTATAGATCTACATGTAAGACCAGGTGAAGTACATGCTATTATGGGGCCAAATGGTTCAGGAAAAAGTACTTTGGCATCAGTAATAGCTGGTAAAGAAGAATATGAAGTAGATGAGGGTGAAATCATTTTAGATGGAGAAAATATTGACGAACTTGGACCTGAAGAGCGTGCTCATAAAGGAGTGTTTATGTCGTTTCAATATCCTGTTGAAATTCCCGGAGTTAGTGTTACGAACTTTATTAAAACAGCGATTAACGAGACACGTAAGGCGCAAGGTTTAGAGGATATGCCAGCAAATGAAATGCTAAAGCTTATAAGAGAAAAATCTGAGCTTTTAGACATTGATCGTAAGTTCTTATCGCGCTCGCTAAACGAAGGTTTTTCTGGTGGTGAGAAAAAGCGTAATGAAATTTTTCAAATGGCAATGCTAGAGCCAAAATTGGCCATTTTAGATGAAACTGATTCTGGTTTAGATATTGATGCGCTAAGAATTGTAGCTAATGGTGTAAATAAGCTTAAGTCTGAGGACAATGCTGTTATTGTTATAACACATTACCAAAGATTGTTAGACTATATAGTACCGGATTTTGTACATGTTTTGCATAACGGTAGAATTGTGAAAACAGGAACAAAAGATTTAGCTCACGAATTAGAAGCTAAAGGTTATGACTGGGTTAAGGAAGAAGTAAACGCTTAATATTAAGCAAATGGAATTAAAAGAAAAATTAGTATCCTCATTCATGGCATTTGAAAATATGGTAGACATAGATTCACCAGTACATGATATTAGGACTGAAGCTATAAAGACTTTCGAAGTTGAAGGTTTCCCAACGAAGCGACAAGAAGCTTGGAAATACACCTCATTAAATTCGGTTTTAAAGCACGATTATAGTGTTTTCCCAAAGCATGAAAAAGCTCTTGAATTCAAGGATGTAAAGAAGTATTTTCTTCATGAAATTGATTCTTATAAAATCATCTTTATTGATGGAAAATACTCATCACACTTGTCTCAAACGACACATGATGGAATTGATGTTTGTTTAATGTCTTCTGCACTTACAAAGCCAAAGTATCGTTTAATCATTGAGAATTATTTCAATAAAATAGCATCTAAAGATGGTTTATCTTCTTTAAATACGGCGTTTTCGGCAGAAGGAGCTTACATCCATATTCCAAAAAACAAGTTGGTAGAAAAACCTATTCAAATATTACATTTTTCTACTGGTAATGAATCTGCTTTAATGCTTCAACCGCGTAATTTAGTTGTGGTAGATGAGAATTCTCATGTTCAAATTATTGAGCGTCATCAAAGCTTAACAGATAATCCAATTTTAACAAATAGTGTAACTGAGATTTTTGCCAATAAAAGAGCAATTGTAGATTACTACAAGATTCAAAATGATAGATCTACAGCATCATTGATTGATAATACGTTTATAAATCAAAAGCAAGAAAGTATTGCTAAAGTTCATACGTTTTCATTTGGTGGTAAACTAACACGAAATAATTTAAACTATTATCAAAACGGTGAGCGTATTGACTCTACCATGAAGGGAATAACCATTATTGGAGATAAACAACATGTAGATCATAATACACTTGTTCACCATATTGAACCAAACTGTGAGAGTCATCAAGACTATAAGGGTATTTTTGATGATAGCGCTACTGGTGTTTTTAATGGTAAGGTTGTAGTGGAGAAAGAAGCGCAAAAAACTAATGCATTTCAAGCTAACAACAATGTTTTAATTAGCGATAAAGCCAGTATTAACACAAAACCTCAACTAGAAATTTTTGCTGATGATGTAAAATGTTCGCATGGTTGTACCATTGGTCAATTAGATGAAAGCGCAATGTTTTATCTTAGATCTAGAGGTATTCCTGAAAAGGAAGCCAAAGCATTATTGATGTTTGCTTTTAGTAATAATGTACTTGACTCAGTAAAAATTCCTGTACTTAAAAATCGCATAACTAGAATTATAGCCAACAAACTGGGTGTTGACATCGGTTTTGACCTTTAAATAAAGTTGTTAGGAGAAGAAATGGTATTTGATGTTGAGAGCATAAGAAAAGATTTCCCAATTCTTAATAGAAAGGTTAACGGCAAACCATTAGTTTATTTAGATAATGCAGCGACCTCTCAAACACCTCAGCAGGTGATTGACGTTATTGTAGATTACTATTCTAACTACAACGCAAATATTCATCGAGGTGTACATGCCTTAAGTCAAGAAGCGACTGACGCCTATGAGAATGCACGTAGGACAATTCAATCGCATTTCAATGCTAAACATCCTCATGAGATAATTTTCACTTCGGGCACAACCCACAGTATCAATATGGTCGCAAATGGGTTTGCTTCACTATTAAAAAAAGGAGATGAAATTATCGTTTCTGCCTTAGAACATCATAGTAACATCGTACCATGGCAAATGCTCTGTGAAAAAACAGGGGCTACGCTAAAGGTAATTCCTATGAGTTCAGAGGGGGAGCTAATAATTTCAGAATATGATAAGCTTCTTAATGAAAACACAAAGTTGGTCTTTGTGAATCATATTTCTAATGCATTAGGCACAATTAACCCAATAGAAAACATTATTGATAAAGCACATAATGTTGGAGCGGCCGTTTTAATTGATGGTGCGCAAGCATGTCCACATTTAAAGCCAGATGTTCAGAAATTAAATGTAGATTTTTATGTGTGTTCTGCTCACAAAATTTGTGGACCTACTGGAATTGGTATGTTATATGGAAAAGAAGAATGGCTTCAAAAATTACCGCCTTATCAAGGTGGTGGCGAAATGATAGCTGAAGTCTCCTTTGACAAAACCACCTATGCAGATTTACCTCATAAATTTGAGGCTGGTACGCCAAACGTATGTGGCGGAATTGCTTTTGGTGCAGCCATAGATTATATGAATACTATTGGATTCGGAACCATAGCACAATATGAGGATGAACTTTTAGAATATGCTACCAATGAATTGCTTCAAATTCAAGAGTTAAAAATTTATGGCACTTCAGCTAATAAAACTTCTGTAATTTCATTTAATGTAGGTAACATTCACCCATATGATTTAGGCACTCTACTTGACAAAATGGGTATTGCTGTCCGCACTGGGCATCATTGTGCACAACCAATTATGGACTTTTATAAAATTCCAGGTACTGTCCGTGCATCATTTATGTTCTACAATACAAAAGAAGAAATTGACTTATTTATTTCTGCACTTAAAAAGTCAATTATGATGCTATCATAACTATTTAATTTTTAGATTATTATCCCATAAAACCATATACTCGGTAACATTCTGATATTTTGCAGTTTATCGATTATTCATATTAATTCCTTAAATATTTGTTAAGTTTTTAAATTATTATCATATATTCGGCTAATAAATTTAAAAACTCTCAATATTTATGAAAAAATCATTATTAGGATTAGCCCTAGTTGGAGCCTTTTTTATTGGATGTTCTGATGACTCTAACGGAACCCAAGAACAAGAAACTACTGTGGACATGTCAGACTTTTATTTGTATACAGATCCTGTTGAAGCAGGTACGGCAGATAAGAGTTCGGATGGTAAAAACTGCACATCAATGACTGTTTTAAATAGACAGTTAAATGAAAACCCAGGTTTATACCAGGCCATGTACAACATTGAAGAAAGATCAAGAAGATTCGCCAACAATTTACGCCCTGGAAACGGAAATGGAAACGGAAATGGTGGTGGTAACAATGGTGGTGGAGATGATGGTGGTGGAGATCCACCAACTGATGATGGCCTTGGATCAATTAATATCCCAGTATATGTTTATGTTGTTTATGCAAACAGTGCTCAAAATATAAGTGATTCTCAGATTAATTCTCAAATATCTGTTCTTAATGCAGATTTTAACGATACAAATTTCAGTGATGTAAATACGTATCCTGAAAGAGGTGCTGATGTAGATATCACATTTACTTTAGCAAACGTTGATAGAAGAGCAAATTCTACATCTCAATGGGGAACAAATGATGCTGTTAAATCTGTTTACCCAGCACTACCTGGCCATTTGACAATTTGGGTAGCTAACATTGGAGGTGGAATATTAGGATATGCACAATTCCCTGGAGGTAATGCTTCAACAGATGGTGTTGTTGTTTCTCCACAATACTTTGGAACTACTGGCACTGCCACTGCTCCTTTTGATGGAGGCAGAACTACTACACATGAAGTTGGACACTGGTTAAACCTAAGACATATTTGGGGAGATGGCAGATGTAATAGAGACGATTTCGTGTCAGATACACCAAAATCAGACCGTCCTAACTATGGATGTCCTGGTCAAGTTAGTCACTGTAGATCTATTGACATGACTGAAAACTATATGGACTATACTGATGACGACTGTATGGGCTTATTTACTCAAGGACAAAAAGAAAGAATGAGATCTGTACTTGCTCCTGGAGGACCAAGAGATGAGTTTACAGGTAACTAAGACTGTTTAGATATAGTAAAAAGGCACCTTTTTAAGGTGCCTTTTTTTATGGCATAGATTTCGATGATAAAAAAACGATATCTTTAACTTTTAATCTATAGGCGATGAAATTTTTATTTTCTTTTTTAAGTATTTTACTTTTTTCCAACTCTTGCAATTCTAATAAAAATTCAATGGATGCTAAAAGTTTAGATCAAGAATCACTAGCAGGCAGCTATATAATTAAAGAAATGGGTGATGAAATGATCAAAGGTCAAACATTAAAAATCACCTTTGAATCTAATTCTGATAGAGTGACTGGATTTGGTGGTTGTAATAGTTTTTTCGGTACTTATACCCTTAAAGACAATAAAATTAGTTTTAGTGATATTGCGTCTTCCAAAAAGTTCTGTGGTAAAGCTATTGGTGATTTAGAACGCAATTTCTTTTCAACATTGAAGAGCTCAACTAAAATAGAATTGGATGAAAACCATCTCTTGTTTCATGCGGATGACAGCATTGTTTTAAAAGCGGAAAAGGCCGTTGTTGAAAAAAACATGAAAAAAGCAATTCCAAACGCTAGTTCGGTTGTAATTTATAAAGCTATATCTAGAGGGTCCTTTGATTATATAAAAATCTCAGATTCAAAAATCAGTGTTTCTCAAGATAGAAATTTAAAAGTATTTAGTGACTATAATTGTACGGAGGAGGATAAAAATGAGCTAATATCAATATTAGATCAATTAAATCTTGCTGAATTAGAAAACCTGAAGGCTCCTACTGACAAACGCCTTTTTGATGGAGCACCAATTGCAACATTAACAATTATTAAAAATGGTATTGAAAAAACTACTCCAAGTTTTGATCATGGCCATCCGCCAAAAGAAATAGAAACATTAGTTAATAAAGTGTTATCGATAAAAGAAAATGTAACTAAACAGTAGGGTTTTTGTAATTTTGCGACAAAACAATTGATGATGACTATTGCAGAAGTACAAAACGAAATTATTGATGAATTCTCAATGTTTGAGGACTGGGAAGAAAGATATCAATACATGATAGACTTGGGTAAGACATTACCTCTTATTGAAGAAAAATATAAAACTGACGACCATATAATAAAAGGCTGCCAAAGTAAAGTTTGGGTACATGCGGAAATGGAAAATGACAAAGTCAATTTTACAGCCGATAGTGATGCTATTATTACTAAGGGAATAATAGCCATTTTAATTCGAGTTTTTTCCGGTCAACATCCAAAAGATATCATTGATGCTGATACTGAATTTATAGATAAAATAGGTTTAAAAGAGCATTTATCACCAACTAGAGCAAACGGTTTGGTTAGTATGATAAAACAACTTAAAATGTATGCTATTGCATACCAAACACAATTAAATTAAAATGAGCGAGACAACTATAGATACAAATGTGCTTGGAGATAAGATTGTTAGAGTTTTAAAGACAATATACGATCCTGAAATCCCTGTAGATATATATGAACTAGGGTTAATTTATGATGTTTTTGTTAATGAGGATTACGATGTAAAAATCCTAATGACATTAACCACACCTAATTGTCCTGTAGCAGAAACACTTCCGTTAGAGGTTGAAGAAAAAGTTAAATCAATTAACGAGGTAAAAGACGCAGTGGTTGAAATAACTTTTGATCCTCCTTGGTCACAAGATTTAATGAGTGAGGAAGCAAAATTAGAACTAGGCATGCTTTAAATGGCAGAAGAAATTATAAATAGAGTTGCAAATAGTAAACTCAAGGTGATTGACTTAGAGGATTATTATCCGGACGGAAAACGAATCTTATTTGATATAAAAGATTGGCTGCTCGAAGGTCTTGTATTAAGAGAAAAAGAATTTAGAGCTTATGTTTCGGAGCATGATTGGTCTCAATATAAGGATTGCTACGTTGCACTACATTGCTCCACAGATGCAATTGTACCGGATTGGGCATATATGTTAATTACAATTCAATTAAATAATTTCGCCAAAAAAGTTGTTATTGGTAATCTAAATCATTTAGAGTCTATTCTCTTTGCCTCTATAATTTCAAACCTAGATATTTCGTTATTTCAAGATATGCCAGTAATAATTAAAGGGTGTTCTCATAAACCCGTTCCTTCAAATGCATTGGTAATGCTTACGGAAAGACTGCAACCCGTTGCTAACTCTATAATGTTTGGCGAGGCTTGTTCGTCTGTACCTCTTTATAAAAGAAAATAGTCAAAATATGTGACTTCTTACATTTTTTTAGGTCTAACCCACATGACCATGATATGACAAATGTCATTCGAAAAAGTCAATAATCATTTATATTTGTACAATTAAACAACTATAATTTACTTAACACTTATTAATTATGAACAAAAAATTAATCTTTTCGGCAGTATTAATGCTAGCCATTTCTTTTGGTTTTTCACAAACCAAGGAAGAATTAGAAGCTCAAAAAGCTGAGAAACAAGCTGAAGCTGACAAGTTTCAGGGAGAAGTAAATGCCCTACAGGCACAAATAGATGCGTTGCCAGGTTGGCGTACAGGTGTATTTGGCACTATAGGTGGAAGTTTATCTAACTTCAACAACTGGTATGGACAGGGAATACCAAATAATAATTCTGGAAATATTGGAATTACTGTAAATGCTTTTGCAAACAAAATTGAAGACAAGTATTTCTGGAGAAATGCTCTTACAACAAATTTAAACTGGGTTAAATTTGACGATAAAGATGATGATACTGATGATGATAGTTTTAGAACTGGATCAGACGTATTTAATTTATCTTCTTTATACGGTAGAAGGCTAAGTGAAAAATGGGCTATTTCTGGTTTAATGGAGTATAGAACTACACTATTAGACAACTTCAATGACCCTGGATATTTAGATCTTGGTGTAGGTGCAACATGGACACCAATTGAAAATATGGTTGTTGTAATTCACCCATTAAACTACAACTTTGTATTTGCTGATAATGATAGTGTATTTGAGTCTTCAGCTGGTGCAAAAATAGTAGCAGATTATACAAGATCTATAGGAGCTGTTAATTTCAAGACCAATTTCTCAACATTCCAAAGTTATAAGTCTGGAGATTTATCAAACTGGACATGGACTAACTCTTTTAGCTATACATTATGGAAAATGATTGGTGTTGGTTTTGACTTTGGTTTAAGAAGCAATAAACAAGAAGCGGCAAATTTCCAAGGAGTTGATTTAGAAGATGCAGACAATGAACTGCAATCCTATTACACTCTTGGTTTAAGTTATAAATTCTAATAAGAATTCACATTTATAAAAAAGAGAGCCGATATGGCTCTCTTTTTTATGATATATCTTCAACATCCGGATAAAGAAAATGATTATACGGAAATCTTGTTATGTGTATTTCCCTTACTTCTTTATAAACACGTTTTCTAAATTCTTCTAAGTTTTCCTTATTGAGAGCAGATATAAATAAAGCATTATCGCCTAGTTTCGCCATCCATGTATTTTTCCAATCTTCAATTGTGTGATTGGCTTTTGTCCGTTCTAGTTCACTTTCATCCTCATCAAACGGTTCAGGTTTATAGGCATCTATTTTATTAAATACCATAATAGTTGGCTTGTCCTTACTCTGAATTTCATCCAATATTTGATTTACAGATTCTATATGCTCTTCAAAATTAGAATGCGAAATATCCACAACATGTAATAACAAATCAGCTTCTCTCACCTCATCTAAAGTGGATTTAAAGGACTCTACTAATTGTGTAGGCAGTTTTCTTATAAAACCAACTGTATCACTTACTAAAAATGGCAAGTTTCCTATTACAACCTTCCTAACTGTGGTGTCTAGGGTAGCAAATAATTTATTCTCGGCAAAAACCTCACTCTTGCTAATTACATTCATAAGAGTAGATTTACCAACATTAGTATATCCAACTAAAGCAACTCGTACCATTTTACCTCGGTTGCCTCTCTGTACTGCCATTTGCTTATCAATGGTCTTAATCTTAGCCTTTAACAGTGCAATCTTATCGCGAACAATTCGTCTATCTGTCTCAATTTCTGTTTCACCAGGGCCACGCATACCAATACCACCTTTTTGTCTTTCTAAGTGTGTCCACATTCCTTTTAATCGAGGAAGCAAATATTCACATTGAGCCAGCTCTACCTGTGTCCTAGCATAACTCGTTTGGGCACGCTGGGCAAAAATATCCAATATAAGATTTGTTCTGTCTAATATTTTACAATTAAGAATCTTACTGATATTGCGTTCTTGTGCAGGTGATAATTCGTCATCAAAGATAACTGTGCCGACCTCATTTTCTTTTACAAAGCGCATAACCTCTTCCATTTTACCAGAACCGATAAATGTTTTTGGATTTGGCATGTTCATTTTTTGCGTATAACGCTTTACAACTTCACCACCTGCGGTAAAGGTTAAGAACTCTAGTTCGTCTAAATACTCTTTAGATTTTTCTTGATCTTGATCTTGGGTAATAATACCTACAAGCACAACTTTTTCTAGAGCTATATCTTTTTTTTCAATCATATATTAAATAAAGTACAAAGTTAAGCAAATGCTATATTCCAAATAATCTTTTAAAGTCATATATTTATTGCCATGACTAATAAGCAAAAGCAGTATACCATAGCCTTTTATAATATCGAAAACTTATTTGATACTGTAAATGATCCTATGAGTGATGACGATGATTTTTTACCAACTTCCAGAAAACGTTGGACTAAAAAACGCTATTACAATAAACTGCGGAAAATTGGGTCGGTAATTTCAAAAATTGGAAATGATGATTCTGACCAAGCTCCAGTTATCGTAGGACTAGCAGAAGTTGAAAATAAAATGGTGCTTTCTGATTTAATAAACAGTGAAAATCTAAGAGACGAAGACTACAGTTATGTTCACTATAATTCTTCTGACGAGCGCGGTATTGATGTAGCTCTTTTATATAAGGACGGCATATTTGAAGTAGAACATTCTGATACTTTTTCAGTCTACCTAGAAAACGAAGAGGGTTTAAGAGATTATACTAGAGATATCTTATTAGTTCAAGGGAAATTAAATGGTGAAACCATATCAATTATTGTAAATCATTGGTCCTCTAGAAGAGAGGGTGAAAAAGAAACTGAACACAAACGTATTGCCGCTGCAAAAAAGGTTAATTCAATAATTAACACTATTAAAGAAGACCATCCAAGTATGAAAATAATTGTTATGGGTGACTTTAATGACAACCCAAATAATGACAGTATAGAACTCATAGAAAATGAAAGTAGTCTTTTTAATCCATTTAAAACGGTTTGGTCTAGAGATGTTGGAAGTCTAAACCATAATTTTCAGTGGAATCTATTTGATCAAATTTTATTCTCTACTAATTTTTTTGATAACAATAATTCTTCCCTGTCTTTTGATGAAGCGGATGTGTTTGATGTTAAGTCTTTAACACAATACCATGGAAAGTATAAAGGCCAGCCATTTAGAACTTATGTAGGTAAAAAATATAAGGGTGGATATAGTGATCATTTTCCTGTTTATATCAGCCTAAAATCTTCTTAATATAGCATCTCCCTTTTATCGATTATAACTGTACTTAATCTATTATAACACTGTTAACATAGTGTTAATAACCAATTTTTATATATTCGGGTGAATATCAAAATTTCGGCTATAAACCGAAATTTTTGTTCCCTATAGCCCCTTCATTTTTTAAAATAAATCAACTCCTTTGTAATCAGTGTTTTACAAAGGGTTAAATAATTTCTAACAAACCAATTAATAATGAAAAAAAGTACTTTACTACTATTTTCACTTTTTTTAATTTTATTCCAAATCAACGCCCAAGTGGCCATTGGTTCTGGGAATTTACAAGGTGAAAATGCGCCTTTTGAAGCTTATTATGGATACTCGTATGCTCAAACGGTATACTTAGCTTCAGAAATCAATGCTTCTGGTGACATTACTGATATACAGTGGTATTACAGTGGCACATCTGACTTAGCAAACAGTCAAGATTTAATCATTTACATGGCAGAATCTACGCGTACTGAATTTGCAAATACTGATGACTGGGAACCATTAACCTCTCTAACTCAAGTTTATGCTGGTGGAATAACTGTCACTCCGGGTGTTGAAGGATGGGTGACACTAACCTTAGATACACCTTTTACATATTCTGGAACAGACAATTTGATTATTGCTGTAGAAGAAAATAGTGCAGGGTATGATTCCTTTGGTGATGATTTTTATAATTCTCAAGTAAGTACTAATCGAACTATTTCTTATTTCAGTGATTTTACAAACCCTGATCCTGTTGCTCCTCCAACTGCGAGTAACATTGACGATACCATTCCTAATGTTATAATAGGTGGTATTACTCAAGCCTGTGCTACACCAAGTGACTTAGCCGCTTCTGGCATTACCTCAAGTGAGGCTCAAATTTCATGGACTGAAAATGGCGCGGCAACACTTTGGAATGTAGAAATTGTAATGTCTGGAGATGCTCCTACAGGTACGCCAACAGCAACCGGAGTTTCAAATCCATATACAGCTATGGGACTATCTGCAGTTACAACCTATGATGTTTACGTTCAGGCAGATTGTGGTACCGAACAAAGTGCTTTCGCAGGTCCTTTAACGTTTGAAACATTATGTGATGTATTTGTACCTGACTACTTAGAAGACTTTACAACGATAATACCAGACTGTTGGGATGAAGCTGATAGTGGTGACCCTGCAACTGGGCCATCAGACTTAGGTGCAGGTTCTTGGACAGCTGATGAATTTTTAAATATTGGAACTGGTGATGGTGCTTATAAAATCAATTTATTTACAACTGGTAAGAGTGATTGGGTTATTTCTCCTCAGTTTGATTTAACAGGAGGGCCTTTCCAAGTTGAGTTTGATTTTGCTATTACAAACTGGAATAGTAGTACTGTGGCAGGAACATTAGGTTCTGATGATGTTGTACAATTATTAATGACAACAGATAATGGTGCAACTTGGACCACGTTATTAACATACGACAGTACGTCTGTTGTACCAATTCCAGGAATACACCCGGTAGTAGACTTAACAGCTAATAGTGGTCAAACAGTTCAATTTGCAATTTACGCAACAGAAGGAACAACAGATGACCCTCAAGATGTTGATGTATTTGTAGATAATTTTCAAGTAAGAAATATTCCTTCATGTCCAGAACCAACTGATTTAGCGGTATCTAACCCAACACCAGATGGTGCTGAAATTACATGGATAGAACCAGGAACTTCTACTGTTTGGAATATTGAAATTGTTCCAGCCGGAGATACTCCAACAGGAACTCCTACGGCTACAAATGTTACTAACCCATATTTCGCAACAGGTCTTAATGCTATCACAGCTTATGACATATATGTACAATCTGATTGTGGTGGTGACTTAAGTTCGTGGACTGGCCCAGCCACATTCACAACATTGTGTGATATTTTTGTGCCAGATTATATAGAAAACTTTACAACTATAATTCCTGATTGTTGGGACGAGGCAAGTAATGGCGATGCTATAACTGGCCCGACTGATTTAGGTGCAGGTTCTTGGGTTGCAGATGAGTTTTTAAATATAGGAACTGATGATGGCGCTTATAAAATTAATTTATTTGCTGCAGGTAAAAGTGATTGGATTATTTCTCCACAGTTTGATTTAACCGGTGGACCTTTCCAAGTAGAATTTGATTTTGCTATAACTAACTGGAATAGTAGTACAGTTGCCGGCACTTTAGGTTCTGATGATACTGTTCAACTATTAATGACAAATGATGGTGGTGCGACCTGGATTGAATTATTATTATATGATAACAGTTCTGTGGTGCCTATCCCAGGTATTCACCCAGTAGTAGATCTGACTGCTTATAGTGGACAAATTGTTCAATTTGGTATTCTTGGTTCTGAAGGTACAGTTAATGACCCTGAAGATATTGATGTGTTCGTTGATAATTTCCAAGTAAGGAATATTCCAACATGTCCAGAACCAACTGACTTAACATCAACTAATCTCACACTAACGTCTACTGAAATAGCTTGGACTGAAGCTGGGACTTCAACTGTATGGAATATAGAGTATGGGCCTGCTGGTTTCGCTCAAGGTACTGGTACGATAGTTAACGGTGTTACAAACCCATTTATACTTACTGGATTACTTTCTGATACATTATATGATTGGTATGTGCAAGCAGAATGTGACCCATCAAATTTAAGTTCTTGGTCAGGCCCAAGTCAATTTTTCACTGGTTACTGTGAATCGGTACCAACGAGTAATGATGGGCAAGGTGTAACTAATGTTACTATAGGTATTGTTGACTTCCCAAGTTTAGGAGATGTTACTTATGAAAATCAAACCTCACCGGTGGTTAATGTATTCCAAGGTGTAGATACTACAGTAGAAATAACTTTCGCTACAGGATTTACATATGATACCAATATCTGGATTGATTTTAATGATGATTTAGTATTTGATGCATCAGAATTAGTATTCCAAGGAGAATCTACAAATGCTAACCCAACAATATTAGATGCTTCTTTTGTTATGCCAGCTACTGCTCCCTTAGGTCAACATAGAATGCGTATTGGTACTGCAGATTCTGGACAAGCAACACCAAATCCATGTTATAATGGTTCTTGGGGTGTTACCTTAGATTTCACAGTTAATGTTATTGAATTGACATGTACATTGCCAGAAGCTAGTTATACGACAGTACCAGATTGTGACAACGACCAATTCTTTATTGATGTTGATGTTACAAGTTTAGGTGATGCAACTTCTTTAGAGATTTCTAATAACTTAGATGCAACAACTGTACAGGCAACTGCTATCGGTGTTTATCAAGCTGGTCCATTCCCTTTTGGTAGCACGGTAAAAGTGTTTGTTATGAACGAACAAGACAATAACTGTATTATCAGTAGCGATAATTTTACTGTTTTGGCGTGTCCACCTGATAATGACGAATGTGATATGGCAACTATTGCGGTTGTTAACGATATTGATCTATGTGAGCAAGTAACACCTGGAACAATCCTGGCTGCTACACCTTCAGGCTTAGATTCTGGAACTTGTACAGGAGATCCTAATGATGATGTTTGGTTTGAGTTTACAGCACTCGATGAAGTAGAATTCATTTCTTTAAACAATATTCAAGGAGGTACAACTAATTTAGATCATGCCGTTTATGAAGGAACGTGTGGTAGTTTAACTGAACTTTATTGTTCAGATCAAACATCCAGTATTACACCATCTTTAGTTGTTGGAAATACATACTATATAAGAGTATTTAGTGCAGGTAGTGTATTAGAGACATCCACATTCGATTTATGTATTAGAGAAGCACCAACAAATGTTATTTGTGAAAATGCAGAAAATTTCTGTTCTGTTGGTGGCGCACTTGTAGGTTCAAACATTGTAGGACTTCCAGATCCAACAGACGTAGCGTGTTTAGGTTCTGTACCTAACCCTTCATGGAATATTATTCAAATTGGAGAATCTGGACTAATAGAAATCGAAATTGTTCAATGGCAGGATAATAATAACAATGGTGTTCAAGATGGTGGTGAACCAGGATTGGATGTTGACTTTGCTATTTGGGGCCCATTTAATACACTTGAAGAAGGGTGTATGGATATAGAACTTGTAGATTGTCCTACTTGTCCATTCTCAAATAACCCAGATACTGGATTCTATCCTTTCGGAAATATTATTGATTGTAGTTACTCACCGGCACCAATAGAAAACTTGACTATTGATAATGCTGTAGAAGGTGAAATATATGTGCTATTGGTAACAAACTTCTCTAATGGAGCAGGAGTAATTTCAATTGAACAAACTAATGTTGGAAATACAGGAGACGGAACAATAGATGCAGAAATATCTGCTGAGATTACAAGTAATGAAGTTGTTTTTGTAGATACCGATTCTGATCCTAGTACTCCTGTTGAAGCTTCAGTTTGTGGTTTTGACACAGTAACAATTATAGCAGATTCACCATTTGCCGATAGCTATGTTTGGTACAAAAATGGTTTCGTAGTGCCAGGTGAAACAACAGACACGTTGGTAGTTACAGAATCTGATCTTTACCAAGTACAAGCATTTGACGAACAATGTGGTGCAGATGCATTTTCACCATTTGTGGTCATAAATATGTATAATGATCCTGGTTCATTAGACCCACAGGTTATAGAAGTTTGTGACGGACCTGAAAGTGATGGAAGTGAGTCATTTGATCTTGATGCATTAACTACATCTCTAGGTTATGGACCAGATTTCACAGTTACCTATTATACTAATACAGCTGATGCTAACCAAGCAATGAATGCAGTAAGTTCTCCTTACGATTCATCTGGTGAAACACTGGTTATAAGAGTTGAGGATACTGATGCATTCAATAACGGTTTCTTAGGCTGTAGACAACTTTCAGAAGTAGAGTTGGTAGTTCTGGCAATACCTGTAATTAATCAACCAGCCGACTTTGTTGTCTGTGATGATATAGATGGAACAGTTGACGGAATTACAGACTTTGATTTAACTTCTATTGATGGTGAAATCACAACTGATACAGATGTAGCAATTACTTATCATACGTCTCAGGCTGATGCTGATACTGGAGCTGTAGCTATTGCTAGTCCATATTCAAGTGGTGATGCTACCGTATACGTACGAGCTGAAAATACTCTAACAGGATGTTTTGTTACTACATCATTCAATTTAGTTGTGAATGTAGTGCCATTAGGCTCTATTGATACGAATCTATTTTATTATGATACAGATACCAATGAGTTTTTACTGTGTCCTGCTGCAGAATCTGGAGTAGTCCTTACAATAATTCCTCAAGGATTTAATACCTCTGATGTTACAGTTCAATGGGTATTAGATGGAAACGATATTTCTGGTGCTAACGGTATTTCATACGAAGCTTTTGAAGGAGGCGATTATTCGGCTATAATTACCTTTAATGCTACAGGATGTTCAAATACAATTTCAAACATTACTGTTACTGAAATTGAAAACTGTGCGATTCCACAAGGGATTTCACCAGGAGTTTCAGCCGGATTTAATGATACTCTCGACTTAAGGTATTTTAATGTTACAAAACTTGAAATATTCAACAGAAATGGAACTTTAGTTTATTCAAAGAATAATTATTCTAATGAATGGGCAGGGCAAACTGATGATGGTGAAGAGCTTCCAGTAGGAACATATTTCTACACCATGGTATATGAGGGAGGAACAAAGTCTAAATCTGGATGGATTTATATTAATAGATAATCAACTAACTGAATCAACTTATTATAATGAAAAAACTCACTATTATAGCGGTTTTGCTCTTAGCACTACAGTCCTATGGGCAACAAGACCCTCAGTACACTCAGTACATGTATAATATGAATATTATTAACCCTGCTTATGCAGGTTCTAGAGAGAACTTGTCATTTGGGTTATTATATAGAAATCAATGGACGGCAATAGATGGAGGCCCTGAGACGGGTACTTTCTTTGGCCACTCACCAATCGGAAACAACCTAGGGTTAGGATTATCTGTAATTGCAGATCAAATTGGACCGGTAAAAGAAACTAATACCTATGTAGATGTTTCTTATACGCTTAAATTAGGAGGTGCACATAGACTAGCTTTCGGAGTTAAAGCAGGTGCCACTTTCCACGATATTAATTTAACGAGTTCAAATGTCTCTGTAATAGATCAAAATGACCCATTCTTTGGAATTGGTATAAATGAGACAACACCTAATTTTGGTGCTGGTTTCTTCTATTATACTGATAATTATTACTTATCGTTATCTGTACCTAATTTCTTGTCATCGGTTCATTTAGATGCTAATGGAAATAAAATAGGTTCAGAAACACAGCACTACTTTTTAACTGGTGGATATGTGTTTAATTTATCGCCTAACACGGAATTGAAACCTTCTTTTATGCTTAAGTCGGCATTTGATGCACCATCATCATTTGATATTAATTTAAATGCCAGGTTTTTTAAGAAGTTTGAAATTGGAGCTTCGTACCGTTTAGACGATTCCTTCTCTGGTTTAGTAAACTTTGCGGTTACACCATCAATTAGATTGGGGTATGCTTACGATGCTATTTCGTCAGAAATTAAGGCTTATGCTCCAGCATCTCATGAAGTAATGCTGTTATTCGATCTTAATTTCCCTAAGAAAGTTTCACGTTCACCAAGATATTTCTAATCAGTTAAGCTAAACAAAAATGAAAAACTTAAAAACACTATTATTTATTACGTTGATGAGTAGTTTATGCTTAACTGCTCAAAACAGCGACACAAAAAAAGCAGATAAACAATTTGCTAGGTATGAATTTGTAAAGGCTGCTGACAGCTATAACAAACTTATAGAAAAAGGTAAAGGTGATGCTTATGTATACGGTCAGCTAGCCGAATGTTATTACAACGTTTTTAATACCGTAGATGCAGAAAAATGGTATGCCAAGGCCTTAGAGTCTTCTAGTGATCCAGAAATGATTTACAAGTATTCCGAAATGCTGAAAGCTAATGGTAAATACGACGAGTCTAATACACAAATGGAAAAATTTGCTTCCATGCGTCCTTCTGATGATAGAGCTACTGCATTTAGAAAAAATCCAAACTATTTGCCTAAAATATTAGAACAGGGTAAAAAGTTTAATGTTCAAAATGCAGATTTCAATTCTGAGCAATCAGATTTTGGAGGCACTATGAACAATGGAAAATTGTATATAGCTTCAAGTAGAAATGATAACCGTAAAACTTATGGTTGGAATCAAGAACCATTTCTAGACATCTATTCTTTATCGAAAAATTCAGATGGTTCATACCAAGGGGCGACACTAATGAACGATAAGATTAATACTAGATATCATGAAGGTCTAGTGTCTTTTTCACCAGATGGAGAAACAATGTACTTTTCGAGAGAGAGCTATTTTGAAAAAGATTTTGAAAAGGACTCCATTTCAAAAGTGAGATATAGTCAATTATATTTATTTAAGGCAACAAAACTTGGTTCTGATTGGGACATGGTTGAAAGTTTGTCAGTGAATAGCAAAAATTACTCTGTAAAGAACCCATCAGTTAGTTCAGATGGTAAGACTATATATTTTGCATCAAACATGCCAGGTGGTTATGGTAACTTTGATATTTACAAGGCATCTATTAATGATGATGGTTCACTCGGTGAACCTCAAAATCTCGGGCAAAAAGTAAATACGGAAGGCCAAGAAATGTTCCCGTATATAAGTAGCAATGGTACACTTTACTTTTCATCTAATGGTCATTTAGGCCTTGGTGGAATGGATGTTTTCTTTACTAAAGAAATTGACGGTAAAGTAGCGCCTATTAGAAATGTTGGTATCCCTATAAATAGTAATGGAGATGATTTTGCATTTACTATTGATGAAGAAGCAGAAGAGGGATTTGTTTCATCTAACAGAGACGGAGGAAAAGGAAGCGATGATGTTTATGCCTTCAAAAAATTACAGCCATTATGTGATGTGCTTGTATTAGCCACAGTCTTAGATGATAAGACACGTGAGCCTGTTAATGGTGCAAATGTGACATTGTTAGATTCTGAAGGGAATGTAGTTGTATCAAAAAGTTCGAATTCAGATGGATTAGCAGAATTCATAGTAGAATGCGAGCAAGATTTTGAATTGGAGGTAACTATGGAAGATTACGACAGTAAAAAGGTGTCTGTTAGTGGCACGAACGAGGAAGAGTTAGCTGTTCAAATCTCACTTGATCCAATTGAAAAATTAATTGTTGAAGATAAAATTGAACTACAACCAATTTATTTTGATTTTGACAAGTCTAATATTACAGCACAAGCTGCTTTTGAATTAGACAAACTGGTTCAAATAATGACTAAATATCCTGAGTTAGTTATAAAAGCAACTTCCCATACAGATACTCGTGGGCCTGCATCATATAATAACAGATTGTCAGAACGTAGAGCAAAATCAACTGTACAATATGTTATTTCAAAAGGTATTGACGAAGCAAGGATTTCTGCTGAAGGTAAAGGTGAATCTGAACTTAAAGTAGAATGCGGTGGAAGATGTACGGAAGAACAACATCAAGAAAATAGAAGATCAGAGTTTATTATTGTTAGTGGAGGACCACAAGGATAATAACTCATAAATAAATGTGCTAATGAAGAAAGCTCTGAATAAATTTCAGAGCTTTTTTTTATCTTAACGGGAAACCTTTGGCTGCCCACCATGGATGTATTTCAATTACTAATCTTCCTGCTTTTACCATTGGGTCTGCATTGGCAAGGCTATCTGCCATTTGCATATTTGGCACATTATATATTGTAATTCCTCTAATTTCACCATCGTCACCAAAAGGACCAGATATATCAGCAAAACCCATTTCATACATTTTTCCTAAATGCTCAAGGTGAAGCGCTTGTAGTTCATTGGCCTCATCTTCATTCTGGTTTCTATTTGGCCCACTTTTTAAAAACGCCATGAAATATTGTTGCATTATTACAGTATCCTTGGTTTTTTCGTCTACATAATCAAATATTTGATATCCCTTTTCTTTTAGGTCTTTAATTTGAGTTTGAACTGATTTAAGTTTATCATTAAGCTTAGAATTCTCCGTGTTCAAGAAATTGTCATTTTCTTCATTTCCTGTAGAATTATTTTTGCATGCCATCACGGTACAAATAATGGCAATGAACAAAAGTCTTATTTTCATAATTTCCATTCTTTATATGGTTGTTTACTTAACTGAGAGTTGTAGTATTTTATATCACCTGTTACTTCTTTGCCTAACCACAATGGTTTCTCAAACTTTTCATCGATAGAATTTAATTCTATCTCAGCAATTGTTAGCCCGTCATTTTCACCAAAGAATTCATCTACTTCAATAATATGTTCTCCTGCCTTAATCTCATATCTTATTTTGTCAATGATCCCCTTTTCGCACAATCCTAAAAGAGACATAGCCTCTTCCTTTTTAATTTCTTTTTCCCATTCATAACGTGTTAAACCATCATCAGAAGATAACCCCTTAACAGTCAAAATCCCTTTATTGTCAACTAATCTTACCCTAACTGTCCTTTCTGGGTCAGAATTCAAAAACCCTTGTTTAATGCTGTAGTTATTATAGGCTTCCTCTTTATAATTAGAGGATTTCACTAAATATTTTCGTTCAATTTCTATCATGGTATTGCGTAAATTTACAGTATGCATAATGATTTACCAATAAGAAAAATAATTCATGTTGATATGGATGCCTTTTATGCATCTGTTGAACAACTCGACTATCCGGATCTTAAAGGTAAACCAATTGCAGTTGGTGGTAGTGGTGCAAGAGGCGTAATAAGTGCGGCAAGTTACGAAGCTCGCAAATTTGGGGTCAAGAGCGCCATGTCTGGTAGGTTGGCAGAAAAATTATGCCCTAATTTAATTTTTGTAAAACACCGATTTGAGAGATATAAAGAAATCTCAAACAAAATCAGAAAAATATTTTTGGATTACACCGATTTAGTTGAACCATTATCACTAGATGAGGCATATTTGGATGTAACCAAAAATAAAATAGGGCTCCCTAGCGCAACATTAATAGCGCAGAAAATAAGAGATCGAATATTTAGTGAAGTTGGTTTAACAGCCTCTGCAGGTATCTCAATAAATAAATTTGTAGCGAAGATAGCTAGCGATTATAACAAACCTAATGGCCAAAAAACGGTTAATCCAGAAGATGTACTTCAATTTCTTGAAGAATTGGATATCCGGAAATTCTATGGTGTTGGCAAAGTAACTGCAGAGAAAATGTACCAGAAAGGCATTTTTTCAGGTAAAGATTTAAAATCAAAGAGTATTGAATATCTAGAAGACAATTTTGGTAAATCGGGTAAGCAGTATTACTACATAGTAAGAGGTATTCATAATAGTGAAGTTAGGCCAAACAGGATAAGAAAATCATTAGCCGCAGAACGAACATTCAGTGAGAACCTGTCATCAGAAATCTTTATGCTTGATAAATTAAATCAGATCGCAGAAGAGGTTTCTAACCGCCTAAATAAAAGTAAGGTATCGGGTAAAACAATCACTTTAAAAATTAAGTATAGTGATTTTACGCTTCAAACTCGTAGTAAAACTTTACCATTTTTCATTAACGACAAATCAATTATTCTGGAGAATGCAAAAGAGTTACTATATCAAGATAGTTTAAAAAACTCTGTAAGGTTACTTGGAATTTCCTTATCAAATTTAAATACAGACAAAAAATTATCTGAAGAGCCTATAGACAAGGAGAAGAAATCCGTTAGTGTTCAGTTAAAATTTGAATTTTAGACTAAAAGCTACAGCTTTCAATTTCAGTTACCCGTAATGTATTTACCATACCTTTGTCTTGAATTGGCATTGCTGCTAAACTAATAAGCATATCACCAACTTCTAGGTAACCTTTTTTACAAGCAATTGCATTTACATCTTCAATGGTTTCATCTGTACTTACAAATCTATCATAGTAGAATGCTTTTACACCCCAAAGCAAATTCAATTGCGTTAAAATTCGCTTATTTGAAGTAAATACCAATATGTGTGCGTCTGGTCGCCAAGCAGATATTTGAAATGCAGTATAGCCACTATTTGTCAATGTAGAAATAGCTTTTGCATTTATCTCATTTGCCATATTTGCAGCATGGTAGCAAATAGCTTTTGTAATATATCTTTTAGTTCTAATATGTGGTGGTGATTGTGGTACCTCAATTAAATGAGAATCTTCTACGCTTCTAATTATGTTGGCCATTTGCCGTATTACCTGCACAGGATATTGCCCAACTGAAGTCTCACCTGAGAGCATCACAGCATCCGCACCATCCATCACAGAGTTAGCAACATCATTTACCTCAGCTCTAGTCGGTGTTAAACTTGTAATCATTGTTTCCATCATTTGAGTTGCAATAATTACAGGGATTCTGGCACGTTTAGCACGTAACACTAATTTCTTCTGAATTAGAGGAACCTCTTCTGCAGGTATTTCTACACCTAGATCACCACGAGCTACCATTAAGCCATCACAATAGGCAACAATCTTGTCTATGTTTTCAACCGCTTCAGGCTTTTCAATTTTCGCAATAATTGGAATTTTATAATCACTATGTTCCTTAATCAACTCCTCCAACTGCATTAAATCTTCAGCATGTCTTACAAATGAAAGTGCAATCCAATCTACCTTTTGGCTTATAGCAAAAAGTGCATCTTCAATATCCTTTTCAGTTAATGCTGGTTGCGAAATATTGGTATTGGGTAGATTTACTCCTTTTTTTGATTTTAAAGGACCTCCTTGTATAACCTTTGCTTTAACCTCACTCTTTTTATCGGTAGAAACAACCTCAAAAATTAACTTACCATCATCTAATAATATTCTTTCGCCTGGTTTTGCATCTTGAGGAAAGTTATCATAGGTCATATATACCCTTTCCTTGGTTCCTTCAAAACGTTCTCCTGTGGCAAAAATTATTTCATCTCCTTCATTTACAATCACCTCACCTTTCATTACTCCAACTCTCAACTTTGGCCCTTGCAGGTCTCCTAAAATCGCTGCGTTGTACCCGAATTCATCATTGAGTTCTCTAATAATGTTTATGCGTTCCTTCACTGCATCGTAATCTGCGTGAGAAAAGTTAATTCTAAATACATTTGCACCTTCATCAAGCATCTGTTTCAATATTTCTTTTGTGCTTGTTGCTGGTCCAAGAGTAGCTACTATTTTTGTTTTTTTATTTGGCATCAATTCAAAAAATTAAATGGTTTTTAGATCTCAGTTTCATTGGGTCTACAATGTAACTTGTAATTATCTGGGGCACATTTTGCAATTTGCTTAAAATGACCCTTTCATTAATATTCTGCATTTCCTCTGAAATCTTAATAAAATAATCAACTGTTTTATATTCAGATATTAAGTGAAATGTTTTTAAAACCTTGTTGGTATCTTCAAATAATGTTCCTGAACTATATAAACTTGTTTCTTCCTTTTTACATACATTAGAAATTAAATTCCAAGTAACGTATTCTGTTTCATTCTTCCACTCAAATAGACTATAAGAAGATTCCAAATATTTAAGATCTATATCCTCTTCTTTACGCTTTAATTTTAAATCTAAATTTTTATTGAGTATATATGCTAGTCGATAATCTTCAATACTACAATGAATAGCAATTAGCTTGTAGGAGTCATCATAGAAATCATCAACTAGTAGTTTGTGCAAAGCCATAAAATTATAACTTTTAAGTGTAAATATAGGACAATAATAGATTACATAGATTAACTTTTGATTAATCTTAACCCTTAAAAATTACGAAAACGTTGTAGTGCAAGTTAAATTTGGGATGCCTTAATTACGGCTTTAGATCAACTTTGTCATTTGCTTTTGAAAGGCAAAAAATGCACGCTTTGATGCCTTTTCTTCAGCCTTTTTCTTTGAAGTTGCGCGTGCCTTTGAAACTACTTTATTATTAATACTTAATTTAACAGAAAAATGCTTTAGTTCATCTTTTCCTGTGTCTTCATAAACCTCGTAATCAAAGGTGTTTTTTTCCTTTTGGCACCACTCTATTAGTAAGCTTTTATAACTTATTACCTTGCCTTCTAAAGTTTCAATATCTACGTACGGATAAATAACTCTTTTATATATAAATCGTTCACAAACCTTGTACCCCTTATCCAAATAAATAGCACCAACGAGGGCTTCAAAAAGATTACCATGAATGTTATTCCCAAAGTTTGATTTGGGTATTCGACTTTGAACCAAATCAATTAGATCAAGGTCTTTGCCAAGCTCATTTAAGTGCTCTCTACTCACCACCTTTGAGCGCATTTTTGTGAGATATCCTTCATCGCCATGTGGTACCTGTTCGTACAAGTATGACGCAATTACGGAGCTTAACATTGCATCGCCAACAAATTCTAGGCGCTCATAATTTATGGCATTACCCTTCTTGTCCTTAATATTCATTGAACGATGTGTAAAAGCTTTGATGTAAAGTGATTTAGATTTTGGCTTAAAGCCCAAAATACTTTTAAGTTTCAAAAAAAAATTCCCGTCTCCAGGAGAACGGGAATTTAGTATGTTACGAATGAAACCCATTCGGGATTTAATCTAATTTTTTAAATAATACACAAGCGTTGTGTCCGCCAAATCCAAATGTATTACTCATTGCGACTTTAATATCTCGTTTCTGAGCTTTATTCAACGTTAAATTTAATTCTGGATCTATATTTTCATCAACAGTCTCGTGATTAATTGTGGGCGGTATAATACCATTTTCTAAAGCTAAAATTGAAGCAATAGCCTCAATAGCTCCGGCAGCACCCAACAAATGACCTGTCATTGATTTAGTAGAATTAATATTTATGTTCTTAGCATGGTTGCCAAATACTTCAGATATAGCTTTAAGTTCAGCAACATCTCCTAATGGTGTCGATGTGCCGTGTGTATTAATATGATCTACATCTTCTGGATTTAAACCGGCATTCTCTAAACAATTTTTCATTACCGCAACAACACCAATACCATCTGGATGAGGTGCTGTCATATGATAAGCATCAGAAGATAATCCTCCTCCAACTACTTCAGCATAAATTTTAGCTCCTCTTGCCATAGCATGCTCGTATTCTTCTAAAATGATTGATCCTGCTCCTTCACCCAATACAAAACCGTCTCGGTTTGCATCGAAAGGTCTTGAAGCCGTTTCTGGATTGTCATTTCTTGTACTCATGGCGTGCATAGCATTAAAACCACCCATACCAGCTATTGTAACAGCAGCTTCACTACCACCAGTAATTACAACATCACAATGTCCTAATCTAATAGTGTTTAGAGCATCGATCATTGAATTTGCTGAAGACGCACATGCGGATACTGTAGTATAGTTTGGGCCCATAAAACCATATTTAATGGATATGTTTCCAGGTGCTATATCAGCTATCATTTTTGGAATGAAGAAAGGATTAAAACGTGGGCTTCCGTCTCCTGCGGCAAAATTTAACACCTCATCTTGAAATGTTTTTAAACCGCCTATTCCGGCTCCCCAAATTACTCCTACTCTATATTTATTTAGTGAATCTAGATCAAGTTTTGAGTCTGCAATAGCTTCATCTGAAGCAACCATGGCATACTGCGAAAACTTATCCATTTTCCTTGCTAACTTCCTGTCAATAAAGTCAGTAACTTCAAAGTTTTTTACTTCACAAGCGAACTGTGTTTTAAATTTTTCCGCATCAAAATGCGTAACTGGCGCAGCACCACTTTTACCACTAATTAGTGCATCCCAATATTCATCTTTGGTATTGCCTATTGGTGTAAGTGCTCCTAAACCAGTAACTACAACTCGCTTCAGTTCCATAAAAACGTTATTATTTTGCTTCTTCTATATAAGAAATAGCTTGACCAACTGTTGCAATATTTTCAGCTTGATCATCTGGTATTTGAATATCAAATTCCTTTTCAAATTCCATTATTAATTCAACAGTGTCTAACGAATCAGCTCCTAAATCATTAGTGAAGCTTGCCTCTGTTACAACCTCGTTTTCATCAACACCTAATTTGTCTACGATAATCGCTTTTACTCTTGATGCAATGTCTGACATAATCTTTTAATTTTAAGTTTTAATTAGACCGCAAAAATAAAAAACTTTATTTTAAAAAACATCTTTACCGATAAAATGTGCTCATAGATGGCAAAATTCGATATATCTGTTAATGAATTGCGTCTAATTGTTAATTATTATTCTTTTTTTTGTCTCGAATAATAGTACATTGAATAGTAGTATATGAAACGTGTAGTAATTTTTGCGTCCGGTAGCGGATCTAATGCTGAAAATTTAATTAAGTTTTTTCACAACATTGATAATGTGTCTGTTATTCAGGTATTGACTAACAATCCTCATGCCAAAGTTTTAGATAGGTGTAAAAGACTAAATATTAGTGCTTTATCATTCAATAGAGTCGCTTTTTCTAAGTCCGAAGATGTATTAAATATTTTAAAAATACAGAACCCAGATCTTATTATACTCGCTGGTTTTCTATGGAAATTTCCTGAATTTATTCTTAACAACTATGAAAATAAGGTGATAAACATTCATCCTGCGCTACTTCCTAAATATGGAGGAAAAGGTATGTATGGTATGCACGTCCACAATGCTATTGTGGCTAATAATGAAAAAGAATCAGGCATAACAATTCATTATGTGAATGAGAACTATGATGAAGGCGCAATAATTTTTCAAGCAAAATGCGACGTCTTGCCAACAGACACGCCTGAGGATGTAGCTTCTAAAATCCATCTTTTAGAAATGGAACATTTTCCTAAGGTTGTTAATGATTTGCTTAATGAGTAAGAAGAAAAAGAAATACTATACGGTTTGGAAAGGTCATAATACAGGAGTATTTGAGACTTGGGAAGATTGTAAAGCTCAGATAAAAAACTTTAAAGGTGCTCAATACAAATCTTTTACATCTTTTGAGACCGCCAAAAAAGCATACAAGGAAGGCTCTAAGGAGTATATTGGCAAATCTAAAACCTTTAAAAGTGAACTCTCAGTAGAACAGTTGAAAAAAATTGGTGAACCTAATCTAAATTCGATATGTGTTGATGCTGCTGTTAGCGGAAATCCTGGTAAAATGGAATATCGTGGTGTAGTGACAAAAACAAAAAAGCAATTATTTATTCAAGGGCCATTTGAAGAGGGTACTAATAATATTGGTGAATTTTTAGCTATTGTTCATGGATTAGCATTTTTAAAACAGAAGAAAAGTAACCGCATAATCTATACAGACTCTAGAACAGCCATGAGCTGGGTCAAAAAGAAAAAATGCAACACAAAACTCAATCGGAGCGATAAGAACAAACCCCTTTTTGAATTGGTGGACAGGGCAATAAAGTGGTTGAATGAAAATAAATATTCAACTACCGTTGTAAAATGGGAAACCAAGGCTTGGGGAGAAATTCCAGCTGATTTTGGAAGGAAATAAAATCTAATGGATTCTAATTATTACGATATTATTATAATTGGTGCTGGTCTGTCTGGTATCGGTGCAGCATGTCACTTAACAAGGAAAAATCAAGAAAAGTCTTATTTAATATTAGAATCACGAGAAACTCTTGGTGGTACTTGGGACTTATTTAAATATCCTGGTGTAAGATCTGATTCTGACATGTATACTTTTGGGTATTCTTTTAAAACTTGGGATGATGCAAGGTCCTTTGCAGATGCACCATCCATATTAAAATATCTCAACGAAGCATCAAGAGAATATAATGTTATTGACAATATTGCTTTTAACCAGCGTGCAATTTCTTATAACTATAGCTCTAAAGATAAACTTTGGCGTATAACATCGGTTGACACCAAAACTGAAGCTAAAATTACCTATTCAACTAGATTTATTTTTAATTGTAGCGGCTACTATAATTATGATAAAGGCTACACACCTGAATATGAAGGTTTGGAAAATTATAAAGGAGATTTTGTTCATCCCCAAAAATGGCCAAAAAACCTAAAGTTGGATAATAAAAAGGTGATCGTTATTGGTAGTGGAGCAACCGCAGTTACAATTGTTCCTAAAATTGCAGAAACTGTCAGTCATGTAACAATGCTACAGAGGTCGCCAACTTATGTCGGTGCACTACCGAATAAGGATGTAATAGCTAAATTCTTAAAGTTTATTTTGCCTAAAAAAATAGCGCATAAGACCATTAGAATAAAAAATGTGCTTTTAGACATGGCTTTTTTTAATGCTTGTAGGAAATGGCCAAATACCATGAAAAAGTATATTGTTAAAAAGGCGCAAAAAGAATTAGGAGATGTCCCTGTATACCCACATTTTACACCAAATTACAACCCATGGGAACAACGCTTTTGTTTGGCTCCAGATGGCGATTTATTTAAATCTATTAGAGAAGGTAGTGCTTCCGTTGAGACGGCTAAAATAAATCACTTTAATCAAACTGGTATTGTATTAGATTCTGGCAAAGAACTTACGGCAGATATAATTGTAAGTGCCACAGGTTTAAGAATATTACCTTTAGGTGGAGTTTCAATTTCTGTTGACCAACAACCTATTGATATCTCTAAACTTTATGTATACAAAGGTTGTATGCTAAGTGACCTTCCTAATTTATTCCTCTTTGTAGGATATACAAATGCATCTTGGACTTTAAAAAGTGATTTAACAAGTGAATACATTACACGGGTTTTTAGGTATTTGAATAAACATAATTTTCACTCTATTTGCCCAAAAACTAAAGATGCCAGTCTTAAATCAACACCATTACTTAATTTAAATTCAGGCTATATTCATCGAGCGAAAAATATTCTACCTAATCAGGGAGATAAAGCACCATGGAGGGTTTATCAGAATTATGTACTTGACTATAAAATGTTAAGAATTGATAAAATAAATGACTCATTTGCATCATTCAATTAATGAAGCGAGTAATAATTTTTAAAGGAATATATTTTACTTAAATTTGCAACTTAATCAAACTTACTTTAATGGGTAAATTAGTGATTGTCGGTACTGTAGCGTTTGATGCTATAGAAACTCCATTTGGTAAAACCGATAAAATCCTTGGAGGCGCAGGAACATTTATTGGACTTGCCGCTTCAAAATTCAATATAAATTCTGCTGTAGTTTCTGTTGTAGGTGGTGATTTTCCACAGAAATATTTAGACTATATGTCTGAGCAAAACATTGATGTTTCCGGAATAGAAATAATAGAAGAGGGTAAAACCTTTTTCTGGAGTGGGAAATATCACAACGATATGAATTCTAGAGATACTTTGGTAACAGAACTTAATGTGCTTGCGGATTTTGAACCAAAAGTTCCTGAAGATTTTAAAGATGCAGATGTTGTAATGCTCGGAAATCTTCACCCATTAACTCAAATGAGTGTATTAAATCAAATGACTAGAAAACCAAAACTAGTGGTGCTTGACACTATGAATTTTTGGATGGACTGTGCGTTAGAAGATTTACATAACACAATTAAACATGTTGATGTTATCACAATAAATGATGAAGAGGCACGGCAACTAACGGGTGAATATTCATTAGTTGTAGCTGCAAGAAAGATCCATGATATGGGTCCAAAATTTGTAGTTATTAAAAAAGGTGAGCATGGAGCCCTTTTGTTTCATCAAGAAAGTGTTTTTTATGCACCTGCCCTTCCACTAGAAGAGGTTTTTGATCCAACAGGTGCAGGTGATACATTTGCAGGAGGCTTTACCGGTTATCTTGCAAAAACAGAGGACTATTCATTTGAAAATATGAAAAACGCTGTTATTTATGGATCTACTTTGGCTTCTTTTTGTGTTGAAAAATTTGGTACAGAGCGAATGCAGAATTTAGAAGATAACGAAATTTATAAACGTTTAGACCAATTTAAAAGTCTAACACAATTTGATATAGAATTAACGTAACTTGACGCGCTCGAAATTGAGCGCGTTTTTTATTACATAAAATGAGTGATGCAATAAAACATGAGTGCGGTATAGCACTTATAAGGCTTTTAAA
Source organism: Winogradskyella vincentii (assembly GCF_020166345.1). Lineage (GTDB taxonomy): Bacteria > Bacteroidota > Bacteroidia > Flavobacteriales > Flavobacteriaceae > Winogradskyella > Winogradskyella vincentii. The sequence goes on along the minus strand of NZ_JAIUJS010000002.1, from coordinate 305,480 downwards.
ACCATTAGAATACTATAAAGAAAAATATGGTAGTGCATTTTATGGTGTGAATAAAATGTATTTAATGATGGAGAAACAGCACAATAGAGGTCAAGATGGTGCTGGTTTTGCAAGTATTAAATTAGATACTAATCCTGGCGAACGTTATATCAGTCGTGTTCGGTCTATTGCTCAACAGCCTATTCAGGATATTTTCTCCCAAATTAATGATCGCATCAATTCTGAGATTGCTCAAAATCCAGAGTATCAGAATGACGTAGAACTTCAAAAGAAGCATATTCCATATATAGGAGAATTGCTTTTGGGCCATGTACGCTATGGTACGTTTGGCAAAAACAGTGTGGAAAGCGTACATCCATTTTTAAGGCAAAACAATTGGATGCATCGAAACCTTATCGTAGCTGGAAATTTTAATATGACCAATGTTAATGAGCTGTTTGATAATTTAGTTGAGATAGGTCAGCATCCTAAGGAAAAGGCAGACACTATTACCGTAATGGAAAAAATAGGCCATTTTTTGGATGATGCAGTATCAAAAATCTATAGAGACCTAAAAAAAGAAGGTTATTCAAAAATTGAGTGTTCTCCTTTAATTGCTGAGCGTTTAAAAGTTGGAAAAATTTTAAAACGTGCTGCAAAAAATTGGGATGGCGGTTATGCAATGGCAGGTTTATTAGGCCATGGCGATTCATTTGTTTTAAGAGATCCTGCAGGAATTCGACCAGCATATTATTATAAAGACGATGAGGTAGTTGTTGTGGCGTCAGAAAGACCTGTAATTCAGACTGTATTCAATGTGCCCTTTGAAGAGGTTATTGAATTAGATCCTGGGCATGCAATAATTACAAAAAAATCTGGTCACATTCAGATTAAAAAAATTCTAGAACCATTAGAACGCAAAGCATGTTCTTTTGAACGTATTTATTTTTCTAGAGGAAGTGATGCAGAAATATATCAGGAAAGGAAAGAATTGGGAAGGCTACTTATGCCAAAGGTTCTTGAGGCAATTGAGAATGATACAAGAAATACCGTTTTCTCATATATACCAAATACCGCAGAAACCTCTTTCTACGGAATGATTGACACAGTAGAAGAACACCTAAATCATAAAAAAACTCAAGTAATCCTAACCGGTAAAAGAAGTCTTTCGGCTGATAAGGTTGAAGAAATTCTATCTGAAAGACCACGTATTGAAAAGATTGCGATAAAAGATGTAAAACTCAGAACCTTTATTACTGAAGATAGTAGTAGAGATGATTTGGTAGCCCATGTTTATGATGTAACGTATGGTGTTATTAAACCAACTGACAACCTTGTAATAATTGACGATAGTATTGTTCGTGGTACTACCTTAAAAAAAAGTATTATTAAAATGATGGATCGCCTAGGTCCAAAAAAGATAATCGTAGTTTCATCAGCGCCTCAAATAAGATATCCTGATTGTTATGGAATTGATATGGCAAACTTAGAAAGTTTAGTAGCCTTTAGAGCGGCACTTGAATTGTTAAAAGAAAACAACCAGTATAATATTGTTGATGAAGTTTACAACAAATGTATTAACCAAGTAGGTATCAATGACAACAACGTTAAAAACTATGTCAAAGAAATCTACAACAATTTCACAGACGAACAGATTTCTGATAAAATCTCAGAGTTATTAAGTGAGGATAGTGTGAAAGCTGAGGTTAAAATAATATTTCAACCTGTAGCGAACCTTCACAAAGCATGTCCTAAAAATTTAGGAGATTGGTACTTTACAGGAGATTACCCAACCCCTGGAGGAAACAGAGTTGTAAACAAAGCCTTTATTAACTTTTATGAAGGTAACAAGGAACGTGCGTATTAATTTCGATAAAATGGTAATTTTATCCGATAAAATTAGTATTTCATCTATGATTTATGCCGTTTATCCAATATTTGTTTCGTTTCAACAAATAAAATATACATTGGTGTCACCATAACATAAGTAGGTTAAGTTCATGGTAGATTTGGGGCAAAAAAAGGTGAACAATGTTCACCTTTTTTTATGGACCTAATTAAAGTTTTACTTTAAGTTATGTCCGTAATTAAATGAAAAATATGATTAACATATGTAAATATTGTTAGCGCTTTCCACTCTTAGACTAATATATAGGTCGTTTATCCAAAAAATTCATTTGTTAAATTATAGTCCACTTATATTTGAGTCACCATAACATAAGTAGGTTAAGTTTATGGTAGATTTGGGGCAAAAAAGGTGAACTCTCTGTTCACCTTTTTTCATTTTGCACATCTTCAAAAATATCCTAGTCCCAAACAAAAAAACCCAAGCCTTAAAAGACTTGGGCAAATTGAAAAAGAATATTCTATTTATTTCGCTTCTGCGTATCTTCTTTCTATTTCGTTCCAGTTAATTACTTTAAAAAATGCCGCAATATAATCTGGTCTTCTATTTTGGTAATTTAAATAGTAAGCGTGTTCCCATACATCCAATCCTAATATTGGTGTTCCTCCACAACTAACTCCAGGCATTAATGGGTTGTCTTGGTTAGGTGTAGAACAAACCTCTACCTTACCTCCTTTATGAACGCACAACCATGCCCAACCAGAACCAAATTGAGTTGCAGCCGCCTTACTAAATGCCTCAATAAAGGCATCTTTAGATCCAAACTCTGCTTCAATAGCATCTTTTAGTTCTCCAGATAAATAGCCTCTATCTTCTGGATTCATTACTTCCCAAAACAAACTATGATTGTAAAATCCGCCTCCGTTATTTCTAACCGCAGAATTAGACATATCCAAGTTTGTTAATATATCTTCAATAGACTTTCCGTCTAAATCAGTTCCATCTATTGCTGCATTTAACTTTGTTGTGTATCCGTTGTGGTGCTTTGAGTGGTGAATCTCCATTGTACGCGCATCAATGTGCGGTTCTAAAGCATCATAAGCATATTTTAATTTCGGTAATTCAAAAGCCATAATTATTGATTTTAGATTAATAATTCATTATTAACAAAATTACGATAATGAGAATAAGAAAATCTAAATTAATTATTAAGATTCCCTATTTTGGTATAAAATTAATCTTTTGCAATATTCTACCTTTAAAATATATAATGCTTCGGCTGGAAGTGGCAAAACATTTACTCTCACTAAATCTTACTTAAAAATATTAATTGCCTCCGAGGATCCTGAATATTTCAAACACTTATTAGCCATTACCTTTACCAATAAGGCTGTTGCAGAAATGAAAGAGCGTATAATAAATATGCTTAAGATTTTTTCATCACAAGATCCATCGGCAAAATCACACGAAATGTTTACTGCTATCTGTGATGAATTAAAAATTACTCCAATTGATTTAGAGGTTAAGGCCCAACAAATATTAAAACGAATCATCCATAACTATGGCGCATTTGATATTTCAACAATAGATGGTTTTACACATCGTGTTATAAGAACATTTGCGAGAGATCTAAAGTTGCCTGTAAATTTCGAAGTTGAATTAGATCAAGAGAGACTATTAGCTGAGGCTGTTGATAGTTTAATAAGCAAGGCAGGAACCGATAAGGGCTTGACAAAAATTTTAGTTGACTTCGCTATTGAAAAGGCAGACGACGACAAAAGTTGGGATGTAAGCTATGATTTTAATAATATTTCCAAATTACTTGTAAACGAGAATGATTTACAAGCAATTAAAGGTCTGAAAAATAAAACACTAGACGATTTCAAAAGGTTAAAGGGTTGCATTTACAACGACAAACAAAGTTTAGAAAATGACATTAAAAAGATTGCAAATAAAACCCTAACCTTAATTGAAGAGTCTGGTTTAAGTTTTGAAGATTTTACCAGAAAAACTCTGCCAAATCATTTTTTGAAAGCGTCTAAATTAAATCTCAAGGATTTATACAAAAATAAACTTGAAGAAAATATTGAAAATGGCACTGGTCTATATTCTAGCAAATTAGAAAATCATATTGCTGAAACTATTCAAGCAATTCTTCCAGAAATAGAGCATAATTACAAAAAGCAAAAAAAATTAATTTATAATCTTAAGCTACTAAACGAAATACTTCGGAATATAACACCCTTATCTGTTTTAAACGCAATTAAATATGAACTTAAAACGATTCAAGAGGAAAAAAATATATTGCTGATTTCAGAATTTAATACCCTAATTAGCAATGAAGTTAAAGACCAACCTACTCCATTTATTTATGAGCGCCTAGGTGAAAAATTTAGACATCATTTCATCGATGAATTCCAAGACACATCTGTGATGCAGTGGAACAATTTAATTCCGTTAGTTGATAATGCTCTTTCGACAAATAATGGATCTTTAATGCTGGTAGGAGACGCCAAACAGGCAATATATAGATGGCGAGGCGGAAAAGTAGAGCAATTCATAGACCTTTACAACAAAAAGGAGAACCCGTTTCACGTTGATGCCAGAGTAGAGTCATTGGACACGAACTATCGAAGTTGTATTGAAATTGTAAAATTTAACAACGGATTGTTCAATTATTTAAGTCATTCTTATTTAGCCAGTGAGACTTATTCTGAACTATATCAAAATTCAAAACAGAATATAGCGATTAATAAATCTGGTTATGTTAATCTCAGTTTTATAGATGATTCTGAAAATGAAGAGGATAAGTCAATAATATACTCTCAGAAAGTCCTAGAAAAGATTCAAACTTGTCTTAAAAATGGATATGAATTGAGAGACATCTGTGTATTGGTTAGAAAACATAAAGAGGGTGTAGCCGTTTCAGATTATTTGACAAATAATTCTATTGAAATTACATCATCTGAAACCCTGCTAATTAAAAATTCTAAAAAAGTTGTATTTATTAATAATCTCATCAAGTTGTTAATACAACCTGAGAATACCACTGCCAAAATTGAATTCCTAACATTTATTTCTGAATTAAAAAACCTCTCTGACAAGCATTCATTTTACCTAACACACAATAAATCCAATTTAAAAGATAGTCTCAACAGTCTAATATCAATTGGCTATGTTGTTAATCTTAAGGAATTATTACAGTTGCCTCTTTATGAATTAATTGAAGAAATAATAAGAACTTTTGAACTTAACAATGAACCTGATGCATTTTTGCAATACTACCTCGATTTTGTATTAGAATTTACTCAAAAGCGAAACTCTGGTCTAGACCAATTTCTAGATTATTTTGAGCATAAAAAAGATAAGTTAAGCATATCTTCTCCAGCTAATTTAAATGCGGTGAGAATTATGACAATTCACAAGTCTAAAGGCCTTGAGTTTCCTATAGTTATTTTCCCATTTGCAGAGTTAAATGTATATAAGGAACTCAATCCAAAAGTTTGGTTTCCTCTAGACAGAAATGAATCCGAAGGTTTTGATTCTCTATTAATCAATTATAACAATGATATTGAACAATTTGGAGAAACAGGTAAATCCATTTATGATACTCACCAGCATCAATTAGAGTTGGACAATATTAACCTACTCTATGTTGCTCTTACCAGACCAATTGAACAATTATATATAATCTCTAAAAAAGACTTCAGCTCTAAGGGAGAGTTAAATACTAAGACATATGCAGGTATGCTTATATCTTATCTTCAATCCATTGGACAATGGGCCGACAACAAGACTGAATATAACTTTGGGGTAAACGAACAAAAAGATCATTCAACGCAAATTGAGTCTTCAGATAAATCTATTTCATTAAACTTAATCTCCTCCAAAAAAGAGGACCATAATCTGCAAATTATTACTAAATCCGGGCTGCTTTGGGACACAAAGCAACAAAAGGCTATGGAGAGAGGAAATTTAATTCATGAGTTGCTTTCTAAAATCAAAACACCTAACGACATTTCCTTCGCATTAGAAGATATGGTGCTATCAGGCAATTTAGCAAAAGAAGAGTTAAAATCGCTCACATTAATTATTGATGAAGTCATTAATCATGAGGCATTGAAGCATTATTTCTCTAATGAATATAATATCTTCAATGAAGTAGATATCATTACTAAGACAGGCCGACAAATAAGGCCAGACCGATTAAATATCAATACAAAAAATGAGGTTATAATTATTGACTATAAAACAGGTGAACATAAGTCATCTTACTCAAATCAATTACTTGATTATGAGTCTGTTTTAAATGAAATGAACTATAAGGTAATTAATAAAATTCTGGTTTACATAAATGAAGAGGTGGATGTTATTGAAGTCTAGTCTATTGCTTGTATCTTTGCCTTATAAAAGATTAAAAATATGTACGGTTCTATAAAACACTATTTACAAAAAGAAATTGAATCAATTAAAGAGGCTGGCTTATTCAAAGAAGAAAGAATTATAACGTCTCCTCAGGGTGCAGAAATTACATTGAATACAGGAGAAAAAGTTTTAAACTTTTGCGCAAATAATTATTTGGGTTTATCCTCACACCCAGAAGTAATTGAAGCAGCCAAAGAAACATTAGACTCACATGGTTTTGGTATGTCTTCTGTTAGATTTATATGTGGTACTCAAGACATCCACAAAGAACTTGAGCAGAAAATTGCAGATTTTTACGGGACAGAAGATACTATTTTATATGCTGCCGCTTTTGATGCTAATGGTGGAGTTTTTGAGCCACTTTTAGGAAAGGAAGATGCCATTATCTCAGATTCTCTGAATCATGCATCTATTATTGATGGCGTTAGGTTGTGTAAAGCAGCCAGATATCGTTACCAGAATAATGATATGGAGGATTTAGAAAAACAACTTGTTGCTGCAAATGAAAATGGGGCAAGGCATAAAATTATTGTTACAGATGGTGTTTTTTCAATGGATGGTTTAGTTGCTCCATTAGATAATATTTGTGATTTGGCTGAAAAGTATGATGCTATGGTTATGATAGACGAATGCCATGCTACTGGATTTATTGGCGAAACCGGAATTGGCACACTTGAAGAAAAGGGTGTTTTAGGAAGAATTGACATAATTACAGGTACACTTGGCAAAGCAATGGGAGGAGCAATGGGAGGCTATACCACAGCAAAAAAGGAAATCATAGAGATTTTAAGACAGCGTTCAAGACCTTATTTATTTTCTAATTCACTTGCACCAGCAATTGTAGGTGCCTCAATAAAGGTTTTTGACATGTTAAAAAATGACACATCCCTAAGAGACAAGCTAGATTGGAACACCAAATACTTCAAGAAAAACATGAAAGAAGCTGGCTTTGATATAATAGATGGTGATTCGGCTATTGTTCCTGTTATGTTATATGATGCCAAATTAGCTCAAAAAATGGCAAAAATGCTACTTGAAGAAGGCATTTATGTAATCGGATTTTTCTATCCCGTTGTACCAAAAGGAAAAGCTAGAATAAGAGTACAATTATCAGCAGCGCACGAGGTAAATCAACTAGATAAAGCCATAGCCGCTTTTGTTAAAGTTGGGAAAGCTCTAAATATTATTTAAAATGGTTAGAAACTCACTATTTTAGGGCGTTTTTACAATATTTTTATATATTTGTCTTTGTTAATAAAATTTAACAACTTACTTTTGCCAACAATTAACACTTAAAATTAAATTAATTAGAATATGAAAAATCTTAGCAGATTATTATTTGTTACAGTGCTTTTAGTATGTTTCAGCACATCAAATGCGCAAGATAAAAACAATCCATGGGCTATAAGCTTAGGGACAAATGCAGTAGATGCATATCCTGTAGGTGAGGATTTACCTCAAGGGCCTTATTTCGATGAGTTTTTTAACGTTTCAGATCACTGGAATATTTTCCCGACTATTTCTAGAGTTGCAGTTTCTAGATATTTAAGCGATGGGTTTACTTTTACTGCAGGTGGTACGCTTAATAGCATCGATAAATTTGGTACCAAAATTGTTGATGCAAGTACTGGAGAAGAAAGAACTAATTCTGTTAATGATTTATCATATTACAGCTTAGATGGTTCGGTTTCTTATAGCTTCCAAGAAGTTTTAAACTCTAAAAAATTCGAGCCTTACCTAGGTGTAGGTGGTGGTTACACTTGGTTAGACAATGTAGGTGCTGGTACACTTAACGGAAATTTAGGTTTGAGATTTTGGTTTAACGAGAAGTTAGGTGTAGAAGCTCAAACTATGTATAAGCATGCTTTTGAAGATTACTTACCTAAGCATTTCCAACATTCAGTTGGGTTAGTATTCAAGTTTGGTGGTACTGATACTGATAACGACGGTATTTACGATCAAGATGATGCTTGTCCAGAAGAAGCTGGTTTAGAAATGTTCAACGGATGTCCTGATTCTGATAATGACGGAATTCAAGATTCTAAAGACGATTGTCCTAACACTCCAGGTTTAGCCGAATTTAACGGTTGTCCTGATAGTGATGGAGATGGTGTTGTTGATAAAGATGATAAGTGTCCTAGTGTAGCTGGTCTTAAAGCATTAATGGGTTGTCCAGATGCTGATGGAGATGGCGTTGCAGATGGAGATGATAACTGTCCTAATGAAGCGGGTCCTGCTGCTAACAACGGATGTCCATGGCCAGATACTGATGGTGACGGTGTTTTAGATAAAGATGATAAATGTCCTAATGAAGCTGGTGAAGTTGCAAATGATGGATGTCCTGTAATAGAGCCAACTGAGGAGGTTGTAAAATCATTAAATACGTATGCTAGAGATATTTTATTCGATACTGGCAAAGCATCATTTAGAGCAGATACAGATGAAGTATTACAAGCAATGGTTGTAATCTTTAAAGAGTATCCAAGGGCCAATTTTGCAATTGGTGGTCATACTGATAGTGTAGGTTCTAAATCAAGTAACCAAGCTTTATCTGAAAGAAGAGCAAATGCAGTTAGAGATTATTTAATCGCGAATGGAATCAATGCGGACAGATTAACTGCTGCAGGATATGGAGAAGATAAGCCAATTGCCAATAACAAAACTAGAGCTGGTAGAAAAGAGAACAGACGTGTTGAAGTTAATTTGGTAAAAAATTAATTAGATACTTCTAAATAATATTTAAAAAACGCTCCGTTAAACGGGGCGTTTTTTATTTTTAATACATGGTAAGTTTCATTAAGTCCGTACTGTTAGATCTAAAGCATAAAAAATTAAATTTTGAAGATCTTCAATTTATCCTACCAAGTAAACGTGCAGGTGTGTTTTTAAAGCATCAATTAGCCGGATTAATTGACAAACCTATTTTCTCGCCAGAAATAAAAAGTATTGAGGAGTTTGTTGAGGAGTTGTCTGGATTAAAAGTGTTATCTAACATCGATTTACTGTTTAGTCTATATGGCACTTATAAAAGCATAACACCAGATGATGAAGTTGAACCTTTCGAATCGTTTTCAAAATGGGCCCAAATCCTACTACAAGATTTTAACGAAATTGACAGGCATCTTGTAGAACAAAATCAAATTTTTGATTATTTAACTGCGATTGTTGAGCTTAACCATTGGTCTAAGGAAGAAAACCAAACAGACCTTATAAAAAACCACCTTAAATTTTGGTATAAACTCAAGGAATATTACTCTAAGTTTACCGAAAACCTTCTGAATTCTAAATTTGGATACCAGGGATTGATATATAGGGAAGCATGTGATAATCTAGAAGTATATATTGAAAACAAGCCTTCTAAAACACATGTTTTTCTTGGTTTTAATGCTTTAAACAGAGCAGAATCAATAATTATCCAAGGTCTTCTTCAAAACGATCTAGCCCATATTTATTGGGACGTAGACGAGACCTTCATTAAGGATCCAATTCATGATGCTGGATTATTTTTTAGACATCACAAAAACTCATGGAATTATTTTAAAAAAGCCCCTTTCAATTGGTTGCACAACAACTATAAAGAAAGTAAAAACATCAAAGTAATTGGTATTCCAAAACTAATAGGACAAGCAAAATATATAGGTCAGGTATTAGAAGGCTTACAAAGAAAGAATAAGACATTGTCTGATATTGCGGTTGTTTTAGGTGAAGAAAACCTATTAATACCTGTTTTAAATTCACTGCCAAAATCCATTGAAACACTAAATGTTACAATGGGACTTGCATTAAAATATGTGCCATTAGCATCTGCATTTGATGCATTATTTACAATTCATAAAAAAGAAGCTAGCTCCTATTATCATAAAGATGTGACCCGCATACTATCACATCCTTCCTTTTACCAATTATTTGAAACCGCCTCTGGCAACACGGCAAATGATATTTTAAATCATATACAAACTTATAACCTTACTTATTTGTCTGCCTCAAAGCTTAAGGAAATTTCAAAAGGAAACATAGAATTAATTAGCTTATTTTTTGATAGTTGGGAAGATAACCCAACAAACGCATTGAATAAATGCTCTAAAATTATTTTTGAAATTAAAAGTGTAATCGACAAAGAGAAAAAAAGAAATGGCCTAGAATTAGAATATCTATATAAATTCAATACACTTTTCAATCAATTAAAAGCCTTAAATAGTAGCCATAAACATCTCATCTCGGTTGTGGCTCTTAATTCTATTTATAGCGAATTATTAAATTCAGAAAGTCTTGATTTTAGGGGCGAACCTTTAGAAGGTTTACAAATAATGGGTATGTTAGAGTCTAGAGTGTTAGATTTTGAAACTGTTATTATAAGCTCTGTTAATGAAGGTATTTTACCGGCTGGTAAAAGCAATAATTCATTTATCCCATTTGATGTTAAAATCGAAAACGGTTTACCAACTTTTAAAGAAAAGGATGCTGTTTATACTTACCATTTTTATCATTTATTACAACGCGCAAAAAATGTTTATATACTTTATAACACGGAGAGTGATGCATTAAATGGTGGTGAGAAAAGTAGATTTATCACCCAGTTGGAAATTGAAGGTATTCATAATATAGAACATTTTATTGCTTCTCCACATGTCCCGAAAATCGAAAATAAATTACTGGAGGTTCCAAAGACCAATATGGTTATGCGGGAGGTCCATGAATTTGCGTCAAAAGGATTTTCTCCATCGTCTTTAAGCAACTACATTAGAAATCCGATAGATTTTTATTATCAAAAAATTCTTGGAATTAAGGAATTCGAAGATGTTGAAGAAAATATAGCATTCAATACCTTGGGATCTGTAATTCATGAGACCTTAAAAGATTTTTATGACCCAATAATTGATCAATACTTAACCCTCGATTATTTAGATTCATTATTTGCTTTAATTGAAGCTACCGTTACAAAACATTTTAAATTATTATATAAAGAAGGTGATTTTACGAAAGGTAAGAATCTTATCATATTCAATATTGCACAACACTATATCAAATCATTTATTGAAGATGAAAAAGAAAGTCTAAAGACGGGAAACAAAATAAAAATAAAAGCAATTGAAATAGAATCATCTATTGATATACGGGTAGATGGGTTTAACTTTCCTTTTAAATTGAAAGGAACTGTTGATAGAGTAGACGAATTTAATGGTGTTACGAGAATAATAGATTATAAAACCGGAAAGGTTGATCAAGGAAAGGTTGAAATAGTTGAGTGGCCCGACATAACATCAGACTATGATAAATACAGCAAATCCTTCCAGATTTTGTGTTATGCCTATATGTTGCACAAACAAAACGCAATTCAACTTCCAGTAGAAGCTGGCATAATATCATTTAAAAATCTTAAAAAAGGGTTTTTAAAATTTGGCACCAAGTCATCTGCTAAGTCCAGAACAAAAAACCAAGAAATAACCTTAGATACTCTATCTAATTTCGAAGTTGAATTAAAGAAGTTGATATCTGAAATTTGTAATCCAAAATTAAATTTTGTTGAAAAAGAACTAAATCAATGACGATTTTAAAAAATATAGTATTAGAGAGAAATGGCAAAAAGCCAATTTTATTAGATGTATTTAATTCAACCACTGAAAAGGAGTGTCCAATAGTTGTTTTTTGTCATGGATATAAGGGTTTTAAAGATTGGGGCGCATGGAACTTAATGGCAAAACATTTTGCGAACGCTGGTTACTGTTTCATTAAATTCAATTTTTCTCATAACGGTGGCACGATTAAAAATCCTATAGACTTTCCAGATCTTGAAGCTTTTGGCAACAACAATTACACAAAGGAACTAGACGATTTAAATGATGTATTAAATTGGATTGAACATAATTTTCAAGATAATTCCAAAGTCAATAAAAATGAAATCACCCTCATTGGACATAGCCGAGGAGGTGGAATTGCCATAATAAAAGCTTCTGAAGACTCCAGAGTCAAAAAATTAATTACTCTAGCAAGTGTCTGTGATTTTAGTAAACGAACTGCTACAATAGGAAATTTAGAGGAATGGAAGAAATCTGGTGTTAAATACGTTATGAACGGAAGAACAAAACAGCAAATGCCACATTACTATCAGTTTTACGAAGATTTCAAAGTAAACGAGGAAAGACTCAATATCAAATCAGCCATAAAAAAACTGACAATCCCTCACTTAATAATTCATGGTGACAACGATACCTCAGTAAGTATAAAAGAAGGAGAAAATCTACACAAATGGAACCCGAATTGTGAATTAACTATTATTGATGGTGCGGATCACGTCTTCAACACAAAACATCCTTGGGAAAAGGAAGTTTTATCTGCCCAATTAAAAGATGTAGCAGAATTAATTCAAGAATTCATAAATAAAAAAGCGTAATTAAAATTACGCTTTTGTGGAGAAGAGCGGACTCGAACCGCCGACCTCTTGACTGCCAGTCAAGCGCTCTAGCCAGCTGAGCTACATCCCCAAATATTATTTCATACCACTTAAAACTAGGACAGGGATTTTTGAGCTGTGAAAGTCTTTTTTAAAAATAGTATTGTTTTCCCAAAGCTTGGAGAAAAAACCACGTTTTCGTCTTACCACACACAATAGATCAGGGCTATGATTTTTATAGTGTTCTAAAACCGCTTGAAATGTTGTTGGGCTTTCAGCATAAGTAATGTTTGTGAGCATACCCTTTAATTCATCCTCTAATATAAAATCATCCTCTTTATGATACGGTGTTTTAACCAATAGCGCATTAGCAACCGCCTTAAATTGATTTTTAATAGATTTTACAGGATTTAAAACACCCTCCTTTTTTATAATAGCAGACTTCATTGCTATTAATATTTTAACGATAGGTTTATACACATAGTTTTCTGGTACGATCAAAATCGGTATTTGGGTTCGTTTTACTATTCTACCAGAGGTTTTTCCTAAATAAACTTCATCCTTAATTGAATTTGTCCTTGGTTCTATAAGCATCAGATCTACATCTAAGGCGTTACAAACTTTTTCTAATGTATCAATTAATTTGCCTTTAAATGTTCTCGTGCTTAAGTCTACGCCTTTAGTGTCAATAGAAGATACAAGGTCATCTAAAAAGGCTTTAGATTCTCTTTCAAGAATATGATCAATTTTTATCATGGTTCCTGCTTTGGTATAAACATTATATATTTGAACAACATATAATTTAGCGCCAAATGCTTTTGCAAAATCTACGGCATATTGCAAATGTGATTTTGCGTTTTTTGAAGACCCTACAGGAACAAGTATCGTTTTCATTGAATATGGAATTTAGGCAAAAGTACAATTTATTAATGATTCGAAAGGCTACACTAGAAGACATATCAACTATAATGCTAATGACTAAGGCATGTGCTAAATCAATGATAGAAAAGGGGATTTATCAGTGGAATGAACACTACCCGAATAAAAATGCCTTCATAAATGATATTGCGCGTAATGAATTGTATGTGCTAGAGGTTAATGAAAAAATTATAGGCTCTATTGTAATCTCGAATCTAATGGATGATGAATATGTACCAATAAAATGGTTAACAAAAAATGAGAACAATATTTATATTCATAGATTGGCAATTCATCCAGATAATCAGGGGAAGGGCTTTGCACGAGTTCTCATGGATTTTGCGGAAAAATTTGCCATAGAAAACAGCTATAGCTCTATTAGATTAGATACCTTTTCACAGAACAAGAGAAACCAAAAGTTTTACGAACTTCGTGGCTATAAAAGATTAGGTGATATTTTCTTTCCAAAACAAAGCAAATACCCTTTTCATTGTTATGAATTAGTACTTTGAGCACCAAAATTACACTAAAGCAAATCAACAAATTGGCAATACCAGCTCTAATTTCTGGTATTTCAGAACCCATATTGTCCTTAACAGACGCTGCCATTATTGGTAATATGGATTTAAATGCCACTGAGTCATTGGCTGCGGTTGGTATAGTTACAACCTTTTTATCAATGCTTATTTGGGTTTTAGGGCAAACGCGTAGCGCTATTTCATCAATTGTGTCCCAATATTTAGGAGCAGACAAATTAGGTGAAGTAAAAAATTTGCCAGCACAGGCTATTTTTTTAATAACATCATTAAGTATCCTTATTATTTTAGCTACTTATCCTTTTGCCTCTCAAATTTTCAAGCTTTATAATGCATCAGATCTTATTTTAAATTATAGTATTGAGTACTACCAAATTAGAGTTTTTGGCTTTCCATTTACCCTATTTACGATTGCTGTTTTTGGTACATTTAGAGGATTACAAAACACTTTTCATCCAATGATAATAGCAATTGCAGGCTCTGTAGCGAATATCATATTGGACATTGTCCTAGTTTATGGTATTGAAGGCATAATACCCGCACTACATATTCAAGGTGCTGCATATGCAAGTGTTATAGCACAAATCATTATGGCAGGTCTATCTGTTTATTACTTATTAATCAAAACCGATATTCCTTTATTGGTAAGGTTCCCGTTCAACCCAGAGATTAAACGTTTTGCTTTAATGATTGTTAATCTGTTTATACGAACCATTGCATTAAACGTAGCACTATATTTTGGAACTAGCTTCGCTACTAAATATGGACCAACCTATATTGCTGCATATACAATCGCAATTAATCTTTGGTTTTTAGGTGCATTTTTAATTGATGGTTATGCTAGTGCGGGAAATATATTATCCGGTAAACTGTATGGTGCAAAAGAATATAAAAGCTTAATAGATTTGAGCAATAAGCTGATTAAATATGGAATATTAATAGGCTTAACGATTGCTATTATTGGAGGGTTGCTATACTTCCCAATAGGAAGTATTTTTACGGATGATCAAAACGTTCTGAGTGAGTTCTATAACATATTTTGGATTGTACTTGCAATGCAACCACTTTGTGCCCTAGCTTTTATATTTGATGGTGTTTTTAAAGGGCTTGGTAAAATGCAATATTTAAGAAATGTTCTGTTATTTTCAACTCTTCTAGTATTTATACCTGTGATTATTGCTACTGATAATTTAGGCTATAAACTATATGGTATTTTCACGGCTTTTACATTGTGGATTATTGCAAGGGGATTGCCATTAATTATTAAATTCAGAAAAACATTCAGAACACTAGCCGAAAACACTTAAATTTGAACCAATCATTTTTGGGTTAATTGAATAGGCTACTATATATGTTACAACAAGTCGATATTGAACAAAAAATCAAGGAAGCACCAGACGATAGTTACAGTATTGGTGTTTTCATTGGAAGCATGTTACCTTTTGTAATACTTGTGATAATTGCCTATTTAATTTACCGATATAACAAAAACAGAATAAAGGAAGAATAGATGGGGAATTATCTTTTTTTAATACTAGCAATTGCATTAATTGTTATTTATTTTGTCAATAGAAATAGAAGGCGCTAATGACTAATATTAGAATTACAAAACAGTTTTCTTTTGAAACTGGTCACGCACTTTACGGCTATGATGGTAAATGCAAAAATGTACATGGCCACAGTTACAGGTTAGATGTTACTGTTATTGGAATTCCTATTTCAGATAATACCAATGTAAAATTTGGTATGGTGATTGACTTTGGTGATTTAAAGAAAATAGTCAAAGAAGAAATTGTAAATGTTTTTGACCACGCTACGGTTTTCAATAAAAACACACCACATATTGAACTGGCAAAAGAATTAGAAGATCGAGGACATAATGTTTTGTTAGTGGATTATCAACCTACCAGCGAAATGATGGTTATTGATTTTGCAGACAAGATTAAAAAGCGACTTCCAGAAAATATAAAATTACATTCTTTAAAACTACAAGAAACTGCAACTAGCTTTGCTGAGTGGTTTGCTTCAGACAATGAGTAATCCAATTCACATAGAAGTTCCTTCTGGAAAGAAGGTTTATTTTGCTTCAGACAATCATTTAGGTGCACCTACAAAAGAAGAATCACTCCCAAGAGAAAAAAAATTTGTGTCTTGGCTAAATGATGTGAAAAAAGATGCGGCGGCCATTTTTTTAATTGGTGATTTATTTGATTTTTGGTTTGAATATAAAACAGTTGTCCCAAAAGGTTTTACTAGAACTCTAGGTAAATTAGCTGAGATAAGTGATTCTGGCATTCCTGTTTATTTTTTTGTTGGTAACCACGATTTATGGATGAACAGCTATTTTGAAGAAGAACTTGGTATTCCGGTCTATCATAAACCTGAAGAATTTATAATAAAAAATTCAAGGTTTTTTATAGGGCATGGTGATGGTCTTGGGCCAGGCGATAAAGGTTATAAACGAATGAAAAAGGTTTTTACAAATCCTTTTTTTAAATGGCTTTTTAAATGGCTCCATCCTGATATAGGTGTTAAAATAGCACAATACTTATCGGTAAAAAATAAATTGATTTCAGGAGACGAAGATGCTAAGTTTTTGGGAGAGGAAAATGAATGGCTTGTAAAATATAGTAAACGAAAATTAGAAGACAAACACCGTGATTTTTTCGTGTTTGGTCACAGACACTTACCGCTTGAAATTGAATTAACAGACAACTCTAAATATGTGAATTTAGGTGATTGGATTCAGTATTACACCTATGGTGAGTTTGATGGTAAAGAATTAACACTAAAGACTTATGACGATTTAACATCTTCATAATGCTCCTCAACATCCTTTCTTAAATCTAATTCTCTCAACGGTTTATTCTTTAAGCCTATAGCCGTAACGGTTATTAGGGTAACTATTCCTCCTAATACTACAGCTAAAGGCGCACCAAATATCCTAGCAGCAACTCCACTCTCCAAAGCTCCCAATTCATTTGATGACCCAACAAACATTGAATTAACTGCACCAACTCTACCTCGCATTTCATCAGGTGTTTTAATTTGTAAAATAGTTTGTCTTACCACCATAGAAATTCCATCAAAAACACCAGAGAAAAACAGTGCTAAAACACTCAACCACAATAGTTTTGAAGCGCCAAAAATTATCATGAATATACCAAATCCAAATACAGAGACAAGTAACTTCTTGCCTGTACTTTTTGTAATAGGAATATAGGTTGTTGCTAGCATAGTAATAATGCTTCCTGAAGATAACGCGGCATTTAATAATCCAAATCCTTCTGGTCCTGCTTCTAAAATGTCTTTTGCAAATACCGCGAATATTGCAACGGCACCTCCAAAAAGTACCGCAATCATATCTAGTGTTAAAGCACCTAAAATAACCTTGTCATTAAACACAAACCTTAAACCTACCTTTAAGCTTTCCTTTACTGACTCATTGGTCTTTTTGTTCATGATTGGTTTTTTGTCAATTTGCATAACAAGCAACAACGCAAATAGTACCAGTAAAAATATTATACCTAATGTTGTATTAATTCCTATCCAAGCAATAAAAAACCCGCCAAAAAGAGCTCCAAATACGGCTGCACCTTTCCATGTACTGCTACTCCATGTTGCTGCATTTGGATATGCCTTTTTAGGAACTAACAGAGCGATAAGTGAAAAAATTGTAGGACCAAAAAAAGCTCTCAACACACCTCCAAAAAATACTAGACTGTAAATCCCAATAAGGATATAATTTGTACTCCATATGTCAGAAATATATTCTGATGACAACCAAAACAGACCAAAACTAATTAATGAAAATAAGGTTATGCATAGCGCAAAGAGGTTCCGTTTTTCTTTTCTATCCACAATATGTCCAGCAAATGGTGCCAAGAAAAAAGCGGGCAAAAACTCACACAAGCCAATTATTCCTAAACTCAACTCATCATTAGTCAACGAATACACCTGCCACTCTATAACTACAAACTGCATAGACCAACCAAACACAAGGGCAAAGCGTGCTAAAAGAAATACTTTGAACTCTTTAAATCTTAATGCTTCATACGGATCATTCTTTCCCAAAATCTACTCTTTTAAATCTTTTAGTTTTAATTGAATACTAATTCTACCATTCCAATGGTTTTCATCAATTGTATAGGCCACATTAAATAATTTGTTATTCTTAATGACATCTAACTTGTCACCAAGACCAAAACCAATACAAACAATGTTTTCAGAACCATTTTGGGTTGCCGTAAGTCGCAGATGTTTATTGTCTTCGCCTACACATTTTCCCCAACCTGTATCCTTAATGTTTTGTGTCATAAAAACAGGCGTCATATTTCCAGGGCCAAATGGTGCAAATTGTTTTAAAATTCGCATTAATCTATTGTCTACCTGATGTAAATCGATCTCTAAATCAACTTTAAGTTCTGGTGTCAGTAATTTTGGATCTATAGATTCCTTGACAACACTTTCAAATTTAGTTTTAAAAGCCTCATAATTTTCAGGCAACAACGTTAAACCCGCAGCATACTTATGTCCGCCAAACTGTTCTATATATTCTGAGCAGGCTTCTAATGCATTATAGACGTCAAAGCCTTTAACCGATCTAGCAGATGCAGCAAGTTTGTCTCCGCTTTTAGTAAAAACCAGAGTAGGTCTGTAATATGTTTCTGTTAATCTTGATGCAACAATACCAATAACTCCTTTATGCCAGTTTTCATCATAAACAACCGTGGTGAACTTTTCTTGTTCGTTATTGCTCTCAATTTGAAGCAGGGCTTCTTCGGTTATTCTCTTGTCTGTTTCTTTTCTATCTGTATTAAATTGATCGATATCTACAGCATAGGCTGCGGCTAAATTAAAATCTGTCTCCGTTAGCAATGTAACTGCATGATTTCCATGCTTCATTCTACCAGCTGCATTTATTCGAGGTGCAATAATAAAAACAACATCTGTAATTGTGAGTTCTTCTTTTTTTACCTCAGCTATTATGGCCTTCATTCCGGGTCGTGGATTAGAATTAATAACCTGCAACCCCAAATAAGCCAAAGCCCTATTCTCTCCAATTATAGGCACAATGTCTGCTCCAATAGCAGTTGCTACTAAATCCAAATATTCAATTAATTCTTCAACAGATTGTCCCTGATTGGCAGCTAAGGCAGAAATCAACTTAAATCCCACACCACAGCCACATAATTCCTTGAAAGGATAATGACAATCCTCTCGTTTTGGGTCTAACACCGCAACGGCATCAGGAATTTGTTCTCCTGGTCTATGGTGATCACATATAATAAAATCAATACCCTTTCCTTTGGCGTAATTAATCTTATCATTAGCTTTTATTCCACAATCTAAGGCTATAATTAAACTGAAATCATTGTCATCAGCAAAGTCAATTCCTTTAAAAGAAATACCATATCCTTCTTCATATCTATCAGGTATATAAGTGGCTACAGAATCTGTTCTTGTCTTAAGATAAGAAGACATTAAAGCCACGGCCGTTGTACCATCTACATCATAATCACCGTAGACCAAAATATTTTCACTATTTGCTATGGCTTCTTCAATTCTAGAAACTGCACATGCCATATCCATCATTAAATAAGGATCGTGTAAATCATCAAAGCTTGGCCTAAAAAATGTTTTAGCATCGTCAAAAGTCTCAATACCTCGCTGCAACAATAGTGTGGCAACAATATCATCAACATTTAAGGCTTCTTTCAATAAATTGATTTTTGAAGCTTCAGGTTTTGGTTTTAAAGTCCAGCGCATAAAAAAGTATAGGTATGGCTAATATTTTAGGTGTTACGTATGGTGGCTATATGATAAATTACCTTAGTTTTAATTTTTGCAAATTGTCTAAACATTTCCATTACACCGCAATACTTTTCCACTGATAAATCAACTGCACGCTGACATTTTTTCTTGTTTAAATGAGCGCCATAGAAATGGTATTCTAACTCAACTGAATGGTAATACTTAGGATGCTCATCCGTTAATTCTCCAGATACTTCAATTTTAAAATCGTCTATTTCTTCATTCATTTTATTTAGAATTGATATAACATCTAAAGCTGAACAACCTGCTAATGAAGACAACATCATTGCTTTTGGTGATAACCCAAATCGTTCTGATTGGCCCTCAATATTAGTGTCCATTATTACAGATTTACCACTTGGATTATCTGATTCAAATGTTAAATCACCTTGCCAGTGAGTTGTGATTTTATCAACCATATTTTTTAGATTAAATATTAGAACTCTTATCTTGTACATTCAAAAATACCACTAAAAAAACACATATGGCATTAGTAACTCCGTTATCTCCAGAACACGATTTAGAAACCAAAAAACTTGCTGAATTCTTTAATGAAACGCTTGGATTTTGTCCTAATTCTGTATTAACAATGCAGAGAAGACCTGCAATTAGCAAGGCATTTATAAATTTGAATAAAGCAGTGATGGCAAATGAGGGTAGAGTTACCTCTGCATTAAAAAGAATGATTGCTTGGGTTAGTAGTAACTCAACTGGTTGTCGCTATTGCCAAGCCCATGCCATAAGAGCGGCTGAACGTTATGGTGCTGAACAGGAGCAATTGGACAATATTTGGGAATACAGAACACATCCCGCTTTTTCTGAGGCAGAGCGCGCTGCTTTAGATTTCAGCCTTGCCGCAAGCCAAGTTCCTAATGCAGTCAATGCCGAAATTAAAGAACGCTTATACAAACATTGGGATGAAGGTGAAATTGTTGAAATGTTAGGTGTAATATCTTTATTTGGATACCTAAATCGTTGGAATGATTCTATGGGAACAACAATGGAAGAAGGAGCCATAGAAAGTGGTAATCAGTTTCTTGGAAAACACAGTTTTGAAGTTGGCAAGCACGATGGGTCTCAATATTAGGTGTTCTTTATTCTAAGATTCGCCTTATTATCAATTTAATTTCAGGCACAATAGATTCCTCAAACCACGGGTTTTTTGCACGCCAAAACCTATTTGTTGGTGAAGGATGTGGTATTGGAAAATATTTTGGCAAATAGCTTTGATAATCACCCACTCGCTGTGTTAAGGTCTTTTTGTCTTTTAAATAATATTGCTGAGCATATGCACCAACTAAAATTATCAATTCAATATGCGGCATTTTTTCTAAAAGCTTTTCATGCCACTGTGGCGCACACTCAGGTCTTGGTGGTAAATCGCCTGTTTTTCCTTTTCCTGGATAACAAAAACCCATTGGTACAATAGCAAAGTTTTGGGTGTTGTAAAACTGCTCATCGGTAACATTCAACCATTGTCTTAACTTTTTACCACTTTGATCATCCCAGGGAATTCCAGACTCATGAACCTTCGTTCCAGGAGCTTGACCTATAATTACAATTTTTGAATTAGTATGTCCGGTAACAACTGGTCTAGGACCAAGCGGAAGATGTTGTTTGCAAATTGTGCACTGTTCGATGTCTTGAAGTAAACCTTTCACTACTTCTTGCCTTCAACAATAACAACAATTTCACCCTTAGGTGGCTTGTTAGTGTAATGATCTAAAACTTCTTTTGCTGTACCCCTAACAGTTTCTTCATATAGCTTGGTAAGTTCACGAGAAACTGAAACTAAACGCTGCTCTCCAAAGTATTCACAGAAATGGCCTAGTGTTTTAACCAATTTATGTGGACTCTCATAAAAGACCATTGTCCTAGATTCTTCAGCTAAAAGCTTAAGCCTAGTTTGGCGTCCTTTCTTAACAGGAAGAAAACCCTCAAACACAAATTTATCATTTGGAAGTCCACTATTGACCAAAGCCGGAACAAAAGCAGTTGCACCAGGTAGGCATTCTACTTTGATTTTTTCTACAATGCAAGCCCTAACCAATAAAAACCCGGGATCTGATATCGCAGGTGTACCAGCATCACTAATTAAAGCTATAGTCATACCAGATTTTAATTTTTCAATTACATTGCCTACAGTTTTATGCTCATTGTGCATATGGTGGCTTTGCATTGGAGTATTGATTTCAAAGTGCTTTAAAAGTTTGCCAGATGTTCTTGTATCTTCCGCTAAAATTAAATCAGCCTCCTTCAAAACCTCAATAGCTCTTAATGTAATATCTTTAAGGTTACCGATTGGTGTTGGCACTATGAATAATTTTCCCATTCGATTTTAATTTAAAAATGGAAAATCCAAAACTAAAACGAATACAACGATTGAGAAGAATAGAGTGTTTGTCATTTGAAAAGAAATAACCAATGTGTTGAGCCTCAAAATTAATTGAACTTTCCTTCTACAAGTTCCATAAATCGCTCTTCATACTCTTCTTTGCCAAGCCAATCATTATAATCTGGCTTAATGAAATTCCCAATTAACTTTTGGGCTTCTTTTAGTGACTTAGTTGTGTTTAATTGAGATATTACACGATCATAATCTTCATTACTACCTTCAAACAAGTGCTTTATAAAGGCTAGCTTATCGTTTAATCCTATTTGAAGATTCTTACCCTTTAGTTTATCGTTTAGAGATTTGCGTTTCTGAGCTTCTTCAATGGGTTCAAATTCTGGTATTTCTGCAAAATCCGCAGATATGGTTTCAAATTCAATAGTTTTAGGTGTTTCTGGGGATATAGAATTCCCCAACAGCGCATCCATATCATTTGAATCGTCAGCTGGCATGTGAGCAACCATGTCTTTAATTTTATTCATTACAGGTTCCATAATACCATCGTCCTCTACCTCATCTAAATTGATATATGTCTTGTTTTCAATTTCAATATTATCACTCACTTTATTATTAAAAGCTGTGTCTAACATATCAAAAAAAGAAGAGTCATTACCTATAGTTGGCATTTTGTCCTCGAAATTTTCTTGAGCAAACTTCAGTACGGTTAACTTTTCATAAAGTTTAGATACTTCGTCGTGCATTCTGTCTACATCTTCTCTTCCTTTAAGCTTCAGAATTCGATGTGCGATACTTATTAATTCTGATTCTAATTTCTTTTTCATGACTTACTAATTGTGCGTTTTTTAAAGCCATCTGAACCATCTTCATCTTGCTCCAATAAATAATTAGAATTAAATGATAGATGTTTCATTTTTACTTTTGATTTTTAATATTTTTGATTGACCTTTATACAAACGAATTATTACTACGTTTAGTGCTAAAATTACGAAATGTTTCTTGAAAAAACAGTAAATCATAAAGAACAATTTGGGTGGATTGAAGTGATTTGTGGATCGATGTTCTCTGGTAAGACTGAAGAATTAATTCGAAGATTAAAACGTGCCAAATTTGCCAGACAAAAAGTTGAAATTTTTAAGCCAGCAGTGGATGTTCGCTACGATGACGATTTGGTGGTTTCTCACGATGCTAATGAAATTCGTTCTACTCCTGTGCCTGCAGCAGCCAATATTCCAATATTAGCAGACGGATGCGATGTTGTTGGTATTGACGAGGCTCAGTTTTTTGACGATGAAATTGTACGTGTTTGCAACGATTTGGCAAATAGTGGAATACGAGTTATTGTTGCTGGTTTAGATATGGATTTTAAAGGCAACCCGTTTGGGCCTATGCCATATTTAATGGCTACTGCAGAATATGTCACAAAAGTACATGCTATATGCACTAAAACTGGTAATCTGGCACAATACAGCTACAGAAAGGCAAAAAGTGACGACCTTGTACTGCTTGGTGAGGTAGACGAATATGAACCATTAAGCAGAGCCGCATATTATAAAAGTATGTTGCGAGACAAGGTAAGGCAAATGAATGTTAATGATGCCCAAGAAATTAATTCTAAACAACAAAAACCTGATGTCTAAAGCTCAAGAAACTGTTTTAGAAATTAATTTAGGTGCGCTTAGTCATAACTTCAATTATCTCAAATCTAAATTAAATCCAAATACTAAATTTTTAGCTGTTGTTAAAGCTTTCGCCTATGGTAGTGATGCCATAAGAATAGCTGAACATTTAGAAGAATTGGGTGTAGATTATTTTGCCGTTGCCTATGTAAAGGAAGGGGTCTTACTTAGAGAAAATGGGATTAAAACCCCAATCTTAGTATTGCATCCCCAACCGGTAAATTTTAAATCTCTTATTGATCATTGCCTAGAACCTAGTTTATACAATGCCAAAGTCCTAAAAGAATTTATAGATGTTGCTGAGAAACAAAATCAAAAGAACTATCCGGTTCATATTAAATTTAATACTGGGTTAAACAGATTGGGGTTTTGGGAGAGCGATGTAGATTATATCTCGTCTCAATTAAACGCTACAAATAGTGTTAAAGTAAAATCCGTTTTCTCTCATTTAGCAGCAAGTGAGGATATAAATGAAAAATCATTTACTGAAAATCAAATTAATACGTTTCAATCAATTTCTAAGCATATTGAGAAGAGCCTTGGGTTTAAACCGTGGTTACATATTTGTAACACATCAGGTGTTTTAAATTATCCTGAAGCTCATTTTGATATGGTTAGGTGTGGTATTGGCCTTTATGGCTTTGGTAACTCTGGTGAAGAAGACAAAAAGCTAAAACCAATTTCAAGTTTAAAATCCATTATTTCACAAATTCATAAAATTGAAAAAGACGAAACGGTAGGCTATAATCGTGGTTATAAAGCTTCAGGATTTGAAAAAACAGCCACCATACCTATTGGACATGCAGATGGGATTAGTAGAATTTATGGGAATGGAAATGGGTTTGTAATAATTAATAATCAAAAAGCTCCTATTGTGGGCAATGTTTGTATGGATATGTTAATGGTCAATGTTACTAATATAGAATGTAAAGAAGGTGATGAAGTTATAGTTTTTGATTCCAACAATAAAGCTTCTGATTTGGCCGAATCTGCTCACACAATTTCTTATGAAATTTTAACTGCAATATCCAATCGTGTGAAGCGATTATATATTAAATAGTGGGGAAATGTTAAAATTTGTGACTTTTTAACTAAATTAGTGTCCAACTAACATATTTAACTAACTATTAATACACTACTATTATGTTAAAAGAATTCAAGGATTTTATTATGACTGGCAATGTGATTGATTTCGCAGTTGCAGTAATCATGGCTGGTGCTTTAGGCGCAGTTATTAACGGATTTGTTTCAAACATCGCAATGCCATTTATTGGTTATTTTGCTGGCGGAATGAATTTTGAAGACCTTCATTATGCGATGGACGGTAAAGAATACGCATCTTTAGCTGCCGCAAAAGAAGCAGGAGCTGCCGTAATTGCTTACGGTGCGTGGATTAACACTATCATTAACTTATTAATCGTTGGATTAGTAATGTTTATGATTGTTAAGGCTTATAACAAAACTAAGAAACCAGCTGAAGAAGCGGCTCCAGCAGGACCATCTGAAGTTGATTTATTAACTGAGATTAGAGATGCTTTAAAAAAGTAATTTAGGTTTAGCGACACCGCTACACTATAATTCACAATCAAACCCAGGCTAAATAGTCTGGGTTCTTTTTTTAAATAAAGTTAATTAATTAACATCTCGTTTTTTTTTGTTAAAAGCCTTGATATTATTTAAAAGAAGGAAGTGTTTTTGTTTAATTTTGCTGGATAATTATTAATTGTAAAAAATGAAAGTAGCTGTTGTTGGTGCAACCGGATTAGTAGGTAATGTAATGCTAAAAGTGTTAGAAGAGCGTAATTTCCCAGTAGATGAATTATTGCTGGTGGCTTCTGAGCGTTCTGTTGGTAAGAAAATTGACTTTAAAGGAAATCCTATTGAGGTTATTAGCATTCCAACAGCAATTGAAGAAAAACCTGATATTGCATTGTTTTCTGCTGGAGGTGGTACGTCATTAGAATGGGCTCCAAAATTTGCAGAAGTTGGAACAACAGTAATAGACAATTCTTCCGCATGGCGAATGGACCAAACTAAAAAATTAGTAGTTCCAGAAATTAATGCAACTGAATTAGGTAAAGAAGATAAAATAATTGCAAATCCTAATTGCTCCACCATACAAATGGTTATGGCGTTAGCGCCACTTCATAAAAAATACAAGATTAAGCGTATAGTTGTTTCAACCTATCAATCCGTTTCAGGAACAGGTGTAAAAGCTGTGGAACAACTAGAAAATGAAATTGCCGGTAGAAAAGGAGATATGGCCTATCATTATCCTATACATAAAAACGCTATTCCTCATTGTGATGTCTTTGAAGATAATGGTTATACCAAAGAAGAAATGAAATTGGTAAGAGAGACTCAAAAAATCTTAGACGATAGAACAATTGCCGTAACCGCTACAGCAGTAAGGATACCAACTGCGGGCGGACACAGTGAAGCTGTCAATGTAGAATTTGAAAACGACTTTAATCTAGGTGAGGTAAGAACTTTATTAAATAATACAGAGGGTGTAACCATACAAGATAATCTTGATGTTAATGTCTATCCAATGCCAATGTTCGCAAATGGTAAAGATGATGTATTCGTAGGCAGAATAAGAAGAGACACCTCTCAGCCAAACAGCTTAAATCTTTGGGTGGTGAGCGACAATCTTAGAAAAGGCGCTGCAACCAATACGGTGCAAATTGCAGAATATCTTGTTAATAATGGTCTGGTGTAACTAAATCCCTTAAACCCTTGGTGTTCTTTTATAAAGAGCCCAAAAGATGAGTTGTTTTTCTCATTCAGCATTCATGATTTTTGCTATTGATTAAAAGTTAGTAAATGGTTATATTGTCCGTTAGCATTTTTAATCAATTGAAATTCTGAAGTATGAAAAAAATACTCTTTTTCTTTGCCCTAGTATTTATTTTTGTATCATGCAAAAACGAATCTAAATCTTTGAAAACCGTAAGTGTAAATTATCCTGAAACCAAAAAAGTCGATACCATTGACACTTATTTCGGCGAGCAAGTTGCCGATCCTTATCGTTGGTTAGAAGACGACAGAAGTGAAGAAACTGAAAAATGGGTTAGCCAACAAAACGAAGCAACCTTTGGGTTTTTAGATAACATTCCTTATCGCGAAGAATTAAAGGAACGTTTGACGAAATTATGGAACTATGAAAAAATTGGTGCTCCATACACAGAAGGAGATTACACCTATTTTTCAAAAAACGATGGTCTTCAAAATCAATCAGTAATTTATAGATATAAAAAAGGAGCTAATCCTGAAACTGCAGAAATTTTCATTGATCCTAATAAGTTTAAGGGTGATGGCACTATTTCACTTGGAGGCTTAAGTTTTTCTAAAAACGGTCAAATACTTGCTTATTCAATTTCCGAGGGCGGAAGTGATTGGAGAAAAATTTTGGTGATGGACGTTGAATCTAAACAGATTATGGAGGATACCTTGGTTGACATTAAATTTAGCGGTATGTCTTGGTATAAGGATGAGGGGTTCTATTATTCTAGCTATGACAAACCAAAGGGCAGTGAGCTCTCCGCAAAAACAGATCAGCATAAAGTATATTATCATAAGTTAGGAACAAAACAGTCTGAAGATCAATTAATTTATGGTGGTACACCTGAAGAAAAACACCGTTATATCTATGCTGGTGTAACTGAAGATGATAGATATTTAGTGATTACACCTAGAGTTTCTACTTCTGGTAATAAGCTTTATATAAAAGACCTTTCAAAAGCAAATGCACCTTTAGTTGAAATATTGGGGCATACTGATTCAGATTCTAATATTATTGAAAACGAGGGCTCTAAGTTATTTATAATGACAAACCTTAACGCACCTAATCAAAGGGTGGTTACTGTTGACGCTTCAAATCCTTCACCTGAAAACTGGATAGATTTTATTCCAGAAACAGAAAATGTGTTAAGACCTTCAACTGCTGGCGGATATTTCTTTGCCGTATATATGATAGATGCGGTTTCAAAGGTTTTTCAATATGACTATAAGGGTAGTTTGGTGAGAGAGGTTGAATTACCTGGTGTGGGTTCGGCAGGAGGTTTTGGTGCAAAAAGAAAAGAAAAAGAACTTTACTTTTCCTTTACAAATTATACCACGCCTGGAAGCATTTATAAATACAATATTGAAAATGGTGCTTCAGAATTATTTAGAAAACCAAGTATAGATTTTGATTCTGAAAATTATGAAAGTAAGCAAGTATTTTATTCGTCCAAAGACGGAACAAAGGTGCCAATGATAATTACTCATAAAAAAGGGTTGGAATTAAATGGCAAAAACCCAACCATACTATATGGTTACGGAGGTTTTAATATTTCCCTAACTCCTAGTTTCAGAATTACTAATGCGGTTTGGATGGAGCAAGGTGGCATTTATGCGGTACCTAATTTGCGTGGTGGTGGTGAATACGGAAAAGCGTGGCACGATGCAGGAACCCAAATGAAAAAACAAAACGTATTTGATGATTTTATAGCCGCTGCAGAATATCTTATTGATAACAATTACACATCTTCAGAATATTTAGCAATAAGAGGTGGTTCTAACGGTGGTTTGCTAGTTGGCGCTACGATGACCCAAAGACCAGATTTAATGAAAGTAGCTTTACCTGCGGTTGGCGTTTTAGACATGTTGCGTTATCATACATTTACTGCGGGTGCTGGTTGGGCCTATGATTATGGTACAGCCCAAGACAGTAAGGAAATGTTTAATTATTTAAAAGGGTATTCTCCGGTACATAATGTAAAGAAGGGTGTTGAATATCCAGCTACATTGGTAACAACTGGTGATCATGACGATAGAGTTGTGCCAGCACATAGTTTTAAGTTCGTTGCAGAATTACAAAGCAAGCAAGCAGGGAAATCACCAACACTTATTAGAATTGAAACTGATGCTGGCCATGGAGCCGGAACACCTGTCTCAAAACAAATTGAGCAAGCCGTTGATATTTTTGGTTTCACGTTATATAATATGGGCTTTGATGTACTACCAAGCAAATTAAACAAGAAGATTAAAGGGTAAGCTTTCATTGGCTTCAAGCACTTAAGTTATTATTGGTTTAACAAAAAAAGATTAGCTTTATGGGCTTGTTTTTTGACAACAAATAGGGAATTTATGTTTATTCCTGTTTAATTATTGTGCTATTGTCTGTCTTTATATGAAAAATAAATACGGTATATTTTTATTTTCGATCCTATCCCTTTTACTGCTTACATGTGGTACAGATGATGGTAATGCCGTATTAGAGATAGAGACAAATTCAGACGCTGTAGTAATTGATCAAAATTCACAGATTGAAATATTTATTTTTCAAAATGATAGTAATATTCCTAATTCAGGACAATTAACTATTACAAACCCAAGCAAGGGAAATGCACAAATTAATAATAATGGTACTCCTAGTGACTTAAGTGATGATAGCATAATTTTTAGTGCAATTGCAAATTTGGTAGGTGAAGATAGTTTTCAATACACTATATGTGATGAATCTGGCAATTGTCAGACAGAGAATGTTTCCGTTACAATTACATCTTTATCTGTCGTTAATGTTTTTGAAGATACACCTCACCAAACATTATCTGAATATAACTTTTTTGAAGGCAATTTACGTGAGCTGAACCCATCATTTGGCGTTATCCCTTATGATTTAATATCTCCTTTATTTTCAGACTACGCTAAGAAAAAACGGTTTATATGGATGCCTAACGGAGTAATCGCCAATTATATTGAAGATATTTCACCTATTCGGTTTCCAGAGGGAACATTCTTAATTAAAAACTTTTACTACAATTCAATTCAACCAAATAATACAACTCGAATTCTAGAAACGAGAATAATGTTTAAAACAAGCGATGGTTGGGATTTCGCTAATTACTTGTGGAACGACGATCAATCCGAAGCTTTTTTCAGTAACGAAGGTGATTTGGTGGATTTAACATGGCTACAAGGTGAAATAATAAAAAGCACAACTTATAGAATACCATCTAGAGCCGAGTGTTTTACATGTCACAATCAAACTGATAGTCCAACACCGATTGGATTAAAGCCCCAGAATATTAATAAAAATTACGATTATTCAACAGGAATAGAAAACCAGATTAGAAAATTAATTGATGTTGGGTATTTAAATTCTGATATTCCAGGCAATATTAATTCCACAGTTGGATGGGATGATGACTCACAGCCATTGGAGCTAAGAGTAAGATCTTATTTAGATATTAATTGTGCACATTGTCACTCTGACAATGGTTATTGTAATTACAGACCAATGCGTTTTGCTTATGATTTAACCGATAATCGTGAAAATATTGGTGTTTGTGTAGAACCTGAGACTCAATTCATTCCAAATTCTGATATTGTAAAACCTAACGATACTGATCTTTCAATTTTATATTTTAGATTAAGTACAACTGATGAATCTTTTAGAATGCCTTTATTGGGCAGAACAATAAACCATGACGAAGGTGTAGAGCTTATTGAAGAGTGGATAAACTCACTGACGGATTGTGAATAACTAATATAACTATGAAAAAAATTACTTTAATAATTGTTGTATTCACGACATTATTCTCTGTAAACGCGCAAGTTTTAAATGAGTCTGCAAATTGGCCAAATTCTAATTGGTCAATCACAGGAACGTATGATGCAACTTATCTTTACGAAGACCCTACAACAACTTCGTCTAATTTCTCCTTTGACGATGATGACGCCAATAGTGGATCAAATAATGACTTGGCTGCTGAATCACCTGTTATTGATTTAACCAATGCTTTTAATGCTGGGGAAATATGGATATCAATGGAAACAGATTATGTGTTTAATATATTTCAAACAGAAACGCTTACAATTCAATATTGGGATGCTGACGCCTCACAGTGGGCAAATTGGAGTAATGTCTATGACACAAGTACTGCTGGAGCGCCAAATCAAAACTTCTGTTCTGGACCATTTGTTTCATTAAATCACCCAATCTTAAATATTGCAGCATTTAGTACCAACCAATTAACTAACTTTAGGTATAGGATCTATTATCAAGATAATACGTCTTGGGGATGGGGATTCTGTTTTTCTTCTCCTGTTTTATCCTCAATGGCTCCACCCTCTTGTCCAGAACCTATTAATCTTAATGCTTTAAATATTACGGAAACTTCCGCTGATTTACAATGGACAGAAAATGGCACAGCAAGCTTATGGAATCTAGAATGGGGGCCTGCGGGCTTTACTCCTGGCACTGGAACCATGGTTAATGGTTTAACAAGTACAATTTATAATTTAACCGGGTTATCTCAAGGTGTTTCATACGATTTTTATGTGCAAGCTGATTGTGGTGGAGGTGACACTTCTTCTCTCGTTGGACCATTTAATTTTATCACTAGTGCACCAGGTGCTACCTGTAGTTCCGCACTTAGTTTACCCGTTAATGTAGATTGCAACAGTGCTACACCAGCTTCATTTGATTTTAGTATTGCAACTGATATTGATGCAAACAACGAAAACCCAACCTGTGACGGGTCAGGGAATTATGGTTACTTTATCAGTTTTCAGGCTCCTGCAATTGGATCAGTTGTTGTTAGATTTAGTGGTGGTGCTAATAGTATAGGGTTAGAGGTTTATGACTCTTGTGGCGGTAATTCAGTATCTACCTGTACCAACAATGGTTTTAACTCAGGTGACAGTTCAGGAGAAATAACAGGATTAACGCCTGGCAATACTTATTATGCTGTAATATGGAGAGATCAACAAAACGGCACGGCAGATATCTGCATAGAACAAGGATCTACTTGTCCTTCACCAAGTAATCTCGGTACCGCAAGTGTTGGAATTGACTCAGCAACTTTAAACTGGATTGAAAACGGTTCAGCTTCAGCGTGGAATCTCGAATGGGGAACTTCTGGCTTTACACTTGGAACAGGAACCGCGATCAATGATTTAAGTGCCACAAGTTATGCCCTTTCAGGATTAAGTTCAGGTACGGCCTACGATTTTTATGTTCAGGCTAACTGTGGTAGTGAAACTTCAAATTTCACTGGTCCATTTACATTTACAACCCAATCTCCTTCGAGAATTAATTTTGACCCACAACCTATAACGGTAAGTGGCACATATGACATGGCTATTGTTGATATGGACGGCGACTTTTTAGACGACATTGTAACTGTTTCTTTAAGCAATATTAATATTCAAAAACAAAATAATGATGGTTCGTTCACAAACATAAATATCAGTACACCAAACGCAGATTTTTTACCAAGTTGGAGTATGGCCGCGGCAGATTTTGATGCTAATGGGAAAACAGATCTACTTTATGGCGCTGGAAGTGGTGTCTCTTTTATGCAGGCAAGTAATGATGGCATGAGTTTTACGCAACAATCTACAACACAATACACGTTTTCGCAGAGATCAAACTTTGTTGATATTAACAACGATGGTAATTTAGATGCCTTTGTTTGTCACGATGTTGAGCCAAATGTCTACTTCATTAATGATGGTTCAGGCAATTTAACTTTCTATCAATCAGATGTTACTCCAGGTGCGCCATATTCTTTAGGTAACTTCCCTTCAGGAGGAGATTATGGTTCAATCTGGATAGACTACAACAACGACCGAAATATAGATTTATTTATAGCAAAATGTGGTGGGTCTGAAGAAAGACGCACAAATATGATGCTTATTAATAACGGTGATGACACATATAGTGAAAATGCCGCGTCAATTGGTTTGGCAGACCCAATGCAGACTTGGTCCTCGGCATGGGGTGATTTTGATAATGATGGTGACATGGATGTCTTTGTCGGCGCAAGTTCTGGTGACCATAAACTTATGAGAAACAACGGTTTCACAGATGATGGAAATCCAAATAATGATTTTACATTCACAGATGTTACCATAGGTGCTGGTGTTTCTGGAGCACCAACAGGCTGGGAAAGTTCTGCATTTGATATTGACAATGACGGATACTTGGATATTATTGCAAATGGTACAATACTTTATGGGAAAGGCGATTTAACTTTTGAAGATGCCGACCCAAATCAAATAAATTATAAAAATGGTGCCTTTGGTGATCTTAATAATGATGGCTTTATTGACACCTTTTATAATGGAATTAGATATTATAATTTAGGTAACTCAAATAATTGGGTTAAGATAAACACTGTTGGTACCGTTAGTAATATTAACGGTATTGGTGCACGAGTTGAGGTACATACTCCTAATGGTGTACAGATAAGAGATGTGCGCAGTGGTGAAGGGTTTGAGTTTATGAGTAGTTTAAATACACATTTTGGACTGGGCTCCGAAACACAGATTGATAATATCATTATTTATTGGCCTTCAGGTATTATTGATAATATACCTAACCCAACTAGTAATACAACACATAACATTGTTGAGGGCGCTTTCTTAAGTGTGGAAGACGAAACAATTGCTGCTTTCACAGTTTATCCAAATCCAGTTGATGATATTTTGAATATTAATTCTACCAATGATCTTTCTGATGGTGTGGTTACAATATTTGATATTCAAGGCAAGGTTGTTTTGAACCAGAAACATGATATAGACAAATTGGATGTGTCAAAGCTTGAAGGAGGTATTTATGTCCTTAGACTAGAAAGCCAAGGAAAATTGAGCATTCAGAAGTTTGTGAAAAAATAATATTTATACACTTATTCTTAAAACCGTTTGAGAAATCAAGCGGTTTTTTTGTGGTATTTTTGCAATATGCTTCAAGTTAAAAATGTCTCTTTCGCTTATACCAAAAGTAAGGTTTTAAATAATATAAGCTTTGATCTTGCTAAGGGTAAAACTTTAGCTATTATCGGTGAAAGTGGTTCTGGGAAAAGTACCTTATTAAAGCTAATTTATGGTGAATTTGATTTAAAAGAAGGTGAAGTGTGGTGGGATAATAAACAGGTCTTAGGCCCAGCATTCAATCTTATTGTAGGTTATGATTTTATGAAATATGTTGCCCAGGAATTCGACTTGATGCCTTACACCACAGTTGAAGAAAATGTTGGGAAGCACCTTTCGCGCTTTTATCCAGAACAAAAAGAAAAACGAACTAAAGAATTACTCAGAGTTGTAGAACTTGAAGCTTTTGCCGATACCAAAGTAAAAATTCTTAGTGGTGGACAAAAACAGCGTGTGGCATTAGCTAGGGCTTTAGCAAAAGAACCCGAAATATTGTTATTAGATGAACCCTTCAGCCATATAGACAATTTTAAAAAACAATCTTTACGAAGAAGTATTTTCAGTTACTTAAGAAAAAACAGAATCAGCTGTCTAGTTGCTACCCACGATAAAAATGATGTTTTAGGGTTCGCTGATGACATGATTGTTCTAGATGAGAAAAAAATTGTTATAAAAGACACACCACAGAACATATACTGTAATCCAAAACTGCCACTGGTGGCTTCGTTTTTTGAGGAATTTTCAATCATTGACGGAGCAATATATTATGCTCATCAACTACAAATTGTAGAAAATTCTAAACATAAAGCTGTGGTTAAAAGATCCTATTTTAATGGGAAGAATTGGTTGATTGAGGCTACATACCAATCCAATTCTATCTTTATTGAACACCATTGTAATTTAAAACCGAATAGCTCCTTGTTTTTTAAATTATTCCAGTAGGTCATTTATCCAACTTCTTTAATAGAGCAGGCAAATAAAAGATGTCTGTAATTAAGGCCATGGTAACTGTTACGGCACAAAGTAAGCCAAAATCCTGAACGGAAGGTGTGGCGCTAGAAGCTATAATTAAAAAGCCTCCAACCAAAGCAATCGTTGTTGATATTAAGGCACTACCTGTATAGCGCATAGCATTGTCCATGCGTTCTTTTGGCGAGCCAGTTATATATTTACTTCGCCTGTATTTATGTACTAAGTGAATAGTGTCATCCATAGCAATTCCCAACATAATAGGTGTTATCATTGCTGTTGTAACATCTAAGGGAATGTCTAGCAAACTCATAAATATTGCAAGTATCGCTAACGGTAAAATATTTGGTATGAGTACTAATATGGTGGTTCTCAGATTCTTTATAAACACCCAAAGACATAGAAATGCCACAAAAAATGCCGCAAAGAAGGACTTAAACTGAGTCTCTAAAATAAAGTTATTCAATTGCGCAAAGACAACAGCAAAACCGTTTATTTTCAAATCATAATTATCAGTATTAAATGACGATTTAAAGGCTTGTTTAATATCATCAAGCACTTGTTCTAATTCTGATGTTCGCATTTCCATAAGGGTTAGCGTAAAACCTGCTGTTGATAGGTCTTCTGAGAATAATTTAAAAAAGCTGTTTTCCGTAGCATCAACATCTTTAAGTGTATTCTTTAGTTTCGCCTCTGATATATTAGATTGAAATAAAACAGGTGTGCGTTGTTCTAGGAAGGACTTTATAGTAACCACCGAAACAGGGTTTGATATTAATGGGTTTGCTTCAAGTTTATTCTGAAAATCCTCTAATCTTTTAATAGCATCTTTTTTCAATATTACATCACCATTCTTTGTCGCAATATTGAGCTGTAACCTATTGCTTCCTCCTAATTCAACCTCAACAGTTCTTAAGTCTGTTTTTGCTTTGCCTTCTGCCAATAAATCACGAGAATTGGTGTCAATCTTAACCTGAAAAATAGAATAGATTCCAAATAAAAGCACCGCTGTAAAACCTACAATCAGTGAATTTTTATATTGACTTGTAAAACCATTGAGCCATTCAATAAAGCGCGATTGAGAATAGCTTTTAAAGCTTAATATAGGTTTAGCTTTTTCAAAATTTAAATTCATAAAACTAAAGCCGATAATGGTAATTACATAGACCAATAAAAAACTTAGAATTAATCCAATACATGTAAAAACACCCATGTTTTTAAATGCAGGTAAAGGCGATAAATAAAGTGCAAAATAGCCAACAAGGGTTGTTAGCGTAGTATAGAAACAAGGTGTTAAACTCTTTCGTATGGAAATTGCTAACAAATCAACCTTCGAAAAATTGGTGTTAGCAAGTCCTTCTTTGTGGTAAATGTTTATAATATGAACCGCATCACTAACGCTATATACCATTAGAATCGTTGGGATAAGCATGGAAATCATATTTAATGCAAACCCAAGAGAAGTAATTAATCCAAAAAGTAAACTAACCGGAATCGCAACTGACAGTAGTGCAATAAGTAGATAGCGTTTACTTGGTAGCAGAAATAAAAGCAATACCGTTATGACCAAAACGGTCAGGATACCAAATATTAGACTTTCTTTATAAATGCCTTTGCTATAAGCCTCATTTAATACAGGTGGTCCTGTTAGATAATAATCTGAATATGTCTGTCCTACTATACTTTCAATTTCAACAGCTATTTCTTGTCGGTCTTCCTCAATGGTGGGTGTAGGTTTCATTTGGATATAAAACAGCTGGTTTTTATAATCCTTAGTGACCAATTGTGAAGTAATGTTGGATAGTTTAGAAAACAGGTTTTTCAATCCTTTTTCACTTCGTCTTGAGTTATATAAATCGTCAAATCTGATGTTGTTATTTGCATAGATTGGGTATTTAGCCTTGGCCAAGCTAAAGGTTGTTTTTACGTAAGGCAATGCTTCAATAGATTGGTGTAATTCCCTTAACTTGTTTACTTCTGATTCACCAATTGCATTTTCAACTGGTAGCATGATAATAAATATCTCATCTGATCCAAAATTCTCCTGGAAATCTATGTATGCCTTGTAACTCGGATCGTCCTCTAAAAACCATATAGAAAGTGAATTATCTACACTTAGCTTATTAAGTGTTTGATAACCAGACAATACCATTAGTATCGCCAAAATTGCGATAATAGATATTCTGAATTTAATAATAATAGGTATAATGCGCTTCAATCGTTCCATAACTATGCTCTTACATAAGAACCATATCGCCCATGATGGGATAAGCTAACGTGAAAAAGTTCTTTTCCATTACTTAATATAGGTACATCAAACACATTCTTTTCTAGGCGAAACTTTGAGCCCAATGAATCTATAAGTTTAGCTTTTAATTCATCGCTCTGCCTGGAGTAACCCAATGAAACAAATTCAATAATTTCAGAATTGAGCTTTTGTTTCTTTAACCTCGCTTCTGAAATAATATAATTCGAGGTAATCTTTGATTGAACAAAACAGTAGAAATTTTTATATTTCACTGTACCTAAATCTTTATTAATCGTACACTGAAATGCTTTAGGGTTATAAAAACGAATAGGTGCAATTTGTGTGTATAATTTATAAGAAGCCTCTTTCATACTCCACAACCGCCAAACCATTTTAAAAGCGTTTTCAGCGCTATTTATATAGGCTTGCTCCTGTTCAGAAAAAAGTTTATCCAAAAACCTTGGGCGTTGCCAATTTGAGGCACGACTTGCTTCATTTAAATCAATAATATCATTACCAACCATTAATCTGCAAGTTTTGAAGTAACAATGCTCATAGCAGACTTTACATCTAGCATTTTTTCCATATCCTCATTTTCTAAACGAATATTAAATTCATCCTCAATATCTAAAATGATATCCACTAGATTAGCTGAGTTTATCTTTAGGTCCTTTACAAAATCTGTGTCTTCTGACAGGTTTTTAAATGCCTTTTCATCTTGAATATAAGGTGCTATAATAGTCTTTAATTTGGCAATTAATTCTTCTTTGTTCATAACATAACTTTGATTTGTAAAGTTACGCTATAAATCGTTTAAATAAAACACAGGCATTAACATCACCAAAACCAAAACTTGCTTTGGCAATGGTATCAAATTCCAGATCAATTTTTTTGTGTGGTATTTTTTCGGGTGATACTAATTCTTCAATACCAGAATGTAGATCTTCACAATTGACATTGGGCGCTATAAATTGTTCCTTAAGCTGAATGATACTAGCCACACACTCTATTGCACCAGCCGCTGCCAAACAATGGCCAACTAATGATTTGGTTGAATTAATAAAGGGGAAATTCTTGCCTTGCCTTTGTAAGGCTTTTGTCCAATTTTCAATTTCTAGAGTATCTTTAGAAGTGGCGGTAAGATGCCCATTAATGACCTCTATTTCACTAGAATCTATTCCAGAATTGTGTAACGCGTTTTTAATACAGCGTTGAACTGCTTCTGGGTTGGGTGCTGTTAATGTACCTCCTTGGCGTTGACCACCAGAGTTAATCTCACCACCCAAAACCTCAGCATAAATAGTTGCACCGCGCTCCAATGCGCTTTCTAACGATTCTAAAACTAAAGCACCTGCGCCACTTCCTGGTACAAAACCAGAAGCTGACGCGCTCATAGGCTGTGATCCTTCTGTTGGGCTGTCATTGTGTTTGTATGTCATAACTCGCATGGCATCAAACCCTCCCCAAATATATGGTCCATGGTCACTACAACTACCAACCAGCATGCGTTTAGCTTTTCCGTATTTAATCCTCTCGTAACCCATTAAAAGAGCTTCGGTACCCGTTGTACATGCTGAAGAATTAGTAGTGACCTGATTGCCAAAACCAAGCATACCGCCTAAATAAGCGCTTATACCACTTGCCATGGTTTGTAAAACAACTGTACTTCCTAAGCGCCTAACATTGCCTTCGTCGAGCTTGTGGATGGCTTCCCTAAATTTTTCTACACCAGAAGTTCCTGTGCCAAAAATGAGCCCAGTATCATAATCTAACTCGCTATTAGGGTTTAAATCGAATCCTGCGTCTTTCCATGCATCCATACCCGCGATACAACCATATAAAATACCAGAACTGTTAAATCCACGCAACTGTAGGTCCGTAAAATATTTGGATTTTAAATCATCCGTAATTTGAGGTATGCCTCCTATTTGACAAGAAAACTTAAGGTCCTTTAAGTCTTGGTGAAATCTGATGCCAGATGTTCCGTTTTTTAATGCTTTGGTAAAATCCGTTAAACCTACGCCATTTGGTGCGACAACACCTAATCCTGTTATGACTACACGTTGCTTCATGCTTTCAACATTCCTGATATTACACCTCTTGCCACCAATTCCCCATTTTTATTTAACATTTTAACCTTACACTTTAATTTATTGAAACGGAATACTTCTTTTTCTGAATGAACAATAACCTTTTCTCCCGGTAAAACCGGTAAATAAAAATCCATTTGATTAGAGGTCAATGCTACCTGAGGTTTCTTGGTGGTCTGTAATTCATCTTTCAATAAGAAAATACCAAAACAAACCAATCCAATTTGTGCCATACATTCCGTTAATATCACTCCTGGTGTTATTGGGTTATCTTTAAAATGTCCTTGGTAGAAATATTCGTCTTTTCTAAATGTATAATATCCACATATTTCATTTTCAGAAATTGAATTGACACCATCTACAAATAAAAACGGTTTTGAGTATGGTAAAAGTGCTATGATTTCTGATGGTTTCATATTAACTCAAATGTTCTCCGCCATCTACAGGAATAATTGTACCCGTTATCCAAGAGGCTTCATCTTTATTTAGTAAATAAACAGCATTTGCCACATCTTCAGGTATAGTTAAGCGCTTATTTGGATTTCGTTTTAAGGTATATTTAATAATTTGTTCGTGACCAGGAATCATTCTTAAAGATTCTGTGTCCGTAACACCCGCTTGTATGCAATTGGCCTTTATACCAAAAGGCGCAAACTCTAATGCTATGTTTCTAGTTATCGCTTCTAAAGTTACTTTTGCTGCTGATACAGCTGCATAATTTTTCCATGCTTTTGAATTACCCTCACTTGTAAAACTAATTATACGTGAATCTTCAGCAAATAAATTTGCTTCAAAAACCACTTTAACCCAATCATACAAACTTATTCCCATGGCTTGAATGGTAAGAGCAAAATCATCATGTTTTAATTCATTATTATCATCTGATACCATGGGCTTCAAATTTCCTTTTGCTACACTATGAACCATGGTTTTTATTTTTTGATTATCACCAAATAAAGACTTCAATTCTTGAATAATCATGTTGCGTTTGTCTGTATTAAAGGCATCGCTATTAAATGACTTAAATTGAACGCCTTCTTGCTTTATGGTTTCAAACTCTTTTAAAATAATATCTTCTTGCATTCTTGGATTGCGATGTACAATACAAATATTCATGCCGTGTCTGGCGAGTTTCTTTGCAGAAGCCAATCCAAGGCCACTGCTACCACCAAGTATTAAAGCCCAATAGTTTTTATCTTTAAATTCTTTCATATCACCATTCTAATAAAATCCTCTGAGCGGAAAAACCAGGTCCAAAACTCAGCATAATACCTTTATCCCCTTTAGGCAAATTTCTGTCCATAAATCGCTCTAATACATATAGTACAGTAGCGCTGCTCATATTACCGTATAGTCTTAGAACCTCTTTTGTATCGTTTATATTTTTGCCTAAATCACCAAATAATTCCTCAACGGTTTGTACAATTTTCTTTCCTCCTGGATGAAAAACCAAATGATCAATATCCTCAATTGTTAGGTTATTACGTTCTAAAAATGGATGAATAATTTCTGGGAAGTGATCTGCGATTGTCTGTGGCACGGATTGGTCTAAAACCATTTGTAAACCCGTATTTCTTAATTTAAAACCCATCATATGCTCTGCATCAAAGAAATGATACATAGCCTCATCCTTGATTTCAGGTCCTTTTTCATCTTCATAAGAAGACAGAATAACACTTGCGCAACCATCCCCAAAAATTGCGGCACTTACAATGTTAACCATCGAATAATCATCTAATTGAAATGTCGCTGTTGGCGACTCTACCGCAATAACAACTGCACGTTTATTAGGGTTTGCTTTTAAAAAGTTCTTGGCGTATAAAATACCCGAAACTCCTGCCGCACATCCCATTTCTGTCACGGGTAAACGCACAATATCTTGTTTTAACTTTAAACTATTAATAAGATATGCGTCTAAAGACGGAATCATTATTCCAGTGCAGCTCACTGTAATGATGTAATCTAGATCAGTTGGCTGTAATTTGGCTTTATCTAAAGCTTTTACCAAACTTTTTTCTGCCAGTTTTATGGATTCTCGCGTGTATATGTCGTTTTTTTCTTCGAAAGATGTTTTTAAAAATACCTCTTCAGCATCCATTATTGAGTACCGCTTGTCAACAGCTGCATTTTCAAAAATCTTAAGGACTTTTCGTTTAAAGCGTTCTTCTTGACCCTCAAGCCAAAGTTCTACATAAGGCAGAATATCTTTGGTTTCTCTAGTATGTTTTGGTAGTTGCTTTGCAACTGATGTAATTCTTACTGCCATTTAGGTTTTAATTAGCCATTGGTAGCGGAATGCCCATTTCCAACAAATTTGTGATTTAAGGTTCAATTGTTTAGAGATGCTTTCTAACTCATCACGTTTAAATGCTCTTAATATAGATGTTAATCCGTCTTGCACAATCATATGGTTCGAAATCACCAAACCTAATAATTTAAATAAACCATAAGCGACTTTATTGCGGTGCAAATCATTTACGACAATACCTAATTTTGCCCTTGATGTAATTATTTTTAGAAGGTTGTGAATTTCATCCTGATTAAAATGATGTAAAAACAAAGTTGAAAGCACAACATCATAATCTAAGTCATGGAATTCTTCTGAGAAAATATCGATATTTTCAAAGGTTAGTTCTTCATAATCATGAGATAATTCAGTTGCGTAATCAATAGCATCCTGATTAGCATCAATTCCGATTAATTTGAACTTATAGCCTTCTTGTCTTCCATAATTTCCTATTAGCCTTAAGATTTCTCCATGACCACAACCCAAATCTATAATGGTAATCAATTTGTTTTTTGGTTGATCAATGAGCAATTTTTTAAGGCCGTTTAACGTGACGTGGTTTCCCCCTAGCCATTTGTTTATCTTACCGAGTTTATCCAATGTATCACGGAGCAACTCGCCCTTCATGGAAAAATCATCCATAAGTTCAGGCTCATTACTTCTATATGTTGTATCAACAAATAAACTCATTAAATTTTCATGGGTTTTCCGTGAGTCATTTTAATTATTAATGGTACCAAAAAAGGCAATCGTCTTAAAACAAATAGTAATTTTGGCGCCAACCATTCTTGTCTAAATAAATAAGCAATACTGTGACCAGCTTTTAATCTCAAGCCAAAAGTTCTATTCCAGTTTCTTGAATACTTCCGCTCTAATTCAACTCTGCTTTTTATTTTATTTTGAAGATAGTCAATAATAAGCTCAGATGCTAATTGTGCGCTTCTAATGGCCATACCCATACCGTTTCCACATAGTGGATGAATCATTCCTGCGGAATCACCACACATTAACATGTGGTTCTCAATAGGGTTTTTAGTTTCAAAAGAAATCTGACTGATTGTTAAGGGCTTTTCAAATTGAGGTTTAGAACCTTCAAACACGTTTTTTAAAGCCTTATTCTTATATACAACTTGCTCTTGAAACGTTTCTATATCCTTAAATGCTTTGAAAGTTTGATAGT
The DNA here is from genome assembly GCF_020166345.1 of Winogradskyella vincentii. Classification (GTDB taxonomy): domain Bacteria; phylum Bacteroidota; class Bacteroidia; order Flavobacteriales; family Flavobacteriaceae; genus Winogradskyella; species Winogradskyella vincentii. The sequence continues at coordinate 263,063 of NZ_JAIUJS010000002.1, read as the reverse complement.
TAGTGATATAGCACAGATTAATATGGTCATTTTCAACTTTTGAAACACCGCAATACCCTCCTTTGAAATTATGAAGCGCGACTGTATCTTCTGGAAAATGACCAGTGACATGAATTTTCACACCCAAATAAGGTGACTTTTTTTTAATAAAATCACGATTAAATTTTACATCTAAATTTGATCGCTTACCATAGGCTCCTATAGCAATTTTTGAAGTAAAGATGTGATTTGATTTTGTTTGAATATGAAATTGATCGTCGTCAAAAACAACATCAACAACAGTATCTTTAATGACTGAAATACCATGATTCAAAGCTATTTGAAAGAGTTGAAAATCCATTTCATATCGACTCATGCCGAATCCACCTAAAGGCAAATTGGCTTCAATGTTTTTATTATTATGTGTTGTTAATTGGAATTTTGAAATGGTCTTGGCACCAAATTCAAATGGGTTAAATCCTAAATAATTTAAATAGGGTAAGACTTCATTAGATACGTATTCTCCGCATACCTTATGTTTTGGATAACTGTTTTTCTCAATAAGCAAAACACCTATGCTACGTTTTGATAAGTGGATCGCGCTACATAGTCCAGCCAAACCGCCACCAATAATTATAACATCGAAATTTTGTTTATGCATTAGTAATCTTGATAATGCTTCACATTAATTTTTACTGTTTTACCTAATATAAAACCACCTCCTCCTACATCAAAATCTTTGCGATTAATTTCAAAATATGAAGTGATTACATATGTATTCTCTTCCTGTTTAATAGTGACAGGAATCTTAATTGTTTTTGTTTTTCCCTTTATGCTTAGGCTTGCGGTAACTTCATAATTATTTGATTTAAGTACCTTTATTTTTGTGCTTTTCATTACTATACTTGAATGATTTTTAGCATCAAAATAATCTTCCTCTAGAATATGCTCATCTCTGCTATCAATACCTGTTTCAATTGAAGAGACCGTAATAGAACTTGTAATGCTTTTTAGCTGTCCTTCATTGCTAATCTCCGCAACAATATTAAAGGTGTTGAAGTGACCATCTACATTAACTCCAAGGTTTTTAATTACAAAATCAATACTTGATTCTTGTGTGTTTGCAAAGCCAAAACTGAATAAGCACAAAAAAAGAAGTAATAAACGTGGCATTTTTTATTTTTCAAGTTAATACACAAGCAGAAGAGTGTAAAGTGATTTAACGTTTTTCTATAGTACTTTTAAAATCTGAAATTTTCGACTATTGAATTGAATAGTATCGCCTTTCGTCTTAGATAGCAATAATCTACCTATTGGTGTGGCTGGTGAAATCGCAAAAAATGACTGACCATCCACTTCAATTTCTCCAGTACTTATTGCTAAGAAATAATTTGCTTGAGTAGTAAAGACTACCGAACCCAATGCTATTTGCTTCTGCCTAGAATCTGTATTTATTTTGTTGAGTAGCTCAAACTGTTTTTGAATTTCAGCCAGCTGTTGACCAGCTTTTTCTCGCTCTAACTGAAGCATAGCACGTCCAGTTTCATGCTTATCTCCAGCAGAACTTTTAGTTTCTGATTGAAGATTAGTTTCAATATCCGAAATGGTTTGTTGTAAAACCTTTAATCGAAGGTTTAAGGCGTTCTTACATTCATTATACAGACTCTCCTTAATACTAATCATACTAGATCTGCCAATTCCTTACCCACTAAACTTCCAATGGCGACACCCATACCACCAAGTCTTACACCACAAAATGCGTTATTACTGATTTGTTTTACAATTGACTTTTTCTGATTACCTACTCCCATAATGCCAGACCAACGATGGTCTATTTCAAAATCTGTGTCTGGAATTATAATAGTTTTTAGAAGATCTTCAAGCTTATTTTGTATTAATTCGGTTTGCTTAAATTCAGTGGTTTCTTCACCTTTAAAATCTAAATTTCTTCCACCGCCAAATAGAATTCTATCGTCTATATTCCTAAAATAATAATAGCCTTTATCTAAATGAAATGTTCCCTTAATATGAAGGTTTTTAATAGGTTTTGTAATTAAAACCTGAGCTCTAGCTGGTATCACGTTTTGATTAATGAGTTGAGAAGCAAAACCATTAGTTGCTATTAATACTTTATTCGATTTAATTTCAAAATTATTGGTTTTTATAACCACTGAAGCATTGTTCTCACTAATTTCATTTACCAAACAGTTATTTAGAATTTTAATACCTGATTCCTGCGCTTTTTTAAGAAGTACATCCATCATTTTGCCAGTATCTATTTGACCTTCAAATTGATTGAAACTTAATTGTTCGACTATATTGTTAAAGCCAAATTCATTAGGCTTAAATGAAAAGACATCCTCATTAAATAAAGGTCTCAAAAGGTTATTTATGTTATCCTTTTGCGCTTTACATTTTAAAAAGAGGGATTCATCATTTTTTAAAAACAACTCATAACCACCAAATGGCTTATAGTCTAATTGTCTATCACCAATGGTTTTTCGAAGTAATTGCAATCCATTTACGCGCTTTGTGACAAGATCAATAACCTCTTCTTCTGAGTGGTTTTGTAAATCGTCAATGATTTCGCTAAGACTGCCAAAACAAGCAAAACCTGCGTTTTTAGTGCTTGCACCTTGTGGTAATATGCCTTTTTCTAAAACAATAATCTTAGCTTGAGAATATTTGCGTCTTAGCTCCAAAGCACAACTTAAGCCCACAATACCACTTCCAACAACAGTAAAGTCTACATTAGTAAGCCAAGTCTTTATTTCCCAGTATGATAAATTCATTGTATAAAAAAAGCTCCTAAAGTTAGGAGCTTTTTATTTAATCTTCTATTTCTTCTTCCATTTCAAAATCTTCCATAAATTTAGTGGTATAGTTACCAGCTAAATAATCTGGGTGATCCATCAATTGTCTGTGAAATGGAATTGTTGTTTTTATTCCTTCGATAACAAATTCATCTAAAGCACGCTTCATTTTGTTTATAGCTTCTTCTCTAGTCTGTGCTGTTGTGATCAATTTAGCGATCATAGAATCGTAATTAGGTGGAATGCTATAACCAGCGTATACGTGTGTATCTAATCTAACACCGTGTCCACCAGGTGCATGAAGAGTAGTTATTTTACCTGGAGATGGTCTAAAATCATTATAAGGGTCTTCGGCATTAATTCTACATTCAATAGAATGTAAATTCGGCGTATAATTCTTTCCTGAAATAGGAACACCTGCGGCAACTAAAATCTGTTCTCTAATTAAATCAAAATCTATAACCTGCTCTGTTATTGGGTGTTCCACTTGGATACGCGTATTCATTTCCATGAAGTAGAAGTTTCTATGTTTGTCTACCAAAAACTCAACCGTTCCTGCGCCTTCATATTTAATATACTCAGCAGCCTTAACAGCAGCCTTACCCATTTTATCCCTTAGTTCATCTGTCATGAATGGAGAGGGTACTTCCTCAGTTAACTTTTGGTGGCGTCTCTGAACAGAACAATCTCTTTCAGACAAATGACATGCTTTTCCCCTCGAGTCTCCAACAATCTGAATTTCTATATGTCGAGGTTCTTCAATGAGTTTTTCCATGTACATATCATCATTCCCAAATGCTGCTTTCGATTCTGTACGAGCAGATTCCCAAGCGCCTTCAAGGTCTTCTGGTTTCCATACCGCTCGCATTCCCTTTCCACCACCACCAGCAGATGCCTTAAGCATAACAGGGTAACCTGTTTCTTTTGCTAGTTTTTTACATTGCTCAAATGACTCTATAACTCCATCACTACCGGGAACACAAGGTACTCCGGCAGCCTTCATGGTTGCTTTAGCATTTGCTTTGTCTCCCATTCTGGATATCATCTCCTCAGAGGCTCCAATAAATTTTATTCCATGTTCTTCACAGATTTTAGAGAACTTGGCGTTTTCAGATAAAAATCCATAACCTGGGTGAATTGCATCAGCATTTGTTATCTCAGCCGCCGCAATTACATTTGACATTTTTAGATATGACTCACTACTTGGAGCTGGACCGATACAAACCGCCTCGTCCGCAAACTTAACATGCAAACTATCTGCGTCTACTGTTGAATAGACAGCTACGGTTTTAATACCCATTTCTTTACAGGTTCTAATAACGCGTAGCGCTATTTCTCCTCTATTGGCAATTAATATTTTTTTAAACATAACTTTTGTTTTAAAAATTCTATTTCCAAACACCAAATTCCAATAAACTGGTCTTGGATTTGTGAATTGGAATTTTCAATTGTTATGATGGGTCAACCAAGAATAACGGTTGATCAAATTCTACTGGAGAAGCATCATCTACTAATACTTTAACGATTTTACCAGTAACCTCTGATTCAATTTCGTTAAACAATTTCATTGCCTCAATAACACATAGGACATCACCTTCTTTTATGTCCGTCCCAACCTCAACAAATACTGGTTTGTCCGGAGAAGGCTTTCTATAAAATGTTCCAATTATTGGAGACTTGATTGTAATATATTTTGAATCATCAGATGATGCCGCTGGTGCAGCAGGAGCTTCAGGAGCCGCTACAGGTACTGGTGCAGGTACTTGTTGCTGAACAACTGGTGCAGATGCTTGAACTGGAACTTGTTGAACAATTGTAGTTTCGCTATCAGAACCGGTTCTAATTGTAATTTTAACATCATCCATTTCTAGCTTAACCTCGCTCGCGCCAGACTTGGCAACAAATTTAATTAAGTTTTGAATTTCTTTTAAATCCATAGTATTTAGACATTTTAGTTAGTTAGTTGATTTTTTAGGAGTTATAGGCCCACTTAAAATAAATTGAGCCCCAAGTAAATCCGCCACCAAAAGCAGCAAATATTATATTATCCCCTTTTTTAAGTTGAGATTCATAGTCATATAAAAGAAGTGGCAAGGTCGCAGATGTTGTGTTTCCATACTTTTGGATATTCATCATGACTTTGTCCTCTTCAAGATTTATTCTATTTGCAGTAGCGTCAATTATTCTTTTATTTGCTTGGTGCGCTACTAGCCAAGCGATGTCTTCGTTTGTTAGATTATTTCTCTTAAGGATTTTCTCTGCAACATCTGCCATGTTAAAAACGGCATTCTTAAAAACTGTTTTCCCATCTTGAAAAACATAGTGCTTGCCTTCTTTGAACGTATTTTCATTGATTGGGTAAGATGATCCTCCATACGGAGCTTGTAAAAATTCTCGTCCTTCACCGTTACTTCTCAATAACTCATCTTGCAGGCCCAGACCTTCTTCATTTGGTTCAAACAAAACTGCGCCAGCCCCATCTCCAAAAATGATGCACGTCGCCCTATCTTTATAATTAATGAATGAAGAGTTTTTGTCTGCTCCTATTAGAAGAATTTTTTTGTATCGGCCAGATTCAATGTAGGCTGCTGCTGTAGACATTCCGAAAAGAAAGCTCGAGCATGCCGCTTCTAAATCGTATGAAAATGCATTAACTGCACCTATTTCAGTTGCGGTAAAAGCAGCTGTTGATGCAGCCTTCATATCTGGTGTTGCCGTACTGACAATTACCAGTTCAATTTCCTTAGGATCTAAGTTTGTTTTTTGAATTAAATCTTGAGCCGCTTTTATCGCTAAAAAGGAGGTCCCCTTGCCCTCTTCTTTGAGAATTCTTCTTTCTTTTATCCCAGTTCGAGTAGTAATCCACTCATCATTAGTGTCTACCATTGTTTCAAGAACTTCATTAGACAAAACAAAGTCTGGAACATAGCCTCCTACAGCTGTAATTGCCGCCGTGATTTTACTCATTATTAGCTTTTAGATTAATTAAAAGTATTGAAAAATGGCAAAAACCAAGCGATTTTGGCCTTTTTTCGGCATTTTTTGGCAAATAATTATGCAAATTAAGTGGTTTTTGCCCTATTCAGAAAATTTATATAAAAAAAACGCCCACAAGTGAGCGTTTTATTATATGCGTGCATAATACTTATGCTAAATTCTCTTCTTCTGAAGTGCTGTCTATTAACACTTGGCCCCTGTAATACAGTTTTCCTTCATGCCAATGTGCTCTGTGGTATAAGTGTGGCTCACCTGTTGTTGGGCAAGTTGCTATTTGAGGTACAGAAGCTTTGTAATGTGTTCTTCTTTTATCTCTTCTTGTTCTAGATATTTTACGTTTAGGATGTGCCATTTTAAATGTTATTTATCCGTTAATAGTTTTTTTAAATTATTCCAACGAGGATCAATATCCTCAGATGATTTTGTCTTTTCTCCCTTTTCAGGACTTAATTCTTCTAATTTTGAAAGTATATCAGACTTTAAGGTTCCATCCTCTATACCAGGATGTACCCGTTTTACTGGTACAGCTAAAATGATAAGTTCATATATGTACTGAGAAATATTTATCTCATACTCTCCATGAGGTACAATTAATATGTCTTCGTTATCATCATTATATGAGTCACCAAATTTAACTACCAATTTATATTCATCTGAAATTGGTTGGTTGTAAGGTTCGTTAGTTAGGTCACAATTGACATTTACTTCTCCTGAAGCTGTAAAATACAACTCTAAAAGTGTTGTCTTTTTTAAAAACTTAAGGTCAATTTTAACACTTACTTCATTGAACTCATTATATTCAAAATTATTAAAGAACGTATTATCTATATGATAATCAAAATGATGCTCTCCTATTTTTAGACCTATAAAAGGTATAATATAATCTTTCATTGCCTTCATTACCCACTCATTTTGAGCCTGCAAATATATAAATTTTACTTTACTTACTTATAGATATTAACAAAAAATGTTTATATCTATTTTTTGACCTTTTCTAAAGGATTCTTACTGTAGTGCTTGTGCTGTTTTCTATTTCGGAAAATCTGTATTGCTGTATTTATTGCTTGTTTAAAAGAACTTTCATCTGCAACACCTTTTCCGGCTATTTCATATGCTGTACCATGGTCTGGAGAAGTCCTCACCTTGTTTAATCCAGCGGTGTAATTAACGCCCTCACCGAAAGCAATGGTCTTAAATGGAATTAGGCCTTGATCATGGTAAGATGCAATGACCGCATCAAACGACTTGTACGTGTTTGATCCAAAAAAGCTATCTGCGGAATATGGCCCGAAAACCAAAGCGTTTTCGTTCCTGATTTTTTCTATTGCAGGTCTCAATACCTCATCATCTTCTTTACCAATAACTCCGTTGTCACCAGCATGTGGATTTATTGCTAATACCGCAATTCTTGGTTTTCTAATACCAAAATCTTGCTTTAATGAATATAAAACCGTTTTTAATTTTTCATTTATTAATTCTTCTGTTATATGTTCAGAAGCGTCTTTCAATGGGACATGGTCCGTTAACAGTCCAACTCTAAGATCATCAGAAACCATAAACATTAGGCTTTTTCCTTCGAGGGTTTTGGCAAGATAGTCTGTATGGCCAGGGAAATTAAATTCTTCCGATTGTATGTTGTGCTTATTAATAGGAGCGGTAACCAATACATCAATTTGGTTGTTTTTTAATGCATTTGTTGCGGCAGATAATGATTTAATTGCGTATTCACCTATTTTTTTATCAGGTTTACCAAATTCTACTTTTACTGGTTCCTTCCAAACATTGACAACATTTACCTTGCCATGAACTAGTTTGTCCGGAGAATCTATATTAAAAAAGTTAATTTTACTTTTAAAATGGTTCTTAAAGAACTGCATTGTTTTCCCAGAGGCAAAAATTACTGGTGTGTTTAACTCCAGTGTTCTTGGGTCTTCATAGGTTTTAATAATGATTTCTGGCCCAATGCCATTTAGGTCTCCAACTGATATTCCAACAATAATCTTTTCCTCCCTTTTCATGCCTACTGATTATGCTATTTTTTCCATAAAATTAATAGCGGATTTGTGCTTTGTCCTTAACTTTGCAAATACAAATTTAACTAAATAAAGTACAACGATGTTCACAGGAATAATTGAAGATTTAGGAACAATTGAAAAATTACAAAAAGAAGGAGGTAACCTAAACCTCACCATTAGTTCTTCGATAACCCCAGAGCTAAAAATTGATCAAAGCATAGCACATAATGGCGTGTGCTTAACCATTGTTGATATTGATAACAAAAAATATACCGTAACAGCAATACAGGAAACTCTGGATAAAACGAATTTAGGTATACTTGATAAGGGCGATAAGGTAAACCTAGAGAGGGCCATGAAGTTGGGTGATCGGTTAGATGGGCACATTGTGCAAGGTCACGTAGACCAAACCGGTACATGTATTTCCGTTACTGAAGAAAACGGTAGTTGGTTTTACACTTTTGAATACGGGTCTGAAAAAGACAATATAACTATAGAAAAGGGGTCTATCACTGTTAATGGTGTTAGCTTAACGGTGGTAAACTCAAAACTAAATGAATTTTCTGTTGCAATAATACCCTACACCTACGAACACACAACATTTCATTCCATTAAAGAAGGAGACAAAGTTAACTTAGAGTTTGATGTAATTGGAAAATATGTAAAGCGCTTAAACGAATTAAGAAATTAAGCTTCTTGCTTATTAATTTGCAGAATTTTAAATGCCCCAAAAATAATAGCAACAAGAAATAAAGCTACTACTCCACCATCGATAGGCAAACCTGGTGGAGGCGGTGGCATTGGAGGCGGTGGTGTCGCTCCCTGCGCCATAGACATAAAGCCTATGAGAAAAAATAAGATTGAGGCTAACATATTTTTATTCTCCATATTGATAATAACGGTGTAAAAGTAACAAAAAAACCGAGCTGACAAAACAATTAATACCAAAAAAACGTCTTTAAACGGCAAATATTATCGACGAAGTGCTAAAAAATTGCAGTTGTTAGGGAAGAATTGCCAATAATTAACCTAAGTGTTTAACCTTTAAATACCCAGTAAAAATAATCTATATAAACTAAAAAACCCTTCGGTTGAAGGGTTTTTTTGTGGTCCCACCTGGGCTCGAACCAGGGACTTTCTGATTATGAGTCAGATACTCTAACCAACTGAGTTATAGGACCTATTGGGTATACCAATATCTTTATTTCTAAAGAGTGTGCAATATTACTATATATTTTAATACCCTACAAGAAAAAAAATCCAATTTAATCTTCAATATCTTGGCATAATTCTATCAAAACACCATTGGTAGATTTAGGGTGTAAAAAAGCAATAATCTTATTGTCGGCACCTTTTTTAGGCTTTTCATGAATCATACGAAATCCACTAGATTTTAATCGTTCAATTTCCTGATATATGTCTTCTACTGCAAATGCAATATGATGAATGCCCTCACCTTTTTTCTCAATAAATTTTGCAATTGGGCTATTTTCATTTGTTGCCTGGAGCAATTCTATTTTGTTCGGCCCACATTTAAAAAACGAAGTTTTCACACCTTCGCTTTCTACCTCTTCAATCTTATAATGCGGTTTATCAAAAAGAAGTTCAAAAAGATTGTTTGAAGCTTCGATGTCCTTAACGGCAATACCTATGTGTTCAATTTTTTTCATTAAAACTTTATTTAGTCTCCGAAAGAACGGAAATCTGAAGGTTATAAAACATGATTTTTGTTATATAAAAATACTATTATCTTTAAATATCATCTACTTTTGCATTATGGAAAGTAATAGACAAAAAAAAATAGCGACAGTTATACAACAAGACTTAGTTGATGTTTTACAACGGGCCGCATCTAGTGGAGGATTAAAAGGTGTAATTATTTCAGTTAGTAAAGTCAATGTAACAGTAGATTTGTCTATGGCCAGGGTTTACTTGAGTATTTTTCCAAACAAGGAGGCAAAGTCTTTGCTAGAAGGCATAAGGTCTAACACACCTCTTATTAGACATGAACTTTCTCAACGCACAAGACATCAATTAAGACGCATGCCGCAATTGGAGTTTTTTATCGATGACTCATTAGAATATATTGATGGAATTGAGCGTTCTCTTAAAGGTGATGAAGACCCGATTAACAATCCGGATTTGTTAGGTAAGCGCAAAAAATCTTAAGTGAATTTCCCTTTATATATAGCGAAGCGATATCTTTTTTCAAAAAGCAGTAACAATGCTATTAATATTATGACTTTGATAGCATCTGGCGGTGTAATTATAGCTTCAGCATCGCTATTCATTGTATTGTCGGTGTTTACTGGTTTAAAAGATTTTAGTCTTCAGTTTTCTTCATTTGTCGACCCAGATATTAAGTTACTCTCCAGCAAAGGGAAATCGTTTTTGTTCACGGAAGCAGATATATCTGAACTTATAAAAATTGAAGGAATATATGATTACTCAATGGTTATTGAGGAACGTGTTATTATTAAGTCTGATAACAAAAACTTGCTAGCAACCCTAAAGGGAGTTGACGAGAATTATCTTAAAGTAACAAATGTAGATTCCATGATGGCTAGAGGAAACTGGATTAAATTCGGAAATAACGAAGTGGTATCTGGGTGGGGAATTTCTAACAACCTTTCTTTTGGAGTTTTTGATTTTTTAAAACCTTTGTCGTTATACGTTCCAAAACCGGGTAAGGGTCAATTCAGCTCATTAAAAGGCGCATACAATTCAGTCTATGTAAATAATGTTGGTCTCTTCGATATTAATGAAGAATTAAATAACGAGTACATTTACTCCGACATTTCTTTAGCAAGAACTCTATTGAACTATAACGATAATCAGTATGCGTCTATTGAGCTAAAACTAACCGACGGAGCAGATGAAACTATAGTTAGAGAAGAAATTGAAAATAAGTATGCAAACACCTTTGTAATTAAAAACAGGGAACAGCTCAATGATGCACTCTATAAAATGTTGAATACTGAGAATTTAGCAATCTATCTAATTTTTACCTTAGTAATCATTATTGCGCTATTTAATGTCATTGGTGCCATTATCATGATGATATTGGATAAGAAACGCTCTCTAAACACACTCTTTAATTTAGGTGCCGAGACCAAATCTATAAAATCTATTTTCTTTTTACAGGGAAGTTTAATGACAGTAATTAGCGGAATTATTGGTGTAATCTTGGGGCTAGTAGTAGTGTTTCTTCAACAAAATTTAGATCTAGTAATGTTAACGCCTGACCTACCTTATCCAGTAGGAATCAAATTCTTAAATGTTATCATTGTACTGGTTACAATTTTTGTTTTAGGAATTGTTGCATCCAGAATTGCTTCAGCACGTATAACCAAACAGCTAATTAAGACCTAACTAAACGAATTGATAATCTGAAAATTTTTCTAAAACTTCATCAAAGGCGGCGAATACATCTTCAGAATGGTCGCTTGTAACCATTTTCATTCGATATTCTTTAAAATTTGGAATTCCTTTAAAATAATTGGTGTAATGTCTTCTAGTTTCAAAAACGCCAAGTTTCTCACCTTTCCAATCTATGGACATTTGAAGATGTCGGCGTGCTGCTTCAACCCGTTCTTGCAAAGTTATTGGCTTTAAATGCTCTCCAGTATTAAAATAGTGTTTTACTTGCTTAAAAAACCAAGGGTTACCGATGGAAGCCCTACCGATCATAGCGCCATCCAATCCATATTCATCACGCATTTCTACAGCTTTTTCGGGGCAATTTACATCTCCATTGCCAAAAACTGGAATATGCATTCTAGGATTATTCTTTACGGCTGCTATTGGCTTCCAATCAGCATTTCCTTTATACATTTGGGCTCTAGTACGGCCATGAATTGCTATTGCCTTTATCCCAACATCTTGCAATCGTTCAGCAACCTCAACAATCTTAATAGAATCATGATCCCAGCCCAAGCGTGTTTTCACAGTAACTGGAAGGTTGGTGCGCTTAACCATTTCAGCCGTAAGCTTTTCCATTAAGCAGATATCCTTCAAAATTCCTGCTCCAGCCCCTTTGGAAACAACTTTTTTTACCGGACAACCAAAGTTTATATCAATTATATCTGGATTAGATTTCTCTACAATATCAATTGTCTGAAGCATGCTATCCATGTTTGCTCCAAAGATTTGGATACCTACAGGGCGTTCCTTTTCGTAAATATCGAGCTTCATCACGCTTTTGGCGGCATTGCGTATTAACCCTTCACTAGAAACAAACTCTGTGTAAACCACATCGGCACCTTGCTCTTTGCATAATGCCCTAAACGGTGGATCACTTACGTCCTCCATAGGCGCAAGGAGCAATGGAAAATCTCCCAATTCTATGTCACCAATTTTTACCAATGGTCAATTTTTTGATGCAAAACTAAGGCTTTTTAAAAAACTGACTAATAGTTAACATCTATTATACCCACTGACAGCGTGAGTTCTTCGCCCAGAGCATTGATAACAGTTCCTTCAAAAACAGCATTTAAAGAAAAGTTACTGCTTATTAGTGTGTTAAATCTAAAATTGTTTACTCCGGGATAATACGGGAAATAGTCAACGCCATCAACTTTTATTACAAAATTCAAAAAGGTATCGATTCCAGTTACATATTCTGGCACTTCAAAGGAGAGGTTGTGGTTGCCAAAAAGGGCAGATCCATAGACCGATATTACTTCATTAGAATAGGAAATTGTTTTGTTCGCAAAATCAATATTCTGCAAGCCTGCCGTAACCCTCAACACATCTGCAGATAACAGACCACAATTACCCAATTCTTCTATAGTGTCAGATATGCTTCCGTCAGGATCTCCACATTCTAAAATCTGATCCTCTAAGGCACGTCTATAATCAAGACATAATTGAATATCCTCATTGCTTTGGTTATAGGCTATTTCAGCTTGGCGCGTGGCATCCCTCAAGTCACAAGAAAATATAGTAAAATCTTTGGTCCAAATTGACGATGTTCTTTTTGTAATCGTTATTCCATCAGGAACAGGTGCGTTGGAATCTGTTAACGTTTCATCCTGAAAAAATATTAAAGTTTCTCCATTTTCTGAAACAACAAAACTATTTTTCTGTTCCCCTTGTAAATAAAACGTGTTTTCTTCCTGAGTGGTAATGTCAAAAGGGTATTCTTGAAAAATAACCTCATCATTGTCTACTGAATATCCATAAGTGTAATCAACGTCTTCATTGGTATAAAAATTACTAGTGTCTTCTATTCCGTTGATCTTTAATCTAGAGTTGTAGGTGTATTCTCCGGTTACTCTGAAACTGTTTTCGTCAAAAAATATTGAATAATCAGAGGAGGTACTAAATATTCTGGTTTCTGTCGTTGCGGATTGATTATCAGTGTTAGGTAATGAAGAAACTTCAGAGTCAAACTCTACGAGATACCACTGGCCAAGTAGTTTTGGGTTTACATCCAAAACACTAAAATCAAAATCTACGGGTTCATTATCGCAATTGAAGGCAGACAATAACACAAATAGACAGCACAATGAAACTATCTTTTTCATTTGAAGAAAAGCAATCTTTTTCTTCAAATTTAAATAAAAATAAATTATGTCTTTTTTGGGCTATTTTTTAGAACTTAACCTTTGTCTCTATCTTCTCCTCTCCTCGAATTAAGGTAATATCTGCTTCATCTCCTTTGTCAAAAACAGAAAGGGCTCTCATGTAGCTCATCATATCTGTCACAGTACTATCGCCAAGTTTTACAACAACATCTCCTTTTTGTATGCCAGCGTTGTGCGCTGGAGTATCCTCGCGTGTTCCATCAATGCGCATTCCCTTACCGTCATACAGATAATCTGGTACCACGCCTAAACCAACTTTAAATCTAGGTGTTTCTTCGCTTTCATTCTTTGTTTTTCTGAATGCGAGCTCTCCATTATCATCAAGATCGCTTATTATGTCAAAAATATAATCTGAAATAAGATTCATTCCCTCATAATTCAATTTGTCAAAGTCATCACTTGGCTTATGATAATCTTCATGTTGGCCCGTAAAAAAATGTAATACAGGTACATCAATTAAATAAAATGAGGTGTGGTCACTTGGCCCTACCCCACTTTCGTTTTCAATAAGTTTAAATTTTTCATTATTGGCCTTCAGTGTTTGCTTAAACATTGGAGAAGTGCCTACACCATATACGGCTAAAGTACTATCTCCTTTCATACGACCAACCATATCCATATTAATCATATAGTTTATAGATTGAGCATCTATAGTTGGATTTTTGGAGAAATAATTAGATCCTAATAAGCCCATTTCTTCTCCAGAAAATGCCATAAATAAATAGTTGTTACTGTCTTTAATTTCAGCCTTACTGTTTTTCACATTCAACCTATCTGCCAAATTTAATAAGACCGCTACACCACTGGCATTGTCATCAGCGCCATTGTGGATTGCCTTTTCTTTTTCTCTGTATAACGATCCCTCACCACCATATCCTAAGTGGTCGTAATGCGCACCAATTACAATTGTTGTCTCCGCATTATTATCTATGTAACCAATAACGTTGTTACCTGTTATTGTGCTGTCTGCGTTTTTTGTGAATTCAACCTCCTTGTGTGGGTCTGTTTTTGGTTTGAATGAAAAAGGCTGGAGAAAATCTTCGGTTCCTTTAGCCTGAAGGCCAATTTCTTTAAATCTCGAAATTAGATATTCAGAGGCTTTTGCTTCTCCTTGCGTACCTGTTTGTCGGCCCTCAAGCTTGTCATCTGCTAAAAACGCAACATCCTCTTCAATTTTGTTTTGAGCAACCTTAGGCTCATTCTTGCAGGTCCATAATCCTACTAAAACAAATAAAAACACTAATTTTTTCATATTGAAGTCTTATTTTTGCACAAAATTAGGCATTAAATGCCATTTATTATAATTGTTAGGCATGAATAGAATTGTTGTTTTGTTGTTGGTTTTGGTTTCTTTTTCGTCGTGTAAAAATGATGTCGAAAAATCATCAGAAAATATAATTGGTAAGGAGGTAGATGCGGTTGTCAAAAATCCATTAATCTATCCGGAAGAAACGCATTTTAAGTCTTTACATCAAGTCACATTTGGAGGCGATAATGCTGAAGCTTACTGGAGTTTTGATGACAAACAATTGGTGTTTCAATCAAATAATGCTAAATGGGGTGTTGGTTGTGATCAGATGTTTTTAATGGATGCTAATGAAACTTTTTCGGACAGCATTGCTCCTCCAATGATTAGTACCGGGAAAGGGCGTACGACATGTGCCTATTTCTTACCAGATAATAAGCACATAATTTATGCCTCTACACATTTGAAACAAGACGAATGTCCGGAAACACCTTTGCGAAAAAACGGAAAATATATATGGCCAATCTACGATAGTTACGACATCTTTATTGCGGATCTAGAAGGCAATATTATAAAGCAATTGACTAATGAAGTTGGTTATGACGCTGAACCAACAGTTTCTCCAAAAGGAGATAAAATTGTGTTTACCTCAACACGCAGTGGTGATCTTGAATTATACACTATGAATCTTGATGGGTCTGACGTTAAACAAATTACAAATGAGTTGGGCTATGATGGTGGCGCATTCTTTTCCCCAGATGGAACAAAATTGATATTTAGGTCCTCAAGGCCAAAAACAGAGCAAGAGATTAAAGAGTATAAAGAACTTCTTGCGGAAGGATTGGTTGAGCCAACAGAGATGGAGCTTTATATTTGTAATGCCGATGGTACCGATTTACGCCAACTCACCGATTTAGGCAATGCAAACTGGAGTCCGTTTTTTCATCCTTCAGGAGAAAAAATCTTGTTCTCTTCAAACTTTGAAGCAGAACGTGGATTTCCTTTTAATCTTTACATGATTGATATAGACGGAAAGAACTTAAAAAGAGTTACCCATGGCGAAACCTTTGATGCATTCCCTGTCTTTTCAAATGATGGTAAATATTTGGCTTTTTCCTCTAATAGAAATAACGGAGGAGGAAGAGATACCAATCTTTTTATAGCTGAGTGGCAAGATTAATTGAGGTCTTTTAATCTCTCGCGCTCTTCTGCATCAGTGGTACGCTCATTTGTAGATAATTTTGTGTTTCCAAATTTATAACGGAACCCTAAACGTACAAAACGATTGTCCAAATTTTGAAATCTTGAACTAGATTGATTTAAATAGGCTATTGAGGTTTCAAAATCTTGATAATTGAAAATATCCTCAACACCTAAGGAAATTACACCTTTATTTTTGAGTATAGCTTTTGAGATGTTAATGGAGGAGATAAGCCTATTCTCTACCGTTTGAAAATCCATTAGATTTTTATTTGACCATTCAAGATTTACATCAATATTTAAACTGTTGTCCTCTAAAAGTGTCAAATTGTTTTGTAGAATACTATAGTTAGACCATTGCACCTGCTTTACAAATCCTTCTCCAAAATCAGATTCCTCTGTCATTTTATAAAAAGAGGTGAGGGCATAAATGCTCCATCCGTTTGAGATACTATAATCAAAAACCAAGTCTAAGCCGTAGTCTACTTTTTTCTCTAGATTGGTTGGTGTATAGGCAACAATATTTGTATTGTTATTTTGTCTCGGAAGCTCAATAATATCACCATCATAGTTTATGTAATAGGCTTCTATTGTAAAATGATCCAAGAAATTTACCCCTAGTTTAAAACTATCAAAGTAAGCGGGCGATAAGTCGGGGTTTCCAACAACAACAGTATTTTCGTTTATAAAAAAAGTAAAGGGATTTAAGCTTCTAAAATCAGGGCGCCCGATACTTCGCTTATAGTTACTGTAAATTGAAAAATTATCAGAAACACTATGAGATAGGCTTGCATTAGGAAACCAATTAAAATAGTTTTGAGTATTCTTTTGAGCCAGGGATAATGATTCGCCATCAATATTTGATTGTTCTACCCTTAAGCCTAAATTTATGTCCCAGGCATCCCAAGACTTAGTATAGTTAACATATCCGGCAATAACTTTTTCATCGTATGTAAAAGCATCAGAGTTGTCAGAATTAACAACCTCCTGGTTATTAATTATATCAACCCTAGTAATGTCGCTGTCCGTTTTTACATTGGAGTATTTTAACCCAAGGTCTAAGCTTGAGCTTTCATCAGTTGTAAAATTAAAATCCATGCTTCCTGTAAGAATGTTTGTGTCTTGGTTAGCAAGCGTATTAAACTCCGAATCATTGATAAACGTGTTGTTGGCATCAAAAAAATTACTCAATACATTTTGGTCTCTTTCATAACTGTATGTTGTATAGTGACCATTTAGTACCATGCTTGCTTTATCACTAAACTGGTGACTAAATATTAAGTCTGTACCAATATTGAATTTGTCGTCTCTGGAGAGATTGTCGGCTGTAAAGCGAGAAAGGAAACTATCTCCACTATCAAAAATGTTTGTGCTATTTGCAATTTTATATTTAAAATATGGAGTGTAAAGTGCAGTACTAGTTAGGCTAATTGTACTGTTTTCGTTTATGAAAAAATCAAAGTTTAAATTGAGATTGTGGTTTTGAGACCAGGTATTTCGATTGACTTTAGATTTCCAAATTTCATCTATGTCATTGTTAGTGTCAAGGAAGTTCACTTTATCATCTTGGTCTCTGTTAATCTTATTCTGTGAATAACTATAATTAAGGTTGAAGTTAATTTTGTTATTCTTAAAATAATGGCTAGTTCCTGCATTATACCTTGGAAAAACACCTTGGGTATAATTAGTAAAAATTGAACCTCTATATCCGGTTACCAAATTCTTGCTCATTACAATATTTACAACCGACCCGCTGTCAGCTTCATAACTGGCAGGAGGATTTGTTATAACCTCAACAGATTTAATGCTGTTTGCTGGCGAGCTTTCTAAAAGTTGAATCAACTCATCGGGTGTTAATTGTACCCTTCGATTGTTTATGTATACGGTTGCGGGTGAGTTTTTTATGTTAATACCTCCTTCTGAAACAATAACTCCTGGCGTGCTTTTTAATACACTTAAGGTTGAGCCTTCAATCAAAGCTGTATTTTCAATATTAAAAATTAAACGATCAGGTTTCCGCATTACTGTCGGTTTTGTGGCAATGATATCAACCTGCTGTAATGTTTCTGACGACTCATTTAAAACGACTGTCTTTAGATTTAAATGGCCTGTTAGTATTATTCTTTGCCTGAATTCATTATATCCAATAAAAGAAATGACTAAATCATATGTGTTAAGAGGAAGGTTCCTGAGTTGAAATTTTCCCGAATTATCTGTTGAGGTTCCATTAACAATATTGCCATTAGAATCGTTTACTACAACATTGGCAAATTCTATAGGATTATTTTCAGAGTCAACTACAATTCCTGAAATAGAAAACTCTTGAGCTTTCACACTGTGAAAACACATCAAAAAGATAGTGAACAATAGAATTCTCTGGAGGGCTATCATTAGTTCGGTTTGAATCGCAATATAAAGATTGTTTTTTAGTTTTAATTACGGTTTTTACATAATTCAACATGGTTTAAATGTAGATTATAGTAGCGTTATGCATTATAAATGAATTATATTTGCATCCGATTATTCCTTTAGAGAACGATAAATGAAGAACATACGTAATTTTTGCATAATTGCACATATTGATCATGGTAAAAGTACACTTGCGGATAGGCTTTTGGATTTTACCGGTTCAGTTACGGATAGAGAGAAACAAGATCAGCTCCTTGATAATATGGACTTGGAACGTGAACGAGGAATAACTATAAAATCTCATGCTATCCAAATGGAGTATACGCACGAAGGTGAAGAGTACGTCTTTAATCTTATAGACACTCCAGGCCATGTTGATTTTTCTTATGAAGTTTCAAGGTCTATTGCCGCATGCGAAGGTGCGTTACTAATCGTTGATGCTGCTCAAAGTATACAAGCACAGACTATTTCTAATTTATACCTTGCACTAGAGAATGATTTGGAAATAATTCCGGTCCTTAACAAAATAGATCTTCCTAGTGCAAACCCAGAAGAGGTGACGGACGATATAGTCGATCTACTTGGTTGTGACCCCTCAGAGGTTATACCTGCTAGTGGTAAAACAGGTATGGGTGTTGAAAATATTTTAAAAGCAATTATTGACCGAATTCCTGCGCCTGAAGGAAATCTAAACGAACCATTACAAGCTCTAATTTTTGACTCGGTCTATAATCCATTTAGAGGCGTGGAAACTTACTTTAGGGTAATTAACGGATCAATTACAAAGGGTCAGCATATTAAGTTTATAAACACAGGTAAAACTTATTTTGCAGATGAGGTTGGGACATTAAAATTAAATCAAGTTCCCAAAAAAGAAATTAAGGCAGGTGACGTAGGCTATTTAATTACCGGAATTAAGGACGCTAGAGAGGTAAAGGTTGGAGATACCATAACAGATGCTAAAAACCCTACCACAAATGCTATTGAGGGTTTTGAAGATGTAAAACCAATGGTTTTTGCCGGAATTTATCCTGTGGACACAGAAGACTACGAAGAACTTCGTAATTCTATGGAGAAGCTCCAATTAAATGATGCGTCATTAGTATTTCAACCAGAAAGTTCTGCCGCATTAGGTTTTGGATTTAGATGTGGTTTCTTAGGTATGTTGCATCTTGAAATTATACAGGAGCGTCTTGAGCGTGAGTTCAACATGACTGTAATCACTACGGTTCCAAACGTAAGTTATTACGCATATACTAACAAAAACCCAGATGAGATTGTAATTGTAAACAACCCTTCGGATTTACCAGAACCATCGACCCTCAATCGTGTTGAGGAACCATATATTAAGGCTACAATAATTACAAAGTCGGATTTTGTTGGTCCCGTGATGAGTTTATGTATTGAAAAACGTGGTCAAATCACCAACCAAACCTATCTTACAATAGAACGTGTTGAGCTGAGTTTTGATATGCCTCTTGCCGAAATTGTTTTTGACTTTTACGACCGTTTAAAAACCGTTTCAAAAGGCTATGCTTCTTTCGATTATTCACCAATTGGTATGCGAGCCTCAAAACTGGTAAGGGTGGATATTCTACTAAACGCCCAAACGGTGGATGCGCTTTCTGCATTGGTACATGCCGACAATGCCTATACTATTGGGAAGAAAATGACGGAAAAACTGAAAGAGCTTATTCCGCGTCAGCAATTCGACATTCCAGTGCAGGCAGCAATTGGTGCAAAAATAATTGCTAGAGAAACCATTAAGGCGCTTCGTAAAGACGTTACAGCAAAGTGTTATGGTGGTGATATTTCACGTAAACGAAAACTGCTTGAGAAACAAAAGAAAGGTAAAAAGCGTATGCGCCAAGTTGGTAATGTAGAAATACCTCAACAGGCATTTATGGCGGTGCTGAAGCTAAATGACTAATTGACCTTACTTCCCAAATAAACAATTTTACTACTCGAATCTATTTCATCCTCTATTTGATCATCAATAGATGGAATAATGTGGATTTCACCCTTTCCGGTTTTAATAAATAATGGAATTTGAGATTTATTTGATTTAATATTCTCTAGAAGTTTATTATAATCCTCAACATCCTTAATCGCTACTTCATGGATTTCGGGGAATTCTTCAGTAACCTTCATTAAATTGTTGAAATCATCTGATAGTGTAAACAACCCATTTCCAGAAGTAATATTTCCGGCGTCGAGCTCCGTTTTTGAAGCCAGTCTAAACGAACCATTTTCACCAAATTGTTTCCCAAATTTCTCAACGGCATATCTGTTAATATCAGCATTACCTGTGAGGGCCAACAAATAACCGACATCATTAAGCTCAACGTTATCAGTTAAATTGTCAGAATAAATGTTCTCGGTATAGGCCTCGATTCCAAGGGATTCAGCCTTTTGAACATTGTTTTGATTACTATCTACCAGTACAACATGTCTTCCGTTATCAGATAAATATTGCGCTATTAATCGAGAAACCTTTGAAGCGCCAACAATTAATATGCCTTCTGATTTAGTTAAAAACACACCTGATATCCGTGCAAATAATCTTGCGGTTGTAGCATTTAACAATACGGTTCCCAGTACAATCATAAATACCAAAGGAGTAATATATTCCGCACCAACAACATGTTCTGCGCTCAACTTACTGCCAAAAAGAGAGGCTATACCCGCAGCAACAATACCTCTTGGCCCAACCCAACTAATGAATAGTTTTTCGTTTAACTTTAACATAGAACCTGATGAGCTCAAAAACACCGCTATTGGGCGAATTATAAAAACTACAGCTAAAAATAGTGCTGCGGTCTCCCAGCGATACAACAGCAACAGGTCTTCATAGTTGATATTTGCCGCCAACAGAATGAATAATATTGAAATCAGCAAAACGCTTAAAGATTCTTTAAAATATAGTAATTCTTTTATGTTGTCCAGCTTGCTGTTTCCAACCACCATACCCATCACTACCACAGCTAAAAGGCCAGACTCATGCGCAAAAATTTCTGATTCAACAAATACCAACAAAACAACTGAAAGGGAGACTACATTTAATAAATAATGAGGAATAAATTTTCTGTTTATTGCAAAAACAAGAGCATGGGCAAATGTAAAACCAAAGGTGGTTCCAAATAAAACTATCTTCCCAAATTCTACAAGTGCGGTTTTGGTAAAGCCCACTTCCCCACCCACAAAAATAAACTCAAACACCAATACGGCTACCAAAGCGCCAATTGGGTCTATAAGGATTCCCTCCCATTTAAGGACTGTAGAGACGTCCCTTTTTAAGGGTATATTTCTCAAAATTGGAGTTATGACGGTTGGTCCAGTGACAATTATTAGTCCAGAAAACAAAAAACATAAATCCCAGGTAAGCCCAAACAAATAATGTGCTAATACAGCCCCTCCAAAAAAAGTAACGCCAGCTCCTAGAGTAATTAACTTTGTGATAACAGGTCCAACGTTTCGTATCTCGCTTCGTTTTAAGGTAAGCCCTCCTTCAAATAAAATTATACTAATTGCTAGCGAAACAAAATAAAATAACCCTTCTCCAGGGAATAAGCCCTTCTTGCCATTCCATATGGGTTCAATCCACTTTGCACCATCCTCACTTAAAAATTCTGCAGCTATTGGGCCAACCAATAGTCCTATTAAAATAAGGGGTAATATGGCTGGAATCTTAAACTTCCAAGCTACCCATTGTGCTAAAATCCCCAATATAATAATGCCCGCTAATTCAACCATTTATTGTAGTTTTTGATGTACCCGAAAATAGAATTTTTTTTCTCAACTCTAAAAATCCTAATAAAACCTAAAGATTAAAGGTGATTAAATACTATTTTGGTAAATTGCGCAATTATGAAATTATACCCCATAAATGCCGGTAACTTCAAGCTTGATGGTGGCGCTATGTTTGGCGTTGTGCCAAAGTCTTTATGGCAACGTACAAATCCTGCCGATAGCAATAATATGATTGATATTGCGGCACGTTGTTTGTTAATTGAAGATGGAGATCGATTAGTTTTAATTGACACAGGGATGGGAGACAAGCAAAGTGATAAATTTTATAGCTACTATTATCTTTGGGGAGATGACACTTTAGATAAATCATTATCTCAATACGGATTTAATAGAGAAGATGTCACAGATGTTTTTATGACACATCTACATTTTGATCATTGTGGAGGTAGCATACAGTGGAATAAGGAAAGAACGTTTTTGGAACCCGCTTTTAAAAATGCCTTTTTCTGGAGCAACGCAGACCATTGGAAATGGGCTACACAACCAAATAGACGTGAAAAAGCGTCATTTTTAAAAGAAAACATTCTACCGATGGAAGAATGTGGGCAACTAAAGTTTGTTGACCTTCCCGAACATGATATTTTAAAAGATTCGTCTCTGGGTTTTGATATTTTTTACGCAGACGGCCATACAGATAAACAAATGATTCCAATGATAAATTATAAGGGAAAAACCATTTGTTTTATGGCTGATTTATTACCCACAGCTGGTCATTTACCAATTCCATTTGTAATGGGATATGATACGCGTCCCCTTATAACGCTTGATGAAAAAGAGAAATTTCTCAATTTAGCTGCAGATAATAATTTCTATCTTTTTTTAGAGCACGACGCACACAACGAAATTATTACAGTACAACATACCGAGAAAGGAGTTCGTTTAAAAGAAACCCTTTCTTGTAATGATATATTTAACTAAAAACAATGTTTATGAATTTAAGTAAGAAACTTATTGGATCCTTAATGTTAATGGCGACGATAGTATTGGGTTGTGGCAGCACAGCAGATATTTTGTCTACACCTATTGAAAATATCGATACTTCTCCATTAAAAGTTACTGAATTAACAGAGTCAGAAAAGAAAAATTGGGGTCACCTAGATTTGGAAAGAGACACTATTCCTGGTATGGCGGTTGATAGGGCATATGCTGAAATTATTAAAAACAAAAAGGGGCAAAAGGTTATTGTTGCGGTAATAGATTCTGGTATTGATATTGACCATGAGGATTTAGATGGTGTAATATGGACAAACAAGGACGAAGTCCCTAACAATGGAAAAGATGATGACAAAAACGGATATATCGACGATATACATGGGTGGAATTTTTTAGGCGACACCTACAATGAACAATTAGAATTTGTACGATTAATCGTTTCTGGTGACACATCAAACCCAAGATTTGAAGAAGCCAAAAAACAGTACGAAGAAGATTATCAGCTCTGGACGAATAGAAAAATGCAATATGATCAAATTGCTCAAGCGGTTAAAAATGCTGATGAAGCACTGGTAAAAGTTCTTGGTAAGAAGGATTACACTATTGAGGAGGTAAATGCAATAAAGTCTGAAGACCAAAATGTTATGCAGGCTGTTCAAATAGCAAACAATATTAATGCAAACGGGTTAACAATGCAGGATGCAAAAAAAGAAATTGATGGGGCCCTTGTTAGTATTAATGAGCGTCTTAATTATAACCTAAATAAAGACTTCAAAGGAAGAAAGCTTAATGATAATATAAATGATTTGTCAGATACTGGTTACGGCAATGGTAATGTAAAACCAATGGTGAAGGACGAATCACACGGCACTCATGTTGCGGGTATTATTGCTGCCGAAAGAAACAATGGTCTTGGCGCAAATGGTGTTGCTAACAATGTTGAAATAATGGCCCTTAGAGTTGTGCCTAACGGTGATGAATATGATAAAGATGTTGCGCTTGCAATACGTTATGCTGTAGATAATGGTGCAAAAGTCATTAATGGGAGTTTTGGTAAATCATTTTCGCCACATAGTGACTGGGTAAGAGACGCCATTAAATATGCTGGTGACAATGATGTGGTTTTTGTGCATGCGGCAGGGAATGACAGCAATAACGTTGATGTAGAACCAAATTTTCCTGATGATAATGTAAACTTTGTTGAGGTCTCGGATAATTACATTAGAGTGGGTTCATTAACTCAAAATTATGGCTCAAAAATGGTGTCTGGTTTTTCAAACTACGGAAAGAAAAACGTAGATGTTTTTGCGCCAGGTTCTTCCGTATACTCAACAACGCCAGAAAATGAATATGATTTTAAAGGCGGTACTTCCATGGCTGCTCCAGGTGTTGCTGGGATAGCTGCCCTAGTTAGGTCACAATACCCTAATTTATCGGCATCACAAGTTAAACAAGTAATACTAGATTCTGGCCTGCCTTTAACGACTAAAGTGGTTGTGGGTGGAGACGCGTCTAATGTAAAGGCGTTTTCAGAATTATCAAAGTCAGGCAAAATTGCCAACGCGTACAATGCGTTAATAATGGCCTCAAAACTAAAATAAGACCATGAAGAAATTTTTTGTAAGTCTTTTTTGCGCCACAATAGTTTTTGTTTGTGGCGCAGATGTATCCAGTTTAAATAGGGTTGACCAAATACAACCGTCCAATCCAGGATATTGGCAACAGCACGTAGACTATTCTATGGAAATTGATATGGATGTTAATTCTTATCAGTATATGGGTAAACAAACTCTAGTATATACTAATAATTCTCCAGATGTACTAAACAGGGTTTACTATCACTTATATTTTAACGCCTTTCAACCAGGAAGTGAAATGGACGTGCGCTCCAGAACTATTGCGGACCCAAGTGCTAAGATCGGTGATAGAATCAGTAAACTAAAACCTAATGAAATTGGATATATAAAGGTAAACTCACTACAGCAAAATGGAAATTCTGTTCAATTTGAAACTGTGGGTACCGTGTTAGAGGTAGATTTAAATCAGGCTATTCAACCAGGTGAAAAAGTTACGTTCTATATGGAATTTAATGCTCAGGTTCCTGTTCAAATACGTCGTTCTGGAAGAAACAACAAAGAAGGCGTGGCCCTTTCTATGGCGCAATGGTATCCAAAAATAGCTGAATATGATGATGAAGGTTGGCATGCGGACCCATATATAGCAAGAGAGTTTCATGGTGTTTGGGGAGATTTTGATATAAAATTGGCAATTGACGCCAACTACGTTGTTGGCGGAACTGGTTATTTACAAGGTGCGCCAAAAAGTAAGGGCGATAAAAAAGAATATCATTTCAAAGCGCCTCGAGTTCATGATTTTACTTGGGCCGCAGATCCAGATTTTAAGCACGATACATTAGAAATGCCAAATGGTCCAACGCTTCATTTTTACTACAAAAAAACAATGAATAAAAAGTATCTGGACAACTGGAAGAAACTTCAGTCGGATACTGCAAAGCTAATGGGGTTCTTTAGTGAAAACGTCGGCAAGTATCCTTACGATCAATATTCTGTTATACAGGGAGGTGATGGTGGTATGGAATACGCCATGTGTACTTTAATAACTGGTGAACGAAATTATGGCAGTTTACTTAGTGTTACATCACATGAAATGGCGCACACATGGTTTCAATTTTTATTGGCCAGTAACGAAGCAAAGCACGAGTGGATGGACGAAGGGTTTACAAGCTATATTTCAACATTGGCCACAAATTCATTAAAAGGCAACACTGGAGAAAATCCGTTTAAAAACTCTTATAGGCGATATATATCTTTAGCTAATTCAGGCTACGAACAGCCTTTGACTACTCATGCAGACAGGTATGCTTATAATCAGGTTTACGGAACCGCAGCATATAGTAAAGGCTCTGTGTTTTTGTCTCAACTTGGATATGTGATTGGAGAAGAAAATCTTAAAAAAACGATTAAAAAGTATTTTAATGATTTTTCATTTAAACACCCCAAACCTATGGATATTGTGCGAACAGCAGAGCGTGTTTCAGGTTTAGAGCTTGATTGGTATCTAATTGATTTTGGGCAGACCACAAACACAATTGATTATGGTATAAAGTCCGTTTACGGTAATGTAATCGTTTTGGAGCGTATTGGGTTAATGCCTATGCCTATTGATTTAACGGTTACCTATGATGATGGTTCGCAAGAAGCGTTTTATATACCACTTCAGATGATGAGGGGTGAAAAACCGACTGACGCTACAATTGCTTCTGATTGGGCCTGGGCCATGCCAACCTATAGGCTTAAAACAAATAAAAATGTAAAAGTTGTTGAAATTGACAGCTCTGAATTTATGGCTGACGTAAAAAGAGAAAACAACACGTACAGCTTAGAAAA
Organism: Winogradskyella vincentii; assembly: GCF_020166345.1. Taxonomy (GTDB): domain Bacteria; phylum Bacteroidota; class Bacteroidia; order Flavobacteriales; family Flavobacteriaceae; genus Winogradskyella; species Winogradskyella vincentii. The sequence continues at coordinate 236,666 of NZ_JAIUJS010000002.1, read as the reverse complement.
GTAATACTTAAAAATATAAAACCGTATTTCGGTTGAATGCGGTTTTATTTAATACCACTTTTCGTTTTTATACATTTCTTTTTTGGAAACACGTTCTCGGTTGTATAATAGTGAATGTGTCTCATCAATTTGCTTGTTTCTGTAGCCAAACAAATGGAATATTGACTTGGCCATGAATCGAGTAACTGAGAGGTTTGCTTTTAATGCGCCTTGTTGTTTATTGTGCCAGGTAATTCCGGGTAGGGCAGTTAACAAACTATCTGCTTTAATATGTCTCATAAACGCAGAAAGCTTTAAGAATATTCTTGGTATTTGTCTGATTATAAAGAATCCATCATTGCCGGAATTTTGATATAATGGCATAAACAATTTAGCATTATACTCAGAGTAAATTTTTTCGCCGTTGGATGTGGCTAAAAAAGTTCCCTTTTTAATATTTTGAAAACTTTCAAATCCTTTCTCCATTACAAACAACTCTTTAGGTTGTATGTGGTGTTTATATATTACCTCGTAAATTGACGATATGTTGTGTGACGCGTCTTTTAAAATTTTCTCAAATTGGTCAATAGTGCCTAATTTATCACTTCTAATATGCCCAGTGTGTCTAAGTGTTAAATGTATAAATGCCTCGCAACTTTTTATTGCTTGAGGGTCAACGTGCTGTCCGCCTTCAAAACCTAATGAAACATAGCCCAATTTGTTTAAGTAACTTAAAAGTGGCCCTTCTAGATATTCTTCAATACCAAGTACAATGGGAACAGGAAAACACTGTGAAAACTTCCTGTTTATCATAGCGTCATTTATGGTTATAAACGGTAGGCTTTTGCTTGAGGTGGTATGCAAGTCTATAAAATACTTTGGAGCCGAAGTAGTTTCGAAAATTTGTTTAAGAATTTTAAATAATTCTATCTGCTCCATTTCTTCAACCTCATAATCTGTTTTCGATTCAAGAGCACTCAATTTGTCTGTCGTCCAAATTCGATTTAAATCAAATTTTAAAAACCGCTTGTTCTTTTTCAGCGCTTTTATATTTCCATAAATGGCATATATTTCTCCATGCAATTCTTGGGTATCAACCTTGTTTAAAACTTTGTTTAAGGCATCTACACCAGCGTATTCATTTCCGTGAATTCCTCCAAAAAATACCGTTGTTCCTCCTGGGTATTTTCCTTTTAAATGATGAAAAACCCTTTTTGGTGTAGCTTGCTTTTCTTTATGGGACTTAATTGTTGTCTGCATTTTAAAAATCACTAGAAGTAAGTATGCCCAATAGCTCTTTATTTCTAACAACAGGCAGACAGTTAATATCGTGTACTTTCATTAAATTCTTTGCGTCCTCTAAACGGGCCTCTTGTGTAATAGTGATAAGGTTTTTGGTCATTACATCTTTGACTCGCAAATGTAAATCTTTATTGCCTAATTTAATTAAATCTGTCCAAGATAATAAACCGGCTAATTCTTTCTTTTTGTTTATCACAGGTAGGTGATGAATTTTTTTCCATCGCATTATGTTGCTAACCAACTCTAAACTATCGTTAACATCTACAAGCAACATCTTAGAATTCATATTGTGCTTTACGATTCTGCTTATATCAATTTTTAGGTTGTCGTCAGGATTAAAAACCTTCCACGTATCAACAGTACTACCGTCTAATTGATGTTTATGCATAAATGCAGTAATATTTTGTAGCGCTTCAAAATTTGTTTTTGTTTTTTGTAGCGACCTGTAATTATTCACAATCCATTCTGCGCCATTATTAGATTCAGCGCGTCTTTTAATAATTAAGAGGTATTTATCAATATCATTTTTGTCAATCTTCATTTGGTTTAAGCCCTCTCTAGAAATGGGCAATAGTTCCTCAAGAATTAAATCTTTAGCGGATATTAAATTATTATTCCACTTAAACTGCGTTTCCATTCCGTTTCTAGCGGCTTTAAAGAAATTGTTCTTAATATCCTTGAAATCCATCTTATCGTGAATGTTCTTATAACTTTCTGGCTGACCCTGCATCAGCCCTACCCAAAATACCATATTAGCTACTTCATCTGTAAGGGTAGGCCCTGATGGAATATATCTACATTCTATTCTTAAATGTGGTTTCCCGCCACCTACACCATAACATACTCTGTTCCATTTATAAACAGTGCCATTATGAAGTTGTAACGCTTTTAGTTTTGGGATTTTGCCTTTAACTAGAATGTCTAAGCTATTATCATGTTCGTTCGATGTTAATAGGCTTCTAAATCTTGAAATATGGTCTCTAAAAATGTCGGTAACACTTCCCCGTTCCCAATCTGCACCAAAGCTCACTCTTGATTCTTTTTCGTTGTGTATAAGAGAATTCGCTCTGGTATCAATACTTTGCGTAAACAAGGCTATTCTGGTCTCAGCCCACAACTCCCTTCCAAATAATAAAGGTGAATTTGCACAACTAGCCAAAACAGGTCCAGCAATTGCTTGCGCCCAATTGTACTTGTCTACAAATTCATTTGGATTTATCTGTAAGTGAGTTTGAAAGCTTGTATTGCAAGCCTCTAACATTACATTGTCGTGAATAAGATTTAGTTCGTCAACACCTTTTATGTGGATATTAAAATGCTCTCTCCTAGAATCCTTAAGCGCTTCATTAAGAATATGGTATCTAGGCATATCGGTCATGCAATCTTCGCTAATATGCTTAAGTCTTAAGGTTGGTAAAACGCCTGTTAAAATTATTTTTGAACTTTTCTTTTTGGCCTCTTTGTTAGCTTTTTGTAGTAAATCTTCAAACTGTTTTTGAAGCTTAGAAAAACAGTCGCCCTCAAGTTTTAAGGGGTCTGAATTAATCTCTAGATTGTATTTTCCTATTTCTGTAGTGAAATGATCGTCATTTATAGCCTCTAAAATTTCAATATTATTGTTCTTTGGAAAATAACGTTCAGATACAACACAGAATTCTTGTTCTGCACCAATTCTAATGGGCTCTTCTTCAATCAATCCTTTATTTAGCATAATATCTAAAGCTTCTAGATCTTTTACTAAATGGTGAATATATAATGCTTTATCTTTAGGGCTTTTAAGTTGTTTGACGTTTAAATGTCCCATTTTTAAGGCGAGCTATTGATTAACCTATGTAAGTTACTCTAATTAAAAGGCTTAAAACATGATTTTTATCATGGCTGTCCTACAGACTTATTTGATAAAACAAATTACAATTCTATTTTTACGACCAATAATTCCTTGTAATGTCCTTAAAATACGGTAAAAAAGACAAGCTGAAAAGTAAAAAAACCATAGAGCGCCTCTTTAATGAAGGAAGGTCGATTACGGTTTATCCTTTGCGCTTGGTATATTTAGAAACCGAATTCAACGATAATAGCATCCTTAAAACAGGGGTTTCTGTAAGTAAAAAACACCACAAAACAGCAGTTTCTAGAAATAGAATTAAAAGACTTTTAAGAGAGGCCTACAGGCTTAACAAGCTAAAATTCTTTAACAATAGTTCAACATCTTATGCGTTTATGATTTTGTACCTTAGTAAGGATGGAACAAATTTTGCAGATATTAATAGTACTATGAAAATGTTGTTTCAGAAATTTCTTGATAAAACCTCAAACCAATGAAAAAAATTCTACATAAAAGATTAATAATACCAGGCTTAGCATTGGTTTTGTTTGTGAGCACCACAGCATTTAAGAATGACTTCTTCGAAATTGCTAAACAAATTGAGATTTTTACTACTCTTTTTAAGGAACTTAACATGAACTATGTTGATGACACCAATCCCGGTGATCTTATGGATACGGCAATAAAAAGCATGTTAGATGATTTAGATCCCTATACACAATTCTACAATGAACAAGACGTTGAAGCTTCTAGAATAAATAATGCTGGAGACTATACCGGAATAGGCGCAAAGGTTTTAACACTTAAAGATAAACTAGTAATTGTAGAACCTTATAAAGGCTATGCAGCTGATAAATCCGGTCTCAAAGCTGGTGATGAAATTATTAAAGTAGATAATGTTATAGTTTCTGATTTTAAGGATGATGCAGCTAATTTGTTACAGGGTGCTGCTGGTACTGAGGTGATGATAACCTATAAGCGCCAAGGACAAACCAATGCTGTAAAAATTATACGTGAATCACTAGAAATTAAAGCGGTGCCACACTACTCTATGGTAGATGAAAAAACAGGTTACATCGTGTTGCGTAAGTTTAATGATAAAGCATCTTCTGAAACCATAAGTGCATTAAGAGCTCTAAAAAATCAAGGTGCTTCACAGTTAATTTTAGATTTACGAGGAAATCCGGGAGGGCTTTTAAACGAGGCGGTTAATGTCACAAACATATTTGTACCAAAAAACCAATTAGTGGTAACAACTAAATCTAAGGTGAAAAAGTATAACAAAACCTATTATACCAGACGAGATGCTGTTGATACAGAAATTCCATTAGTTGTGTTAATTGACGGTAGTAGTGCTTCCGCAAGTGAAATTGTGTCTGGCGCACTGCAAGATGTTGATCGCGCAGTTGTAGTTGGTACCAGAAGTTTTGGAAAGGGATTAGTTCAAAGACCAAAGGCACTTACCTATGGAACACAAATGAAAATAACCATTTCTAGATATTACACACCTTCTGGCCGTTGCATACAAGCTCTTGATTATTGGAATAGAGATGAAAGCGGTAACGCTACAAGGGTGAAAAAGGAAAACTACAATACCTTTAAAACACGTAATGGGAGAGAAGTCTTTGATGGTGGTGGTATTGAACCAGATATTGAAGTTGAATTTGCTAAACAGACACCAATAACAAAAGCAATATTAAGTGAAAACTTGATTTTTAATTTTGCTACGGATTATTATTATAACAATACATTAAATGACCTAAACACCTATAAGTTTCCCGAAACTGAATTTAATAAATTCAAAAACTATCTAAAAAGTTCAGGGTTTGATTTTGAAACCGAGACAGAAAAAGCTTTTAATAAAGCTATGATTGTGGCTGAAGGGGAAGAATTAGATGGCATTGTTGATTCCGAGTTTCACAATATCTCCGCTGCTATCCAAGCTTATAAGTCAAACGCCATTGATGCAAATAAAACACAATTAAAATCGCTTTTAACAGACGAAATTATTAAGCGATATTTCTACAGTGAAGGATTATATACATACTACAAGGCTAATAATCCTGAGATAAAAAAAGCATTAAGTATTCTCAATAATCCTACGCAATACGCCAGTATTTTGAGATAAAAGTTAAAATTATTTATATTTAACATTATAGAATTTCTAAATATTAAACAAAATCAAACGAAATGAAATATGTGCTCGTTTTAATGTGCCTTTGTTTCCAGCTCTCTTTTTCGCAAAAAGAGTTGAAGCATCAGGTATACTTTGAAACGGATAAATATGAGGTACCTGAAACAGAACACAGTAGATTGCTATTGTTCTTGTCTAATATTGAAAATCTAGATATTGAAAAGGTATCGATCTACGGATTTTGTGACGATAGAGGCAGTGATTCTTATAATCTTGTTCTTTCTCAGCAACGTGCAGACGCTATAAAAGAAATATTCTCTAACAATGAATTTGATGAGTCAAAAATTACAAATGTTGATGGTAAGGGCGAAATATTAGTAAACATAGTTCACGAGGAAAATTTAAGTAAAATACGCGGACTAAACCGTAAAGTAGAAATTATTGCGCAGCCATATGATCCTCCAAGACAAATTGTTTCTAAACCAGTCAAGAAAACAACTGAAGAAAAACTAAAGGGTGATTTAAAAGAAGGTGATAAAATCCTTTTGGAAAATATCTTATTTAAAACAGGTTACAGTTATTTAACAAAAGAGTCTAAAATCCGTTTGGATAGAATCGCTGATGTACTTGTAGAACGGAAAGATATATATTTCACCGTAGAGGGCCATGTGTGTTGTACTTATGGAACTCGTGATGCTATAGACAGAAAAACTAAAAAGCGAAATTTATCGGTCGCAAGAGCTAAAACAGTCTATGATTTTCTTGCCAAAAAAGGAGTAAGTAGATCTAGAATGCGTTATGTGGGTTTAAAACGAAAATATCCACTAGGTGGAGAACCAGCATATGATAGACGTGTAGAAATACAAGTAACACAAATAGATAAAACTGCTAATTAGTTTTTAGCATATTAATATGCGGTATACCATCTTCAAGGTACTCCTCTCCTACTTCTAAAAATCCTAAATTATTATAGAAACTTTTTAAATAGGTCTGTGCAGAAATTCTAATTTCTGAGACATTATACTTTTGTGAAACAGCTTGTATTGAAACTTCCATAATATCATTACCGTACTTATGATGTCGTTGTGTTTCCTTAACCACTACCCTGCCAATACCTGCTTCTTCAAAATAATCACCTGGTTTAAATATCCTTGTATAAGCAACTAACTTATTCTCTATATAACCTAAAACATGGAGTGCTTTCTGGTCTTTGCCATCAACATCTTGATAAACACAGTCTTGCTCTACAACAAATACTTCACTACGTAGTTGAAGTAAATCGTACAGCTCTTGTGTTGTTAATTCCTGAAATGTCTTAACTAAAGTTTTGAGCATAATTTAATCTTGAACAATAACATCCTTAGCATCGCATTTGCCATATTCTGGTTGAATATTAATATGGTTAATATCATACTTGTGGTAAATTAATTCTTCAATAGAATTTAAAATAACATCAAATTGTGATAATGTAATATCCTCTTTAAAATCAATATGAGCTTCGAGATGAATTTCTTCCTCATTTAATTGCCATATATGTACATGATGTACATTTTTTACAGCATCAATAGTTTGAATATCCTCTACTATAGATTTTACCGAAGTTGAATCTGGTGTAAATAACATTAGTACTTTAAACGAATTTTTTAATAAATCCCAACCCATTACAACCAGGTAAACTGCTATTGCTAATGTTAACACACTATCTATCCACCAGATTTCATAATATTTCATCAATAATCCACCAATAAGAACTGCAACACTTGCCAACATATCTGTTAATAAATGAAGGTAAGCACTCTTGAGATTCATATTGTCATCTGCATTCTTTTTAAGTAATAAAACACTAAATCCATTACCTAAAATAGCAATAATAGATAACCATATAACAAGATTAGATTCTATTTCTTGAGGGTTTCTAAAACGTTCAATTGCCTCAATAATTAATAAAACCGCCACAACTATTAATGTCGCAGCATTAATAAAAGCAGCTAAAATTTCAGCTCGTTTATAGCCGAAAGTACGTTTTAATGAAGCTTTTTTCTTGACTAATTTATTAGCTATCCAACTAATAATTAAGGATATAACATCACTAAAATTATGAAGCGCATCACTTAATAAAGCTAAACTACCAGAAACTATTCCACCAATTACTTGAGCTACAGTAATAGCAATATTTAGAAATATAGAAATTAATAAATTTCGACTGTTTAGATCGTGGTGGTGGGAATGGTTATGAGAGTGAGAATGACCCATCTAACATGATAATGGGATTTTATCTATACGTCTTTTATGACGACCTCCTTCAAATTCTGTTTCTAAAAATACATCTACCATTTTAATAGCCTGTGGTATAGAAGTAAACCTTGCTGGTATGCAAATTATATTAGCATTATTATGCTGTCTAGCTAATTCGGTGATTTCACTATTCCAACATACACCAGCTCTAACGTTTTGATATTTATTGGCTGTCATACCAACACCGTTAGCTGTACCACAAATTAAAATCCCTAGATCCACCCTTCCGTTATTGACATCACTTGCAACAGGATGAACAAAATCTGGATAATCTGCACTATCAGTTGTATCTGTACCATAATTTTTGATAGTATATCCCTTAGTTTTAAGGTGCTCTATAATTGCAGATTTATACTCTGGTCCTGCATGGTCGTTACCAATTGAAATAGTCATTTTTTTTGCTATTAATTATAAAGCACAAATTTACAATTTTTTAAAACTGGTTAATAGAATATATCATTACATGTTAATAACTGTTTACAACTATTTAAAATATTAATTAGGAATATCTAATAATTTTTTCAAACAAAAACTGAATATTAATAACCAAATAAGTTAGCTATTATTTTAAATGAAGTTATCAATAAATCAAATAGAGGAAATGAACAAAAACTTTGAGAAATATTATCAATAAAAACTATTAACATCTATTATCAACAGATGTTTACAATAAATGAAAATAACCTATTAATCAATTAGTTAATTATAATTAATGTGTTAATTACAGACTAATAAAGTGTAAACTAAATTCTTTCAAAAGAAAATTTATAAAACTTATACGCACTATTAACAGACTATAATAACCATTATTTATTTTTTAAAATTTTAAAAGAAAAATGATAATAGTATATATAATTGTGGATAAGTGATTTTAAGTTTTTAAAATTTACTAAATACTATCTAATATTATTAATGTAGCTTTGTAAAGAACTTAATATCTTCACTTCCACCTATATTAAGTTTAAAATGAAGAATTCCTAACACTTTTAGGAAATGAATATGATTATAAATTTAAATGACAAGAAAGAAAAAAAGGAGATCTAGAAACAATAAGATTTCCAACCTTACAAATACGATTCTAAGTATTTTAAAAAAAGAAAGAAATAAGACTTTTAATTATAAACAAATAGCTTCAAAACTCGGTGTAAATGACGCGAGTAGTCGAAACCAAATTATCAAAAAACTAGCCCAATTAAAGGTAAAAGGTGAGATAGAAGAAGTAGATAGAGGAAAATTTAAAGCTATTGTCAATACTGAGTATCACACTGGAATATTAGATTTATCTGCTAAAGGAAATGGTTATATAATCAGTAATGACTTTGAAAATGACGTTTTTGTTGCTTCTAATAATATTAATAAGGCCTTAGATGGTGATGAAGTTGAGTTTTATGCTTACCGAAGAAAACATCGAGGTAAACAAGAAGGTGAGATCACCAATATTATCAAGCGAACAAAATCAGATTATGTAGGTACTATCCAAATTCAGAATAGTAAAAAGTTTGCATTTGTAGTAGCTGATAGTCCAAAAATGTATACAGATATTTTTGTACCTATAAATAAAATCAAGAAGGCTGAGGATGGAGATAAAGTTTTAGTAAAACTTACTGACTGGCCAGAAAATGCAAGTTCTCCTTATGGTAAAGTAACTGAAGTATTAGGTAAACCAGGAGAGCACAGTACTGAAATACATTCTATTTTAGCTGAGTATGGATTACCACACCAATTCCCTCTAGAAGTTGAAGCCTATGTTAATAAATTAGACACTTCTATTACTGAAGAAGAAATTGCAAAACGTAGAGATATGCGTAAAGATTTAACCTTTACGATAGACCCAAAAGATGCAAAAGATTTTGACGATGCACTTTCATTTAAGGTTTTAGAAAACGGACTTTATGAAATAGGGATTCATATTGCAGATGTATCACATTACGTTAAACCAGATACGGTTTTAGATGACGAAGCTTATGAAAGAGCCACATCAATATACCTTGTAGATAGAGTAGTACCTATGCTACCAGAGATTTTATCTAATGGTGCATGTTCCTTGCGACCACGTGAAGAAAAATATACTTTTTCTACAGTGTTTAAAATGAATGATAATTGCGAAATTAAGGATCAATGGTTTGGTAGAACCGTAACTTATTCTGATGCTAGATTTGCATACGAAGAAGCACAGGCGATAATTGAAACAAAAAGCAGTGTTATACCTCAAGAAGTTTCTTTAACTGGTGAAACCTATAACACTGATCAGTCAATCACAGATGCTATTTTAAAATTAGATGAATTGGCTAAGAAAATGCGTACAAAAAGAATGCGTACTGGTGCAATTTCATTTGATAAGGTTGAAGTTAAATTTAATCTAGACGAGGAAGCAAATCCAGTAGGTGTATTCTTTAAGACTAGTAAAGATGCGAATAAACTTATAGAAGAGTTTATGTTATTGGCAAATAAACAAGTAGCTGAGTTTATTGGTAAGCAGAATCCTAAAAAGACATTTGTTTATCGCGTACATGATGAACCAGATGATTCTAAACTTGCTCAATTACAAACTGTTGTTGGTCGTTTTGGACATAAGTTAAATTTTAAGGACGGAAAAAGTGTTGCCTCTTCCTTAAATAAACTATTAACAGATGTAGTTGGTAAAAAAGAACAAAACCTTGTGGATACTTTAGCTATAAGGACTATGTCTAAGGCAGAATACACGACACAAAATATTGGCCATTATGGTCTTGCGTTTCAGTATTACAGTCATTTTACATCACCGATAAGGCGTTATCCAGATGTTATGGCACATAGATTATTACAACACTATCTCGATGGTGGTAAGTCAGCAAATGAAGATATCTATGAAGAGAAATGTAAGCACAGTAGTAATATGGAATATTTAGCAACTAAGGCTGAAAGAGATTCTATCAAATACATGCAGATTAGATTTATGCAGGACCACCAAGATGAAGAATTTTTAGGTGTAATTTCCGGTGTTACCGATTGGGGAATTTATGTAGAAATTATATCAAATAAATGCGAAGGTATGGTGAGCGTTAGAGATATGAAAGATGATACATATGATTTTGATCAGGACCATTACGCTATGATTGGTCGTCATAACCATAAAATGTATCAACTTGGAGAAGAAGTTATTGTTAAAGTTAAAAATACGGATTTAGTAAAAAAGCATTTAGATTTTTATCTAGTTGGAAAAGCAGTTAATGAAGATTAATTTTGTGTAACAATCCATTATTATGATTTTAACAACAACAAATTCTATTGAAGGCTATAAAATAGCTGATTACCTTGGTATTGTCACTGGCGTAGCAATAAATGAAAAAAAATTAGCCATGGGTTTCAGTATTTCTAAGTATTATCAGGCAATTCAATCTAGTATTGATGAAGTTAAAGAAAATGCGTTTCAAACACTCACGGAAAATGCCAGAAAATTAAACGCTAATGCTGTCGTTGGCATAAAAGTTGAAATAGAATTAACAACAAGTAATTATGCAATGGTCTCAGTAACCGGAACCGCTGTAAAAGCCACAGAATAAAATATAGCTATTATGAAAAAATTCGCATTAATCCTATCCCTTGTTTTTAGTATTACACTATTTGCTCAAGATACTGTTGAGAAAACAATTGGAGAATTCAAGACCGTAAAAGTTTATGATTTAATAAACTTAAATATGATTCAATCAAAAGAAAACAAAGTTGTTATTTCTGGTAAAAACAGAAAAGATGTAGAAGTAGTAAACAAAAACGGAAAACTTAAAATAAGAATGAATATTGAGGAAATTTATGATGGCAATGATACTGTTGTAAATCTTCATTACACCTCAGTTGACGAGATTGATGCTAATGAAGGAGCCAAAGTCGTTGTTAAGGACACTATAGAACAATTTGAGATTGAATTAAGAACTCAGGAGGGTGCCGAAATTACAGCAGAATTAAAAACGAGTTTTGCAACAGTTAGGGCAGTAACAGGTGGAATAATTAATGTTACTGGTCAATCTAAAAATCAAGATGTATCTATTTATACAGGAGGTATTTTAAATGGTGAGGAATTTGTAACAGAAAAAACGGATGTAAGTGTAAATGTCGCAGGTGAAGCTTACATAAATGCTACAGAATTTGTTGATGTTAGAATAAGAGCAGGTGGAGATGTTTTTATTTACGGAAACCCTAAAAAAGTTGATAAAAGCCGTGTATTTGGCGGTCGTATTAAACGCATGTAATCCTATAAGATTTATTACTTTTGTTTAAACGGCAATGTTTACATGATCGATGATATATTAACAGCAATTCCTTTTGGTATAATACTGGCCTTTACGATTGGCCCAGTTTTCTTTGTATTATTAGAAACTGGAGCAACCAAAGGATTTAAAAGTGCTGTTATTTTTGATCTAGGCGTAATTTTCGCAGATGTTGTTTTTATTGCCTTAGCCTTTTTTAGTACTAATAAACTGGTAGATAAAATAAAAGACGATCCCAATTTTCTCATTTTTGGAGGAGTGTTATTGGTCGTTTACGGCATCATATCTTTTATTAAAACCTCAAGATCCTTTCGTTCTATAGTTAAAGAATATGGCAGGATTGAATTACCCAAAAAGGACTATGGTAGACTTTTTATAAAGGGATTCTTATTGAATTTTATAAATATTGGAGTGCTTTTAGGGTGGTTAGGATTTATAGTTGTTGGTACTTCATTAACAACTTCTGAGAATGGCGTAATTATTTTTATTTCTACCATGTTGATTACTTATTTTTTAACAGATTTAGTAAAGATTGCATTAGCTAAAAGACTTAAAAACAAGTTAACACCGAGACGTGTATTCAAGACCAAAAAAATAGTTGCCTTGGTAATTCTAGGTTTTGGAGTTTTGTTATTGAGTCAGGGCCTATTCCCTGAGCTTTATGAGAAAAGTAAAGAGCAGATAGAAAGGGTTAAACCTAAAGATCTCAACATAAATTAAATATTATGAAAAAGAGTTTATTAATAATCTTATTTACCCTTTTTGTTTTTAGTGGATTCTCACAAAGTAGAACAGAACATTATGTGTTGCCAGAATTTACAGAAGGCATTGTACTTTTAAAAAATGGCGAAAGGAGCAAAGGTATTTTAAACTACAATGCCCTAACAGACAATATTATCATACAGAAAGAAGGTAAATTAATGCCATTAAATAATAATCTCGCTAGAAATACGGACACACTTTATGTAAGCAACCGTAAGTTTGTGAATAGGCACGGCAAGTTTATGGAGCTTTTATTAAACTCTAACGGCACTTTGTTTGTTGAATATTATTGTGTTTTAAAGTCAAACACAGAAGATAGAAATGCCTATGGAAGCTCAAGTCAAACCAGCACAACTGTTGTGGCCTCACAAGTTAGAAACCAAGGTGTGTTGTATAATCTTGAATTACCTGAACTATATGTTGCAGAATTAAAGTTGCGCTACCACTTTATCAAAGATGGTAGGGAATCGGGTTTTGAAACAATAAGAGATATAAAGAAGTTTTATGCAAACCGTAAAAAAGAATACAATTCTTTCAAGAAATCAAATAAGGTGGATTATAAGAACCCTAAGAGCGTTGCCGAATTGGTTTCATATCTAAACTCTTTATAATAAAAAAAACCCCTTTATTAAAGAGGTTTTTTGAGGCGTCTAGCGGATTCGAACCGCTGTACAAGGTTTTGCAGACCTTTGCCTAGCCACTCGGCCAAGACGCCTTTTATAAGGTGAGCAAATATAAAAATTATAAGTTATTTTTTGCGTTTCTGTGACATTTTTATAGTTACCATCTCAACATCTCCGCCTATAGGAGGATTAATTTTACTAACACTCACAGTAGCTTTTTTTACTAGTTGATCTTCATTAAATATTCTATCGAGTATTCTTTTAGCAACAGTTTCCAGTAATTTAGACGGAATAGACATTTCTTCTCTCACAATTTTATTTAAAAAAACATAATCAACCGTGTCGCTGAGTTTGTCTGATTTTGCCGATTCTGAGAGGTCTGCACTTACCTCTAAATCCACTCTGTAGTCACTACCAATTGCGGTTTCTTCTTTTAAACAACCATGGTTGGTAAAAACCCGAATATTTTCAACTTTAATAGTTCCCATGAAGCAAAAATACTATGATACTATTAAATATCCTTTTTCTCAAATGATTAGTTTGTGAAGAAATCAAAGATGTTACTAATAGCACTGGTTTTTGTTTTAAAAAACTCTGTATACGTGCACTTTTTACATGTTACAGATGTGAATTTCTGGTTTTGCACATCAAAGATTTTTGATAGCGTTCCTCCTGTCGCTCTCATTTCTCCCACATCATAGGTTGTGTTGTCACACTTTGGGCATTTATAACTCATAATTTTTTGGTATTGGTTTTATCTATTCTATAGGTAGGCAATAGTGCTTTAATGTTACAATTTGTTTAATTTTACGCTTTAAAATTTTGAGATGTCAGAAGATATAAAATCACTTAACTTTATTGAGCATATCATAGAAGAAGATTTGGCTAATGGTTTACCAAAAGACAAATTAAGATTTCGTTTTCCGCCTGAACCAAACGGTTATTTACACATTGGCCACACCAAGGCTATTGGAATTAGTTTTGGCCTGGGTGAGAAGTATGGTGCACCTGTAAACTTGAGGTTTGATGACACTAACCCAACCAAGGAAGAACAAGAATATGTTGATGCAATTAAAAGGGATATTGCTTGGCTTGGCTATAAATGGGAAAACGAACTTTATTCATCTGATTACTTTGACAAGCTTTATGATTGGGCTGTAAAAATGATTAAAGACGGGAAGGCATATGTAGACAGCCAAACGTCAGAGGCTATGGCAGAACAAAAAGGAACGCCAACCCAACCCGGAACTAATAGTCCATATCGAAATAGAAGTATTGAAGAAAACCTGGATTTATTCAATAGAATGAAAGCGGGAGAATTTCCGGAGGGCACCCATGTTTTAAGAGCCAAAATAAACATGGAAGATCCTAATATGTTGATGCGAGACCCTATTATGTATCGCATTTTGTATGCACACCACCACAGGACGGGAGATAAATGGTGCATTTACCCAATGTATGATTGGACGCATGGCGAAAGTGACTATATTGAACAAATATCTCATTCACTCTGTTCTCTTGAATTTAAACCGCACAGAAAGCTTTATAACTGGTTTAGGGATAATGTTTATGAATATTCGAGCGATTCATTACCTCTGCCGCCAAAACAGAGAGAATTTGCACGTTTAAACCTTAGTTACACCATTATGAGCAAACGCAAGCTCTTGCGTTTGGTTAACGAAGGACTAGTGTCGGGCTGGGACGATCCTCGAATGCCGACAATTTCTGGCTTAAGACGCCGTGGCTATACGCCAAATTCAATAAAGAACTTTATTGAAAAAGTTGGTGTGGCAAAACGAGAAAACATTATAGATGTGTCCTTGTTGGAGTTCTGCATACGAGAGGATCTAAACAAGACCGCAAACAGGGTTATGGCGGTTTTAAACCCATTAAAAGTTGTTATAACAAACTATCCCGAAAATAAAGAGGAGTTGCTAGAAGCAGAAAATAATCAGGAGGATGAATCTGCAGGGTTTAGAAAAGTTCCTTTTTCAAGAGAAATTTATATTGAAAAAGAAGATTTTAAAGAAGAAGCCAACAAGAAATTTTTTAGATTAAAATTAGGCGGAGAGGTAAGGCTCAAGAATGCCTATATAATAAGAGCCAATAGTGTTGTTAAGGATGATAATGGTGAAATAACTGAAGTGCATTGTACTTACGATACTGATACCTCAAAAAGAGTTAAGGGAACACTACATTGGGTATCCATAAAACATGCAATTACAGCAGAAATAAGAGAATACGATAGGTTATTTATGCATGAATCTCCAGATGGAGATAAGGAAAAAGATTTTATGGAGTTTTTAAACCCAGAATCTTTAAAGATTAAAACTGGCTATTTGGAGCCAAGCCTTTCTAGCGCTAATATAGGAGACAGGTTCCAGTTTCAAAGATTAGGGTATTTTGTGGTAGATCAAGATTCAAAAGAAAACGGATTGGTTTTTAACAAAACCGTTGGGCTAAGAGACAGCTGGGCAAAACAAAAGCCAAAACCTCAAAACAATAATCAAAATAAACCAAATCAGCCACCACAGAAACGTTCTGCGATAAGTGTTCTTCAACAATTGGGTAAAAAGTATACAAACCTTCCTGAGGAAAAACAACTTAAAGCAAAAGCACAGATTCTCAATTTAGCAAAAGAAATCTCATATGAAGAATTAGAACCGCTTTTCGGTACGGCTGTTAAAAAGTCTGGTACCCGAATCGCAACAATGATTGTTTTAAAGGAATTACTAAAAAAGGGCTTATCAAGAAACGACAGCATCGATGAGTTTATTGCCAAAGCGCGTGAAGACAAGAACCAATTACTGGTTTCTGAGGCAAGTGAAATATAAGTCAAGTTACAACTGATTGAAAACCCTTAAGATTTCCCCTTAAGGGTTTTTTTGTAACTTAGAGACACTAACTATAAATCAATTTAAATTATGGAACTACCTATTAATCCAATTGCGATAGGTGTCGCGGCTGTTGCCGCATTGCTTATTGGCTCTGTTTGGTACAATCCAAAAATGGGCTTCGGAAATGCTTGGATGAGAGAATCTGGAATGACCGAAGAAAAAATGAAAGGCGGAAATATGGGAATTATTTTCGGCTTAGCTCTGGTTTTTGCTGTTATGCTAAACTTTTTATTAATGCAATTCACAAACCATCAATGGGGTGCTTTAGGCATGATTGGAGGCGATCCAGAAAATGCAAAAGCCTCGTTTGAAGCTTTTATGGCTGATTACGGACATGCGCATAGATCTTTTGGACACGGCGCACTACACGGTGGAATATTTGGTGTTTTTGGAGCATTGCCTATAATTGGCACTATTGCTTTATTTGAACGAAAAAGTGCCAAATACATATTTATTAATGCGGGCTATTGGATAGTCACTCTAGCTGTTATGGGCGGTATTCTTTGTGCTTGGCACTAAAATTAAAACCCCGAAGCTTAACTTTGGGGTTTTATTTCTATTTTGGTTTTTTAGATTGAGCATTTTTCATTGCCTCACCAATCTGGTTACTGGCAGTAAAACTTGCAACCATGTCGTTAAGCATGTTACTGCCTGCCTGAGGTGAATTTGGCAATAGAATTAAATTACTATTTGTTTCACCACCGATTGCCTGTAAAGTGTCATAATGTTGTGTAACCACAATTAATGCCGAGGCTTCTTGAGAGTTAATCCCAACTTTATTTAAGACTTCCACGGACTCTTCTAGTCCACGCGCAATTTCGCGTCTTTGATCTGCAATACCTTGACCTTGTAAACGCTTGCTTTCAGCCTCTGCTTTAGCTTTTTCAACTATAAGTATACGTGCTGCATCACCCTCAAACTGGGCGGCAATTTTTTCGCGTTCTGATGCATTGATACGATTCATTGCGGCCTTAACCTGGGCGTCTGGATCTATATCGGTAACTAATGTTTTTATGATGTCGTAGCCATATTCAGCCATATATTGTTGTAAATCTCGTTTAACCGCAATTGCTATGTCATCTTTTTTTACAAATACATCATCTAATTTCATTTTTGGAACTTCTGCGCGGACCACGTCAAAAACAAATGAAGTAATTTGATCATGAGGATATTCTAGTTTATAAAAAGCATCATAGACATCATTTTTTACTACCATAAATTGAACCGACACCTTAATTTTTACAAAAACATCGTCAAGTGTTTTTGTCTCAATTAGAACATCTAGTTGTTGAATCTTTAGGCTTAGGCGCCCAGCAATTCTATCAACTAAAGGAATTTTCATTTGTAACCCCGACTGTCTTATGCTTTGGTACTTTCCAAAGCGCTCTATTATAGCTGCTGTTTGTTGTTTAACAATGAAAAATGAAGAAATTAAAATAACAAGTCCGAAAAAGATAATCGGAACTAGAATAAATTGGCCCATAGCATTATTGTTTTAGGTTAGCGAATATGAATTATTAAAAGTAAGTAATATTAAATTATTTTAGTTAGGTTTGTTTAATTAGCTATAATCTCCATGAACAAACCCCAACACATCCTATTAGTAGTAATTTGCCTATCATTTGTTACACTTGTTAACGCGCAGCATAGACGTTATGTTATCAAAAATGGAATAGCAATAGGGGGTGGGCTAACCCAATTTGACATATCAACAGACAATTTTAACACCAAAAAAGGAAACGGATGGCTTATTGGTGCCTCAGCGACTGGCGACCTTCCGAACAAATGGTATAATGTGAGCTATGGTTTACAAATTTCTGAAAACAACCTAGAAATTTCAGGTTATGAAACGGTAATTGATTTGGCTGGAGATAAAGAGATTGAATATAATTTGTTTGCAGTTCAACTTGCTTTTTTATTTCACGCTAAAATAGTACCCAATCTCCTCACAATAGATGCGGGCCCAATGCTTCAATATAACGGTAAATTAGAATTACAATCTGACAACGAAGAAAACCTTTACGTTTATTTAAATAACGGAAATAGCATTTTAGCGAAAGAATTAGAGGAAATTTCGGAGATAAACGTTAATGGAGCAATCGGCGCAACATTAGGTTTGGGTGCATTTAAGTTTAGGATTCAATATGTCTATGGTTTTACCAATATTTTGAATAAACTTAACGGGAACGAAGCTGAGTTTGGACCTCATACTGGCAATACAGACTTTAAAGGAAATCAGGCTATGATTAACTTTATGGCCTTAATTACTTTTTAGACCTCTAGAAGGATTCAATAGCAATTTCAATCCTTTTAATGGTTTCGTCTCTGCCTATCATAAACATTATGTCAAACACATCAGGGCCCTTTAAGGCTCCAACCAATGCTAAGCGCAGGGGCATCATCACTTTGCCAAAGCCAATTTCTTTAGAAGTGATCCAGTCTTTAATTGCAACACTAAGTGATTCTGCCGAAAATGCTTCGGTTCCTTCTATTACAGAAACCAATTCGCGCATTAGTTCGTCCGTGTCTTCCTTCCAGGCTTTTTTTGCCGCTTTTTCGTTATACCCTTCTGGTGCTTCAAAAAAGAAGTGGCTCAAGTCCCAGAAATCGTCAACAAAAGTTGCCCGCTCTTTAATTAAACCAACAACAAGCGCTATATAGTTTATGTCAATTTGCTCAAGAGTGTCGCGAGAAGCCTTAAATTCTTTGGCCAACTCAAGATCTAATTGCTCTTGCATATAGTGGTGATTAAACCACTTGGTCTTATCCGGATCAAAACGCGCACCGGCTTTGTTAACTCGCTTTAAATCAAATTCACTTACAAGCTGGTCAAGGTTGAAAATTTCTTGTTCAGTACCTGGGTTCCAACCTAAAAAAGCAAGGAAATTTATTACAGCTTCCGAAAAATACCCATCTTCCCTATATCCTCTTGATACCGATCCGTCAGGCGCGACATATTCTAGAGGAAATACAGGGAAACCCATTTTATCACCATCACGCTTACTTAATTTTCCCTTTCCGGTTGGTTTTAGAATTAAAGGAAGGTGAGCAAATTGTGGCGCCTTCCAGCCAAATGCATCATAAAGTAGCTGGTGCAATGCCAATGACGGAAGCCATTCCTCACCCCTTATCACATGGGATATTTCCATTAAATGGTCGTCTACAATGTTAGCTAAATGATAGGTTGGCATACCGTCGCTTTTAAACAGTATTTTATCGTCTAAGACATTGGTGTCAATAGTTATTTCGCCACGAATAATGTCTTTTAGATTCAAAATTTTATTCTGTGGGGATTTAAACCTCACCACATAGTCTTCGCCGGCACCAAGTTTTGCTTTAGTCTCTTCTTCTGAGAGAACCAAAGAGTTAACTAGTCGACCCTTTTCCCTGTTGTGCCAATTATAAATAAATGTTTTGCCTTTTGCCTCGTGATCTTTTCTGTGTTTATCTAATTCTTCTGAAGTGTCAAACGCATAGTAAGCCTTTCCATCCTCAATTAATTTATCGGCATATCGTTTATAAAGGTGTTTGCGCTCACTTTGTCTATATGGACCAAATTTTTCGTTTTTACCAGGACCTTCATCAAAGGGAATGCCACACCAATTTAATGCGTCAACAATATATTGTTCCGCACCTTCGACATATCTGTTTTGGTCAGTATCTTCAATCCGAAGAACAAATGCACCACCGTGTTTTTTGGCAAATAAATAATTGAAAAGAGCAGTTCTTACACCGCCTATATGCAATGGGCCTGTTGGGCTTGGCGCAAAGCGCACACGAACGTTTTTAGACATAATTGTAAATTATACCGCAAAGATAGTTTGATAAGACGTGACAACAAAGCGATTAACAATCTAAGAAACGATCATTTCTTTTGGTATGCGCTTGTTCATAATTTTAAACCAAAGTGGAGGCAACATTGCCAAGACCATTGACGTTGGATAACCAAAAGGCATCTGGGGACTTTCTTCATGGCAATCTAAAACCTGATATTTTTTTGAGGACTTATAGTGATGATCGCTGTGTCTTGTTAATTCATATAGCACAATTCTACCTACAACGTGATTAGAATTCCATGAGTGTACTTCCTTAACACGCTCATAGCGCCCGGATTTGGTTTGCTGACGTAACAACCCATAATGTTCAATGTAGTTTACAGTTTCAAGAAGTATAAAGCCCACAACCCCTGTGGCAACGGCAAAAACAAACGTTTTAATGCTAAATAATGAAAATACAGCCAATAAATAAGCTAGCTGCAAAATTGTAAACCAGAGCATATCGTTTTTCAAAGAAATAAATGAAAGACTGTTGTTTTTTAGCAGTTTGATTTGAATTTTCCACGCACTGAAATATTGTCTAACGGTTGATGTAAACCAAAAAGAATAAATAGACTGATTGAACCTCGCTGTCGCTGGGTCTTCTGGTGTTGCGGCATGCAGATGATGACCGTAATTGTGTTCTATGTAAAAATGCATATAAAAAGACGGCAGGAGCAAAGCTTTACCAATGAACCTTTCGTTTGTGGTTTGTCTATGTCCTAATTCGTGCCCAACATTTATGCCGTTTACACCCAATACTATACCAACAGAGACGATCAAGCCAATAAGCTCATATGTTTCAAGAGATGATGTCGAAACCAACAGCAGACCATATATCAAAATGCTATATACAACAGGAAGGTTAAAATAAAGCAACCAATCAAAAATGGTTTTTTTTAATTTAGTATCAACTTCATTGGGCTCTAGGTTTTTATTGTCAATCGGAAAAACCAATTCCAAAATTGGTATACAGACGAATGCAAATATTGGGGTTGCCCACACCCAAACGCCTTTAAATATAAGCCCAATAATGGCCATTAATGGAATTGAAAACGCTGCCAGATACTTCAGATCTTTCATCTATTTTAACAAATTAGAACTTTAATTAACAGAATCTTACCAAATTTAGGGAAATACCAATTAAAATAAAATTGTAGATTAGTAAGTTAGTATTACCATATGAGCAATTTTGAAACCATAAAAAGCAAGCTTGAGGTATTCATTAAGAAGTATTACACGAATGAACTTCTTAAGGGCGCCATACTGTTTTTTGCAATAGGAACGCTTTATTTAATAGTGGTTCTTTTTGTAGAGTATATGTTGTGGCTTAGTTCAACAGGAAGAACCATATTGTTTTGGGTATTCATAGCTGTTGAGTTGGGCCTGTTTATAAAATTTATAGCTATTCCCTTAGCCCATTTATTTAAACTTAGGAAAGGCATTAATTATGAAACGGCCTCAAAACTAATTGGAGGTCATTTCTCTGAGGTAAACGACAAACTACTCAACGTATTACAGCTAAACCAAAGCCCAACACAGTCTGATTTAATAATTGCAAGTATCGAGCAGAAAGCCATAGAGCTTAAGCCTATTCCTTTTCAGTTGGCCATAAATTTTAAATCAAATCTTAAGTATTTAAAATATGCGGCTATACCTATTGCAATAATAGCTTTATCCTTTTTGTCAGGTAGACTAAATTGGTTTAGTGACAGTTATGAACGTGTCGTAAACTATAATACGGCATATGAACCACCAGCACCATTTCAATTTTTTGTTGTAAACGATTCGCTTGCAGCAATAGAAAATAAAGATTTTAAATTAAGGATTAAGGTTGCTGGAGGGGTGATTCCAGAAAACGCACAAATTAATTTTAATAATCAATCTTATTTTTTACAACCAGTAGCAACGGGTGAGTTTCAATTTGTATTCAACCTATTAAAGCAGGACACAGAATTCATACTATCAGCCAACGGAGTTACCTCAAAACCATATAGTATAAACGTGCTGAATACGCCTAATTTGGTGAGTTTTGATATGGAATTAGATTATCCCGCACACACCAAAAAACAAGACGAGACATTAAAAAGCACCGGTTCAGCAATAATACCAGAAGGCACAAAGGTTACTTGGAAAGCGTCAACAAGATCAACTACTGAGGTTAATATTTATGCAGAGGACACCTTGAGGTTTACAAAAGAAGAAAGTGGTTTCAGCGCACAGAAACGCCTATTTAATAACTACAACTATAGCATCTCTACGAGCAACAATCAACTAAAAGACTATGAAAATTTAGCCTATAGTATAAATGTTGTGAAGGATGCTTATCCTGAATTAAAGGTTGAAGTCCAGAAGGATACTTTAGATGATCAAACGCTTTATTTTTATGGACAGGCGAGTGATGACCATGGGCTCAGTAAGCTACAACTAGTCTATTATCCATTAAATGATGAGTCAAATAAACACACAGAACCAATTTCTATTTCAAATTCTAATTTCAGTGAGTTTATAAGTTCGTTCCCTGATCAATTAGAATTAAAAGAAGGTGTTGGTTACCAGCTTTACTTTGAGGTTTTTGATAATGATGGTATAAATAAATATAAACGCACCAAAAGCAACGTTTTTAACTACAGAAAGTTGACCAAAGAAGAGGTTGAGCAAAAACAACTTCAACAACAGAATAAGACCATAAACGACATCAGCAAAACCTTTGATAAGCTTGAAGAACAGGATAAAAAACTAGAAGAGCTCTCTAAGACTCAAAAGGAAAAAGACCAACTTAATTTTAATGATAAGAAGAAATTCGAAGAGTTTTTAAAGCGTCAAAAGCAACAAGAGCAGTTGATGAAAAACTTTAACAAAAAACTACAAGATAATCTAGAGGAATTTCAGAACGAAAAGGAGGAGGAAGACCAGTTTAAAAAAGATTTACAAGAACGCCTAAAAGAAAATGAAGAAAAGCTTAAACAAGACGAGGAACTATTAAAAGAACTTGAGGAATTAAAGGATAAGATAAACAAAGAGGAATTCACCCAAAAGCTTGAAGAACTTGCAAAGCAAAACAAAAACAAAAAACGCAGTATGAAACAGCTGTTGGAGCTCACAAAGCGTTTTTATGTTATAAAAAAGACCGAAAAGATTGCGAATCAATTGGAGGATTTAGCAAAAAAACAGGAAGAGTCAGTTAAAAAGAAAAATGAAAACACAAAAGAAAACCAAGAGAAGTTAAATGAGGAATTCGAAAAACTTCAGAAAGATATAGACGAGCTAAAGCGTGACGACAGAAGGCTTCAGAAACCTATGAGTGTTCCAAGGGACGAATTCATAGAAAGCGAAATTAACTACGATCAAAAAGAGGCCAAGGAGTCTTTAGAAAAAAAGGAAGAAATTGAAGGTGAAAAGGGTGAGCCAACACCAGAATCGGAACAGGAGCTTAACAAAGCGGGAGAGCGTCAAAAAAAGGCCGCCAAGAAAATGAAACAGCTGGGCAACATGATGAAACAGTCATTATCTGGAGGTGGAGGCGGTGGCGACCAAGCTTCTGAGGATATTGATATGTTGAGGCAAATTCTCGAAAACCTCTTGTTGTTTTCCTTTGACCAAGAGGCATTAATGAACACATTTGAAGAAATAAATATTGACAATAATAAATACGGGAAATATATAATTGAACAGAGCAATTTAAGAGAGCATTTTGAACATGTTGACGACAGCTTATTCGCATTATCGCTAAGACAACCTAAGATTTCAGAAAAGGTTAATACACAAATAACAGAGGTTTATTTTAACATTGACAAATCTTTAGATCAATTAACCGAGAACAGATTATATCAAGGGATTGCCTCTCAGCAATATACGATTACCGCTAGTAATGAACTGGCTAGCTTTTTGAGTGATGTATTGGATAATATGGAAATGGCCATGAACCCTTCTCCTGGCTCTGGAGGTGGTCAGGGAGAACAGTTGCAGGATATTATTATGTCACAAGAGGAGCTAAACAAACAGATGGAGGAGGGCGTAAAGAAGAATGAAAGTGGAAAGCAAGGCGAAGAAGGTAGAGAGGGTGAGGGTGAAAAAGAAGGCGAAAAAGGCGAAAAAGGAGATAAAGGAGATAAAGGACAAAAGGGACAGGGAGAAAAGGAAGGAAACCAAGGTAAAAGTGGTACAGAGGGTCAGTCGGGTGAACAAGGCAACCAAAATGGTGGCCAAGGTAAAAATGGTACTGATGGACAACAGAACGGTAAAGGAGACTCAAACAATAACATGGAGGGTAAGAGCGGTAAAGATGGTAAAAACGGTAAATCAGGTAATAGTGGAAATGGTACAGAAGAAAAGAATGATGGCTATGGAGAGGGTGGCACTGAAGAACAAAACGCGGAGTTATTTAAGATTTATCAACGCCAGCAACAGTTAAGACAGGCCCTAGAAGATAAAATTGTAAAAGATGGAGAAATACAATCTGCAGGAGAGTTAATTAAAGAGATGGAGGAAATTGAATTGGATCTTCTGAATTATGGTTTTACAAATCAAACATTACAGAAAATGATGGATCTTCAACATCAGTTACTTAAACTTGAAAACGCTACTTTTTTACAAGGCCAAGATTCTAAGCGAGAATCTAAAACAAATACAGAGGATTTCAATAAAACGAACACAAATCAAATCCCAACAGCAAAACAATATTTTAATACTACTGAAATATTGAACAGGCAAGCACTACCTTTGCGTAATCATTTAAAGAAGAAGATTCAAGAATATTTTAAAAGCACAGATGATAAATTTTAATTTCGAAACGACTCTAGATCTAGAAGACGAAAAGAGATTGAAAGAATGGATCGCTGAAGCAGTAGCTACTGAGGAATTTCTTGTAGGCGAAATTAATTACGTGTTTTGTTCAGATGAATACTTACACAAGATTAACCTTCAGTATTTAAATCACGACACGTACACAGATATTATTAGCTTTGATTACGGGGTAGGAAATCAGCTACACGGCGACATTTTTATTTCCGTAGATCGAGTTAGGGAAAACGCCTTGAAATTTGAGGTTGATTTTAAATCTGAATTATTACGCGTTTTGATACACGGTATTCTACATTTTTGTGGCTACAAAGACAAGTTAGAAAATGAGGTCGATGCTATGCGCGCCAAAGAGAATTACTACATCTCTAGGTATTAGTGTTTATAAGCTTTTCAATGTATATTTGCAAAATTTTTGTTTAGAACTAATTTTGTTCCACGTGGAACAGTTTAATCAGGAAAGAATGTTTAGTGATGTTTATGATGTTATAGTTGTAGGTGCGGGCCATGCAGGAAGCGAGGCAGCGGCAGCGGCAGCTAACATGGGTAGCAAAACCCTGTTGATTACAATGAACCTTCAAAACATTGCTCAAATGTCATGTAATCCTGCAATGGGTGGAATAGCCAAAGGGCAGATTGTTCGAGAAATAGATGCTTTGGGCGGCTACAGCGGCATTGTTTCTGACACATCGGCCATTCAATTTAAAATGCTTAATAAATCTAAAGGCCCTGCCATGTGGAGCCCCAGGGTACAAAGTGACAGAATGCGTTTCGCGGAAGACTGGAGGTTGTTGCTTGAGAAGACACCCAACTTAGATTTTTATCAAGAAATGGTTTCCGGGCTTTTATTAGAGAGCGACAAGATTGTTGGCGTTAAAACCTCTCTTGGAATAGAGGTTAAGGCGAAATCTGTCGTACTAACCAATGGTACCTTCTTAAATGGATTGATTCACATAGGCGACAAGAACTTTGGTGGTGGCCGTGCTGGTGAAAGGGCCGCAACGGGAATAACAGAAGAACTTATGGAAATTGGGTTTGATTCTGGACGAATGAAAACAGGCACACCTCCTCGAGTAGATGGTCGTTCTTTAGATTATTCTAAGATGATAGAACAGCCTGGAGACAAAGACCCTGAGAAATTTTCCTACTTAGATATTACAAAACCACTAACAGAACAAAGGTCTTGTCATATGACTTATACTAGTCCAGAGGTTCACGATTTGTTGAGAGAAGGTTTTGATCGTTCACCAATGTTTAATGGTAGAATTAAAAGTGTGGGCCCTAGATATTGTCCTTCTATTGAAGACAAAATAAACAGATTTGCTGATAAGGACAGGCACCAGTTGTTTGTTGAGCCCGAAGGTTGGAATACTGTTGAGGTTTATGTAAATGGTTTCTCAACCTCTTTGCCAGAGGATGTTCAGTTTACGGCATTAAAATCAGTTGTTGGTTTTGAGAATGTGAAATTTTTCAGGCCTGGTTATGCAATTGAGTATGACTATTTTCCACCAACCCAACTAAAACATACTTTGGAAACAAAGTTGGTTGATGGGTTATTTTTTGCTGGGCAGATAAATGGCACAACAGGTTATGAAGAAGCGGCTTCGCAAGGTCTTATGGCGGGAATTAATGCTAGCTTAAAAGTGCAGGAAAAAGACCCTTTTACTTTAAAAAGAGATGAAGCATACATTGGTGTACTTATAGATGATTTAATCACAAAAGGAACAGAAGAGCCTTACAGAATGTTTACCTCAAGAGCAGAATACAGGACATTGCTTAGACAAGACAATGCAGATTTTAGATTAACACCAAAGGGGTATAATCTTGGCTTGGCATCAGAAAAGAGGCTAGAGCGAATGGAGGAGAAACAAAAGAAATCAGATGCCTTTGTTCAGTTTTTTAGAGAAACAAGCGTAAAGCCTGAAGAGGCAAACCCTGTTTTAGAATCAAAAAATTCTGCACCCGTAAAACAACAAGACAAGATGTTCAGGCTTTTTGCTAGACCGAATATTACAATTGATGATGTTAGAAAGTTCAAAGCAGTAGATCAATATATCGAAGAAAACAATTTAGATCCTGAAGTTATTGAGCAGACAGAAATTCAAGTTAAGTATGCGGGTTATATTGAAAAGGAAAAGAATAACGCTGACAAATTGAATAGGCTAGAAAATCTTAAGATCCCTAAAGGGTTTGATTATTCAAGATTAAAATCTATGAGTATGGAGGCTAGGCAAAAATTGGCAGAAATTCAACCAGTAACCATTTCTCAAGCGTCAAGAATTAGTGGCGTATCACCAAACGACATTTCTGTTTTATTAGTTTATTTAGGGAGATAATTAATGTTCCACGTGAAACATTTAAACTTTTATGTTTAAAAAATGAATGGAAAAATGAACCGATTAACTTATTTAAAGGTAAAAGACCATTCAGTTTCTGGAGAAGAATTTCAATTGATTTTTAATGAGGATACGGAAATGCTTGAAACCTTTCCAGCGCCAAATGAGGATCAATTATCCAAATACTATAAGAGTGAAGATTATATTTCACACACGGATTCTAAGCGAAATTTATTTGAGCATGTATACCACCTAATTAGATCCAGAGCCTTAAAAAAGAAATTGCGATTAATCAATTCCTTTGGAAATGAATCAAAACAACTTTTAGATGTTGGATGTGGCACAGGCGATTTTTTAAAAACTGCGTTAACAAATGGCTGGGCAGTTACTGGAATTGAACCTAATGAGCAAGCAAGAAAAATTGCAAATGTCAAAACCAACCAAAACGTTTTTGAAATTGGCCACCTTGCCAATCTGAAAGAACACTCCTTCGATGTTATTACACTTTGGCATGTCTTAGAGCATTTGCCGAAATTAGACACTCACATTCAACTTTTCAGAAAGCTGTTAAAACCAAACGGATTATTGATTATAGCGGTTCCTAATTATAAAAGTTATGACGCTGCCCACTATAAAGAGTTTTGGGCGGCATATGATGTTCCAAGACACCTGCGGCATTTTTCTAGAAAATCAATCAATAAATTATTTCAGAAGGAGAACTTTACACTTATTAAAACTATACCATTAATTTTTGACGCCTATTATGTTAGTTTGCTTTCTGAAAAATATAAGACAGGATATATGAATCCGTTAAAAGCATTTTGGGTTGGTCTGAAATCTAATTACCGGGCAAGACACAATAATGACTACTCTTCTTTAATTTATGTCTTAAAACAAACCAATTAACGTCAAAGAATCATTTTAATGGCTTTTTGGCCCAACAATCAACAGGTTAACTGCCCAATTTAAAAAGGGGTGTTAAACAGCTTTATTTGGCTCCGATTTTTATTGAAATTATTAATAAGTAACTTAATATTTATTGATTTTGTATATAGTTATAAAAAAGTCTATTTCACACGCTAACTTTTTTACATTTGCAAAGATTTATACGAAATTGAAATTATGAAAAAATTAATCCTTCTATTGTTTATTACCTTAACAACAATGGCTTGTCAAGAAGAACAAAAAATAGCTTTTGTAGATAACGCTAAAGTTGTTAATGAATATCAAAAGAAAAAAGACTTTGAGGAGAAGTTCAAAGCAAAAATAGAAACCTTTAATAAAAAAGCTGATAGCTTGCAACAAGCAATTCAAGTTGAGGCACAATTGTTTCAATCGCGCGCTGCTAAAATGAGACAAAACAAAGCAGAGGAAGAGTACAATGCACTAGTTCAGAAAAAACAAATGCAGGATTATCAACTTGGTAATGAGGAAAAGCTATTGCAGGCAGAAGGACAAAAGGAAATAGATACCCTGGTTAAACAAGTAAAAACGTTCATAAAAGACTACGGAAAACAAAATGGATATACTTTTATTTTAGGCGCCAATGAAGCAGGTAGTGTTCTCTATGGGTCTGATGCTAAGGATATTACAGATAAAATTATAGCAGAACTTAATAAGGAAAAGGATAATTCTGGCACAAAAGAATAGACTAAGTTTATATAAAATTAAAGCCAAGCTTATGCTTGGCTTTTTTTATGAAGTAATCGAGTTAATTTAATAGACAAGTCTGTAAGAATTATCTTAGAATTTCCATTTCGCTCAATATGATATACAGCATCTTGAATTTCTTTTGAAATTTCCAAAATATTATTATCGTGGACAAAAGGTGCAAATTTCTCTAATTTAAAGTTTTCTGATTTTGGTTCAAGATATACCAACTCATTTGCTTTGTAATTAAGCAATAAAGCTTGCCTAAAATAATTTAGACAAAACCTTAGAAACTTTTTTTGCGTTTCCCTACCGGTTTTGGCTATTTCCTCTGACCACGAAATAAGATCATGGATAGCGCTTTTATTTCCTTTGGCTTTAAAAGCAGATCGAATCCAAACAACAAACCACTTTTCAAACTGAATATCTTCACTATCCTGGTAAATTAAGTCGCAAGCCTTGTTATAATTACCGTTTGATTGGTGGGCTATTTTTGAAGCTACTGATTTTTCAATATGAAAGTTTTTTACCAAACCGCTGGCAATAGTTTCTTCTGGTAACAAAGGAAAATGTAGAACTTGGCATCGCGACTTTATGGTGTTGATTATTTGTTCTTCATCTTCTGCGATCAATATAAAAACAGTCTTTTCTGGTGGTTCTTCTATAAGCTTTAATAATTTATTTGCACAAGCTGTATTCATTTTCTCAGCCATCCATATTATCATTACCTTATAACCACCCTCATATGATTTTAATGATAGTGATTTAACTATTTCATGGGCCTCATCTACACCAATTTGCCCCTGTTTATTGTCTACACCCAAAAGATTATACCAATCAAATAAATTACCATAAGGCTGCTGTTCTAATAATTGTCTCCATTCTTCTAGATAGAAGTTAGAAACGGGTTTGCTTTTAACTTTATGGCTTGTAGTTACAGGAAAAGCAAAATGTAGATCAGGATGAGAAAAGTTGTTAAACTTTAGATTGCAAGACTCATTACCCCCTAAATTTTCACCCTGTACATTTCCACATAGTAAATATTGAGCATAAGCTAATGCCATGGGCAAGGTGCCTGAGCCTTCTGGCCCAACAAACAATTGTGCATGTGCAATCCTCCCCTTATCAACGCTTTTTGTTAAGTGACTTTTAATATGTTCCTGCCCTAAAATATCTGAAAATAGCATGAAACAAAACTATGCATTTTTTCTACTAACCAAAATTTTAAAAGCATTGATATAACAGTGAATTCATTTTTTTTAAAAAACCTTAAAATGCTTGATGTTTATTATAGGTTTTTATTGGTTCTAATCTTTATATTTGTTTCTTAAACAATATAAAATGAAGACATTAAAAGATTTTAATTTCCAAGATAAAAGAGCATTAATAAGAGTAGACTTTAACGTACCTCTTAATGAAAATTTTGAAGTAACTGATGCTACGAGAATTGTTTCTGCCAAACCAACAATTATTAAAATATTAGAAGACGGAGGAAGTTGTGTTTTAATGTCTCATTTAGGAAGACCAAAAGGTGTGCAAGCCGAATTTTCGTTGAAACACATTATTACAAAAATTGAAGATGTTTTAGGGGTCGAGGTGAAGTTTGCTGAAAATTGTGTTGGCGAGGAAGCTGAAGCTATGGCTAACGCACTTCAGCCGGGAGAAATATTGCTACTGGAGAATTTACGATTTCATGAAGAGGAAAAACAAGGTAATTTGGAATTCGCTGAGAAGTTATCAAAGCTAGGTGACATTTATGTTAATGATGCATTTGGTACAGCTCATAGAGCCCATGCCTCAACAACTATTGTGGCCCAGTTTTTTCCTGAAGCAAAATGCTTTGGGCACCTCTTAGCAAAGGAAATAGAAAGCATTAAAAAGGTATTAGAAGATGGAGAAAAACCAGTGCTTGCAATATTAGGTGGCGCTAAGGTTTCATCAAAAATCACGGTTATTGAAAACATTTTGGATAAAGTAGACCATCTTATTATTGGTGGCGGAATGACTTTCACCTTTGTGAAGGCCCAAGGCGGAAGTGTTGGTGAGTCTATTTGCGAAGATGATAAAATGGAACTTGCACTAGATATATTGAAACAAGCTGAGGCCAAAGGAGTAAAAATTCATTTACCAGTAGATGTTGTTGCGGCAAACAGCTTTAGCAATGATGCAGATACACAGGTAGTAGATGTAAAGAGCATTCCTGATGGCTGGCAGGGATTAGATGCGGGGCCAAGATCTTTAGAGAATTTTGACAGCGTAGTTAATCAAAGTAAAACTATTCTATGGAATGGACCGTTAGGGGTTTTTGAAATGGAAACATTTTCCAAAGGAACCATTGCGCTTGGCAACTCAATAGCCAAGTCAACAAAAGGTGGCGCTTTCTCTTTAGTGGGTGGAGGAGATTCAGTAGCGGCAGTAAAGCAATTTGGGTTTGAAAACAAGGTAAGCTATGTAAGTACTGGAGGTGGAGCAATGTTAGAAAGTCTTGAAGGAAAGACTTTGCCAGGTATAGCCGCAATACTGAATTAATATTTCAACACTATACTATAGTAAAAACGCGTTACTTTTAATGCGTTAAATAATTTAAACCATGAAGTTAAAGGGTAATATTACAATCTACATGTGCTTTATTGTGTGCGTGACATATGCTCAAGTAGATAGTACAGCAACAAGCAAGAATGAACCCTTAAAGGTTGGTGATTCTATTATAGATGGCAGAACAATAAGCACACAAAACAAAATCCCAGCTGAATTAGATACCCTTGGAATTAAGAACCTGCAAGACTTGACCGAAGCCAAGGAATTAGATCAGAAATGGTTGGAGGAACTGTACAGCAACTCGCTTTATGATACAATTTACAAATCTGTTTCAGAATTAACCTACGAACCTGTTGATTATCCAGAATTGACAACTGATACATTGAAGGCAAGGCTTGAGCGCCTCAATGCAAGAACACCTTTTAATGTGGAGTACAACCCCTCCTTGGAAAGTGTAATTAAGCGTTTTTTAAAACAAAGAAGGTCCTCGCTAGAAAGACTTATGGGGCTAAGCCATTTTTATTTCCCAATGTTTGAGCAAGAATTTGACAATTATAACATTCCGCTAGAAATGAAGTATTTGGCAATTGTTGAATCCGCATTAAAACCCAGAGCACGATCCCGGGTCGGCGCTACAGGGCTATGGCAATTTATGTTTGCAACCGGAAGGGAATACAAATTGGATGTTAGTAGCTATGTAGACGAGCGCAGCGATCCGATTAGATCTACAACAGCAGCGGCGCAATACTTATCTAGATTATATAAAATATTTGGTGATTGGGACTTAGCATTAGCGGCATATAATTCGGGACCAGGTAATGTTAATAAGGCAATAAGACGATCTGGTGGTTATAAAAATTATTGGAATATAAGATCTAATTTGCCAAGAGAAACAGCTGGGTATGTTCCATCTTTTTTAGCCACTATGTATATTTTTGAATACGCAGAAGAACACGGATTTAAACCTGAGAGACCAGCTTTTCAGTATATTGAAACAGACACTGTGCATGTAAAGCAAATGATTAGTTTAGACCATGTTTCTGACGTGACTGGAGTAAATATTGAGGAGCTTCAATTTTTAAACCCTTCATATAAATTAGACGTTATTCCCAAAGTAGGTGGTAAGACTTATGCATTGAGATTACCTCGTGAAGCTATTGGTGTGTTTACGTCTAATGAGGATAAGGTTTATGCTTTCGCTCAAACGGAATTTAATAAACGTGAAAAACCACTACCTCAACTTTTTAATCAAGATTCTAAAATTAGGTATCGCGTAAAGAGTGGAGATTATTTAGGAAAGATTGCAAGACGATATGGCGTTAGAGTAAGCCAGATAAAACGCTGGAATGGATTAAGAAGCAATAATTTAAAAATAGGCCAACGACTTACCATATACCCAAGAAATCCAGTTGCGTCACCACCACCAAAGACCAATAAAAAATCAACAGACACTAAGGGCAGAATGACCTATAAAGTAAAAGAGGGTGATTCCCTTTGGATTATTGCACAAAAATTTTCTGGAGTTTCTGTAGAGAATCTTAAAGATTGGAACGATATTAGTGGTAGTAATCTCAAAATAGGAATGACACTAATAGTGTCTAAATAAACACCAAAAAATTCAAAAGATATGAGAGTAGTATATACTGTATTAATGTGCATGCTTTTTCTAACTTGTGGCGAAGGCAACAGCGACGGAAAGAAAGTTTATTTACCAGCGTCTAACGGAAATTTAAATACAATATCTGTGGTGGTAGATAATTTGCTTTGGGATAATAAGGTTGGAGAAAGCATAAGAAACATTTTTGCCGCGCCTTTGAATGGATTGCCATTAGACGAACCATTATTTAAAATTCGTCAAATCCCACCGCAGGTTTTTGATGGCTTTGCTACTCGAAGTAGAATTGTTCTTAAAATAGAGAAGGGTAATTTACAACCAACCACAGAAATCGTTAATGAAGCCTTTGCAAAACCACAAACAGTTGCGGTAATTGGAGGTAAAACAGATGCAGAAATAATTAATCAACTTAAAGAAAATAAGGATAAAATTATTGATGCATTTAACAAAGAAGAGGTAAAAGAAAAACAAAGGAGAATAAAGCTGTCTTTGCTTGCTGACGAAAAAATGGAGGAAAGTTTAGGCTTTACAATAAACATACCTTCTGCATATAGAATAAGCAAAGCAACAGATGATTTTTTCTGGGTGAGAAAGAATATAAGCAACTCAAAAACAATGGAGTTTATGTTTTATGAAATTCCATTAGAATCAATTTCAAGGGGAGATAGTACGATTGTTGATATAGTTAATATGAGAGATCGTGTGACAAAAACGAAAATACCTGGTGAAGACAATATTTACATGAAGGTTGAAGAAGCATATGCCCCCTCAATGTTTAACACCATAATAGACAATAAACCAACATACGAGGTTAGAAGTGTTTGGACAATGAATGAATATCCAATGGCCGGACCATTTATCACCTACTTAATAGAGGACAAAATTAATAACCGTTATTTGGTTGCAGATGGTTACGTATATGCACCATCACTTAGTAAACGAGATTTAGTGTTCGAGTTAGAATCGATAATAAAATCAATAAAGATTAAATAAAATAAAAAAGCCAGCTAAGATGCTGGCTTTTTTTGTGGTGTTATTTTTTATTCTTTTTCCTCGTTTGAAGATTCATCTTTGCTGGCATCCTTAAACTCTTTCAATCCACTGCCTAGCCCTCTCATTAATTCAGGAATTTTTCTCCCACCAAAAAGGATTAAAATTACTACCGCTATTAATACCACTTGGGGCCACCCAATAGCTAAAGGTATTGTAACAAAACTCATAATTTTTAATTTAGGCTACAAAGTTAATAATTAAACTTAAATAACAACGTTGTTTAGCTAACTTTAGCACTTAATAACAATAAGGTTTCAGTATTTTAACTAATTTTGTTTCGATGGCAAAAAAGAAAAAAAAAGAAAAAAAATTAGCCAAAAAATTACTACATCAGTATCGACTTGTAATCTTAAATGAAGATACTTTTGAAGAGCGTTTTGCTATAAAGCTCACAAGATTAAATGTCTTTGTTTTGACGTCAATTTCTGCAATTGTATTAATCTTCTTCACCACCTTACTTATTGCGTTTACACCTTTAAGAGAATATATTCCCGGATATTCTTCTGCAAGATTAAAAAAAGAAGCCTCCTTATTAAACTATAAAACCGATTCGCTTGTAAGAGAGCTTGAGCTGAACAAACAATATTATTCCTCAATCAGAAAGGTGCTAACAGGAGATATTGCCTCTGTTGAATTTAATAGAGATTCAATAATGGAACTCGCAAAGAATGATTTAGATTATTTAGAAGTAGAGAAGAACAAAGAGGACTCCATTTTGAGGGCAAAAGTAGAAAAAGAGGATAAATATAATTTATTCGAATCCTCAATTGACCCATCCAATTTTGTGCTATTTCCACCAGTTAACGGAACAATTTCTGATGATTACGATATAAAAGAAAAACATTATGCAGTAGATGTTGTTGTTGCAACAAATACACCAGTTAAAGCAGTTGCCGATGGCACAGTGATTTTTGCAGAATGGACGGTAGAAACAGGGTATGTGGTTATTATGGAGCATAATCAGGAATTAATTTCGGTATATAAGCACAACTCTGCCATAACAAAATCTCAAGGTGATTTAGTAAAAGCAGGCGAAGTTATTGCTATGTCCGGTAACACAGGCGAATTGAGTACAGGTCCACATCTGCATTTTGAGCTTTGGAGTAAGGGCTATCCGGTTAATCCAACCAACTTTATTGATTTTTAGTAATGTCTTCTATAAAAGAAAAACTTTCCAAACCATTTGCTAGCCTGGTGGCAAAGCGTATAGAAAAATGGGCAAGAAATCCAGAAAAAACCCAACAAAAGGTATTTCGAAATTTAATTAACTCCGCAACAGACACATCATTTGGTAAAGACCATAATTTTAAAAAGATTAGCACATATGAGGAATTCAAGTCCAATGTACCAATAAGAGATTATGAGGATTTGAGGCCTTATGTGGAAAGAGTAGTAAATGGAGAAGATAATGTACTTTGGAAAGGAAAACCACTGTATTTTGCCAAAACATCAGGGACTACTTCTGGCGCTAAATATATTCCTATTACCAAAGAGAGTATGCCAACCCACGTAAAAGCCGCAAGAAATGCGATTCTTATGTATATTCACGAAACCGGCAATACTCAATTTGTTGACGGTAAAATGATATTCTTGCAGGGAAGTCCGATTCTAGAAGAAAATAACGGGATAAAACTTGGACGCCTTTCAGGTATTGTTGCTCATTATGTTCCAAAGTATCTTCAAAAAAACAGAATGCCTTCGTTTGAAACCAACTGCATTGAAGACTGGGAGACAAAGGTAGAGGCTATTATTGATGAAACGTTGAGGGAGGACATGACTATTATTTCAGGTATTCCGTCTTGGGTACAAATGTATTTTGAAAAACTAATTGAAAGAACAGACAAGAAAGTAGGAGAGATCTTTAAGAACTTTAGTCTATTTATTTTTGGAGGAGTTAATTATGAACCATATCGTGCAAAGTTTGAAAATTTAATAGGACGAAAAGTAGATAGTATAGAATTGTATCCTGCTAGCGAAGGTTTTTTTGCATTTCAAGATAAGCAAGATGAAAAAGGGATGCTTCTGCAGCTTAAGTCTGGTATTTTTTATGAATTTGTAGAGGCAGATAAATTTTACGATGAAAACCCCGAGCGAATTACAATTAAAGACGTAAAACTTGAAGTAAATTATGTTATGATAATATCTTCAACCGCAGGATTATGGGCATATAATATTGGTGACACTGTGCAATTTACCTCTTTAAAACCGTACCGTGTGATAGTTAGTGGTAGAATTAAACATTTTATATCAGCATTTGGAGAGCATGTCATTGGTAAAGAGGTTGAGCAAGCATTTAATGAGGCAACAGAAAACACAAGTATTACGGTAAACGAGTTTACTGTAGCGCCACAAATTAATCCTAATAATGGCCTGCCTTATCACGAATGGTTTATTGAGTTTGAGAATTTACCCGAAAATGAAGCGAAGTTTATAAAAGATTTGGAC
The DNA here is from genome assembly GCF_020166345.1 of Winogradskyella vincentii. Taxonomy (GTDB): domain Bacteria; phylum Bacteroidota; class Bacteroidia; order Flavobacteriales; family Flavobacteriaceae; genus Winogradskyella; species Winogradskyella vincentii. The sequence continues at coordinate 200,353 of NZ_JAIUJS010000002.1, read as the reverse complement.
AATTCATTACAGCAACAAAACAGTTATTATTACGATTTAATAGCTGGTAAGGTGTTACAACCACTAAAACTGACTAAGATTAAAAAGGACGGTTTTCAAAATTACATGAAATCTATTGGGAAACTAGGAGGGCAAAACAAAATACCTAGACTTTCTAACGATCGTAAAATTGCGGATAAGTTATATGAACTTCAATTGACTAAATAAGCTATATTTGCAGGTTAAACAAAACAATGAGTAAAAACAATAAAAATCATAAAAGAACCAGAGCCCAAGAAAGTTCTAATGCTATAGAGCGCATGTATATTACAATGCGCCATTTGTTTAATCGCGGTTTTTACAAACCAATGGGTGTTTCTGGAGAAACACTTAGAGAGGCGCTACTTTTATTAAGGCCTGAAATTTACGGCTCAATAGCAGATGAAAAGGCTGAATTAGAGGGACTATTTTATGTAATTGATAGGTTGCCTCAAGGAATTGAAGAATGCTCATATATTAATTTAACCAGTGATGAAGGTTATGCCAATTCGCATTTCACGCCGATAATTCCTCAAAAGCGAAGAAGAAATTGTTATCGTATTGATGACGAACAGATGAATATTGAAATTACCAGAGGGCGATCAGAAATATATGATATTTTAACACACTTAACTTTTTTGTTTGTTGAATCTCATAAAATTAGTGAGCGAGTATTAATTAATGAACGTGGTGATACTACTCGAGATTGGAAAAAGCTGGAGAAAGCGGTAATATCAAACAAAAAGCTTACCCAAAAAGAACGGGAGATTGCCATTACACACACTGCAAACATCTTAGGACGGACCTTTAATGAGTTGACCGAGGCATATCCTAATTTTGCTTCAGAGGGTCAGCCCGAGCGATTATTACATATAATTTATTGGTTGGGAAAATTAGCCATCGAAGAAAAAATTAACAATAACAAAAGAACAATCACGTTCAGTCCAGTTTTAAGAGAACGACTTGGGCACCATATACATGGAGAAATATGGGCAGACGAGATAAAAAGTGTTTTACATAAAAACAATTTACTTGAAAGGCCTATTCATATCATAAGCGCAAATATGCACAGCGTTATGAATTCATTGTTTGCCGAATCTACACTTAAAAGCAATAGTAAAATTAAAGACATTTATGATGTTTATAAGTCATTAAGTGACCCGAAAAATCAGAGCGCTCGAGACAAGGTTGAAAAAACTGCGACACAAAACGGAATGATCTATATCAAGGATGCGTCAGGCACCAATATTGATGTTCAAATTTTTGATACGGATAAAATTGATTTTTCGAAAACAAATTTTAATTATCTTGAAAAACAAAAGCAAAATAAAGCCGTTATTTTTGTTATGGATTATGCTTTTGGTGAACAAGCATATGAAACACTTGACGAACTATTAAAGCCAGTAAAGGTAAATGGCAAAAAAGTTCATTTAAATGTAAAATCCATATCAATTATGGGTAAGGCAGGAATTTTAGAAGGCTGTAAAGGAGATGTCATGATTCCGTCAGCACATATTTTTGAGGGTACAGCTGATAATTATCCTTTTAAAAATGAACTAACTAAAAACGATTTAGTAGATTGCGGCGTAGACGTATGTGAAGGAACAATGATAACAGTTTTAGGTACTTCTTTACAGAATAAAGAGATTTTGAAATTTTTCAAGAACTCAACCTGGAATGTAATTGGATTGGAAATGGAAGGTGCCCATTATCAGAAAGCAATTCAGGCAGCTTCCAAAGTGAGAGGAAATATTAATGGAGATGTAAAGGTTAGATATGCCTATTATGCAAGTGACAACCCTTTAGAAACAGGTAGTACTTTGGCGTCAGGAGGACTGGGAACATCTGGTGTTAAACCAACATACGTAATTACAAATAAAATTTTAGAACAAATATTTAATTCATAGAACATGAGTGAAAATTTACCAAAAAACTCACAAAACGAAGAAGTTGATTTAGGGCAACTTTTTAATGCTATTGGAAGACTTTTTGAAAAACTCTATTCGTTTATAGGCAGGATTTTTAAAAGTTTATTTAAAGTAATTATTTACACTCTTAAACCAGTAGTAAACAATTTTAAAATAATTACAATAATTTTATTTACGGCTGCTGTTTTGGGTTTTATTACAGAAAAATTCACTGAACCGATTTATGTGTCCGATATGCTAGTTAGACCATATTTTGACTCAAAATATCAACTTGCAAATAATGTCGATTATTTTAATGCATTGATTGATGCAGAAAATTATCAGGAACTTTCCCGAATATTCGAAATTGATACTGTTGGGGCCTCTCATCTACTTGGTTTTGAAATGGAAATTGGACCGGAAACCCAAAACGACTTACTTCAAGACTATGATAACTGGATAAAAACAATTGATAGCACGCTAGCTGAAGATGTGTCCTATGAGGATTATATAGAAAACAGAGATATTTTAGCAGGAAAAATATTTTCAATTAAAGCAACATCTACAACTCATGATATTTTTCCTAGCCTTGAGCAAGGTTTTGTAAAAACATTTGAAAACGAATATTCTCAGAAACTAAAGAAAATAAGAGATTCAACGATATTGATTAAGAAAGCTTATCATGAAATTGAACTTAAGAGAGTGGATAGCCTTCAAAAGGTTTACTTAAAAATTTTAGAAAAAGAATCTGATAAAGATCAACTTTCTTTGGGTGAAGGAGGCTTATTTCCAATTACTCAAGAAAGATCAATAACTAGGGAGTATGAACTTTTTCAAGAAGAACTTAGGGCAAGAAGCGCAATTAGAAGTCTTGATGAACAATTAATTGAAGAGAGTGATTTTTATGACATATTATCAGGGTTTGAGGACGTGGGAACAATTGAAAAAGAATTATACACAAGGTATTCAGTTGTATTTCCATCAATTGTCCTGGCATTTATGGCATTGCTTTTTGTCTTTATGAGAGCATTTACGTTTATTAAGGATTATGAATAAACATGAATAAACATGAATAAACATGAATAAATCTAATGCCATATTAATAACTGGAGGGGCTGGGTTTATTGGGTCAAATTTCATTCATTATTATTTAAAAACGTACAACCAAACAAATATTGTTAATCTAGACAAGCTCACATATGCCGGTGAGCTTTCTAATTTAAAGGAGGTTGAGAATAACGAAAGATATCAATTCGTAAAAGGAGACATTTGCGACAATAGCCTGGTTGATGACTTGTTTAAAAAACATAAATTTAGTGGAGTTGTTCACTTCGCCGCAGAATCACATGTTGATAATTCTATTTCCAAACCGGACGAATTCATAAAAACTAATATTTTCGGGACCTTTAATTTATTGAATATTGCAAAAAAATATTGGATGCAAGATTCGTTTGTTTTTAAAGAGGGTTGTAAATCGAATAGATTTCATCATATTTCAACAGATGAGGTTTATGGATCATTGGGGGCTACTGGATTATTTTCGGAAGATACCCCTTATGCACCTAATAGCCCATATAGTGCATCCAAGGCTTCTTCAGATTTTATAGTAAGAAGTTATTTCCACACCTACGGAATGAATGTTGTTACAACAAATTGTAGCAATAATTATGGACCTAAACAACATAAGGAAAAACTCATTCCAACCATAATAAAAAGAGCAATTGATAATGAACCTATCCCAATTTATGGAGACGGCAAAAACATAAGGGACTGGCTATATGTGGAAGATCATTGTGAAGGGATAGATTTAGTATTTCAAAACGGAAAAGCTGGTGAAACCTACAATATTGGTGGGGGAAACGAATATAATAATTTATACATCGCTCAGAAAATATGTGAAATTTTGGACGACGTATTACCAAAAGACAAGCCATATTCAGATCAAATTACTTTTGTAAAAGATCGACCGGGCCATGATTTTAGATATGCTATTAATGCGAGTAAAATCACAAATGAATTGGGTTGGAAACCCAAAGAAAATTTTCAAACTGGAATTGAAAAGACCATCAAATGGTATTTAAATAAATTTTTTCTGTAATGAAAGGAATAATATTAGCAGGAGGCTCAGGCACTAGACTATACCCATTGACATTAGCAGTTAGCAAGCAATTAATGCCAATTTATGACAAGCCAATGATTTATTATCCTTTGTCCACCTTAATGTGGTCTGGAATCAATGAAATCCTAATTATTTCTACACCTAAAGATTTACCACTATTTCAAAAACTATTGGGCGATGGCACAAAATATGGGTGTCAATTTCAATATGCAGAGCAAAAACAACCTAACGGATTGGCTGAAGCATTTCTCATTGCAGAGGATTTTATAGGAAGAGACAATGTGGCTTTAATACTTGGAGATAATATTTTTTATGGCACAGGGTTGGCAAGATTACTTCAGCAAAACGTTAATCCGGAAGGAGGTATAATTTATGCCTATCACGTCCACGACCCCGAACGTTATGGTGTTGTGGAATTTGATAATAACGAAAACGTGATTTCAATAGAGGAAAAACCAAAAAATCCTAAATCTAATTATGCAGTACCAGGTATTTATTTTTATGACAATTCAGTAGTTGAAAAGACCAAGAAAATAAGCCCAAGCGCAAGAGGAGAACTAGAAATTACAGATGTTAATAAAGCATATTTAGAAGAGGGTAAATTAAAAGTAAGTATTCTTGACAAAGGAACAGCTTGGCTAGACACAGGAACATTTAATTCCCTAATGCAAGCATCTCAATTTGTACAAGTTATAGAAGAGAGACAAGGTTTAAAGATTGGTTCAATCGAAGAAGCAGCACTTAAAATGGGCTATATCGATGAGCAACAATTCAATAAAGTTATAGAACCTTTAACCAAAAGTGGCTATGGCAAACACTTGCGAAGTTTAATAACTAAATAGAATGATTGTAGAAAAGACAAACCTTAAAGGATCATTCATAATACAACCAAGGGTTTATAATGACGAGAGAGGTTATTTTATAGAGTCTTTTAATCAAAAAGATTTTAAAGAATACACGGGACTGGATATTTCTTTTGTACAAGATAACGAGTCTAAGTCTTTATATGGTGTATTACGCGGTTTGCATTTTCAAACCGGGCAACACGCACAAGCAAAACTTATTAGAGCTATTAAAGGGCGTATAATGGATGTAATAGTTGACATAAGGCAAGGCTCAGACACATATGGCCAACACTTTAGTATTGAGATATCAGAAGAGAATAAAAAACAACTTTTTATACCTCGAGGTTTTGCTCATGGATTTGTTGTACTTTCAGAAGAGGCTATAATATCTTATAAATGCGATAATTTTTATAATAAAGATTCAGAACGAGGAATAATATATAATGATTCAAGTTTAGACATAGACTGGAAAGTAAGTCGGCAAGATTTAATAATATCCAGTAAGGATCTTTCCTTACCAAAATTTAAAAATATTTAATATGGCAAGGGTATTGGTAACTGGATCTGATGGCCAACTTGGTATGTGTCTTCGTGAAATCCAATCGCAATATCCAGATATTTCATTTCATTTTACGAACAAAAACAAACTTGATATTACCAAGAAAAGAGAGCTAAATAGTTTTTTTAGTAGTAATAAAATTAATTGGTGTATCAATTGTGCAGCATACACCAATGTTGACAAAGCAGAAGAAGAGCCAGACAGCGCAAGCCTTATTAATAAAAAAGGAGCAGAAATTTTAGCTGAAGTCACCAACACCCAAAATGTTACTTTAATTCATGTTTCAACAGATTTTGTGTTTGATGGTAAACAAAAGAACCCTTATACAGAAAATGACAGGACTAACCCCATTAATATATATGGTAAAACAAAATTAGATGGAGAGAAAAGCATTGTTAAACTAAATCAAAACCATTTTATAATTAGAACATCTTGGTTGTATTCTAAGTATAAAAGCAACTTTTTAAAAACTATGTTGAAACTTGCCACAGAAAAGAACAAAATAAATGTTGTAAGTGATCAATTTGGTTCGCCAACAAATGCTATAGATCTTGCTCATGTAATTTTAAAATTAATATTGGTGGATTCAAAGTCATATGGTATATATCATTTCAGTAATGAAGGAGTTGTGAGCTGGTTTGAATTTGCCAAGACAATTTTCAAGGAAAAACAAATTGATATTGAAGTAAATCCCATAAAAACAGAAAACTATATAACATTGGCAAAACGTCCATTATATAGTGTTTTAGATAAAACAAAAATAAAAGAAACCTTTAATTTGTCTATACCCTTTTGGAAAGACAGTTTGAAAGAAACAATTTCAAAATTATGATCAACAAAAATCTAGAAATAGCAATAAAAGCATCTTTAAAAGCAGGTAAAGAGATAATGAATGTTTATGATTCTGTATTTGAAGTAGAGTACAAAGATGATAAGTCGCCTCTTACTGAGGCAGACAAAAAGGCAAATGATGTAATAAATAAATTTTTAATTCCAACAGAAATCCCAATTATTAGTGAGGAGAATAAGCAAATTGATTTCGATGTTAGAAAAAATTGGTCTAAATGTTGGATTGTAGACCCGGTTGATGGTACAAAAGAATTTATTAAAAGAAACGGTGAATTTACTGTGAACATTGCTTTGGTTAACAAGGGAGTCCCTGAGCTTGGTGTTATATATGTTCCTGCATTAAAAACACTGTATTTCTCTGATGTAAAGCAGAATTTGGCCTATAAATCAATAATTAATGAACATGATGTTTCCATAGAGAAAGCCATACAATTATCAACACCAATAAAACCCAAATCACATTCATCATTAGTTGAAGTTGTTGGTAGCAGGTCTCATATGAGCCAAGAAACCCTCGATTTTGTTGAACATTTAAAATCCTTAGGCAAAGATGTAGAAATTGTATCAAAAGGAAGTTCTTTAAAGTTTTGTATTGTGGCTGAGGGCAATGCGGATATTTATCCTAGATTTGCACCAACTATGGAATGGGATACTGCGGCTGGACATGCAATATGTAATGCTGTTGGATTAGAAGTAATTTCAAAGGAGACTGACAAGCCCCTTTTATATAACAAAAAGAATTTGTTAAATCCTTGGTTCATAGTCTCAAAGGGAAAAAACTAGAATGACGACCTACAGAAAAGAATCACATATACGAAGCCTTTTAAAAGGTATATCATGGAGGATTGTTGCCACGACTGACACAATACTTATTGTGCTTCTCATAACATGTCTTCAGGGTCAATGTAGTATTGATCACGCCATTAAGATTGGCTTAGTTGAATTTTTGTTGAAACTCTTAGTTTATTATGTACACGAACGTATATGGCAAAGGGCTTTAAGCGATGGCGTAGTAACCAAAAAAGAGACTTTTTTCAAAACAATTTCATGGCGCATTATTGCAACAACAATGACATTCTTAATTTCTGGAGCAATATTAAATGCTTATGATGAGATTGCCCTTTATATAGCCCTCACTGAATTATTCACGAAATTTGTTCTTTACTATTTGCACGAAAGACTTTGGTTGACATTGCCTTTGGGAAAAATAAGAAACTACATATTTGGAAAAAAGAATTGATATGTCAAAAAACATTGTTCCTCACAACTATCACATAACAAAACAGGATAGATTAAAAAAAAACAACCATAAAAGTTTGTTGCTTTGGTTTACTGGTCTGTCAGGATCAGGTAAATCTACAATTGCTAATTTGGTAGAGAACGCTTTGTTTAATGATGGGATTAACACTTATTCGCTTGATGGAGACAATATAAGAAAAGGAATAAACAACGACCTTTCATTTTCGGCTGAAGACAGAACGGAAAATATTAGAAGAATTGCTGAGGTTGCAAATTTAATGTTAGATTCTGGCTTGGTGGTCTTAGCTGCATTTGTGTCTCCCTACAAAAAAGATCGAGAGAACATTAGAACTATCGTTAAAGATGTTAACTTTGTCGAAATTTATGTCAATACAAGTCTCGAAGAGTGTGAGAGAAGAGATGTTAAGGGGCTTTATAAAAAGGCGAGACTTGGAGAAATAAAAAACATGACTGGGATTTCTGCTCCATATGAAGCACCAGAAAACCCAGATATAGAAATAAACACTGAAGAAGAAAATATTGAAGATTCTGTAATGAGAATAGTCGATTTTATAAAACCTAAACTAAATCTCAAAAATGCGTAAGTATTATTTAAACTATTTGGATGAACTAGAAAGTGAGGCAATTTTTGTTCTTAGAGAAGTGTGGGCACAATTTGATAATCCTGTTATTTTGTTTTCAGGCGGAAAGGATTCAATAGTAGTAGCTCATTTAGCAAAGAAAGCATTTTACCCTTCAAAAATTCCATTTCCATTAATGCATGTCGATACAGGACATAATTTCCCTGAAACTATTAAATTTAGAGATGACACCATAAAAGAGTTAGGGGTACAACTCATAGTGGGCTCAGTTCAGGAGTCAATTGATCAAGGAAGAGTTGCGGAGGAGCAAGGTAAAAACGCAACAAGAAATGCACTACAAATAACAACACTTTTGGACGCAATTGAATATAACAAAATTGATTGTGCAATTGGAGGTGGCAGAAGAGATGAAGAAAAAGCTCGTGCAAAAGAACGTTTCTTTTCACACAGAGACGACTTTGGGCAATGGGACCCTAAAAACCAGAGACCTGAACTTTGGAATATTTTCAACGGCAAACATTTCGAAGGCGAACATTTTAGAGCATTTCCAATTAGTAATTGGACTGAAATGGATGTCTGGAATTATATAAAAAGAGAAAATATTGCGATTCCATCGCTTTATTTTGCGCATGAAAGAGAAGTTGTGTGGCGTCAGGAAAGCTGGATTCCAAATTCAGAATATTTAGTCTTGGAAGATCACGAAGAAATTGTAACAAAAAAAATACGTTTTAGAACCTTAGGCGATATCACCATTACTGGAGGAATTGAATCAGATGCTGACACCCTTGAGAAGATTGCAGATGAAGTCTCTGGGATGCGAAAAACAGAACGCGGGAACAGGAGTGATGATAAACGTTCTGAATCAGCAATGGAAGACAGAAAGCGCCAAGGATATTTTTAAAAAAACTCAACATGTTAGACAAAAATCAACTACTTAGATTTACAACAGCCGGAAGTGTGGACGATGGAAAAAGCACATTGATAGGACGTTTGTTATATGATTCGAAATCCATTTTTGAAGACCAATTACAAGCAATAGAAAATACGAGCAAGAAAAAGGGACATGATGGTGTTGATCTTGCACTCTTCACGGATGGTTTAAGGGACGAAAGAGAACAAGGTATTACTATTGATGTTGCTTACAGGTATTTTACCACACCAAAGCGAAAATTTATTATCGCAGATACACCAGGCCACATTCAATATACAAGAAATATGGTTACAGGCGCGTCTACAGCGAACGCGGCCATAATTTTGGTAGATGCTAGGCATGGGGTTATTGAGCAAACTAAAAGGCACTCTTTCATTGCTTCATTATTACAAATTCCACACGTTATAGTATGTATTAACAAAATGGATTTGGTTGATTATGCTGAAGAATCTTATAATCGTGTTATTGATCAGTTTGAGGAGTTTTCTTCTAAAATGCTAGTTAAAGATGTAAGGTTTATACCTATAAGTGCTTTAAATGGAGACAATGTGGTTAACCGCTCTGAAAATATGGACTGGTATCAAGGAGCGCCATTACTGCACACATTAGAAACAATGCACATTAGTAGCGACATTAATAAGGTTGATACTAGGTTTCCAGTTCAAACAGTTCTCAGGCCTCAGAGTGATGAGCATAGGGATTATAGAGGATATGCAGGCAGGGTTGCTAGTGGGATAATTCGTGTTGGTGATGAAATAACTGCCTTACCATCGGGATTTACCTCAAAAATAAAATCTATTGACACATTTGATAAAACTTTAGAAGAAGCCTATGCGCCAATGTCAGTCTCTATAACTCTTGAAGACGATATTGATATTGGTAGAGGGGACATGATAGTTAGGACCAAAAACCAACCTGAGACCTCTCAAGACATTGAGGTGATGTTGTGTTGGTTAAACAACAGTCCCGCTAAACCAAGAGCAAAATATACTATAAAACATACTTCAAATGATCAAAAGGCAATGATCAAAGAAGTTATTTATAAGTATGACATTAATACTTTAGACAGAAATAAGGTTGACAAAGACCTAAAAATGAACGACATATCTAAGGTAAAAATTAGAACAACAAAACCATTAATGGTCGATCCATATAGGGAAAACAGAACAACTGGCAGTATTATTTTAATAGATGATGCTACAAACGAAACAGTAGCTGCTGGAATGATTATTTAATGCAATTTGTTTTATACATGAAGAATACGGTTTTAATATTAGCTATAATGATGCTGTTTGTTGCTTGTAAGAAGGAAAAACCATCAAACATGGTAACAGAACCTACACCTATAATAATTGAAAATGATATTAAAGAATTAATTATAAAACTTAGTTTTAAAACGAATAAAAGTGATGTTTTTAAAATTATGGTTAACAATATAGCTGTAGATGAACTCCAAAAAAAGAACATTCACATTTCTGAAGAGGTTGTTCCAACCTCAGGCATTGATGAAATTTCTGCAAATTTTGGGGACAATAATATTTCAAATAATGTTTTAATCAATTTCGGAAACAAGGAAGTTAAAGAAGTTGAAATTATGGACATTACCGTAATATTTGGGAATAACCAGATTAGTCTTAAAACCCCTGAAGATCAAAATAGATATCTAAATTTCAATAAATTTATTGAAAAAGATACAACATCTAATAAACTAAGAACCAAAAGAGTTAACGGAGCCCATAATCCGACAATATATTTTAAACGAAATTTGGTTAATTTATTAAAAAAGGAGTAACTTTTTAAGGACTTAAATTTATAAGTTTCTAATAGGGTTCTCTAATTTTAAAGAATCAATCAATCAAATAAAACCTTATAACAAGAAATAAGTGTTAAAAGAGCTTTTAAACAAGAAAGAAGGCTTAATAAATAGTAGCTTAAAAGTTCTCTTTACAAGAGTTTTAGGAATAGTGATTTTCTTTGGCCTTTCATTATTCTTAACTAACAATTTTACCCCAGAAAGTGTCGGACGATATGATTTTGCTAGATCAATTTTATTAGTGGTTGGAGGAATTTGCTTGCTTGGGACCAACCAATCAATTATTTATTATTCAGGTTACTTTAAAGCAAATAATTCTATAGCCTCCCTAAGAGGAGTCTACATTAAAATGGTAACAATAATAATTATTGTTGCGGCCTTTTTTTTGATGCTGAAAACTTTAATTAAAGATGATTTTTTTAATACCTTTTTTGATAAACCCGATGCTTCAGAAATCATTTTTAAAGTAATTGTAACTCTATTTATTTATTCATGGGCAATGTTGAATGTGGATATGATTAGGGCTATGGGTAAGACCTTATTATCTGAGTTTTACCGTAATATTTTACGATATCTTCCTTTTTTCATTGTTGTCCTTATTTTAGCCTCAAAAGACATGAAGGGCCTTTTAATTGAAGCTTATTTGATTAGCTTTTCAGTTTTATGGTTAGTGACTTTACTTTATATTATAATAAATATTCCGAAAAGTAAGACTAATCATGGCGAAACCCCAACAACATTTAAAAGTATTCTTTTTAAGTCTTACCCAATGGCAATAAGTGCCATTTCTTTTTTTATGCTCCAAAGTATTGATATTATTTTATTGGGAAGATTTGAGGTATATGATAAAGTTGCATATTATTCGGTAGCAGTAAAACTTGCAACGATTACTACACTCTCATTGATATCTGTTAATATAGTTATTGCTCCAAAAATAGCAGAATTGCACACCATGAAAGATTTAAACAACCTACAACTGACACTTACTAAAAGCTCGAGAATTATTTTTGGATTAAATTTATTATCTGTTGTAATATTGATATTATTATCAAACTTTATTCTAACTTTATTTGGGGACGAATATGTTGAAGCAAAAAACGCATTAATAATATTGTTAATTGCGCAATTAATCAGTTCTTTGTGCGGTTCTGTAGGCGTGTATATGAACATGACGGGTAAACAGTTAATCTTACAAAGGTTTTTGTTAGTTGCTCTATTTCTAAATATTGTTTTGAATTGGCTGTTAATACCTAAATACAGCTTGGTAGGCGCTGCCTATGCAACGAGTATTAGTATTATGTTTTGGAATGTAGCCGGAGCTTTTTATTTATACAGAAAAGACTCAGTAAAGACATTTTTAAATTAATCTATGAACAAAAGACTTCCTAATTTCATTATCGTTGGATTCCCAAAATGTGGATCTACATCACTTCATTATTATTTAAACGATCACCCTGAAATATTTATGCCAACCCAGAAGGAATTGCATTATTTTACAAATGAAAAATTATCGCAATTAAATGAGGGGCCACAGGATAATAAGGTGAATCAATTTAACATTAGTAGTTTTTCTGAATACCAAAAGAAGTTTAAGAATGTGAAAAACGAAAGGGTAATCGGAGAGGTTTCACCTTCGTATATTAATTATCCGGAATGTATTGATAAAATTAAAGAAAAACTAGGTGATGAAGTAAAGATTATCATTATTGTTCGTGACCCGATAAAGAGAGCGTTTTCAAACTACCTTCATTTGGTTAGAGAATCGCGTGAAAAACAGAGTTTTTATGAAGCCTTAAAACAGGAGGATCAAAGAAAGAAACTCAAGTATTCTGACTTTTGGTATTACTCTTTTAATTCTATGTATTATGATAAAATTAAGGCTTTCAATAATGAATTTAAGGACGTCTTAATAGTAAAAACAGAAGATTTAAATAAAAAAGCGACAGATGTACTTAAAAGTGTTTATGAATTTCTTGAAGTTGATTCAAATTATTTGCCAGGTAATCTTGAAAAAAGATATAACCCGGGTGGGGTTTTTGAAGAAAATCTGATCACAAGGTTTTTCTTTAAACAAAGTAGTTTACGAAGTTTTATAAAAAAAGTCGTGCCCATAACGCCATGGATGAAGCACATTAAACAAAAAATGATTAGTAAATATAAAAAACCCACTCCGTCTATTGATAAAGATTCAGAAGACTATTTGGTAGATCTTTTAAAAGAGCAAGTAATAAAGCTTAACCAGGAATTTCAGATTAATATTGACGACTGGAACCCTAAATTTCAAAAAAATTAATTCAATGATTTCGAACAAGAGCAACCTTCCTAATTTCTTAATTGTTGGTGTAGCAAAATGTGGTACAACTTCTTTGGTTAAGTATCTTGATGAGAATCCAAAAATTTTTATAAGCAAAAACAAAGAACCGAGATACTTAACATATGATATTCTATCAGAACAGGGTTATAAAGGCCCGGGTGACTTTAGACCCAAAAAAATTGCTGTGAAAACAGCTGAATCGTATCGTCAATTATTTAAGGAAGCTGAAGAATTTATAGCAATTGGAGAGGCCAGTACCGATACTATTTATTATTATGAACATACTATAAATAGAATAAAGGATGAGTTTGGAGATCCAAGAATAGTTATCATGCTAAGGGATCCGGTAAAAAGGGCAATCTCAGCATATTCTCATTTAATTAGAGAAGAACGTGAAACCCTATCCTTTGAAGACGGGCTTTTAAAAGAAGAAGAACGGTTAAACAATGGTTATGAATGTATCTGGGGTTATGTTAAAGGAGGTCTATATTATGAACCAGTAAAGGCATTTAAGGAGGCGTTTTCTGAAGTTAAGATATTAATATTTGAAGACTTCGTTAAAAACAGTAAAGAATCAGTTAATGAGGTTCTATCATTTTTGAAGGTAGAACATGCACATGATTTTAGTATGGACAGATTTAATAAATCTGGAAGACCAAAAAACAAATTGATAAATAAATTTTTGACTAGAAAATCCTGGTTAAAGTCTATTTTAAAAAAAATACTAGGTGAAAAGCTTGCATTAAAAGCCAAAGGCAAAGTACAGGAATCGAATCTACAAAAAATACAAATTGACAGACGAGTACAAAACAAGCTATATTTGAACTTTAAGAAGGACATTGAACAATTAGAAAAATACTTGGGTATTAATCTTGAACAATGGAAATATTAAATATTAATGAATTCCTTAACCAAAAGATATAACATTGAAAATTTTATCCTCTCGTTAGTTTTATTGGGCGTTTTTTTTCTGCCCTTTAATTCTTTTAGGGGTCTGGGATTGCTAGGTGAATTTGACAGGGATTCTTGTGTACTGTTTTTTCTTGTGGCCTTTCTCTTTATATTGCTTTCAGGAAGGTTAAAGGTTCCGTATAAAAACAGTTTATTTCAATTATTAATAATATTTCTTTTATGGGCACTCCTTACCGTGGTGCTTAACTCCTTTGATATGTTTTCTTATTATTTTAAGAAAACATCAGGTGTTGTGAGGTTTTTAAGGCAGTATATGGCGCTCATCATATCATCAATAATTCTATTCCTCACCTTTTATAATGCACTGAATCACAAATCTTTACTTAAAATTGTTTTTAGAATTCGCAAAGTGATTTTATATTCCTTAATGATTGTGGTCATATATGGGAGTATTGAATATTTGATAGTTGAATTTAAAGTAGATTCATTAAGAGAAACACTTTATTTATTTAATTATCTACCATTTACGGATGTACTCATAGACCAGAGAACTTATAGAATATCGTCTGTTACTTTTGAACCCCCTGCACTTGCAACATATTTAATAACAGCCAGTGGTTGGATGTTTAGCTATATTATTACTGACAAAGGAATTAAACGGTTTGTTCCAGCTTTATTGGTTGTTTTGTTTTCATTTTTATCTGGTTCTAGAGCTGGGTTTTTTATAATTATTGTTCAAATCTTTATTTTCATTCTTTATATTTTAAAGGACAGAAAATTCAATCGATTATTTGTAAATATATTCTTAACTACAGCTTTTTCATTTGCCTTTGTCGTGGTTTTTTTCGGCAGTACAGCAACTGAGTATGTTTATGATGAATTAAACTCTTTTGAATTAGAAGACAATGTTCACGCAAACTCAAATAAAACTAGATTTGGGATTCAATATGCATTATTTGAGGTTTTTAAAGAAAACCCCATTAGGGGAGTTGGTTTTGGTTTACAGGCTTTTGAATCAAAGGAGAAATACCCAGATTGGGCAACTGAAAACAATTGGGAGTTTAGCTGGAGATATCTCAATGAAGATGAACCAAGTTTCCCGCCAGGCTACAATATGTATTTAAGATTGCTTTCAGAGACAGGAATAATAGGATTGGGCATATTTGTACTATTTCTTGTAAGCATACTATTGTGTTGTTATAATATGACGTTTGTGAGAAAGGGCGATTTCAGGGTTCTAGGATTTATAATTACCATATCTATGGCAGGTTATATATTTAATTGGCTTAAGATGGATACCTTTAGAATTTATGGGTTTTGGCTATGCCTTGCGCTATTAATTGCTTATCAAAAGCAGAAACAAATAAATATTGAAAAAACAAGCTAGTATAATTGTTCTCATACCGCATTATAATAATCCCGAGGGATTAAAGGCGTCTCTATCATCTATTAATGAAAGTGAAGAAAAAGTTGATATTTTAATTGTAGACGACGGAAGCACAAAATCACAATTTAATAAGGAAGAAATTATAGATTGTTATAGGTGTGGAGAGATAAGGTTTTTAGATCTTGATTCCAATGTTGGGATTGAACGAGCTCTTAATTTTGGTCTGAAGGAGATAGAGAAACACAATTACGCTTATATTGGGAGATTGGATTGTGGTGATATTTGTAAGAAAGACAAATTCAAAAAACAGCTTCAATTAATGAATGAAGACCCTAATTTGTACTTGTTGGGCACTTGGGTTAATATAATTGATACAAAAGGCAAACATCTATATCATTTAAAACACCCACAAACCTATAAAGAAATAAAAAAGAAAATGTATCTAAATAGCATGTTTGTGCATCCCACAGTTGTTTTTAGATCTCAACTTATGCAAGAAATAGGTTATTATCCAACACGGTTTGAGGCTGCTGAAGATTATGCATTCTTTTTTAAAGTTATTAACAAATTTAAATCAGAAAACTACCCCGAATTTCTTCTTGATTATGTGATTGACGAAGACTCAATATCATCTTCTAAAAGGAAAATTCAAGTAAAAAGCAGAATAAGAATAATTTTAGACAATTTTTATTTTGGATGGTACCCTGTTTATGGTTTACTGAGAAATGTAAGCTTATTATTTGTATCAAGAAAATTTACAACAAAACTGAAAAAACTATTTTCAAAGAATTGAATTCTTTAAACAAAATATACCAATTTCTTTTCTACGCTCTTGTATTTGTCATTCCTTATGAGGATGATGTAAGGGCTGTTCCAAATCTGTTATTAATTGCGCTAACTATTTTATTACCATTTGCAGAAAAAAAGTTGATTTTCAAAATTCGAAACAATAATATATATCTGTATACATTTTTATTTGTAATTGTCATTGGCCTTACATCATTTATGTCTTCTAGTTTTTCAAATGATATCTATGTTATAAAGAAACTATTATTAATTTTCCCAATTTTAATTCTTTCTATACCAATAAAACAAAAAGAAGGAATGATGATAGCTTTTGTGCTGTCAATAATTCTTGGCAATCTAATATCCTTGCTGGGGCTTGGTATGCATATATTGCAAAGCGGCACATTTGAAATAGCGACAGGTAATGAAATTAACGACATCCTATTTGTTGAAAGATTATATTCGGGTATTTTAAATTGTTTAGGCATTGCTTTTTCATTTAAACTAATGGCATTGAACAATAGGCTAAAAAAAGCCATGATAGCTAACGTGATTTTTAGTTTATTTATGATTTTTCTCGTTGTTTCAAGAATGGCGATGCTATTAAGCTTAATAATTTGTTTTATTAAGATTTTCAGTTTTACTAGTAGAAAAAAAGCTTTAATGCTCACAGGTTTTGGAATTGTAGTATTAACGGTTTTCCTTGTTTTAAATCAAAACTTTTATAAAAGATTCTTGTACAACAGTAATGAGGTGAATTTATTTGAAAAGATAAAAGCATGGGAACCCAGATTTGTAATCTGGAGTTGTGGTTATGAAATTGCTGTTTCGGCTGAAAACAAGTTTTTAATTGGGAATGGATTTCTTCAAACACAACAATCCTTGAATAACTGCTATAATAACTACATTAATAAAAAAAAGAAACTAGATTACTTTTTAAATAGACGTTTTAATTCACATAACCAATATTTAGATTTATTTCTAAGTAAGGGAATAATTGGTTTATCCCTTTTTCTGGGCCTCATTTTTTTATTGTTCAAACAAAATAAAAAGGATTCTGATTTATTAAGCGTTTTGTTGGTATTAGTTTTTTATATGCTAATAGAAAATGTATTTCACAGGCAAATCGGTGTATATTTGACCGGATTAATTATAGTCGTTTTAGGACTTCATAATCGAGAAATTGAAAAGATAAATGAGTAGAATAAAAATAATCCATATACTTCATTCAGTCGGTGGTGTAGATACATCACTAAGAATGATTATAAACAATATTGACCCGTCAAAGTTTGAAAATATCGTAATACACGGAAGAAAGGACAATACGGATTTTTACGACAGGGACAATAATAAAGTAAAAGAATACTTTCTTCCTATTGAAAGAGAAATTAGCTTTATAAAAGATCTTAAATCTATATTTAAAGCCAAAAAAATCATTAAAGCAGAAAAGCCAAGTATAATCCACGCACATAGTGCCAAAGGAGGTGTCATTGGTAATGTACTAGGTTTTTTCTTTAGGTCAATCCCAATTCTTCACACACCTCAGGCCTATTCATTTTT
This sequence comes from Winogradskyella vincentii, assembly GCF_020166345.1. Classification (GTDB taxonomy): domain Bacteria; phylum Bacteroidota; class Bacteroidia; order Flavobacteriales; family Flavobacteriaceae; genus Winogradskyella; species Winogradskyella vincentii. The sequence continues at coordinate 182,512 of NZ_JAIUJS010000002.1, read as the reverse complement.
AAGTGCAGAATCTCCATTTAAGCGTAAAATATTTGTATTAATAGAAAGGTTAGTGAAGGGTAAAAATTCATACTTGTTGGCATCTTCAGAATCTGAATTAGAAAGAGGGGTTAAAGAAATAAAGTACACAAAAGACAAAACCTTACTTTTTAACAATTGCATTGAGCCAATAAAGTTAAACCCAGAGTTTAAAAATTTATCGAGTTATAACCTTCCAGATAACTTTATTTGTACCGTAGGACGCCCCTCTTATCAAAAGAATATAGAAATGATGATTGAGTCATTGAAACTTGTAAGAGATCAAATACCCAATATTCACTTGGTAATTATGGGGATTGGGGTGGTTAGTCCAAATACTGAAAATGTTAAAGCGTTAATTAAAAAATATGGACTAGAAAAAAACACAACATTGATTAATTGGACTGAACGTGAACGAATTTTCCACATCGTATCAAAGGCGAAATTTTACCTTTCTACAGCGAGGTACGAAGGTTTACCATATGCAATAATTGAAGCTTTGTCACTTTCTAAAGCAATTATTGCAACAAATTGTGACGGCAATAAAGATTTAGTTATAGAAAACTATAACGGATATTTAGTTAATGAAAATGATCATGTGAATTTTGCTGAAAAAATCATTTCTCTATACGAGTCCAAGGAAAACAGAACAACCTTTGAAAAAAACTCATATCAATTGTTCAATGACAGCTTCAATTTAAATAAAAATATCACAAATTTGGAAGGCATATATCATCAGTTAGCATAATAATATCAAATTGACTGTTATATGACTGTTTCTGTATAAGTTTTTTAATATATTAAACTATCTTTACGCATTCTAAAATTAGAATAAAAGAATGATTTATAACAAGCGCTATTCTAGATGGATAAGACCAGCGTTGTTTATCCTAGATTTAATAGTAATCCTAGTATTATCTTATGTTTTTTTAACTAAAAATTGGTTAGACCTGTTGTTTTTTGGTTCGTTCTGGGTGTTTTTGTTTTTTTTCTTTTCTTATTCCCAAGTTTACAGGTTCAGCAAAATTATCAATATCTTATTCCTGTTATCAAAACAGATTTCAGTATTTGTTCTGCTAATTTTCGCATTTTATTATGTAACTGATTCAAAAGTTAGTTTTCAGCAAATTTTCTTATTCTACATTGCAATACTATTCTTGTTTAATTTGTGGAGAACAATTCTTCACCATTTCTTCAGAAAATACAGGATTGTGACAGGAGGTGAGTTTAATAGGGTTGTTATATTAGGAAAAAACAAATCTACAGAAAGATTAAAAGACCTCTTTAATAATGAGCCTAGCTATGGCTACAAGTTTATTGGGTTTTTTACAGATAAAAATGATTCTGATAAATTAGGAGGTATTTCTGAAAGCATTACATTTATTGAACAAAACTATATTGACGAAATATATTGCTCTATAAAAGAACTAACAAACGAACAAGTTTCTAAGCTTATTTACTTTGCTGACAACAACCTAAAAACACTTAAGTTCATACCTGACGATAAATATATTTTTTCTAAAAAGCTAAGGTTTGAGAATTATGATATAATACCAATTCTTTCATTAAGTGAAATCCCTTTAAAATCGAATATAAATAGATATGCCAAGAGGTTGTTTGATGTTATATTTTCTTTGTTCGTTATCATATTTTTACTTTCATGGTTTACCCCAATTTTAGCAATTATAATTAGACTGGAGTCTAAAGGGCCAATTTTTTTCAAGCAATTGAGACATGGGGCAGATTTTAATTTATTCGCTTGTTATAAATTCCGGTCTATGATGGCAAATAAAGAATCTGACACAAAGCAGGCCTCTAAGAATGATATGAGGGTTACAAAAGTTGGAAAATTTATTAGAAGGACGAGTATTGATGAGCTTCCACAATTTTTTAATGTATTATTCGGTAGTATGTCTGTTGTTGGACCAAGACCAATGTTATTAAGTCATACGAATGATTATAAAAACAAGATAAATAAGTTTATGGTAAGGCATACCATTAAACCAGGAATTACAGGATTAGCGCAAGTTAGTGGGTATAGAGGCAATATCGAAACAGATATGGATATGCAAAATCGAATTAAGTATGACATATTTTATGTTGAAAATTGGTCTTGGGCTCTAGATCTAAAAATTATCATAAGAACAGTATTAAACGTTCTTGAAGGAGAAGAAAAAGCATATTAATAATTTAAAGAGGAGCAGAATTTACACCTCTCAGATAAAGTAAACTAATTGTCTAAATGGAGTTTATACGTGGGCGTTTTTCATGGATTCTAAGACCCGTATTAATAATTTATGATCTTTTAGTTGTTAATGTGGCCGCGTATTTACTACTTAATTTAAACAACCAAGGGCTATACTTTTTCGAGTCGGATTTTTTAAACAATAAGAATTTACTTTTTCTAGTCTATTCAATTACGTTGTGGTTGCTCTCATCGTATTTGTTAAAATTTTATAAGGTATATAGATATACTTCTTTACTAAAATTATTGTCATTGATTATAAAGCAATTTATTGCTTTTGCAATAATTGTTTTTGCTTTTGTTGGGGTATTCAGGAGTGTGGATATAGAGGCATTTGTAACTCTAAAATATTTACTACATGTTTTTTTGTTTATAGGGGCTATTAAGCTTTTAAGTTATTATACCCTTAAATCAATTAGAGTTTATTTTAAAGGTAATCTCAGAAATATTATGGTAATTGGTAGTGGGGAGTCAGTTGTGGAATTAAAAAAAATATTTACAAAACAAAAGGAACTGGGCTATAATATAATTGGGGTTTTTAATAATTCAGGTGGGGAAGAATCTAAAGGAAATATAAATGACAGTTTTAATTTTTTAGAAAACAATGACTATGTAGATGAAATTTATTGTGCAATAGACGAACTAAGTGAAAAAGAGATTAATGAATATGTTAGATTAGCTAATCTGAAACATTGTAATATCAAGTTTATACCCAATACAAATAAGCTCTTTACCAAAAGGTTAAAAACAGACTATTATAATTACATTCCGGTCTTAACAATACAAGGTGTTGCATTAAATGATGACATAAATAAGGCAATAAAAAGACTATTTGATATTATTTTTTCGCTACTTGTTATTGTTCTTGTTCTTTCTTGGTTATCTGTAATCTTATTTATTTTAATAAAATTAGAATCAAAAGGCCCTTTATACTATAAACATCAACGAACAGGTATAAATTATAGAGTCTTTAATTGTTATAAATACAGATCAATGAAAATTACTGAAGAGATTGAGGGCACTTATGTTAAAGAAAGTGATTCAAGAGTAACAAAGATTGGTAAATTTCTGAGAAAAACCAGTTTGGACGAATTGCCTCAGTTTATTAATGTATTTTTAGGGGATATGAGTGTAGTGGGCCCTAGACCTCACATGCTGTCATATACGGAGAACTATTCTAAAAAAATCAACAAATACAATTTCATTTTTAGACACAATGTTAAACCAGGCATTACCGGATTAGCACAAATAAAGGGTTATAGAGGAGAAATCAAGTTAGATAAAGATATTGTTAATAGAATCAAATATGATATTTTCTATATTGAGAACTGGACTTTATTATTAGACATCAAAATAATTATTCAAACAATCCTCAATATTATAAAAGGCGATGAAAAGGCTTATTAAGAAGGTATAAATGGATCAGCTTGTCTCAATAGTGACTCCAATATTTAATAAGGAGAAGGTCATTGAAGAAACCATTCAAAGTGTTTTAAATCAAACCTACACTAATTGGGAGCTGTTATTGGTAAACGACGCTTCGTCTGATAATAGTTCTAATCTTGTCAAAAAGTTTGTGGAGCAAGACGAGCGAATTAAATATTCTGAATTTTCTTCAAATAAGGGCGCGGCTGAAGCAAGAAACTATGGGTCTAAAATGGCAAAAGGGGAATATATTGCTTTTTTAGATGCAGATGATTTATGGCACAAAACCAAACTAGAAATTCAAATACAGGCATTAAACGAGAAAAATATAGACGTATGTTTTGGTAGTTATGAGATGGTAGATTCAAAAAGCAATCCTCTAAATATTAAAGTCCACACATTACCAGTTTTAACTTATAATAAGCTACTCAAAGCTAATTACATTGGTAATCTTACAGGTATCTATAACTGTAAAAACCTAGGTAAAATTTACACTAAGGATTTAAAAAAAAGACAAGATTGGTTATTGTGGATTGAAGCTTTAAAAAGAAGTCAAAAACCGGCTCATGGTATTTCAGAGACTATCGCGTATTATAGAAAATCAGACAATTCGCTTTCGTCGAATAAAGTGAATTTAATAAAACATAATTTTAATGTTTACAGAAAAGGCTTGAGATTCAATTTTGTAAAATCATGTTTTTATTTATTGTTGTTTTTCTATGAGCACTTCTTTGTAAAATCTAGACTGATTAAATCTATAGCTTAGATGAGAATTGTTTTAATTTCCCTGCTTTTGAGCGTAGAAGCTTACTGACCTTTTCAAAATCAACAATAAGCCCAGGTTCTAAATAACGTTCAATTTCGTTTTTTATATTTTCTTTTTGATTTTTTGTAAGTTCAATTTTACTCAGATATTTTATGATAAAATGGTCTGTTGTTAATTGTTCAATGATAAACTCTATAACATTACCATCATTCTCAATTACACTTTTTGTGACATAGTAAAATGTTAATCCGGCAGCTTTTTTACCACTAGGTAAAATTACAATGTCGTTAGTTCTACCAGTAAGTTTTTCTAAGACGGGTTGCCTTTCTGTACTTTGTTGTGACAAAGATCCTATATCACCAATATCATATCTAATAAAAGGATGTGCCTTATTATAAAATGAAGTAATTACTACGCGACCATCTTTTCCGTGAGGCACTAAATTTCCATCTGCATCAACTATTTCAACTAGAATTGTTTCGGTATTAACAACCCAATCACCTTTTGGGTTTTCAAATGCAATCAAATCAAGCTCGGATGCGCCATATTCGTTTACCACAGGAATTCCAAATTGAGCTTCCATTAAAGTTTTATCTATATCAAACAACATTTCAGACGTAACAATACAAACCTTTAAACTAGGGCATATATCTGTTAATACAATCTCCTTTCTCTTTAAAAATTTTGCAAATTGAACAATAGGGCTAGTATAACCATTAATAAACTCAAATGAAGTTGATTTAAACTTTTTAAGTGTATTCTCGAATGAATTATCGCTTAAATCAAAAATCGAGAATCGATATCGATTGCTAAAAAAATCTTTTACACGCTCTTTATAATATCCCCTCTTATCTAATGGAATCCCATAAAACCTTGCTTGTTTTGACTTATTAAAATCAATGTTGTACCAAGAGAACCTATCTATTATCTCAGCCCAAGTCATGGCATGACACCATTTGTCTTTCGCAAAAATGAATGGGTCTCCAGAACTTCCGGATGTTTTATTAAGATATACATTTTTAGGAGTATAACCTTGAGATAGTCTTTTCTCAATAGGTTGTTGCAAATGACGCTTCGTCATAATTGGCACAGTTGCCCAATCTTCAATATTGATATCCCTTCCAAATACCTTATAAAACGAATTATGCTCTAAATGATGTTTTAGGATTTCCCGTTTTTTGATATCGACATAAGTTTTAAAGTCGCTGTCTGATTTTTTTTGAATTTCAGCCAAAACCTTTTTGGCTTTGTCAATTTCAAAACCATTTAATTTCAGAGAAATATCAAATAATCTCAAATGTCCTTCAGGTGTTTAAGGTTTATGTAAATTAATTGTTTTTTAATCTTAAAACCAATTATTTTTGCCCAAACAAAATTTCAGCATGAATATTTTAGTACTTGGTTCGGGAGGAAGAGAGCATACATTCGCATGGAAAATAGCTCAAAGTGATCATTGCGACAATTTATTTGTTGCACCTGGCAATTCAGGAACATCCACTGTGGCTACAAATTTGAATATTGGAGTTACAGATTTTGAAGCCATTAAGGATGAGGTGCTAAAGCACGATGTGAAATTGGTAGTAGTTGGCCCTGAAGATCCATTAGTGCATGGCGTTCACGATTTCTTTATAAATGATGCACAATTGAAGCATGTTAGTGTTATTGGGCCACAAAAAGCGGCTGCTGAATTAGAGGGTAGTAAAGAATTTGCTAAGGAATTTATGATGAGGCATAATATACCCACGGCAGCATATGAGAGTTTCACAAAGGATAATGTAGAAGATGGATATAAATTTCTAGAAACATTAAATCCTCCATACGTTTTAAAAGCAGATGGTTTAGCTGCTGGCAAAGGTGTATTAATTCTTGATGATTTGGATGAGGCCAAATTAGAATTAAAGCAAATGCTTGTGGATGCTAAATTTGGTGATGCAAGCACCAAAGTTGTTATAGAAGAATTTCTTGACGGAATAGAACTGAGTTGTTTTGTGCTTACTGATGGTAAAGATTATAAAATACTACCAACTGCAAAGGATTATAAACGCATTGGCGAAGGAGATACAGGTTTAAACACTGGCGGAATGGGCGCAATTTCACCAGTACCATTTGCTACAGAAGACTTTCTCAAAAAGATTGAAGATAGGATTGTAAAACCAACTGTTGATGGGCTTGCAAAAGATAAATTACCTTACAAAGGATTTATATTTATTGGATTGATAAAAGTTGGAGATGAACCTAAAGTAATTGAGTATAATGTCAGAATGGGTGATCCGGAGACAGAAGTTGTTTTGCCAAGGTTAAAGACAGATTTGGTTAAGATATTCGACGCGATTTCAAAGCAAACCCTTTCAGATATTGAATTAGATATTGATGAAAGAGCGGCAACAACTGTAATGTTAGTATCCGGTGGATATCCTGAAGCCTACGAAAAAGGTAAAGAAATTTTTGGTCTAGAAAATGTAAAAGACTCATTAGTCTTTCATGCAGGTGCAAAAGAATCGGATGGTAAAATAGTAACTTCAGGTGGTCGGGTTATGGCAGTAACTTCATTTGGAAATACGTATCAAGACGCCGTAAAAAAATCTTACCAAAGCATAAAAAAATTATGTTTTGATAAGATGAATTATCGTAAGGATATTGGATTCGATTTATAAATAAGAGTGCGCAGTTACACTTTTATCTTCCTCGTTATTACTATTGTATTTAGCTAATTGCATCATCCAATACACAAAAGCAACTAAGCCAATAATTGAAAATATCCAAGAAATTATATTCGCAGAGAACCAGCTTTCTAGTTCTAATGCTCTTAACGCATCAAATGGAGCAAATAGTACATTGACAAATAAATCTTCTATTCCGTAAAAGAAATCCTTCATAACTTTTTAAATTTACGAAGCAAAAATACAAAAAGAGTTAATGATTACAAGTGTTTTTAATAAATCTAAGCCTATAAATTTTATTCTAGTCCTAGTATTCGTAATAACGGTTTTTGTGATTGCAAATTTTAACACTCTTTTTAATTTCACAGAGAGCATTTTAAAAATACTATCTAAATTACTTCTGATTGTTTTTTTAGTTTTTTTAGTGGATTTCATTGTTTCTAAAAACAACCTCACACAGAGAAATAGTTATGCTATTATGGCTTTTGGGATCTTACTTGCATTGTTCCCAAACATATTAAACAATATGGATTTACTACTTGCTAACCTTTTTATTGTTTTTGCTTTGAGAAGAATAATTAGTTTAAGCTCAAAGAAAAGTATTAAAAAGAAATTATTTGATGCGTCATTCTGGATAGCACTTGCTACACTTTTTTATTTCTGGGCAATATTGTTTTTTGCAATTATTATTGTAGCGTTAATTTATTATTCTCAAAATGACTTAAAGAATATTATCATCCCATTTGTTGGCATAGCCACTGTCGCTATGTTTTTATCGATGTACAATATCATATTATACGATGTGTTTATAAGACCATCAAATTTTGAACGCTTCGCGAGTTTAGATTATACGGCATACAATAGTAGTGAGTACATTTTGAAGCTAACTGTTTTGTTTACTTCTTTTGTTTGGACAGTTATTTACTATTTTAGGTCATTATCTGAGAAGAATAAAAAAAACAGACCATCCTTCTATCTCATTGCTTGGGCTTCGATAATTGCAATCTTAATAAGTATAATTTCACCCACTAAAAATGGTAGCGAATTTATTTTCTTGTTGGCACCGTTTTCAATTATTTTAGGTAATTACATTGAGGCCATATCAGAAAAGTGGTTTAAGGAAGTTTTTGTTGGTGCTTTAATAGCTACACCAATAATTGGTTTAATTCTGTAATTTACTGCCAAAGGCCAAATCACCTGCATCACCTAAACCAGGTATGATATATCCTTTTTCATTTAGATCTTCATCTATAGACGCAATCCAAAGATGAATATCGTTATCCACTTTGCTATCAACATAAGCCACTCCATCTTTAGCACCAATCACGCTTATTATATGAGTTTCCTTTGGTGTCCCAAAAGGTTTAAGAGCTTCTAAAGTGGCATAAATTGATTGACCTGTGGCTAACATGGGATCTGCAACTAACAATGTTTTACCCTCTAAGTCTGGGCAAGTTAAATATTCAATAATGATTTCAAAATCATGAGTAACGTCGTTGTGTTTTCTATAAGCTGAAATAAAAGCATTTTCTGCATTATCAAAATAATTCAACAACCCACTGTGAAGTGGTAATCCCGCTCTCAAAATAGAGCAAATGACAATGTCGTTTGAGTATAAATATTCTTTTGAAATTCCCAGAGGGGTTTCTGTTTTTTGAGGAGAAAAGTTTAAAACTTTGCTTAATTCATAGGCTAGTATTTCTCCAATACGCTCAATATTTCTCCTAAACCTCATACTGTCCTTTTGGATATTTTTATCTCTTATTTCAGACATGAAAGTATTTAACAATGAAGGGGTTTCGGAGAGATTGTGTATTTGCATTTTAAGACTGTTTCAGTAATGGCTAAGTTAATAATTCAAACTATATTTGCATATCCAAATATTAGTACAGATATGTTTTCAGATAAAGCTAATGCTATTTTTAAAGATGTAATTAAAACTTACAAGGTTTTAAACACTGTAGACCAGCCATTTACTAACAAATATGATAGAAATGAAGATTTAATTTCACACCTATTATATAGAAAAAGTTGGATTGATACCGTGCAATGGGCATATGAAGATATCATTAGAGATCCGAATATAGATCCTGTTTCCGCATTAGAATTAAAACGAAAAATTGATGCATCTAACCAGGATAGAACCGATACTGTTGAGTATATTGATAGTTACTTCTTGGAAAAGTTTAATGATGTTGAAGTAAAGCCATATGCTAAAATAAATTCTGAAAGTCCTGCGTGGGCCATAGACAGGTTATCGATTCTTGCATTAAAAATTTATCACATGCATTTAGAAACTATTAGAGAAGATGCGAGTGAGGCACACAAGGAGGCTTGTGAGAAAAAATTAAATGTTTTGTTAGAACAAAGAGTCGATTTGAGTAAGGCCATTGACGATTTACTTACAGACATTGCCAACGGAGATAAGTACATGAAAGTTTACAAGCAAATGAAAATGTACAATGACGATGAGCTTAATCCTGTTTTAAGAGGCCAGAAATAATATCTCGACTACAACTGCATGTAATACAAATATGCCAAAACCAGAACACATAATTCTTATAAGGTTTTCGGCTATGGGAGATGTAGCTATGACTGTTCCAGTTCTTAGGGCTCTCACTGAAAAATATCCACAGTTAAAAGTTACAGTCTTAACCAGAGGTTTTTTTAAACCTCTATTTGAAGGGCTAAATAATGTTGAAGTTTTTTCCGCTGATTTAAAAGTGCGTCACAAGGGCCTTTTGGGGTTATATAAATTATCTAAAGAGTTAAAGCTACTAGGTTTTGATGCAGTTGCTGATTTACACAATGTATTACGCAGTAAAATCCTTAAGTTCTTTTTTGCTGGTAAAAAAGTTGAACAAATAGATAAAGGCAGGGCTGAAAAGAAAGCATTAATAGCTGGCAAAATATTTAAACAGATAAAAACTACACACCAGAGATATGCTGATGTGTTTGAAAAGTTAGGTTATCCAATTGATTTAGCTAAGCCAAAGTTTCCCTCGAAACGAATAATACCAAAGGAAATTTCAGAACAGGTAAGGCAAGATTATTCAATGGTTGGAATTGCACCTTTTGCAGCACACAAGGGTAAAATGTATCCTTTGGATAAAATGGAGAAAGTCATAGAACAACTTTCCAAGCAAAATCAAGTTTTTTTATTTGGAGGAGGGAAAAATGAAATTCAAATACTAAATGAGATATCTGCTAAATATGAAAATGTTGTTTCTGTTGCTGGGAAATTATCATTTATGGAGGAGCTCAATTTAATATCTAATTTAGATGTGATGCTTTCTATGGATTCAGGAAATGCACATTTGGCTGCGATGTTTGGTATTAAGGTTATAACCATTTGGGGAGTTACACATCCATTTGCTGGTTTTGCTTCATTTAATCAGTCAGAATCTAACATGTTGCTGGCTGATAGAGAACAGTATTCTTTAATACCAACTTCAATATATGGGAATAAATATCCAAAGGAATATGAGGATTGTTCAGGGAGTGTATCTGTAAAAAAAGTAGTCGAAAAGGTAATGTCTACAATTTCGAATACTTAACTAAACATCGTCATAGTCAACAACAACAGAATCAGAAGTTGGATGTGCTTGACAAGTTAAAACCAAACCTTCAGCTACTTCATTATCGGTTAAAATATTGTTCTGTCTCATTTCGGTTTGGCCTTCTGTAACTCTGGCTATACAACTACTACATATACCACCTTGGCATGAATAAGGTGCATCAATATCCTTTTTTAAAGTTGCTTCGAGAATAGTTTGATTTTTAGACATTTCAAATTCAAACTCCTCTTCATCGACAATTACTTTTATTTTAGAATTACCGTCAGATACAGAAACAGTTGATTTTTCATTCGACTCAACAGGCACAGTAAACAATTCAAATAGGATGTCATTTTCTTTAATGTTATTTTCCAAAAGAACATCTTTAACACTTTGTATCATTTGTTCAGGACCACATAAGTAGAACTTTTCAATTGTGACGTCTTTATATTTATTTTTTAAAATAAGGTTAACTGTACTTTTTTCTATACGGCCAAAAAGAGCGTCTTCTTCCTGAGTTTGACTATAGATAAAGTGAACATGAAATCGATTTCCGTATGTTTCCTTAAGTTGTATTAGGTCATTAGAAAACATGGCATCACTTAAAGATTTATTCCCGTAAACTAAAATTAAATTGCTAAATGGCTCATCTTCTAAAAGTGTTTTTGCAATACTTAAAATAGGTGTTATACCACTTCCAGCAGCAAAGGCCACAATAGTTCTTGTTTTAGCATTATTTGCTTCAAACACAAAACGACCATTTGGTTCTGCAACATCAATAACATCTCCAGCATTTAATTCATTATTAGCGTAGACCGAAAATGAACCACCTTCAACTGATTTAACCGCAACAGTTAATTTTCCGCTATTTTTAGAAGAACATATTGAATAATCTCTTCTAATTTCTTCACCGTTAATCTTAGCACGAAGTGTAATATATTGGCCTGCTTCAAAAATAAAGTTGTCTTTTAAGTCTTCAGGCACATCGAATGTAATAGCCACGGACTTATCAGTAACTTTATTTATAGATTCAATTTTTAATGGATGGAATTGTGACATTGCAATAATTTTTTGCAAAAATAATGAAGCCTAACATTAAAGTAATCTTTGTTTGTAACAAATTAACAATTAAGTTTACTAATAGAAAAAACTAACCAAACAGCTATGATTAAGCATTTTATTAATTTAGAGTGGAAACAATATTTTCGCTCCTCCTATTGGCAAAAGAGCTTAGGGCTTAATATACTTCTAGTATTTTTTGCACTATACTTTATAGTTGTCTTTTTAATTCTAGGCTTTGGGCTTTTGCCTATCCTCAAGAAAGTATTTCCTGATCAAGATCCATTTGTTGTTGCCAATGGATTTATTTTTTTTTGGATAATGATTGATCTATTGATGCGGTTCTTCTTACAAAAACTGCCAGTAATGAGTGTAAAACCGTTATTAACACTGCCCATTAAAAGGTCAACTGTGGTTCATTATGTTTTAGGGAAGTCTGCCTTATCGTTTTTTAATTTCTTGCCATTATTCGCCATAATACCATTCAGTATTATGCTAATCGTTAATGATTACTGCACATCAACTGCATTAACATGGATGTTTACAATGATAATTGTAGTGTTAATCGGTAATTTTTTAAACTTTATTATTGAAGCATTTTCTGCAGAACTAGAATTTTCGTTTCTACCATTAATAATTTTTGTTGGCACATTATATGGTTTAGATGCTTTTGGAATTGTTTCTATGACATCCTTATTAGGAGATGCGTTCTTAGGTATAGCTAATAACCCAATTTTTATTTTAGTTCCAATAGCAATACTTGCTCTTTGTTATTCTTTTAACTTTAAACTTCTGAAGGACAAATTGTTTTTAGATAGTTCCTTGAAATCCAAAATTACTGAAGTAAAAGCAGCAGATTTATCTTGGACAAAACGCTTTGGTGATATAGCTCCATTTATGCAATTAGATCTCAAACTTATATGGAGAAATAAGAGAACAAAATCATCGGTATGGATTATGCTCATTGGTCTGCTCTATGGTTTATTTTTCTACCCACAGCCTATGTATAGAGACATGGTATGGTTATTTCCGTTTATTGGAATCTTTGTAACAGGTATTTTCCTAATAAATTTCGGTCAATTTATACCAGCTTGGGATAGTGGTTATTACAAAATGTTAATGAGTCAAAACATTAAGTACGAGCAATATTTGAGATCAAAATTCATACTAATGGTTTTAAGTGTAGCGATAATATTTGTACTGAGTATTCCTTATGTATACTTTGGTTGGAAAATTCTAGTTGCTCATTTTGCAGCGGCCATATACAATATAGGAGTTAACTCACACATTATGTTATATGGCGGTTCATTTAATAGAAAGAAAATAGACCTCAATCAAAGAGCAGCATTTAATTATCAAGGCACTGGTGCCGTACAGTGGATAATCGGATTACCACTTATGATATTACCAATGATAATTTTTGCTATACTAAATTGGCTCATTGGATTTGAAACAGGTATAATAGCACTAATTCTCTTAGGTATAGCAGGTATTGTTTTTCATAAAAAATTAATGAGAATTATTACTAAACGCTACCTAGATTCAAAATATAAAATGATTAACGCTTTTAGTCAAGATAATTAATACAAAGACTACCCATGATATATACAAAAGACATTTCAAAAGCATATAATGGAACTACGGTTCTTAAAATTGATGAGCTCAATATTCCAAAAGGCCAAAGTTTTGGTTTAGTTGGAAATAATGGAGCAGGTAAAACCACATATTTTAGCTTATTGTTAGATTTAATAAAACCTACAACAGGCAGTATATCAAATGGAGAAATAATTGTAGACCAAAGCGAGGACTGGAAACCTTACACTTCGTCCTTTATTGATGAGAGTTTTTTAATAGGCTATTTAACACCGGAGGAATATTTCTATTTTATTGGTGATTTGCGAGGCCAAAATAAAGCAGACATTGATGCTTTAACGTCAAAATTTGAAGATTTCTTTAATGGAGAAATTATAGGCAAGAAAAAATACTTAAGAGACTTAAGTAAGGGTAACCAGAAGAAAGCCGGTATAGTTGCTGCCTTAATTGGAAATCCTGAAGTTATAATATTAGACGAACCCTTTGCAAATTTAGATCCAACGACTCAAATCCGTTTAAAACAGATTCTCAAAGATTTGGCTGAAAAACAAGGAGTTACCGTATTGATATCTAGTCATGATCTAATGCATGTTACAGATGTATGCGAGCGTATCGTTGTATTAGAAAAGGGTGAGATTATTAAAGACTTAGAAACTAATCCAGCAACATTAAAAGAACTTGAAGCTCATTTTGCTGGCAACCTTGAACCTGTCCAAGAGGAAGAGTAGAATTTAATTATAAACAATTAAGAAACTCATATCATTTTAATGTTGTGAGTTTTTTAGTTATAGCGGGTTCCTAGTTCTGAAAAACCTATATAAAACCCCATAAATTCAAAAAGATGTTTATTTTTACCAAATAGCACACTAAACACCCAAGATTTTAGTTATCTATTAATCAAATAGAATAAACGTTGAAGACCTATATAAAAATCTTTCTACCTCTTATTTGTATTGCGATAATTACCCAAAGTTGTTCTCGTAAGAAAGACACGTTTATCAACAGGAACTTTCATGCATTAGGCACAAAATACAATGTGCTTTACAACGGTAATCTTGCCTTAGATCGTGGGATCGAAACGGTTAATGACGCATATTCGGAGAATTTCTGGGAACTACTTCCTGTTGAACGAATGAGTATAGAGGATGATATATTTCTTCCGGGTCAAACAAAAAATGCAGATTTTGAAAGAGCAGAAGAAAAGGCTATAAAAGCAGTTCAAGTTCATGGAATGAACATAGAAGGCAAGGAGAAGAACCCGCAAATTGATGAGGCTTACCTTTTATTAGGTAAAGCTCGTTATTATGATCAGCGTTTCGTTCCGGCACTTGCAGCCTTTAATAATATCCTAAATAAATATCCAACTAGCGATAAAATTAATCAAGTAAAGATTTGGAGAGAAAAGGCAGACATGCGCTTAGACAATAATGAAATTGCTATTAAAAAACTTAAGCGATTATTAGAGGAAGAACAACTTGAGGATCAAGATTTAGCAGACGCTACCGCAACTCTCTCGCAGGCTTATATCAACACCAAATCTAAGGATAGCGCCATGGCTCAGCTAGAAATTGCTGCAGAAAACACTAAGATTAAAAGAGAAAGAGCGCGCTATCTTTTTATTAAAGGACAATTATATAATGAATTTGGCAAAAAGGATAGTGCCAATATGGAGTTTGACAAAATTATTGAAATGCATCGTCAGGTTCCTCGAGCATTTTATATAAATGCGCATTTAGAAAAGTCTAAGAATTTTGACGAGCTAAATGGAGATATAGTAGCGTTTCAGGAGTATTTAATGGAGTTAGAAGAAAACCGTGAAAATCGTCCTTTTTTAGACAAGATTTATCATAGGATAGCTGAGTTTCATCGTGGTAATATGTCCGACAGTTTAGCTGAAGCTTATTATAACAAGTCTCTGAGGAAAACAACCACAGATCAGTATTTAAAAGCACTAAACTACGAGACCTTAGGCAATATGTATTTTGATAAAAACAGCTATAAAACGGCTGGAGCTTATTATGATAGTACCATGGCGGCCATGGAACCAAAGACCAAGGAGTTTAGGATATTAAAACGCAAACGCGAAAACCTTGATGATGTAATTTATTATGAAGGAATTGCTGAGGTAAATGATAGTATTCTGAAAATGGTAAGTTTACCTGAGGAAGATCAAATAGCATTTTATGCTGAATATATTGAAATACTTAAGGTCAAAGCTGAAGAGGAAGAAAAATTAAAAAAAGAGCAGTCTCAAAGGCAATCTAATTCTGGTAATATTCAGATTGCAGATAATAAAATAAATAACCGACTAGGTTCTAATAAAAACCCTGGCGGAATACCTGGAAGTATTGGTGGAAATAAGAGCAGTTTTTATTTCTACAACCCAACCACAGTTGCTTATGGAAAGAATGAATTTCTAAAACTTTGGGGAGATAGACAATTACAAGATAATTGGAGATTATCAGATCAACGCAAAAGAATAAGCAATACAGAGCAAAGTGAAGTCGTTGCTTCAGAAGATAAGGACAATACTCTGTCACCAGATTTTTACATTGCTCAATTACCAACTGAACAAAAAGAAATAGATAGTATAGCCAAAGAAAGAAATTACGCGTATTATCAATTGGGTGTTATTTATAAAGAAAAATTCAAGGAGTTGGGTCTTGCAAAATCCAGATATGAGACATTATTAAAAAACGAGCCAGAAGAACGCTTAATATTGCCATCTAAATATAATTTGTTCCGCATTTATGAAGAACTTGGCTTAAATCGCAAGGCAGAGGCAATGAAGAAGGATATTGTAGAAAACTATCCCGATTCTAGATATGCTGAAATCTTGTTAAACCCTCAACTTGAATTAGCTAAGGACGAGAATAGCCCAGAAGCAATTTACACGAATTTGTACAATAAGTTTAATGAGCAAAAATATGCAGAGGTAATTGCTGAGGCAGATGAGAACATAAGAAAATTTGAAGGGGATGATTTCGTTCCTAAATTTGAAATACTGAAGGCGTCAGCAAGGGGAAGGCTATTCGGTTTTGAAGCATACAAGGAAGCCATCAATTTTATTGCATTGACTTATGCAAATACAGAGGAGGGTAAAAAAGCACAAGAGATTATGGATAATGCCATACCTTCCCTAGCTAAAAAAGATTTTATTGCAGACGACGCCTCTAAAAACTTCAACGTAATCTATCAATTTAATAAGGATTCTGGAGAAGATATAGATAATTTTATTAAAGTTCTAAACGAGGAAGTTGCCAAAGTAAAATATTTTGACCTTACAACCTCCAGAGACGTGTATGACGAAAACACTACTTTTGTTGTAGTGCACGGTTTAAAAAGTATTTCTGGAGCTCGTGGCTTTGCAGAATTGCTTAAAACAGAAGAAAAGGATAAAAGAGGAAGACCAATCCCTCCAAAAATTACCAAACCATTCTTTCCTATTTCATCGCCAAATTATGCTATTATTCAACGACATAAAAACTTAGAAACTTATTTAGAACAACAATAAACGCATACAATTATGTTTTCTTCAGAAGCTAAGAAATCTAAAAAACATATAACTATGGAAACAAACACACAACAGAATATTATAGCGCATGGGACTAAGATTGTGGGAGATATAACTAGTCAAGGTCCTTTTAGAATTGATGGTACAGTTGATGGAAATGTAAAAACATCCGGAAAGGTTGTTGTTGGAAAATCCGGATATGTTAAGGGTACCTTACAGGGAGAAAATGCTGATTTTGAAGGGAAATTTTCTGGCAAACTTGTTTTATCAGGAACACTGTCCTTAAAATCAACAGCACATATAGAAGGTGAAGTACACACTAGCAAACTTGCTGTAGAACCAGGAGCAACATTTAATGCAACATGTAGCATGAAAGGTACAGTAAAAGCACTTACAAATGAGCCTATCAAACAACAACAAACAAGTCAAAGACCAGAAAAACAGGCTTAATTCTTACGCAAGATTATCTGGTTTGGTCATACAGATGATGGCTATAATTGGTGTTGGAACATTTGCTGGAATTAAATTAGATGAAGCATATCCAAACGAAAAAAACCTGTATACCTTAGGCTTAACATTGGCAGGAGTTATTTTATCTATTGTTTATGTAATAAGGCGTATTATTGCATCTTCAAAAGAATAACAGTTTAATATATCATGGGAGAGTTTAAGAAAAGACAAGGCGTGTTCTTACTTCAATTAATTGGTGTGACTGCAGTATTATTTGCTGTACACAGTTATTTACTCTATCATTTTGCTAAGGATATCATTTTCTTTTTTCCTGTTTGGCAGATTTACGCCTTCCATGTATTTATTACATTGATACTTTATTCCGTAATAAACTATAGATTTTCATCTGGGAAAAAAGATATTTTTAATTTGTTTATGGTAATGACATTTTTAAAAATGTTTTTGGCTATTCTTTTTTTATTGCCATTATTACTTTCAAGTTTTGAAAATAAGCAACCAGATGTTTTCAACTTTTTCATTCCATATTTTTTATATCTATTCTTTGAAGTTTTTGCATTAACGAGATTCCTGCAAAAGCCTTAAATTTTCTTTTTTCACCCTTAAGGCAAACCAATAGATTTTATAGACAAAAAACTTTACAAATTAAGGGTGAAATAATGTTTGTCAATTCATATAATGTGTGTACATTTGCAGCGAATTTAAAACAAGGTATTTTAAAGCCGTAAAGAATGACATTAAGCACCTTTAAACGTTTAGCACTAACCGTTCTGTTTTTATCAGTGAGTTTAGTTGGTTTTGCTAGAGACTCTAAAGAAGGAGGAGACGACGAAAAATTCGACCCAAAAGAAATGATTTTGCATCACGTAAAGGATGCTTACGGAATGCACATCGCAACCCTTAACCAAGGTAAGGAGAATGAATTTCATATTACAATTCCTCTTCCTGTCATTGTTTATACAGACAAAGGATTAACAACTTTTTCATCATCTGCGTTTCACCACGATTACCATGGTCATGAGATAGTAGAAAGAAACGGGCAGCGTTTCGTAAATGTTCATGAGAAAGTGTATGTCCTGGACGAAGGCGCCTCAGAAGTGACTTTTGATGCAGAGGGTCATCCTACAAATGCTCATAGGCCAAAATTCGATCTATCAATTACAAGAAATGTTTTTATGATGTGGGTATCAATAGCTGTATTGTTATTGATTTTCCTTTCAGCCGCACGCAGATATAAAAAATCTGATGAATATGTACCATCTGGTATCGCAAGTTTTGTTGAGCCTCTTATTGTTTTCGTAAGAGACGAGATAGCAAAGCCAATGATTGGAGAGCATAAGTACAAAAAATACATGCCATATTTGTTGACCATATTTTTCTTTATATGGATCAATAATATTTTTGGATTGATTCCAATACTTAATGGTGCGAATGTAAGTGGTAATATCGCATTTACATTTACCTTGGCAGCTATCACTTTTATAATTACAACATTTAGTGGTAACAAGCATTATTGGCAACACATTTTCTGGATGCCAGGCGTACCTGTACCAATGAAAATATTTTTAATGCCTATAGAGATTATAGGAATGTTTGTAAAACCAATATCACTAATGATTCGTTTGTTTGCAAACATCACAGCGGGCCACGTTATTATCTTGGCATTAATGTCTTTAATCTTTGTATTTAAGACTGAGGCTATGGCACCAGTGTCTGTAGCATTTTCATTATTTATAACTGTTATTGAAATTGTTGTTACAGCAATACAAGCATATATATTTACAATCTTGTCAGCCTTATATTTTGGTATGGCAACAGAAGAAGCACATCATTAATTTAAATTTTATATTATGACTATTACAGGAATTGCAGCGATTGGAGCTGGATTAGCAGCTATTGGAGCTGGTATGGGTATCGGAAGAATTGGTGGGTCAGCTATGGAAGCTATGGCACGTCAACCTGAGATGCACGGAAAGATTCAAACTTCTGCATTAATTTTAGCAGCCTTCGTAGAAGCGGTAGCACTATTTGGTGTTGTTGTTGCTTTCTTACAAGGGTAAAAAGTAAAATACAGAAGTAACGGTTGGTTGCTTCTGTATTTTTAAAATTTAAGTTATTTAAATAGAATAGAATGGATTTAATTACACCAGAATTTGGACTTGTTTTTTGGACTTTAATAACGTTTTTAGTCCTACTTTTTATATTAAGAAAATTTGCATGGAACCCAATCTTAGGAGCGGTTAGTGAAAGAGAAGAAGGCATCAAGGATGCTTTAGCTTCTGCTGAAAAAGCGCGCCAGGAAATGGAAAATCTTCAAGCTGATAACGAGCGTATTTTACAAGAAGCTCGTGCAGAACGTGAGGCAATGCTAAAAGATGCTCGTGAGATGAAAGCTAAGATGATTGCTGATGCAAAGGACGAAGCTCAATCTCAAGCAAGTAAAATGATAGAGCAAGCTCAAGCAGCAATTGAAAGTGAGAAAAAGGCAGCAATGGCAGAATTGAAAAGCCATGTTGCAGGTCTATCTATTGAGATTGCAGAAAAAGTTGTCCGTGACGAACTATCTAACAAGGACAAGCAGTTAAAGCTTGTTGAGAATATGTTAGGTGAAACGACTTTAAATTAATAATTGATGGCAGGATCAAGAGCAGCAATACGATATGCTAAAGCAGTACTTAGTTTAGCCTCTGACAATAAAGTGGCTGACAAAGTCAATGCAGATATGAAGCAAATTGCTTCTGCAATTGCTAGTAATAGTGATTTAAGCGCAATGCTTCAAAGCCCTGTGGTTAGATCTTCAGATAAATTGTCGGTTTTAAAGGCTGTGTATGGAGACGCTAATAATGCAACTACAAACTTGATTAACACCTTAATTACAAACAAGAGAATTGCTTTGTTGGGTGATGTGGCAAACAAGTACAATCATTTATATGATGCACTTAGAGACACTCAGGTTGCAAAAGTTACCACAGCAACTCCTTTAACTAAAGACTTAGAAAAGAAAGTTTTAGCTAAAGTGAAGGAACTCACGGGTAAATCAACAGAGATAATTAATACAGTAGACGAGTCTATTTTAGGAGGATTCGTTTTGCGAGTTGGTGACTTACAGTATGATGCAAGTATTGCCAACAAATTGAATAAATTAAAAAGAGAATTCACATTAAATTAAAAGCTTACAGTAGTAGCTAAAGACTAAAATAAAATGGCAGAAGTAAAACCAGCTGAAATATCAGCAATCTTAAAACAACAACTTTCAGGTTTTGAAGCAGGTGCTTCATTAGACGAAGTAGGAACAGTATTAACTGTTGGTGATGGTATTGTACGTGCTTATGGACTTTCTAATGCACAATACGGAGAATTAGTAGAATTCGAAGGTGGATTAGAAGGAATTGTACTTAACCTTGAAGAAGATAACGTTGGTATCGTATTATTAGGTCCTTCAAAAGAAATTAAGGAAGGTGCTACAGTAAAAAGAACTAACCGAATTGCATCTATTAAAGTAGGTGAGGAAATGGTTGGTCGTGTAGTTGATACATTAGGTAACCCAATAGATGGTAAAGGACCAATAGGAGGTGAATTATACGAAATGCCATTAGAGCGTAAAGCTCCAGGTGTAATTTTCCGTCAACCAGTTGATGAACCATTACAAACGGGTATAAAATCTGTAGACGCTATGATTCCTGTAGGTAGAGGTCAACGTGAGTTGGTAATTGGTGACCGTCAAACAGGAAAGACTACTGTTTGTATTGACACTATTTTAAATCAAAAGGAATTTTATGATGCAGGTGAGCCTGTATTTTGTGTATATGTTGCCGTAGGTCAAAAAGCTTCAACTGTTGCAAACATTGCTAAAACCTTAGAAGATAAAGGTGCACTAGCCTATACTGTTATTGTAGCAGCAAACGCATCAGATCCTGCTCCAATGCAAGTTTACGCACCATTCGCAGGTGCTGCAATTGGTGAGTATTTTAGAGACACTGGTAGACCAGCTTTAATTGTTTATGATGATTTGTCTAAGCAAGCGGTTGCTTATCGTGAGGTGTCATTATTATTACGTCGTCCTCCAGGACGTGAGGCGTATCCTGGTGACGTATTCTACTTACACTCAAGATTATTAGAACGTGCAGCTAAGGTTATTGATGATGATAGTATTGCTAAGAACATGAATGATTTACCAGAATCATTGAGACCGCTTGTAAAAGGTGGTGGTTCTTTAACAGCTTTACCAATTATTGAGACTCAAGCTGGTGACGTATCTGCATATATCCCAACAAACGTAATTTCTATTACTGATGGTCAGATTTTCTTAGAATCAGATTTATTCAACTCTGGTGTACGTCCTGCAATTAACGTAGGTATCTCAGTATCACGTGTAGGTGGTTCAGCTCAGATTAAATCTATGAAGAAAGTAGCAGGTACTTTAAAACTAGATCAAGCTCAATTCCGTGAATTAGAAGCATTTGCTAAGTTTGGTTCTGACCTTGATGCAGCAACGCTTAACGTAATTGAAAAAGGTAGACGTAATGTTGAAATTTTAAAGCAAGCTCAAAATGATCCATTTACAGTTGAGGATCAGGTAGCGATAATCTATGCTGGTTCTAAAAACCTATTAAGAGAGGTACCAGTAGAGAAAGTAAAAGAATTTGAAAGAGATTACATCGAATTCTTAAATACTAAGCATAGAGATGTTTTAGATACATTAAAAGCTGGTAAATTAACAGACGAGGTTATTGATACATTAACTAGTGTAGCAAAAGATTTATCTGCTAAGTTTAAGGCTTAAATAAAAAGAAATGTCACTCTGAGCTAACGCAAGGAGTCTTTATAAACTAAAGAATGGCAAATTTAAAAGAAATACGTAACAGAATATCATCGGTGTCTTCAACGATGCAGATTACCAGTGCCATGAAAATGGTATCTGCTGCAAAGTTAAAAAAGGCTCAAGATGCTATTACTGCAATGCGTCCATATTCTAACAAGTTAACTGAGTTGCTTCAGAGCTTAAGTGCGACTTTAGATGCCGATAGCGGAAGTAAATTTGCAGACCAAAGAGAGGTAAACAATGTATTAATTGTTGCCATTACTTCTAATAGAGGACTTTGTGGTGCATTTAATTCAAATGTTATCAAAGAAGTAAATGCTCTTATGAGCGATACTTATGCTGATAAGAATGTTTCAGTTTTAGCGATTGGGAAAAAAGCAAATGATGCTTTTTCAAAAACAGGTAATGTTATAGCAAATAAAAGTGAAGTCTTCGATGACTTAACTTTTGAAAATGTTGCAGAAATTGCTGAGATGATCATGGATAAGTTTATTCATGCAGAATTTGATAAAGTAGAATTAGTGTATAACAGCTTTAAAAATGCTGCAACTCAAATCATAATGACAGAGCAATTTTTACCAATTGTACCTGTAGAAAGTGATGCAAGTAATAACTTAGATTATATCTTTGAACCTTCTAAGCAAGAAATTGTAGAGACATTAATTCCTAAATCCTTAAAGACTCAATTATTTAAAGGAATTAGAGATTCTTTTGCTTCTGAGCATGGTGCGCGTATGACAGCGATGCATAAAGCGACAGATAATGCAACAGAGTTAAGAGATCAGCTTAAGTTAACATATAACAAAGCACGTCAAGCTGCAATTACTAATGAAATCCTTGAGATAGTAGGTGGAGCTGAAGCCTTAAATAATTAGAAATATCATTTATTCATAAAAAAACCCCAACTCTTTTGAGTTGGGGTTTTTTGTTTTTCAATACAAAATCATCTTGTATTTTATCGACGAAATGCAATAATTACCGATAATATATATTTTTATTATATTGTCATCCCAAATCTTAACCTAGTTATGTAATGAAAAAGTTATTTAAACCACTCTTTTCTCTAAGCTTCGTATTGTTGTTTTTACTATCATATCAATGTGCAAGCCCAAAAGAAACAACAGTATTCCAACAACAAACTGAGTTTAAAATTAATAAAGTATATTTTCAAGAATGGTATGCTGGTATTGATGTCGGTGGCACAGGAGTAAATATTTTTGTACCTATAGTTAGTAAACCAGATTACATTGAAATTGATAGTGTATTTTTCAGAAATTTAAAAGGCAAATTAGTAGAAAGAGGAGGGCGTTATGCTGCACTTTTGAAAAATAAATCTAAAGCATATGTTTTCAATCCAAATAATAAATCGGATCAATATCCATTTATACTTAAGGATAATGAGTGTGTAGTAAGTTATATTGAAAATAATGAAACCAAATACATAAAAATACAGCAACCTAAAGAATATGCTGGGACTTATTATGAAAATGGGGCGCCATCATTATATATAAGACCAAAAGGTAATAGCTTTGCAACCTTAGATGATGATAATGAAAATTAGAAGAATAAAAATAGCATACAATAAGCCTCGCTAAAATAAGTGAAGCTTTTTTATTGTGTATCACCAATGGTCAATATATATTTAATATTTTTGGACATCCTTATAATTGACTAATTGAGCGCATTCAAATCACTTTTTAAGCAAACATTTATTTATGGTTTGGCCACAGTCTTACCAAGAATGTTAAGTTTTTTATTGGTGCCATTATATACTAGTGAAGCGGTATTATCAAGTCCCGCTGAATACGGGAAGGTGTCCGTAATATTCTCATACTTCGTCTTATTTAATGTCATATTGGCCTATGGTATGGAAACAGCCTTTTTCAGGTTTTTTAACAAGGAGGAAGACAAGGAGAAGGTAATTGGTACCTCGACAGTTTCATTACTAATTTCGTCACTAGGGTTTTTTGTTATTGCCTTGCTTTTACAGGATCGAATTTCCAATTTCATTGATATAGATGTAAAATATATTAACCTAGTTATTTGGATATTACTTTTAGACGCCTTGGTAATTATTCCATTTGCATGGCTAAGAGCAAATGAAAAACCAACGCGATATGCCATTATTAAAATAGTGAATGTATGTGTTAATATTGGTCTTAACCTATTTTTCTTGTTAGCACTTAAAAATGTTGCATCTACAAGTGGTTTATTCGAAACAATTTACAGACCTAATTTTGAGATTAGTTACATCTTTATAGCCAACCTTGTTGCTAGTGCGTTTACACTGGTTTTAATGGCATCATTTTATATAAAGCTCAAATATAAATTTGATAGAAATTTATGGAAACAAATGATGCGTTATGCATTACCAGTTTTAATTGCAGGGATTGCCTTTTCAATTAATGAAACCTTTGACAGAATCCTATTAAAAGAGTTATTACCATCTGATATTGCAGAAAATGAAATAGGAATGTATTCCGCATGTTACAAATTAGCCTTGTTTATGACGCTTTTTGCAACGGCTTATCGTCTAGGAATAGAACCCTATTTTTTCAGTCATGCAAAATCTGAAAACCCACAAAAAAACTATGCAAATATCCTAGAGTTTTTCGTGGCATTTGGCTCAATAATATTGTTGACAGTAGTTGTATTTGCTGATGTCTTAAAACCATTTATAATTAGAAGTGAGGCATACTGGGAAGCCATGTGGATTGTGCCAATAATACTATTAGCTAATTTCTGTTTAGGAATTTACCATAATCTATCAGTATGGTATAAGATAACTGACAGAACAAAGTTTGGCGCCTATATTTCTGTAGTTGGTGCACTTGTAACTCTAGTTATTAATCTAATGTTTATTAAGACTTATAGTTATAAAGCTTCTGCTATTGCGACACTTATCGCTTATGCTTCGATGATGATGTTATCCTATTATTTTGGAAGAAAATACTATCCAATACCTTATAACTTAAAAAAAATAGGATTGTATTTATCTGTTTCAATTGGTTTATCAGCCATGTCATTTTACCTATATCGAGAGAATTATGTTATAGGAATTGTAATGTTAGTTGTATTTTTGGGAATGGTTATTTTGTTGGAAAAGAACCAACTAAAACAAATCTTAAAACAATAATTCATGAAAATTAAAATTATAAATAAATCCAGGCACGACTTGCCACATTACGAAACCATTGCCTCTGCTGGCATGGATTTAAGAGCAAGTTTATCTGAAGCCAGAATATTAAAGCCTTTAGAACGCACCATAGTTGGTACAGGACTGTTTATTGAACTACCCATTGGTTATGAAGCACAGGTAAGGCCTCGCAGTGGATTAGCGGCCAAAAAAGGAATTACGGTATTAAATGCACCTGGTACTATCGACGCAGATTACAGAGGAGAAATAGGAGTAATTTTGGTGAATTTGTCTAATGAAGATTTCACTATTCAGAACGGAGAACGAATTGCGCAATTAGTAATTGCCAAACATGAGAGAGCAGAATGGGAGTTGACAGAAACACTTACTGATACTGAAAGAGGAGAAGGCGGTTTTGGAAGTACCGGTACCAAATAATCAACCAATCAAATTAAAAAAATTCTAAAATGAAAATAATAGTCCCAATGGCAGGTCGAGGCTCACGTCTTAGACCACACAGTTTAACAGTTCCAAAACCTTTAATACCCGTTGCAGGGCAACCTATTGTCCATCGCTTAGTAAAGGATATTGCTAAAGTCTTGAAACAACCTATTGAAGAAATCGCATTCGTATTGGGTGACCCAGCATTTTTTGGCGATGATGTGGTTGATAGCTTAACTGTTTTAGCTGAAGATTTAGGTGCTAAGGCCTCGATTTACAGACAAGATCAACCTTTAGGTACGGGTCATGCCATTATGAGTGCAAAACCATCCTTGTCAGGTCCTGCGGTTATCGCTTATGCAGATACCTTGATTAGAGCGGATTTTGAGTTAGACCCTTCAGCAGATAGTGTTATATGGACAAAACGTGTTAACAATCCAGAAGCATATGGTGTTGTAAAGTTAGATAGTAATGAAAACATAGTTGAACTCGTAGAAAAGCCTCAATCTTTTGTAAGTGACCAAGCAGTTATTGGGATATATTACTTTAAAGATGTTTCTGTTCTTAAGGACAAACTTCAAGAGGTATTAGACCAGAATGTTATGAACGGCGGTGAATATCAAATAAACGATGGTATTAAGCGTATGATGGCAGACGGCAGAATTTTTAAAACAGGTGCTGTTGATGAATGGATGGACTGTGGCAATAAGACTGTAACTTTAGAAACTAATTCAAAGATGTTGGCTTTTTTAGAAGTCGATAAGGAAGAGCAACTAGTAGATAATTCAGTAGTACTAGAAAATTCTACAGTAATAAAGCCATGTTTTATAGGTAAAGGGACTGTTTTGCGCAATACAACTATTGGCCCAAACGTTTCTATTGGTACGGATTGTATAATTGAAAACAGTAGCGTTAAAAATAGCTTAATTCAAAACCAAACAACCATTATAAACGCTAATTTAGACGAAGCTATGATTGGTAATCATGTTAAGTATAATGGTGAGTTTACTAAAATTAGTATTGGAGATTATACTACAATGGAATAAAATTTGAAGTCTACATTTTAATGTTAGACAAAATGAAAGGTGAAATCAGCTAAATACATATTTATATTTCTAATCGGTATTTTTTTAATGCCTCATATATCTTTTGCTCAAGTAGACTTTAACAAAAGACCCGATGACGATTTAGGAAATGTTGAAGACGAATTTCAAGAATACTTTTTTGAAGCCCTAAAGCAAAAGGGTATTGAAAATTACGATAGAGCAGTTGATGCGCTCCAAAAATGTTTAAACCTAGACAGTAAGCGACCGGTAATTTATTTTGAACTTGGCAAAAATTACAACAAGCTTAAGAATTATGGTGCTGCCGAAGATGCCTTAAAAAAAGCGGTAAGCATGCAACCTGACAACGAATGGTTTTTAGACGAACTATATGACGTTTATTTTCAACAAGACGACATCAATAATGCCATTAGAACCATTAAGCAATTGGTAAAATATCATCCTGATTATAAGGAGGATTTGGCAGCCTTGTATGTAAGAGAGAAAAAATACAAACAAGCGTTAGATATATTAGATGAACTAGACGAACAATATGGTCTCAGCGAAGCAAGAGATGCAATGCGCAATG
This sequence comes from Winogradskyella vincentii, assembly GCF_020166345.1. Taxonomy (GTDB): domain Bacteria; phylum Bacteroidota; class Bacteroidia; order Flavobacteriales; family Flavobacteriaceae; genus Winogradskyella; species Winogradskyella vincentii. The sequence goes on along the minus strand of NZ_JAIUJS010000002.1, from coordinate 155,176 downwards.
ATATATACAGTATTACAGGAAATGCAGATGACCGAATTGAAAATTTAGAACAACGCATAGCTAATAATCCAAATAATGAAGAGAATCATCTCAAATTAATATATAGATATAGCCAAACTGGTGATAAGAAGAAAGCCTATAAAGCAGCTAAGAATTTATTAAACATTATGCCAGATTCAAAGTTTGTTCACTTGGCTTTATACAAGTTCTATTTACAGGATGGAGAAGTAGACAAGGCTATTAATTCGGTGAAGATTGCGCTGAATAGCCCAGAAATTAATGCAGATGCAAAAGCAAAAGTACTTAAGGATTTTGTGAGTTTTGTTTCAAAAAATCCAGAATATGAAGCAGATCTTGTTGAGATAACCTCACAAGTAGATGATAATAAAGATGCTCAAACACATTCTGATTTAGGTCAATATTATTTAAAGGCTGGAGACAAAGTTAAAGCACTTGCAAACTTTAAAGAAGCATTAAAACAAGATCCTAATGACTTTAAGTTGATTAGGGATGTATTGCTCTTACAACTAGACATGAAAGATTATAAATCAGTAGTTGCAGAAAGCAATGAGGCCTTAGAATTGTATCCTGCACAACCAATATTATACTTGGTAAATGGCGTTGCCAAAAATCAATTAGGTCAAAATAATGAAGCTATAGAAAGTTTAGAAACAGGTATAGATTTTTTAATAGACAATCCAAAAATGGAAGCTGATTTTTACTCAGAATTGAGTTTAGCATACAAGGCCTTGAATAATATTACCAAATCAGAAACGTTTGCTAAAAAGGCACAAGCTATTAAAGCACAACAATAAATGAAATTTACCCAAGCATATAGATACTTTACCATAATCTTACTAGTTGTTGGATTTATTTCGGCAGTTGGCTGTAAGTCAGCTAAAAGTGTTATTGCCTCAGGAGAGGCAAGTGACAAACTTTCTGCGAAACAGGTAATTAAACAGCACCAAAAAAAGGATGCTAATTTCAAGACCATGCAAGCCAAGGTTAGAATAGATCTAAGACAAGGCCAAAAAGAACAAGGTCTTACGTTTAACTATAGAATGGAAAAAGATAAGGCCATTTGGTTAAGTGCACCGTTAGGATTGGCAAGGATGATGATAACTCCTGACAAGGTTAGATTCTATAACAAACAAGACAATGAATATTTTGATGGCGATTACGCTTTGCTTAGTGACTTTGTAGGTGTTGAATTAGACTTTGATAAGGTTCAGAATATTTTGTTGGGTCAGGCCATTTATAATTTAAAGGAAGAACCACATATGGTTGAGGTTTCAGAAAACTCATATGCACTACAGCCAAAGGATCAAAACGCCCTTTTAGAATTGTTCTATCTCATCAATCCATCTCATTTTAAAATGGATAGTTTGCAATTGTATCAACAATTGAAAAAACGATTTTTACAAGTCGATTATGCGTCTTATCAAGAAGTAAAATCTCAGATACTTCCAAAGGATATTAAAATTATTGCGGTTGAAGATGCTGATGAGGTTGGTGTATCCTTAGAATTTAAGTCCGTATCTATTAACGAAGCAGTTAGATTTCCATTTAAAATTCCCGCTGGTTATAAAGAAATAGTGATAAAATAATGACTATCACTCGCACATATCTTTTTATCTTATTTAGCCTGTTTCTTTCAATGAATTTTGCCCATGCTCAAAGTGCAAAACAAAAAGCATTAGAGGCAGAAAGACAGCAGAAACTCAGGGAAATAAAACAAATTAATGCTTTATTATTTTCTAATAAAAAGGAACAAAAATCTGTAATTACCCTTATTGAAGATATTAACTATAAAATTAGCGTTAGAAAAAATCTAATAAGAATCACCAATGAACAGGCTAATTTACTTACGCGTGAGATAAACTCTAATCAAAAGGAAATAACAAGCCTGAGAGCGCAATTACAAGAGTTAAAAGACGATTATGCCGCAATGATTGTAAAATCTTATAAGAGTAAATCTGAGCAAAGCAGAATCATGTTTTTATTGTCTTCAGAAAACTTTAAACAAGCCTATAAGCGCTTACAATACCTCAAGCAATATACAGACTACCAAAAGGAACAAGGAGAAGCCATAAAAGCAAAGACCGAAGAGTTGCAAGAATTAAATATTAAACTCACGCAACAAAAAAAGGACAAACAAAAGTTAATTGAAGAAAATAGAGTTGCCAAACGAAAGCTTGAAGATGAACTAAAAAACCGAGAGGTACTAATGGCGTCTATAAAATCTGATATGAGCAAGTTTAACGCTCAGATCAAGAAGAAAAGACAAGAAGTAAGGGAGTTAGACAAAGAAATAGACCGACTCATTAAAGAAGCCATCGCGGCCTCTAATAAGAAAGCTGGTAAAAAGACATCAACAGGTAAATTTGTATTGACACCTGAGGCTAGGAGACTTGCCTCAAATTTTGAATCTAACAAGGGTAAATTGGGTTGGCCAGTTTCTAGAGGAGTAATTAAAGGAAAGTTTGGAAGACAACGTTCTTTAACTGATAATACCGTTACCCAAAACTATAAGAGTATTTATATTGCTACCGAAGAAAATGCGGAGGTTAAGTCTGTATTTAATGGTGAGGTTTCAGGGATACTTGTTGTTAAAAACGGAAATCCTGCAGTGATGATAAGGCACGGTAATTATTTATCAGTTTATATGAATATGTCCAAGATATATGTAAAGAAAGGAGATAAGGTTACCACAGGACAAGCCATTGGTCAAGTTTTTACAAATAGAATTAAAGGAGAAACCTTGCTTGGGTTTAGAATATATAAAAACGATCAGGTTATTAATCCAGAACCTTGGTTGGCTAAATACTAAAAAAATTCCCTAACATTTCGCTAGGGAATTTAACTACTAAACTAACTCAAACTAAAATTTAGAGACGGACTACTACGAAACCGTTTTTGGTTTTTCTATGGTGTCTACCATTGAAAACGTAGTAGCGTTTGCCGTTAACACGAACAATTTTATATTGTCTTGGTAATTTCTTTACAACCGTTACTGTTGCTGGTTGTTTTACAACCACTTGTCTTGCGCAAGAAGTAGTGCTAAGCGCAAAAGCTAAAACTAAAGTATAAACTAGGTATCTCATCATTAATAAATTTGGTTTAATGATAAGACTGAGTAATATTAAAAAGGTTTAAAAGCTACTCAAAAATCGCTTTTAGCTCTGTAGCATCTTGTGGCTTCATCTTACCGGCAAGTACAAGGCTTAATTGCTTTCTTCGCAATGCGCCATCAAAGCGTTCTTTTTCGAGATCTGTTTCTGGAATCAACTCAGGGACTTTTATAGGTCTTCCCGTTTCGTCTACAGCAACAAAGGTATAAATAGCCTCATTTGCTTTTATGCATTCTCCAGATTCTCTGTCTTCAATCCAAACGTCTAAATAGACTTCCATAGAAGATGTAAAAGCACGAGACACTTTAGCCTCTACAGTGACTACACTACCTAAAGGAATAGCTCTGTTAAAAGCAACATGGTTTACAGAAGCAGTCACTACGATACGTCTTGAGTGGCGTCTTGCGGCTATACTTGCGGCTCTATCCATTCGTGCAAGAAGTTCACCACCAAAGAGGTTGTTAATAGGATTGGTTTCACTAGGTAAAACAAGGTCCGTAACTACAGTTTTAGATTGAAATGCTGTTTTGGGTTGCATAAAGTTTCGAAATTTATGCAAAGATAAGGTGCTAAAAGTTAAATAGTAGTAGCTTAATCTAATTTCTTGATCAATAACCAAGCGTCGCGGTTATGTTCTCGGCGGATTTTTCGTAGCGCACGTTGTGCTTCAGCTCTGGTTTCAAAACTTGAGTAAACCACCTCATGCAGTCCATATCGGTTAACACCAATTTTTCTAGCCTTATATCCTTTAGCTTTTAGTTGGTTTACTTTTTTAATAGAATTAGCTTCAATTCTAAAAGCACCTGCAACAATATGGTAATTACCACTTTGCTTTTCGAGTGAGAGTGTTGCAGCTGGTAAAGGATTACTGATTACAAATGTTGCTTCTTGTACCTTGGCATCTAATTGAGCATTTGCTTCTTCTTGGGCAATCTGGTTATGGTTTTCTATACTATTATTATAATAGTTATAACCAAAATAGCCTCCTAAGCCTAAAACCAAGACCGCTGCAGCAGCATACTTTAACCAATTAGTGTTAGATCGTTTCTCTGGAGTTAGTGCAATTGGCGCAACAGATTCAACTTTTTCTGCCTTTTCCTTGTAAACTTCTCTAGTTATTGATTCTGAAGAATAATGTGATAAACCGAAAGCATCAGTTAAATAATTGATATGATTAGATGGCTCAAAAACTATCTTTCCATCACTATTTAAAATAAGCTCACCAATATTCTCAAACTGAATGGTTTCACCTTCAATTAAATAAGACTTAATTGAACGCACTTGTTTAGAAACTTTATTTAACGCATTGTTGTAAGGTATCTTTTCTACCTCGGCAATGTAATTAGCTATAAGACCATCATTGCTTTGCAACTGCTCGTTAAAAGACAATACTTTTTTAGGTGGATAAAACGTATGTGTAGACTCATGTATTTTTGCCGATACACGATTAGTTAAAAAAGCACCAAAACCTGGGACTGTAACACAGTCGTAACGGTATAGTAAATCACTTATGTAAGTTTCTAGTTGCATACAGAAACAAAGTTAAAAATTTTTGTTTTTGATGAAAGTTTGTTGGAGTATAGTTATCAACATCGGAAAATTTTAGTTTCTTGCGTTTTGCAATTCAGCAATTTACCAATGACCGAACAACAATTAATTTATACTCTAGCGCTTCAACACGTGCCAAAAATAGGTGCAACTACGGCCAAGAAACTCATAAATCATTGTGGTTCTGCGGAGGCAGTATTAAAGGAAAAGAAGTCTAGCCTTCTAAAAATAGATGGTATAGGAACGGTTACCATCGATGGGCTTTTTGATGCAGTTCACATTAAAGAGGCAGAGTATGAACTCAAATTCATTAAAGATAATAATATTGAGACTCACTATTTTACTAGTGATTCTTATCCCGAAAGATTAAAGCATTGTATAGATGGTCCCATAGTTTTGTTTCAGTCAGGTAATATAAACTTGAAGGAACAATACATAATTAGTATTGTTGGCACTCGTAAGATTACTACAAACGGGATTGCATTTTGTGAGAAATTAGTTGAAACCTTATCACCATATAATCCTGTAATAGTGTCTGGCTTTGCCTATGGTACAGATATCACAGCTCAAAAAGCTGCAGTAAAACACAATTTGCAAACTATAGGTTGCTTAGCTCATGGATTAAATCAGATATACCCTAAGGTTCATAAAAAATATGTGGCCGATATTGAACGTCATGGTGGGTTCTACACTGATTTTTGGAGTACGGATAATTTTGATAGAAATAATTTCCTAAAGCGTAATAGGATAATAGCTGGCTTGTCTGAAGCAACCATCGTTATTGAATCAGCAGAAAAAGGCGGAAGTTTAGTCACTGCAGATATTGCCAACTCATACAATAGAGATGTATTTGCCGTACCAGGAAGAACAACAGATAGTCAAAGTGTAGGTTGTAATAATCTTATAAAACAGCAGAGAGCACATTTATTATCCGATCCTTTAGACGTGCCCTATTTATTAAATTGGCAACTCGATACTAATGAAAAACCAACAGTACAAAAACAGTTATTTGTAGAATTAGATGATAATGAGAAAATCATCTACAATTATTTAAAGGACAAAGACAAGGAATTATTAGATGTTATCGCAGTAGATTGTGATATCCCAAGCTATAAAATTGCAGGATTATTGCTGAATATGGAACTGAAAGGTGTAATTAGGCCCTTGCCAGGTAAATTATTTGAAGTCATTTAGAAGATTTTATCAGTTTAATTATATAAATAATACTGGCTATTATAATTACTAAGGCCGCATATGCCAGCCAATCCATTTTTTGAGCATCCATTATTCTAGACATAATTAGCAGAATCATGGCTAGGATTGTAAGTAAAGGACTTATCAGTTCTTTTTTCATATAGCTTAATATCCTACCTTTTCTCTAACACGCTTTAATACAGAGTCTGCCACTTCTTTAGCTTTAGAGGCACCTTTTGCCAAAGCCGCATCTATTTCCTTCAGATTTTCCATGTAGTATGTATACCGTTCTCTAGGTGCAGCAAAACGATTAATTATGAGTTCAAACAACGCTTGTTTAGCATGACCGTATCCATAATTACCACCTTCGTAATTTGCTTTCATAGTTGTGACATCAGCTTCGTTGGCTAAAATACTATAAAGAGCAAAACAGTTGCAAGTAGACCAGTCTTTAGGGTCTTCTAGTGGTGTACTATCTGTTTTAATAGACATTATTTGCTTTCGCAATTTCTTTTCAGGTAAGAAAATATTAATGGTGTTGTTTTTACTCTTACTCATTTTTGCACCATCAGTTCCAGGAATAAGCATTGTGTCCTTTTGAATATCTGCCTTTGGCAAAACAAAAGTTTCGCCACCCATTTTAGCATGAAAACGAGATGCAACATCGCGCGTCATTTCTATATGTTGCTCCTGGTCCTTACCTACAGGGATTATATCAGAGTCGTACAACAATATATCTGCCGCCATAAGCATAGGATATGTAAAGAGCCCTCCATTTACATCATCTAATCGATCTGCTTTATCCTTAAAACTATGGGCAAGTTCTAACCGTTTAAAAGGGAAGAAACAATTTAAATACCATGCAAGCTCAGTAACCTGAGGCACATCACTTTGCCTGTAAAATACAGTGCTGTCTATATCTAAGCCAAATGCTAACCAAGTTGCCGCTGTAGAATAGGTGTTACTGCGTAATACTTCAGCATCTTTAATTTGGGTTAAAGAATGAAGATCTGCAATAAACAAAAAGGAGTCATTTGCCTCATCCTTAGCTTTTTCAATAGCTGGGATAATAGCGCCTAAAATATTGCCCAAATGTGGTGTTCCTGTACTCTGAATTCCTGTTAGTATTCTTGCCATGTCAACATCCTGTTTTAGCAGGATTTCTTTTAAATGTTAAACGAAGAGCAAAGATAATTTTTTTAAAGGAACTATTTAATTAGTTTTGAAGCTATGGCAATAATAAAGTATCCATTTTGGATTTTTTATAGAGTGTGGTTTTATGTACTTGTTGCATTGCCAATTATTCTATTGCTTCCAATTCTTCTTATTTCAATTTCGAGAGAAAAGTGGTATCCATTTTTCTTTAAACTAGCACGTTTTTGGGCAAAGTTTATTCTAATAGGAATGGGTTTTAATTACAAGATTATTAGAAATCAGAAACCCGAACCTAAAAAGAGTTATATGTTTATTGCCAATCATACCTCAATGGTTGATATTATGTTAATGTTGGTATCCGTAAAGAATCCGTTCGTTTTTGTGGGGAAAAAGGAACTGGCTAAAATTCCGCTATTCGGTTTTTTCTATAAGCGTACCTGTATATTAGTAGATAGAAGTAGCGCTAAAAGCAGACAGGCGGTTTTTTTGAGGGCCCAGAAGCGACTAAAACAAGGGCTGAGCATTTGTATTTTCCCTGAAGGAGGAGTACCTGAGGAGCACGTTGTATTAGATAGTTTTAAAGATGGTGCTTTTAGATTGGCTATCAATCACCAAATCCCAATAGTGCCAATGACCTTTTATGATAACAAAAAACGATTTTCTTATACTTTTTTTAGTGGAGGTCCTGGTAGGATGAGAGCAAGGATCCATGAATTTTTATCTACAGAAGGTTTAACGATTGAAGACACTAAAGCACTAAATGAAAAGTCGAGAAAAATAATTTGGGACGAGTTACATAAACCTTTAAAAACATAAAAGCTACCCTAACCATGAGTAGCTTTTGTCATCATTGCATTCATCATTGCTTTCTGTATTGCAATAACCTAACCTAACTTAAATTTACCTAAAACTTAAAACTTAATCCTGTATACACTCCAATAAAGAATGGTCTAAAATTACCAGACGTATTATTGAATGTATTCAGTTGATACTTGAACGTTGGTTCAAGATTAAAATTCCATTTTTTGGACAGGCTATAATCTAAACCTAATCCAAAGTTTGCACTAAAACTTGTGCTATTAATATTGTTTGCCTCACCAATGAGAGTAGAACTACCATTGATATCTGCGTATATTTCATTTTCACTTAAGAAGAATGTACTAAAGCCACCAATAAAGTTAACGCCAAAACGTGAATCTAATAATCTATACTCTAACTCAAATGGTACTTCAATAAAACCAAACCTTTGATCTAAATCACCAACAAATTGAGTGTTAAATGCCTCTGGCATTGTCGCTCTATTAATCATAGAAGTACTAACCAAGGAAACAGATTGTACACCGTTACTTAAATCTACATTGCTTAATTGTGCGTTAACACCTCTAGAAACAGCATCAGAACCAACAAATCCAATAACATCTGCTGTAGTATAATTTAGATTTACTCTATTAACACCTGCTCTAACTTTTAACCTGTCAGTAATTGCGTATGAACCAGCAATACCATAGCTCATATTAATATCACTGCTCTTTGAGTTTTCGTTAAATTGACTATGCACAGGAGAGCCTTGTCCTAAAGAACTAAAATAAACAGGTGCAACATTAGGCGCTATGCTCCACCTGTTTTGCTTATCCTTTTCTTTTTCATTATTGGCTTTATCGTTTTCTGCAATAGCATTTTCTACAGATTGTTTGTTCACCTCATCAAATATTGAAACCGCATCTTCATTTTTCTCACCTGAAGCTGAATTGTCTTTTAACTTATCGCCGGTTTCATTGGTGTTATTTTCAGCAACCGCATTTTTAGATTTCTCTAATTCATTTTTAACAACATCTTTCATTTCAGTATTTGAAATGACACTTGAGTTATCAATTTGCTCTTTATTATTATCGGTAGTATTTGAAGCAACTTTTGTTGATGACTTGTTGTTTGCAACATCTAAAAGTTCATTGACAGAATTAGGTTTCTCTGGTTGTTGAGATGTCTTGTTAGAATTATCAGCAACCTTAGTTTTCTGTAGTTTATCTGAAGTAATATTATTAATTAGTTGCTTGGTATTTTGAGTAGCATCTTCTTTTGAAGATTCCGAAGCGTTCTCATTTGTATTATCAGCAACTTTCGAGGTATTTTCATCTGTAGAAATCAGCTCTTCTTTCTTAGAGATAATCTCGTTTGTATTATCGTCAGACACATCTTCTGTAGATTCAGAATTATTTTCTTCTCCTTTAATTTCAACGTCTACTACAGGTGTATTTTGATGTTCTGTTGGGTTATTATTGAATACTGAAACGCCAACAGTTAATAATAAAGCAATAACCGCAGCCACGCCACCTATTTGCCACCATAACATAATTACTCTGCGCTTCTTCTTTTTATTAGGCAAACTTTCACTAATGCGATCCCAAACCGCATCATTAGGCGTAACTTCAAAATCCTTAAACTTTTCTTGAAAAAGTCTATCTATGTTTTTCTTATTACTCATTTTATATTGATCGCGAATTTAAATTCGCTTTATAATCTTCTATTTTTTCTTTTAAAATCATTCTAGCTCTCGCTAAGTTAGATTTTGATGTTCCGGTTGAAATGTTAATCAATTCGCTAATTTCCACATGTGAATAGCCATCTAATACATACAAATTAAAAACCAATCTATAGCGATCTGGCAATTCTTGTATAATCTGTAATAAAAAATCTATACTAACATCACCATCATTAATATCAACACTTACATCTTCTATTCGTTCTTCATTAACAATGTCAAAAACGCCAGCACTATCTCTATAGCGTTGCAATGATGTATTAATCGCAATTCGTTTTAACCAACCTTCAAAAGAACCTTTATTATTATACTGATCTATTTTACTAAATACAGTTATAAATGCATCATGCAGATTATCCTCTGCTTCAGCATAGTTTTTAGAATACTTAAGACAAAGCGAAAATAATTTACTTGCAAACTGCTTGTATAATTGGCTTTGTGCTTTAGCATCTTGTTTTATACAATTATTTATGAGTTGATCTAAACTCACATTTTTTCGGTAATTAATTAATAATTATTGTACTACTGGTACTTCTACCAAATAGTACTGGTCTTGTCCGTTACTATCTTTGCCCTGATAAAATTTAAATATGTAGGTTTCGGTTCCTGTTACAGAAAATTCAAAACTTACAGTTACTTCTCCAGACTGCTGTGCGCAATCAAGATTAGTATATACAGAGTTAACAACCGCTATGGTTCTCTCATGCCCATCAATATCGTAGGCAAAATTATTAAACGCATAACAAAATGTAGGGCGCGTATAGGTTAATAGAATGTCATAGGTCTCACCATACACAAATTCCTCTGGCATTTCTACAGAATCAATTGGCATTACTTCAAGGTAGTAAGACGGTTCATCTTCATCCTCAAGACTACATGAGCACAAAAATGAAAACAGTATCACAGCTATTAAACCAAACCTTTTCATAAATAATTTTAATCAATTACATACAGTAGATGCAAAAAACCTAAAAGGGTTGCGTCCTAAAACAAAAAAATCCTGAAATTTTTCAGGATTTTAAAATATTACTTAGAATCATTAATGAGCGCCCTCACTTTTTCTTCTAGTTCATCCATTAAATCCGGATTATCTTTTATCAGAGATTTTACAGCATCTCTTCCTTGGCCAAGTTTAGTGTCTTCGTAGCTAAACCATGATCCACTCTTCTTCACAATGTCATGTTCTACCGCTAAATCTAGTACTTCACCAACTTTAGAAATTCCTTCGCCATACATTATATCAAATTCAGCAGTTCTAAATGGAGGCGCAACCTTATTTTTTACAACCTTAACACGGGTTTTATTACCCATAACATTACTGTTGCTGTCTTTTATTTGTGTAGAACGTCTTATATCTAAACGTACAGAAGCATAAAACTTCAGTGCATTTCCACCTGTAGTCGTTTCAGGGTTACCAAACATTACACCAATTTTTTCACGTAATTGGTTAATGAAGATCATTGTACAGTTTGTTTTACTAATTGATGCCGTAAGCTTTCTTAAAGCCTGAGACATTAAACGCGCATGTAATCCCATTTTTGAGTCTCCCATTTCACCTTCAATCTCACTCTTTGGTGTAAGTGCGGCAACGGAATCAATTACTACAATATCAATTGCACCAGAACGCACAAGATTATCTGCAATCTCTAATGCTTGCTCACCATTATCTGGTTGAGATATGATAAGGTTTTCTAAATCAACACCTAATTTTTCTGCATAAAAACGATCAAAAGCATGTTCTGCATCAATAAAGGCTGCAATTCCACCTGCTTTTTGCGCTTCAGCGATAGCATGTAACGTTAGTGTAGTTTTACCAGATGATTCTGGGCCATAAATTTCAATTACTCTTCCTCTTGGATAACCTCCTACACCCAATGCAATATCCAATCCTAGTGAACCAGAAGAAATGGCATCTACATCCTCTATTGCCTGATCACTCATTTTCATTACAGTACCCTTGCCATAAGCTTTGTCTAACTTATCTAAAGTTAGTTTTAGCGCTTTTAATTTTGCGTCTTTTTCACTACTCATCTAAACGTTTTTCTTAATTAATTGAACATCAAAAATACCACTTATTTTAATTATTTCAATTTTATGACGCAACCATTTTACACTTTTTACATCTACTAAATGAAAAAGGAAATAATTGCTATGAAAGCCTTTTAAAAAGTTGAGATAAGTCTTTTAAAATTTTCTACTTTTTAAATAAACCAAGTTAGCAAAGCATTAGGTGTTTCAGCTACTGTATTGAGACGGTAGCTGATAGCCGATGTAGATTAACCTTTTTAATTAGTTTTAGTTATAGTTAGTTAATCTAAGGAAAGCACTTTAATACTTTTAAGGTGCTTTTTTAATGCCGTTAAGTGAAAAAAATTACCTTTGTGCTTTATTCTTTAACCTTAAAACATTAGTATAGCATGCAACTGTACAATAACTTAAGTGCTAAGGAAAGAGCGGAGTTAATTGAAAAAGCGGGAAAAGAACGCTTAACAATCTCTTTCTATAAGTACGCCAAAATTGGCAATCCAGAAATTTTTAGAAACCACTTGTTCTTAGCGTGGGACCAATTTGATGTCCTAGGCAGAATTTATGTCGCAAATGAAGGTATAAATGCCCAACTTTCTGTGCCAGCAGAAAATTTTGAAGCGTTTAAAAACCACCTTGACACCATTTCTTTTTTAGAAAATGTAAGATTGAACATTGCTATTGAGCACGATAATTTTGCCTTTTTAAAACTAAAGGTAAAAGTGCGTCATAAAATTGTAGCAGATGGTTTAAACGATGATTCCTTTGATGTAACAAATAAAGGAATACATGTAGATGCGGAGCAGTTTAATGAGCTTATTGAAGATCCAGATACGGTATTGGTAGATATGCGAAATCACTACGAAAGTGAAATAGGCCATTTTAAAAATGCCGTAACTCCAGATGTAGATACGTTTAGAGAGTCCTTAGACCTAATAGAAGAAGATTTAAAAGAACACAAGGAGGACAAAAAGCTTGTAATGTATTGTACAGGTGGAATTAGATGTGAAAAGGCCAGTGCCTACTATAAGCACAAGGGATTTAAAAATGTTTATCAGTTAGAAGGAGGTATTATTAATTATGCCAGACAGGTTGAATCTAAAGGTTTAGACAACAAGTTTATTGGTAAAAATTTTGTCTTTGACCAACGTCGATCAGAGCGAATAAGTAATGACGTAATAGCAAATTGTCATCAATGTGGCAAACCAGCTGATTTGCATACAAATTGTGCGAACGAGGGTTGTCATTTATTATTTATTCAATGTGATGAGTGCAAAGAAAAAATGGACAATTGCTGTTCAACAAACTGTCAAGAGATTATTAAACTGCCATATGAAGAGCAAAAAGCAATGCGAAAAGGACAAGGCAACAGTAATGATATCTTCAAAAAGGGAAGGGCAGATCATCTGCCTTTTAAAAAGGACTTGAGAAATATTTTTGATACATTAAAACCACAATAAAAAAAGGCTCTTGAAAAAGAGCCTTTTTTAATATTAGTTTTTAATAAACCTATGTATTTTGGTTTCTCCAGATTCTCCTTTTAACGTCAAGAAGTACATCCCTTTGGCAATATTTGACAGGTCTATACTTTTAATGCCAACTGAATTTTGATTGCTTATAGCTAAAATAGACTTTCCTGTAACGTCAATAATATTAGCATTTGTAATGATTGTATTAGTGTCAATTTGCAAAACATCAGTTGCTGGGTTTGGATATATTGAGGTGCTTTCTGAAGAATCTTCATCAATGCTTAATGAACCGACGTTAAAGGAATGAGAAACTGTTTCTCCAAAATATGTAGCCTCCCAAGTCCATTCACCACTCATTGCAAACACACCACTAAAATTCCAGTAGAAGTAAGATGAATAAAAATCGTTGTTTAAATCAAAATTCCAATTATACAAAGTTGAATTATCAGGCCTAGTTATTTTTAGATTAATTGAAGAACCAGCAACTTGGTCCCTCAGGTAAAAAGCAAAGTAAATGTTATCAGCATTATCAAAACTATCACTTTCGTTTGTAGTTTCTGTTGTTGGGCATGCGTTAAAAACTGGCGGAGCTGAGTGAGTTATAACAGCATTGATGCCCGGACTATTATATGGTCTCTGAGTTTGCCACCAAGATTCAGTATTCATGGTATTGCAAGTGCCAGCGTATGGATCTACCAATTGAGTGTAATTAGCATCTGTGTAAACCTCAAAATGCAAGTGCGGGCCAGTGGATACACCAGAACTACCCATAACGCCCAAAAATTCGCCTTCACTAACCATATCGCCAATATTTTTTGAGGTTAATGAACCGTTCTTTAGATGACCATACCAAGCAATACTACCATCGCTATGTTGAATATAAACAGCATTCCAAGGCGTCGTGGTGCTAAAGTCACAGCTACGATCAAAATTCCCATCGTTTTTTGCAATGATTTGACCAGGTGCTCCAGCAATAATTTCAACCTCATCATTATCCATCAAATACCACCCGAACGGCCATGAATAAACGTCAAGGCCTTGATGGTTATAGCCATTAGTAGTATCATACGATCTGGCACCGCAGTTATAATCTGTAAGCTGATCAGGAAATGAAGTATTATGGTCTACATAGTTTGAAACACCATAGATTTCATTGTATGATGACGAACTAGATTTTTGTACTGGCCAAATGAATAAAGGATGTGTACCTCTGTTAGCCTCATTGTAGGCTAATCTATTTTGAGATTTTAGGAGTGCAATTCCACTAGAAGTCTCTTGTTCGATTAATGTACGTTGTTGGTCAGTTAGGCAGGATTCCTGTGGTGGATTAAAAATGTATTCACCTCCATTAGGTTCTTGTAAAGGGCTCTGGGAAAAACAAAATGTTAATCCTATTACCAAGCTTAAAAAAGTAATAATTGTTTTCATATCTATAGTGGTTGATTTTTATTACATCGTAAGGTCAAAAAAATGTGAGCATTTATTAAAAATGCGTCCACTACTCAATTAGAAATAAGGAGAATATCACTTCTAATTTACTAAATAAATAATACTATCTTTACTTTTTAATTATGAATCCTCCATCTAGGTTTTAAATCTAGACTTAAGATATATTATTTTTTATGGCTTGTAACAGTTGCTCAACTGGTAAAGACGGTCAACCAAAAGGATGCAGAAACAATGGAACTTGCGGTACAGACAGCTGCAATAAACTTACTGTTTTTGATTGGTTGTCTAATATGTCATTGCCCAACGGACAAGAACCCTTTAAAGGTGTAGAAGTTCGTTTTAAAAATGGCAGAAAACAATATTTCAAAAACACTGAAAATCTCACATTAAGTATTGGAGATATTGTGGCTACTCAGGCTAAGTCAGGTCACGATGTTGGTATGGTAACTCTAACTGGTGAATTGGTTAGAGTACAAATGAAGCGTAAAAAAGTAGACATTAATGACGATGAGTCTGTTTTAAAAATCTACCGAAAGGCTACCCAAAAAGACATTGATGTTTGGTCTGCATCTAGAGACAAGGAAGAGCCAATGAAAGTTAAGGCACGTCAGTTTGCTATAGACCTTAACCTTAAAATGAAGATTTCTGATATAGAGTACCAAGGTGATGGAAGTAAAGCAACGTTTTACTATACTGCAGAAGAACGTGTGGATTTCAGAGAATTAATAAAGGTATTTGCACGTGAATTTAGAACGCGTATAGAAATGCGTCAGGTAGGATTTAGGCAGGAAGCTGCTAGACTTGGTGGTATAGGTTCTTGTGGGCGCGAATTGTGTTGTTCTACTTGGTTAACGGATTTTAGATCAGTGAGCACTTCAGCCGCAAGGTACCAGCAGTTGTCATTAAACCCCTTGAAATTGGCAGGACAATGTGGAAAGCTAAAATGCTGTCTTAACTATGAACTAGATGCTTATTTAGATGCTTTAAAATCATTTCCTAAAAATGACACAAAGCTTTATACCGAAAAAGGTACAGCCGTTTGCCAAAAAACAGATATTTTCAAAGGATTAATGTGGTATGCTTACGAAGGAGAGTGGATGAATTGGCATGTTATAACTACGGATCAGGCCAATGAAATAATTGAGAAAAACAAGAAAAAAATAAAAGTTGCTAGTCTTGAGGAATATGCAGCAGATCATATCCAAGACACTAAAAATGAGTTTGAAAACGTTGTTGGTCAAGATAGTTTAACGCGTTTCGATAATCCAAAATCAAAAAGGAAACGTAAAAACAATAGGAAGAAACGAAATCGAAACCGAAATAGAAACCAAAATACAAATGCAAAAAAGAATTCGTAATGTCTTATTAGTTGTAGTTTGTTTTTTATGCATAGGTTGTGATTCTAATGCGGTTTATGACGTTTATAAGCCAGTTCCAAATCAATGGCACAAGGATTCCTTAGCAAGTTTCACAATGCAAGCCCCAGATACAATAAATAGTTACAACCTATTTGTTAATGTAAGGAATACAAATGATTATAAGTTTAGCAATCTGTATTTAATAGTTGAGTTAAATTACCCTAACGGAAAAACACTAAAAGATACATTAGAGTATAAAATGGCAAAACCTAATGGAGAATTATTAGGTACAGGTTTTACCGATATTAAGGAAAACAAACTTTGGTATAAAGGGTATGATCAGCAATTCATATTCACGGAAGAAGGAGAATACAAGGTAGATATTCAACATGCAATGAGAGAGAATGGTAGTGTAAATGGAGTTACTAATCTCGAAGGAATTACTGATATAGGATTTAGAGTAGAAAATGCTTTAAAATAGATTATTATGGCAAAAAAGAAAGAGACAACTAACAAAGCAAAAGCTGTTGACTTTTCAAAATACATTCGCTGGTTTTGGATATTATTTGCGAGTGGTATACTGGCATTTATTTTATTGTTTCTTTTAGCTTCATGGGGAGCGCTTGGTGAAATGCCAGATCACACTAGATTAGAAAACCCAGAAACAAACCTAGCAACAGAAATTATTTCTTCAGATGGTAAAACTTTAGGAAAGTTTTATTTTAATGATAATAGAACACCAGTAGGATATGAGAATTTACCTAAGCATCTGGTAGATGCTTTAATAGCAACAGAAGATATTAGATTTTATGATCATTCTGGTATTGATGGTAGAGGTACCTTAAGAGCTATATTTAAGGCTGGTACTGGAGGTGGAGCAAGTACAATTTCCCAGCAATTGGCAAAACAACTGTTTACCGATCAAGTTTCAAAAAACAGAATTGAACGTGCGCTACAAAAAGTAAGAGAGTGGATTATTGCAATAAGACTAGAGCGACAATACACCAAAGAAGAAATTATAGCACAATATTTTAATATATATGATTTTGGAAATAATGGTGATGGTATTCGTTCAGCTTCAAGAATCTATTTCGGAAAAGAACCTCAAGATCTTGACTTAAAAGAATCAGCCATGTTAGTGGGTATGTTCAAGAATTCTTCACTTTATAACCCACGAAGGAATCCAGTTGGTGTTAAAAACAGAAGAAATGTAGTTTTAGCGCAACTTCATAAATATGAGTTTATTTCTGAAGAGGTCAAAGATTCATTACAAGCAACGGAATTAGATTTAAACTATACGCCAGAATCTCATAGAGAAGGAATTGCAACTTATTTTAGGGAGTACTTGAGATCATTTATGAAGGATTGGGCGAATGATAAAAAGAACCGTAAACCAGATGGTAGTAAGTACGATTTATACCGTGATGGTCTAAAGGTGTTTACCACTATAGATTCACGAATGCAAACGCACGCCGAGAAGGCTGTTGAATTACACATGCCGCGTTTACAAGCTGAGTTTGATAATCAGAATACACCTAAGAGAAATCCAACAGCACCATTTTTGGAGTTAGATAAATCAGAAATAGACAAGTTACTACGAGATGGTATGCGTAGAGGAGAACGTTGGAGAATTCTAAAGAAACAAGGCAAATCAGACAAAGAAATAGAAGCTTCGTTTTATGAACCTTTAGAAATGACTGTTTTTAAATGGATTGATGGAAAACCTGGAGAAGTAGATACTATTATGAAGCCTATTGATTCTATGAGATATTATAAATCTTTTCTAAGACCAGGAATGATGTCTATGGATCCGCAAACTGGTCATGTTAAAGCATGGGTAGGCGGTATGGATTACAGGCATTTTAAATATGACATGGTTAAGCAAGGAAAACGTCAAGTAGGCTCAACATTTAAACCCTTTGTTTATGCTACTGCTATAGACCAATTGCAAATTTCACCATGTGATTCATTTCCTAGATCACCAATTACAATTGAGGCAGAGAAATATGGTAATCCTGAACCATGGACTGTTGAAAATGACAATGGTAATTATTCAGGTGTACAAACATTAAAGGATGCTTTGGCAACTTCTACAAATACTGTAACTGCAAGACTTATGAATGAAATTGGTCCTCAGCCTGTTGTTGAGATGGCTAAGAAACTTGGGGTTGAGCAAGAGATTTTACCTGTTCCAGCAATTGCATTAGGAACACCAGATATTAGTGTTTATGAAATGGTGGCTGCATACTCGACCTTTGCTAATAAAGGTGTTTATAATAGACCCGTTATGGTAACTAGAATTGAGGATAAAAATGGCACTGTACTTTATCAGTTCACACCAGAGAGTAAGGACGTTTTGAGTGAAGAAGTTGCATATGTAACTGTAAACTTAATGGAAGGGGTGACTCAAGGAGGATCTGGCACACGTCTTAGGACAAAAGGTTATGATAAATGGCGAGCAGAATACAGAGAGATAATAACAGGTTATCCTTATGAATTTTCAAACCCAATTGCAGGTAAAACAGGTACCACTCAAAATCATAGTGACGGCTGGTTTATGGGCATGGTTCCAAATTTAGTAACAGGTGTTTGGGTAGGTGCAGAAGATAGAGCTGCACATTTTAAAACGATCACTTATGGTCAAGGGGCTTCAATGGCATTACCAATATGGGGATTATATATGAAGGCCTGCTATGCGGATGAATCTCTAAATGTTTCTAAGGATGAATTTGAAAAACCATCCGAATTGTCTATAAATGTGGATTGTTCTGTTGTATCCAAGAACGACCAACCTGAAGATACAGACCTAGAAGATGATATAGAAGACTTCTCAGATTTTTAAACCGTTTTCATCTTTTTTTAGTTTCTTTTTTCTGTGAAAATAGACCGTAGTTTTGTAATTTTCATGTAATAAAAATATGTTTCATGATTAACAAAAAAGTACCTGGTGTTATTGAAGCCTTAGAGGGTGTTTCAGACAATATGACCTTGATTTTAGGTGGATTTGGTCTTTCGGGAATACCAGAGAATTCCATTGCTCAACTAGTTAAACTTAATGTAAAAGGCTTAACATGTATTTCAAACAATGCAGGTGTTGATGATTTTGGTTTAGGACTTCTTCTTCAACAAAAGCAAATTGACAAGATGATATCTTCTTATGTAGGAGAAAATGATGAGTTTGAGCGCCAAATGCTTTCTGGGGAATTAGAGGTTGAACTTATACCACAAGGAACTCTTGCAGAAAGGTGTAGGGCTGCACAAGCTGGATTTCCTGCATTTTATACACCTGCGGGATATGGCACTGAAGTAGCTGAAGGGAAGGAAGTAAGAGAATTTGATGGTAAAATGCATGTATTGGAATACGCCTTTAAAGCTGATTTCGGTTTTGTGAAAGCTTGGAAAGGTGATACAGCTGGGAATTTAATTTTTAAGGGAACAGCAAGAAACTTTAACCCTAATATCTGTGGTGCCGCAAAAATTACTGTAGCAGAGGTGGAAGAATTAGTTCCTGCAGGAGAGTTAGACCCAAACCAAATACACATACCAGGAATTTTTGTCCAAAGAATTTTTCAAGGAGCACTGTATGAGAAACGCATTGAACAACGAACTGTAAGACAACGCAATTGATATGTTAGATAAGAATGGAATAGCCAAGCGAATTGCTAAAGAAGTTAAAAATGGGTACTATGTTAATTTGGGTATTGGGATACCTACATTGGTAGCCAATTTTGTTAGAGACGATATTGAAGTTGAATTTCAAAGTGAGAACGGAGTTCTTGGCATGGGACCATTTCCGTTTGAGGGAGAGGAAGATCCTGATATAATTAATGCTGGTAAGCAAACCATTACAACCTTACCAGGTGCTAGTTTCTTTGATTCTGCCATGAGTTTTTCAATGATTAGAGGAAAGCACGTTGACCTTACTATACTTGGAGCAATGGAAGTTGCAGAAAATGGTGACATAGCCAATTGGAAAATACCAGGCAAAATGGTTAAAGGCATGGGTGGTGCTATGGATTTAGTAGCGAGTGCTGAAAATATTATTGTTGCAATGATGCACACAAATAGGGCAGGAGCCTCAAAACTATTAAAGCGATGTACATTGCCATTGACTGGAGTGGGATGCGTGAAAAAAATTGTTACAAATTTGGCAGTAATTGAAGTAACGCCAGAAGGCTTTAAACTTTTAGAAAGAGCGCCTGGTGTTTCAGTGGAACAGATAGAAGACGCAACAGAAGGAAAATTAATAGTTGAAGGTGAAGTACCTGAAATGGTGCTATAGAATTTAGAGTTAAAACCGTAGTATAGAATCAATGTGTTTCATTATTAATATGTAAGAAATATCCTCAACAACCTCTTAAAATGTTAAAATACAGTGTATTTTATCGATTAATAATGTATTTAAACTGATATTCTAAAAATTAGTTTCATATTAGCAGTCCCAAATAATAATAACCAAGTTTACCATAAACTTAATTTATGATTTGCCCCAAATTTATCATGAATTTAACTTATGAAAAAAAATAATCTACCAGAACCTACTTTAACCGAAAACTACATGTTTTCCAATTTTAAAAACACTATGAGGTTAGTCTCTAATGTTTTAAAATTAACAAAGAAAATTTTCATGCTATAACCGAAAGGAATTAGCATGAAAATTTTTATTTAGACCTATTTATTTTATAATTCCCTTAGGAATAGAATCTATTAAATTTTTTGTGTAGTCTTTTTTAGGATTATTAAAAATTTCATCTGCATCACCATTTTCTTCAATTTTACCTGCATTCATTACTAAAAGTTGATCAGCCATATATTTCACTACGGCCAAATCGTGTGAGATAAATATATATGTAAATTGAAACTGATCCTTTAAGTTATTAAGTAAATTTAATACTTGGGCTTGAACTGATATATCCAATGCAGAAACGGATTCATCGCAAACAATTAATTTTGGTTCCAATGCAATAGTTCTTGCAATCCCAATGCGTTGGCGTTGGCCACCAGAAAATTCGTGAGGGTATTTATAATAGCTAGATTCATCAAGACCAACGGCACTTAAAATTTCGAATACCTTCTTTTTTCTTGCTGAATGATCAGCCCCTATATTATGAACTACCATTGGCTCTATAATAGCATCACCAACCATAATTCTAGGATTCAGTGAAGCAAATGGGTCTTGAAAAATAATCTGTATTTCTCTTCTTAACTTCCTTAATTGTTGCTTGCTTAAATTGGTTATGTCTTTTCCATTGTATTTTATAGTACCAGAGGTAGCTTTGTCTAATTGAAGTATTGCGTTACCTAAGGTAGATTTACCGCAACCAGACTCACCAACTAAACCTATTGTTTCTCCAGGAAAAACTTTAAAACTTACATCGTTAACAGCTTTAAAGGCATTAGGCTTATTAAACCATCCAGCTTTTGAATAATATTCCTTTTCCAAGTTTATGATTTCTAGGATAGGAGCCTGACTATATAATATCTTATGTTGTTCTTGGCGTTGAGAATCTGTAATCACTTCTTTATCAATATTATTATCCATAAAGTCAGTAATAGTTGGCAATTTTTTAAACCGCTTTTCGGTAGATGGCCTTGCGCCAATTAAAGCTTTGGTATAATTATGTTTAGGTGATTTAAAGATTGTTTTTGTATTCCCTATTTCTACAATTTTACCTTTATACATTACAATGACTTCATCTGCAAATTCAGAAACCAATGATAAGTCATGAGATATGAATAATATACTCATTTTGGTTTCCTTTTGGATAGTTTTTAGAAGCTCAAGTATATCTTTTTGGACGGTAACATCTAATGCGGTTGTAGGCTCATCTGCTATTAATAACTTTGGGTTACAAGCTATAGCCATAGCTATCATTACGCGTTGTTTTTGACCACCTGAAATTTCATGCGGATAAGCTTTATAAATCCTTTCTGGTTGAGGAAGTTTAACTTTCTGAAATAGAGATATGACTTCTTCTTTAATTTCTGACTTACTGAGTTTAGTATGTCGTTGTATAATTTCTAAAACTTGTTTACCACATCGCATAGATGGGTTTAGTGAACTCATAGGTTCTTGAAAAATCATTGCGATTTCATTACCTCTGACATTTTGAATTTCTTTATCATTTAACCCAGTTAGTTCATTTCCATTAAATTTTATTGATCCAGAAGTGTTTTTGGAAATTGTCTTTGGTAACAAACCCATGATTGAAAGTGAGGTAATTGATTTTCCAGACCCAGATTCACCAACTACTGCAGTAATAGAATTTGCTTTAACCGTAAAGCTTATGTTATTAAGTATTGAAACCTCTTTATTCTTGCTAAAAATAGAGACTGACAAGTTAGAAACTTCAATTATTGGCGTGTTTGACATAATTAAAAGTAAATATACAGAAGAGATTTGTTGAAATTGACACGAATATGATCAAAATCCAAGATTTTTTAGAATTTCATAAAAGGTTAAAAAACAATACATTATGAAAACAAAAATTTTATTACATTGCATTTCATCGAATAAATATGCGTTTTATGGATAAAAATTCAAAAAATAGTATATATTAGCCTCCTAATAATTTCATTACAAACCCCAAACTAATGAGAAATTTTACCTACTTAATGTTGGTGCTTTTATTAGCGCTTCAATCTTCTTACTCTCAAGAGAAGTATTCTCGAATAAAAATTTCTAACCCTAATCAACAATTAATTAATTCAATAGGTGCCCAAGGTATCGATTTGAGTTGTGGTGCGAAGCATGAAGGAGAGTCCTTAATTTTAGAACTTTCTGAAACTGCACTGAACAAATTAAACAGTATAAATGTAAACTATGAATTACAGATAGATGACATCTCAGAATTCTATGTTCAAAGGGCAGAACAGGATATGATCTCAGGTAAATCTAGTTTCAAGCCAAAAACAAAATCTCGGACTTCTATTTCAAAATCTTCAGTTTCAAGTATTGTCATGGACAATATAATTCAGTACACAGGTGAAGATGAAATAGACTTTGTTGAACCACAGAATTTTCCTGATGTTAATACACTTACTATGGGAGGTTGTTTAACAATAAGTGAAGTTGAAGCACAACTGGATGCGATGCGTAACTATTCTCAAACTAATGGTTTAAATATAGTTTCAGTAAAATCAGATGCGTCTTCCTCTGGGCAAAAAACATGGGGAAATCCTACGGACAATTATACAAATCAGCATAATAACGGACCTTCAACATATTCTGGGACAGGATCAACGAGATGGAATCCACAATCCATTTATTACATTCGTATAACTGGTAATGAGAGCTCTACACCAGAAGGGACAAAGCCACAAATATTATATACATCAATGATTCATTCAAGAGAGTTGAGTGCATTGATGAATAATATTTACTTTATGTGGTATATTATTGAGAACTACAATACAGATCCTGGAATCAAAGAATTAGTTGATAATAATGAATTATACTTTGTTCCTGTAGTAAATCCAGACGGTTTAAGATATAACGAAGAAACTAATCCAAGTGGTGGCGGAATGCAGCGTAAGAATTTAAGACCATTATCCAATGGTACAATAGACCCAAATAGAGGAGTAGATTTAAACAGAAACTTTGATTATTATTTTGGCCTTAACAATGTTGGTTCAAGTGGTACTACTAGTAGTGGAACTTATAGAGGGCCTTCTGCAGAATCTGAGCCAGAGACACAGATAATGGTAGATTTTATTGAAAGTAGAAACTTTAAATCAGCAGTATGGAATCACTCATATGCAAATTCTGTTCCTCACCCTTATGGTGGAGATCCTAGTGCCAATACAGATAGAGAAGACGAATATTATAGATGGCATGAAGAAATGACCAGATATAACCGTTATTTATACGGAGCAACTATATTTTATGAGTCCAACGGTTTGCCAGATGATTGGATGATGGGTGGTGAGCCAGATAATAATGGTTCTACCGGACTAAGTCAGGCAATTATTGCCACGACTCCAGAACATGGAGGAGAAGGCTTCTGGCCAGCAAGATCGTCAATTGTTCCTATTGCAAAAAGATCTATGCGTATTTCATTAGCAACTGCCTATTATGGTGGTAAGTATGCTAAACTTCATGATTTAACGCAAAGTGATATCACAACGACTTCTAATGTCCCATTGGATTTTGGTATTGAAAGAATTGGTCAAACACAAAGTGGATTTACTGTTACGGTAACACCAATTTCTTCTAACATATTAAACATTACATCACCAGGAACTGTTACAGGAATAGATATTAATACTACACCTGTCGCGAATACCTTCAGAAATCAGACTGAAGTTACAGCAACCATGGATTTAGATCCAACAATCCAGGCGAATGATAAAATTGAATACAACGTAAAGTTCTCAAATGATGATGGTATTATTTATGAAGCGAATTACGAAAAGTATTACCAACCAACAGTACTTTTAAGTCATAATTCTGATACTGAAAATTTAACTGATGAATGGGATCAGACGAATGGTTGGACAGAAACATCTACCGATGCATATTCTGGGAATGATGCTATATATACAGGAACACACTCTAGTAACGCAACCAAAAGATTAACTACTAAGGCAAGCTATGATTTTTCTAGCTCTTCTGAAGTTGTGATTCAATTTTACACTAAATGGGACATTGAACGTAATTATGATTTTGTTGAGGTCCTTGGCTCTCCAGATGGAGGTACCAATTGGGTTTCTTTAAAAGGAAATTATACAAAACCAAATGCTACAAGTGCAACCACAAGCCATGACAACAAAAGTTCTTCATATGCTAATTTTCAAGCAAATAGTTCAGGAGAAGTTTATGATGGAGATCGCATGGATAATTGGGTGATGGAAGAAATTACTATAGACGGTAATTATGCATCATTACTCAGTTCTAATAATGTGAAAATTAGATTTAATTTTAGAACGGATGCGCTTAATGTTAACGAGAGTTATACAACAACAAATGATGGTTATTATATAGATGATTTTAAAATTATCAGTATTCAAATTCCATGTGTTACAACTGTTCCAACAGGATTAGCTGTTAGTGGGATTACGGATTCAAGTGCTAATGTAGCTTGGGACAATATACCTTCAGCTACATATGATATTAGATATAAAGAAGTTTTATCTTCTACTTGGACAGAGGTTACAGACTTGGTTTCTCCAAGCTATGCATTGAGTGGATTAACTCCTACTACAGACTATGAAGTGCAGGTAAGAACGAGATGTACTACGGCAACTTCAGCTTATACAGCTTCTGAAAACTTTACAACCACAGATTTAACCTATTGTACGGCAAGTGGCGGAAGTATTGCTGATGAATATATTGGAGGTGTTACTGTTAATTCAATTACAAATGACACTTCTCCTTCCGGTAGTGGAACATCTTCGGGTTATTCGGACTTTACTGGATCTTATATCTTTGACCCTTTACAAGTAGGAAGTACAGGGAATAGTATATCAGTTTCAAAATTCTGGAACAACGTTTATAATGAAGCTGTCTCAGTTTGGATAGATTTTAATAAAAACGGAGTATTTGATAGTTCAGAAAAGATATTGGAGGATGGCGCAAACCAAAATACGCCAATCTCAGGTACCTTTACTGTCCCTTCTGGCGCAGTTACAGGCAATACAACTATGAGAGTGATAATGAAGTATATTAATGGATCAGGCTCTTTACAAACCGATCCCTGTGAGGATTTTAGTTATGGTGAAGTAGAAGACTACAGTTTATACCTTTATGATGGTATGTTATTTACCAATAGCACATGGTATCCAAATGCACCAGATGGAACCACAGGATCTTTTAACGCTCTAATACTGGATGGTACATTTAATGCAAATTCTAATTTTGAAGTAAACGATTTAACAGTAAATACTGGCGCAACTTTAAATTTAAATAAAGCAAATGCAATTACCGTAAACGGTAATGTATCGACAAACGGTGATTTAGTTTTAAATTCAGATTCTAATGAGTTTTCTAGTTTATTAGTAACGGGTAATGTAATTGGAGATGTTAAATATAATCGTCATGTAAATTCCAATACAAATGACAACGATTTAATTGCACCTCCTGTAAGTGGAGAGTCATTTGTAGATTTCTTATTAAACAATAACAATGTATTTACAAATGG
The DNA here is from genome assembly GCF_020166345.1 of Winogradskyella vincentii. Taxonomy (GTDB): domain Bacteria; phylum Bacteroidota; class Bacteroidia; order Flavobacteriales; family Flavobacteriaceae; genus Winogradskyella; species Winogradskyella vincentii. The sequence goes on along the minus strand of NZ_JAIUJS010000002.1, from coordinate 129,169 downwards.
CACCCAGACGTTGTTCTTATTTGGTGATTTTGAAAAACCATCAAACCAGTATATGGTATACTCCAATACGGAAACTGCAATTTTGGATGCAGGTAAAGGTTATCGAGCAGCTTCTACTGATGATGGTACATTTGAATTTACAGGTGCAGTTACTACTAGCAATCTTGTAGTGCCAATTGAGCGAACAGGTACAACTTATACACAATGGAATTTAATTGGTAATCCTTATACATCATATATAAAACTGTCTGATTTTTTAACTGCAAACATATCTGAGCTAGATCCACTTAGTGCTGCGGTGTATGGTTATGATGCTGACGATTCTAATGGAAGTAATTGGGCAATATGGAATTTAGCATATTCTGATGCTAATCCAGGTACATTGATTGCACCAGGTCAAGGATTTTTTGTGTCGGCAAGAACGGGATCAAACGTTAATATAACTTTTAATTCAACAATGAGGTCCACTGGTAATTCAGATGATTTTATTGCAGGTCGTAATAACGCTACTACAATTGCAAACTCAGTTTTTGAAATTGAAAAGAGCAATGATGCTTTTGAGACAGAGTTATATTTTACCGATAATGCAACTACAGGTCTTGATTTGGGTTATGATGCTGAACATTTTGGCGGTGCCCCATCTAACTTCTCAATTTACACGGAGTTAGTTGACAATAATCAAGGAACTGATATGGCTGTACAATCAATCGCATTTAGCGACGTAACTAATAATGCCATAATTCCTGTAGGATTAAATCTTAATCAAGGTGAGCAAGCGACAATAAGAATGACTTCATCAAGTGCGTCATTTGACATATTTTTAGAGGATACTCAAGAAAACACATTTACTCTTTTAAATAATGCTGAATATACATTTACAGCAGACACTAATATGTCTGATATTGGTAGATTTTATCTTAGATTTAATTCAAATGTGTTATCTGCTAATGAAGCATCATTGGATCATGTACATATATATAATGATAATGACCTAGAGAGAATCATTATAAAAGGTCAATTAAACCAAAAAGCTATACTAACGCTTTATGATATACAAGGTAGAGAAATTCTTAGCAAAGCATTGGAGACCAATAACTCAATAAATACGGTTAATACAGCTGGATTTATGAGTGGAGTTTATTTGGTTAAATTGCAGAACGAAACAACAACTATTTCTAAAAAATTGATAATCAAATAGTTGTAAGTTAGCAATAACTTGAAATGGCCTAAACTACAATTTAGGCCATTTTTTATTATATGAAAGTAAAAACTGACATACCATTACGGTTTTTCCGCAATTATTAATAATATAGGCTTAAAATTTATTTTTAATTGTTGAGGGGTAAAAAAAAATTCCTAATTTGAAACGGAATGCTATTAATAAATTTATAAACCCTAACCATTATGAAAGTAAAATTACTTTTATTCATCTTCGCGATGAGTACCTCCCTCGTGTGGTCACAATCAAAGGTGTTTTGGCAACAACAGAATTTAAGCTCAAACACGATCACAAAATCAAGTCATCAATCATTAAAATCTTATCAAACTTTTAGTTTAGATGCTCAGTCCTTAAGGCAAGCATTGGTTAATGCACCAGATAGGAATTATTCTCGTAATAGTTCAAATGTTGTATTATCCTTTCCAAATTCTGAAGGCAAATTAGAGCGATTTGCAATCATGGAGGCCTCAGTTATGGATCCTGATTTACAGTCAAGATATCCTGATATAAGGTCTTATGTAGGTCAAGGAGTTGATGACGCATCATCAAGGATACGATTTAGCCTTACACCACAAGGATTTAATGGTATGATCTTGTCAGGTAACGGTCCAAGTACCTTTATTGAACCTGTAGATCGTAACTCAAACAACTATATCGTTTTTAATAGACGAAATAGAATTGATTTTAATAATGATTTTGAATGCCAAGTAACAGAACGTCTAAATAACTCTATAAGTTCTGGTGCAGTAATGAAAAATGCAGACGATTCCATTTTAAGAACATATAGATTGGTGGTTTCAGCTACTGGAGAGTATACCCAATATCATGGTGGGACAAAAGCGCAAGCGCTTGCGGCAATTAATACTACTATGACTCGTGTAAATGGGATCTATGAGACTGATTTTAATGTCACTATGGTTTTAATTGCAAATACTGATGATGTTATTTATACCAGCACTTCAAGTGATCCCTATGGAAATACTACTAGTAACTATAATTCTCAACTACAAAATACTTTAACAAGTGTTATAGGAGAAGCTAACTATGATATAGGTCACTTATTTGCAAACCTTCAAAATAATGGTAATGCGGGTTGTATAGGTTGTGTATGTGTTAATGGTCAAAAGGGTAGTGGATGGACTTCTTTAACGACTCCCGAGGGAGATCCTTTTGATGTTGATTATGTAGCACATGAAATGGGCCACCAATTTGGTGGAAACCATACGTTTACTTTCAGCAATGAGGGAACTGGTGCTCAAATGGAGCCAGGTAGTGGTTCGACCATAATGGGTTATGCAGGTATTACAGGCGCAACTGATGTACAATCTAATAGTGACCCTTATTTCCATGCTGCTTCAGTACAACAAATAACAGATTATATCAAAACAACGTCTTGTCAAACAAATACCAATACAGGTAATGCTGTCCCTGTTGTAAATGCAGGACCTAATCATACTATTCCAGCTGGGACACCCTTTGTATTAGATGGAAGCGCCACAGATGCAGATACAGGTGACGTACTCACATATTGTTGGGAACAATTTGATGTTGGTTCACCTACCACAACAAACCCTAGCGTGAATAACACATCAGGTACTGCTTTTAGATCTTTTAATCCAACAACAGATACAAAACGTTATTTCCCAAGATTATCGACTGTGAAAACAGGAGCTACGTCTTGGCAATGGGAAGCTGTACCAAATGTTTCAAGAAGTTTAACATTCCGACTTACAGTTAGAGATAACCAAGCTGGAGGTGGAACAAATAATAGCGATGATGTGGTAGTTTCAGTAACTGCAAACGCTGGCCCATTTGTTCTTAACTCACCAAATACTAATGTAACATGGGATGCTGGAACAACCAAAACCGTGACATGGGATGTTGCCGGAACAACCGGTAATGGCGTAAATGCGGCTAATGTTGATATATTTTTATCAACAGATGGAGGTGACACATATCCTATTGCACTTGCTACAGGAGTACCAAACGATGGTTCTCATGATATTGTAGTTCCTAACAATCAAGGGAATCAGAACAGAGTTATGGTAAAAGGTGCAAATAATATCTTTTTCGATATTTCTAACACCAACTTTACAATTGGTCCACCAGTTGTCTGTAATGCAACCGTACCTACCGGATTAGCAGCATCAAATGTTGCAACTACAACAGCTACGTTAAGTTGGGATGCTGTACCTGGTGCAAGTTATGATTTAAGGTATAGAGAAGTAGGGACATCTACTTGGACTACTGAATCAGTTACAGGAATCTCTTCTTCATTATCAGGTCTGACTGCATTGACACAATATGAAGCTCAAGTAAGAAGTACATGTACTGGTGGAGCAACTTCAGCTTACAGTGGTTTAGTAAATTTCACTACTACAGACGTACAATTGAATTACTGTAACTCGGCAAGTACAAATACAAATGATGAATATATTAGTCGTGTACAATTGAACACAATTGATAATTCGTCCGGACCTCAATTCTATTCAGATTTTACAAATATATCAACCACACTCACAAAAGATACTCAATATACTATTACCATAACACCAACATGGACAGGAACAGTGTATAACGAAGCTTATGGTGTATGGATTGATTATAATAGAGATGGAGATTTTACTGATGCTGGTGAGCAAGTATTTACTCAAGGTAATACGCAAGCCAATTCTGTTAGTGGAAGTTTTACTGTACCATCGGGTGCTGTAGAAAATTCCACAAGAATGCGTGTAACAATGCGTTATAATCAAGTACCAGGTCCTTGTGATAGTTTCACTTATGGTGAAGTTGAAGATTATACAATAATTATTGAAGGTAATGGACCAGATACAGAGGCACCTGTTATTACTTTAAATGGTTCTTCTAATGTTAATTTAAATGTTGGTGATACTTATACGGAATTGGGTGCAACGGCTACTGATAATGTAGATGGTGACTTAACATCGAGTATTGTAATTGGCGGCGATACTGTTAATACCAATATTGCAGGTACTTATGTTGTTACCTATAATGTAAGTGACGCCGCTGGTAATGCGGCTACAGAAGTTACAAGAACAGTTAATGTGATTGCAGATACGACGCCACCAGTAATTACATTAATTGGAGCATCAACAATAAATTTAGAATTAGGTGATTCTTATACGGATCAAGGTGCTACTGCATCAGATAATGTAGATGGTGACCTAACCTCAAGTATTGTTGTAGGCGGTGATACAGTAGACACCAACATTGTTGGATCTTATGTAATTACATATAATGTAAGTGATGTTGCTGGAAATGCTGCAACAGAAGTTACTAGAACGGTTAATGTTAATCCAGATACCACACCACCTGTAATTACTTTAATAGGAGCAAATCCAATAAATTTAAATATTGGCGATACGTATACAGAACAAGGAGCTACAGCTACTGATAATTTAGACGGAGATATTAGTGCAAATATTGTAATTACAGGAACTGTTAATACAGCAGTGGCAGGTACATATTTTGTAAATTATAATGTAAGTGACTCTTCAGGAAACGCGGCTACTCAAGTTACTAGAACAGTTAATGTAGCTGCAGATACAACACCACCAGTCATTAATTTGGTAGGCGCTTCAACTATTAACTTATTAGTAGGTGACACTTATACTGAGCAAGGTGCCACAGCTACAGATAATATTGATGGAGATTTAACATCTAGTATTGTTATTACAGGTAGTGTGGATACAAACACAGCTGGAACTTATCAAATTGCTTATAACGTAAGCGATAATGCTGGCAACGCTGCAACTGAAGTTATAAGAACTGTGAATGTTTCTGAACCATCTACAGGATGTTCAGGAGGTATCACTACTTATCCATATACAGAAGGATTTGAAGGTTCGATAGGTGCTTGGACACAATCTACTGCAGATGATTTGAATTGGACTGTTGACGCAGGAGGAACACCTTCTACTGGCACAGGGCCTTCAAGTGCAGTTGAAGGTTCAGATTATATTTATGTTGAAGCTTCAGGCAATGGAACAGGATATCCTAATAAGAGAGCAATAATTACATCACCATGTTTTGATTTGGGAGCTTTAACTACTCCGGAGTTTAATTTCAGTTACCATATGTTTGGTGCCGCTGATATGGGCTCTATAGCACTTGAAGTTTCTGATGATGATGGTGCAAACTGGACGACACTTTGGAGTCAAACAGGGAATCAAGGAAACCAGTGGTTGGATGTAAGTATTGATTTAACTACATATGCTGGCGGTAATATTCAATTAAGATTTAATCGTTTTGTAGGTAGTACTTGGCAAGCAGATATTGCTATTGACGATGTAGAACTATTAGAACCTGTTGCACCAACTTGTAATGACGGAATCCAAAATGGAGATGAAACAGGAGTTGATTGTGGTGGTTCTTCATGTGCACCATGTAGTACTTCAGACGTTGTGTTAAATGAAGGTTACTTTGAAACCGGATGGGATAACTGGATAGATGGTGGTAGTGATTGTGCAAGACGTCTTGATGCAGCAAGATCTTATGAAGGACAATACTCTATTAGAATTAGAGATAATTCGGGAGTAGCCTCAGCAATGTCGCTAAACAATATAGATGTAACGCCATATACATCAGTGGAAGTAGATTTCTATTTCTATGTTTTAAGTATGGAAAATGGGGAGGACTTCTGGTTAAGATTCTTTGATGGGTCTACTTGGAGTACTGTGCAAACTTGGACGAGAGGTGTTGACATTAACAATAACACCTTCTACAATGCTACTGTTACCATAACACCAGCACAGTATAATTTTGCCGTAAATTCAGGATTTAGATTCCAAAATGATGCATCTGGTAATAACGATCAGATTTTCATAGATCAAGTCACTATTACAGGTATTTCAAGTGGTTCAAGAGGTCAAAAAGATAAACTTGACATTGTTGGATATGGAGAACCAGAAGAATTATCTGAATTTGAAATCTCAATTTATCCTAACCCAGTTAAGGGGAACATAATGAATGTTGAAGTTTCTGGAGTAGAGACCTTTGGTTATTCAATTATTGATATAGTTGGCAAGACAGTGCTTAAAGGTAAGTCCGATGGTTCAATAAATGTTTCGAAATTAGATGGAGGTGTATATTTCATTAAAGTTAATGACGGTGATGAAATAATAACAAAGAAGTTTATTAAGAACTAATAAATAATAATCCAATAAAAAACCCAGAAGATTCACTTCTGGGTTTTTTATATATGTTTTATTTCATTTTCATGAAGTAGTTCATCACCTCTAAGCCTTAATAAGATTTGAGCTACTGCAACAGTATCTTTCTCACAGTATTTTATAATTCTATCTATATTTTCTTCTTGGTAATAAACACGATAGACTTCACTACCATCAATATCATCCTTTGGAGAAGGAATGCCTAAAACATTGGTTAAAAGCTTAAGAGAGGTATAAGTTTTATAATCACCAAATTTCCACAACTCAAGTGTATCTAAATGAGGTACTTCCCATGGTTTTTTGCCGAACAAGTTAAGTTTGTATGGCAATTCTATATTATGAATTATCATACGGCGTGCTATATATGGAAAATCGAATTCTTTACCATTATGAGCACATAGCAGATGTTTATTTTGACTAAAATGTGAAATTACCAGATCTTTAAAATCCTTCAATATTTTTATTTCATCATCATAAAATGAAGTTACTCTAAATGTCCTAATTTCACCTTCTAGTTTAAAATACCCAACAGATATACAAATGATTTTACCAAATTCAGCCCATATACCAGCCCTATCATAGAATTCCTCTGCTGTATATTCTTCTTTTCGTTGATATCGTGACTTAGTTTCCCATAACTCTTGTTTTGTTGGATCTAAATCAGCGTAGTTTTCAGTCTCAGGAACTGTTTCAATATCTAGGAATAATATGTTTTCTAGATTTAGTTTACTAATCATAAATCAAGCATTTTATAAGCTTCCTCTATGTATAATGTAATGTCTTTAGTAAACTGACCAATACCACTATCTGGTGACTTTTGATGACCTAATCTAACAATAATGATATTATCTTCAGGCTGTACAATAACATATTGTCCTAAATGCCCTCTCATCATTTTAAAGTTTTTACCATTTACATCTTTAAGCCACCAACCATAACCATACTCTGGACTTTCCGAAAATCTTGGTGTAATTGATTTTACTACAAAACTAGAATCTAAGATTTGTTGGCCATTCCATTTCCCATGGTCTTTGTAAAGCTTACCAAAACGCGCAAAATCTTTTGCATTACCAGCTATGCAACAATAGGCTTTTACTAAATCATGATCCTCACTATCTACTTGCCATAGCACATCATTCTCACTACCTAGAGGTTTCCAAAAGCTCTCTTCTAAATAATTATAAAGTTTTTTACCAGTAGCCTCTTCAATTACCATTGCAAGCATCTGGGTGTCACCACTTGCATATTTAAAGGCTTTACCAGGTTCTTTTTCCATTTTTAAACCATTCATTACCTTGGCCAGATCATCATCGAAATAAGCGCGTGTTGTAATAGATAATGGCGAGTAATAGGCTTCGTCCCAATTAGTGCCAGAGGCCATGCTAGATAAATCACCAACGGTCATCTTTGCCGCATCACCCTCACAAAAAGCAGGAAGGAAATCGCAAACAGGCTGATCCAAGCTTATTATATAACCATCTTGAATCGCTTTACCCATTAAACCAGAGACATAACTTTTTGCCATAGAAAATGAATTGGATTTAGAATCTTCGCCAAAACCATCATAATATTCTTCAAACCATATGCTATCATTTTTTATGATTACATAAGCAATTGTTCCCCAATCTTTATTAGCATTTATAAGCCTTTTAGTTGGTTTGGCACTGTTGTAATCCTTGTGATTTGACCATGGTTGGGGATTATCGCTTGCTTCAATTTTTTGATTATCAAAATGTTTGTAATCTTCTAAATAGGCAGTTGTATGGCCTCTCATGTATATAGTACGGACTGCTTTTAAAAGATAATCCGTATCAGTGATATAGAGTAGCCCAACGACAACAACTAAAAGTATAAGTAAGAATTTAAGAGACTTTTTTAGAAATTTCATGTTTGAAAAAGCTTAGAGTTATTGTTTTCGACTTTTAAGTTTTTTCTTATAAAAGTCTTTGTCTGCAATGTATAGGGTTTTATTGAATGTTGCAATTATATTCTTTTCGGCATCTACTAAACTCATAGTTTTAGTGAGATCCATTTGATTTTTTTCATGTACAGTTTTTTTGATGCTATCAATCTCCTCTTTGGTAAATATAAATTCACCGTAAATAGTTCCTTTGCCAGGTTTTTTATATTTAGCATCAACAGCTTTGTCCCAAACAATATATTGATCACCAAGTATTTGCAATAGTTGAATCATATAAATTGGGTCTGTTGCTGCCAACATGCTTCCACCAAACATGGTACCTGCATAATTGCGGTTTTTCCAATTTAATTTGAGTCTTATTTTTATATATAACAAATCTTCACTCACGTCTACAATTTTAGCCGTGGTTCGTCTATACATGGGTGACCAATTGAACCCGTATTTATATATCGTAGATACTTTAAAGTACTTTTTTAAAAGTTCTGTTCCAGACTTATACATTAAAATAAACTTTGCTGTTTGTTGTTACTCTCATGGTTTATGAGCCATTGTTTTTATAGAGACCTCCTGCATACCCTGTTAAACTTCCATCAGATCCAATGACTCTGTGGCATGGAATGATTATCCAAAGCGGATTTTTCCCATTTGCATTTGCAATAGCTCTGATAGCTTTAACATCGCCTAGCTGTTTTGATAATTCTAAGTAAGAAATAGTCTTGCCATAGGGTATGGTTTGAAGCTGTTTCCATACTGATTTTTGAAATACTGTTCCTTTTGGATTAAGATTTAAATTGAAAGATTTTAAATCTTCGTTAAAATAAGCCCTCAGTTGAGTTACACAATCTAATAATTCTTCTGGGATACTATCTGATTTTACTTTTTGTGAAGTTAACATAACAGAAGAAATTCCATTTTTATCACCAATAATATTGGCAAAACCAATTGGTGTTTCAATAATACAGCTAGGCATTATTTTTTTAAATTATCATTTTCAATTAGCCCAAGACGTTTCGCTCTTGTCTCCCAACTTTTTCTAGCCAGTAATTGAAGGTCAGATACATTGTCACTCTCATCCATAATTTCAAGACCGAGAAGTGTTTCAATGACGTCTTCCATGGTAACCAAACCACTTACAGAGCCATATTCGTCTACGACAAGCGCCATATGGTTTCTGCTTTCAACTAGCTGTTCAAACAACGTAGGAATAGGCATACTTCGATTAACTATGATTATATTCCTCTTAATTTCCGATAAAGGTTTAGTGCCATTTCCTAAGGCCATTTCTTTAAACACCTCATCTTTTAAAACCAAACCTGTAATATTATCTGCTTCTTCTGTATAAACAGGAATTCTAGAAAATCTAATATTCTGATTTACTTCAAAGAATGCTTCTATACTCGTACTTTCATTTTCGGTTTTCATAACCGTTCTAGGCGTCATTACGTCCTTAGCACGCACCTCCTTAAACGTCAATAAATTTTTAATTACTTTACTTTCACTTTCCTCAAAAACACCTTCTTCTTGTGCAATATCAGCCATAGCAACAAATCCTTCTCTACTTAAAACACTCCCATGACCCTTACCTCCAATTAATTTAGTTGTTAATTGTAGCAACCATAAAATCCCAGTCCACTTCAGTGGAAAAATTAAAACATTTAAAGCTTTGGATGTGAAATTGGCAAGTTGTTTCCAATAAGTGGCACCAATGGTTTTTGGAATAATTTCAGAAGCTACTAGTATTAAAATAGTCATCACAGTAGATACTACTCCAACCATGACATCTTCTGTAAATTCTATTCCCAGAATACTTCTTGTTGTTGTACCATATAATTCCGCATAAGCTACTTTTGCTTGTACACCTACTAAAATAGCACCAACGGTATGCGCAATAGTATTTAAAGTTAAAATTGCAATTAAAGGTCGATCTACATCTTTTTTTAATTCTTCTAAAGAATCTGCATATGCTTTACCCTCTTTCTTTTTTACATTAATAAAGGTCGGTGTAATACTTAAAAGCACAGCCTCTAATATGGAGCATAAGAATGAAAAGAAAATAGAAATTATGGCGTAAAATATAAGTAAGCCCATTAAGGTATAGTCATTTAGTTGGTGCTAATTTACGAAATCAATTTTACTACATCTTTTGCAAAATAACTTGCTACAATATCTGCTCCTGCACGTTTAATAGATGTGACTTGCTCTAGCATAACACTATCATGATCTAACCATCCTTTTTCTGAAGCTGCTTTTAACATGGCGTATTCACCCGAAACTTGATAAACTGCAATTGGTATGTCGAACGAATTTCTGATATCTCTCACAATATCTAAATAGCACAAACCTGGTTTCACCATCACGATATCAGCACCTTCGTTTATGTCCATTTCAGTCTCTCTGATTGCCTCATCTCTGTTGGCAAAATCCATTTGATAAGTTTTCTTGTCTTTTGGGATATTTTGAAGATCAACAGGTGCTGAATCCAAAGCGTCTCTAAATGGGCCATAAAATGATGATGCATATTTGGCAGAGTAACTCATTATGCCAACATCAATAAAGTTTGATTGGTCTAGCCCTTCACGTATTCCGAGGATACGACCATCCATCATATCACTTGGTGCCACAAAATCAGCTCCAGCTTCGGCATGTGAAATACTCATTTCCGCTAAAACTTCTACAGTGGCATCGTTTACAATTTTTCCATGTTCAATAATACCATCATGGCCATAGGAAGAAAAAGGATCGAGAGCTACATCTGTCATCACCAACATGTCTGGGCAAACTGACTTTACGGTTTTTATAGCTCGTTGCATTAAGCCATTTGGATTTAACGCTTCAGTTCCTTTGTTGTCTTTTAAAGCGTCGTCAACTTTAACAAAAAGCAATACGGATTTTAATCCCAAGCTCCATAATGTTTTTATTTCATCTTGCAACAGATCTAAACTATATCGATAGTAATTTGGCATGGACGCAATTTCTTCTTTTATTCCTTGACCTTCAACCACAAACAATGGAACTAAAAAATCATTGGGCGAGATAATGGTTTCTCTAACTAGACTTCTGATAGCCTCAGTTGTTCTTAACCTTCTATTTCTTCTAATTGGAAACATAATTATATCCAGTTTTTAGGTTCTTGCAATACCTTAATTAATTTTTCTTCTTCACTTCCTTCAGCAGGATGGTGATCATAAACCCACTGCACATGCGGTGGTAAACTCATAAGTATACTTTCAATGCGACCATTGGTTTTTAAACCAAACAAGGTGCCTTTATCGTGGACTAAATTAAACTCAACATAGCGACCACGTCTTATTTCTTGCCAATTACGTTGTTCTTTGGAATAATCAAGTTCCTTTCGTTTTTCTACAATTGGCACATAGGCTTCAAGGAAACTATCTCCAACATCAGTTACAAAATCATACCAATTTTGCATGGCCATTGATTCTGACTTTTTGCAATAGTCGAAGAACAAACCACCTATACCACGTGCTTCACTACGATGCGAGTTGTAAAAGTATTCATCGCAACGTTTCTTGTATTTCGGGTAGAATTCTAAGCTATGTTTATCGCATACTGATTTACATACATTATGAAAATGCCTACCATCTTCTTCAAACAAATAATATGGTGTTAAATCTTGACCACCTCCAAACCATTGATCTACAATTTCTCCATTTTTGTTGTACATTTCAAAATACCTCCAATTAGCATGCACCGTTGGAACCATTGGATTTTTAGGATGCAGAACTAAACTAAGTCCACAGGCAAAAAAATCAGCATCTTCAACCCCAAAATAGGCTTGCATGCTGTCTGGCAGTTTTCCGTGTACGCCAGAAATATTCACACCGCCTTTTTCGAAGACATTACCGTTTTGGATTACACGTGTTCGTCCACCACCACCTTCTGGTCGTTTCCAAATATCTTCTTGAAAAGTCGCTTTACCGTCAATTGCCTCAAGTTTTGAGGTAATCGTATCTTGTAATTCATGTATGTAATTGAAAAATTTATCCTTCAAAACCTAGTTTTTATATAATTCATACAACTCCATATCTAATGGCGATTCTCCAGGAGGAGTAAACCCATTTAAAAGTGTTTTTTGCCATTTAAAATCATTATTTAAGGCTACATCTATACTTGATTGGTTGTCTTTATTTGCTATAATTTGTAAGGTTTCAAGTTGAAGTTCATTTAATGCATATTCGTTTAAAACCTTTATAGCTTTTGTAATTAGCCCATTGCCTTTAAAGGGATAACCTATACAATATGCATATTCTCCTTGCTTGGTTTCCCAGTTTAATTCTTTGAGGTAAATTAAGCCAGCTAACGCTCTTGTTTCTGATTCTTTGATCGTAAACAGAAATTCTTCTCTATTTTGAAACTGTTTAACTTTTTTCTCAACAAAAATTTGAGATAAAGTCGGTGTTAGATTTTGCTCCAAAGTTTTTGGAAAGTAACGTTTAAGACGGTCTGTATTCGCAATGATGAAATTGCAAATTTTCCATGCGTCACCTTCATGGACTGGGTTAATTTCAAAACCATCAAATTGTGCTGTCATAAAGCTTTAATTTCTGAATTATTCAGCCTTCCTTCTTCCTTGAGCAAGGTGACAGTTTTAAGTGATGCCGCTGTTACACTTAAAGGTAAAACCAGAATTATACCAACAACAGGCACCAATAACAATAGGATGAATACTATTCCGTTACCAATAGCAATTCCTCGATATTTTCTAACAAACTGAACACTTTCACCATATTTAAAATGACGTTCTAGGGTATAGTCCATATTACCGAAACCAGCATAATAAGCTTGCACTAAAAATAAAAGAACTGTTGAGAAAATATTAATTACTGGAATAAACTTTAACATTAGGATTGGGATTGTAATCAACAACTCTTTTCCTAGATTTCTCAGGTTAATTCTGATACCTCTCCATAATTGTTGTCCGAAAGTTGTGTTGCGGTGTTGATGCTTTTCAATTCCTGTTAGGTGTGTTTCAATTTTTTCTGAAACGGGACTCATAAATGGTGCAGAGAGCGCCATAATTATATGTTTATACAGAATCAAACCGATAGCAATTATCACTATAGCTCCAATAAATGTCGATATAGAAGTAAATGTTTCTTTACCAAAGTCCCATGGCCAAATACTTGAAATAAATCTACCAATATTATCCGATAGACCATATGCAGTAACTCCAATTGTAAGTGCAGTTACAATGCTTATAACAATTGGAATAGCAAAGTACTTCCATAATTTCAATTTAGAAATTAGTGCAAATGTGCCTGAGTAAGCTTCTAATCCTTTTAGAATGTTTTTAAACATGATATTCTTTCACTGCGTCAATAAATGCCTTGGCATTATCCAATGGAATATTAGGTAATATACCGTGACCTAAATTTACAATGTATTTGTCTTTACCAAATTCGTTAATCATTTGGTGAACCATTTTCTTTATTTCAGAAGGCGGAGAAAATAATCTTGTGGGATCAAAATTGCCTTGTAGTGTTATGTTGCCACCTGTTAAATAGCGTGCATTTCTAGCAGAACAAGTCCAGTCTATTCCCAATGCTGACGCATTGGATTTTGCCATTTCTCCAAGAGCAAACCAACACCCTTTACCAAAAGCAATAACAGGAGCGTCATCCTTCAACGCCTCTATAATTTGATTAATGTACTGCCATGAGAATTCTTGATAATCAACTGGAGATAACATGCCACCCCAAGAATCGAAAATCTGTACCGCATCACATCCTGCCTTTACTTTTGCCTTTAGATATGCAATTGTTGTATCAGTAATTTTTTGTAACAGTTGATGTGCCACTATAGGATTGGTAAAACAAAATTCTTTGGCCTTATCAAAATTTTTACTGCCCTGTCCTTGTACGCAATAGCATAAAATGGTCCAAGGTGATCCGGCAAAGCCAATTAAAGGAATCTCGTTATTCAATAATTCCTTGGTAGCCTTAATGGCTTGCATCACGTAGTCTAATTCTACATTTACATCCGGAATAATGACATAGTCTACGTCTTTTTGATTACGAACAGGATTTGGTAAATATGGACCAAAATTTGGTTTCATTTCTACCTCTATGTTCATGGCTTGAGGAATAACCAAAATATCGCTAAATAAAATTGCCGCATCCATACCATATCTCCTTATAGGCTGAACAGTAATCTCACTTGCAAGCTCTGGTGTTCTACATCTTGTAAAGAAGTCATATTTAGCCTTTATCTCCATGAATTCAGGCAAATAACGCCCTGCTTGACGCATCATCCATACAGGAGGACGTTCAACAGTTTCACCTTTTAATGCTCTTAGATATAAATCGTTCTTAATCATAGTTATTAAACATAATTTTCATTCACCAGCTCAATCACACTTTCTACAGTAGGGACTTTCGCTATTCTCACATCTTCAAAAAATTGATTTGCTACTTTGGCTGTAGTTTCACCGATACAAAATGCTATACCAGAAGCCTTGTTTTGTTTTAAATAGCTTTCAACGGTTGATGGGCTATAAAACATTACTCCATCAAGATTGCTCTCAACCTTATCTGCATTGTATTTCGTTTGATAAGCCTCTACTTCATTAACGGTTATATTATTTTCTACTAAGATATTTGGCAGGTCGTCTAATCTTAAATCACTACAGAAATAAGTGACTTCTGCACCTTCCATATATTCCACAAGGTGTTCGGCTAATTTTTTAGCGTTTGCTTCAATATGCTTTACATTACCTATGCGTTTTTCAATCATTCTCTTTGTGCGTCTTCCAACACAATAGATATTTTTAAATTGAAGTTCTGCAGGTGCAAAATTATGTAGTAGGGCTTCTACACCATTTTTACTGGTAATAATTACATTTTCAATCTCTTTTCTGACTACACTTTTAGGAATACGGTTAAGACTAATTTTTATGGCATCATTACTATCTGCAACAACATTATTATGAAATAACTGCAACTGCCCATCCGTTAATTTTTTAGTAGAGTAGATATTGGTATTTCTGTCACCACGCTGTAATTGATCCATCAACGTTTTACCACCTTTACCAATTATATAGTCGGCACAAAATTCACCAATATCTGAATGCTCACCAAGCGGAACCACTTTTGAGACTTCTATTTTTTTTGAACCGTCTTTACTTAATAAGATTCCTTTGAAATTTACCTCCTCATTTTTAATATATGCTAAAGCACCTATTGGAGCTGTGCATCCGCCTTCAAGTTGTCTTAAGAACTTTCGTTCAATAGTTGTACAAATTTCTGTTTCCTCATGGTTAATTTCAGCGCATATTGTTCGGATTTCCTCATCACTTTCTAAAGCGGTTATCATTACAGCACCTTGGGCTGGTGCCGGAATCATCCAATGAAGATTAATAGCATTTTCAGGCTTAATATTTAGCCTACCTATACCAGCCGCTGCAAATATTGCAGCGTTCCAGTCATTGCTTTCGAGTTTTTCTAATCTAGAGTTAACATTACCACGAAGCCCAACAACGGTATGTGTTGGATATCGATTTAACCATTGTGCACGTCGGCGTAAACTACCTGTGGCAACAATAGCATCCTTAGCAGAAAGAAACTCTTCGTTGTTTTTATAAACAAGTGTATCATTGACATTACCGCGTTTTATAACTGCTGCTTGTACAATTCCTTTTGGTAATTGCGTTGGTACATCTTTTAACGAGTGTACTGCGATATCAATATCTTCATTGAGCATAGCAATATCTAAGGTTTTGGTAAATATGCCTGTAATACCCAGCTCATAAAGTGGTTTGTCTAGAACAATATCTCCAGTTGATTTTATTGGGACTAATACCGTTTTATGACCAAGTTTTTCAAGAAGTGATTGTACGGTTTTAGCTTGCCACATAGCGAGTTTACTATCTCGTGTGCCAATGCGAATTATTTTAGACATTATCGGTAGTTTCTAACTGGAATATTTTTTTGATAAGCTCAATGCTTTCGTCTGATGAACTGTTGTCTTCGCGTAAGTGATGTGCAAACTGATTTGTAATCTTTTGAATGATATTATTTGAAATCAATTCCGCTTGATCTTCATTAAAATCAGCAATTTTTTTGCGTTGAGAATTTAGTTCTGAATTTTTAAGATGTGTCAATTTATGTTTAATTGCCTGTATAGTAGGGACAAATTTTAGAGTATCTAACCAAGCGTTAAATTCTCCCATGATCTCAGAAATAATAGACTCTGCCTGAGGAATATAGGCTTTACGTTTTACTAAAGTATCATCTGTAATCCTTGCTAAATCATCCATGTGAACCAATGATACATTTTGAAGATCTTTCACATCCTCGTTAACGTTTTTTGGAATAGACAAATCCAATATTAATAACGGACGATTTGTAGAAATAAGGTTTTTGAAAACGGTAGGATCTTGTGCACCAGTTGCTACAATTACGATATCAGAATTATTAATTTCTGACTGTAACTCCACATAATCTTTAACAATAAGATTAAATTTTCCCGCAACTTCTTCGGCTTTGGTTTTAGTTCTATTAATTAAAGTTATATGAGAGTTCTTAGTATGCTTAACTAAATTCTCACATGTGTTTCTTCCAATTTTACCTGTACCAAAAAGCAAGATATTTTTGTCAGCAATATCCTGAACATTATTCATGATATATTGAACTGAGGCAAACGAAACTGACGTCGCACCTGATGACAATTCTGTCTCTGTTTTAATCCTTTTACTGGCCTGTATAACCGAATTGATTAGTCGTTCTGTAAATGAATTTAACAATCCTTGTTTTTTTGATTGTCTAGCACTAACCTTTATTTGACTAATTATTTCAAAATCTCCTAGAATTTGACTGTCTAAACCAGAACCCACTCTAAATATATGGTTTATTGCCTCCTTGTTTTTATAAACATAGGCCACTTCTTGAAATTCTTCTACAGTACCCTTGGTGTTTTCACAAAGTAAATGAATAAGCTGATATGGATGCTCCGCAAAACCGTAAAGCTCGGTCCTATTGCATGTAGAAATAACAACAAGACTTTCAATGCCACTATCTTTAGCCTGTAACAACAAATTATTTTTGGCAGTATCACTTAGGCTAAAATGACCACGCACTTCTGCATCAGCTTTTAAATAGCTGAGGCCAATGGTATAAAAATGTGTGCTTTTTTGCTGTTGCATTCGCTCGTTTACCTGACTTGGAAATTAACAAGGCAAAAATAATTTTGTTACTATCAAAAAAATAACGCTAGAGGAACTTTAAATGTCGTTTGTGGGTTTTTAAGTTTCTTTTTTATAAAAATATGATAATTGTCATATTTTTGCCTTGAATAAAGGGTTTTTTGACTTTTTGTTTAGAACGAATCTAAATAATAGGAAAAATGGATTTAAATATTTCGTCTTCAAAAAGTGTCGCTAGAGGTACTTTTGAAGAAACGTTTTTAGAAGATGGTTTTTTTGTACTAATGCATAAAAATGAAAATAACGATGTTGAAATTCTTGAACGCGAGATAGATAGTAGTTATTTACAATTTCATTTTTGCACTAAGGGATTAGCTGTATTTGTTTTTAATCAAGGCAATTACAAATTAAATATCAATGAAGAAACCTCTTTATTACTTTACAATCCTCAGCGAAATTTACCTATACATGTAGAGCTTCAGCCACACTCTTGGATTGTTTCTGCTGTTATTTCTATAGAGAAATTTCACAATTTATTTTCAAAGGATGCTAACTACGTTACTTTTTTAACTGATGAAAACAAGGACAAAAAATATTACAATGATGGCAAAATAAATCCATCGATGGCCGTGGTATTAAATCAAATGATTAGTTATAACCTTAATTCATCTGTAAAGCCATTATATTTTAAAGGTAAAGTGTACGAGTTATTAAGCCATTATTTTAATAGAAGTGAAGATGCAGATGTAGAACAGTGTCCTTTTTTAGTTGATGAAGTCAATGTAGCAAAACTAAAAAGAGCAAAGGACATTGTTGTTTCAAGAATGGCAGAACCACCAACACTAAAAGACTTAGCGACAGAAGTAGATTTAAGCCTTAAAAAATTGAAAGAAGGATTTAAACAAATTTATGGCGATACAGTTTATGGTTTTTTGTTTGATTATAAAATGGAAGTTGCTCGAAAATTACTTGAATCTGGTGAATTCAACGTAAATGAGGTTGGGCTAAAAGTTGGTTATAGTACAGCCAGTCATTTTATTGCAGCGTTTAAAAAGAAATTTGGGACTACACCAAAACGCTATGTCAGTAGCACAAACGGCCAAAAGAATTAATCTATAGAACAATATTAAAATACAATAAAACCCATTTAGTTTTGGGTAATTGAGTTGTATTTTTGCATTGCAAAAAAATAAGATGAAAAAAGGAATATTATTAGTAAATCTTGGTTCGCCAGATAGTCCAAATCCTAAGGATGTAAAAAGATATTTAGGCGAATTTTTAATGGACGAACGTGTGATTGATGTACCACTTTGGGCACGTACTCTTTTGGTAAAAGGAATAATTCTAAACACAAGGCCAAAAGCTTCAGCAAAGGCATACAAAAAGATCTGGTGGGATGAGGGATCGCCATTAATTGTTTTGTCAGAAAGACTTCAAGAAAAAGTTCAGAACCAATTGGATGTCCCAGTGGCTTTAGCTATGCGCTATGGCAGTATGACTATAAAAAAAGGTCTTCAAGAGTTAGTAGATAAAGGATGCACAGATATTAAAACCATTCCATTATATCCTCAGTTTGCTATGGCTACCACTGAAACCATTGACGTAAAAGTAGATGAACTTGTTTCAAAATATTTTCCGCAAGTAAAAATTACACGCACACCTGCGTTTTATAATAGACAAGATTATATTGATGTACTGTCTGCGAGTATAGCTGAAAAGCTTGAGGACTTGGATTATGAACATATCCTCTTTAGTTATCATGGTGTTCCAGAGCGCCACATTAGAAAAAGTGATGTAACTAACGGCAATTGTAAAATGGATGGCAAGTGTTGTTTTAAAAAGGGTAGTCTACAGCATGAGTTTTGCTACCGTCATCAATGCGAAATTACTACGATAAATGTTGCTAAAAAATTAGGCTTAAAGAACGGAACTTATTCTACAACGTTTCAATCTAGATTAGGCTTTGATCCATGGTTAAAACCATATACGGACCGCACCATTGAGCGAATGGGTAAAGAGGGTATTAAGAAAATGGCTATTGTAACACCGGCTTTTGTTAGTGATTGTTTAGAAACCCTTGAAGAAATTGCTATGGAAGGGGAAGAAATATTTCACGAAGTTGGTGGAGAAGAATTTACTGTTATTCCTTGCCTAAACGAACGAGATGATTTTGCTCAAGTACTTTCTAATATTACAATGGAGTGGATTGCCACTGAAACTGTAATTGCCTAATGGCTAAAGTAACCTCTCAAGATTTAGGACATCAACCCATTGGTAAATTACTAATAAAGCAGGCAGTACCAGCTTCTATTGGTATTTTAGTGATGTCTTTGAATATTCTTGTAGATACCATTTTTGTTGGTAATTGGATAGGATCTGTAGCTATTGCGGCAATTAATGTTGTATTGCCAGTTTCATTTTTTATTGCGGCATTAGGAATGGCAATTGGTATTGGAGGGTCATCTATTATCTCCAGAGCACTTGGTGCTGATAATCGTAAAAAGGCGCTTACAACTTTTGGCAACCAAATAACGCTCACTTTATTATTAACTGTCGCATTAGTAATCCCAGGTTTATTATTTGTTGATAGTATTATTCCTGCTTTTGGTGGTAAAGGTGCAATTTTTGGTCCTGCCAAGGTATATTATGTTATTGTGCTTTACGGTATTCCGTTTTTAGCGCTTTGTATGATGGGTAATACTGTTATCAGAGCAGAAGGCAAACCCAAATTTGCCATGTATGCCATGATGATTCCTTCCATTGGAAATTTGGTTTTAGATTATATTCTTATAAGAATATTTGATTTCGGAATGCATGGTGCAGCTTGGGCAACTACCGGTTCTTATTTACTTTGTTTAGCGTTTATTCTTTGGTTTTTTCTATCTAAGAATTCGGAATTAAAAATAACAGATTGCTTTTATAAATTGAATTTTCCAATAATTAAAGAAATTGGCAGTTTGGGATTTGTAACCTTGTCAAGACAGGCTGTGGTAAGTGTTACGTATTTGTTGATGAATAACATTTTGTTTGATTTTGGTGGTGAAACATCCGTGACAGCCTACGCAATTGTAGGTAGAATGTTAATGTTTGCCTTATTTCCTGTTTATGGTATTACTCAAGGATTTTTACCAATTGCAGGATATAACTATGGGGCAGAAAATTATAGCCGAGTCCGGGAATCAATAATGACAGCCATAAAATACGCGGCCTTACTAGCGGGAATTGTTTTTGTTTTCTTAATGATTTTTCCTGAAGCTATCACAAGCTTATTTACTCAAGACCAAGCAGTATTAGTAGAAACACCTCCAGCAATGCGATGGGTATTTGCTGCAACTCCAATTATAGCGATTCAATTAATAGGCGCGGCATATTTTCAGGCTATTGGTAAGGCAACACCAGCATTATTACTTACTTTATTAAGACAAGGCCTTTTCTTTATTCCCTTAATTTTCATTCTGCCTCATTTTTATGGTGAGTTAGGCGTGTGGATTGCATTTCCTGTATCAGATATACTTGCTACAATTGTGACAGCTTATTTTTTACATAGAGAAGTGACGTTAAATTTGTTACCAAAAGAATCAGAATCATATTAAATTCTTAATTTTAGGATTCTATAACTAACCTTTTAATTACAATGAGATTTTCTTCGTTTTTTACAGTTTTACTGTTATCATTTTTTAGTTTAAACATTCAATCACAAAATATTCAAGAAGCTGATTATGCAGCTCTAGAATATAGACTTGTTGGACCTTTTAGAGGAGGAAGAAGTGCGGCTGTTACAGGTGTTCCCAATCAACCAAACCTATATTATTTTGGTGCAGCTGGTGGTGGAATTTGGAAAACTACTGATGGTGGACGCCAATGGGAAAACATTTCAGATGGATATTTTGGCGGTAGTATAGGATCTATCACGGTTTCTAAAAGTGACCCAAATGTTATCTATGTCGGAGGTGGTGAAAAAACAGTTAGAGGTAATGTTTCTTCTGGCTATGGTGTATGGAAAAGTGTTGATGCAGGTAAAACTTGGTCGAAATCAGGTTTAGAAAAATCAAGGCATATACCAAGAATTGCAATTCATCCTACTAACCATAATATTGTGTATGCTGGTGTAATGGGTAATATTTATAAGCCAACACAGGAGAGAGGTGTTTATAAAAGTACAGATGGTGGAAAATCTTGGCGCAAAGTATTGTTTTCGAATGCACATTCAGGTGTTGTAGATTTACAAATTGACCCAACAAATCCTAGAATTTTATACGCATCAACCTGGAGGGTACAACGTACTCCATATAGTTTAAGTTCGGGAGGTGAAGGATCTGCACTTTGGAAGAGTACAGATAGTGGTGAAACTTGGACTGAGATTTCAACAAACAAAGGATTTCCTGAAGGTATTTTAGGAATTATAGGAGTAACGGTTTCTCCCGTAAACAGTCAACGTGTTTGGGCAATTGTAGAAAACAAAGACAAAGGAGGCCTTTATAGAAGTGATGATGGTGGTGAATCTTGGAATCAAGTGAATAGTGAACGAAAATTAAGACAACGTGCTTGGTATTACACAAGAGTTTACGCTGACACCAAAGATGTCAATACCGTTTATGTACTAAACGTAAGCTATCATAAGAGTACAGATGGAGGAAGAACCTTTGGGAACTATCGAGCGCCACATGGTGATCACCATGATTTATGGATTGCTCCGGAAGACCCAAATAGAATGATAATTGGAGATGATGGTGGAGCACAGGTTACTTACGATGGTGCTGAAACTTGGAGTACATATCACAACCAGCCAACTTCTCAATTCTATAGAGTGACAACAGATAATGCCTTTCCATATAGAATATATGTAGCTCAACAAGACAACTCAACAATAAGAATACCTCATAGAACAGATGGTAGATCAATTTCAGAAGATGACTGGGAAAGCACGGCTGGAGGTGAGTCTGCCCATATTGCAGTAGATCCTGAAGATAATGATATCGTTTATGGTGGTAGCTATGATGGATTTCTAACTAGGGTGAATCATAAGACAGGTACCGTAAGAGCTGTAAATGTTTGGCCAGATAATCCTATGGGTCATGGAGCTGAAGGAATGAAATACAGATTTCAGTGGAACTTCCCAATAGTATTTTCAAAACACAATCCGGATAGATTATATACTTTCTCACAACACGTTCATGTTACAGAAAACGAAGGTCAATCTTGGGATATTATTAGTCCTGATTTAACAAGAAATGATCCTGTAAAACTAAAATCTTCTGGTGGACCTATTACTCAAGATAATACTTCGGTAGAATACTACTGTACTATTTTTGCCGCTCAGGAGTCTCCGCTTAAAGAAGGGTTGTTATGGGTAGGTAGTGATGATGGCTTAATCCATGTTACTCAAGATGGAGGTAAGACTTGGGATAATGTTACGCCAAAAGGTATGCCAGAGTGGATGATGATTAATAGTATTGAACCAAGTGCGTTTGATGAGGGAACTTGCTATGTTGCTGGTACAAAGTACAAAACCGGAGATTTTGCACCATATTTATATAAAACAACTGACTATGGTAAGTCTTGGAAGAAAATAACCAACGGAATTAATGAAGAACACTTTACAAGGGTATTGAGGGAAGACCCAAAGCAAAAGGGGTTATTATATGCAGGAACTGAAACAGGAATGTATATCTCATTTAATGACGGTAAGGAATGGAAACCTTTTCAACTAAATTTACCAATTGTACCAATCACAGATTTAACAATTAAGGACAATAACCTTATTGTTGCTACTCAGGGAAGAAGCCTTTGGATGATAGATGACCTTTCCGTTATACATCAGCTTTTTAATAATGAGGTAAAAGGGAATCGTTTGTTTAAACCAAAAGATACTTATAGAATGCGTGGTGGCAGTAGAAAGGGGAGTAAGACTACTGGGACAAACCATCCTAATGGTGTTATAACCTATTTTAATTTAAAGGATGTAAATGAGGATGATAAAATATCTCTAACCTATTTTGATAAGAAAGGAGATACGATTAAAACATTTTCAAATGCTAGTAAAAAAGACAAGTTAAGCGTCAAAAAAGGGGCTAATCAATTTGTTTGGAATATGACTTATGATGGCGCTGAGCGATTAAAGGGAATGATCTTATGGTGGGCAAGTTTAGAAGGACCAAGAGCGGTACCTGGAAATTATAAAGTGAGTCTAAACGTTAATGGAGAGGAGCAATCGCAACCATTCACAATACTGGCTGATCCTCGTGCTGAGAGTACATTGGAAGATATGCAAACTCAATTTGATTTTATAAAGGATGTCAATAAGACAATGGATGAAGCACACAAATCCATAAAGAAGATTAGAAATATTAATACACAACTAAGTGCGTTTCAAAAACAATATAAAGGAGATGACAATGTTGTAGAATTGCTTAAAAAAGCAAAAACCTTGGCAGAGCAATTATCAGATATTGAAAAGGCATTATACCAGACACAAAACAGAAGTGGCCAAGATCCATTAAACTTTCCAATAAGACTTACAAATAAGTTAGGACACCTCAATTCTTTAGTTAGAATGGGAGATTTTGCACCTACAGAGCAAGATATAGCTGTAAAAAATGAGCTTACTGGAAAAATAGAAAAACAGTTAAATACATTTAATGACCTTATTAAAAGTGAGGTAAAAGAATTTAATGAAGCGTTTAACGGTTTGAATTTAAACTATTTATTTGTTGAAGATTAATAAATGGAGTATTACAATTATATTAAATCACTACATCTCATTTTTGTCATTACCTGGTTTGCTGGTTTGTTTTATATACCGCGTTTATTTGTATATCAGATAGAAGCATTCCATAAACCATCTCCAGATAAAGAAATATTGGGGAAACAACTTAAACTTATGGCCAAGCGCCTTTGGTTTATTATTACTTGGCCATCAGCAATTTTATCCACTTTATTCGCAATTTGGCTGATGATATTAATGCCAAGTTGGTTTCAACAAGGTTGGATGCATGTTAAGCTCACCTTTGTGGCTTTACTTTTTGTTTATCATTTTAAAACGCATTTCTATTATAAACAATTGCAAAGAGATGAGGTAAAGGTGAGTTCTAACTTTATGCGCATCTGGAATGAAGGTGCGACATTTATATTATTTGCAGTGGTCTTTCTTGTTATTTTGAAAAGTACAATTAATTGGATTTTCGGAATTATTGGATTAGTGGTTTTGGGAATATTAATAATGCTAGGATTTAGAATTTATAAAAACATCAGAGCAAAAAACCCAGACGCATAATTGGCTTGATTATTGCTATATTTAGTGCATTATAATCACTAATGAAGATTAAAAAACTCTCTTTAAGATCTAGAATATTTGTTGCCATGATACTTCTTGTATTATTAGCATCTATTCTAATTGCTGCCGTTACAATTTACCAATATAATGAAGAGGCTAAAGATTATCACGAAGAGCGTTTAGAGCGTAAGGAAAAGGCAATTAGGCAGAGTATTAATTTTGCAATTAAGGAAACCACCTATCCAGTTACTACAGAAAACATACCTCTGATTTTTAAGGATGAAATTTTTGATATAGATGCAATTCATAACCTTCAAATAAATCTTTATGATCTCGAAGGGCAATTACTTAAAAGCTCAAAGCGCACAATTCAAAGGGACACTACAGAAATTTGTATAGATGCAGAAATCCTTAATGCATTAGCCAATACTGTAGAACACAGACATGTGGTTAAAATTCAAGAAAATGGACAGACATTCCAATCGTCATATTCATATATCACGGATGAAAAGTTTAAGAATTTAGCCATCTTAAACCTACCTTATTTAGAGAATGATGACTTTCTAAATAGGGAATTAAATGAGTTTTTGCTTCGCCTAAGTTATGCCTATTTGGCTATGATATTGGCTGCTATTGTTTTTGCCTATTTCATATCTAAATACATAACTAAATCACTAAAAACAATTAGTGATAAAATGAATGAATTACGCTTAGAAAAACGAAACAAAAAGATTGAGATTAAAAGTTCTAGCGAAGAAATAGAAACCCTTGTAAATTCATACAACGGTATGATTGATGAGCTGGAAGCAAGTGCTGTAAAATTGGCCACTAGTGAGCGTGAACAGGCATGGCGCGAAATGGCAAAGCAAGTAGCTCATGAAATAAAAAATCCACTTACACCAATGCGTTTAAGTGTTCAGAGTTTTCAACGTAAGTTTGACCCAAATGATGAGGACATTAATCAAAAAGTTGATGAATACAGTAAGACATTGATTCAACAAATTGACACAATGAGTTCAATAGCTTCAGCTTTTTCGAATTTTGCTAAAATGCCTGCCCAGAAAAGTGAAAAACTTAATGTTGTAAGCATAGTAAAATTGGCACTAGATATTTTTAACGAAGGCTATATTACTTTTGAAACTGAATCAGATGAGATTATTGCAAAGTTTGATAGAAACCAGTTAATCCGAGTAGTTACAAATTTGGTTAAAAACAGTATTCAAGCCATACCTAGCGATATTGAGAATCCTATGATAAATGTTAGGGTGTTCTCTGAAGACGATGAGGTGAAAATTACTGTAGAGGATAATGGTAGTGGTATTACCGAGGAAACCAAATCTAAAATATTTGAACCAAAGTTCACTACTAAAACCAGTGGCATGGGTCTTGGGTTAGCTATGGTAAAAAATATTGTGGAAACCTTCAACGGAAGTATTAACTTTACATCTCAATTTGGAAAGGGAACTACATTTACAGTTTCATTTCCTAAAGAATAATACTATGAGCTATTCAAATATACTTTCCCAATCTTCAAATGGGATAACTACTATTACTATTAATAGACCAAATAAATTAAATGCCTTAAACAAATCAACAATTCAAGAGTTGCACGAGGCTTTTGATGAAGCAAATAATGACTCTGCCACTAAGGTTATTATTATCACTGGTAGTGGTGAAAAAGCCTTTGTTGCAGGAGCTGATATAAGTGAATTTGCCGATTTCAATGTTGAAGAAGGGGGTAAACTAGCAGCGCAAGGTCAAGCTTTACTATTTGATTTTGTAGAGCATCTTAGCACACCAGTAATTGCTGCTGTAAATGGTTTTGCCCTTGGTGGTGGATTAGAGTTGGCTATGGCTTGTCATTTTAGAGTAGCAAGTGATAATGCTAAAATGGGATTGCCTGAAGTTTCTCTAGGAGTAATACCAGGCTATGGTGGAACACAGCGCTTACCACAACTTGTGGGCAAGGGAAGAGCAATGGAAATGGTTATGACAGCAGGTATGATTGATGCAAATCAAGCATTAAATTACGGCCTTGTAAATCATGTTGTTCCGCAAGAGGAGTTGTTGCCATTATGCGAAAAAATAGCAGGTAAAATAATGCGTAATTCATCAATAGCTATTGCAGAAGCAATTAGAGCGATAAATGCAAATTATGAGGATGGCGTCAATGGTTTTGACGTAGAAATAGAGTCCTTCGGCAATTGTTTCGGTACAGAAGATTTTACTGAAGGTACTACGGCATTTTTAGAAAAACGTAAGGCGAATTTCCCAGGAGCTTAGTTATTTAACTTCCCAGCCTTTTCTGTAATCACGTGTTACCCATTCATTAGCTTTTTCATAGTTGGTAACTTTCATAGCTTCACCATCCCAAAGAAGTTTTCTTCTTCCAGGATAATCAAAAGGTGCCCAATCAGTTGGTTTTTTACCATCTTTTAAAACTTTATACTGAAATGCTTTTATGGCAAGATTACCCATTAAAACAGACTCAGTAAGTGGTCCGGCATATTCAAATGGCGATGATGTTTTAATACCTGATAAACAAGCTTCAACCCAATTGTCTATATGACCGTTTAATCCATTTTTAATTCGTGGTAAGGATGGTTCGGGTTTTTTGAAGTAATTCATGGTACTACTTGGTAATAGTCTCGGATTACCTGAGTAACAATCTGTAACCAACATACCCTTAGTGCCGTAAAAAACACTACCGCCACTCCAGTTACCAATAAACTCACCGTCTTTTAATTCATCTGGTAAATCTGGCATTATGCCACCATCATACCAGTTTAAATTAACCTGGCCATGTTTCTCAGTATCAAATTTCAATCTAACAATAGAAGAAGGTGGACAGGCTTTGTTATAATTGGCCTCTACAAAGTCACCAGCCCAAACTGTAGTGCAACTTGCTTCAGCTTCGTGTGGATAACCAAGACCCAAAGTTCTGAACGGTGTTTCCATGATATGGCAACCCATATCACCAAGCCCACCAGTTCCAAAATCCCACCATCCTCTCCACTTAAAAGGTAAATAAGCAGAATGATACGGTCTATTTTGTGCTGGTCCTAACCAAAGATCCCAATCAAGATGCGACGGTACGGGCTCCCCTTCATTAATATTTTTTAACCCTTGTGGCCAAACGGGTCTGTTTGTCCAGCAGTCAACTTTTTCGATAGTTCCAATAACACCTGAATCTATCCACTCTTGTGCTTCTCTAATTCCATCACTCGAACTTCCTTGATTACCCATTTGAGTCACTATGCCAGTTTCTTTGGCGACATTGGCCATCAGGCGAGCTTCATATATATTGTGGGTAAGCGGTTTTTCTACATAAGCATGTTTCTTTGCCCTCATAAACGGCAATGCAATTACAGCATGTGTATGATCAGGAGTGCCAACGGTAAATGCATCAATTTCGTTTATATGATTGTCATATAACTTTCTAAAATCCTTATACTTCTTTGTCTTTGGGTGCATTTTATAACTCCCTTCAGCCAACTTATCATCTACATCGCATAGTGCCACAAACTTTACATTTTTGTTAGAGCTAAGACCTCTTACAATTCCTGCACCACGACCACCAACACCAATAGAAGCTACATATAGAGTATCGCTTGGTGGTACATGATTTTTACCTAAAACATAACTAGGAACTATGGAGAAAGCTACAGTTGCACCAGCAGTTTTTTTGATGAATTTTCTTCGCTTCATAAAAACAAATTTTGTTGGTTAGTACCACATGAAGGTACAACAAAATTCAATAAATTATGAAAGCACATTTAGAGTGATAAAACAATTCTTTTTTTATCTGGAACTGACTATTTTATGTAACATGTAAAAGGGGCTAACCAATACAAGTATAATTAGAAATAATGGACTTAAAAACGCTAATAAAACATATAACTTTTTCATATTAATTACTGTTTATTGCAAAACTCGAATTTTTATAACTATTTAATTACAAGCGTATTAATTAATTTCTGTGCTATTTTAACCTTATAGTGAGTAATATAGAAATTGCAATTCTTAAAACTACAAGCTGTAGCCATCAATAATTAGTAATCACTTTAATTTTATTGTATGAATTCTAGAACTAAAATTAAAGGACGAGGTGCTCAACTAAATGTAAAAAACAGATTTGTTGAGTTATCTCATGAAATGAGAGAAGATTTTTTAGAATATTGTAGCAAGGAAGGAGAATTAGTTGATGGTAACAAGACAAAATATATTGATGTTTATCCGAAGACCATTGTGAATAAGGTTACTAGCCCTGATGTAGGTATGGCATATTCAATGAATCCCTATCAAGGTTGTGAACATGGTTGTATCTATTGCTATGCTCGTAACAGCCATGAATTTTGGGGATATAGTGCAGGTTTAGACTTTGAACGAAATATTCTTGTAAAAAAAGATGCGCCAATACTTCTAGAGAACATACTTAAAAAGAAATCCTGGAAAGCGAAAACCATAGTTATGTCTGGCAACACGGATTGTTATCAACCGGCAGAAAGTATCTATGAGATCACAAGGGAATGTTTGAAGGTATTTTTAAAGTATAAGCATCCCGTAGGTATCATCACAAAAAATGCTTTAATATTACGAGATTTAGATCTTATAAGTCAATTGGCCAAGCAAAACCTTATATCTGTAAATATATCAATAACCTCCCTTTCGGAGCATACGAGGCGTTTATTAGAACCTAGAACTGCAACAACTAAAAAGCGCCTCAATGTAGTTAAGAAATTAAGTGAAAACAATATCCCTGTTAATGTAATGCTGGCACCCATAATTCCTTCAATTAACAGTCATGAAATATTACCGATAGCAAAATGTGTTTCTGAAGCAGGAGCACTTAATATGGTACATACAATTGTGCGGTTAAATGGTGCAATTGGAGAAATATTTACAGACTGGATCAAAAAGTCATTACCAGACAGTGCTGACAAGGTTCTAAATCAAATTGAAGACTGTCATGGTGGTAATCTTAATGAAAGCCGTTTTGGAATTAGAATGAGAGGTGAGGGTAAAATCGCCAAACAAATAAATGACACAGTTAAGCTGGCCAAAGCAAAATATTTTAAAGGAAGGTCTATACCCAAACTTAATGATACTTTGCATGAAAATTATAAAACAAATCAACTCAAATTGTTTTAAAAAAAGAAGTGGACCTAAGTCCACTTCTCACTAAATAAAAACTAATATATAAACAACAATCTATATTCTAAATCTCTTGGTGAACACGCGGTTGTTAAACTTAACAACAGCAGTATAATCTCCCGATAAAGTTTCATCTAATCTGTATACTCCATTTAATACTTGATTACCTTTAATAGTATCAGAGTAAATTAAATTATCTTCAAAATAAAGGTTCACCTTCATTTCATTTGTATCTATTCCAAGTTTGGAAATTATTATTCTAGAATCTTCATTTCTAAAAACTGGTTTAAATATCTTTTCTTTAGCATTTGAGCTAAAAGTTACTTCCTTATTCTTCACTTTAATTGAAGTCAACTCAATTTCAAAATCCTTGTTGATTTCAATAGTATATATTCCGTTTGATAGTTGGGTAAAATCGTACAGCCTAGTTAGATTTCCATTGTATTTAACGGTACCTGAATAAATAGTATTACCTGATTCATCATAAACAGAAATCTTACTTCCTTCATTTATAAAATGGTAAGTTGGTGTTTTGTCTGTTTTCTCACTTGCGTGGCTTGTGTATGTTCCGAACATCACTGCTACTACTAAAATTCCCTTTAATAAATTTTTCATCTGTTTCATCTTTTTTGGGGTTAAACTGAATAATTAAATTTTCTTTTATCGTTTTTATTTGTTGTTGAAAATTGTTTATAAATCAGTTCTTAGGATTCAACGATACAAAGGTATTTGAGATGCTTAGTGCAGAAAACAAGAATATTGGCATATTTATATTCAAAATTAACCTTATAATTGTTTTTGTGTAGAAATTGGGTTAAAATAGTATACATTATTGATAATTGTGTATACATTTTGTTTTTGTGTTACACCTAATTTTGTATAAATGAGAAAGTTGTGAAGACGAGAAAACCTACTTTAGAGAAGATAAGCCCAGAATTTGGGAGTTCCATGCGTGTAATTAAACATGAAACTTACCTCGGCAAGAAAAAACCATTTTGGCATTTCCATCCAGAAATTGAATTAGTTTACGTAAATAAAGGGAAAGGTAAGCGCCATATTGGTAATCATTTATCATACTTTAATAATAGCCAGTTACTATTAATTGGTTCTAATCTTCCACATAATGGATTTACGGATAGATTGACTATTAATGGAACAGAAACTATTGTACAGTTTAGAGAAGAGTTTTTAGGACAACACTTTTTTAATGTACCTGAGATGGAAGCTATCAGTAATTTGTTTGATCGTGCGAAGAGTGGCATACTATTCGGTGTTAAAACAAAACAAAAATTCGGTAAAAGAATTGAAAAGCTTTCTGAGAAAGAGGGATTTAAAAAAATATTGCTTTTACTTGAGATTTTGCATGGCTTAGCAAAGTCCGAAGACTATGTGATTCTTAATGCAGATGGGTATGCTTTTGAAACAGAACCTCAAGATAGTGCCAAAATAGATATCATTTTTAATCATATAAATGATAATTTCAAGGAGCACATTAGTTTAGATGAAATAGCTGATAAGGTTAGTATGACAGTACCTGCTTTTTGTAGATATTTTAAAAAGGTAACAGGGAAGACTTTTACCAAGTTAGTAAATGAGTATCGTGTCGTACATGCTACAAAATTGTTATCAGAAAGTCAAATGAGTATTACAGACATTTGTTATGATTGCGGGTTTAATAATTTTTCTCATTTTAATAAGTTATTCAAGGAATTCACTGGTAAAAGTGCATCCAAATATAGAGGTGAACTAAAATTGATGGTACAATAAAAGAATTTAAGTATGGACAAGAAAATAGATGTGGCAATAGAATATTACACGTCCAAAGGGCAGAAAATTCTAGACAAGGTTAATAAAAGAAACAATGTAAGTGCTGATGAGTTAATTAAATTGGGTGAAGAAATGGCCATAATTGAATATAAATTAACTGCGCTTGAGATTGCAAAGACCAATTAATTTATAATTTCCCATTCCATTCACTATAAAATCGGGTTAAAAACTCTTCCATATAATTATGTCTATCTGAGGCTATTTGCATACCTGTTTTGGTATTCATTTGGTCTTTTAGTAATAACAGTTTTTCATAAAAATGATTAATGGTTGGAGCTTTAGAATTTTTATATTCATCCTTACTCATATTGAAGTTTGGCTTAATTTCAGGATTGTAAATAGCTCTGTTTTTAAACCCACCATAGTTAAAACATCTGGCTATTCCTATGGCTCCAATAGCATCTAACCTATCTGCATCTTGTACAACCTCCATTTCTTTTGAGGTAAACTGAAATCCTTTTTCAAAAGTGTTTTTGAATGACATGTTTTTTATAATGTTTATAACATGCTCTATAACCACACTATCGACATTATTTTTAATTAGGAATGTACTAGCTTTTTTAGGGCCTATGGTTTCGTCACCTTCATGAAATTTAGAATCTGCAATATCATGCAATAATGATGCTAAGGCAACAACTTCTAGATTAACGTTTTCTTGTTTTGCAATGTGTAAAGCATTATTAAAAACACGTTCGGTATGAAACCAATCATGGCCTCCTTCAGCATGTATTAATTCTGACTTAACGAAGTTCTTAGTCTTTTCAATTAATTCAATATTCATTAAACTACAATATGTGATGTTATGGTTTTTTCAATTTCCGATATTAACTTCAAATGATCGGATTGCTCACTCAGTTTAATGGGTTTATGAACAGTATATTTAATGTTGGCACCAATACCCATTGGAAATTTACCATATCTTAAGGTTTTCCATGAATTGTTTATGGTAATAGGAACGACCAGCGCACTTGGCATATGATTAAACATGGTTATCAAACCTTTTGTTTTAAATGGTTTAGGATTTCCATCTCTACTTCTGGTTCCTTCGGGAAATATTACTGCAGCCCATTTATTTTTTTCAACCCGCTGTGCAAATTCTTCGATTGCTTTTATTGAACCTAAAGCATTTTTTCTGTCAATGAGAACAGATCCGCCATGCCTTAGATTATAAGAAACACTCGGAATCCCTTTGCCTAATTCTTTTTTGCTGATAAACTTTACATGATGTTGTCGCAGATACCAAATTAGTGGTGGGATATCATACATGCTCTGATGATTTGTAACAAGTATTAAGGGAATACCCTTATCAATTTGATGAGGATTATTAAAAGTAAATCTAGTTCCTAAAATATTAAGACATCTTAACAGGAAAAACTGAAGAAAGTCTACACTTATTTTGTGAGCTTTATATCCAAAAACATTGTTACAAAACCATTGTATTGGATGAAATACAACCAAAGTCAGCCCAAAAAAAATGAAGTAAATTACTGTAATAGGATAGGCAATTATTTTTTGCATGGCACAAAATTAAAAAACCACGATAAAAATCGTGGTTTTTTTAAATACTTCTTATTTATGGATCTAACAATGATCGTTATAAGCATCCATTAGATTTTCTGCAATTAATTCTGCAGGTCTTCCTTCAATATGATGACGCTCTAACATATGCACCAATTCACCGTCTTTAAATAATGCCATACTTGGCGAACTTGGTGGAAATGGAATCATAAATTCTCTTGCTTTATCCGTAGCCTCTTTATCTACACCTGCAAATACAGTAACTAAATGGTCAGGACGCTTTGCATTTTGTAAGCTCATCCTTGCTCCTGGTCTTGCATTAGCTGCGGCACAACCACAAACAGAATTTACAACTACTAAAGTCGTTCCTTCTTTTGCTAATGCACTTTCTACAGCATCTGTTGTATGTAATTCTTCAAAACCAACGTTTGTTAAATCTTCTCGCATTGGTTTCACTAATTCTGCTGGATACATATTATAATTTTTTAATTAACACTTTTTAGTTTCGCAAAGATACCAAATGTGTAACAAATAGTTAATCGTATACACTAACAAATAGTATATTTATGCATTCATAAAAACTATAGTAAAAATGAGTTTTGCAAAATGGATAGGAGGAGCAATTGGGTGGTCATTTGGTGGCCCAATAGGTGCTATAATTGGATTGGCAATAGGGAGTTTTGTTGATAACATGGCAGATGCTGGTAGTCCTCTTATTGGTGAAAGACAAACAGGAAGAAAAAGGCGTGATCCTTACAGAAGGATGCCTAATTATGACAAGCAACGCAGACGACCTAAGACACAGTCGGGAGATTTTGAGGTAAGTCTACTTATTTTGGCTTCAATTATCATAAAGGCTGATGGTAAACAAGATCAGCGAGAATTAGATTTTGTACGCCAACAGTTCAGAAATATGTATGGTAAAGAACGTGCTAACCATGCCTTTGATTTGTTTAAGCGAATTACCAAACAGAATGTATCTAAGCGTCAAGTTTGTTTACAGATAAAACAGATGATGGATCATGCCTCGCGTTTGCAGTTATTACATTTTTTATTTGGTATAGCCAAAGCAGATGGTCATGTTACCGAAAGAGAAATAAAAGAAATTTACACTATATCTGGGTATTTAGGAATAAGTAATAAGGATTACGAAAGTATTAAGGCAATGTTTTATAACAGTACTGATAATGCCTATAAAATACTTGAGATAGATAAGTCAGTTTCTGATGATGTTGTTAAAAAAGCTTACAGGAAAATGGCTAAAAAGTACCACCCAGACCGCGTAGGTCACTTAGGAAAAGAACACCAAGAAGGTGCAGAGGAAAAGTTTAGACAAGTCCAAGAAGCATACGAGCACATCCAAAAGGAAAGAGGCTTTAAATAATCTTATCATATGATTTGGGTATTTGGCACCATATTCATTTTTGTTTTTGCCTTTGTGATTATAAAGCTTACAATAAACACAAAAGAAAACCCAGATTCTAAATTGAGAATTTTAGAACATCCGAGTAGTTTTAAAAAACAAGATGTTGAAATGGTAGATGATAGCCTTAAGGAAGTCAATTCAGAGCATTTAAATTAGATCTTATGAATGAAGACGAATTAATATCTAAAATAGAGGAGGAGATTAGTGCAACAGAGAAAAAGATTAAAGACCTACAAAATCTAACTAAGCCTATTTCTCCTAGTGATGCAATTGGTAGAGTGAGTAGAATGGATGCTATCAATAACAAAAGCGTAAATGAAAACTCATTGCGTCAGGCAGAGGTTAAACTCAGCAATTTAAAACGTGTATTAGAAAACGTTGGGACCCCAGATTTTGGGATTTGTGTAAAATGTAAAAACCAAATTCCAATTGGTAGAATTCTCATTAGACCCCAAAGCTTGCTTTGCGTTAATTGTGCCAGATAATAAATTTATAATGATAAAATTCTTAGTCCAATAAAGAATGTTCTTGGCATTCCTGGTCCATAGACATAATTACTATCTCTGTTCTTACCGGTATCAAAATCATCTTGATAAGCATTGAATATATTTTTAATTCCTCCAAAAACTTCAAGACCAGTACCTATATTATCGATATCTAAACGGTAACTTGTTCGCCAACTAAACTCATGAAATGATGGCGTTGTTTTATATTCATTAACTGTTTGTTCTGGTGCACCAGCAAAATGGGCTATAAGCATATCACCAGTATAAACGTAGTTTAAATTTGTATTAAATTTATTGTTGGGCATATAACTTAATGTGGCAAAACCATATTCATTCGGAGTTCTCAAGAATTCTCGTCTTGGTGCTAAACCTTCAATAGTTTCAACTGCTGTATTAAACTCACTTGTCTGTAGTGTAAAACCTGCTTCTAGTTGCATTTTTCTTTTATAGTTTGCTCGGGTTTCTAGAGTAATACCTTGTACTACTGCAGCATCACCATTTTGTTTCTCAAATCGTTGACCAAATTCATCTTCTCCAATAGGATTAAGATAGAAAGCGTCTTTAAGTTTGGTATAAAAACCTTCTACTGTAAAACCAGCAATGAAATTTTCTGTGGACTTATCATAATTTATGGAAGCGCTAAAACTATTTGATCGTTCTTCTACCAAATCATCATCCAATGAAATTCTAGATACGCCTCCTCCTGCAAATGCGATATGTAAATCTGTATCGAATGCCTGAGGTGCTCTAAATCCGGTGCTCCATGTAGCACGTAATTGAACGTTAGATTCTGATTTATACAATAAAGAAAAACGAGGACTAACAATTAGCTTGTCCACTAGGTTGTTACTGTCTACTCTAAAACCAGAAAGTAGATTAAGTTTTTGGGTGATTTCCCAATCACTTTGAAAAAATGTCCCTGAGTTTTTTGTTGTTTGATCTATTTTGTAGTTATACGAATCAATTACATCTAACACATCATCAACCAAATATTCTGAACCTATTGTCAATACATTGGTGCCATTAAGAAAATCATTTAACCGATGATTAAGTTGTACACCGCCTTGCAAAGTTGTTGTTTTTGAAGTGCCATAAGGAGGATTTGCAATATGATTTTGAATTTCGTCTTCATCATCTGGGAAAATACCAGTATAATGATCTCGATCTGTTTGTTGACCAGCAAAATATGTGATTAATGAACTATTATCCTTATTGAAGTTAATTTGGTAATCTAAACTTCCCATAACAACATCGTGTGTTCGTTCTTCGGCTTGTTGTGTTAAATAAGCTGGTCCATCAACCATCTCACCTCCATAGCGATATTCATTGAGCTTACTGAAACTAACTTCGAGTTTTTGATTCTCGGATGGTAAAAAGAAAGCATTTGCACCAAAAGAGTTATTCTTCAGACTCGTTAATTCTGAAAAATTATCATCATTATGATCATATAAATCACGATTCCGGTTATTAATGAATAATGAAACTCCGGCTTTTTCTGATTTAGAAACTACTGTAGCATTGCCCGAAACCATATGGTCATCTGAACCACCATTAATATTTTGATAGGTATAGTTAACTTCAAAATTATCATTTTTAGGAATTTTAGTAATAACATTAACCACACCTCCAATTGCACTTGAACCATATAGTGATGAACCTCCACCGCGTATGGTTTCAATACGCTCAATCATATTTACCGGTATTTGTTCTAATCCATATAAGCCCGTGAGTGGGCTAAAAATGGGACGGCCGTTTATTAAAATTTGAGAGTAACCACCACCAAGACCATTAATACGCAGTTGCGTATAGTTACAAGTTTGGCAATCAGTTTCAACTCTTAAACCAGGTTGAAATTTTAATCCATCGGAAAGATTACAGGCCTGAAGTGAATTAAGGCTTTCACTGTTTAAAATATTAACGATTACCGCAGAGTTGTTTTGTCTTTTAAAAGTGCGTGTCCCAGTAATTACGATTTCATCTAAAAGCTCTGTTTCTAAATTAAAGTTTAGGGTTGTATTGCCTTCAATAGTTACTTTTTTTCTAATGGTTTTAAAACCAGTCATTGAGACAACGATTGTATAAGTGTTTGCTGGGACATTTTTAATTTCATAATACCCATCGTCATTACTAACGGTTCCATACGAGGTAGTCTCTAAGTATATATTAGTGTATGGCATAGGGTTGCTCTCTGAGGAAATTTCACCAGAAATTGTAAAACCTTTTTGTCCATATACAAACTGGCCAATAATTAAAATGATAAAGACAATTCTTTTAGCCATCCTTCAATTTTTGAAACAAAGGTAAAATAAAATTTAGACTTGTCTAAAAATATATTTGGATTAGTAAAATAAAACTATATTTGTAGAAATATTATAGTTATGATTACCCTATCGGAGGAGAATTATTTAAAGGCAATTTATCATTTAGAGCGTCAAATGGGTGGCGCTGTAAGTACTAATGCCATTGCTGATAAAATGGAAACAAAAGCTTCTTCCGTTACTGATATGGTAAAGAAATTGGCAGATAAGGACTATGTTATCTATAAAAAGTATCAAGGTGTTAGTTTAACAAATAAGGGTAATAAAACAGCAGCTAATGTTGTCCGTAAACATCGCTTATGGGAAGTGTTTTTAGTGGAGAAACTTAATTTTTCATGGGATGAAGTACATGATGTTGCAGAACAACTAGAGCATATTAAATCGCCTAAGTTAATTAATGAATTAGATACATTTTTAGAATTCCCAACACACGATCCTCATGGTGATCCAATACCAGATAAGGATGGAAATATTTCTAAGCTAGATAAGATTAGTTTGTCTAAAGTTCCATTAAATGATTTATGCACATGTGTTGGTGTTATAGACTCTTCGGCTGAGTTTTTAAAATATCTAGACAAGCATAAAATAGCCTTAGGAACTCAAATAAAAGTTATAGAAAAAGAATCTTTTGATGAGTCAATGACGATTGTAATTCATGATTCAGAACTCAATATTTCAAAAACAGTTGCTAACAATATATATGTAAAAACGCATTGATATGATAGATAATATAATTCAATATTTTGAGACAATAGACCCTGTTTTAGGAGCGCTTTATGCTTCTTTATTTACGTGGATATTAACTGCTGCAGGTGCTGCCTTAGTATTTTTTGTAAGAGGAATGAACAGAGCACTTTTAGATGGTATGTTAGGATTTACAGGAGGCGTTATGGTAGCCGCAAGTTTTTGGAGTTTACTGGCACCAGGAATTGAGATGAGTGAAGGAGAAGGATTTGTAAAAGTAATCCCTGCAGTTGTTGGGTTTGCGTTAGGCGCCCTTTTTATTTTTGGATTAGATAAAATATTACCGCACTTACATATTAATTTTAAAGAGGATGAAAAAGAAGGGGTTAAAACTCCTTGGCACAGAACAACACTTTTAGTTTTGGCTATTGCCTTACACAATATACCAGAAGGTTTAGCAGTGGGTGTATTGTTTGGTGGAGTTGCCGCCGGAATACCAGAAGCAACAATTGGAGGTGCTGTTGCACTGGCTCTTGGGATTGGTATACAAAATTTCCCTGAGGGTCTTGCTGTATCAATGCCGTTAAGACGTCATGGCGTGAGCAAATTTAAAAGTTTTTGGTATGGGCAAATGTCGGCAATTGTTGAGCCAATAGCGGCTGTTGTGGGTGCATTGGCTGTAACCTTTTTTCAACCTATATTACCATATGCTTTGGCCTTTGCTGCTGGTGCAATGATATTTGTTGTTGTAGAAGAAGTAATACCAGAAACCCAACGCGATAAATATACAGACATCGCCACACTTGGTTTTATTGGTGGTTTTATTATTATGATGACCTTAGACGTTGGTTTGGGGTAATTCTTATATCCCAATTAAACTAAAGGCACCATTATTTAGAATTTTATTTTCCTCATTCAAGTTGGTACTTTCATCAATTGATGTATAGCCATCATCTGTATTGCCTATATCGACCATTATTTTATTAAAATAATAGTCGGTTTTAGTCTCTTCATCTAAAACCAATACAAAATGAGATCCATTTTCTTCTATAACCGCATCACTAGGGAGGGCTTTATTTAATTGACTATCGGTTATTATTTCGGCATTTACAAACATACCCGTTAAGAATCTTACAGATTCATCTGTAGGATGTCCATGAACTTTTATTGTTCTATTCTCGTCTATGGTTGTTCCCACTAAATATACTTCCGCTTCATAAGATTGATTGGAAGTTTCAGGAATTCGAAAATTTATTTTTTGCCCTTTATTTATGTTCAAGATATCCTTTTCAAATACCGATAGTTCCAGATGAATATGTTCGTTATTGACTATCTCCAAAATTGATGATGCTGGCGACACGTAACTACCTTTATTTACATTGACTTTAGTAATACCACCACTTATTGGTGCATATAGATTTACTGTTGAAGTAATATTTCCGCTTTCAACGGCACTAATAGAAATATTTAGCATTTGCAACTGTTTTCTAAGCCCATTATATTTTGCTTTTATGGAGTTGTAATCACTTTCAGCCTTGATAAAACTTTTTTCTGAAATTATATTCTCATCTCGCATTGTTTTATGCCTATTAAATTCTGCTCTTAAGTAATTAAGTTGTGCTTTTACCTCCATATATTGTTGCTGTAAGGTTACAAATTCAGGATTTTCAAGTGCTACTAAGAATGCTCCTTTTTTAACCATATCTCCTTCAAGCAAAGGTGTCTTTGTGATATAACCACCCATTGGAGAATTAACTATGGCCTTGTTTTCTGGTGGGACATCAATCATTCCATTCACCTTAATTTTTATTGGAAATGGTTTCATCTCTATTTGGGTAAACGTCATTTTGTTGGCTTCAAATTGATCTTTTGAAATTTTGATACGTGTATCGATATCGCTTGTGGTAGAAGCCTCTGTTTCTTTATTTCCACAGCTTATGGACAAAAGAAAGACTAAGCTGATGATTATTTTATTTTGAATACGCTTCATAACGTTAATTTATAAGGTTAAATAATTAAGATGTATTACGGTTTGATTGTATGTGTTAAGATTCTCTAAGTGACTTAACTGAATGTCATAGGCATTTTCTACACTAATGATAAATTGATAAAAGTCAATCTCACCATTTTTAAAGCTCACATTTGCTGTTTTTAAAATTTCATTAGCAAGCATTTTTCCTTCGGTTTCATAATATTCCAAGGCTTTTTGATTTTGTATCAATTGAGCATTTAAAGTTTTAAACCTGGTGTTTAATTGAATTTTGTACTCTGTGGATTCCTCATTAGAAATATCTATTGCAATCTTTGAAGCCTTAATTTTAGAATTTTGAGCTCCAAATAAAAGAGGAATTTTCAATCCAAATTGATAACCGTACAATGAAGAATTTAAACCTGAATTTGTGCCTTGAAAATAGTTAAGGCTTAAATCTGGCAAGAGTTTTTGATTTTCTAGTCTTTGTCTTGCCTTTAAGAGGTCTTGCCTTTTGTCAAAGTAAAGGACTTCAGGACTACTGTTTAATTCAATTATTGCTAGAGGTACTTTGGTCAATTTGGTTTCAATTATTTCTAGACTGTCTTGATATTGTACAATCTTAATTAAATTTTGGTATGCTATCTTAAGGTCTTGTTGTGCTTGTTCTAAATTTATGTTTACCTGTCTCTGTTTAGATGAAGCCGTAATTTTTTCGAGATAATTTGTTTCTCCTAATTCAAAACGTCGCTTAGCAATTCTTGAAAAATCGGAATATAGACTATCGAGCTGAGTGTAAATTGACACTTTTTCTTTGGCAAATAAATAGTCGTAGTAGCTTGAAACAACCTTTTTTCTAATGGATTTTTCTTTTATAGAAAGATTCGTAGTTTCTAAGTTAACAATTGCCTTATTAACTTTTTTTCTAGCAAAATAAACAGTAGGAAACTCAAAGTCTTGCTGTACGCCAAAGACACCAATAGGCCGTTCATTAATAGCCAAATTGTTCTCATCATATTGATAATAAACCTCAGTTTTATCAAAATCAAACGCACTATTAATTAATAAATCTGATTGATCTACTTTTAATCTACTGGCATTAAGACCTGCATTATTCTCAAGTGCTATAGTTATTAATTTATCAAGTGATTTAGGATCGTTTTGACCATATGAATTAAAGGATAGTAAGCCAAAGATTAAGATTGCAGAAATTGTTTTAGCCTCAGTAGACATTCTACCTTTATTTGGTTTATTGAATAATGCATAAAGTACTGGTAGCACAACCAGCGTTAAAAGTGTAGCCGTAATTAATCCTCCAATCACAACCGTTGCCAAAGGTCTTTGTACTTCAGCTCCTGCACTTGTAGAAATTGCCATAGGCAAGAATCCTAAAGCAGCAGCTGTTGCGGTTAATAATACTGCGCGAAGACGATCTTTTGTGCCTTGTTTTATAAGTGTTTCCATATCATTAAATCCTTGTTGTTTTAATTCTTTAAAATGTTCAATAAGTACAATTCCGTTGAGTACCGCAATACCAAAAAGTGCAATAAACCCAACTCCTGCAGAAATACTAAACGGCATATCTCTCAACCAAAGGAATAATACACCTCCTACGGCAGCTAATGGAATAGCTGAATAAATTAAAAGTGCTTCTTTGATTGATTTAAATGCGAAGTAGAGTAGTATAAAGATTAATATTAGAGCTATTGGAACGGCAACCAAAAGTCTTGATTTTGCACTTTGTAAATTTTCAAATTGACCACCATACGAAATGTTGTATCCAACTGGTAAATTGAGGTTTTTATCAATAATTCCTTGTACATCGTCTACAACAGATTGTAAATCTCTGTTCCTAACGTTGATACCAACAACTATGCGCCTTCTGGTGTCATCTCTAGATATTTTAGCGGCACCTTTTTGATATGATATTTCTGCCAATTCACTCAAAGGAACTTTTCCGCTATTTGGTAGATCTATATATAAATTCTTTATATGGTCAATATCTTTTCTGTTGGCTTTTTCTAATCTTACTACTAAGTCAAAGCGTTTTTCACCTTCAAAAACACTCCCTACGGATTTTCCTGCAAATCCCATTGAAAGCATATTATTTAAGTCTTCAATATTAAGACCATATCTGGCTATTTTGTTTCTATCGTAGTTTACACTCATTTGTGGCAGACCATCAATTTTTTCAACCGTGATATCCGCTGCACCCTCTACATTTTCTATCAGTGTTTTTATTTCACTTCCTTTTTTTGATAGAATTTCTAAGTCTTCACCAAATATTTTTATAGCTATATCAGCTCTAACACCGGTAATAAGTTCATTAAACCTCATTTCTATAGGTTGCGTAAATTCTACCTCCATCCCAGGAATTATGGCAAGTGCTTCTTTAAACTTATCCGCCAGCTCATCTTTAGAATTAGCTGAAGTCCACTCGCTCTTTGCATTTAGAATAATAATAACATCACTTTCTTCCATTGACATTGGATCTGTTGGTACTTCAGCCGCACCAATACGTGTGACAACTTGCTTTACTTCAGGGAATTCATCGAGTAAGATTTTTTCTATTTGTGTGGTAATTTCAACAGTTTTACCCAGAGAGGTGCCTGTTTTCAAAACAGGTTGAATTACAAAATCTCCCTCATCTAATGTTGGGACAAATTCTCCACCCATTGTTGAGAAAAGATATGAAGT
Organism: Winogradskyella vincentii; assembly: GCF_020166345.1. Taxonomy (GTDB): domain Bacteria; phylum Bacteroidota; class Bacteroidia; order Flavobacteriales; family Flavobacteriaceae; genus Winogradskyella; species Winogradskyella vincentii. Next base: position 86,305 of record NZ_JAIUJS010000002.1, on the reverse strand, counting down.
AACAATCAATATTAACAATGCGATACCTAAGACTAACCTTTTACTTTTTAATGCCCAACTAATTATTGGATCATATAATGAGTTTAGCCAGCGCATTAATCTGATTGAAATGTTTTTGTTTGTCTGTTTCGTTGGCTTTAAGAAAATTGAAGCTACAACAGGTACATATGTAAAACAAAAAATCATTGCACCTATTAAGGCAAAACTAAATGTGAGTGCCATAGGCCTAAACATTTTACCTTCAACACCACTGAGCGATAATATTGGGATGAATACAATGAGAATAATCAGTTGACCGAATATGGCTGAATTCATCATTTTTGTTGTGCCTCTATATGTGATTTGATCTTTATATACCTGACTTTCCTGCTTATTAAGATTGGCAAATTGAAGATGTTCTTGGGTAATTTTAAAGGCAATAAACTCTACAATAATGACTGCACCATCAATAATAATCCCAAAATCAATTGCTCCAAGACTCATAAGATTGGCATCTACGCCAAAAATGTACATTAACGACAAAGCAAATAATAAGCATAAGGGTATAATAGAAGCAACTACCAATCCAGACCTTAGATTTCCTAATAAAAGGACCACTACAAAGACAACAATAAGACAGCCTAAAACCAAATTTTCTGTTACAGTAAAACTTGTTTTTCCTATCAGTTCACTACGATCTAAGAAGGCATTTATGTATACGCCTTCTGGGAGTGACTTTGAAATGGAAGCAACACGTTCTTTGACTGCCTCAATTACTTCTTTAGAATTGGCACCTTTGAGCATCATAACCTGTCCTAAAACTTTTTCACCCTCACCGTTACCGGTTATGGCACCAAATCTGTTGGCGTTGCCAAAACCAACTTTTGCTACATCTTTAATATAAATTGGCACACCATTATTATTTTTAATTACAATGTTGCCGATATCCTCTAATGAGGAAACCAAACCATCTCCACGAATAAAATAGGCCTGATTTACCTTTTCAATGTATCCTCCACCTGCAACACTATTATTTTTTTCTAGCGCAGTGAATACTTCTTGAGCAGTAATATTCATTGCGTTTAGTTTGTTGGTATTTAGTGCGACTTCGTACTGTTTTAAGAATCCACCCCAAGTATTAACCTCAACCACTCCTGGTATTCCTGAAAGTTGACGTTTTACAATCCAATCTTGAATTGTTCGCAGGTCTTGAGCAGTATAATCATCTTTATAAGCTTCTTCTACATCTAGAATATATTGATAGATTTCTCCTAAACCAGTTGAAATTGGGCCCATTTCTGGTGTACCAAAACCTTCCGGTATTTTCTCTGAAGCAGATTTAATTTTTTCCGATATAAGTTGTCTGGGCAAATAGGTCCCAATGTCATCATCAAAAACAATAGTCACTACAGAGAGACCAAATTTTGATACGGATCTTATCTCTTGTACACCTGGTAAATTGGCCATTTCTAACTCCACTGGATAGGTAATAAACTGTTCCATGTCTTGAGTTGAAAGATTGCGAGATGTTGTAATAACTTGTACTTGATTATTGGTTACATCTGGTACAGCACCAATTGAAATTTGGCTCAAGGAGTAAAGACCAAATCCTATAATGAAGGTGGTAAGTAAGAGAATAATAAACTTATTCTTTAAACTAAAATTGATAATATGAGATAGCATAATTCATTGGTTAAATGGATATGCAACTTGTAACTATGTACAAGCTGTAAACAAAAAATAAACGAAGTGAATTATTACAATTTAGGAGGTTGCAAAAGTCCTTTTTTATGTAGTGTTGAAAAGGAACTTACATAATAGAAATTAGATTCAGTAGAATCTGTTATTTCAATAGTATTTATAGTGTAATTTTCAAAATCAAAACAAGCAATAATACTTAGGGTGTGTCCTTGGCATTGAAAAGGAAGTTGCTCATGATCTTGTTGTTCTTCATGATGATTTTTAGTGTGCTCGGCTTTTAATTCCCCATAATGCTTAGATAAGAAAACAAAGAAATTATCACCATGTTCTTGCTTGTGAAATTGAGCATGCTCTATTAGTTCATCAATTTGCAGGATATCATTCACCCCAATCCCAGCACTTTGAACCAGAATCATAAAGGACAGTGATATAGCAATTAACTTACTCATTCTAACAAAGTTAGTAATTTATATGATAAGAGAGTTGACAAATGTCAGTGTTTAGAAATTACATTTAAGGTCTAATGACAACCACAATCGTCATTACCACATGATTTATTTGTTCTCTTTTTTGGCCACCAAACAAATGTTTTAAACAAATAAACTAATGCAATTGTAAGTGCTGAAAAAGCAAGTATGTATTGAATTATAGCATTCATTTATTTTAATATTTGAAAGGCTATTAATGCTACAAGATAAGCAAAACCACTCATAATTACCAGTTGGTACATTGGCCATTTCCAAGAATTGGTTTCTTTTTTAACAATGGCAAGAGTACTCATACATTGCATGGCGAACGCATAAAATAATAATAATGATATCCCTGAAGCAAAATTAAATAGTGGTCCACCAAGAATAGGATTTACCTCTCCAGCCATTCTGTTTTTAATGGTTTCTTCCTCATCACTACCTACGCTGTAAATAGTTGCAAGGGTCCCAACAAATACTTCTCTCGCCGCAAAGGAACTTACTATGGCAATTCCGATTTTCCAATCATAACCAAGAGGTCTTATAACAGGTTCTATTGCTCTACCTGTTACACCGATAAATGAATGTTCTAGTTTATGCGAAGCAATTTTTTGACTGAGTTCCTCTTCATTCAAGTTGACATTAGCGTATTGTTCTGTCACAATACGTTCTGCATTATTAAATTGCTCACCTGGTCCATAGGAAGCTAAAAACCACAAGACAATAGAAATAGCTAAAATGATTTTACCCGCACCAAATACGAATGCTTTCGTTTTCTCAATAACTGTTAGTGCAACATTTTTAAATAAGGGAAGTTTGTAATTTGGCATTTCTACAACAAAGAACGTTTTACTTCTAATTTTGAGAACCTTGTTTAAAATGTAGGCAGAACCTACGGCTGCACCAAAACCAATGAGATATAGTAACATTAGTGTTAGAGCTTGATAACTCAGCCCTAAGAACCTTCCTTCGGGTATAACCAATGAAATTATAATTAAATAAACAGGTAATCTAGCCGAACAGGTTGTAAATGGTGTTACTAAGATTGTTATTAATCGCTCTTTCCAACTTTCTATATTACGAGTTGCCATAATAGCTGGGATAGCACATGCTGTACCAGATATTAAGGGCACTACACTTTTACCACTTAAGCCAAATCGTCTCATAATGCGATCCATTAAGAATACAACTCGACTCATATAACCACTTTCCTCCAGAATAGCGATAAAGAGAAATAAAAATGCTATTTGAGGTATAAATATTACTATACCGCCAAGACCAGCTATTATACCTTCTGCCAATAAATCTGTAAAAGCACCATCTGGTAAGGTGCTTTTAGTCCATTCACTTAAAGAAGCAAATGCACTATCAATAAAATCCATTGGTACGCTAGACCAATCGTAAATTGCCTGAAAAATTGTTAGAAGAATAACGCCAAAAATTAAATAGCCCCAAACTTTATGTGTTAGAATTCTATCGAGTTTTATTCTGAGGTCTTTAGCAGAGGCCAAATCAATAGTTTGCCCTTTTTTAAGCGTATCATTTATGAATTGATAACGCTTAATAGTCTCTTTTTGCTGAAGGCGTTTTAAATCTGTTTTTGATTTGGTCTTAAAACTTGAAACATCGTCTATTGTTTTTCGATTTGTTTTACCAAAGTTTACATCTTGAGTAATAACTAACCAAAGTTTATATAGCAACTGATTGGGGAAGGCTTTTCTTAAATTGTCGAAATAATTTTTATCTATAGAAGAAGCATTAAGACAAGGTGTTGTAGAAAGGTCTTTATAATTTGTAATCAGTTCTTTTAAATCATCAATTCCCTTGTTTTTTCTTGTACTAATAAGGGCAATTTTTGTTTGAAGCTTTCTTTCTAAATATTCTATGTCTAACGAAATGCCTTTGTAAGCCATTCGATCAGACATATTTATTACTAGAATTGTTGGTATTTCTAGGTCTTTAATTTGGGTAAATAATAACAGATTTCGTTTTAAGTTTTCAACGTCACTTATAACAACTGCGACGTCAGGAAAATCTTTATCATTTTTGTTGAGTAAAAGCTCAATGACTACATTTTCGTCTAAAGAAGAAGCGTTTAAGCTATATGTTCCGGGTAAATCAATGATATGGGCTTTAACACCACGTGGAAGCTTACAGATACCCTCTTTTTTTTCTACTGTTATCCCAGGATAATTACCTACTTTTTGGTTTAATCCTGTGAGTGCATTAAATACTGAGGTTTTACCTGTGTTTGGATTTCCAATTAAGGCTACATTAATCTGCTTGCTCATCTACAGTTTCTATTAAAATATGAATAGCAGTTTCTTTTCTTATTGCTAAATGTGAACCGTTAATATTAAGATACATTGGGTCTGCAAAAGGAGCAACTTGTACTAGTTCTACTAAATTACCAGGTAAGCACCCCATTTCAAGTAGTTTTAATGGGATATGGATAGATGAAACATCTTTAATGATGCCTTGTTGTCCACGTTTTAAATCAGCTAAAGTCACCCGATTCCTTATTTAGAATAATTTTAAAGAAGCAAAAATAAGCTAAAAATTTATGTGTCGTTGTAGGATTTGAGAAGAATTTAAGATTCTTCTTTTAAAGTTTCAATGTCCTCTATGAGTCTATCAATGTCTTCTGGATTTGTACCATCGTAGAAACCTCTTATCTGTCGCTTTTTATCAATGAGCATAAAATTTTCTGTATGTATCATGTCGTACTCATCACCAGAACCATCTGTTTTTACAGCGAGGTAGCTTTTTCTGGCAAGCTCATAGATTTGCTTTTTGTCTCCTGTAACTAAGTTCCATTTTCTATCTATAACACCCTTCTTGTTCGCGTATTTTTTAAGTTGCTCAACTGTATCTATTTGTGGTGTTACCGAATGGGATAACAACATTATATCATCATCATTTATAATTTCCCTTTGAATCTGATACATATGATCGGTCATTATAGGGCAAATCGTTTGGCAGGTAGTAAAAAAGAAATCAGCTACATATATTTTATCCTTGTAAGTCTCTTGGGTAACTATTTCACCATTCTGATTTACTAAGCTAAAGTCTGCTATTTTATGATATTTGGCCTTGTGTTGTAGCGTACTATCTACTAATTCTTCACTGACCATTGCAGGTTGATAGATTGGTAATGGCTTATTTACATTAAGGATACTATAGATAATCATGACAATAACAACACATAAAACTGTGAAGAAAATTCCGAATTTTTTATAGTCTTTAAAAAATGAAAGAAACGACATGAATTGCCTTTATTTATTGATTTGGCAAAGGTACGACTCATTGTTGTTTTCTTTGATATTTTTAACAGATTTGTAGCTCTATTTTTAACATAAATCTAAATCCTTGTTAAAAATGAAATGATTGAATTTAGAATTATTTTCTAAATGCATTGAAAAGATTACTTTTGTCAATCGAAATTTGAAAGTGACTAAATGGAATTTATAATTAAAATATCTCAATTTTTACTCAGCTTATCTTTGCTTATTGTTTTACATGAGCTTGGGCATTTTATACCAGCAAAGCTGTTTAAAACTAAGGTGGAGAAGTTCTATTTGTTTTTCGATGTTAAGTTTTCTCTTTTTAAAAAGAAAATTGGTGAAACTGTTTATGGTATAGGTTGGTTACCACTTGGTGGCTATGTGAAAATTGCCGGAATGATTGATGAAAGCATGGATAAAGAACAAATGGCGCAACCGCCACAACCATGGGAATTCCGTTCTAAACCTGCTTGGCAGAGACTTATAATAATGCTTGGTGGTGTTACTGTAAATTTCATCTTGGCTTACGTTATATATGTGGCTGTTTCATTTGCATATGGTGATTCTGTAGTTAAAGTAGATAGTCTTAAAGACGGTTATTGGATTGCGAATCCAGCTTTAGAAGAAGCAGGTTTAAAAACTGGTGATAAGGTTATTGCAATAAATGACGCTCCAATAATTAATGATTCTGATATAGGTCTTAATATCATTAAGGCAGAACAAATTACTGTAAAAAGGGGAGAGGAAACCAAAACAATTGATTTACCCGAAGATTTTTTAGGGCAACTTTCATCTACAGGAAGTAAAGATTTGTTTGAGTATAGAGTGCCATTTATGGTAGCTCAAATAGCGGACAGCTCTGCTAATGCAAATAAAGACATTAAAGAAGAAGATATTATCACTTCAATAAATGGGAAGAAATTAAAGTATTTTGATCAGTTGGATAGTGTTTTGGGAGGATTAAAAAACACCTCTGTAACTGCTGAGGTTTTAAGAGATGATAAAACAATAACTACAGAATTGGAATTGGATAATTATGGAAACTTTGGTTTGAGACCCTTCAGAATTCATCCAAAATTTGAGGATTTAGGCTATTATGAAGTAACCAGAAAGTCTTATTCATTTGGAGAAAGTTTTGGAGCAGGTTGGAACAAATTCACAAAGACCATCAGTAACTATGGCGATCAATTAGCGGCAATATTTAATCCTAAAACAGGTGCCTATAAGGGTCTTGGAGGCTTCAAAGCCATATACGATCAATTCTCGAGTGTATGGAGCTGGCCTTATTTTTGGGGATTAACCGCTTTTTTATCTATAATGTTAGCTATATTAAACCTATTGCCAATTCCTGCTTTAGATGGTGGACATGTAATGTTCTTATTATATGAAATGGTATCTGGGCGTAAGCCAAGTGAGAAATTCTTAGAACGTGCACAAATAGTAGGATTCTTTATTTTAATCGCACTAGTATTATTTGCTAATGGAAATGATGTTTTTAAAGCTTTAACCAACTAAAATATTTAGTTGAGTAAGCTCAAAAAATTAATATTTCATATTGTAGAGATTAAAAAATAATTTATATTTGCGCTCGCTATTGTAAAAGATAACCTTCCTCAGTAGCTCAGTTGGTTAGAGCATCTGACTGTTAATCAGAGGGTCGTTGGTTCGAGCCCAACCTGAGGAGCAAAAAAAACCACTCAATTTGAGTGGTTTTTTTGTTTAGATATTTTTGTATTTGTTATGAAGCTCTTTTAGCATTACTTCGGTCATTGCATCTAAATCATAACTATGTTTCCAGTTCCAATCTTCTCTAGCTTTTCTGTCATCAATTGAAGATGGCCAACTATCTGCAATAGCTTGTCTGAAGTCTGGTTTATAATTTATCTTAAAACTTGGCATATGCGCTTTAATACTTTCAAAAACATCATTTGGTGTAAAGGAAAGAGCTGATAAATTGTAAGATGATCTTATGGATATATTTTCCGAAGGCGCTTCCATCAAATCTATAGTTGCCTTAATGGCATCATCCATAAACATCATTGGTAAGCTCGTATTTTCAGATAGAAAACACTCGTATTTTCCTTTTATAATTGCATCATGATAAATTTCAACTGCGTAATCTGTAGTACCACCACCTGGCATTGCCTTATAGCTAATTATACCAGGATAACGTAAACTGCGTACGTCAACACCATATTTATTATGATAGTATTCACACCAACGTTCACCAACTTGTTTGGTAATACCATAGACCGTTGTTGGTTCGCAAATGGTATGTTGAGGTGTATTTTCACGCGGTGTAGTAGGTCCAAAAACAGCGATACTACTAGGCCAATAAACCCTCTTTATGGTTCCGCCTTTTGCTAGGTTGAGAACATGAAAAAGAGAATTCATATTTAGATCCCAAGCTTCCATTGGGTATTTCTCTCCAGTTGCACTTAATAGTGCGGCCATTAAATAGATGGTGTCTATATTATAATTTTTGCAGCAATCTTTAATGGCATTAAAGTTTTTTGCATCAATAATTTCAAAAGGTCCGGAGTTTACTAAATCTAAATTTCTGGTATTAATATCACTTGCAATAACATTATTGGTACCATAAGTTTCTCGCAATTTAGTGGTCAGTTCGGTACCAATTTGCCCACATGCACCAATAATTAGAATTTTAGAAGACATTGTATAAATTTAAGTATTGTCAAAAATAACAAGAATTACTTCATTAATAATTAATTAAATGTCAAAAAAGAGACAATAATTACGAATATGTTAATTGTTATTTTCTGTTAATACTATAAAAGGCAAATTATAGTTTAATTATATTTACAATCATTTAAAATCTATATGAAATCAGTTTTTCTATACTTAAATTTCTTCATGTTTATATTGGTAGGTTGTGGAGAATCTGCTGATACCGATTCCACTACTGAACCAATTGATGAGCAAAAGAAAGATGAGAAAATCACACAGAAAACTATTGACGGTTTTGAATACACAGATTATGTATTGAGCGAAGAGGCTGAAAAGGCTGTTGCTAATTGGGAGAAATATCAGGAGCTTGCTATTCAAGTAAGTTATTTGAAGAAAGCGGATCTGTCTTTTTTTGATAGTGAAGCGCAATTACTAATTGATTTTGTCGAGAAATTTAAATCGACAATCCCAGAAGATTTGCAGACTAACCCTATAGTTTCGCGTGTGGTAATAATAGAAACAGCTTTATTAAGGCTTAATGCAAATTTAACTTTAGACAATATAGATGGTGAGGAGAAAACGCAAAGTTTAAAAGCTGTTTTTGTGGCAATGTCTAATTTAAATTTTCAGATCAATAAAAAATTAGAGCGGGATCTTTACGATAAAATCACTTCTGATAATTTTTAGATTAAGTTAAAGTCCTAGCAGTTTGTAACATTTACAGCCAAAAGAAGTCTTATTAATAATTATAGTTAATTCGAATTAATTAAAACTACATTTATGAATACCAATCTAAGTCGCGTACTAGCGATATCAGTATTGGCTTTCTTTACTATTGTTGCATGTAAGGAAGAGGCCAACAAGGACACTGCAATGGCAGAAAAAATCCCAGGAATTGTATTAGAAAACATGGACACTTCAGTTAGTCCTAAAGAAGATTTTTACAATTACGTTAATGGAACCTGGATGAAAACTAACACAATCCCAGATGACGAATCTCGTTGGGGAGGATTTGGTGTATTACGTAAATCTACTAGAGCAGACGTACTAGAAATTATTAATACGTCAAAAGAGTTAGGAACCTACAAAGAAGGTTCAGATCAGAAAAAAGCACTATTGATATTTGAATCTGAATTAGACACTGTTGCTAGGGCAGAGGCAGGTGTAAAACCTTTAAAACCTTATTTAGAAGCAATAAAAGGGGTTAATTCTGTTGAAGACTTACAAGTATTAGCAGCGACGAACCTTGGTGTTTCAATACCTTTTGCTGGCTTAGGCGCAGGACCAGATTTAAACAACAGTACAATGAATACGTGTTGGGTGGCTCCTGGAGGTCTTGGGTTACAACGTGATTATTACCTTGAACAAGACGATAAGAACAAGGAAATAAGAGAGCAATACAAAGCGCATATCACTAAAATGTTGCAGTATATAGACTATACTGAAGAAGATGCAAAAGCAGCGTCTGAATTGATTTTGAAATTAGAAACACAATTGGCAGAGCCAAGGTTAGATAAGGTTGCAAGAAGAGATATTAGAAACATGAATAACCCAAGAACTGTAGCTGAACTTCAAGCTATGGCTCCAAGCATCAATTGGTCCAAGATGATTGATGATATGGGAATTGAAAAGCAAATAGACACCATAATGGTAATGCAACCGAAGTATATGGTTGCAATGAATGACTTTTTAAACAATACATCTATTGAGGATATAAAAACCTTAATAACATGGAGAACTTTAGATGATGCTGCACGGTATTTAAGTCCTGAAATTGAAAAGGTAAATTGGGAATTCTATGGTAAAACTTTAAATGGATCTAAAGCTATGAGACCTGCCGACGAGCGTGCTCTAGGTACTGTTGATGGTACAGTAGGTGAGGCTATTGGTCAGTTGTATGTACAAGCTAAATTTCCACCAGAAGCTAAGGAGAAAGCAGAAAAAATGATAGCTAATGTTATTACTGCGTTTCAAAATAGAATTGAAAAGTTAGAATGGATGACACCAGAGACTAAAAAGAAAGCAATTGAAAAGCTTGATAAGTTTACAGTAAAAATTGCTTACCCAGATGAGTGGAGAGATTATTCAGAAATGCAGATTAAAGAAGGTAATTCTTATACTGAAAATATGATGGCAGTATTAGAGTGGCAACAAAAAGATAACCTTAGTGAAATCAATGAACCAATAGATAAAAAACGTTGGGGAATGTCACCACAAACTGTAAATGCGTATTTCAATCCAATTAATAATGAAATTGTATTCCCTGCAGCGATTTTACAACCGCCATTTTATAACTATACAGCAGATGAAGCTGTAAATTATGGAGGTATTGGTGCTGTAATAGGTCATGAAATTTCTCATGCATTTGATGATTCTGGTGCTCGTTTTGATGCAGATGGAAATGTAAACAACTGGTGGACACCAGAAGATTTAGCTGAATTTGAAAAAAGAGGTAAGGCATTAGCTGATCAATACTCTGCTATTGAAGTATTAGATAGCGTATATATTAATGGTCCTTTTACTTTGGGAGAGAATATTGGAGACCTTGGTGGAGTATTGGGTGCCTATGATGGATTACAATTATTCTTTGAAGAAAATGGAAGACCAGATGATATTGATGGATTTACTGCTGAGCAACGTTTCTTTATGTCTTGGGCTACGGTTTGGAGAACATTGACAAGAGATGATGCTTTGAGAAATCAGATTATGACAGATCCACATTCACCTGGACAAGTGAGAGCTGTACAGCCTCTTAAAAACATAGATGCTTTCTATGAAGCATTTGATATTAAAGAAGGGGATAAGATGTATCTCCCACCTGAAGAACGAGTTAGAATTTGGTAATACCAAACAAAAAAATGCGACCAACCGGTCGCATTTTTTTATGCTATAAATTTATAGCAATTAGTTTTTATTTGCCTCAGCAGCAAGTTGTGCTTTTTGAGATTCTAATGCTTGTCTACTCACCTTAGCAAGGTTAAAATTAGGGTCGATAGCTAAGGCATCGTTCATTAATTTTAAAGCCGTATCTATATTTGCAGTTTTATTTTCAGTAAAAGATAATAGTCCCTTTAGGCATAAAAAAGCAGCCTTTAAAGAAGTCTCATAAGGTTGTTGTGTTTCGTAAAATGCTCTTTTCTGATCTTCTTTAGAATTTGCCAAACCGTATTCAATGTTTGTTCTTGCACCGGCAAGATCATTGATTTGAATTTTCATATCAGCCATATCATATGCTAAATAAGGATTTGGGTCTCTTTTATAGAGCTCTTCATAATGCTCTAAAGCCATTTTTGGCTGATTAAGATTTTTTAGTGCTAGAGCTTTTACTTCGACATTCATGTCTGAATCCGTCGCATTTTTTTCAACACCGATTGTATTTAAGGCTTGGACATATTTACCTTCAGAAAGATAAAGATAAGCCAGTGTATCTTGCCTTGCAACATTAGGTTCTAATACATTTAAGTGTGTTAAGGCACTAATTATACCTTGTACATCACCTTGCTTTTTCATTTGTTTGTAGTAAGTCTCGTAGTGAGCTTTTAATCCGTCATTACCTTGTGCAAAAATGCTAATTGAAAATAATAACATCAATGCAATTGTAGTCTGTTTCATTATTAATTAATTTTAGGCGCTAAAACTATAAAAATTAATGGTAAATGACCTTAAAATTCTATTAATTTCTATAGCGCATGTTTAAACTTGTAGCTCAAAAGCTGTACCAGTTTTTCACTCTCTACAATTTTTCCTTTGCTTGTTGCTGTATTTTCAAACTTTGGTGGTGGTAAATTGTTGTCTTTTGAATATGAGGTGTAATAGGATTTTCTTGTGGGATGAGCTGGATAGACTGCATTGATTACTGTATCAAAAATTTGCTTTTCAATTATTTGGGCAATGATATCAATACAATCTTCTTTATGGATTAGGTTAATTGGTGCTTTGGGGTTTTTAACACCAGATCTGCCTGACAGGAAATTTCCTGGATGACGATTTTCATCAATTAGTCCTCCAAATCTTATTATGGTAGTTTTAAAATAACTATTGCTCATTAAGAGATTTTCGATTTCTATGAGTTGTTTAGCGATTTCATAATTATTGGGCTTGAAATTAGAACCAATAATAGGTATGTTACTTTCATCTTTAAATACTGAAGTAGAGCCTATGTAAATAACTTTCTGGATTTGATTTTTAATTATTGATTCAATCAATTGAGAAATTTCGGCGATATGATTTTTATTTGGATGCTTTCTTAATCCTGGTGGAACATTTATGATAAGTAAGTCACTATGTTCAAGAAAGCTATTAATATCACCCAATATTCTATCTTCAGTTAGTTTGATTGCAAAGGGGAAAATGTTGTTTGACCTTAACCGTTTTAATTTCTCATTAGAAGTTGTAGAACCTTTTACTGTAATTCCTTTGTTAACCAAAGCAATTCCGAGAGGGAACCCCAACCAACCACAACCAATTACACTTACTTGTTTTATCAATGTTTTCTGAAGATTAATTTAACAAAAATAGGGTTTAAAATGTTGGTTATCCGAGCAATTTTGCTGAATGATTAATTTTCTGTAACTTTAAAAGTAACTCTAAAATTTTGAGGTTATGGGCATTAAAAGTTTTCAAGGATCGCGTAAGCAACAAAATGTTGCTGCACCAGTAGCGTTAAAAGTAAGAGATTACATGACGACCAGTTTAATTACATTTAGACCAGATCAATCTGTACAAGAAGTTGTAGAATCTCTAATTAAGTATAAAATATCAGGTGGACCTGTTGTAAATAATAAACAGGAACTGGTTGGTATTATTTCTGAAGGTGACTGTTTAAAACAATTAAGCGAAAGCCGTTATTATAATATGCCACTCGACCATGATAATGTTGAAAAACGCATGGTTACAAATGTTGAGACCATTGATGGTAATATGGATGTTTTTGATGCAGCAAATAAATTCCTAAACTCAAAAAGAAGACGATTTCCAATAGTTGAGAATGGTAAGTTAATAGGACAAATAAGTCAGAAGGATATACTAAAAGCTGCACTAGAACTAAAAGGTGAAAACTGGAATAGTACGGTTAAAAACCGTTCTTAATCGCTACGCTTCACGAGGGCGAAATAATCATTTTCTAAAGGTAAATACCCTTGGTCATATACAAAATAGTATATGGTCCCGGCTTTTGTTTTATATAAGCTTGTTATATAGTTAAAGTCAAATCCCTTTTCTATAAGTTTTGCTCTAGAGGTTTTAGTTTTTTTATCTGGGTTGAGCTGTTCTAAAATTCTATAATTTTTTCTTAGTCTATTATTGGTATTCCGTATAAGGTTTTTAGAATCTTTGTTTATTCTGTTGTTATAGGCATTTCTACACCCATCACTACAAAACTTTTTGTCAATTCTTCCAATTATTTTATCTCCACACTCTGGACAGTTTTTTTGCATATAGCCTTTGTTTACTGCAAATATAGGTAATTCCTAACCGATTACAAACGACTACAAACATTTACAAACGATTTTAAACAAGTAAATACCGAATAAAATTTGGAAGCCGTCTCATCTTTGCATTGTCGAAACATAAGAACTCGATAGTATTAACTGTTTAACATTAAAATTTAGAATTATGAACACATTAAGAAACAAAGTACAGTTGATTGGTAATTTAGGAAACGATCCAGAAATCATCAATTTAGAATCAGGTAAGACATTAGCAAAGTTTGCAATTGCTACAAATGAAAGTTACAAAAATTCACAAGGCGAAAAAGTTACAGATACACAATGGCATAATATAGTAGCTTGGGGTAAAACCGCTCAAATAGTTGAGAAGTATGTGACTAAGGGAAAGGAAGTAGCTATAGAAGGTAAATTAACTACGAGAACTTGGGAAGACAAGGATGGTATGAAACGTTACACAACAGAAGTGGTATGCAATGAACTACTAATGTTAGGCAAATAATTAAATTAATCACAAATAAAAAGAGCAACCAATTTGGTTGCTCTTTTACTATGATATAAAACTAGTTTAGTTTTTTACTACTTTTTTAGTAATACTATTTCCTGTAGATGAATTAGTAATTTTCACAAAATAAAGTGCATCATCTAAATCACTTAAGTTTGAAAGTGTAAGTCTACCATTTGATGCATCACTTTTTTGAGACATAATTAATCTACCGTTAATGTCTATTAGATTTAACTCAAAGGAATCACTATAGGCTTTATTTAAAGTCACAGTGATTTCATCTACAAATGGATTTGGACTTACATTAACATTAGAAACTGTAAAATCATCCACAGATAATGCTCCTGGACAAATGCCCCAACCCATATCTTGAAAGAATCCTAATGTAATAAAACCAGGATTATGATTTGCTTGACCAGGACCAATGGCAGAGGTCATTAATGAGTTTACATCTCCATTAGGGAATGTAGAATCATTCCAGTGGCTATAACTTGACCCTGGATTCCATGAAGTAGGAGCAAAAACCCTAGGAAGTGTACCACCTTGATTTAATTGTTGAATAGCAGTTGGTGCATTACAGTATAAATCATTGCCAACTAATTCATCAGCCAAAGCTGCAGAAGGGTCTGGAAAACTTAAAATAGCTGCTCCAGAACCATTTTCTATAAAGGCATCATAAATACTTGCCGCACCATTAAATCTAATTGAACCCTCATCTTCAGGGAAACCACCTTCCCAATTTGCAAAACCGGCAAAACCGAGTCCATGACCAAGTTCGTGTAAAACTACAGATACAAAATCGAATTGATTTGCAGGTGGATTTGCATCCGTACCATAATACCAATTTGTATCACTACTAAAATTGGCACTAATATCGTTTGTTCCACCAAACTGGCTTCTATCTTCACCTTCTAATTTTTCCCATAAGGCAGCAGGATAAAAGGTGTTTGGTTGAGATCCTGGCGCACCTGAAGTAATAGTAATATAAGTTTCAGCTCCAGCACTTCCTAAGACACCAGGCCCTAGCGAAGCAAATGTCGCACTCAAATTAATTGGAACTGGAGATTCTATTGAGTTAGCCCAAATATCTACTGCATATTGAAATGCTGCCTGAGCTTCTGGTGTAAAACCATTATAATTTACTACAAAAGTTGCACACGGAGTACCACCTGCATCCATTTTTGCGGCCGTCACGGGATCTCTAGGAATTGATATTAGTCCTGTAAATTCACCTGGAGGAAGTGTACAAATTGGTTCACTTGGTGTATATGTTTGCAACTCAGTTGTTTCATCTTGCGCTCCTAATAAAAGCGTAGAAGCCATCACAAAACAGGCAAACAGATTTTTAAAATTAAAGGTAATTTTTGTCATAGTGTAATATTTTTTGGTCATTAAAAATAGTGCAAAATTCCATAACTGATGGAATTCTTGCAAAATAATTAACAACGCAAGTGTTTAAAGACTTGACAATAGAATTTAGAAGTTTTAAGCAACTTTTTTCAGTAAATCAAAGCAAGGACACTTTTTACATCGCTTATGCTCTGCTTTTTTATACTTTTTGCAACATTTGGATTTTACGTTGCCTAAGCAATCAAAGCCTGAAGTTTGAAGAACTTTAATACGTTCCTTTTTAAGCTTTTTATCTTTCTTTTTCTTGCCCATTAAATCGTATAAGATTAACGGTACAAAAATACTTATTTTTATTTATTCTAAATAAATTTTAACACTTTAAGCTTCGCCACTTAAATCTTGGGCGGCCGAGTTTACTGTAAGTTGCTGTATATCTCTATCAAACAGGTAAAGCCCTCCCTTATCGTCTCCAATCATGTTTACTTTATCTAAAATGGTTCTCGCTACAGCTTCTTCTTCTATCTGTTCTGCGACGTACCATTGTAAGAAATTATGCGTGGCATAATCTTTTTCTTGTAATGAAATATGAACCAGTTCATTAATACTTTCTGATACAAAAATTTCATGCTTTAATAGCAATTCAAACATTTCTTGAAAACTGCTATAAGTAACCTCTGGCGCATTTAGTTCAGAAATGTGTGCATGACCACCTCTTTCATTAACAAATTTTATCAATTTTAACATATGCTCTCTTTCTTCATCTGACTGATCGTACATAAAATTTGAGATACCTTCTAATCCTTTCACTTCAGCCCAAACAGCCATTGCTAAATATACTTGAGAAGATTCGGCTTCTATTCTTATTTGCTTGTTTAAGGCAGTTTCTATTGATTTTGATAACATGATATTTACTTTTTTGTAAAGATACTCACTTAATTGCTGATTTTAAAGTAGAATAGCACTTCTGAAATGAATTATTATAATTCAGATTTAATCTAATTTATGTTTCAGTTAAAAAAAGATTTCTTGGGCCAATCTAAACGTATTGGCATGTGCATCTACTATGGTTTTAATATTCGGTGAATATCCACCACCCATACTGCACATTACGGGAATGTCATTTAATTTACACTGTTCTAAAACATACCGATCCCGTTCCTTACATCCTTCAACAGTGAGACCTAATTTACCTAGTTTGTCAGATGCAATGATATCTACTCCAGATAAATAGTATATGAAATCTGGCTTTTCCTGGTGGATTAATTTGGGTAGGGTTGATTTTAGTATTTTCAAATATGTAGTGTCATTGGTGTTATTTTCTAATGCAATGTCAAGGTCACTAGTTTCTTTTTTAAATGGGTAATTACTTTGGCCGTGCATTGAAAAGGTAAACACCGAACCATCATTTTGAAATATTTGTGCAGTGCCGTTGCCTTGATGCACATCTAAATCTACAATCAGAACTTTTTTTACCAATCCTTTAGTTTGCAAATACCTCGTACCAATAGCTTGATCATTCAGTAAACAAAAAGCTTCACCTCTGTTTGTATATGCATGATGCGTACCACCTGCAATATTCATAGCAATTCCATTTTCTAATGCATGTAGGCTTGCTTTAATGGTGCCATCTGCTATTGTAACTTCACGTTCAACTAAGACTTCACTTAGAGGAAAACCAATTTTTCTTGCTGCACGTTGGTCTAATGTTATATTGACCAAATCGTAGTAATATTCTGGTTCATGTACAGCAAGAATATACTTGTCATTGGGTTTTGAAGGTTCAAAAAAATTATCCTTTATACATGTGCCTTCATGGAGCAATTGCTGTGGAAGTAAATCGTATTTTTCCATAGGAAAACGATGTCCTTCTGGCAATGGATGTTTATATATTGGGTGATATGCTATTTTAAGCATTGTCTATTATAAAGGCTACTTAACTAGTTTATTGAGATTGATTTTTTATCAAAAATAAAAGTTCCATCCTCAACCATGCCCTCAATAAACAATGTCACTGGAACAGTTGGTTCTTCCATTTTAATGCTTAATGTACCATTGCCATTAATTTTAAGCTCTGGCTTCCAATCTATGGTACCGTATCCTGTATAAAAATCTCCGTAGTAAGAATTATATTTAGGGACATAGAACTTTTTCTTGGCACTAAATTTCAGTGGTAAATCAAATTCCTCTGCAGTCTTATTTCCTCTTGAATCAAAAAAGCTGTTCTGTGAAGAGTAAATTCTAACTACACCATTTAAACCTCTGAATCCTTCCCCAAGTCCACCAAGATTTATATATATGTAATCCACGTCTGCCATTGTATAAGTAGAAATAATATCTACACCTACTAAAGGAATATCATCTAAAAATATTGTCATAGGGCCACGACTTGCCCTAGAACTAAAATAAGCTGGTTCGTTTGTAACAGGATCTATTCCCTTGTATACCCTATTAAATGCCAAATATTGGTCTAACGAAGTATAGGTAAGACGATCCATTTGTGTTAAAACTTTAGTGGTTCCAAAACCATGATTGTTCAGTTTTTGGGTTTTTAATTGTTTTTTATCACGTGTTGAATTCACCACAATTTCATCAAGTTCTTGGATGCCATCTAACTTTTGTTTTAAAGGCGCAGTTACCTTTAATCGTTGACTAATGTCGTAATTGAACTTTGGCTGTAGTGGATTAAAGTTTGTTCTTAATTCTGGGATAGAATTCGGTATTGGTTGTAAATAGAGTTGTGCAGGTGCTAAATCCTCTTCATTCTTTATTCTTGAAATAAAAATCCTGTTGGTTTCGTTAGGAAATAAATTTTCGAAAATTAGGCTATTATCACCATCAGAAACCTGCTTGTATCTTGGTTGACTGTCTTTAAAATGGTGTAAGACAAAAGTATCTTCTATATGGTCTTTATTGTTTACGTTAGCTATAACGGATATGCCTTGCTCAAATGGATATGGCAATTTCTCAGGGACGAATAAATTGTTCCAGTCGTAACTGCTCCAGCCTTGAGTTAAAAGTAAATTATCAAGTTCATATCGTTTTTTTTCATCAATATTTTCAAAATAAAATTTACCGTATTCAATAGGTCCTTTAACATATGGCTGTAAAAACACCTGAGATAATATATTATTATGTCTATTGTATGATCTTGTATCTTGAGGTAGCACAGAAACACTAACATTGTTATACGACTCAGAACTAACACCTCTAAAATTTAGATTTATTGTTATGGAATCAGCATTTTTAGTTGCAGAGATCTTGTTCGTGTCAACTATATTAATTCCTTCATAATTAAAGAAAAGTCGCTCAGCAACTGGTTTTTCGTTTTCATCAAAAAGAGTTAAAATATTAGTTCCTGAAGGAATATTGGCATACTCAATGGCTTTGTTAATTACCGTTGCATCATTAAAATATATATCCATTATTTCATAATCCTTACCATTATGAAGCATTAAAGTATATCGATTGTTTTTTAATTGGTCTAGTGTTTCTTCATTGGTTACTACTGAAGCGAATAGTTTTGATTTAAGGCGTTTAACAGATAGAACCACACCATTTTTTTCAACAATATGACCTAATGGGAAACTGAAATTTTCATTGCCATAGTTAATTTTAACCCAGTAGGTACTGCTGATATTGGCTAGTAAAGGAAATTTACCGATACCTACACTGTTCGTTTTAAAAGTTGTAAGAACCTTATTATTATTATCTAATACTTCACCACTAACATTGGCAAGACCAAAACCTTGACTATCCTTAATTACCACACCAATATTATTTACAATACCATGTAATAGATGACCGCTTTCAGGAAGGAATTGTGCATCAATAGAATTTTTAACTAATGGCTTTTCAATATATGGCTCAACATCTGGATCAATGACTTTAATTGCTTCAGTAAAGAAATTAGTTTCGTTAAAATTACGCATATAATTGGTGTAGGCTTTTACGTTATATATGCCTGAAGTAAAAAGTGAATCTATCTGAATTACGTTTGAGGCAATACCATTAGCAACTCTTACTAGTTGTTGCTTAATCACCTTATTGTTTTTATCTGATACACTTACATAGAGATTTGTTGTTATTAATGATGGTGTTTTTTCCTTTTTGTCCAAAACATAAGCCGTAAAGCCAATGTTCTCTCCCTTGATGTACGTTGATTTATTTAGGTGAAGGTATACCACTTCTCGAGGTGTATCAACATACTCTTCATAGGTTTCAAAAATATCATTGGTATTTTGAGAAAAACTAAAAAAAGTAACTAGAAATAGTATTAGAAAGGATGAAAGTGAGGTTAGAGTAGATTTAATCATAGCAATTGAATTTTCTTGTTAAAGATATCAAAAACCACACCAGTAAATACTTACTTTAACTCCATTTTAAGCAAAAACAAATTGAACATAAGCCTTTAATAGTAAAGCTATTAACTGATTTTTAGGCCGTTGGAAACCTCACCCAAATCAGGGTTAACAAAAACTAGATTTCCGGTTTCATCTTCAGTCATTAATATCATTCCTTGACTTTCTACGCCTCTTAATTTTCTTGGCGCTAAATTCACTAAAACAGTGACACGCTTTCCTATTACTTCTTCTGGCTTAAAACTTTCAGCAATACCGGAAACTATAGTTCGGGTGTCAATTCCTGTATCAACCTTAAGCACTAAGAGTTTTTTGGTTTTAGGCATTTTTTCTGCTTCTAGAATTGTACCAACCCTTAGATCTAATTTTGTGAAATCATCAAAGGTTATTTCTTCTTTTTGTGGCTCAATAGATTGATTAGCATTTTCATTTGCCTTTCTATTGGCCTCTAGCTTATCTAATTGATTTTGAATTTCATCATCCTCAATTTTAGAAAACAGAAGTTCAGGTTTGCCTGTTTGAATTAAATGTCCTGACGGCAATAGGATATCTTCTTTAGAAATAGAGCTCCAGTTATTGGTATGAGATTTTAAAATTCCTTTTAATTTGTTAGATGTAAATGGTAAGAATGGTTCACATAAAACTGCTAAGGCTGATGCAATCTGTAATGCAACATACATAACTGTTTTGGTTCGTGCTTCATCCGTTTTTATTGTTTTCCATGGTTCTTCATCAGCTAAATACTTGTTGCCTAAACGAGCAAGGTTCATTAATTCTTGACTTCCTTCTCTAAACCTAAAGCGCTCTATTGAACTAGATATAACTGACGGATATGCTTTTAAGGTTGTTAAAGTCTCTTTGTCAATATCCTTAAATTCTGATGGTTCTGGTATTATACCGTTATAATATTTATTGGTTAATACAACAACACGGTTTATAAAATTACCAAAGATGGCAACAAGCTCATTATTGTTCCTCGCTTGAAAATCTTTCCAAGTAAAGTCGTTATCTTTTGTTTCAGGTGCATTAGCAGTTAATGCATATCGCAGTACGTCCTGTTGATTTGGAAATTCCTTTAAATAATCTGGTAGCCAAACTGCCCAGTTTTTTGAAGTGGAAAGCTTGTTGCCTTCTAAATTTAAAAACTCATTAGCAGGCACATTTTTTGGCAATATATAAGAACCTTCTGCTTTTAACATCGATGGAAAAATAATACAGTGAAAAACAATGTTGTCTTTACCTATGAAATGATATAATTCTGTATTCTCATCTTTCCAATAATCTTCCCAGTTTTTCCCCATGCGTTGAGCCCACTCTTTTGTTGAGGATATATAACCAATTGGAGCATCAAACCAGACATAAAGCACTTTACCTTCGCCACCCTCAACTGGGACAGGAATTCCCCAATCTAAATCTCTTGTAACAGCTCTTGGTCTTAGACCATCATCAATCCATGATTTCACCTGGCCATAGACATTGGGCTTCCAATCTTTTTTATGACCTTTTAAAATCCATTCTTTCAGAAATTCTTCATGTTTATTTAATGGAAGAAACCAGTGCTTTGTTTCCTTTAAACTTGGTACGTTACCCGTTATTGCTGATTTTGGATTTATTAAGTCTGTTGCATTTAGACTTGTTCCGCAGTTTTCACATTGGTCACCATATGCTTCTTCATTACCACACTTTGGGCAAGTACCAGTCACAAAACGGTCTGCCAAAAACTGATTTGCTTCGGCATCGTATAATTGCTCAGAAACCTCTTCGACAAACTCATTTTTATCATATAAGGATTTAAAGAATTCTGAAGCAGTTTCATGATGAATTTTTGCAGATGTGCGTGAATAGTTATCGAATGATATTCCAAAATCTTCAAATGACTGCTTAATTATTGCGTGGTATTTATCTACAATATCTTGAGGAGAAACACCTTCTTTCTTAGCTTTTATTGTAATTGGGACACCATGCTCATCACTACCACATATAAAGGCAACATCATTACCTGTTAATCTTAAGTATCTTGAGTATATATCTGCAGGTACATAAACACCTGCTAAATGGCCAATATGAATAGGACCATTTGTATATGGTAATGCTGCTGTTATGGTATATCTTTTAGGCATTATTTTTAGCTTTAGCAAGCCACAAAAGTACGTAATATATAAGGGATTTAGAAAAAAAATGTAAATTTACAAAAAGCCAGTTTTATGAGTTTGAGACACCTATTTGTTTACTTAATAATTGGTGCAATTATTTTTCATTCAGATCGCTTATATGCACAAGATGATACCGAAAATTTTACTAGAATGACATCACAATTAATACGACCACCATATCTTAAAGCTGGTGATACGGTTGCAATTGTTGCTCCTTCTGGAATTTTAAAAAGTCGTGAAGGGGAAATACAACAAGCTATAGCACTATTGAATGATTGGGGACTTAATGCAAAATTAGGTGATAATGTATTTAATAAGGCAGATCATTTTGCTGGTACGGACGAAGAACGTTGTGAGGATTTTCAAAACGCACTAGATGACTCGAGTATTAGTGCGATTTGGTGCGCACGTGGAGGTTATGGTACTGTAAGAATATTAGATAGGTTAGATTATTCAAAATTTAAAGAACACCCAAAATGGATTATTGGTTACAGTGACATTACAGCATTGCACAATCAATTACACAACGAAGGTGTGGAATCTTTACATGCATTGATGTGTGTAAGTTTAACTAAGGATTTAAGTGAAATACAGGATTCTGTTGAAACTTTTAAGTCTGCAATATTTGGAAATCCAACTAATTACACTCTCAAGGGATCAGAATATAATAGAGAAGGAGATGCTACTGGACAGTTAATTGGTGGCAATCTAACAATGTTACACACTATGTTGGGATCTGATACAAGTATTGACACATCAAATAAAATTCTATTTATTGAAGAAATAGGTGAGTATAAATACCATATTGATAGAATGCTTCAAAGCCTCAAAAGAGCTGGATATTTTGACAACTGTAAGGGCATTATAGTTGGTGATATGTCAAAACTGAGAAAAAACACTACGCTTTGGGGAACATCCATTGAACAGTTAATCCTTGACGCCTTATCTGAATACAGTTTCCCAATTGCATTTGGGATGCCGGCAGGCCACGAAAAAGATAACAGAGCTTTAATATTGGGGAGAAGGATAAATTTAAGGGTTAATAAAAACGGAGCAAGAATTACCTTTAATTAAAATAATCAATTGAATAGTTAGTGGCACAACACAATGAACTAGGTAAGAAGGGTGAACAATTAGCGGTAGATTTTTTAATTAAAAATGGCTATGACATCTTAGATCGCAATTATCGGTTTGATAAAGCAGAAGTAGATATTATTGCACAAAAACAAGAAATTTTATCAATTATTGAAGTTAAAACTAGAACCAATATTGATTTTGGCAATCCACAGGATTTTGTTAAGCCAAAACAGATTAAAAATTTGGTAAAAGCGGTTAACGAATATGTAACTGAGAATAATTTAGACCTAGAAGTAAGGTTTGATATTATTGCAATAGTAAAGGAAGAACAATCTTTTAAAATAGAACATCTACTAGACGCATTCTATCACTTTTAATATGTTAAAATAAAATACATTTTAACGATTAAATTAGTAATTAATCGAAATTTTTATTAAACTTGATTATTACTAACCCCAAAATTTACTGGATTATGAAACCTAAATCTACCTTATTCTTTATTTGTCTGTTCGCTTTACTTTTTTATTCTTGTGAAAAAAGTGAATTAGACTATTCAGCAAATGTTCAAAAATATTTTATTATAAAAGAATCTAAGAAAAAGAATGTCATTGCTAAAAGATCATCATTAGATGATCCATGTATTACTGTAGATTTGATTGCAGGACAAAATGAAGTAGTTGGTTCAGTAACAATTGATAGAAATGAAACACATTTAATTTTAACATATAGTACAAACGAGGATTGGGATTTAGATTTAACCCATATGAGCATTGGTGATTGTAATGAACAATGGGCACCACAAACCGGTTCAGGAAATCCTAAAATTGGTCGCTTTGAGCATACAGAACCACATACAGAGAGCATTAAAGAAGTGGTTTATTTTGTGGATTTAGAAGCTCTGCCTGAATACACAGATATTTATTGTTTTGCTGCACATGCAGAGGTAAGTGGCCCAAATGGAGGAGAAACGGCATGGGCTGGTCAAATTGGTGGGCAATATGCTAACTCAAATTCTCAATCTGATGAGTTTACTGTTAAAGATTTTGAAGGAAATAACTGGGCCATGTACATAGAGGCATCTAAGACCTCTTGTGATGTTGTTGATATTGATACACCAGACGATGATGGAGGAGTAAGATAAAATACTTGATTGATAAAAATTTAAAAAGGACAACTTTCATATGGTTGTCCTTTTTATTTTTAATAGCAATACCGAATTTATAAATTCTTAAGAATGCATAACAAGAAAAAATTACAGGTATTACTTTTAACTTTTAGAGATAGATATTTGTCACAGCAAATAAAAGACTGTAGAATAGAACATTCACAATCTTATCTTTAAATTCTAATGTCTTAAACCTTTTATATTCTGGTTTTAAAGTATCAAATGATAAAACAGAAACTGTAAATATTACACTTAAACCAATAAACCAATACAATGATTTAGGGTAGGGAAGAGTTATGTTAGTTATTAAAAATATAATAATTAAGACACTTGATATAATTAACCTTTTCTCACTTCTAGCATTTAAGTTGTTTCTTATAGAAATGCTTCTTGTTTTATTGAGAATAAAGGCAGAAAGTATAGATAAAATAGTTATGGATAATATCATATTTTCTTTTCAGATTTTACTTAATAAAAATAATTAATACGGAGAACAAATTGAAATTTAATCGAATTTTAACAAAGAATTATTTATAAAAATTCATTTCGTCTATATAATGCCACACTTTATCGGGGAGCATTGGCCTGACGTTATTCCCAGCCTTAACATTTCTCCTTATAAACGTAGAAGACAGTTCCATTATTGGAGCAGAAATGTTAAAAATTTTTGGATGATCTTGAAATCGGTTTTCAATATTACCTGAGGAGAGTCTTGGGTAAATTAAAATATTGTGATTTTCAAGAATTTGTTCGTAATTCTTCCATTTATGAAAACTTTTAAGATTGTCTTCACCCATAATTAATGAAAATTCATGTTGTGGAAATTTTTCAAACAAATATGTCAAGGTATCAATTGTATAATTAGGTTGTTTTAAACCAAATTCAATATCGCTAGGGCGCAGTTTATCATAATCTTTAGTTGCCAAATATACCATCTCCAAGCGCTGATGGTCATCTAATAAACTGCTCTTCTTCTTAAATGGGCTTTGAGGAGTGACAACAAACCAAACCTGATCCAAATCACTATGTTCTACTAAATAATTAGCTATAATTAAATGCCCAACGTGTATTGGGTTAAACGTACCAAAGTATAATCCAATCTTCATTTTTATTGATCTAAAAATTCTGAAACTTTATTATATGCATTTTCTAATGCCTCTTCTAAGTTAGAATTGACCACAATTGTATCAAAAAGAGGTGCAGTGGCGAGTTCAGCAGGTGCTTTTGCAACTCGCATACTTATTTTTTCAGGACTTTCTTCACCGCGATCTTTTAATCGTCTTACCAGTTCATTTAAATCTGGTGGTTTAACAAATACTGCTAGTGTTTGCTCAGGGAATTTACGTTTTATTCTTAAGCCACCAGAGACATCAATATCAAAAATCACATGCTTCCCTTTGGCCCAAATTCGTTCTACTTCTTCTTTTAATGTACCATAAAAATTATCTCTGTAAACTTCTTCCCACTCTAAGAATTCGTCATTTTTAATTTTGTTTTTAAACTCTTTTAAGGAGAGGTAATAATAATCTTTTCCGTTTACTTCGTTACTTCGTTTTTCTCGAGATGTTGCAGAGATAGAAAATTCTAGATTTAACTCAGGTTGTTTCAATAAATGTCTAACAATTGTTGTTTTGCCAGATCCTGATGGTGCTGAGAATACAATTAATTTACCTTGTTTTACTTTATCTGCCACAATTATTTCTTTTGGTTAAAGTACATTCAATAATTGTTCCTTTATTTTTTCCAACTCGTCTTTCATTTGCACCACAAGTTTTTGCATTGGTGCATAATTAGATTTTGAGCCAATGGTATTTATTTCTCGTCCAATTTCCTGAGTTATAAAACCAAGTTTTTTACCATTTGAATCATCTGAATTTAAAGCTTTTATAAAATAATCTAAATGATTGTCTAACCTCACTTTTTCTTCAGTGATATCAAATTTTTCAATATAGTAAACTAGCTCTTGCTCAAAACGATTCTCGTCTACCTTTTCTTTTATGTCAGCAATGCCTTTTTCTAATCTTGCCCTTACTCCATCAATACGATCAGGATCCATTTGTATAACCTGATTAAGAAGATCTCTAAGCGTTGAAATTCTGTTGGTAAAATCTGCTTTTAATATAGCCCCTTCATCCTTTCTGTAACTCACTATTTTGGTTACGGCTTCATTAATACCATCTTCAATAGATGACCACTCTTCCTCATCAATGTCATCACGTTCAGTTGTAACGGCATCGGGCAATCTAACGGCCATTTTTAATAATTCAGTTGTATCACCATCAACAACTTCTTTAAGTTGTTTAATATATTCTTGTACAACAGTTTTATTTATTTTGGAAGTTGTATCCTCACCGGTTATTTCAACATAAAGCGAAAAATCTACTTTCCCTCGAACAAGATGTTTGGCAATAAGTTTTCTGATATCCAATTCCTTCGCCCTATAAGCAGATGGCATACGAGCATTAACATCCAAGTTTTTACTATTTAAAGATTTTAATTCTATAGATATTTTTTTGGTCGGAAGCTGTAATACAGTTTTCCCATAACCAGTCATGGATTGTATCATTAATAAGATAAAATTAAAGTTGCGCTAAGGTACAAAATAGAATGGTTTCAAAACTTTTAAAATAGACATTAAATCAACAGGATGTACATACAGACTTTTATAACTTTGCAATCTTAAAATTAGAGATATCAATGTATAAAAAGGAGTTTGAAATTAGGTGGAGCGATGTTGATGCAAATGGTCATTTGGCCAATTCTGCATATACCAATTTTATGAGTCATGCACGAATGGCTTTTTTTAATAAACAAGGGTTTTCAATGAATGAAATTAGAAAATTCAATGTTGGCCCTGTGGTATTTTATGAACACATGTATTATTTTAAGGAATCATTCCTAGGAGCTCCAATAACAGTAACAATTGAGGTTTCAGGTTTAAGTGATGATGGTATGCTGTTTAAATTTGAACACAATTTTTATAATGAGAAGGGTGAAAATTTAGCATATTGTGAAATGCAAGGTGCTTGGATAGATTTAAAAACTCGAAAACTAACTCAATTACCTGAAGAATTACTTTCCTTGGCACAAAAGTTTCCAAAGTCTAATAGCTTCAAAACCCTAACAAAGGAAGATACGCGCAAATACGGGATTAGACCCAGAAATATAGAGCTGAACTGATTTATTTAAACGGTTGATGTTGTTTAAAAGACTTTATCTGAACGTTTTTTATAAACGGCTTTAGTATTTGATTTGGCAAGTACCATTTGTGCCTACAATAACAGGTTAAACTTTTTGGAATCGCTCCTAATGTACTTTTTATTTCTGAAGCCGTTCTCCCTAGGTTTATTTGATCTGATTTTGTTGAAATCCCTAGCCTAACATAATCATTTAATATACGAGGGTAAATGGCAAACTCTTTGTTTTTAGAATAATCTATACCTATAAAATGAGCATCTAAATGCGTTTGATTTTGCATTGCTGAGAGAAAACCAACCAACTTACTATCAAGAAAATATCCTCTTACAATAAACTTGTCTTTAAAGGTTGATTTAAGGTGAATATAAGTGTCTAGATTTAAAATCTGAGCATTAAAATCTGCATTGTCAATTGTATTTTGGTACAAGGCTTGGAGCTCGGATTTGTATTTGTTTATATCCTCTACGGTAAACATTTTTACTTCTAATGCCTCACTTTTCTTATCTGCTCTGTTAGCTTTAACTCTATACTTGGATTTTAGAGCGTTTTTGTAAGTTTCAAAGGAATCCCATTCAGGTTTTAGATAGATTATCATATTAGATTCTACCTGCATTGAAGCATAATCGTATGATTTTAAATGATCCGTTATATAGAGTGATTCATTCTCAAAATCTTTGATAAAAATTGTATGCAGACGCTTAGAATTTTTATAAAATTTTTTTACGCCATTGGCAATGGCCTTAAAAGTCTCAATCTTATCTTCTCCTTTTTTTAAAAATGTACCATACTCGCCACTAAGAAAAACATTGCCGCAAAAAAGAACACGCAAATGACTGTTGCAAAATAGATTATTGATAATTCGCCTCAGAGTCGAGGACATTCTTATGTTTTTTGTAATGGTTTCAATGCCTATAGTTACTATTTGTGTATTGGCAAAAGCAACAGCTTCATTATCCTTTAGAATAAAGATGTAGTTAAATTCAATATCTGGATTAGATAATTCAAAAGCACTTAAAAATTCAGGTGAATAATAAATATTGGTACAACAGTCTAAACTGTCCCAATAGGAATTGGGTATTTCGTTTATAGACTTAAATATTTTTGAATCTAGCACCAATTTAAGTTGCTTTTTTGAGTTTTTTCGTAACTAAGTAAACCCCTGTAAATATTAATACCATAGCCGATATTTTCAGTAAATCAATAAAGTCTGCACCAATGTATAGTGCAAAAAGACCGGCAATAACAGGTTGAAGATAAATAAATATACCAACTGTAGATGCTTTTAATTTATTCAGTGCCAAAGGATTTAGGAGATAAGTTCCAAAAGTTGCTCCTATTATTACAAAAAGAACAGAATATGTAATATTTGGGGTAAAAGTTTCCCATTGCACTTCAGTTAATTCTTTATATCCAAAAGGAATAAGTATAATTAACCCAAACAAAAACAACCATTTAATAAAGGAGAATGGATGGTATTTAGCCGTTAATTTTTTAATTAAAATAACATAGATACTATAGGAAATAGCGTTTAAAAATATTAATAAGTTACCTAAAGGGACATTATCACCTGCTCTAGCAGATTTTCCGTAAATAGTTAATATTAAAGCGCCGATTAACCCTATTACTACTCCTGCAATTTTAAGAGATGTTATTTTTTCACCTAATACATAAGCCGATAAAACAAGTATGATTATTGGTGTAATTGTCATTATTGCAGAAGCATGTATAGGAGATGTAAATTCTAAACCTTTAAAAAAGAAAAGCATATTTATTACTACACCGAATAAAGCTGCAATAAAAAGTTTGAAGAAATCTTTTCTCTCTATTTTTTCTTGAGGAACAACAAGACTTACTAACCAAAACAACAATGTAGCGCCCGCAACTCTGAGTAAAACAAAACCAAATGGTTTTATAAAATTGCCATTCATAACCAATTTGGCAATTGTGTAATTAAGGCCGTATAACAATTGCACCATAAACAGTGCAAAAATTGCAAAGCCTCTGCTACTCATGTATTGCTTTTTTAGTAGCTTCAACTACTTTTTTTGAATTACCGATGAAGATTTGGTCATTAATTATCGTAACAGGACGTTTAAGAAATGTATAATGTTCTAAAATGAATTTTTTGAAATCATCTTCAGTAAGATTTTTTTCTTTTAACCCTAACTCTTTATATAATCGTGCACGCTTACTAAAAAGACTCTCATAACTATCAGTTAAACCTCTCATTTCTTCTAATTGTGATTTTGTAATACTTTCTGATTTAATATCCTGAAGAATAAATTCGTCATTAATTTTTAATTCATCAATAATTCTCATACAAGTATTACAGGAGCTGAGGTAGTATATTTTTTTCATTATGAACAATTCAAAGTTTTTAGCAATGCAAAGTAACCGTATTTCATATTAAAAATAATTACATTTAAGAAAAATATAATTCTATGGATTGGGCTTTTGACATTACTATAAAAACTAGAAAATTTTTAAACAGTTTTATTGAAAATTTGTCATTATCAGAATTAAACAAGGTGCCAGATGGTTTTAATAATAATATCATTTGGAATATTGCTCATGTAGTAGTTACACAACAATTATTGGTATACAATTTATCTGGTTTACCCACAATTGTTTCTAAAGAAATGATTGATTCTTATAGAAAAGGGACTAAGCCTTTGCGTGATTTGAATCAGGCTGAAGTAGATGCAATAGGTAACCTTTTGTTTTCAACCATTGAAAAAACTAAAGATGATTATGACTCAAAATTATTTCAAACTTATAATCAATACACGGTAACAACAAAAAATACAATTAGTAACGTTGAGGAAGCAATTGAGTTTAATAATTTTCATGAAGGTATTCATTTAGGTTATATTTTAGCACTTAGAAAATCAATCTAATACTATGGAATATTACTCAATAGCAACAATCTTAATTGTTATATCTGCTATTTTCGGTTATATAAATGTGAGGTTTATAAAATTACCAATTACAATTGGATTAATGCTTATAACAATTGTGTTTACAGTTGTTCTAGTAATAATAGGTCAATTTGACGATACTTTGTTATTAAGAGAAAAAGCATTTATTAATAGTATTGATTTTGAGACTGTACTGCTTGACATTATGTTAAGTTTCCTGCTTTTTGCAGGTGCGCTTCACACAAATTTTGATCAATTGAAGGTGCAACGTGGGCCAATTTTAGCATTTGCTACACTAGGTGTAATGGTTTCAACAGTATTAGTAGGTACAATTATGTTTTACGTTCTAGGCTGGATTGGTATAGATGTATCATTTATCTATTGCCTATTATTTGGTGCATTAATATCTCCTACTGATCCAATTGCTGTTTTGGGTATATTGAAAAAAGCAGGAGCGCCAAAGAAACTTGAAACCAAGATTGTTGGAGAGTCCTTATTTAATGATGGGGTTGGTGTAGTGGTCTTTCTTACCATTTTTGCCATTGCCGCTAAACCAAATGCAAAAATTGAATTTTCTGATATAGCTACACTTTTTGGGCAAGAAGTTATTGGTGGAATTGGCCTAGGTTTGTTTTTAGGATGGATTACTTATAAATTAATGAAATCTATAGATAATTATGAGGTTGAGGTAATTCTAACTATTTCGGCCGTGATGGGAGGAACAATGTTAGCTCATAGATTTCATTTATCAGCACCATTGGCGATGGTAACGGCAGGTTTAATTGTTGGTAATGACACAATAAGAAGCACTGCGATGTCAGAGACTACAGAAGCCTATGTCGATAAATTCTGGGAATTGATAGATGTACTTTTAAATACAATTTTATTTGTAATGATTGGAATGGAAATGCTAGTTTTAACCTTAGAGGGTAATTATATCTATGCTGGGTTATTAGCAATACCAATTATTTTGTTATGCCGTTATATATCACTTTGGTTACCTGTTAAGTTTTTTGCAAAACGTTTAGATTTTGTACCCAAAACAAATCTAATTATGACCTGGGGAGGATTAAGAGGCGGTATCTCAATTGCATTAGCCCTAAGTTTAACAACTGAAATGCACAGGGAATTATTCCTAGTCATAACATATATAGTTGTAGTTGTTTCAATTGTTGGTCAAGGATTAACTGTAGAACCAATAATTAAAAGATTGACAAGAAATAAAGAAGTTAGTTAAAGTTAATTATTGAATTAACATCTTCAAACGGAATTACAAACTCGGTGTAACCTTGAGCATAACTCGCTATTTCATAAGTGTTATATAGCATAATTAAACCTTCTTCACTATATCCAATATTTTCAGGAAGTTGAAAGGATTTACCATAGAAGTAGTCTTCTATATTTAAATTTTCTTCTTGAGATTTTAAATCTTCAATAAAGTATGTTTTCGCTATTTTTTTTAATGTGATTGTATCATTAATCAAATTGGCATTTTCGATTATGCCACCCGTTTTAGCATTTAGGTTTAAAAATTTGATTTTATCATTTCCATGTGCTCCACCCTTAAACTCATAGGTGTTAATTGCAATAGATATAATTTCATCAGATTGATAAGTCCTTTCTGTCTCGACGTAAAGTTCCCATTTAGGATCAGATTCATCAGGAAATTGAGACTTAAATGCTAAATACTCTTCATTAAATTCATTTAAAACAGAGTTTAAATTTTCAAATTTTGTTTCAGGATTCAACGATTTAATAATTAAGCTTTCAATATTTGAATTTATAGTCTTAGCCAATTCACTACTACCGTTAGCCTTCTCATAGTTTAGAGAAATATCTGCATCATAATCATTTTCAGCGCTGATGATTTTAAACGTAGCTGGTTTAATTTCAGGTTCACAGCCGATAGCTAATGCGAACAAAAAAATGAAAGCTGTAATTGTTTTCAAGATTACACGAATTTGTTAAACACTTAATAAAGGTATTGTATTGATTTGAATAGAACGAATTATGGAGTAAATTTGTTGTGCTTTTAAGACAGAATAATGTTAAGTAAAGTCCTTGGTTGCGTCTAAGGAAATCTAAATAAAAATTTAAATGAAATTTAATACTAAAACTATACATGGAGGTCAAGAGCATGATCCAGCATATGGTTCTGTAATGCCTCCAATTTATCAGACTTCAACTTATGCACAATCGACACCAGGTGGTCATAAGGGATACGAATATTCTAGAACACATAACCCAACCAGAAATGCATTAGAAAACTCCTTTGCAAGTATAGAGAATGGCAAATACGGATTGGCCTTTGGTTCTGGTTTAGCTGCAATAGATGCTGTTATAAAATTATTACAACCTGGAGATGAAGTTATATCTACCAATGATTTATACGGAGGAACCTATAGATTATTTACTAAAATTTATGAAGACTTTGGTATAAAATTTCATTTCATTGGAATGGAAAATGCTAATAAAATCGAAGATTACGTAAATGACAATACCAAATTAATCTGGGTAGAAACACCAACCAACCCAATGATGAATGTTATAGATATCGTTGCTACTTCTAAAATTTCGAAAAAACACAATGTATTACTAGCAGTGGACAACACATTTGCAACACCCTATTTACAACGACCATTAGATCTAGGTGCAGATATTGTAATGCATTCTGCCACAAAATATCTTGGCGGACATAGCGATGTGGTAATGGGCGCATTGGTTGTTAAAGATGAAAAGTTAGCTGAGAAATTATATTTTATTCAAAATGCAAGCGGTGCGGTATGTGGGCCACAAGATTCGTTCTTGGTGTTAAGGGGTATAAAAACTTTACACATAAGAATGCAACGACACTGCGAAAACGGAATAGCAGTAGCAGAATATTTGAATAATCATCCAAAAATTGAAAAAGTATATTGGCCTGGTTTCGAAAATCACCCAAATCATAATATTGCCAAGTCACAAATGAGTGATTTTGGTGGGATGGTTTCATTCACCACTAAGGGCAATAACTTTGAAGAAGCTATTAAAATAGTAGAAAAACTTAAGGTATTTACTTTGGCTGAATCACTTGGAGGAGTAGAATCATTGGCTGGTCATCCTGCAAGTATGACACATGCGAGTATCCCAAAGGAAGAACGCGAAAAGACAGGTGTGGTAGACTCTTTAATTAGACTAAGTGTTGGGATTGAGGATGAAGAAGATTTAATAAATGATTTAAAACAAGCAATTGGATAATGCTGGAATTATTAGAAATAAAAAAACCCAAGTAATTTTTAACTTGGGCTTTTTTTATAAATCTTTTTTAGTCTAAATAATAGATATAGCCAAAGTTGAACCATAAATTCCAGTCATTAGCTTTATTAGAATCCAATTTATGGTCTAGACCATCAATAAAATCATCAAAATAATATTGCCATCTCAATTCTACAAAAAGGTCTGATAATACAGTTAACTTATATCTAGTTCCTGCACTTGCAACAACTGACCATGTAGAACCGCCTTCATCACTTATGAATGGGTCTCCACCAGAATTAGCATTCCAAGGATTATAAAAGTTGTCAAGATTATTAATACCTCCTGGCAAGCCATAAGATGTTTCAACAGTTGGATTAAACGAAACAAAATGCGCACCCAAAGCCGCAAATGGTGCAAATGAGTATGCACCAGCGGAGAAAGCTCGTATACTTTTTGGAAAAAATTCTAACTGCATACCTATATCCCAATTTTGAGCTTCACCAGTGTGGGCCCTCAATTGATCTGCTTCTGGGGTTGTTCTATCATCATCAACCCACTTACCAAAATGTTCTAATTTGGTTTTATTCCATGCAATTTCAGTTCTTAGTTTAAAATGGTCATTAAAAAATGTATCAGTAGAATAACAGTTACAATCTGCCCTATAGGAGAAATTAATATAATGTACAATTCCTACAGCAATACCTGTATTTCCAGAATTTGTCTCAAAATCACTTCTAACACCAAAATCCGATTGGAACGCAACAGGACCAACAAAAGCGCCAATCTCATGCGAAAAGCCTAATTGGGAATATATCGATTGTATCGATAGCATCATTACAATCAGTAGTGTAAGTTTTCTTAAGTCTTTAGCCATAATGGTTTTAAAAGTTGAGGCACCTGCCGAACAAATATATAAAAACTCGATTAACTACAAAATAAAACGGACAAAATGCAAGATTATTCTGTTTTTGCAGAATTCATTGACATTGTAAATATTTCAATTATAATTGAGAATATCAAAAAAATATAGGCCATTTTTTAAAGATAATGTATATTTGTAGCCTGTAAATCACAATTTATTAACAATATTTTATATGAAAAATAAAATAGATGCTTTCATGGACCTTGTTAAGGAACGCAATGGCCATGAACCAGAGTTTTTACAAGCTGTTCAAGAGGTAGCAGAAACTGTAATTCCATATATCGTTAAGCACGATATTTATCACGGAAAGAACATTCTCTTAAGAATGGTTGAACCAGAAAGGTTGATATCTTTTAGAGTGAGTTGGGTTGATGATTCTGGTGAAATTCAAGTAAATAGAGGTTATAGAATCCAGATGAATTCTGCTATTGGTCCTTACAAAGGTGGATTGAGATTTCATCCTACCGTGAATGCTAGTATTTTAAAGTTTTTGGCTTTTGAGCAGGTATTTAAAAATAGTTTAACAACACTGCCAATGGGTGGTGGTAAAGGTGGTTCAGATTTTGATCCAAAGGGAAAATCTGATAACGAGATAATGCGTTTTTGCCATGCATTTATGACTGAATTATATAGACATATCGGACATAATACAGACGTACCAGCAGGTGATATTGGCGTTGGTGCGAGAGAAATTGGTTTTATGTTTGGTATGTACAAAAAATTGAACAATACATTTACTGGTGTTTTAACTGGTAAAGGACAATCTTGGGGAGGGTCTCTAATCAGACCTGAAGCAACAGGATACGGTACCGTTTATTTTGCAGAAAGTATGCTTAGTACACAGAGCGATTCATTTAAAGGAAAAAATGTAGTGATTTCCGGCTCTGGAAATGTGGCTCAGTTTGCTGCTGAAAAAGCAATTGAACTCGGTGCTAAAGTTTTAACTTTTTCTGACTCAGGTGGTTATATTCATGATGAAGATGGGATTGACACAGATAAACTTAAGTTTGTAATGCATCTTAAGAATGAAAAACGAGGAAGAATTAGTGAATATGTAGATAAATATCCAAATGCAAAGTATTTTGCAGGTAAAAGACCTTGGTCTGTCAAATGTGATATTGCTTTACCATGTGCTACACAAAACGAATTAAACGGAGAAGAAGCTAAACAATTGGTTGATAATGGTTGTATATGTGTTTCTGAAGGTGCAAACATGCCTTCAACTCCTGAAGCAATACATGAATTTCAAAATGCAAAAATATTATTTGCACCAGGTAAAGCATCAAATGCTGGTGGCGTTGCGACGTCTGGATTGGAGATGAGCCAAAACTCACTTCGTTTGAGTTGGACAAGAAAAGAAGTTGACGCAAGATTAAAAGATATTATGGAGGATATCCATGATTCTTGTGTTAAATACGGAAAGAATGAAGATGGTTCTATTGACTACATAAAGGGTGCAAATATTGCTGGCTTTGTAAAAGTTGCTGACGCAATGTTAGCACAGGGTGTGATATAGTAAAAAGAAAAATAATTTGATCAAAAGCCTCTAACAAATTTTAGAGGCTTTTTTCGGTTCTATTCATATTATAAACTTAAATATTACGTTTGTAATAAATATATTTGAACAAATGAAAGAATTGATGAGTAGAATTGCGATAAAGTTATTTGCTATAGTTGTTTTCTTTTGTCACTATGGCTTCGCTCAAGAATTTTCAGCACTTTGGGAATCTCACTATTCATATAACAACATTGTTGATGTTGTAACTGGGAATAATACCATATATGCTGCTGCTGAAAATGCTGTTTTCAGCTTTGAACCCCTAACAAATGAACTCTCAACCATTACAACTGTCGAAGGATTATCAGGTAGAGAAATAACCACAATTTACTTCAGCAGAGATTTTAATTATTTATTGATTGGCTATGAAACAGGTTTGATTGAATTATATTCAACATTGGATCAGTCAGTTTTGTCCATAGTGGATATATTAGATAAAGAAAATATTACTCCTGACAAAAAGCAAATAAATCACTTCTATGAGCATGACGGCTTTATTTATATTTCGACCAATTTTGGTGTTTCGGTTTATGATTTAGAAAGATTAGAATTTGGTGACACTTATTTTATTGGGAATGGAGGTTCACAGATAA
The DNA here is from genome assembly GCF_020166345.1 of Winogradskyella vincentii. Lineage (GTDB taxonomy): Bacteria > Bacteroidota > Bacteroidia > Flavobacteriales > Flavobacteriaceae > Winogradskyella > Winogradskyella vincentii. Next base: position 49,708 of record NZ_JAIUJS010000002.1, on the reverse strand, counting down.
GAGTTAATCAAGTTTCGGTTTTGGATAATTTTGTTTACGTCGCATGTTTAGATGGGACTGGATTAAAGCGAGCAGCCTTGGATAATCCAAACCTAATTGATTTTCAGCAATGGGAAACAGTTTTAGGGGGAAACTTTAGAACTGTTAATACTCTGAACGAAAAAGTATATGCAACTCGTTTGAATAGGTCATTATTTGAGATTGATATCAATGGATTTATCGAATTATTTCAATTTGACACATTACCAAAAGACAGCAAGGTTTCTGGTAATAATATTGTATTTACTGCGAATGACGAAGTACTCCTATATGACGTAAACATACAACTAGTAAACATTTTTCAAGCATCTACGGAATACATGTCAGTTTTTTCGTCGGCGACATATTTAGATAATAGAATTTATATTGGAACTAATGATTTCGGAGTTATAAGTAGTGAAATTTCGGATGGAATTGACTATTTGCAATTATTGCCCAATGGACCCATTGAGAATAACATTTTCAGACTGGACGCAACCTCTGAATCTGTTTGGGCCACATATGGGGAATACACAGAAGCATTGAATCCCTTTCCTTTAACATCCAAAGGAATTAGTTACTTATATGAAGATGAATGGTATAATATTCCTTTTGACAGTGTCCTCGGGACGAGAGAATTAAATGAAATCACACCGAATATTTTTAATCCAAGCCAAGTTTTCATCAGTTCTTATGTAGATGGTATATTAGAACTAAATGATTTTTCTCCAACTGAATTACTAGATGAAACTAATAGTGGTTTAGAAACAATTGTAGTGCCTAATAATCCAAATGCAAGTGATATAAGGGTATCTGCGACTGAATTTGACACAAATGGTTTACTTTGGTCATTAACTAGTAGAGTAGATCGTGCATTAAAATCTTTTGACCCAATTTCGGGAAATTGGCAAGGCTATAGTTTTTCTGACTTAATTGATGATCCATTATCTGGTGAAGTAGGATTTTTTGACATGGAAATTGATAACAATGGAACCAAGTGGATAGGATCATATAATAATGGATTGTTAGCATATAACGAAAGTATTGGTAACAATCCATTGAGAAATTTAAATTCTGAATCTCAAAATGTGTTGCCATTTACAAGGTTTACTGCATTAGCTTTGGATAATAGAAATCAGTTATGGTTAGGAACAACCAAAGGATTAAGAGTATTATTTAACACATTTGGGTTTTATGATGATCCCAATCCTACATTACGTTCCATAATTATTCTTGAGGAGGGTATACCTAAAGAATTATTAGCTAATCAAGGTATAACAGATATAAAAGTGGATGGTTCTAACAATAAGTGGGTGGGTACAGCAGATTCAGGTGTTTTCTATTTTTCACCAGATGGTCAGAATACAATTTATCATTTTACTATTAATAATTCTCCTTTGCCTTCCAATACAATTAATGATATATCAATTGATCCAAATAACGGGATTGTATATTTTGCTACTAATAGAGGTTTAGTAGCTTTTACTTCTGGAGGTTCTTCTACCAAGGAAGATTTGGAGGAGGCGTATGTTTATCCAAATCCGGTAAGACCAGAATACGACATACTTGGGTCTAGTGACCTTAATGATATTAATAAAGGCATCAAAATTACGGGCCTTACCGAGCGTGTAAATATTAAAATTACCGACGTAGAAGGTAATTTAGTTGCCGAGGCTCAATCAAATGTAAATTTAAGATCATCACAGGCGAATTACAATTTTGCAATTGATGGAGGAACTGCTATATGGAATGGTAAAAATCTTGCGAATTCTATTGTTAGAACAGGTGTTTATTTAATTATGATTTCAGATTTAGACTCCTTCGAGACTAAAGTTCTTAAGGTTCTTATTGTTAGATAAAATGCTTAGATCAAATAATTGTATAGTACTTTCAAAATTAAAATATCGTGATTATGATCTCATTGTTAAGTGTTATACAGAGGAGCATGGCATAACAAGTTACATGCTTAAAGGAATTCTTAAGTCCAAAAAAAGTCAATCGAAAACTATTTATTTTCAACCTTTATCATTACTTCAAATTGAGGAAAATTATAGGCCTAATCAGTCTTTACAATTTATTAAGGAAGTTAAATTTAGTCATGTTTATAAATCCTTACACACCAACATCTACAAAGGCTCAATTGTATTATTTCTTGCAGAGATTTTATCAACGGTTCTAAAAGAGGAAGAGCCAAACAAAGATTTATATAATTATATCTCAATTGCATTTCAGTATTTGGATGCAGAAGATAATTTTTCAAATTTTCATTTGTTGTTTTTACTTAACCTAACAAAATATTTAGGTTTTTATCCTGAAAAAACTCACCAAAAACATCCATTTTTCAACTTAGAATCTGGTGTTTTTGAATCCGATAATAAAGGAAAACACTCAATTTCTGGCGAAAATTTATTGCTTCTCAAACATATGTTGGGCATAAATTTTGATGCTCTTTATTTGGTCAAAATTAACGCAAAGCAAAGACGTGAGTTTTTAAATATGTTATTGCATTATTTTGAATTACATTTGGAAGGTTTTAAAAAACCTAAGTCATTGCAGGTGCTTAACGACGTATTTCATTAAGCCAATTTTTGAAAAGATTTAATGCTGATGCCTCTAAAATTGAAATACAATTTTATTTACACCCTTATACTGGTTTTATTTCTTAAACCAATATGTGCTCAAACAATTACGGTTTTAGAAAAATCGTCTAATGAGCCTGTACCTGGAATAGCTCTTTATAATCTCAAGAAAACCAAATCACTTGTTACAGATTTAAACGGTAAAGTGTCTATTGATATATTTGAAATTAATGAATTAATATTTTTTCAAAATTTTCTGTATGAGAAATTACAAATTAGAAAATCAGAAATATTAAACAACAACAATATTGTCTATATAATACCAAAGGTTGAAGATTTAAATCAAATTGTTATTTCGGCTACAAAATTTGAGCAAGAAAAAAGAGACATTCCACAAACTATTGTAAGTATAGGTGCTGAAGAAGTAGCATTTGTTAACCCACAAACAAGTGCGGACTTATTAGAAAACACTGGTAATATTTTTGTACAGAAAAGCCAAATGGGTGGAGGGAGTCCTATGATAAGAGGATTTTCTACAAACCGTTTACTAATAACCGTAGATGGTGTTAGAATGAATAATGCAATATTCAGGGGAGGTAACATTCAAAATGTAATCTCCATTGATCCATTATCCATAAAAAATACAGAAGTCACCTTGGGAGCCGGATCTGTTGTTTATGGTAGTGATGCAATTGGTGGCGTGATGAGTTTTTATACTAAAAAACCACAATTATCATATAAGGACGAAATATACCTTAATGGTAGTGCTCTTATCAGGTACGCAAGTGCAAATGAGGAAAAAACCGGTCATTTTGATTTTAATTTAGGGTATAAAAAATGGGCATTTTTAACAAATGTTAGTTACACGAACTTTGATGACCTAAGAATGGGAAGTCATGGACCAAATGAGTACTTACGAAATCAATATGTTGTTAGACAAAATGGTGAAGATGTTTTAATGAACAATCCAGACCCTCAAGTACAATTACCTACAGGATACAATCAGATAAATTTAATGCAGAAAGTTCGTTATGAACCGTCTGATAATTTAAATTTTGATTTTGGCCTTTATTTTACAACAACTTCAGATTATCCAAGGTATGATCGATTATTGAGGCCAGATGAAGATGGGTTAAAATCAGCGGAGTGGGATTATGGTCCTCAGCAATGGTTTATGACCAATTTTCAAGTTACCAAAACAAGTAGCAGATCTAACTTGTATGACAAAATACAATCGACATTGGCCTATCAAAATTTCAAGGAGAGCCGAAAAGTTAGAGATTTTCAATCTCCTCTCAGAGAAATAAGAAAAGAGAACGTTAATGCATTTTCATTTAACCTTGATTTAGAAAAATCACTTAGCCCAAAGACCTCTTTCTTTTATGGACTTGAATACCTATTCAATAAAGTAGGATCAAATGGTAAAGAAGAGAATATTGAAACTGATGCGAGTGTTAGAAATGTCACACGTTATCCAGACGGTTCAACTTGGCAATCCATTGCAAGCTATGCGAGTTTAAAATATAAGCCTAATAAAAAATTCGTGTTCCAAACAGGTTTGAGATTTAATCAGGTTATCGCAAAAGCAGATTTTACTGAGAATAATGAATTTTTAAATTTACCATTTGATAATACAGAAATAAATACTGGTGCACTTACTGGGACGGCTGGAATTACTTGGTCTCCAAATAACGTGATTCAGTGGAAATTAAATGCTTCTACTGCTTTTAGAGCTCCCAATATTGATGATATAGGTAAAGTTTTTGATTCAGAACCAGGATCTGTTGTAGTACCAAATAATGATTTAAAATCAGAATATGCATATGGTGGTGAGCTTGGATTGAAACTAAACTTCAAGAATAAGATAGTGCTGGATTTAGCTACTTATTATACATTTTTAGATAATGCTTTAATTCGGAGAGATTATGATATAAACGGTGAGACAGAAATTATTTATGATGGTGAATTAAGTAATGTACAGGCCATTCAAAATGCGTCAAAAGCATGGATTTATGGTTTTGAGGCTGGAATAGATATAAATTTCTCTGAAAATTTGAAATTAAGGTCTCAATATAATGTTATTGGCGGTACGGAATATAATGATGGAATTGAAGTTCCTGTTAGACACGTCGCTCCTATTTTTGGAAGGACACATTTAATATGGAAGAAAAATAACTTTTTACTCGATGGATTTCTAGTCTATAATGGTTCTTTATCTTTTGATCAATTAGCACCTTCAGAATACTCTAAAGCATACTTATATGCTATTGATGAGAATGGTAATCCTTATTCGCCATCTTGGCATACAATTAATCTTAGAGCGCAATATCAATGGAATAACAATTTAAGTCTCACAGCAAGTCTTGAAAATGTAACTGACCAACTTTACCGACCATATTCCTCAGGTATTTCTGCACCTGGTAGAAACCTCATTCTAGCCTTGAGATATATGCTATAAAAAAAAGCCTAATTCATAAAAACTAGGCTTTTCTTTCATTGTTGTTTATTTTATAAACGTTTTATAGCTTTTTTGGAAATGGTTTGTCCATTAGATAGTGTTACTCTGGCTATATAAGCAGATTTATTCAAATTATCTAAGTTATAAATCTCGGTTGAGTCTTCACCTTTTAGATTATAAATGGTTCTACCAACTAGATCAATAATTTGCACATTGGTGATATAGTGGTTTGAATTGACTGTGAATTTAACTTCACCATTTGATAATTCTGATATCGAAAGTTGGCTTTCATTTATATTGTTTTCGTCTATTGACAATACTTGAGCATTGAAAACAATATTAAATCTTTCATTAAAGGCACCAATTTCTGATGTGAAAGTGTAATCTGATTCTTTTAGGTTGTGAATTGTATTTAATAAGTTATCTCTTAAATAAATATCATTGTCTGTATAAAAGTCGCCTTCAAATTGTGCAATCGAAATAGTGAATATTGTAGGAGATTCGATAATTGTATTAAATCCAAGATTAATTATCTCATTTATGTCTAGACTTAAATTACTTCTACCTTGAATTACAAATTCGTCATCGCTATTTTCAATTGTTGAATATAAACGTGCGTAACTTTGAGATGATCCATTTCGTTTTACATCATAAAAAGTACCATCGTTCCCATCTGTTGCTCCAACCAAATGCGCCATTGCAATTTGATTATAAACGCCATTGTCAGAAGTTAAGTCTAACCATAATACATTTCTACTTCCAGACCCTGAACTTGGATTAGTATTTCTAAAAAACTGAGTATTATTACCAGTATCTCGCATTGAATTATTGAATGTAACATTTGCGCCACCTAATGCCTCAACAAAGAAACCTTGACCAGAAGGAATAAAGTTATCAGGTATTACACCAGAACCGCCTGCTGTATTAACTCCACTTGCTGAGAGTACAGCATAGTCCGCCGTAGAAAAGTTGAACCCTTCATTTCCTTGGGCATTTGCATTCAATGGAGTTGCCTGACTCCATAGATAAACAGCATCAACAATACCTGCGTTGGTACTAAAGAATTTACTTGCATCAACAGCGCTCGGATAAGGATTACCAATAAAATTCCAGTCATTATATGCACCGCCAGAGTTATTTACTATAGCAGGTTGGTAAATGCCATTATTTAGTGGGCCAACAAAAGTAAATTGTTGAGCAGCAGGAAAAGGACCAAAGGTACTTGGAGTTGCAGCATAACCAACTCCTGGAGTCATTACACCTGTTGCAAGTTGCCATGCATTAGCATCATCATCTATATCATCTTGGCCTGGATTATATACACCTGTATTACCGACTTCTGCTTGCAAATCAACAAAGTTATTTGCATCAAAATAATAACGTCTATTTGCAGGTACGATGGCAAAAGCATTCTCAATGGTTTCCCCTGTTACTGGCGAACTCCAATAGGTATAATCTAATGAACCATTTAAAATTGAAGTTTCTTTTTGAACAGTTACTGAGCCAGCGGTAGTATTTACACTAGCATCATTTTTTTGAACTATTGCACCTTGAGACTCAAGGATTATATCTCCATTTGTAATAATTTCATTTTTGATATTGATAAATGAATTATCAGTTATTCTTAAAGTACTTCCTGCATTGATAGTTAAATCACAAGCTGTAATGTTGCCGTACGCTGTGGTGTTATAATCAAAATCTAAGATAACCGAAGTATTAATATCTGGTGCGCCATTATCCCAACCCGTATTGGTCCATGTTGTTGTAGAGGAACATGCTGAAAAGGTTCCCCAAATTTCAATATTATCTATTGCAATATCTTCATCTCCTGCGTCTAGACTAAATTCAATTTCTATATCTATTAGTGATCCCGTGCCAGCTATAGTTTCAGTGAATTGCGTAAAAGCATCCGTTATTTCAGCCCCATCACCTGTACCATCAAAATCTGTATCTAAAAATGGTGGAGAGTTAAAAGTACTTCCATCGTTCTCTATCCATAATAAATTTGTTAATGTTCCAGAATTATCGATATCAAACTTGAAATGAACATAATCAAAATTATCCCAGTCCTGATTAACAGCGCCATCGTCATCTTCGGCCAAGTAAACTCGAAACTCCAAATTTTCATAGCCTGCTATATCAATATTATCCAAATTTAAAGTAACAGGCAGTGGAATCGTGTTTCCACTATCTATGTCTTCAGCTGTAAAATAATAACTGCCTTGAATGTTGGTGAAAACTTCGGTGGTAATATCAGAACCGTCAGTTCTAATAAAACAATCATTTGTTCCATTTGTGAACTCAGGAATACTTGTTGTATAACCTCCAGGGACTTCAAAATTGACTTCAGCAATTTTAACTTGCCCAAAAGAAATTCCAAATAGAATAAAGGAGAAAACGAGGGATAGGTAGTTATTTATCATGAGGGTGATATTTAAATTTGGGTACTATTGTATTTTATATACCATTGTAAATATGCGAATTAAATTGTAAAAATGGCTTATTTTTAAGGTTTGAATCTACAAAAAACATATACGGTCGACGAAGCGCAAAAAAAAATGGAGATTTTTTGCGCATATCAAGAACGTTGCCATAAAGAGGTTAGGGCTAAATTGATGTCAATGAACATGATACCTCAAGTAATAGATACAATTATGGTTCATTTAATAGAGCACAATTATTTAAATGAAGAACGGTTTGCAATGACCTTTGTTAGAGGGAAATTCAGGATTAAAAAATGGGGTAAAAATAGACTAAAGCGGGAATTGAAATTTAGAGATATTTCAAACTATAGTATTACTAAAGCAATTAATCAAATTGGTGAAACAGAATACCTAAAAACTTTAGATGAACTTGTAATTAAGAGAGTTGCCCAAGTAAAGGAAACCAATAAGTACAAGAAACGAAAAAAAGTGGCTGATTACCTTTTATATCGCGGTTGGGAATCTCATCTTATTTATGAAAAACTAAATGAGTACGTATAAAAAAAGCCTTTTCACTGAAAAGGCTTTTTAATTTTATATTACCAATTAATTAAAGATTAAAAGAGGCTCCAATATTAATTGTGAATTGATTATGTAATTCTTCCGCAGGAGTAAGATCGTCAGTATTATACTTAGCAAAAGGTGTATTTAATTCTGTATAAATACCAAAACCATCTGTAAAGAAATAGCGCATTCCTAAATGGCCTCCAAAATTTTTAAGTCCAAAGCTTAATCCAGGATAAACATCAAAATTTTCATCTATTGCCAAAACGTTACCAATGTTGGCATTGAATCTTGCTCTCACATCAAAACGATCCTTAAAGTCTGCATCTAATTCTTCTTCCACTCCTAGTAAATATGTGGAAGAAAGTCCTAAAGAGATGTTTTCTCCTATACCGTAATCGTAAGAAGCATTCAATCCTGTACCGTTGCTTTGAAAATTAGCACCAACTTGAAATTTGGCATCGTCTTTTCCCTTAAAAGCTTGAGAGTTTCCTAGTCCAAATGATGCTAGGGCAATTATTAAAACTATTTTTTTCATAAGTAAGTTATTTAAAATCGTTGGCAAATATACAAATCCCTATGAATTAGCATATTAATTACAAAATAAAACGATTTGTATTTTCAATTGCTTTTTCATTTTTCCAATCAATCCATTTTTGTCCTTTAATCCGACGCATTACATTATCATAGTTTCGCATTAAAAAAACGTTATACAATGCTTTTCCAAGATTTTTTGGATTTCTGGCGATTGCTCTTAAACTCATTGAGAAACCTGGAGTTATATACCGCATATAATGCCAGTAACCTTCTGGCATGTAAAGAACCTCACCATGTTTAAGATCACAAATATAACCTTCAACATGTTTTAAAGCAGGCCATTTTTCAAAATCAGGATTCGTCCAATCTATATCTTCTCGCGTTATTAACGAGTGAGGGATTTTATAAAGAAATTTATTCTGTTTTTGATCAAATAAGATACATTGCTTTTTACCTTCAAAATGAAAATGAAAAATATTGGCTAAATCTATATCATAATGCATAAAGGTATATGAGTCTGTACCTCCAAAGAAGAGCATGGGTAAACCCTTCATTAGCCGTAATCCAAAATTTGGATATTTAAAGTCTTTTTGAAGTTGTGGTACTTCCTTTAATATATTCCAGAGAAAAATTCTAAACTTGGTTGGTTCACGCTTGAGCAAATCTACATAATCACTCATTTTCATTGTTGCATGAGCTTCGTTAAAACCGTCCTTGTAATCTACTGGTCTGTCATCGTACAGTGGCACTGTTTTATCACCTGCAACTTCCTTTATATAATCTAAACTCCATTTAGAATATGCTGGCCAGTCTTCAATAAAACGCTCGATAACCACAGGTTTTTGAGTTTTAAAATAGTGCTTTAAAAAGTCGGTCTTGGTTATGGTTTTAACACGTGGAATTTGTTGTAGGTTCAATGCCAAAATATTCCGTTTTAAATCAAAGTTAATAAAACGTTTCTAAAACTATAATATTACATTTTCAAATTTTGTTGCTTAAAGCCACTTGGACTCTCTTTCTGTAGCATCGAGAATATCAATATTTAAAAAGCTTGCTATCTGTTTGGCTTTTGCAAAAGCATCGTCTTTTTTATAGGTAGAATAAGCTTCAATTTTTTTGTTTGTGTCATAGAATAAATTAAGTTTTATAATTTCTTTAGACACATTGGTTTCTGCAGTTCTAGATCGTAAGGTGGTGTTTTCGTTCGTTTTAAATACGGACACATATTCAATTTTGGGAATCGGTTTCCATGAACCTAAGGAAACACCTAATATCGATTTAGTCTTTCTGTAAAATCCATTTTTAAAATCAAATTCTGACCCTTCAGTTAGTAGGAGAAATACACCCATTCCAATTAACAAGAATCCTTTAAAACTAGAAAATAATGAAATTACTCCTACAACCAAGGCAAGACTCCCTAGAATGAGTTTCCAGATTGGGAGCTTTCGGTTAATGACAATTTTGTTCATATTATATTGTAAAAAAGCCCACTATATTGAGTGGGCTTTTAATTAATAATTAATTTTATGTTTTTTCAATTTCAGCATCTTCTGCATCAATTTCTTTTTTGTCTTTACCTTTAAGATATTCTGGCAAATCCATACCGGCCATATTGAACATTTCTTGTAAAGGTGGCACTGACTTATACATACCAGAGATAAAGTTAGAGGTTGATGATTTACCATCTTTTCCACCGCCATTTTCCCAAACAGTAACTTTATCAATCTTAATATTCTTTATAGCCTCAGCTTGTGTTTTAACTAATTCAGGTAATTTATCTGCAATTAATAATAGTACGGCATCTTTAGAATTGTTACCAGCAGCTTTTACAATTTCATCTAAACCTGCTGCTTGCTTCGTTAATACTTCATATAACCCTTTTGCTTCAGCCTGTGCTTTAAATAATATGGCATCTGCTTCACCTTTTGCGCGTCTTCTGATACGCTCAGCTTCTGCTTCAGCATCAATTTCCACCTTACGCTTATCTATTTCAGCAGGTACAATAACATCAGCCATTTGAGATGAACGTTCACGTTCTGCTCTTGCAGCTTCAGCCTGTTGCTCTGCGGCATAAGACTCTTCTAATGCTTTAGCTGCTTGCACTTTTTCTGCGGCAATCGCTACACGCTCGGCTTCAGCTTCACGCTGACGACGTAAAGAATCTGAATTTGCTACTGATATTTTTGCAGAGTTTTCACCTTCTACTGCTTGTGCATTAGCAGCAGCAACTTGTGTTCTTTCATCTTGTACGGCATTTGCTTCACCTATTGATCCATCTCTGGTTTTCTCGGCAACTGATTTACGAGCTGCATTTATAGCATGTGCAGCAGCTTCTTTACCAAGTGCTTCTATATATCCAGACTCATCAACAATATCTGTAATGTTTACGTTGATTAGTTTCAGACCAACTTTTTTTAATTCGGTTTCAACTGACTGTGAAATATTGGTTAAGAATTTATCTCTATCATTATTAATTTCTTCAATATCCATAGACGCTACAACTAAACGTAATTGTCCAAAAATGATTTCCTTAGCAAGTTCTTGTATGTCTTGTAATCCTAACCCAAGTAATCGTTCAGCAGCATTTTGCATCACACCTGGTTCAGTAGAAACTCCAATGGTAAAACGCGATGGTACATTAACCCTTATGTTTTGTTTAGATAAAGCATTAACTAAGTTAACTTCTATAGAAATAGGCGTTAGATCTAAGAATTCATAATCTTGAATTACTGGTATTATAAATGCAGCTCCACCATGTATACATTTGGCAGATTGTCCTCCACCAACTTTACCATATACAACTAATATTCGGTCAGAAGGGCAGCGTTTGTATCGTTTTATTAATATTATTATGGTGAGTACAATAAACAGCGCTACAAAAATGAGTAGCATTGGTCCGCCAAAGCCTTCCATGTTTATACTTTCTTGAATGAGTAGTTTCATAGGACAATTATTTTTTAAGGTTAATATTATTATTCGTTACTTAATAGGTGATTACCACCAGCTTCTAGTTCTTTGTTATTTGACTTTAAAGGTTCAATAGGTTTCCGCGTATGATCAACTATTAAAATTCCATTAGAAGTTACATCTACAACTTTAATTATTGTGCCTGATTTAAGGTCTGTTAATGAATCGGTTAAAGCATCTAATTCTCTCACAGTTCCTTGTACGTTTACGGATACCTTACCCATACTAGATCGGTCTGCACCTATAGTAAGGTATACTTCACCAACAGCATCTAATGCATTTTTATATTTTAAAGTGCCACTATCCGATAGCTTGCTAATAAAATAAAAAAGTGTTGCCATTATCAGCATCATTAGTAATCCACTAACAACTGAAATTATAATTGTAAGTGGTTTTGATAAGCCAGCATCTATGCATGCGATTCCGCTCCACCCAAAAATGGTAAAAAAGCCTACTAAATTTTTAAAGCTTATAAATTGAAAACCGGCACCAACATCACCATCAAAATCTGAATCTACATCACCCAAATCATCCGCATCTCCACCTGCAAAGGCCATTATCATAACTACTGCAAATATTAATGAACCTATGATGGCTACTGCCCAATATATCTTAGCCAAAAAATCTAAGTTTGAAAACCAATCTGCCATAACTTTTAATTTTTAAAATGCGTTAATAAAGATACAATCATTGTAAGAATATTCCATCTTAATTTTGAAAGTAAATTAGACATAAAGTCACCACCAAATAAGACGTTATAAGTCTTGGTCTTTTGAAATCTTTTTTTGGACAAGAAATTATCCAAATTAGGAATGTCAATTGTTATATGATGGTTAGTTTAGGTAAGGCCATTACTGTAATGCTCAAAAAGTATTGAGTACTGACCTACTTTCTATATATCAGTAGTAACTGAAAGAATTTTGTTACAAAATATTTAAAAAATATTTTTTATCTAAAGTTATATCTAAATCCAAACAATACGTTACTTGGTGGCATCGGTACAAAACCTGTTTCAATATAATCAGCATTAAAAATATTACTTGCCGTTACAGTAAACTCCATTTGTTTTAAACGCATTACTAAAGATGCATCCCAAACATTATATGTTTGCCCAGTAGTTCTTTCGGCATATTTATAAACTATATTTTGACGTATATTTTTAAATAACTGAGTACTAAACCTTGTAATGTATTGGTGCTTAAGTGTATTAAGCGAGTAACGAGATAGTTCTGGGTTTTGGTCTAAAATATCATCTTCTAAAAATGAATAGCCAAAAGCAAGTGTCTGATTAAATTCTTTAATCTTAAAATTATAAGACGCATCAAACTCTATACCTTTAGTATTTACCTCTCTTATATTCGTTGCTGTAAAAACACCGTCAGTTGTGTTTGGTCTTATGTAATCAATTAAGTTATCGGCATCTCTATTAAATACAGCTACAGAAGCAGAAAACTTAGGTGAGAAATACTTTATGCCTAATTCTTGAGCAAAAGCTTCTTCGGGTTCTAAATCAGGATTCCCAGATGTTGCTGGATCACTATAGTATAAATCAGTATAAGTTGGTATTCTATATGTATAACCAACATTTCCATATAATCTTAAGTCATCAGAAATTGAATATCCAATGTCAATACCTGGAAAGGCATTAAAATCAAAATCTGAGAAATAGGTCATGGCAACACCAGGAGTAATATCTAATTTGTTATCTGCTAGATTGAATTTATGCTCCAAGAAAACTGTCGCCATAAACCTGTTTCTATTGCCTAGATTATTACTGCGCAGATAAATTTTAGATACGTCTACACCAAAACCTGTGATTCCTAATTTTGAATTGTATGATGCATTAGCTTCCGCACCAATTTTATCAGAAATATGAAAATTTCTATAGAATTCAGGTTCAAATCGTCTCAACAAAAACACATCTTGATTACGTTTCCAATATACTCTGGGGCGAATTTTAAAATTATTCTTTCTAAATGTTGTTGTAAAGGCAATTAAGCTATTTTGAGTTTCCTCATATTCGTTAAAAGTTGAATTGGTAGTGTAAAAGTTCTCAGCACCAAACTTTCGTTCCATAAACGTTGCAATCATTTCTATAGGTTGCTTGTCTTTATTGAAAATACTTTTAATGAAATAATTGGAATTATCATAGTCTGAATTATTTCTGTAACCTGCAGAAGTTACTCTGCCAAAGTGTACAATATGCGTTGCATTGTCTTGTTCTAGGCCAACGGTTACATTCCCATTAAGCTGACCAAATGAACCAGCTTCAACATTTGTTGAAACTGTATTATTCAATTTCTTTTTTGTAACTATATTAATAGCTCCAGTAAATGCATTTTGGCCAAACACTCTAGCAGCTGGCCCTTTTATGATTTCAATACGTTCAATTACTTCTATTGGCAAAGCCGCATTCATTGTATGATGCCCAGTCTGTGCATCATCCATTTTAATACCATCAATTAAAAGTAATGTTTGGTCAAAGCCACCACCTCTTATAAATAAATCGGCCTGACTTCCACCTGTGCCTCGTCGTCTTATATCTACGCCAGCAACTTGTTGTAATAGGTCTGCAACATTTACTGCTGCGCTATTTTTGATGTCTGCTGAAGTTATGATATTAACCGTTCTAGAATTCTCCTTAAAAGGAATGTCAATACGCGTTGAGGTTAGAGTTATTGAGTCTAAATCTTGTTGCGGTATTGTTTGCGCATCAATACTATTAATTACTGATAGTAAGGCAACTACCAGAAATAATTTCTTATTAAGGGTCATTTTATTAGTTAGTTTGTTGCCGCAAAGGTAGAATTATTTTACAGGAAAACTAGTCTCGCAAGCCTCACATTTGTATTGATATCTTGCAGTAAATGGTAACGTACCTGAAACAAAACCGATTATAAATGAGATCAAGGATTTAAAATCTGAAATGGATGAATATAAACCTACTTGTTTGTTATTACAATTTGGACATTTTATCAGATTGCCATCGTCGTCCAAAGTATAGTTTGTAATTGAATTTAAAATTTCTCTTGCCTTGTTTTCGTCTTTTACGAGGACTTTTAGTTTAACACCACCAATGGCTTGACTCACTAATGGATCTGTATCTATAGTAACGTTATCTCTAAGAAAAACTTCAATACCATCTGCCTCTAAACGGCCTTTTGCTATTTGAGCTTCGGTTGAGTATGGATAGCGAGCTATGGTCACAAAAGTGTCTTTCATGGTGTAAATATAGTACTTATTGAGTGGCAAAGAGCAAGTAAAATTATTGTTTTACAATAATTATTTTATATTTGTTATTGTTAAACAATAATTTATTAACTATGAGAAAATTAATTATTCTTAAAAGTTTAGTTGACTTTATTTGGATTATCACTTGTATTCCACTGCTTTTTTTAATGGGATTTTTTCTGGTCTATATGTTTGTTGAACCAGAAGCTTTAGATATTGTTTTCGATGAAATCTCTTTTGACAAAACGATACCTAATTATATTAAACAATTTTTTGGATTGTTGTTTATTATTATTACATCAATATCAGTCTATTGTTTATTTGTTTTTAGAAAAACCCTACGATACTTTCAACAGGTAAAACCTTTTCATATTGATGTTATAAATAATTTCCACAAAATAGGTTACATGCTTTGCGGTATTGGTATAGGCGGTACTTTAATAGCATTTGCATCCAGAATATTATTTAAAGGTGAGTTTATAATTAATTTAGGTATTACACCATATCTAGTATTAACAGTTTTAGGGTTGTTTTTTATGGTCCTAAGTGAAGTATTTAAGGTAGCAAAACATGCCAAGGAAGAAAACGAATTAACAGTTTAATTATGAAAGATAATATCAACATTTTAACTATAATAACTTGGGCAGTTTTGCTAGTTGCAGTTTCTGTTTTGCTAAATGATATGCGAGAGTTTGATTTTAATCAATTCGAGAATTTTCAGAATTGGGCAAAAACTGCAGACAGAAATGAATCTTGGTTTACCTCAAAGAATGCCATTGAATGGAGTTACTATGCTATAACTGCTGGAATTTTCTTTTGGAGAGGCTATTTAATTTATGGTTTTAGTTACTTTTTATCAATACTAAAAGAAGTTGAGACCGGGAAATACTTCAGTGATAAGAACATCAAGTACTTTAGAAAGATTGGAAATATTTTCATTAGTTACACCATAGGTATATTGGTACTTAGATTTCTTTTAGCTGCAATAGGAGAATCTACCTTTAACTTTATTAATGAACTCAAGGAAGAATTCACTTTTTTAATTCCTGCAGGCCTGGCCTTTTATATTTTGGCTGAAATATTTGAAAAAGGAAAACAAGCAAAGGAGGATAACGAATTAACCATATAGTCATGCCAATAGTAGTCAATTTAGATAAAATGCTTGTTCAGCGTGGCATGAAAAGCAAAGAACTTGCTGAGTTTATTGGTATTACTACTGCAAATATGTCCATTCTAAAATCTGGTAAGGCAAGAGCAATTCGGTTTTCTACATTGGAGGCTATCTGTAAGGCCTTAGATTGTCAGCCAAGTGATATATTAGAATATGTTGAAGATTAATTAAAAAAGTGTATCCTTTTGTACAGGTTGGATAATATAAGGTTTGTTAGTATCTACATTTCTTTTATATAAATCAGTGCTTACAGGATGTGCAGTAAATGATTTATTTGTCATACCAACTGCCATGAGTTCATTGACTTCTGGGATGCTCAATCCATCGTCTAACCAGTCTTCAAAATAATGCGGATCTAAAACCAAAGGCATGCGTTTGCCTTTGTTATGGACTTCCATAAAAAAATCATTAGCATCGGTTGTGAGTATAGTTGTGCTTAACGTATTGTCATCAATTTCGTTATAAAGTCCTGCAAAAAGAAACAGATCTCCGTCGGGATTTTCAGTTGAGGGTTGGTAGCAGAAGTAGGGAATGGCCTTACCATTTTCATGATGAGGTTCGTAAAAACCATCTGCTAATATTAAACAACGTTTATCTTCTGCACTATTTCTAAAGGAAGCCTTATCAAAAATAGATTCTGAGCGTGCATTTAAGGTGTTGCTTTTTTTTCTGAATGCTTCAGGATCATGTATTGCCCAATCTGGTATTATTCCCCAGCTAGCATCATAGATGGTATTGGGTTCATCCATTTTTATGATTTGAAGATTCCCATGTGTAAATCCGTTGAGGTGGAAATATGGTTTGTAGGTTGAGTTGGCATCAAACTTTACCTTTATTTGATTGCGAAGCTCTTTTTCAATTTTTTCTCGTTCTTTCCGTAATGCTGTAGAGTAACACATGATTCTAAGATAGTGATTTTCCTAATTATTGATGCCTATTTGCCAATAGAGGTGGTGGTTCACCAGTAAAGGGATTCCAACGACTAATGGTTTTTGCTTCCATTCCTGCTGCGCTGATAACAGCTCTATCACCATAACGTTCCCGCATTTTGTCTATGGCTTGTGCTAGGTTGAGTTGTATCTCGTTGTCTTCAAATAAGTTGATTTGATGGCCACCTTCTACCAAATGACTAAAACGCACACCTATTAAACGGACCAATAACCTGCGATTGTATAGTTTATTAAACAGATCTAAAACAACAGGTATAATAGTATGGTCCATAGCGCTATATGGTATACGCTTTTGCTGTGTGTAGGTCTGAAAATCGGAATATCGAATCTTAAATGTCACACAAGCGGTTAACTTATTGCCACGTCTTAGTTGATATGCTAAATTTTCTGCCATAGCAATAACCAATCCTTTTAGTTTATGAACATTGGTGGTGTCTTGCCCAAAAGTGCGCTCAGTAGAAATAGATTTGCGCTCATGATATTGTATTACAGGACTATTGTCTATGCCATTGGCTTTTTTCCAAATGGATAAGCCGTTTTTACCTAGTACTTTATGCATGAGTTCCATCGGCATATCTTGTACGGTCTTAATGCGTTTAACGCCCAAATCACATAAAGCTTTGTAAGTGACATTACCAACCATTGGGATTTTTTTTACTGACAGTGGCGCCAAGAAGGGTTTTTCGGTACCTGAAAGAATTCTAATCTCGTTATTAGGTTTGGCTTCGCCTGTAGCAATTTTTGAAACGGTTTTATTCATTGATAAGCCAAAAGAAATAGGCAATCCTGTTTCTTTAATAATGCGCTGTCGCAACTCTGAAGCTAGTTTGTGGCAACCAAAGAATTTGTCCATTCCGGTAAGGTCTATATAAAATTCATCTACAGATGTTTTTTCGTAAAGTGGCACACTTTCTTTTATAACATCAGTAACATTCTGTGAAAACTTAGTGTAAATACCAGAGTTGCCTCTAAGTATAATAGCTTCTGGGCATAATTGTTTTGCCATACGCATTGGCATAGCAGAGTGTACGCCAAATTTGCGTGCTTCGTAACTGCAAGATGCCACAACACCTCTATCGCTGGTGCCACCAATGAGCACGGGTTTTCCGTTTAGGCTACTATCTAATAAGCGCTCGCAAGACACAAAAAAGGTGTCTAAATCCATATGTACTATAGAGCGATTAGCGTTCATATTGTGCTTTTAAATCTTTAAAACTTTTCTTTCGTTGAAATGTTGGGTTAGATGAATTTATTGAATAGCGTGGATCTTCAATAATAGCCAAACGTTCAAACTTTGACACCTCAATAGAGACACAGTCAAATTCTATCATCACTTTACCAGTAATTTCATAAACACCCTTCCCTCTAAAAGGATATTTACTGGCAATTGGTGGAAAATGAACTGTGTCTATAAAATCACCATCTCTGTCTAGAAATGTACCGAAATACATGCGTTTACCATTAGATGTGCTTGTATTTTTAGTAGTGACCAGATAGCCTTCAATTTTTGCATATTTACCTTCGAGCTGTTTTAAATGTTTAGCTCGTAACTTACTTGTAGATGGTACTTCTAATAAGTGAAATGGATTGCACAACGGAAAACCTAATAGTTCAAATTCATCAAACGCATTTTCTAATGCTGTACTTGGTAATTTTGGTGTATTGTAGTTGATTCGTCTTGTCTTAAACAAGGTAACCACATGTTCTTGTATTACGGTCTTGCTAATTTTTAGGTGTGCTTCCCAAAGCAATTCGCGCTTGTTGATGTTTGTAAATCGAAACGCGTTGATCTTTATCAAGATGCTAATTTGCTCTATTGAAATAGGAACCCGTTCTATAAAATCGTCGAGCGATTTAAAGGTGCCGTTTTGTTCACGCTCTCTAAGGATACGCGCTGTAGTTCTAGACTCAAAAGATTGTAAAAACATAAACCCTAGATAAATGGTATTACCTCTAATAATAGCTTGATTGTAAGAGTTGTTAATACATGGCGATTCAATACTGCCATTATGCATTCTGGCTTCATGAACATAGAGTTCTGTACTGTAAAAACCACCAAAATTATTAATGGTAGCTGTCATGTATTCTAGCGGATAATAGGCTTTTAAGAATAGACTTTGATAACTTTCTACAGCGTAAGATGCTGAGTGTCCTTTGGCAAAAGCATAACCAGCGAAACTTTCAATCTGTCGCCATATTTCTGCAGTAAGTTCTAGAGATTTACCATCGTTTTTACAGTTATCAAAAAACTGTTGTTTTACTTTTAAAAATTCTGCTCTAGACCTAAACTTACCAGACATACCACGACGTAACATATCAGCTTCACCAAGTGTGAGTCCGCCAAAATAGTGCGCTACTTTAATCACGTCTTCTTGATATACCATAACACCATAGGTTTCTGGCATAATATCTAAGAGTACAGTAGGCGCATCCTTTCTTTTTTCTGGATGACGACAACGTAAAATGTACTGGCGCATCATACCGGATTTTGAAACACCAGGCCTAATAACAGAACTTGCGGCCACTAAACCAAGGTAGTCGTCTACACGAAGCTTTTTTAAAAGCATACGCATCGCAGGTGATTCTACATAAAAGCAACCAATAGCTTTGGCATTTTTAAGTAAGTATTTTATGCGTTCGTCTTCTTTAAAACGTTTAATATCGTGAATATCTACAGGTGGTTGATCACTGTAGTTTTTGTCAATAATTTCTACGGTATCTTTAATTTTACCCAAGCCACGCTGACTTAAAATATCAAACTTGTACAAGCCAATATCTTCTGCCACAACCATATCAAATTGTGTGGTAGGAAACCCTTTTGGTGGCATAAACGTAGCACCATAGTAGTGGATTGGTTTTTCTGAAATTAAAATACCACCTGCGTGTATACCAAGATAGTTAGGAAACCCTTCAATATATTGACTGTATTTAAGTACAAGTAATGATAGTCTATCCAGTTTTTTAATATTAAACCTTCCTCTTGTTAGCATATCCATTTCAGACTTTGGCAATCCAAATACTTTCCCGAGTTCTCTAACAGAAGCTCTAAATTTAAAGGTGTTATATACCGTAATAAGTGCCGTATGCTTAAAACTGTTGAAGATAAATTTGGTAATATCATCTCTGTCTTTCCACGAGAAATCAATATCAAAGTCGGGTGGATTTTGTCTAAAGAGATTAATGAAGCGTTCAAAGTACAAGTCGAGCTCAATAGGGTCTACATCTGTAATACGAAGCAGATAAGCGATAATACTATTAGCGCCACTACCACGACCAACGTAGTAGTAATCCTTGCTACGTGCGTACTCTAAAATCTTCCAATTGATTAAAAAGTAAGACACAAAGCCTTTTTGCTTTATAATGTCCAGCTCTTTTTTTATACGGTTGTATATTTTAGAATCTACATTATTCCCATATCGGTAGGGAATACCTTTATAGGTTAGTTTTTCTAAAAGTTGATAATCAGAATCGGCATTTTCTGTGAGGAATCGCTGATTTTTCGGTATTGGATTTTCAAAATCGAATGTAATGGAACAATCATCCAATAAGTTCTCTGTATTGCTAATAAGACTTGGGAATTCCGAATACATTCCACATAATTTGTCATATGGTAGCATTTTATCATCCTCATAGCCTTCTTCGGATTTGGGAAGCTTACTTAATAGGGTGTTATTGTCAATAGCGCGTAATAAACGATGCGTATTGAACCCTTTTTTATTTTGAAAAGAAACGGTTTTTAGAACTACTAATTTCTCTCTGTGTTTATTCCATTTAGAGAATTTCAATTGGTTGAGGTCTTTAGGCGCAATGCCTAAAAATTCATTTGGTTTCAAGTTGAAATCTTTCCCTTTTTGGTATGGGTAAATCACAAAACAATCGCCTAAGACATGTTCTGGTCGTTCAGGAATTTTTAAATCGTGATTATGAAGAAATTTAGACAGATAATCATTTATATTTTGAAAACCCTCATTGTTTTTTGCGATTAAAATAAACTCTTGATGGGCTTTGTTTCTAAAATCTACACCAAGAACAGGTTTCACCTTGTATTTTTTGGATAGACGAACGATATCTAAACAAGCTGAGGTCGTATTAATATCTGTAAGCGCTAAAGTCTGCACACTATTTTCTGAAGCAATGGCAAGCAGTTGCTCAGGTTTTATGGTGCCGTAACGAAGGCTGTAATATGTATGACAGTTTAAATACATGGGACTAACAAAATTAGCTACTATATGTAGTTTTTATTGCTTATATTTGTAGTAAATACTGTTAAAATTAATTTAGTTGAAACCTATACAAGCTAACATAAAGCACCTCAGGTCTTTAAAGAAGTTATCTCAAGAGCGCTTTGCAGATGATTTGGGATGGACGCGTTCTGTAGTTGGGTCTTATGAAGAGGGAAGAAGCGAACCACCTATAGAACGTTTGATAGACCTGTCTAATTATTTCAATATTCCTATAGATATTTTGGTGCGTAAAGATTTACGTAAAGCAAAGGATACTTCGTTTATAGAAGTAGGGAATAAGCGTGTGTTATTTCCTGTAACGGTTAACGAAGACAATGAGGATTTGATTGAGATTATACCTGCAAAAGCTTCGGCAGGCTATTTGTCTGGTTATGATGATCCCGAATATATAGAGCAACTTCAAAAGATAAAGCTACCCTTTCTACCTACAGGAACACATAGAGCATTTCCGATTAAGGGTGATTCTATGTTGCCAGTTAAGGATGGTGCATTTGTAGTCGCGAAGTTTGTTGAAGATATTGAGGATATTAGAAACGGAAAAACGTATATCGTTTTAACTAAGAACGATGGTCTAGTTTATAAACGTATATATCTTACAGATGATGATAGTAATGACTTATTATTAAGTTCTGATAATAAGGCCTACAAACCTTACCTAGTTTCTAAAGAAAGTATATTAGAGCTTTGGGAATTTACCTGTTGTATCAATACGCAAGAATACGATGAAAAAGAATTAAAACTTAGTAGTATCATGACGATGTTTCAAGAACTTAAAGTAGAGCTGGAAGCTGTAAAACAACTGTAGAATGAGGCAAACCATAAGATGGGGAATTATTGGCTGTGGTGATGTTACCGAAATAAAAAGCGGACCAGCATACAAAATGACTGATGGTTTTGAGTTGGTAGCTGTAATGCGAAGAAACCTAGAACTGGCTAAAGATTATGCAAAACGACATGATGTACCGCGTTATTATAATGACGCTGACAAATTGATTAAAGATCCCGAAGTTGATGCCGTTTATATTGCTACACCGCCAGATACTCATCATTATTATGCATTGAAAGTAGCAGAAGCGAGCAAAATATGCTGTATTGAAAAACCTATGGCACCCAGTTATGCAGAGTGTCAAGAGATACAAAATACTTTTGAAAAACAAAGCTTACCATTATTTGTGGCCTATTATCGCAGGTCGTTACCACGATTTAATAAGGTAAAATCCCTTTTAGAAGATCATGTAATTGGAGATGTTAGACATGTGAGTTGGTATTTAAGTCGAACCGCAAGTGATTTGGATAAATCGGATACCTATAATTGGCGAACTGATGTCAAAATTGCGCCAGCAGGCTATTTTGACGATTTAGCAAGTCATGGTTTAGACCTTTTTGCTTACTTGTTTGGTGATTTTAAAAGTGCCAACGGTGTATCAGGAAACCAACAGAACCGATATAGTGCAAAGGATATCATTTCAGGATCATGGGAGCATGAGTCTGGTGTAGTTGGAACTGGTATGTGGAGTTTTGGAACTTATCAAAGAGAGGACAAAGTTAGAATTATTGGAAGCGAAGGCGAACTTTCGTTTTCAATTTTTGGAGAAGTTCCTATAGGAATTACTGTGCAAAATCATCATGAGAATTTAGTTATTGAGAATCCTAAGCATATTCAACAGTATCATGTTGAAAATATGGTAAAACATTTAAATTCAGATTTTCAACACCCTTCAAATGGAGAAACTGCAACTCATACAGCTTGGGTAATGGATAAGATCTTAGGTAAAATTTGAATTGTGTTAGCATCAAATTATTAGTCAAAAAGTAATTAACTTCGTAATTCACGTATTACAAATGAAGTACAACAAGTTTCTTATTTTACTATTATGTGTATTCTTTAGTTGTGGTAAAGATAATGTGCCATATAATGACGGAACCACTACATTATTTACAAATATCCCATCGAGTCATTCCAATATAGATTTCATAAATAGTATTGAAGAAACAGTAGATTTCAATTTCTTAAATTACAGTTATATCTATAATGGAGGAGGTGTTGCAGTTGGAGATATAAATAATGATGGATTAGAGGATATTTACTTCACGTCAAATCAGCAGTCCAATAGATTATACCTTAATAAAGGCAACTTCGTTTTTGAGGATATCACTGAAGACGCTGATGTAATGGATGATCAAGGTTGGTCTACTGGTGTGACCATGATAGACATTAATAACGATGGTTGGTTAGACATTTATGTTTGTAAATCAGCCTCTATCAAAAACAGAAAGGCAAGGCAAAATAAACTCTACATAAACCAAAAGGATAACACTTTCAAAGAGGAAGCTGTAAAATATGGCCTTAAGGATTATAGCTTTTCAACCCAAGCTTACTTTTTAGATTATGATAAGGATGGCGATTTAGATATGTATCTTGTTAATCATAGTCTCGATACTAACAAAGATTTATATCTACAACCTCAGGATCTACCGAGTATAACAAAAGATGACATAGATCGCTTATATCAAAATAACAACGGCAAATTTAAGGACGTGACAAAATCAGCAGGAATTTCGTTTGACAAGGCTTGGGGTTTAAGCGCATCAATTGGCGATTTTAATAATGATACATGGCCGGATATTTATGTGGCTAACGATTTTTTTGAGCCAGACTTTTTATACATCAATAACCAAGATGGGACATTTACAAATTCAGTTCTAGACGCTTTTAAGCATATTTCTAATAATAGTATGGGCTCTGATTTTGCAGATATTAATAATGACTTAAGGCCTGATCTTATAGTATTAGACATGCTAGCCTCAGACAGAAAACGAGGTAAGGAAAATATGGCATCGATGGATATTGCGAAGTTTAATCGCATGGTTAAACAAGGTTACCACCATCAATACATGTCTAATATGTTGCAATTGAATAATGGAAATGGCACCTATAGTGAAATAGGTCAATTCTCAGGTATTGCAAAAACCGATTGGAGCTGGGCGCCTTTAATTGCTGATTTTGATAATGATGGTTATAATGATGTGTTTATTACAAATGGGATTGAAAAGGATATCGCCAATCAAGATTTTAGAAGAACCATGCTTAAAAAAGATTTAAGCACTAATAAAGAAGAAAGATTTAAAGAAGCTCAGGAATTAATCCCATCGGCTAAGTTGGCCAATTTCATGTTTATAAATAATCAAGATTACACATTCAAGGATTCATCTTCAAAATATGGTTTTGGTGAAAAATTGAATTCTAATGGCGCATCTTACGCTGACTTGGATAATGATGGTGATTTAGACTTGGTATTGAATAATCAATCTGATAAAGCCTCAATTTACCGCAATAATTCTGAATCTAATTATCTAAACATTGACTTAAAAGGACCAGAGCATAATATCAATGGTATTGGTGCTAGAATTGAAGTTTTCACAAAAGACAATAATCAGCTTAAAGAGGTATATACAAGTAGAGGTTATCAATCATCGGTGAGCAATCAAGTTAATTTCGGACTAGGTTCATTTCAAAAGATTGATAGTATTAAAGTCACTTGGTCAGAAAACAAATCCCAAACTCTAACCAATATTGATGCTAACCAAAAGTTGACTATTGATTACTCTGATGCTGAGGAGAACATCAACTTAAAGAAGGAGAGTGTCAAATTGTTTGAGTCTGTTTCAGCTGATGAATTAGGGATTGATTATAAACACAAGTCAGTTGATTTTAACGATTATGACCTGCAATTATTATTACCGCAAAAGCAATCTACAATAGATAATGCACTTGTAGTTGCAGATGTTAATAATGATGGATTGGATGATTTTTTTGTGGGAAATACAAAGGGCTATTCAGCTGAAATGTATGTTCAAACTAGTTCGGGAAAGTTTTATAAAAGCAATCAATCTTTGTTTGAAAAGGATAAAAATTATAATGATAATAATGCATTATTCTTCGATGCTGATAATGACAATGACTTAGATTTATATGTGGTTTCAGGTAATTATAGTGAAGATGAAGATAGTCTTTTACTTCAGGATAGATTGTATATAAACGACGGTAAAGGAAATTTTTCAAAAGGAAAACTACCTATAATGCTTACGGTTACCAAGGCTATTGCATCGGGTGATTTTGATAATGATGGTGATTTAGATTTATTTGTTGGTGGACGTGTGGTTCCTGGAAAATACCCAGAAGCACCAGAATCCTATTTATTAGAAAATATAAATGGCAATTTTATTAATGTAACATCCAACAATGGAGATGAGTTGAAAAATCTTGGTTTGGTAAATGATGCTGTTTTTTCGGATTACGATAATGATGGTGATAAAGATTTAATTGTAGTTGGAGAATGGATGCCAGTTAGTTTTTTTAACAATAACGAAGGCATTTTTACTAAGGTCAATCAGGAATCAGATACTAAAACAGGGTGGTATCAAACTATAAGTGCTGTAGATTATGATAAGGATGGTGATGAAGATTATTTTGTAGGGAACTACGGTGAGAATAATAAATTCCATCCAACTCAGGACAAACCATTACACATATATGCTAATTATTTTGACGATAATGAAAGCTATGATATTGCATTGAGTAAGGAAGAAAAAGGAGAATTATTTCCGGTAAGAGGTAAGGAATGTTCATCGCAACAAACACCATTTCTAAATGATAAAATTGGAACTTATAGTGAATTTTCAAGCTCAACTATTATTGATGTATATGGTAAGGATAATATAGAAACTGCTCTTCATTTGAAAGCAACTACTTTTAGATCCTATTACATTGAAAACAAAGGTAATGGTAACTTTCAATTTTTAGCATTACCTAATGAAACACAATTTGGCCCTACATTAGATTTTGAATATTTGAATAGGGATAACACACTAGAAGTTATTGGGATTGGAGGTATTTATGATGCAGAAGTTGAAACTATACGTTATGATGCTTCTAATGGTTATCTAATCAAAAAGGGAAAAGAAGAGCAATTTAATAATGCAATTTTAATTAATGTTTCTGAAGAAGAAGCAAAAAATTTAGAATGTATTACTATTAATGGCAGTGAATATTTAATTATAAAAATTGTGAATAGTGAACTGAAGATAATTAAGCTTAATTAGGAACTAAAAGTCAAAAAATTGTGCATGCTATTTTAGAACGAAGAAAGTGATAATGATAGTAAGAAAATGTAACAAATTGAAAATCAATTAATTAATTTACATATGTTAATGAAAAGTTAAGAAAAAATACTTAAATTGAGGACAACTAACCAACCATCAATTTTTATGGGAACATTAAATCAAGATTTTAAGTACCCTAAATCATTTCAGTTATTTGTAGGACTAGTATTTATTTTGTTCTTAATTATGTTTGTCTATACCATTTCACTGGTAATAGGTGTTTTTGACATTGAGCTCTATTCTCCTGCTGTAGCAGGTATTAGTCCTGAAGGTAATTATTAAAGAATTACGGTTCTTGAATAAAAAATGCGAAGTAAGATACTTCGCATTTTTTTATATAAATTTTAGAAAATAAATATATTTAATCAGCTAATACAATTAGCTTATTATCTTTCATTTCTATTGTTCCAGAATTGATGGCTAGCCAAACACCTCTATCAGACTTAGTAAATTTATCTTCTACTTCCTCTTCTAACTGAATGTTACTACCAGCTACTTTTACATGGCCCTCTTTAAGAATAGATACAATAGGTGCGTGATCTTTTAACATTTCAAACTCACCATTAACGCCTGGAACAGCGACAGAATCTACTTCTCCACTAAATAAGGTTGCTTCAGGCGATACAATTTCTAAATACATAATTCTGAAATTTTAAATTAAGCTTCAGCAAGCATTTTCTCACCAGCTTCAATAGCTTCTTCAATAGATCCTTTAAGGTTAAAAGCTGCCTCTGGTAAGTGATCTAATTCACCATCCATAATCATGTTGAAACCTTTGATAGTTTCTTTAATATCTACTAAAACACCAGGTATTCCAGTAAATTGCTCAGCAACATGGAATGGTTGAGATAAGAATCGTTGTACACGACGTGCACGTCCTACAGCTAATTTATCTTCTTCAGATAATTCTTCCATACCAAGGATAGCAATAATATCTTGTAATTCTTTATAACGTTGTAACAACTCTTTTACTCTTTGAGCGCAATCATAATGATCATCACCTAAGATATCAGCCGTTAAAATTCTTGATGTAGAATCAAGTGGATCTACAGCTGGATAAATTCCAAGCTCTGCAATTTTACGTGACAATACAGTTGTTGCATCTAAGTGAGCAAATGTTGTTGCAGGTGCAGGATCCGTTAAATCATCCGCAGGTACATATACTGCTTGTACAGATGTAATAGAACCTTTCTTAGTTGAAGTAATACGCTCTTGCATCGCACCCATTTCAGTTGCTAAAGTAGGTTGGTAACCTACTGCAGAAGGCATACGACCAAGTAATGCAGATACCTCAGAACCAGCTTGTGTAAAACGGAAAATGTTATCTACGAAGAAAAGTACATCTTTTCCTTGTCCATCACCAGATCCATCACGGAAATATTCAGCAATTGTTAAACCAGATAAGGCAACACGAGCACGTGCTCCAGGAGGCTCATTCATCTGACCAAATACAAACGTACATTTAGAGTCTTTCATTGCAGTTTTATCAACTTTAGTTAAGTCCCAACCTCCTTCTTCCATGGAGTGTAAGAAGTCATCACCATATTTGATAATTCCAGATTCTAACATTTCACGAAGTAAGTCATTACCTTCACGAGTTCTTTCACCAACTCCGGCAAATACAGAAAGACCACCATGCCCTTTTGCAATGTTATTAATTAACTCCTGAATTAATACTGTTTTACCTACTCCAGCACCACCAAACAATCCAATTTTACCACCTTTAGCATATGGCTCAATTAAATCAATAACTTTAATACCGGTAAATAATACTTCAGAAGATGTAGATAATTCTTCAAATTTAGGTGCTTGCCTGTGAATAGGAAGCCCGTTTTTACCTTCTTTAGGTAAATTTCCAATACCATCAATAGCATCACCTACAACATTAAATAAACGTCCATAAACATCATCACCAATAGGCATTTGAATTGCATTACCAGTTGACACAACTTCTGTACCTCTACTTAGACCGTCTGATGAATCCATTGCTATTGTACGCACTGTATCTTCACCAATATGAGATTGTACTTCTAATACTAAGATTGAACCATCCTCTCGCGTAATTTCTAATGAATCGTATATTTTTGGAAGTTCCGTTCCTGCAGCGAATTCAACATCTATAACTGCTCCTACAATTTGTGCAACTTTACCTGTAACTTTTGACATTACTTAACTGTTTTTGTTTTGCTTTAATTTAATTCTGAAAAACATTGTGTTTTTCGCGCTGCAAAGATATAGTTTTATTTAAAAAAACAGTTGATTTTTAGATAAAAAAAACACGCTTTATAGAAGCGTGTTTTTTATTTAATTATTTATAAGAATTTATTGCAATAAAGGCGAATAATTGGTTACATAGTCATCTGCTTTCGCAAGATTACCTGAAGCTTCAAAATTCGATCCATATGTTGTATCAATAGCTTGTAAGAATGCATTTGCCATTAAAGCATATCCTCTTGAAGTAAGGTGAATACCATCTAAACTAACCAATCCACCAAATACTAAATCTGTATTATGAATAAAATCATCAAATTCTACACCAGTTGTAGCTGCTTCTTCTAATATTAAATTTAAATCTACTAAAGCCAATCCATTTGAACTTGCTACAGAAGAAATTGTAGCATTATATGCGTCGGTAGCTTCAGCTATCTCAGCTTGTTCTTCTGGTAATAATGACCACTTATCTTCTAAAGGTAAAGTTACACCTTCTACCGCAAATTGATTTGCAGTAGCTGCAGGTAAACCTTGTGATTGTAAGAATAATGAAAAGTTAGAATTAACTGTTCCAATTACAGATGCACTAGGTAGTACAAATAAATCATCAGCAGTTGCTTGTCTTGCTTGACCATAAACCAATCCTAATAATCCAGCAACCTGTGGTGCTGCTTCAGCAGGAAGACCAAACTGTGCTATAAAAGCTGGGAATGCAGGATTTCCTAATAAAGTTTGAGTAATTAAAGTTGATATGTTATCAAGATTTTCATCTACTATGACCATTGCACTTGCTTCAGAATCTGAAAACACTACAGTACGAGTGGCAGCATCATCAATTGCTCCTTGGAATTGTAAAAATGCATATACATCATTTAATGCACCAAATAAGGTATTTAATGTTGGGATTAATGGTCCGAATGCAGGGTTAGATGGCTCTAATGGATTATGAGTTACTGTTGTAAAGTGTGATAAACTTGTAATGTCTGGAAGATTTCCAATTACTCCTTTAGCACCATTAGCAGTCATACCACCAACGATTGCATTTAGCGATGCATCAAAGGTTGCAGAATCTGTTATTGGGTTTGTACCGTCACCACCAGTAGTAGCATATCCTAATACATCGTTACCTCCAATTTCAGAAATTGAAAAGAATGAAGGATTTTGCGCCAATGCAAGTTCTAAAATAGTTGCATTAGGAGCATTACCTGTTACTCTTACGGCATAAGGATTTGCGGCCGAAGGGAAATTAGAAATATTTCCATATCCAGGTGCTAGTAAATGGAAACTTTTAGCACCAGGAATTCCTAGATTATTAAAAGGCCCAACCGGATTGTTTAAAACAATATCTGTTCCAACAGTTACCGGTCCGATCACTGATTCAAGACCAACTGGCCCAGCACCACCAAAAACCAGTCTTGGATCAGAAATTCTTGTACCACCTGCAGCTAAACCACCAAAATTATCACTAACAAGTGGTTGTGTAAAAGCTCCTCCACCGGCAATTCCAAATTTATTTGCCATAATATTCGGGAATGAATTTTCTTGTGCTGTAAGGAATACAGTTCCATCACTGAATCCTGCAGTAAATGAAGCACCAAGTGCTACATAATTTGAAAAATCAGCAGTGCCAGCTGTAAGTTCTGGTAAAGGTTCGGCATCGGTATTGCCTCTATTTCTAAGATCATCTAATGTATCATTTTCACAAGCCAAAAATCCAATAGCCAGAAATGATAGTATTATATATTTTAAATTTTTCATTGTCAATTTTATTATAGGTTATTGATAGTTATAGATGCGTAATACATTGACCCAATGAAACCAGTTCCAAAGGCGGTAAAGTACTCATCTTGCAATAGGTTAGTAGCACCAAGTTTTAATGTAGTTTTTAAGCTTGGTATTCTGTAATTGATTTGTGCATCTAAAACACTATATGCAGGCACTTCTCCGTCACCAAAAGAGGCTTCCCAAAAGAAATTATCACTCCATCTCCAAGAAGTATTAAAACCAAAGTTTTTAAATAACTCAGTTTTACCAAATGACACTTTTACTTTATGCTCTGGCGTGTTGAAATTTGTTCTAAAATCCGGATTAGCTTCTGTGTCAAAGTCTAACTTAGCATATGTATAGTTTGCACTTAAATCAAAACCATCAAGAACTTTAGTAGATACTTGTATAGCAGCACCGTAAGAGTTTACATTTTCGTCAGCATTAGTATAGGTCTGATATGCTTCGGCATCACCATTTGCAATTGCTGCCACAGCTAATGGTACTCCGTTAGGTAGTGTCTGAGTTAACTGCACATCACCATAAAAAGGAGAAACTACTGTTTCGTTAGCTAAGAAATCTTGGTATTGATTATAATAAGCCGAAGCATCAATAATCACACCATCTAATTTACCTCGATATCCTAATTCAAATGAAGTCACTTGCTCAGGTTTAGCTAGATTTGAATTTGCAATCTCTAAATCTGCAGGATTACCAGAATTAGCAAAATCATTTAATACAGAGTTCGCAAAAAACGAATTGTTATAGGCACCAGATGCATTAATATCTACAGACTGTTGTCCTAAAATAGTAGCTCCTACCGGGCTTAATGTTCCAGCGTTTACACTGTAGTTTCTTACATCTCTTTCTGGATTGTCCTCAGCACCTCCAACCAGTATGGCTCTACCTACATTAAGACCTATGTATAAATCTTGTGTTGTTGGATTTCTAAAACCGGTTTGGAAAGAAGCTCTAATATTATGATCTTCATTTATTGTGAAACCTGCCGACAATCTTGGTGAGAAGAAGCCATCAAAAAGTTCGTTTTTATCATAACGTAAAGACCCTGTTAATTTAAGCTCTACACTTTCTGAGAGCTCTAATGATTTTTGTAATTGTGTGTATAAACCAAATTCATCGTAATTAATTGGACCATCAACATCAGTATAAATTGTTCCAAAAGAGTTTAGGCTATATCTTCTAACCGATCCGCCAACTTGGATTTCAGCGAAATCAACAAGATCACCAAAATTGTAATTCCAATCTCCGTGATAGATTTTAGAATTATCTTGGAATTTAGAACCTGATGTTAAATCTGGGTCGTTTGTTACTCTATCAAACGCACGTTGAAACTCTGGTGTTCCAGGTAGAAAACGTCCCGTGTCTGCGGCTTGTCTCGCAGCAATATGTGCTGCTTCGTCTGTTGCGCCACCTAAGGTAGCACCTGCATAAGCAGCTACATATTCTCCAAACCATGTGTTATTATCTTTCCATGCGTTATTAATATTAATACCAGTAAACACCATATCGTATGAGTCACCTGCCTTATCCTCAGTGATATATCCTCTAACAAAGAAGTTGTCGTTTCTTATTTCTAATTTATGCTGTTGTAAGAAGAAATTTTTAATGTTGTAACGGTTAGCACCTTGATAAATAGTATTACCAGATCCAATTTTACCCACATACTGAATTTCAAAATCATTTTCCCAAGGACGGTAGTATAATCCCCAATCTGCCTTAATACTTTCAGCATTATAGTTGGTAAGCTCTCTTTCGTTATAACCGGTTCTACTTACATCTACCGAAGGCACTAAACCTGAAATTCCTGCAGGTGCTAAGCCTAAGCTCTCAAGTGTCTGTGCGACACCGTTTATATCTGTGCTCACTTCATCACCATAGACATTAATACCATCATAATCAATATCTGCTCTAGTAAGGCCGCGGTTAAGCTTATCTTCCTCGCTGGTTGCGGCCCAGTCCGTACCTTTTAAGTATCCAAAGTTCACTTTGGCTGCAAATTTTTCACTGAACTTATAGGCCATTCTTATACCTAAATCGGTATATTCATTATCGCCGGCAGCTTCTTGAGAAGTGATACCTTTTTTAACATAACCACTTATACCTTGGAAATCAAATGGATTTTTACTGCGCATAAAAAGAATACCATTAAATGCATTTGCTCCATAAAGTGCAGATGCAGCACCTGGTAATAGTTCTACGCTTAGAATGTCAGTTTCAGTCATACCAAGTAAGTTTCCTAATGGGAAGTTTAGTGCAGGAGCAGAATTATCCATTCCATCTACTAATTGCATAAAACGTGTATTTGCAAATGTTGCAAAACCTCTAGTGTTAATAGATTTAAACGTTAAACTGTTAGTGTTAATATCAACACCTTTTAAGTTTTCTAAACCATCATAGAAATCTACCGAAGCAGTATTCTTAATTTCTTTTAGACCAAATCTTTCTACTGTAACGGGTGATTCAAAAATACGTTCAGGTGTACGAGATGCTGAAATTACAACTTCATCTAATTCGTTACCTTCTACTAATGAAACATCAATTGTTTGGTTGTTTGATGTTACTTCGATAATTTGTTCCTTAAATCCAGTGTATGTTACACGGATTGAAAATGGAGGTTCTTGGTCAACCGTCAGTGTATAATTACCATCAAAATCTGATGACGTACCTGATGATGTACCTACTACTACGACATTCGCTCCGGGTAAGGGTAAGCCGGAATTGTCTGTAATTTTACCTTTTACTGTGGTCTGCGCAAAGGAAACCACACAAAAAAGCATTGCTAAAAGCTTTAAAGTTGTCTTCATTTTAGAGAATTAGTTATTTATTTAGAATAATTAGTGAGCAATTTAAATAAATATATGAAAACACAATGAGAAATTCTTAAAAAAGCCTGCACGCATAACATATTTTACAAAAATTAAGGCCATTAATTTGCAACATTCTCAATATTAGAGATTTTGGTATTAATTTTATGAATAGTAATTAACCCCAAGTTCTTACTTAAATCCTTTAGATTTTGAAGGAGTTATTAAATTATGAGTAAATAATTTTCAATTATACCAAAACGTATAAATTTGCTTTACATAGATAAATTTAAGTGGGGAATTGATTTATTCCTATTATTGAAAATTATTACCAATCAAATAAAATAATAAAGAATGAAGACAATAAGAAAATTGGCTTTAATAATTATTGGAATATTCATACTTATGATATGGAGTGGAATAGTTAGAAATGCAGCCTTAGGGCAACGTGCAGCAGGACCTTTTACAGGTGTAATTAAATCCTTTTCCGAAGTACCATCAAATATGAAAATGGCCTATAATCATTTCTTTAATGCACCAGATTATTACATAAAAACGAAAAAGAAAGATGAAGAAGATATTAATAGCCTAAGTTACGATCTATATGGTACTTACGCATATAGAAATGGTGATCAATTCAATATTGAGTTAAAAAATTTTAAGACAGATGAAATAATCAAAAATTGGGATTTACCGGTCGAAACATTATCAAATCATTATGAAGTTGGTCAAAATGATAGAATTTATCCTGCTAAACTAATGCCTAATAGAGATATTATTGCATCTTGTAATGAAAAACCAGGGTTAATTAGAATAGATTCAAGTTCAAAAGTTAAATGGTTTAATGATGAATTTATTTTTCATCATGCCATGAACTTTGATCATATTGGTAACATCTGGATACCTGGTGTGAAACATGAGGGCGGAATTATAATTCCTAAAACCTTGTCTGTGGACGGAAACAAAACTGATTACAGAGATGATCTTGTTTTAAGTGTTGATTCTAATACAGGTAAAACACTTTACAGTAAATCTATGACAGATATTTTTATAGAAAATAATCTCGAAGAATTACTTAATAAGGCCACACATGTTACTGATCCATTTCATTTAAATGATATACAGCCAGTTGTAGCAGTAGATAGCACAAAATATATTGAGAGGGGTGATGTATTCCTAAGTTTCAGACACTTATCTGCGGTAATACAATTTAGACCATCCACTGACAAAGTGATAAAGGTTATTGAAGGCCCGTTTACATTTCAGCATGATGTTGATATTATATCAGATAATTCTATAGCATTATTCAATAATAATTCAGCAGCTTGGGATGTTCATTTCAATAAAAATGAATTTAAACCAAGTAATGGGACTATTCAACGAAAAATAGTCAATTCAAATGTTCTTATTTATAACTTTGAAAGTGAATCCTTTGAGGTACTCTATGAAGAGCAATTCATTGAAAATGAAATTTATACAGGAGCTGAAGGGTTATACGAATTATTGCCCAATGGTGATTTGTTTGTTGAAGAACAAGGTTCCGGATTATTATGGGTGCTAAATAAAGATGGAGTTGTACTAAAAACCACCTTGAAAAGTGATATTGAAGGTTATCATTACCTTACAAACTGGACAACTATATATACAGACATTAATTTTTAAAATCTACCGTTATGCTTAATTATATTGGTCCAGGATTAGGACTAGGAACATTACTAATTATTATTTTTATTTCCCTTCTTGTAATATTTTCGTTTGGAGTGGTATTGTGGATACCCATTAAGCGTTTCTTTCGAAATTTATTTAAGAAAGGATAATGATTTATTTCATAATTGCAGGTGTTTCTGGAGTTACTCTGGCAACGTCTATTATAGCTTCAAGAAAGATTTTTTTTGAACTGCTCGAAGCTTCGGTGTCACTTTCAAATGAAGTACTCTCAAAAGAAGACGAGAGAATTAAACAAAAAAAATTAATAAGTGCACTAAAAAGAATTCTTATTTCATTGCTTAAGCTTTTTGGTGCGGTTGTCTTTATTGCTGGAGCAACTATCTTGCCTATTGTATTATATAGTCTTATTACTAATACAAGTTATGAAAGTCTTGATGTTAGTTCGACATGGTTTTTCATAAGTCTGTCCATAGGGAGTGTTATCCCTTTCCTTTTCAAGAAAAAGAAAAGTGATGATAATTATTCTGAGGCTTCTAAACTATTGCACAAACTAATTCTAAACAATTACAACTTATCCAAATTACTTTTTTCTTTCGATAGAAAATTTAAAAAAGGTGAGAAAATTGAAAATAAATCAGAGTTTGTTATAGTGTCTGGATTGGCTCGGGCGGGAACAACTAGTTTAACAGATCAGTTGTTTAAAGCAGGGAAATTTAGCTCCTTAGATTATTCTAACATGCCATTTCTTTTAGCACCAAATCTTTGGAAAAAAATGTACAATCCAAAGAAAGCTAAACTTAAAGAACGTAAACATGGTGATAAAATGATGTTTGGGTTAAACACTATTGAAGCATTAGAAGAATATTTTTTTAAGGTATTTCTTAATGATAGTTTTATCAGAGATTCAGTTTTAACAAAACATGAAATTAATGAGGAAGTTTATGATAAATATATAACATATCAGTCTTTAATCAGAACAGATAATTCGCATTTTTATTTGTCAAAAAACAATAATTTGATCTTGAGATATCCATCACTAAGATCATTAAACAAAGAATTTAAAGCAATCTTTTTATTTCGTAAACCTGAAGATCATGCGTATTCCTTATTAAATCAACATTTAAGATTTTCTGAATTTCAAACTGATGATGACTTTGTAGAAACTTATATGGATTGGCTTGGTCATCATGAATTTGGCTATAATCAGAAGGTTTTCAGTTTTGATGATAAACCTACTCAAATAAATTATGATAAAAATACATTAGATTATTGGTTGTCAGTTTGGTTGAATTATTATAACTATTTAATTTCTTTAGATGATACAGACTTTATTCTAATTGACTATCAAGACTATTTGTCTTACCCTAAGGAAGTACTTGTTTACTTACAGAATAAATTAAAAATGGAATTTGATTTATCAAATGTTGAGCCGTTTAAAAATAATAAAACGATTGATACCTCGGGTTGTGATAAAAACCTTTTACAAAAGACAGGTTCATTATATCAAGCATTAAAACAAAAAAAAGTGTCTTTTTAATAAGACACTTTTTTTATAAAATTTCTATTTTTCATTCTACAGTTACCGACTTGGCCAAGTTTCTTGGTTGGTCAACATTTTTATCTAACATGACTGCGATATGATATGACAATAATTGAAGTGGAATTGTGGTTAATAAAGGAGTCAAACATTCCAGAGTCTCAGGAACTTCAATAACGTGGTCTGCCAATTCTTTGACACTTTTATCGCCTTTTGTAACGATACCTATTATTTTGCCTTTTCTAGATTTAATTTCCTGTATGTTACTAACCACCTTTTCATAATGTCCTTTTTTAGTTGCTATAACAACAACAGGCATTTGCTCATCTATTAATGCAATTGGGCCATGTTTCATTTCTGCAGCAGGATAACCCTCTGCATGTATATACGAAATCTCCTTCAACTTTAAGGCACCTTCAAGTGCGACTGGGAAATTAAACCCTCTACCTAAATAAAGAAAATTTGTCGCATCTTTATAAATATCAGCAATGGTTTGTACATAGCCATCCGATTTCAAAGCTTCTTCTACTTTTGCAGGTATTGTTTCTAATTCTATTAAATGATGCCTGAATTCTGAACTTGTAATTGTTCCTTTAGCTCTTGCAAGTCTCAATGCCATGAGACTTAGTACAGTAATTTGGGTTGTAAATGCCTTTGTAGATGCGACTCCAATTTCTGGACCAGCATGTGTATACGCACCAGCGTTAGTTTCTCTAGCAATAGAAGAACCAACCACATTACATACTCCAAAAACAAAAGCGCCTTTTGATTTTGCTAATTTTATGGCCGCCAAAGTATCTGCTGTCTCACCAGATTGTGAAATTGCAATAACAATATCATTTTCTGTGATTACAGGGTTTCGATATCTGAATTCAGAGGCATATTCTACCTCAACAGGTATTCTTGCAAGATCTTCAAAAATATATTCAGCTACCAAGCCAGCATGCCAGGAAGTACCACATGCTACAATGATAATACGATCCGCAGCAAGGAACTTTTTCATATTATCCTCAACACCTGCCATTTTTATAATAGCTTGATTGGTTAACAATCTTCCCCTAAAAGTGTCTCTTATAGCTTCTGGTTGCTCATAAATCTCTTTAAGCATGAAGTGGTCAAATCCACCCTTCTCAATTTGTTCCAAGTTTAATTGCAATTCTTGCATATATGGATCAACTAAGGCATCATCCTTAATTTTTCTGACCTTAACTCCTTTGTTTCTTCGAATTATCGCCATTTCTTCATCTTCTAAATAAATAGCGTTTTTTGTATATTCAATAAAGGGTGAAGCGTCACTTGCAATAAAAAATTCATCTTCACCAATACCAATAGCCAATGGACTTCCTAATCTAGCAACGACTATTTCGTTTGGTTTGTTCTTGTCGAAAACTGCAATTGCATATGCGCCTACAACTTGATTTAAGGCAATTTGAACTGCCTTTCCAAGTTTGGTGTCTTCATTTTTTTTAACATCTTCGATAAGGTTGACAAGAACTTCAGTATCTGTATCAGACTTGAATGTATAACCACGTTTGCTCAACTCTTTTTTTAAGGCATCATAATTTTCGATAATACCATTATGAATTATAACTAAATCACCAGAGTTGGAATAGTGAGGATGGGAATTTACATCATTTGGTACTCCGTGAGTTGCCCAACGAGTATGTCCAATGCCTAGACTACCAGATGTAGAAATCTCATCTTCTAATTTATTTTTTAAATCAGAGACTTTTCCCTTGGTTTTTGATAATTTGATGTTGGTTCCGTCATATAGTGCAATACCTGCACTATCATAGCCTCGATATTCTAATCGTTGAAGTCCTTTAATTACAATTGGGTAGGCCTCTCTATGGCCAATATACCCTACAATTCCACACATAGGTTAAAGATTTAGTTATTTGGTTCAGTATAGTATATTTCTAAATATACTTTTTTGGTTTCATCTTCAGTGTTATTACCATGTAATATGGTACCACGTGGAGTAATGACAGAACTAAGAGGTGAGGTTAAATCTTCATCAGATGAGATTACTTGTCGTTGAGCAAAATTTTCTTCTAAATTCACATTGAGTGTTGTTGACAAACCCAATTCCACATTAGTAGAATCTCTCAAAAGTAAATTATTAATATGCTCAGTAATTTCTAATTTGTATTTAATGCCCTCTCCGTCAGGTTCATCGTCAACACGAACAAGTGGACCTAAATGGTTAACAACTGAAAGCGAAGGTATTGCATTTACTATTCCATCTAAAAAATAATCTACCAACGGTGTCTTATTCTCTATATCATACACATAAAGGCGATTTGGTTCGTTGCCTTCAACTAGGTCTTGATCTACATAAAAGACCAAATTAGCTTCATTTACCAACCGTTTTGATTTAACAAATTTACCTTCTTCGTCGGTCTCAACGAAATCATTTTTCCATGTTTCAAAAGCATTAAAGGTGTCATCATCATCATCTAAATCAGCACCTTCAAAAAACTTCAATTTGGCAATAGAGCCATCGCCACCTTTTACATAAAGTCTGCTGTCACCATTGACCTCATCTCCATCTGCTAATGTTAAGTTGAAATCGTTTTCAATAAAGCTCACTCTATTCGGTCCGAAGGTCAATTGGAAAGTTGATTGCTCAGTAGTCTCTTCACTATCTTCATCTGCATTTTCATTATCTCTGGTATAATACAAGGTGATATTTGAAGATACAGTACCAACATTTAGAATTATAAAACTTCCTTCATCATTAATTGGTTCAGCTTTGAAATATATTCCCCTAAAATATTCAGCTAAGTTATTTTGACTACTTAAAACCGCTTCACCTTCTTGATCTAAAATTTTCTCTTGCCAAAAATCTGGTTTTAAAACAAGTCTAATTCCAGGTAATAAGGTTTGAATTACTTGAGGATCTTCATCTTCATCATCTTCAGTGTCTGGCTCAGTCAGTGTATAAACCTCATTTGAAATTGTAACAATATTTTCTGTATTAACGGTTCCATCCTCGTTTAGGTATTCGATTGGTGTTCCCTCAAGAAGTGCCTCTGATATAGGTGAAGAATCAGCAATGGTCTTATTTGAAAAATAAGATTCAGACTCATTAAAATCTCCATCTGGCACAAAATCTCTTAAGAAGTAATCGCTTTCAAAAAGACTAAGTTTAATAGGCTTATCGCCTATCACAGAATCCAATTCGTAAATCAGTTCACCTTCATCATCAAATTCGGTTGCACTCGAAAAAAACGGGATATACATTACCACAGAATCTAAAACTACATTTTCTCCAAATATTGGAGAAAAAGAAGAAGGGGTAACCTGAGTAACAAAACTAGCTGTTGATCTGCCATAAACATCGTCATAAATTCCTATGGAATTTATTCCTAAACCATCAGATTGTACTGGCCCAAGGCGCTTTGAATAGGCTATAATATCGAAACTATCTTTCTTAATAGTAAAATCTGTTGCAACGTCTGAATTTACAACATCAGAATCTAGATTAGCAAAATCTTTATCACAAGCAATAAAGGATATAAATACTAAGCTAAATGTAAATAATTGGATGGCAATTCTATATTTTTTCATAAGTATATTAACCGTTGAGGACAGTATTTGAATAAAACTCTGTGTATGGGTCTGCAAATTCTTCAAGTGAATGGTATTCTAAAACTGGTTTTTCTAAGCCATTTAAGTAATCATCTAATTCAGAGGGTAATATTTCAGAGCCTCTTATTACAGCATCAGAATTATCAATTGCCACTTTCATTAGACTAACATAATCAGGGTTACTTAAAGGTTTTATAGCCTCAGCATCTAATCCATCAAAATCCACTTTTTTTATCATGTCTTTGTTTAACGTACCATCAAAGTTTTGATTGTATACAGATGTAACTATTTTACTTTCTGTAAATAATGGTTCGGTTTTATAATATTCTCTTAAATAAAGAGGTAATAGGGATGCTAACCAACCATTAACATGTATAATATCTGGAGCCCAGTTAAGTTTTTTAACTGTTTCTATGACACCTTTTGCAAAAAATATTGCACGTTCATCATTGTCTGGGAAAAGGTTGCCATCTTCATCAGTCAATGTAGCTTTACGTTTAAAATACTCCTCGTTGTCTATAAAATAAACTTGTATTCTTTCTTTTGGAATTGAGGCTACTTTAATAATCAGAGGCATATCTAAATCATTAATCACTAGATTTATACCAGATAACCTGATCACTTCATGCAACTGATGTCTTCTTTCATTAATATTGCCAAAACGAGGCATAAATATTCGTATTTGGCCTCCTTGCTTATTTACCATTCTAGGTGCTTCAAACGACATAGAAGAAATTTCTGTTTCTGGTAAATACGGAACTACTTCCGAGGACACATACAATATTCGTTTATCTTTCATAAATCAGTTGCTTTTAAAAATTAAAAGTAAAAAACATGCAAAATTACAAAATTTTGTGCAGATTGCCAGTAAAATATTAAGTTTGCACGCGTTAAATTTTACAAAGAGAATTGAAAATTTATCATAAAAAAAATAAGTTGTCAACTCATATCGGTGAGTTAAAAGAAAAGGATAAGACCATTGGTTTGGTTCCTACAATGGGCGCACTTCATGAAGGACATCTTTCATTGGTCGAAAAGGCATTAAGTCAAAATGACATTGTTGTTGTCTCAATTTTTGTAAATCCGACACAATTTGACAATAAAGAAGATCTTGTAAAATACCCAAGAACACTTCAAAAAGATGTTGCTCTTTTAAGCACTGTTAGCGAGAAGAAAATAATTGTTTACGCACCAAATGCTGAAGATATTTATGGGCAAAAAGTAACGTCAGATACTTTTACTTTTGATGGTCTTGAAAATGAAATGGAAGGTGCTTTCAGAGATGGTCATTTTGATGGCGTAGGTACTATAGTGAAGCGCTTGTTTGAAATTGTTAAACCTCATAATACTTACTTTGGTGAAAAAGATTATCAGCAATTGCAAATAATCAAAAAATTGGTGGAATTACATGATATACCAGTTCAGGTAATAGGTTGTTCAATTCACAGAACAGATGATGGTTTGGCAATGAGCTCGAGAAATACAAGATTAACAAATCATCATAGAGAAGTGGCGCCGTTTATATACAGAACTTTAAAATCTGCCAAAATACAGTTTGGCACAAAAAGTGCTAAAAAAGTTACGGAATGGGTTGAAAAGCAATTTAAAATGCAACCGTTGTTAAAATTAGAATATTTCACAATTGCAGATACTTCAACCTTAAAACCAGTAAAAAGAAAGTCAAAAGAAAAAACGTATAGAGCGTTTATTGCAGTTTATGCAGGCGATATAAGATTAATAGACAATATCGCTTTAAATTAATTATTTTTGCCTCATGCAAATTCAAGTTGTCAAATCTAAAATTCATCGTGTAAAATGTACAGGTGCGGATCTTAATTATATTGGTAGTATAACTATTGATGAAGATTTAATGGATGCAGCAAACATTATACAGGGAGAAAAGGTTCAAATTGTAAATAATAACAATGGTGAACGTTTAGAAACCTACTGTATACCAGGACCACGTAATACTGGGGAAATAACTTTAAATGGTGCTGCGGCAAGAAAAGTCGCGGTTG
Organism: Winogradskyella vincentii; assembly: GCF_020166345.1. GTDB lineage: Bacteria > Bacteroidota > Bacteroidia > Flavobacteriales > Flavobacteriaceae > Winogradskyella > Winogradskyella vincentii. Next base: position 7,786 of record NZ_JAIUJS010000002.1, on the reverse strand, counting down.
GTGATATTTTAATATTAATCACTTATGCATTTATGGATATAGAAGAAGCCAAAGTTTTTAAACCATCTTTGGTATTTCCGGATGAAGAAACCAATCTTCTAAAGTAATCTTTTGAGTAAAACAAAGCCAATTCTAAAAATTGTATTGCCACTTTTGTTGGGTATATTATTGGTTTGGTATTCGTTATCTCAAATATCAATTTCTACATTAGTTCAATATTTTAAGAATGCTAACTACCTTTGGATTTTTCTAGGGGTTTTTTTGGGTATACTTAGTCATACATCTCGTGCTTACAGATGGCTGTTTATGGCAGAACCTTTGGGATATAAACCAAAACTTGCCAATAGCTTTATGGCAGTGTATTCTGCATATCTCATAAACTTTACTATACCTAGAGCAGGAGAAATTGCAAGAGCTTCAATATTAACCAATTATGAAAATGTCCCATTTGAAAAAGGATTTGGGACAATAGTTGCAGAACGTGTGGCAGACACAATAATGCTACTTATTATAATTGCTGTTGCACTTTTTTTAGAATTTGAATTTATATTCAATTTTTTTGTTGAAAAATTCCGTCCTCAAACGCTCATTATTGGTCTCCTTATTTTGCTATTGATGATTGCCTTGATATTAGGCTTTGTAAAAAGGAGCAAATCTAGTTTTGCCATAAAAATAAAATCCTTCATAAATGGATTGATTGAAGGAGCTCTGAGCATTTTTAAAATGAAGCGTAAGTGGTCTTTCATTTTTCATACTGTATTCATTTGGATGATGTATCTATTGATGTTTTATGTTACTACTTTATCCTTGCCAGATTTAGAAGGGATATCCTTAGCACCTGTATTGATTGGATTTATTCTAGCCAGTTTCAGTATCGCTGCGACAAATGGTGGAATCGGCTCATTTCCTGAAGCAATTGTAATTGCATTTTTACTTTTTAGTTTGCCAGAAGATCCGAGCAGAGCATTCGGCTGGATTATGTGGTCTTCACAAACCATTGTGATTATTATTTTAGGAGGAATTTCATTACTATATCTACCTATCTACAATAGAAAGAAACGCGCTGTTTAGAAATATTTTTTACCTTGCTTTAACTTTATAAGTCAATCTACCAATGAAGAATTTATATACTTTACTCTTAATTATTTTTTCAGTATGTATCACTAATTCACAAGCACTTTATGAAACTATTGAGTCAAAAAAGTTAGATGGATCGAGGGAACTGAAAATACAGTTACCAAGAAATTATGATCCTGAAAGTAAAAGATCCTATCCTTTAGTTATTGTACTTGACGGTGATTATCTATTTGAGCCCGTTGCAGGGAATATAGACTATCAGGCCTATTGGGAAGATATACCTGATTGTATTGTTGTAGGCGTGAAACAAGGAAATACTCGAGAGGATGATTTTTATTATGACGAAGACAACTTTTTACCCATTGCAGAAGGCGCAAATTTCTATGAATTTTTAGCATCAGAATTAATACCATTTATAGAAAATAATTATTCAGCTTCTAATTATAGAATTATAGCTGGTCATGATTTAGGAGCGAATTTCATCAATTACTATTTATTTAAGGATAAACCAATTTTTCGAGCCTTCATTGCTTTAAGTCCGGATTTAGCTCCGAAAATGGCAGATAGATTAAAAGAGAGATTGGCCCTAATAGAACAAGAATCTTTTTATTATATGGCAACTGCTGATGCCGATATTAGATTTCTCCGCAATTCAATTATTGAATGCGATGCAAAACTAAAATTAGTAGAAAATGAAAAGCTTCAATATAAGTTTGATGATTTTGAAGATGCCAATCATTATTCCTTAGTAGGAAGAGGTATACCTAAGGCCTTAAACGAAATATTTGCATTATATAAACCTATAAACGGTAAAGAGTATAATGAAAAAATAATTCCATTTGAAGGTTCTCCCTTTGAATATCTGACCAAAAAATATGAGGATATTGAATATTTCTATGGGTTTGAGAAAAAATTGATAGAAAATGATATTAGAGCAATAGCTTCTGCATCTAACAAAAAAAATGATTTAGAGTCGCTGGAGAATTTAGCAAAGTTGGTAAAGAAGGAATACCCAAATTCAATGCTAAGTGCGTACTATATGGGTATGTTTCATGAGAAAGAAGGAAACTATAAAAGAGCATTGTTGCGCTACAAGGCAGGTTTGTTACTAGAGCCATCTCAGTATATTGATAAAGAAATAATGCTAGATAAAATGTATGACGCCCAAGATGCTTTAAAAAATTAATGCATTTCATCGAAAAAAATTTACAGATTACCGATTAATTAGTATGTTTGGTAGACCAAAACTAAACCTACTTATTAATGAAGAAGACTATTCTAATAGTTTTATTGAATGCCTTTTTGTGTCAGCTATTCGCTCAAATTACTTATGACGAAATTGCATCTTCAAAACTAAATGCAGTTAGGCAATTAAAAATCAAACTTCCGAATGATTATAATCCTGATTCCGAGATAATACATCCATTAATTATTGTATTTGACGGAGATTATTTATTTGAACCAGTAGTTGGTCAACTTCAATTTCAGACCTATTTTGATGATATGCCAAGCTCCATTGTTGTTGGTGTTGTGCAAGCAAACGAACGTTTTTATGATGGATATTGTGATGAGGTTACAGGATTGCCAAAGGAATCCGGACTTCGTTTTCATGAGTTTGTTGCAGATGAGCTAATTCCTTATTTAGACAGTGAATATAAGACTAGTAAATTTAAAGTCGCAGTAGGTCATGACCTTATGGGAAATTTTATTAATTCCTATTTATTCAAAGAAGATCCATTATTTGATGCTTATGTATGTTTAAGTCCAGATTTGTCTGGCACAGTTAAGGATTACTTAGGTGAACGATTAGAATTTTTCAAAGATGACATTTTCTATTACATGGCAACTTCAGACAAGGATTTACCTGGTATAAGAGACGCTGTGATTGACGCAGATGGTCAAATATCACAGGTTAATAATCAATACTTAACCTATTACTTTGACGATTTTAAGAATGACACTCACTACACTTTGGTAACAAGTGCCATTGCAAGATCTTTTGATAAAATATTTGAGTTATATAAACCTCTAAGAGAAAAAGAACTTGAAGAAAAAGTTTTGCCTTACGAAGGCACATTAGACAAGTACTTGGTAGATAGATACAAGAGGATTGAAGATTTATTTGGGATTAAAAAACCAATTACTGAAGAAGAATTTGATAAGGTTGTTAAAATAGCGGAGCAACGTGAAGATTTAGAATCACTTGAGAAAATTGGGAAATTGGCCAAGAAGTTAGACCCAGAATCTCTTTTAGGAACATATTATCTAGCACAATATGCTGAGAAAGTTGGTAAAACTAAAAAGGCCAAAAAGCTATATGAATCAGCATTAACATTAGAGGATGTTAGCCATATAAATAGAGAATTCATTTTTTCGAAAATTGATGAATTAACAGTTGTAGATACAGATAATGATGAAGGAGAGGAGGAGGATGATGAAGACAACTAAAAAAAGAACACCATCAACAGACTATTTTTTCGAAGCTCTTTATGATAAAATCAAGCTATTTATATCGACAAAACTTACATCAAAAATCGCTACTATAAAAATTCTCACAATTATAAATTGGTTTAAAGACATCAACTAAATTTATCTTAATTTAGCCATGCTTTTATCTAAAGCACAGATCATCCAATATTTAAATGGCTAAAGTAAAAACAACTTTTTTTTGTCAAAACTGTGGTAGTCAGTTTGCTAAATGGCAAGGACAATGCACCTCTTGTAAAGAATGGAATACAATTGCGGAAGAGGTCATACAAAAACCTGAAAAAAGCAATTGGAAAACACAGAGTCAGGCTGGTACTAGAATTTCAAAACCATTAAAAATAAATGAAATTGATACGTCTCAAGAAGCAAGATTAGATTTACAAGACAATGAATTTAATAGAGTTTTAGGAGGTGGTATGGTAAATGGTTCCTTAACACTCTTAGGTGGAGAACCAGGGATTGGTAAGAGTACTTTATTACTCCAAATTGCCCTAAATATAAATTATAAAACACTCTATGTCTCAGGAGAAGAAAGTCAGCGACAAATTAAAATGCGTGCAGAACGCGTTAATCCTAGTAGCGAGAGCTGTTATATTTTAACTGAGACAAAAACCCAGAATATATTTAAGCAAATTGAAAGCCTAAAACCTGAAATTGTAATTATAGATTCTATTCAAACGTTACATAGTGATTTTATTGAATCCTCAGCAGGAAGTATTTCTCAGATTAAAGAGTGTACAACTGAACTAATTAAATTCGCAAAGGAAACGGCAACACCTGTTTTATTAATTGGCCATATTACAAAGGATGGTCATATTGCCGGTCCAAAGATTTTAGAGCATATGGTAGATACTGTTTTGCAGTTTGAAGGTGATAGAAATCATGTGTTTAGAGTATTAAGGGCTAACAAAAATAGATTTGGATCAACAAATGAATTAGGAATTTATGAAATGCAGGGTTCTGGTTTAAGGGAAGTTTCTAATCCTTCTGAAATTCTAATTTCTGAAAAAGATGGAGAATTATCTGGAAATGCTGTTGCTGCGACGTTAGAAGGTTTAAGGCCGTTAATGATTGAAGTCCAAGCTTTGGTTAGCACAGCTGTTTATGGTACACCACAGAGATCTGCCACAGGATTTAATGCAAAACGGCTTAATATGATATTAGCTATTTTAGAAAAGCGTGCTGGTTTCAGATTGGGAGCAAAAGACGTGTTTTTAAATATAACTGGAGGAATAACCGTTGATGATCCAGCGATAGATTTGGCGGTTGTAGCTGCCATATTATCAAGTAATGAAGATATGGCTTTACCAAGTGACTTTTGTTTTGCAGCAGAGGTTGGTTTATCGGGTGAGATAAGGCCAGTTCAGCGAGTCGAACAACGTATATTAGAAGCAGAAAAATTAGGTTTTAGTACGATTTTCATTTCAAAGTATAGTAAAATTTCAATTAAGAATACATTAATTGTAGTTCAAAAGGTGTCAAAGATTGAAGATATAATCCATCATTTAACCTAGAATCCTTGAAAACACTAGGTTTTTCAACGATTTTTTTCAGCCTTTCAACTTTTTTCGAATAACACTTTATCGTATAAATAATACGTTTTATCGAAAAAAAATAGCACTTTTCTTGCTTACCAAATTACATTTTGTTACTATTGTATGTATAAGTCGTTGTTTTAAAGAGATTTAAATAACGTCTTTTTTCCCTCTCGCTTTTACCTCCATTGACAAAGAAATAATTTTAGTTCATCATGTTAGATGTGACTCATGTGTGTTATATGTGTCTTATAACTACCCATGAATCTATTTTATTGAATAATTATGAAAACGAAAATTGTTTTTTACTCCTTGTTAACAATGTTAATGACATTTTCATTGTCGGCGCAAAGATCTCCTGTAGATATAGTCGTAAAATGGAGTAGTACCTCATTTAATGGTAAGGTTGAAATCTATAACCCGGCAAATGACCTCATAGCTACAATTTGTGATGATAATCAATGTTACACTGGTACTCTTGATGGTGTTACAGATCAATATGGCTCAAGGTACGATTTAGGTTGTGTAACTAATGGAAATAATTATTATATAAAATTGTACGATTTTAGAGGAAGTGGTTGGGCAAGTGGGTATGTTTCAGTAAATGTTGCAGGTACTCAAGTAATATACGATACTGGCTCATTGGCAAATACATCTGGTCACCAAATCAATTTTAATGTTAGTGGTGGAGATGCAAGTTGTACATCTCAATTGGATACGGACCAAGACGGTTTAGCTGATTATTTGGATTATGACGATGATGGAGATGGCATAAGTGATGGAGTTGAAAATATAGGTGAAGATAGATTTGAATGTACCTTACCAGAATTAGCTTTTGAAAATGGGGTTTATGATCCAGCTGCAAGTTCAGGACCTATCGATACGGTAGGAGCTGTATATCGTTTTGGAAATGCTATACAAGGTTTTGATGTATTAATGGAAATTACTGAGATGACAGGAGCAATAATTTCTGATATTGATGATGATACCGTCGACAATCCAACATATTTACAAACTGAAATAACTTTTACTGGTATAGGTACACCAGGCGTAACATTTGAATTTACTATTGTTAACGCTGGGACAACTACACCATCAACCGAAATTTTCAGAGTTAATGGAATTACTTGGGATTGTGACGGTGGAGGAAGTCTCAAAGAGTCTGTTAAGTATATAAACCCTGCAGCATATGGTACTGAGAATCCTACCTCTTTAGAAACTTCTGTAATAGGTAGTGATGTTCAAATAAGCGCTTCTGGTTTGCAAGAGGGGCCAGGTTTTTCAACATTAAAAGTGCTAAGGGCCTATTATCAATTTATTGGTAATTCTTTTAGTATGAGAATGCAGGCAATAAAGACATCAACTGGCAATAGATTAAGACAATTTGGTATGTCTTTTACGCAATGTGAGTTCTTGGATTTTAATGCTGATGCACTGGTTATTATCAGTGGTGAAGATTTTGACGGTGATGGTAAATTTAATCACTTAGATATTGACAGCGACAATGATGGCATACCTGATAATGTTGAGGCTCAAACTTCAATAGGTTATGTTATTCCAAGTGGTACTAATGATAGTAAAAGTGGTATAGACTTAGTATATGGTAAAGGATTAACACCTATAGATTCTGATGGTGATAAAGTACCGGACAACTTAGATTTAGATACAGACAATGACGGCTTGCTCGACATTGAGGAAAACGGAATGGCTAGTTCTATTGTCGTTTTTTCAGATTCTGATAACGACGGTTTAGATTTACTATTTGAAGGCGGCAACATCAACGACCCGTTGGACGTCAACGACGAGATCAATAGTCCAGAATCTTCCATACTTCCTGATACGGACGGTGATTTATATATTGGTGGTGACCTTGATTATAGAGATGATTTAGATGTGTATTTTGAGTCAGCTACAATAGATTTCGATGGTAGTGACGATTATTTAAGTGGAGATGCGCTTATAGATGGTTTAGGTGAAATTACCGTCATGGCTTGGGTGAAAATAGACAATACTAATAATCTTAATAGCACAATATTAGGAGAAGGCGATGCTTTAAGATTTTTTACAGTTGATGGAAATAATGTGAAACTATCTATGCGCACCAATACTGGCGTTCTATTGGGGTTTAGTGGAGTAGATATTAATTTTGAAGAGTGGCATCATGTGGCTGCCACATTTAATAATGTAACGGGTACTTATAGCTTTTATATAGATGGAGAGTTAAAGAATGAGCAGACCAATTCAAGTTTAATTGGTAATACTCTTGAGCCTTCAGGAATTTGGAATGGAAAATTTGAATTAGGTAGACGCTCCATGAATTACACAAATATGCATTATTTTGCAGGCAATATTGATGAGGTACGAGTATTTAGCAAGGCACTAATCGCAGAGCAGCTGCAGCAGATGGTTTATCAGGAGATTGAGAACAATGGAGGTCTGGTTAAAGGAAAAGTAGTTCCAAAGCCTATTGAGGATACAAAAACCTTGCAAACAGTTGCTTGGACAGATTTGTTGGCCTATTATCCAATGACCGATATAAAGAACAGCACAACCTTAGATTATTCAGACAATAATAGATCACTTACGCTTAAAAACATAAACACGTTACAGGACCAGACTGCACCTATGCCTTACGAGACGGTAGCTGACGGTGACTGGAGCAGCGAGTCCACGTGGCTATACGGCAA
>NZ_JAIUJS010000029.1 GCF_020166345.1 Winogradskyella vincentii | reverse complement strand
TACAGGTCAAACGGAATGTAATGAGTTTGGTAACACGTATTCGAAACAAGCACCGAAACTTGTTGAGGTGCTATGTTGAGGTTATTGCGGACAACGGTTTTGTGTATGGCTCGTTGCGGAAAATCAGCTATGATTTTCCGCCGTAACTGAAAGATAGTGAATTGCAATGAATTCCGATTAAGGAATTCAGCCGCAATGAGCTATACACGTTGTTGGCAGCTGGCTATTTTTTCCATACTGCGCTTTCATTTCTGCCATTCGTATTGGTTAGTTTAATCCGTTTTTTTGTGTTTATATTTATTTTCCAAATATTATAATTTCCTTTACTGCCAGCTGTATAGACAAGCCATTGTCCATCAGATGACCAATCTGGTGAATAGCATTCAATACTATCATTGGTCAAGTTTTGCAAACTAGTTCCATCAGAATTAATTATAAATAAGTCCCAGTACTTATCATTCATTCCATAAAATGCAATCTTCTTTCCGTTTGGTGAGAATTTAGCTCCAGAATCGTAACCAATTTTGTTAGTAAGTCTTGTCACATTTTCACCATTAACATCCGTTATGTGTATTTCTCCATTTGCAGCGTGCGAAGTGTCTGTAGAATCGCGTAATTGTCTTGTGAATAAAATTTTCTGACCATCATTCGACCAACTAGGACTTTCCTCATAATATTTATTTTTTGTTAACTGCCTAATATTCGAGCCGTCTTTGTTCATTAGATAAATATTTCTAGAAAGAGAATCTCTATCACTCATAAATACAATAATTTCTCCGTCAGGTGATTGTTCGGGAAGTACATCGGTTCTTGGATGATTTGTTAAGCGTGTTAATTCTGTTCCATCAGAATTGATTGTGTATATCTCTGCATTCCCATCTCTTTTAGAATAGAAATAAAGACTTTGTCCATCACTAGACCAAGAAGGACTAAAGTCAAGAGAATCGTTTTTCGTAATATTTCGCAGATTCTCTCCATTTATATCCATTGTATAAATTTCCGAGTTGCCGTCTCTATCAGTTACAAATGCAATTTCTTGCTTCGATGAGGCTGTCTCATTATTTAGCACTTCTTTTTTACCCTCTTTACACGAGGAAAAAATTAAGAGAAATATCAAAAATTTAAATGTATTCATTAGTTTGTTGTGCTTGCTGCCAACGACCCTCGGCTATTATTCGTTGCGGTGGACGAGGCACGTTAAAAGTTTACTTTTAAAAGTGTTAGTAGTCCAAAGAGCAACGGACAAAAGG
>NZ_JAIUJS010000028.1 GCF_020166345.1 Winogradskyella vincentii | reverse complement strand
TGCGAGATCGAGATACACCAAAGATAAATTACAATAAGATTCCTGCCTTCGCAGGAATGACAATGCGTTGCAGGGTTTTCACTATTGTAAAGCTCACCAAAAAGATTTACCGACAGGTAAATCTGCGAGATCGAGATACACCAAAGATAAATTACAATAAGATTCCTGCCTTCGCAGGAATGACAAAGCGCTGCAGGGTTTTCACTATTGTACAGCTTCCAAACGTAGATAAACCGAAGGTAAATCTGAGAAATCGAGATCCTCCCAAGGGAAATATCGATCTCGCTAAAGAATTTTAAAATAAACAATTTCAAGGGTTTAGTCCGCTCTAAATCGTTTTTTTTTAATTAATACCATTGATTCCATTTTATGATCAAATTGAACATGATTTAGATCACCATTTGGAAAACAAATCCTAATTTAAACTACAAAAATTTTTGATGCCAATGGTGATCTATAAATGCTGGTCTGTCTACTTAAATTAGCGCAAACTAGAAACAATACAACTAAAGCTGATGAAGGTTGTTTTTGGCGAATCAACTGGCTTTATGTAAACATTAATATTTTTTACCTAAATTTATTACATCGCTAATTAACTATACGAATGAAAGATTTATTAAAATCAATACTTTTACTGACGTTATGTTTACATCTATCGATTACAGTAAATGCTCAACAAAAAGAATATGTATCTACACAAAAGAAAGCTCAATTAACCACAACTGGACCCTCTGCTTTTGATCTTTTAATAGAGAAAATTTACAACGAAAAGCTTCCAACATCAGGAATTAATTCATTAGTAATAACCTATAAAGAAGAAAAAAAGAAAACAGGTAATGGCATTATTATAGTAAATAGAAAAAAATCTTCAAAGAAAAAAAAAGTCACCCCTCCATCAACCAAAGACAACACCTACCAAACTTTAAAACTTAAAAACAAGGGTTATAATACAGCTCCTCCAAAAGGAGGGATTAAAAAAACAACAAGTGTTTATGATAATGTACCAACTAAGAAAAATAACACCTACCAAACTCTTAAGCTAGATAAAAATGGTTATGACACTGCCCCTGTTAAAAACATTAAAAAAAGTTCAAAAACAGAAAACTATGATAATCCCGGACGTCCTTTATCCACAAATAAGAACCCTACTTTATTGAACTATGATCAACCTCCAAAGGCAAATAATAAGATTACATCTAACAAGTCTAATACTTACGATAGAGTAACGCCTCCATTGTCAAAAAAAGGAAATACTTACGATAATGTAAATTCATCGTTAAGCAAAAACTCTAATTCCTATGGCACCTTACCTCTAAA
>NZ_JAIUJS010000027.1 GCF_020166345.1 Winogradskyella vincentii | reverse complement strand
GGCATAGCGCAGCGATGATATCGAACTGCTTTTGGATATAGTGTCTGCGAAGCAGCGTAGACAAAAGTACGCCGCAGGCGTATTCGATATCATCGTGATTGTGTATGGTTAGTTGCGTGTTTAAGCAACTAATTTAGCAAATACAAACCGAATAGAAAATCCGCGAGACACGAGCACGTAGTGCGAACTGTGCGTAAGCAAATTTTCGTAAGTAGGCGAGTAATAGCAATGAATTATACACGGTGTTGGCAGTAGTTATTTAAATATTCTTTTGTCAAATGGAAAGTCAATAACATCAAATATTTTTATTTTCTTAAATTCTTTGTGATATGGATTTATTAGATAGTTATAATCTCCTTGAACTACCGCAGAAGGAACTTTCAAAACGCATATATCTATAGAGTCTATAAATTCATCTCCAATTTTCTGAGTATTAATATTTGGTGGATGATTATTCCAATTATCAGGAAGGTCTTTTAATTTTATCTCCTTTATTTTTATGTTGTCAGGAATGTCTATTTCAATCATAACATAATCACTTGGCAAAGTAGCAAGGGTTAAGTGTACTGCTACTTCTGCCATAGCTAATGCTCTGCTTTCGGCAGAATATATAATTTCAGTTCCTTTAGAGTTCCATCTGTTTCCTGATTTAGAAGCTCCTTTTCCGCTTAATTCTTTAGAATATTTTTTCTTTGATAATCTAAACACTTTCATTATGCGAAAATTCCTTGGTCAATGCGATTTAATTCACCCATCACTAATTCCTTTCCATAAGAGTCTTTTAAAAGCTCTGCTGGTTTTAAATTACCTAGGGCATAGGAAGGTGTATTAAGCCATAAATAAAATTGTTCTGTAGAATCAAATACTTCCTTTCCGAAATTTGTGACTTCTGCTAATTCAATTATTTTTTCTGTATGAATTGGCTTAAATAGATAATTGGCATCATTACGATGTCTTTGTAAGGTCTTTTTAGATAGGTTTAAATACTCAGCCCAATCATCCTCTGAAAATGGTGTAATTTCTTTTATTTTACTGAATAGGGTATAAGGCAAGCCTTGTCTTATTGCACGAATTATGAGCATTTTATTTTCGAAAAAATCCGAATATGTGATGTTTTTTGCTTTGACTTTTACTCGCGAAGATTTATCTATATTTCGAAAATAAACCTTAATTGCTTTATTGACAGCAGTTAAATCAGATGTATGTTCTTTTTGTTTTTCCGTAACCATATTATTGACATTTGTCTGTAAATATAAGACATTTGTCTGTGAATTCAAAATTTATGAGATTGTTTGTAATTACTGCCAACGCTGCGCTATGTGCAGTTGTCTGTTTTTTTGTGAAGATAATGAAAAATCGTGTTGATGATTTGCAATACTTATCCCACGTCATGCATTTTA
>NZ_JAIUJS010000026.1 GCF_020166345.1 Winogradskyella vincentii | reverse complement strand
CTGCTTTTGGATATAGTGTCTGCGAAGCAGCGTAGACAAAAGTACGCCGCAGGCGTATTCGATATCATCGGTCTCGGCTATGAGTAGTTGCGTGGGTTAGCGGTTAACTTTGCAAGTACACACCAAGTTGAAAATCCGCGAGGATTTTCAGAAGTAGGCGAGAACAAGCAATTACTTATAGCCATTGTTGTGTACAGTTATTAATTCAAAAAGCACATTTTTTTCTAATCTGAGAAAATCTAAAAAATTAATCTTCAAAAAAATTATTCGCTTTATTGGACTTACAAGAAATTTTTTGTAGAAGGTATTCAAATGCTTTTTTAATTTTTTTTACGTCTTGTAAGGTTCCCCCAAAAGCTAAAGTTTGTTCAGACTTCAATTCAGCATCTACACTAGCCTCCTTTACAAACTCAATAGGCTGATTTTTAATACAATTATTGAACCTACATTTCACAGTTAATTGATACTTATAGTTCGAGTTAAACTCTAATAATATACCACCTCCTAAGTCTGCTTCTGATTTTGAAGATATTTCCAGACTTTTAGGGTCGAGACTTGCTAAATCAAAAATTATTTCTGTTTTACCTTTAATATCCTTTGGTAATTTTCCCCCAGAAAATACCCCTTGTCGTAATAAGCTAAATTCTGTTCCATTATAGCTAATATCCACTAACTCCACATTTGATTTCATTTCTCCATATGGTGAACCATTAACACTTGCTTTATAGCCACCATAAGCTCTAAGTACATTTCTTATATAATCAAAAGTTTCAGACATACTTGGTTCTCCTCTTTTCTCTGATGCACTAAACAATTTTACAACACAACCCTCTTTAGGCAAAATCGATTTAATAGCGGGATATTCACGATATATGGCACGGTCAAGGTTTGGTAAATAATTTTCTTTATTTTGCGACATATTTCTACTTGAATTTTTGCCAGAACTACGAGAGTTATTGTCACTTATTTTTCTATCACTATATTGTGAGTTTTCTTTGGATACGCTAGAAGAATTATTTTTAATTCTAGAGGCGTCAGGTGTAAAATTTACTGTTACTTCTAGTACCTTTCCATTGGAATTATCTGCAAGTTCTTCCATTCTTGCATTTTTCGCTTTTCCTAGGTTATCAAAGCAGTAAGTATAACTGTTAGAGCGTAAATCTATAACTTTTGGATACCTAGATTCAACATAATCAAAAACATAATTTTCAAAGTCTATTTGGTTAATAGTACAAGAGTCATCTGTTCCAGTATATTGAACATTAGAAATAACAAAATAGTCTTCGCCAGAATGCTTCAAGTCTACCTGTAATGAATAAGTGTAACAATAACAATCTTTATAGTTCTGAGAATTACAGGTAAGACTTGCAAGAAAAAAGAATGTAACTATTAATAATACTTGAATTGATTTCATATTTCTTCGATTTAAATTTCTCAAATTGCTTACAACGCTGCGCTATGTGCAGTTGTCTGTTTTTTTGTGAAGATAATGAAAAATCGTGTTGATGATTTGCAATACTTATCCCACGTCATGCATTTT
>NZ_JAIUJS010000025.1 GCF_020166345.1 Winogradskyella vincentii | reverse complement strand
ACATTGTTTAAATCTTGAGTAGTAGTACCATCGATATCAGACCACACATAGGTGTATGGAGGCGTACCGCCATTAACATCAACATCGATGCTTCCCGTTTTTTCGCCATTACAAAGTACATCAATTGTCGATGCAACAGATATTTCTAAAAGATTAGGTTCAGTTACCGTTGTATCAATAACATTAACGGTACAACCATTCGCATCAGTAATAAGTATCGTATAATCACCAGCTGAAAGATTTTCAAATAAGCCATCAGCTTGGCTAGTAGTTCCATTATCGATAGAGTAGGTGTATGGAGGAATTCCTCCAGTACCCTCGGCAGTAATACTTCCATTACTTTCACCTAGACATGCGACATTTGTAATCTGTGTTATAGACCCTGAAACATTAGTTGCAGGTTCAATTATTGTAGCTGTATCAGAAGAAGTACATCCATTAGCATCTGTAATAGTAACGGTATATGTACCAGCGATAACATTTATTAGATCCTCATTGGTCGAACCATCGTTCCATAAAAATGTGTATGGAGAAACACCACCGTTGACAGTTAAGTCTAGAGAACCGGTAGCATCATCTTTACATAAAATATTGGTAATAGCAATTCCTGAACTTAAAGCATTAGGTTCATTTACAGTTATCGTAGTACTAGTAGTACAAGCCGTAACATTATCGGTTACTGTAATTGAGTAATCACCTGCTGGTAAATTATTAACAGCTGGTGTTGTATCTGGTAATGAATCCCAAGCATAACTAAAACTGCCCGATCCACCTGAAACTGTAGCTACTACACTACCGTTACTTTCACCATTACAAATAACTGGTGAGGATGAACCTGTAACTGAAATATTTAAACAAGTACCAGGATTTACTGTTACTGTTGTTTGATCTGTACATCCATTAGCATCCGTAACGTTAACTGTATATGTACCAGCTGATAAATCACTAATTGATTGTGTTGTTTGTCCATTGCTCCAAGCGTAGGTGTATGGTTCTACACCACCAGTAGCGGTAGCAGTAGCGGTACCATCTCCCGTAGTTGGGCCTAACTCATCCGTAGAAGAAGCCGTAACATTTAAAACATTACTAGGTTCCGTAATGGAAATAGTATCCTCAACCGGTTGGCAAACCGTCCCGTCTATAGTAATGCTTACTGTATAAACACCAGCAGTAACATTGCTCAATGTACTGGAGTTTACACCACTATCCACTTGTCCATTACTCCAAGTAAATGTAAAAGTAGAAGCAGGGTTAGCAAGCGAGTTGGCGGATACTGTACCAGCACCAGTGGCATCACCAGTACAAAGTACATCCGTTACGCTATCTATAGTTATTTCCGCATCACAAGTGTTAACACAAGCGATAATAATACTTTGGGTTAATTGACACCCATTGGCGTCAGTTACGGTAACACTATGTGTTGTATCTGAAAGGCCTGTAGCCGTAGCAGTAGTTTGACCGTTACTCCATAAGAAAGAATAAGGTGCCGTACCACCAGAGACCGCAACAGTAGCTTCTCCATTAGCACAGCCTTGAGCTGTTGTAGCATCTTG
>NZ_JAIUJS010000024.1 GCF_020166345.1 Winogradskyella vincentii | reverse complement strand
CTAGAACTTAATGTTTATGGTTACGAATACTGTAGCGATACGCCATTGTATACCGAGACTATTGGCCCATTTAGTACGGATACTTCAATCTCGATTGTAGTACCAGAAAATTCAGATATTATCTCAGAGACTGTAGTTGGTATCTTTAATACTTGTAACGGAAATCCTGTTACAGATGGGTATGTACAATTGACCTATGGTGATCAAACATTTGTAGATGCTGTAAGCAACGGTGAGTTTGAAATTAATCTATTACGTTGTACGGAAGACGATACCTTTGTTTTAAAAGGAAATGACTATACCAATTTACAATCTACAGGTGATATTGGCTTTACATTTACTACATCATTAACTGATGTTGGTACTGTTAGTGCATGTAATGCCGTTGAAGAATTTATTCAATACACTATAGACGATGATGACGATGTTTTTATTTTTGAAAATATTACGGCAAATTTTTATCTAGAAAGCCCAAATGGCCAAGTTCCAACTATAGATATTTTTGCATCTAGCAATGACCAGGAAAATTGTTTTTTTATGTATGGATTATTAAATGACCCTAATTATTTAGGGACTTATGATAATTTTCCCTATGATGGTACCACGGGAGATACAGGTTTTTTTATTGGTGAATGCTTAAGTGTTTCTGGTACTAATAATAATATCACCTACAACCTAACTACACTTGGAGAGGTCGGTGAATATATAGATATAAATTTCTCAGGATCTTACGAAGATTATGATGGTAATCCTCATACAATCTCTGGTACGGTTCACGTGCTACGAGACAATTAATAGCACCTTTTATTGCCTCTAAAAAAGCCTTCCGTAAATGGAAGGCTTTTTTATTTTTTCAGAATTTTCACGCAACCCTTTTTAGATTTTAATATCTTTTAAAAAAGAAAACTTATAAATCAATCGCTATGAAACCAACGAAACTATTATCCACAGTATTGATTGCGTTGCTTCTGATCGGTACGTCCTGCCAGAAAGATGATGGCCCATCAATGAATGATGGCGAGCAACAGGAAAACGTACCAGACAATTTTTCGGAATACTTCGGAAACAATGTCTTCAAAAACTTCTTGGGAACCGTTATAGACGATGATGAAGAACCAATCGAAGGTGTTACAATTACCATAGGTAACGAGACCGCAACAACAGACAGCAACGGTGTATTTATTATTAACAATGCCACAGTTAAAGAGCGTTTTGGCTATATCAAGGCAGAAAAAGAAGGCTATATCCACGGCTCACGTGCCGTAGTACCGTCTAATGGCACAAATAAAGTAACCATTATGTTGTTAGAAACTAGTATCACTGGCACCATATCTAGTGGCAATGCGGAAACCGTAACATCAGACGATGGCAGTTCTGTTAGCTTTGACGGTAACTTTGTAAAAGAAGACGGTACAGAATATACAGGTTCTGTAGATGTAATTATGCATCACCTAGATCCAGCGGACGAGGATATGCCTATGCAAATGCCAGGTATGCTTTATGCACAAAATGAAGCTGGTGCAGAACGTATGCTGCAAACTTTGGGAATGCTAGCCGTTGAACT
>NZ_JAIUJS010000023.1 GCF_020166345.1 Winogradskyella vincentii | reverse complement strand
CAAGATGCTACAACAGCTCAAGGCTGTGCTAATGGAGAAGCTACTGTTGCGGTCTCTGGTGGTACGGCACCTTATTCTTTCTTATGGAGTAACGGGCAAACTACTGCTACGGCTACAGGCCTTTCAGATACAACACATAGTGTTACTGTAACTGACGCCAATGGGTGTCAATTAACCCAAAGTATTATTATCGCTTGTGTTAACACTTGTGATGCGGAAATAACTATAGATAGCGTAACCGATGTACTTTGTACTGGTGATGCCACTGGTTCTGGTACCGTATCTGCCAACTCGCTTGCAAACCCATCGTCTACGTTTACGTTTACATGGAGTAACGGGCAAGTTGATACCGGCGTAAACACGAGTACTTTAAGCAATGTAGTTGCAGGTGTATACACCGTAAGCATCACGATTGACGGTACGGTTTGTCAACCGGTTGAAGATACAATCTCTATTACTGAACCTAGTAACGTATTAAATGTTACGGCTTCTTCTACTGATGAATTAGGCCCTTCTACCGGTGATGGTACGGCTACGGCTACCGCGACTGGTGGTGTAGAACCATATACTTACGCGTGGAGCAACGGGGAAACTACTGAAACTATTACCGATTTATCTGCCGGTACCTATACCGTCGATGTGACTGACGCTAACGGGTGTACAGATCAAACTACGGTAACTGTCAATCCTGGTACCTGCTTAAACTTATCGGTATCTGGATCATCGTCTCCTGTTATTTGTAATGGAGAAAGCAACGGTAGTGTTGTCGCTACTGTAACTGGCGGTTCCGGTGATTTTAGTTATGCTTGGGATTCAATTCCTGATACGACACTATCTGTAAACAACCTACCTGCTGGCGATTATACAATCACAGTAACGGATAACGTTACCGCTTGTACTTCAAATACTACAATAACTATTAACGAACCTAATGCTTTGAGTTCAGGAATTGCTATTACCAATATTTTATGTAAAGATGATGCTACCGGTTCTCTTGACTTAACTGTCAACGGTGGTGTTGCACCTTACACATTTGTATGGAGTGACGGGTCTACCAATGAAGATCTTATTAATGTTATTGCTGGAACTTATAGCGTAACCATTACCGATGCTAATGGGTGTACGTCAACAGATTCTGCAACTATTATAGAACCTGCAACCAATGTATCTGTCTCTCTTGTATCCCAGACTAACATTGATTGTTTAAGCAACAGCAATGGTGAATTCACTGTTGAAGGTAATGGCGGTGTACCACCTTACTCCTATTCTATTGATAACGGTGTAACTTATCAAGTATCTGATACTTTTTCAGGGCTTACGGATGGTGATTATACCGTAACCGTGCAAGATGCTAATGGCTGTACATTGAACACTCTTGTGGTGACACTTACAACCGACGATGTTGAAAGTCCAGAAATTACTGTGCCAAGCACAACTACTATCGAAGGATGTTCTACTTCTGATATTACCACTTTAAGCGCTGTGTTTAACTTTAGCACAACACAATCTTCAGATGTGAAATCAATTTTTGCAACTAATTCTGAATATAATGCTACTGATGATTTTAACATACTAAGCATAACCTATATTGATGTTGTAACATCAACGGACAATTGCCCAATTACGGTATTACGTACATTTACAATTACCGATAATTGTTCTAATACCGCTACGGCTACACAAACAATAACTGTCCAGGATACGACGCCACCGACTATT
>NZ_JAIUJS010000022.1 GCF_020166345.1 Winogradskyella vincentii | reverse complement strand
TCGTACTCCGTGTAGGACCCTGGGTATGCGTTGCCGTTCTGGTACACCCTCTGGCCGAGTATGTTGGTCACGCTGATCTGGGCTATGCCAACGCCGTTAGGGTTCAGCACCACGATCTTCTTCCTGCCCATCGCATAGTAGAGCCTCAGGTCCTCTATCTCCTGGTCCATCTCGGACAGCGTCTGGGACTGCTGCGAGAACACCACCTCGAACCTGTCCGTATGCTCGCCCGCCTCCGAAGAGAACTCGATCGGCTGTTCGCTGCTGCTCAGGTCGTGGTATTCGCCCGTAAGGTTGTCCCTCAGGTAGATCTGTTGCCCTTCATCGATGTTGTCCGTGCCGGTAAGCGCTATCGTATAGTTGTAGTCGCCAGATGCCGTTAGCTTGAGCGGTACCGCCTTGTCGTCGGTTATCGCACTGTAGGCCTGTATGGTCATCAGCTCATCGCCGAAAACCAGGTTAAGGTCGTCGTCGCCCTCCTCGGTGTTCTTGGCCTCGTAACCGTAGTCAAAATCCTCCGTGGTAAAGTCGCTGAAGCCCAATAAAAGCTCGCGCCTCGTCTGCGGGCCGTCCACCGACGAAAACTCCAGGCGTATCGTCTGCATAAGGTCTTCCCCTTCCTGAGACTTGCCCTGGCCGGTACCGTTCTTGAAAAATATAGAACCGTTATTATAGGTGCCGTCGTGGTCCGCTTCCTTTACGAACAGCCTCTGGCCGTTGTTGAACATCACCTCGCCGTCGGCGATGACCTCTACCATGAAGCCCTGGCCCACTGGAAGGTACCTAGACGGTGTCTTCGTACCGTCCTGGCTGCCGTTGTTCGCGCCCTCTATGCCTACAAACTGATAGGCCCTTACAGATCCCGTCTTGTTGACCTGTGCGTAACCTCCGTTGTACTCGTTCAATATATGGGAATCTCCGCTCCACTGTTGCCACAGCTGGATCGTACCGTCTATCACGCCCGCGTTGTCGTCAATGAACTGGTGGAGGTCCAGTGCAGACGGGTAAGGGTTGCCCAGCAGGTAATCCGTCTTGGAAACCGCCGGTACCGAACCGCTTCCGCCCGTGTCCGTTACATCTATTACAATAGTACCGTTGTTGGGCTTGCCCTCGAACAGATACTGCTGTTCCGTGCCTGCCACTCCAGTACCCTTCTGCGTATAGCCGATTCCAGGCCCAAGAGGCGTGTTGGCGTCCATAGAACCCCAGTCGTTATAAGTTACGCCGTTTATGTAGGTGTAGAGCCAGAAAACACTGATCTTACCAGGTGCGTCCAATGCGCCCGTGAACTCGATATCGGTCCCGCCAGGCTGCTTCAGCATGCCAAGGTTGAAGTCCGAGTTGTTATCGTTGTTGCCTACCGTATTGTTGTCGGTCAAAGGCGTTGCGCCCAGGCTTCCCAACGGTGAGCCCCAATAATTGTACCTGTACTGGCTGGAAGTCCCTTCCTGCCTTCTCTTTACCTTGCCTTCTGCCGAGGTAACCAGGTCGCTCCTTAGGCCCTGTACCAGCTGAGAGTCATCCCTGAGGTCCAACGTACCGTTGAGCTCCAGATAATAGGTGTTCTCTATCTTGTTGTCGCCGTTTACCACCAGCGACTTGTCAGTATCTACTATAAGGCCAAGGTTCGTGTGGGAACTAGAGGTAGTAACGTCGTTCTTGACCAAGACGATGCTCCAGTCCTTGTTCTGCGATGCGTCCTCGATATCCCAAACGTTGCCGTATAGCCACGTGGACTCGCTGCTCCAGTCACCGTCAGCTACCGTCTCGTAAGGCATAGGTGCAGTCTGGTCCTGTAACGTGTTTATGTT
>NZ_JAIUJS010000021.1 GCF_020166345.1 Winogradskyella vincentii | reverse complement strand
ATAGCGCAGCGATGATATCGAACTGCTTTTGGATATAGTGTCTGCGAAGCAGCGTAGACAAAAGTACGCCGCAGGCGTATTCGATATCATCGGTTCAGGCTATGTGTAGTGCGGGGCAAATAAGCCTTAAAGTTTCAATTCAACACCGACCATAGCGAGCCATTTTTATGTTTATTATTTTTCTTGAATAAAGATACAAATTGCGAGCGGATTAAAAGGGTAGAAGTTTGAAATAAGCGATTCATCCCGCATTACTTATAGCCGTTGTTGTGCTTTCGTTATTTCTCATTTAATTCGTTCCTTAAAATCGCCAAAGGAATTTCTAAGTTTTTTCTCAGTCCTGATAATACTTTCCTGCTTATAATCATACCTGTCACAATTCCCTTTGCATTTGCATAGAATTCTTTATCAGATAAAAGTGTTTGTAAGACTTTGTGTGATGGTATATTGTCTTTTTTCCAATTATCAAAATAATCGTCTTGGTCTTCAATTGAAAATAATTTTGAATCAAAATATCTAGCATCAAGAATAAAATGGTGTGCATTATCCTTATAATCTTGTTGACAAGCATTTGCTTTATGGTAGTAGGCAAATAGTGCTTTAATTAATTCTCTGTTTTGAATCAGCCTTAAGTTTCCGCTACTTTGTAATTCTTTCCAAATAATTGGCTCTGGTAACGTTTGATTACTGGCAATCATCCTTCTCACGGCATTTAAAAATTTAAGTGTATCAGATGTGATTTTTTTTTGGTTTTCAATTATACTAATTACATATCGACCATTTTTTTCTATCGAAGCTAATGTGTTATTAGTTTTTTCCAAGTATATCGAATCTTGTTTGAGTTCTTGGTACAAACTCTCTAGATAAACTTTTTCTTTTGTCTTATCCTTCTTGTTTTCATTTTGGTTGTTGATACTTAGAGCAATTAAAATTCCTATAACCACGAGGATAATTTCTCCGAATGCATAAATCAGATACTTGCTGAATTTGTTTTCAGAAAGTAAATTTTGTCTAATTTTTCTAAAGAATTTTATCATTGGTTAGCGGTTTCTGATAATGAAGCACAACGTGTTCGTGTATGGTTTCGTTGCGTCTGCACTAAGATAGCAAATAGGAGCGAACCCATTGTTCAGAAGCGATAGAAATTCCGAATAGGAATTTCAGAGCAATGAACTATACACGTTGTTGTGGTTTCGTTATTTTTTAATTTAAGATTAATATTTGTTTTTCAAATAGACAATTTCTTTTTCAATAAGTTGGGCTACTTCAATGGATTTCGACAAAGTGTTGAAATGAAAATTAAGCAATCTTTTGTGCATATCACTTGAGCGTTTAATGTAATAATGTGAATTTTTGTTGGATAGTAATTTCGCATATGACTCTTTATCTATAAAAACACCGCTGGAATCATATGAAAAGTAATTTCCTATAGTATGTTTTAGAAGTTCATTGTGTTTGTATCTATCATTATTGTTTACTTTCGATTTGAAGCCAGAATATTTAAATCCATACAGATAATTTATCTCATTTCTTATCTCTTTGTTAGAAATAATAGACAACCCTCTTTGTTTGGCTTCTTGAAAATGAGCTTCGTGTAATACCACAGACCAACCTAAATTAGCAATAGAGTGCAAGTTTTGAGCAAACATATTGCTGTAAGCTTTCTTCTTTATTAAATGGTGAAGAACAAAACTGTCTCGCTTTATAATATTTTGATATCCGCGAATATTAAAATTTATATCTATAGTATCTCTAAGAATATCATTTCTAATTCCAACCAATATTTCAATCTCTGTATTTCTTTTCTTTGTTAATTCATTCCAATTATTAATTTGAAGAGCAATCAATATCCCAATTACAACAAGAACTATTTCGCCAATAGCATATTTAAAATACTTTCCAGTTTTATTTTTCTCCATTAGGTCATATCGTATTTTTCTAAAGAATTTTATCATTGGTTAGCGGTTGGTTATAATGAAGAACAACGCTGCGCTATGTGCAGTTGTCTGTTTTTTTGTGAAGATAATGAAAAATCGTGTTGATGATTTGCAATACTTATCCCACGTCATGCATTTT
>NZ_JAIUJS010000020.1 GCF_020166345.1 Winogradskyella vincentii | reverse complement strand
GGCGTTGGCATAGCCCAGATCAGCGTGACCAACATACTCGGCCAGAGGGTGTACCAGAACGGCAACGCATACCCAGGGTCCTACACGGAGTACGACCTACAGGGTCTGACAACGGGTACATATATTGTTCAGTTGGTGACAGAAAATAATGCGATATTTTCAAAAAAGATAGTTTTAAATTAACCTTATATATTATTTTTTTAGTACTGATATATTGCATTTAATCGACGATAAATAACATTTTATCGGAAAAAAGTACAATTTTAGCTTGCTTTTGATTTAAATAAAATGTAGAATTGCATAAGACTTATTTTGTATTAAGAAGTATTTCTTCCCTCAAAACATGAGAATCCATTGATATAGGAACTTTTTTAGTTTGTTAGAAAATGTGACTCGTTTGTAGTTTTAGTGTCTAAAAATTACCTATGAATCTACTTATGTAATTAATTATGAAGTTAAAAATACTTGTTATTGGTATTTTGTTTGTTCTAATAAATAGTATCACCTATTCTCAAACAAATGCAAATAGTATACAATCTGGTGTTACTTTTCAATGGAGTGATAATCAGACTACCTACACACAACCTGCTACTATAGAGAGTATCACTGTTAATGGAAATGTATATTTTTCATTTGGTGCGCCAACAGGATACGAATTAACACAACTTGGACCTAATGGTCATGCCACAAATAATATTTCTAAAAATGGATCTTATGTAGAAACAACAAGTGCAAGTGCATCATGGAATACGACAGCATTGGATGCATTCCAATCCAAAAATTTAAATTATTACTTTGAAGCTAATGGAAATGGTCAGAATATTTGTGATAACTATACAGCTGAAGAAGCAACGACTTCCCAACGTTTCACTTTGACATATGATGGAGGAATTGTAGCAAGCTCAAGTGGAGTAATTGCCGTAACCGAACAGAATGCCAATAATTGTTATCATATAGAATTTTTTGGAATACCTGAAGATGGTGGACCAGAGCAATCGTTAGGTGAAACATTTGTTAATAATGCTGGTACCCAATGGGGATTTGGGGGAACTGGTAGTTATGGAAACATTGGGACTCCAGGATCTTTAAACCCACCTCCCGCAGGTTCTGATTATTGGTTAAGTGATCGAGTAGTAAGAAATGCCGGGACTCTAGGTATTGCCGTTTTTTACCTAGATGATATAGCACCAACGGGATCGTTAATTACAAAAGCTACATTAACTGCATCAACAGTAGATAACGGTGATGGTAAAATGTTTATTTTAACGTTACCGGACAATGATGGTGATGGTTTTAGTGATGTTGATGATTTGGATGATGATAATGATGGTATTAAGGACATAGATGAATCAAATGGATTAGATGCATCGGGTGATCACGATGTGGATGGTTTGCCAAATTATAAAGATTCTGATTTTTGTACATTAAATTCTGAAGGAATATGCGCAATATTAGATTTTGATTCTGATGGAATTTCGAACCATTTTGATCTAGATAGTGACAATGATGGTATTATGGATGTGTCTGAATCTGGAGGAATTGATAAAATTTCTCCGGCCTCAACATTTATAAAGGATGGTAAAGCAGATGGTAAACCAGGATCTACTCCTACGACTTTAGGGATACCTTCTAGTGCATTGACTGGTAATATACCTTTAAATTCAGATGGAACCGGAAATTATAATTTTTTAGACTTAGATTCAGACGATGATGGTATTCCAGATAATATAGAATTACAACAAACAGCGATTTATAAAGCACCAAGTGGCTTAGGTATTACAATCACGGATTTAGATCAAGATGGTGTTGATGATAATTATGGTACTGACTTAAGAATTGTTGATACGGACTGGGATGGAATCTTCGATTATGTTGATTCAGATTCGGATAATGATGGGATACCAGACATACAGGAAAATGGTATGTCAAATATACTTTCTGGGATTGATTCAGACAATGATGGTTTAGATGATATTTTTGAAGGTAGTAACATCAACGACCCGTTGGATGTCAATGACGAGATCAACAACCCGAACTCATCGATTTTGCCCGATTCTGATTTAGACAAAAGTTCAGGCGGCGATCTTGATTATAGAGATTTATTTGATATTAATCCAGCTTACACATCAACCCTGGACTTCGACGGTATCGACGATTATTTGTACGGTGACAGTCTTTTGGACGGTGCGGGCGAGCTTACGATGATGTCCTGGATCAAGATAGACTCTGGTAATTCTACAGGTTCCACGACGCTTATGGGCGAGGACGACGGTTGCAGGCTCTTTGTGACCGAGTGCAACAAGCTGATGTTCGGCATCAGGAGCAGTTCGGGCACGACTCACCTTGCCACTGGCATCAACGTCGATTTTAACGAATGGCACCATATCGCTGGTGTTTTCTCTAGCTCTACTGGTGAGCTTATGGTCTATGTTGACGGCAAGCTCGAGGGCTATGTACTGGAGCCTTCCCTCGTTGGCAGGACGGTATCGCCTTCTTCGGACTGGAACGGCAGCTTTGAGGTGGGCAGGCGCTCTACGGATTTGTCTGCGCGCGAGCATTTCAAGGGAGACATCGACGAGATCAGGGTCTTTGACACAGCACTGAGCATTGACCAGGTACAGCAGATGGTCTACCAGGAGATAACGAACGACGGAGGTTTCGTAGGTGGTACGGTTATCCCGAAGCCTATTGAGGACAGGGACACGGCACAGAAGGTGTCTTGGTCCAGCCTTTTAGCGTACTATTCCATGACCGATATAAAGAACAACACAACGGCGGACTATTCTAGCAACGACTACGAGCTTACGCTGATGAACATAAACACGTTACAGGACCAGACTGCACCTATGCCTTACGAGACGGTAGCTGACGGTGACTGGAGCAGCGAGTCCACGTGGCTATACGGCAA
>NZ_JAIUJS010000001.1 GCF_020166345.1 Winogradskyella vincentii | reverse complement strand
GGCGTTGGCATAGCCCAGATCAGCGTGACCAACATACTCGGCCAGAGGGTGTACCAGAACGGCAACGCATACCCAGGGTCCTACACGGAGTACGATCTGCAGGGTCTGACAACTGGTACTTATATTGTTCAACTGGTAACAGAGGACAATATAAAGCTTACAAAGAAATTTATAGTAAAATAGCAGTATTCACTGGTAAATAATAGAAAGACCTTTTTTTGGTGTTTACAACTTATCTATGTTTTGAACATCTTTATAGGTTTAATTTGTGACACTTAAATTAATTTAATTAATTCGTCTTATCATTTTAAATTAATCGTCATGGATGACCCTAGCTTTGATTTTTTAAAATCAAAATTCCATGTTACTAAGAAAACATATAAAGTATTACAAGATTTAGCCAAACGAAGAAAGCTCTTATCCGGTGAGAGCATTGTAGAACAGGGCAATAAAAGTAATAATGTGGCTTTTTTAACTTCTGGTTTAATGAGAGCTTATAGTACTCTGGAGTCTGGTAAAGAAATAACTAAAAATATATTTGTACCTATTAGTTTTGTAGGTCCTTTTTCATCAATCTTAAAAGATAAACCATCACTGTTTTGTTATGAAGCTTTGGTTGATTCAACAATTTTTGAAATTGACTTTCACGAATTCATAAAAATTTCAAGAGCAAATATTGATATAAGTAATTTATATAATCGAATTTTGGAATCTGTTTACGTACTGTATGAGGCTAAACAATTAGAAACAGCTGCTCTGGATGCTACCCAAAGATATTTACAATTAAAAAGGCGAATACCAAATATTGAAAACTTAATTCCTCAATATCAGATAGCATCTTATTTAAATATTTCACCAGTACAATTAAGCAGAATAAGAAAAACACTAAAGTGATTTTAACATATGTTAATCATTTCTCGTTTTATTCAAATTAAATTTGTTATAAGATTAATTTTTTTACGAACCAGATTAATTAATAGCCCTAATAAGAAAAAGCAATCCCTTAAGGATTGCTTTTTTTTATTTTAAAATCATTCCTTTAAACAGAAATTCTTAATTTCGCGACTCCTAATGAATTTTGATGTCATGAGTACAAAGTTCCCTGAATATAAAGGACTTAACTTGCCAAAAGTTGCTAACAAAATCAGTGACTATTGGGAAGCAAATAATATCTTCGATAAAAGTGTCACAACGAGAGAAGGTAAGAAGCCTTATGTTTTCTTCGAAGGACCTCCTTCAGCCAATGGATTACCAGGTGTTCATCACGTTTTGGCACGTGCTATTAAGGATATATTTCCGCGTTATAAAACAATGAAAGGTTTTCAGGTAAAACGTAAAGCAGGTTGGGATACTCATGGATTACCAGTAGAACTTGGTGTTGAAAAAGAGCTTGGTATTACAAAGGAAGATATTGGTACAAAAATAACAATAGAGGAGTATAACGAAGCCTGTAAGGAGGCGGTTATGCGTTACACTGATATATGGAATGACCTAACCAAGAAAATGGGCTATTGGGTTGATATGGATGATCCTTATGTGACCTATAAGTCAAAATATATGGAAAGTGTATGGTGGCTATTGAAACAAATCTATGATAAGAACTTGTTATATAAAGGTTACACGATTCAACCATATTCACCAAAAGCAGGTACCGGTTTAAGTTCACATGAACTTAACCAACCAGGTACTTACCAAGATGTTACTGATACAACAGTGGTAGCTCAGTTTAAAGCACATGAAGAAACATTACCCAATTTTCTCAAGGATGAGGGAGATATTTACTTCTTAGCTTGGACAACAACGCCATGGACATTACCTAGTAACACGGCTTTAACTGTAGGACCAAAAATTGATTATGTGTTAGTAGAAACGTATAATCAATATACATTTAAACCTATTAATGTTGTACTAGCTAAGGGATTAGTGAATAATCAATTTGATGGTAAATTTAATCGAGTAGAAACTAAACCAGAATTGTTAGATTATAAAGATGGCGACAAAAAGATTCCATATTACGTAGTAAAGGAATTTAAAGGAAAAGATTTGGTTGGCATTAAATATGAACAACTTCTAGATTACGCCTTGCCAAATGATAATCCAGAAAATGCTTTTAGAGTTATTTCGGGAGACTTTGTAACAACTGAAGATGGAACTGGAATAGTACACACAGCACCTACCTTTGGTGCTGATGATGCTCTAGTTGCGAAACAAGCTACACCAGAAGTACCACCATTATTGGTAAAAGACGAAAATGGAAACTTGGTTCCATTAGTAGATCTTCAAGGACGATTTAGACCTGAACTTGGTGAGCTTGGAGGAAAGTATGTTAAGAATGAATATTATGATGATGGTAATGCGCCTGAGAAGTCAGTTGATATAGAACTTGCTATCAAATTAAAAATAGAAAATAAAGCCTTTAAGGTTGAAAAATATAAGCACAGTTACCCGAATTGTTGGAGAACTGATAAACCAATTTTATACTATCCGCTTGACTCTTGGTTTATTAAGGTTACCGATGTTAAGGATAGAATGCATGAGCTAAACACCTCGATTAATTGGAAACCAAAATCTACTGGTGAAGGGCGTTTTGGTAATTGGCTTGCAAACGCAAATGATTGGAATTTGTCGCGCTCGCGTTTTTGGGGAATTCCATTACCAATTTGGAGAACTGAGGATGGCAAAGAACAACTATGCATAGGTTCTATAGAGGAATTAAAATATGAAATACAAAGATCTATCAATGCTGGTTTTATGACTGAGGATATTTTTGCCGATTTTGAAGTTGGCAACATGTCTGAAGAGAATTATGAAACAGTAGACTTACATAAGAATGTAGTAGACAAGATAGTACTAGTTTCACCATTAGGAAACCCGATGAAGCGTGAAAGTGACTTGATTGATGTGTGGTTTGATTCTGGTTCAATGCCATATGCACAATGGCACTATCCGTTTGAGAATCAAGGATTAATTGATAAAAATGAAGCTTTTCCAGCAGATTTCATAGCAGAAGGGGTTGACCAAACAAGAGGATGGTTTTATACACTTCATGCTATAGGTACTATGGTTTTTGATTCAGTAGCCTATAAAAATGTAGTTTCTAATGGATTGGTATTAGATAAAAATGGACAAAAGATGTCCAAAAGATTAGGTAATGCTGTAGATCCGTTTGAAACCTTAGCAGACCGAGGTGCAGATGCTACACGTTGGTATATGATAAGTAATGCTAATCCATGGGACAATTTAAAATTTGATATTGAAGGGGTAGAAGAAGTAAAGAGAAAGTTCTTCGGCACATTGTATAATACATATTCATTCTTTTCACTGTATACAAATCTTGACGGTTTTAATTATTCAGAAGCTGACTTGGAACTTAATGAAAGACCTGAGCTAGACCGTTGGATATTATCAGAATTAAATACACTTATTGATAAAGTAGATACATTTTATGCAGATTATGAACCAACAAAGGCAGCAAGAGCAATATCTGATTTTACTCAAGACTATCTGAGTAATTGGTATGTGAGACTTAGTAGAAGACGTTTTTGGAAAGGTGATTACCAAACAGATAAAATATCTGCATACCAGACCTTATATACATGCATGCTAACCATTGCAAAATTAGGAGCACCAATTGCACCATTTTTTATGGATAGGTTGTATTTAGATTTAAATTCAGTAACTCAAAAGGAATCTTTTGAAAGTGTACACTTAGCTGAATTCCCAATAGCTGATAAAACAGCTATTGATAAAACACTCGAAAGGAAAATGGAAAATGCACAGACAATATCTTCATTGGTGTTGTCGTTACGAGCTAAAGAAAAGATAAAGGTTCGTCAACCACTTCAAAAAATTATGATACCTGTAGATACTCTTGAGCAAAAGCAGGAAATTGAGGCAGTTTCAAATTTAATTAAACATGAAGTTAATATTAAAGAGATTGAGCTTTTACAGGATGCTTCTGATATTTTGGTTAAGCAAATTAAACCAAATTTTAAGGTGCTAGGACCTAGGTTTGGAAGGGATATGAAGTTGATTTCTAGCGCAATAGGAAATTTCACGGCTGAAGACATAAAAAATATTGAACAGAATGGTTCAATTTCACTTGACATTAACGGAAAAAATATTACATTAGGATTAGAAGATGTAGAGATAACATCGCAAGATATTGAAGGCTGGCTTGTTGCTAATGAAGGTGCATTAACCGTAGCTTTAGATGTGACAGTGAGTGAAGAACTACGTAAAGAGGGTATTGCTAGAGAATTGGTCAATCGAATTCAGAATTTGCGTAAAGATTCTGGTTTTGAAGTTACAGATAGAATTGATGTTCAGCTTCAAAAGGATGAAAATATTGTTGAGGCAATAGCTTCAAATGAAGACTATATAAAATCCGAAACATTAACTGAAGAATTACAAATAAAAGAAAATTTAAACAATGGTATAGAAATTGCTTTCGATGACGTAAATACCAAATTATTTATACAAAAACATTAATACATATGGCAGCAGAAACAACAAATCGATATTCGGATAAAGACTTAGAGGAATTCAAGGGATTAATTCAAGAGAAAATTGACAAAGCGGAGCACGATCTAGAACTAATTAAAAGTGCATATATGAATGACCATAATAATGGTACAGATGATACATCTCCAACGTTTAAAGCTTTCGAAGAAGGAAGTGCAACGATGAGTAAAGAGGCAAACTCTGCATTGGCCATTCGTCAAGAGAAATTTATTCGTGATTTAAAGAATGCCATGATTCGTATTGAGAATAAAACATATGGCGTTTGTCGTGTAACAGGGAAACTAATTAAAAAAGAACGTTTGAAATTGGTGCCACACGCAACATTGAGTATTGAAGCTAAAAACATGCAGAAATAATCCTTAAATAAAAGGACTCATTTTTGCGATGATCAAAATTTGAACACATTTAATATCATAAAGCCTTGGATTATGTATTTCAAGGCTTTTTTAGTTCTTTTCTTTTCTCATTTGATTATTGCTCAAAACACTTCCATTAAACAGATAAGAGCTGATCAAATAAAAGAAATTTCTGTGGATGGCAATCAACTATTTTTAATTGATGTGAAGACCTCAAGTTCAAATATCATAAGTATTAATTCAATTGTTGATGGTGAGTTTGAAAATGAGTATCAGATAGTTACAAGTATAAATGGAGATACGCTGTATATTAAATTAGAGCAAATAGCTTTCACAGAAATTGCTGATGATAAACGAAATGCTCATAAGGTAATTGCGGCTAGGTTATTATTGGAAATTCCACAAAAGAAGAACTTAAGTATTGAGAGTGATATAGGCTCAGTAATATTAAATGGAAGTTTCAACTCTATTTCAATTCAATTACAACAAGGGTATTGTAACCTAAAAGGTAATACTAAGAAAGCATTAATAAATACTATTGATGGAAATATCAATATTCAGACTGATGATGCAAACGTTGTGAGTGCAGTAACAAATAATGGAAAAGTTGATATTTATCCATTTAAAGTTAAATCATCATTGTATAACTTAAAGTCAATAAATGGTGATATTTCTATAAAGAGGTATCAATAATCTTTTTTGTAAAACCCAACTATGTCACAAAGAAAAACAGTGTTAATTATACTTATTATTTTACTTGTTGACCAAATCAGTAAAATTTATATTAAAACTCATTTTCTTATAAATGAAGATATAAGTGTTTTTTCATGGTTTAAAATTGCTTTTGTTGAAAACGATGGCATGGCGTGGGGAACAAAATTAAGCGATTTTATTCCTTCAATATCTGATAGAAATGCTAAGTTGATATTAACACTATTTAGAATTTTTGCAGTAACAGGTATTGCTTTTTGGCTCAGAGATGTTCTAAAAAAAAGAAAGTCCAAGACTTTGATTTTTGCAATTGCAATAATATTTGCGGGTGCTTTGGGTAATATAATTGATTCTGTTTTTTATGGTATTTTATTTAGTGATAGTGCTATGGAAGTTGCCACATTTTTGCCTGAAACAGGAGGATATGAGAATCTATTTCATGGCAAGGTAGTAGACATGTTGCATTTTCCTATTTGGTCGGGTATATTACCAGAGAAACTGCCCTTTTTTGGTGGGACATATTTTTCGTTTTTTGATCCAGTGTTTAACATTGCAGATATGGCCATAAGTACTGGTATTGGTATTTTAATAGTATTTAACAAAAGGGCTTTTAAAGACTCAAATGAGTTGGTGGTTAATTCCTAGTTTTAATGAGATATCAGATAATAATTTTACTCTTAATAGGTATTACATTATTTTCTTGTAGTAAGGAAGATGGTAATGATAATGGGAATAATACTTTCGAAATTGTAGGAAATAAAATTCATAAGAATGGTAGAGCGGTCCAATTATTGGGTGCAAATGCACTACATACTTTCGCAACAGGCAGCTCTGATATGGTTTCATGGAATTTAGATATAGCAAGAGAATTTATTGGTAATGTTAATGAGAACCCATTAACGGGTTTTCCAATTGAGGATTCTAATGGTCAATTTTTATATGCTTTGCAAGAAATTGTAGATGATAATAGATCCAATAATTTAGTTACTATTTTATGTCCTTTTGGATGGAATGGACAACAAGAAAGCTTATTTACGGGCAAGTTTCCAACTCAGACTGAATTTTGGTCTGATTTTAAATTAAAATTAGCTAGTTGGGCTGAACATTTTAAAGATCAACCCGATGTTTGGATTGAAGTCTGGAATGAACCATACAGGTTTGACCGTTTAGATGGTTATACTGATGAAATATGGACATCTACTATGCAAGAACTTTATAATGTTATTAGAGATACAGGTAATAATAACATTATTTTAATTCCGTGTGCAGAACAAGGACAAGATGAAAGTGTATTACTGAGTGAAGGTCAAAATTTCTTGACGAATAATCAAAATGTATTATTTGATATTCATGCATATGAGAAGTGGTTATTAGAACCGCAAGAAAATATAAGTCATAGAATTGATAGTTTGATTGATGCTAATCTTCCAATATTTATAGGTGAAGTTGCGCCTGTAAACTCTGGAGTTCTCATGGATCCTGAACCATTCTTGAATATCATTTTTTCTAAGGATATTTCGTTTGCCGCATGGCTATGGAAATATAATGAAACTGACCAAGATGCATTATTGACTACACAAGGATTGCCAAATAATTTTAATAATAATAATTGGGGAAGTTTGTACAACGAAATTGCCCTTAGAGAACGCTAAGAATTAGTTTCAGGATTGTTAAACTTATAGATTTTTGTAGGTGTAATACCATAATCGAGTTTAATATCATTTTTTGAAGTATCTATGAATTCTGTTTCGGCTTCAAAAAACGACAAACCTATTTTAATTGTATCTGATTTACAAGCTTGCAAAAAACGGTCGTAAAAGCCTTTGCCATAACCAACCCTGTTGCCATTTATATCAAATGCGAGAAGTGGAACAAATACCACATCAATTTTAGAAACTGAAATTTCTATTCCTTCAATTGGCTCAGGAATATTGTATTTGCTTTTTTTAAGCTTAGTGCTATCCGAAAGAAGAAAATGGGACATAGAATAGTCTTCAAAATTACTTTTAGAGATTACAATATTTTTATCCTTCCCAGCAAGAATATTTAAAATGTATTCAGTGTTTATTTCTTTTTGCTCTTCAATGGTTAAGAATAAGTGGTAGAAGGAGTAATTCCAAATATCAAGGGTTAATAGAATATTCGCTATTTGCAGACTTAATTCTTCAATATCATCTTTTAATAAGGCTTTGCGAAGAGTCTTATATTTTTTTCTAATTTCAGATTTAGTCACGACTCTAATTTTGTGGAAATATGAAAAATGGCATCACCTTGATAAATTATTGGAGATTCATTAACATTAAATAAATAACCATCATTGGGTGCTTTTACAAAATGATTGAAGCTTCCATAAGGGTCAGTTATATGCCCAAGTACATCTCCCTTTTTAATGATTGTGTTTACAGATTTATTTGGTTTAAACATCCCTGAATGATTAGCGCGTATCCATTTGCTTTCTACAATTTTTACACAACTCTTTTTTGGTTTGGAAACCTTAAAATTGCTTTTTAACATTCCAAGATGATCTAACACGCGTTTTGTTCCATTTACACCCGTGTTAGTTATGGTTTTATCTATGTTAAATGATTTACCACCTTCAAACAAGAGCATTGGTATCCCTAGTTTGTAACATGTATTTCTAAATGATTTATTTAAATTTTTTGAATAGTAAATGATAGGAGCACCAAATATTTCTGCTAATTCATCTAAAACAACTTCATTCTTTACTATTCTTATTTGAGCAGCGTTAAATCTATCTGCACCACCAGTATGAAAGTCTAAAATCAAATCTGCATGAGGAACAATTTCAGTCATTAGTTTATTCGCAACTCTACTTGCCAAAGATCCATTTTTGCCACCTGGGAAAACCCGATTTAAATCGCGACCATCAGGAAATTCTCGATCCATATGTATAAAACCAAAAACGTTAATCACAGGAATACAGATAATTGTACCTTTCTTTGGTTTATTTATGCCCTTTGCAATGATTTGACGAACAATTTCTACACCATTAACTTCATCACCATGAATACCGGCAGTTATTAAAACAGTAGGCCCTGGTTTTTTTGACCTCTCTATTATTATCGGAACATCAATGGTATTTTGAGTATGTAACTTAGCAACATTAAAGCTCACCTTTGCACTTTCTCCTAAGGCAACTTTTGTGCCTAAAATATGGAGTATTTCCTTTTCACTCATTTTCTGTTTCTTTCAATAAAAGTGATTATTGCTCTTGCTATATTTTTTTGTGTTGCCTTTTCAATACCTTCTAAACCTGGCGTAGAGTTAACCTCCATAATCAATGGTCCTCTTTTGGACTGCAACATGTCTACACCACAGACAGGAAGTTTTAAAGCTCTAGATGCTTTTATGGCTAACTTAATTTCGTCTTCAGTAAGTTTAATATAATTAGCGCTACCACCTCTATGTAGGTTAGATCTAAATTCCCCTTCTCGTCCTTGACGCTTCATAGCACCAATAACTTGTCCATCTACTATTAGTGCTCTTAAATCAGCACCTTTGGCTTCTTCGATATATTCTTGTACTAACGCTCTAGCTTGTAATCCATTAAATGCTTCAAGCACTGATTCTGCCGCGTTTCTTGATTCTGCCAACACCACACCTAACCCTTGGGTTCCTTCAAGCAACTTAATTATTACTGGTGGCCCACCAACATGGTCTAATACTTCCTCAACATCTCTTGAGTAATTTGTAAAAACAGTCTTTGGCATACCGATACCAGCTTTAGACAACCTTTGGAAACTCCTTAGTTTATCTCTACTTCTCAGAATTGCGTCAGAAGTTACTGTTGTAAATACATTCATCATTTCAAATTGTCTTACAACCGCACATCCAAAAAAAGTAACTGAAGCACCAATTCTTGGAATAATGGCATCTACATAATCTAGATAACGATCTCTGTAGTAAATAGTGGGTTTTTCTTTTTCAATAATAATATCGCATTTAAGAGGATCAATAACTTCAATATCATGACCTCTGTTTTCACCTTCTTGAATAAGACGCTTTGTGGAGTAAAGATTTTCGTTTCTTGAAAGGATAACGATATTCATTGGCAATGCTTAAAAGGCTAAAGTTAATCAAGTATTTGGAGTTCGTCAAATTTAAACAACTCATAAACTTTAAGTACGCATTACTACTTACTTTTTATACCTTTGAATTAATGTCAGATACTGCTTTAGAAATTCAAATTAAAACCTTACCACACCAACCTGGCGTCTATCAATATTTTGATAAGGATGAGAATCTTATTTATGTTGGCAAGGCTAAGAATATTAAAAAAAGGGTTAGTAGTTATTTTACTAAAAACCACGAGTATGGTAAAACTAGGGTTTTAGTAAAAAATATTAAATCAATAAAGCATATCGTTGTTGAAACTGAAAATGATGCATTGTTATTAGAGAATAATCTAATCAAGAAATATCAACCTAAGTACAATGTAATGCTTAAGGATGACAAATCTTATCCTTGGATTTGCGTTAAAAATGAAAGGTTTCCAAGAATATTCCCTACAAGAAGAGTAATAAAAGATGGATCAGAATATTTTGGTCCATATACAAGTATGAAAACGGTAAAGACGCTGTTAGGGTTAATTAAGGGGCTTTATCAGTTAAGAACATGTAATTACCATCTTTCAGAACCCAAAATTGAAGCCGGAAAATATAAAGTCTGTTTAGAGTTTCACTTGGGAAATTGCAAAGGTGCCTGTGAAGGAAAAGAAACAGAAGAAGAGTACCATTCTAATATCAAAGCAATAAGAGAAATACTGAAAGGTAATTTTAAAGATTCACTTCAACAATTTAGGAAACAGATGAAAGTGCATGCACAGAATATGGAATTTGAGGATGCACAAAAAATCAAAGAAAAACTAGAAATTTTAGAGAACTATCAATCTAAATCTACAGTTGTGAATCCTAAAATCAGCAATGTTGATGTTTTCTCCATTGTTAGTGACGAAACGTTTGCTTATGTTAATTTTTTACAATTGAGTTATGGATCAATAATAAGATCTCACACTCTTGAGTTAAAAAAGAAATTACAAGAATCTGATAAGGAACTTTTAGAACTAGCCATCACTGAGATTAGACAAAGGTTCAATTCAAACTCTAAAGAAATATATGTATCAACAATGGTTGATTTAGGTGAAGATGTGAAGGTAACCATACCAATGCTTGGTGATAAAAAGAGTATAGTTGATTTATCTAAACGAAATGCCATGTACTATCGTATGGATAAGCTAAAGCAAATAAAAATAGTTGATCCAGATAGACATGCCAATAGAATAATGGCGCAGATGAAGGCTGATTTGAGATTGTCTGAAGAACCTAGACATATTGAGTGCTTTGATAATTCAAATATTCAGGGGACAAATCCGGTTGCTGCATGTGTTGTTTTTAAAAATGGAAAGCCTAGTAAGAAAGATTATAGACATTTTAATATTAAGACTGTAGTGGGCCCAGATGATTTTGCCTCAATGGAAGAGGTAGTTCACAGAAGATATAAAAGACTTCTTGAAGAAGATGCACCATTGCCTCAATTGATAATAATTGATGGAGGAAAGGGTCAGTTGTCTTCTGCTCTTAAAAGTTTGGATTTATTGGGCTTAAGAGGTAAAATTGCAATTATCGGTATTGCGAAGCGTTTAGAAGAATTATTCTATCCAGATGATCCAATTCCACTATATTTAGACAAGAAAAGCGAGACACTGAAAATTATTCAGCAATTAAGAAATGAGGCGCACCGTTTTGGTATAGAGCATCATAGAAACAGAAGGAGTAAAAGCGCACTAACTACAGAGCTTGAAAATATTTCAGGTGTTGGTGAGCAAACTATAATAGATTTAATGAAACACTTTAAAACCGTGAAACGGATTGCAAATGCAAAATTAGATGAATTGGAAAACGTGGTTGGTGTTTCAAGAGCAAATAAAATTTACAATTATTATCACAAAGAATAGAGTGAAAATAGTAGGACAACATATTGTAATTCTAGTTTTATTATTAGGATTAATAGTTAATACTTCTGTATTTGCTCAAAAAAAGGAAGAGCCAAAAGTAGGATTGGTGCTAAGTGGTGGAGGTGCTAAAGGATTTGCACATATCGGAGTATTAAAAGTGATTGATAGCTTAGGTATAGAGGTTGATTATATCGCTGGAACAAGTATGGGAGCAGTTATAGGATCTTTGTATTCTACAGGCTACTCAGGCAAACAACTAGAAGCGTTTTTTAATAGTCAAGATTTTAATGTATTAATTAACGATGAATTTGAGAGGTCTTCAAAAACATTTTATGAACGAGAGAATGCCGAAAAATATGCTGTAAGCTTACCCTTTGAAAATTTAAAAATTAGTCTTCCTTCGGCTCTATCTAGAGGTCAGAACGTCTATAACCTACTATATCAATTAATGTTACCTGTTAAGGAAATAGATGATTTTAGTCAACTGCCTATTCCATTTTTTTGTGTTGCTACAGATATTGAAACTGGCGAATCTATTATAATGGATAAAGGAAGTTTAGCAGAAGCCGTAACAGCTAGTGGCGCTTTACCATCCCTATTTGAACCTGTTGTTATTGATGATCAAATTTTAATAGACGGAGGCGTTACCAATAATTTCCCTGTGGAAGAGCTAAGGGCAAGAGGAATGGATATTATCATTGGTGTGGATGTACAAGATGCTTTAAAAGACAGAGAATCATTAAAATCAGCACCTGAGATATTATTACAAATAAATAATTTTCGCACCATCAACGCGATGAAAAATAAGGCACCACTAACAGATATTTATATTAAACCAGACATAAAAGATTTCTCGGTGATTTCATTTGATGAAGGCAGAGATATTATTGAAAATGGTGAATTAGCAGCCAAAGCAAAATTGAATGAACTAATAGAAGTTAGAGATAATCAAGATGAATCAAAACTAAGATCTCAAATAACTCCATTAGACAGTTTAAGAATAGCATCAGTTAGTATTGATGGAATAAATCGTTTTACGCGATCGTATGTGCTCGGAAAATTGAAATTTAAGGGTGAAGAAAAAATAAGTTATTCAAAATTCAAAAAAGGAATTAATAACCTTATGGCAACAAATAACTTTGATACATTCCGTTATCAACTTAAGTCAACTGAAAATGATTCGACATATAAATTGGTTGGTAATATTAAAGAATCTGATAACACAACATTTTTGAAATTGGGTGTACACTATGACGGATTGTATAAAAGTGCAGCACTAGCAAATATTACCAAGCAAAGATTGTTGTTTAAAAACGATTTAGCCTCATTAGATTTTATTTTAGGAGATAATTCTAGATATAATTTTGATTATTTCATTGACAAAGGTTTTTACATCAGTATTGGATTAAAATCACGCTTCAATCACTTTAGTAAAGGTGTGAATCCGGGTCTTGTACTAGACGATGATTCACCATTATTAGAATCGCTGAACAAAATTGATGTAGATTTAAATGATTTTACCAATCAGGTTTATTTACAGACTATATTTAGAAAAGATTTTGCATTGAGATTGGGAGGTGAATACAAACGTCTTAAAATTACTTCAGAAACACTTTTAGAGGAAGATCAAGATGATGAAATCACTTTTGAAAACTCCGATTACTTTAGCCTTTATGGCAATTTAGTTTTTGATGATTATGACAATCCATATTTTCCAAAAAGCGGTTTTTATTTTAATGGAGATTTTCATTGGTATCTGGGAGCTTCTGGAATTAATAAAGATTTTGAACCTTTTTCCATCGCCAAAGCTGATATTGGTTATGCTTTCAGTTTTTCTAATAATGTAGCATTTAAGGTTGAA
This sequence comes from Winogradskyella vincentii, assembly GCF_020166345.1. GTDB lineage: Bacteria > Bacteroidota > Bacteroidia > Flavobacteriales > Flavobacteriaceae > Winogradskyella > Winogradskyella vincentii. The sequence continues at coordinate 689,698 of NZ_JAIUJS010000001.1, read as the reverse complement.
ACTCAAGGAGGTTTTAAGCTAGGAGACGATTCAACCAATTCCCTTAATTTTGCCTTAGGTGGTTACGGTAGAAACTTTATAAATAATATCTATTCATTTTATGGTTACGATTATCTTGAAATTACAGGAGATAGCTTCGTAAAGGCAATCTTTACTTTAGATTATGAATTATTTAATAATCATCATTTATTATTGGCAGCAAATTATGGAAATGTAGAAAATGGACTATTTGAAACTGGTAATTGGCTGTCTGCACCAGATTACACTGGTTATGCATTGGGCTACTCCTTAGAGACATTTTTAGGGCCATTAGAGGGTAAATTCACCTATTCACCAGAAACAGGTAATTCTTATTGGTTTTTTAACCTTGGATTTTGGTTTTAAAATTAAAAATTCTCAACTTTACATCAGTATGATAGTATTCTGGGCAGATATTAAACTTCACTTACATTTCCTAATAAAAAGGAACCCAGAATAGATATGCATTTTTTGTACCTTTAAGACTGTATAGTTTACACGTTTCAGTGTATAATTAATTCAATTTTTAAACCAAAAGAAATGCCGTTTTATCATAAACTTGGAAAAATTCCACCAAAAAGACATACCCAATTTAAAAAACCGAATGGTGACTTTTATTACGAGCAGTTGTTCGGTACCATAGGATTCGATGGAATGTCTACAAATAGTTACCACGAACAAAGGCCAACTCAGGTTAAAGAGATTAGATCTCAATATAGTGTGGCTCCAAAAGTGGCTAAAGCCAACAATATGCAATCTTATCGTTTACATGGATTCAAAGTTAAACCTGAGAATGATTATCTAGATAGTAGAAAAACTGTTCTAACCAATAGCGACTGCAATATCATTTTAGCTGCACCAAAAGAATCTACAAGAGATTATTTTTATAAAAACACGGATGCAGACGAACTCATTTTTGTTCATAAGGGAACTGGGAAATTAAGAACCATGTTGGGTAATCTAGATTTTAAGTATGGAGATTATCTTTTAGTGCCGAGAGGTATTATTTATAAAATGGATTTTGATACAGAAGACAACAGATTGTTTATTGTAGAATCCTATAGGCCTATTTATACACCAAAGCGCTATCGTAATTGGTTTGGCCAATTGTTAGAACATTCTCCGTTTTGTGAAAGAGATTTACGTCAGCCACAAGAACTAGAGACATATAATGAATCAGGTGACTTTTTAATAAAAATTAAAAAACAAGATGAAATCATAGAAATGGTTTATGCGTCCCATCCATTTGATGTGATAGGTTATGATGGTTATAACTATCCTTATGCATTTTCAATTCATGATTTCGAACCAATAACCGGAAGAGTACACCAACCACCACCAGTGCACCAAACTTTTGAAACAGATGCATTTGTGGTTTGTAGTTTTGTGCCTAGGCTATATGATTATCATCCATTAGCGGTTCCTGCTCCATATAATCATAGCAATATAGATAGTGATGAGGTACTTTACTATGTAGATGGTGATTTTATGAGTAGAAACGATATTGAAGCAGGTCATGTTTCATTGCATCCTGCAGGAATACCGCATGGTCCTCATCCTGGTGCGATGGAAAGAAGTATTGGCAAAGTAAAAACTGATGAATTAGCTGTTATGGTAGATACTTTTAAACCCTTAAAAGTGACTGAGGAAGCTCTAAAAATAGCCGATGAAGATTACTTTAAGTCTTGGTTAGAATAAATAAATTCAATTTAAAAATTTATGAATAATAGTAAGTTAGCAGCAGATCCATTAGCACTTGTACTAGGAATTTTATCACTTGTTTTAGGAATAGCAGGTTGTTGTTGTTATGGTATTACGGCCATTATTCCATTAGTGTTGGCAATTGTTGGTTTGATTTCTGCAAATAGAAGTTTAAAAGAGTATAGACAAAATCCAGAAGCATTTTCACAGCAATCTGCAAGTAATGTAAACACAGCAAAAATCTTAAATATAATAGGCATTGTAATCAATGGTTTTGTGGTTTTAATTTCTATAGGCATAATTGCTTTTTATGGGACAATGTTGTCTTCGGAAATTTTTGATGAAATTCGAAATAATACCAGTTCAGATGGTTATTACGATTATGAATTCGAAATCGATTCAACGGAAACTAGTGAGGAAGAATACTATTTAGAAGAAGAACAAGATTCGGTGAATATAGATGCTTTAATTGAAGATAAATCAGTAGAAATAGAACAAGAAATTAATTAATATTATGGCAAAAGAAGTTAAAAGCGTTAACTACGGCTTAGAAAAAATATTTGATGAGGCTCAAGATTTTTTGCCTCTTTTAGGGACGGACTATGTTGAATTTTATGTTGGCAATGCAAAACAATCAGCACATTTTTACAAAACCGCATTTGGATTTCAGTCATATGCCTATAAAGGATTAGAAACCGGATCTAAAGATTCCGTGAGCTACGTCTTAAAACAAGATAAAATAAGACTTGTACTTACAACACCTCTAAATAGTCAATCTCCAATAAACAATCATATTGTAAAACACGGTGATGGAGTTAAAGTAATTGCACTTTGGGTTGATGATGCAAGAAAATCATATGAGGAAACAATAAAGCGAGGTGCTACGTCTTATATGGAACCTGTAGTAGAAAAGGATGAATATGGAGAAGTTGTAAGATCGGGAATATATACATATGGAGAAACTGTTCACATGTTTGTTGAACGTAAAAACTATAATGGTGTTTTTATGCCGGGCTTTGTAGAATGGAAAAGTGATTATAATCCTGAACCAGTTGGTCTAAAATATATTGACCATATGGTAGGTAATGTCGGTTGGGGCCAAATGAATAAATGGGTTAAATGGTATGAGGATGTTATGGGGTTTGTAAACTTCTTATCTTTTGATGACAAGCAAATTCATACCGAGTACTCGGCATTAATGAGCAAGGTTATGAGTAATGGTAATGGCAGGATAAAGTTTCCAATTAATGAACCTGCAAAGGCAGCCAAAAAATCACAGATTGAGGAGTATCTTGATTTTTATGAAGATTCTGGTGTACAGCATATCGCAGTGGCAACGGATGATATTATCAAAACCGTAGCACAGCTTAAGGCTCGTGGTGTAGAGTTTTTACCACCGCCTCCACAGTCATATTATGATATGATACCTGAAAGATTAGGTGTTCATATGGAAATGATGAAAGAAGACATTAAAGAACTTCAAAAGCTTTCAATATTGGTAGATGCAGATGAAGAAGGGTATCTGTTGCAAATTTTCACAAAGCCAGTGGAAGATAGGCCTACCTTATTCTTCGAAATTATTCAGCGTATGGGAGCAAAGGGGTTTGGAGCTGGTAATTTTAAAGCACTTTTCGAGTCTATTGAGAGAGAGCAAGCAAAAAGAGGAACACTTTAAGATAATATTCTCTTTTTCATGTTCGTTATTGGGATGTGTTTTTATGATTTAATACTTTTGGAATAGTAATTGTAAATACCCTTAATGTAAACTAGAAACTAGTTTGGATTTATTAAGATAACTGTAACACATATAATGTGTTACATTATTTACATTTACACTAGAAGAGTTATGAAATATATTTTTGTAATATTATTATTTTTTGCTGGGCTGGGAACGCCTGGAGTCCAGAAGGATACTGCTTTCCAAAAAGGAGAATGGTTTAAATTTAAGATGAGTTATAGTGGCTGGTTAAAGGCTGGTGAAGCAACTTTAAAAATAGATGAAAAGGTATTAGATGGTAAGCCTGTTTTCCATGTTGTTGGTAAGGGTAAAACCACTGGATTAATCAATGCTTTCTTTAAAGTTAGGGATCGCTATGAGAGTTATTTTGATAAAAATACAGGCGCACCTTACAAATTCATTAGAAAAATTGATGAAGGTGGTCATACAAAGGATATCGAAATCAACTTTAACCATCAAGAACAAAAGGCAATTGTCAATAACAAAAAAAGGAAAAAAGTTACAACCATAACTACTGAACGTGATGTCCAGGATATGGTGTCAATGTATTATTACCTTAGAAATAACATTGATATTGATGCGCTAAAAGAAGGTGATGAAATTAAAACTACAATGTTTTTTGATGAAGAGAACTATGGTTTTAAACTTAAATATTTAGGAAGGGAAAGCATTAAAACTGAGATTAATGGATCAAGGGTGAAAGTAAAGACATTAAAGTTTAGACCATATGTAATGGCAGGACGGGTTTTTAAAGAGGAGGAAAGCTTAACACTTTGGGTAAGTGCCGATAAAAATAAAATTCCTTTAAAAATTAAGGCAGACCTTGCTATAGGTTCTTTAAGAGCAGATTTAGAAGCATTTAAAGGACTAAAGCATTCTTTTCAGCTAGAAATTGACGATTAAATTATGGAAGACCAACCCAATTACGACGATATAATAAAGCAACTTCAAGAGAAGTACGAGAAAATAGATCAAGACACAGATGACCATTTATACGGCTTGCTATATAGCAAGCCGATTACATATTGGGACTATATACAAACAGACGCTCTTTTAAACCTTCAGATTCAGAGAACTACTTTGCCTGATGAAATGGTGTTTATAGCATATCATCAGATTAATGAACTTATTTTCAAGATGATTCTTTGGGAGATTAACCAAGTTGCAGAAAAAGAAAATTTAGATGTAGCTTATTTTGAGAATAAGATTATGCGCATTAGTCGATATTTTGATATGCTTACTACATCATTTAACATTATGAGGGAGGGTATGGAAGTAGAGCAGTATATGAAGTTTAGATATACGCTTACGCCAGCAAGTGGCTTTCAAAGTGCACAATATAGATTTATTGAATTTGCGTCTACTGAATTAATCAATCTAATTGATTACCGATTTAGATCTACAATTAATAGAGATACACCTTATACTCACGCCTTTGAGCATCTTTATTGGCAAGCCGCAGGAAAAGATCATAAAACAGGTAAAAAATCCACACTTTTAATTAATTTTGAGCGTCGTTATAAAGACGAGTTTCTGAGATTTATGGAAAAGTATAACACCAAAAATCTTTGGACACGTTTTAAGGAGTTGCCAGAAGAAGATCAGAATGATGAAGATCTTGTTAAAGCCATGAGGCACTATGATTATACCGTAAACGTCAAATGGGTAATGGCTCATTATAACGCTGCGGTACATTATATAGAAAGTGGTATTGGTGATGGAGAAGCAACAGGAGGAAGTGATTGGAAAAAATATATGCATCCAAAATATCAAAGAAGAATTTTCTTCCCAGATTTATGGACCGAAGAAGAATTAAAAAATTGGGGAAACAATATAAAATAAGTGCACTTAATGCAATTTAAACGATTAGTAGCATTAGCCGGAATAGCATTAGTTCTATTTAATTGTAAGAATGAAGATTCTGCAATAGACAACAAAAAAGATATCGCTGAAATAGTCGTAGAAGAGAAGGTTCTAGAGTTTGGATTTAATCTTAATGACTATGTTGTAAAGCGTGATACCATAAGAAAAGGGGATAGTTTTGGTGAAATACTTGGTCGTAATAAAATAGGTTATCCTAAGATTTTTGAGATTGCAGAAAAAGCTAAGGACACTTTTGATATTACAAGAAGATTAATACCTGGTAAACCATATACTTTGCTTTGTTCTAAAGATAGCCTTGAGATTCCTTCTACATTTATTTATCAACCTAATATTGAAGATTATGTTGTGATAAATTTTAAGGATTCAATTGAAGCCTACACCAGCAAAAAACCAATTACTTACGTTGAGAAAACTGCCACAGGAGTAATAGAGAACAATATCTCAGAAACTCTTGAGCAAAAAGGTATTAGCCAAGTATTGGCATATAAAATGGCTGATGATATTTACGCTTGGACAATCGATTTTAGAAGGCTACAAAAAGGTGATCGATTTAAGGTAATTTATACAGATAAATATATTTCAGATTCTATTTATGCAGGAGTGCATGATGTAAAAGCCGCTTATTTTGAACACAATGGAGATTCACTATATGCTTTTGAGTTTGTAACTGATTCTATAAAAGGGATTAAGGACTATTTTAATGAAAAAGCAAAAAATTTAAGACGTGCCTTTTTAAAAATGCCTGTTAAATTTGGTCGACTTTCTTCACGCTATAATTTAAAACGTCGTATTGCGTATTATGGTAATAGAGTTAGACCTCATAAGGGTACTGATTTTGCTGCACCAGTAGGAACACCAATTATGGCTACAGCAAATGGAACTGTAATAGAATCTACCAGACGAGGTGGTAACGGTAAGTACGTCAAAATTCGACATAACGACACCTATACTACACAATACTTGCATATGAGTAGGCAAACAGTAAAAAAAGGTGAATTTGTGAAGCAAGGCGATGTTATTGGCCTTGTTGGAATGACAGGAAATACAGGTGGTCCACATGTTTGTTATCGCTTCTGGAAAAATGGAAGGCAAGTAGATCCTTTTAAACAAAAATTACCTGAAGCAAAACCGATATCAGATAGTCTTAAAATAAGATTTTTAGAACATATTAAACCTATTAAACAGCAATTGGATAATATTTTCTTCTTAGAAGCAGAACCTAAGAAAGTTGAAACAACAATTACTGTAGATCCAATTTTATAAATCATGGCATTAAAATCAACCAACCCGACTTCTACGAAGTCATGGAATAAACTACAATTGCATTTTAAAAATATAGAGCACAGACATTTAAGAGATTTGTTTGAGGCTGATCCCAACAGAGCAAAAGATTTAACGATTCAATGGGAAGATTTTTATGTAGATTTTTCAAAAAATAGAGTTACTCAGGAAACTTTAAATCTTTTAACCGATTTAGCAAATGAAGTTGACTTAAAAGATGCAATATCAAAATATTTTGGAGGAGATATTATAAACGCAACTGAGGGAAGGGCTGTTTTACATACAGCCTTAAGAAGTAGTAAAGATTCAGAAGCATTTGTAGAAGGGGCTAATGTAATACCTGGTGTTTTTGAAGTAAAGCAGAAAATAAAGGAGTTTACGAATTCTGTGTCCTCTGGAGAGCATAAAGGATTTACCGGTAAAGCGATTACGGACGTAGTTAATATTGGTATTGGAGGATCTGATCTGGGACCAGCTATGGTTGTAGATGCTTTGCAGTTTTACAAAAATCATTTAAACACTCACTTCGTAAGTAATGTAGACGGAGATCATCACAAAGAGATTATAAAAAACCTAAATCCAGAAACCACATTATTTGTTATTGTTTCCAAAACATTTACCACTCAGGAAACTTTATCTAATGCAAATTCAATTAGATCATGGTTTTTAGAGTCTTTACCTCAAGAGGCAGTGGCCAATCATTTTGTTGCAGTTTCTACAAACATAGACAGTGTCAAGGCGTTTGGTATAAACGAAAACAATATATTTCCAATGAAAGATTGGGTTGGTGGTCGTTTTTCACTTTGGAGTGCAGTTGGTTTGTCTATTAGTTTAGCTCTAGGCTATGAGAATTATGAAAGCCTTTTAGATGGTGCCTATAAAATGGACAATCATTTTAAAACAGCGAATTTCAATCAGAACATACCTGTTATCTCTGCTCTACTAACGGTGTGGTATAATAATTTTTTCAATGCAGAAAGTGAGGCAATAATTCCTTACACACAATATTTAAATCAATTTGCTACCTATTTGCAACAAGGGATAATGGAGAGTAATGGGAAAAGTGTTGATAGATCAGGTAATCCTGTAACATATCAAACAGGGACTATAATTTGGGGTGAACCAGGTACTAATTCTCAACATGCATTTTTTCAATTAATACATCAAGGGACAAAACTAATTCCTGCTGATTTTATTGGATTTGTAAAATCCTTACATGGAAATTCAGATCACCATGATAAGCTTATGTCAAATTACTTTGCTCAGACAGAAGCATTAATGAATGGTAAAAATGAAAAAGAAGTATTGGCAGAATTAGAAGGGCAAAGTTTGTCTGATGATAAAATAAAAGAACTACTTCCATTTAAAATATTTGAAGGCAATAAACCTACAACTTCTATACTAATTAATAAACTTACACCAGAAAGCCTGGGTAAACTAATAGCGATGTATGAACATAAAATCTTTGTTCAAGGCATAATTTGGAATATTTACAGTTACGATCAATTTGGTGTAGAATTAGGAAAACAGCTTGCTAAAACCATATTAAAGGAGCTGAATAATGATTCAGTTGCCAATCTTCACGATGCGTCAACTCAACAACTGGTTGATTTTTATAAAAATAATTGCTAAAAACTGTTAAAAAGTTTCTAATAATTAAATTATGCGCGCACAATTGTTATTGAATCAATAATTAATTTGCAGTGTTAAAATTTTTAACAATTAGTTAATGTTATAACTATAGTTATATGTAATTTTGCAACACTAAAAGAAACCAATTAACTTAAATTTTATATGAAAAAATTTAACTCTTATTTATTTGCGACTGTACTGACATTATTTGCTACAGTGGCTTTTGCTCAAAGTACTCTTACCGGTAAGGTAATTGACGGAGAGATGAATGCACCCCTTCCAGGAGCTAACGTAATTGTTAATGGAACTTCAAATGGTGCAACTACAGACTTTGAGGGTAATTTTACAATTACTGCTCAATCAGGATCTGGAGAAATTGTAATTTCTTATGTTGGATTTGAATCTAAAACACTTCCATTTAACGGTGATACAGATTTTGGTTCAATTGTATTGAATTTAGACAATACCTTAGATGAGGTTGTTGTTGTTGGTACTGGAATTATCGATTTAGCTGAAGGTAGAAAAACACCAGTGGCAGTATCGACAATTACAGGTAGAGACATTCAACTTAAGGCTTCAGGTAACGTAGAATTTGGTGAGTCCATGAAAAACACACCTTCTGTTTATGTTTCTAATCAAGCAGGTGGTTTTGGTGATAGCCAGATATTCTTAAGAGGTTTTGACCAAACAAACACTGCATACTTATTAAATGGTCAGCCAATTAATGGTATGGAAGATGGTAACATGTACTGGTCAAACTGGTCTGGTATGTCAGACGTAGCTAACGCAGTACAGGTACAAAGAGGTTTAGGGTCTTCTAAACTTGCTATCTCTTCTGTTGGTGGTACTGTAAACATCGTTTCTAAAACAACTGACAAAAGAAAAGGTGGTTTTGTACGTTTCTTAACTGGTAACGATAGTTATATGAAAGGAACTATCAACTACAATTCTGGTATTAACGATAAAGGCTGGGCATTTTCTGTATTGGTAGATCACTGGCAAGCTCACAGAAAGTACTCAATTGGTACTGCTGGTCAAGGACAAAACTATATGATATCTGTTGGTTACAAGCCAAATGAAAATAACACATTCAACTTTTTATTAACTGGTGCACCACAATGGCACGACCAAAACTTCTCTGAAGATTTAGAATTCTATGAAGCGTATGGTGAAAAAGCTAATGATAACTCTGGTTTTTATGAAGGTGAGCGTTTTACTGAAAGACGTAACTTTTACCACAAGCCAGTTGCTAACTTAAACTGGGACTGGAAAATTAAAGAAGGTTTAGATTTATCTACTGTACTTTATGCGTCTTGGGGCCGTGGTGGTGGAACTGGAAACCTTGGTCGTGGTCGTATTAGAAACCAAGACGTAGGTATTTTTGGTCTTAACGAAAGAGAAATCAACTTCGACGCTATCGAAGATAATAACATCGCTACTGCAGATGCTAACGGTAATGGTAATTTTGGTGATTCTTACTTAAGAAGAGCTTCTATGAACAACCATAACTGGTATGGTTTATTATCTAACTTAAATATTGAAACTAGTGAAAACTGGTCGTTCAATGTTGGTTTTGATGGTAGAACATATAACGGTATTCACTTTAGACAATTAGTTGATAAGTTTGGTCTAAACGGTTATGTAGATAACTTTAGAATTCCTGAGCGTCCGGACGATTATGTGATTTCTGAAACTTTTGAAGCAAATCCTTGGACAACTTTATTTGATTTTGCAGATGACGATCAGAGATATGACAGAAACTACGAAGAAGTTATAAACTATCTTGGTGCATTTGGTCAAGCAGAATATTCAAAAGATGACTTCTCTGTATTTGTACAAGCTGCACTTTCAACACAGTCTTATCAAAGAGAAGGTTTCTTTGGTGGTGTAGGTGATGGTTTAGGAAAATCTGAAAAATTAAGCAAGACAGGATACCAAGTAAAAGGTGGTGCTTCTTATAATATTGATAGTAATCACTCTGTATTTGCTAATGCAGGTACTTTTTCACGTCAACCATACTTAGATAATGTTTTTGCAAATATTAGATATTCTAATGCTCTAGTTGATCCAGAAATAGATAATGAAGAAATATTAGGTTTAGAAGCAGGTTATCGTTTCAAAAATGACGTTTTAAGAATAAATGTTGATGCCTACAGAACAGAATGGGGTAACAGATTTGTTAGCGTTGGAACAAACCTTCCTATGGATGAGTTTGGTATCTATAGATTTACTGATGTAACTCAGATTCACCAAGGTGTAGAATTTGATTTTGAATATAGACCAGTCGCAGCCGGATGGAGCTTAAGAGGTTATGGATCATTAGGTAACTGGAAGTATGAAGGTGATACACCATATACTTTACAAAATGATGATACAGGTGATTTCTTAGTTACTGATGGAAACCTTGAATTAACTGATGTGAAAATTGGAAATGCTCCTCAAACATCTTTCGGTGTTGGATTTAGAGCAGATGTTTGCGAAGGATTATCAGTTGATATGGATTACAATATCTTCACAGATTTGTATGAGTTTATTGACGTAGAGGATGTTGTTGATGCGGCTTTAGCAGGTAATAAGTATGAAGCAGTAAGATTACCAGCTTATACTTTAGCAGACGCTGGTTTAACGTATAGATTCTCATTAGGAGATAATCCTATGGTATTTAGAGCTAACGTTTATAACTTATTCAACACTGCCTATATCAACCAAAGAAATGCATTTGGTTACTACTTAGGTATTGGAAGAACGTTTAACGCAAGTATTCGTTACAACTTCTAATCTATCAACATAGAAGAATAAAAAAGCAACCTTTTTTAAGGTTGCTTTTTTTTGGTTTAAACTTTAATAGAATTATTCCTTCCACTTCAATGACTCCATAAGTCGCTTTATATCTCTTTTTAAATATTCAGATGCTGGGTAAATAGAATCATAATTTGGTTTTGCGTAGAAGTAAAGAGAACCACTAATAAAATGATTTATACTATCGGTAAGGTAAAACTGTGATTGAGATGCAGCATCTCCACCAATTTCATATAACATGCCATATTTATTGGATTCTTTGTTTTCAAATAAATTGCTTGCTATTTCATCTGCCTTTATCGTATGTTTTTGAGTTAAGTTTTGGGCATCTCTTAAAAGGCTATCCAAATTGTTGTTTCTTATTTTTTGGTAGGTAAGATAAATAGTTGCTTTCATTGAAGGGTACTGGATATCAATTCCCTTGACCTCACCTGAAGATTTTATGTTTTTAACAGGAGTTGTCATTTGATTCTTGTCAAAAGTAAATGGCAATGGAATAGAAGTCTTTTTATACTTGGCATCCGGATATTCTAATCTTAAATAACCTTTTGGCTTCGGTAGAGGATCATTACCACAACCAAGAAGTAAAAGACTTATTAATGGTATAATTACCTTTTTCATTCTATAGGTTTAATTAAGGTTAGTTTTATTTGTTTTATACGCTTTCGTTCTAAAGCCTCTATAGTAAAAACGTAAGTTTTGAAATTTATTTTACTACCAATTCTAGGAAATCCACCAGAAATCTCTAAAACAAAACCGGCTAAAGTTTCGGCATCTCCTTTTTTAGATTCAAAGTCATCAATATCTTCTTCAATTCCTACAATTTTATAGACATCTTTTAGAGGTGTTTTACCTTCAAAACTATAATTATTGTCATCGAGCTTGGTGTAAATTAAATCTTCATCATCATACTCATCACTGATATCTCCAACTATTTCTTCAATAATATCTTCCAGAGAAACCAAACCAGATGTGCCACCATACTCATCTACCACTACAGCTAAATGAACTTTTTTTGTCTGAAATTCTACCATAAGGTCATCGAGTTTTTTGTTCTCAGGCACAAAAAATGGTTCTCTTAAAATCTTGGTCCAGTTGAATTTCTTTTTATTTAGATGAGGTAGTAGGTCTTTAACATAAAGTACGCCTTTTATGGTATCAATTGATTCCTCATAAACAGGTATTCTAGAATATCCATTGTTTATTATTTCTTTAATAATGGTTTCATAAGGTGTATTTATATCTAACGCAAATAAATCCATTCTCGGACGCATTACTTGTTTTGTGTCTGTATTTCCAAAAGACACAATACCTTGTAATATTTTTTGCTCTTCTTGTGTGGTATCTTCATCATTTGTAAGCTCTAATGCTTGTGATAACTGATCAACACTGAGATTGGATTTTTGTTTACCAAATGTATTTTGAATTTTCATTGTAACATACCTCATAGGTAGGCTAATAGGAGAAAAAATAACGTCTAATATCTTTAATGGTCTGGCCATAAAAGAAGAAAATTGAACACTATTTCTACTCGCATATATTTTCGGAATTATTTCTCCGAATAATAGGATTAAGAATGTTGCACAAACTACCTCCAACAAAAACCTTGCGATACTGTTAGTGATATTGCTAAATATGGTTTCGCCTAGATATGCAAACAATAAAACAATGGCAATATTAATGAAGTTATTTGCGACTAAAATAGTGGCAAGTAGTTTCTTTGGTCTGTTAAGGAGATCAGAAATAATCTGCATTTTTACAGACTTATTTTCTATGCCTTCATCAATATTAGACTTTGTTAACGAAAATATAGCTACTTCAGCTCCAGAAATCATTGCCGAACAAGCAAGTAAAATAACAAGTAAAATAATACTTGTTAGAAATGATGTATTAATTGCTAGAAAAATTGAAATTAAAACCGAGGGTTCTGGGTCCAAATTAGTTTTATTTAAATTATTTAGAATGGTAAATCATCATCCTCATCAGGTACAACACTCTTCTGTTCTGTCTGTTGAGTTTGTATATTGGTTGTTGGTGCACTTGGCTGTTGTGTCTGTTGTTCATTTTTATTTGTTAAAAATGTAAAATCCGTACACTGAATTTCTGTAGAATAGCGTTCCATACCCTTGTCATCTGTCCATTTTCTAGTTTTAATTCTTCCTTCAATATAGACTTTATCACCTTTGGTGAGGTATTTTTCGCAAATTTCAGCAGCCCTATTTCTAACTACTATATTGTGCCATTCTGTGTTAGAAACACGTTCATTAGTAGTTTTATTTGTGTATGTTTCGTTAGTTGCCAAAGGAAAACGACCGACGCAATTTTTGTCATCGAAATAATGCATTTTCACTTCATCTCCTAAATGCCCTATAAGCATTACTTTATTTAACGTCCCTGACATATCTATTATATTTTTTTACAAAGTTACAGTTTTATATACTCTATTAAAGGTAATAATTTTTTGTGATTATTAAACCGCCTCAAAATTGAATTCGTCAATAAAGTTACTTATCAATACAGGTGCAGGGTATGATTTTAATTTTTCAATTGAAATGCTGTCTTGAGGTAATTGATCTACCTCAATAATCCAAAATTTGGTGTGTAAATGTTGATGAGATAACTTGTGAATTCTGTCAGTTTCATTATAGAGGGAAAATTCAAAATTAGAATTTTCAAGAATTGTATTTTCAAATTTCAATAAGTTAAATTCCTCTGCTTTTAGACTACGGTTTGATTCTATAAGTGGAAACTGATATAGGTTCTGCCAAATGCCCTTGCCTGTTCTTTTTTCTATAACCGTATTCTTTTTCTTGTCAATACAAACCAGGAAGTTGAAATACTTTGTACTAACTTTTGTCTTCTTCAATTTTACCGGAAGTTGATCTATCGATTTATTTATATAAGCATAGCAACTGTTCGACACAGGGCAAGAATTACAATCTGGATTTTTTGGTCGGCATTGTCTTGCACCAAATTCCATTATGGCTTGATTATAATTTCCTGGTTCTTTATGGTCAATTAGGGTTGAAGCAAGTTCCTTAAATTCTTTAATTCCCTTTGTACTATTAATAGGTGTATCTATACCATAGAATCTAGATAATGCGCGATAAACATTTCCGTCTACAACTGCAGAAGCTTCATTAAAACAAATCGATGCGATGGCGCTTGCAGTATAGTCGCCAACTCCCTTTAGAGACAACAAGTCTTTATAGTTGTCTGGGAAAACACCGTTAAGATTAAAGGCAATATTTTTAGCTGTGGTATGTAAATTTCTTGCTCGAGAATAATAGCCCAGTCCCTGCCAAAGTTTTAATACCTGTTCTTCAGTAGCGTCTGCAAGGTCAAAAACAGTAGGAAATTCCTTGATAAATGAAAGATAATATGGCAACCCTTGTTTAACTTGAGTTTGTTGTAATATTATTTCCGAAAGCCAAATATTATACGGGTTTTTTGTAGCTCTCCATGGTAAATCTCGTTTATGTATTGAATACCAGTGAGTTATTTGCTTTTGAAAATTCATTTATTAAAAATCAGGTTTTGCAAAATTAAATCTTTATAGTGTTAAATTTTAATTAATTACGCTTGAAATATTGAATTTAAATTACCTATATTTGCATCCCTTAGAATTTATAATAACCCTAAAACTAATAACAATGACAAAAGCTGATTTAGTAGCTAAAATTTCTGATAAGCTAGGTATAGAAAAAGGAGATGTTCAAGCTACAGTAGAAACCTTTATGGAAGAAGTAAAATCATCATTAGAAGGAGGCGATAATGTGTATTTAAGAGGTTTCGGAAGTTTTATAATTAAAACTAGAGCTGAAAAAACTGGTCGTAATATTTCAAAAAATACTACGATTAAAATACCTGCTCACAACATACCTGCTTTTAAACCTGCTAAAGTATTTTTAGAAGGTGTAAAATCTAATGTTGAAGTTAACTAAATAGGTAGTAAAAAAAATATTAACTAAAAGCATTATTAACTATGCCAAGTGGTAAAAAGAGAAAAAGACACAAGGTAGCGACGCATAAGCGTAAAAAACGTAGACGCGCTAATCGTCACAAAAAGAAATAAACTGAAAAAAGTAGTTTTTAAACTACTTTTTTCAGTTTTAAAAAAACGTTCTTTGATATAGAATTTAAGAAGCATTTAATAGAGTGTTCTTAAGTTTGTTGGATACTAAAATCCTGTGTCAAAAAATTTAGTAAAATCCATCTAACTCAATTAAGAGCTAGATTTAAATTAACATTATGAACAAAGAATTAATCGTAAGATCGAGTTCTGATATTGTTGATTTTGCCTTATTAAAAGATGGAAAACTTATTGAATTACATAAAGATGAAGAAGACAATAACTTTGCAGTAGGTGATATTTTTATTGCTAAAATTCGCAAGGTTATACCAGGTCTAAATGCCGCGTTTGTAAACGTTGGTTATGAAAAAGATGGTTTTTTACACTATCATGATCTTGGACCTCAGTTACCTTCTCTTTTAAAATTCATTAAACGTGTAAGCACAGGGAAATTAAGAGATTATAGACTCAAAGACTTTCCATTAGAAAAAGATTTAAACAAGCACGGTAAAATTGCCGATGCTATTAAATCCAATCAATCAATTTTAGTACAAGTAGTAAAAGAACCAATTTCTACAAAAGGACCACGCATTAGTTCAGAATTATCTATTGCTGGTAGATACATAGTCTTAGTCCCTTTTTCTAATCGTATTTCAATTTCTCAAAAAATTGAATCTCAAGAAGAAAAAGACAGATTAAAGCGACTTGTTAAGAGTATCACACCTAAAGGATTTGGTGTTATTATACGTACTGTAGCAGAAGGCAAAAGAGTTGCCGAGCTAGATAATGATTTACAGAATTTGCTGGGTAGATGGACAGCAATGTGTAAAAAATTGTACAAAGCGCATCATCCTACAAAAGTATTGGGAGAAATGAACAAAGCGTCCTCAATTTTGAGAGATATTTTTAATGATTCATTTTCTGGTATTGTTGTGGATGACGAAGAATTGTACATACAAGTAAAAGATTACGTGCAACAGATTGCACCGAAAAAAGAGTCTATTGTAAAGTACTATAAAAATGGAGTGCCAATTTTTGAAAAATATGGTATTGAGCGTCAAATAAAAACATCATTTGGCCGTACCGTTTCCATGGCAAAAGGTGCTTATTTGGTTATAGAACATACAGAAGCTATGCATGTTATAGACGTAAATAGCGGTAATCGTTCTAATAAAGAAAAAAACCAAGAAGACACTGCTCTAGAAGTAAATTTAATCTCTGCTACCGAAATTGCCCGCCAATTACGATTACGTGATATGGGAGGTATTATCGTTATTGATTTTATCGACATGGGTAGAGCAGAGAACAGAAAAAAACTTTACAATCATCTTAGAGATGAGATGAAAGACGACAAAGCAAAGCATAAAATATTACCGCCGAGTAAGTTTGGTTTAGTGCAAATAACCAGACAACGCGTTAGGCCAGAGCGTAATATTAAAACAAAAGAAGAAAATCCAAATCTCGTAGGAGGCGATGAAATCGAAGCACCAATTAAGGTGGTAGAGAGAATCAATCAAGACTTAGAACGGATTTTTAAAAGAGACTATAAAAAGGTAACCTTAAATGCACATCCTTTTATAGCAGCCTTTTTAACAAAGGGGTTTCCATCAGTGCGTTCAAAATGGTTTTTTGAACACAAAAAATGGGTAAAAGTCTTACCTAGAGATGCTTACACTTATCTTGAATATCATTTTTTTGATAAAAATAATAACAAAATCAAGTAATATCTATTAGAAAAAAGCCCTTCCAATTTGGAAGGGCTTTTTTTATTTTATTTAATCTCTGAGTTATGGTGCTGGATTTGGTATCTCAGTATGTACCTTATTGATTTCATTCATTACTTCTTTTGACAGTGAAATATTGATACTCTCAATATTTTCCTCTAACTGTTCCAAGTTTGTTGCACCAATAATATTACTGGTTAAGAATGGTCTTTCATTAACAAAAGCCAAAGACATTTGGGCCAATGTCATACCATTATCTTCCGCTATTTTTAAATAACGTTTGGTAGCCTCAGTGGATTGTTCACTACTGTAGCGTGCAAATCTCGGGAATAGTTTTAGCCTTGCATTATCTGCTGCAGTTCCTTTAATGTATTTACCAGAAAGAACACCAAATGCCATTGGAGAATAAGCTAACAAACCAATATTCTCACGAATTGCAATTTCTGCCATATCACCTTCAAAAACTCGATTCAGAAGCGAGTAGGCATTTTGGATCGTTATCATTCTAGGTAATTTATTGGCATTTGATTCTTCAAGATAACGCATTGTTCCCCATGCTTTTTCATTAGAAATACCAACTTGTCTAATCTTACCAGATTTAACAATATTGTCTAAATTTTGAAGTATTTCATTGAAATTATCTTCCCAACCGTCATTAGGATTATGTGTATAATCTCTAACACCAAAAGTATTGGTTTGGCGCTCTGGCCAGTGCAATTGATATAAATCTATATAATCAGTTTTTAAGCGTTTTAAACTGTTGTCAACAGCTTCATTAAGTGCTTCTTTGCTAAATCCTGTTGTTCTAATATGTGCTGTATAATCGCCAGGTCCAGCAATTTTAGTCGCCAAAACAACCTTATCTCTATTACCAGTTTTAGTAAACCAATTGCCTATGATTCGTTCTGTCTCAGCATAGGTCTCTGCCGTTGCTGGTACAGGGTAAAGCTCTGCGACATCAAAGAAATTTACACCCTTGTCTAATGCTAAATCCATCTGTGCAAATCCTTCTTCTTGGGTGTTTTGGTTTCCCCATGTCATGGTTCCTAAACAAATCTTACTAACCTTTATATCGGTATTGGGTAGTGTTGTATATTTCATCTTTCTATTAATCAGTAATTTCTTGTAAAAATAAGAAGACCTTTCAAGTCAATACAACATGAAAGGTCTAAATCTATGTTAAGTTTTGCTTTTAGATATCGTTAAGCAATTTTGAAATTTCATCTAACTTAGGCGTTAAAATCACCTCAATTCTTCTGTTTTTTGCTCTACCTTCAGTCGTGTCATTTGAGGCAATAGGTGCATATTCACCGCGACCAGCTGCAGTTAAATTCTCAGGATTAATAGATGTGTTTTCTCTCAGAATATTCACAATGGCAGTTGCACGTTTTGTAGACAAGTCCCAATTGCCACTTAGCTGAGCATTTCCTTTATAAGGTACATTATCTGTATGACCTTCAATTAATATTGCTATATCTGGATTTTCAGCAAGTACATTAGCTAATTGCTGTACTGCTTTACGGCCTTCAGATCCTACAGACCAACTCCCAGATTGAAATAGCAACTTATTCTCCATAGAAACATACACTTTACCATCACGTTGTTCAACTGTTAATCCTTTGCCTTCAAAATTTGTTAGGGCTTTAGATATCGCATCTTTTAGGGCTTTCATACTTGCATCTTTTGTCGCAATTACATTCTCTAATTCCGCAACTCTTTTAGATCTATTCTCAAGTTCTCTTTTAAGTTTTTCTAATCTTGCACTTTCACTTGCTAGAGCTTGTTCTTTTGCTTCAAGTTTTGCTAGTAATTCTCTATTCTTTTTTGAATTTTTAGCTATTTCTGCAGAACTGTTTTTCTCTAATGCCTCATATGACGCTTTAAGGTTATCAAGATTTGATTTAGTAGCTGCTAATTCCGATTTTAATTGATTCAATTCTTCAATTGCCAAATCGTATTGTTTGGCCATAGTGTTGAGATCATTGAGGACAATATTTTTTTCTTTAGACAGTTTTTCTACTTCTTCATTTAAACTTCTATTTTCTTTTTTAAGTGTGGCATATTTATCTTCTAAATCTGTGTAGATTTTTTTTGAAACACAAGAAGAAAATAATCCAACTGTTACAATCAACAAAGAAATTCTTTTTATCATTTTTAAGGTTTTAATGATTACTATACTATATATCCAATTCTAAAAGAATAGGGCAGTGGTCACTATGAACTGCTTCAGTGAGTATAACGCTTCGTTTTATATTTTCTTGTAATGGTTTACTAACCATTGCATAATCTAATCGCCAACCTTTATTGTTTGCTCTAGCATTTGCGCGATAACTCCACCAAGAAAATTCTTGTTTTTCAGGATGCAAAAACCTAAAACTATCAACAAACCCACTGTCAATAAAATTGCCTAGCCACTCACGTTCTTCAGGTAAATATCCTGAAACACCTTTCATTTTTGGGTTATGTATATCTATTGGTTCATGACAAATATTGTAATCACCACAAACAACTAAATTTGGCAGTTTCTTTTGGAGTTTATTTAGATATTCATGGATCATATCCATGTATTCAAATTTGTGCTCTAATCGTGCATTATTTGTACCTGATGGCAAATACATACTCATTACTGAAACATTGTCGTAATCTGCTCTGATGTTACGACCCTCAAAATCCATTGATTCAATGCCAGTACCAAATTCTATATGGTTGGGTTCCTTTTTACAAAGTAATGCTACACCACTATATCCCTTTTTTTGAGCACTAAACCAATAGTTATATTCGTATCCAATTTCAGTGAATAGATTTAAATCTAATTGCTCTTCTAAGGCTTTAATTTCTTGTAAACAGATTACATCTGGGTTGGTAGCTTCAAGCCACTGAATAAACCCCTTATTTATTGCTGCTCTAATTCCATTTACATTATAGGATGCGATTTTCATAATTGAATTCTAAGGTTTAAGCGAAATTAAATAATACCCTACTTTTACACTATAATTTTGCGCCTATTTTAACAATAAAATATTTTAAGTTATAAACAGTTATTAGTCTACATGAAACGAGCTTTGGCCTTTATTGTTTTACTGTATTCTTTTTTGGGTTTTTCCCAAGAAGAACAAAGTAATTATAGGACCAAACGAATTGCAGTTAAAGACTCTATTAAAATTGATTCCGTAAGTATTAATCCTTCGAGATTTATTGTAAGGGATGAAAACGGGAAAATAATAGATTCTAGTTCATATAATATTGATTTTGTAAAATCATTATTAGTCTTTAGAAAAACAATTTCAACCGATACTGTTGAGGTGGATTATTTACGTTACCCAGAGTTTATAACCAAAGTATATAAACAACTAGATGACAATATAATCGTAAACAGAAGTTCTAGCCTTCAGAAGTTATATCAACTTGAAAATACTATAAGAAAAAACACATTTACACCATTTGATGGCTTAACTACTTCTGGTAGTATATCTCGAGGTGTTACAATTGGGAATAATCAGAATTCTGTATTAAATAGTGAACTAGACTTACAGATTTCTGGAAAGCTAAGTGACAAGGTGTCCTTAAGAGCTTCAATACAAGATGCGAATATACCTTTGCAAGAGAGTGGTTACTCTCAGAGATTAGATGAGTTTGACCAAGTATTTATTGAATTGTTTAGTGATAGTTGGAACATAAGAGCTGGTGATATAGACCTTGTAAATACACAGAGCTATTTTGCAAATTTTACAAAAAGAGTACAAGGACTTTTGGTGAACGCCAATTTAAGTGAAAAGACTAATGTCTTTGCTTCTGGAGCATTAGTAAGAGGGCAGTTTACCACGACCCAATTTACCGC
Source organism: Winogradskyella vincentii (assembly GCF_020166345.1). Classification (GTDB taxonomy): domain Bacteria; phylum Bacteroidota; class Bacteroidia; order Flavobacteriales; family Flavobacteriaceae; genus Winogradskyella; species Winogradskyella vincentii. The sequence continues at coordinate 669,011 of NZ_JAIUJS010000001.1, read as the reverse complement.
CCAAGAAGGAAACCAAGGACCTTACAAACTTAGAGGTCCAAATAATGAGTTGTTTGTGTTAATAGTTTCAGGTAGTGAAACGGTTTATGTTAATGGTGTGCCCTTAGAACGAGGAGAAAATAGAGATTATATAATAGATTACAATGCAGGTGAAATTATTTTTAATTCTACGTTTCCTATAACTTCAGAAATGCGAATTACGGTAGATTATCAATTTAGTGAGCGCAACTACAGTAGATTTACAGTTTTTGGAGGAGGAGGCTATAAATCGGAAAAATTTAATCTAAATGTTTCTATTTACTCAGAAAGTGATGCCAAAAACCAACCATTGCAACAAAACTTATCTACGGAACAAACGCAAATTTTAGCTGATGCCGGTGATAACAGAAGTTTAATGACAGCACCTTCTGCAAGCCCTCAATCTTATTCCGAGAATAGAATTTTATATAGAAAAGAATTTATTGGAAGTGAGGAAATTTTTGTTTTCTCCAATGACCCAGATGATGAGTTGTTTAGTGTCAGCTTTACTTTAGTTGGTCAAAATCAAGGTAACTATATACTAAGTAATGATAATGCTGTCAGTAATATTTTTGAATATATTCCACCTGTGGCAGGAGTACCTCAAGGAAATTATGAGCCTATTGTGCAATTAGTTGCACCAGAGCGATTGCAAATAGCAGTATTAAATGGAAGTTATAAACCTTCCGAAAACACCAATGTGTTTGTTGAATTAGCAGGAAGCAAAAACGATCTCAACTTATTTTCAAACTTAGATGATAATGATAACGATGGATTTGCGGGTAAATTAAAAGTAAACCAGAAAATTGTCAAGTCCGATAGCTTATGGAATTTGTCTGCACTTATTGATGCAGATTTTATTCAAAAAGATTTTAGAACCATACAGCGATTATATAGAGCTGAATTTAATAGAGATTGGAATTTGGAAGATGATAGAGATGACCAAGGAAATTTTAATTTCGGTAATCAACTGCTGTTTACTTCTGGGTTACAATTATCACATTCCAAAAAAGGGGTTGCAAGTTATAATTTTGAGTATTTGGATTACTCTAATAATTTCACAGGAAACAGGCACAATGCATTAGTTAACTTAAGACTCGGCAATTTTTCAATTCTCTCAAATACCAGTTATCTAAATAGTGAAAGCACTATAAATAACTCTACCTTTTTGAGATCATTTAATCGTGTGGTATATGGTAAAAAGAATAAATGGGCTGGTGCAAAAATAGCACTAGAGGATAATGAACAACGTGTAATTGCAACAGATTCATTAACACCTCTGAGTCAGAAATTTAACTCGTATGAAGCTTTTGTGGGTATTGGTGATAGTACTAAAGTCTTTGTAGAACTGGGCTATATTAATCGTGTAAACGATAGTGTAAGAAATAATTTGGTTCAACGTGTTAATCGATCAAATACCTATTATTTAAAATCTAGATTAATTCAGAACAAAGCAACCAATTTGCAGTTGTTTGTTAATTATAGAGATTTAAAGGCTGATGTTGCAGATTCACAAAATGAGCAAAGTTTAAACAGTCGTTTAAACTTTAATCAAAAACTGTTTAATAATATAGTTATTTGGAACACAAATTTTGAAACTAACTCTGGTACCTTGCCACAACAAGATTTTACATATGTTGAGGTAGAAGCAGGCCAAGGCGCATATACTTGGATAGATTATAACGAAAATGGAATTCAAGAGTTGAATGAATTTGAACTTGCTCAATTTCAGGATCAAGGTAATTACATTAGGGTTTTGCTGCCAAATCAGGTTTTTGTTAGAACCCACCAAAATAGACTCAGCCAAACAATTACATTTAATTTTCAACAGTTAAGTTCATCAAAGGATAAATGGGATAAGTTCTTTTCACATTTCTATAATCAAACGTCTTTTCTTATTGATAGAAAAGTTAGGCGAGATGGTAATAACTTTAATCTAAACCCTTTTAATGAGGATGAAGAAAATGAATTGGCTTTGAATAACAGTATAAGAAATGTACTGTTTTACAATAGAGGTAAACAGCACTACACAACTTCATATACTTTCTTAACAAATACAAGTCGTAATCTGTTATCTATCGGTTTTCAGGAAAATAAATTGACTAACCATCAATTAAACTTTAATCATAAATTTGCTACTAACTGGCTTATTAATGCTCAAGGTAGTTTTGGTACTGAAGAAAGCTTAAGTGAAAATTTCGCAAATAGAAATTTTAATATAGATGAGGAACGATTTCAGCCAAAGCTCTCTTATTTATTTAATGAAAATGCACAGTTTGATGTATTTTATCAATATACCTCCAAATCTAACACAATAGGTAGTTTAGAATCTTTAGCTCAAAGCAATTATGGACTTTCATTTACCTATAATAACACTCAGAAAATTGCCCTCACAGGAGAATTTAACTTTTTTCAAAACGATTTTGAAGGAAACTCCAACACTCCAGTCGCCTACCAAATGTTAGAAGGACTTCAACCTGGAAAAAACTTCACTTGGAACTTGCTTGCTCAAAAGAAGCTAACAAAGTTTTTAGATTTAAACCTCTCATATTTTGGCAGAAAAACCGAAACATCTAAAACTATTCATACTGGTACTGTGCAACTAAAAGCATATTTCTAAAATAAAGTAATTTCTTACGCAACCATTTGACTAGTTTGCCGTCTATATGTAAAGAAAATCTAAATTAATCATATAATGAAAAAACTACTTTCAACCGTTTTGTTCTTCCTACTAATATTAAATACTAATGCACAGGAGGATAAAAATTCTAATACTTTAGCAAAGAATGAGATATCAGTTAATCTGTTAGACTTAGTTGTAGCTGGTACTCTAGGAGTAAATTACGAACGCCTTTTCGATAATAATCAATCCCTATTGATAGGTGCTAATTTTTTTGATACCTATGGATATTACGATGCTGGCTATATTGAAGATAACTCAGCATTTTCCCTGGAGGCTGCTTTTTTAATTTACTTTTCTAAGGAAAAAGATCATCACGGCTTTTTCTTCTACCCGCAATTGAAATTTAGAACTGGAGAAATTACAGTAGATGATTATTATTACTACGACATAGCTACAGAAACAGATGTTAACGAAGAATATACGTATGATATTGGCGGCGCCTCTGCTGGATTTGGCATTGGGCATAAATGGGTATTTAACAATAAAATAACCTTAATGCTCAATGGTGATATTGCACGGAATTTAGGAAATTTTGATGATGACTACCTAGACAATATTGAAGTGAGATTCTCTGTTAATTTTGGCTATAGGTTTTAACTAAAAAACGCTCAATAAAAAAACCCCAAACAATTTGTTTGGGGTTTTTAATTTTACTCTAGCCTATTACATTTTCATTAACCACTCTCTAACATCAACTTCTTTTTTAATAATGCTTCTGAGCTCGTCAATTTTCACTCTTTTTTGCTCCATTGTGTCTCTATGACGTATAGTTACGGTATTGTCTTCTAAAGTGTCATGATCTACAGTAATACAATAAGGTGTACCAACGGCATCTTGTCTTCTGTAACGTCTACCAACGGCATCTTTTTCATCGTAAACCACATTAAAATCCCACTTAAGATCCTCAACAATTTGCTTGGCGATGTCTGGCAAACCATCCTTTTTTACTAATGGAAGGATAGCAGCCTTGGTTGGTGCTAATACTGCTGGTAATTTCAACACTGTACGAGTTGTACCATTATCTAATTCTTCTTCTTGAAGCGAATTAGAGAATACGGCAAGGAACATACGGTCTAAACCTATAGATGTTTCTAACACATATGGAGTGTAGCTTGCATTGTCCTCGTGATCAAAATATTGTAGTTTTTTACCAGAATATTCTTCGTGTTGGCTTAAATCAAAGTCTGTACGAGAATGTATGCCTTCTAATTCTTTAAACCCGAATGGGAAGTTAAACTCAATATCCGTTGCAGCATCAGCATAGTGGGCTAATTTTTCATGATCATGGAAGCGATAATTGTCATCTCCCATACCCAATGACTTATGCCATTTTAAGCGATGTTCTTTCCAATATTCAAACCATTCCTTCTGTGTGCCTGGTTTAATGAAAAATTGCATTTCCATTTGTTCAAACTCGCGCATTCTAAAAATAAATTGTCTTGCAACAATCTCATTTCTAAAAGCTTTACCTGTTTGTGCAATACCAAATGGTATTTTCATCCTACCTGTTTTTTGCACATTTAAGAAATTGACAAAAATACCTTGAGCAGTTTCTGGTCTTAGGTATAAATCCATAGCAGAATCTGCAGATGCACCTAATTTGGTACCGAACATTAAGTTAAATTGTTTTACGTCAGTCCAATTACGACTTCCAGACAACGGGTCTGCTATTTCGAGTTCTTCAATAAGTGCCTTTACATCTGCTAAATCTTCATTTTCTAATGACTTGCCTAGACGTTTAAGCGTAGAATCTATTTTTTCTTGATAACCTAAGACACGGCCATTTGTAGAAACAAATTCTTCTTTATTAAAAGCATCACCAAATCTCTTTGCTGCCTTGGCAACTTCCTTATTAATCTTAGCTTCTATTTTAGCGCAGTAATCTTCTACTAGAACATCTGCTCTATAGCGTTTTTTCGAATCTTTGTTGTCAATAAGTGGATCATTGAACGCATCTACGTGTCCTGATGCTTTCCAAGTGGTGGGATGCATAAATATTGCAGCATCTATACCAACAATATTTTCGTGCATTTGTACCATCGCCTTCCACCAATAGTTACGAATGTTATTTTTTAATTCAGCACCATTTTGTGCATAGTCATAAACAGCACTTAGGCCATCATAAATCTCGCTACTCTGAAATACGTAACCATACTCTTTTGCATGAGAGATTACCTTTTTGAATTTATCGTCGTTTGCCATGGCACAAAAATAAAAAACCGCTCTAATTAATAGACCGGTTTTAAAAAAATTATGTTATTGAATTTACTTTAAATTTACAGTAGTACTTCCAAGTTTCATGTTTTTGTGAAAAACATTGATTAAATAGTCTCCTTTTTGGAAAGGTTTATCATCTTCATCTGCAATAATGGCTGTGCAAATTTCTAGATTTTCATTATTGTAGGTTATAACTTCTTTCTTGCTATAGATTAAAGAAAATTCTCCAAATACAACTTCTCCTTTATCTGCAACTATATTACCATCTGGGCTAACAATCTGGATAAAAATATCCTTACGCCCATTTTCAGTTAATGGGTTTTCTGCCACCAACACACAAACATCTATAGCATTTGCACGTCTTGCTTTGGTTGTAAATCTCTTTTTGGAACCACTTAATTTATAAGATTTTGCCTTAACATCACTTGCTTTAAGTATTGCAGCATTATCAATGGCTTTACTTAGTAGATTGTTTTTAGTGGCAAGATCATTGATTGTAAAACTCTTTTTCTCAATGGTATTGAGTGCGTCTTGATTTTCCTTTAGAAGTTGCTTATTTGCAATATTCAAAGAATCAATGGTATTTAGAAGTACCTTGCTTTTAGATTTTAGAATTATAAGTTGCTCCTTAAACTTAGTGATAATCGATAAATCACTTTTTAATAATCTTAATGAATCTAAGGCGTTCTTAGTTTCTAATTTTGCTTCTTGGAGCTGAGAAGCCATAAGATCATAATCTTGGCTTAGTTCGTCATAACTTTCTAACATTTCTGTTAGTTCTTGTTCTATCAAAAACTTTTCCTGCTTTAGGAATTCTTCGTAGGATTTAATGGATTTATAATTTGTAAAGCTATAAATACCTAAAGCTGTTAAAACGACTAATAAAGAACCTATAATTAATCTGTAGTTAAATAATTGAGGGTTAACTATCATAATTAATTGCTAATTTGAGCCAAAATTAGAGCTAATTAAATGACCAATTTATTTTATTCGATTAAGTGGTAAAAAATTTGTTGAACTTGTTCTTTCCGCAAGTCTGTGAAGCATGCAATAATGTTTTAAAAGACAAGGAATCCGTAATTTGTATTTCTTGTAGGCATCAATTACCTGTCACTAATTTTCATCATGAAGATTCAGAGGTCGTAAAAAAAACCCTATATGGCAGAGTGAAACTAGAAAATGCGACATCTCTATTGCATTTTTCCAAGAAGGGAATTGTACAACAACTATTGCACAATCTCAAGTATCGAGGCCATGAAAATATTAGTGAATTCTTTGGTAAATGGCTTGGAGCGGAGTTAAGTACTATAAGCGCCTATAATAATATAGATGTTGTTGTACCAGTACCTTTGTATAAAACAAAACTCCGAAAAAGAGGATTCAATCAAGTGTCTAAATTCGGAATTGAAATTGCCAAAGCATTACAAGCTGACTATAACGACACGGTATTGATTAAAGCCAAATCTACTAAAACGCAAGTATTTAAGGACAGATTGAAACGAATTGATACAGATAATACTTTATTTGATATTTCAGAGAAAACTTCATTAGAAGGTAAGCATATTTTGATCGTAGATGATATTATTACAACTGGCGCAACAATTGAATCCTGTGCTTCTGTTTTGTTAAAAATTGATAATATTAAGTTAAGTCTTGTTACAATGGCAATTGCAGATTAATTTTTTCGTTTCTAACTATTAAAATTGTTTCTTTGTTCTAAATAATTCTTACTGAATGTATTCATACTTGCAGAGATTTTTTATTGGTCTTTTTTTGATTAGCATTTTGACAGGTTGTGCTAATCGTGGTACACCAACTGGTGGTGATAAGGATACTGAGCCACCTGTTATTTTAAAATCTGAACCAGAGAATTTTTCAACAAATTTTAAAGGAGATGAAATCAATATCTACTTCGACGAGTATGTTAAGATTAAGGACCTTAGGAAGCAATTGATTATTTCTCCTCCAATGGATACTGATCCTTCTATTACTCCTATGGGAGGCGCAAGTAAATATATCTCCATAAAAATTAAAGATACCCTTGAGGCGAATACAACTTATGCATTGAATTTTGGTGAGAGTATTGTAGATAATAATGAGGAAAACCCTTATCCATATTATAGATATGTGTTTTCTACCGGAGACACCATAGATTCATTATCGGTTAAAGGATTTGTAGAAGATGCTATTGCTGAGGAACCGGATACCTTTGTAACAGTTATGTTGTATGAGGTAGATTCTACTTATACAGACTCTATTGTTTTTAAGGAAAAACCTAGATATATCACTAATACATTAGATAGTTTAACCACTTTTAGCATAGACAATATTAAAGAAGGTAAATACAAACTATTAGCTATTAAGGATAAAAACAGCAATTTTTTATTTGATCAAAAGGATGATAAAATTGCCTTTAAAGAAGGATTTATTAATGTGCCTACAGATTCAACGTTCGGATTAAAATTATTTAAGGAAGAACCAAATTTCAAGGCATTTAAGCCAAAGCAAGATGGAGACAAAAGGATACTTTTTCCATATGAAGGCAATTATAAAACCATGCAAATTGAACTTTTGGGTGATAAACCTGAAGGATTTGAAACAAGAATAACTAAGGATAAACAAACAGATACTCTTTATTATTGGTACAAACCAAAATTTGAAGTAGATACAGTAAATTTTATTGTTAGAAATGAGAAGTCCATTGATACTTTTAAACATAGGTTTAGAGCTATGGAAGCTGACTCTTTAAAAATTAAAGCATTGGTTTCTGGAACTATTAATTTTGATCAGGATTTTAGTCTCGAAGGAAATATCCCAATAATAAAATTAGACAAATCAAAAATCAGTCTTATAAACAAGGATTCTGTTTTTGTTGATTTTCAAGTTGAATACGATTCTATTTATAATAAATACACTTTTCCGGTAGAAAAAGAAGAAGGCCAGAGTTACGTTTTTACAATGTTGCCAGAAACATTTGAAGGCTTTTATGGAGGTGTCATTAAGGATACGCTTAATTATTCATTCAGAACAAAAATGAAATCTGAATATGGGAACTTAAGGGTTCAATTAAGAAACGCAAAGTTTCCTCTTATTGTACAGTTGGTCAATGATACAGGTATTGTAATATATGAGCGCTATACTACTGAGAATCCTGTGGTAGACTTCACTGATATTGCGCCGCGCAAATATGCCTTAAGGGTTATATACGACACCAATGGAAATGGTAAGTATGATACTGGGAATTATTTACTGGGAATACAACCGGAAAGGGTGAGCTACGCACCTTCTGCAAATGTGGAAGAGGTTAGAGCCAGTTTTGATTTTATTATTGAATTTACACTTTTAGATTAAACTCATCCCTGTCATTCAAAAAGTTAAGTTTATCCCTGTATTTACCAATCATTGATTTTTCTAGAGAAACAATCTCAACCTTGTCTTCATTTTCCTTTATACTATCTATGCGGTGACCCAAAACATCATATGCACCAGAATGACCTGGATATTCATAATTAAGGCCATCTAGGCCAACTCTATTAACACCAATACAATAACTCATGTTCTCAATGGCTCTTGCTTTTAGTAATGTATCCCAAGCATTAATTCTTGGTTTAGGCCAATTGGCAACGTATAACAATAAATCATAATCCTCGGAATTTCTTGCCCAAACGGGAAAACGAAGATCGTAACAAATTAGGGGACAAATTTTCCAACCTAAATAACTAAATATTACTTTTTCTGTACCGGCTGTGTATACTTTGTGCTCTCCTGCAAGCGTGAATGTGTGCCTTTTATCATATTCAATAAGTTCACCAGATGGTTGGGCACATATTAAACGATTGTAGTAGTTGTTATTTTCTGAAATAACTAAACTCCCTATTATAGCAGTATCTTTATTTTTTGAAATGTTCTTTAGCCAGTTAATAGTCTCACCTTGCATAGTTTCAGCCACCTTAGGTGCATTCATTGTGAAGCCAGAAGTAAACATTTCGGGCAGCACTATTATATCAACATTATCTGATATAGAATTAATTTTCTCTTTAAATTGTTTTCGATTTGCTTCAGGGTCTTCCCAAACCAAATGAGATTGAATAATTGCTATTTTCAGAGTGTTTTGCATAGTTACATTTTGCTATGGGCTTTGTTAACTTTTGATTGTAATTTGTCAATTTTATCTAGCCACTTACGTTCGTCAATTGGAGACAATTTACCTTTCTTTTTTAATTTTTTATATTTTTTTTGAGCTTTCTCTAAATTAGTTTGAGCTTGTTCATATCGTTTTTGAAACTTCTCTTTCTCTTTTAAAGCCTTTTCGGCATTTTTTTGAGCTTTTTCAGCCTTTTTTTGAGCTTTTTCGGCTTTTTTCGCTTCTTTTTGAGCTTTTTTAGTCTCTTTTTTGGCATTTTCTCTAAATTTTAAATCTAATGAAATTGCCTTTGCCTCCTCAAAAATTAAATCGCGCTCATCTTTATTTAAGGTAGATGTAATGTCTTTTCCATCTAATAGAATTTTGTCTTTTTTCACCTCATAACTTTTCCCATCCATTTTTACAACTTGGGCAGAAATACAAAAAGAATAAGCGAAAATTAAAAGTGTTATTAAATATCTCATCTCAAAATGTTTTGTTACAAACATTGGACACATCAAATTACAAAAAGTAACTCAAATTTTACTAAGAATTTCTGCTGCCTTAATCAAAGTTTCTTCAGTTTTAGCAAAGCAAAAACGAAGGACTTTATCATCCATGTTTTCGTTATTGAAAACTGACAAGGGTATCGAAGCTATTTTATAATCTATGGTTAATCGTTTTGCAAAGTCTACGTCATATTCATCTGTAATTTCGGAATAATCTAAAACCTGAAAGTAAGTGCCGTGTGAAGGACTATATTTAAATCGAGATTCAGAAATCAAATTAAGAAACAAATCACGTTTACGCTGAAAAAATTCTGAAAGGCCATTATAGGTTTGAGGATCTTGCATAAAATCGGCAATTCCTTTTTGTGCAGGATGATTAACTGAAAACACATTAAACTGATGTACTTTTCTAAATTCTTCCATTAATGATTTTGGTGCACAACAGTACCCAATTTTCCATCCTGTATTATGAAATGTTTTTCCAAAAGAGGCAGTTATAAAAGAGCGTTGTTTTAAATCATTAAATAAACAAATACTGTAATGTTTAGCATCATCAAAAACAATATGTTCGTAGACCTCGTCACTTAAGACAATTATATTGGTATTACTGGTAAGTTTTTGTAACTGTAAAATGTCCTCTTTAGACCAAATGGTACCTGTAGGGTTATGAGGTGTATTTATTATTATCATTTTTGTTTTAGAAGTTATCTTTGATGATACTTCTTCCCAACTAATTTTATAATTAGGTGCTGATAACTGAATAGATATAGGCGTTCCACCATTTATTTTCACAGCAGGTTCATAACAATCGTAAGCTGGTTTAAAAATTATTACCTCATCATCCTTGTGTATAAAGGCTGTGATTATTGTGTAGATGGCTTGCGTAGCACCAGCTGTTATGGTTATTTCATTCTCTGGATGATAGGTTTTATTGTATAGCAATTCATATTTATGTGCAATTGCTAACCTCAAATCCAAACTACCTGCCATGGGAGCATACTGGTTATAACCACTATTCATTGCTTGAGCAACTAAGTCATTTAATTTTTTATCACTTTCATAGTTAGGAAAACCTTGAGATAGATTTAATGCTTTATGCTCATTGGCAAGAGCACTCATTACAGTGAAAATTGTTGTGCCAACCTTTGGTAACTTAGAGTTTATGTCCATATTTTGAATTTGTAATGTGCATTAAAACATCGCTGATGCATGTTTTAAGATTGTCTTTTATTTCGTGTGCCCAAAATCTAAAGATGGTATATTCCATATTTTGCAACTGCTGGTTCACTTCAATATCACGTTGCATATTACGTTCAATCTTGGGAATCCAAAATTTACGATTGGTTTTTAACTTAGGTTTTCTCTCATCCCAATTGTAACCATGCCAGTATTCTCCGTCAATAAAAATAGCAAGTTTGTATTTTTTTATACTTACGTCTGGTTTGCCTGGTAATTGTTTATTGTTAACTCTATAACGAATTCCTTTTTTCCACAAAGCTTTTCTGAAAATCAATTCTGGTTTGGTATTATGACCGCGTATTTTGCTCATCATTTTAGAGCGCTTCTTTGTGGTATAGAAGCCTTCTTCTTCACTAAATCTCGGGACTTTTATTTTCTCGCTTGAATAGATCATTTCAGACTTAAAATAAAAAAACCCTTTCATTTCTGAAAGGGCTTTTTAATATATTTAAAATTGTAATTATATAATAAAAACAATTAGTATCTATAGTGTTCTGGCTTATATGGCCCTTCAACCGTAACACCAATATAATCTGCTTGGTAATCTTTGAGCTCTGTTAATTCAACACCGATTTTTTCCAAGTGCAACTTGGCGACCTTTTCATCTAGGTGCTTTGGTAACATGTACACCTTGTTTTCGTAGTTTCCAGAATTGTTCCAAAGTTCAATCTGTGCTAATGTTTGGTTTGTAAAAGAGTTACTCATTACAAAACTTGGATGACCTGTAGCACAACCTAAGTTTACCAATCTACCTTCAGCTAAGATGATGACATCCTTACCATCAATAGTATACTTATCAACTTGAGGTTTAATGGTGTTTTTGGTATCACCATAATTTTCGTTTAACCAAGCCATTTGTATTTCATTGTCAAAATGACCAATATTACAAACTATGGTTTTGTCCTTCATTGCCTTAAAATGCTCTGCTCTTACAATGTCTTTATTACCTGTAGTAGTAATTACAATATCAGAATTAGAAACAACAGTTTCTAAACGCTTCACCTCAAATCCGTCCATTGCTGCTTGCAAAGCACAAATTGGGTCAATTTCGGTAACAGTAACAATACTTCCAGCACCTTTAAAAGAAGCTGCAGTTCCTTTACCAACGTCACCATAACCACAAACAGTTACACGTTTACCAGCTAGCATAGTATCTGTAGCACGGCGTATAGCATCTACAGCAGACTCTTTACAACCGTATTTATTATCAAACTTAGATTTGGTTACAGAATCATTAACATTAATTGCAGGCATTGGTAAAGTTCCATTTTTGAAACGCTCATACAAACGATGAACACCAGTTGTAGTTTCTTCAGATAGTCCTTTGATTCCCGACGTCAATTCTGGGTACTTATCTAAAACCATATTAGTTAAATCACCACCATCATCTAAAATCATATTTAATGGTTTTCTGTCCTCACCAAAGAATAAGGTTTGTTCTATACACCAGTCAAACTCTTCCTCAGTCATATTCTTCCATGCGTAAACAGCAGTACCAGCTTCAGCTATTGCCGCCGCAGCCTGATCTTGAGTGGAGAATATGTTACAAGAGCTCCATGTAACTTCTGCACCAAGTGCTTGTAAAGTTTCAATTAATACTGCAGTCTGAATAGTCATATGCAAACAGCCTGCAATACGCGCACCTTTAAGTGGTTGTTCATCTTTATATTCTTCACGAAGACTCATTAGACCTGGCATTTCTGCTTCTGCTAATTCAATCTCTTTTCTTCCCCAAGATGCAAGAGACATATCTTTTACTTTATAAGGGACGTAAGCAATTTTTGTACTCATTTTATATTTCATTTTTTAAATAACTGCCTTTGGGATTAGCATGTAATTGGTTAAATTCGTTCTTCATTAAAAGCCAAATCTGATTAAGGCTGTGCAAAGATAAACATTACCATTTAGAATATTAAATGCCACTTTATAAATCCATTGATGTAAACTCACAAACTACTGTTAAAATATGGAAGATTGAGGAGTCTTATAATGAACTATTGAAGCCTTTGGATTTAAAACCAAATAGTTTAGAACGCGTTTTGGGTATGAAAAGTGAATTACATCAACGCGGATTTCTAAGTGTCAGACACCTGCTTAGAGAATTTGGATATACAGATCAGGATTTGTTTTATGATGAACATGGTAAACCCCATCTTAAGGATGGGAAATGTATTTCAATTACACATTCGTTTATATTTTCGGGTGTGATAGTAAGTGATAAGGAAGTTGGTATAGACATTGAAAAGCAACGTGAAAAAATTTCAATCATTGCAAAAAAGTTCGTGGATTATGAATTTAATTATCTAGACACTTATGCCGATGATTATATAAATAAATTAACCGTTATTTGGGGTATTAAAGAGTCGTTATATAAACTTTTTGCAACTCCTGGAATGTTATTTAAAGATCATTTTTTAGTTATTCCATTTATGATTAATGATGGCAATACGGTAGCCTGGATAGATTATAATAATAAAAAGTACAGATACAATACTGCTTTTTTAGAGTTTGAAGGTTTTACCTGTGCTTATGTTGTACCATAATGAAGAATTTATATAAGGATATTATTATTAACTCACAGATTGCAAAAACGCAATTGGCCGTTTTAATTGATCCTGATAAAATGGAGATAAAGAATATTTCTTCATTTATAGGTAAAGTCAATAGGTCCATTGCTACTCATATTTTTGTTGGTGGAAGTGAAGTGGATACTAATATTGATGAACAGATTTTGGAAATTAAATCCCATACAAAATTGCCCGTAATATTATTCCCTGGAGATACTAATCAAATTTCTCCAGAGGCAGATGGGATTCTGTTTTTATCATTAATATCTGGGAGAAACCCAGATTATTTAATAGGAAAGCATGTTGAGGCTGTTCCTAAATTATCAACTACCAACTTAGAAATCCTACCGACTGGTTATTTACTTGTTGAAAATGGTAAGAAAACCTCAGTAGAGAAAGTTAGTAAGACCACGCCAATGCTAAGGGCTGATATCGACCTTATAAGAGATACTGCAAAAGCAGGAGAATTATTGGGTATGAAACTTATTTATTTAGAAGCAGGGAGTGGAGCAATACAGCCCATTGATTCTGATATAATTTCTAAAGTAAAAGGATCATTAAATATTCCTTTGATTATAGGAGGTGGTATTAAAACAAAACAAGACCTTAATAACGCATATGGTGCAGGGGCAGATATTGTGGTGGTTGGTACAGCATTTGAAAAGGACGAATCCTTTTTTGAGGATTTGTTAAAGCCAGAATTTAAAATAACTGCCAATTAATGAATTCAATGAAAATATCCGTAGAGCTTACTCTAACGCCATTAAAAGATGATTACGAATCTCATATTATCGAATTTATCAAAGAACTAAGAAAATCTGAATTTAAAGTTCTTGAAAATCCATTAAGCACACAAATTTATGGAGACTATGATGCTCTAATGACTTTTTTAACTAGAACCATTAAACAATCTTTTCTAGATATAGATATTGCCGTATTAAACATGAAAGTTGTAAAGACAGACCGAAGCGATTATGAACCAGATTTTTGATTTCTTTTTTGGTCAGTACTCGGACTATCAAACTATGGATATTGTATTAGAGATAGTTGCCGTATTCTTTGGGTTTCTATCCGTATGGTTTTCCAAGCAAAACAATATTTTAGTATTTCCAACAGGTATGATAAGTACCGCGATTTTTGTGTATTTATTGTTTAAATGGGAATTGCTTGGCGATATGATGATCAACGGGTACTATTTTGCTATGAGTGTTTATGGTTGGTATATATGGACTCGAAAAGTTGATGCAACACATGTTACACCAATATCAACCACTACCCAAAAGGAAAAGCAAATTAGTATTGGCATTTTTATTGCAACCTTAATTTTTGTTTTCGTTGTATACAAGTCATTTGATAAATGGACAAGTTGGGTTGCTTATGTAGATACATTGACTACTGCCATATTTTTTGTTGGTATGTGGCTTATGGCAAGACGCAAAATAGAAAACTGGATATTTTGGATTATAGGAGATGTCATATCTGTACCTTTGTATTTATATAAAGGATTTACATTTACTAGTTTTCAGTATTTAGGATTTACAATTATTGCCATTTATGGCTATTTAGCATGGAAGAAGCACTTAAACAACAACCTTCAAATTGTATAAAAGTAGTATTGTTTGGACCCGAATCCACTGGAAAAACTACACTTTCAAGACAACTAGCAAGGCACTACAACTCTGTTTGGGTACCTGAGTATGCAAGAGAATATCTTCAGAATAAATGGAATAATGAACGCAAAACTTGCGAGCCAAAAGATTTGTTGCCAATAGCGATTGGACAGATGAAACTTGAAAATGAACTGGCACAAAAAACAGATACCATATTGATTTGTGATACGGACTTACTTGAGACTAAAGTTTATAGCGAGGCCTATTACTCAGGTACTTGTGACCCGATTTTAGAGACCAATGCTCTAAAAAATTCATACGACCTTTATTTTTTAACTTATATTGACACCCCTTGGGAAGCAGATGACCTTAGAGATAAACCCAATGAAAGAGAACGTATGTTTAAGGCATTTGAAGAAACACTTATTAAATACAACAAACCATATGTTTTACTTAAGAGAAATAAGCAAGAACGATTAAAATTAGCTATTAAACATATAGATAACCTACTAAAGAATTCAAAATGAGTTTTACAGAATCCGATATTAACCAAATCGAAGAAAAAGGATTAACAATAGAACAAGTACAATCACAAATCAACTTGTTTAAAACAGGAATTCCTTTTACCCAAATTGTTGAAGCGGCAACAATAGATAATGGAATCATTAAGTTAAATGATCATACGATCAAAACACATATCTCTAAGTTTGATTCTAATAGAGAGAATTTATCCCTTATCAAATTTGTGCCAGCGTCTGGAGCTGCGACTAGAATGTTTAAGTTTCTTTTTAAATTTTTAAAAGAATATGATCCTGAAAAGGAATCCTTGAATGCATTTATAAATAAGAATAAATTGAAGGAGTTTTCATTGTTCAGAGTTGGTCTAGAACAATTTCCATTTTATAAAATGGTTATGGATAGAATTGAAGCTAGTGAAGTTGACTATGCTTCATTATCATCTGGTGAAAAAGCACGTCAGTTTGTAAATACAATGTTGCACGAGAACCACTTAAATTTTGGTAATTCTCCAAAAGGCTTATTGCCATTTCATCAATATAAAAACAATCATATATCAACAGCTTTTGAAGAGCATTTGTATGAAGCTGCTTTATATGCATCTGACAAAAATGAGGCTAGACTACACTTTACAATTTCAGAAAAATATAAAGACAGATTCGATGAGGAATTCAAAAATATTGAAGAATACGTTGAGAGAATAACAGGTATTACATTTCATATTTCCTTTTCATACCAGCAAGAATCAACAGATACCATTGCTGTAACATTAGATGACAAACCATTTAGGGAAGATGACGGCACACTATTATTTAGACCATCCGGTCATGGTGCCCTTCTTAAAAACCTTGATACACTAGATGCAGACATAATATTTGTAAAAAACATAGATAATGTTGTTGTTAAACAATACAAAGAAGAAGTAGCAAAGTACAAAAAGGTTTTAGCAGGTATTTTACTAGATGTCCAGGAAAAGGCCTATAAATATCTGAAGGACTTAGAGGCCAATGAAATTAGTGAAGATTATCTTACAACCATTGCAGAATTTCTAACAAGACAACTTAACGTTAGAATTTCAGAGGAGTTTGAAAAGTATTCTGAAAAGTATAAAATTGAATATTTAAGAGAAAAATTAAACCGTCCTATAAGAGTTTGTGGTATGGTAAAAAATGAAGGAGAACCAGGAGGAGGGCCGTTTTGGGTTAAGGATCAAAACTCTAATATCTCATTGCAAATTGTAGAATCTGCTCAGATAAATCAAAAGAACAAAGAGCAAAAAAATATACTTAAGAATGCTACCCATTTTAATCCAGTAGATCTTGTATGTGGTGTTAGAAACTACAAGGGCGAAAAGTTTAATCTTGAAGATTTTGTAGATCATAAGGCTGCTTTTATCACCATGAAAACAAAGGTTGGTAAAGATTTAAAAGCATTAGAACTACCAGGCCTTTGGAATGGTAGTATGGCATTTTGGAACACAATTTTTGTTGAAGTGCCAATTATAACCTTTAATCCGGTTAAAACGGTAAACGACCTACTCAAAGACACGCATCAAATTAACTAATTGTGGATGCAGAAAATTTAATTTCTGAGTTAACTTTTAAGGCTGTTCGAAGCTCAGGTAGTGGAGGGCAACATGTTAATAAAGTCGCAACAAAGGTTGTTCTTAGTTTTGATATTTTAAATTCCAGCCATTTAAACGAAGACGAAAAAATTAAACTTCTTTCCTTTCTAAATAATAGAATAAATAAGTCAGGTATTTTAGTTTTAAGTTCAGATCAAAACAGAAGTCAATTAAAAAATAAAATAGATGTTACTAAAAGATTTGTAAATCTAATTAAGCTTGGTTTAAAAGAAGAAAAAGAAAGAAAACAAACTAAGATTCCCAAATCCGTAAAGCGTAAAAGACTAGAAAGTAAACGAAAAATATCTGAAAAGAAGGCCAATAGGAAACCACCTAAATTAGACTAATAATTAATTTGAATTAATTAGTTTTCAAATATCATTTGTTAGTATATTTACAGCGTTCTCAAAAAGGGGTGCCAATAAGTGGCTGAGATCATACCCATTGAACCTGAGCAGGTAATGCTGCTAAGGAATTTCAAGGATTTAAGTATTTAATAAATCCAAAATTAAAAATTACAAATAAAGAATAATTACCTCTTTTTATTCGATTATAATTTATAGTCGTATGAAAAATTTATTCAAAAAAAGGACACAGAAACTCAAACCGAATTTACTATTTGTTTTATGCCTTTGCTTCGGGACAATGTTCGCCCAAGAAAAACAACAGGATTCTACAAAGGTTGAAAAACTAGATGAGGTTTTGGTGAAATCCGTACGTGTAGATGCTAAATCACCAATCACACACTCAAATATCTCAAAACAAGAAATTACTAAACGAAATTTAGGGCAAGACATCCCAATTTTATTAAATTTTTTACCTTCTGTTGTTACCACTACAGATGCTGGTGCAGGTGTTGGTTACACAGGTATAAGAGTAAGAGGTGTAAGTCCACAATCTACCAATATCACGATAAATGGAATTCCTTACAATGATGCTGAATCATTGGGTACGTTTTGGGTTAATTTAGGAGATTTTGCTTCATCCGTTGAAAGTCTTCAGTTACAGCGAGGTGTTGGGACTTCAACCAATGGCTCCGGGGCATTTGGTGCTAGCATTAATGTGCTTACAGATGCCATTTCCAAAAATCCCTCTGGCGAAATATCCAATTCTTTCGGAAGCTTTAATACAAGAAAACATACTGTAAAATTTAGTACTGGATTAATAAATGATCATTTTGAAATTGCAGGTCGGTTATCTAACATTTCATCAGATGGTTACATAGATAGAGCTTCTGCAGACTTAAAATCTTATTTTTTACAGGGTGCTTATGTAGATGAAAACACATTGATTAAAGCTGTTGTTTTTGGTGGAAATGAAGTAACTTATCAAGCATGGTATGGTATAGATGCAGAAACATTGGTTGCTGACAGAACTTTTAATTTTGCAGGTATTTATACCGATGACGATGGTAACACCGAATTTTATGATAATGAAGTAGATAATTATAGCCAAGATCACTACCAATTGCATTGGAATCAGCGCTACAATAATTATTGGTCTACTAATGTGGGATTAAATTATACATATGGAAGAGGATATTTTGAACAGTTTAGAGAAGATGATGAATTTTCAACTTATGGCTTTGAGGAATTAACCGTAAATGGAGAGATACAAAACACTACCGATCTAATACGTCGTAGATGGTTAGACAATGATTTTTATGTTATTAATGCAAGCGCGAATTATAAAAATAATGGCTTAGATATGATTTTTGGTGGCTCTTTAAGTCATTACGATGGTGATCATTTCGGAGAAGTTATTTGGGCAGAATTTGCAAGTCAAAGTGATATTAGAGATAGATATTATGATGGCAATAGCTTAAAAAACGATTTATCTGTATTCACAAAAGCCAATTACAAACTAAATGATAGAATTAGTCTCTATGGTGATTTGCAAGTTAGAAACGTATCGTATAAAACTTATGGCACAACTTCAGATTTAGTGCTTTTTGAAGTAGATAAAGATTTTACATTTTTTAATCCAAAGGCTGGAATCACATACGATTTAAACAATAGTGATAGTTTCTATTTTTCTTACGCGAGAGCTAACAGAGAACCTAATAGAACCGATTTTGAGTCTAATAATGATATTGAACCTGAACAGCTTAATGATTTTGAGCTTGGTTGGAGACATAGAAAAGGAAATTTTAGCTTCAATGCAAATGCATATTATATGCTTTATAATGAACAATTGGTTTTATCTGGGCGATTAGATGATGTTGGAAATCCAATAAGAACAAATAGTGGTGAAAGTTATCGACTAGGATTGGAGTTAGAAGCTATAATTCCCGTATCCTCCAAGCTAACAATACAACCTAACATGACAGTTAGCTCTAATAAAAATAAAGAAACTATTGTGTCTCTTAATGGCGAATTAGAAAACCTAGGAAAAACAGATATTTCATTTTCGCCAGATTTGGTCGCGGCAAATGCAATTGTATATCAGCCAATTGAAAATTTGCAAATGTCTTTATTGAGTAAATATGTTGGTGACCAATACATGGGTAATACAGAGAACCCAGAATCAAAGCTTGATAGCTTTTTTGTAAACGATTTCAATATCACATACACTCTTAATACAAATTCAATTTTTGAGTCTGTTGTATTTACAGGTTTGGTAAATAATATTCTTAACGAAGAATATGTTTCAAATGGTTATTTTGGATCGTTTGACTTTGAGGATTCCAATAGCGCAACAGGTATTTCAACAGGATTTTTCTCTGGATTTTATCCACAGGCTAATACAAACTTTTTACTAGGTATAACCTTAAACTTTTAGTTGGTTACCAAATAGGTATTATTACCTAATGATTCAACCCTGTATGGTTTTAATGTGCAGGGTTGATTTGTTTGGCTTACTAATTGCCCAGTAACCAAATTATATATATTTCCATCATCACAGCCACATTCCGCATCTATACCGTTAAGTTGTAAAGCTGAACAAGGTCCTGGTGAGTGGTTCGGATCTGCGCCATCCCAAGCTAAAATATTATCACCGATGCCTCGTATTAAAATAAGTCCTTCATTGCCTTGGCCTTCTACTCTTACAGGATTATTAGCAAATTGAAGCTGACTGAATTGAGGTAAATTAATATTTACTGTTAAGTTGACTCCAACATTAAGAAGAAAGTTGCAATTGTTGTTGTCATCACTTTTATTACATCCTAATAGAAGTAACAAAACAAGTAATAAAGACAATTTTTTCATCATAGAATTTTATGTGGCAATTTACGATTATTTCAACTATACCGTAAATATTTTATATATTTGCATACACATCTTATTGAAAAGATGACGTATTAACGCTGAACATGGTTCGGCGTCTTTTTGTATATACAAAAACGAATGAATTATGAGTAAAGTATCTTATTATACTGAAGAAGGATTAAAAAAGTTGAGAGAGGAGTTAAACCACCTCAAAGATGTTGAACGCCCTAAAGCGTCTCAGGCAATTGCCGAGGCAAGAGATAAGGGTGATTTAAGTGAGAATGCTGAATATGATGCGGCCAAGGAGGCTCAAGGAATGTTAGAGATGAAAATTTCTAAAATGGAAGAAACTTTGGCTAATGCAAGAGTAATTGATGAGTCGCAATTAGATACCTCTAAGGTATTGGCACTTTCTATAGTGAAAATAAAGAACCAAGTTAATGGGATGGAAATGACCTATACTTTGGTTGCAGAAAGTGAGGCAGATTTAGCTGCTGGAAAAATTTCCGTTAATTCTCCAATAGGACAAGGCCTGTTGGGTAAATCTGTAGGTGATGTAGCTGAAATAAAAGTACCAAGTGGTATTATGAAGTTTGACATCTTAGAAATTTCAAGATAGAAGACTATTTCCAAAACAATAATTGTATTTAAAATTAAAAGATTCCTTTATCGAGGAATCTTTTTATATTTATAATATGGCAACATTATTTACAAAGATTATACAAGGCGAAATCCCTTCATATAAAGTCGCAGAAACTGAAGAATTTTATGCTTTTTTAGATATTAACCCGAACACCAAGGGACACACTTTATGTATTCCAAAGAAAGAAATCAATAAAATTTTTGATCTAGATAAGGAGACCTACTTGGGTTTAATGGAATTTTCAAGAAAGGTTGCTATGGCAATAGAAAAGGCTGTGCCATGTGAAAGGGTTGGTATGTCAGTTATTGGATTGGAAGTACCGCATGTTCATGTGCATTTAATACCCTTGCACAATATGGAAAATGCAAGGTTTACAACTAAGCAAAAATTATCTTCTACAGAATTTGAAGTGGTCGCAAGTTTAATTGCAAAATATTATAATGAAATAGACTAAACCGTCTTAAGTGAAATTTGGATTGTGGTTCCTTTTCCAATCTCCGATTTAAGTACTTTTATTTTTCCATTGTGATAGTCCTCGATAATACGTTTAGCTAGAGATAGACCTAGACCCCAACCACGCTTTTTTGTGGTATAACCAGGCTCGAATATTTTCTGAAATTGATTCTTAGGTATTCCTTTACCAGAATCAGATATATTAATTAAGACTTGCTTTTCGTTTTGAGAAACGTTTAGTTTTAAATCTCCCTTTCCTTTCATGGCATCAATTGCATTTTTTACAAGATTTTCAATGGTCCAACTATAGAGTTGGGGATTTAAATTAACGTTAACTTCTTTTTCTAAACTTTGAATTTCAAAATTCACAAGTTTAGAGGAACGTGATTGTAAGTACTCAAAAGATGAATTTGTGGCTTCAATTATATCTGTCTTTTTTAATGTGGGTGCAGAACCAATTTTACTAAATCGTTCAGTAATGGTTTGCAATCTGCTGATATCCTTTTCAATTTCAGTAATATATTCTTGCTTAACATTTTCAGATTTTAATATTTCGGCCCAACCAACAAGAGAGGATAAAGGTGTGCCAATTTGATGAGCCGTTTCTTTTGCCATACCTGTCCAAAGTTTATTTTGTTCGGCATTCTTAGAACTTCGGTAAAAGAAATACACAACAGCTGCAAATAATAATATGATTAATAAGAGTGCAAGCGGGTAGTATTTTAGTTTATTTAGTAATGGAGAGTTACCGTAGTAAATGGTCTGTATAGTTTCTTTACCGACTCTAACTTCAATAGGTTGGTTTTCATTAGAGAACTTTTTAATTATTTTCTGAACTTTTAAGGAGTCGCTTAGTTTAGATTCTTCAATATTGATGTAATTGTTTACTTCACCATTTGCATCAATTACTAACATTGGTGTGCTCGTTGTCATTTCTGTAAGCACATGAGATGTTACATTATTAACATCCTTGTCTAAATCGTCTATGTTTTTTATAAAGTCAATTTGGGCAACTGACCAAGTATTCATTTTCACTCGTTCTTCGGCCTTAAATTTTTGAAAGAATGTGTAGGTATTCCAAAGAATAAGAGAGATAATTATAAAAGAAGAAACTATGATAATCCAACGGATTACATTACGGTTAGTACTAAACATTGGCTAGTGCAATTTCATTTTTAAATATAATGGATTTCTGTTAATAATATTGTGTCTGTTATTGTATAAAACACTTTCGCCTGAGGTTCAATATATTTATATTTGCTGAAAATCAGAGTGCTATATGATTTCAATAAACCCTAAGGACCTTACTACAGCTAAATTACACAGTTATTTGTTGAGTTCGGTAGCTCCAAGACCCATTGCTTTTGCGAGTACCATTGATGCTGAAGGAAACCCTAACTTATCACCTTTTAGTTACTTTAATGTATTTAGTACTAATCCTCCAATTTTAATTTTTTCTCCGGCAAGACGAGTTAGAGATAATACGGTTAAACATACATTAACCAATGCAGAAGAGGTTAAAGAAGTTGTTATAAATGTTGTTAATTATGATTTGGTACATCAAATGTCACTGACTAGTACTGAATATCCAGAAGGTGTCAATGAATTTGATAAAGCAGGATTAACAATGTTGCCTTCAGAAGAGGTAAAACCATTTAGAGTTGCAGAATCTCCTGTGCAGTTAGAATGTAAGGTCAATGATATAGTATATTTAGGTAAGGAAGGTGGTGCAGGTAATTTAATTATTTGTGAAGTTGTGAAATTTCATGTTGCAGAAGAAGTTTTAAATGGTGATGGTTCAATTAACCAAGAAGCGCTAGACTTGGTTGCTAGAGCAGGAGGAAGTTATTATAGTAGAGCAAAAAAAGGATTTTTTCAGATCCCGAAGCCATTAAAAACAATGGGAATTGGTGTAGATGCTATGCCAGAAGAGGTCAAAAACAGTATGATCTTAACAGGGAATAATCTTGGTATGTTGGCAAATGTAGAGGCGTTACCAAGTAAAGAAGAGGTCAGTAGCTTTATTAATCATATTAGTGAACGCTATCCAGACATAAAAAACACCTCTCACAGAAAAAAACATAAGCTAGCTCAAAATTATTTGAGTTATGGGGATGTAGAAAGTGCATGGAAGTTATTACTTTCGTAAACTCAATTAAAAATCAATATTAAAATAACATAGATTAAGTAAAAAATGGAAGTACAAGGAAGAATTAAGGTGATTGGAGAGACACAGACTTTTGGTAGTAATGGGTTTAGAAAACGTGAGGTTGTCGTAACTACAGAAGAGCAATACCCACAACATATTATGGTAGAGTTTGTTCAGGATAAGTCGGAATTATTAAATAATTTTCAAATAGGGCAACAGGTTAAGATCAGCATTAATTTAAGAGGTAGAGAATGGGTAAATCCACAAGGAGAAACTAAATATTTTAATTCTATACAAGGATGGAGAATTGAGGCGTTACAACAAGAAGCGGGTAATGCAGATATGCCACCTGTTCCTCCAACGGATGCTTTTGAGCCTGTAACAGACTTAAATGAAGAAGACCACGACGATTTACCGTTTTAGTAAAAATACTAGGTAATAAATAATGAAGACTTGTTTTTTGTAAACAAGTCTTTTTTATTTTTAAAATAAAAAAGTCCTGATGGTTAGTCAGGACTTAATGTTGTGGTTTTAGGTTTTGACCTTTACAAACAAACTTAAAAAAAAGCAATGATGAACAAAAATTTATAAATAAAGGTCAAGTCAAATATCAATAAAATTAAGTTACTATCAAAGTCAAACGCCCTATTTAACAACAAAAACAATGAAAAAACCGTATTATAGCAAGTAAAATGTACTTTTTAAACCAAAAAATTGAATTTCCTGATGTAAGCGAGGCTTCTGTGGAAGGCTTACTTGCTGTTGGTGGTGATCTTTCTTCAGAGCGACTCCTTCATGCATATGCTCACGGTATTTTTCCTTGGTATGATGCTGATGATCCAATTCTTTGGTGGTCACCAGATCCCAGATTTGTATTATATCCTGAAGATTTAAAGGTTTCAAAGAGTATGAAACAAGTTCTACGTAAAAAGCAATTTAAGGTAACTTATAATAAAGCATTTACTGAAGTAATCAATAATTGTGCTCAAGCCAAGCGAGAAGGTCAAGAAGGAACATGGATTACTGAGGAAATGATTGGTGCATTTATTAAACTTCATGAATTAGGATATGCAAAGTCTATTGAGGTGTGGGAAAATATGCAATTGGTAGGAGGTCTATATGGTATAGATTTAAATAATAAAGTCTTTTGTGGTGAAAGTATGTTTGCTAAAGTTAGTAATGCAAGTAAAGTAGCATTTATAGCCTTGGTTCAAAGCAATGAGTACCAATTGATAGATTGTCAATTACACACTAAACATCTCGAAAGTTTAGGTGCTAAGCATATTTCTAGAACCGAATTTTTAAAATATTTAAAGTAGTTTATCAGACTTCGCTGTATCTAAAACAAGACATTTCATGGTCGTTTACCATTCCTGTGGCTTGCATATGAGCGTATACTACAGTTGTCCCAACGAACTTAAAACCACGTTTTTTCAAATCCTTACTTATCATATCACTCAGAGCAGTGTTTGCTGGTGCATTTTTATGATTCTTAAGGTTGTTTTTAATTGGCTTTCTATTAACAAAACCCCAAATATAGTCTGAAAATGAACCAAATTCATTCTGGATATTTATAAAGGCTTGGGCATTTGTGACAGTTGCTTTCACTTTTAATTTATTTCGTATAATACCTGCATCTTGAAGTAATGCATCAATCTTTGATTGCTTGTAATTTGCTATTTTTTTATAATCAAAATTGTCAAAAGCTTTCCTAAAATTTTCACGTTTCCTTAAAACAGTTATCCAACTTAAGCCAGCTTGAAAAGTTTCTAATATCAAAAACTCAAACAACTTATTGTCATCATATAAAGGAACACCCCATTCATCATCATGATATCTTTCATATAATGGGTCGCCTACACACCATCCGCATCTGTGTTTTTCCATTTTGTAAGTTTTTAAATTCTTTACTACTAATGTAACAACTGTTGCAAAATAAATCGCAACATAACCGTAATTTTACACTATGGACGTACTAGATAAATTAATGATAAACGATATAATTAAAGATAGCTTAAATAATAGTATTAGCTACAACGAATACAGAGATTTGGTTGTAAACCTTGTTGCAGAAAATTCAACAACTGGCAACGAGAAAACGGAAGCATTAGCTAATTATACAATGCTTAACGATAGACGAATGAAGCGTTGGGATAAAACCGTAAAACTTTCGGAAGAAACAAAGACAGCAATTGAGTCTTATAATAAAAAGGTTACTTGGTTGGTTATTACCGAGAGTTGGTGTGGAGATGCAGCCCATATTATGCCTGTAATTCATAAAGTTGCAGAATTAAATGATAATATTGACTATAGAATTGTGTTGCGTGATGGGAATGATGCATTAATGAATGAATTTTTGACCAATGGAGGACGCGCCATACCTAAGTTAATAATGATAGACAAATCTTCGAATGAAGTTGTCAATACGTTTGGGCCACGACCTACTGTTGCAACTGATATGGTGAATGATTATAAGGCAAAACATGGTAAATTAACACCAGAATTTAAAGAAGATTTACAACGTTGGTATAATAAGGATAAAGGTCAATCTACAATACAAGATTTGGTTAAACTTTTAGGTTAAACTAGTTTTTTCCTTTAAATAAAAATGTTATTGTACCAAGTTGATCTGTACGATCTGAAGCGTCAAATTGTACGGACTTGGCATAGTCAATGGCATGATCAATTAAGCATTGGTTTTTTGAATTTGAAGATCCGTTTATATAAGCATCAAACACATTACCCTTTTCATCCACTCTGATGGAAACAACAATTTTTCCACCTCTTTCACAAAGGTATCTCGGTATTTGATAATAACCCAAAGTACGACCCTTTAGCGAATAAGTCAATGTGCTTCTTCTATTGGCATGCTCATCAGCTATTTTTTGGTTTTTGAGGCGTTTGTTCAGTTTTTCCTGTAATGCTTTATAAGAATCGGTTTCTGCATTATTTAATGCATAAGCATTATTGTCATTTATAGACTTATTTATGTTTCTTTCTTCAATTAAGTCTTTGGTATTATCAGTATTGTCAAGTTCCTTGGTGGTTCGCTGAAAATCGTTTGATGCTAAGGTTTTGAAGTTGCGCATCATCTCCTTGAATTCTTGATCTTCATTAAAAGCCTTATTGGTTGAAGGTCCTTTCAATTTCTCAAATTCCTCAATTAATTTTTCCTCTTCTGTTTCAGGTTCTATTTTATAAAAGCTTTCTGATATTAGAGAACCTTTTTGCTTTAATTGAATTGTAAACAAACTTAGAACCACAATTCCTGATAACAGGAATGTGATAATTGCAGCTTTATGTTTATCGATTAAATTCATAATGACTATATACAACTGTAATTGAATATACGAAATTTAAGGCTAGTTGGTTCTTGAATAGTATTTGCGCACTTATTGATGAAGAGGCAATTCATTAATAAATTCATCAATTGTAAGAGCATTTTCAACTTTAAAATCACCAATGCGAGTTCGCCTAAGTTCAGATAAATGTGCGCCAGAATCTATGGCTTTTCCAAAGTCATTTGCTAAGGATCGTATGTAAGTTCCTTTGCTACAGACTACTCTGAAATGTAATTTTAAACCATCGATTTCTGTTATCTCAAATGCTTTAATTTCAACCTGTCTAGATTTAATTTCAACATCTTCACCAGCTCTTGCAAATTCATATAATCGTTTACCATCCTTTTTAATAGCAGAAAAAACTGGAGGGAATTGGTCGATATTTCCTAAGAATTTTTTGGTTGTAGAATGAATAAGTTCTTCTGTAATATGGTCAGTAGGATAGGTTTTGTCAATTTCGGTTTCTAAATCAAAAGAAGGTGTAGTACTTCCAATAGTGAATGTGCCTGTATATTCTTTCTCTTGACCTTGAAAGATGTTTATTTGCTTGGTCATTTTACCTGTGCAAATAACTAATAAACCTGTTGCTAAAGGATCTAAAGTACCAGCATGACCAACTTTAATCTTTTTTATGCTGAATGCCTTTCTAATTGCCCACCTTAATTTATTCACTGCTTGAAAAGAAGTCCATTCAAGAGGCTTGTCTATTAACAACACCTGTCCATTCTTAAAATCTTCTGCAGTAAACATTAAATGAAATTAGTTTTATTGGCTCACCGCCCAAATTATAGCTATTAGGCCAACAATAGCGCAATAGATAGAAAAATAGGTTAGCTTGCTTTTCTTCACTAAGGCAATCATCCATGTACAAGCAAATAATCCTGCGATAAAGGCCGCAACAAATCCAATACTCAGTGGTAAAAAGTTTGAACTTTCATAAGTTAGTTCACCACTCAGAATATCTTT
Source organism: Winogradskyella vincentii (assembly GCF_020166345.1). Classification (GTDB taxonomy): domain Bacteria; phylum Bacteroidota; class Bacteroidia; order Flavobacteriales; family Flavobacteriaceae; genus Winogradskyella; species Winogradskyella vincentii. Next base: position 641,144 of record NZ_JAIUJS010000001.1, on the reverse strand, counting down.
TGCAATTTTCCCAAAAATTAAAGGTACTACCATTAAAAAAGAAAAACGTGCTGCTTTTGTTTTGTCATTACCCAATAATACCGATGTAGAAATTGTTGCTCCAGATCTCGAAATGCCAGGTAATATTGCTATGGCCTGTGATATACCAATTACAAAAGCATTTGAGAAGGATACGCTTTTGTTTGTATTTTTTGCTCTATCTGCTAAATATAGAAGTAAGGCCGTAATAATTAACATAAAACCTACAAGTGCTATTTGACCACCAAATAATAGTTCTAATTCTTCTTCAAAAAATACACCTATAATAGTGGCAGGAATCATAGAAATAGCAATTTTAGAAATGAACTTCATATCCTCGTTCCATTCAAATTTTAAAATTCCTTTAATGATTTCGAGAATGTCTTTTCTAAAAACAACGATGGTACTTAAAGCTGTCGCAAAATGAAGTACAACGGTAAAAAGTAAACTCTCTTTTGGTAATGAATTATCACCCAATATAGCTTTTCCTAATTCTAAATGACCACTAGAGGAAACAGGTAGAAACTCTGTAAGTCCTTGGATTATTCCTAAAATAATTGCATCAATTACTTCCATGGAGCAAAAGTATCAATTAGAAACAAGATTCAAAGCAAATGATCCTAAAATCGTTAATCCTAATTTTTATTTTAATTTTATAGGAACTAACTAATATAACCAACAACCAGGATCCAAATTTTCTTTCATGGATAAAACCAACCTAATTGAAGGCGCTAAAAAGGTGCTTAATTCTAATTTTAATGAAGAAAAAGGATTTACAATTCCGTGCGAAGGATTATATCCATTCCAGTGGCACTGGGACTCTGGATTTATAGCTATTGGTTATGCACATTACGATATTGAGAAGGCTAAGCGAGAAGTTGAATCACTATTAAGTGGCCAGTGGGAAAATGGATTTATTCCACATATAATTTTTCATAATGAAAGTGATACCTATTTCCCTGGACCAGATTACCACAGATCAGATTTACATCCTTCTTCACCAAAAACTATAAAGACCACAGGAATTACACAACCACCAGTATTGGGATTTGTTTTAAAAGAAATCTATGATATAGCCAGAGATAAGCAGGATGTGTTAGAATTCATAAGACGAAATATCGATAAGATATTTAAGAATCATGAGCATTTTTATAAGTATAGAGATCCACATGATGAAGGCCTAGTATATATCTATCACAACTGGGAATCTGGCACTGATAATTCTCCTATTTGGGATGAAATTTGGAAGACAATGGATCCTCCTAAATACAAATATGAAAGAAAAGATACTACTCATGTTGATGCTTCTCAAAGGCCTACTAATAGAGAATACGACTGCTATTTACATTTATTAGAAATAGCAAAAGCACATAATTATGATGATGCAAAAATCGCTGATTTATCACCATTTTTAGTTCAGGATCCACTATTTAACGCCATACTAACAAAGTCTAATGAGGCCTTGATTGAATTATATCATATTCTCGGAGGCAATGAGGATAAGGTTGAGGTATTAAAGTCCTGGCAAAATAAAGCTAAGGATAGTTTTGAGGCAAAATTATTTAATGAAGAATTAGGCTCATATGTGTATTATGATTTAAGAAATCAAAAGCAGATTGCATTTACTACATCTTCGTCATTTACACCTCTTTTTGCTGGTATACCCAATACAGGTAGAGCGAATAAATTAGCACATAGGTTGTTGAAAAATTTTGGAAGTGAAGATTTATTTCTTTGTGCCTCTTTTGATCCAAAGAGTGAGCAATTCAATCCTAAAAAGTATTGGAGAGGACCAGTTTGGATAAACCTAAATTGGTTGATTTATAAAGGGCTAAAAAGATATAAGTACTATGAATTGGCTGAACGATTAAAACAAGAAACCATCAACTATATTGAGAAGCATGGTTTTTACGAATATTTTGATGCACGAAAGGATCAGTTTGAAAACGCTGCTTATGGAGGTAAGAATTTTTCGTGGAGTGCCGCCTTAACATTAGACTTATTAAACGAAAAATAAATTATTATGAATTGGTTAGACTATACCGTAATTGCTATTTATCTCATAGGTTTTATTGCCATGGGCTATTTCTTTAAGGATAATAAAGATTCCAAAGACTATTTCTTAGGTGGTAAAAGTTTGGGTTGGTTTCCGTTGAGCTTATCAACCATGGCAACACAGTTGTCTGCTATAAGTTTTATTTCGGCACCTGCTTTTGTTGGTTTAAAGGCTAATGGTGGCATGAAATGGCTCACCTTTGAGTTCGCTGTACCTCTGGCAATGATTGGGATTATGTTTTTTATTATTCCACCTTTATATAAATCTGGCATTGTTAGCATTTATGAATATTTAGAACAGCGGTTTTCCAAATCAACAAGAAAATTAATAAGTGTTGTTTTTCAAATAAGTAGGGCATTGGGTACAGGTGTTATGGTGTTTACTATGGCATTAATTATTCAGGCAGTCGTTGGCATAAGTTTTCATTATACATTAATAATAATTAGTGTTGTTACTCTTGTGTATTCCTATCAAGGTGGTATGAAAGCTGTAGTTTGGGGAGATGCTATACAAATGATTATTCTTTTTGCAGGATTAGTAATTTGTCTAATTGTTGGTTATTCATTATTAAAAGATACAGGAACATTTACAGGCTTTGACACTGAAAGACTACAGGTTATTGACTTGGATAATTTTGGATTTTTTAGTGGCGATGAATACGGTTTCTGGCCAATGCTTTTAGGTGGACTCTTTTTGTATTTATCCTATTACGGAACAGATCAAACACAGGCTCAAAGGCTACTATCAGCGAGAGATGAAGGGACAATAAAAAAACTTCTAATGGCAAACGGACTTTTGCGTTTTCCTGTAGTATTGGTTTACTGTATCATGGGTTTAATAATCGGTTATTTGGTTAGTAATATTCCAGAGTTTTATGAAAGCATAAAAGAGACTACACGTATTCATTATCCTGGAGAATTTGCAAAGTCTGGGATTAAACCAGATTTGATGATTCCTGTTTTTATTACCAATTATTTACCTAATGGATTAATAGGTATCCTTATGGTTGGTGTTATGTCTGCAGCAATGTCATCTTTGAGTTCAACTATAAACTCGTTGAGTGCGGTTACGATTGAAGATTTTTTTAATAGTGGCGAAAAAAAATTAAGCGGTAAGAAATATATGATTATTTCTAAAGGCTTAGTTGTTTTTTGGGGATCTGTGTGCATTTTAGCAGCCTATTTATTTGGCAATAGCCAGAGTACGGTTATTGAAATGATTAATGCCATTTCCTCGCTCTTTTTTGGACCAATATTGGCAGCGTTTATTTTAGCAATTTTCTTCAAAAAGGTAAACCATATTGGCATGAACGTAGCCATTATTACCTCTGTTGTGGTTAATTTAGTATTCAAATACTTACCAGAATTGGTATATCTTTTTAATCAAGGAAATTTCTATTCAGGAAATACTTCAATTCACCAGGCTTTAGCAGATATTGGTGTTTCAAATGTTCCAGATTTATTCTGGATATGGTACAATCTAACCGGTTTTGTAATTGCAGTAATAATTGCAGTTATAGTAAGTAAGTTAACCAGTAAAGTGCCAGCTAAACAAATGGAGTTACAATATAGGTTTAATGCTAAGGAATTTATGCAGAAAGAAAGTGTCATTTTACTTTCCTTTTTTGTTTTAATATTGGTATTCAGTTATTTCTTACCGTCAATTTTAGGTTAATACCATGCGAATAGTCCTAGCACCAGATAAATATAAAGGTTCAATTTCTGGCATGGAATTTTGTGATATTGTAGAACCAATTATTCACAAACATGTTGAAGCTGAGGTCATAAGATTGCCTCTAGCAGATGGTGGTGATGGTACTATTGAGGTTATTGATTTTTATTTGTCTGGAGAGACCATTAAAATTCAAGTAAACGACCCATTATTTAGACCAGTTGAAGCCACTTATTTGTTTTCAGACTCTAGCAAAGTTGCATTTATAGAAATGGCTGAAGCTTCCGGTTTAAAGCTTCTCAAACCTGAAGATCAAAATTGTATGAATACCAGCACGTATGGTACTGGAGAATTGGTTCTTGATGCTTTAAGTAAAGGAGCTCAGCATATTATTTTGGGAATTGGAGGAAGTGCTACTAACGATTGTGGAATTGGAATGGCTACAGCACTCGGGTATCAATTTTTTGATGAAATCGATAATCAAATAAAGCCCATTGGTAGAAATCTAAAGGAAGTAAAAAGAATTGACGCTTCTCAAGTAGATAAGCGATTGGCTAATGTAAAAATTCAGATTGCATGTGATGTAAAAAACCCTTTGTATGGCCTGCAAGGCGCAGCACATATTTATGGAAAACAAAAAGGTGCTAGTCCTTCTGAAATTGATCATTTAGATAATGGTTTACGAGAATTTTCAACTGTATTAGATGATTTTTTTCATTTATCAACTCAAGAAATTGAGGGCGCTGGTGCAGCAGGTGGTATGGGAGCTGGAACTGTGGCTTTCTTAAATGGAGAACTAATTTCTGGGATTGAATTAATTATGCAAATAGCCAATTTTAAAACTAATGTCAAGGGGGCAGATTGGATACTGACTGGTGAAGGTCGATTAGATGAACAGACTTTATCTGGTAAGGCTTTAAGCGGTGTTATAAAGGTGGCTAAAAAGCAAAATATTAAGGTAGCTTCATTTTGTGGTAGTACAGCTTTAGATCCAATAGAAATTAATGAAATGGGGATTAATTATAGTAGTACAATAATGGAAAAGGCTAATAGTTTAGAAGATGCCTTAAAAAACACAAAGTTATATCTAGGGCAATTAACAGAAGACTTTATTTCTTCCCTTTAGATTTCTTTTTGTCAGGATTTAAAAGAATAGCATATACCTGAATTCCAAAACCAATTAAAACTAAAGTTGGCGCTAATCGGATACGTCTCCAACTAAAAATTGAGGGATCAAATACATTAGGATCATCACTTCCACCACCTGCCATGAGGATAAATCCCAATACAATAAAACCTAGCCCAATGAACAACCATTTATAGTTTTTCTTACCAAAAATAAATTCGGCTTGAGACTCTTTTTTTCGTTTTTGCTCTCCCATCAGTTTTTAAATTCTGTAAAGATTATTTCATCTCCAATGGCTAATTGAGAAATGTGTTCTGAGGTAATACCACTCAAAACTTTAGCCAAGTGCAAAGTAACAGTTTTATTTAAAACTTTTGTCTTAAGAGAATCTAAATTTAATCCTCTTTCTAAGCCACGATTAATATAATAGAAATCTGTACCGTCATCATGGAATACAATATCTTTTACACCACCTTCGGTAATTTTGGTAATTTTTACTTCAACTACGACGCAATCTTCTGGTGATGGATTTTGGATAATGCACGATTTTAACATTAAGAAGCAAAGGGCAATTAACGATAAACCAATTAGGGTTGACATTAACGCTTTTTTCATGTTTGGTGGTTTTCAATAAAAACGTAAAGACTTTATAATTATTACACTAAAATTAATAGTATAATTGATCTGTCTTCAGATTTAGGAAGCGTTGTGTAGCTATAAAAGTGCTGATCCAAGTTATAATTACTCCAAGTAGAAAAATGCCAATAAAAAGTGCAATGATCAGAATAGTATTTCTGAGTAATTCTAATTCTGGGAAAGTTAAATCGAGGTAATATAAGACAACAGCCATACCAATTAATGCCACAATAGCACCAATTATTCCAAGTTGTACGCTTTTCCAAATAAAAGGCCTTCTAATAAAACTCTTTGTTGCGCCAACCATTTGCATGGTTTTAATAATAAACCGTTTTGAGTAAACCGCTAAACGAATAGAACTATTGATCAGTAGCACGGCAATTATTGTAAAAACACCACTGATTATTAGTACCCAAAAGGTTATTTTTTTAACGTTATCATTCATCAATTCTACTAAGTCATTATCGTATCGAATTTCTTCAATGAATGATTTGTTAGACAAGCCTTCAGAAATTTCAGTCAGCTTTTCAGTGGTTACAAAATCTGCTTTCAGATACACATCGATGGAGTTTTTAAGTGGATTATATCCTACAAAATCCATAAAATCTTCTCCTGTTTCAGCTTTCATAAGAGCAGCAGCTTCTTCTTTTGAAACATAAAGTGCTTCTTTAGAGTAATCTGCCATGGCTAGGCTTTTCTTCAACTGATTAACTTCGACATCTTTTGCAGTATCATTTAAATATATAGTCATAACCACTTGTTCTTTAAAATGGTCAGCTACTTTTTTGGCGTTTATAACCAGTAGGCCAAGACATCCTAATAGGAAAAGTACCAAGGCAATACTTATCACCACAGAGATATATGATGAAATAAGTTTTCGCTTTTGGTATTTGTCAAAGGATGAGGCCATATAAAACGGATTAATGCTGTAAAAATAAAAAACAATTTAGTTATCTAGAGTATTACAACGTTTAGTTTTTAATTGTGTTGTAATACCACTAAATTTGCACCTTATTTCAAGGAAATTTCGGTAATGAGATACGAGTTTAACAAGATTGAGGAAAAGTGGCAAAAGTATTGGTCGGATCACCAAACCTTTAAAGCTGAAAATAATTCAGGTAAACCAAAATATTATGTTTTGGATATGTTCCCTTATCCAAGTGGTGCAGGTTTACATGTTGGTCATCCATTAGGCTATATTGCTAGTGATATTTATGCACGTTATAAGCGTCATAAAGGTTTCAATGTTTTGCACCCTCAAGGCTATGATAGTTTTGGTTTGCCTGCTGAGCAATATGCTATACAAACTGGGCAACATCCTCGTATTACAACCGAAGAAAATATTAAGACCTATCGCAGACAGTTAGACCAAATAGGATTTTCATTTGATTGGAGTAGAGAAGTGCGTACTTCAGATCCTAAATATTACAAGTGGACGCAATGGATTTTTATTCAGCTGTTTGAGTCCTGGTATAATTATGACAGTGATAAAGCTGAGAATATTGAAACTCTAGTAGAGATATTTGAATCAGATGGGAATGCTACAATAAATGCGGCATGTGACGATGATATCGAAATTTTTACAGCAGATGATTGGAAAGGCTTTTCTTCTGAAGAGCAACAAGAAATTCTTTTAAAATATAGGTTAACCTATTTAGCTGAAACAGAAGTAAATTGGTGTCCTGCATTGGGTACGGTTTTGGCTAATGACGAAATTATTAATGGCGTTTCTGAACGTGGTGGACATCCTGTTATCCGCAAGAAAATGACGCAATGGAGTATGCGTATTTCTGCTTTTGCAGAGCGCTTATTACAAGGATTGGAAACCATAGATTGGACAGACTCATTAAAAGAAAGCCAACGTAATTGGATTGGAAAATCTGTTGGAGCATCAGTAACATTTAATATTAAAGATTATGATGCCAAAATTGATGTCTTTACTACAAGGCCTGACACTATTTTTGGGGTATCCTTTATGACTTTGGCTCCAGAGCACGAATTAGTCACTCAAATAACAACATCAGAACAAAAGGCAGATGTTGATGCTTATGTTGAAGCTACTGCAAAGCGTTCTGAACGCGATAGAATGGCAGATGTTAAAACTATATCTGGTGTATTTACTGGAGCATATGCAGAACATCCCTTTACAAAAAGACCAATTCCAATTTGGATTGGTGACTATGTATTAGCTAGCTATGGTACTGGAGCTGTAATGGCAGTACCTTGTGGTGATCAACGTGATTATGATTTCGCTAAACATTTTAATATTCCGATACCAAATATTTTTGATGGTGTTGATATTTCTGAAGAAGCCTTTGCTTCAAAAGATAATGTAAAGATTGGTAATAGTGATTTTCTTGACGGTTTAAATTATAAAAAAGCGACTAAGCGTGCTGTTTATGAATTAGAGCAAATTGGGCAAGGAGAAGGCAAAACCAATTATAGATTAAGAGATGCGGTTTTTTCGCGTCAGCGTTATTGGGGCGAACCATTTCCTGTGTATTACAAGAATGGATTACCTCAAATGATAGATGTAAAGTATTTGCCACTCACACTTCCTGAAGTTGAAAAGTACCTGCCTACAGAAACAGGCGAGCCACCTTTGGGTAATGCCAAGGTTTGGGCTTGGGATACAAATACTAATTCGGTTGTAGATAATGATAAGATTGATAATGAAACAGTATTTCCATTAGAGTTGAATACCATGCCAGGTTGGGCTGGAAGTTCTCAGTATTTTAATAGATACATGGATCCTCAAAATGATGAAGAAATTTTCTCTCAAGATGCTATTAATTATTGGCAACAAGTAGATTTATATATAGGAGGTAGTGAGCACGCGACAGGACATTTATTGTACTCACGCTTTTGGCAAAAATTTATGTTTGACAAAGGTTTTGTGCCGTATGACGAATACGCCAAGAAACTGATCAATCAGGGTATGATTCTTGGAACGAGTGCTTTTGCGTATAGAATCAACTTAGATAGTTTTGGATTTGAAGCAGTTGGAGAAGACGTCAAAAATGAATTAAATAAATTTATTGTTTTTGTGTCTGGTAATAAATTGGAAAAATTAAAGGAATCGGATGAAGAAAAGGAACTCTTTGTTCAAAAAATTAAAAAAGAATTAGAGTCTATTAATTTAGAAAAAGGTAAACTTGTTCGAGTTGAAATTAATCCAGATTTGTTTCATGGAATTCATGCTGATGTGTCTTTTGTGAATGCTTCTGACGAGTTGGATATTGAAGCATTTAAAAACTGGAGAACTGAGTTCAAAAATGCGGTTTTTATTTGTGAAGAAGATGGTACGTTTAAGGTTAAACGCGATGTTGAAAAAATGTCCAAATCCAAATATAATGTTGTCAATCCAGACGAGATCTGTGAGCAATACGGTGCAGACAGTTTAAGGCTTTATGAGATGTTTCTTGGTCCATTAGAGCAATATAAGCCATGGAACACTGCAGGAATTACAGGTGTACATAGTTTTCTTAAGAAACTTTGGAAACTTTATGTTGGGCAAGATGGACTGAATGTTAATGACGCGGAGGCATCAAAGGATAATTTAAAGACCTTGCATAAAACTATTAAAAAGGTTGAAGAGGATATTGAGAATTTCTCATTCAATACATCAGTTTCAACTTTTATGATTGCTGTAAGTGAGTTAACAGCTCAAAAGTGCACTAGTAAGGATATTCTTGAGCCATTATTAATTCTTATTTCACCTTATGCACCACATATAGCTGAAGAACTTTGGGAGCGTTTGGGAAATTCAGGTTCTATTTCTACTGCACCATTCCCAAAATTTGATGAGAGCCACTTAGTGGAGAGTAGTAAGAACTATCCAATTTCTTTTAACGGTAAAATGCGATTTACCTTAGAATTACCGTTAGATATGAGTAAGGAAGAAATTGAAAAGACTGTCTTGGCTTATGAAAAAACACAAGAACAGCTTCAAGGGCGTACGCCAAAAAAGGTGATTGTTGTACCAGGAAAAATTGTCAATATAGTAGGATAGACGGAAAAATAGGAATGATGATAAAGCTCAAAAGAAACGATAAAATTGGATTGATTTTCTTTTTGGCCTTTATTATTAGTATGTCCCTTATTTGGCTTTTTGAAGAACGATTTGATCAAGAGCAATGGCGAAGCAATCCTGGTAAACGCTATAAAATGGCAAAGAATATTATTGAGCAAGACCTGTTGGACAATAAATCTAAAGAAGAGGTAATTCAAATTTTAGGACAACCTGTTACTGCTGAATCTTCAGATAAAAATATTTTAATTTATCAATTAGGTACTCCACCAAGTTTTTTTGATGAAGAGCCTCAAGAATTAATAATTGTCTTAAAAGATTCTAAAGTAATTCATGTATCTGTAAATCAAGAAGAGTAGTTGCTTTGCTAGAAGAACCTGACAAATTTTCTTAACTCAAATTTGGCTTATTTTTTGTTATTCATTTAGTATTTTTACAATAACTAATAGTTAAAAATATGTTTGGATATTATATATTAATTGGAGCAATTGCATTAGTCAGTTGGTTAGTAAGCAATAAACTGAAGCAGAAGTTTGCCTTTTATTCTAAAAGACAATTACAAAATGGAATGAGTGGTAGAGAGATTGCTGAAAAAATGCTCGCCGATAATGGTATTTATGATGTTGAGGTAATTTCTGTTAGAGGACAATTAACAGATCATTATAACCCAAAAAATAAAACAGTAAACTTAAGTGAAGCGGTTTATAATCAGCGTAATGCTGCCGCTGCGGCTGTTGCTGCTCACGAAGTTGGACATGCAGTACAACATGCACAAGCGTATAGTGCGTTAGGCATGCGCTCAGCTTTAGTGCCCATTGTAAGCGTAACGTCTGGCATGTCACAATGGCTAGTAATAGGTGGTTTGGTTTTAGGTGCTGCAGCCGGAGTTGGATTAGGATATTGGGTGGCTGTAGCAGGACTGGCATTTATGGGATTTGCTACACTTTTCAGCTTTATAACTTTGCCAGTTGAGTATGATGCAAGTAATAGAGCATTAGCTTGGCTAAAAAATAAAAATATGGTGAATCAGCAAGAATATGAAGGCGCGGAAGATGCTTTAAAGTGGGCGGCAAGGACTTATTTAGTAGCTGCGATTGGTGCACTAGCTTCACTATTATATTGGGCGCTTCAGGTCTTTGGTGGTAGGGATTAAACAAGTAAATAAAAATGAAAGCTCTGAGAAATCAGAGCTTTTTTTATTTAAATTTTTATCTGCCTATTTATCTGTTGTTGCAAGGAAATAAAGGTTTCAGTTCTCGAAACTCCTTTTATAGTCTGAATTTGGGAATTGAGAACATGCATTAAATGTTCATTGTCTTTAGATAATATTTTAATAAAAATACTCCACTCTCCTGTAGTATAGTGGCATTCTATAACTTCAGGTACCTTTTGGAGTTGTTTTACAGCATCAGGATTACTCACAGCTTTGTCTAAATAAACACCAACAAACGCCATTGTTGTATAGCCTAATACTTTAGGATTAATAATAAACTTAGAACCAGCAAGTAATCCAGATTTTTCAAGTTTTTTGAGCCTTTGGTGTATTGCGGCACCAGATATACCAACACCTCTAGCTATTTCCAGAATAGGAGTTCTGGCGTCAGACATTAAAGCTCTTAGTATCTTTTTGTCAATACCATCTATAAATATACCCTTATCGTTAACCTTCATTGCAAATATTGTTTAAAATTGAAAGTTAAAAATAAGAAAAGGATTTCAAAATGTAATTATTCGAGATTTAAAGGATTATAACCTAAGTAGGGCACTTTCTTCTCATTAAATACGATGCCATAAGTCTTTAACTCGTCTAAAATTGGAGTATATATTTCTTTCGAAATAGGAATTTGTACACCTGGAGTTGTGATTTTTTTATTCAGAATATCCAACGTTGCAATTGCGACAGGTAGGCCAACAGTTTTAGCCATTGCGGTATAAGTTTGGTCTTCTCCAACAACTACCATAGTAGAATCAATTTGTCGTTTTTCACCATTGATTTCATAGCCAAATTTATGATACATTACGATCATGTCCTTATCATCTTCGCTTAATGTCCAACTGTCCATTAATATTTTTTGAAGGATTTGAGCTGGTGTAGCTTTTTTTAATTCTACCATTTTAGTGGCACTAAACAAGTCTAGTTCTAAAAACTTATCCCAGACAATATCGTCTTGATCAATTTTTAAGGCATGCCTAAATTTCAATTCTACAGAATCTGTTGGGCTGTATGGTAAAAATGAATTAACAAAATCACGATAAGTCATATTAGCACTATCCTCTATAGTATAACTATCATCTGTCATACCGAGCTGTACAAATACATGCCATGCTTTGCTGAAACCTACACGTCTCATTGTGCCACGATATAATGTTTTAGTATTATCAAGTCCATAAGAGTGTTGGTACTTTAGAGAATCTCTATTAGCGTAGGCTTCAAATCTACCAAATCCCTCTACTTCAAGAAATTCAGTGCGTCTAAATAGTCTGTGGTATGGGATATATTTAAACTGGTTTTCTTGTAAAAATTTGGCGGCACCACCTTGTCCAGCAACTACAACATTCCTTGGGTTCCAGGTAAATTTATAATTCCAAAGATTGTTATCACTCTCAGGTGCTACTAGACCACCAGTAAAAGATTCGAATAGAATTATTTTACCTCCCTTATCCCTAATGCGATCTATCACTTGCATTGCACTCATATGATCTATACCAGGATCAACACCAATTTCATTCATAAAAATCAAACCATTTGCTTTTGCCTCTGCATCTAGCGCTTCCATTTCCTTACTAACATAAGATGCAGTTACCATGTGTTTTTTAAAAGTTATACAGTCTTTGGCGACTTCGGTATGCATTCGGGCTGGCAACATTGATACCACAATATCAGCCCTTTTAATCGCCTCCTCTCGTGATTTTGAATTGAACACATCCAGGTGAATAACTTCAACATTTTGTGCGTCCTTTTCCAATAATTTCGTTGCATTCTCTACATTAATATCTCCAATAGTAATTTTAAGATTTTCAGTAATAGATTTATCTATTAAATATTTGATAAGATAAGAGGATGATTTACCAGCACCAATAATTAAAATCTTTCGCATAATGGCTTTATATGACTAATTTTGTATAGCACGAATGTAATAAATACAAAAGGGATTTTAAATGAATATTCTAGTTTAATTATGAACAAAACAATTTTAATTACAGGATCAATTTTAGGGCTATTAGGAATTGTTTTAGGAGCATTTGCAGCACATGGATTAGAAAAATTGATTGATGAAAATGCAATAGAATCTTTTAAAACTGGCGTAAGGTACCAAATGTATCACGCCTTTTTACTTTTAATTATTGGAGGTACAGGTTTTGTAAAAGAAAAGATTAAAAAGAGTATTTTCTACTTGGTGTTAGGTGGTATAATTTTCTTTTCAGGATCAATTTATGGCCTAGCAACAAATACACTTACAGGTTTTGATTTTAAAATCATAGCTATGGTAACACCTATTGGAGGATTATTTTTAATTTCTGCTTGGCTAATTATGTTAATTGGTATAATAAAAAGTAATATCGATTAATGAGTTTCTTGACCATTTATATAAAATAAAATTATAATTTTGCGACCTAAACAATACTAAAATTATGGCAAACCATGCTTCATCAGCGAAAACGATTTCGTTAGATAAATATGGCATTAAAAATGCTCAAATTCACTATCAACTTTCACCAAAAGATCTACAGGCTATAACCATTGAAAAAGGAATGGGCCGTGAAACCAATAATGGAACTTTGGCAATAAACACAGGTAAGTTTACCGGCCGTTCTCCAGAAGACAGGTTTTTGGTAAAAGACAATTATACTGAAGATAAAATATGGTGGGGAGATTCTAACAAAGCAATCTCACCAGAAAACTTTAACTTTTTGCAAAGTGAAATAGAGCAATATCTATGCGAGAAAGAGCTTTTTGTAAGAGATGGATATGTATGTGCAGATCCAAAGTATAAAATGAATGTTAGAACTGTTACAGAATATCCATGGTCTAATATGTTTATTTATAATATGTTCTTGCGTCCAGAAGAAGAAGAACTCGATGGGTTTGAAGAAGAATGGCTCGTATTATGTGCACCAGGTTATGAGTGTCTAAACCCTGAGCAACATGGATTAAGACAAGGAAATTTTTCGATTCTTAATTTCACAAAGAAAATTGCACTAGTGGCTGGTTCTGCATACACTGGCGAGATGAAAAAAGGAATTTTTACTGCATTGAATTTTATTTTACCAGTTGAGAAAAATGTATTACCGATGCACTGTTCTGCGAATGTTGGTGATAATGGTGAAACAGCAATCTTCTTCGGTTTATCAGGAACTGGAAAAACCACATTGTCTACAGACCCAAATAGAAAGCTTATCGGAGACGATGAACATGGTTGGACTGAAGAGAATACAATCTTTAATTTTGAAGGAGGGTGTTATGCGAAAGCTATTGATTTAAGTGAGGAAAAGGAGCCAGACATTTATAGAGCCATAAAACCGGGAGCCATTCTAGAGAATGTAATCTTTAAAGAAAATGGTGAAGTTGATTATATGGATAGCACAATTACTCAGAATACACGTGTAAGCTATCCGATTTATCACATTGACAATATACAGCAACCATCGTTTGCAGCTAATCCCAAGAATATATTCTTTTTAACCGCAGACGCCTTTGGAGTGTTGCCTCCAATTTCTAAGCTGACTCCAGCTCAAGCAGCTTATCACTTTATTTCTGGTTATACAGCTAAAGTTGCTGGAACTGAAGCAGGAGTGGTTGAGCCACAACCATCGTTTTCCGCTTGTTTTGGAGCGCCATTTATGCCACTACATCCAACAAAGTATGCAGACATGCTGAGTAGAAAAATGAAAGAGGCAGGAGTAAATGTTTGGTTGGTAAATACGGGATGGACAGGTGGACCATACGGAGTTGGAACAAGAATGAAGTTAAAATATACACGTGCAATGATTACTGCAGCCCTAAATGGGGATTTGGGTAATTATACTTATGAAGATTATCATATACATTCAGTATTTGGTGTTGCACAACCTAGAACCTGCCCTGGTGTCCCAACTGAGGTTTTAAGCCCAAGAACTACATGGAATGATGATGACGCCTATTATAAAATGGCATTTAAATTATCTAATTCCTTTAGACATAATTTTAAGAAGTTTGAGTCTTATGCTTCTGAAGAAATCAGACGTGGAGGCCCACAGCGATATGCATATTAATTTAGGTGCGATAAATAAAAAAAGCGATTCTAAAGAATCGCTTTTTTTATTTGTTAATTGTTTGATAATAAATTATTTATATATTTAGAACTGATAACAAGACTTGAATTATTCAAATTAATATGAAAAATAAGTTCTTCCTAGTTCTATTTTTAGCCTCTCTTCAACTATCGTTTTCTCAATTTAAAAAGAAATATTCAATCTATTTAAACTTTGATTCATCAAAGGGGCAAATGATTATAACAGAAAAGAAAATGAGTGATTCAATTTGGGTTAAAACGTTTAACTTTTCCAAAGATGTCTCAACTGAGAATTGTAAATCTGCACTAACAATTGACAGTAATGGAAGGTTGATTAAACAAAAGGATAGAGGCAATACAGAAAAAAAAGAAGATAAAATTATACTTTATCATTATTCATACAGAAATAAAATAGTTTCATTAGATCAATTACCACAGTCTAATATTATTGAATATGATGATTTTATTAATTCTGAATTTATAAGTTTTAGTAAAATTCTGAAAAATGCGGAAAATGTTTACGTAATTGATTCGGGTGAATCCAGAGATTCTACTAATTCTATTAAAGCCTATCAAGTTGTGTTTTAAAACAAAAAAGCTCAACCAAAAGATTGGGCTTTATGTATTCTTATTTCTTAACTTCTTCCTATTTCCCTTTGTTTACAGAATCAATATATTTCTGTAATGCCATGGTCATTGAAGGTGTTTCTGGTGTTGGAGCAGCAATATCTACTCTTAATCCTTTTTTCTCTACAGCCTTTACTGTTGTGTTACCAAATACAGCTATGCGCGTGTCGTTTTGTTTGAAATCTGGAAAATTATGAAATAACGAATCAATTCCGGATGGGCTAAAGAATACTAAAATGTCATAATACACATCAGCTAAATCAGATAAATCACTTATTACGGTTTTGTAAAAAGTGGCCTGTATCCAGTTCACTTCAAGATTATCAAGAATTTCTGGGATAATAGGCTTTACCTTGTCAGTTGTAGGAAGTAAAAACTTTTCTTCCTTGTATTTTTTGATTAATGGAGTTAAATCTTCAAAATTACGTTTACCAACATAAATTTTGCGTTTTCTATACACAACATATTTTTGCAAGTAATAAGCAACTGCTTCTGATTGGCAGAAATACTTCATAGAATCAGGAACCTTAAAGCGCATTTCTTCCGCAACTCTAAAAAAATGGTCAACAGAATTTCTGCTGGTAAGGATTATTGCAGTAAACTTGCTTAAGTCAATTTTTTGTTGTCTAATATCTTTGGCAGATACTCCTTCAACATGTATAAAAGGTCTAAAATCTACTTTTACCTTTTGTCTTTCTTGGAGATCAAAGTATGGAGAGTTCTCTATTTTAGGCTCTGGTTGCGATACTAAAATTGTTTTCACTTTCATACGTCTTTCTTTGTTTTATACGTTATAGTCCCTAATTATCTTATACAAAAGTATATAAGGTCCAATTTCGAGAGCGCAAAGATACAACAAAAAATAGAATAAATTAAGATTTATTGTGTTTTGATAGGTTTTAAACGAACTGTAAAATCCAATAAGATTCAATAAGCAAATGACACAAATTACTGAGATTATGATAATTTCTGGAGCGCTATTTGTATAAATTAAAAATAGGTTGGCTACTAATAAAATTAACCCTGAATAATTTTTAAATGTAGTTTTCTGAAATAAATAATCATCTATAATATTGTCAATTTCAAAAAGGCTTGCAACTAGACGTTCCACCAAAACTTTAATAATTAATATAGTAGCAATTGCAAAGCTTAACTTCAAAAAGGAAATCAAATTAAATTCTATAGTTTCAACAAATTGAGCATAGCAGAAGTATATAAATATACTGAGACAAACTGTGAAATTAAAAAATAAGAACCCATCAAACGTATCAATGAATTTTTGATCCCTAGAATAGATTTTCAGGTATTTTGAGTTGCCAACAACATAAAGAAAATCATTAAATCTTAGGCTATGAAGAGATTTAGCTATAACAACTGAAACTAGGGCTAAAACAATAAAAATTGTAAACCATTCATATGTTATAAATTCTCTCATGTCGCTAAATTATGAAGAAAATGTGGGATTTGTCAGATTAAAATAGGCAATAATCAAATAAACAAATTCCAGTATATAATCCATTAAAAACTTTACTTTTGTCAAAATTTAAGAATACTTAAAATACGACTTCAAATAATTGATTTAATGTCTGACGCTTTAGTAATTATTCCTACATATAATGAAATTGAAAATATAGAGTCTATTATAAGAGCTATATTTTCTCAAGATAAGGCATATCACATATTGGTGGTTGATGATAAGTCACCAGATTATACAGGTAAAAAGGTAAAGCAGCTACAAACGGAATTTTCAAATTCCTTATTCCTATTGGAGCGCAAGGGGAAAAAAGGTCTCGGATCTGCATATATTGAAGGGTTTAAATGGGCTTTAGAACGATCTTATAGCTACATTTTCGAAATGGATGCCGATTTTTCACATAATCCAAAAGATCTCATTAAATTATACGAAGCCTGTGCTATAAATGGAGCTGATATTTCAGTCGGTTCTCGATATGTAAAAGGTATTACTGTTGTAAATTGGCCAATGTCAAGAATTTTATTGTCTTACGGTGCATCCAAATATGTAAGGATGATAACCGGAATGACTATAAATGATTCAACGGCTGGTTTTATTTGTTACAAGAGAGAAGTTCTAGAAAGTATAGATTTAAATAAAATAAAGTTTGTGGGTTATGCATTCCAAATTGAAATGAAGTTTAAAGCTTACAAGAAAGGGTTTACAATTGTTGAAATACCTGTAATATTTAAAGATAGAACACAAGGTAAATCTAAGATGAGTGGAAGTATTATATCTGAAGCTGTGTTTGGAGTTATTAGTTTAAAATTAAAAAGTTTATTTGCTAAGTCATAATATCATGAAGCGAAATACCCTCATAAAAAACGCGAAAATTGTTAACGAAGGAATAATATTTGAAGGTGATATTCTCATTGAGAATAACAGAATCAAAGCGATAGATTCATCAATAAGTGTAAAATCCGCAGATATGACAGTGATTGATGCGGAAGGAAATTATGTTTTACCAGGCTTAATTGATGATCAGGTACATTTTAGAGAACCTGGATTAACTCATAAGGCAAATATTGAGTCAGAATCAAAAGCAGCAATTGCGGGAGGAATTACTTCTTTTATTGAAATGCCAAATACCAAACCTCAAACAACTACAATAGAAAAACTTGAGGAAAAGTTTGCTATAGCAGCAAAGACCTCTTATGCAAATTATTCGTTTATGTTTGGTGGTACTAATGATAATTTGGATGAGATTTTAAAAGTTGATCCAAAATCTGTTGCAGGATTAAAACTATTCTTGGGTTCGTCTACAGGAAATATGCTAGTTGATGATCCAGAAGTTCTAGAGAAAATCTTTTCTAGTACTGATATAGTAATTTCAGTGCACTGTGAAGATGAAGCTACAATTAGAAAAAACCTTGAAAAATATACGGATGAATATGGAGATGATATTCCAATGGAATTACATCCTATTATCCGCAGTGAAGAAGCTTGCTATTTATCCTCATCAAAAGCAATAGATTTAGCGAAAAAAACAGGTGCAAGGCTACACGTATTTCATTTATCTACAGGTAAGGAAACCAGTTTATTTACGAATAAAATTCCACTTAAAGATAAGAAGATAACAGCTGAGGTTTGCATTCATCATTTATGGTTTTCGGATGAAGATTACAAGACTAAAGGAAGCCGAATAAAGTGGAATCCAGCTGTAAAGACAGCAAAGGATAGGGATAAATTGTGGGAAGCATTGTTGGATGATAGAATTGATGTACTGGCAACGGATCATGCACCTCATACAAATGAAGAAAAGAATAATCCATATACAAGCGCACCATCTGGTGGGCCTTTAGTGCAACATGCACTTGTAGCATTATTAGAAGCACATCATAAGGGTAAGATTTCCATAGAGAAGATTGTTGAAAAAGCATGTCATAATCCTGCTATTTTGTTCGACGTTGAAAAACGCGGGTATATTAAAGAAGGTTATTTTGCAGATTTGGTAATTGTAGATTTAAAAAGCCCTTGGACAGTAAATAAGAGTAATATACTTTATAAATGTGGTTGGTCTCCATTTGAGGGGAACACCTTTAAAAGTAGGGTGACACATACATTTGTTAATGGTGAGTTGGTTTATAATAATTTTAAAGTTCTAGACGTTAAAGCTGGGCAGAGACTAACATTCAATAGATAGTATGTTAAAAAAGACAGTTGTATTAATATTAACGATGGTAATTTTCTTGTCTTGTGACAATAAAGATAGACCACCTAAACCATCAAATCTTATCCCAAAAGAAAAGATGGCTGATATATTATACGACCTTTATATTATAAATGCGGCAAAAGGTGTTAATCGAAAAGTTTTAGAAAAGCGTAATCTGGTGCCTGAAAATTATGTACTTACTAAATATGAGATAGACAGTATTCAATTTGCTCAGAGTAATAATTATTATGCCTTTGACACAGAGGATTATGCATCAATTGTTGAATCAGTAAAATCTCGATTAGAAGGAGAAAAGAAGGAGATTGAAGATCTACAAAAACAGGAACAAGTTGAAGCTAAACGAAAGAGAGATTCATTAAAAGCGCTGAATAAAGAAAAAAGGGAACAGAAAAAAGTATCGAAAGATTCTACGTCAATAAAGTAACTTAAGCCCTTAAATCTTTTATAAACAAACTACAAACTTCGTCTATAGAATCATCAATGGTCTTAAAATCAAAATTTAGTGCTTTTTTAATTTTTGAATTATCATATTTGGTGATGCTAACCGCGGATTTGGCTGTTTGTTTTGATAAAGTCCTGCGTTTTCCTAATAGTTTATGATTAAGCCAATCCAAACGCCATCCAATATTTAGTAACCATAATTTAGCTTCTTTTTTAGGTGGATTAACGTTCAAATATGAAGCAACTTTATATTGAAACTCCTTAAAACTCAAGTTTTCCGAGATGAGAATATAACCTTGATTTTTAATATCGCTTTTCATAAGTCCATGCATAATATGAACCACATCAAAAACGTCAACATAACCTACCACGCCTTTAACGTAATACTTCATTCCGTCATAGATTAATCTAAATAAATGACCACTACTACCACCATTCCAATGTCCTGCACCTAATACCACTCCAGGATTTACAATTACTGCATTTAGTCCCTCCTGTGTGCCGCGCCATACCTCGAGTTCGGCACCATATTTAGTTATGCGGTAAACATTATTGTCTTCCTCTGGATTCCAAGGTGTATTTTCATTTATTAATTCATTTTCATCTTCTGTGTGTCCTAAAGCAGCAATAGAACTCACATAGCACAATTTTTTAATTGAATGGCTGATGCAAAGATTAACAATATTAGCCGTACCCTCAATGTTAATCTTTCTAAGAAGTTTGTACTTGTCCGGTTCAAAAGAAACAAAAGCTGCACAATGGTAAACATGAGTAATTCCGATAAAAGCGTGTTGTAATTTTGGGATATCATTTAAATCAGCTTCAACCCAATCAATTCTTTCAAAAAGTGTTTCTGGTTCATCAGTAAAATAGGAGAAAACGTGTTCAACACGTTTTAAGGTTTTTTCTCGTCTATAAATTGCTCTCACATTTTCATTGTCACTCACCAATTTAAATAACAAATGAGAACCGACTAATCCTGTGCCTCCAGTAACTAAAATCATAATGCTAAATTACGTTTTTTAGATTTGTCTTTTGTCTTTAAAAGTGGAAACATATCTTTGCTAAAATTTAATCACAACTATTATAAAATGGGACAGAATTTTGTTGAAGAATTAAAGTGGAGAGGAATGATACATGATAGTATGCCAGGTGTAGAAGAACATCTTGCAGAAGCAATGAGAAGCGCATATGTTGGTTTTGATCCTACGGCCGATTCTTTGCACATAGGTAACCTTGTTCCAATTATGCTCTTAGCGCATTATCAGCGTTGTGGACACAAGCCAGTAGCTTTAGTTGGTGGTGCTACCGGAATGATTGGTGACCCCTCAGGAAAATCAAGTGAACGTAACTTGTTAGATGAAAAAACACTTCGCCATAATCAAGAAGCTATTAAAAAACAATTGTCTCATTTTTTAGATTTTGAAAGTGACGCTCCTAATGCAGCGGAACTTGTAAATAATTATGACTGGATGAAGGCGTTCTCCTTTCTTGGATTTATAAGAGATGTTGGTAAGCATATCACTGTAAATTATATGATGGCAAAGGACTCAGTAAAAAACAGAATTTCTAGTGAAAATACTAGTGATGGAATGAGTTTTACAGAGTTTACCTATCAATTGGTACAAGGCTATGATTTTCTTCATTTATATAGAGATCGGGATTGTACTATTCAAATGGGCGGGAGTGATCAATGGGGAAATATTACAACTGGAACAGAGCTAATAAGACGCATTGGAAATGGAAAAGGCTATGCAATAACTTGTCCTTTAATTACAAAAAGTGATGGCTCAAAATTTGGTAAATCTGAAGGTGGAAATGTTTGGTTAGATGCCAACCGTACTTCACCGTACAAATTTTACCAGTATTGGTTAAACTCTAGTGACGAAGATGCGGCAAAGTATATTAAAATCTTCACTTTTTTGTCACAAGATGAAATTGAGAATTTAATCAAGGAGCACGCAGAAATGCCACATATGAGATTACTACAAAAGAAACTTGCTGAAGAAATTACTGTAATGGTGCATTCTAAAGAAGAATATGAAAATGCAGTAAAGGCATCTCAGATTTTATTCAGTAAATCCTTTAAGGAAGATATTGTAACCTTAGGTGAAAAAACATTTCTCGATGTTTTTGAAGGCGTAAAGCAAGCAGAACTATCAAAATCAGAATTTGATGAAGGTTTAGATATGATAGGTGCTCTATCTGCTAAAACGGGTTTTTTAAACTCCAATGGAGAAGCACGTAGGGCATTGAAAGAAAATGCTATAGCTGTAAATAAAGTAAAGGTTACAGAAGACTACCAACTTTCTTCAGAAGATCTTATTAACGACAAGTACATTATTTTAAGTAGAGGTAAAAAAACAAACTTCATTCTAAAAGTTATCTAAAAAGAGAATGCCCGAAAAAAATTCGGGCATTAACTAACCAATCAATCAACTAATGAAAAATCTTTCTTTTTCATAGCACTCAATTGGTCGGTTTTAATTTAGATTCCTTACAAAACCATAAGATTGCAGCCACGAATATCAGAATTGTCAAATCTGCCTATAATTTCAAAATCACCACTGTCATGCACTTTTCCTAAATCTTGCGTTGCAATAAAGGAACAAGAGTTTATATTGGCTAAATCAATGATATTAATACCACCTGATTTATTAGTTTTCTGAAGTGTCAATGCATCTTCAGTATCTCTAGTTAGTATCTTCATCCAAGGAGGGCATTCAAAAATACCATTACCTTTAGAATATGCCTGACTTAATAGTTCTGTCATGCCATATTCACTATGTATGTGATCTACACCAAATCCTTCTTTTAGGATAGTATGCAATTCAGTACGGATCATTTCTTTCCTTCTTCCTTTCATACCACCAGTTTCCATTACGATGGTATTTTTTAATTTAATGCTGTGAGATTCAACAAAATCTAATAAGGCAAAGGATACACCAATTAAAATAGTCTTCTGTTTTTGGGCTTCTAGGAATTGAATGGTTTCGGCTAATTCATCAAGATTTTTTAAATAGAAACCACTTTTAGGATGATTTGATTTTTGAATTAAATAATCAACCATATAAATCAATGAAGAGCCATCTCTTTCTAGATAAGATGGGAGTAAACCTAGTATCGCATAATCATCATTATTGCCATAGAAATATTCAAATCCCTTTTTAAAACTCGACTCATAAATATTTAAATCTGTGACAAAATGTTTACTAGTTACATTTCCTGTGGTACCAGAACTTGTGAAGACCTTCTGAGGCTGTTTTCTTGAACTCAATACCTCATGAGTTTTGAAAAATTGGATGGGTAAAAAAGGAATTTTTGAGATAGAATTAACATCTGATGGATGTTTATATAACAAATCACAAAAGGATCTATAAACAGGATTATTATCAAACTGAAATTTAAAAATCTCTAAGGCAAGAGATTCGAATTCCTCCTCTGATTTAATCTTAAAAATTTCATTATCTGATAGCATGATGCAAAAGTATGGAAAATAAAAAAGCGCAATCTGAACAATCAGGTTGCGCTTTTCATTATAACAATGCTACTATTTAATAACTAATTTTTTAGTAACTGACGCATTGTTTTGAGTAATCTTAACGATATATAAACCAGATCTAAGGTTAGATACATTAAGATTGTTATTTGAAAGTCTTTGATTAATTACCTGCTTACCTAATACATCAAATACTTGAATATCCATCACATCATTATTGGTAGACGTTATAGTTACGTTACCAGTGTTTGTTGGGTTAGGGTAAATATTAAACTCTCCAATTTCAAAAGATTCCAAATCTAATGTAAAATCTGACAAGCTTCTTGCAACTACTTGAGCGGTGCCAAAAAAACGGGAAACTATAACGGTTAGATCTTGGCTACCAGACGGAATTGGGGTTCCGATATAATTTGCGGTACCAAAATCTGATCTAAAAATCATTGTTCCTGAAGAATCTGTAATATCGTAATTTCCAGTACCACCTATGGCAGCAACAAAGTTGTTACCCACGTCTGCTGGATCAAAAGTTACATCATTTATATTTACTAATTCAGATTCATAGTCGTCTAAATTAGCAGTTATTGTTGCAATATCAACTGTAGGAGCTGATGGAGTATTACCTGTTGTGTCTGGAGTTCCCCAATCTGCGAATGTCGGCACAAATTGAAGGGTCCCATTAAATATTTCTAACCGTCCTCTAATATTTGAAACTGCATCTCCAATATTATACGTCTGTAATTCGTAATCTGCATCAAAAACTTTAATTGCTCCTGTAGCATCCTGAAAATACATAACTTGTTCGGTATCAGCATCGGTTGCAGTATTTATAACTTGACCAGTAACTCTGTAATAGGTATCAGGATCTACAGTTTGAAGTCTCAATGCTCCTAAATTAGCAACATTATTATATTGTGCTATGGTAATAGTAAACGAATAAATTACTGCTGGACTTAAGGAAGCCCCTGCATTGTCAACTAACTCAGATGTAAAATCATAAGTTTCTCCAGCTATTAAACCTGTTATGTCATATTCAACACCGTCATTAGCTGTATAAATATTACCTCCGTCATTATTTCCTGCGTTATTTATGTTCACTATCGACCATACTATATATCCATCCCCTTGTGTACCTGTACCAGGTTCTCCTACAGTAAAATTAGTTGTTTCAAAATCAATCGTAGCATTTCCTGGGACTGCTGTTTCAGGATCATCGGTAAAAGAAGAGCCATTCGCAGGAGCATCAGTTCCTGCTATTTTTAAAGTAGGGTCTGTATTAGGTGTTGTCGAATAAGTTCCATTAGGAAAAGGTGTTGAAGCCCCAGCATTGGAACTTTCACCATCTAGAACATTTTTTCCGCTATAGGTCCAGTTACTCAGAGTAAATGTGCTACCATCAGGTCCAGTACCATCAACTCTATACGCCCAACCGTCTAAATATTCCCATGGCTCGTTAGTACCATCGGTATTAATATCTCCAAAAGTATCTATTACCGTTTCTGCACCAGAAAAGGTTCCAGAGGCATCATAAAAAAGCTCTATAGCATCATCACCATTTACATTTGTAGCAGATGGATGGGTAATATCTGGATTAAATCCAAACCATGTATTAAAATCTCCAGCATTTGCTTCATATGCAACATATATAAAATCTCCTAAAGATGCCGTACCAGATAATTGTACTTCAGATCCGTCGGTTCCTCCACCGTTATTAGCAGATCCAACACCGTAAAGTGACAAGTCTGGTATATTGGCAGTTGCATATAATTCAACGGCCTTTGGTGAGCCACCTGGCAAAGTAGCATCAATGACTCCTGTTAGTATCAGATCTTGTCCATAAGAAAGACTTGAAATTAGAATAGCGCTTAAAAAAAAGTAAAGTTTTTTCATAATTGATTAAAATAAAATTAGTCCTTAAATATAAGAACTATTTATGATTAAAAGGAGGGAATTTTGTTAACAACCTACAATTTTACAATAGCATAACATTGTTTAAAAATTGCTATTCAAAAGGATGTAATACCGAATATTCAATGTTAGGGAATTGTTATCAATTGTTACTATATATGACACTTAATAAAGATATATTTTATATTTACAAATCTTAAAACATTATTGTAGGATTGAAGAAAAAGGATATAAAAATACTATTGGTTGATGATGAGCCGGATATTTTAGAAATTGTTGGTTATAATTTGTCATCACAAGGTTATCAAATTATAACTGGTGAAAATGGTATTGAAGCTGTTGAGAAAGCCAAAACACATAGACCACATCTTATCATTTTGGATGTAATGATGCCAGAAATGGACGGCATTGAGGCTTGTGAAAAGATTAGAGAATTACCAAACCAAAATGATACAATAATAACTTTTTTAACAGCAAGGGGAGAGGATTATTCCCAGGTTGCTGGTTTTGATGCTGGTGCTGACGATTATATTGCAAAACCAATTAAACCAAAGGTGCTCGTTAGTAAGGTTAAAGCACTGCTAAGACGCTTGAAGAAACAAGATAATACCAGAGATAGTGTTGTTAAAATCGGAGACCTTGTTATTTACAAAGAAGAATATAAGATTACCAAAAAGGGTGAAGAAATAACTTTACCACGAAAAGAGTTTGAATTATTATCTTTGCTAGTGACCAAGCCTGGAAAAGTATTTAAGCGCGACGAGATTTTAGATAAAGTATGGGGCAATGAAGTTGTTGTAGGCGGAAGAACAATAGATGTTCATATTAGAAAGCTCCGTGAAAAAATCGGCGATAATTCTTTTAAAACTGTTAAAGGCGTTGGTTACAAGTTTGTTGATTGATGCAAGGAAGTAATTTTAAGAAAACCTATAAGTTCGCTACAATAACATCGTTATACGTAACGATGTTTACAACGCTCCTTGTGAGTGTTTTTTTATGGTATTACCATAGTTTTAATTGGCAGGTGATCTTCTTTGCACCCATTTGCTATATCGTATGTTTTTTTGTTATTCAGTATAGAGTTGAACGTTTTATTTACAGAAGAGTTAAGAAAATCTATGATGATTTAACACTTTTAGAATCTGCATCCTTAAGACAACAGCCCATAACTACGGATATGGGAACACTTACCAAAGAAATTGATAAGTACGCGCGAGATAAAAAATTAGAAATTGAAACGCTTAAGGTCAGGGAAGAATATCGGAAGGAATATATGGGTAATATTTCCCATGAAATGAAAACACCATTGTTCACAGTTCAAGGCTATATCTTAACCTTGTTAGATGGTGGCATGGATGATGAGAAACTCAGAAATAAATATTTAAACAGAGCAAGCGAAGGTGTTGAACGATTAATTTATATAATTAAAGATTTGGATATGATCACTAAATTAGAAGTTGGTGATCTTAGCCTAAACAAGGAAAAATTTGATATTGTAGAATTAGTAAAGGGTGTTTTTGATTTATTTGAAATGAAAGCCTCAAAAAGGAAAATCACCCTAACTTTTGACATGGATTATAACCATCCGATTATGGTTTATGCAGACCGAGAAAGGATTCAACAAGTACTTACAAATTTGATTGTAAACTCAATAAAATATGGTCAAGAAAAGGGTACCACCGAAGTCAGTATAGAAAACCTAATAAAGAACAAGGCTATAGTTAGAGTAACTGATAATGGAGAGGGTATAGATAAAAAAGATCTTCCAAGACTTTTTGAAAGATTTTATAGAGTAGATAAAAGTGGTTCTAGAAAAGAAGGAGGTTCTGGTTTAGGGCTTTCTATTGTGAAACATATTATTGAGGCACACGAAGAAAAAATCTACGTTGAAAGTCAACTTGGAGTCGGTAGTGAGTTCTCTTTTACTCTAGAAAAGGCTGAATAGATTTTCATAGTCTGTTTGAAATGGACTTGATTTAAAACCTGAATAATCTTCAATAGAGTTTAGCATTTCTATTTTAAAATCATCTTGATTACAACTTGGGATAATTTTATCGTCCTTAAGTCGACGTGCCAAGTACTCTTGTTCAAATTGGCCTGGAGTTGGAATAAAAAAGGCCTTCTTCTCTAATTTTGCTAAATCCATAATAGTGGTGTAGCCGGATCTGCTCAAAACTAAAGCACTCTCGTTTATAGACTTCTCAAGTTCTTGAGTAGTCATATAATTATATACGGTTAAATTATTTTGAGTTTGTTTTGTCTGTGAGTTTTTGATTAAACCTCTTACGAATCTTACATTTCCATTAAAGTGTTCAAGTTCATTAAGTAATTTCTGTTCTAAAATTGTACGTTGAGGTTCTGGGCCAGATAGTAGTACAATTAAATCGTATATTTTATTGGTTTTTTGTTTTTGGAATCTACTTAGCGGACCAATATATTTTAATTGTATTTTATCAAATGTTCCATGCCCCAAATCACCACTTAAGTTATTTGCTCCTTTATGATCTGGCACCCAGCATTCATCAAATTTTGAAATGATATTTTGATGTAATTTAGTACTCAACCATGTTGTTGAACCACTTAAAACTTTTAATTGATGTGTAATAAATATAGTAGGAATATCTTTTGCCCTAACACCAAATCGATTGTCTGAAATTATGCCAGATAGACCTTCTGTTTCTGCCAGTAACTTAATTAATCTTCTCTCTTTTTTTATTGTTTTCATAAAACGAGGTGAATCAGAAAGCAGTTTTTTTCTAAGGCCTTTCCCTTTTTTTGGATATGTAATATTATATGAAGGCAGTTCAATGGCATTTAATTCAGGAAACTCTTTTTTCAATAATTCTAAAGCATCACCATCACTTGCAATTATAGGCTCAAAATTATAATCTAATAGTGCTTTGATTATAGGTATACACCGAGTTGCATGGCCCAAACCCCAATTTAGAGGTGCTACTAATATTTTTTTCCGACCATTATTTTCCAAAAAACAAAGTTGTTTTTAATTATTCTGAAACAAAGATGAATATCAAATATAAAGCTAAAATCTTTCCTTAATTTTACGGCATTAATAAACTAGTGTATTTTAAAAGTGGGTAGTAAAAACAAGCTCAAACGATTCAAAGAAAATGAGACATTTCATAATGTCTATCAGCCAACACGTGAAGAACTTTTGAACAACTCTTATGATAAGAAAGGCCAATGGCGTGAGAAAGTATTTAATAATAATAATCCCATAGTATTAGAATTAGGATGTGGCAAAGGTGAGTATACAGTGAGCTTGGCTAAGCGTAATCCAAATATAAACTATATAGGTATAGATATTAAAGGTGCAAGATTTTGGCGTGGTGCCAAAACGGCAATAGAGGAAAACTTAGATAATGTCGCTTTTGTAAGAACCCAAATAGAATTGGTTGAATATGTATTTGGAGAAAATGAGGTTGATGAAATTTGGATAACTTTCCCTGATCCACAGATTAAATATAAGCGCACAAAGCATAGAATGACCAATTTGGCTTTTATTGAGCGTTATAGAAAAATATTAAAAGCAGATGGAATAATGCATTTAAAAACAGATAGTGAATTTATGCATGGTTATACACTTGGGTTGTTGCATGGTGCTGGTTATGAAGTGATTTATGCCAACCATAATGTTTATAAACTAGAGGGAAGCCCAAAAGAAGTAACTGATATTCAGACGTTTTATGAAAGCCAGTATTTAGAGCAAGACAAAGCAATTACGTATATTAGATTTAAAATCAACTAAGGTTTGAGCATTACCGTAATTTTCTTTCTTGGGCTATTTGTTGCGCTTATTGGTGTTATACCTCCTGGATTACTTAATATGACAGCGGCTAGAATTAGCCTTAAAGAAGGTCCTGGAAGAGGCATTACATTTTCATCTGGCGTATGTCTTATCGTATTTGTTCAAACTTATATTGCAGCAATTTTTGCTAGATATCTTTCCAATAGACCCGATATAGTTGAAATTCTGCAACGTGTAGCATTTGTGATTTTTATATTAATTACTATATATTTTTTGGTTATTGCAAAAAATCAAAAAGACCCAAAGATTAATCCAGATACCAGAAGTAAGAAAAGTCGCTTTTTTCATGGAATGTTTTTGTCTTCATTAAATGTATTCCCAATTCCGTATCAAGCTTATATGACTATAACCTTAGCTTCTTTTGGTGTTATGGATTTTGAAAGATTGAGTATAATTACCTATGTAACTGGAGCAGCAATGGGGACTTTTGTGATGCTGTATTTCTATATTTTCTTTTTTGATAAGATAAAAGACAAAAAGTTTACGTCACAGAAAAGCATGAATTACAGTATTGGTATTATTACAGGTCTTGTAGCACTGATTACTTTTATAAATATATTAAGAGAACTCTAATGAAACCTGAAACACTTGGTTTTTTCGAGAAAGTTTATGATGTCGTAAGACTGATTCCATATGGTAAGGTCACTAGTTATGGTGCTATTGCAAAGTATCTTGGGGCAACAAAAAGTGCAAGAATAGTTGGTTACGCTATGAATGCTTCTCACACTAAGGATGTACCAGCGCACAGAGTGGTTAATCGCAAAGGATTATTAACAGGTAAACATCACTTCGAAGGGACGAATTTAATGCAACAATTGCTCGAAAATGAAGGTGTTGTTGTCATTGACAATCAAATACAAAATTTAGAAGAAATCTACTGGGATCCTTCGAAGGAACTTCTCTGATATACTGCCTATTATAAAATCGAATTCAACTATTATCCAATTCAATTTTGGAGCTTCAGAATATGAACTTTTAGCAGTATCTTTGCATTTAGAATTAATCTAGATAATGGTAAAACTAAACAAACAAGATATACTTAAGGCACTTAAAACCATAACGGCTCCTGGTGAGGGTGAGAATATGGTTGATAGTGGTGCGGTTACAAACATAGTGACATTTGCAGATGAGGTAATAGTTGATATAACGATTAAAAACCCAAGTCTTCAGGCAAAGAAAAAAACTGAGGTTGAGATTCTACAGACTATTCATAGAGAGGTTTATGAAAAAGCCAAAATAAAAGTTAACGTTAAGGTAGATGCGCCAGCGCAAACTGCTGTGAACGAAATAAAAGGGAAGCCAATTCCAGGCATACAAAACATCGTTGCTGTAGCTTCTGGTAAAGGTGGTGTTGGTAAATCTACGGTTACCGCAAACCTTGCGGTCACTTTAGCAAAGATGGGTTTTAAAGTAGGTGTGTTAGATGCTGACATTTATGGTCCATCAATTCCTATAATGTTCGATGTGGCTTCAGAACGTCCACTATCAGTAAATGTAGATGGTAAGTCAAAGATGAAACCAATTGAAAATCATGGTGTAAAAGTGCTTTCTATAGGATTTTTCACTAAACCAGATCAAGCAGTTATTTGGAGAGGACCAATGGCTGCAAAAGCGTTAAACCAAATGATTTTTGATGCCGCTTGGGGAGAACTAGATTTTTTACTTATAGATTTACCACCAGGTACTGGTGATATTCATCTAAGTATAATGCAAGCACTACCAATTACTGGATCTGTTGTAGTTAGTACACCACAAAATGTTGCACTTGCAGATGCAAAAAAGGGTGTAGCAATGTTTCAACAAGAAAATATTAATGTACCAGTTTTAGGAATTGTAGAAAATATGGCCTACTTCACTCCTGAGGAACTGCCAGAGAATAAATATTATATATTTGGTAAGGAAGGTGCAAAATATTTGGCAGAGGACTTAAGCGTACCGTTTTTAGGGGAGGTTCCAATTGTACAAAGTATTCGTGAGGCTGGTGACCTAGGAAGGCCAGCGGCATTACAAACAGCAACGCCAATTGAAAAGGCATTTGAGGCCATCACTCGTGAAATGGTACAACAATTAGTGCATAGAAATGAGGCTTTACCAGCAACTGAAGCAATTAAGATTACAACAATGGCAGGATGTTCTGCTGTTAAAAAGAAATAAATGAACTCAGAAGAATTAAAATTAAATGTTGAAAAAGCGTTAGACGAAATTCGACCTTTTTTGCAAAGTGATGGTGGAGACATCAATTTATTGTCAATAGAGGATGAGAAGTTGGTTAAGGTGCAGCTTGTTGGAGCCTGTACATCTTGTAGTGTCAACCAAATGACATTAAAATCTGGCGTAGAAATGACCATTAAAAAGTACGCGCCTCAAATAGAAAGAGTGATTAATGTTGAATAGTAATGTGTTTATCATCACATTAATGATATTGCAATATTTGTGTTGCTTCCATTTTTAAATTCATGATTACAACTGATATACTTATTATAGGAGCTGGTCCTACAGGATTATTTACTGTTTTTGAGGCCGGATTATTAAAATTAAAGTGCCATCTAATTGATGCTTTACCTCAACCAGGTGGTCAATGCTCTGAAATTTATCCTAAAAAACCGATTTATGATATTCCTGCCTATCCAGAGATTCTGGCTGGAGATTTAACTGATAAACTTCTTGAGCAGTGTAAACAGTTTGAACCTGGTTTTACATTAGGCGAACGAGCAGATACAATTGAAAAACAAGAGGACGGTTCATTTATTGTTACTACAAACAAGGGTACAAAACATAAAGCGCCTGTTGTGGCAATTGCTAGTGGATTAGGAAGTTTTGAACCCCGTAAACCTTTAATTCATAACATCACTGATTTTGAAGAAAAAGGCGTAGAATATATGATTAAAGAACCAGAATTATATCGCGATAAAAAAGTGGTTATTGCTGGTGGTGGTGATTCAGCATTAGATTGGTGTATCTTTTTAAGTGATGTTGCATCAGAGGTTACCCTTATACATAGACGCAACGAATTTCGTGGCCACTTAGATTCAGTAGAAAAAGTGCAGGAATTAAAGAATGCAGGAAAGATTAATTTAATAACACCTGCTGAGGTAGTTGGTATTGTTGGCGATGAAAAAGTAAACGCTGTAGTTGTAAAACAAGCACAACATATTGAAAAAGAATTTGAAATAGAATGTGATCATTTCGTGCCACTCTTTGGTTTGTCTCCAAAACTTGGACCAATTGCAAATTGGGGATTGGAGATAGAGAAGAATGCTATCAAAGTAAACAATGCGTTAGATTACCAGACAAATATTCCAGGGATTTTTGCTATAGGAGATGGTAATACCTATCCAGGAAAGTTAAAACTAATTCTTTGTGGTTTTCATGAAGCTACTTTAATGTGTCAAGCGGCATTTCAAATTATTAATCCAGGTAAGAAAAACGTATTAAAATATACTACAGTTACTGGTATAGATGGATTTGATGGTTCTAGAAAAGAGGCGCCTAAGCAAGTTGTTAAAAAGATAAATTAGTTTTCTATTACCAATAAAAATGCAAAAACATCTACTCCTTAATGAAATAGATGTTTTTACACAATGATGAGAAGTTTACATATTTCTGTAAAGCTCTAATCTTTCCCATTTAGTATCAACTTCTTCTTGAGCCTGCTTGAGTAGTTTCGCTCCAACTTCAGCATTTTCTTTAACGACTCTTGAGAATCGAGTTTCGGTATACATAAAATCCTCTAATGGTGCTGAAGGTGCCTTAGAATCTAATTTAAACTTCTTACCTTTTGGTTTGGAAGGGTTGAATCTAAATAATGGCCAATAGCCCGTTTGTACGGCTTTCTCCTGGTGTTTTGCTCCATCCTTTAAATTATAGCCATGATCACCACAATGTGAGTAAGCAATAATTAATGAAGGGCCGTCGTAAGCCTCAGCTTCTTCAATAGCTTTAAGTGTCTGCAAATCTTTTGCTCCAATTGCCACTTGCGCTACATAAACGTTACCGTAAGATACTGCCTGCAATGCTAAATTTTTCTTACCTGTACGTTTTCCAGCTACAGCGAATTTTGCGCTAGCTCCAAGTGGTGTGGCTTTAGACATTTGACCACCAGTATTAGAATATATCTCAGTATCTAATACCATAATATTGATATTTTCACCAGAGGCTAAAACGTGATCAACACCACCATAACCAATATCATAAGCCCAACCGTCTCCACCGAGTATCCAAACTGATTTTTTACGTAAGTACTCTGTTAACTGGGATAATTTTTTGGCTTCAGGTTTGTCAATTGTTGCTAACTTTTCTTTTAACTTATCTAAGTTTGAGAAATTTTCTGCTTTTTCCGCTTCTGTTTTTTCAGGATTGTTTAGAATAGCATCAACTAATTCAGTTCCTACTTCAGCTTCAAGTTCTTTTAACAGATTGGTAGAAATTTCCTGTTTTTTAGTTAAACCTAATTTCATACCTAGACCATATTCTGCATTATCTTCAAATAAAGAATTTGCCCATGCTGGTCCTCTGCCAAATTGATTTTTCTTATATGGTGTTGTTGGTAGGTTTCCACCATAAATTGAGGAACAACCTGTTGCGTTAGCAATTAATATACTATCACCATATAATTGCGTTAGCAATTTAATATATGGTGTCTCACCACAACCAGAGCACGCACCTGAGAATTCAAATAATGGTTCTAAGAACTGAGAACCTTTTACATTGTTTATGACCAATTCTGTTCTATCATAATCTGGTAAATCAATAAAGAAATCCCAATTAGGATCTTCTGCACCTTCAACTTTAAGCTTGCTATGCATATTAATAGCCTTAAAGTTTGGATCTTCTTTACTTATTGCAGGACAAACTTCAACACAAAGGTCGCAACCTGTACAATCTTGAGGAGATACTTGCAATACGTAAGAGTCATTTTCTTTATTAAATGGTCTACCTACTGCTGGAACAGATTTAAGAGTCGATGGAGCATTGGTTAACTCTTCATTTGCAACAACCTTAGCTCTAATGGCTGCATGAGGACATATAACCACACATTTATTACATTGTGTACAAATATCTTCACCGTCCCATACAGGTACTTTATCTGCAATACCACGTTTTTCAAATTGAGTTGTTCCTGTAGGGAAGGTACCATCTGGCTCGAATGCACTTACTGGAAGTTCATCACCTTTCCCTGCTAAAATTTTGCCTAAAACTTCTTTCACAAATAGATCTGCATCACCAGTCATCATTGGCTTTAATTCAGCATCACTAGTGACTTTCTTTGGATAATCAACCTTCTGAAGGTTTTCTAATGATTTATCAACAGCGTTAAAGTTCATTTGAACAACAGCATCACCCTTTTTAGAATATGATTTTACAATCGCTTCTTTAATTTTTGTAATGGCTTCGTCTTTTGGTAATACTCCAGAAATAGCAAAGAAACACGTTTGTAATATAGTATTAGTTCGTTTACCTAAGTTTGCTTCTTGAGCTACTTTAGTGGCATCTATAACATAAAAATCTAATTCGTTCTCTACAATTTCTTCCTGCATTTTTTTAGGCAGGATATTCCAAACGGTGTCTTTATCAAAAGGAGAGTTTAATAAGAAGGTTCCTCCTTTTTTTATGTTCTTTAATATGTCATATTTTTCAATGAAGTTAAATTGATGACACGCTATAAAATTCGCTTTATGAATTAAATATGTAGAATATATAGGCTTTGGTCCAAATCGTAAATGTGATACGGTTTGAGCACCGGCCTTTTTAGAATCATAAACAAAGTACCCTTGCACATAATTATCGGTTGTTTCACCAATAATCTTAATAGAATTTTTGTTTGCGCCAACGGTACCATCTGAGCCAAGTCCGTAGAACATGCAGTTAAATGTTGTTTTAACCGTATGTAATCTGCTTCCAATTTCTAAACTTCTAAAAGATACATCATCGTTAATACCAACTGTAAAGTGGTTTTTAGAATCGTCTTTATCTAACTCATCATAGACTGCCTTAACCATAGCAGGATCAAATTCTTTCGAAGATAAACCGTAACGTCCACCAATTATTTTTGGCATAGCCCTATCACTTTCCATAAAAGCTGTAACTACATCTTGATAAAGAGGTTCGCCAATACTACCTGGTTCTTTAGTTCTATCTAAAACAGCAATCTTGTTTACTGTTTTTGGAAGTGCATCAATAAAATGACTAATTGAAAATGGTCTGAACAAACGTACTATAATAGCACCTACTTTTTCACCATCTTTTACCATCGTATCCACAGCTTCCATTACAGGCCCTTGACCAGAACCCATAATTACAATTACTTTTTCTGCCTCAGGATGGCCAACATAATAGAATAAGCTGTAACGTCTTCCTGTATGTTTATAAAACGTTTTCATGGTTTCATCAACAATGTCAGGAACTTTATCATAATATAAGTTGGCAGCTTCTCTAGCCTGGAAGAACACGTCTGGATTTTGTGAGGTACCTCTTATTACTGGATTATCTGGATCTAGTGATCTTTTTTTATGAGCCAAAATATCATCTTCTGGCATCATGTCCTTAATGATATCATCCGTAATACTATCAATTTTAGAGATCTCATGGGAAGTTCTAAATCCATCAAATATGTTTAAGAATGGTACTCTAGATTTTAATGTAGCAACTTGAGAAATCAATGCAAAATCTTGAGATTCTTGAACTGAGCCACCAAATAACATTGAAAACCCTGTTTGTCTTGTTGCCATGACATCAGAATGATCACCAAAAATGGATAGTGCATGTGTAGCTACAGTTCTTGCAGCCACATGGATAACTGATGGTAATAACTCACCAGCCATTTTGTACATATTTGGAATCATTAATAATAAACCTTGTGAGGCTGTAAATGTTGTTGTTAAGGCACCAGCTTGTAATGACCCGTGTACAGCACCAGAAGCACCGCCTTCACTTTGCATTTCAACAATTCTTGGGACATTTCCCCAAATATTTTTTTGTCCTTTGGAGCTATAGATGTCTACGTGTTCACCCATTGGTGATGCTGGAGTAATTGGGTAAATTGCACAAACCTCATTGGTTTTATGAGCAACCATTGCAACGGCCTCATTAGCATCACAAATAAGTTTTGGAAACTCTTTTTTCATAATGAATATTTATAATTATGGCAATGAAAAAAAAGAACTGCTTAATTGTTTAACCGCTCAATTCTCAGTGCTATAGAAAAGATTTATAAAAGTGTTATAAAATTAAGATGAATGTGCCAACTATTATATGACAAATGTCAGTAGAGGTAATTGAAAACTGCTTATTTTGAGAGGGTTTCATAGAAATTTTGTTTTCTTGGCACTAACTATGTAAATAAAAATCCACTCCTAACAATTTAGTTAAGAGTGGATAATGTTTTGAATAGAATTAATACCTTTTATAGCAAAAAGCGATTACTCACCATGTAGCCATGCTTTTTTCTCTAACAATGCTTCTTCAGTTTCTACATTGTCTTCATCAGGAACACAGCAATCTACAGGACAAACAGACGCACACTGTGGTTCGTCATGGAATCCTTTACATTCAGTACATTTATCAGGAACAATAAAATAGAATTCTTCAGATATTGGGTCATTCTCTTCGTCAGCATCAACTTTAGCTCCACTTGGAGTAGTTATAGTGCCACTTAATTCCGTTTCCTCTGCATAGGTCCATTCCTGGTCTGGTTCGTAAATTGCGTTGTTAGGACATTCAGAAATACAAGCATCACAATTGATGCATTCGTCTGTGATTATAATTGCCATTTTTACTTAATTTAGGATATATAGGAGTAAAAGTAAATGTTCTTTCGGGTATTTAATATGATAAAAATCATATTGTATTATAACCACAGAAGGTAAATTTGACATAAAACCGTTATGCGGTTCAATATACTTAGAATTGAATAATACTAACTTGTTATGAATATTCATTTAGAAGATGCACAACCTGAAGTTTTAGAAGCTGTTGTTATACGATTTGTTGGAGATTCAGGAGATGGAATGCAACTTACAGGGACGCAATTTTCAGATACTTCTGCTATGTTTGGAAATGATGTAGCAACATTTCCAAACTATCCATCAGAAATTAGAGCACCACAAGGCAGTTTATATGGCGTATCTGGATTTCAGGTGCATATAGGAAGTATAGAGATTAGTACGCCTGGTGATGAGGTAGATTTATTAGTGGTAATGAATCCAGCAGGATTAAAAACAAATCTATATGCGGTAAAACCTGGCCATACAATAATTGTAGATACGGATTCCTTTAATAAAAAGAATCTGCAAAAGGCGCAATATGATATTAGCCCGTTGGAAGATGGAACACTTGATAATTACAGAGTAATTGAGGTTTCAATATCTTCTCTGACAAGAGAAGCTTTGAAAGGTGTTGAAGGTTTAGATAATAAAAGTATTACTAGAAGTAAAAACATGTTCGCTTTGGGTATGGTGTACTGGATGTATCACCGCTCTACAGAGCATACGATCAACTTTTTCAAAAACAAATTCTCATCCAAACCTCATCTAATTGAGTCTAATACAAAGGCACTTAATGCTGGTTATTATTTTGCTGAAACTTTAGAATTAATACCAAATTCATTTACAATTTCACCAGCAAAAATGCCTCCAGGCACCTACAGAATTATTAGTGGTAATACAGCAACAGCCTGGGGATTTTTGGCAGCAGCCGAGAAATCTGGTTTGGAATTGTTTTTAGGATCTTACCCAATTACTCCTGCGACTGACATCTTGCACGAACTTGTAAAACATAAACACTTTGGAGTGAAGGCATTTCAGGCTGAAGATGAAATTGCTGGTATAAATTCAGCAATAGGTGCTTCATTTGCTGGTGATTTAGCCATAACAACTACGTCAGGTCCAGGCCTTGCATTAAAAAGTGAGGCATTAGGTTTAGCCATGATGGTAGAATTACCATTGGTTGTAGTTAATGTACAAAGAGGTGGCCCTTCTACAGGTTTACCTACAAAAACGGAACAATCGGATTTATTACAGGCCATGTACGGAAGAAATGGTGAGAGTCCTGTTATAGTTATTGCGGCTAGCACACCTGCAGATTGCTTTAATTATGCTTATCAAGCTTCTAAATTGGCTTTAGAACACATGACACCAGTTATTTTATTAACGGATGGATATATTGCCAACGGATCAGAACCTTGGAAAATAAAACAAGTATCTGAAATGCCTGAAATTAAAAACCATAAGATTACTGAAGTCTCTGAAAATTGGCAACCATATGACAGAGACAAAAACACGCTAGCTCGAAATTGGGCAGTGCCTGGAACATTTGGTTTAGAACATAGAATAGGTGGTTTGGAGAAAGATAAGATTACAGGTAATGTATCTTATGTTCCGGAGAATCACGAATTCATGACTAAAACAAGAGCTGAAAAAATTAAGCGTGTTCAAAATTATATACCAGACCTAAAAACTGAATTTGTTGAATCTGGTGATTTACTTGTAATTGGATGGGGAGGAACATACGGTAGTCTATATTCTGCTGTGAAACAGATGCATGAAGAAGGTAATGATAAAATCGGTTATGCTCATTTTAATTATATAAACCCACTACCAAAAAACACAGAAGAAATATTTTCCAAATTCGAGAAGATTGTAGTTTGTGAATTGAATAACGGTCAATTCGTACATATTTTAAGAATGAATTTTAATAAGTTCAATATTTCACAATTTAATAAAATACAAGGCTTGCCTTTTGGAAATACTGAACTTATAAATAAGTTTAACCAATTACTAAACTGATATGGAAACAACTGTTGATAAATATACATTCAAAGATTTTGCGAGTGATCAGGAAGTAAGATGGTGTCCTGGTTGTGATGACTATGTTATTTTACGTTCAATGCAGAAAGCACTTCCTGAAATGGGTGTTAAGAAAGAAGATGTGGTTTTTATTTCAGGTATAGGCTGTTCTTCTCGTTTTCCATATTATATGGATACTTATGGTATGCATGGTATTCATGGTAGAGCACCAGCAATTGCATCTGGTGTTAAATTGGCAAATCCAGATTTAAGTGTTTGGGTTATTACTGGAGACGGTGATGCAATGGCTATTGGAGGAAACCATTTTATCCATGTGTTAAGAAGAAATATAGATTTGAATATCGTCCTCTTTAATAACGAGATTTATGGTTTAACCAAAGGCCAATTTTCACCGACCTCTCTCGTTGGTCAAAAAACAAAATCATCACCTTACGGAAATACACAACCTCCATTTCAACCTGGTGAGTTGGCAATTGGAGCTCAAGCCAGATTTTTTGCAAGAATTGGCGGTAACGCACCAAAAGAAATGACTCAGATCTTTATAGAAGCTGAAAAGTTCAATGGTACTTCTTTAATTGAAGTATTACAAAACTGTGTAATATTTAATGATGGTTGTTTTTCTAAATACACGGATAAAAATGTCAGAGAGGACAAACAAATCTTTGTGGAACATGGTAAGCCTATGATATTTGGAAAAAATAAGGACAAAGGATTGGTCTTAAATGGACTAAAATTAGAGGTTGTAACTATAGGAGAAAACGGTATTGAAGAAAAAGATATTTTAGTTCATAATGCTCATGATGAAGACCCAACCTTGCATCAAATGCTTGTAAGATTAGAATACCCACTAGTTACTGGTATCATAAGAAGTTTTGATGATATTACCTTAGAAGAAAGGGAAGATGCGTTAACTACAGAAGTTAAATCAAAATCAAGTTTTACGAAAGTTGATGATTTATTGTTTTCAAGTGAGACTTATGAAGTTCATTGATTCTTAAACCAAGGCAGCAAAACCTAAAAAAGCTAATGATAAAAGTCCGGCAACCAATAAGTTTATTGGTACACCTTTCATGCCTTCAGGTATATTAGCTAATTCTAGCCTTTCCCTAATACTTGCAAAAACTATTAATGCCAAAGCAAAGCCAATAGCATTTGATATTGCAAAAAATACGGCTTTTAATAAGCTACTATTTTCTAATCCTAAGGCTAAAATTGCTACACCTAAGACCGCACAGTTAGTTGTAATAAGCGGAAGAAAAACACCCAAAGCTTGATACAAAGGAGGGCTTACTTTTTTTAATATAATTTCTACCATTTGCACTAATGCTGCAATGACCAAAATAAAAGTGATGGTTCTTAAATAGTTTAGTCCAGCAGGTACTAAAATATATTCATGTAATAAGTAAGTTACGGTAGTTGCAATGGTCATAACAAATAACACTGCTCCAGACATTCCTACAGACGTAGAAACTTTGTTAGAAACACCTAAAAAGGGACATATTCCTAAAAACTGGGATAGAACAATATTGTTTACAAAAACAGCAGCTATAAGGATTAAAATATATTCCATTTGTTAGTTTGTTTTAGATACTTTGTTGAATACTACTGATAAATATGCCAATGCAATAAAAGCACCAGGAGGTAGGATAAAAAGTATTAATGTGTTTGCATCCTCTGATACAAAACGGAAATCAAATATACTTCCGCTTCCAAAAATCTCCCGTACTGCACCTAAAGCAGTTAATGCTATTGTGAATCCAATTCCCATACCTAATGCATCAACAATAGATGACCAAAGGTCGTTTTTTGATGCAAATGCTTCAGCACGCCCTAAGATTAAACAGTTTACTACTATTAATGGTATGAAAATTCCAAGTTGTTCATATAAAAAAGGAATATAGGCTTCTAAAACCATTTCCACTATAGTTACAAATGAAGCAATAATGATAATAAAAGCGGGTATTCTAACCTTATTAGGTATTTGCGATTTAATCATGGATACTACAGCATTGGACATAAACAAAACGAACAGGGTTGCAATTCCCATCCCCAGTCCATTAAAAGCTGACGATGTAACACCCAATGTAGGACACATACCTAATAGCATCACAAAAACAGGGTTGTCTTTTATGATTCCCTTAATAAAGTTTTCTTTTTGAGTTATTTTCTCTGCCATGATGCCTAGTTTTTAGATTGTTTAGTTTCTACAAGTACATCGTAAGCCATTTGAGTAGCTTCACCAAAAGCACGTGTAGAAATAGTTGCTCCAGTAATAGCGTCAACATCGCCACCATCCTTTGTTGGCTTTAAGTTAAATTCTGAAGGTTTCTTACCTCTAAACTGTCTTATAAATCTTTCATCTTTCATCTTTGTTCCCAAACCTGGTGTTTCCTTTTGTTCAAGAACTACAATATTTTTAATGCTTTCGTCAGGGTTAAACCCTACCATTATTTTTACCAATCCGCTATAACCTCTTTCAGAGGAACCAATAACAGCTGTCCCAATATGACTATCATTTAATGACCCAAAATAGATTTCGATACTGTCTTTGATATTTTTAGGTTTATAGAGTAGTACCTCTTCAACCGGACTATTGTTAAATTCAGGTAAAACTTGTTTTAAGGCATTTATCTTTTTCTCTAATTTGGCTTGGGCTTTTGGGCCTTCAGTAATATCGTTTATAAAACCAAGAGATGCACCCGCAACAATTGTAATGACAACAAGTGCAATAATCATATTAAAAAAAGTAGATTCTTTTTTGCTCATAATTATATGATTTTTGATTTGATTTTGTTTCCAAATCTCCTCGGTTTAAAATACTTGTCAATAAGCGGAACAAAAGCATTCATAATTAATATCGCGAATGAAATTCCTTCAGGATAGGCACCAAACAGCCTTATAACTACCGTAATAATTGCAATCCCAACTGCAAAAATTACCATACCTTTTTTAGTCATGGGGCTAGTCACTAAATCAGTTGCCATATAGAATGCTCCTAAAATAGCACCACCAGAAAGAATAT
The DNA here is from genome assembly GCF_020166345.1 of Winogradskyella vincentii. GTDB lineage: Bacteria > Bacteroidota > Bacteroidia > Flavobacteriales > Flavobacteriaceae > Winogradskyella > Winogradskyella vincentii. The sequence continues at coordinate 599,525 of NZ_JAIUJS010000001.1, read as the reverse complement.
GAATTATTGGGCTTGCGTATAGCTCTGGATTCACTAACCAAAAGATTCCCGTCATTATGGCCATGGTTACAATAATGGTTACAGGTATGTGCCAGGTAATCACTTTTCTTACAATTAAAAAGATTCCACCTAGAAGTAATGCCAAAGCAGACATTTCGCCAGCAGATCCACTGGTTAAACCAAGAAGCAATTCCATGGATGAAGGTATTCTTTCACTAATTGTAGTCATTGTTTCACCGTACATTAGTCCTTCTTTGATGATACCAAGTGTAGTTTCGCCAGTAATTGCGTCTATTGATAAATTATTCTCAATGGCGGTTGGCCAAGACGTCATTTGAACCGGAAAACAAACTAACAAAAATACACGACCAACTAGTGCAGGGTTAAAAATGTTATAACCCAAGCCACCAAAAGAGAGTTTTGCAACTCCAATAGCAATTAAAGAACCAACAATAATCATATATATAGGCAAGTTTGTTGGTAGATTAAATGCCAATAAAATACCCGTAATCAAGGCAGAGCCATCGGTTATTGTAATTTCTGTTTTTAAAAGATATTTTTGAATTAGATATTCAAAAACTATACATGATATTATTGCAACTGATGTAAGTATTAAAGCACTAATTCCAAACACGTAAATAGATACCAAAAAGGCTGGGATCAATGCATAGAGCACATCATACATTACTTTTTTTGATGTTCTGGCTGAATGAACATGAGGTGAGGCTGAAATAATAATTGGATCTGCCATATTAATTCTTTGCAGTATTTAATTTTTTAACAATACTTTTTCCAAATCTTATATAGTCTAATAATGGTCTGTGGGATGGGCAAACATAACTACAAGAACCGCACTCAATGCATGTCATTACATCTTCATCCGAAAGGCGTTCATATAAGCCTTTTTCTGATAAATTCATTAATAAATGTGGTTCTAATCCCATTGGGCAAACAAATACACATTGACCGCAACGAATACAGTTTTTAGATTCTTGCCTGCTTGCTTCTTCTTCAGATATAACTAATATCCCAGACGTACCTTTAGTAACAGGTACATCAGTATTTTTTATGGCTTTTCCCATCATTGGCCCACCATTCACAATTTTTCTGGTACCTTCTGGTAAGCCACCTACTTCAGCAACTAAATCTTTAATAGGTGTGCCAATTTTCACCCAAAAATTAGAGGCGTTCTCCAAATTCTTTCCAGTTACAGTTACAACACGTTCTATTAAAGGTTGGTCGTATTGTACAGCCTGATATATTGCGTATATAGTCCCGACATTGTGTACAATAACACCAACGTCCATTGGTAATCCGCCCTTAGGAACTTCTCGTTTTAGAATTGCCTTGATAAGTTGCTTTTCACTGCCTTGAGGGTATTTCACCTTTAAAGCCGCTACCTTAATTCTTTTGTCGTCTCGTGTTGCTTCTTTTAGAACAGCAATAGCATCTTTTTTGTTGTTTTCAATTCCGATAACAGCTTTGTTAATATGTAAGGCATGCATTAATATTTGTATACCAACAATGATCTCTTCTGCTTTTTCTAGCATTAATCTATGATCGGCCGTTAAATAGGGTTCACATTCTACACCATTAATAATCAAACAATCAACCTTATTGTCATTTTTAAGATCTAGTTTAACATGAGATGGAAAAGTAGCACCACCTAAACCTACAATACCAGAATCGGTAATATGTTGTAAGATGTCTTTTTGATCCATGGTTATCTCCTTTTTTAAAGGAAAATCAGGGACTTCAAAATTTGATTCATTTTTTTGATCGGTTCTAATGACGATACATTGTTTTTTATAGCCACTTGAATCAACAATCATATCTAGCTTTGTAACAGTTCCAGCCACTGGTGTATGAATATTTGATGACACAAATCCACCAGACTTAGCTATTACTTGGCCAATTTCAACCTTATCTTTTTTTTCTACAATTATTTCTGAAGGGATACCAATATGTTGTGCAATCGGAACATAAACAATCTTAGGGACAGGTATTCTTTTAATCGCTTTTGAAGACGTTATTTTGTTTTCTTCAGGATGAATGCCACCTTTTGGAAATGTTTTAAGCATTTGCTTGTGTTTTTTCAGATTTTACTTGGGCTGTGTCTGCCGTTACTTTTTCTGCCTTGTCCTTTTTTGCTTTGGTTTTTACGTCTTTTGGTTTTTTTACTTTTTTAGGTGGAAAATTAGTTTCTATAATGGAATGAGTTGGGCATACTTCAACACACTTTCTACAAAGTGTACATGCCACAGGGTCGATATAAGCCAGTGTGTCGGTCATAATTACTGCATCTTTTGGACAAATGTCTTCACATTTAGAGCACCCAATACATGCTACATCACAAGCCTTTTTAGCAATACCTGCTTTGTCTTCGTTAAGACATCCAACAAATATTTTTAAGTCTCGCTTATTACGTGGACGCATTTCAATAATGTCTCTTGGACATGCTTTTACACAGGCTTCACAAGACGTACATTTATCTGTGTCAATTACAGGTAAGCCTGTATTTTCATCCATATGCATTGCACCAAAATCGCATACCGCTACACAATCACCATCGCCTAAACAACCATATTGACAATCGGTTTCGCCACCATATACCATTGCTGAAATAGCACATGTTCTTGGACCTTGGTAAATAGTAGTTTTTGGCCTAACGTCACAACCTCCTTGACAAAGGACAACTGCTACTGTAGGGTCTTTTTCTGCAACTTCTTTTCCTAAAATTTCAGATACTTGCTTCATAACATCATTTCCTCCAACTGGACAAAACAACTCTGAAATATCGTCGGTATCAACAAGTTTCTCGGCAAATGCTTTACATCCTGGAGAACCACAACCTCCACAATTAGCTGCGGGTAGTATATCGTTTACATCACCAATTAAGGGATTTTCATAAACGTAAAACTTTTTAGAAACTACATATAGTATAATGGCTGCAATCACTCCCAAAGAGACTAGTAAAAACACACTATTTAAGACTGAATCAGACATAATTATTAGATTTTTAATATGGATATTTTAAAGGCACTTTTGAGTGTGTTTTTTAATAAATAAAGCACATAGTAATAAGGAACTATTACAACAAGTGATATTAAACCAGCTTGCCACTCTTTTAAAAAAGACGAAGTAATTATTAATGTAGAGAACATTAGAATAAATGGGAATACATACGCCCAAAATACCGCCTTTAAACCCAATGCTTTTTTTAAGATAACATCTACCTGTTCGTTAATCTTAAAAGAATGTATAGAATCAGAGACTTCAACTTGTTTTACACTAAACTCTGAAAGACCACAACTTCCTTTAACATGACAAGACTCACATTGTATATTTTGTTCAAGAGTTACAATAACAGAGTCACTGTTTATTTTAGAAATAACACCAGCGTGGACAAAAGTGTTTTTATTTTTTTGATGGGAATTCATTAATAGTTATTCTTTGCCTAATCACGAAAGACTAAATTAGTTATTTGAACTCAGGGATTATATGACTTATGTCAGGTTAAGAATACCGTTAATTTTTCATAAAATTTAGAGGACTTGGGCTATATGGGACTGTCAAATGATAATTTTTTAGTCAGTTTCACTTATTTTTGCTCGTATTTTTTTAAAACATGGACGTTACAATAAAAATAACTGATAGAGAAGGTACACCTCATGAGGTGCTAGCTCCTACAGATATGGCAATGAATCTTATGGAAGTGGTAAGGTCTTATGAACTTGCTCCAGAAGGTACTGTTGGCGTATGCGGTGGTATGGTAATGTGTGCTTCTTGTCAATGTTATGTTTTAAGTGATACAGACTTGCCAGAAATGACTGACGATGAAGAAGCAATGTTATCTGAAGCTTTTTATGTAAAAGAAAATAGTAGATTGGGATGTCAAATACCAATAACTCCAGACACTGAAGGTTTGGAGGTAGAGCTGGCTCCTGAATCTTAGAGACGTTAATTTATCATTCAGTTTTATAATCAATTAGAGGAGTCGGGCCTTCTAATAATACCCTCACAATTTTTAATGTACCATCATCTGCTGTAGAAATTTGCCATTTTATAAGGGCAATTTTACCATTTTCAATTTCTAGTCCAGTAATACTCCTAGGATGAACACAGCTACCGTCATTAAAAAATGCAATATCTCCAGGTTCGGGAAAACGTGGTCTGTGGGTGTGACCCGTAATGGTAATTAAATTTTCATTTTCAATTATCCATTTTTTTGTGCGTCGTTCAACCTTAATGAGTTCTTTGTAGTTTTTTGCGGGACTTGTTGGGTCTGCAATTCCCATAACGTTCAGAGGCTTCCATAAAATCCTAACCATGAATCGACTCCATTTCCAAAAAAGATAATTCCACCAATCTGCTTGATGACCATGGCATAAAAATAGTTCTTGGTTTGTGTCGATATTTTCAAGTACAATGCCTTCATGATATTTTATGTCGCAAAACAATTCTTCGTCATTGCCAGTTTTAGGATCAAAATACGTGTTGAGGTGTTTATTAACATAATTTTTGTTACGATAAACCATATCATGATTGCCCCAAATCATATGTAGTCGTTCTTCATCATGAAATTGCTTCATGAGCATGAAAACATTTTTATGAGCATGTAAGATTGAAGTAAAAGATAGATTCTCCCATAATTCATCACCATCGCCTAATTCACAATAATGAAACCCATTATTATAATAATGTTTTAATGCATGGAAGTAGATGTTACGGTTGTTTGCAAAATCGTCTGCAAAGCTATTGTCCCCTCTATGACAATCACTAAAAAGAATGAATTTAGAATCGTCATTGAATGAGATTCTAAGTGCATTTTTATAAGCTATGCTTAATCTACGTTTTGAAGACATAAATCGAATTTAAGCAATTTATTCCATTAGTATTTCAAATGCTAAGGGAAGTAATTGAGTAACTAATTGAGAATAGGCAAATTCAGAAGGGTGCAAATTGTCTGGTGCTATGAGTTCAGGATTTGTTAAACCTTCAAAAATTAGATTTTGAGCATCAACTAAGTTGTAGCTATTTTCATTACAGAAATTCTCGATATATGTGTTGTAAATTGTTAATTCATCTGTAATAGTTGATCCTCCAAATGCTTGACCAAAACCTGTATTGGCATAATCAGGAATTGATATAATTATTACATTTTCTTTTTCGCCTTTGGCTAGTTCTGTAGCCTTATTTACTAGCTCTGGGAAATCTTCTTCGAACCAAGTGAATGGTCTGTTTTGAAATTGATTGTTGACTCCAATTAATAGTGTTACCAAGTCATAGTCATTTGAGGGGTTATCCTCATTTATTGCACTTATCAAATTTGAAGTATTCCATCCAGTTTCAGCAATTACCTTAAGGTTAAAAGTGTCTTGCACATTAAACTTTGTAACTAAACTATCTTTTAATTGCACTGGGTATCCGCATGTATCACATACGCCTTGGCCTTTTGTGTAGCTATCTCCTAAGGACAGAATTTTAAATGATTTGGGAATAATAGGATCATTATCATCTGAATCACAGCTAAATGAGCAAATAAATATAATCAGTAGATATATCTTTTTCATACTTGTAAAGATACAACAAACTCAAACGAAAAATGCCTCCATTAAGTGAAGGCATTTTCTATTTTTATTGACTGCTCTCTATTTAAAAGCATTTAAACCCGTAATATCTAAACCAGTAATAAGTAGATGAATATCATGCGTTCCTTCATAAGTAATCACACTCTCTAAATTCATCATATGCCTCATTATACTGTATTCTCCTGTTATGCCCATTCCACCAAGCATTTGCCTTGCTTCACGAGCAATTTTAATTGCCATCTCAACATTATTTCGTTTTGCCATTGAGATCTGAGCTGATGTTGCTTTGTTTTCATTTTTTAACTGACCTAATCTGAAAGCAAGAAGCTGTGCTTTTGTGATTTCGGTAATCATTTCTGCAAGCTTTTTTTGTTGCAACTGAAATGCTCCAATTGGCTTACCAAATTGAATACGTTCTTTAGAATAACGCAATGCAGTATCATAACAATCCATGGCCGCGCCAATAGCTCCCCAAGCAATTCCAAAACGTGCAGAATCTAAACAACCTAAAGGTGCACCTAAACCAGATTTGTTAGGAAGTAAGTTCTCCTTTGGCACCTTAACATCTTGAAAAATCAACTCTCCTGTGGCAGAGGCTCTTAAAGACCATTTGTTATGTGTCTCAGGTGTTGAAAACCCTTCCATACCGCGTTCTACAATTAAGCCATGAATACGACCTTCTTCATTTTTTGCCCAAACCACGGCAATGTTACAGAAAGGTGAATTACTAATCCAAAGTTTAGCACCATTTAAAAGATAGTGGTCTCCCATATCTTTAAAGTTAGTAGTCATTCCGCCAGGATTGCTACCGTGGTCAGGTTCAGTTAAACCAAACGAGCCCATCCATTCTCCAGAAGCTAATTTCGGTAAATATTTTTGGCATTGTTCTTCAGTACCATATTTCCAAATAGGGTACATAACTAATGAAGATTGTACTGAGGCTGTACTTCTAACACCAGAATCACCGCGCTCAATTTCTTGCATTATGAGCCCATACGATATTTGGTCCAATCCTGCACCTCCATATTCTTCAGGAATATAAGGCCCAAACGCACCAATTTCTGCCAATCCATTTATAATTTGTTTTGGGAATTCCGCACGTTGTGCGTATTCTTCAATAATAGGTGAGATGTCTCGTTTTACCCATTCTCTAGCGGCATCTCTTACTAATTTATGTTCTTCTGTAAACAGATCATCAAGATTATAATAATCTGGAGCTTCAAATAAATCTGGCTTCATAATTGCAATAAAATTTATAAAACAAAAGTAACGAAAACGTTTTCATTGCCCAACCTAAAGTCTTACATTTTCAAGTAAAAATCTTTGGTTAATTCTATATAGTCCTCTGTATAATTATGACGCGAATTTTCAATGATTAAATTTGAAATTTCTGGTTCGTGAGAATGAAATGAAAAGGACATTAAACTTCTTTTAATTTCTGAATTTTCAGTGCCTTTAACTCTAGTAAGTTTTATCAGTTTCAGATTAGCTTGATTTGCAAAATCTATAAACTTCTTTTCTTCTTTGTATGTTATTATTGTTGAGAAAATGCCATCAGGGCTTAAAAGTTTTGAAATCCCATAAACAAGGTGTTCAAAAGGCATAGCGTCATTAAATCTAGCAATATCACGAGCTTTGTTATTTGACTTATAATTTTCAGAATAAAAAGGAGGATTACATATTATGGAGTCGTATTCCTCATCCACTTCCTCAACAAACTCTAATAGTGATGCGTGGTAACAAAATAGACGATCGTTCCATGGTGAATTCTCGAAATTTTCTGAGCACTGTTCATAAGCATCACCATCAATTTCTATAGCTTCAATAATTTGTGCAGTACTTCTTTGAGCGAGCATTAATGAAATGATTCCTGTACCCGAACCTATATCTAAAATTGAAAAGGGTTGATGGTTGATGGGAGACCATGAACCAAGTAAAACACCATCCGTGCCAATTTTCATGGCACATTTATCTTGGTTTACCGAAAATTGTTTGAATTTAAATGGCTTTGACATCTATTTATATTGCCTTTAAAGGTAGAGATCTATTAAACCTTCAGGTGTATTAACGTGTATGGTTTTGTTTTTCCTGTCAATCTTAACGATAAATTCGTCGTTCATAGGAATTAGGATTTCAGTCCCATCTCTATCAATTTCAAAAAGTGCCTGAGCTGTAGAGTCATTTATATTCTTTATAATACCAACTTCACCAAAATTTTTGTCCTTTATACTAAAGCCAATAACCTCATGAAAATAAAATTTGTCACCTTCTAGTTTAGGTAACAAATCTAATGGTAAATAAAGATCTGATTTAAGAAGGGAATCGGCATCAGCTTCGCTGTCAACATCTTCAAATTTTAGTCTAAGCAAATCAGATTTATGTAATTGCGACCGTTCAATGAAAAAAGGAACCAAATTTCCGCGTAAATCAACGAATATGGCATCCAGATTATTATATAAATCAGGTTCATCAGTGTCTAATTTTGCCAATAGTTCACCCTTGAAACTGTATTTTTTTACAATCTTACCTAAATAGAAACATTTATCCTTTTTCATGACAGTAATAAATAAAAAACTCCGATAGAAACTATCGGAGTTTAAAAGTATAAAAATTTAATTTTTATTCTTCTTCGTTTGAAGCTGTTGTTTCTTCAGTAGTAGCTTCTTCAGCCTCTTCTGCTTCTTCAACTGGTGCCGCCGCAGCAATTCTGGCTTCGTTAACAGCTTTCTCAGCTTCTAAAGCTAATGCTTTAGCCTCTGCGTCTGCTTTAGATAAACCATCGGCTTTAGCTTGAACTTTCGTTGCTTTCTCTTCTAACCAAGCATTGAATTTACTCTCAGCTTGTTCTTCAGTTAATGCACCTTTTTTTACACCACCAGCTAAGTGATTTTTCAATAGAGCACCTTTATAAGATAAAATAGCTCTAGCAGTGTCAGTTGGTTGTGCACCATTCTGTAACCATTCTACAGACTTATCTAAATTCAAGTCAATAGTTGCTGGGTTAGTGTTTGGATTGTAAGCACCTAATTTTTCAAGGTATTTACCATCTCTCTTTGCGCGAGCATCTGCCGCTACAATCCAGTAATAAGGTTTTCCTTTTTTACCGTGTCTTTGCAATCTGATTTTTACAGGCATAATAATTAATTAGTGAGGTTCTCGACCTCTGTTATTAATGAGGGCGCAAAGATAAAACATTTTTTTAATTTCCAAGTGTTTAATGAACATTAGTCAATATTAAAAAATATTATACTTTTGACTGGCTTGATCCGTTATATTTGAATCTATATAAAATTTGCAATATTAGAATGAAAAAAACACTCCTCGTAATTCTTACATGCCTATTAGTTTTTGGTTGTGGTGATGAAATACAATTTAACAATCCTGCTTTTCAAGGTGATAGAGAAAATGAACTTTGGAGAGCCGAAGTTTTTTATGCAGGTATTGAAGCAAATGGTTTTTTAACTATTGTAGGGACTAACAATATCGAGACAGTAGAGTTAAAAGTGCCATCTGCAACAGAAGGAACTTACATTGTGGGTGATGTAAACACTATTGAAGCTGTATACAGAGACGCTTTTGATACTAGGTTTTCCACAAATAATAGGCCAGATGAAAGTGTATCAGTTTATCCTGAACTTGGCGAGATTATAATAGATGAAATAGACTTGGTTAATGCAACTTTTACAGGTACATATAGATTCTTAGCTTTTGACGATTCCGGTTTGAATTCAATTGGATATACAAATGGAATTTTTTATAAAGTACCATTAGAGTTTGGTGCATTCCCAGCAGATCCGATAACTTGTGATGATGTTCAAGCTGATGTGATAGCGGCTAGAATAGCATATGAAGCGACTTTTGCACCAGAATTAGATTTTATTGATCCAACTGCATTAGCAAATGCATGTAACAATTATGTTGCTGCATTAAATACGCAACGTAATTATTGTGGTGATGTAGATGGTGCAATTCAGGCAATTATAGATTCATTAGGAGATTGTCAAATTTCATGTGAACAAACTATCGCCAATAGACTCGAAGCTGAATCACAATTTAGCGGCGCAACAATAGGAACTTATATAGCACTTTGCGAGCAATATAGATTTTACCTTCTGGAGGAAATAAATACTTGTGGACCTGGAGATGGTAGTACCCAGTTAATCTTTAATGATCTTAATTGTAATGATAACGATGGAGATGGAATAGCAAATATTCTAGAAGATTTTAATGGCGATGGTAATTTTGGTAACGATGATAGTGATGGCGATGGGATTGTGAATTATTTAGATGATGATGATGATGGAGATGGCGTATTAACAATCGATGAGGGGTTTGATGCTAATGGAGACCCTATTGACACCGATGGAGATGGAGATGTTGACTATTTAGATAGTGATGACGATGGCGATGGAATTCTTTCGAATTTTGAAACGGGAGACAGTGATGGAGATGGCATACCAGACTATTTAGATAATGATGATGATGGCGATGGTATTTTAACCATCAATGAAAATGCTGATCCTAATGGAGATGGTGACCCAGTGGATGCTGTGGATACAGACGGAGATGGTGTTCCAGATTATTTAGATACATAAATAAATTATAAAAAATTATTCAAAACGCTACCGAAGAGGTAGCGTTTTTTGTTTACAACTGTTTATAACTTCATTTTATTAAAGTACCATAATTTGTTAATTTTAAAGTTCTGATTTTTTAAGTCAAACGAGCTCTATGTATTTAATTTTTGATACCGAAACGACAGGTTTACCAAAGCGTTGGGATGCACCTATAACAGATACTGATAATTGGCCTAGGGCTATCCAGATTGCATGGCAGTTGCATGACTCAATGGGTAATTGTATAGAACATCAGGATTATTTAATTCAACCAAATGGATTTAATATTCCATTTGATGCAGAAAAGATTCATGGTATATCTACGGAGTTGGCTCAAGAAAAGGGAGTTCCTCTAACTCAAGTATTGGATAAATTCAATGATGCGTTAAATCGGACAAAGTTTGTTGTAGGTCAGAATGTGAAATTCGATCTAAATATAATGGGAGCTGAGTTTGTTAGGGAAGATGTGGCTAATCCACTTCAAGAGTTACCAGTCTTGGATACGTGTACGGAACATACAGCATTACTTTGTAAAATACCAGGTGGTAGAGGGGGTAAATTTAAGTTACCTACTTTAACTGAATTACACCAGTATTTATTTAATCAACCTTTTGCTGAGGCACATAATGCTACGGCGGATGTGGAAGCTACGACAAGGTGTTTTCTCGAATTAATTCGAAGAAGAGAATACACAAAAGAAGAACTAGATGTTCAGCCTGATTATTTTGAAGCGTTCTCTCAAGTTAATCCAGAGTCAATTCAATTAATTGGTCTAAAGCACATTAATTTAAAGCGTGAAAGTGCCAAGATTAATGAAAGATTACAAAGAGAACAATCTGAAACAATTTCAGTAGAAACTAATCAGGAGACAAAACAATTACTTGCAGATGTTGATTTTGTGCATCTTCATAATCATTCTCAATTTTCAATTCTGCAATCCACTATTAGTGTTCAGGATTTGGTTGAAGCATCTGCAAAAGAGGAAATGCCAGCAGTTGCCTTGACAGATCATGGTAATATGATGGGCGCATTCCATTTTGTAAGTGCTGTTGCAAATCATAATAAAAGTATTAGGCAACAGCATAAAACGGCAGAGGAAAACGGAGCAGAGAAAAAGGGTAAAATCATAAAACCTATAGTTGGTTGTGAATTTTTTGTTTGTGAAGATCATAAAGATAAAACCCGAAAGGATAATGGCTATCAAATAGTACTTTTAGCAAAAAATAAAAATGGGTATCATAATCTTGCTAAGCTATCTTCTGCGGCATTTACAGATGGATTTTATTATGTTCCAAGAATTGATAAAGCCTTAATTGAACAATATAAAGAAGATTTAATCTGCCTTACAGGTAACCTTTATGGTGAGGTGCCAAGTAAAGTATTGAATGTAGGAGAAAATCAGGCTGAGGAAGCCCTTATTTGGTGGAAAGAGACTTTTGGTGATGATTTATACATTGAGTTAATGCGTCACAATCAAGAAGATGAAAATCGTGTTAACCAAATACTTGTGCAATTTTCTAAAAAGCACAATATAAAATTGGTGGCAACCAATAACACCTATTACGTTGAACAAGAAAATGCAAACGCCCATGATATTTTACTTTGTGTAAAGGATGGTGAAAAACAAAACACACCCATAGGTAGAGGTAGAGGTTATCGTTATGGATTGCCAAATCAAGAATATTATTTTAAGTCTTCAGAAGAAATGAAGGCACTGTTTAGAGATATTCCTGAGGCAATAATCAATATTCAAGAGATTGTAGAAAAAATTGAACCATATCAACTTGCAAGAGATGTGTTGCTGCCTGCATTCGATATTCCAGAGGAGTTTAAAGACTCTCTGGATATAGAAGATGGAGGTAAAAGAGGTGAAAATGCTTATTTAAAACACTTAACTTTTGAAGGTGCAAAAAAGCGTTATGGCGAAATAACCCCAGATATAAAAGAGCGTATTGACTTTGAACTTAGTGTTATTGAAAATACTGGATATCCTGGGTATTTCTTAATAGTTGAAGATTTTATTCGAGAAGCGCGTAATATGGATGTATCCGTTGGCCCAGGTCGAGGATCTGCTGCCGGATCTGTTGTTGCCTATTGCCTGTGGATTACAAATATTGACCCAATAAAGTACGACTTACTTTTTGAGAGATTCCTAAATCCAGATCGTGTCAGCATGCCAGATATTGATATAGATTTTGACGATGAAGGACGAGGACGGGTGATGCAATATGTAATCGATAAATATGGTGCTAACCAAGTAGCTCAAATCATTACTTATGGTACTATGGCTGCTAAGTCTTCTATAAGGGATACAGCTCGAGTTTTAGATTTACCACTAAACGAGGCCGACCATATTGCCAAGTTAATACCCAACATGTCAAAGTTGGGCAAGATATTTGGTAAAAGCGAAAAAGAGTTAGCACAAAAATTTAGGCAAGAGGAACTTCTAAAGGTTAATCAACTTCTTAATATTTCAGAGGGTGAAGATTTACAAGCTGAAACGGTAAATCAGGCTAGAGTTTTAGAAGGTTCTGTTAGAAATACTGGTATTCATGCCTGTGGAGTTATTATAACTCCTGGCGATATTACTAATTATGTGCCTGTTGCAACGGCTAAAGACTCTGACCTATATGTAACCCAGTTTGATAACTCTGTAGTAGAAAGTGCAGGGCTTCTAAAAATGGATTTCTTAGGTTTGAAAACCTTGACATTAATAAAGGATACCGTAAAAATTGTCAAAGCAAAACATGGCATTACTCTCGATCCTGAAAATTTCCCATTAGATGATGAAAAGACATATGAACTTTTCCAAAAAGGTGAAACCGTAGGGATATTCCAATATGAATCACCTGGAATGCAGAAGCACATGAAACATCTTAAACCAACTGTTTTTGATGATTTAATTGCCATGAATGCATTGTATCGTCCTGGACCAATGGAGTATATTCCTAGTTTTATTAATCGGAAACATGGTAAGGAGGAAATCATTTATGATTTACCTGAAATGGAGGAATATCTTAAGGAAACTTATGGCATTACTGTTTATCAAGAGCAAGTGATGTTGTTATCACAAAAACTAGCTGACTTCACAAAAGGTGAAGCTGATGTTTTGCGTAAAGCAATGGGTAAGAAACAAAAGGCGGTTTTAGATAAAATGAAGCCAAAGTTCATAGATCAGGCAGCCGCCAAAGGTATGGACAAGGAAAAGCTCGAAAAAATATGGAAAGATTGGGAGGCATTTGCTAGTTACGCTTTTAATAAATCACATTCTACTTGTTATGCTTGGATTGCCTATCAAACAGCATATTTAAAAGCACATTATCCTGCAGAATATATGGCAGCGGTGCTCTCTAATAATATGAATGACATTAAGTCTGTGACATTCTTTATGGAGGAATGTAAGCGTATGCGTTTACCAGTTTTGGGACCAAGCGTTAATGAAAGTTATTATAAGTTTTCGGTAAATCAGGATAATGCCGTTCGCTTTGGAATGGGTGCTATTAAGGGTGTAGGTCATGGAGCTGTTAAAACGATTGTGGAGAATAGAAAAAAAGACGGCAATTTTAGATCTATTTTCGATTTAGCGAAGCGCATTGATTTAAGGGCTGCAAATAAGAAATCATTTGAAGGATTAGCAAATGCTGGTGGATTTGATTGCTTTGAAGGCACGCATCGCGCTCAGTATTTTGCACATGATGGAGATGGTATTACCTTTTTAGAGAAAGCCATAAGGTTTGGGGCCAAGTATCAAGAAAATGAGAACTCCGCTCAGGTAAGTTTGTTTGGAGATTCGAGTGATGTACAGATAGCGGAGCCACAAGTTCCACCATGTGAGGATTGGGGAACAATGGAAAAGCTATCGCGTGAGAAAGAGGTTGTGGGAATTTATATTTCTGGTCATCCTTTAGATGATTTTAAAATTGAAATGCAAACATTTTGTAACGGTAACATCTCTGTTTTTAATGACTTGGATGCAATTCTAAATCGAGAAATTACCTTTGGAGGTGTAGTTACAGATGTGCAACATAGGGTGAGTAAACAAGGTAAAGGCTGGGCATTGTTCACAATAGAAGATTATACAGATAGTCATGAATTCAGGATTTTTGGTGAGGACTATTTAAAATTTAGACACTTTTTTGTTATCAATTCATTTGTCTATGTACGAGCATTTGTAAAAGAAGGATGGACAAATAGGGAAACAGGAAAGAAAGGTGATCCACGAATACAGTTTAACAATTTTCAATTGTTACATGACGTTATGGATACATATGCGAAGAAATTATCAATACAACTAAGTATAGATGATTTAGGTGAGGGTAAAATTTCAGAATTGAAAGAGATGTTTAATATGCATGATGGAAAGCACGCTTTGAACTTCGTAGTTTACGATAACGCCGAAAAATTAAAGTTGATTATGCCAAGCAGAAAGCAAAAGGTGAAAATTTCCCAAGAACTCCTGAATGAATTAGAAGAATGCGATGTAAAATATAAGTTGAATTAGCATAAAACCAAACAATGGTTGCATTGCCAAAACAAATACAGCCCATGTAAGGTTTGGCATTTTTTTTGACTAATATTGCATATAAAATAGAAGTAAAATACATTAAAATAAATATTATGGCATTAGAAATAACAGATGCAACTTTTGAAGAAACAGTATTAAAAAGTGATAAGCCAGTAATGGTGGATTTTTGGGCAGCTTGGTGTGGACCTTGTCGCATGGTTGGACCAATTATCGATGAGATAAGTAAAGAATATGAAGGTAAAGCTGTTGTTGGAAAAGTAGATGTAGATTCAAATCAGGAATTTGCTGCTAAATATGGTGTTAGAAACATCCCAACAGTGTTAGTTTTTCAAAACGGAGAAGTTGTAGGACGTCAGGTAGGTGTAGCACCTAAAAATGCTTATGCAGATGCTATAGATGCATTATTATAAGCTATACTCTAAAAGAAATGATAAAAGGTTTGTCTTTACGGCAAACCTTTTTTAGTTTCGGTACAATATGGATTTAAGATCAGAATTAAACAAAGTTGGTGGATTTAAAAACCTAGAGTTACTTGCGAAACAAGTTGTTGAAGGGTTTATAGCTGGGATGCATAAAAGTCCGTTTCATGGTTTTTCTGCTGAATTTGCTGAGCATAAAATTTACAATCATGGAGAAAGTACTAAACACATTGATTGGAAATTATATGCCAAAACAGACCGATTGTATACCAAACGTTATGATGAAGAAACAAATCTCAGATGTCATCTCATTGTAGATAATAGTAGCTCAATGCATTATCCAGAATCGGCAGGTACGACAATTGATAATCTTAATAAAATTGCATTTTCAGCTCTTGCCAGTGCCTCATTAATGAACATACTTAAAAAACAACGTGACGCTGTTGGATTGAGCATATATAGTGATAAGTATGACTTTTATTCACCAGAAAAGGGAAGTGAACGACATCATCAAATGTTGCTCACAAAGTTAAGTGAGGCAGTTGTTGCAAAGCCTAAGACTCAAACTACGGAGACGTACAAATATTTACATCAAATTGCAGATAAAATCCATAGAAGATCTTTGATATTTGTTTTTACAGACATGTTTCAAACATCAGAAGGTGATGAAAAGTTGTTTGAGGCTCTAAGGCATTTAAAACACAATAAACATGAAGTAGTTCTTTTTCATGTTTTTGATAAGGAAAAGGAACTTACTTTCAATTTTGACAATAGACCAAAGCGTTTCATAGATATAGAAACAGGAGAGTTTATTAATCTCTATCCAGATAATGTTAAAGTTAATTATGAGAAGGCAGTGGCAGACTACTTTAAGAACCTAAAATTAAAATGTGGTCAATACAGAATAAAATATGTTGAGGCCGATATAAATTCAGGGTTTAATAATATCCTTACGACCTACATGATAGAGCGACAAAAATTTGTTTAGATAAATACCTATTTTTTCTCTTTTTTGTTTGTGAAATTAAAAATGCAATGTATATTTGCCCTCGCAATTACGCAACGGTCTGGTAGTTCAGCTGGTTAGAATATCTGCCTGTCACGCAGGGGGTCGCGGGTTCGAGTCCCGTCCAGACCGCAAAAAGCTTCTCCATAAGAAGCTTTTTCAATATTAAGACGTTGTGTTGTGCTCAGATTAATTCTGAGACGTAGTAGAAATTCAATTTTTGTTGAATATTTACCAATGAAAGGCTTTCCTTTTTTCTTTTAGAAAATCGGGATGCTTTTTTGTTTAATGAGGGTTACTTTAAGTATTTGCAAATTTTATCCTACTAAAAGGTGTCCAATAAGGTATCATTGAAATCTAACAGGTAACATTTTTTAATAGTCTCGAACCATAACTAAATAAAGATTTCTAAGAAAATAGCCCATAAGCGCAACTGAAAAAGCCATACCAATTAAATAGATAGTAAAGAATAAGTCATAGTTATCGATTGACTGTATTAAAGATTGTATTCCTATGATGAAACAAGCTATCGCAATAAAGAAAACGTATGACTTACCAATAGTTAAGTATCTATTGAACTTGTATCTAAGTATTTTTGATGTGCTATGGAATTTCTTAATTCTTAATAGTTTGAGTAATTTAAAGTGAAATGCAAAATCTAAATATCCTAATTCATGAGGATATATTATGATTGTAGGTAAATTATTCTCTATGTAGACCTTAGTCTTTAAATCATATTCAGCTCTTATTTTTCTTGTAGCGTTATATAGTCCATAATATTCTACATAAGTACCTAGGTTCACCAAGTAAAAATCAACCACTCTGTAGGAGTATTTTAAGTCACCTTTAAGGTTATCAATTCTATATTCTGCTTTATACCTAATTCCTCTAGAATCAAGATAATTTTTTACAAATGCTTCATCTTTAGTCGGACTATTTGGTGACACATTATTAATTTTTTTCATTTAAAATAAATATTATGATTAAACACAAAATGAATATACGCTATGTCGTTGCAAGAAATAGACTACGTAAAGATAATAGAATACCTATTTACATAAGAATAACTATAAATAATATGAGAAAGCAATTTTCATCAGGACATTTTGTAAAATATAAAAATTGGAACAGCAAAACACAATCTGTTGAACCCCCAGAACCTGATGCAGAACTAATAAACACACAATTGAGCCTTATTAAGACAAAACTTAGTCAGGCTTTTTTATTTCTGCAGGTTAAGGGAAGTGATTTTAATGTACATGATATCTACAAGCAGTATAAAGGTGAAACCCCTAAAATGGAGTTATGAATGAATTTAAAGTATAACTTAAAAGTGAAAGGGCATCTAATAGGTGTCCTTTTTATTTATTATATATGCTAAAGTACTTTAAATACTATCTATTTTAAATTCGTTTGTGGTCTTGGAAAGACTATAAATAAAAAATTTAATAAAAATACTACCATTCTATCTTTCATTGTGTTTGTTTTTTAATTTCTGTATCTTTAAGAATTAACCTACTAGTTTTCGGTTTGTAGGGTCAATAATATCGAACTTTATTCATGAATGAATGATGTTAACCTATAAATGAAATGGTGTCAGGAAGTAAAAAATCATTAAGTATATTTAATTAACTAATATCGAACGTTCAATCATTATCAAGATATGAAATACGACAGTACATTTGAAGATATATTCAAGGACCACATAAAAATTGAATCCTCTCAAAAAAGTATAGATAATCTCTTTACTGAGAGAATGAAAAATAAAACTAACTATAGTCCATATTACCAAAGAAATTATGTCTGGGATGACAATAAGGCAACTCATTTTATTGAAAGTATATTTCTTGGAACAGAATTACCTCCTTTAATATTTTTTGATAGTGACTACGGTGTTGAAATTATTGATGGTAGGCAAAGATATGAAACCATTAAAAGATTTATGGAAGATCAGTTTAGTTTAAAACCAAACGGTCTTACAATTTTAACCCAATTGAAAAATCTGAAATACAGTAATTTATCAAAAAAATCTAACGACTTATTAGAGCATTTCTTAGATTGCAAAATTAGAATTATTCATTTTCAAATTGTAAATCATCCTCCTTTAGATAAAGCCTTACAAGATAAGGTTAAGAAGGAAATTTTTTTAAGATATAACTCGGGTATTACTCCGTTAAAAAAAGAAGAGGTCGATGACGCAAGATATGATAAAGATGGTTTATCAAATTTCTTCAAAACTAAATTAAGAAATGAAAGAACAAAGAAGAAATTCATGGATGTCTTATTTATTGGACATTCAAGTAAAATTTATCGACCAATTTCTCTGGCAAAGATAGTTTCACAAATTAGGTTAGAAATAGTCCTTCCATTATATCCAATTGAACAATATGCAAAAGGAGGCTCAAAGAAGGTCTCCGAAAAACTATATGAATTTTTTATTAAGAATTCAGATATCAATGAAGGAAGTATTTTTAAAAATTTTGAATCAAAAATTGAGTTTTTAAATAAGGTAATCACAAACTCTGCCAACAATGAATTAAAATCAAACCACCTTGCAATGAGATCCTTATTTTGGGGATTCAGTATTCTAGAAAAGGAAAATATCATCATAAAGTATGAAAAAGAATTGATAAAGAAATGCTCAGAATTCGTAAATGAAAACATCGAATATTTTTCAACAGAGTATAGTACTAGAAGAGAGAACATTATCAACAGATATATTATTACTCAACAATTTTTTGAAACTGAGTTTGGAATGAATCTCTCAGCTTATATAGATTCTAGTTCGAAGATAGATAGAATCAAAAAGCAAATTAGGAACAAGAAATCTACAACGAAGCTTGAAAAGTTAAAAGATATTGGATTATCAAAACCTGAACCCTCAAATATGTCAATTGATGATGTTACTAGAAAAATGAACCGAAGAAAGTTCTTAGTAAGACCATCCTATCAACGTGTTGAGGTTATTGATAAGCAAAAAAAATCATCTATAATTGAGAGTGTTCTTTTAGGGATTAAACTACCCCCAATATTCATTTTTAAAAGATTAGATGATGTTTATGAGGTAATTGATGGACAGCAAAGGCTACTAACCTTATTAGGTTTCACTGGTTCAACATATACAGATCAAGACGATAAGGTAAGAAAGTCAAAAGATGATAAATTTATCCTAAAGGGGTTAAGAATTTTGACGGAATTAAATGGTTTACGCTTTAGTGATTTGAGCGAACAGGAAAAGGATAAAATTTATGATTTTCAACTTTATATTGTTGAAATTGATGCAAATAAAAATCCGAACTTTAACCCGATTGATCTGTTTATAAGATTAAATGATAAACCATATCCGATAAAGACCAATTCATTTGAAATGTGGAATTCTTGGGTGGATGTTGATTTAATTGAACAAATTAAATCCCTTAAAAAGAATTTAGAAGATTGGTTTTACATAAAAAAAATAATTAAAAAATCTGATCGGGATAGAATGGAAAATGAGGAACTAATAACCTCGTTAGTCTATATAGAAAACCATTTTTCGAAAGACCCAAAAGTTATTGATGTATATCAAAAAGATAATATTGATTTGGATGGGGTTATAACATCAAAATTAAATGCCAGAGTAAAATCCAAAACCAAAATAAATTCTTTATTACTTAAAGCTAGTAATGATGAAAAAGTCAAGGAGGATTTATTTAAATCAATCAAAAAAGTAAAAAGTGTAATAAAAATTTTAAGACTTATTTTAATTGATAGAAATAAAAAAGACAATGAAACTGTAGAAGGATTTCTTTCATCTGAATTGGAAAAATTCATAAAAGTTGGAAATACAAGAAAACTACAAAACATTTATTTTTTATGGTTACTCATACATAAATCAAACTTTAATCTTGTAAAATATAAGAGATTAGAAATGAAAAATGATCTCTTGGAGCTTTTTAGAATAATTAATTTAAAGCATAGGGGTTTACAAAAAGATGATAATGGCCAAAAGCCACTTGTAGATTTATTTGAATCTAGGAAACAAATTTTTCTAAAAAATTATACTTCACAAGCTGTTAGGAAAAGAAAGTTGAGCCTGAAGGAAAAAGAGGAAATGTTAAAAAAGCAAGATTATAAGTCTTCTATCAGTGATGTTCAAATTTTTGACATGGATGATCTCGAGGTTGATCATACCATTCCTTTATCTTTTCAAGGGGAGGATAGTATTGAAAATATGGGATTAGCACATAGTACAGAGAATAGAAAAAAAGGTCCAAAAATTGATTAGGTCAGATAAAAATTAATCTCTAACTATCGATTATGCAAAATTTATTTTTGATAAAAACATAAAGACAGTATCACTTCTGTACTTATAAAAACCCTTGATTTTCGAGTCCCGTCCAGACCGCAAAAAGCTTCTCCATAAGAAGCTTTTTCAATATTAAGACGTTGTGTTGTGCTCAGATTAATTCTGAGACGTAGAAGAAATCCAATAAAATTGGATATTTACCAATGAAAGGCTTTCCTTTTTTCTAATAGAAAATCGGGATGCTTTTTTGTTTAATGACTTCCGCTTTGTTCGATTAGCATATAATTATTAAATTTAAGAAGCTTAAAATCATTTACATTTAAAATTAGTAGTTTATGAGACCTATCTCTTGTTGGTCAATTATTTTTATGATAATAACTAACCTTATTATGGGTCAGGTATCGAATGATTCTATTAACTCATATCTAATAGAGGTGGTAAAAACACACCAAATCCCTTCAGTCTCAGCTGGGATTCTGGTTGATGGAAAGATAACATGGGTAGGATCTTCAGGGTATTCTGATTTGGATAGTCAAATGACAGCAAGCACAGAATCCTTATATCGTGTGGGCTCAGTTAGTAAAGTTTTAACTGCAACCTTGGTATTACGATTGGTAGAACTTGGTGTACTAGATCTCAATGAGCCTATTCAAACCTATATCCCAAATTATCCTTTAGACCGCAAAGGAGCAATAAAGGTCATTCATTTGCTTGCTCATACATCAGGAATTAGTCATTATAAGGGTAATGAAAACAGATCTTTTGTTCATTTCAATAATTTAAGGGAAGCGTCTAGGTTATTTGAAGACCGAAAACTAAAGTTTAAACCTGGCACAAAATATAAGTATACCTCTTATGGATATACTTTATTGGGTGCAGTGATTGAGGCAGCTACAGGCAAATCTTATTTTGATAATTTAAAAACACATATTCTAGATGTAGCTGGTATGAATCATACCTTCATTGAAAATAAAAATAGTCCAAAAATTCAACAAGTAAAACTTTATAAAAAAGAAGATGGAAAAATCGTCCTAGATGTTAACAACGATCTAAGTAACATCTATCCTGCTGGAGGTCTTCTTTCTACACCTAATGATCTGTTATTATTTTATAATGCATGGAATTCTGGTAAGTTAATCTCTCAGAAGAATATTGATCTAATGGTATCTGTTATTAAGACAGATGGTAAAGTTCTTGATGAGAACGCTGGACTTGGTTGGAATATTTGGGAGCACAATTCTCTTGGTTGGGTTTGCCATCGAATTGGCGGTCAATCGGGAGCTAGCGCACTTCTACTTTCCTATAGAGAACAAGGTGTCACGGTTGTCCTTTTAAGTAATCAGGCTGTCTTGGATCCAATATGGGAAATTAGCAATACCCTTATTGGATTTGGACGTAATCAGAAGAAACTATAAATTCAATTATCTCTTTTTCTATAAGAAAACCGGGATACTTTTTTGTTTTGAGACTATGCTTTCCTATAAAATGTTAAAAATATATGTATTTCAACGAATAAATATGTAATACAACGAATTTATAAGTATAAAAACAATATTTTGCGGGTCTAAAACTAAATCAAAAAACCTTTAATCAAAATTACATGTAGAAGAGTTATAAGAAATCCCCAAAGATTAACCGCAATGAAAAATCTTAGCCTAACATATAGATTTAGAATACTAGCCGCAGTATTATTGTTTCTCCCGTTTTGCGTTCAAGCCCAAGTAATGCATATAGAAATTACAGGTGGAGCAACCGTAACTCAGGGTTCAACAGTTACAGTGAATTCTGGTAACTTTATTCAGTTTACAATAACAAATGTAGAAACTAATAACTGCAAGAAATTAAAGATCAAGGATGTTGATATTTCTAATACAACTGATTTTGATATTAACCCAAACAATCCAAAACGAAATATAAAACCCGCAACTTGTAATGGTGGCTGGAAATATTTAGATTTTGACATTACTAAAATATCGGGCTCATGTAGCTACGCAAGCACTTTAGTCACAGTTGAGATAAGGAATCAACCCGATTTTACTTTTACTCTTGAGTTTAACGGTTCGCCCGAGATCTATGTTTTAGGAGGAGATCCATATACTGATATTTTTAATGGCGATACTGCAACTGACGAGGCGAATGGAACTTTCTTTGGTGTTGTAGAGGAAGAAGCCTCTGTTACCAGAACCTACATATTAGCTAATATTGGTAGTTGTCCTTTAGATATTAATGGTTTAAGCAGTTCTAACGGAGATTTTGTAGTATCATCACCTTATACAATTCCGTTTATTGGATTAGATCCTTATTATTACATAATTTTTGATGTTACATTTACAGCGCCTATCGGTGGCACTGGGACTCAAACTTCAACTATTACTATTGATAATACGGATACTACCACGTTTACCTTTAATGTTGGGGCTGAAATGTTTAATGAAAATATTCCAGGGCCAGGTGGAATTACAGCAGATTTTAGACTTTGGCTAAAGACAACAAGAGGTATAACCGAGACTGCATCAAAACTATCGCTTTGGGAAGATCTAGGAACAAATGGCAAAGATGCCATACAGCCAACAGCTGCTAATCAGCCAACATTTATCGATGATGGAATTTCAAATATTAATTTTAACCCAGTTGTAAAATTTGAAAATGATGGTGCAACGACGGAACAGTTTCTTTATAATACAACAAATGGCTTTTATAGTCAGGACATTTTTATTGTAATGATCCCTGATGCGACAATTGACAATACTTCTACCCGAAATACAATTTTTGCAGGTACTTCGAGCGGAAATGCTAACGATATCACAGGGGTTGGTTTAGGAGATTATTCCACAGAATTTAATAATGAAGTTATTTCTTATAATCAAGATGTTGCAGGAGGAGGAAGTTTTAATGGTTATGCAGAATTAAATTCATCCTATGCAAATGCCGGAATAATTAACATTAGAAATAATGATCCAACCACTCCAACAGGACAGGATATTTTGTATAATTCTAATATCTTAACAACATCTAGTGTAGATGATATTGTCTTTGCAAATGTTGGTTCGCCAGGACCACCAGTCGTTTTGGGTACGCCATATTGGATAGGTAAAAATTTTGATCAACAAGGAAGTCTTAATGGTCGTGTAGCAGAAATTTTCACATTTGCTGAGCGAGTAACAGATTCAGAGAGAACCAAAATTGAATCTTATTTGGCAATTAAGTATGGGATAACCTTGGGACCGAATCAAGAAGTAACTAAGGATTACATAAATTCTTTTGATACAAAAGTGTGGGACGTTACTGCAAATTCTGGTTATAATTATCATGTAGCAGGTATTGGTCGTGATTCAATATCAGACTTGAATCAAAAACAATCAAAGACGCTCAATACATTAAATGAAATAACTATAGGATTGAATAATTTGTATACTACGAATAGTGAGAACCCAAATCAGTTTAAATATGATGGTGATTTTTTAGTTTGGGGGAATAACAATCTAGCATATAACGGTAGTAATACAAACACAATCAGTTTAGATAACGGATTAACAACAACATTGACCAGAATAGATCGTAAGTGGAAAATTGTAGAAAGTAAAGAAAATATAAATGGTGATGTTGGTTTTGTATATCTCTCCATTCCTGAAACAGTATTTTCAAGTTTTGGAAAAGGCTCAAATGAAGAATATGCATTAGTTGTATCTAGTGATGATACATTTGCAAATGATAAGATTATTGATGTTATACCACTTAAATCTGATGGTTCTGGTAATCTTCAAGCTTGGTATGACTTTGATGCTACAAAGTTTTTTTCATTTGCTAAAGCACAACAGCTATCTGGTGATTATGCTATGGATATAATTTCTGGAAAGTACTTAGTTGGGGAGTCTAATCTAAACTTAAACAGTGATAATTTCACAATTTCAGCTTGGGTAAGAAGTAACCCTATCGCTCAGACTAGAACCATTATGTCTAAAGGTGATAAACTGCAGTTAAGGTTGAATACATCAAATCAAGTTGAAGTACTAATGGACGACGCAGTCACTCCAAGATTTACGTCTACAATTCAGATTAATAATAGTAATTGGCACCAAATAACTTTTGTTTACAGAAGTGGTACAATATTTTTATATATAGATGGCATTTTAGATAAGACCGAACTTGATGTAGTTGCACCATCACCAAACTTTAATAGATTTGCTGTTGGGGCACTATACATAGATAAAACCAGTATTATAAATCCATTGCTTGGTGAAGTAGATGAAATTTATGTTTGGGATTCAGCGTTAACTCAAGATCAAGTGAGGTATTTAATGAATCAAGAAATAGAACGCTTAGATATCGCAGGTGTGGATTATGTAGCTGGAAAGTCATTACCCGGAAATTCAGACAGTAATCTTGTCATAGATATTAATTGGAGTCATTTAAAAGCTTATTATGATTTTAATTCGTTTTATGGGTCAACCACTGAAGGACAGACAGATGCGAGAAATTTTCTTAGAATAAATTATTTATCCAATAATAAAGAAATTGTTGAAAGCCAATCAGCACCGTTGCCTTATATGACGGCTGCTAGTGGTGCATGGGATGATTCTGCAACTTGGTTGAATAGCAGTGTTCAAGCTATTCCTAATTCCATAGGGTTAGACGGAGTTACTTTGATTGATTGGAATATTGTAGAAATAAACCATGATATTTCTTCAGGAGATAGAGATATAAAGTTATTGGCATTAACTAACACTACTAAGCTTACGGTTGCAAATCCGAATGAGAGTCTTGATGAAAATAATTCAGGCCATTCTTTAACTGTTACGAACTATCTCGAAATAGATGGTGTTGTAGATTTGGTAGGTGAATCTCAGCTTATACAAACGGAGGGCAGTATTTTAGATGCTGATAGTGGTGGTTACATTGAGCGTGATCAACAAGGAACTTCAAACAGTTTCAACTATAATTATTGGTCATCGTCAGTAGGGCCTATAGTGGGTAACCCTTCTACTAGAGGTACAGGTGTGTCTTTAACCGGGCAAAACTCGAGTTTAGAGGATGTTATATTTGACGGTACAGATTCGTCTACATTTCAAAATATTAGTTTTGACTCATCTGCTTTTGCTTCTGATGGTGGTGTTTCAGACCCAATAACAGTTAGTACTTATTGGTTGTATAAATTTTATGGCCCTACGGATGATTATGATTCGTGGAGTTCAATAAATGAAACATCTACTATTTTACCTGGAGAAGGCTTTACAATGAAAGGATCATCAGGTGCCACTGATATTATTAATGATTTTCAAAATTATGTATTCAAGGGACTTCCTAATAATGGAGACATTACAATCGCTTTAGATAAAGCTATAACAGCACAAAATCCGTCTGGTAATGTAGATAGGTTAATTGGTAACCCATATCCTTCCGCATTAGATGCTACTCAATTCATATTAGATAATATGAGTTTAGCAGATGGTGGAAACAACGTGAATGGTACAATTTTTAATGGTGCATTATATTTTTGGGATCATTTTGGTGAGGAAAATTCGCATTTCCTTGGTGATTATGTAGGTGGTTATGCGACGAGAAATTTGTTAGGTGGTGTTGCTGCAATTTCTAATGATACATTAATAAATAATACTTCAGATGGTGGTAATCCTGCTATAGGGACAAGAATTCCTGGTCCATATGTACCAGTAAACCAAGGATTTTTTGTTTCTACTGAACTTGATGGTTTTGACAATGACAATGGAACACCATTAATAGCGGTTGATGGAGGCGATGTGGTATTTAATAATGGACAAAGAATTTTTGAGCGTGAGTCAGTTGGTAATTCAGTGTTTATGAAATCTAACTCCTCTGATACAGATGCCCAAGTAGTGATAGAAGATACTCCAATGATAAGATTAATTTATAAATCACCAACAGGGTTTAAGCGTGAGATAGCAATAGGAATTGATCCAAGTGCTTCAAATGGGTTTGATCTTGGATACGATGCCTTCCTTGCCGATTTAAATCAAGAAGACATGTATTGGATCGTAGAGAATAACAAATTTGTAATACAAGGAGTTAACAATTTTAATACTAATCAAGAATTTCCACTTGGGATTGAGATTGCAGAGTCAGGAGTATTTGCTATTAAGTTACAAAGCATTGAAAATTTAGATCAAGATTTACCTATATATGTTAAAGATAATTTTACAAATTCTACATTTCAACTAAACAATGGTAATTTTCAGTTATTCTTAGATAGTGGTAATTACGAAAATAGATTTTCAATAACCTTTGACAATCAAGAGAACCTTTCTACGGGTAGTAATGATTTTAATGAAAACTCGATTAAGTTATTTTTTAAATCTCAAATTGAGTCTATAGGGATATTTAATCCAAACAGTTTATACATTTCTGAATCGATAATATTTAATATTACTGGTCAAGAAGTAATGAGAATTCAGTTGAATAGTTCAGACAGTTTAAATTATATACCTGTTAGTATAGCACCAGGAACTTACATTATGAAACTTAATACTGATAAAGGTATTAGATCTAACAAGCTAATTATAAACTAATTACAAAATAAAAGAGGTATTACATCGTTAAAAAATAGCATTTTATCGGTAAAATTCTTTTTTTTAATGTTTATTATTATATATTTGAAGTCCTTCATAAGCCCTCAAATCACTTATCAAGGAAAAATTAATTCATTTTACTTTTAACAATACAAACATCCCTCGTTTTATTTAGTACAATTTAGGCTCTGCCTATAATAGTTAATTATCCATACCCTTCCCTCATTGCTACGATAATCGTTGCAATTACTAGTATTGACTATTTAATAAACCCTAAATTGATATTTATGAAAACCCTAAAAATTACTTTGACTTTAGTAGCTATTGCTTTGCTAACTGTTTCAGGTGTACAATCTGAAGACGTGGTGGCTGAAAATAGCGATAAGAATCAACCGGCAAAGATTGATTTACTAGCAAGCGGAAAGAAGAAAGTAGAAATTCCTACTCAAGGATAATTACTTTTAAATTATAAAAAATGGCCTATAGCTCAACGAGCTATAGGCTTTTGGTGCTATAATAGATTGCTGACAATTTTAATCTTCATTACCTAAAAAATTATAACTTTGAGAGTAAATTAAATGGTTACTTTTGAGGTTTATATTTATCCTTTTATTTTCAATACTAGCGATTCCAAATTATTCGCAGGCACAGGAAAATAAGACTCTTCTAGATTCTATATTTATATTAAGAGATTTATCTGAGGATAAAACCTTATCTAAAGATCTTCGTATTAAATATGGTAAACGAGCCGTGGAATTATCTGAACGCACAAAATCAGATACTACTAAGCTAATTAGCGAAAGAAAACTTGCGTTTATTTACTTACTTACAGGAGAGTATGAACTTTACGAAACCAATTCCTTAAGAAATTTAGAAACCGCTAAAGAACTTAATGATTCTCTAGGTATTGCATATATTAATGCTGGATTGGGTTATCTAAATAATGTTGTCAAACTTGATATAACAGAATCTTATAAATATTATTTAGAGGCACTAAAATATTTTGATGCGTTAAATGATCAATATCAAAAGGCTATCATTTTAGGTAGTATTGCTTCAATACAAGATGATGAAAAAGATTATTTAGGTAGCGAACAAAATGCAATTAAGGCATTAAGAATTTTTAATACACTCGAATCAGAAAATATAGATTCTAATAAGTATACAATTCTCAATCTTTTAGGATTGGTTTCTTTAAAGCTTCAAAATTTTGATGAAGCAATAGCATTCCACAACCAGGCAATAGAATTAACCAAAAATTTAGATAATGGTAGACAGAGCGCCATTGAATCTTTAAATAATATTGCAATTACCTATCGTGAAAAAGGAGATTTTATTAAGGCTCTAGAATTATTTAGAGAAATCATTGAAAACCCTCAATTGAATGAGGATATGTCTTTCAAGGCATTAGTGTTAAGTAATTTTGCATTTACCAAATTTTTAAGTGGAAATTACAATTTTGAAAGTGTTGAGAATGAGCTAAAAGAGTCATTAAGAATTAGTTTGAAAATAGAGAATGATTATACAAAATTGGTTGCTTCGCAAGACCTTGCAAAGGTTTATGAAGCTAATAAAGTAATCGATTCCTCATTAAAATATGCCAAACAGAGTTATAAATTAGCTAAGGCAATACCAATAAACGACTATTATTTGGAGTCCATGCTTATTTTGGCACGTCTAACTGAAGGTCAAGAAAGCAATTCCTATTTAGAACAACACATTAGACTAAGTGATAGTTTATTGGGCATTGAGCGAGCAACACAAAATAAATTTGCAAGAATTGAGTATAAGACAGATGAGCTGGAAGCAGAGAACGAACAAATCTCTAAAGAGAATCTTTATCTGTTGCTATTGTCCATTGGGCTACTTTTAACAGCCATAATAGTCTATTTGGTTATATCCCAACGCGCAAAAAATAGAAAGCTAAAATTAATACAGGTTCAGTCAAAAGCAAATGAGGACATTTATAATCTTATGCGAGAACAGCAAGATAAGGTTGATGAGGCAAGAGTGTTAGAGAAAAAACGTATTTCAGAAGAATTGCATGATGGTGTTTTAGGTCGATTGTTTGGGACAAGGTTAAGTTTGGATAGCATAAACTTTAAGGATGGTAAAGAAGCAAT
This sequence comes from Winogradskyella vincentii, assembly GCF_020166345.1. Taxonomy (GTDB): domain Bacteria; phylum Bacteroidota; class Bacteroidia; order Flavobacteriales; family Flavobacteriaceae; genus Winogradskyella; species Winogradskyella vincentii. The sequence continues at coordinate 570,418 of NZ_JAIUJS010000001.1, read as the reverse complement.
GAATTCTAGAGCAGAATACATTACTCAACTTAAAACCATTGAAGAAGACATCAGAAAAATTTCACACGAGTTAAATACAAATTTTGTTTCTGGATCTGGTTTTATAGACATTGTTTCCGAGTTAATCTCTAATCAAACCAATGCCTATGGTTTGAAATATGAATTTGAACATGATGATGAATTAGACTGGGAATCGGTCAATAATAGAGTTAAAATAAACATATACAGGATTATACAAGAATCTATGCAAAATGTTTATAAACATGCCAATGCGAAGAAAATAAAAATTAGTATTTCACTCCAAAAAGATGTAATTTGCTTAGATATCATTGACGATGGAGATGGATTTGATACTTCAAAAAATCGCAAAGGAATAGGGTTGAAAAACATGACTTCTAGAGTTGAGAATATTGGAGGGGTAATTGATTTCTCGTCTAAAGTCGGAAATGGTACAGTTGTTAAAGTTAAGATTCCCTATTTAAACCAATCAACATGAAACATATAAACATTTTAATGGTAGATGATCATCCTATTATAATAGAAGGTTATCAAAATGTTTTAATGGCTACTAAGGAGGAAGATCAAACCCTTTTAATAGATACAGCAAATAATTGTGATACTGCCCAACTGATGATTAATAGAGCATCAAAAGGCACACCATATGATGTTTGCTTTTTTGATATTAGTTTACCTGCCTCCGAAGATGGTAAATATGCCTCAGGAGAAGATTTAGCGTTGTTAGCACAACGGGTTATGCCAGAAGCAAAAATAATTATCCTTACTATGTTTAATGAATCTTTTAGGATTCATAATATTATTAAAGAGATTAATCCTGATGGGTTTTTAATAAAAAGTGATTTAACCTCTATGGAACTTGCTGATGCCTTTCAGCAAATATTGAGATTCCCACCTTATTATAGCAGTACGGTAAGTAATTATATTAAAAAGACTATTTCTAGCGAAATATATGTAGATGATATCAATAGAAAGATATTACATCTGTTGTCACAAGGAATAAAAACTAAAAGCCTCAGTGAATATATCCCACTTTCAACAAGTGCAATAGAAAAACGCAAAAAACAGCTTAAACTTTTGTTTTCTGTTAGTGATGGTAAAGACGAAACTTTGTTGCAAGAAGCAAGAGAAAAAGGCTATTTGTAGTTTCAAAGTGTGAAAAAAGACTCTTTTCCTGGTTAAAAAAATGTGTTGTAAGTACTGTCAATCCTAAAAACTACGGTTTTTCCACATTAAGTTTGCGGATTTACCACAACAAAAAGATAATCATCTAACATATATTTACACCAGTCAACAAGAATTAATTAATCCCTCTTAAGTCATTGTTGAGTTAATAGCAAGAAAATAAACCTGATAGCGCTCGCTGTCAGGTTTTTTTATTTGTGTCTCTTTTTACCTAGAACCACGCACCCGAGTGATCAGATAGTTTGATGATAAAAAAACCAAGAAATATTACCGCTACAATAAATTTTAAAAATGAAGAAGCGATAAATCCAATAAAGGAACCAAACGCTACTTTAAGCGCCTTATCTAAATCATTCCTATGAATCATTTCACCAATAAGGGCACCAATAAATGGTCCAATGATTATCCCAAAAGGAATTGGCGAAAGTAAACCAACGATTAAACCTAGTGTTGTTCCAATCATTCCAGATCTGCTACCACCAAATCGTTTTGTACCAATTGCAGGTATAATATAATCTAGGATATAAATAAATACAGCTATAGCAAGTGTTGTTATTAAAAAGGTTTGACTCAATTCTACGCCATCGGTAAAATGTAACACCAACAATCCACCCCAGCTAGTTAGCGGACCAGGTAATATTGGCAAAAAACTACCGATAATACCAAGTAGCATAAGCATAAGTGCTATAAAGACTAAAAATAATTCCATCAATATAATTTCAATTCAATAGTATGACGCATTGGCCTAGGCAATGTTACACCATCTCGTTTTATTAGATGTAATTGTTTTATCAAAAAATTGTACTTTTCGGTATCTTAACTGAACCGATGAGATCACTAGTGTTTCTTTTTATTTTATTGTTTGCTACATCCTGTGATTACTTTGAAAAAAAGAAGGTGTATTCTGAAGATTTATTGAATGAGGAGTTACAGACTTTTAATTGGAATGAAGTAGATACATATCCAACTTTTAGTAGTTGTGATTCATTAACGTCTAAGGAAGAGAGTAAAACCTGCTTCCAAAATACTTTGCTTAGCAATGTGAATACTTTTTTAAGCAATCAAAACCTAGTGGTTACCAATGATGTTAATGATACTATTAAACTTCAGATTGTAATAGATAAAAATGGAGTACTTAATGTAGAATCCATGACTTATAAACCAGAGACTAAAATCGAAATCCCAAATATTGACAGTCTCCTAATCAATAGTTTAAAGACTATTCCTAAAATATATCCAGCAATTAAACGAGGTCAACAGGTTACAACTTCCTTTGAATTTCCAATAGTTGTGAGAATAGATTAAAACCTAATGGCTAATTTTTGCATTAGCCTTAATACTTCAACATAAAGCCAAATCAATGTTGCAAGAAGTCCCCAAGTAGCCAGCCATTCTTTATACTTTGGCGCTCTGCCTTTATACCGTTCTATATAATCAAAGTCTAAAAGTAGCGCAAAGGTCGCAACAATTGCCGCGATGACATTAAAGGCTATGGCAAACCAAGATGTCCCCCAGATATATGCCTTTATTCCAAAAAAGTTCAAAATGAATGAAATTAAATAAACAACCATAATACTTATAGTTGCTGTAATAATAACACTTCTCAGTTTTTTGGTTACAATAATTATCCGCAGTTGATAGAGAATGAGCATTACAAAAAAAGTAACAATAGTAACACCAATGGCTTGATAAGGTAATTCAGGAAAATTTCTATGTGCATATGATGAAAATCCGCCTAAAAAGAATCCCTTGGCAATAACATAAAGTGGCACTAAAAAATGAGCCCAATGCTTTCTAACTGAAATAACAATACTTATTACAATAGAGCCTAACATACCACCTAAGGTAAACCAACGCATTCTCATTCCTTCCTCACTAAGCTTCCATAAGTATGCCGTAATTGCAGCAATTATAATAATCCCAATCATGGACTTAATGAAAATACCAGCAACTGACATTGTTTTAGACGATGATCTATCATCTTCCCAAAAGTATCCGTTAAAAACAGGATTGGACGTCTTAAAATTCCGAAGACTCATTAAAGATTAAATTTATAACCAACTGAGATGTCAGTTGAAAAATTTCCTTGATTATCTAAAAAAGCAGCAAATAGCTCGCCGTAAATAATGGATATAAAGCTGTTTTCTCCTACCTTGATATCTGAGCCAATTCCAAATATTAGAGGTAAATCAAAAGCTGTTTCATTTATATCTAATTCAGAATTATTACTTCCAATAGCCGTAGCATTAGTGAAGTTGATTGTTGCAACCTTTACCTGTCCATAAATAGAAAAAGTAGATTTGTTTAAAAACCTATATCTATAACCTAGAGAAAATTCTGTGGCATTGTACTGAAATTCATCACTTTCAAATGCATGCCGTGCTTGCAAAAACCCAGAGTGTCTAGGTAAACTATTTTCTTCAAATACTTCGAGTTCAGCACCTATTAAAGGTGCTATTTTATTTTCCGGATTTCCTACAAATGGATTGTTAGTAACACCTCCTGAAAAACCAAGTCTAAATTTAACTTTACTTTCCTTTTGTACAGAAGTATAACTACTGTCTACAGAAGCATTATAATTGTCTAGAAATTTTTTCAAATCAAAAACAGTAAGTCTAAGTTTTTCAGTTGGTTGTCCGTTTGTTAATTTGCTTAAAAGCGATTTGTATTCTTCTTGGAATTTATTGTCCGTTCCTTTAGTGTTTTTTAGCTCTTGTATTTGCCCATCTTCAGTTCTTACAAAGTATCTGTATTCGCCATTAAATGTATTCCAAAGCAGATCTAATTTGCCATCTATTTCGGTTTTAAGCTCTAATTGTTGGCCCTTTATAGTAAAGGTGTTTTGACTGTAATTGTATTGAAAGGCTAAAAGAAAGAGCAGTAGAAACAGTATTTTTCTCATTTTATAATGATTTGGTTTTAGTAAAGCTACCAAAAATATTCAATATGCTATTTCTTGAATATTCTTCCTTTCCATTTGTAAGGTTTAAAAAAACTAAGTGTGGCTACATAAATATTAAAGATTGGATAAAGTAAACTTGAAAATATAAAAGCAGATAGTTGATGTTCTTGCTTAAAAAACCGAGCAGATTTAAAGAGTAACAAAAAGTCAATACTAATTTTTATTACCAATAAAGCCATAGCAATCCTAATATTAATTGCATTTAATAGAAGCATAACAAATATTATGTTGAAACTCAAATTGCCAAGAAGAACAATTAAGCCTGTTATTTTGGAATACCAATTTGAATAATTGCTTGTTTTAGAAGCCCATCTCAACCGTTGTTGAATAAGCGAATTTAGGTTGCTTTCTCCTTTTGTATGCACAATTGCTTTTTCTGATTTTAGATAATGAACTCTAGCTTTATATTGTTTATGGATTTTTTCAAGAAGAAATAAATCATCTCCACTTGCAATATTGGTATTACCCTCAAAACCGTTACAGTCTTTAAAAACAGATTTTTTATAACAAAAATTTGCACCATTGCACATAAAAGGAAACTTAATGCCAAAGCTACCTAATGTTACACCTTGAAGTGCGAGAATTTCTAAGGTTTGAAACCTATTGAGAAATGATGAGGTTGTTATTAAGTTTACGGGACCAACAATTGCAACAGTATTACTGGTTTGAATTTTTTCATCAAATGAATCTAGCCAATAGGATGGTAATATACAATCTGCATCTGTGGTAATAATCCAATCATAATTGGCATTATTTATCGCTAAGGTAATAGCATCCTTTTTTGGTGAGTTGGATTGTCTGTAATTATCAATAATACTGACATTTTTTAATGGTGATTTTTGCTTTTTTAAGAATGACTCAATAACATCAATTGAAGTATCCGTTGAATCATCATTTACCAATATGATTTCATAATGTGTTTTTGGATAATTCAAATTTGAGAATGAAAGTAGTAGAGCTTCCAAATTCTCAGCTTCATTCCTAAATGGAATAACAACTGTAAACTTAGTTCTTGCAGGTAAATCATTAAGCGGAAAACTTTCAACCTTGTCAAATCCAATAACAAAAAAACCCATTAAGAGGAGGTAAAAAATGGTGCATATTATAAGAATAGTTGAAATGGTCATTACTCTGCGTTTGGAAGTCTAAAATTTAAAACATAATAACCGCCAAAAATACTAGGTATCACAAAATTCAGTAGCCACATGGAGGTTGTTATAGTAAGAATTGTTAGTTCATTTACTTTTAAAAAACTAAACAGAAAAACAGCTACACTACCTTTTATAACAACATCAAAAATTGAGATAGAAGGAATAATTGAAGCCAAAAAATACATACTAGTTATTACCACCATGGCATCTAGGTAATCAATAGCAACACCAAAGACACTGAGGAGAAAATAAAATTGAAATGAAAATATAAGGTATCTAATCAATGAAAAGACCAAGGTCTTTGCTTTAACATTTATTGTTATACTTTTAATGAAATCTATAATATCCACATAAGAATGACCCTTTACTTTAAACCGTCTGTGTTTTACTCCAAAGAATGATAATATGGCTATTATTAATAAAATAAACACAAACCTTGTTACCCTATAATAATCTATGTCTACTTGGTAAAAGTTTACAAATATGGTTAATCCAATTACCCCAAATACCGTTGTAATAGTCATTTGGGATATGTTACCAACTAGGTTTAAGAGTACAATTTTTCCTTTAAACCTATTGGTATAGTACATTACTTTTGCACCGTAATCTCCAATTCTATTTGGTGTAACTAATGAAGCAGTTAAACCACCCAGACTTTGTTCTAGAGCATCTTTAAATGAAATTTTTTGTACCACCTGAACTAGTTTTTGCCATTTCAAAATTTCAAAAAACCAATTAAAAAGGGTTAAAATGACTAAAAAAAGCACATTTTTTAGCGAAAATGGATCATTTTTAATCAAAAATGCAATATATGTGCTAAAAAGGAGGTTTTCATTTAAAAGGAGTTTACTGTAGATAAAATAACCAGCACCTACCACAATACTTAATTTAATAAGCACAAATAAGAATTGCTTAGTTTTGTAAGGCACGTTGTAAACCATGTTACAAAGTAAACTAAAAACTTAAAGATGCACCATAACTTAAAAAAATACCTACTGCTTTTTAGTTTCATCATAGTTGTGTCAAACTCTAGTGCGCAATTAAAGGAAACGAGTAAATGGAAAGCACTTATTGCATTGGGTTTTAATAGTCCAAATGAAGGTGGATTTGTAGAAGGAGGAAAGGCCCAATCTTTAAATTTCCCTACGGTTAATTTAGGGATACAACACATGTTTAAAAATCAATACGGATTGAGGCTAGATTTCGGTTTTAACCGTTTTAAAAACGAAGATGACGTACCAGATTTTAAAGTAAACTATTCAAGAATCAATGCTCAATTTGTGTTTGATCCTTCAGACATGATAGGGTTCTTGCCACAACGCATGCGAACAATTTTACATGCCGGACCAGGTTTGTCATTTGTAAAACCACTAGGTACTCTTGGTGATAATAAGCAGACTTATTTGAATCTTTTAGGAGGTTTAGAAATTCATTATGCTATAAAGGAACGATTATCAATTTATACCGATATTAGCTATATAAATGGGTTAACATCTTTAGATGATTATAATCCTACACTAGATGGACTAGGAGCATTTAATGGAGATATTTTGAATATATCTATTGGCCTGTCCGTGTCACTAAGTGGATGCCAATATTGCGATTGAAACTATGGGTAAAGAAAAAATAATATTAGGGATTGATCCGGGAACCACAATTATGGGATTTGGTCTTATTAAGGTGGTTGGTAAATCCATGCAATTTATGCAACTCAATGAGCTTCAACTAAAAAAATATGATGACCACTACCTTAAACTAAAATTGATTTTTGAGCGTACTGTAGAATTAATTGACACCTATCATCCCGATGAGATTGCTATTGAAGCTCCTTTCTTTGGGAAAAATGTACAGAGTATGCTAAAACTAGGTAGGGCTCAAGGTGTTGCAATGGCAGCAGGTTTATCACGTGAAGTTCCGATTACTGAATATTCCCCAAAAAAAATTAAAATGGCAATCACTGGTAATGGAAATGCCAGTAAAGAACAGGTTGCTAAAATGCTACAGAGTTTGTTGCAATTAAAGGAATTGCCAAAAAACTTAGATTCAACAGATGGGTTGGCAGCTGCGGTATGTCATTTCTATAATCAAGGAAGGGTTAGTGTTGGTAAAAGCTATTCAGGGTGGTCTGCTTTTGTAAAGCAAAATGGTGATAGAATAAAATAATTTCTTTGGAATTACTTATAACACCTAGAATAATTTTCATTCTTAGAATTGGGTTTCTATATTTCGTTGCGAGAGAGTTTTATCTATCTAGATTTAAGGAGAAAAAGAACAAATATATTTGGTTTATTATTATCGTTTTTTTTGGCTATTATGGTTACTCATTTTATCTGGCTTTTAAAAGAAGACTTGTTGTAAAAAGAAGGTTCAATCCGCAATTCAATCCTAGATAAAGTATAATTTAATCAATGGCTGGTATCTATATCCATATTCCCTTTTGCAAGCAGGCATGTTATTATTGTGACTTTCATTTTTCTACATCATTAAAAAAGAAAGATGAGCTTCTTAGGGCACTTATAAAAGAACTAAAGCTGCGCAAGGATGAATTTAAGGAAACACCTGTTGAGACCATTTATTTTGGTGGTGGTACACCATCAATTCTTTCTAATGAGGAATTACAATTATTAATTGATTCGGTTTATGAGAATTATAAGGTTATTTCAAGCCCAGAAATTACATTAGAAGCCAATCCTGATGACTTAGATAAAGATCGAATAGTTGAATTATCAAAAAGCCCAATCAATAGGTTATCCATTGGAATCCAATCTTTCTTCGAAAAAGACCTTAAACTAATGAATAGAGCGCACAATGCCGATGAAGCAAGAAGCTGTATTGAAGAGGCAAAAAAGTATTTTAGTAATATCTCTATAGATTTAATTTACGGTATTCAAGGTGCAACGAACGAGCAATGGATAAAGAACATTGAAATAGCACTAAATTTTGAAATACCTCATATCTCCAGCTATGCACTCACTGTTGAGCCAAAAACTGCACTAGCATCATTTATAGAGAAAGGAATAATTGAAGATGTAGATGATGAACAGGCACACCAACAGTTTCTGATATTAAAAGATAAATTAGAAGAGGAGGGATTTGTTCATTATGAATTGTCAAATTTTGGAAAAGAAGGTTTTTTTAGTAAAAACAACTCTGCCTATTGGCAGGGAAAATCTTATTTAGGTATTGGTCCTTCAGCTCATTCATTTAATGGGATACAACGTGGTTGGAATGTAAGAAACAATACCAAATATATTAAAGCCTTAGAGCGGAATGAGCTTCCTATAGAAATTGAAACATTAACCTTAACTGATCGCTATAATGAATATATAATGACCGGTTTACGGACCATTTGGGGCGTTTCATTAAAAAAGGTCGAGGAAGATTTTGGAAAATTATTTAAAGACTATTTAATTGAGCGAGCAGATATTTTTATAAATCAACATTTGTTGTATATTGATGATGAACATATACGTGTCACCCGAAAAGGACAATTTTTGAGTGATGGAATTTCATCAGAATTATTTAAATTAAACTTAGCGTGATTGCACAAATACTATTCAACTCTAGAAAACTTAAAATTGATTTAACCCAACCATTAGATATTTCTATACCAATACAATCAAGTGATAAAAATGTAAATGCCTGGTATATTGGACCACCTAAAATAGCACCAGAAATATATGACGGTGCCACAATTAGTGTAGAAGAAGGCGCTTCGGTAAATTTTAATACGATCACTTTTAATCCTCATTCTCATGGTACTCATACGGAGACGGTTGGTCATATTACAAAAGAAAAATATTCAATAAATAAGTATTTAAAACAGTTCTTCTTTTTAGCTGAAGTAATTAGTGTTGCCCCAGAAAAAAAAGGTGAGGACTATGTTATTTCTGCAAAGCAATTGCAATTCGCAATCGGTAATAAAAAGCGTGACGCCGTAGTTGTAAGAACCTTGCCAAATACTAGGGAAAAAACATCTAAACAATATTCGCACACCAATTGGACCTATTTTGAAGAGGATGCCATTAAACTTTTGGTGCGCAAAGGAATTAAACACCTTCTTGTTGATTTACCAAGTATTGATAGGGAAGAGGATGGTGGTGAATTGAGAGGTCATAACGCGTTTTGGAACACCAAGGGGAAGTTAAGAAAAGATGCTACGATTACTGAGTTTATCTACGTTTCTAATAAGATTGAAGATGGTGTTTATATGCTTAATTTACAAATTGCACCTTTTGATAATGATGCTTCTCCGAGCAAACCTATCTTATATAAAATTTTAGAATAACAAATGTGACGATACCTTAAAAGTAAGTGTCCTAATCATTACATATGGAAACATTTTTAATAATAATCATTAGCATATTAGTAACCTTGGGTATTGTTACAGTATATAGGCAATGGAGAACAAAACGAGTAACCAATGCTCAATCTTTATTGCTCCTAGATAAGGTTAAGCGTGTTTGCAAATTTATTACCGTTGAAGGTGATTTTGCAGAAATTTATCATTACGAAGATGTAAAGGAGAAGTTTTTAAAACTCATTTCTAGTAAGAAAAAAGCACTCGTGGTAATAAATGCAAAAGCGCATGTAGGTTTTGATTTTAGCAAAGTTAAAATGACTACTAATACTAAGACTAAAACAGTTGTGCTTTCACACTTTCCTCAGCCAGAGGTCTTGTCTATAGAAAGTGATATAAATTATTACGATAAGAAGGATGGTATGTTTAATAAGTTTGATGCTTCGGATCTAACAGAATTGCATGCACAGGCCAAAGAACATATTAGAGAAAAAGTACCTGAAAGTGGTCTCTATAATGTTGCGAAAATGGAAGCATTAGAGGCTATTCAACTTATAGAAAATTTAGTACAGACCATTGGTTGGACCTTAGACTATTCGGCTTTAAAAATAGAAGATAAGGACAGTAAACTTCTAAAATGAATATAGAAGATTATAGAGATTATTGTATGGCAAAAAAGGAAGTAACTGAGCATTTTCCTTTTGATGATGATGTGCTCGTTTTTAAAGTCTGTAATAAAATGTTTGCTTTGGCGTCACTGTCAAAATGGGAAAAGGGAGAGGGATTTATTAATCTTAAGTGCGATCCTGAGTATGCACAAGAGTTAAGAGCTGAATTTGAAAGTATTAAACCTGGCTACCATATGCATAAGCAACAGTGGAATAGTGTATTCATTCATACAGGAGAACTATCGCAAAAACTTGTCTTTGAGTTAATTGATCATTCTTACGATATGATTGCACAAAAACTTCCCAAAAAGGTTAGAGATAATTTATTTTAGTCACCTAAATTTTTTAAAAGAAGGTTAGTAGCCAACCAACGCTTCTAAATGTTCATTCATCGAAAAACCAAAAAATCATTGTAGTTCAAAATTAGTTTTGTAACCAGAAATTAAAATTAATTAATCTACAATTATGGAATTACTTATTGGTTACTCAATATTCATTATATCAATCTTAGCATTTTACTTAATCAAAAAAGAATACTTAATAAAACAAGACTTAATCTTGGTTAAGCAAAAGTTAAGACAAGGAATTGGCTTAAGCAATAAACTAAAGGAGGTTAGTTATTTTGAGTTTGAAGATTTGAATGAGAAGAATCAGTTTATTCATCCTAGCACGTTGATGCTTAAAAGTTTGAGACATCTAGATTTTATGTCGCAATTAGAAGAGTACTTGGAAGCATCTGGCGATTCAAGATTTAAATCAAAATTCTTACATGAATTTGAGCAAAACAAAATAGAAACGCAACAGTCTGTATTGAAATCTGCTCAATTACTTAGTAAAAGAGTATCTATTGCGGCTTAAGATGTAATTTTTCCTCAATTACCATTCGTCGACACTTATCTACCATCCAACGACACTTAGATACCTGCAACCGAAATAAATCTCACAGAACATAGAGTTAAGCTAATTTGCTTGCCTAAGTAAAACCGCTTAACATGAAAAATTTGAAGATATTACTCATTGAGGATGATATGATTGAAGTGATGAAGCTCAACAGAGCAATTGGTTCATTACAACTTAATCATAATATTAAGGAGGCTAATAATGGTGAGGAAGCTTTAAAATTGTTAGAACAAAAAGACAATTTACCAGATATCATTTTGTTGGATTTAAATATGCCTAAGATTAATGGAATTGAATTTTTAAAAATCTTAAAAGCAGATGACAGGCTTAAGTATATTCCTACCATAATTTTAACCACTTCCAATAATCAACGCGATTTATTAGAATGCTATAAAGTTGGTATTGCTGGCTATATTTTAAAACCACTGAAATATGAAGACTATGTTTCAAAAATCGAAAAATTATTATCATATTGGAGTATAAATGAATTAATAATCGAGAAATGAAAGGAATTGTATTTACAGAATTTTTAGAATTGGTTGAAGATAAGTTTGGATTAGAAATGGTAGATAAAATTATTTCTAGCTCAGATTTAGAATCTAATGGTGTGTATACTTCAGTCGGTACGTATAGTTTTTCAGAGATGCTACAGCTATTGCAACACCTCAGTAAAAATACAGGTTTGTCCATAGACAATTTACTATTGGTGTACGCAGAGCACTTTTTTAGTGTTCTAGAGGATAGTTACCCAGGATTGCTAGCAACTTATAATGATCCTATAGAAATGATATCTTCTATTGAAAATCATATCCATGTTGAAGTAAGAAAAATATATCCAGATGCAGAATTACCAACATTTGAAGTTTTAGAGAAAACTCAAAACTCTTTGGTAATGATTTATACCTCTAGTAGGGCCATGCATCATTTTGGATTAGGTTTAATGAATAAGACGTTTGAGCATTTTAATTCTACTGCTAATATTGTACTTGAAAAAATAAAAGAAGACGGTACTGAGGTTAAATTTATTATTACTAAAAATTAATGAGTCAAGATCAACTTGACATATACAAACGCGCCTTAGAACGCGAAAAACAAGCTCGCAAAGAAGCTGAAAAAATTCTTGAAGAAAAATCAAGAGAACTTTTCCAAACTTCACAAAAATTAGAAGAGTTATTAATTGAGAAATCTAATCAGCTACAAGGTATTTTTGAGAATATTGTTGATGCCTATGTAATAATGGATGTCAACGGCAATATTCTTAAGTTTAATGATGCTGCAACTCAACTTTTTGGTTACAATTTAGAAAAGGAGAATATAACCGCAATGGACCTGCTTTATAAAGAAGATATCCATTACGCTATGGAGTCTTATAAAGAGTTAATAAATAAAGGCCATTTTAAAGATTATGAAGCTCGTATACTCACAAAAAATAATGAGGTTAGGTGGGTACATATTAATGCTAGCTTAGTTAAAGAGAAAAATAATGTAAGTATAGCGGCTCAAGGTATTGTTAGGGATATTACTGAAACTAAACAGATAAGTGAGACACTTGAAGAGCAAAAAAGTGAATTAGATGCTATTGTTCAGAATTCTTCAATCGGTATTGTCCTTACTCAAAATGGCAAAATTGTAAGAACTAATGATTCTATTCAAAAAACATTAGGATATACAGAAGAAGAACTTTCAAAACTTACGGTTAAAGACATATCATTTCCAGAGGATTTTCCACAATCTCAAGAGCACATTACTAAAATGGATGCTGGCGAGATTGATAATTTTGTACTTCATAAGCGATATAAGAAAAAAAATGATTCAGTTCTCTGGGCTAAAACTACTGTTAGTGCGGTAAGAGATAATAAGGGAAATATAAAATATCAAGTGGCTCTCGTTGAGGATGTGACATTTGAAAGAGAACAGGCACTGGTGTTAGATTTAATAAATGATGTTGCTAAGTCTCTACTAGGTAAGATGGATATCTATGAAATCGCCTGGGAGATTACAAACAATATTGCACAGTATTTAGATTCTAAAGACTGTGTCATTTACATCTTAGATAAGGAGAAGAATACCTTAGAACAAATTTCAGCCTACGGAAACAAAATTAATGCGGATAACGAGATAGAAAATAAAATTACTCTACCAATTGGTGATGGTATCGTAGGTAGTGTAGCAAGATCAGGTGTGGCAGAAATTATTAGTGATACCAGAAAAGACAATAGGTATGTTGTAGATGATGAAATACGATTGTCTGAAATAACAGTACCAATTATAAGTGATGGAGAAGTCATTGGTATTATAGATGCAGAACATCCATTAAAGAATTACTTTACCAAGGAGCACTTAAAAACATTAGTAAACATTGCAAGTTTAGTAGCAATGCAGTTAAAAAGTGCAATTAACCTTAGAGAACGAGAAAAAGTAGAATATAAAAATATGCTTCTATTAGATGCTTTGGGTAAAAGTAATGACGAGTTACAAGAATATGCTCATATCGTATCTCACGATTTAAAATCACCTTTAAGAAGTATTGATGCTCTAGTTAACTGGATAAAAGAAGACAATAAAGACCTATTTGATGAGGTGAGTAAGCAAAACTTTGCGTTAATTGAAACCACGCTCGAGAAAATGGAGCAACTCATATCAGATATTCTAATATACTCAAGTATTGGCAATGAACTAGAAGATTCAAGAGAAGTAGATCTTAATTCTGTTATTGCAGAACTAAAGCAAATTTTATTTGTGCCAGATCATATATCTATAGAGGTATTAAATAAATTACCTGTTATTAAGGGCGATAGAACAAAACTGCAACAGTTATTTCAAAACCTTATAAGTAATGCCATTAAATTTAATAATAAGAATAATGGCCTTATAGAAATTGATGTTAAAGATGAGAAATCGTATTATCAGTTTTCGGTCAAAGACAACGGTATAGGAATTGAGAAAGAGTATCATGATAATATTTTTAAAATATTTCACTCTTTAAAGAAAAGTAAAGAATCTACAGGAATTGGTTTATCAATTGTAAAAAAAGTTGTTGACCTCTATAAAGGTGATATTTGGTTAGAGTCAGAACCAAATGAAGGTACAACATTTCATTTCACTTTAAAAAAATAGTATGCTAATTACATCTAAAAATTGTTCAGAAATTGTTACTGCAATCTCAAATCATGTTGGCCAAAACGCAGTGCTAATATCCGTAGGTGAACACACAGAGATAGATATTAATATTTTATTGTCTGAATTAAATGAAGCTGGACTAAAATTTATTGGAGGGTTATTTCCTAAAGTAATACATGGTAATACTATCCTAGAAAAAGGAATTGTAATTAATACACTAAACAATGCAGAGTCATTGTTTTTAATTAAGAATATAAGCGATAAAAATTACACTATACCAAAGTTTAATTTTAAAAAAGATAAAGACTATAGCCTCTTTACCTATGTAGATGGTTTAACGTCTAATATTTCTCATTACTTAAGTGAGCTATATCAAAATTATGGGATGCAAACCAACTATTTTGGAGGAGGTGCAGGCAGTTTAAGTTTACAACAAAAACCATGTGTGTTTTCCAACGAGGGCATTTATCAAGATGCGGCCGTTGGGTGTATTATGCAAATGGCATCTAAAATTGGAGTAAGACATGGGTGGAAAAAAGTTGGTGGTCCTTTTATTGTTACAAAAGCGGAGGGTAACGTCATTAAAGAGCTCAACTGGAAAAATCCATTTAATGTTTATAAAACGATAGTTGAAAAACATTCTGGTAAGAGATTTACAGATGATAATTTCTTTGATATAGCAAAAGGATATCCCTTCGGTATCCTTAAGGAAGATGCTGAGTGTATTGTTAGAGATCCACTAATGGTAAATGAAAATGTTGAATTAGTCTGTGTAGGAGAGCTAGAAGATAACATGGTTGTTGACATTTTAAATGGAAATGAAGTATCCTTAATCGAAGCGGCAAAGACAGCTACAGAAGAAAGTATTAATCAAGCCTCATCACCACGAAAAGCTATTTTAATTGATTGTATTTCTAGGATTTTATTTTTAGAGGACAATTTTGATAAGGAGCTAAATGCAATTACAAATACGATTAAAACTCGTTTTCCAGATGTTTCTATTGGAGGTGCTTTAACCTTAGGTGAAATATCATCTTATGGAGAAGGTTTTTTAGAATTTTATAATAAGACAGTAGTCGTTGGTTTATTTGAATAATGAAAATTGAAAATCACATACTAGGGATATTACAGCTTTATGAATATGGTATGGCTATTGGTAAGTCATTAGATTATAAAGAAAGTTGTGATTTGTTTTTAAAGCTAATTTTGAAGCGTAAAAATTTAAATGCAGCTTGGATATTAGAGACCGATGATAATAAAATGAGTTCAACTTATTCAATACCATTTGGTGAAAAAGTTGAAGAAGCATATAGCTCTGAGTTTTATAAAATATTAAATGATATTAAAGACTGGACGCTACTAGACAATACAACCATAATTTCTAAAATAGCACCAATTACAATTACAAACGGTTATGTTGCTATATTCAATTTAAAAGAGCAAGGCTATTTATTTTTATATTCAAAAAAACAGAATATAACTACAAAAGACTTATCTCAGTTACAACCTGTTATAAACAAGTTTTCTATTAATCTAAAAGCTTGTAAGGCATTTAGAGAACAACAAAATTTATTACATAATTTAGAAGTACAAAACCAAGAGCTTAGTGATTATGCACATATGGTATCTCACGATTTAAAATCACCTTTAAGAAGTATTGACACATTAACCACTTGGTTAAAGGATGATTACTCTGAAAAGCTTGGTGATAGTGGTGCCAAACAAATTAGCACTATTAGAGACAGTGTTGAAAAAATGGATACCCTAATTAATGGTATTTTAGAATATTCTACTATTGGAAAAAATAAGGTAAGTACTTATAAAGTAAATTTAAATTTACTTTTAAAGGACCTTATTAAGATGATACAGATACCTGATAATATTGAGGTTATTGTTAAAGAATTGCCAGTTATAATAGGTGATAAATACAGATTGCAACAGCTATTTCAAAATTTAATAAGCAACGCTGTTGCCTATAATGATAAGGCTCAAGGTAAGATTATAGTAGGTTGCGAGGATAGAGGAGACACTTATGAATTTTATGTTAAAGATAATGGCAAGGGAATTGATAAGGTATATTTTGATAAAATATTTAGAGCTTTTGAAAAATTGGAAAATAACGCTGAGTCTACTGGTATAGGATTATCTATTGTAAAGAAAATAGTAGATCTATATGGTGGTAGAATTTGGTTAGAATCTCAGGTTAGTGAAGGCACAACCTTTTACTTTACACTAAAAAAATAATATGGAACAGCCCAATTTATCCTATATACAAAGCATGTCAGGTGGCAATGAAGAGTTTGAGCAAAAGCTTATAGGCATTATTAAAAAGGAATTTCCGTTAGAGAAACAAGAATACAGAGGTAATATTTCAGCTGGTAATTATAAACTTGCTGCCTCAAACGTTCATAAACTTAAACATAAAATTAGTATTTTAGGACTCGAAAGAAGTTATGAAGTTGCAGTTAACTATGAGGATAGTTTAATTGAGCACAAAACGGATGGACAAGAGGATTTTGAAGCCATTTTGCAAATCATGACTGATTTTTTAAAGACGCTTTAATCTAATTTTATGAATTGTATTATTATTGATGATGAGGCTACAGCAAGAGCTATCATCGCACAACTTTGCACTAACATTCCCGAATTAAATGTTCTTGAAGAATTTCCAAATGCAATTCAGGCCATAAAGTACCTTAATCAAAACGAGGTAGATCTTATTTTTCTAGACATACACATGCCAGATTTTACTGGTTTTGATTTTATAGAAACCCTTAAGAACCCACCTAAAATAGTATTAACAACATCAGATCCAAACTTTGCAATTCAGGCGTTTGAATACGATTGTATAGTGGATTATTTAGTTAAACCCATTGGTTTAGAACGTTTCAGCAAGGCTATTGACAAAGCAAAGGCGGTTAAATCTCCGACTAAGACCAAAGCAGCATCAGACAAAGTAGAAACCAGTTCTGGAAACGACCTTTATGTAAATATTGATAGGCGTTTAATAAAAATAGATATACCAAGTATTTATCTAGTAGAAGCTAAAGGTGATTATATTCATGTGAAAACGGAAGATAAAAACTATACGGTGCATTCAACCTTAAAGAAAATTGAAGAGAAACTGCCAGATAGTCTATTTTTAAAAGTACATCGCTCCTATATTATTAATGTTGACAAAATCATAGACATTGAGGATAATAGTGTATTGATTAAAAAAGACGTAATTCCTGTTAGTCGTTCTAACAGACCAGAGTTGATGAAGCGTTTAAATTTATTGTAGAATTACCATTTGTCGACACTTTTAGGTCAACCAACGTTACAACAAAACATAGTATCGAAAACCATGATTTAATGAATTAACTTCGTTTAAATTTGAAGTATAAT
Organism: Winogradskyella vincentii; assembly: GCF_020166345.1. GTDB lineage: Bacteria > Bacteroidota > Bacteroidia > Flavobacteriales > Flavobacteriaceae > Winogradskyella > Winogradskyella vincentii. Next base: position 552,730 of record NZ_JAIUJS010000001.1, on the reverse strand, counting down.
CATTCACTAAGAATAAGATTAATTAGCGGTTTAAGGGCTTTAGAGAAATCTAAAGCCTTTTTTAATATCTGGTATTTCAAAGTTTTCATTTGATGCCAAAAAATCATTCGTTGACACTTATCGGTTATTTATCATTAGTAAAAGTAATTCTAACTAAAATTGACAAATTCACTATTTGATAAACATATATTTGAAGTATTTTAGTCCCTTAAAAACTAGAGGTTTATATCATGGAAAAGGTAACAGATATTCTGTTGCCTTTTTTATTTCTCTTAAATGTTATTCGGTTTTAAACCCGTTCATCGATACTTAATTGTCAGCCACCGCAATAATAAATTGGTCAATCGAAAATTCTTATAAAAAGCTGAGAACCAGCGTAGATTTGTTATCAAATAGAATGAAAATGAAGAACTATTACGCTATGAAAAATATTTTATTCTTAGTAATAATATTAATAATAAGCACTCCGCTTAAGGCACAGGATGTCCCATTTAATTGTGACAATAATGCATATCTCTTTCAATATAATGATGTATTTGCTATTGATTTGGCTTCTGGTAATTCTTACATGGTTAAAGAAAATGTAACAGACGCTTCTATAAATGCCGCTGCTTATAATCCTGCAGATGGATTTTTTTGGGGATCACTTAAAGGATCAAAGGAAATTGTTAGGATAGGAAAGAATTTTACAACTACGGTTTATTATGTCCCAGAATTACCTAATAATAATCGTTATGTAGGTGATGTCAGTGCAGAAGGTATTTATTTCTTAAAAGGTGGTGGCACGACCTATTATAAAATCGATCTAAACCCAGATTCTAGTAATTACGCACAACATCAGGAAACAGCATCACTGTCTCAAGGAATAAGTATTCATGATTGGGCATTCAATGCTGTAGATGGTCAATTGTATACTGTTGAGAAAGGAACTAATATTTTATATAGAATAGATCCTTCAAATGGACAGGTGTCATCCCTAGGTGTGGTACCTATATTAGAAGGTAATAATTATACATATGGTGCTGTATACTTTGATGCAGATGGTCGTTTTTATGTATCTGCAAATCAAACAGGTACTATCTATGTCATACAAAGTGTGCAGAATGTAAATGGTGTTGAGGATATGGATTCTAACCTTTTTGCATTTGGGCCATCTAGTTCTAGTAATGATGGTGCTCGTTGCCCAACTGCTCCAGTAGCCCAAGAAATATGTGATAATGGAATTGATGATGATGGTGATGGGTTAATAGATTGCCAAGATCCTTCATGTTCTGGCTATGGCATGTGCGATGTAGTGCAACCACCGACGTCTAAAAGTAATGATGGCGGATTAGAAAGTAACAACAGGCTGTCAGAGCAGATCAATAAGCGAAACTTCAATAGAGCAAAAACTGGTTATAGTTTTGACGTTGCAACGGCTCCTCGTGTTACCAGAGGACTACAATATGCAAAGCGTAATGGTGATTTTACATTAGAGGATTTTATTCCACTTAATATAATAGGCGAAACTGAAACCATTAATGCCACGCCTTCAGATTTATTGAGTATTACCAATGCAACTGAAATATTTGCTGTGGATTACATGGAAAACGACACACCATTTGCCTCAATTTTGGCATTAAAAACAGAAGATGGTGTGTATGAGCATACCAAGTATATCTGTGATAGATTGTTAGGCGCAGAATTAATTTCGGTTTCTACCATAGACATAAATGAGCAACAGTTTATAAAGTCGATCATAAAAAATGTAGATGGTACCTATGAATTTGTACTTAGTCTTTCAGCAAAGGTTGTAAATAATGACGCCAATTTTGTTATTGAAAGCCACTGGAATCTCGATCAATATGAGGATAATGTAACCTACTATAATTTTCAGATTTGGACCAATACTTTGGATAATTTATATCTGTTAGGTGAAGAAGTACTTAACCTATTAGCTATTGAAAAGCCAATATCTGATTATAATAATTCTACACCTCCAACTGTATTTGTTAGAAAAGGAAAGTACAACAATGGCAACTTAGAATTGCAAATTGTAAATACAAATGCAACCGAAGCGGTAAGCTTAGATGCAGGATTTAGAACAACAGAAACAAACGAATTTGAAAATTTAAATAGTACCCTAACCTTAAGTGAGCAATACATCACCAATCACACCATAGAAACAGGCGGTTTATTTGATATTGGTTTTAGAATTGGTGATGGTGTTGCTACACCAGATGATCTTTTTATGTCTGATGGCCCTTGGGGAATAGACGACTCACAAGAAGGAACTAATGTTAGTCAGTATACTATTACTCAAAACTCAATTGACTTTGAAGAAGATGAATTTCCTATTGAGAGAAACTTAGATTTACGCGCAACTACCAGTAGTTATGTTGCTGCTTACAGAGCCTTGACTCCTAGATTTAACGCTGTGGATCTTAGAGATTATAATACTTTAAAATTAAGTGCAAAAGGTACCGGAAATCTAGAAATTACATTTGTAAAACAAAGTATAACTAATTGGGAAGATCAGTTTAAAACTACAATTGCATTATCAGGTCAATTGCAAGAATATATATTGCCATTATCAGAATTTGAGTCTATATCTACAACTAACCCAGAATTAGACGATGTTGTAACTATAGTTTTTACAATGATTTCGGAGGATGGTGCTGCAGTAAACAAGTATGTGAGTTTAAATAATCTAAGACTCTCTCAAGATACAGCATTGTCAATTGAGGAGGAAGAAATAGAGGCTAAAACACTAAGAGTATTTCCTAATCCAATGACATCTATGGCACAAATACAGTTTAGAGCTTCCAATAATGTAACCTTTCAGTTTGTTGTTTACAACCAATTAGGAGAGCAAGTACATCTTTCAAAATTAAATGCTACTGCTGGGAATAATACAATTACGATAGAAAGAAATAATTTAAGTTCAGGAATATACTTCTGTAAACTCATTAGTAATTCTAGTGAATACAATACCTTAAAACTAATTGTTAATTAAACGTTTGGTTGATTTGTTTAATTTAGGAGAGGCAAAGGCGAAAGCTTTTGCCTTTTATTTTTAAATATGCGAATGTTGTATTTTTCAAAACTCAATTATAAGGATGAAGCCCACATAACCCATGGTGTTGCAAGAAGGAATATTATTGTATTTAAGACTGTTATAACAGCACCTTGTTTATAAATTTCTTTGGATGGTAAAAACCCACTTCCAACGAAAAGAACATTAGAACTAGAAGCCTGTGGAGTAATTGCCGCAAATAAATTAGTAGCAAACGAGAGCATAAAAGCCATTAATGGAGCTGGTACTTCTGCATTGACCGCCACCTGTAAAAAAACAGCATATAAAGCCAACAAATGTGCTGTTTGACTCACAAAAAGATAATGTATTACAATATATAAAACTATAAGTAGTACATAGACAGTAATCCAGTGGTAATCTGAGATATAGGTCGCTAATTGAGCACCTAGAATCTTCATAAACCCCATGTCATTCAGGGCTGTACTCATCATGTATAAAATAGCAAACCAAATATAGGTTTCTAGGGCATCTCCGCCACCTTGACGGATGTCTTCTATGGTGTATACTTGAGCCAATATGAGGATTGATAGTCCCAGAAAGGCAACAATGGCCAGATTTATATTCAATACTGGTGAAAAAGCCCAAAGGATTATCATACCAAAAAATGTGCTACCCATAATCCATTCTTGAGTACTCATAGGTCCCATTTCCAATAACCCCTTTCTTGCTATTTCTGGTGCTTCAGGAGTGTATTTGTTTTCGGGAGGAAACAGTTTGTATAGCACATAAGGAATAGCTACAAGCGCTATAATACATGGCACCGAAGCCACGAAGACCCAATTACCAAAATTCATATTTACACCAAACTGAGAAGCAATTCCGGCTCCTACGGGATTAGCTGCCATTCCGGTTAGCCAAAGAGCCGAACTTATAGTCTGGCCTGCTATGTAAGTCATCATCAGATAAGTTCCTGTTCGATTTCTTCCTTGGGGTGTTGGCAGTGATCCTGTATCTAGCGACAAAGAGTGGGTTATGGGATACATAATTCCAGAGCGAGCTGTGTTACTTGGGATAGACGGCCCAAGAATGGTATCTGTTATAACCAGGCAATACCCCAAATTCAAAGTAGACTGCCCAAACCGTCTAATAAGCAGGAATGCAATTCGTCTTCCTAATCCAGATTTAATTACCCCTTTCGCCACCAAAAAAGCGGCCAATATCAGAAGGATAAAACTTTGAGAAAAACCTGAAAATGCTTTTTCGGGTGATAGGACTCTCAACAAGACAACAGCTACTAAGGCAATAATAGATGCCGTAAAAATAGAAAGAGCTTCAAGCAGCACGCCTAAGATGGCAGTGATAAAGATGGCAAATAAATGCCAAGCATCAGGAGTAATATCCCAAGGTATGGGTAGATTCCAGATTATGATACCAATGGCCAGGGTAATTATTCTTTTTACCCAAAGTACTTTCAGATAGTTATCTGATTGTTCTTCCACTTACGATCAGTTTATATGGTTTGGTCAAATTATTGACAAATTCTTTGTGTGTGCATTAGGTAGCCAGGTATTGTGAACTTTGCCAGTTCAATTAGCTCTTGTTTTAAGGAGGCTGAAACTAAGTTAGTAAATAATCAGAAACCTATTGTTCATATACTAGGAAATTCCCAACTTAAAATCAGATGTGATGAAATATATACAATGTTATGCCTAGTTTTTTTGATAAACAGAGAGCAGAATATTATGGAATATCAGGAGGCATTAAAAAGCAGATAGCCTTAGGTATTACCCTTATAGTAGCTGGAACGAGACCAACAAACTCACCATCAGCTTCAATGCCACAGGAGTCGTTGCTTTCAACCAACACTTTATCAGTATCATAGTAGCTAACCTGTGGAAGATTGATTTTTTCTCCCTTTTTCAATTTTCTGATATTTTTTAAGTAATCCCAAATGCTCAAATCCCCGAAGATGGCAACTTTGAATTTTCCGTCTGAGAGTTTGGCATCAGGGGTGATACATAAGGCATTGCCAAAATAACGTCCGTTTGCCACTGCCATTTGAAGTAATTTACCTTTCCATTGCCATGTATCGCTTGTGCTGCTTATTTCTTTTTTATTATAACTAAGAAACCCTTTTAGGATGTTCTTGAAATAATTAAATCCCGGACCTAAAAAACTTGATGATTGTTCTATTTTTTGAGCCACTTCTGCACCAATACCAATACCAGCTATATTGATGAAATATCGAGTTTCTTGAGTCTGTTGTATTATGATTTTCCCAAGATCTATTTTTTTAGAGGTATTAGATTGTATGAGTTCAAACAGTTCTTGAATAGAATTGGTGATATTTGCTGTTCTAGAAAAATCATTGGCTGAACCTTGTGGGAGCAGTCCTATTGTTGGGTATTCATTCGCCGGAATGTTACTTTGAAACAAACCATTGACAACCTCATGCAAGGTACCATCACCTCCAACGGCAATCAAATAATCACAACCGTTTTCTGTAGCTTGCTTGGCTATTTCGACAGCATGTTTTTTTCTTATTGTTGTAATGAACTGTACACTGCCTATTTTTGTTTGTTGAAAATATTTGTTAAGCTTAGGAAGCTCTTTTGCCAAACGATTGTCTTTATTATTGACTACAAACACGATTTTCATGGGATTAAGATAGTTTTTTCCTTGAGTTTAGACAATTATATCAAGTATGTTGCCAACCCTGAATTAGGTATGCTCAAAGCAGTTTGTACAATAATTAATTAAACAATGTGCTATCAAAGGCTTGTTCTGTTTTGTGCATTCTGTTCTCAGATTATAAGAATAGAAGTGGTATATCAAATATTGTTAAGCAAATTTGCACGTTGATTTTTTACCGATAATATACAGATAGTCTCCAAAATCATTTTCATAAGATTTTATGATTTCATCAACTTTGCCAGTGTCAATATCCTTTTTTAGTTGGGATAATCCTTTTGCGACTTCCGACCTATTTGATAGGGATGAAAAAGAAGATATACCGTTTCTAATTTGTTCGTCAAAGTAAAGTTCTGGGTTGGTTTTACCACAATACAAAAATTGATCTTCCAAGTTAGGTTGAATAAAATATTTATGTGTCTCTAAAAACTCAAATCTTGCATCGTTCATAGCTGTTTTTACATTCTCTAGAGTTGGCATTTGAACCATTGAATCTAATAGCATTTTTGGGAAGTAATGGTTTAGCCAATACCCTTTCATTTGTTTGGGTATAGATGTAAAAATTACAATTCTTCCTTCTGGTTTTAAAACTTTATATAGTTCTGAAAACCCTGTTTTTAAATCAGTCCAATGGTGTATGGTTAAGGAAGCAATTATCCCATCAACATAACTATCAGGAAGTCCAATATTTTCTGCAGAACCTATTTGCCATAAAACTTGACTGTTCCTTAGTTTAGCTTTTTCTAGCATTACTTCAGAAGGGTCAATACCTATAAAATCGAATCCCTTTTTTTGAAGCTCGTTAGTGTAGTTTCCCGTACCGCAGCCAATATCTAAATACTTGCCAGTTTTGGTTGGTTGCAGATGATAAATTAATTGTTTAGTGAGGTATGTATCTGCTTTTCGGGTTAGATTATAGTCACTGCCAATTTTATCATATTTTGCTGTCATACTACATTATATTAGTTTGAAAATACAATAGTATTAGTAAATGATATTACATACAAAAGTAGTTAGTTTTTGTCCTTATATGAATTATTGGGCAATAACACTTTTAAGTGCAGTCGACTTATTTCTTAAATCGTGGTTTTCTGGAAAGAATCCACTTAAAGCGTAAGCCAATTTCTGTAAAGGTAAATCCTGCAGCAGTTGCAGAGGCAATGTTACTATGTGTACCATATGCGTTTAGCATGGTTTGTTCTGAGAACTTATATCCAAGCGCACCTTGAAAACGGTAAGCGGTTTGTTTTGGATCGTCCTCAATGTATTGGTAACCAAACGCACCTGTAACATTATAAAACCATTGTTTTGGCTTGGCTATATTTTCGTCTTTAATTAGGTTTATAAATATCTCATAGGCATTAAACTTCTCTGGGCTAAAATAAATATCAGGTACTTGATCCTTAAATGTAATGTATTGGTAGTTAAAACCAACTTTTAGACTAGGTTTTGCCAAGAGGTTATAATATAAAGAAGTGAATAAAAGGTTTCTTGTATTACCATCGTTTTGAGAAGTGTAGATATACTGCGTATACCAACCCAAATTAAAATTGGTACTTAGATTATAATTTGCGTAATAGTTGTTTTGTACCAATTCTCGGTCTAAAAGATCTGCATTAAAGCTTTCTATTTGGCGTTTGTAGCCAATATCCAAGGTTTGAAGTTTAAAGGTCTTTATATTGAGTGCTACATCTGTTAGAAATTGGGTAAAATCTGTGGTTTCTGCTTTTGCAGTACTTAGACCTGCACTACCTTTTAGTGTAAGGTTAGGTATTAGCTGATAGGATAACCCAAATGACAAATCATTAGAGGTTGCCATATTCTTGGTTACTGTATTATTGGTGTTTCTGTAATTATAACTACCCAATATGTTAAGTTTAGTAGATAAGGGATATATCACGGTAGTATTAAAGGCAAAGGCCTTGTTATCACCATTATCAAATGTGTGTGAAGCTTTGCTTTCTAAACTCGGTGATAAATTGAGGTTTATTTTATTTATAAAATTAACCGCATCCTTTTGGTTGTTATAAAATTTTAGAGTGTTATTGGCTGAAGAAAGCGCATCATCAGTGCGTCCTAGGGCCTTAAGCACATTTGCCTTACCCAAGTTGCCATCAAATGACGTACTATCATTGGCCAATATTTGGTTGTAATCTGCCAAACTCTGCTTAAAATTGCTTCTATATACATTTAACGTAGCACGCAATGCTAAAACCCAGTTTTGGTTGGGATGTTTTGCAATAAGTGTGCTTATTAGATCCTCTGCTTGCTTGTATTTTTTATTCCAAATTAGTGCTTGTACATAGCGTTCGGAGGTTTTTTGGTTTACCTGTGTACCAGCGTTCACATTTAAACTTTGAAAGGCTTCCGTACTTAAATTTAAGGCTTCCTTTTCGTTGCTTTTTAAATGTGCTACCAATGCCAAACCATTTAAAGCTTGGATTGTATTTACTGGTTGCTTTGCTAAACGCTCATAAGTAGTTTTAGCATCATTGTATTTTTCCCATATAAGATAGAGATTGGCGAGGTTGAGCAGTGTGTCTTTATCGTCATTGAATAAACCTAGGTTTTTAATTAATAGCGCTTCTGCCTTATCATAGTTTTGTGCTTGCTGGTTTTGGTAGGCATACCCTAAATAGATATACTTTTTTGAAGTTAAGGCATTTGCATTTCCTGGAGACACCTCCAAGGCTTTATTCACTTGTATTAAAGCATCGTCATATGACTTTAAATTAGACAATGTATTGGCATAGCCTAAAAGCGCTGCAAAATTATGTGGCTGTTCAGTCACCAATTTACTATAGTAAGTCTGTGCTTGTTTAAAATTGTTGTTCCATAATAAGGATTCGCCATAATTAAGCTTTACCTCAAAGTCATTAGGATAGTCCTTAAGCAATTCACTAAATAAAATATTGGCTTCTGTAGCTTTACCATTTAATCCTATTGCACGTCCATAACATAAGCGTGCAGTTTTATTGTTAGGATACTCCTTGAGGATATTATTAAAGAAGGTTTCAGCTTTTTCATATTTCCCAGTTTCTAAATAGGTAAATCCTTCTTGCATGTTTTGTGCAGAAGCATTTAATACCAAGATTAAAAAACAAACTTTAATAATTGATTTTATAGTTCTCATGACTGTTTCATTTAACTATTTGCAAGTTACGGACATGTACTGCTTCATTCACCTACAGCAAACTGCCATCCATCGAAATATAATGCTCATACATGGAATTACGCTTGATATTTGCGTCAGTATTGAACAAAAATCTATTTAAAAATTATAAAATTATGGCACTTACAATTAATGAAAATAACGGCATTTTTACAGTAGAAGGAATTGTTAATTCTACTACTGCAAATCAGTTAAAAAACCATTGCGAGACTATATTAAATACTACTGGTGAGGTAATTCTTGATCTACAGCATATTGCATTTATAGATATTAACGGATTACTAACGCTTCGCAGTTTATATGCACATGCTAACGCATCTAATACTACATTTTATGTTATTGGAGATGGTGAAGAAACGAACGATGCAAAAAACAACATAAAAGCAGCAGCATAATCTCTGCAAAAACAAGAAAGACATGCAAATATTAGCAACTTTAAAATCTAAAAAAATATCACCGGAACAACTATTTATGCTTAGTGTATTGGCAGTTAATGGCGGTAATTATTTATACAACCTTATTTTAGGACGTGTACTTGGTCCAACTGCGTTTGCTGATGCGGCTGTACTGATTACATTTCTTTTGGTGTTGTCTTTTATAGCAATGACATTTCAGTTGGTAACGGCAAAATTCTCTGTTTTATTTGAAGGTAATGTCTTTACAAGTTTTGTTACTAGAGTCTATAAGCAATCATTTGTAGTCGGAGTACTTCTAGGATTAGGAATAATTGCATTTGCAGAACAACTTCAAGTACTATTTAATACCTCTTCAAAATCTATGTTTGTGATTTTTGGGTGTGGTGTACCACTTTACTTTTTAATGAGTGTTAATAGAGGTACGTTTCAGGGTAAGAAGTTGTTTAAGTCCTTATCTATTACCTATCAAGGTGAAATGTTAAGTAGGCTTTTAATAACACTTGGCCTAATATTAGTGTTTGATTTAAAGTCTTCTGCGGTTATTGCCATAGGAATATTATTGTCCTTCGTTTTTGGTTTATTTCCTTTTAAGAGTAGTGACATTAATCTAAAATCTGCGGTTGGTTTAGATAAGAAGTATAGCAAGCAGATAAAACGATTCTTTTTATTAACGGCCTTTTATGAGTTGACACAGATTATAATTAATAATAGTGATATACTATTGGTAAAGCATTATTTTGAATCTTACGAGGCTGGTTTATACGCATCTCTTGCGTTGATCGGTCGCATAGTTTATTTTATTGCCTGGATGTTTGTAATGTTACTTTTACCTGCCGTTGTACAATTAAAAAAAGAAGGTAGGGAAACAGCAACAGTGCTTTTTAAATATGTTGGTTACATTGCGGTAATATCTACAATTATTGTAGTGACCTGTTTGAGTTTTCCGGAGCTTATAATACAAATACTCTTTGGAAATGAATATTTAGCCATGGCACCATTATTATGGAAATATGCTATTGCTACATCCATGTTTGCAATCTCTAACATTTTTGCATATTACTACCTATCCCTAGACAAATACGTTCCAGTAATTATATCTGGAATATTTGGGATGCTTCAAATGGCTTTAGTCATTATTTTTCATGAGTCTTTAGAACAAGTTGTTCATATGCAGATTATCGCCATGATCTTATTACTAGTGATTCAGCTAGGCTTTTTTAAGCACGAAAACAGAATTCGAAAAAAGGTTAATCTAAAGTAAAAAACCATTCGTCTACAGTAAAAGGTAGCCCGCCTAAAGACTACGATTTAAGTGGTTGATATAACGCAAATTTGTACTGTAATTAAAACAAAATCAAAATGAAATTAGCAATAGTAACAGCATATCCACCAAGTAAAGTAACACTTAATGAATATGCATACCATTTAGTAAAACAATTTAGACAGAATCAGGAGGTAACAGAATTAATTTTGTTAACTGATAGAACAGAAGGTCAAAAGGATTTAAATTTTACTGAAGCTGGTTGTAAGATAACTGTAAAGGAATGTTGGTCGTTTAACAGCTACAAGAATATTTTTACAGTAACAAAGGCTATTAACCAAACAAAACCAGACTCGGTTTTATTCAATCTTCAGTTTATGAAGTTTGGAGACAAAAAAGTAGCTGCGGCTTTAGGATTGATGTTACCGTTGGTGTGTAAGTTAAAGCGTATTCCAAATATCGTATTGCTTCATAATATTTTAGAAGAAGTAGATTTAGGAAGCGCAGGATTTACATCTAATAGATTGATGCAGAAAATATATGGTTTTATAGGAACAACCTTGACAAAGCTCATTTTACAAGCTGATACTGTTGCCGTAACCATGCAGAAATATGTAAACATTCTTGAGTCTAAGTATTTGACATCGAATGTAAAATTGATACCACATGGAACGTTTGAAATTCCTGAGCAGCCAGACTATAGTTTGCCTGATGGTCCTTTACAGATAATGACTTTTGGGAAATTCGGAACCTACAAAAAAGTAGAAGGTATGATAGAAGCTGTTGAACGTGTAAGACAATCTACTGGATTGGATTTGGAAGTTGTTATTGCTGGAACAGATAATCCAAATGTACCAGGTTACTTAGAGTCGGTAAAAGAAAAATACAATCATGTACCTCAAGTAAGATTTACAGGTTACGTAGAAGAACAAGAAGTGCCAAAATTATTTAAGGAAAGTGCTGTGGTGGTATTTCCTTATACATCCACAACTGGAAGTTCTGGAGTATTACATCAAGCCGGAAGCTATGGAAAAGCTGTAGTAATGCCAGATTTAGGAGATTTAGCATTGTTAGTTAAGGATGAAGGTTATATGGGTGAATTTTTTGATCCAACCAGTGTTGGTAGTTTAGCAAATGCTATTGAAGCTTTAGTTGTAAATGAAGCTTACAGATTGCGTTTAGCTAAAACAAATTATAAGGCTGCAACAGCGCACCCTATGTCTCAAATTGCACAAATGTACATAGATACATTTAAGCAATTAATGCAACATGAAAATGTTGTAAACACTACCTCTCAAGAAGTTATTCTTTAGAAGAGGATATATACGCAAACGATGCCTTTTTTGCCCCATTTTTATCGATAAAACCAAAGTGCTTTTGAGCATTTTTACGCCAAGGAAGTCTACCTACGACTTCCTTCGGTATTTCAGTAAAATCATATAAGGTCCATGACATAAATTGAATATCATTTGCCTCAAAAATGGTTTGAATGTTGTTATGGTAATTCGCTTGGTCTTTATCAGAATCTCCAAAAGGATTCCAAAATCCATTATAAGACGACAAACCATATTCTGTAATGATAATAGGTTTAGTTTTAATTTTAGTTTTTATGGATGTGTATAGCTCTGGAAGATTGGCTAAATCTTCATAATAATGAAAGCTAATAAAGTCTAGCTTCTCATTTAATAGACTTGCACTTTTAGTGTTAGACCAGCCAATAGTAACAGGATGGTTTGGATCTAAGGACTTAACGTGATCTATCATTTTATCTAACCATGCCAAAACCAATGATTTACCTCGGGATTCAAAATCTAAATTTGGTTCATTTTTAATATCCCAACCTAGTAATGCTTTATGGTTTTTTATAGAATTTATAACTGTTGTGGCATGAAACTGCGTTAATGACCAATCTATAACCGAATAATCTCCATAGAAGTCAAAAAGAGTTATCAATACCTTGAGATTATTCTGCTCTGCTAGATCTAATACTTCGATCAATTTTTCCAATTTTTCCGTTTTGACCCTAGACTTTCCAAAATCTTCATACGGTACAAAGATTCTTATGCTATTGAGGCCAGAGGAATTAATTAGTTTAAAATCTTGAGCGATTATTGATCTATTAAAATCATCACCAAACATATTCCAAGGTGTATCCTGAGGATAATAATTGGTACCCTTAATAGTTGAGATGCCTAAGGGTTTGGAAATAGTCTCAGGATTATAAAATTCACTATTAATTTTAACGAGATGTCTAATTCTCCAAAATCCATCCTCTAAGAGCAAGGTTACTTTGTAAGTTGATATTTCGTTTACTTCTGAAATAAGTTGTTCACCCTTAAAAATGCGTTTGTATTCAATAACATTATTATCTGTGAGTACAACCATTTGGCCATCTTCACTGAAGAACTCTAGATTAGGGCTGTGAGAAAGGGTTATGCCGTCAATTGAAACCCGATTTTTTGTATTGACATCAATAATGTTAAATATATTTAGACGTGCACTTTCAGTATAATAATCATCAATACCAACTATTGAATTGGTTTTGTATGCTATATGTTTTACATACCATGCATCTAAATAATCGTTCTCTATTGAATTAAGAGTTTGCTCATCTATTGGTCTGCCTTCGTTATTTATAGGTTCCCAATTAAATTTAGGTAGATATTGTTCAACTTGTTTTATCTCTGTATGCAACATCGAACTTCTATCTGCACCAGTGTTTAGATACGAAAATATTGCTGCAATGCCATAAATTACTAATGCCATAATAAGTAGGTAGATAAGGAGTATTACACCACGCAATATGTTTTTGCTTTTACTATTCATAGGTGATGTTTGTAAGGGTTTTAGAGAGTCCTGCAGTTTCTATTTCTAGATGATATGAGCCGTTAGAATATTCATCTTCACTTAAATAAAAGTTTGCCATACCGTTATAGCTTTGCTCTTGTATCTCATTTACTAAAACCTTGTTTTTATAGATGCTTAATGTAATAAATAGACCGTCAGGCACACGCTGTTTCATAAAGCTTTGCAACGGACCTACAGTTATAGTTCTATTGTCATCGGACAATGCTGCTTCAAAATTTGATATCGCTTGTTTAAAGCCTAAGGTAATGGTTTCACTGTTTGCCATACCTTCAATATAGGCTTTGACGGACCACTGCTCTTCATGATCTGGATGCAACATTTTCGCTGTTGCAATGCCATTAATGGTAGAGCCATAAGTTTGTGTTTTATTACCATTTTGATCAGTTATAAAAAAGGTAACAAAAGTACCGTCGCTAACCACATTGTTAAATCTGTCTATAATTTGGGACGTCTTAAACGTTGTAATTTGATTACCATCTGCATAATTATGGATTCGCTCTGCTTTAATTGTAAAATTGGTTGGTATGGCTGGCATAACATTGACATCGTATTCTTTTGAGTTCAAATCCAAACATTCTGAGCTAATTAAAATCCTTCCACTTTCCTTATAAGAATTAATAGTTTTATATGTAAATCCATGTAAGGTGGATACAGTATCACTTATTTCATTATTCAAGAATTGGTGCTTAATCTGCACTTTAGTGCTATCTGCCATAGGATTATCTAAATCGTCAGTGGGTATAACTACGAGCATGGTATAATCTGTACCACCAGCTTCAATACTTGGAGGGCCTAAATAACTTTCAAGTGATTTTATAGATGGTTTGGGCTTCACATTAATACTGCCTTGTAGATTATTGGTTTTGGCAATCAGTTTCCAGTTTAAAACGCCAGATTTTTTTGAAATTGAATCTGGGATATTAAATTTAAGAATCTTAGCGCTTATTTCAGGATCTAGTAAAATTGAACCGTAGCTATTTGAGCAATATAGCATAACATCAGAATCTGTATTGTAACCAAATTCGAGTTGGACATGTTCGCCAGCAATGAATTCTGATTTGTTGGATTTTAACACATAAGAATCTTCTAAACTTTTTGTTTGTATTGAAACCAAACAAATCAAGATGAAAACAAATAACGATATGTAAATAGATTTTATCATTAGTTAGGATTGCCTATATAGGTATTTACTTCAAGTTTTATAAAATTGTATTCTCCATGTATAATTTGTTGATGTTCTGTATTATTATGATTAACAATTCTATCCGCCACTATTTTATCAGAAATGTCCTCATTAGGTAAACCATTGACATAGCAATTACTCATATCTTCACTGATTGTCTCTATTGGTGATGTATCTATCATTTTATATTTAAAATTCTGCTGCCGTTGTTGGCGTACACCCTCTTCAATAAATAAATGATCTACCCATTTTAGTTTTTTGTCTGCATCATAATAGGATACCAAAAGTTGAGGTATAGTGACTTCTTCGGTACCTGTATTAATAATATTACCAAATAGATAATCCTTATCTTTTTTGGTTACCGAAACTGCTGTGTTTTTGAATAAATCAGAACCAGAAATATTTCCTGCAGCTTGTAAATTGAATTTTGTTGGTTGCTCTTCTAATTCAATGGGAGTAAATTCATCAGGATTAAATGTTTTTGGTATAGAGTCATTGGTTTTTGACCATGCAATGCCTTCAAAATTAATTCTAAAAGAACTCACCTCCTTTGGTAATAGTTTATGTTTAATATGATGCTTAGCATTATACGTTGCTAGCTTTTTGTTTTCATCATTGTATAATGTTCCTTTTAAAACAACATCTGATGGGACATTATCAATATTCTGAATTTCTCCAACAATAGCATAACTGTTTTTATACTTTACCAATTTGGCATCTAATATTTCAAGAACAGGTTGTTTTAATACATCTTCATGATGTGTTTGTTCTGTTGTGATTCTTCGTCTTCCTTGATTGAAGTATTTTGTTAAGTTATCAGAGTATAATTGATCTGGTGGTAGGTCTATATTAATATCATCTGGTTGTAGATACCATTTGCCATTTAGCTTCACAAGTTTTTTATAATCCGTTTGTTTAATCTTTTCAAGAGGTGTTATCCAATCTGTAAAAACTTTCACACTTGCTAAACTGTCTGTATTGCTAATAATTTCAGTAGAAATTGCATCTAACTTGGCATAAGAGCTTAATAGACCATCTGTTACCGAAACTTCAAGCATATACTGCGCGATAGTAAGATCACTTTCAGGATTAATTAGGCTATGGGCTTTTTCAAATCCTTTAAAGTCTAAAGCGTCGTAATAGGCCAAAATTGCATTTTCTGGTGAATGATGTGATTCATTTTTTATGTAAAAAATATAAATACCATAACCTACAATTACTGCTAAAATAATTGACCAAATGTGCGATGCCTTTAATAATCCCTTTGAGAATTTTGAATAGTTATTCTTAAATTTCATATACAAAGGATCAGCCGTAATCCTAGTCTTTAAGGTATGTACCAAAAGAAACTGTACATTTAATATAAATGCTATAATCACAGTTAAAAAAGGTACGGTTCCCCAAAGGATTTTTTGCCAAGTGCCAACATCTTCTTTCGGTAAAATTGATGATAGTGGTGGTACATTCAATTTTTCCCATACCATGATTCCATTTTCTAGTTGCCTTAAGCGTTGCCATCCGCAGAAGTATAGTATGGGATCATAAAACTTGTCATTTGAGAAGATATACTTCAAGTTATATTTCTCTGGCGTAGTTAAAAATTGTTGAAGTGACCCAATACCTTCAACACCTTTGAATTTTGAATTCTCTAACCGCTCTATTGGTCGTGTTGTTAGTTCTGGGAGACGTCTCGCAGAATGATAATTGCCATCTACTGATAAGGCATTGGTTTGTGCAGATAACCAAGCCATTTGATCACCAAATCCTAAGGTCATATAGCGCCACTGATCGTGCTGGTCTTGATTAAGAAAGTTTACAATAGGCAACATTTTAATCTTTTGAGGTTGGGATGGTTTAAAATAACCTAAGCTCATTGTAAATATGGTCATGAATAAAAAGAGCCCAGCAAGAATACCACCAGAAAGCCTGTGAAATATAGCTCCATATCTATCTTGGATCAAGGTTTTTAAATCTCCTTCTACAAAACGATAAGCAAATTCGCCAAATAGCGGTAAAGACATTATTGATGCCCAAAGGGTAAAACGGTCTAAGGTTAATATATTGAAAGCTGTTTCACCAAGAACCATTCTAGGGATTGGAGTAGTCCCACCTGTACCTAGAATGAATAATATGGTAATTGATAGTCCAAAAAATAAATAGCGTTTGCTGTAATACCTGTAAAAAATATAAGGTAGCAGTACTAGTAGAACGCCCCAAGGAATTAAGAAAAATACCAAACCGGACGACGTGATTTCAAGAAAATTATCTCTAGATCCATGCGGTATAGGTACCTGTGTTATAGGGTTATTTTTAGAATTAATCCAATACGGTAAAATGCATCCAATAATAATGGTTAAAGAGAGCATCCCAAAACTTATAATGCGTTTAAATAGCTTAAAAAAACTACTCATAAAAACCTTGATTGTAATCTCCTTAATCGTTTGTACTTTTTCTCTGGCATCATCCATAATAACCATACCGATAAGCGGAAAAATAAAAAATACCATTCCGAAAATTGGTGTTACATGATGGGAAGTTACCGTTACTGAAATGAGAGATAAGGATGTGGCCAAGTAACGCCATTTACCAGTTTTTAACCATAGGTATATTTCAGGTAATGCATGCATTAATACAGAAATACCGATGATGCTTGGCAGTTGCCCAAAGATGTGAAGGGTTTCTACAAATGATGAGGAAAATACAGCTAATACTGATGCGTAACCAGCAACTGTTCTATTTGAGGTTATTAATAATGAAAACCTGTAAACACCAGTAATAAATAATATAATACCTATTAAGGCTATGGTAAACATTCCAAATTTTAGGCCACCAATAAAAGATAACGCAGCAATTGATTGATGCACTAATGGAGGATAGCTCATCACTGTAAAGCCAGTGTACCATTTATAATTCCAAGGCTCAAACCAACTACCAGAATAGTGGTCTGCAAAGAACAAATGGATTAGTGCATCATAGGTAGTTTCTAATGTAAAAAATATAGAAGTACCATGAAATGCAATACCGATGAGTAATGCTACTGTTAGATATTTATTTGAGGCGTTTTTCATATAAGACCTTAATGCTAATATCAATGGTGTAAAGATATATAAATAAAGAGGTCGTTCTATTTTTAATCATCTACACCAAATTGCCATTCGTCTACACTTAGAAGCGTATTAATCTAAATTAAAATTTTTTGAAGGTCAATACCAATACTTTTGAACCGTAGAAATTACATAAAACAATTAATTATGAAAGTTTTAGCAATAGATGATCAACAATTAGTATTACTGCCATTACAGAAACGTTTAATGGATTTAGGATATGAAGTTGCAATTGAAACTGATGCGATAAAAGGATTAGAAACTTATGATGAGTTTAATCCAGATTTGGTCATTGTAGATTTAAATATGCCTAATATCTCAGGATTTGAGGTGATAACACACATAAGAATTACACGTGATTCTGAAACACCAATTATGATTTTATCTGGTAACACAAAAGATGATGCCATTACAAAAGCATTTGAATTAGGCGTAAATGATTACATGAAAAAGCCATTAAGTCTCATTGAAATTTGTGCACGAGTAAAGAACTTAATTGGAGCTCCAGAGGTAGAAGGAAGCATTGATAAAAATGCTAATGTAATGATACAACAACGTTGTGTGGGTGTTGTAATACCATGTTATAATGAAGAAGAAAGACTTCTAAGCGAAGAGTTTTTAAACTTTATAAATACAAATTCAGGCTATCATTTATGTTTTGTAAATGACGGAAGTAAGGACAATACATTAAGTGTTTTAAAGAAACTACAAAAGGGCAGGGAAGATTATATTACAGTTTATGATTGTGATAAAAATGGCGGTAAGGCAGAAGCTGTAAGGCTAGGAATGCTTCATATGGCAAAAAAGGAAGACCTTGATTATATAGGGTTCTTAGATGCAGATTTATCTACAGATCTAGCGGATTTTGATGATTTAGTTAAAACTATTGAAACGTCAAACTTTAAAATCGTTAGTGGTTCACGTATTTCTAGAATGGGAGCAGACATCACAAAGGAGTCGGCAAGAAAAATCATAAGCCTAACCATCAATTTTATTATCAGGAAAATTTTATCAATGGATTTTAAAGACACTCAATGTGGTGCCAAAATTTTCCATAAGGACGTTATTGACATTGCCTTTGGTAAGAAGTTTGTAACACAGTGGATTTTTGATGTTGAAATATTTAAACGAATGACCATTCACTTTGGTCTTAGAAAGGCAAAATCTATGTTGTGTGAGCAACCATTAAAACGTTGGATTCATGCTGATGGATCTAAACTATCTATGAAAGATTCAGTAAAAATAGTAATGCAGTTAGCGCAAATTGCATGGGTTTACAGAAAACGAAAAGACCATAAAAAATGCGATGTAAATGCTAAACTAGAAATTGTTTAACCCTCAATTAAATCTCAATGAAAATAGGAGTAATCATAATTTTCCATAATAATGAAAAGGATATTCAAACAAAAGAACTGGCTCAAAGTTTAAAGTCAATAGAAGATATTGAACTGTGCTTTGTAGATAATGAAAGCAAGGACAATACTTTAGAACAATTAAGGGAAATCAAAGAAACATGTGCAAATGTTTCTATAGTAGAAATAAAAAAACATATTTCTAATGAAGCTGCAAAACGTGCTGGAGCCAGATATGTTTTTAACAACTATAATCTAAAACATATTGGATTCTTAGATGTCAATATTTTGAAAACGCATCAGTTTAATCTTAACCAGGTTTTAAGGTTGTTACATCAAGATAAAGATGTATTAATTGAGTTTGATAAAGATTTAAAGCAAAGCCAGGAGATAAAGCCAACTCTATTTAAAAGTATATTTTCAATTCTAGATTTTTTGAAAAATAAAGATCATAATAAACTAGGAAATTCAATAAATCTAATAAAAGTTTAAAAAAATAATATGAACGCATATCCAATAAAATTCAGACCAATTTTAAAAGAGAAAATTTGGGGAGGAGAAAAACTTACCAAACTGTTTAATAAAGATTCAAAGTCTTCATCTATAGGTGAAAGTTGGGAGATATCTGGAGTTAATGATAATGTCTCGGTAGTTTCAAATGGCATTTATAAAGGGAAAACTTTGAACGAATTAATTAAAGATTTCAAAACCGATTTTTTAGGCTTTGAGAACATTAGAAATTATGGTGAGAATTTCCCGCTACTCATAAAATTTTTGGACGCAAGTAAGAACTTATCTGTGCAAGTACATCCTGATGATAAGATGGCTAGTAAGCATCATAATTCATTTGGTAAGACTGAAATGTGGTATATCATGGATAATGAAAAGGATGCAGAAATAATTCTGGGTTTAAAAGATCAGAAACTGGAAGCAAGCAAGCTAGAAGACATAAACTCAAAAAATGTTAGACAGATTTTTAATTCTGTAAAAGTTAATAAAGGAGATAGTTACTTTATACCTGCTGGAAAGGTGCATGCAATTGGCGCTGGCGTTATGGTTGCCGAAATTCAACAGACAAGTGATATTACCTATCGTGTTTATGATTGGGACAGAGTAGATGATAATGGAAACTCTAGAGAGTTACATACAGATTTAGCAACAAAAGCGACTAAGGTATTCCCATCTGATGGTAAAAGCAATTATAAGTTACAACATGGTAAGTCTAGTAATTTAGTAGACTGTAATTTCTTTAAAACGAATATTTTTAATGTAGAAGGTTCACAAACTAAAAACTATTCAAAGTTAGACTCCTTCGTTATCTTTATGTGTGTTGAAGGCAATGCAGAAATTACACAAAACGGTTTAACAGAAGTCATTACTATGGGTGAAACGGTACTTATACCTGCAAATTCGAATGATGTAAGCTTTAATGCAGAACACGCAAAATTCCTCGAAGTTTATGTTGAAAGAAATACGGTAAGCACAAAAAAAATGGCATCCTAATTATACTTTTGTCAAAACTAGAGACACTATTACTATTTTTGTTGGCATAAAATCATATATGTCATTAGAAAAAGAACTTAAAAAACGCAGCGGCTCTAAATGTGAGCTTTGTAGCGACCTAGAACAACTGTCTGTTTATAACATACCAGATATTAAAGAGTCAGGCTTAAAAACAATGCTATACGCTTGTAACTCCTGCATTGAACAAATGAATGATTCAAATAAAATTGATTCTAATCATTGGAGATGCCTTAATGATAGTATGTGGAGTGAACATGAAGCTGTTAAAATAATGGCATGGCGAATGCTTCATAGAATAGAAGAGGATTGGCCACAAGATTTATTGGCCATGATGTATCTTGAAGATGACATTATAGAATTAGCAAAAGCTTCTGGTGATGGTATTGAAGATGAAAACCAAGTAATTCATAAAGATGTAAATGGTGTTGTATTGAATACTGGTGACTCTGTGGTATTGATTAAAGACCTAAAAGTAAAAGGATCTAGTATGGTCGCAAAGCAAGGTACGGCAGTCAGAAATATTAGATTAGATCATGAAAATGAATCTTACATTGAAGGCAAAGTTGATGGTCAACAAATAGTAATCATTACACAATATGTAAAAAAGATCTAGTCAGTATCTTTTTTCTTAAATAGAAACCCTATAGGAAACATCAAAACAAGAAATAAATACTTACCTGTTATGATACCATAGATTGTTATTATGGCGAGTATAATCATGAGAAGCACTTTGTAATCGTATTTCATATTGCAAAAATAAATGACTAATTTCAAAGAGAGAAAATAAACTTCCATGTTAGAAATTAGACCGTCTTGTGAACATTGTAATAAACCTTTACCATTTGATATTGACGATGCAATGATTTGTACATTTGAGTGTACTTTCTGTAAAAACTGTGTGGACTTGTTGCTTGAAGTTTGCCCTAATTGTGGTGGTGGTTTTGAAAAAAGACCAAAAAGACCAAGTAGTCTTTTGGATAAATACCCGGTTTCTAAAAGAGTAGTTCATAAACCCGTGAATATAGATTTACATATTAAAACTGTTACCAAAACTTAGGTATCTGTTTTTCATCGACAAAATTGGCATTCATTTTCAACTAATCAATTCTATATTGCAGTTTGTCGATTTTATCCTAATTCCTATTAAAAATATTCCGAAATTTAGGTAATCCCTCAAAGATTATTAGCACCCAATTTACTGATTAATAGCCCTGAATTAGTATTTATGAATTAACAATTATGTATTATGGATCTACAAATTACCAGTTACAATAACCGTTTTAGAATCAAAGGGACTTTGAACAAATTAAGTTTGAAGACATTCGATGCGCACTTCTCAAATATATTTCAAAAGCTTGATGATGTAATCATTAATATTGAGCAAATTGAAAGTATTGATAGAGCAGGTGTAATGGCCCTAGCTAAACTTCATAATGAGTCCATTAATAGATCAAAAAAATTATCAATAATCGGTTTAGGTTGTAAAGAATTATACGACCATTTTAAATCTGAAGAACAAACAAATACGGCTTCATTACCTACGGGTTCTATTGTTGCTGCCTGATTAATTTATAGCTTTTTTAATGTAAAGTGCAGTACAGTCCGCTTTTGGTGACAGATAAGTGGCTTTATTGCACTTTATTTTTTAGCAAGTCATATCGGCAATTATTTTCCATTCTCCATTTATTTGTTTAAATATTATAATAAATATGCCATTGGCATCTCCTATTTCACGCTTTAAATGGTACTCTCCCATTACCCAATAGTTATTGCCTTCAATTCTGGAAATATCATTAATAACAAAGTTTAGAGTTCCTGTTTCACGCTTCGTTGGATATCTCTTTTTATAGTTTGCTAAAGTTTGATCCCAGCCTTTGGTTAATCCACTAGCACCATAGAATTTTAATTCATCACTTTTCCAATAACCATCCATAAATCCTTCAAGATCTTGGTTATTCCAAGCAGATTCTTGTTGTTGTAGCACTAATCTAATACCTGCTTCTGCAAGTTCGTTGGATGTAGTTTTTTCAGAAGTGTTGTAGACATCAGCTTTTACACTGATACAACTTGTAAATAATAATAATGCAATAAAAAAACTATAGAGATATTTCATAAGATTGAATTTTTCAATCTTAAAAATAAGAACAATTACCTAAAGTGCGGATTTTTGATTTTTAAAAAATGCATCAGCTTGCAATTGCATCAGCTCGCGAGCTTTTTTGCGCTTGTAGTTCATTACCTCTTCTTCATCTGCAATTTCTGTATAGACCCTATTATTTATATCGTTATCCGTTTTAAGTAATAATTTACGTTCTGCTACTTTTTGCATTGTCCAAGTTTTAACCGTTGTCTCTTGGTCTTCTAGTCTAAAATCATATTCACCTTTAGGGGAAATTAATTTTGCAAAAATAGGTGAGGTTTCAATAGCTAAAAACAGCAAGAAAATAAAGAATGAAGGTAGCCATGGTAATTCACCTAAAGCATTAACACGCGCCATTAAACCGTCAAAATTATCAATTATAGGCTGTGAGTTATTAACGTTAGCTTTATAATCACCTTGTAAACTTAAAATTTCAGTTTCTAAAGCAGAGACTTTTGCCTTGTTTTCGGTTTTTAACTGTTGCAATTCTGCAAGTGCAGCATCATGTTTTTCTCTTTTTTCTTTATAAACAGGGCCTTTGCCCAAAAGACCAGTACCTGCTGTACCTTCGGCCTCAGATATAAAAGTATCATAAAGTGAATTAACCTCGGCTTCCTTAGTGTCAATCTGAGAATTTAAATTTGCAATTTGGCTGTTTAAGTCTTCAATTTTTGGTGTGTACTGTTCTGCTATTTGATTTTGGTTAGATAATGTGAGCTCATTTTTCTGTTCTAATAAAACTTGGTTGATTTCTTTTTCGAAAATTTTCAATTCTAAAGGCTTGGAAATAACTACAGCAATTATAACCGCTAATAAAATTCGTGGTATAGCTTGTAAAAATTCATCTAAAGAACTATCCCTTTTTTTTATGGTAGATACAATGTATCTATCGAGATTAAAAATCAATAAACCCCAAATAAAACCAAAGAAGATGGAAGTTAATAGATTGTCAAAAACTGTATAGAGGGCATAACTTGCAGCAATTGAAGCCATGAGTGCTGTGAAAAAAACAGTAGCACCTATACCAGCATATTTGTTTTGTTCGCCGTTAGAACACTCATCTAAAATTAAGGTGTCTGCACCTGAGCAAAGGATAAAGAATTTTTTAAGCATGATGTTTTCTGATTGATGTATAGAGTATTAGAACGCTAAAAGTTTGATATTGTTACACTTTTGGAAGAAATTTAGTTTTTAAGGTCAATAAATTCAATTAATCAAATCCTTATATTTGAATGGGGCCAATAAAAATAATTTAAGTTATGTACAGAATAATACTTTTAATCATAGTATTAACATTAACCGTAAGTTCAGTCCACTCGCAGTCTATTCAAGACTTAATGAATCAGGTAAATACCTCGAACTTAGATATTATGATTAAGGAATTGAGCGGTGAAGAGGTAGCCATTATTAATGGAACTAATCAGACTATAACAAATCGCATACATAGTAATAATGACTTGGCAACAACATATATTCAGCAACGTCTTGAGGCATTACCCAACCTTAACGTTGAGATTCAAAATTTTAATTCTACAGGGAAAAATGTGATAGCAACACAATTGGGTACAACAAACCCTGAGAATATTTACATGATATGTGCACATTATGATTCTGTAACGACCTATTGTGCAGATGATAATGCCACAGGTGTTGCAGCAGTTATTGAAATTGCAAGAATTTTATCAAGCCAATGCACTGATAATACCATCATTTATGCATTATGGGATGAAGAAGAAATAGGCTTGTTAGGTGCTAACTTTTATGCACAACAAGCAGCAGATGAATCGGGTGGAAATACTAGAGATAATATTTTAGCTGTAGTTAATATGGATATGATTGGTTACGACGGTGATGCACCAGGAACGCTAGGTGATAATGATTTTGATATCGATGTAAGAAACGTGGCAAATTCTATTACTATTAAAGACGATCTCCTTGATATTTTGAACAATTATACCTTTGACCTAAACCCAATTGTTGTAAATCCAGGGACTACGGCGAGTGATCATTCTCGCTTTTGGAACCAAGGCTATTCGGCAGTTTTAGTTGGTGAATCTTGGGAAACAAACGATCAAACTCCAGACTACCATACATCAAATGACAGGTCTGAAGATATTGATTTACCATATATGACCGAACTTACAAAGTTGGTATTGGCCTATACTGCAACTAAAGCAAATCTAATAGCAATTGATAACACGGTAACTGAAAATCCAACCAGTCTAGTTTCTAATGAATCCTCTGGATCTTATCAGTGGTATAATTGTGATACTGAATCACCAATTAACGGTGCAACATTTCAAACTTTTTCACCAACTGTAGATGGAAATTATTCAGTTGAGGTTAGTAATGGTAATTGCTCAGAAGTTAGCCCGTGTGTTTCATTTACGGCATTGTCAACAGATGAATTTGAGAGTAATGAATTAAGAGTTTATCCAAATCCTGTAATTTCATTACTAAAGATTGAAAATTATTTTGAAGCAGATTTAAGAATTACAATTAATGATATCTCTGGCAAGGAGATAAGCATTATCAATTCTAGTCTTCCCAATATCACAGTTGATTTCTCATCCTTGCCGAAAGGGGTTTACTTTATAAATTTTAATACGGAATCAAAATCTTCCTCTTATAAAATAGTTAAGGAGTAAAATCAGCTTTTTAATTCAGTGTAATATTTGTAGAACCATGGAATGGTTTCAATTCCTTTGAGGTAATTTCCAATACCAAAATGTTCATTTGGTGAATGGATAGCATCACTATCTAAACCAAATCCCATTAATATGGTTTTGCTACCAAGTTCTTGTTCAAACAATGCCACAATTGGAATACTTCCGCCACTTCGTTCTGGGATTGGTGTCATGCCAAATGTTTTTTCATATGCCATGGAGGCGGCTTTGTAACCATCAAAATTTGTTGGTGTTACATAACCTTGGCCACCATGATGTGGCGTCACCTTAACCTTAACACCAGCAGGAGCAATACTTTCAAAATGCGATTTAAAAAGTTCTGTTATTTCTTCCCAATCTTGATGTGGTACCAGGCGCATTGAGATTTTTGCATAGGCTTTACTTGCAATAACAGTTTTAGCTCCTTCACCAGTATAGCCTCCCCAAATACCATTTACATCTAACGTAGGACGTATCGAGTTTCGTTCGTTTGTTGTGTATCCTTTCTCACCATAAACAGCATCAATATCTAGAGCCCTTTTATAAGCATCTAGTGAAAAAGGAGCCTTAGCCATTTCAGCACGTTCTTCATCAGATAGATTTTCTACCTTATCATAAAAACCTGGTATTGTTATATGATTATTTTCATCATGAAGTGAAGCAATCATTTTGGTTAATACATTTATAGGGTTTGCCACAGCACCACCATACAAGCCTGAATGTAAATCTCTATTAGGACCTGTCACTTCAACTTCAACATAACTTAGACCTCTAAGTCCTGTTGTAATAGATGGAATGTCTTTAGCGATCATTCCGGTATCAGAAATTAAAATGACATCATTTTTTAGTTTTTCTCTGTTTGAAGCCACAAACTTTCCAAGATTGGCACTACCAACTTCTTCTTCACCTTCTATCATAAACTTAACATTACAAGGCAATTCATTTTGTGATGTCATATATTCCATGGCTTTCACGTGCATATATACTTGTCCCTTATCATCACTAGCGCCGCGTGCAAAAATAGCACCCTCAGGATGAAGTTCTGTTTTTTGAATTACAGGTTCAAACGGTGGTGAATTCCATAGATCTAGAGGGTCAGGTGGTTGTACATCGTAATGACCATAAACAAGTACTGTTGGTAAATTCTCATCAATTATTTTTTCGCCATATACGATAGGATAACCGTCGGTTTCGCAAATTTCTACATGGTCACAACCAGCTTTTTCTAAACTGGCTTTTATAACTCCAGCAGTTTTCAAAACATCATCTTTATATGCAGAATCTGCACTAATTGAAGGTATTTTCAATAAATCGATAAGTTCATTTAAAAAACGGTCTTTGTTGTCCGAAATATAAGATTGAATAGATTGCATAATTGTTGTTATGGTTTATAACAAAAATAAGAAAACTAGCACCAATATTTTCTTAATTGAAAGCTATTTGAATATTGAAAGTATTGTTTATATTTGCAGTCCTAATTTGCGGGCGTGGTGGAATTGGTAGACACGCTAGACTTAGGATCTAGTGCCGCGAGGTGTGCGAGTTCGAGTCTCGCCGCCCGCACCAAATTAGAAAAAAGCTTCTCATTTTTGAGAGGCTTTTTTTAGTTTTAAAGGTTTATGAATTAAATAAGGGTAATACTTAAGACGAAGTATTTTAAATTAATATTATTCCTAACTACGAAAACCTTTTAGTGTTAAAAACATTTTGATTTTTACTCAAATTATAACCTGATAACCAATATTTTTATAAGTTCTGAATTATTATTTATAATCATCATGATTTTTTAGGATATTTATGGAGGGTTAAACCAAAAATGATAAATAGAATTTGAATTTAATTAATGTTATCTGAATAAAATTAAAAAAGGAATAATGAATAAAAAAGGATTCATATTCGATCTTGATGGGGTCATAGTAGACACAGCAAAATATCATTATTTGGCCTGGAAGCAATTGGCCAATAGTTTGGGTATTGATTTTACGGAAAAAGAAAACGAACAACTTAAAGGCGTAAGCAGAGTGAGGTCTCTAGAAAAGATTTTATCTTGGGGGAATAAAACCTTACCTCAGGATGAGTTTACTCGACTTATGGCAACAAAAAATGATGAATATTTATCTTATATCAATAAAATGGATGAATCTGAGTTATTGCCAGAAGTGAAAGATAGGCTTACATTTATTAAGAATAAAAAACAAGGAATAGCATTAGGGTCTGCAAGTAAAAATGCACGATATATAATAGAGAAAGTTGATGTAAAAGATATGTTTGATGCTGTTGTAGATGGTACTGATGTAAGCAAGGCAAAACCAGATCCAGAGGTCTTTTTAATCGCTGCTAAATTGTTAAACATAGAACCAGAAAACTGTATTGTTTTTGAAGATTCAGTCGCAGGAGTCCAAGCTGCAAATACTGCGAAGATGATTTCAATCGGTATTGGAAGCGAAGAGGTTTTAGGAGAAGCAGATTATGTCTTTAAAGACTTTACTGAGATTTCAGAAGAATTTATAAATACACTAATTAATAATTAAAATCGAATGTATTTTATAGCATTCAAAGAAATATAAATGAATTTAGATTATATCATACCTAACGAATGGTCAATCATAGAAGAAGGATTCAATCCAGATAATGTAAAAGCATCAGAAAGTATATTCAGTATTGGTAATGGAGCCATGGGACAACGTGCCAATTTTGAAGAACACTATTCGGGACCAACATTTCAAGGAAGTTATATTGCCGGAGTTTACTATCCTGATAAAACACGTGTGGGCTGGTGGAAAAATGGTTACCCAGAATATTTTGCAAAGGTTTTAAATGCGCCTAGTTGGATTGGAATTGATGTGAATGTCAATGGTGAGCAAATCGATTTGTATTCCTGTAAAAAAGTGGAAAATTTCAGAAGGGAATTGAATATGAAGGAAGGTTGGCTCTCAAGAAGCTTTAAGTATACCCTTCATAATGGTGGTGAGATTCAGGTCAATGCAAAACGCTTTTTAAGTTTAGAATTGGATGAAATTGGAGCCATAGAATATTCAATAACACCACTAAATATAGATGCGGATCTTGTAATTACGCCATATATAGATGGGGCAATTACAAATGAAGATTCAAACTGGGATGATAAATTTTGGAATATTTCAAATTTAGAAGTTGAAAACGACCAGGCATTTATAGAAGCGCAGACTATGAAAACCAACTTTCATACCTGCACATTTATGCAATCAGAATGTTTTGTCAATGATCAAAATGCAGGATTGCGACCACAAGTTATTAGGACTGATAATAAGATCAGTTTCATTTATAAGATTTCGGTTAAACAACAAGAAGTGTTTTCAATCCATAAATTTGGAGGTTATACTTCGGACAGAAACCACGACAAAGATGCTTTAATTGCAGAGACAAAAGTTGCTTTGGCTAAAGCTACTCAAGCCGGTTTTTCACAATTACTAAGTGATCAAAAGAAATCATGGGCCAAAATTTGGGACATGGCTGATATTACTATTGATGGTGATGTTAAGGCTCAGCAAGGTATTCGATTTAATATTTTTCATTTAAATCAAACGTATTTAGGTACTGATCCAAAGCTTAATATTGGGCCTAAAGGATTTACTGGTGAGAAATATGGAGGAAGTACCTATTGGGATACAGAAGCCTATTGCATTCCTTTTTATATGTCAACCAAAGATCAGAGCGTTGCAAGAAACTTACTAACGTATAGATATAAACATTTAGAAAAGGCCATTGAAAATGCGGAAAAACTAGGTTTTAGTAATGGTGTCGCATTATACCCAATGGTAACCATGAATGGAGAGGAATGCCATAACGAATGGGAAATTACGTTTGAGGAAATTCATAGAAATGGAGCAATTGCCTTTGCAATTTATAACTACCATAGATATACAGGAGATTACAGCTATATTCCAGAAATGGGATTAGAGGTTCTTATTGGCATTGCAAGGTTTTGGCATCAAAGAGCCACATATTCTACATATAAAAATAAGTATGTCATTCTTGGCGTTACTGGTCCTAATGAGTATGAGAATAACGTTAATAATAACTGGTATACAAATTATATTGCCCAATGGTGTATAAATTATACAGTAGAAAACATAGAAAAGATAGAATCAGAATTCACCACTGATTTCGCAAGGATAATGAATAAAGTAAAATTATCTAAAGCTGAAATTTCAGAATGGAAATCTGTAGCTGATAATATGTATTTCCCTTATTCTGAAGATCATAATGTATTTCTTCAACAAGATGGTTTCTTAGATAAAGAATTGATAACTGTAGCTGATTTAGATAAGTCGCAACGACCGATAAATCAAAAATGGTCCTGGGACAGAATATTGCGTTCACCATATATCAAACAGGCAGATACCTTACAAGGGTTTTACTTTTTTGAAGATCATTTTTCTACAGAGGAATTAGAGCGTCATTTTGATTTTTATGAACCATTTACAGTGCACGAGAGTTCCTTGTCACCATGTGTGCATAGTATCCAAGCAGCCAAATTAGATAGAATGGAACAGGCATATACCTTCTATCTTAGAACATCAAGATTAGATTTAGATGATTATAATCATGAAGTGCATGAAGGACTACACATTACATCAATGGCTGGCACATGGATGAGTATAGTTGAAGGTTTTGGTGGTATGCGAGTTAGAAATAATCAACTGACATTTGAACCTAAAATCCCTGAGCAATGGGATGGCTATTCATTCAAAGTGAATTTTAGAAATCAAATAATAAAGGTAATCGTGAATCAAAATGAAACACATTTTGAATTAGAAGGAGATGAAGATTTACAGATTTTAGTGAATGAAGAGGAAGTTAATATATCACCTAATCATTTGGTAACAGTTGGTTAGTATTCTTTCAGACTCATAAATTATTTTAAATTGTTAGACTAGTGATAGTCCATTTAAAATTCTGGTAGCTTTCAAAAACTGAAACAATACATCTATAGATTAAAGTTAGAAATTGAATGTGTAATAGGGTTCAATTCGAAGTTACACCATTAAAATTTAAAACAAATGAGAAAGCTTTTTCTTAGTCTTTTATTCATTATAGCTGGCATCATATGTTTATTTTCTCAGAATCCTGAGAGAGTTTACCAGTCACATTCTGAAGAGAACGGGATATTTTCAGTTACCACAAATGATGGAAAATATCTTTTCAAATATTATTCAACGGAAATATTAGAAACCACTTTCGTGCCTAATGGTGAAGAGACCAATGCAAACTCTCACGCTGTAATTTTGCAACCTAATAAAGTTGAGACAACCTACAAGTATGTTGGGAATGATATAACTTATGGGACTGAAGGCTTATCAGTAATTGTTACGACTGAACCCTTCAAAATAAGCTATACATATAATGATGATTCTTTGATTTCTGAAAAAAGAGGGTATTATAAAAGTCCTCATGAATCTATGGAGTTAGTGAAAGATCATATAATTGCCGATGTATCTGAAAAAATTGAATTTAATCTTACCGAAGAAGAGGTCTTGTATGGTGGAGGTTCTAGAGCACTTGGCATGAACCGAAGATGGCATAGGTTACCACTTTACAATAGAGCACAATATGGTTACCAGTCCTATAGTGAATTGCTAAATTTCACCCTACCTGTTGTGTTGTCATCTAAGAAATATATGCTCCATTTTGATAATTCCACAATTGGATATTTAGATTTAGATAGCAGAAAGGATAACACCTTAACCTATGAGACTTTGTCTGGTAGAAAAACATACCAAATAATAGCTGGTAATTCTTGGTATGATGTTGTAGAAAATTATGCGGAATTAACTGGTAAACAACCCATGTTGCCAAGATGGACACTTGGTAATTTTTCTAGCCGTTTTGGCTACCACTCTCAAAAAGAAACTTTAGAAACTATTGATAAGTTTAAGAAAGATGAAATTCCAGTAGATGCCATAATTATAGATTTATATTGGTTTGGTAAGGAAATACAAGGTACCCTCGGTAATTTTGAATTCTATAGAGATTCTTTCCCAGAACCAAAACAAATGGTAGATGTTTTAAAATCTCAAAATGTTGAAACAACGCTAATAACTGAGCCTTATGTTCTTAAGACTTCAAAGCACTGGGATGAGGCAGTAAATGAAGATATACTAGCTAAAGATTCCATTGGCAATCCTGCGGTTTTTGAATTTTATTTTGGTAAAGGTGGTATAATAGACATCTTTAAACCTAAAGGAGAACGTTGGTTTAAAGATATTTATAATAGATTATCAGACTATGGCGTCAATGGTTTTTGGGGTGACCTTGGAGAACCAGAGGAATTACCCAATTGGGTAAATTTTGAGACAGGCTCGGCAGATGAACTTCATAATATTTATGGTCATAATTGGGCAAAGCTGGTCTATGAGGCAAGTTTAGAATCAAATTCTAATCGAAGACCTTTTGTATTAATGAGAGCCGGTTATTCAGGGTCGCAACGCTATGGAATGATACCATGGACTGGAGATGTGAGCAGAAGTTGGGGTGGACTTAAGCCACAACCAGAAATTGCTTTACAAATGGGTATGCAAGGAATCGCATATATGCATAGTGATTTAGGTGGTTTTGCTGGCGCGAATTTAGATGATGAGTTATATGCACGATGGTTACAGTATGGAGTTTTTCAACCAATATTTAGGCCTCATGCGGATGAAACCCTAGCCAGTGAACCTGTTTATAGAAGTGAAAAAGCTAAAAAACTCGCAAATTTTGCTATTCAGATGCGATACAGAATGTTGCCATACAATTACCATTTGATGGCTGAGAATCATATTAAAGGTAGGCCATTAATGCGTCCTTTGTTTTTTGAGGAACCTAATAATGCCGATTTATTAGAGTATTCTGATGCGTATTTATGGGGAAATGATATTCTTGTTTCTCCGGTTTTAGAGGCAGGTAAGAAGACTCAAGAAGTTTACTTTCCAAGAGGTTCTATGTGGTTTGATATTGAGACTGATGAAGTTATTGAAGGCGGTCAAAAAAAGAGCGTAACGTTAAGTGAAAGTTTTATTCCTGTTTATGCACGAGGAGGATCTTTTATCCCACTGGCAAAACCAATGCAGTCTACAAAATCCTATGATGATGGTTATTTGCAATTGCAGTATTATCATGATGTCACAGTTACTAAATCTCAACGTCACCTTTATATGGATGATGGTATTACAACAAATACTTTCGAAAATGGAGCGTATCAAATTTTAGATTTTGAAGCAAAGATTAGGGGATCATGGTTAGAAATTGAATTCAATGCTAATAATGGCAAGAATTTTACACCTAGGACAAAAACCATTGATTTTACAATTCATAATATAGAAAAGAAACCAAAACGTATTAAGATTAATAATGAGAAAGTTAATGGAACATACAATTCTCAATATAAGACCTTAACATTAAATATTGATTGGGATACAAATACTGAGAAGAAAGTACGCATTAAACTAAGAAAATAATCCATAAATGAAACACTATAAACTTGTCATATTTGCAATTAGTATCTTTAGTGTCATTGGATGTAAAAGTGACATAAAACAAGAAAAATCAGAAACGATTAAAACAGAACATCTTAAAAATAGCATGAAGAAAAAAGCAGTTGTTTATCAAGTTTTCACAAGACTTTTTGGGAATACAAATACCACAAATAAACCATGGGGAACAATTGAGGAAAATGGTGTTGGTAAGTTCAGTGATTTTACCGAAAAAGCACTAACGGAAATTAAAGAACTTGGCATTACTCATATATGGTACACAGGTGTTCCGCATCACGATGTAATTACAGATTACACTCAATATGGAATTTCAAATGATGATCCAGATGTTGTGAAAGGTAGGGCGGGATCACCATATGCTGTTAAGGACTATTATAATGTTAACCCAGATTTGGCTGATAATGTTGAAAATCGTTTAGAAGAATTCCAGGCTTTGATAGAACGGACACATAAAGAGGGTCTTAAACTCATTATTGATATTGTACCAAACCATGTTGCTCGTAATTATAAAAGTTTAACCCTTCCTGAAGGTATTAAAGACTTTGGTGCAGATGATGATACGTCCGTAACCTATTCTGTAAACAACAATTTTTATTATAATCCTGGTGAATCTTTTCAGGTTCCAGATTGGCAAAATGGATATCAGCCATTAGGAGGTGAAAGCCACCCTTTGATAGATGGTCAATTTGACGAAAATCCAGCCAAATGGACAGGTAATGGTTCTAGAGCATCAAAACCTAATGTCAATGATTGGTACGAAACTGTTAAGGTGAATTATGGTATAAGTCCAGATGGTTCAAAAGATTTCGATGAGCTTCCTGCTGGTTTTGAAAATGAAGATTATGAAGCACATTTCAATTTCTGGCAAGATAAAACAGTTCCAGATTCATGGATAAAATTTAAGGATATTGCATTATATTGGTTGGCTAAAGGTGTGGACGGATTCCGTTTTGATATGGCAGAAATGGTGCCAGTTGAGTTTTGGAGTTATATGAACTCGCATATAAAAATGAAGAACCCGGAAGCGTTCTTATTGGCTGAAGTATATCAACCGCATTTGTACAGAGATTACATCAATAAAGGAAAAATGGACTATCTCTATGATAAAGTTCAACTCTATGATACACTAAAGCATGTCATGCAAGGACATGGTAAAACAGATAATATTCCTCCAATTTTAGATGAATTATCCGATATAGAGCATCATATGCTTCATTTTTTAGAAAATCATGATGAGCAACGTATATCTAGCCTAGATTTTGCTGGAGACTCAAAAAAAGGGAAGCCGGCAATGGTAGTCTCAGCGACATCTTCAACTTCACCAACAATGATTTATTTTGCTCAAGAGTTCGGAGAACCTGGTGCAGAAGACTTAGGTTTTGGTGATCCTACACGCACGTCAATATTCGATTATGGGTCTGTTCCAAGTTTGGTTCGCTGGGTAAATGACAAGAAATATGATGGCGGTCAATCTACAGAATCAGAGTTAGAATTACGGGATTTTTACAAGAGACTACTCAATTTCACAATTAATAGTTCTGCTTTGATGGGTAATTATCAAGATATTCATTTATACAATCAGCAAAATACAGAATGGTACAATGATAAAGTATTGTCTTTTGTAAGATGGAGTGAAGATGAACAATTGATCGTCATTTCAAATTTCAATGCAGATAATACGTATGGGTTTGAACTTCAGTTACCTGAAGATCTTATTAAAAAGCTTGGTTTAGACAATGGTGAATATAAGGTAGAAGATCAACTTTATAATCAATATAATTCAACCTTAAAGGTCATAAATGGTAAAGCAGAGGTTAGAATTGATATTGAACCATTACAATCATTTATTTTAAAAATCCACCATTAAAAATGAAACATATAATTTTAACAGTAGCTATTTGTCTATCAGTGATGACATGCAAAAACACATCTAATCAAGAACAAACTCAAGATAAAGTTGAAGAGACAACAACTTCTAGCACTCCTTTTGTTTGGGAAGGAGCAAATCTCTATTTCTTGCTAACAGATCGCTTTAATAATGGTGATACATCGAATGACGTAAATTTTGACAGAACTAAAGCACCTGGTAAACTTAGAGGTTTTGAGGGCGGAGATATTAAGGGCGTTACTCAAAAAGTTAAAGAAGGTTATTTCACAGATTTAGGAATTAATGCCATCTGGATGACACCAATAGTTGAGCAGATTCATGGTGCAACAGATGAAGGAACTGGGTTGTCATATGGTTTTCACGGTTATTGGACTAAGGACTGGACCAACATAGACCCTAATTATGGTACAAAGGAAGATTTACATGAGTTGGTTAAAGAAGCACATGCAAAGGGTATAAGAATTGTCTTAGATGCAGTTATAAACCATACAGGTCCTGTCACCGAGAAAGATCCAGTTTGGCCAAGTGATTGGGTAAGGACAGAACCGCAATGTAAATATGATAATTACGAAAATACTATTACATGTACTTTGGTTAAGAACCTACCAGACATTAAGACTGAAAGTAATGAGGAAGTTGAATTGCCACCTCAATTGGTTGAAAAATGGAAGGCAGAAGGACGCTATGACCAAGAAGTAGCGGAATTAGATGCTTTTTTTGAACGAACAGGACATCCTAGAGCACCTCGTTTTTACATTATGAAATGGTTGACTGATTACATAACGGAATTTGGAATCGACGGATATCGCTGTGATACAGTAAAACATACTGAAGAATACGTATGGTCAGAATTCAAAAAAGAGTGCGATTACGCTTTCACTGAATTCAAGAAAAATAACCCAAATAAAGTAATAGATGACAACGATTTTTATCTGGTTGGAGAAGTTTACAATTATGGAATTTCAGGAGGAAAATACTTTGATTTTGGAGATAAAAAAGTAAACTATTATGATGATATGTTTACGCAACAAATCAACTTTGAATTTAAGTGGAACGCGAAAGAATTACAAGCTGAAACACTTTTCAGAAAGTATGACCAAAAGCTTAAAAATGACTTGAAAGGTTATGGTGTTTTAAATTATTTAAGCTCCCATGACGATGGTCAACCATTCGATCCAGACCGCAAAAAACCATTCGAAACAGCAAACAAGCTATTGCTTTCACCTGGTGCCTCACAGGTGTATTATGGTGATGAATCAGCACGCTCCTTGGTTATTGAAGGAACTGTTGGAGATGCAACATTAAGATCTAAAATGAATTGGGATGAAATTGCCATAGATAACGATAAAAAGAGCATTTTAAAGCATTGGCAAAAATTAGGTCAATTTAGAGCCAACCATCCTGCTGTTGGAGCTGGAAAGCATCAGATGATTACCGCACAACCTTATTATTTTTATAGAACTTATCAGAAAGGTGATTTTATAGATTTAGTGGTTATTGGGTTAGATGTTCATAAGGGTGCAAAATCTATTGACGTCTCTAAAATGTTTAAAGATGGAGACAACATAAGAGATGCGTACTCAGGTAAAAAAACCAAAGTGGTTGATGGTCGCGTTGTAATTGATTCAGAATTTGATATTGTGTTACTAGAAAAAATATAACTATGAAAATTAAATTATTTACACTTGTTTTAATTGCATCATTATTAGGATGTTCGGAAAATAATAATGAAATGATAGAAGTTTCTTCACCAGAATCAAAGGTTAAAGTTGAGTTTAATATTAATGATACAGGGCAACCATATTATACGGTAAAGTACAATAATGGAGTGGTAATCGATACCTCGTATTTAGGATTTGAATTCACAAATTCAGAAGCTATTGATTCTAATTTAAAAATAATGACTGCTGATATAAGTTCATTTGATGAAACTTGGCAGATGCCTTGGGGAGAACAAATTGATGTAAAAAACAAATACAATCAACTTGATATTAAACTTCAAGAGACAACTGATTTAAAAAGACAACTTAATGTTGTTTTTAGAGTATATGATGATGGGATTGGATTTAGATATGAATTCCCAGAGCAAGAAGGTTGGGCAGAAGCCTTAATTAAGGAGGAGCACACGGAGTTTAATCTAACCGAAGATTATAAAACATTCTGGATTCCTGGAGATTGGGATATTTATGAGCATTTGTATTCAGAGACAATGTTTTCTGAAATTGATGCAATTAGTAAGCGCGATCATCCAAATCTTGCCCAAACCTATATTCCTAATAATGCTGTAAATACACCTACTACGTTGGTTGGAGAAAAAGGCTTACATCTAAGTTTTCATGAGGCATCCTTGGTGGATTATTCAGATATGACACTAGGTGTAGATAAAGAGAATTTAAAGTTTAAAAGTATTTTAGTTGGTAGTGAAAATACAGAGTATAAAGTAAAAAGAAGTTTACCATTTAATACACCTTGGAGAACAATACAAATATCTGAAGATGCACCTGGATTAATAGAATCAAATCTCATAGTAAATCTAAATGAACCAAATAAAATTGGTGATGTATCCTGGTTTAAACCAATGAAGTATACAGGTGTTTGGTGGGAAATGCACTTAAATAAATCATCATGGGATTATGGTATGGAACAAGTTGATGGTAAATGGGTTGATACTGGTAAGGCTCATGAAAGGCATGGTGCAACTACAGAAAATGTAAAACGCTTTATAGATTTTTCTGCAAAAAATAATATCGGTGGCGTTTTAGTTGAAGGTTGGAATACCGGTTGGGAGCGTTGGATCGGTTTTCCTGATCGTGAAGGTGTTTTTGATTTTGTGACCCCTTATCCTGATTATGATTTTGAAGAGGTAACAAATTATGCGAGAGAAAAAGGTGTTGAGATTATTATGCATCATGAAACATCTGCTGCTACAGAGACATATACCAAGCAAATGGATGCAGCATATGCATTAATGCAGAAATACGGCATGCATACTGTCAAGTCTGGGTATGTTGGGAAAATTTTGCCAGATGGTGAGTATCACCATGGTCAGTATATGGTGAACCATTATAATAATGCTGTCGAAAAAGCAGCAAAATATCAAGTTGCAGTTAATGCACATGAGCCAATTAAGGCAACAGGGTTAAGAAGAACCTATCCAAATGCCATTTCTAGAGAAGGACTCCGTGGACAAGAATTTAATGCCTGGTCAATTGAGAAAGGTAACCCTCCTAGTCATTTACCTACTGTGGCCTTCACAAGAATGTTGGCTGGACCTATTGATTTTACACCTGGAATATTCAATATTAAATTTGATGAGTACAAGGAAGAAAGTCAAGTAAATACTACTCTTGCACAACAATTAGCATTATATGTTGTGATATATAGTCCAGTGCAAATGGCGGCAGATTTAATTGAGCATTATGAGGCAAATCCTGAGCCACTACAATTTATAAAAGACGTTGGTGTAGATTGGGAAAAATCTACCGTTTTAAATGGTGAAGTTGGTGATTATGTGACCATTGCAAGAAAAGAAAAAGGCACTGGCAACTGGTTTGTCGGAGGAATAACAGATGAAAATTCCGTATCTTTAAAGTTGGATTTTGATTTTTTAGATAAAAATCAAGATTATGAGGCAATCCTATATAAAGATGGTCCTAATGCCCATTGGGATAACAATCCTCTTGACATAATGATTGAAAAACTAGATTTAAATAATAAGTCTAGTTTGGATATTAAACTTGCTGAAGGCGGAGGTTTTGCTTTAAGTATCATGAAAAAGGCGAGTGAATAATGCTTGCTTAAATGGTACCTTATTTATTGTAACAAAATGGATGTAAGATAGTCTTATTCAAAACGACTATTGTTTAACTAGTTAAACACAACCAACAAGAATTAGTACTATGGATGTTAATGAAGGTTTAGAATCGCCATTAGTTATTAAAGTTAGCTTCAACAAATATTTAACTCAGTATGAGAATTTAATTGAAGCAGATAATGATTTTATTGCTCTAAATGCGCGTAGAGTATTAAAAATAGCTGAGGATTATCCAATATTGCGAGATGGTTTTAGTGATTTAACAATTTTACAAAAGCATGAAAAGGAAATTGAAGGAATATTGCAAGATGCTTTTAGTCCAGTCCTTTCTCATAATGAAATTAAAACTGCATCAGTCCCTTTTTTAGATGTAATATTTAATTCTTCTACTCGATTTAAAAATATACTTAAAACTGCTGGTGAAGATTTTGATTTG
This sequence comes from Winogradskyella vincentii, assembly GCF_020166345.1. Classification (GTDB taxonomy): domain Bacteria; phylum Bacteroidota; class Bacteroidia; order Flavobacteriales; family Flavobacteriaceae; genus Winogradskyella; species Winogradskyella vincentii. The sequence continues at coordinate 513,685 of NZ_JAIUJS010000001.1, read as the reverse complement.
CAGATCAAAAACATGCCAAAGGACCAAAGGTATATTATTGCCTGTTCAGTAATTTTAAACTTTTGTTACGGTTATAATCTCAACTTTAAACGCCCATTTTTCTATGAAATACCTGATGCAAATGGGGTAATGCGCTATTATAAGATACTTTATAATGCGGATTTTACAGAAATTATCCCAAAAAAGAATGCACCAAAAATTACAGACGAGGACTATGCCCAACTTTTAGACAATTTTGAGAATATTGATTTATGGAAAGAGAAGTTTCCACCAAATAGTTATGATTTCAAAGGATTCGTGATATCAAATATTTTTGATGTAACAGACGATCAATCGATTTCAAATATAAAGTCATCATTAATAGGTGAAGACAAGCGTAAAAATGAAGGGTTCATGGAAGATTTTCATGAAATATTTCGTTCACTTTTGGGATTAAAAGATATTAAGGTTGGATTTTCTATTTATAATAAGGAGGATGATACCTTTGAGCGTGTTTATGGAGCAGGTATGGATAGTTTCTTACTTAATAATCTTGAAATTTCAAATTGTTCTGATGCGCTATGTCGCTGGTCTTATGATAGATTGTTAAAGGAGAAAAAGTATTTTTCAATTTCAGATGTAGATAAAGCATTTTCAAAATCAAAAGGTCATGCTCCACATGTTAGGGTATTACATGAGCAAGGGATAAAAAGCGCCATCTTTGCACCTATTGCAAATGAAGAAGGTTTAATGGGAATTTTGGAAATTGTCTCTGAAAAACGTCAGGTTTTAAACAGTATAAATGCTAATAAACTGGTAGACGTAATGCTATTTATAGTTTCTGCTGTTGAGCGTTCAAAAAATGAAGAGGAAAACCTTATCGACGCCATTATACAGCAAGAGTGTACATCGATACACCAAAGTGTACAATGGAGATTTGAACAGGAGGCGAGAAAATACATTAAGGATGATCTTAATGGAAAAGAGCCAAATTTTAATCAGATAGTTTTTAATGATATTTACCCATTGTTCGGTCAAATTGATATTAAAGGATCTTCTGAAGCCAGAAATAGAGCGACTAAACTCGATCTTATAATTCAATTAAGCGCGCTGAAATCAATTATTAAAAATGCTATAGATCAGGAAGCTCTGCCTATTTACGAGCAGTATTTATACCAAATAAACGAATGGTTAGAATCACTTGATAATAATTTTCAAGTGGATAGTGAGCAACAGATTAACGGTTTTATAAAACACGATTTAAATCCTGTCTTAAAACACCTTAAGACAAATAAAAACCTTGAAGAAGAAATACAGGCCTATTTAAATTCAATTGATAGTAAAGTTGGTACGGTATATCAAAACCGCAAAAATTACGATGAGACTATTGCTGCGATCAACAAGAATATGGCTTCCCTTTTAGACGAAAAGCAAATTAGTGCGCAGGCAATGTACCCACATTATTTTGAACGTTTTAAAACAGATGGTGTGGAGCATAACATGTATATAGGTGAATCATTAACTAAAGAAGACAGTTTTAGTTCAATTTACTTATATAACTTAAGATTATGGCAATTGCAGATTATGTGTGAAATGGAAAATTCATATTATCAGATGCAATCAGATTTTCCAGTTAAACTAGATGTTGCTTCAATGATTTTGGTGTTTAACCAACCATTGTCTATTAGTTTTAGAATGGATGAAAAGCAATTTGATGTAGATGGTACATATAATGCAAGATATGAAATAGTAAAAAAACGTGTTGATAAAGCATTTATTAAAGGAACCAACGAACGTATTACGCAAAAAGGAAAAATAAGTATTGTTTATTCTCAAAAACAAGACGAAGAAGAATACCTAAGATATGTTAAGTTTTTGCAGTCTAAAAATTACTTAGATAATGATATTGAAATTTTAGAGCTTCAGGACTTGCAAGCAGTAACAGGGTTAAAGGCAATACGAGTAAGTGTTCTTTATCACAAGGATAATAATGATAAGGAATATTACACCTATGATGATTTAATGAAAGAAATCAGTAACTAGGCTTAGTTTATAACAGATTCTGAAAGCCAAAAGGATATTCCAAAGGCTAATACACTTATCACAATCCCAATCACAAATACATTATAGGTTACTCGTAATAAGTTATATTTCCTATTCAATACTAAACCGAGGAAGTAGAGATCTTTAGTTAAGGAACCATAGAGATAATCTTTATCCTTCATCATTTCTTCCATAGCCCATTCAAACTCGTTAAGTTTCATTTGATGAAAATTTCCAAAAAACAATAAGTTCACTTTTTTATTGGCAACATCTTCCTTTGTGAACTGGCCTTTAGTAACGTTAGGTCGTGTAGCAAGTACTGAAAGTACAATGCAAATCACCGTAAAAAACATAAAAATGAGCGTTGGATATATTAAATAGTCATTAGAGGGGTTATCTAATTTTGGTAATAAATTAGATAGCGCAACAGAAATAATAATAGCATTTACCGATAGTAAAATATTAGCTTTTGTGTCAGCAATATCGCTTAAGGTAATGTGATTTCTTAATGCTACTCTAAACATGGTTTCAACGCCACGATCCGGTAAATCTAACTTCTCTTTTTTAAACTGTAATTCAGCTTTTTTGTGTTTGAGTTTGTTGGTATCAATTTTAATTTTATTGTAGCTCTGTAAAAGATTTGCTAAATTTTTACCTTTTCGTTTTTCCCATTTACTTGCAGCGATATCTGAGTTAAAGGTATGATTGGTCAAAAATTCTATATTTGACATTAACCATTCATCCTTTGTTAGGTTTTTGTTCAATGTTAGTTCCCATTCTTTCCTTAATAGTGAAGCATAATCCTCATAGTTCTTACTAGAAATATGAGCGGAATCAGCATCTCTTATAATACCCTCTAATTTTGTTTTTGGTTCATAGGTCATTTCTGTAGCACGAATAATTTCTGCAATTCCATCTATTTCAGCATCTGCTACATTGTGTTGTTTTAGGAAATCTTTAGCGATTTTTGCACTTTCTTCTTCATGTCCATCTATAGTTTCTGTAAATCCAGTATCATGAAACCAAGCTGCAATAAGTAATTGACGTTTTTCATCATCCGTTATGCCACTTTCTTCTTCCGTGAGTTCATTAATCTTTTCAACCACTCTTTGAGTATGGGCTAAATTATGATAAACAAATTTCGGATCTAGTTTTTCATTAAGGTAGTGTACTACATATTTTTCAACTTCAGTTAAGATATTTTCCATAGTGTTATCGCTAAAATGCTAATTTAAGAATTATTTACTATCCATATAATGGCTAATTAGTAACTTAGCCTTGAAAATTATATTATAGAACAAGATTCGTTTTGCTGGGTTTAAACCAGCCATTTTTAAAAGTATGCATTTAAATATTTCAGATACATATAATAAAGAATTACCATCGGATGATAATTCAGAGAACACGAGAAGACAAGTATTTAAAGCTGCTTATTCTTTTGTAAGGCCATTAATACCGTCTAACCCAATTTTAATTCATTCATCTAAGCAATTAGCCAAAGATATAGGACTTGAAGTTAAAGATTTGACCTCAAAGGAATTTTTAGAAATCTTTTCAGGAACTACAGTATATCCAAATACAAAACCATATGCCATGGCGTACGCAGGCCATCAATTTGGAAATTGGGCAGGACAACTAGGAGATGGCAGGGCTATTAATCTTTTTGAAGTAAATCAAAATAATAAACAATGGGCATTTCAGTTAAAAGGTGCAGGTGAAACACCTTATTCTAGACAAGGTGACGGTTTGGCTGTTTTAAGATCCTCTATACGTGAATATCTATGCAGTGAGGCAATGCATCATCTAGGTGTACCTACAACACGTGCATTGAGTCTAATGCTCTCTGGAGATGATGTGCTAAGGGATATGCTTTATGATGGAAATTCTGCATATGAAAAAGGTGCAATAGTTTGCAGAGTTGCACCAACTTTTATTCGATTTGGCAATTTTGAACTTTTTGCCTCTAGACAAGATTTTAAGAATTTAAAAAAACTTACTGATTATACGATAAGACATTTTTTTCCTCACATGGGTAATCCAAGTAAAACTGTTTATGTAAAATTATTTAGAGAAGTGGCACTGCGTACATTAGACATGATAATTCATTGGCAACGTGTAGGCTTCGTGCATGGTGTTATGAATACGGACAATATGTCCATTTTAGGACTTACAATTGATTATGGTCCCTACGGATGGCTTGAGGGTTTTGATTTTGGCTGGACACCTAATACTACTGATAGACAAAATAAACGCTACAGGTTTGGTAATCAACCAAACATTGGTTTATGGAATCTTTTGCAGTTGGCAAATGCCTTGTATCCTCTAGTAGAAGAAGCTGAACCCTTTGAATCTGTATTAAAAAGTTACCAGACAGATTTTGAAAGAAAGTCATTAGAAATGATGTGTTCTAAACTCGGTTTACATACCATTAAACAGTCTGATTTAAAACTTATAACCTCACTAGAAGATTGTTTACTAGCTGAAGAAACCGACATGACGATTTTCTTTAGATTGTTGTCTAATTATAAAAAAGGAGAACCAATGAAGGGCATTTCAATTATTAAAGATGCTTTTTACAATTTAGATCAATTGAGTGATGATGCTGTAAGCCATTGGAACAATTGGTTCTTAGAATACGATAAACGATTGCAATTAGAAACTTTAGCAAATATTGATCGAAAAAAAGTCATGAATCTTGCAAACCCAAAGTATGTTCTCAGAAATTATATGGCACAGTTGGCTATTGATGATGCAGACAAGGGTGATTATGGCTTAATTGATGAGCTTTTTGACCTGTTAAAACATCCATATGATGAACAGCCTAGTAAGGAAAAATGGTTTGTAAAGCGACCTGAATGGGCTAGACATAAAGTAGGTTGTTCTATGTTGTCTTGCAGTTCGTAATTGGTCAAAATACTTTGGCTAATATTATAATTTACTGTAAAATTCTGTTCAAATGCAAAATTTATAGATACTCTGTCGCTTATCATTCAAATTTTGTGAGAAAAGTTAATACTTTATATATTTAATATATTTGGATTATTAACTAATCAATACTCCCACATGAATTTTTTACGTAAAACTGTTCTTTTATTCGTAGTTAGTCTTATTGTAAGTGCATGTGCAACTCATAAATTGCAAGTGGAGAAAAATACAATTGTTGATTTTCCTGAAGATAAAACTATAAGGCATTCTTTTTATTTATTGGGTGATGCTGGTAATTCTGCAATGGGTCAAGTAGACCCAGCAATAAGTGAATTTGGTGCTACTTTAAGTGAGGCTTCCTCTAATAGTACCGCAATTTTTTTGGGCGATAATATTTATCCAAATGGTCTTACCAAAAAGAAAGATAAAAAAGAGTTAGCGGAACATAGACTTAAGGTTCAAACGGATATCGCTAAAAATTTTAAGGGAAGAACAGTTTTTATTCCAGGAAACCATGATTGGTATAGTGGAATTAAAGGGCTAAAGCGACAAGAAAAATTTGTAGAAGATGAATTAGGGAAAAATACATTCTTGCCAGAAAATGGGTGTCCTATCGAAAAGGTGAATATCACTGATGATATAGTACTTATAATTGTTGATTCTCATTGGTATGTAACAGATTGGGATAATTACCCAACAATCAATGATGAGTGTGATATAAAAACAAGAGTTGACTTTTTAGATGAATTAAGAAGTGAAATAAAAAAAGCTCGTGGAAAAACTACATTAATAGCACTTCATCACCCTATGTTTACATATGGTCCTCATGGCGGGCAATATAGTTTTGCAAGCCATATGAAACCATTACCTGTTTTAGGTACAATTAAAAATGTTACAAGAAAAACAGGAGGTGTAATCAATGTGGATCTTCAGAATAAGATGTATAATGAATTAAAAAATCGTGTGGTTAGTTTGGCACAAGATAATGACAAAGTCGTTTTTGTTTCAGGTCATGAACATAACTTACAATATATTGTTGAAGGTGGATTACCACAGATAGTTAGCGGTTCAGGTTCTAAGACATCTGCAACAAGGTTAATAGGTAATGGTAAATTCGGTTATGGAGCAAATGGTTATGCAAGATTAGATGTGTTTACAGATGGTTCTTCGTTTGTAAGGTTTTATGAAACAGGTAATAATGTTCCAGTTTATACAACTACAGTTTATGATCAAACAAAATATGATATAACCAATTATCCTTCAAAGTTTCCAGAAACGGTTACTTCATCTATATATAAGAAAGAAGACACTGAAAAATCAGGATTTTATAAGTTTTTATGGGGAGACAGATTCAGAAAGCAATTTGCTACACCTGTTAAAGCCCCAACTGTAAATTTAGATACGTTGTTCGGTGGGTTGAAGCCAGTAAGAAAAGGTGGAGGGAACCAATCAAAATCATTAAGGTTAGAAGATAAAAATGGTACCCAGTATGTTATGCGTGCATTAGAAAAGCAGGCGGCTCAATATCTGCAAGCACTTGTGTTTAAGGACAAGTACATTGGTGATAAATTAGACGAAGATTTTACAACTAAATTAGTAATGGATGTGTTCACCGGGTCACATCCTTATGCACCTTTTGTTGTCGGAGATTTATCGGATGCTGTTGGTATCTACCATACAAATCCAGTATTGTACTATGTGCCTAAACAAAATGCACTTGGAAAATATAATGGTGATTTTGGTGATGAGTTGTATATGATTGAGGAGCACACTTCAGAAGGGCATGATAACAAAGCTAGTTTTGGATATCAGAATGAACTTTTTAGTACGGTTGATATGCTGGAAAAAATCAGAAAAGATGAGGATATTGTTGTAGATGAGGCTTCATATATCAAAGCGCGTTTATTTGATATGTTAATTGGTGATTGGGATAGACACCAAGATCAATGGCGTTGGATAGAATTTAAGGAAGACGGAAAAAAAATCTTTAGACCAATGCCAAGAGATAGAGATCAAGCCTTTTCTAAAATGAGTGACGGTTTTTTATTAGGCATCGCCGTAAGACTTTTACCTTCTGCAGGACTTCTTAGAAAATATGATGAAGTCTTAGTAGATGAAAAAGAAATTAATGTAGAACCATATCCTCTTGATATGGCATTAATTGAGGCATCCGACAAGCCTATTTGGGATGCACAAGTAAAGTATATCCAAGAGAACATTACTGACGAGATTATTGAAAAAGCATTTTTAAATATTCCTGAAGAGGTTAGGGATGAAGATGTAGAGGAAATTAAAAGATTATTGAAGGCAAGACGAGGTAACTTACAAGATATATCAGACAGATATTATAAACTGATAAATAAATTTGCAGTTGTAAAAGGTACAAATAAGGATGATTGGTTTGATATAGAACGTTTACCAAACGGTAAGACAAAAGTATCTGTGTTCCGTATTAAGGGTGGTGAAAAAGCGGATGTGGTACTTGAGCGAACCTATAGCAAAGAGGATACTAAGGAAATTTGGGTTTATGCTTTAGACGATGATGATGTTTTCAATGTTTATGGTGAAGGTGACCAGTTAATTAAAGTACGTTTAGTAGGCGGACAGAATAATGATACTTATGATATTAAAAATGGTAAAAGATTAAAGTATTATGAACATAAAACAAAAAAGAATACTTATCTAACCAATAAAGGAAACAGAAAACTTACCGATGACTACGAAACCAATGTCTATAATTATAAGAAATTAAAAAACAGTACAAACAAAATAGTTCCAACAATTGGCGCAAACCCTGATGATGGTTTTAGTTTAGGTGTTACAAATGTATTGACAAACTATAATTTTGAAAGGAATCCTTTCTCATCACAGCACACCATCGCAGCTAGTTACTTTTTAGCAACTCAAGGGCTTGTGTTAAATTATAAAGGAGAGTTGGCAAATGTATTCGGTACAACCAATCTGGTTTTTAATGTGCATTATAATAGTCCAAATTTTGCCGTTAATTATTTTGGTTATGGAAATTCTACTCCTAACCCTGAGGTTGACAATGATAATATTGATTTTGATTTTAACAGAGTTAAAATCCGCACAATCAGTGCAACTCCTTCATTGATTTGGAGAGGGCAATATGGATCAACCTTTGAAGCAGGAATTGCATATGAGTCTAATGAGATTGAACGAACTCCCGGGCGCTATTTAGAAACAGAATTCCCTGCTAACGATGAATTATTTGATCAGCAAGCATTTTTTGGTGCGCAGGCAAAATACACATATGATGTAAAGGATGACAAGACATTTCCAACATTAGGAATGATGTTTAGTGTTGAAGCTGGTTATAGAAATAACACAAATACAACAAAAGGATTTGGTTATGTGATCCCAGAATTAGCATTTGATTACAAACTAGTTCCTGAAGGCCAGGTTGTGCTGGCAACTAAACTAAGAAGCCATATTAACCTTGGAGACGATTTTGAATTTTATCAGGCAGCTGTATTGGGAGATCAAACAGGATTAAGAGGCTATAGAAGAGAGAGATTCTCAGGTAAAAGTACATTCGTACAAAGTACTGACTTGCGTTTTAATTTAAGACGTAAGTCGTCTAATTTCTTACCATTTAACGTAGGCTTTTTTGGAGGGTTTGATTATGGTAGAGTGTGGATAGATGACAGTAGGGTAGTGGATCCGAGTTTTAATGAAGATCAATGGAATACATCAATTGGAGGTGGCTTATTTGTAACTGCTTATAGTATGATAAATGCAAACTTGTCTGCCTTCAACAGTGATGATGGTTTGCGGATTGCATTTCAATTAGGATTTGGATTCTAATTTATTGCTTAAGAAGATTGAACCTATAAATATTACCACCTTCAGTGCCATGGCGCTCGTCAGTAATAATTAAGGTGGAGTCATTCTGAAAGCATATACCTTCTTTTTGTGAATTATGCTTAAAGGTTAGTTTTTCTTTGCTACCTGAAAAAAAATCAGAGCCTTCATAATTTGTGTATTTCCATAGCCGTTTATGGTTTAATAAAACTACAGATTTGCCGTCAAAACTAATATCGGCTGAGGTAACCCTAGTGTCTTTACCTTCGAGTTCAAAAGAAGAAATATAAGTTGCCGTATGAGTGCCAACAGCATTTGGTACGGTAAAAACATTAAAAATCTTATGCTCTTTGCTGAATAAATAGAAGATGTCTTTATGTACAAAAAATGCCTCGAAATCTTTCGGCTCTATGTCAGCTGGAAGAGTAAATTGGATTGTATGAGCTTTAGCGGTGCTATTCTCTAATTCCTTATTGTAGACTTTATAAATTTGAAAAGAGGTACGGTTTTTATTATTGTTTCCAAAATCACCTATATAAATATTACCATATTCATCAGCTGTAATATCTTCCCAGTCAATATTTGTAGCCTCATTTAATGTTATATGTTTAGATATTTCACCTGTTGTTTCTAGGCCATATAGTACATTCTCATTTCCAGAATCTTCTATAACCCAAATTAAATTTGAATTTGGTATTATTTCAGATGCTGAAGCTTCCTTGAAGCTATTTGGTAAATCCCCAAGTAATTCTAATTTCCCAAACGAAGTACAAGCAATTGTGATAAGTAGAATAAAAATTAGTCTTTTGGGTATTAACATAGTAATTTTATAATTTCAATCTAAGACTTTGAGTAAACACAAAGATATTATAATTATTGGTGGTGGTGCAGCAGGATTTTTTGCTGGTATAAATATTGCAGAAAAGTTTCCTCAATTGTCTATTGCCATTTTAGAACGTGGTAAAGAAGGATTGCAAAAGGTTAAAATATCTGGTGGTGGAAGATGTAATATAACACATGCAGAATTTGTCCCATCTGAATTGGTTAAGAACTATCCCAGAGGCGAAAAAGAGTTGTTGGGTCCGTTTCATTCATTTATGACAGGTGATACCATTTCTTGGTTTCAAGAGCGTGGTGTAGAATTAAAAATTGAAGAAGATGGCAGGATGTTTCCTGTTTCAAATTCTTCCCAAACTATAATAGATTGTTTTATAAAAGAGAGTAATAAGCACGGTGTTGAAGTATGTTATAATCAATCTGTAAAATCATTTGAATTAGTTGAAGATGGTTTTTTAATTCATACCATCAAGGATCAATTTACATGTAATAAGCTTGTGATTGCCACTGGAAGTAATCCTAAAATATGGAATTTATTAGAAGGAATTGGGCATTCTATAGTAAAACCAGTTCCATCTCTATTTACTTTTGATATTAATGATGAACGAATTAAGAATATACCAGGAGTCGTTGCAAAAAATGTAGATGTTAAAGTACTGGGAACTAACTTAAATTCTCATGGACCATTATTGATTACCCATGTAGGTATGAGCGCACCAGCAATTTTAAAACTTTCAGCCTTTGGTGCCATAGAACTTGCAGAATTAAATTATAACTTTAAAATTAAAGTAAACTTTATTCAAAAAGATACTGATACTTGTATTGAGGATTTAAAAAAAGCAAAGATTTTATTCGCAAAAAAATTAGTTGTAAACACTACCCAATTTGAATTGCCAAAGCGACTTTGGAAGAAATTGGTTGTTGCCTCTGGTATTTCTGACGAAATGAAATGGGCAGAAATCAACAAATCTCAATTGGTTTCATTGGCCCAACAACTAACCCAAGCCGTTTTTCATGTAACTGGGAAAAGCACTTTTAAGGAAGAATTTGTTACAGCTGGTGGATTAGATTTAAGGGAAATAAACTTTAAATCCTTTGAAAGTAAATTAATACCGAATCTTTACTTTGCAGGCGAGGTAATAAATGTAGATGCTGTAACTGGAGGTTTCAATTTTCAAAATGCTTGGACAGGAGCATATATTGTGGCACAATCAATTAATGAATAATGAAAACATATATCGCACTTTTAAGAGGAATAAATGTTGGTGGTCATAGAAAAGTGCCCATGGCTGAACTTAGATCTATTTTAGCTAATATTGGACTTGAAGGTGTAAAGACTTACATTCAAACTGGCAATATTATTTTTCAATCTGATGAACAAAAAAAAACAGAATTAGAGAGAAGAATTCAAAATTCGATTCTCAATCATTTTGGCTTTGAAGTTTCTGTATTGGTAAGAACAAAACAGGAGCTAAATTCAATATTTGAGAATTGCCCCTTGTCAGAAGATAAAAAAATCAACAGTTATTTTGCAATACTTAGTCATGTGCCAAACAAAAAATTAGTAAACGAAGCTAGTCAAAAGACCTACGAAAATGAGGAGTATTTCATTATTGGTGACTGTATCTACTTTTATTGTGCAACCGGTTATGGCAAAGCTAAATTTAATTTAAATTACTTTGAGCGTAAATTATCCGTTGGTGCCACAGCCAGGAATTATAAAACTATGCTAAAATTGATAAGCATGGCAGAAGAAAATAGACCAAACCTCTAGATTTTCTCTATTTTTGCAACTGAATTAAAATTAAATGACAGATCAAGATTTTATTCTTAAGTCCTACAATTCTAATGTAGAAAGCGGATCGGTAAAATGGTCGTCTCCAAGTAATATAGCTTTGGTGAAGTATTGGGGAAAACGCAAAAATCAAATTCCTGAGAATCCGTCGATTAGTTTTACACTATCAAATTGTAAAACTATAACCGAGGTAACATATACCAAGAAGACAAGTTCAGAATTTAGTTTTGATGTTTTTTTCGAAGGTGAGAAGAATGAAGCTTTTAAACCTAAGATTCAAACTTTTTTTGAACGTATTGAAAGCTATGTCCCATTCTTAAGAGATTATCACTTTAATATTGAAACATCAAATACTTTTCCTCATAGTTCTGGTATTGCTTCTTCTGCTTCAGGTATGAGTGCATTGGCACTTTGTTTAATGAGTATTGAGGAAGACTTGGGTGTAGATTATGCGGATGATTACTTTAATCGTAAGGCATCTTTTTTAGCGCGTTTAGGATCAGGAAGTGCTTGTAGAAGTATTGAGGGAGAACTTGTGGTTTGGGGTAAAAATAGGAGTACAGAGAGTTCAGATTTATTTGGTGTAAGGTTTGATGGTGATATTCACTCAAATTTTAAGGATTATCAAGATGCAATTTTACTGGTAGACAAAGGAGAGAAACAAGTTAGCAGTACTCTGGGACATAAACTTATGTATGGTCATCCATTTGCAAAGGAGCGATTTTCACAAGCACATGACAATTTGGGCAAACTAAAGGATATATTGTCATCAGGTGATTTGAAGGAGTTTATAAAAATTGTTGAAAGTGAGGCATTAACCTTGCATGCAATGATGATGACAAGTATGCCATATTTCATTTTAATGAAGCCAAATACTTTGGAAATCATAAACCGAATTTGGAAGTTTCGAGAAGAAAATAATTCAAATATTTGCTTCACTTTAGATGCTGGAGCTAACGTTCATGTATTGTTTCCCAAGGCTGAGGAATCAAAAGTTTATGACTTCATTAAGAGTGAGTTAGTTGCATATTGCCAAAAGGGTCACTATATTTGCGATAGCGTTGGGAATGGTGCAAAACGGTTGTAGCCAAACCTAGCAACTTAAAAAACTATGAAAGGACCATTATTTTATTCTAAAATTCTATTATTTGGAGAATACGGAATTATAAAAGATTCTAAAGGATTATCTATCCCTTATAATTTCTATAATGGAGCTCTCAAAGTTGACGAAAACCCTTCTGGCGAAGCAAAAAAATCAAATAAAAGTTTGATTGCCTTTGTTGATTATTTGCGAAACATTGAAGAAGGCTTGGTTTCTTTTGATTTTGACACATTGCAAAAGCATGTAGATGCAGGCATGTACTTTGACTCATCAATTCCACAAGGTTATGGTGTTGGTAGTAGTGGTGCATTGGTTGCAGCTATTTATGATAAATATGCAATGAATAAGATAACCGTATTAGAAAATTTGACGAGAGAAAAATTGTTGAAACTTAAAGCCATTTTCTCTGCAATGGAATCTTTTTTTCATGGTAAGTCTTCCGGTTTAGATCCATTAAATAGTTATTTAAGTTTGCCTATTTTAATAAATTCTAAGGATAATATTGAAGCTACAGGTATACCATCTCAGAAATCTGAAGGTAAGGGTGCGGTTTTCTTATTAGATAGTGGTATAGTTGGTGAAACTGCTCCGATGGTTAAAATTTTCATGGAAAACATGAAGAATGAAGGCTTTAGAAGTATGTTGAAAGAACAATTTATCAAACACACAGATGCCTGTGTAGATGATTTCTTAAAAGGTGACATAAAATCGTTATTTAAGAATACAAAACAATTATCTAAGATTGTACTTAATAATTTCAAGCCAATGATTCCTAAACAATTCCATGAATTATGGAAAAAAGGGATTGAAACTAATGATTACTATTTAAAACTTTGTGGCTCTGGTGGAGGAGGATATATTCTAGGATTCACCGAAAATATTGATAGAGCAAAGGAAGCACTCAAAGGACAGAAATTAGAGGTTGTATATAACTTCTAATGTAGATTTTCCTGAACTTATTTCAGGGTTTAATTTTCTAAATCCATGCTTTCAAGACAGCAAAAACATATACTCCTTAAATTTTTCAGTTTATTTTCTGTTGTACGTGGATATAATATTCTTGTTGTTGTCATTGCGCAATATTTGGCTTCCATATATATTTTTGCGAACCACCTACCCGTTAAAACAGTTCTGTTAGATGTTAATTTATTAATGCTTGTTTTGGCTTCTTCGGCAACAATAGCTGCTGGTTATATCATTAATAATTTTTACGATTCAGAAAAGGACCTTATCAATCGTCCGCAAAAAACAATGTTGGATAGATTAGTTAGTCAAAACACCAAACTCTCATTTTATTTTGTGCTGAATTTCTTAGCTATAGTCTTTGCAAGCTATGTATCTTTTAAGGCTGTTGTTTTCTTTGCTCTATACATTTTTGCAATATGGTTCTATTCGCATCGTTTAAAAAGGCAACCAATAACAGGTAATATTGTTTCGGCAGTATTGACGGTGACTCCATTTTTTGCCATTTTTATTTACTATCGAAATTTTGAGCTGGTAATCTTCGGCCATGCAATATTCTTGTTTTTACTGATTTCCATGCGTGAGCTCATAAAAGACTTGGAAAATATTAAAGGAGATTTGGCAATGAATTATCGTACAGTTCCTGTTGTACATGGCGAAAGAATAACAAAACTGATGCTAAGTATTATGGCATTATTAACAATTACTGCAGCAACAATTCTGATACTTTATTTTGAAATAGGACATATGTATTATTTCTTTTATCTATGTATATTTTTGTTGTTGGTATTTCTCATTGTTTTATGGAAATCAGAAAAGAAAACACACTATTTGCTTCTTCATAATGTACTTAAGTTTATAATTGTTGCTGGTGTATTTTCAATATTATTAATTGATATATCAATTGTTTTAAATCGTATATAATGGAGCATAACTTAAAAATTGCAATGGCTCAAATCGCACCAGTTTGGTTAGATAAAAATGCCACATTAAAGAAAATTGAACAGTCCATAATTGATGCCACTAAAGAAAATGTAGAGCTTATAGTTTTTGGTGAAGCTCTTTTACCAGGATATCCATTTTGGTTGGCTCTTACTGGAGGTGCTGAGTGGAATACGGATATTAACAAGATACTTCATGCGCATTATGTTAGCAATTCTATATGCATTGAAAAGGGAGATTTAAATTCAATATGTAAATTGGCTAAAGCTAATAACATAGCCATGTATTTAGGGATTATGGAGCGACCTACTGATAGAGGAGGGCACAGTATTTATGCATCATTGGTCTATATAAATGAAAGGGGTGAAATAAAATCTGTACATAGAAAGCTACAGCCAACTTACGATGAACGCTTAACTTGGGCTCCTGGTGATGGCAATGGGCTACAAGTTCACCCTTTAAAGTCATTTACAGTAGGTGGTTTAAATTGTTGGGAAAATTGGATGCCTTTACCAAGAACAGCATTGTACGGTCAAGGTGAAAATTTACATATAGCCGTATGGCCTGGCAGTGATCATAACACAAAAGATATAACAAGATTTATTGCACGGGAGTCACGCTCTTTTGTGGTTTCGGTTTCAAGTTTAATGAACAAAATGGATTTTCCTGAGAACACACCTTTCTATAATGAAATTATAAAAAATGCGCCTGATATATTAGCAAATGGAGGCAGTTGTATAGCAGGACCAGATGGTGAATGGATTGTGGAGCCAGTAATCAATAAAGAGGGTTTAATAATTCAATCTATTAACTTTAATAGAGTATTAGAAGAGCGTCAAAATTTTGACGTTGTTGGCCATTACTCTAGACCCGATGTAACAAAATTAACCGTCAATAGAGATAGGCAAACTACTGTAGAAATAAAATAGTTAATGTAAAGTATTGTTATACCTTTGCAGCCAAAAATATAAGTGTTATGAGCAGAAATCAAGATGGAAGAGGAAAAGGGAAAGCTTCAAGCAGAAAACCTGCCAGAAGTAATACAAAGGGTTTTGCTAAGGATAACAGATTCTCTAAGAAAAAGTCTCAGCCGAAAAAAACATCGAATCCAGATGAGATTCGATTGAATAAATACATTGCAAATTCTGGAATTTGTTCTAGGCGAGAAGCTGATGAAAATATTGCTTTAGGATTAGCTACTGTGAATGGTAAGGTAATTACCGAAATGGGTTATAAAGTGAAGCCTGGTGATGAAGTTAAATTTGATGGAAGACGCATTAGTCCGGAGCCAAAAGTTTACGTGCTTCTCAATAAACCGAAAGGATTTGCTACTACTACAGCAGAAGGAAAGGGTAGAACGGTCATGGATTTAGTTGCCAATGCAACCAATGCTAAAATTAAGCCCATAGGGCGATTAGGCAGGAATTCTTTAGGCTTACTATTGTTTACCAATGATGATGAGGTGGTTCAAAAGTTTACCAATTCTAAAACAGGTGTTGCGCGTCTATTTCAAGTAGAACTAGATAAGAATCTAAAATTTGAAGACCTTAAAAAAATTCAAGAGGGATTCAAGGTTGAAGGAAAGCTTATTGCCGTTGAAGAAGTTAGTTATATACAAGGTGAGTCTAAAAATAAAATAGGTATAAAAATTAAAAATACTGGCAACACAATATTAAGAACAATTTTTGATCACCTTAAATACGATATTGTAAAAATTGATTGTGTTGCAATTGGTCATTTAACTAAAAAAGACATTCCTAGAGGGCATTGGAAACACTTAACTACACAAGAGGTTAATACTCTTAAAATGCTTTAAATTATATTATACATTACAACAATTCAATATTCTTGAAGCCAGCCTTAAAATAATATTTCATTAATATTTATTTTAATTTCATTTGTATCTTAGTATTAGTAATCAACCCTAACTAAGATGAAAGATAATCTAAAACGTGTAATTGTAGATTTCAAAAAACTAACACCTGAGATACTCGCATTGTTAGTAGAAAAGTATCCCGACGGCTATGACGATAATCATATTATTTCATTTAGAAATGCTAAAAATGAACTTGTTGAGGCCGTTGAGGTTACCACGGAAGACACAAAGTATTTAGTTAAAGTAAGTACTAAATTAGCGGTGACTATGGAGAATTATGATGAAGATGATTATGAGGATTTTCAAGGAGATGATCCTGATGCCGTACAACCACCTGAAGATTTAGAGGATTAAAAAATTATCTTTTTCTTCAGCACGACTTCCCAAATAAATACAGAAAATACAATGAGGTATTCAAGAGCTAATACCCATAGATTTTCGGTATAATCAATGTCGGCATAAGCAAAATAGCTTAGTATTATTACAACAGACCAAATTAGAGCGTATCTGTAGGCAGTGAAAATAGAAAGTATGATTAGTGTTGTTAAATACCATGGATGTACTGTAGTACTTAAAAACAGATAGCAACTAAGTGCCAGAAGCATTGAAGTTGCCAATTCAGTTATCGTGTGTGTTGCTCTGAAAAAGGAAAAGTAAAGGATTATAGATAAGGATATCAGTGGAAATATCTTTGTGATTATTGCTATTTCATTATACCCAGTAATGGCATAACCAATTTCTCTTGCCAAATAATAAATGCTACCATTAAATTCAAAATTACCGAACCATAATCCAATGGTTTTCGAGTAATTAGTAATAAATTCCATTGAAAAAAATGGTATAAAGAATAGAATTAGGGTTCCTCCAACGACTAAGTAAAACTTTATCAATTTCTTTAAATTTAACTTTCCATTTTCTTTTTTAAACCATTTAAAAAATAACGGTAAAAACATTAATGGGATTAATTTTATGGAGATTGAACAAGCTAGAATAATCGCAGATATTATCCACTTTCTACAATGCAGTAAGTACAGACTCCAAACGAAAAAGAAAACCATTACACCTTCAAAATGAAGGTTACCTGTTAGCTCAATTATTATAAAAGGGTTAAGTATGTACCAAAAGATTCTGTTGGATGGAATATTTAATTTCTCAAGGAGTTTTTTACCAAAATATAGTGTACCTAAATCTGCGCCAATAATAAGTATTCTCATACCGACAATCGAATTCAAAATACTGTGGCCAGGAAACAAATTTGCAATGACAAAGCATAGCTGGTTTAATGGTGGATAGTTTGTGTAATTTGAAGCACTTAGACTTCCCATTCCATGATATAGTTCTAGTTGATTTGGAAAATTTGTTAGAGCTCCTAATTCCATCTGATAATCAGGAGTACTTAAATACGGATTTAAACCAGACAATATCATCTGACCATCCCAAATAAAACGATAAAAATCTTGTGAAAGATTTGGTATTGCAAATAGAAATAAAAATCTAAATAGAACAGAAGCAAAAACTAAAATCCTAAAATAGAACCCACTTGACTTAATAACGAGATAAGCAAAAACAAAAAGACCCACATATAGCAGAAGGAGTTTTAAAGTATCGGTTCTTGCTAAATCATAGGCAAAGATTAAATACAATATGGAACTCAAAATAATAAAAACAAGTGGTAACTTTTTGTATTTAATTATATTGATTATTCCGAGCATATAGCCAAAGATAAAATTATTTGCTTCGCGACATTTAATGCCTTTATAAAAAGATTTTTAACTTTAAGAGCAATACTTAAATTATGGGTTATTCTATTCACCACAATTTTTTAATTCTTAAGGACATCGAATCAGTATATAATGCAATATCTCAGCCCGAGCATCTTGTCAATTGGTGGCCATTAAAGTGCAGTGGAATTCCAGAAAAAGGAGAAACATACAATTATAACTTTACGGATAAGTATAATTGGTTTGCTGAGGTTAGTTCTTGCAAGAAAAATGATCACATTCATTTTAAAATGACAGAATCAGATGAAGATTGGAATCCAACAACATTTGGTTATAATTTAGAGGAAAAAGAAAATGGAACCTACATTAGATTTTTTCATGAAGATTGGTCAGAATGCAATGATCACTTTAAGCACTCGTCCTTTTGCTGGGCACTTCTTTTAAAAGGTCTGAAAGATTATTTAGAGAAAGGAGTTGTAGTTCCTTTTGAGAATAGAGCTTAAACTTTTGAACTTAAAGATTTAAAAAACACATACCCAAACCCAATAAATAGCATCAGGTGAAATGGAAATAGTCCAAAGTCACCACCCTGATCACCAACAATAAAAGCGCTGTATAATCCAAATCCAAAATACAGCATTAGAAGACCTTCTATAATGACGTGTGGAGATACTTTTTTACGTAGGTATTTATTGTTTTTCCAATTGTCTTTAAACTTTCTAATATTAAATTTAGGTGTGCGTACAAACTCACTCTTCTTGCCTGCATGACCTTCAAGTACTGCAATGGAATTATGCAATGAGAAGCCCATGGCAATAGAAAAGAAAGTGAAAAACATGCCTATGTATCCAAAGAATTTCTTAAATCCACTACCATAAATATTTCTGTACATAAACCAATAGCAAACAAAAAAGATAATAGTACTCATTACAAAGAAACTCATAACGTAGAAGTAGTCTCTGAGATGAGCATATTCATTTTTAATGTAGAGCATAGGTATGCTTAATACTGCTACCACAAAAATGCTTAAAAACATGGAACTGTTCAGTAAATGAAGGAGTCCGTGTATTTTAGTTTTGGTAGAAATATTTTTAGATTTAATTACGCGCCACAGCATTTTTCTGAAATTCTCTGCACCACCTTTATTCCATCTAAACTGTTGAGAACGCGCAGCGCTTATTACAATTGGTAATTCTGCAGGAGTTTCTACGTCTTCTAAATACTTAAACTTCCACTTCTTAAGTTGTGCTCTATAACTTAAATCTAAATCTTCAGTTAATGTGTCTCCTTCCCAATTACCGGCATCTTCTATGCAGGTCTTTCTCCAAACACCAGCTGTTCCGTTGAAATTGATAAAGTGTCCTTTGGAATTACGACCAACCTGTTCTAAGGTAAAATGGGCGTCTAATGCAAATGCTTGGATTTTGGTTAACAAAGAATAATTTCTGTTAATATGTCCCCAGCGTGTCTGTACAACACCAATTTCTTCATCTTTAAAGTAAGGAATGGTGCGTTTTAACCAGTTTGGTTGAGGTAAAAAATCAGCATCAAATATTGCTATAAAATCACCTTTGGCAATTTTCAAGCCTTCCTTTAATGCACCAGCTTTAAATCCAGTTCTATCAGTTCTGGTGATGTGTTTGATATCAAGTCCAGTAGATGCTAATTTTTCAACATGAGCTTTAGTAGTATGAATAGTTTCATCAGTAGAGTCATCTAAAACCTGTATTTCTAATTTATTCTTAGGGTATTCTATAAGAGCAATGTTGTCTAGAAGACGTTCCATAACATACATCTCATTAAAAACCGGTAGTTGAATAGTTACATATGGAATTTCATTAGGATTATTCAGGTCAAAAGTTTCACATTCTTCACGTTTCTTTTTTGAACTTAAATAATTATAAAGCAAGTTGAGTTGTGCAAGTGCATACATAAAAATAAGCACTATTGCTATTGTGTAAACTACAATTATGAAATACTGAAGATAAATCACTTGAAACTATATTTAAAAATCCACCAAAGGATTTTTACGCCTGCAAATATAGCACCTTTTATGGTACCTGAAACTTTTGAGACACCTATTCTGTTTCTGTAATTGACAGGGATTTCTCTGTAGGTGAATTTTTGTTTGAGTGCTTTCAGTTGCATTTCTACTGTCCAACCATAAGTTTTATCCTCCATTTTAAGATCTAATAATTTAGAATACTTGATAGCACGAAATGGTCCTAAATCTGTAAAGGTTGATCTAAAAAATAAGCGCATTAAACTTGTTGCGAGCCAGTTGCCAAAAATTTGAGGTAAGGTCATTGATCCTTTTTCTCGTAGTTCTTTTACACGTGCACCAACTACAAAATCCACATCATCTTCTATAATTGGATTGACAATTTTTACTAGCTCTTCAGGATAATCACTATAATCCCCATCTAAAAAAACAATGATATCTGCTTTTTTTTCTTGTTGAGCAATGTAATCCATGCCTTTGAGACAAGCATATCCATACCCTTTTTGTTTTTCGACCAACACTGTGGCACCTAAACCTTTGGCATTCTTTTCTGTATTGTCTGTAGAATTGTTGCTTACTACAATAACTTCATCTACAATATCTGGGATATCGTTTATGACATGTTTAATAGAATCCTCTTCGTTAAAAGCAGGAATTATAACTTTAATGATGGGCATTACCTCAATTTGAAGTTGCAAAAATACAACTTCTTAATTCTCATTTACCAATTTCATCAAATCAACATCATTACCTATAAGTATTTCATTAGGATTAATTCGCCCTTTCATACTATCATTTTCTAATTTTAGGACACCCCTTGGACAAACCGCAGCACAAATGCCGCAACCAACACAACTTGAGCGCACAATATTTTCACCTTTTTGGGCATAATGTCTTACATCAATACCCATTTCGCAACTGTTTGAGCAATTTCCACAAGAAATACATTGGCCACCATTGGTTGTTATTCTAAACTTTGAGAATAGGCGTTGCTGAAATCCTAGTATAGCAGCCATAGGACAACCAAAACGACACCAAGCTCTACTACCTAAAATTGGATAAAAACCTGTGCCGATTACACCTGAGAAAATAGAACCAATATATATACCATAAGCTGATCTTAAGTTTCCGGATTTTATGTAAAAAAGTTGATCCGTTGTACCTGTGAAATGCATTATCAGAAGAAGAGTAATTACAAGAAAAAACCCAATAGCACCATATTTGGCATCCTTACCAAGTTCATTTCGTTTAAAAATCATTACACCAGCGAAAATAATTGTCAAAAAGCCTATCACAAGTGAAATGAAAACACCTCTTGTTAACCAAAAATCATTACTCTTATAGCCTAAATATGTATAGATCATTGCAGTTGTCATAACAACTGAAAAGACAAGTACTAAGTGAATTAACCACCGTTCTAGTTTCCATGCTGACAATTTTTTTGAAGATAAATGCCTAAAAGAATCACCTGCTGTTTCAGCAAGACCTCCACAACCACAGACCCATGAGCAATACCACCGTTTCCCATATTTGTAAGTTAAAATTGGTGTAATTACAAATATTGATAGAACACCAAATAATATAAGAGATAATCCAATATTACCATTAGATAAAAAGGCTTTTACAGACCATTCATCAAAAATATAATAGTTAAGTGGCCAGATGCTCTTAAGATCATAATATGGTAAATCATTATTCATTACATACATAAATTCCGGAATCAAAAAGGCAAAACCTAATTGAAAAAACATTACCGATACAGTTCTAATTTGTTGATAACGATTATGTCTGTATTTTAAAATGAACTTGTAACCAAAAGCTAAAATTGCAATTGTGTAAAGTGTACCATAAACAAACCATTGGCTTGCATTTCTGCCACTTAACAATTGACTAAGAGGGTCAAATAAACTGATTAAGCCTGTATTCTCCACACCATCTTTTCCTAGTCCTAAATATTGAGGATAGAAATAAAGAACAATATAAAACGCAGTAAGAATAATCCCTACCGACCAGCCCCAAAATCCTCTTGAAGAAATTGATTTGAACCATACTCCATCATTTTTTATGCCTTCTAATTTGTTTAAATAGGCTTCCCTAGAATAAAAAATCGTCCCAATTACAATTAGACTCAAAGCAATTGTTAGAAATAATCCTTTGTTTGGAAAACTTGTATTGAATAGAGCAAGAGTTAAAATAAATAGACCAATTAGTCCTAAACCTAGAGCTATTTTCTGTTTGGTTGTAATGTTTAAGGCATCTGGCGTTGCCAATGACATGCTATGATTTAATTTATTACTCATTACTAGGCAGTTTGTAGTTGATTGTTATAGGATTGAATTATCTGTTTTTCAAATCTTGAATAAAACTCAGGATCAAAATTTGCTTCAGCAAGATGATTAATTACATAATCAACATCTCTATTTTCGGTAAGCCATGTATCAAACGTTTCATGTCGCATCCTAATTCCGAAGGTGTTGATGCCTAGAAATTTATTTGTGTTCTTATCATAAGCTACTGTTATGCATTTAGTGTCATCTTCGTGTTTCCAATGAAAATGTGCTTCATTCTCAGGTCTACCTTTTTTGCCATGTACCCAACCATAGGTTTGATATTCTATATCTAAAAATTTAGCCGAGTTAAACCAGTATCCTGGATTGTACTTTATGCGGTTGCCACAAATAGTTTGCGCAAGTGCTTCACCCATCATTCTACCAGTATACCAAACCGCTTCAATTGGCCTTCTATTTCCTATGGCTTCGTGTTGCTCCGCACAATCTCCTATAGCATAAACGTCGGGAATGTTTGTTTCTAAATATCGGTTTACTTTAACACCTCGACCAGTTTCAATTTCAGAATCTTTTATAAAATCTATATTAGGTGAAACTCCAGCAGTTAACCCAACTACATCGCATTCAATTTCTTCTCCAGTTTCTTCAATGATTACGGATTTAACTTTACCGTTTTCATCAGATTTAATTTCCTTAAGGTTTGTAGATAAACGTAAATCAATGTGATGATTTCTTATGTGTCTATTAATCATACCACTTTCGCCTTCAGGTAATACACCATTCCAAAAGCTAGATTCTCTAACAAGAAATGTAACAGGTATACTGCGACTATTTAACATTTCTGCAAGTTCAATACCAATTAAACCACCACCAACAATTACAGCACGTTTACACTCTTTATTATTAGGAGCATATTTTTCAAGATTTTCTAAATCCTGTTTGTGGTACATTCCCATAACACCTTCCAAATCTTGTCCTGGCCAACCAAATTTATTTGGTTTGCTTCCAGTTGCAATTACTAGCTTATCATAGTTCAATGTTTCACCATGAGAAAAATGAAGAACTTTAGACTTGGTGTCAATGGATTCTACAAATCCTTGTTTGAGATCAATACGATTTTTATCCCAAAACCAATCCTCGTAAGGTTGGGTATGTTCAAATTTCATATGTCCCATATAAACATACATCAAAGCAGTACGTGAGAAAAAATATTCTGCTTCTGCTGAGATAATGGTAATTTTTTTATCCGATAGTTTTCTGACGTGTCTTGCAAGTGTGACACCAGATATACCATTGCCGATTATTACGACGTGTTCCATATTGAAATTGGTTGTTAGTATAGACAATAGGTCGAAGGTTTTGTTAAAACCTTAACAGCCATAGTTGAATTTCTTTAAATTTAGGCATTATTTAGTTTTATGAAACGTTTAATTTCTTTGATTTTCTCCATTTTAATATTTGGCTGTGCAGCTAGTGTTTATAAACCTGAGAAAATAAATGGCGTAAGTTTTGTTGCGATGAATACAGCCATAGATAGCACTAATATAGTTCCAGTGGTAGAGGTCAATGCTAATTATGCAGCAGTAATGCCATTTGGTTTTATTAAAGATTTAGATCATCCTCAAGTAATACATAATACAGACAGGCAATGGTATGGTGAAACTAGAGCTGGAGCGCAGCAATACATATACGAACTACAAAAAAAAGATATTTCTATAATGATAAAACCCCAAATATGGGTTAGTCGTGGTAAATTTACTGGAGAAATAATGATGCAATCTGAAGCGTCTTGGAAAGCACTAGAGGATTCATACAGTAGTTTTCTACTTGAATATGCAGAACTTGCTGAAGAAGTTAATGCTGAAATTCTCTGTATTGGTACAGAGTTAGAACTATTTACAAAATACCGACCTGAATATTGGTTTTCACTAATAGATAAATTAAGAAAGGTTTACAATGGAAAGTTAACCTATGCGGCTAATTGGAATGAGTATAGGAAAACACCATTTTGGGATAAATTGGATTTTATAGGAATTGATGCCTATTTTCCTGTTAGTGATAATAAGACTCCAAGCTTTGAAGATTGTATGGCAGGTTGGCAAAAACATAAACCTGAAATATTAAAATTATCAAATACATATAAAAAGAAAGTTCTTTTTACCGAGTACGGTTATCGTAGTGTAGATTATGCTGGTGAAAGACCATGGGACTATTCTAATAGAGATGGTTCAGTGAATCTTGAAGCTCAAGTAAATACAACGAAAGCGTTGTTTGAAACATTTTGGGAAGAAAATTGGTTTGCTGGTGGATTTGTTTGGAAATGGTTCCATATACACGATAAAGTTGGAGGACCTAATAACAACATGTTTACACCACAAAATAAACCATCTCAGGAGGTCATCAGAGTTCAATACGGACATTCAAACAATTATTAAATGCGAAACTTAGTTATTGGAGATATTCACGGTGGTTTAAAAGCCCTTGTTCAGTTAATAGAACAATTGAAAGTTAAATCAGGAGATAAACTTGTTTTTCTTGGTGATTATGTTGATGGCTGGAGTGAGTCCGCACAAGTTATTCAGTATCTGATTGAGTTGTCAAATACTGTAAAGTGTGTTTTTATTAAGGGTAATCATGATGTTTGGTGTGAAGATTGGCTCAGGGAAGGATTGGCAAATCCAGTGTGGTTAGCTCATGGTGGTAAAGAAACTGTTGAAAGTTATTCTGAATTCACAGTTGAAGAAAAAAAGCAACATCTACAGTTTTTTCAAGCTATGGAACTTTTTCATTTAGACAAGGCAAATAGACTATATGTACATGCTGGTTTTACTTCTATGCATGGTGTTCAACGTGAATACGAAATTAGAAACTTCTACTTTGATAGAACCCTTTGGGAAATGGCCTTAACCATGGATAAACGCATTACCAGAACTTCTGATAGATATCCTCAAAGACTAACCCACTATTCAGAAATATATATTGGCCATACACCAACATTGAATTATCATAAATACGAACCTATGAATGCAGCAAATGTATGGAATATAGATACAGGTGCTGCATTTACAGGTCGTTTATCCGCCATGAATGTTGATACGAAAGAGGTTTTTCAAAGTGACCCAGTAACTTATTTATACCCTAATGAACAAGGGAGAAATAAGTAATTATTTGATTTTATTTCTGTAGTAATTATAAATATCATCAGCCGAAGCACCGAACCATCTTTTGACATAAATGGACCAGAAATGATACTGTAATTTCCAAATACCAACTTTTTTATATTGTCTTGCTGAGGTTCTGATTTTACTATTTATAACTACAAATTGTTTTCGGGCATATAATTCATTAATTAGAATATTGTCCTCATAAATAAGGTAGTCTTCATCATAACCACCAATATCTTTAAATAGTTCTCGGGTTATAAATTGACTTTGATCGCCTCCACGACATGGCCTTAGATTAAATTGGGTTAACCAGCTTGCTAAACGCAACCACCAATGCTTGCTGTCAAACTGCATTCTAAAACAGCCTGCCTTATTGCCTTTGGATATTTCTTTTAGGATCAATTCGTCAAAGTCTTTTGGTGGATGTGCATCTGCATGTAGAAAATACAAAACATCACCTATTGATGTTTTTGCGCCAAGATTCATTTGTTTTGCCCTTCCTTTATCTGAGGAAATCAGAGTAATGTTTTCAAATGATTTTATAATAGCTTTTGT
This sequence comes from Winogradskyella vincentii, assembly GCF_020166345.1. Classification (GTDB taxonomy): domain Bacteria; phylum Bacteroidota; class Bacteroidia; order Flavobacteriales; family Flavobacteriaceae; genus Winogradskyella; species Winogradskyella vincentii. The sequence goes on along the minus strand of NZ_JAIUJS010000001.1, from coordinate 487,668 downwards.
ACCATCTGAACTTTCACCATCAACCACAATGATGTCTGATATATTTTTAGGGCTAGAATTAGTTTCTAAATGTTTTAGTAACTCACCTATATAATTTTCCTCATTCAGAACAGGAATGATTATTGAAATTTTAGTCATTTAAATCCCAATTATAGTCTTTATAATTTTTCCTTGCACCTTCTGAAATATTTACATCAGTATAGCGATTGAGAAAATCTATTAGACTTCCATTTTGCTTAAAGTCTTTAGCAAACCACTTAAATATTTTAGAGAGTTTTAAACTGTTTTTGGTAATTTCATTTTTAGAATTGTCCTTTAGAAATTCTTTAGTTGATTTGGTTAGTAACGCTTCTAAATTTGATGCAGTAAATGCTTCATTTTGAAGTTTGGGGCAAGATTCTGAAGCACAAACAATGGCAAAGTGAATCCTCGGTTCGCCCATTTCCCTCAATATCTTATGTTCTATGTCATTTAAGTTTAACCACTTGTCACCAAACTTCCATAAACGTTGATCCCATGGATCTTTGATATCTTTTATGCTTTTAACGGGATAATTGCGTAAAATTAAATCAATTGTTAATGCATTGTATGCATTTATCCAAAATACGAGTTGTTCTACATCTGATGATGTGTTTTTGGGTTTATTATGAACTAGCCAATCAATATAAATATCAAAATCTGAAGAGTTTCTGATACCTGAATAATCAACATTTCCTTGGTCTGTTACATACTGTTTTAATACCAAATCCCATTTTTGATGAAAAGAAGTATTAGTTGCATTTACCAATTTTGGTGGTTGAGGTGGTGCAGGTATATAAACTGAATCAACCTCCATCGGTTCACCTTCTTCCGGGATTGGTGGAGGAGGTGGAGGGGGTGGTGGAACCTGATCTGGCACTTTAGTTATTATCAAAGAGTCTATTACAACTTTTTCAGGCGATGTTTTTTTTACAACTTCCTTTTTTGATGCACAAGAAATTGAACAAAACACTAGGAGTAATAGAAATGTTCTTAAAACAGTCATTTAATCTTACTTAACAACATCCACCACCATCGTAGTGAAATGTAGATTCACTTATGTAGACGTCATCCCTACCCAAAGCTTTCAAGGCTCCGGCTGTTTTATCGCATATAGCTAGTGGCTGGTTTTTAAGTAAAACGTGACCTGCTTTATCATCAAAATATTCATCCTCTCCAAAATAGATAGCTGCTTTGCCTGTAAATATACATGGTCCGTCAGCTGGCATAGGGTCTTTTATAGCTGCAACTTCTATGGATTCTATATATATTAATTCGTCTGTAGGATAGTGTTTAGGGTCCAATATTCTATAAGGTTTTCTGGCTCTTATTTCAATTGTACCAAATCCCGCATCAGTAAGGGCTTTTACATATTCTGCAATTGGCAAGCTACCACTGAGGCACAAAGCTCTTAATCTCTCGTCATTACGTAATGCATCATTCATCGGTTGTTCGCATGTAGGGTCACTCATTACTAACCTGCCATGAGGTTTAAGTACACGGTACATCTCATCAATGGCTTTTTTAAGATCATCTGCTTTGAAGATATTGAAAAGGCAATTTTGTGCTGCTACATCTATGCTATTATCTTCTACGGTAAGATTCATAGCATCACCCTTTTTAAGTTCAACAAAATCACTTTTAAACCATGGATTTAGTTCTTCAGCTTCCTTAAAATTTTTACGTGATGCCTCTAACATTTCATCAACCACATCAATACCAATAACACCACCTTTCTGCCTGTTGAAATAGGCAAACTGCAAAAGTTCCATACCGCCGCCAACACCAACATAAAGCATTTTTGGATTGTTGGTTAAATCTCGTGCATGCACTGTACTTCCACAACCATAGTTCATTTCTTGCATTATTCTAGGAATCTTTAAACCTGGAAGTTCCCAGATAGGATTTGTGGTGCAGCATAATCCAACATCTGGCGTTAAAGCAGCTTCCTTATATACATCGTGTGTGGTTTCTAAATAACTCATTTATAATGTCTTTATTAATTCTTTAAATAGGGTTATCATATTAGGTTCGGCTTTGTTTGCCATTTCTATGATTTCAGTGATATTTACAGGTTTAAGATTATCAGGATCACATTCGTCTGTTAAAACTGAAATTGCCGAGGTTTTTAGACCTAAATGATTTGCAACTATTATTTCTGGTACTGTACTCATACCTACCGCATCTGCACCAATAATCTTCAGCATTCTGTACTCAGCTCTGGTTTCTAATTGCGGTCCAACAACACTTGCATATACACCTTTATGCAGTTTAATATTATTAGTGTTTGCAATTTCTTCTATCATTGCATTTATCTCAGAATCATAAGGAGCGCTCATATCAGTAAAACGCTCACCTAATTCTGATACACCTTTAAAGGCTAATGGAGAGCTACCTTGCAAATTAATATGATCATCAATTAGCATTAGTTCGCCTTTTTTAAAATCCAAATTAATAGCGCCCGCTGCATTGGAAACCAAAAGGGTCTTTATTCCGAGTTTTTCCATTATCCTAACTGGGAAAGTAACATCTTGAAGTGAATAGCCTTCGTAAACATGGAAACGGCCTTGCATTACAACAACCTTTTTACCTGCTAACTTACCAAATATGAGTTTTCCTTTATGAAACTCTACCGTTGCGGTAGGAAAGTTAGGAATGTGATTATAACTGGCCTTTGCAATTATCTCAACTTCGTTTATGAGTTGCCCAAGTCCAGTACCTAAAATTATACCAATTTCAGGTTTGTCAAAGCCTTTGCTCTTCAAATATTCTGTACTTTCAGTTATGTATTTAATCATTTAACTGTTGTATTTTTTCTTGTAATTCTACGTTTGATTTATAGAAATCTGAAGCAATTAAATCTTCATAAGTATCAATATCATTTAATGTTTGCAAGGTACTTACTGAAACGTTTAATTTTTGTAACTCATGTAACGTTGTCTTTAATAGATGATTTTGACTCCATGGTTTATTCTGAAATATTTCAGGCACCATCGATCTAAGGCCAATTAAATAATAACCACCATCTTCTGCAGGTCCGAAAACTGATTCTGTATCATCAAGCGAATTAATACCCTCTTTAATATAACTGGATGTAATTGTTGGTAAGTCAGAACCAATTAAGACTATTTTTTTATAACCAGCCTTAAAACCATCATTGAAGGCATTGTACATTTTTTCGCCTAAATCTTCCCCTTGCTGAACAGTTTTGTTTTCATTTGGCCAATGAGATTCTGTTATAGAACTAGAGTAATAAATTTTAATGTCACAGTTAAGGTTTCTTGTTGCTTTCTCTGTAACTTTTACGAGTTCTGAGTAAACTTCAAAAGCACCCATGTCTCCAATGGTCTTTGCTAATCTTGTTTTTACAGTACCGAGAGTTATATTTTTTACAAAAACTATTACTAATGCATTAGTCATAAACCTTCTTACCTTTTAAAAGCCATTTGCTCCAATCCTTTGAAAATGCATGTACATTTTCAGTTGGTTCTTCCTTTGAATTATAAACCGTGAAGTTATTGTTTTTCCATTCAAAAATACCGCCAAACAAATTGTAAACATTTTTATAGCCTTCTTTCTTTAGTTTTTCCGCAATGTCTTCAGATCTTACACCTATGGAGCAATACACAACAATTATGGCATCATTATCTAATAAAAGATTTTTAATTTCAATAAGATTAAAATTATCATAGCCTACATGTATAGCATTTTTGAGATGGCTCACCTCATATTCTTCAATTTCTCGAGCATCTAATAATACTGCCTCTATACTTGGCGTTGCCAATTCATTTGCAGTTATATATGGGATACTTTCTTTATTGTATTTTTTTAATACGTTAGTTATAGTTTCTTGAGAAAAAGAAAATAGGCTAACTATTGAAAATATGATTAATAGGGAATTCTTCATAATGTTAAGCAACGGTTCCTTGACAGCTGCTTCCAGCACCCGCTGTACAGCCGTAACAATGTTGTGATATAACTATATTTCTACCTTCTAATAGCTCTTCATTGTATTGAGAAATGTGCTTTACTTTGCTATTTACAGGTAACTCTAACATCTGGTTAAAATCGCAATCGTATAAATATCCATCCCAGCTTATTGATAAGGTATTTGTGCACATAACATTAGTTACAGCGTCAGGATTGTAGGCATCTACCAATTGATACATGTAGTCTTCGTAGTTTTCTGAAGCAATTAAATAATCTAAGAATCTACTTATCGGAAGATTTGTAATAGCAAATAAATTATGAAATTGAATACCAAAATCCTCTAGCAATGCCTTTTTAAAATCCTTTTCCATCGAAGCTTGATTTCCAGGAAGAAATGCGCCTGATGGATTGTAAACTAAATCTAACCTTAAGCTACTATTGGGCATGCCATAACCGATAGCATTCAATTCTTGTAACGCTTTAATAGATTTATCAAAAACACCATCACCACGTTGTTTGTCGGTTTTGCCTCTTGTCCAATGTGGCATAGAGCTCACAACATGAACGTTATGTTTTTTGAAGAATTCTGGTAAATCGTAATACTTTTTATTGGCTCTAATTATAGTGAGATTTGATCGCACTATAAAATCTTTAATACCTGCTTTTGAAGCTTCCTCAACGAACCATCTAAAATGAGGATTCATTTCTGGTGCACCACCTGTGAGATCTAAAGTATGTGCGCCCGTATTTTTTATTACTTCCAGACACTGAAGCATTGTCTCTTTGGTCATAATTTCCTTTCTGTCTGGACCTGCGTCTACATGACAATGTTCACAAACTTGGTTACACATGTAACCAACATTGATTTGTAAAATTTCAAGTTTTTTGGCTTTTAGAGGAAATTGATTTGTTTCGGCAATTTTTTCTTTAAATTTTGGAAGTTCACCATTTTGAAATATTCCATTTGATAATATTTCTAATTGCCTTTTGCTTTGAACTAATAAACTCTCGCGCTTATGTAAAGATTGGGTTTTAACTTTTATCATCTAAATTATCCGTCAAGTTTATTTACTTTATTCATCATTTGCACACCATGCACCAATGTTGCGCCACTTTTTATGGCAGCGCCAACATGAATGGCTTCCATCATCTCTTCCTTGGTTATGCCACGCTCCAAACCATCTTTAGTATAAGCATCGATGCAATAAGGGCATTGCTCAGTATGTGATACGGCCAAAGCTATTAAAGATTTTTCTCTCGCGGTTAGAGCACCTTCTTCAAATACCTTACCGTAATAATCAAAAAATTTGTTGCCAAGCTCTTCGCTCCAGTCTGTTATTTTGCCAAATTTTCTAAGGTCTGCAGGATCGTAATATGTTTTAGACATTGATTTATTTCTTATTTGTTTGTACAAAAAATCAAGATAGTATTTTTTGTCGAAGTTAATTCTTAAAGATTACAGAAAATATTTATAAACATAAATCAAATTGTCTTTGTACAAACTAATATTCAATTTTGTCTTCTTTATCCTCCCAATTTTTAAAAACCTTTAGAGCAGTTTCTCTTGCCAATTGTTTAAATGGTATGCTACGTTTGTTATAGCTTAAGGGAATTTCATTGTATATGAATTGATCGTCAAAACCTATGTTTGCTGCATCTATTTGATTGCATCCATAATAAACTTTTTCAGGTCTTGCCCAATAGATTGCACCTAGGCACATAGGGCAAGGTTCACAGGTAGTATATATCTCACATCCTTCAAGTTGAAAAGAGCCTATATTGTTACATGCATCTCTAATGGCTATTACTTCTGCATGGGCTGTTGGGTCATTTGTTGAGGTTACTTTATTGTTTCCTTGGCCAATTATTTCACCATCTTTGACAACTATACATCCAAATGGTCCACCTTCATTATTTTTTACTCCATTTATTGCAACCTCTATTGCCTTTATCATAAACTGTTCTTTGTTATTCATAGGACATCAACTTTCATTAATTCGTATAATAGTCTCAATATTATTTTAAAGATATTTATTATTAATAAAAATTTCGAGAATTAGGATAATATCTTAAATGATTTTAAATCTAGAAAATAACCTCTAATACTAGAATCTTCGGTCTGGATGAAAGGCATTAATATTTAAGGATGTCTTTTTATTTGAGATAATCTCTGAAACTAATAGACCTGATGCAGTACTCATACTCCAGCCCATCATTGCATGACCAGCTGCTATAGTTAGGTTTGAGCACCTTGTTGATTTTCCAATATAGGGTAATCCATCTGGTGAAACAGGACGTAAACCACATTCAGCCCTTTCTTTTTCTAAATGAGTCAATTCTACAGTTGGATAATAGCGGTTAGCCGCATTCGCAATAGCTTCAACTCTTACTTTATTAATATTATGGTTAATTCCTGCAATTTCCATTGTGCCAGCAAAGCGTGTGAATCCATGCATTGGTGTTACTGCGGCTTTGGCTTCTACTAATATCGCTGGAATAGTGATGCCAGTATTTCTTTCTGTATTTATTCGGTATCCTTTCCCAGCTTGTAAGAGCAATTTTAAACCTAATTTTTTACTCAATAATGAACTCCACGAACCAGCAGAGAGAACAACTTCATCAACAGTTATGGTTTGTTTATTAGTTTTAAGAGCTTTTATGTTTTGTTTTTCAACCACTAAGTCTTCAACTTTTTCATTAAGGTAAAAAGTAACTCCTGCTTTATGTAAATAGTCCTTCATGTCTTTCATAAACTCATGAGGAGTGGTGTGGTGGTCACATTTAAAGTAGGCACCACCGATGGTATCAATTTCTACATTAGGTTCTAATTCTTTAATTTCTGAAGGTGTTACTCCTTTAGCTTCTAATCCAAGTACTGTTGCCATTTCTGCAAGCTTAAGTTCTTCGTCTAACATTTTTTGAGTTTGACAAAGCATGAATAAACCCTTCTTCTCGTAATGTGCCGTAAATTTTTCAGTTGATTTTATTTCATCAAAGAGCTTCTGACTCAAAACAGCAATATCTCTAATTACTGGAGCAGATCTTGTAACATGATCTGCATTACATGATTTGTTAAAGGCCCATGCCCATTTTAAAAAATCTAAATTTAATCGTGGTTTTATATATAAAGGACTTGAAGAATTAAACATCCATTTTAATCCTTTTTTCATTACACCTGGTGCGGATAATGGAATTATGTGACTAGGAGATAAGTATCCTGCATTAACGTAAGAAGCACCAGAATTTAGATTTGATTGATCTACAACGGTTACCTGATGACCTTCCTTATGTAGAAAATAGGCTGAACATAAACCTATAATTCCGCCACCAATAATAACAACATTTTTACTCATATTTAATTCGCATGAACCCTAATAAATATAAACTAAAAATAAATTTTGTAATTGAAATAAATAAAACATTAAATAAAGATTTTAGATTCTAAAATTAAAAACCCAAACAAGACTGTCTGGGTTTTGAGATTAATAGCACATTAACTTAAGCAACACATTTCGACTTAGTGATAATGGTACTTGAGTTAACTTTAAATATTGGATTCAAGAATCTTGCCAATTGGTCAAATTCAATTAAGAATGCATCGTGCCCATGAATAGATTTAATTTCGTGAATTGCCACATTGTTCTTTACGCCTTTTAAATCAACAAAAGCAGACCAGTTTTCTTCTGGTTTGAAGAATAGATCTGAATTAATCGTCACAATATGGATGTTTGATGATATCTGACGTGCAACCTCAATAAAATTACCTCTTCCTTCGGTTATGTCAATAGTTCTTAATATATGATTCATCATTTTGTAAGCAGATAGTATAAATCTATCGTTTAGCCTCTTTCCATGATGATTCAACCATGATTCTACATTAAATAAATTTGAGTTTCTCTTTGATCGCTCAAATTTTTCGGTAAAGGATTCAGGTGTTCTATAAAGAGTCATAGCATGCATCCTTGCATCTTCTAAAGGTTTTCTAGAATTATTTAGAATAGCATCTTGAATATGGCAATTTGCAATTAGCCAATCTGTAGATTTCCAATCAGTTGCAATTGGAATAAGGTTTTTAATAAGATTTGGTTTTAGTGCTGCTAATTCCCATGCAATGCCTCCTCCAACAGAACCACCTATTACTGAAAACAGAGAATCAATACCGAGCTCCTCAATTCCAAGTGCAAAAATTTTGGCAATATCCCTAGCGTTATAATCTTTATAATTATCAATTAAATCGGTTGCCGAAGTATCAAAACCATTCCCGGGAATATTGAACGCCAAAATAGTATAAGTGCTAGTGTCAATACACTTATCTTCACCAATTAGGTCATTCCACCAGCCATTTGGTCCAATAACAGTAGAGTTTCCGGTAAGTGCGTGAATTACTAAAACAATCGGTGCTTTTCCTAAATCAATACCAAAAGTCTGGTAAGACAAGGAAAGTTCCGAAGTCTTACCAGAATTGGTTTTAAAATTTGAAATTTTGATATGTTTTAATCTACTCATTATAGATTTATGAAATATTATATTCTTTTTCTACCGCAATTGAAATTGGTGTTAAATTTTGAAGATTGTCCTTAACAGGGCAACGGTCTTCAACTATCTGTAACCATTTTGTTAAAGTCTCAATATCTGCATCTGTATCAGGGATTAAATGAAGTTTAATAGATTTAAAACCTGCTCGTTCTACATTAGAGCTTCCCAAAAACCTATTAGGGTTTAATTCGCCATTGACTTCAATCTTTAAATTATTGATGGTAAATCCTAATTCTTTGGCAACAACATGTCCAACCACGTTGATACAACCAGCAAATCCTGCTAGTATATACTCAACTGGATTTGGATAGTCGTCGGTGCCACCCAAGGCTTCTGGTTCGTCAACTGTTAATGTAAATTGTCTTGTATTTCCTATGAATTTTGTTTCTGAAGTACTAACTCCTGAAACACTAAATTGTAAATTACTCATTTTTCTGTCTTTTAGATTTTTGAATTATAACAGATGCCCTAATAAAAGAGCATCTGTTTCAACTAAACAACACTAAAGGCTAATTTTGAAGAGCTTTTTGCTGTTTTACAACGGCAAAGGCTTCTTTTAAATCGGCTTTTAAATCTTCGATATTTTCAATTCCGACAGAAAGTCGAATAAGATCTTTGGTTACACCTGTGCTCTCTTGTGCCTCATCACTAAGTTGTTGATGTGTTGTGCTAGCAGGATGTATAATTAGCGATTTGGTATCGCCAATATTTGCTAAAAGAGAGAACAGTTTTGTTTTGTCTGCAATAATCTTTGCGGCGTCATAACCTCCTTCTACTCCAAAAGTTACTATACCGCTTTGTCCTTCAGGTAAATATTTGTCAGCGAGGTCCTTGTAATTGCTAGTTTCTAGTCCAGGATAATTCACCCAAGTAACTTCAGGTTGATCTTGCAACCATTTTGCTAATTCTAGGGCATTTTCACTGTGTTTCTTAATTCGTAATTCTAAAGTCTCCAATCCCTGGATGATCTGAAATGCGTTAAACGGGCTTAAAGCGCCACCATAATCTCTTAACCCTTCAATTCTCACCTTAGCAATAAAAGCTGCAGCTTCAAGAGCTTCACTATAAACTAGACCATGGTAACCAGCAGACGGTTCTGTGAATTCTGGGAATTTACCATTAGTCCAATCAAAAGTACCAGCATCAATAATTACGCCTCCCAACGCTGTGCCATTACCATTAATGTATTTTGTTAATGAATGAATTACAATATTAGCACCATATTCTATTGGGTTTAGTAGATACGGAGTGGCAACGGTATTATCTACGATCAAAGGCACCTTATATGCTTTTGCTTCATTAGCTATAGCTTCAATATCAAGAACATCTAGCTTTGGGTTTCCTAATGATTCAATGAAGAAAGCTCGTGTATTTTCTTGAGCTGCTCTATTAAAGTTTTCAGGATTAGATGGATCCACAAATGTGGTAGTGATGCCATGTCTAGGTAATGTAACACTCAATAAATTATAGGTGCCACCATAAAGACTGTTAGATGCAACAATATGGTCACCTGCTTTCAATAGCGTTAACAAACTAGTTGCAATGGCAGAAGTACCTGAGGCGGTGGTTACCGCAGCAATACCACCTTCTAGTGTAGCTAAACGCTGTTCAAGAACATCATTTGTCGGATTGTTAATTCTGGTATAAATATTACCAGTTTCGGCTAATGCGAAAAGATTAGCCGCATGATCTGAATCATTGAACACGTATGCTGTTGATTGATAAATTGGAACAGCTCGTGTTCCGCCATTTTTTTCAACATCGTGTCCTGCATGCAACGCATTGGTTGCGAATTTTTGTGTACTCATTTTTCTAAGTTTTTGAGTTAATAAATAATTAAACCAAAAGCCAAATAAGCTTCTTGTGAAGCGTACTTAATAGAAAAATGTTATAAAGAAATATGCCAATTACAGATGAGTAATTGGTCTTTAGTTATCTATCCAAACTTGCAAAAAATGACTTGCTCGTTTAAGTAGAATTTAGCACCTTCTCAGTAAATCTGAGGGTTGCTAAGGCTTCAGTGGGTCTATTCCCTCCACCTTTCTTGATAACATTTCAGTAAGTTTTTGAACTTTGTGAGTACAAATATTGCATCACAAAAACTTAAAATCCAAATTTAATTTTAGTTTTTATGCTTTTTTTATGAATTCGTGAAAATCAAGGCGCGTATTTTGTCAAATATTTATTTTTAATGATCTCACTAACGGTTTTATTCTCAATTTTACTCTCTAGCCAAGAAATAATATCAAGATAAAGAAATGATCTGCGCTCAAAAGGATGGTCTTCATAAACCTTAAGTCTTTCTAGTAAATCTTTAAATGCGTTCTTGAGATCGTGTGGATAAATATCTTGTAACCCTCTGATAAATTTTATCATTTCCTTTTGAACTTCATGTAAGTCGTTCATTTTAATCAAGAACTTGTAGGTGCTTCTCAATAAAGAATCTAAATGATAATCTAGGCCTGCTTCATAATGAGCAACAAGATTCAAAACTCTAGAAAAACAGAGTAAATCCTCGCGCATTGATAGAGATTTGTTAGTGATAATCTTATTAAGATGTTTTATACAAGCTTTATTGTTGCCAGCTCCAAATTCTAAACTAGCAAATTTGTAGTAAAATATCATTTGATGATGAGGGTCAATACGATTACTGTATTCTAATAGTTGGTTTTCTATTTTGGGAATAAGTTCTAGTCCATCTTCAAAACTCCCATCAATAAAATGCTGGTTTATACTATGAAAATTAGTATACAAGAAAACCAATGTAGAAACATTTTGATCTTTAATGAATTTTGTATTATCAACCGTTTCTTTTAAGTGATTTAATTTCTCTACAAACTTGGGTTTATTTCTCAAGTAGAAAATTGACTCTAAGAGGTAATTATTTCCTTTTAAAAAGAATACAGGGTTTAGGTTTATCATCTTGGGGTTGTCATAAAAAAGATTGACAAGTTTAGATGAGTATTTATAACAACTTAAAAAGTCTTGCATTAAAAAACTGTACCACAGATGTGCTTTATATAACCATAGTTTTTCTCTAAAACCAATTTTTTTGAAATCAATCTTTGGTAGTCTGTCATTAAAATATTTCGTAACCACTTGGCTTTCATCTTCATTTTTAACATAGCCAGTTTTTAGCATTATGCTGTATAATTGAAGGGACAGATTTGATAATTTCGAAGCAATAACATTTAGTGAGCTTAACTCTTTTGCTTGTATGGCAAGTTCATCTGCACGGTTACTGATACTTCGTGTAATGTACTGGGCTTCAATAATTTTTTCGAGTTCAACAATTTCAAATGCCATATTTTTTTCTTCGTTTGAAATTGCCAAATCTTTGGCCTTATCTAAAATTTTTAGACTTTGCTTGTATAATCCTTTGTGATAAAGAATTGAAGCAAAATCTAGCTGTTCTCTAATTTGAGAACGAACATTTTGATGTGATGGGTTGAGCTTTAAACTAATTAATATTTGCTTGTAAAGATGAGCTTTAACATTGGCGAGTTGTTGTTTTTTAACAATCCCTGTCTTAATTATAGCAGCTTCATCATAAACTTTAGCCTTATCCAAAAAGTTGAATAAATTCAAGAATTTTGAGTCTGTATTTACACCTAGCCTACCTACATAAAGCTTGAATTGTCTTTTTTCGGACTTGTTCAAGGATTTTACCAGTGAAAATAAGTTGTCTTTTTGGCCTTTAGTTATCAATTGAATTATGGCTTATATTACTGATTATCAAATATATAATATGCATTATTGAGTTTGAACATCGTAAAATCAAAATGCATGGAATATACTAAGTAAGTTTCAAGGTATAAATTCGTATAACAATACTAAACTTTATTTTGATAAATGTCAAAAAACAATATTCAAATATTTGATACAACCTTACGAGACGGAGAGCAAGTACCAGGTTGTAAACTGAACACTGAACAGAAGGTTGTCATTGCGTCAAAATTAGATGCTTTAGGCGTAGATGTGATTGAAGCTGGATTTCCCGTTTCAAGTCCGGGAGATTTTAAATCGGTTGAGGCCATTTCCGAAATTGTAAAGAACGCAACAGTTTGTGGTTTAACAAGGTCTGTTGAAAATGATATAAAGGTAGCAGCTGAAGCTTTAAAGAAAGCTAAGAAGCCACGAATCCATACTGGAATTGGAACTTCTGAATCACATATTCTTCACAAATTTAAAACTACAAAAGAGGATATTTTAGAAAGAGCTTATGCTGCTGTAAAATATGCCAAGTCTTTTGTTGAAGATGTTGAGTTCTATGCAGAGGATGCTGGTAGAACAGATAATGAATACTTGGCTAGAGTATGTGAAGTTGCCATTAAAGCAGGTGCAACTGTTTTGAATATTCCTGATACTACGGGATATTGTTTGCCAAGTGAGTATGGCGCGAAAATTAAGTACCTAATGGAGAATGTAAAAGGAATCGAAAAGGCGATTTTATCTTGTCATTGTCATAATGATTTAGGTTTGGCGACTGCAAACTCAATAGAAGGTGTAATTAATGGTGCAAGGCAAATAGAATGTACTATAAATGGCATTGGTGAACGTGCTGGAAATACTGCATTGGAGGAAGTTGTTATGATTTTGAAACAGCATCCATACCTTAACCTTGATACTAATATTAATACCTCAATGCTATATGGTATTAGTCAATTGGTGAGTGATAATATGGGTATTTACACCCAACCTAATAAGGCTATAGTTGGAGCTAATGCCTTTGCGCATAGTTCTGGTATTCATCAAGATGGTGTGATTAAAAATAGAGAGACTTACGAGATAATTGATCCTAAGGATGTAGGTGTTACTGACTCTGCTATTGTTCTTACTGCACGAAGTGGTAGAGCTGCTTTAGCATACAGAGCTAAAAAAGTTGGTTACGAATTAACAAAACTTCAATTAGATGAGGTTTATAGTAACTTTTTAAGTTTTGCTGATAGAAAAAAAGAAATAGATGATAATGACATTCATCAAATTGTAGAAACAAGTAGGGTCTACAAAGAAATAATATCGGCATAGACTATGGGAAAAACATTATTCGATAAAGTCTGGGATGCGCATGTTGTAAGTAGTATTGAAGATGGTCCTCAGATCTTATATATAGATAAGCATTTGATACACGAAGTTACAAGTCCTCAAGCTTTCAATGAATTGAAAGAGCGAGGAATTCCTATTTATAGGCCAAACCAAATAGTTGCAACTGCAGACCATAATACACCAACCCTAAATCAAGATAAACCAGTTAAGGATGAGTTGTCAAGGAAACAACTTCAACAACTTTCAGAAAACTGTAAAGCCAATAATATTACATTATACGAGTTAGGACATAAATATAATGGAATAGTGCATGTAATGGCTCCGGAGTTAGGTATTACGCAACCAGGAATGACAATGGTATGTGGAGACAGTCATACATCAACTCATGGTGCATTTGGAGCCATTGCTTTTGGTATTGGTACAAGTCAAGTAGCTCAAGTATTTGCTAGTCAATGTTTGTTGCTTACTAAACCTAAAAGTCTTAGGGTTTCTGTAAATGGAAAGCTAAAGCCAGGTGTTCTTCCTAAGGATGTGATCCTTTATATCATATCAAAACTTGGTACAAATGCTGGTACGGGTTATTTCTGCGAATATGCCGGAAACGTTTTTGAAGAAATGAGTATGGAAGGTAGAATGACGGTCTGTAATATGAGTATTGAAATGGGAGCAAGAGGTGGAATGATTGCGCCAGATGAAATTACCTTTAAATACGTAAAAGGAAGAGAGTTTGCGCCAAAGGGTGACGATTTAACCAAGAAATTAGAATATTGGAAAACTCTACCAACAGATAAAGATGCAACATTTGATAAAGAGTATTTCTTTGATGCTGAGGATATAGAACCTATGGTAACCTATGGTACTAATCCAGGAATGGGAATAAAAATCAATGGTAATATACCTGTTGAAAATAACCCATCTTTTAAAAAATCATTGAAATACATGAATTTTGAAGCTGGTGAGAGCTTAATTGATAAACCAATTAATTATGTGTTTATTGGTAGCTGCACAAATTCTAGAATTGAAGATTTTAGAGTTGCAGCTAATTATGTAAAAGGGAAGAGGAAAGCAGAAAATGTTACTGCTTGGTTAGTTCCAGGAAGTAAACAGGTAGAAGCACAAATAATTAAAGAAGGTCTAAAGGATATTTTTGATGATGCTGGTTTTGAATTACGTCAACCTGGTTGTTCTGCATGCTTGGCTATGAATGATGATAAAATTCCTCAAGGTGAATATTGCGTGTCAACCTCAAATAGAAATTTTGAAGGTAGGCAAGGTCAAGGTTCAAGAACCATATTGGCCAGCCCATTAGTGGCAGCTGCGACGGCTGTTGAAGGAAGAATAATTGATATTACAAAACATTTAAATTAATGGAGAAGTTTACAACACTTAGGTCAACAGCTATTCCGTTGAATATAGAAAATGTTGATACCGATCAAATTATACCAGCTAGATTTTTAAAAGCTACTGATAAAAAGGGTTTTGGTGATAATGTCTTTAGAGACTGGAGGTATAATAAGGATGGTTCTGTTAATAGTAGTTTTGTTTTAAACAATTCAGATTATAAAGGAAATATTTTAGTGGCAGGCAATAATTTTGGATGCGGATCTAGTAGGGAACATGCTGCCTGGGCCATTGTTGGTTACGGTTTTAAAGTTGTAGTTTCTAGTTTTTTTGCTGATATATTTAAGGGAAATGCATTAAATAACGGACTACTACCTGTTCAAGTTTCTGAAACTTTTTTGAGTGACCTCTTAAATGAAATTGAGTCTAATCCAGAAACGGTGATTCAAGTTAATCTTGAAGAGCAAAAAATTTCTATTGAAGGAAAAAATATTTCAGAAAAATTTGAAATAGACCCATATAAGAAAACTTGCATGATCAATGGTTATGACGACATTGATTACCTTGTTAATAATAAAGAATTAATTGAAGCTTTTGAAGCTCAAAAAATATTTTAAAGAATTAGATGAAATTAAAAATAGCATTATTACCAGGTGATGGTATAGGGCCAGAAGTAACAAATCAAGCGGTTAAGGCATTAAAGGCTATTGCTTCAGAATACGATCATAATTTTCAGTTTACACAAGCGGATGTAGGAGCTATTGCAATTGACAAGTTTAACGATCCGTTACCCAAAGAAACATTAGATCTATGTAAATCTAGTGATGCGGTTTTATTTGGTGCTATAGGTCATCCTAAATATGATAATGATCCTTCAGCTAAAGTTAGGCCAGAACAGGGTTTGTTGAAATTGAGAAAAGAATTAGGGCTTTTTGCAAATATTAGACCAGTTAAGGCGTATCCAACTTTATTAAATAAATCACCCTTAAAAAAGGATATAATTGAGGGTACGGATATTTCTATTTATAGAGAATTAACTGGAGGAATTTATTTTGGAAAGAAAGAACTTAGCGATGATGGTAATATTGCGTCAGATTTGTGTGAGTATTCAAGACCAGAGATTGAGCGTATTGCACATTTGGCATTTAAATCTGCACAAACTAGAAACCACAAAGTTACATTGGTCGATAAGGCAAATGTGCTAGAAAGTTCTCGATTATGGAGGCGTGTAGTGACAGAGGTTGCAAAAGGGTATCCTCAGGTAACTTTAGATTTTCTTTTTGTAGATAATGCGGCCATGCAAATGATTCTTAATCCTAAGCAGTTTGATGTTATCTTAACTGAGAATATGTTTGGCGATATTATAAGTGATGAAGCCAGTGTTATTGGTGGTTCAATAGGTTTATTAGCTTCGGCATCCGTTGGAGACAAATATTCCATGTTTGAGCCTATACACGGATCTTTCCCTCAAGCTACGGGAAAAGGAATTGCAAATCCAATTGCATCAATTTTATCCGCTGCAATGTTGCTAGATCATTTCAATTTAAATACAGAAGCAGAATTAATAAGAGCTGGTGTGGAAAAATCTTTAAAACTTAAAATTTCAACACCAGATATTAATCCAGCGTCAGATAAAGTGACAACTTCAATTGTTGGTGATTTCATAGAAGATTTTATCTTTAATCCCAAGGATACAAATCTAAATTTTATGAACATTCATTTAGGTCAATCAACAATAATTTAAATTATGCCAACAGAGCCAAAACTAAAGCGTTTTAACCAAAACGTTTTATCCAAATATCAGATATACAATAGTATATTCATGACCCTTCCTTTTGATACCCTCTCTAAAACTGTGGCTTTACTGCCATTGTTTTATGAAACATGTAAAAAAGGATTTGACAATCATGAAGATCCTACAACTATTGTTAATACTTTTTTTAAGAAGTATCAAGCAAGAAGATCTGCACAGAGTCAGATAAATTTATTGTTCAGGTTCATTCAGTATATTGAGCGACAAGTGGTGTTGTTTGATGCGGTAGAGGATGCGGCCTTTCCTGTAGTTAACAATATGGAAGGTATTGGGACATTGAGAAGTTTAAAAGAAAACGCCCAAGCAGAAAATAAAATTGAATTATTGCAAGAGTATTTAGAAGCTTTTAAAGTAAGAATAGTGTTAACAGCACATCCAACTCAATTTTATCCTGGTACCGTTTTAGGAATAATTACAGATTTAGCCGAAGCTATTAAAGTTGATAATCTTACTGAAATTCGAAGTTTACTCGGTCAGTTAGGTAAGACTCCTTTTTTTAAAGATAAAAAGCCGACACCTTATGATGAGGCTGTCAATCTAATTTGGTACTTAAAAAATGTATTCTATCATTCGTTTGGAGATATATATGATTATGTTCAAACAAATATTTTTGAAGAAAAAGAAATTGATAATTCAATTGTAAATATTGGTTTTTGGCCAGGTGGAGATAGAGATGGCAACCCGTTTGTGACACCTCAAATAACACTAAATGTCGCGCGAAAATTAAAAGAATCTATAATTAAAAATTACATTAAAGATGTAAAGTATTTGAGAAGGCGATTAACCTTCAAAGGAATTAGAGAAAGAATTATAGAATTAAATCATAGACTTCATAACACATTATTGCATAAAGACCATTCTACTAGAATTTCACTAGCTGAATTCAGACAAGAGCTTTATGATATTAGAGATGTGCTAATAAACGAACATCAATCATTATTTGTAGATAAAGTAACTACTCTAATTAATAGAACTACTCTTTTTGGATATCATTTTGCAAGTTTAGATATAAGACAAGATAGTCGTGTGCATGATGCCATGTTTAGAGCTTTAGTAAAGGAATTAATTGAAAACAAAACTGAATTTTTCCCTGAAGACTTCTTTGATTATTCGCTTGATAAACAATTAAAGCATCTGTCTGAAATAAAAGGTTTAATAGCAGAGGATATTGAATTTAAGGATGAAATGGCAATTAATATTGTTGAGACAATTAGGGCCATGAAAACCATTCAAGATAAAAATGGAGAAATTGCTTGTAACAGATATATCATAAGTAATAATCAAACAACAATGAATGTGCTTCAGTTGTTTGCAATGCTTAAGATAATTGCCTTTGGAGACAATCTGACGGCTGATGTAGTTCCGTTATTTGAAACAGTTACGGATTTGGAAGCTTCGCCAGCTGTAATGGAGGAGTTGTATACAAATCCAAATTACAGAAAACACCTTGAGGAAAGAGGAAACAAGCAAACAATTATGCTTGGTTTCAGTGATGGTACTAAAGATGGTGGATATCTAATGGCTAACTGGGCAATATTTAAAGCAAAAGAGAGATTAACTGCATTATCAAGAAAATATGATATTGATGTGATATTTTTTGATGGTAGAGGTGGTCCGCCAGCAAGAGGAGGAGGTAAGACTCATCAGTTTTATGCATCTTTAGGACCAACCATAGAAGACAAAGAAATTCAGCTTACCATACAAGGACAGACCATTAGTTCTAATTTTGGTACTATTGATTCTTCCCAATATAACATGGAGCAGTTGATAAGTTCGGGCATTTCAAATAGATTGAATGATAAGAATCTAGAGATGCTAAAAGAGGATAAATTGGTTATGGATAACCTGGCGAATCTAAGCTATGAGACCTATATCAACTTTAAAAAGCACCCTAAGTTTTTATCATACCTTGAGCAAATGAGTACGTTGAAGTACTATGCTAAAACCAATATTGGCAGTAGGCCTTCAAAAAGAGGTAAATCTGATAGTTTGGTTTTTGCAGATTTACGTGCTATACCGTTTGTAGGATCTTGGAGTCAATTAAAACAGAATGTCCCAGGATTTTTTGGAGTTGGTACAGCATTAAAGCATTATGAAGATAAAGGAGAGTTTGATAAAGTACAACACTTGTATCAAGAATCTAGATTTTTTAGAGCACTTATTGGTAATAGTATGATGTCTTTGTCTAAATCCTTTTTCAACTTAACTAGATACATGTCTGAAGATCCAGAATATGGTGATTTTTGGAATCTTATTTATGAGGAGTATTTAACATCAAAGCGCTTGATATTAAAACTTACTGGTTCTAAAGAACTTATGGAAGACGAACCAGTTTCTAAAGCTTCAATTGATGTTAGAGAATCTATAGTCTTACCTTTATTGACCATACAACAGTATGCTCTTAAAAAAATTCAAGAGTTAGAGAAAGATAAGTCTAACAATGCGGAAGAAATAAGGGTATTCGAAAAAATGGTTACTAGATCATTGTTTGGTAATATTAATGCAAGTAGAAATTCTGCTTAACGTATAACAAATCATTATAAAGTAAAAAGCCTTATAGATTTCTATAAGGCTTTTGTGTTGTTTAATTAGAAGATTATAGTGAATTAAAAAACCCTCCAAAACTTTACGTTTCAGAGGGTTTTTAACTAACAACTAATTATCTAAACAATCAATCTAAAATTTATATTTAATGTTCGTTCATTCTAAAATCAGGGTATGCATCCATACCATGTTCATGACCGTCTAAGCCCTCTAACTCTTCGCGCTCAGAAACTCTGATTCCAACGGTTTTCTTAAGTATAAATATTATTATGAAAGATGATACAATACAAATGGCAGCGTATGAAGCTACACCTATAAGTTGACTTAAAAATTGTGCACCACTAGCCAGGTTTCCAAAAAGACCTACTGCTAATGTTCCCCAGATACCACATATTAAGTGTACTGCAATTGCCCCAACAGGATCATCTAATTTTAATCTGTCAATAAAGCTAACTGCAAATACGATAAGTGCGCCGGCAATTGCTCCAATTAAAATGGCATCGGTTGGACTCATTTGATCAGCTCCTGCTGTTATACCAACTAAACCGCCCAAAATACCATTTAAGAACATGGTTAAGTCTAAGTTTTTAAACATAGCACTAGAAACTAATGCTGAAACAACACCACCTGAAGCTGCGGCTAAACAAGTTGTTACAAGAGTTAAAGACGTAAGTTCAGGGTCAGCTGATAAAACTGAGCCACCATTAAATCCAAACCAGCCTAACCATAGAATCAGAACACCTGCTGTTGCTAATGGTATATTATGACCTGGTATTGCTTGTAGTTTTCCATCTTTAAACTTGCCAATTCTGGCGCCAAGCAAACAAACTGCAACAACAGCTGCCCATCCACCTACTGAGTGAACTAATGTTGAACCTGCAAAATCATAAAAAGGAGTCTCCATACTGTCTAAGAATCCACCTCCCCATTTCCATGATCCAGCAATTGGATAAATGATACCAACATATAGCACGGTAAAAATCATAAATGGACCAATTTTAATACGTTCTGCAACCGCTCCAGAAACAATCGTTGCTGCCGTTGCTGCAAACATTCCTTGAAATAAGAAATCAGTCCAGTAAGTATAACCTTCGTTATATGCAAGATCTAAAGCACCAGCATCTGTTAATGGTGCATCTAATCCAAAACCTGCGAATCCTAAAAACCCATTAAAATCCCCAGGGTACATTAAGTTAAAACCAACTAGGCAATAAAGCAATAGTCCAACTGTAATAATAAATATGTTTTTAAATAAAATGTTAATCGTATTTTTTTGACGCGTCAATCCAATTTCTAGAAATGCAAAACCTAAATGCATAAAGAAAACTAACGCTGTACAGATCATCATCCATACGTTATTTGTAGTAAGTAATTCCATGTTTTTTATTTTAAAGTATTCCCTCCTTTTTCTCCTGTTCTTATTCTATAGACTTCCTCGATTTTTGAGACGAAGATTTTCCCATCTCCAACATCACCTGTTGAACCAGCCTCTAAAATTGCTTTGATGGTTACGTCTTCAAAATCATCATTTACCACAATTGATAAATAGCGTCTTTGGATATCGCTGGTACTGTAAGAAATGCCACGGTAAACATGACCTTCTTTTTCGTTCCCGAGTCCAGTTACATCCCAGTAAGAGAAGAAGTTTACACCAACATCGTGTAGCGCAGCTTTCACTGCAGAAAACTTAGATTTTCTAATAATTGCTTCTACTTTTTTCATTGTTTTTATAGTATTAGTTAAAATGTATATATCGCGGCTAAAGTGAATGCAGCCAGATTATCAGTAGCATCACCGTCACTATCTAAATAAGGCATAGCATCACTCCAAGAATCCAATCTAATTTCTGGTTTGATAATTAAGTTATCTACAACATAACTTCCAGTTAGTGTTAGAGCCAATACACTTTCTTCAGCTGGATTTGCATCACCGTGTAAACCAAAATATTCGCCTCTTAAGCCTAGAGAAAAGTCATCTGAAGTTGCTAACTGTGGATAAAGAGCAGCACCGTAAAAGCCTGAACCATCATTATCATTGTATGCACCATTAATTCCTAAAAAGAAATTATCGGTTAAATCAAAACCACCAGTATAGTCAATCTCAAATCCTAAACCACCGTTATTACCACTATCATAATATATGTTTAAGTACTGATTGTAAAATCCTAATTGGGCACCATAACCATACTCTCCAGTAGAAGATACATTATTAGTGTCCCAAGGGTTTGTAATTGCAAGCATTAAATTAATATCATCGGACAATATAAAGTCAGCTTTCAGACCCATATGTGAAAATGGACCATTTGAAAATAAATAGGAACAGCTATAGTTAAAGTTTGCAGCCGGTGCAATAACTTCGTAACCTAGAAAAGTATTCCATCTACCAAATGTAAGTGTAGTGTTCTCAGATACATTCCAGTAAACATATGCTTGATTGACAATGCCATCTACAATGTCAGAATTGAATGTTGCACCAGCACCCCTTGGTCCAGTGACTAAATCTACTACAGCACCAACTTTTTCTCCTTCGTAACTAAATATTACATTGGCCATACCTAAAGCAAAACCAGTTTGGTCCGCAAAAGCAGTCCCAAAGGATTGACTGCTGTCATCAGAGGCCGTTAAATAAGTTTGAAAATAAGCATCAACTGATCCACTTATAGTAAACTTCTTCTCTTTTTTTTCTGTTTCCTGAGCATTAATTATTAATACCGTGAAAAGTAATGTTAAAGTAAATAATCGTTTCATAAAATTCATCTTTTATTAGTTAGATGAGCCAAAACTATATAATCTTTAAATATAACCCCTAAAAAAAAGGGGTATAAAATTAATTTTTACGAATATAATATATTTTACCCCTAAAAAATTAAGGGTAAACTAATTTATATTGATTTTTTTATTGAAATGATAATTATGAATTTCAATTATTTCTAATATTTATTCTCATTTAATATTGAATTAATAATCAAACAATATTTTCGCAATCGTTTTCGTAATTTTTAGCTGTATTTTATTAAAAAATCATCATTGAATATTTAGCATTATACAGGCAAAAATTTATCATTTTATCAATTAAAATCTCTTCAATTATCGATATGGGAAAAGTGTTTTCACTTTTTTTTTTATCGAATAACTGCACCTATATTAGAGGAATGAATTGTTGTGAAAAACCCTCTAAAATTTTGAATTATGCTGAAGAAACAAGGACTTTATTTACCGGAATTTGAACACGATAATTGTGGTGCAGGATTTATATGTAGTTTAACTGGTAAAAGATCAAATGATATAATCCATAAAGCGTTAGAAATACTTGTGAAACTTGAGCATCGTGGTGCTGTAAGTTCTGATGGGATAACAGGTGATGGCGCTGGTATATTAATAGATATTCCTCACAAGTTTTTTAAGATATTCTGTGAGTTTGAATTACCTGAAGCTGGTCAATACGCTGTAGCCAATGTTTTTCTACCGAGAAAAGAAAACCAAAGACAATATTGTATCGATATTTTTGAAAAGGAAATTGAATCACAGGGTCTAGTATTAATTGGCTGGAGAGATGTTCCGGTTAATAGTGAAATACTTGGTGAAATTGCTAAAACTACAGAGCCGTCAATTAAGCAAATATTCATTGGTAAAGCTGATGAAAAAATGTCCGACAGGGATTTTAATCTTAAATTATTTGCAGCAAGGAAAATTACTGAGCATACCATATACGATTCAAAATTATCAGAGGCTCAATATTTTTATTTACCGAGTCTCTCTACTAAAATTATAATATTTAAAGGTCTTCTTAAGCCAGAACATATAAATGAGTATTATCTAGATTTATTCAATTCGGCATTAGATACTAGGTTAGCCTTGGTACACCAGCGTTTTTCAACAAATACATTTCCGACATGGGATTTGGCGCAACCTTTTAGATATATATGTCACAATGGTGAGATTAACACTTTAAGAGGAAATGTTTCTAGAATGTTTTCTCGAGAAGAAATCATTAAAAGCGATGCATTTGGTGATGACATTAAGAAAATTATACCAACTGTTTTAAAGGGTAAATCTGATTCTGCCACATTAGATATGGTTGTTGAATTACTTCTAATGACAGGACGTTCTTTACCTGAGGCCATGATGATGTTAGTGCCAGAGGCATGGGAAAAAAACCCTGACATGTCTGATGCTAAGAAAGCTTTTTATGAATACAATTCCTGTTTAATGGAACCATGGGATGGTCCTGCTTCCATACCATTTACAGATGGTAATTATATTGGTGCTGTCTTAGATAGAAATGGATTAAGGCCTTCTCGATATACCGTTACAAAAAATGGCAATGTTATAATGTCTTCTGAAACTGGTGTTGTAGATGTAAAACCAGAGAATGTTGAATTTCATGGTCGTTTAGAACCAGGTAAGATGTTCTTGGTGGATATGAATGAAGGACGAATAGTTAATGATGAGGAAATCAAAGAAAAAATTGCCAATAAATATCCATACCGAGAGTGGTTGGATAAGAATTTAGTGCATTTAAAAGACCTCTCTGCTAAAAAAGGGCCAATCCTTTATGATGAAATTGATCTTAAAAAACGCGAAGTAATTTTTGGGTATACTCAAGAAGACTTAAACACTATTATCAGGCCAATGGCACAATTGGGCAAGGAACCAATTGGCTCAATGGGTAGTGATACGCCTATTGCTGTTTTATCAGAGCGACCACAACTGGTATATAATTATTTTAAGCAGCTGTTTGCACAGGTTACTAATCCACCATTGGATGGTATTAGAGAAGAATTAATTACAGATATAAGTTTAACACTTGGAAGAGATGTTAATATTTTCGACATAAATGATGAGCATTGTAAAAAGCTAAAAATTCAAAATCCTGTTATTTCAAAACACGATTTAGATAAAATTAGAAATTACGATTCTAATCCAGATTTCAAGGTTGAAACTATTTCAATGCTATATGAAGTTAATCGAGGATTAAACGAATTAGAAGTTGCTTTAGAAAATCTTGTGAATCAAGCATCAAAAGCCATTGATGAAGGCATAAACATTATTATCCTTTCAGATAGATATGTCGATGAAAACCATGCTCCAATTCCAGCCTTGTTGGCATGTTCATATGTAAACCATGCTTTACACAAGTTAAAAAAACGTTCTCAGGTTAGTTTAATAATTGAATCTGCTGAACCTCGTGAAGTTCATCATTTTGCCCTGTTATTTGGGTTTGGCGCAAGTGCTGTAAATCCATATATAGTTAACGAAATAGTACAGGAACAAATCAATACAAAAGATGTTACAGATTTAGAATATCTAACGGCAATAAAAAATTATAATAAGGCCATTGGGAAGGGTATTTTAAAGGTGATGAATAAGATTGGTATTTCAACATTGAATTCGTACAGAGCTTCTCAACTTTTTGAATGTATAGGGATCAATACAGCTACAGTTGATAAATATTTTCCAAACACACCAACACGTATTCAAGGTATTGGTTTAAGGGAAATTGAGCAAGAAATTGTTAAACGTCATCGTAAGGCATTTAGGCCAAACCAAACCAATTTAGATATAGAAGTTGGTGGAGATTATAGATGGAGACGTGGACAAGAAAAACATATGTTCAATCCATTAACTATTGCCAAATTACAAGAATCTGTTAGAACTAATAAAGCATCAACTTACAAGGAATACTCTAAGTTAGTTAATAACCAATCTAAGAGTTTAATGACAATAAGAGGGTTGTTTGAGTTTGATAAATTCGATCCAATACCTCTAGAAGAGGTAGAATCATGGACTGAAATCGTAAAGCGTTTCAAGACAGGAGCAATGTCTTATGGTTCAATTAGTAAAGAGGCTCATGAGAATTTGGCCGTTGCAATGAATAGAATTGGTGGAAAATCCAATTCTGGTGAGGGTGGTGAAGATCAAGAACGTTTTTATAAGAGTTCTCAAGGCGATTGGCGTAATTCTGCAATAAAACAGGTTGCATCAGGACGTTTTGGTGTTACTTCAAATTATTTGACAAACGCTAATGAGATTCAAATAAAAATAGCCCAAGGAGCAAAACCTGGAGAAGGAGGTCAGTTACCTGGTCCTAAGGTGAATCCTGAAATTGCCAAAACAAGAAATTCTACACCGTATGTAGGATTAATTTCTCCGCCACCACATCACGATATTTATTCAATTGAAGATTTGTCGCAATTGATTTATGATGTTAAATCAGCAAATCGTGAGGCGAGAATTAATGTAAAGTTAGTTTCAGAGGTTGGTGTAGGTACTGTTGCAGCAGGTGTTGCAAAAGCCAAAGCGGATGTTGTTTTAATTTCAGGTTTTGATGGTGGTACTGGAGCATCTCCTTTAACGTCATTAAGACATGCAGGCTTGCCATGGGAACTTGGTATTGCAGAAGCGCAACAAACCTTGGTAATGAATGATTTAAGAAACAGAATCGTTTTAGAATGCGATGGGCAATTAAAGACTGGTCGTGATGTTGCTATTGCATGTCTGTTAGGAGCTGAAGAATTCGGATTTGCCACAGCTCCATTAGTTGCTTCGGGTTGCATTATGATGCGTGTTTGTCATTTAAATACCTGCCCAGTTGGTATAGCAACTCAAAATCCAGAATTGCGTAAAAAGTTTAAAGGAAGACCCGAGCATGTTGTAAATTATATGTATTTCGTGGCTCAAGAGTTGAGAGAAATTATGGCTAAGCTTGGATTTAGAACCGTCAATGAAATGGTAGGTCAGGTTCAAAAATTAAATCGTAATAAAGCAATAGAACACTATAAGGCATCTGGAATAGATTTAACGCCAATTCTTCATAGAGTAGAGGTTTCTGAGGATGTTAAACTTTACAATACAGATCAGCAAGATCATAATCTAGAAACGCATTTAGACTTCCAAATTATTAAGAAAGCTCATCAGGCTTTGTTCAGAAGACAACGTACACATCTAAAATTACCTATAACTAATATAGATAGAGCTGTTGGAGCAATTGTGAGTAATGAGATTTCAAAAATTTATGGAGCTCAAGGATTACCTGATGATACCATTAATATTGATTTTGAAGGTTCAGCTGGCCAAAGTTTTGGAGCTTTTACAACCAAAGGTGTAAGTATGACGGTTCATGGCAATACAAATGATTATTTGGGTAAAGGACTCTCCGGTGGTAAACTAACCATAAAGGTTCCTGAGGGATGTACCATTGTACCACAAGAAAATATAATCACTGGTAATGTTACATTATATGGTGCTACTTCTGGTGAGGTTTATATAAATGGTAAAGCTGGTGAACGTTTTTGTGTTAGAAATTCTGGTGCTTCTGCTGTTGTAGAAGGGATTGGAGATCATGGTTGTGAGTATATGACAGGTGGCGTTGCTGTGATTTTAGGAGATGTAGGTAGAAATTTTGGAGCAGGTATGAGTGGCGGAATTGCATATGTTTTAGACAATGACAAATCATTCGTTAAAAAATGTAATAGTGCAGATTTAAATATTGATCCAATAGCCTTACAAGAGGATGAGAATCAGTTAAAAGTATTAATTGAAAATCACTATGTAGCCACAAATAGCCCGTTGGCAAAACAAATTTTAACTGAATGGGAAAGCTATTTACCAAAGTTCAAAAAAGTTTTACCAGAAGAGTATAGGCAAGCACTATTGAGATTAGAGGAAGAACAATTAAAATTAGCGTAAGAAGATGGGAAAGATAACAGGATTTTTAGAGTTTGAACGTCAGAACGAAAGTTACATTGAACCAAAAAAACGAATTAAAAATTATAAAGAGTTTACAGTTCCGTTAGAAGAAAACAAGCTTAAGGATCAAGGTGCGCGCTGCATGGATTGTGGTATACCTTTTTGTCATAGTGGTTGTCCATTGGGAAATCTTATACCAGATTTTAACGACAAGGTGTATAAAGGTAAATGGAAAGAGGCAGCAGAAATACTTCATAAGACTAATAATTTTCCAGAATTTACAGGAAGACTTTGTCCTGCTCCTTGCGAAGAGGCTTGTGTGCTTGGCATAAATGAAGACCCTGTGACTATTGAGAATATCGAAAAGAATATTGTTGAAACTGCTTTTGAGGAGGGTTGGATTGTTGCAAATCCACCAGAAAAAAGAACAGGAAAATCAGTTGCTGTAATTGGATCTGGTCCTGCTGGTTTGGCGGCGGCACAACAATTAAATAGAGCTGGTCATACTGTTACTGTTTTTGAGCGAGATGCTAAAATTGGTGGTCTTTTAAGATATGGAATTCCAGATTTTAAAATGGAGAAGTTTGTTATTGATAGACGTCTCAAAGTCCTTGAGGAAGAAGGTATTGTCTTTAAAACAAACGCACATGTTGGTGAGAATATTAAGGCAGATAAATTGAAAGAAGAATTTGATGCCATTGTTCTATGCGGTGGTGCAACAGTTAGAAGAAGTATTCCAATTCCTGGTGCAGATTTAAACGGTGTTGTACAAGCCATGGATTTTTTGAAAAAGAATAATGAATTTGTTGATGGTTTGAGGGATTTTGATGATGTTATTTCTGCAAAGGATAAAAATGTTATTGTTATTGGAGGTGGAGATACAGGATCAGATTGCATAGGAACTTCAAACAGACATGGTGCGAATAAAGTGACCAATTTTGAAATTTTAAGCAAACCAACAGAGGGTAGGCCTGCTCATCAACCTTGGCCATATTGGCCAATGAGATTAAAAACCTCCTCTTCACATCAGGAAGGAGTTGAACGCTTTTTTAGTGTATCAACAAAAGCATTTGTCGGTGATGAAAATGGAAATTTAAAAGCACTGAAAACAGTGGAGGTAGAATGGATTTTTAAAGAAGGTGAGCGTCCTCAATTAAAAGAATTACCAGGCACTGAAAAGGAATGGGAATGTGATTTAGCACTATTGGCATTAGGATTTACTGGTGCGGAGAAAACATTGGCAGATCAGTTTGGGTTAGATATGGACTTTAGAACAAATATTAAAGCTACAACAACGGATTATGCTACTAATGTACCTGGAATATTCGTTGCTGGAGATATGAGGAGAGGACAGTCTTTAATAGTTTGGGCTATTTCAGAAGGTAGGCAAGCGGCGTACCATATTGATACATATTTAATGGGAGAATCGCATTTGCCACTTAAGGATAGTAGCGATTTACCTAGAGTATAATTCTTATATTTGTAATACAAAGAACAAGCTGCTAGAGAATTATTAGGGTTAGGGCTATTAAATAACTAGTAGAGTTCAAAAAGCATCTGGAAACAGATGCTTTTTTTTAACTTGGAAATTTAGTTTTGATGTCTTCTAAACACAAATTATGTATACTTCCGATATGGGAGTGTTCCTTACCTAAATCTGGTTTGTAATTTCCGGATTGTACTTCATCTCCAATTTGTTTGTAGGCATCTCTAAAACTCATTCCGTCCACTACCAAATTGTTTATGCTGTCAACAGTAAATAGGTATTTGTATTTATCATCGTTAAGGTTTACGTCTTTTACAATGACTTGTGTTATAGAAAAATTGAAAATATCCAATATATCTTTTATACTTTCAATAGCATCGATCATGTTTTCCTTAAGTAGCTGAAAATCTCTGTGATATCCACTTGGCAAGTTGTTTGTGATTAGCAACATTTCGGTATGTAATGCTTGAATTTTATTACACTTTCCTCTAATAAGTTCAAACACATCAGGATTCTTTTTATGTGGCATAATGCTACTTCCTGTAGTCAATTCATCTGGAAAACTAATGAAATCGAAATTTTGGCTCATGTATAAACAAACATCCATAGCAAATCTTCCAAGTGTATTACTTAAGCTACCAAGGGCACTCGCCATACATCGTTCACTTTTTCCCCTGCTTAATTGAGCAGCCACAACATTATACTTCAATGTTTTAAATTGGAGTTCATCTGTAGTAATAGTTCTATCAATAGGAAAGGAGCTACCATAGCCTGCTGCTGAACCCAAAGGATTTTGGTCTACAATGTTCTTTACTGCATTAAGCAAATAAACATCATCGATTAATAACTCAGCATATGCTGAAAACCATAAACCGAAAGATGATGGCATTGCAACTTGTAAATGAGTATAACCAGGTAATAACTTAGACTTATGAGTTTCTGCTAAAACAATTAATGTGTCAAAAAGGGATTTTACTTTTTGATTTATAATATTCAGGCTGTCTTTGTAATATAACTGTAAAGCGACTAAAACTTGATCATTTCTAGATCTCGCAGTATGTATTTTTTTGCCTGTTTCACCTAATTTTTTAGTGAGTTCTTGCTCAATTTTAGAATGGATATCCTCAAAGGATTCTTCGATTATTAATTCACCTTTTTCTGCGTCTTCATAAAGCCTGTTTAGTTCATTTGTCAACGCACTTAATTCAGCATCATTTACAATACCAATAGAATTTAGCATTATAGCATGGGCTATTGAGGCTTGTATATCATATTTTGCAATGTGCAGATCTATAATTCTGTCCTTGCCAACTGTAAAGCTCTCTATTTTTTTATCTATTGAAAATCCTTTATCCCAAAGTTTCATAATACTCGTTTTAGTAATTCTATATATATTTTAACGCCTTCCTCAATTTCTTCTAAATAAATGAATTCATCTGCTGTGTGCGATCTTGTACTATCTCCAGGCCCAAGTTTTAAAGATGGGCAGCTTAATGTTGCTTGGTCCGATAATGTCGGTGAACCATAGGTTTCTCGACCCAATTCAATTCCGGCTTTAACTATTTCGTGATTCAAGGGTATAGATGAAGAGTTCAATCTAAGACTTCTTGCTTCAATACTATCACAAGGTGATTTTTTCTTTAAAATTTTAGCGATTTCTTCATTGCTATATTTGTCGTTTACTCTAACATCTATTACTAGATCAACTTCCGAAGGTACTGCATTGTGTTGTTGACCAGCATTAATCTGGGTAACGGTCATTTTCACATTTCCTAGAACAGGAGATTTTCTTTCAAATTGAAAATCTTTAAACCAATTTAAAATGTCAATTGTATTATAAATTGCATTGTTTTTGTTTGGATGTGCTGCATGGCTAGGTGTGCCTTTTACTTTAGCATCAAAAACCACAAGGCCCTTTTCTGCAATAGCCAAGTGCATTTGGGTAGGCTCACCAACAATGGCCACATCAATTTCTGGAATAATAGATAACATACTATTTAAACCATCTGGGCCACTACTTTCTTCTTCTGCAGAGGCCACTATTATGATATTATAATTTAGGTTCTTTTTAGAATAGAAGTATGTAAAACAAGCTAAAAGTGAAACCAGACATCCTCCTGCATCATTACTTCCGAGGCCAAATAATTTACCATCTTCTACAATTGCTTTAAATGGATCTTTAGTATAGCCTTTATTTGGTTTTACTGTATCATGGTGAGAATTAAGCAACAAGTTTGGTTTTGATTCATCAAAATATTTATTTGTTGCCCAAACATTGTTTTTGGTTCTCTTATAAGCTATATCGTAGTTTTTAAACCACTTCTCAAGTAAAATCGCTGTATCCTTTTCTTCAGAGGAGAATGAAGGAGTTTCAATGAGCTCTTTTAATAATTCTTTAGCGTCTTGGATTAATTTCTTTATCATTTTACAATGGTTGTATATCCTTTTTTGTTTGTAAATAATTTGTCGTGTTTACCTATGCAAACCTTATCAACATTATGGTTTACGGCATTAATGCAATTACTTATTTTTGGCAGCATACCATCAGCAATTATACCTTCGGATACTAGGTTTTTGAATGAAATAGAATCTATTTGTTCAATTACTGAATCTTCATTATTAATATCATTTAAAACACCATTTTTTTCGAAACAATAGTAAAGTTCCACATTATAGCTATCGGCAAAAGCCATTGCAATTTCCGTTGCAATTGTATCTGCATTTGTGTTAAGTAATTGCCCTTTCTTGTTATGTGTTATTGCACAAAATACGGGAGTGATGTTATTGCTTATTAGAGTTTCAATTATCTCAAAATTCACCTTTTTTACATCACCCACATAACCATAATCAATTTTTAACACAGGTCTTTTGTCAGCTTCGATTGTATTGCCATCTGCACCAGTAAGACCTAGTGCATTGCAGTTAGTTGATTGTAGCTTAGCGACAATGGTTTTATTTATTTTACCAGCATAGACCATTGTTATAATATCTAAAGTGGCTTCATCTGTAATTCTGCGACCTTCAAACATTTTTACAGGAATATCTAAACTTCTTGCCATTTCGGAGGCAATTTTCCCACCACCATGTACTAATATTTTTGGATCTTCAATTTTTGTAAAAGTCTCTAAGAATTCATCTAGACTTTTTTGGTCATCAATAATATTACCACCTATTTTTATGACTTTAAGAGATTTCATTATAATTGCTCTAAGATGTTTTTTAATACAATTTGTGCTGCAAATGTTCTATTATTTGCTTGCTGAATAACGATAGATTGATCACTATCTAATACATCGTCGTCAACCACAACATTTCTTCTAACCGGTAGGCAATGCATAAATTTTGCTTGGCCTAACTTTTCTTTGGTAATTTTCCAATTGGTATCCTGATTTAGAATTTGACCATAATTATTGTAACTGCTCCAGTTTTTCGCATAAACAAAATCTGCATCTTTTAATGCTTCATTTTGGTTATAGGTAACATTTGAGTCTTTTACTATTTCTGGATTTAATTCGTATCCCTTTGGGTGTGTAATGGTAAAATCTACATCCATTAATTGCATTGTTTCAATAAATGAATTAGCTACTGCTTGTGGAAGTGCTTTAGGATGTGGTGCCCAGGTTAAAACAACTTTAGGTTTTCTTTTTTCCGTAAATTCTGAAATTGTTATGGCATCAGTTAGCGACTGAAGAGGGTGGCCAGTAGCGCTTTCCATACTAACAATTGGTACGGTTGCATATTTTATGAAACTTTTTAAAATCAATTCTGATTCATCCTTCTTTTTATCGGTCAAAGTTGGAAATGCTCTAATGGCTATTATATCTGCATATTGCGAAATAACATGCGCTGCTTCCTTGATGTGTTCTGTCGAATTCATATTCATCACTGAGCCGTCTTCAAATTCTAATTTCCAAACATTGTTTATATCTAAGGTCATAACTGACATGCCAAGGTTTTTAGCTGCTTTCTCGGTACTCAATCTAGTTCTTAGACTTGAATTGAAAAACAACATCATCAATGTTTTATTTTTACCAATGTCTTGATTTTTAAATGGATCCATTTTCAATAAAATAGCATCCTTAATCGTAGTTTTTAAATCAGATAAGTCTTTTATGTGTGTATAGTGTTTCATATTAATTAAGTTCTTTCTGCAAAGCATTAATTAAACTGTCTATATGTTCTTTTTTTATGGTCAAAGGAGGTAATATTCTAAGAAGGTTTGGGTTTTTAGAACTTCCAGTAAAAATGTGATGCTTATAAATAAGTGTTTTTCTTAAGTCGGAAATTGGAAAATCAAATTCTAGCCCTAACATTAATCCTCTCCCTTTTACATTCTTTACTTCAGGTATAGTAATGACTGCATTTTGAAGGTATTTTGAAGTTATTAAGGCATTTGCCATTAGGTTTTCTTTCTCAAGTATCTCTAAAACAGCCAATGTTGCACTACATGCGAGATGATTACCACCAAAGGTTGTACCTAATAAACCATAAGAAGCTTCGATCTTTGGATGAATTAGAATACCACCTACGGGAAAACCGTTACCCATTCCCTTTGCTATAGATATAATATCTGGTTGGATATTGTGTGATTGAAAGGCAAAAAAATCACCTGTTCTCCCAAAACCAGACTGTACCTCGTCTGCAATGAGCAAGGTATTATATTCTTTACATAGCTTTTCTAGTCCTTGGTAAAATTCTGTTGAACTCTGTTCTAATCCACCTACGCCTTGGATACATTCAATGATTACTGCACATGTTTCATTTTCCTTTAAAATATTTTCAACTTTTTCGAGTTCACCAAGTGCAACAAAGTCCACATGTTGCTGTGCATTTACCGGCGCGACTATTTTCTTGTTATCAGTTGCTGCAACCGCAGCAGATGTTCTTCCATGAAATGAGTTATTAAATGCTAGTAATCTTGATTTCTTATTGTGAAAAGAAGCTAGTTTAATTGCATTCTCATTAGCTTCGGCACCAGAATTACACAAGAATAATTGATAATCTTTACAGCCTGAAATTTCATTTAGTTTCTCAGACAGTTTATTTTGTAATGGATTTTGCACTGAATTGCTGTAAAATCCAATTTTTTCAATTTGATTTTTGATTGAATTCACATATAGTGGGTGTGAATGACCTATGGATATTACGGCGTGGCCTCCATATAAATCAAGATACTTGTTACCATCATCACCATAAACAAAAACATCATTTGCCTTTACAGGTGTTACGTCGTACAATGGATATACATCGAATAAACTCATATTTGTTCTTTTTTGATGGTATTTATTTTCTTAAATGAAGCCACCATTCCTTGTATTAATGAAGAGCTTAATCCTTTATGTTCCATTTCATTTAATCCTTCGATAGTGCAACCCATTGGAGTTGTAACTTTGTCTATCTCTTCTTCAGGGTGATTCCCATTTGTAATAAGCAAGTTTGCAGCACCTTCGGATGCATACATTGCTAATTCTTGTGCCTCTTTAGCGTCAAATCCTAATTGAATTGCTGCTTGGGTAGTGGCGCGTATTAATCGCATCCAAAAAGCAATTCCGCTAGCACATACTACTGTTGCGGCTTGCATTTGACCTTCTGGAATTACAATTGAATTTCCAAGCCTATTAAATATAGAGATTGCGACCTTTATACGGTTTTCTCCTTTTGCATTGCTACAAAGACAGGTCATTGATTTACCAACGGCAATAGCTGTATTTGGCATTGCTCTAATTATAAAATTGTCCTCGCCAATTATATTTTCAATTTTGGAAATGCTAAATCCTGTAATGGTAGAAATAATTACATGATTTTCATTTAAAAATGGCTTAATTGAAACTAAAATATTTTCTAAATGTGCAGGTTGTACTGCAAGAATCAAGATATCTGAATTCTTTACAGCTTCAATATTGTCTGAAGAGAGGCTCACATTTTTGTAACCCTTAAATTCACTTAATTCGTCTAAATTTCTTTTGGTTAGGTATAATGTTGTTATTGCATTATTGATAATAAGTCCGTTTGCTATAGACTTACCTAAATTTCCTGTTCCTATTATTGCGATTTTCATAATTCTTAACTTTAGAAATAATTAGCTTTTAGTTTTAATCCTTCGGATTCGTCAAAACCAAACATCAAATTCATATTTTGAATGGCCTGACCAGAAGCACCTTTAAGCAAATTGTCTATCATACTAGTTATTAGGAGCTTATTGTTGTGATTATGCAAGTGAATGATGCATTTGTTAGTGTTCACTACTTGTTTAAGATGTATTGGTGAGTTAGAAATAACCGTAAATGGTGCCTTTTCATAATATGACTCGTAAAGATCATATGCCTCCTCTATACTTTCGGTATAATCAGTATATAAAGTTGCATATATACCTCTTGAAAAATTACCTCTATTTGGCATGAATAAAACCTCAGATTCAAAGTTGTTTTGTAACTTTTTTATGGTTTGATTGATTTCACCTAGGTGCTGATGAGTAAAAGGTTTATAGTATGAGAAGTTATTGTCTCTCCATGTAAAATGTGTTGTTGCTGACAACGATGTTCCAGCACCAGTAGCTCCAGTAACAGCATTAACATGCAGGTCTGATTGTAATAAACCTGAATTTGCTAATGGCAGAAGTCCCAATTGAATTGCCGTTGCAAAACAACCTGGATTAGCAATATTAGTTGCACTTTTTATGGTCTCTTTTTTTAATTCTGGTAATCCATATACAAATGTTTCTCCTTGAAAAACTTCGTCTTTTTCAAGTCTAAAATCATTACTCAGATCAATAATTTTTGTAGGTTTTGAGAATTCGGTTTTTGATAAGAACTCTTTAGAGTTACCATGTCCCAAACACAAGAACAAAACATCAATTTCCGGATTAATTACAGATGAAAATTTTAGTTCTGTAGAACCAACAAGATCTTGATGGACTTGGTACACAGAATTACCAGCGTTAGAAGTGCTATAGATAAAATCGATTTTTACCTCTTTGTGGTTTAGTAATAACCTTATCAATTCTCCAGCTGTGTAACCAGCTCCTCCTATAATACCTGCTTTAATCATAACTCCAAGTTTGTTAATTGATAAATTTTGTTGGCATTTGCATTGATTTTTATAAAACCTTTTGCTTCGTCTGCTGTCCAACCGCTATTTTCTTCTCCATAACTTCCAAATTTGGTATTCATTAAATCATGTTTTGATCTTATACCATTCAAACTAAAATGGTAAGGCTTTAAGGTTACGCTAACCTCTCCAGAGACCATTTTCTGACTACTCTGAAGCATTGCCTCCATATCTCTCATAACAGGATCTAAATATTGCCCTTCGTGTAGATGCATTCCGTAAAAATTAGATATATAATCCTTATGCTGTAACTGCCATTTTGTAAGGGTGTGCTTCTCAAGTAAATGATGTGCCTTTATGATTATCAAAGCCGCAGAGGCTTCAAAACCTACTCTTCCTTTTATGCCAACTATGGTGTCTCCCACATGGATATCTCTCCCAATAGCGTATGATGATGCAATATCATTTAGGATTTCAATATTTTTTTCAGAGTCATTTTGATTTCCATTTATTGCGATTAATTCACCTTTATCAAAAGTTAATGTTACTTCTTCATTACCTTCCTTTTTAAGTTGAGATGGATAGGCCGAATCTGGTAATGGTTGCTCTGAAGTTAAAGTTTCAGCACCTCCAACACTAGTGCCCCAAAGACCTTTATTTATAGAGTATTTTGCCTTTTCCCATGACATATCAATACCATTTTCAACGAGATATTTAATTTCCTCTTGTCTTGATAGTTGTTGGTCTCTAATTGGCGTTATGATTTTTATATTTGGAGCAAGGGTTTGAAAGATCATATCAAATCTTACTTGGTCGTTACCAGCACCTGTACTACCGTGTGCAATGAATTCTGCACCTATATTTTTAGCATATTCAATTATTTCGATGGCTTGTATAATTCGTTCTGCACTAACTGATAATGGATAGGTATTGTTCTTTAGTACATTGCCAAAAATTAAATATTTAATAACCTTGTTGTAGTAAGTTTTAATGGCATCAATATTCGTATAAGTAGAAACACCCATTTTATAGGCATTAGATTCAATCTCCTTGATTTCTTCATCTGTAAATCCGCCGGTATTTACTGAAACAGCATGAACTTCATAACCAGCTTTACTTAAACTAAGTGCGCAATAAGATGTATCTAATCCACCACTATATGCTATGACTAACTTTTTCATTTTTTATCTTTTTTTAAAAGGATGGTCTGTTTTATGTTTTTTAATCTTGTCCATACTTTTTTATCGTAATTATGTTTTTGTTCTTTTTTGTTTAATTCTTTGGCTGGATCATATAGCATTCCTGTACATAAACACATTTTTTGTTCGGTACGTTGTAAAACGTCGTAGTTTTTACAAGTTTGACAACCATCCCAAAAACTTTGGTCATCTGTAAGCTCAGAAAAAGTAACTGGTTTATATCCAAGTTCACTATTCATTTTCATAACCGCGAGACCTGTTGTTATGCTAAATACTTTTGAATCTGGGAATTTATTCCTTGAATGTTCAAAGACTACCTTTTTTATTTTTTTTGCCAGCCCTATCTTTCTGTAATCTGGATGTACAATTAAGCCTGAGTTTGCAACAAATTTTCCATGTCCCCAGGATTCTATATAACAGAATCCTGCAAATTTTTCATCATCTAATGCTATAACAGCATTGCCGTTAATAATTTTATTGATAATGTATTCTGGTTTTCTCTTTGCAATACCAGTTCCTCTAACCTGTGCAGCTTCAGCAATTGTGTCACAGATGATTTCTGCGTAAATACTATGTGATTTGTTTGCAATAACAATTTGCATTGTAATTGAATTTGAATTAAAGAATTTATTGTAATTATTGTTTTGAAAACGGAACCGGACTCACCTAAGTTCCAAGAATGAATACATACCCTTACGGGCGACGTGATAAAATACGGCGAATCAACAAATGGTTATCTTTCGAGATAACTGTGATTAGTGAGTGATATGTAAAAATTGAATTATGCACAATAAAAAATGATTAATTAATAGAGGTTTGTATTGCTAAACAGATTATTAGCGACGGCGAAATGCAGTTGTAATCCCAAAGGGAATGCGGTCTCTATTGATATTGAATTGTACAATCATAAGACTAAACTACATATTATATTTTTATTGACAATACTTAAAAGAAACATTTTAATTAAAATTATGGATTTGTAAATTATTCATAATCAATATTGTTAAAATCATATTATAACCTATCTATTAAAGAATATAATCTGTACTTACAAAGTTTGATGCTTTTGAATCTAATAGCTCTTTAAGTATTTCATTATTGTATTCATTGTCTTTAGATGCAACAAATGTTCTAATTGAAAATGATCTAAGTGCATCATGAACACTTAAGGTGGCGACAGCAGAATCTTTTCTACCGGTAAAAGGATACACATCTGGTCCTCTTTGGCAAGAACTGTTTAAATTAACACGACAAACTAGATTAACTAAGGTGTCTATTAATGGAGCTAATGTTTTTGTGTCTTTGCCAAAAAGACTTACTTGCTGTCCGTAATTAGATGATGCCATATCATCTAAAGGTTCTT
The DNA here is from genome assembly GCF_020166345.1 of Winogradskyella vincentii. Lineage (GTDB taxonomy): Bacteria > Bacteroidota > Bacteroidia > Flavobacteriales > Flavobacteriaceae > Winogradskyella > Winogradskyella vincentii. Next base: position 449,657 of record NZ_JAIUJS010000001.1, on the reverse strand, counting down.
CAATATCTGAAAACGGTACAATTGGAATTACCGGTCCGAATTGCTCTTCCTCGTATACCCTCATTTCTTTTGAAGTTGGATATAAAACAGCAGGAAAGATATAGTTTTCGGTGGTTTCTCCACCTTTTTTATTGATTATTTTGGCTCCTTTAGAAGTAGCATCATCAATTAATTCTTGAATATATGCTGGCTTATCAGGTTCTGGTAAAGGTGTAAGTTTTGCTCCATCTTCCCATGGGTTCCCAAATTTTAAGGCGTCGACTTTTTCAGAAAAAAGCGTATTGAATTTTTCGATAATGTCTTCATGAACATATAAAACCTTCAAAGCTGTACAGCGTTGACCATTGAAAGAGGTTGTTCCTGCGATACATTCACTAATGGCAAGTTCTAAGTCAGCGTCTGGTAAGACAATCGCTGGATTTTTAGCTTCTAAGCCCAAAACCATTCTTAAACGGTTACTTTTTGGGTGTTCATTCTGTAAAGCGTTTGCTGATTTACTGTTCCCAATTAAAGCCAATACATCTACACGGCCATCTCTCATAATAGGTGTAGCAACAGTTCTTCCTCTTCCATAAATGATGTTCACAACCCCCTTTGGGAAACTACTTTGAAAAGCTTCTAATAATGGGGTTAGTAAAAGCACACCAAATTTTGCCGGTTTAAAAATTGCAGTGTTACCCATAATCAATGCAGGAATAAGCAAAGCAAATGTCTCATTGAGAGGATAATTATAAGGTCCTAAACATAAAACAACTCCTAAAGGTCCTCTTCTTATATGGGCATGGACACCACCATGTTTTTCGAACTTAGCACTGTCTCGGTCCATTTTTTTATAGTCCTCTATGGTGTCGTAAATATATTCCACCGTTCTATCAAACTCCTTTTGAGAATCAGGTAGATTTTTACCTATTTCCCACATTAAAAGTTTCACTACCTCTTCACGTTTGGTTTTCATTTGTTCAACAAATTTTTCCATACATGAAATTCTATCAGCAACCTTCATAGTTGGCCATAATCCTTGTCCTTTACCGTAGGCCTTAACCGCAGAGTCAAGTGCTTCAAGTGCCTCAGGCTCACCTAGTGTTGGGATTGTGCCTAATAAGGTTGGTTGATAATCTTTGGTTGACGAAATGGTAGAGTAGACCTCTGAAGTATCTCCTGTCCAAGCTTTTAATTCGCCGTTTACTAAGTAAGTATTTTGATTTAAAGTCTCTTTAATTTGATACTTTTCTGGTATAGTCATTTTATTTTTCTTTAAACTAAGAATTGAAATAAATCGGGTTTGTCGTTTAGATAGTCTCCATAAAAATTATGAAGCTTCATTTTTGTAATCAATGGTTCTAAATCTTCTGGAGATTTTAATTGTAAGCCAACGACAGCAGCTCCATTTTCACGATTGGTCTTCTTGGTATATTCAAAATGGGTAATATCATCTGTTGGACCTAGAATTTCAGCTACAAATTCACGCAAAGCTCCAGATCTCTGAGGGAATTTAATTATGAAATAGTGTTTAAGATTAGCATATAATAAGGCTCGTTCCTTTATTTCTGCTGTTCTTGTAATATCATTGTTACTACCACTGACTATGCAAACCACATTTTTGCCTTTAATATGTTCCTTGTATTGTTCTAAACCTGAAAGGCTTAATGCACCTGCTGGTTCAACAACAATTGCATCTTTGTTATAAAGATCTAATATGGTTTGACAAATTTTTCCTTCGTCAACAGTAATAACATCATGCAATGTTTCTTTGCAGATAGCAAAATTTAAATCACCGACACGTTTAACAGCTGCGCCATCAACAAAGTTTTCAATTGATTTTAATTCTGTGTTTCTATTATTTTTTATTGATGTTAGCATCGATGGAGCACCCTTCGGTTCAACACCAATAATTTTGGTCTGTGGTGACAACACTGCAAATACTGAAGATAAACCAGCTGATAATCCACCACCACCAATCGGTACCAATACATAATCGATTGGATGTGATTTAAATTGATCTATTATCTCTAAACCAACCGTAGCTTGCCCTTCAATTACCTTTTCATCATTGAATGGATGAATAAAGGTTTTATTCAATTTTTCACATTCTTCAATTGCAGCGTTATAGGCGTCATCAAATGTATCACCAATTAAAACCACATTTATATAATCTTCACCAAACATTTTTACCTGCTCAATTTTCTGGTTAGGTGTTGGAGCAGGCATAAAAATTGTACCTTTTATTTTTAATAGTTTACATGAAAGTGCTACACCTTGAGCATGATTTCCAGCACTGGCACAAACAATTTCATTTTCTATTTGAGTACTACTCAAGGATGAAATTTTATTATAAGCACCTCTGATTTTATATGAACGTACTTCTTGTAAATCTTCTCTCTTGAAATAGATATTAGCATCAAAATGCTTAGAATATCTTGCATTCTTCATGAGAGGAGTTACATTGGCAATTCCATGTAGTTTTTCAGCAGCTGTTTCAACAGCTTTTAAAGAGGGTTTATATGTTGTGTCGGTTTGTTTCATCCAATATGTAATAAATACATTTTTGCAATTTATGCTAAAACGGAATCCTCCACAGATGCAGTTTTAATAACTTTCATTGCTGTCATTGCTGCACGTAATCTTTGCCCAACTTCTTCAATTGGGTGATTTTTGATTGCATCATTTACAGCAATTAATTCTACATTATCTACAGCGTTTGTATTTGAATATGGTTTACCTATTACTGATAAATCAACCGTTTTCATAAAGTCAGCTAATAATGGTTTACAAGCATGATCAAATAAATAACAGCCATACTCTGCAGTATCAGAAATTACACGATTCATTTCGAATAGTTTCTTACGTGCTATAGTATTTGCAATTAATGGTAATTCATGGAGTGACTCATAGTAAGCAGAATCTTCTATTATACCTGCACTTACCATTGTTTCAAAAGCTAATTCTACACCAGACTTAACAAATGCTACTAATAAGGTGCCGTTATCAAAATATTCTTGCTCTGTAATGTGATCTGATGTTAAAGCAGTTTTTTCGAAAGCTGTTTCGCCTGTTGCCTCTCGCCACTTTAATAAATTAACATCATCATTAGCCCAATCTTCCATCATGGTTTTTGAAAAATGACCAGAGATAATGTCATCCATATGTTTTTCAAATAATGGACGCATAATTCCCTTAAGTTCCTCAGAAATTTCAAAGGCTTTAATCTTAGCCGGATTAGATAATCTATCCATCATGTTGGTGATACCTCCATGTTTAAGTGCTTCAGTAATTGTTTCCCAACCAAATTGAATCAGTTTTGCGGCATATCCAGGTTCAATACCTTCTTCTACCATTTTATCAAAGGATAAAATAGCTCCAGTTTGTAACAATCCACATAAGATAGTTTGTTCACCCATTAGATCTGATTTTACTTCAGCAATAAATGAGGATTCTAAAACACCAGCTCTATGGCCACCTGTTGCTACAGCATAAGCTTTAGCTTGAGCCCAGCCCTTTCCTTCTGGATCATTTTCTGGATGAACAGCTGTAAGTGTTGGCACACCAAATCCTCGCTTATATTCTTCTCTAACTTCTGTCCCTGGACATTTAGGAGCAACCATTATTACCGTAAGGTCTTCACGGATTTTCATTCCTTCTTCAACAATATTAAATCCATGAGAATAACTTAATGTCGCCCCTTTTTTCATAAGTGGCATAACAGACTTTACAACGTTTGTATGTTGCTTATCTGGTGTTAAATTAAGTACCACATCTGCAGTTGGGATTAATTCTTCATATGTCCCTACGTTAAACTCATTTGAGGTTGCATTTTTATAAGAAGCCCTTTGTTCTTTAATTGCAGCTGGTCTTAATGCATAAGAAATATCCAAACCAGAATCTCTCATGTTTAATCCCTGATTGAGACCTTGTGCTCCACAACCAATAATTACGATTTTTTTACCTTTTAATGCATCAACGCCATCTTCAAATTCTGAAGCATCCATAAAACGGCATTTTCCTAATTGTTCTAATTGTTTCCTTAGTGGTAAGGTGTTAAAATAATTTGACATTTTCTTTTTGTTTTAATGTTGAAATGCTTCTAGCATTTTTGATATTTCCATTTGATTTTTTGTAACCGCTATACGTCCAGAGCGCACAAATTGCATGATGCCAAATGCACTTAACTCCCTATATAGTAAGTCTATTTCTTGTTTTCTACCTGATTTTTCTAGAACAAAAAACTCTTTGTTTACCGTGACAATTCTAGCGTTGCTTTCTTTAATGATATTTTGAATCTGACGTTCTTCAAACAACAAATCAGATTTAATTTTAAACATTGCAGATATTTGATAGATTGTTTCTTCGTCTGTATGATAGTATGCTTTTATTACTTCGACCTGTCGCTCTAATTGCCCAATGATTTTTTTCATTTGATCTTCAGTAATATCCACTACAAGAGTAAATCTCGACACGCCTTCAATTTCTGATCTAGATGTATTTAAACTCTCTACATTGATATGTCTTCTTTGGAATATTGCTGAAATCCTATTCAGCAATCCAATATTGTTTTCAGTATAAATAGATACTGTAAAATGTTTTATTTCTTTATCCATAATTATTCTAATCTTATATCTGAAACCGTTGCACCTGATGGTATCATTGGAAACACATTATCTTCTTTTTCCACGCATACTTCTAGGAAATATGGTTCTTTGCTGGCTACCATTTCTGCAACAGCATCTGCAAGTTCTTCACGTTTTGAAACGCGTTTTGCATTTAGATAATAACCTTTTGCAATAGCAACAAAGTCTGGATTGACCATTTCTGTAGATGCATAGCGTTTATCGAAAAATAATTGTTGCCATTGTCTTACCATGCCTAAGAAATCGTTGTTTAGAACCACAACCTTAACGGCAGCTTTTTGTTGAAAGATGGTGCCCAACTCTTGTATGGTCATTTGGTATCCGCCATCACCACAGATTGAAATAACTTCTCTTTCTGGAGCAGCCATTTTAGCGCCTATCGCAGCAGGTAGACCAAAGCCCATAGTACCAAGTCCACCTGAGGTGATGTTACTTTTGGTTTGATTAAACTCCGCATAACGACAAGCTACCATTTGGTGCTGGCCGACGTCGCTAACTATTGCAGCCTCTCCTTTGGTTTGTGTATTAATTTCTTTTAATACTTCACCCATGGTAAGACCTTCCTTGGTAGGGTATAAATCGTTCTTAATTACTTTTTCAAATTCAATCTTATAAAGATCTTTGAATTTCTGACGCCACTCTGCATGAGTGTTTTCTTTTAGAAGCGGAAGTAATTTTTCAAGACTGTCTTTCGCATCTCCTAAAACTGCTACATCGGTCTTTACATTTTTGTCAACTTCGGCAGGATCAATTTCAAAATGAACAATTTTAGCCTGTTTGGCATATGTCGCTAAATTACCAGTAACACGATCGTCAAATCGCATGCCTATTGCAATAAGAACATCACATTCGTTAGTTAGTACATTTGGCGCATAATTTCCATGCATACCAACCATTCCAACATTTAATGGATGTGATGTAGGTATAGCTGAAACACCTAAAATGGTCCAAGCAGATGGGATTCCAGTCTTTTCAATAACAGCTTTAAATTCTTTTTCTGCTTTTCCTAGAATGACACCTTGACCCCAAACTATTAATGGTTTTTTTGCCTCATTAATCAATTTTGCTGCTTCAACAAGCGAATTCTCATCAGTTTTAGGCACGGGTTTGTAACTTCGTATGCCTTTACATTTTTCATAATTAAAATCAAACTCTTCAAACTGAGCGTCTTTTGTGATATCAATTAAAACAGGACCAGGTCTGCCGCTTTTTGCAATATAAAATGCCTTTGCTAAAACCTCTGGGATTTCAGATGCTTTTGTTATTTGATGATTCCATTTAGTTACTGGCGTAGATATACCAACAATATCTGTTTCTTGAAACGCATCACTTCCTAAAAGATGAGATGGTACTTGGCCTGTAATACAAACTAAAGGTGTAGAATCAATTTGAGCATCTGCAATACCAGTAATTAAATTAGTTGCTCCAGGACCCGAAGTTGCAATGGCAACACCAACGTCTCCAGAAATTCTGGCATACCCTTGAGCTGCGTGTGTAGCACCTTGCTCATGTCTTGTTAATACATGATGGATCTTATCCTGATATTTATAAAACTCGTCATATAATGGCATTATGGCTCCACCTGGATAACCATAAACAGTTTTTACATTTTCTTCTAACAAGCATTTAACAATAGCTTCACTCCCTGTTATACGAACAGAAGCATCTTTATTTTGTGCTTTGTTTTTTAGAGTTTGCGTTTCTTTCATAGTATTCATTTTAATCTCTTAGAAAATTATGCCAGAGATTTTATATTAAAATTCGTCAGTCACACAGCCCTTTGATGCCGATGAAACTGTTTTTGCATATTTGTAAAGTACACCACGTTTAAACTTTAAATTAGGTGCTTTCCAATTTTGTCTTCTTTTCTGTAATTCTTCTTCTGAAACTTCTACAGAAATTGTATTTGTTTCTGCATCTATAGTGATAGTATCTCCATCTTGTACAAAAGCAATTGTACCTCCTTCTTGCGCTTCGGGTGTGATATGTCCAACGACAAAACCATGAGTTCCTCCTGAGAATCTACCATCTGTAATTAGAGCGACATCTTTGCCTAAGCCTGCACCCATTATTGCAGCAGTTGGTTTGAGCATTTCAGGCATACCTGGTCCACCTTTTGGACCTTCATATCGTATCACCACAACATCGCCTTTTTCAACTTTTCCATCTCGTATACCATCGTTTGCGGCGTATTCACCTTCAAAGACTTTTGCTTTTCCTTTAAAACTTAAACCTTCTTTTCCGGTTATTTTCGCAACACTACCTTCTTCAGCAAGGTTGCCATAAAGCATGCGTAAATGACCAGTTGTCTTAATTGGCTCTTCAATTGGTTTAATAACATCTTGTCCTTCTGTTAAATCTTCAACATCCAAAAGATTTTCAGCTAAAGTTTTGCCTGTTACTGTTAGGCATTCGCCATGAAGCAATCCTTTCTTAAGAAGGTATTTCATCACTGCAGGAATTCCACCTACTTCATGAACATCTTCCATAAGATATTTACCACTAGGCTTTAAATCTGCCAAGAAAGGTGTGTTATCGCTTATATCTTGAAAATCTTTTAATGTAAAATCAATTTGAGCAGCTCTAGCAATTGCTAGAAAGTGAAGCACCGCATTAGTAGAGCCACCAAGAATTGTAACAAGTCTAACTGCGTTTTCAAGGGATTTTCTGGTTATGATATCAGATGGCTTTATATCCTTTTCTAGTAACACTCTCATTGCTTCGCCAGCGTTAATAGATTCTTGTTTTTTAGCATTACTCAATGCTGGGTTTGATGAGTTATAAGGCAATGCCATTCCCAGTGCTTCTATTGCACTTGCCATTGTATTTGCAGTGTACATTCCACCACAAGCTCCAGCTCCTGGACATGCTTTTTCAACAATATTTTGAAACTCATTTTCAGTCATGGTTCCAGCCACTTTGCTTCCCCATGCCTCAAATGCTGATACCACATCTAATTTTTTGCCATTATGACACCCAGAATCAATAGTTCCTCCATAAACTAATATGGATGGCCTATTTAGTCTAATCATTGCCATTAAAGCTCCTGGCATATTTTTATCACAGCCTACAACAGTCACCAAACCATCATAGCTCATTGCCTGAACAACAGTTTCCATAGAATCTGCAATTACATCACGAGATGGCAATGAATAACGCATTCCCGGCGTTCCCATTGATATACCATCACTTACACCAATAGTGTTAAAAATCAATCCTACAACATCTTCATTTTGAGTGCCTTTTTTAACAAGTTTTGCCAAGTCATTGAGGTGCATGTTACAAGGGTTACCCTCATAACCAGTACTAGCGATTCCTATAATTGGTTTATTAAAATCTTCTTTGGTTAAACCAATGGCATGCAACATGGCTTGTGCTGCTGGTTGAGTCGGATCTTGAGTGACAGTTTTACTAAATTTATTTAATTGACTCATAGAATAGTTTAAGCGTAAAGTATTTATCTATGACTAAATTACTTTTGAACATTCTAAATGATTATTGAATTTTTAATTAGACGCTAAATTCAGTGTACTTTAGAGTTATTTAAGTGTCAGTATATCAGATATTTAAGTAAATAATTATATGATGTTCAAAAGACTTAATAATTGAATATTTTTTTGTGTGTAGCTAAAAATCTATGAGCAATTTCTTCCGAAATCGATTTCGGGTCTAAAAACTAGTGTTTTTGAAAAAATTGATTTATTACTCAACAATGATTTATAACTTAGGCTTTGAAATAGAGTAATTAATTATGAATAAGCGAATTTTATTGTGGTCAATAACAGCGGCACTTGCTGGTTTTTTATTTGGATTTGATACCGTTGTAATTTCTGGGGCAGATAAAAAATTACAAGCGCTTTGGGGATCATCTGATGCATTTCATGGTTCTGTTGTAATGGCTATGGCGTTATGGGGAACAGTTTTTGGGGCAATTTTTGGCGGTATACCAACAAACAGATTGGGACGTAAAACAACCCTTATTTGGATCGGTGTGTTCTATTTGATTTCTGCAGTAGGTTCGGCCTTGGTGAATGATCCTTATAGTTTTGCTTTTTTTAGATTTTTAGGCGGAATCGGTGTAGGGGTATCTACAATTGCAGCACCTGCCTATGTGTCAGAAATATCTCCAGCAAAAAACAGAGGGAAATTAGTGGCGCTGTATCAATTTAATATTGTTCTTGGCATATTAATAGCTTTTCTTTCCAATTATTTGCTGAGGAATGTTGGTGAAAATGCGTGGCGATGGATGATCGGTGTAGAAGCATTTCCGGCTTTTATTTATACACTTTTAATTTTTGTCGTTCCAAAGAGTCCTCGTTGGTTAATTTCTAAACAAAGAGAAAACGAAGCAAAAAAAGTGTTAGAGTTAATTGATTCTGATGCAGATGCAGATGCGTTTATTCAGTCTATAAAAACTGAGGCTAAAAATCAAAGTTCAGGTGAAAATATATTTATGAAGAAATATAGATTTCCTCTTATGTTGGCATTTTTAGTTGCAATGTTCAATCAGTTTTCAGGTATTAATGCTTTTTTATACTATGCACCAAGAATTTTCGAAGAAGCTGGGTTGGGCGAAAGTACAGCTTTGCTGAGTAGTATTGGTATTGGAGTCACAAATTTGGTATTCACCTTATTGGGTGTATTTTTAATTGATAGACTTGGAAGAAAAGTGCTAATGTATATTGGTTCTATAGGATATATTATTTCTTTAAGTCTGGTTTCGATAGCATTTTTTCTTAATTGGGAAGGACTAGCTGTACCCATTTTTTTATTCTTATTTATTGCGTCGCATGCGATTGGTCAAGGAGCTATAATATGGGTTTATATTTCTGAAATATTTCCTAATCATTTAAGAGCAAGTGGTCAGTCTTTTGGTACTTCAACGCATTGGATATTAGCGGCAATAATCCCTTCATTAGTTCCAGTTTTGTTCTCATCAATAGGACCAGGGACTGTGTTTTTAGTATTCGCCATAATGATGGTATTTCAGTTGTTATTCGTGATTTTTATGATGCCAGAAACTAAAGGAATATCACTCGAAGAATTAAGTAAAAAACTTATTAAAAATGATAAATAAATTCAACTTTAAAACGGCCTGTAAATTAAGTCTGATTTTACTTTTTTTCGTTTGCTTCAGTTGTAAGGAGACCAAAGAAAAACCATCAAAAGAGATTGAAGTTGCAGAAAACCTTAGTGAAGATGAATTAAAGTACAGACCTCTTTTTCACTTTACACCAAAGAATAACTGGATGAACGATCCAAACGGAATGTTCTATCTCAATGGTAAATATCATCTGTACTTTCAGCATTATCCAGACGATAATGTATGGGGCCCAATGCATTGGGGACATGCAGTTAGTGAGGACTTAATAAATTTTGAAGAACAGCCTATAGCACTTTACCCAGATGAAATAGGATTAATATTTTCTGGTAGTGCAGTAGTAGATTATAATAATACTTCAGGATTTGGAACTGAAGGTAAAGCACCTGTTGTGGCAATCTATACCTATCATAATATGGAAGGCGAGAAAAGAGGTGATATAGATTTTCAAACTCAAGGTATTGCCTATTCACTCGATGAAGGTATGACCTGGACTAAATACAGTGAAAATCCCGTAATTAAAAATCCGGGAATCAAGGATTTTAGGGATCCAAAAGTATTTTGGGACAATGAAAATTCAAAATGGATAATGTCCTTAGCCGCTGGAAATAAAATTATGTTTTATAGTTCTGTTAATTTAAAAGAATGGAAGTTTGAATCTGAATTCGGAGAAGAAAAAGGAGAGCATGGTGGCGTATGGGAATGCCCAGATCTTTTTCCTTTAAAAGTTAAAGATAGCGAGGAATATAAATGGGCATTGCTGGTAAGCATTAATCCTTCTGGACCAAATGGAGGAAGTGCAACACAATATTTTATTGGAGATTTTGATGGTCATGAGTTTACAATTGATGACAAATTCTCAGAGCAACTCGATGAGAATAAAGCTGTTTGGTTAGATTATGGTCGTGACAATTATGCCGGTGTAACATGGTCTAATATTCCTGATACTGATGGAAGAAAGTTGTTTATTGGTTGGATGTCTAATTGGGACTATGCGAGAGATGTGCCAACTTATAAATGGCGTAGTACGATGACTGTCCCAAGAGAATTAAACCTTGTAAAAAAGAATAACCAATATCTTCTAAAAAGTATACCTGTTAAGGAATTAAATGATTTTAAATCTAAGACTATTGAAAAGGATAGCATTGAACCAGGAGAATTATCAAATTTCTTTGAAACAGCAGAAATAGATTTCAATAGATTAAACTTAGAGTTTAATCTCAAACACTTAAAGGAAAACGAATATCAAATAATATTCAACAATAGAAATGGTGACTCTCTTATTATTGGATTAAATAATAATTCAAAGACTATTTATTTGGATAGAACAAAATCAGGTAAAGTTGATTTTTCTGAGAAATTTGCTCCAAACATTTCAAGAGTTAAATTGTCTGATATGATCAATGATGCTAAGTTTCAAATTTTATTGGATAAAACGTCAGTAGAGCTATTTGTTAATGATGGAGAAATTGTAATGACCGAATTATTTTTTCCAAATAATCCATTGGATCAAATTTCTATTATCAGTGACGATTCTGATTTTATTATAAAGAATCTTGTAATCAGTGAATTAAATTTTTAGTAATAGTGTCTAAAGTTGTTTGTTTTGGCGAAGTATTGTGGGACGTTTTTCCTGATGGGAAAAAAATTGGTGGTGCACCATTAAATGTTGCATTAAGGTTGAGTTCTTTAAATAATAATTCAACCATAATTAGTAGCGTTGGTAACGATGAACTTGGAAGAGAGTTGATCAGAAATTTGAAGGACACCAATGTTAATATAGAAGGAATTCAAACAACTAATAATTATAAAACAAGTAAGGTCGTTGTTACTCTAGACAAAAGTGGTTCAGCAACATATACTATTGAACAGCCATGCGCATGGGATTTTATTGAACACACCAATAGGTTAAAAAAAATTACTGAAGAAGCAGAAGTATTTATTTACGGAAGCTTAGCGTCTCGCATGCAAACTACCTATGCCACGCTTTTGAAATTGATTTCAGTTGCTAACTTTAAAGTGTTTGATGTTAATTTAAGGAAGCCACATTATAATAAGGAATGCATAATAGATTTAATGAAATATGCAGATCTCATAAAATTTAATGAAGAGGAATTAATTGAGATTTGTAATTATTACAACTTTAAGTCAGATTCAATTGATGCACTTTGTGCCCATATATCCAAGCAGACTGACACTAAACATATTTGTGTCACTTTAGGAGATAAAGGTGCCTTATATTATAAGGACAAAAAAGTATTTAGAAATTTTGGTTATAAAGTTACAGTTAATGATACTGTAGGTGCAGGTGATTCATTTTTAGCTTCATTCGTAGATGGGATTTCAAATAGATTGGATGAACAAGAGATATTGGATAGATCTTGTGCAATAGGAGCATTGGTTGCATCAAAAAATGGTGCTAACCCTAAATTAAATCAGACTGAAATTGAAAATTTGATGGCTTCCTGATTTATTAAGTAGAATTGCGTATCACAAGTTCTGTATCAATTGTAATAGTTTCATGCTTAAAAGGTTCTCCTTTTTGTTTGCTATCTATTTCTTTAAACAATAATTCAACAGACTTCTCACCCGTTCTATAGGCATTTTGTTCAACTGACGATAGTGTAGGTGTTATAACTGAAGACATAAACCAATTGCTGAACCCAAAAACTGCAATTTCATCTGGTATTTTTATGTTTTTCTCATTTAAATAGTTAATTACACCAATAGCGGTTAAATCTGTAATCGTATATATAGCATCCACATCAATTTTGTCTTCTTCTATCAATTTCTTTGCATTTGCATAACCTTCATCAAAATTTGCTATTGGACTTAAGTAAACGAGAGATGAGTCATATTTTATTCCATTATCCTCTAAAGCTTTTTTATAACCCAAAAAACGGTCAATGGAATTCTGTGGATTTAAATCTCCTCTGAAATAGGCAATACGTTTATAACCTTTATTTATTAAGTATGTTACCACATCATAGGATGCTTTTATATCATTAATAATGACTTTAGAGCATTTTAGTAGTTTGTTGATTTTATCAAAAAGCACAAGTGGTATTCCGTAATCAATAACCTTCTGTAAGTACTGAAAATCTTTTGTGCCATTCGCAAGTGAAATTAATATGCCATCAACCCCTTTATTTAATAATAGATTAATTTGTTTCTTTTCAAGCTCATGGTCTTCATTAGATTGCAGTATAATAACCATATAGCCGTTTTTTTCAGATTCCTTTATAATGGCATCTAGTATGCTCGAAAAATAATAATGAACCATACTTGGTATAATTACACCTATTGTTTTAGATTCATTACTCCGTAAACTTTGAGCAAAAGTGTTTGGTGTAAATTGTAAAGACTCTGCTAAATCAATAACTCTCTTCTTTGTTTTAGCACTGACATCTGGGTAATTTTTAAGGGCTTTCGAAACTGTAGAAATAGATATACCAAGGGTTTCAGCAATTTCTTTTAAGGTGGTTTTTTTCATGTTGAGCTTTAAAATTTGAAGTACAAATTATGGTCAATTCTAAAGTTTAAATATAAGGTGTAATTTTAAGTTTCCGAAAACCTTTTCGTAAGTTTTTTTTAAGTTTTTTTTAAGTTTTTTTTGCAGTTCTCTTAAAAAAGGGCCATTTTAGAGCTTTAATTAATATTTATTTAACTCTTTTTTGTTAATTTAATAACTCATCTAACCAAATACTAATTAAACTAAACTAAGTATGACACAAAATCTATTAAGGAAAATTTTATGTAGTTTTTTCTTTGTTTTGGGCAGTATTCTGTACGCTCAAACAGTAACAGGTACTGTCTCAGATGCTGCTGGTACACTGCCAGGAGTAAATGTGATAGTAAAGGGGACCACAAATGGTGCTCAAACTGACCTAGATGGTACGTACACCTTAGACAATGTGGCTTCAGATGCTGTACTTGTTTTTAGTTACCTTGGATTTAAAACCCAAGAGATAGCTGTAAACGGTCGCTCTGTAATTGATGTGACTCTTGAAGAAGATGTTGCTCAATTAGAAGCTGTAGTTGTTGTAGGATACGGTAATCAGGTCAGAAAAGAAATCACCACCGCTGTAACAAGTGTTAGTGAAGAAGAATTTAACAAGGGTGTGATAAACAATGCATCTCAGTTATTACAAGGTAAAGTAGCCGGACTTTCGGTTTACAACAAAGGTGGTAACCCAAATGACAATGGTATAATTAGACTTAGAGGTCTTTCTACTGTTGGTGGTAACACCGAACCTTTGGTAGTAATTGATGGTGTTTTAGGACAGTCCTTAAACAATGTGGATCCAAGTGATATTAAAAATATTACTGTATTAAAAGACGGTTCTGCAGCAGCGATTTATGGTTCAAGAGCATCGAGTGGTGTAATCTTAGTTACCACAAAATCTGGTAAAAGCAACCAGCCATTCTCAGTTGAGTATAATGGACAGTATGGTGTTTCTGATGCAATTAATGAAGTAGAAATAATGGATCGTGGACAATTCCTTGCAACTGGTGGAACAGATTTAGGAAGCGATACAGACTGGGTAGACGAGGTAACAAGATCTGCTTTTTCTCAAGTTCACAACATTGCAATGTCTGGTGGTGCGGAGAATACTAACTACAGGGTTGCAGTAAACTACAGAGATACTGAGGGTATTTTACTTAATTCTGGTTTTGAGCAATTGAATGTTAGAGGTAACTTTACTGGTAGACTGTTTAATGATAAATTAAGAATTAATTTCAACTCTGCATTTACGCAGAGAGATAGTGATTTTGGATTTAACGAAGCATTACGTTATGCAATAGTTTATAACCCTACTGCTCCTGTATTTGGTGACGATGCACCTTTTGCATTTAACTCAGATCAGTTTGGTGGATATTTCGAAACTCTTGGTTTATTTGACAGTTTTAACCCAGTTTCAATTGCTGAACAAAATAGAAATGCTGGTGCTACGACGACCATTAATTATAATGCAGATTTCAGATATTCAATTACGGACGACTTAACAGCAACATTAAATGTTGGGCAACAAGTCTCTAGAACAGATAATAATCAATATTACCCAACGACTGCATTCTTTAGAGGAGGTGCTGTAAGTCCTTTCAGAAAAGGTAGAGCTGATTTCTACAGTAATGAGGCAAGAACTAAGACTTTAGAATTATTTGGTACATATAATAAGACATTTAATGATTTCTTTAGAATGAAGTTAGATGGTGGTTATTCTTTCCAAGAAAATGATTTTAATGAGAATTATTTACAAGTTGGAGATTTTCCTCCAGGTGTAGATTTTGATTTTAGTAATGCAATTGAGGTATCTCAAGATTTAAACGAAGCAGGTAGGGTGATTGCTAATAGTGGAAGAAATGACGATGATAGAATTATTGCATTCTTCTTAAGAGGAAACTTTACTTTTGATGACGCTATTTATTTAACTGCATCTCTAAGACGTGAAGGATCAAGTCGTTTTGGTGAGGACAATCAATGGGGTACATTCCCGTCTGTAGCAGTTGGTGCAGATTTAAATAATTATCTTCAATTAGATAATGTGTCCTTGTTAAAAGCACGTTTAGGATACGGTGTAACAGGAGCTATTCCTCCAGGAGTAGGTTTATCACAAACAACATTTAATGTAACAAATGGTGCTGGTGGTTTCGGATCATCTTCTACAGGTATTGGTACAAGACTTGCTAACCCAGATTTAAAATGGGAGGAAAAAAGAGAGCTTAATTTCGGTATTGAATTCGCAATGGACAGATTATCTGCTACAGTGGATTTATATAACAGAGATATTGTCGACTTTATTACCTCGGTTCAAATTGATGCAGCTTCTAACAACGGATTTACTTCTCAGTTTCAAAACTCTGGTGAGTTAAATACTAAAGGATTTGAGTTGACAGTTAATTATGATATTGTAAGAAACGACAGAGTTAAGTATAATATGGGACTTGTTGCTTCTACCTATGAGACTGTTCTTGAAAAGAATGTTGGTGGAGATAGAACGATTGCTAACTTAGGTGCTCCAGGGCAAAATGATACGGAAGTAATTCTTGTAAGAGAAGGTGACGAAATTGGTCAAATTTGGGGACCTGTATTTACAGGCGAAGTTGATGCTAATGGAACTCCTATTCTTGCAGATATTAATGGTGACGGAAATGTAGTTGCGGATCAAGGTTCTGCGCTTGCAGAAGATGGTGACTTCAAAGTACTAGGTCAAGGTTTTCCGGATTGGGAAATCGGTTGGACACATCAAGTACAGTTTGGTAACTGGGATGTAAATGCCTTCTTTAGAGGTGCGTTTGGTCATAGTATGGTGAATACGTTTAGAGTATTTTATGAGCCAAGAATTGGATCTCAGTCGTCGTACAACTATGTTAACACTGATTTAGCTAGAGACGATATTAGAACTGCTCAGTTCAGTTCTTATTATGTTGAGAAAGCAGATTTCTTAAGATTAGACAACTTAACTGTTGGGTACAACTTTGATTTAAATGATGATTCGTTCATTAAGAGTGCAAGGGTGTCTTTAACAGCACAGAACTTATTTACTATCACTGATTACACAGGTGCTGACCCAGAACCAGCATTCCAAGATCTTGGAGCTGTGGATAACGGTGGTAATACGGGCAATCCAGAAGTTTTGGCTCCTGGTATTGACAGACGTTACAATTATTTCCAGAATCGTACTATTACACTGGGCTTAAATGTTAAATTTTAATAAAAATTGAAAATGAAAAAAATGAAAAAATTCTTATTATTATTTCTGGGTGTGATATCTATGATGTTTTACACCTGTACAGATCTAGAAGAAGTATTAGAAGATGAGTTATCAACTGAATTTTCTGATGACGGTGTACCAGACAACTCTGGTGAGACGGCAGGTGGTGTTTTCCCTTCAGGGGCATTAGCAGCGGCATATGGTAGACTAAGAAACGGTTCGGCTGGTCACGGTAGTTACTATTCAGTACAAACAGTTTCTTCTGATGAGATGGCAATTGGCCAAAAAGGTGGTGACTGGTTTGATGGTGGTATTTGGTTAGATATGCACAGACATACTGTGAATTCTTCAAATGGACCACTTAACGGAACCTGGGTTGATGCCTATGGTGGTATTGCAGAAACTAATCTTGCATTAGAGTCAGCTTTATCTCCAGGTGAAGCTGCACAAGCCAAAACTATTAGAGCATTCTTCTATTGGAGATTGTTAGATTTATATGGAAGAGTAAAACTTATTACCTCTTCTGGTTCGGATGCTCCGCAATCAGAGCGTACTGCCGTATTTGATTTTGTTGAGCAAGAATTATTAGACGCCTTAGGTATACCAGCTGTTACAGCAAGTATGGATTTATCTGGTAGTGATTTAGGTACTGGTTCAGAACCATATATTGTTAATCAATTTGCTGCATTAGGTGTATTAGCTAAGCTTTATTTAAATGCTGAGGTTTATACTGGTACAGCAAGATGGGATGAAGCTATGTGGGCCGCGAGTTATATTATAGACAATGGTCCTTACCAGTTATGTGAAGATGGTTGTTCAGTATTAAATCTTGCAAAGCGTCCAAATGTTGCTTCAGACCCTGATCAACTTTCAGGATACGCTGCAGTTTTTGCACCAAACAATCAGTTCAACCCTGAAATGATTTGGTCTATATACTATGATGAGTCAAATGCTGGAGGAATGAATTTTTCTCAGATGAACTTACATTATAGTTCTCAGCAAACTTTTGCATTAGATGCACAACCATGGAATGGTTACCAAGTTTTAGAAGAATTCTATAACAGCTATGATAATGGAGATTTAAGAAAAGAAGCTAACTTCTTGGCAGGACCACAAACTGATTTTGATGGTGCTGATTTATTAGACTATGCTTCTGATGACCCAACAATTGTTGTTGAGTATACACCTGAAATTAGTGAGCTAGAACCTAACTCTGTTAGACAGAGTGGTGTAAGAGCTAAAAAGTTCAGTTTCCAATTATTTGGTAGACCAGATATGAACAATGATTATCCAATCGTACGTTTAGGAGATGTGTACTTAATGAGAGCTGAAGCAATGGCAAGAAATGCTGGTAACTGGAATATGGCATTACCAGATGTAAATACTATTAGAGCTAGAGCTGGTCTTTCTCCATTAGCGTCAATCGATGCTGACGGTTTCTTCGATGAAAGAGGAAAAGAAATGTTCCAAGAATCTAGTAGAAGAACTGACTTGATCAGATTCGGAAAATGGGGAGATTCATGGTGGGAAAAAACTAACAGTGATGCATTTAGAACTGTAATGCCAATCCCTCAAGAACAAATTGAAGCTAGTGGTGGAACGTTAACGCAAAACCCTGGTTATTAATTTAATTTTTAAGTATTTTATTTGAGTAAAAAGGGGTACTTTTATAAGTATCCCTTTTTTTAATATATTATTTAAATGCTTAAATGAAAAACTTGTTTATTCTCTTATTTGTTGCAGTTATTTCGTGTTCATGCAACTCCGAAAAAGACGAATCTCCTAGCTTATTTCAATTAAAAGATAGTGCCACTACAGGTATAACATTTAATAATGCACTGGAATATACAGAAGCATTAAACCCATATACTTACAGAAATTTTTTTAATGGTGGTGGTGTTGCATTAGGTGATATTAATAACGATGGATTATTAGATATTTACTTCACAGGTAATCTAGTAGATAATCAGTTATATTTAAATAAAGGCAACTGGCAATTTGAAGATATAACTTCTAAGGCTGGAGTTTCTAGTAAAGGTGTTTGGTCGTCAGGTGTGTCATTTATTGATATTAATAATGATGGTTTGCTTGATATTTATGTTTGTAAAGCTGGCCCACCAAGTGATATTTCAAATAGACACAATGAGTTGTTTATTAATAATGGTGATTTAACCTTTACTGAAAAATCTAAAGATTACGGTCTTGATATAGTTGGTCTCGGTGTACAGGCAAATTTTTTTGATTATGATAAGGATGGGGATTTAGATGTTTATTTATTAAATAATTCTATAAAAGCCGTAGGCAATTTTGATTTTGTGAAAGATCAAAGAAATACTCCAACCGAATCAGGTAACAAGTTGTTGAGAAATGATGATAATATTTTTGTAGATGTTACCGAAGAATCCAATATATATTCTAGTGCCATTGGTTTTGGCTTGGGTATAACCGTAAGTGATTATAACAATGATACTTGGCCAGATATATTTATTTCTAATGACTTTTTTGAACGCGATTATTTATATATCAATAACCAAGACGGTACATTTAAAGAAGATTTAACCAATCAATTTGGTTCTATTTCCATGGGTTCAATGGGTGCTGATGCGGCCGATTTGAATAACGATTCATTTTCAGATATTATGGTAACCGAAATGTTACCGAGAACTATTGAAAGACAACGCACAAAAACCATCTTTGAGTCTTGGAATAAGTATGATATGGCTAAAAATAAAGGCTATCATCAGCAATTTTCAAGAAATGCGCTTCATAGAAATATGGGGAACAATAGTTTTTTTGAGATTAGTAGGTTGTCTAATGTTGCGGCTTCAGAATGGAGTTGGGCCTCATTATTATTTGATGCTGATAATGACGGGTTAAAAGATATTTTTATCAGTAACGGTATCTATAAGGATCTTTTAGATAGAGACTATTTAATCTATATGGCTAATGAAGATAAGATTAGGGATATGATTAAGACTGATGGTGAGATAATGAATAAATTGGTGGATTTAATGCCTTCTCAGGCAGTTCCAAATGCATCATTTAAAAATGAAGGTGAGTTTCAGTTTGTAGAGATGACTTCAAAATGGGGATTTGATACTCCTAGTTTCAGTAATGGCAGTGCATATGGCGATATAGATAATGATGGAGATCTAGATTTGGTTGTCAATAATGTAAATATGCCAGCCTTTATATATGAAAATACAATAGATACTTCCACTAATAAAAGTATTACTATTGCATTAAAAGGAGCAGATAAAAATACATTTGCTGTTGGTGCAAAAGTGGAAATCTACTATGGTGGCGACAAATATGGAAGTTTAGAAAATTTTCCTTCTAGAGGATTTCAGAGTTCAATATCATACCAATTACAACTTGGAACAAGTACTTATGATTCAATTGATAGCCTTATTATTACATGGCCAAACGGAGCTAGAAGCAAAAAACTGAATCTTAAAACAAAAGATTCTTATGTGTTTGACCAAAACGAAGAGACCTCATATATAGAAGCTACTGACCTAGTTAATGATGATAATCCAATAATTCATCTAATTGAAAGTCTTTTTCAATTTAAACACAAAGAAAATAACACAGTAGATTTTAATAAAGAACAGTTATTGCCAGAAATGTGTAATAATGAAGGACCAAAAATCGCAAGAGCAGATGTAAACAAAGACAATATAGTAGACTTTTATATTGGTGGTGCAAAAGGTCAAGTAGGGACAATATATTTATCAAATGATGATGGTAGTTATGACCAACTTACAAAGCCTTTTCAGCTAAACATAAATTCTGAAGATACCGATGCTGTATTTTTTGATAGTGATAACGATGGTGATCTAGATTTATATGTTACAAGTGGTGGGAAATCGTTTTCTAAATTTGACTATGCACTAAACGATAGGTTATATATAAATGAAGGCAATGGTAATTTTAAATTGAACTTAGAATCTTTAAAGTTTCCTGTACCAATCAGTACCTCTACAGTTTCTGTTTCTGATTATGATGGTGATGGTGATATCGATTTGTTTATAGGTGAACGATTTAAGGTAAATGTTTATGGAATTCCAACCTCTGGATATATATTAGAAAATAAGGGTAATAATGATTTTGAAGTCCAACAGCCAGAAGGTCTCAAAGATATTGGTTTGATTACAGATTCGCATTGGGCAGATATCAACAGTGATGGTGTCAAAGATTTAATCATTGCAGGAGAGTGGATGCCAATTTCAATTTTCATCAATAATAATGGCCAGTTAGTTAATGAGACTGAAGCCTATGGGTTATCGGATACTTCAGGACTGTGGAAAACCATAGAGGTTAAGGATTTAGATAATGATGGTAAACTAGATATTATAGCAGGTAATAAAGGAGAAAATTCATTCTATAAACCAGGTATGAGAATGTATTTGGCAGATTTTGATAATAATGGTACAATTGAGCAAATTATTTGTCAAAAACGAGATGATAATTACTATCCTATAGTAGATAGAGACGAGTTAGTTGCACAGTTAGCAAGTCTAAAGCAAAAGCTATTGTATTACAAAGATTATTCAGGTGCAACTATTGAATCTATTTTTTCAAAAGATCAGTTAAAAAAGGCAAAAATTTTAGATGTTAAAATGCTAAATACAGTGATTTTTTTAAATAAAAATGAGACATTTGTAAGTCAAAAATTACCTAATGAAATTCAATACTCTAATGTGTCAGCCATTGAGACAATAGATGTTGATAAAGATGGAGTTTTAGATATATTATTTGGGGGAAATCAATTCTTGGTTAAACCTCAGTTTGGTATAGATGATGCGTCAAAAGGATGGTTGCTTTATGGAGACTCAAGCAACAATTTTAATAAGGTAATTTCTCTAAAAATTGATGGTCAGATTAGAGACTTTCATGTTGAAAATATAAAGGATGAAATCATGTTGATTGCATCGATAAATAATGATAGTTTACAATTTTATAAAGTAGAAAATTAAAATTTTAATAAATGAGGTTAAGAGTTTGTAAGTCAGCATTACTTTTTTCAATTATTTTTTTAGTAGCATGCCAATCAGAATATAATTCACTCGTTGAAGATGAACTGACAAGCGGTGTTCGAAATGATTCAATATTCTACAGTTTTAAGTTTGGTCAAACTAAGACAGAGTTTTATAATGCCTGTTGGGAATATAATAGAAAGAAAATATTCACTCATGGTCCAAGCAATAATTATGTACAGGCTATTTTGCATCCAAAGGATACTACTGATGTAAAAGGGAAAATAAGAATGTTGTTTTATGCGAAATTCAATAAAGAAGAAGAGATTATTGCCATGGATGTTAAGTTCTCACATGTTGCTTGGGCACCTTGGAATAAAGATTTGCAAGCCGATCAATTGTTGCCCAAAGTAAAAGATACCTTGTTAAAGTGGTATCCAGGAAATGATTTTATTAAGGTTAAAGATGTTTTGGTTAAGGTAGATGGCAATAGACAAATAAGACTAAAGCAAGAATCTGATAAGGATGTCTCAGTGGTTATTGAAGATATGGAGTATAGATATAATAAATTAAGAAAGCAGTAATGAAGAAGTATACTCATTTTATTTTTGTTTTACTGTTGGTTTTTTCATGTAAGGATACAAATGAAGAAAATGTAGTTATTGAGGATTCACCTCAATTTAAATTACTAAGTACCGAAACTACAGGAATTGATTTCAGTAACGATTTAATATCAACAGACGACTTTAATGTCTATAAATACCGAAACTTTTATAATGGTGGAGGTGTTGCCCTTGGTGATGTAAATAACGATGGGTTACAAGATATTTATTTAACATCTAATCTAAATGAAAATAAACTTTATTTAAATAAGGGGAATTTTAAATTTGAAGATATCTCCGAAAAAGCAAATGTTGTAGGGACAAAAGCATGGTCTACTGGTGTTTCAATGGTAGATGTTAATGCAGATGGATATTTGGATATATATGTTTGCAATTCTGGTGATGTTAAAGGAGATAATAAACAAAACGAATTTTTCATCAATAATGGTGATCTTACATTCACAGAAAGAGCAAGTGAATTAGGATTAGATGATAAGGGTTTTTCGACACACGCTTCATTTTTTGATTATGACAATGATGGTGATTTAGATGTCTATCTTTTAAATAATTCGTATCAGGCAATAGGTAGTTTTAATCTTACTAAAAACGAACGTCCAAAACGAGATGTTTTAGGTGGTGACAAATTATTTGAAAACAGAGATGGTCTTTTTGTAGATGTGAGTGAAAAAGCTGGTATATATGGAAGTGTTATTGGATTTGGTCTAGGAGTTACAGTAGGTGATATGAATAATGATGGTTGGCAGGATATTTATGTGTCTAATGACTTTTTCGAAAGGGATTATTTATATATCAATAACCAAGACGGAACCTTTAAGGAATGCCTAACGTCATCAATTAATTCTATAAGTGGTGCTTCCATGGGAGCAGATGCCGCTGATATTAATAATGATGGTTACAATGATATTTTTATCACAGAAATGTTGCCTAGTGAATACGATCGATTAAAGACAGTAACTACGTTTGAAGATTGGAATAAATACCAGTACAACGTAAAAAATGATTACTACCATCAGTTTACGCGTAATATGTTACAATTAAACAATAGCGATTTAACGTTTACGGAAGTTGGTAGATTTAGTGGAGTTGAAGCATCAGATTGGAGCTGGGGAGCGTTATTTTTTGACATGAATAATGATGGTTTAAAAGACTTATTCATAGCAAATGGAATTTATCAAGACTTAACTAATCAAGACTATTTAAAATATATTTCTAATCAAGAAGTAATAGAGTCAATCATAAAGGATAATCAGGTTAATTATAAAAAGTTAATTGATATTATACCTTCAAACAAGGTTAAGAATCATTCTTACATCAACACTGGTGACTTAAAATTCCAGAGAACTGAAAATGGACTTGATACTGAAGGATTTTCAAATGGTTCTGCCTATGGTGATTTGGATAATGATGGAGATTTAGATGTAGTGGTTAATAATGTAAATATGCCACTCTTTGTCTATGATAATCAATTAAATGATTCAGATAGCCATTATTTAAAAGTGATCTTAAAAGGTGAAGGGCTAAATAGAGATGCTATTGGTGCTAAGTTGAAATTAAAAAGCGCAACAAACACATATTATTTAGAGCAACAACCAGTTAGAGGGTTTCAGTCTTCTATGGATAAACGACCTAATTTTGGATTTAAAGAGACGGAGAATTTAACTCTTACTGTTTCCTGGCCATCGGGTAAAATTACTAAGTTACCTATTACTGAAGTGGATACTACTATAACTTTAGATGAAAAAGATGCCATAGAAAACCTAGAAAATTCTGAAGAAGAGCTCGAAGAATTATTCATTAAGGATTTGGAAACAATAAATTATAGGCATAAAGAAAATAATTACGTAGACTTCAACATAGAGCGCTTGTTGCCATTTATGAGGAGTACAGAAGGGCCAAAAATGACATTTGGAGATGTAAATGGAGATGGCAATGAAGATCTGTTTATTGGTGGATCAAAAGGTAATTCTGGTAAATTGTTTATCAATAACAATAATCGCTACGTAGAAGGCAATAATTCCGTTTTTAATACTAATAAAGCTTCTGAGGATGGAGAAAGTGTTTTCTTTGATGCTGATGCTGATGGTGACCTAGACCTTTATGTATGTAGTGGAGGCATAGAATTTTCAAAATTCAGCCCAAATTATTTAGACAAACTTTATATAAATGATGGAAAAGGGAACTTTACTGTTTCAGAACAAATATTGCCTACTCAGAATGGATATCACAGTAGCAGTACAGTTACAGTTGCAGATATAGATGGTGATAAGGATTTAGATTTATTTGTAGGAGAACGTTCAATTCCAAAAAAATACGGAGATCCTGCTTCAGGTTATTTATTGATAAATGATGGTAATGGTAACTTTGCAGAAAAATCTGCTGACTTGGCATCAGAATTCTTGACCTTAGGTATGATCACTGATGCTCAATTTATGGATATTGATAATGACAATTCACAAGACTTGGTTGTTGTTGGTGAATTTATGGGAGTGAGGGTTTTCAAAAATACTAATGGTACATTTAAAGAAGTTGAAAACAATAAATTATCAAATTTAAAAGGCTGGTACAATACCGTTGAAAAGGCCGATTTGGATGGCGATGGCGATGAAGATTTAATAGTCGGTAATCATGGTCTTAATAGCAGGTTTAGAGCTTCTACCAGTAACCCTATTAAATTATATGCAAATGATTTTGATGGTAACAGCTACGTAGACCCTATTCTTACGTTTACAGCTGAGAATGGGAGACAATATCCATATGCATTAAGGCATAATTTAGTTGATCAATTAAAATATTTAAGTAAAAAATATCCAGATTACGAATCTTTTAAGGATGCAGATATCTATGATATTTTTACCGAATCACAGTTGAACACTAGTACGGTTATTGAAGCAAATAATTTAAAAACTGTACTATTGATTAATGAAGGCGATTTTAAATTCGAAATTAAAGACTTACCTAAGGAGGTTCAGTTCACGCCAATTTACGCAATAGCAACCTCAGATTTTGACAAGGATGGTGATTTAGATATACTGTTGGGCGGAAATCTTAATGGTGTAATGCCTGAGTTTGGAAGGTATGATGCCTCTTTTGGAAACTACTTAGAAAACTTAGGTGATAATAATTTTAAGAACCATAAAACAGGCAAGGGCATAAAGATTAATGGCGAAATTAGGGATATTGAAATTCTTGGTGATAAAATCTTTGTCGCTAAGAATAATGATACTCTAGAAGTATATAAATATTAATATGAAAAAGAAAATAGGTTTAATATTTCTATTAATTTTTGCTTGTGCAAATGAAGAAGGAGAGAGTAATGTTAAAGATACTACTGCTAATGCTCCCTTCAACACCGTCCCTTCCGAAGTTTCTGGTCTTGTATTTTCTAATGATTTAAAAGATACAGGAGATCTAAATATAATTGAGTTTCTTTATTATTATAATGGTGGTGGTGTTGCTATAGGTGATATTAATAACGACGGTTTAGACGATATATATTTAACCGCAAATCAAAAACCAGATAAACTTTATCTCAATTTAGGTGACCTTAAGTTCAAGGATATATCAGAAGAAGCAGGTATAAGCCAAAATAGCTCATGGTCTACAGGAGTAACTATGAGTGATGTAAATAATGATGGTCTTTTGGACATTTACGTGTGTAAAGTTGGAAAGTATAAAACACTTAATTCGTCAAATGAGTTATACATAAATAAGGGAAATAATACATTTGAGGAACAAGGAGAAAAATATGGATTGAATTTTTCTGGATTTTCTACTCAAGCATCTTTTTTTGACTATGACAATGATGGTGATATGGATATGTATTTGATGAATCATTCCATTCACACCGTATATTCTTATGCTAACTCAAAAACAAGAACTGCTAAGGATGAGTTATCAGGCGACCTTTTATTTGAAAACACCACTGTTAATGGCCAGTCAAAGTTTGTTGATGTTACTGAAGAGGCAAACATTTATAGTAGTGCTTTAGGATATGGATTGGCATTGGCAACATCAGATGTCAATAATGATGGTTTCATGGATATTTATGTAGGTAATGATTTTCATGAGAATGATTACCTCTATATTAATAATGGAGATAAAACCTTCAAGGAATCTAGTACAGAATATTTCAACCATACGTCAAGGTTTACCATGGGTGTTGATATCGCCGATATTAATAATAACGGTAAGTTAGACATTTATAGCTTAGATATGATGCCTTATGATTCTGAGATATTTTTAAAATCTGGAGGAGAAGATTCAGATAAAATCAACCAGATAAAAAACTCATTCGGCTTTCAACAACAATATGCTAGAAACCACTTGCAATTAAATCAAGGAGATTATTTTGTAGACGCGGCATTAATAACAGAAACACATGCTACTGATTGGAGTTGGTCACCGTTGTTATTAGATTATAATAATGATGGGTTGAATGACATTTTTGTTACAAATGGGATTTATAAAAGACCCAATGATTTAGACTATATTAAATATTTGAGTACTGTAGATTTTGCAAATTATAATGAAACGAAGCAAGATAGTCTAGAGTTAAAACTCATTGATTTAATGCCAACTCAAAATTTGCCTAATAAACTATTTACCAATAAGGATAATCTCTCTTTTGAATCTACACTTGTCGATTCAAAGAATAAAGGAACTTACTCAAATGGTGCAGCATATTCAGACTTGGATAATGATGGTGATTTAGACATAGTAGTCAATAATATAAATGAAAATGTTACACTTCTAGAAAATACGAGTGAGAATAACTTTCTTACAGTTAAACTTCGCAATGGCGAAAATGAAATTAATACTAACGGTGCCAAGGTATATGTCTATGCAGGAAATGAGGTTTATTTTAAAGAGCAAATTTCAGTAAAAGGATATCTGTCTAGCTCAACAAATGACGTTCATTTTGGTTTAGGGGAAAAAGAACAAATCGATTCTGTAAAAGTAGTTTGGTTAGATGGAACTAAAAGTTTAAATTCTTCTATTGAAATTAATACTAGAGTAACTATTGAGAAAGAAAATACAAAGGATAATGATTATATTTCCCTGTCTAAAACCAACTATGATGAATTTGCATTTAGGCATTTTGAGAATGTATTCTTAGACTACGAACAGGACGCACTTGCACCTGAAAATTTATCAAAGGAAGGACCATCTGCTGTACACGCGGACTTTAATGGAGATGGACTTAAAGATTTATTTATTGGTGGTGGGCGAAATCAAAAGCCAGTACTGTTTTTTATGAATAAAGATGGGAGTTTTGAAAAAAGCAGTACAGATGTATTTAATTTAGATTCAAAATATGAAGATACCGACGCCATTTCATTAGATATCGATAGCGATGGTGATCTTGATATATATGCTTTAAGTGGTGGGAATGACTACCCAAGTGGCCACCCTTTATTAGAAGACAGGGTTTATATAAATGATGGTACGGGTAATTTCTCTAAACTAAAATCAAAGTTAATAAGTACTAATGGAGGCACAGTCTCAAGTCATGATTTTGATAATGATGGATTGGTAGATTTATTTATAGGCAATAGGTCTGTACCAGGCGCTTATGGATTATCGCCTCAAAGTTATATCCTTAAAAACAAAGGAAACAATGTTTTTGAAATATACGCAAAGGCGCGATTTGGAATGATAACTGATTCTAAATGGGCAGACTTAAATAATGATGGCTTGGTAGAATTGGTTCTTGCAGGAGATTGGATGCCAATTACTGTGATGTCTTTTACTGCCGACGGTAAATTCGTCGATAAGACCAAAGATTTTGGATTGGGCGAAACAAATGGAATGTGGAATAGTGTTGAAATTTCAGATTTAAATAACGATGGAAATCTCGATATCATTGCTGGTAATGTTGGCCTTAATTTTAAGTGGAAAGCATCAAAAGATAAGCCGGTTAAAATGTATTTAGATGACTTTGATGAAAACGAAAAATTAGATCAGCTCATATTTTATGATTTCTTTGGTACATACGTACCATTTGCCTCTAAAGATAAACTGGTAGAGCAAATGCCTT
Organism: Winogradskyella vincentii; assembly: GCF_020166345.1. Taxonomy (GTDB): domain Bacteria; phylum Bacteroidota; class Bacteroidia; order Flavobacteriales; family Flavobacteriaceae; genus Winogradskyella; species Winogradskyella vincentii. Next base: position 421,576 of record NZ_JAIUJS010000001.1, on the reverse strand, counting down.
ATCTAAGAAAAAAATACACAGACTATAATTCATTCGCAAACGTTTCGAGCATAGGTGATCTAACAGAAAAGACTGAAGATGAAATCATAAATATCAAGTATATTTATGAATTAAGATCAATGTTATATTTAAATGACGGAGTTACTTTTTCGCCCCTTCCTTTACCAAAACAAGCACAATTAAGTACTTTAGAGGATATGATAATTGATGATGGTAATCTTATATTTACAGGTAATCATAAAAGCTATGTAACAGAGTTAGGTGAATCGTCTTCAAATTCAGGAGGAATACTTAACTTTAACGATATTGATAATATTGCTTATGAAAGCCTCAAATTGCCTAAAGGTATTAGAGGTAGAAGAATTATTAAACTAAAAGAAAACGAATATTTAATTATTTCAAATAATGGTAGGTCGTATAAGACAAACCTATAAAAAGAAGGATTGAGAAATGAAGAGATTTAAGCATTATATATACATTTTAAGTATTGTATTTGCGGTATCAAGTTGTAGTAAACCAGCGGAACCAATCGTAATATCACCAGAGGTTTTTCATGCATCAGTTGACAAAGTGATGGAAATACAAATCCATGATATATTTTCACCACCAGTAGCTAGTAGAGTATTTGTTTATCCAAATATTGCAGCCTACGAAATTTTGGCTCAGAAGACTCAAGAAATGGAATCTTTGGAAGGCAAGATAAAGGAACTTTCAGCAATTCCGTTAGCAGATAGTTCAAAGGATATTAATCTAGAATTAGCGGCAATAATTGCGCATATGGAGCTTAGTAAATCACTTATTTTTTCTGAAGAGAAAATGGAGGTGTTACAGGACAGTCTATATTCGGATTGGAAGGAAAAAAATGAACCTGAATTCAACACAGCAAAAACCTACGCTTTTGAAGTAGTAGATCATATTAAACAGTGGATGGATAAAGATAATTATAATCAAACGAGAACGATGCCTAAGTTCACGGTTGATACAGACGATCCATCGAGATGGCAACCAACTCCACCTTCATATATGGATGGTATTGAGCCACACTGGAATAAAATCAGAACCTTTGTCTTAGATTCTGCAGCTCAGTTTAAACCTACTAAACATCCTGAATTTTCTTTGGAAGAAGGTTCTAAATTTCATGAAGAACTCATGGAGGTTTATGATGTTAGTATGGAGATAACAAAAAAAGGGGATGACTCAGAAGAAATTGAAATCGCACAGTTTTGGGATTGTAATCCTTTTGTGTCTGTTACTCGTGGACATTTTATGTTTGCAACCAAGAAAATATCTCCAGGCGCACATTGGATTGGTATAGTTAAGATAGCCTCGAGAAACACAAATTCAAATGTAGCGCAAACTGTAAATGCTTATACTAAGACTTCAATAGCTATCGCAGATGCATTTATAAGTTGTTGGGATGAGAAATACAGAAGTAATCTTATAAGACCAGAAACACTAATTAATCAGCATTTAGATCCGGATTGGTTGCCAATTTTACAAACACCACCATTCCCAGAATATACCAGTGGACACTCCGTTGTTTCTGGAGCAGCATCTACAGCACTTACAGCCATTTTTGGAGATAATTTTGCTTTTGATGATGATACTGAAGTACCATACGGACTTCCAGTACGCTCTTTTAAATCTTTTAATCTAGCAGCTGAGGAGGCAGCGGTGAGTAGATTATATGGCGGTATTCACTATAGGGCTGCAATCGATGAAGGATTGATTCAAGGAAGAAATGTTGGTAATTTTGTAGTTAGCAATCTTAAAATGAAGTTTGAATAAATAGTATGATAGGTGATAAGCTTACATATCATAGTAGTTTTAAAAAGACTAACAACGAAATAATTGAAAGATTAAACTCAGAATTTGTCTCAAAGAAACGGTGTTGTATTGCAGTAGGTGGAGAATCTGGTTCTGGTAAAACATCATTGGCTTATGCCTTATTGTTAGATATTGAAGCTAAATTAGGATTGAAGGGATATCTATTTCATGGTGATGATTATTTTTACCTACCACCAAAAGATAATCATAATAAAAGGCTTGAGGATATCGCCAATGTTGGATCATCTGAAGTTAATTTAAAGCTTTTAGATAAACATTTAAGTTCATTTTTAAGCAATAAGGGTCTAATTAATAAGCCTTTGGTGGATTACGATAACAATTCTATTGGATCTGAAACAATAGACTCTAGCCGTTTTGATTTTTGTATTGTTGAGGGTACCTATACTATGCTCCTTAAGAATCCTACTTATAAAGTTTTTATTGAAAACTCATTCATAGACACAAAATCCAATAGAGTAAAACGTGCAAGAGACATTATGAATGATTTCAATGAAAAGGTTCTAGAAATAGAACATAATATTATCAATGAGCAAAGTAAATATGCTAATATGCTCGTTAAAAATGAAGTTTCAACTAGTTAATTCCTGTTGTATTATCAATTTGGAACAATTATTTGAAAGTTTGATTTAGCTATCAAATACACTTCATTTATAGATAATGTTTTAATAAAGAAACTAACTAATAAAAACAATATGAAACTAACCAAACCAAGATTATCCTTTTGGCAAATCTTTAATATGAATGTTGGATTTCTCGGCATTCAGTATAGTTTTGGACTCCAGCAAACAGCTATAAATCCAATATTTTTATATCTCGGTGCACCTGAGGATATGTTGCCAATTTTAAATATAGCTGGTCCAGTTACAGGATTAATTGTTCAGCCAATAATAGGTGCAATGTCAGATAAAACATGGTCGCCTCGTTGGGGAAGACGCAAACCTTATTTTCTTATTGGAGCACTTATCGGCAGTCTTTGTTTATTTGCATTCCCAAATAGTCCAGTGCTATGGTTTGCTGTAGGATTATTATGGCTATTGGATGTAGGTAATAATATGGCAATGGAACCATACCGTGCATTTGTTGGAGATAAATTACCAGAGAAACAATTAAGTCTTGGGTATCAAATGCAAAGTTTATTTGTGGGTGCTGGTATTCTCTTGGCTAATGGATCAATTATATTATTCCAAAAGTGGTTTGGTGGAGATATAGAAGTTGCAGGTAAAATACCACAATGGCTGTACTATTCATTTTATATAGGTGGGATTCTGTCCATAACTACTATTCTATGGTCCGTGCTAAAAACACCAGAAATTCCGCCAACAGATAAAGAACTTGCGGACATAAATCATAGTAAAAGTCTTGGTTTTGCGCATAGAGTAAAAGAACCATTTACTGAAATTATTGATGCCATTAAGGACATGCCAAAATTCATGTGGAAGATTGCAGGTGTATATCTTTTTCAATGGTATGCGCTATTTATTTATTGGCAATTCATAACACCATTATTTAGGCAAACTTTAAACTATTCTACATCTGAGGCTGCAGCGCAAGCGGCAAAAATGAATACAACATATAACGTAGTTACAATGTTGGTTGCATTAGCATTGGTCCCTTTAACAATGAAGTTTGGTGGTAAAAAAGTATATGCATTAAGTTTGGTGGGAACGGCAATAGCTTTATTCTCAATTCCTAATATCCAAGATCCAAATATGGTATTGATTCCAATGGTCTTATTTGGTATAGGTTGGGCAGCAATGATGGGAATACCTTATACTATGGTCTCAAAGGTTGTTTCTCAAGAGAGACGTGGGGTTTATATGGGAATTTTAAACATGATGATAGTAATTCCTATGGGAATACAAACCTTATCATTTGGGCCAATCTACAAGTATCTTTTAGGCGGTGTAGCAACAAATGCTATTATGTTTGCCGGAGTTTTCTTTGTTATAGCAGCTGTACTGGCTTTGCGACTTAACGAACCTAATACCTCTGTTGATGAAGTAGATATTGAAGAAAATTAAAGGATTTGAGTTATGAAGAATTTTAGCATTAAATTATCAATATACCTCAATTACTTTGTATTTGCCATTTTACTTAATAGTGTTGGAATTGTAATTGCTAAATCTATTAATGTCTATGGAGTTGTTGAGTCTGACGCATCACTATTAGAAGCATTTAAAGATTTGCCAATTGCATTTGTCTCATTTTTAGTGGCATCATTTTTACCAAGATTTGGCTATAAACGTGCAATGCTTGTTGCATTGGTAATAGTTTTTTTTGGTTGTTTAGGTATGTATTACGGAAACACCTTCGATACCGCTAAAGTTTTGTTTCTAACCGTTGGTGTCAGTTTTGCACTAATAAAATTATCTGTTTATAGCCTTATTGGTGTTGTAACAGATACTCCAAAGGAACATTCTGCATTAATGAGTTCTGTAGAAGGATTCTTTATGGTTGGTATAGCTAGTGCTTACTTTTTATTCCCAGCTTTTTATAGTGATACTGATCCTGATGCATGGCTACAGGTTTATCCTGTATTATGCGTAATAATAGCACTTTCATTTGTGTTACTGCTTTTTTCTAAGATTAATATACCAATAGAAACTTCTGGTAAAAGTGTGGTAGACGATATAAAAAGTTCAGCGGGTTTGTTGGTGATGCCCTTAGTATTAGTTTTTATTTTTTCTGCCTTCTTTTTTGTGATGGTAGAACAAGGAATAATGACATGGCTTCCGAGATTTAATGAAAAAATATTTTCATTTTCTGAAGTTTTGAGTGTACAGATGGCATCCATTCTTGCCATTTCTTTAGCACTTGGAAGATTCATTGCAGGCTGGGTTTCTAAATCAATTGCCTGGGAAAAAATAGTTATAGTATGTTCTATAATTTCGGTAGTAATATTATTAAGTGTTTTACCACAGCTCAAGATGGAGGGGAATGCGGTAGTTTTAAATGGGTTAGGTGACGTACCATTATTAGGATTTATTTTACCCTTAATTGGTCTTTTTATTGCGCCAATTTATCCTTTGTTAAATTCAACAGTATTAAGTCATTTACCAAAACGACTTCACTCTCCAATGTCAGGGCTTATTATAATTTTTTCTGCCTTAGGTGGCACTTTAGGGTCTAGAATAGTAGGTACATTGTTTGAACATATTGGAGGTGTAAATGCCTTTTATTTCTTAATTATACCAATCGCCTTATTGGTTATTTCAGTTTTAATAATTAAACGTCTTATTAAAAAACAAGACAATCATGATAGTTGATATTGATGATATATTATCAAAACTTCTAGAACAAGAAGATACTGATGGTGATAAAAAAATCACCATTGAAGACAATGGGCCAAAGCAATTTGAATTGTTGTCAAATAGCGGTGAAAAATTAATAATCAAAGGGACTTATCAGCTTTCTAATTTGTTACAAGAACTTGTAATTCAAAAACAACAAGGTAAATCTGAGGCTTTTGTAAATCAAGAATTTATTGATGAATTACCCACCAAAAGAATTTCTCGTATGATACGCGATTTCTATTGGAAAGGCTTAACTAGACGAATGGATAAATCTGGGATTGAAGGGCTTATTTCAGATTCAAAAAATGAAAGCCTAACTGCCGAAATCCTTCCAGTATATGTGCCAAATGGTGATAGTTTAGCTTTTGATTATTACAATGCTCTAGAAAAGGAATTGCCAATAAAAGCAGTAAAGCTTCCAACTGAAATTACACCAGAATATGTAAAATCTATAAATGAGCAACCTGGTATTTTAAGCCTAAAACTTGAGGTTGAAAATAATGAGGTAAAAGGTGTTCCATTTGTTGTTCCTGGTGGCAGGTTTAATGAAATGTATGGGTGGGATAGCTATTTTGAGGCTGTTGGTCTGTTATGTGATGGTAAAGTAGATTTAGCAAAAGCTATGGCAGATAATTTTCAGTATCAAATTGAGAACTATGGCAAAATATTAAATGCAAATAGAAGTTATTACCTAACTAGAACACAACCTCCATTTTACAGTAGTTTAATTTCCGAAATCTTTGAAGTAACTAAAGATAAAGGTTGGCTTGCAATTCATTTAAAAACAGCTATTAAAGAATATGAGACCGTTTGGATGGTTGAGGGAAAAAGACTCACTTCAAATGGACTAAATCGATATAGAGCTGAAGGAATTGGTATGCCACCAGAATGTGAGGAAGGACATTTTGATGAGGAATTGAAGAAGTATGCAGAAAAAGAGGGAATTTCTATAAGAGAATTCGCTAAAATGTACCAAGATGGAGCAATTATCAATGAAGAATTAGATCGTTATTTTGTACATGATAGAAGTTTACGAGAATCTGGTCATGATACGTCTTGGAGATTAGATGATGTCTGTGCAGATTTGAATACGGTTGATTTAAATAGTCTATTGTACAAATACGAATCTGACTTTGCGCATTTAATAGAAAATTATTTTGATGGTGAGTTTGAAGGATGGCATAGTACATATTGGTTTCAAATTATGGAAGAAAGAGCCGAATGTATGCAGAAATTAATGTGGAATGAAGAGCATGCTCAGTATTTTGACTATAATTTTAGAACAAAAAGCCAGACTCATTTTGAAAGTGCTTCAAATTATTTCCCGCTTTGGGCAGGTTTAGTTGATACACGAGATGTATATAAAGTAGTAGATACTTTAATGCGCCAACTAAAGGAAAAAGGCGGTATTGCGGGAACTTCAAGAAAAATGAACAGTAATCTGCCTGATGGAGCTATCCAAAGGCAATGGGATTATCCAAATGGTTGGGCACCTCATCAAATGCTCATATGGAAGGCATTAAAAATGTATGATTTCAATACTGAACTACAAGAATTAGTTTACAGATGGCTTTATATGATTACACGGAATGCGGTAGATTACAATGGTACCATTCCAGAGAAATATGATGTTGTTGAAGCAACACATAAGGTTTTTGCTGAGTATGGTAACGTTGGGACAGATTTTGAATATATAACCCAAGAGGGATTTGGTTGGATGAATGCTTCATATCAATACGGACTTAAATTATTGGATGAGACATTAGTTAACGAATTGAATCAACTCACAGAACCGGACAGCCTTTTTAAATCCTAAGATGTTTTAAAAAATGTATTCATTGCGATTAATTCTTTCAAATTGGCGATACTTCTCAGTAGTTTGGGTTTTTAGTTCTTTAAACATTATGATTGGCACTTGGGTTCTTTATATCCCAAGAGTTAAAGACAAATTACAACTCTCGGATTCAGAGATTGGTTTTGCTCTTTTTTGTTTAGCACTTGGACTGTTGTTTTTTATTCCAATTGTTCCAATTATAACCAAGAAATTTGGTCTAGGCAGATCAACTATTGTCGGTGTCTGTGTATTCAGTATTGCATTTATTGGACCGCTTATTATGCCATCTTATGAGGCGTTATGTGGCTCATTATTTTTAGTAGGCATTTTTTCAGGGTTAACGGACATAGCTATGAATACCTTGGTTTCAGAAATGGAGAAAAGAGACAGGGTTAATATTATGTCTGCCGCACATGGTTTTTTTAGTCTTGGTGGTGCAATTGGTGCTTTGGTTGGAACTGGTCTAATGAGTGTGTTTAAAATTCCTTTTTATCATGTTGCATTAATGGCATTGATAGTGATTGTTACCAATCTTTTTTTGGCACATCAATATCTAAAAATTAAGGAGACAGAAGTCGAGGTTGAGAAGGAGAAAGGTAAATTTCAGTTAAAAATATTCAAACCATTATTTATACTGGCTTTTTTGGCAATGGTTACCATGGGTAATGAAGGGGCTATAGAGCATTGGAGTTCAATATATTTAATAGATGTGGTTGAGATTTCTTCAGATAATTATGCTGGTTTTGGATTTACTATTTTTTCGATTATGATGACCGTTGGTCGTTTCTTCGGAGATGGCATAAGTGCTAAAATAGGGTCTGCAAAAATCGTTTTCTTAGGGTGTTTAATGGCGGCAATAGGTTATTTATTTGTATTAACAAGTAGTTTTGTTTTTAGCCTTTTAGGATTTGGCATTATTGGTTTGGGCCTTTCTGTTATTATTCCTGAATTAATTAGAATGGCTGGAACATCTAAAGGGATTGCAGCTTCAAAAAGTATATCTTTTGTGACTGGAGTTGGATTTTTAGGCTTTTTGTTAGGTCCAATAATTATTGGTTACATATCAGATAGTTTCACACTTAAAATGAGCTTTGTATTTTTATTAAGTATAACATTAATTGCCTTATTAATTTCTATGTTTAAATTAAGGGTAAAGTAGAACACATTATTTATGTAATATGAAAAGACGAGAATTTGCAAAGAACATTGCATTAGCTTCAGGTGCTGTAAGTACTGGTTCATTATTAATGGGTTGTGATGATGAAAAGGTTGAACATTCTGTTAATGCTAGTCTGGTAGTCAATAAAGATTTATCCCAAAGAATGTATGACAAAGCACTTGAGATAACTAAAAAAAAGGTTAGAGGAGGTGATGAGGAGCCATTTTTTAAAGAACCTTTTATTGATGCAGCCTTCTCTCCGAACATCTTTCTGTGGGATACATGTTTTATGTGCTGTTTTGCAAAATACCATTTAGACGAATTACCAGTATATCAAGCCTTAGATAATTTTTATGACCGAATGGAGGATGATGGTTATATATGTAGAGAGTATCGCCAAAATGGTGAGGCATTATGGTCAAAAGACCACCCGGTTTCTATTAATCCACCATTATTGGCATTGGCTGAATCTGAAATATTTAAAGTGTCTAAGGATATTGAGCGAATTAAAAAAGTGTACCCTATCTTAAAGAAGAATTTCGAATTTCATGTAAACACTTACATGATGGAAGATAATCTGTTTTATGGAGATACTTTGGGTATGGGAATGGACAATATACCAAGGGCACCAAGAGACTGGGAACCTACTGAAGGTAATGGTATGACACATCATGAACTTGGAGAGAAGTTAAGTGCCATGAATGCTTCTGGAGAAACAAAGCTTAATACGTTTATAGCCGAATATGTTAATACGAAACAAGGGATTTGGAATAAGCAAGGTCGATTAGTTGATTTTACGGCACAGATGGCTATGTATAGTCTTCAATTAAAGGAAATGGCAGAGACTATTGGGGAGAATGGTGATATTAAAGATTATGAGAAGTTCCATTCAAAGGTTGCCAAAGCTATTAACGAAAAATGTTGGAACGAGGCAGATGGATTTTATTATGATCTAGGATTTGATAAACAAGTTGTACGCAGACATATAGGAATGTATTGGACCCTTTTGGGTAAAGTAGTTCCCGAAGAAAGACTAGAAAGATTCTTATCATTTTTAACTAATGAAAATGAGTTTAATCGTAAAATGCCATTACCTGCATTATCTGCTTCAGATCCTGATTATTTGGGTTGGGGAGATTATTGGTTAGGAGGTGTTTGGGCACCAACAAGTTATATGGTTTTGAGAGGACTCACGGCATATGAAAAAAATGACTTGGCGAAATCTATTGCGAAAAAAACCTATAAGAATGTAGCGACCGTTTTTGAGGCAACAGGGACATTTTGGGAAAACTATGCACCAGATTTGGTGTCTTATGGTATGCCAGCAAAAAAAGATTTTTGTGGTTGGACTGCACTTTTTCCAATTGCTATGTATAATGAATATATAAAGGAGGCATAATTAATGTTCAACAGAGAAGAACAGGTTAAGCAACTAAAGACGACTTCAAAATTTGATATTGTTGTAATAGGTGGTGGTGCTAGTGGATTGGGAATTGCGGTAGATGCAGCGTCAAGAGGATTTAAAGTAGCATTGTTTGAAGCTCATGATTTTGCAAAAGGTACTTCCAGTAGAAGTACAAAGTTAGTTCACGGTGGAGTGCGCTATCTCGCTCAAGGAAATATAAAATTAGTTATTGAAGCATTACGTGAAAGAGGGTTGTTGGAGAAAAATGCCAATCACTTATTTAAACGTCAGACCTTTCTTATACCAAGCTATAATTGGTGGTTTAAATATTATTACGGTTTTGGTTTAACTATTTATGATTGGTTGTCTGCTAGACTTTCATTAGGTGGTTCTAGAATTATATCTGCTAAGAAAGCCAATCAGAAAATTAAGAACCTCATACCTAAAGGTCTGAATGGTGGTGTGACCTATTTAGATGGTCAATTTGATGATGCGCGACTTGCACTTAACCTAGCACAAACAGCTATTGAGCAAGGTGCAGTAGCCTTAAATCATTTTAGGGTTAGTGATATTTTAAAAGACCATGATAATAAGGTTTCAGGTGTTACTGTTTTAGACACAGAAACTGACGAGGAATTAAATATTAATGCTGATGTTGTGATTAATGCAACAGGTGTGTTTGCTAATAAGATTTTAAAACTAGCAGGACGAAAAAAGAAGAGTCTCAAGATTGTACCCAGTCAGGGTATTCACTTAGTATTGGATAGATCTTTTTTAGAGGGTGAAACGGCATTGATGGTTCCTAAAACCAGTGATGGTCGTGTATTGTTTGCAATTCCATGGCATAATAAAGTAGTATTAGGTACTACGGATACACCAATTGACAAACCTAGCTATGAACCTAAACCTCTCGAGGTAGAAATAGATTTTATACTAGAAACAGCAGCTCAATATTTTACTAAAGCACCAACAAGAAATGATATAAAGTCAGTTTTTGCAGGTTTAAGACCATTAGTAGCACCAGAAGGAGATAAAAGTAATACCAAAGAGATTTCTAGAGGCCATAAAATCATCCACTCAGAGAGTGGCTTAATTACAATAGTCGGTGGTAAGTGGACTACATACAGAGAAATGAGTGAAGATGTTGTTAACGATGCTATTGAAACCCATAATTTAAAAAAGGGCTCAACTAAGACGAAATCACTTTCTATTCATGGTAATATTTCTACTATTGAAAAATTAGGATTAAATGGAGTTTATTGGGTATATGGTAGTGATGCAAAGCATTTAATAAAATTTATAGAAACTGATGCAAGCTATAAGAATAAATTACATCATAATTATGAATACACTGTAGGCCAAGTTATTTGGGCTGCGAGATTTGAAATGGCCAGAACTGTTGAAGATATCTTGGCTAGACGATTTAGGTTGTTATTCTTAGATGCGCAGGTATCAATTGATATTGCAGAAAAAGTTGCTTCTATACTTCAGAAAGAATTGAATAAAACTGGAGATTGGAAACAAAATCAAGTTGAAGAATTTACAACTCTTGCTAAGGGTTATTTAATTTAAGAGAATATGTCGAATAAAATCATTTTAGCATTAGATCAAGGGACAACATCAAGTAGAACTATTGCATATAATTCTGAAGGAAAGCCTATAGCAACTGCACAACAAGATTTTGAACAACTATTTCCAAAAAATGGTTGGGTTGAACACGATCCCGAAGCTATATGGCAGTCACAGCTCAAGACTATTAATGAAGTATTTACGAAAGGTACATCCGCGAATGATGTTGCAGGAATAGGTATCACTAACCAAAGAGAAACTACGATAGTTTGGAATAAGGAAACAGGCGAGCCCATATATAATGCGATAGTATGGCAGGATAGAAGAACGGCATCCTATTGTGATGAGCTCAAATCTACTGGTCAAGAAGAATTAATTCAAGAAAAAACTGGATTAATAATTGATGCTTATTTCTCTGCGACCAAATTAAGATGGATATTGCACAATGTGCCTGGTGTAACGGATCTTGCAAAGAACGGGAAGCTATGTTTTGGTACCGTTGATACCTGGTTGATATATAAATTAACAAAAGGTAAAGTATTTGTTACTGATGTTAGTAATGCATCAAGAACCATGCTATTTAATATTCATACTTTAAAATGGGACGATGAACTTTTAGAACTTTTTGAAATTCCAAAGTCAGTATTGCCAGAAGTTAAGTCGTCTTCTGAAGTTTATGGACATGCGGAAATATTTGACCATAAAATTCCGATATGTGGTATTGCTGGTGATCAACAAGCTGCATTATTTGGACAGCTTTGTACAAAGAAAGGTATGGTTAAAAACACCTATGGTACAGGTTGTTTTCTATTAATGAATACAGACAAAAAACCTGTAAAATCACAAAACAATCTTTTAACTACGGTTGCTTGGCAAATTAACGGCAAGACACAATACGCTTTAGAAGGAAGTGTATTTGTTGGTGGAGCAGCTGTGCAATGGTTACGAGATGGGATTAATCTCATTGATGATGCAAGTGAAATCGAAGCTTTGGCTAGTTCAGTGCCAGATAGTGATAATGTTGTGGTTGTTCCGGCTTTCACAGGTTTGGGAGCGCCATATTGGGACCCTTATGCCAGAGGAAGTATTATGGGAATTTCAAGAGGAACCACTAAAGGTCATATTGCTAGAGCAACATTAGAAGGAATTGCGCTTCAAGTTTACGATATTGTAAAAGCTATGGAAAGTGACTCAAATATGCACATTACAGAATTACGAGTTGATGGTGGTGCAACTGCAAATAATTTATTGTTACAAATACAATCGGATATTTTTGATTGTGATGTTGTAAGACCTACTAATTTGGAGACAACAGCTTTAGGTGCAGCATATTTAGCCGGATTGGCTGTTGGTGTGTTTAAGAGTAAAGATGCACTCAGCGAATATTGGGAAAAAGATAAGACCTTTAAACCTCAAACAAATAAGGAAGGCCAATTAAAGCTCATTAAACTTTGGCATAAAGCTGTAAACCGAAGTAAAAATTGGTTAGAAGATTAGGGTTAATCTAACTCCAGTAATTCAATATTTTTAAAGTGTATTGGGTGGCTTTCACTTTGTAAAGAAATATAGCCTGATTTTACTGGTTTACCCTCAATAGATTTAGACAAGTCAGAGGAATACTCACCACCATATGTAGGTTTGGTATATTCCATAACCTTCGCGCCATTTATAAAGTGTTTAATAATAGAATCCTGGTAAACTTCAATTTCTAAGTGAACCCATTGCTCATCATGATATGTCTCTGAAGTAGAATTAATACAATGATCAGTAACTAATTGATTATCAATTTCAACATGAGTACCTGGAGTACATAGGTTAGCGGTTGGGCGAAGGTCAATTCCATTACCTCCTAATAATTGAACCTCAATAGAAACTGGAAATCCTTGATCTAATCCAATTTGACTTGGATCTTCACAATGAATCATCACACCACTGTTTTTATATGCCCAAGCCTCACCATCCGTAACTTGATTGTCTAAAAATCTATAATCTAATCGCAGTTTATAATTTGAAAAAGGTTTTTTATAGTAGATATGACCAAAGGTGTTATTAAAAGTGTCATTATACTTGGAGTAATCTACTTTTAGAATAGAGTCTTCAACTTTGAATGTGTTTTTGAAATTATACCCAACTGGATGACCTTTTATTTTTACAATCCAATCATCCAAATTGTTTTTAGAAAGTAAATTCACCCATTGATTTTTATTTTCAACCTTTCTTTTAGTTTCTTTTTTACAAGCCAGAATGCTTATAGCAAGAGCACCAACAAGGGTGTATCTTATAAACTTGGACATTACTAAATATTTGATTTTACCAGAATAACGAATATGCTTTGCCATCCGTTTCACTAAGGTCAATACAACCCTCTTGTTTGCCAGGTACAGGCTTATAAACCAATATCTCTTTACCAACAGTCTCAGAATTGGTGTAGGCAAAAATACATAGTCCTCGTATATCATTTAGTGCAACGTAAGAAGCCATTTCATCAGAAATTGGTTTTTCGTTTTGTATGGCCTCTTCAAAAGATTCCCAAAATATTTTCTCTTCTTCTTTGCTAATCTTTAATGTTTGAGCTAATACAGTTTCTATGTCTTCTGTTTTAACATCATTAAGGTCTTCCAAAGCAGTATTTTTTAAGAGAACATTACAAAGATTAGTAAACCCTTGTTTAAAGACGTCTTGTGCTTCGACCTCATATACTTCCTTTACAAATTTATCGATAAACTGAGGAACATTTACTTCAGTTGCACTTGGAGAATCGACAGTTTTAGGCAATATAATATCCGTAATCTTATTAAGCAATTGGGTTTGATTCTTATCAAAATACACGGGTTCCCATATTGGACCAGTTTCTTTGGAACAACTTTGTAATAAACTCAATGCACTTGATCCAACAAGCAAAGCTCCAAAAGATAATCCTAATCCTTTAATTGCATCTCTTCTTTTCATGATTCTGATATTTTTATAGTGTCCCTTTTTTCAGTTCGTTAGCAGCATGTTCAGCCGCTCTTGCAGTTAATGCCATATAAGTTAATGATGGATTTTGGCAACCCGCCGAAGTCATTGCTGCACCATCAGTTACATAGACATTTTTCACACTATGCACTTGATTGTATTTATTGAGAACTGATGTTTTGGGGTCTCTTCCCATTCTAGCTGTACCCATTTCGTGAATTCCAAGACCTGGAGCACCTATTGAGTCCATTGGTTCTATGTCTTTAAAGCCAGCTTTCTCAAGCATCTGCATAGCTTGTGCTATCATATCCTTGCGCATTTTGATTTCATTTTCTTTAAATTCTGCATCAAAGGTCACAGTAGGTAATCCCCATTTATCCTTTTTATCATAATCCAGATACATTCTATTCTCATGATAAGGTAGTGTCTCACCAAACCCGGTTAATCCCATAGTCCATCCACCAGGTTTTAAAATGGCTTCTTTTAATTCTTTACCATAACTAAGCTCTCTTATACTTTCAGACCAATCACCTCGACTTGCACCACCTTGATAGCCATAACCTCTTATGAAGTCTTTAGAATCAGTATCACCACCTAAATTTCTAAATCTAGGTATATAAATTCCATTTGGTCTGCGACCAGAATAGTACTTGTCTTGGAAACCATCAAATTTACCGGAAGCACCTGCTTTAAAGTGATGATCCATTAAATTATGACCAAGTTCCCCTGAGTCATTTCCTAATCCATTTGGAAATCTATCAGATTTTGAATTCATCAAAATATAGGTAGAAGCAATTGCAGACGCACATAAGAAAATCACTTTGGCATTAAATTCAAATGTCTCATTTGTTTCAGCATCTATAACCCTTACACCAGTTGCTTTCTTCGTAGCATCATCGTATATAACTTCATGTACAATGGAGTGTGGTCTCAGAGTCATATTACCAGTTGCTTCTGCGGCAGGTAATGTTGAGGAGTTGCTACTAAAGTAAGCTCCAAAAGGACAACCTCTCATACATCTATTTCTGTATTGGCAATTCATTCGGCCCTGACCTGGTTTTGTACCTTCTGTAATATGAGCAGTACGACCAATAGTTAGCACTCTATCATCAAAATTATCTGCTATACTTTCCTTTAGATGGGTTTCGACACAATTGAGTTCCATTGGCTTTAAAAACTTACCATCAGGTAACTGTTCTAAACCTAAATTTTCACCACTTACACCAATGTAATCCTCAACATAATCATACCACTTTTCTAAGTCTTTGTATCGTAAAGGCCAATCAACACCATTTCCATCTTTCATATTTGCGGTAAAGTCAATATCACTAAGTCTATAACTCTGTCTTCCCCACATCAATGATCTTCCACCAACATGATAACCTCTCATCCAATCAAAACGCTTATCCTCGTTATAGGGATGGTCCATATCATCAACAAAGAAATGTTTGCGAGATGGTCGTGTTGTGTAGCCTGTTCTGTTTTGTTTTTCTTGTCTTTTAATGTCATCTTGAGTCGGTCTATCTCCATTAGGTAGATCCCAAGGATCTAAGGTGGCCGTTGGGTAGTCCTCAATATGTTTTACCATTCTGCCTCGTTCAAGAACTAAGGTTTTTAGCCCTTTTTCACATAATTCCTTGGCTGCCCAGCCTCCAGAAATTCCTGTGCCAACAACAATTGCGTCATATTGGGTTGTGCTCTTATTAGTGTTGTTATTCATATTGTTAGTTTAGTATAAAAGACGAATTCATAAAAATAGTTTAATAATATTATGGAATGCTCAGAAAACATCAAAAATATTTTTTGAAAAAAGAAAATTAGTTAATTTACAAGTTATATTTGTTTAAAATATTTCAGTGAAAATAAACATACAGAAAATTGAGCCATTTAGAGCAGATGGTGTTGTCTACCATGCAGATACGTGTCTACCCTTAATTGATGCGTTCCAAAGAAATAAATTAAAGTTTAAAGCATTAGCACGGCATACCTATCCTGGAGACAGATTAGACGGCAATACTTTAGGTTTAAATAGTATTGGGTATTGGGATGCTAATGAGCCACAGGATTGGGGTTTGGATTGGCACAGGAATGAAGGTATTGAGTTTCATTTTTTGGAGTCAGGTACTATGCCGTATTCACAAGAAAATAAAGAAGTTCTTTTAACACCTAATCATTTAACAATCACAAGACCTTGGGAAGCCCATAAAGTCGGCAATCCAAATATTGGGATGGGTAAATTTTATTGGGTAATTATTGATTTAGGTGTTAGGCGACCACATCAGGATTGGGTTTGGCCTGATTGGATTACATTGACTGAGGAAGATTTAAAACAACTGACTATTTTTTTAAGGCAAAATGAAAAATCAATATTAAAGACGGATAATAAGATCCGTAATTGTTTTAAGAGAATTAATGTTGCTGTAAATACCGATAGAAATGGGAGCAATGCATCGAGAATAAGACTACTGGTAAATTATTTACTTATCTTAATATTAGACTTGCTTAAGACCGAAGATATAGAGTTAAACGAATCTCTAACCGATAGCTCAAGGAGTGTTCAGTTTTTTTTGAAAGAACTTGACAAGAATTTATCAGAAGATTGGACTATAGAAAAAATGTCAAGAAGTGCAGGTGTTGGATTGACACGCTTTACCCATCATTGTAAACAGTTGACCAATCTTACACCAATGAGGTATTTAACTATGAGAAGACTTGAAATGTCAAAAAAAATACTTTTAGAGAAGGGTAATTTAACTGTAAGTGAAGTTGCATATATATGTGGGTTTACTACTAGTCAATATTTTTCAACCGTATTTAAAAAGCATGAAAAATGCTCACCCAATGAATATCGAAAGCGAAAACTTGTTAGAAAATCATTGTCAGCATATCCAGAAACTTAATTTGTTTGTATAAATTCTTTCACTGAATAAAAATAAACAGAAATACATCCTTAATTGGTTATTTTCATTTCTTAATTCTAATAATCAGTTAATGAAACGATATTTTATTATTCCTTTTGCCCTTTGTGTTTTTATCTTAATGGGTTGCCAAAATCAAAAAAAAGAATCTGAAATGAAAGAAGAAAAATTAGAAGAAACTAATCAGATGACAAGTTACTCCTATTCATTGGCACAATGGTCGTTGCATAGAGAAATTGAAACTGGTAAGTTAGATCCCTTTGATTTTCCTAAAGTGGCGAAAGAACTCGGGTTTAATGCTGTTGAATGGGTGAATCAATTATATGAAAAAGAAATTGACAGTATGGGATTAGATGCCGTGATTGAACGCTGGAAAGAAGAAAGCGAAAAACATGGAATTGAAAACGTATTAATTATGGTAGATCACGCTGGTGATTTATCAGATAGCGATAAAGACAGAAGGGATAAAGCCATAGAAATGCATAAAAAATATGTTGATGCTGCAGCCTATTTAGGTTGTCATGCCATTAGAGTGAATACATTTGGTTCTTATGATCCAAAGGAATGGACCGAAACAACATATGATGGTCTGAAACGTTTGTCCGAATATGCTGCGACAAAAAATATAAGTGTTCTTGCTGAAAATCATGGTTGGTATTCATCTGACCCAAGGATTTTGATGCCAGTGATAGAAAAAATAAATCTTCCAAATTGTGGTACTCTTGCTGATTTTGGTAATTGGTGTATCAAGAGAGTAACGAATGAAAAATGGAGCGATTGTGCTGAGGTATATCCTGATAAATATGAGGGATTTGAACAATTGATGAAAAAAGCACAAGCAGTAAGTGCTAAAGCCTATGAGTTTGATGAAAATGGAAACGAAACTACATTGGATTTTGAAAGGTTTATGCAAATTATCAAGGATTCAGGCTATGATGGTTATATCAGTGTAGAATATGAGCACGAGACCTTGAATGAACGTGACGGTATTAGAGCTACATTGGCCTTATTGAAAAAGCATGCTAACTAAACTAAAAATTAAATGAAATCAATTACATCTGCCAAACTTTCCATTATGATGTTTCTCGAATTTTTTATTTGGGGAGGCTGGTTTGTTACAATGGGATCATTTCTGGGTAACAACTTAAGTGCATCTGGTGCAGAGACAGCAATGGCATATTCTACTCAATCTTGGGGTGCGATTATTGCACCTTTTATTATAGGCTTAATTGCTGACCGTTTTTTTAATGCAGAAAAGATTTTAGGGATATTACATTTAATAGGAGCGGTATTAATGTATTTAATGTCTCAATCCACTGACTTTAATGCATTCTATCCGTACGTATTAGGTTATATGATTGCCTATATGCCAACATTAGCCTTAGTCAATTCAGTTTCTTTTAATCAAATGGACGATCCTGCAAAACAGTTCCCATTCGTAAGAGTATGGGGAACCGTAGGGTGGATTGTAGCTGGACTTGTTATTAGTTTCGTGTTTAAATGGGACTCAATTGAAAATATTGGTAAAGGGATGTTGTCAAATACCTTTTTAATGGTTGCTATTGCATCAGCAATATTAGGCTTATTCAGTTTTACCTTGCCTAAGACACCACCGAGTAGAGGTAAAGAAGAGGAAGTGAAACTTTCGGATATTTTAGGGTTAGATGCATTGAATCTTCTTAAGGATAGAAACTTCTTGATTTTCTTCTTGGCTTCTGTGTTAATATGTATTCCTTTGGCATTTTATTATCAAAACATTAGCCCATATTTAACAGAGTATAAGGTAGAAAATTCAACCGCTTGGGCGTCACTAGGACAGATGTCTGAGGTGTTGTTTATGCTACTTCTGCCTTTCTTTTTTAAGAAATACGGTTTCAAGAAAACCATTTTGTTTGGAATGTTGGCGTGGACAATTAGGTATTTACTTTTTGCTTACGGTAATGCAGGAGAATTATTTTTCATGATAATTATAGGTATTGCATTGCATGGTATATGTTATGATTTTTTCTTTGTGTCTGGTCAGATCTATACGGACTCTAAAGCAGGTGAAAAAGTTAAAAGTGCAGCTCAGGGATTAATAACCTTAGCTACTTATGGTGTTGGAATGTTAGTTGGGTTTTGGGTGGCTGGTCAAATTGTTGATCAAAATCTAATTGGTGAAGGTCTGCATAGCTGGAAAGATATCTGGGTGTTCCCATCAATATTTGCAGCAGTAGTCCTACTATTATTTGCACTATTATTTAAAAATGAAAAAGTAGAATATAAAGATTCATAAATTTAATGAGTAATAAAATTAGACTTGGTATTTTAGGTGGAGGAGGAGATTCCTTAATTGGTGTTTTGCATCGTGTTGCCTCATCAATGTATGATAAGTTTCAGTTGGTTGGTGGTGTGTTTAATGTTAAGCTTGAGGAAAGTTTAAATTTTGCTAGAGAAATTGGAATCCCAACTGACCAAGTATACAAAGATTTAGATACTTTAATTGAAGAAGAATTAAAACTACCAAAGGATAAACGAATTGAAGTTGTATCAATTCTTACACCTAATTTTCTCCATTTCCCAATGGCGAAGAAACTTCTTGAAAATGGGTTCAATGTCATTTGTGAAAAACCAATGACAACTACTTATGAAGAAGCTAAGATTCTTCATGAAACTCTAAAAATGGCTAATACTGTATTTGCAGTTACCTATACTTATACAGGATATCCTATGGTAAGGCAAATGCGCCATATGATTGCAAATGGCGATATTGGAAAGATTCAAAAAATAGATGCACAATATTATCAAGGATGGATAAATCCCATAATTCATGATAAGGAAAAACGTAAGTCTACTTGGAGACTGGATCCTGAAAAATCAGGTATAAGCTGTTGTATTGGAGATATCGGTACTCATGCGTTTGACATGGTAGAATATATGTCTGGACTAAGAGTTAATTCGATTTTAGCTGACTTAAATTATTTATATGAAGATAACCAAATGGATATTGATGGAACCGTACTCATAAGATTTGAGGAAAATGTTAAAGGAGTGATTAGGGCAAGTCAGATTGCAACCGGTGAAGAGAATAATTTTACAGTTCAAATATATGGCGACAAAGCTGGCTTAAAATGGGAACAAGAGAATCCAAACTATCTCTATTTATTGGAAGATGGTCGCCCTATGCGAGTCTTAAAGCCTGGCCATACCTATAATAGCAATCTTTCTTTAGATGGCACAAAATTACCACCTGGACACCCAGAAGGTATTTTTGATTCAATGGGTAATATATACAAAGGTGTTGCCAAAGCGATTAGAAATGAAGATTATGACCATGGTGAATACCCTACAATCATTGATGGTTTGCGTGGTATGAATTTTATTGAGAAAGCAGTTGAATCTCATAAGCAAGGAAATGTTTGGGTAAATATTGATACTGCCTAAAAGATTGATAAAAGAATATTAGATAATGAAAACAATAAAAGGACCGGCAATTTTTTTAGCTCAATTCATGGATGAGAGTCCACCCTTTAACACCTTAGATGGTTTATGTAAATGGGCAAGTGATTTGGGTTATAAAGGCATACAAATTCCCACACTAGATAAGCATATTATTGATTTAGATATTGCTGCAGAAAGTGATACATATTGTGATGAATTTAAAGGCAGAATTAATAGTTATGGATTAGAAATAACAGAATTAAGTACGCATATTCAAGGTCAGTTGGTTGCGGTTCATCCTGCACATGATATTATGTTTGATGTTTTTGCACCTGAAAATTTAAAGGGTAAGTACAAAGAGCGTACGGCATGGGCCACAGATCAAATGAAAAAGGCTGCAGTTGTTAGCAATAAATTAGGTTTAACATCGCATGCAACATTCTCTGGTTCATTACTTTGGCCAGTTATGCATCCATGGCCACAACAACCAGCTGGATTAATAGACCTAGGATTTAAGGAATTAGCCGATAGATGGTTGCCAATTTTAGATGTGTTTAAAGAAAATGGAGTTGCTGCATGTTATGAAGTACACCCTGTTGAGGATATACATGATGGTGATACTTTTGAACGTTTTTTAGAAGCGACAGGTAATCATGAGAGTGTGAGTATCTTATACGATCCTTCACATTTTGTTCTACAACAACTAGATTATATAAAATATATAGATCATTATCATGAATTCATTAAAGCCTTTCATGTTAAAGATTCAGAGTTTAAACCAACAGGTAAAAAAGGAGCTTTTGGTGGTTACAACGATTGGAAAGATAGAGCGGGCAGATATCGCTCTCCAGGTGATGGCCAGATAGATTTTAAATCTGTATTTTCAAAATTAACAGAATATGGATGTGATGTCTGGGCTGTATTAGAATGGGAATGTGTGATAAAAAGTCCTGAGCAAGGAGCAAGAGAAGGAGTTAAATTTATTAATGATCATATTATTGAGGCTACAACAAAATCATTTGATGATTTTGCCGGAGGTGATGATAAAGACGAAAATCAATTAAGAGAAATATTAGGATTAAATTAAAATCTATGAAAATTAAATTAATAGCAGTATTAGGTGTAATATCAATTGGGCTAATGCAATGTAAGGACAGTACAAAAACTACAAAAGAAACAGTTGAAGAAACCGTAGAGATTACAGAAATGGAAAAAAATGAAAATGAATGGGAAATTTTGTTTGATGGAACATCATTAGATCAGTGGAGAGGCTATTTGGCTGAAGATATGTATCCAGAGTGGGTTATTGAAGACGGTGCTATGGCTTTTACACCAGGAAAAGAAGGTGGTAAAAATATAATCACTAAAAACACTTACACTAATTTTATTCTCTCATTAGAATGGAAGGTTTCAGAAGGTGGAAATAGTGGAATTTTCTGGGGTGTACATGAAGATAAAAAATACACTGAGGCCTATATGACCGGCCCTGAAATTCAAGTTTTAGATAATGAACGTCATCCTGATTCATTCGTTGCAAATGGGACACACAAAGCTGGTTCTTTATATGATATGATTGGTTGCCCTGATGAGCATATCAATTCTGCAGGAGAGTGGAACCTCTGTGTAATTGAAGTTAATCAAGATGCAAATATTGCCAAAATATCAATGAATGGTACTCAAGTCATGGATTTTCCTTTACATGGAGAGGGCTGGGATAATATGGTGGCAAATTCTAAATTCAAAGACTGGGAAGGGTTTGGAAAATATAAAACCGGTCACATAGGACTGCAAGACCACAGTGATAAGGTTTGGTTTAAAGACATTAAGATCAAAGCGCTATAATCATAGTTTTCTCAGTTGAGCCTCCCAAGGTCTTAGATTAATAAAAGAGTGATTGTGGTTATAATTTGAAATAACTAAATGTGATGCTTTAATATCTGTATCAATGTGTTCTGTCGTTTGAGTTTCATCGCTGAAATTTAAGAGAACTATATAGAGATCTGATTTATCCCAACGTTTGTATACAAACAGATTCTCATCTGCTTCATTTAGGCAAATATATTCGCCATATACTAGCACATTATTAGTCTTCCTAATTGCAATCATTTTTCTGTAAAAATTCAATATAGAATTAGGGTCATTTTCTTGATTTTCAACATTTATTTTTTCATAATTTGGATTAACCCTTAACCAAGGATTGGAGTCTGAAAATCCGGCATTTATTTTATTGTTCCATTGCATTGGTGTTCTTGCATTATCTCGGCTTTGCCTATGAACTAGTTTTAAAAATTCATCCATGTTTTCGCCTCTCTTAACTGCTTCTTTCCAACTGCCCAAAGTTTCAACATCATTATAGTAGTCTATAGATGGATAAGCAACGTTTGTCATGCCTATTTCATCACCTTGATAGATGTATGTTGTACCTCGTATGGTAAGTAATAGCATGGCAAGTAATTTTGCCGAATTAGCATGATGTTTAAAACCATCATCCCCAAACCGAGAAACCATTCGAGAAAAATCATGATTTCCTAAAAATATACTTCCCCATCCTTTGTCCTTAAGTTTTTTGTCCCAATCATTAAATACTTTTTTAAACTTTGGAAGAGGTACATCAATTGGGTCGTATTTACCACCTGCACCATTATCAATAAACATATGGTCGAAATGAAAAATCATGTTGAGCTCATCTCTATCTTCATGCACGTATTCTAACCCATTACTCAAGTCGATTCCAGGGCCTTCGCCAACAGTCATAATATCATATTTAGACAATACTTTTTTGTTGAGCTCATTAAGGTATTCATGAATACGTGGGCCGTTAGCATAGTAGTTTTTTATAGTTCTACCGTAGTCTTTTGGATATTCGGTATCTGGGAAATCAAGTTGTTTAGAAATAAGAGATATCACATCCATTCTAAAACCATCTACTCCTTTTTTACACCAGAATTCTACAATATCATGTATTTCTTTCCGTACTTTAGGATTTTCCCAATTTAAATCGGGCTGTTTTTTGGTAAAGAGATGTAAGAAGTATTCCTCTGTAATATCATCCTTTAGCCAAGCAGATCCGCTAAAAAATGAAATCCAATTATTTGGTTCTTTATCATTTTTAGCCGGTTTCCAGAAGTAATAGTCTCTGTAGGGATTGTCCTTAGATTTTCTAGATTCCTTGAACCACTCATGTTCGTCAGAACTATGGTTTAATACTAGATCCATAACTAGTTTAAGCCCTTTTTCATGCATTTTTTCTAATAACTCATCAAATGCACTAGAACCTCCAAATTCCTCAGATATAGCTCTATAATCAGATATATCATACCCATTGTCATCGTTTGGTGATTTATATACCGGACATAGCCAAATAATATCTACACCTAATGATTTTATATAATCAAGCTTTTCCGTAATACCTGGAATATCACCTAAACCATTTCCTGAAGTGTCATTAAAAGATCTAGGGTAAATCTGATAGACAATACCCTCTTTCCACCAAGTCTTTTTCATAAATACGAATCTAGAATTCTTAGAAAATAAAGTAAGTCGTTAAAACCAATATTGCGATTATTATACTAACGGTTATGGCATGTTTCCATGGTGTAGTATCAATAATTTCTGTTTGCTTAGGAATATACTCGTCCTTCTTTGGTTTTATTTTACCAAGTAAAAGCATAACTAAAATATTAAGTACGAACAATATTCCCATTACGTGTAGGTAATGTGGGTAGGCGTTTGCTTTAATAATACTTATTTCACCAGCATTTGATATGCCATCTGCAATAGCTTGCACTTCTGCGGCACCTCTAAAATAGGGTTCTAAGACTATTAAGCTTATTAAGTATAAAATTACACCCACAGATAGGACTAATTTCGCACCTATAGCAGGGACTTTTTTGGTATAAACACCAACTAGCACTACTGCAAGAATAGGTACACTTAAACTACCTAAAGATTGTTGGATATAACTAAATAAACCATCTGGTGCATTTGCAATAAATGGCGCAATGAGCATTGCTATTGCAGCTACAATTAAACCGAATTTTTTTCCCGCTTTTACTGTTTCTTTCTCTGTAGCATCTTTCTTAAAATATTGTTTGTATAAGTCAAATCCAAAAAGAGTAGCACTACTATTTAATAAGCTATTAAATGAGCTAAGAACAGCACCAAATAATACAGCTGCAAAGAAGCCTAAAAAAGCTGTTGGTAATACTTTTTTAACGAGGGCTGGGTAAGCTTGGTCTGCGTTTTCTAAGTTGCCATCAAAAACGTGCCATGCAATAATACCAGGTAATACTACCACTATTGGGATTATGAATTTTACAAATGCAGCAAGTAGCATTCCTTTTTGACCTTCTTTGAGGCTTTTTGCTGCAAAAACACGTTGCAGTATAGATTGGTTTGTGCCCCAATAATATATTTGTGCTAGCATCATACCTGTGAAAAGTGTTCCGAATGGTATCGAAGAATCTACTGCACCACGCACATTAAATTTTTCTGGATTGCTATTAAATAAGGTGCTTAAACCATCACCAATACTACCGTCTCCAATAAGTAACAAACCAAAAATTGGTATTAATAATCCACCAACCAATAATCCTATTGCATTGATTAAATCGGAAACTGCAACTGCCTTTAAACCACCAAAAATTGCATAAATTACACCAATAATACCAATACTCCATACGCAAATCCAAATGACTCCATTTTGAGACATCCCTAACATCTCGGGCAAATCAAACATGGTACTAAAAGCTAGTGAACCAGAATAAAGTATAGTTGGTAGCAAAACAATTGTATATGCTATCAAGAATAATAAGGATAATAAAGCTTTGGTTTGTTTGTCGAATCGTGTTTCAATAAACTCAGGAATAGTCGTAATCCCAGAACCTAGATATTTTGGTAATAAAAATATTGCTCCAAAAATTATGGCAATGGCAGCCAAAGTTTCCCAAGCCATAACCATAAGACCCTCCTTAAAAGCAGATCCATTCAACCCTACAATCTGTTCTGCAGAAAGGTTGGTTAAAAGCAAGGAACCTGCTATCGTTAGGGCTCCAAGGCTTCTACCTGCCAAGTAAAAACCATCTGCTGAAGATTCATCTGTTTTTCGTGTTGCATACCATGCAATTACAGCAACAAGTGCCGTAAATCCAATAAAGGAGATAATTGAGAGCATTTATTTATAAGTTAGTTAGTATTGCTTACCAATATATAAAAAAACGATTTAAGGCATCGTGAATTGCATAAAGGAATTAATAATAAAAGAACGAAATGCTTTTCGTTAAAAATTAAAATAGTTTTACCTAATTTTTGTTCAATGCCATTGTTATCAATTGTAAATTTATAATCTAAACTAACTTCAGTATTATGAACAACATAGAAAACCAAATCAATGAAGTATCTCATTTTAATGGTGTAATGCTTAATGCATATCCGGACAGTATCGGTGAAGCTCTTAATGATATTGTGAAAATGTTGAAGCTGCCTGAGTTTAAAGATGCTTTTTCCCTGTTTTATGTTTTACCTACTTTTTTCAATAGTGATTTAGATAGAGGGTTTTCAATTATAGACTATAATTTAAATAAAGACCTTGTGACCGAAGAGGATCTTAAGAATCTAAAAGAACTCAACATTGATTTAAAGTTTGACATAGTATTAAATCACCTTTCTGTTGCTTCTCCACAGTTTAAAGATTTATTGAAAAATGGTGCGCAGTCAAAATACAAGGACTTTTTTATTAATTGGAATGTGTTTTGGCAAGACCATGGTGCAATGAATGAAGATGGTGTTGTCATCCCAAATAAAGAGTATTTGGACAAGTTGTTTATGAGAAAGTCAGGTCTTCCGATATTAAATGTGGTTTTTCCTGACGGTACGGAGCAACCTTACTGGAATACATTCTATCAGAAAGTATCATATAATCCTTTAAAATATGATGATTTAATTCAAATTGAAGGGTTAACTCAGGATACCGCAAAATCTATATGCCATCTCGTTAATACAAGTCTTAAGCATACCGAAGATTTAGAAAATATCGATTTTGGTGAGTTTGAAAAATTCAAACCGTCTGTAGTTCAAATACTAAATAAAAACAGGAGTTACCTAGGTCAAATGGATGTTAATGCCAAGTCAGAACTTGTATGGCAGTTTTATGAAGAAACTTTGGCAAAATTAAAAACGTTTGGTTGTAAAATATTGAGATTAGATGCTTTTGCATATTTGCACAAAGCTATTGGCGAATCAAATTTCTTCAATAATCCAGGAACATGGCACTATTTAGATCGAATTAAGAAAATAGCCGATAGCAATAATTTGACCTTATTACCAGAAATCCATGCTGAATATGGGTCAAAATTACATAAAGAAGTAGCCGATCGAGGATTTCAGATTTATGATTTTTTTCTACCAGGATTATTAATTCATACTATAGAATGTAAAACAAACAAACCATTATTGAAATGGATAAATGAGATTGTTAATAATGGCTACAATGTGGTAAATATGTTGGGTTGTCATGACGGAATTCCAGTTTTGGATTTAAAGGGAAAGGAAATTGATGGAAGTTATTATGAAGGCCTATTGCAAGATTCTGAGATTGAGTCCTTAATGGATTTGATTATTGAGAGAGGAGGAAAGGTTAAAAACCTGTATGGACCAGATGGTAAAAAGATTTCCTACTACCAAATTAATGCAACTTATTTTAGTGCTCTAGGGGAAGATTCTAGAAAAATGCTATTGGCTAGAGCAATTCAGTTGTTTATGCCAGGTATACCTCAGATATGGTATTTAGATATATTTGAAGGTAGGAATGATTATGAAGCAGTAGAGAAGGCAGGTAGTGGAGGTCATAAAGAAATAAATAGAACTACTTTAAGCAATAAGAATGTTGCGCTTGGAATACAAAAAAAATCCGTCTTGAATCAGTTAGAATTAATAAGACTAAGAAACAATCATATGGCCTTTCAAGGGCAAATTAAATTAAATGCAACCTCTGAGTCCGAAATATCTATAGCTTGGAATAATGAAGGTCACTACGCTTATTTAACAGCAGATTTAAAGTCACAAAATTTTAGTGTAAAGTATTCTGGCAAAAATGAGGAGAATAAACTTGAATATTAAAACCAAAAAACCCGATTCAATTGAATCGGGTTTTTGATGGTGGTGCCTCCAGGAAGAAATTACTTTATTTCATTTAATCTCAAAAACACCTAAATCATTAAAAATTAATGATATAACATCATTTTTATTATAAAGACATAAAATGAAATAAAGACAAATAAACTACAAATAACTAAACTGCGCACACCTTTGAGCACACCCTTTATGCGCTGTATATTAGCCGTATGAAGAAAATAATTAAACCACAATTAGGAACTGTAAGGTACAATTTGAAGGAGTCCAAAGAGACATTAAAACAAAGTAGAAAAGAAAGTCCAATTTCATTGTGGTTTTCCTATGGGAAACGACAAAGATTAAGATATTCAATTGGAATATCAGTAGGTTATGCAGATTGGGATTTTGAAAGACAAAGGGTTAGAAGAAATCGAAGTCTTATAATTAATTCAGCAACAGTTAATAGGTACCTTGACAAGTTACAGAATGAACTCATTCGTGATCATTCGGAATTAGTATTGGAGGGAAAAGAAGTCAATAATGAAGTTTTAAGATCTATTCTCGATAGGTTGACAAATCGAAATATTGAATCAGAAGTAAAAGTAATTCAAGATGATTTTTTTGTTTTTGCAGATGAGTTCATCGAGGAGAAGAGGGGTAGTATTGAAAATGTTACTTTACTACTATATAAACAGTCCTTAAAGAAACTTAAATTGTTTTCAGATTCCACAACATCAATTGATTTCACATCTTTCACAAGACCTATTTTAAACGACTTTAAGAGGTTTTTGGAGGTTGAACAAGGGTTTAAATTAAACACCATTTCAAAACATTTCAAATCAATAAAAACAATTGTGTTGGAGGGGAAGAGGAGAGGTTTAATTGGAGATGTAGATTTCAGGTTGTTTTCAATTCCAACGGAGGAGCCAACAAAGATTTATTTAAGTGAGAATGAAATATGTAAGATGAAGGATTTAGATCTTTCAAATGACAAGACTATGGAGTTGGCAAGAGATATTTTCTTAGTGGGTTGTTATACTGGACAACGAATTAGTGACTACAATAGATTATCTGGTATTGATATTGTAGAAAAGGATGGGGTCCATTTTTTTGAAATTCTTCAAAAGAAAAGTGGTGTTAAGGTTAACTGTCCAATCACACAGGAACTAAAAGAAATTATGCACAGATATAATAACCAACCCCCTCCAAAACTATCAGACCAAAAGATAAACAAGTATCTCAAGTTGATTGGTAGAAGATTAGATATGAATGAAGATGTTTTATGTCATGATACAAAGGGAGGAGTAAAAAGAACCTATATTCGTCCAAAGTGGGAAATGTTGGAGTCACATACTGCACGTAGAAGTTTCTGTACCAATATGTACTTAAAAGGAATGTCAATTCAAGATATCATGCATTTTTCGGGTCATAAAACTGAAAAGGAATTTCTTAAGTATATTAGAATCACATCAGATGAGCGCACCCGACATATACTGAGACAGGGATTTTTTAATGTGTAAATTATAAAGTTATAAGGTGCTTTAGTTACCGGTAACGTTAGTCAACTTCTCTAAAACCTTTAAAAAATCCAATTGTAAAATCTACAATCCATTTAATGGATAAAAAACTAAACCACAAAATAGAGATGAAAATGTGCCAAAATACTTTAATGAAATTAACAAAGAGAATGATCAACATGTAGATCATTTGAAAAGTAGCAGCGTTTTTCCCTCTTACTTGAACACCTCCTAATTTGAAACTGGAGTAATTCGGTTTTAGGATGTTATAAGAACCTCTTTTATTTTTGAGGGAGGTACTAATCCCATTTTTTGAAACATTAAAGTTAAAAGGACCACTATTGTATCTTCCAATGAACTGAAAGTTTCCGTTTTGGAAACCCATTCTTGCTCCCTTAAATAATCGTTTGTGAAGACGAAGTCCGTGTTTAGTGTTTATAGTAGCGCCAACTCCATCTCCTTTAAATGTTTTCGTTGCAGAAACACCACCAGTTCTTGAAACTCGGACATTTTTTCCTCTGTATTCTATTCTTTTTGAAGGGTTGTCTTTATCTTTTGAATTAGTGCTTGACATGAGTCAAAATTAAGAAATTAAAATAAGGAGATTGAGATGTTTGAATTTTGATTTCCCCTCCCCCTATTAATCAAAGTTGCAGCAAAAGTAAATCTATTTGTGACTTAAGTTTTACTTACCATTCTGAATAGGGTCAGTATTTGGCATTAGTTTATTAAGGATGAAATAAACCGGGCAGAATTTTGTCATTGGACTTATAAGTTGAAGTCCGCCAACTGCTACCGCGATCCACACAAAGTTCAAGTTGGATGTGTATAGCGTTAAGCCTGCACTTATTAAATACAAGACTCCTACAATTGCATCATGTGCTCTTACTTTAGAAACATTTTTTTCCATATTGATTTATTTTATTGGTTTAGAGCAAGATAATAATTTTAAAGTAAAAAAACCGCTATACTACAATAGTATAACGGTTTTATCATTATAAGTTGCTCCCCCTATTATTCAAAGATGCAGCCAAGAATTTCTTAATTCACCTTCCTCGCTACATAGAAACCATACCCAAAGTAATCCTTAAACCTTTTGTATAGCTCTATTTCATCTTTGTAAGATTGAACAACTTCTTTTGTCTCTTCGTCTTTGGAAAGATCTTTCTTAAGAGTTGCGAGCTCCTTTTCTAAAGGACTATAGTAATTGCTGAGCCAACTTTCTTCAGATAGAATGAAATGATCAAGGAGTTGGTATCCGGATTTTATAACTATGGGATTGCTTTTAATGCGCAATTTCAAATGGGGAACAACCTTTGTAAATTTTGAAAACTTTACAGACAGAAGACAAAGTAGGTTTTCACCTTTGGTTTTGCCACCACACGACAATCCAGAATTTCCAGAAATTTATGCGCCTACGGACGGTTTTATTTTTAGTGTAGGAGTAATTATTAAACCTTTTGGTCAAAAAAGATGAAAGGTTTGCATTGTCCTGATTTTCGATTTTTTTTATGAGCGCAATTTTTATTTCCTCTATCAAAATTTCTGTTTCATCCTTTATGATTTCAAAACCGTGTTTGCTCAGCACTTTTTCTAATTCTAATGTTTGGATGCCTGTCTTTTTGTTTAGAACAATTTGTCCAAGCTCAACCGTTTTTATGTCACAACCCAATTCTTCCAACTCCCTTAATACAGTTGATTTGCATCTGTCACATACCATATTCTTTATGTTAAGGGTTTGTTTCATAATACTTTTTATAGTGCCTGAAATGGGAAGGGCTATTAACCAACCAACCAGTATTTCCTTCCCATATCAGGGCATTATTTTAATGTTTCTTTTAGGTTCTTCATATAATCAATAATCAAGGTCTTTTCAGAATTGGACAACTTAGCATCCTTGTGAATCAAGGTGTAAGATGCTAGTGGCATCTCATCATCTTTAACCTGACTAATTATTGACTTTAGTTTGCTGTTTTTTCTTCGGTTGGAATACGCATCCCATTCATTGAAATTCAATTCTTCCTTTCCTTCATTAATGTGGTCTTCTAAAAACCAAGCAACAGGTTGTACCTTATTGTACCAAGGGTATTCTGTGTTATTACTATGACAATCATAGCAGGACTCTTGTAATAATGCGCTTATGTTTTCTTGGGTGTTGTTTACCAACAAGAAGTCAGTTTTTGGCACAGTATCACTTTGATTGAGGTCTGTGGGCACAAACTGTATGCCCACAAATCCAACCAATAAAATCAGTGCTATGATTTTTACAATTTTCATTTAGTTAATTTCTCGCTGTACTTTACCACATTTCAACATCTGGCTTCCATAATATGGATTGCGTATTTCTTCCTTTGTACTCAACCAAGCTGTACCGCCATCATACATTGGACAAAATTGCTCGTATAGTTTCACTTGTGTTCCCGTAATAGCTACCATATCAGTAACATCTTTGCTCAAAACTTTAAAATGTTCGCGTTGGTGTTTAATATCACTTTCACTGATATGTTCTGCGTGCTCGATAGCATCTTCCATAATGTCCTTTAATTCTGATTGCTGAGCATCCGTATATTTTGAAATGTCAAGCTTTCCTAATGATGTTGCGAGGGTTGCACCCAATTCTTTAGCTTTGGCATTATCATCTGCCACTAAGGCATCCTTTAAGTTGAAATAGTCATTTAATATTGTTTGGGAATTTCCATCTCCGTTCATTGCCATTTCCTTTTTATCCACATCGTGGTGACCATCGGAATTATCGTGGTTCATTTTTGAATGGTCTTCCTCAGTAATCATTTCAGAATTGGTACTGTTTTCTGTTTTCGCATCTTTACAAGACATTGCTGATAAGCTTATAAATGCCATTACCATAATTGTTGTTAATCTTACTTTTTTCATTGTTTAAAATTTAATTGTTATTACTTGATTTATTATTCTATTACTTGTTTTACTTCTCCACAGGTTAGCATTGCGCTGCCAAAATATGGATTGATTACTTTTTCTTCTTTGCTCAACCAATATGCACCATTGTTGTTATCTGCCATTGGGCAAAATTCTACATAGACCTTTTCATCGACACCAAATAGTTGTACAGCATTGATTAGATGTGATGATAAATGTTTAAAATGGTCTCTTTGTGATTTTATATCGGACGTTTCAGAAATTGAAGTTGCAGAAGATTTTATTTCGCCTTCTAATGACATCCAATGGTTATGCGCCTTATTATCTGACAACAATTTCATATCTACTTTATTCAATTTATTTAATAAAGTTGTTGCGTTTGCTGAAGTACTTTTTGAATCTTCTTTTACTAAAGCATCTTTTAAATTGATATACTCATTGAAAACAGCTTTTAACTGCTCTTGAAATTTCATTGATACTTTCAAACGCTCATTCATATTAGTGTGGTCACTTTCTTTGTTGGGTGAATTGTTATCCATACCTAAATGACCTTCGTGTCCAGTCATTACTTTGCCACCATCTTTATTCATCATAGACTTTTTGCCTTGTAATTGTGCTGCTGCATCAACCGTAAATGTTCCGTTAGTCACTATTTCATTTCCAACTAATAAACCTTCTAAAACCTCATATTCATTACCTATTTGATTACCTAAAACTACTTCTTGCATTTCAAAAACGGTTTGGTCTGGATTTGTTTTTAAGTAAACCACAGAGCGTTCTCCAGTCCATAACACAGCAGATGCAGGAATCGATAAGATTTCTTTATTTTCATTCTTAACACTATCAATATTTGCAGACACAAACATTCCTGGTTTAAATACATAATCTTTATTATTTAGAACTACACGTAAGGTTATTGTTCTTGTTTTACTGTTCAAAATTGGGTCTATGAAATCGACTTTTCCTTTAAATACCTTATTTGCATTTGCATTGGTAGATACAGAAACTTCTTGACCTTTTTTAAATAACTCTATCTGGTTTTCATAGACATCAAAATTTGCCCAAACCGTGTTGAGATTGGCAATCTTCAATAACGGTTGACCTTGTTTTATGAAATCGCCTTGCTCTACTAATTTTTCGGTAACTGTTCCTGAAACGGTTGCATACACAGGAAAGTTTTCTTTCACTTTTTGGGTTTCTTCAATCTGATTGATTTGATTTTCAGAGAGCTTCCATAACTTCAATTTATTACGAACCGCTTTGTATAAAGCTGGTTGTGATTCTTTTAAAGATGCTGCTGTAATCAATTCTTGTTGCGCTGCATAGAGTTCTGGCGAATAAATGGTTGCTAATAACTGACCTTTATGAACTTCTTCGCCTGTAAAACTCACATTCAAATGTTCAATTCTACCTGAAAAGTAACTTACCTGTACCGCATTGGCTTCTTCATTTTCGGCAATCTTACCAGATAGTTTAATGGTATTGCCTTCTGCATTGCCTTTACCGACAACAGTTGTTTGAATATTAGCCAAAGCCATAGCGTTTTCTGTAAGCTTAAATTGGCCTGCTAATAAACCATCACTTCCGCTTTCTGCAGGAATTAAATCCATACCACAAATGGGGCAATCTCCTGCTGCTGGTTGCATAATCTGTGGATGCATTGAACAGGTCCACATTTGATTGGTTTCTGTAACTGCATCGTGATTATGGTCTGTATCTTCTTTTGATGAGCCACCAAACAGTATCCACCCTAAAAGTAGACCTACAGCTAATATTCCGAGATAAACTATATATTTTTTCATTTCTTTATTTTTTTCGTTTTAATAATTTCTTAATTGAAGGTGACGAGGTGTACCACAACAAAAACCCACTTAAAACGGTTATCAATCCTAAAAGTGAAAATGCTCTCAAAACAATGGTATTAAAATTGTCTCTGCCTTCATAGTCCATAGTATGTGTCATCCAAAGAAAATCAAACCAACGCCAAGAACGATGTCTTACGGTTTGAAATTTTCCGTCGCTTACAGAAACGTATGCTTTTAGTGCTTCATCTGTTTTATATGAGATAACATAAGCAGGTAGTAGTTTTTCTCGATACTCGTGGTGTTTTCCAGTTTCAGTAATTTGCTCAACAGATTCTACCTCTAAACCACTTTTCATATGGTTTTTGGCAATATAGAGTGCCTCATCCTGCGTAATACTATTTTTTGGCATTCCATCTAAAGCATTATACAATTGCTCTTTATTTATCCAATAGTACGGTGCATTATCAATATCTCTTAATTCAATAGTCTTTATTCCATTTGAAACATCCATTTCTGAAGGACTTATTAAACTATTAAATGCTTTGGGTTGATACTCCAAGTTTTTAAATTGGTCTCCGTGTATTTCATCGATGTTCGTCCAACTAAAGTATAAACCACTAATAGTCCAAAACAGGAATTGAATCCCTAAAAAGAGACCCAAATACCTGTGGGTTTTTCTAATTTTTAACGCCGTATGTCTATTTACCATAACAATTTAATTTATAAGCATTAATGTCGCCATTACAATCATAATAGCATTTTCAATAAAAGTGGCTTCTGTCATAGGTAATTTTAAAGCAGTACCTAAACACGCACATCGTATTGATTTTTTGTCCAATAATGTTTTTGTTACTCCAATTGTTGTTATCCCTAATACTATTAGTGTAATTATTAAAGCTATATTAATTTCAAACCGCATTAAAAACATCAGTCCTAAAGCTGTTTCAATAAATGGATAAACTTTCCCATAAAAAGGAACACGTTTAGCTAAAGGGTCGTACATACGAAAGGATTCTGGAAAACCTTTTAAATCTAACATCTTGAAAAAACTAAAAACGATGTAGAATAAGCCCATAAAGTCCAGCATAAACTCGCTCCAACTCCAATTTTTATAATTTAACAATACGCTTGCTGACGCTATATAGAAGATGATGAGTAATAGTGGTTTAAGTTGTTGTAATTTGCTTTTTTCTTCTTCAATCTCAAAACTTGAAGATTGCGTAGACGTAAAAACATTCTTTATTTCTTTTTGAGTTATGGTATATTTCGATGCTAAAGACTTTTGAAGTTCTACAATATCAATATGTTTATCCATAGTTATTGTTGCTTCTTGATTTTCAAGATTAACTTCGACATCGGAAACATCATCTATATCTCTTAAACTGTTTTCTACAGATGCTTTACAACTGCCACAGGTCATTCCTTTTATTTTATATATATGTTTCATTTTTTTGGTAGCTTTAATGTTACTGTTTGATTAAATGATAAATCATCAATATGACCAGCAATAGCATTATCATCAGTTTTAAAATGCATATGCATATTGGTAGTATGATGAGTGAAAACTGCTTTATGCTTTGTGGAATAGAAGCCTATAATTTGAACTCTTCTATTTGCTAAAGTTCCATTTAAACCAGATTCCTTATGCTTTTTATGGTTGTGGATAGTATCACCATCTTTCCAATTTATGACGTGCCAATCCACAGAGGCGATTATACCTTCTAATAAGAAAGGAAATGGTTCTTCAGTATTGATTCCACTATTTGTGGCGAGTTCAAAAATTTGTTCTTCTAAATCACTTTTTGTCTTACTATTCTCGATTTGAAAAGTATCCCATTCTTCCACTTCAGCATATACTAATAAAGACGCTTTTAGACTATAAGAATCTTTAATTTGCAAGCTACTATCAATCACAAAGCTGTTGCTCGGTTTACTATCAAATATTTGTATTTCACCTTTGAGATTATCTACAGCACCAAGAGCATATAGATGTTTCTTTTTTGAAAGTGTATCTAAACTAATTACGGGTTGAATGTTACCAGACATTATTGTTCTTAAAGCTCCCGAATGTTTTACTAATATTGAGACTTCTTT
The DNA here is from genome assembly GCF_020166345.1 of Winogradskyella vincentii. Lineage (GTDB taxonomy): Bacteria > Bacteroidota > Bacteroidia > Flavobacteriales > Flavobacteriaceae > Winogradskyella > Winogradskyella vincentii. Next base: position 385,754 of record NZ_JAIUJS010000001.1, on the reverse strand, counting down.
TTTGTGTGTGTTTTGGCAAGAGGTAAAAGCAATTACCATTATTACCAATACGATTATATATGTTGATTTATTCATAGTTTAATTAGTTAAATAATTAATTATAGTAGTTTGTACAAAGTAGGTCTTCACAGATTCTATTTGGTTCATTTGAAACTTTAGCTGTAACTCTTGAATGTCTAAAACATCATTAAAATCAATCGTTCCTGTTTCATAGCTTTTGATTAAAATATCTTCTGCATCTTTTGCTTGTTTTAGGTTTTTAGTTTGAGTAGTATAACTTATTCTTGCAGAAATACGCTCATTAATCGCCTTGCTTAAAAGTGTTTCCAAAGTGTTTAATCGTTCCTGCTTTTGAACTGTTATTTCTTGCTGTTCTAACTCGTTTTGTTTGGTTTGGGATTTATATTTCTTATTGAAAATTGGGATTGACACCGAAACCATTGGCATTACAATATCCTTTCCGTTATCGCTGAAATCCATATTTGGCCTTTCTGAAACATTGATATAATCTAATCCAAAACCAATCATTGGACTGCTTTCTTTTTGATTTAATAATTCTGATTGCTCTATGGATTGATAGAGCTTATCATATTTTAGTAATTCAGGATGTAATGCTAAATTTTCAGAAGTAATATCAAAGTCTTCAGAAGGTATCATTACACTATCTACCACATTCACGGTAACATCATTATCTCTATTCAATAGATTATTGAATTTGGTTTGTTCTGCTAAAAATTGTTGTTGCAATACATCTTTTAATTGTTGCATTTCGTTTTGACGCATTTGCAATCGCAACACATCTACTGCGGATGCTTTACCAACCTCAACAGAAGTTAATGCCAACGTCTCATAAGTTTCTAATAGTTTAATGTTTTCAGTTAAGACCTCTTGCTTTGCTTTGTTCGCGTATAGATTATAATAGGATTGTGATACCGAAGCCATTAGTTTTCGCTTTGCGATAACAATGTCCTCGTATTTAGCATCTGCCAATGAACTCACATAATTTTCTCTCGATGTAATGGTTCCGAACCACGGTAACATTTGTTTAGCAGATACTTTAAAGCGTTGTGCACCTGTTCTGGTTTCCGGTTCACTTACAAAGTAACCAACTCCAAATTCGGTGTTCGGAATGGTATTGACTTCATTCACTTTTTCAGAAGCTCTTTTGTATTGTAACTCAAACTTTTGAATTTCTGGATTGTTTGTTAAGGCTTCATCTATGAGTACTTCTAATTGTTGTGCATTTCCTTTGAGAACAAAGAATAACGAACAAAGAAAAAAGACTGTTTTTATGTGTGATTTTATGTGTTTCATTTTACAGTTCTTTTAAGTTGAACTTCGGCTTTCCAGCTATATAATACTGGTACTACAAATAAGGTTATTAAGGCTATAAGCATTCCACCAAAACTTGGTATTGCCATAGGAATCATAATATCGCTACCACGTCCTGTTGATGTTAATACTGGTAATAATGCTAATATGGTTGTAGCTGTTGTCATTAAGCAAGGTCTGATACGTTTTTCTCCTGCTTCTACAACAGATGTTCTTACTTCCTTTTTATTATCTGGTGTGTTTCTATTGAAAGTTTGCGTTAAATACGTTGCCATAACTACACCATCATCCGTTGCAATTCCGAAAAGAGCAATAAAGCCCACCCAAACTGCAACACTTAAATTAATAGGATGCATCTGAAATAAATCACGTAGATTTTCGCCAAAGAAATTGAAGTTTAAAAACCAATCTTGACCATAGAGCCATATCATTAGAAATCCGCCTGCAAATGCTACTGCAATACCTGTAAATACCATTAATGATGTACCTACAGAACGGAATTGGAAATACAGAATTAAGAAAATAATTGCTAATGCTAAAGGCACAACAACCGACAAGGTTTTTTCGGCTCGCAACTGATTTTCGTATGTTCCTGTGAATTGATAATTAATACCTTTTGGTACTACTAATTCGCCATTATCTATTTTTTCTTGAATTAAGGCTTGTGCATTTTCTACAACACTTACTTCTGCGAAACCATCCATTTTATCAAATAATACATAGCCTACTAAAAAGGTGTCTTCACTTTTAATTACTTGTGGACCTTGTTCATATTTTATTGTTGCCAATTCGCTTAAAGGAACTGGACTGCCTTTTTCTACTGGTACATAAATCTGTTTTAAGTCGGTTGGATTAGCTCTTAACTCTCTTGGGTATCGAACACGTACACCATAACGCTCTCTACCTTCAACGGTTTGGGTTAATACCATTCCGCCAACTGCAACTTTCAAAACGTTTTGAACCTCTTCAATGGTAACGCCATAACGTGCAATTTTTTCTCTATCAATATCAATTAACAAATAGGGTTTCCCTACGATACGGTCTGCAAAAACAGCTTCATCTTTTACACCTTCAGCTTGTTTCAAAATATCCTCTAACTGCACACCAAACGCTTCAATTTGTTTTAAATCTTGACCTTTTACCTTGATACCCATTGGCGCTCTCATTCCTGTTTGAAGCATTACCAATCTGGTTTCAATAGGTTGTAGCTTTGGTGCAGAGGTAACACCAGGCAATTTGGTGACTCTTACAATTTCATTCCAAATATCGTCTGGTGATTGTATTTCTGGTCGCCAATTTCTATAAAACTCACCATCATTATCTTCTATTAATTGAGAGTTTTTAATTACGCTCAAAGTAACATCTTTAGTATTATTTGGATTTGCGATGAATCGTCCATCTTTCAATTCAAACAAACCATCTTCATTTATTTTATAGCGTTGACGTTCTTCGTTTTCATTAAGCATATATTCTGGTTTGTACTGAATGATATTTTCATACATTGATAATGGCGCTGGGTCTAAAGCTGATTCTGTTCTTCCTGCCTTACCAACTACGGTTTCAATCTCTGGAATACTGGCTACTGCCATATCTAATTGCTGTAAAACACGTTTGTTTTCTTCTACACCAGAATGAGGCATCGAGGTTGGCATTAGTAGAAATGAGCCTTCATTTAATGAGGGCATAAACTCTTTGCCTGTATTTTTCATAATGAAAAATCCTGCAATGACAATAGCTGTTGGGACAGACAAAAAGAGCAACTTATTATCTAAACACCACTTTAAAATACGTGTGTAGTATTTTATAAATAATGAGAAAACACCTAATAAACCAAAGCAAATAACACTCACAAAAATGAGATTCCAAAAAATGCTTTTATCAATGCCTAATGGTCTCCAGTATTCTGCTAACAAGAATACAATAGCTGATACCGAAATAATGATATTGATAAGATTAGCTTGCTTGTCTGTTATCTTACTTTGAAGATTGAGAAGTGCTGTAATTCCAAACGCTATCAAAATCAATCCTAACCAATATCCATAGACTATTGCTACAATTCCCAATGCTATTAAAACGCCATTTAAAACATATTTAAAAGTGTTATTAATGCTTTTCTTTCGGAATAAAAATGCAGCGAAAGGCGGAATTAAAAATAGCGCTACAATTATAGAAGCTGTTAATGCAAAGGTTTTTGTGAAAGCCAATGGTCTGAATAGTTTTCCTTCTGCACCAATCATCGTAAATACAGGAATGAAACTAATAATGGTGGTCATTACTGCGGTTACGATTGCACCAGATACTTCGGCTGTTGCGTTGTAAACTACCGTGTTAATGGATTGTGTGCCATCATCTTCATCTAAATGTCGAATTATATTTTCTGATAGTATAACACCAACATCGACCATTGTACCAATAGCAATAGCAATACCAGATAATGCGACAATATTAGCATCGACACCAAAGAGTTTCATCGCTATAAATACCATTAAAACTGCTACTGGCAGTAGTCCAGAAATTAATACGGACGCTCGAAGATTAAACACCATTATGATTATAACCAAAATGGTAATCAATATTTCAAGAGTTAAGGCTTCATTGAGTGTACCTAAAGTTTCTTGAATTAATTCTGTTCTGTCATAAAAGGGTACTATGGTTACTTGGGAAGTTCTACCATCCGCCAATACCTTTGAAGGTAATCCTGTACTTAATTCATTAATTTTTTCTTTTACGTTATTGATGACTTCCATTGGATTTGCACCATAACGAGCAACCACAACAGCACCAACAACTTCTGCACCTTCCTTATCTAAAAGCCCTCTACGTGTTGCAGGACCTAAAGAGACTTTTCCAATATCTTTTATTCTGATTGATGTATAGTCTTCGGAAGTGACTACCGCATTTTCGATGTCTGAAATGGATTTCACATAACCCAAACCACGCACTAAATATTCGGCTTGGTTAATTTCCAAAGTTTGTGCACCAATATCTTTATTGCTTTCCTTAACCGCTTTTACAACGTGATGCAATCCAATATTATACTGACGCATTAGTTCTGGATTTACATCCACTTGATATTCTTGAACATAGCCACCAATAGAAGCAACCTCTGAAACACCACTTGCAGAGGACAACGCATACTTTACATAGTAATCCTGAATACTTCGTAATTCCTGTAAATCCCAACCACCAGTTACATTACCGTTTTCATCACGACCTTCAAGCGTGTACCAAAATATTTGTCCTAATCCTGTGGCATCTGGACCCAATGCAGGATTAACACCTTCGGGTAATAAACCACTTGGTAAGGAATTAAGTTTTTCGAGAATACGACTTCTACTCCAGTAAAATTCTATGTCTTCTTCAAAAATGATATAGATACTTGAAAAGCCGAACATAGAAGAACTACGGATCGTTTTTACCCCAGGAATTCCTAGCAAGGACGTCGTTAATGGGTACGTAATTTGATCTTCAATATCTTGTGGTGAACGACCATCCCATTTAGTAAATACTATTTGTTGGTTTTCACCTATATCTGGTATGGCATCTACAGCAACAGGATTGCTTGGTAAGAATCCTGTATCCCAATTGAAAGGTGCGTTGACTGTTCCCCAACCTATAAAGAGAACTAATAATAAAACTGCTACGAGTTTATTTTCTATTAAAAATTTGATGCTTTTATTTAGCATTGGCTTTGATAATTAAACAATTAGACATTGGTGTTTGAAAAACACCGAATACAGCAAATTATCCTTACGACATTGCAGTCATAGGATAAAAGAGTCTATTGTTTAAAAATCAAATTAAGTATGTCTCGTCAATCTTGTAGAGTTGCCTGACGACGAGTGGCGGTTTATATTCTTCGTAAGTAGATACATTATTGTCTAAACCTTCAAAAAGGTTAATAAAAGTATAAACAAATGAAGCGATGAATACCTGTTGCTCAAATGAGATTTTGTCAACTTGCAATTGTAATTCGTCTTGACCTTCAATTGCTAATTGTTCATCATCACAACAATTTTTCTTGGTAATAGAACATCCTTCGGTTGAAGGCTTTTCCATTTCCATTCCGCACCCTTTGGCTTTTTGAAAGATAGCAGTTTCTACTAAAGTATCTCCACAATAATGCATATTCACAGTAAATGACATTGTAGAGCATAACACTACAAAAGCCATTGCTAAAGACATTATTTTATGGAAAAACTGCTTCATATTGATTGCGAAGTTACGAAATTTTAACAACTATTGATTTTGTTTAACAGAAGTTTAATTGAATAATCTGCTTAATCCCAACTCATTCGTTGTAATCTAACTGCATTTAAAATTGCTAATAATGCTACTCCTACATCTGCAAAAACTGCTTCCCACATTGTGGCTAAACCACCTGCTCCTAATATCAATACAATAACTTTAACTCCAAACGCTAAAATGATATTCTGCCAAACAATTTTTCTTGTAGAACGACTTATTTTAATGGCTCTAACTACTTTTGAAGGCTGGTCTGTTTGAATTATAACGTCTGCTGTTTCAATAGCTACATCACTACCTAAACCACCCATTGCAATACCAACGTTACTCGCTGCTAAAACTGGTGCATCGTTAATACCATCACCTATAAAGGCTATTTTGTTTTCAGGATTTTTCTTTAAAATTTCAACTTCGTTTAATTTATCTTCTGGTAGTAAACCACCTTTAGCATTTTCGATATTCAACTCTTTAGCGACTTGTTGCGTAATGGAATCTTTATCACCGGAAAGCATCATAATATTTTTAATGCCTACTTTGTGTAATTCTGTAATAGTTTCTTTTGCATCCTCTTTTAATTCATCCGCTATTACTACATAACCTGCAAATTGATTATCGATTGCAACTAATACTATAGATTCTACAATAGTTTCCGTTTCACTTGGAATATCAATACTATTGGTAGTCATCAAGGCTTTGTTACCTACTAAAACAGTTTTATCGTTTACTATACCTTTTAATCCTTTACCAGCAATTTCAGAAACTTCTTTTGCTTCATAGCTATTTTCAGTTCCTTTATATACCATTATGGCTTTAGCTATTGGATGCGTGGATTGTTCTTCCATCGCCATTAAATATTGCATAAATTCGGTTTCTTTCCAACCGATTGCTTTTACTTCTTTGATTTTAAAAACACCTTTGGTAACGGTTCCTGTTTTGTCCATTACCAAAGTATTTATCTTGGTCATTGCATCTAAAAATGAAGCACCTTTAAATAAAATTCCATTTTTTGAAGCTGCTCCCAAACCACCGAAATAACCTAATGGTATTGAAATCACTAACGCACAAGGACAAGATATTACCAAGAAAATTAATGCTCTGTATAACCAATCTCTAAATACATAATCATCTACAAAAAAGTAAGGTATAAAAGTAACACCAATAGCTAAAAACACTACAATTGGTGTGTAGATACGAGCAAACTGTCTGATAAACAATTCTGTTTTAGACTTACGAGCTGTTGCATTTTGAACCAAGTCTAATATTCTCGCAATAGAACTATCTTCAAAGATGTTGGTTACCTCAACTTCAATAACGCTTTCTAAATTAATACTACCTGCATAAACCTTTGCATCTTTCTGAATAGAATCTGGTTTGCTTTCTCCTGTTAATGCTGCGGTGTTTAGAGATGCTTTTTCGGATAATAAAATACCATCCAATGGAATTTTTTCACCTACTCGAATTTGTATTTTCTCGCCAATATTTACAGCTTCGGGCGATACACTTATATAATCACCATCACGAAATACATTGGCTTCTTTTGGCCTAACATCTAATAAGGCTTTAATATTTCCTTTTGCTCTATTAACTGCTGCGTTTTGAAATAATTCTCCTACTGCATAAAATAGCATTACTGCCACACCTTCAGGATATTCACCAATGATAAACGCACCAATGGTGGCAATAGACATTAAAAAGAACTCGGTAAAAACATCGCCTTTTATAAGACTTTTCCATCCTTCTTTAATTACAGGAAACCCAACTGGAATATATGCTAAAGTGTACCAAACTACTCGAATCCATCCTTCAAATTGAGGAATGGCATCAAAATAATCTACAGCAATTCCTACGATTAGCATCACAAAACTTATAAGTGCTGGAATGTATGTTTTGAATGCACTTCCATTTCCGTGGTCGTGACCATCATCGTGAGAATGTTGTTCTTCTGAATTTGGTTTTAAATCTCTTAAATTGACTTTCTTTTTTTTCATCAAGTTAGTTTTAACAACAACTTTTATTTTCTTGAATTGGTGGACAGGGAACTGTTCCATAAGAACAATACACACAACAATCACCTTCGTTTGGTTTTAGAACCGTTTTACAATGCTCACACTCGTAGAAGAATTGACAAGCATTTGTTGGCATATCTTCTACTTTTTTATGTCCGCAGTTAGGGCAAGTGATTTCCGATTTTAATATGGTTTTCATTAATTTTCTTTTTTGTTAGTTACTTTATAACCTGTTGCGTTAATTGCTTTCTCAATCTCCAATTCATTGGTTTTAGTTTCGTCAAACTCAATGATTGCGTTACCATTTTCGTATGATGTTTTTGAGTTTACAATTCCGTTAAGTTTATTTACTTCGTGGTTAACGTGTGCTTCACAACTGGCACAAGTCATTCCACTTATTTTATACTCTATTGTTTTTATATTTGATTTATCAACTATTATGATTTGTTTTTCGGTTTTTGGATATAACATACTTGAGTAGTATGGGAAAGCCAACATCACAATTGCAAAAGCTGTTACAATGCCTAAAAAGGTTTTTGACTGCATAAATTTTGGTTCTTTATCCGTTTCACATTCACAGTCGATTTCTTTTTCTGGTTTTAATTTTTGATACCAAGCAAAGAGAAGAACTAATATAGTTAGCCCTATTAAGTAAGGTCTAAATGGTTCTATCCAAGAAAAAGTTGAAGCTACACCACTTGTTCCTGCAATTAATGCCAAAACAGGTGTGATGCAACACAATGAAGCTGTGATTGCTGTTAGGATACTTGTAACCGCTAATTTATTTTTCATTCTATATCTAATAATTTTTCAATGTCTTTTGGAATAGGCATACGTTTTAATGGTGGTACGTTTGCGCCACCAGTATTACCAAGTGGAACGTGATTTATAAATGATTTCCAGCCACCCACAAACAACCTAACTATTTGACCTATTACTTCTTTAGTATCTTTTTGTCTAAATCCAAATTTTAGCATTAGCCAATGTGAATAGGTATGTTCTATAGGATAAGACTGTCCTATTATATGACTACGCTCTAAATGAAACCAAGCATAACCAAACTGTTTATTTTCTAAACATAAACTGTATTGTTTTATTTCTTCGTTATAAGCCTGTTTAAGATGTTTAGGTATTTTAGTATTAAACTTCATATCCACTAATTTTGGATAAAAGTAATTTAATAGTAAGTGCAATGGAAGTGCATTTGTTATCCACTACACTTATCACATATACCTTTTACAACCAAGTTTACATTTTCCGAAACAAAGCCATCAGGCACTTTAATTTGAGGGATTTTATGGTTTGTTAAGCAAATGGTTTCATTGCAATTGTTACAATGGAAGTGTAAGTGTAAATCTGTTTTTATATCACAACTACAACCTTGTTCACACAATGCATATTTAGTAATTCCTGTGCCATCATCAATTTGATGTACAATATCCTTTTCTTCAAAAGTTTTAATAGTTCTGTATAAGGTAGTTCTATCTGCTTTTTCAAAAGCATTTTCAATGTCACTCAATGTTACTGCTATCTCTTTTTCTGCAAGAAACTTATATATAAGCAAACGCATTGCCGTTATGCGAATATCTTTTGACTCTAATAATTGTTCTATTGTTTCCATAATTAATCGTGGTGTTCGTTTCCAAATGGTTTAATAATAAGTCCTACACTAAATATAAAACCATCTGTTGGCGCATATATTTCTGGGAAAACAGGATTTTCGTGAGGTGGTAAAACCAAAGGTGAAAACCTGCTTTGTCTTCTATCTGTAAAGTTTTCAAAATTTACAAATACACTTCCTAATTTAAAGTTACGCATAACCAATAAGCCCATAGTTACAAAGTCTGTAGTCTCTGTTCCATTAGATAAAAACTGTTTGCCTGTATAAAAGGTTTCGTAACCAATTCGCCATTTTTCAGATTCGTACATTAATACACTACCTGCGTTGTGCTTTGCGGTTAATGGCTTCTGTGGATTACCAGGTAAATAATTTAGTTTAGTATCAATAAGCGCATAGTTTAAAAACCATCTAAAGTCTTTGTATGTAAATTTTATATTTGTTTCTGCTCCTTTACTAAATATTTCATCTGTTGCATTTTCAAACTGAAATAATCCATTATCTGTTGAATTTAAAAGCAATCCATCATTTATTGCAGTCACATAGAATAATTGATTTATAGAAAAACCAATCTCATCAGATAAACGTGTTTGATAATTCAAATCAAAATTAACACCATAAGAACGTTCTGCATCTACTGTAGACTTATTTATTGCAAGCACATTTTCAAAATTGATATATTCTGCTTCCTCTGTAAAAATATCTGGAATCTTATACCCTAAACCTCCACCAATTCTACTTGAAAATCCACTATTATTTTTATAGAGTAGTGAAATTCTTGGAAGTGGAAAGAAACCGAAATCAGTATTATAATCTGCTCTTAATCCAGTTTCCAATATCCAATTATCTGATATGTCGAAGATATTATTTGCAAATGCTCCAAAGGTTACATCTTTTTGGTCTCGCTGTAATGGTGCGTTATCATTTTCATCGAAATTTGAGGTATATAGATTAGCTCCAACTATCCAATCCGTTTTTTCTGATGCTGTATTATATGTGATTTCAGTAAAAGTATTTGTTTGTTTGCCATCAAAATTAAAATCAGGAACTGTTAAATTTCTATCGAAAAAAGAGACACTATTTTTAAATTCTAATGAACTTATAGAATCTAATTGAGTTTGATATACCAATTGACTGCTTAATCGTTTTGAATTGTTCTCTTCTGTGTATTGATGAATACCATCTTCACCATTTTCAATTTTGGTAATATCTCCGCCAATTCTATCATCATACGTTCCGTTTAATCCAAACCAAAGTGTTGTTTTATCTGATGGATAATAAAACAATTTAGGATTAAATGAAATTGATGTCGTTTTTGGTAAATTACTAAAACCATCATCTTCTGGGTCATACGCTTTTTGATAGTGACCAGAGCCGTAAAGTGAAACACCGAATTTTTCATTTCGTTTGCTATAAAACACATTGGCTGTACTTCCTAATGCTTGTGTCTGCGTGAGCATTATGTCTAATGCAGGTTCTTCGTCTGGTGTTTTAGATACCATATTTACTAATCCTGCAATAGCACCTCCACCGTAAAGTGTTGATGAACTTCCTTTAATAATCTCAAATTGTTGTAAGTCTAAAGGTGGTATTTGTAAAATACTTAATCCACTTGAAAAACCACCATATAATGGAAACCCATCTCTTAAAAGCTGTGTGTATCTACCATCCAATCCTTGAATACGAATATTGGTACTCCCACTACTTAATGATGTTTGTTGCATCTGTATTCCTGTACTTTCACGAAGCACCATAGAAATATTAGTAGGGTTCATTATTGCTTTTTCTCCTAATTCCTCTGCACCGATAAACTCGATACGTGTAGGTATTTTTCTTACGGTTCTCGTACTTCTTGTAGATTGCAATACTACTGCATCTAATTGATTGCCACCCTCTTTTAGTTTAAACATTAATTCATTATTACTTGGAATTTGAATTGTTGTCTCAAATGTTTCAAAACCTAAAAAGGAAATTATTATTTGATGCTGACCGTCTGGTATTTCTGTAAATTCTGCAATACCATCAAAATTAGTTACAGCACCTTTTTCTAATGCTTCAAAGTAAACCGTAGCACCCATTAAAGGCTCGTTTTCAGCTTCTGTTAGGACTTTAATTTGTATGTCTGATGTTTGTGCCTGTAACGATAGGCAAAGTATTAAAATGAGCTTTATGCTCAATATGTATTTATTCATTGAAATAAAATTGTAATTAACTAAATAATTGATTTAAAATCGTGTTGTTTTAGCTTATTACTTGTGGCGGTTGCCAAATGTTGGAAAGGAAATTAAACCTATAAATAGGCTGATATGTAGAAATTAACTCCGTTGAAATTTCAATATTGAGTTTTAAATTAAATGTCTTGATTGGTTCGTAAGTAATGGACATACCGCAACAATTACAAATACAAGTGACAGGACAAGAATCGTCACTATCTTCTTGGTGGTTGTGATTAACACCTATTTCGTCTTGATGTTGGTCTTCTATATTTTGACCATCAGAACAAGGCTTTGCTGAAAGCAATAGTATTATTAAGGATAATATGATTGTTACAAATTTCACAATTACAAAGATAAAAATTTAATGATGCAATGGTTGTGCAAATTAATTACAAAAACCATAACGCATCTTTAGCATCATCTGGAACGCCATTATTAAAACGCGGTGCTATTTGTGCTACCATTTCAGGATATTTTATGGTGATTGGTACATTTTGTTGTCGAAGTGATTTCCAATACAGTCTGCTAAACTGATACACTTGCGTTAATAATTCTAACACTACATCTGCATCTTCAAAAGCATCTTCATCTGGACTGCTTACCTTAATTTTTATTGGAAATGGATAACCATCTGTATCTGAATAAAAACGGTCACTTGGATAGCGTGCATTGTTGAACAATAGGAATTGATTTTCGCTAATACGTATGTATGTGCCACTTACAGGCATTAACTTTTTACCCCAATTGAGGTCGTAAGCAATAATATCTTCTGCTTCTGTTTTATTGATATTTAAAATGTAGAGCGGAATTTTTAACCCTAATGTATGCATCCCTCTAATAATTGGTTTTAGTTCCTCGTAACTCATTTCCTTATAAAAGTGAATGACTACTTTATCTGCTTCTGCAACGGACGTAAAATCTCTAATGGCTTTACATATACTTCCTGCCAATAGGTCTGTTTCGCTTTGGTCGAAATACTCGAACTTTCTAAACAAGCCATTGTTTTGAAAACTAAAGGCACTTGCTATATACCGCCTGTTTTCGCCTTGATTGGTAAATGCACCAACACCAATTACTAATTCTTTTTTATCGGTTACTGCAAGTTTCCAAGGTGCGCCACCTAATTTGGCGTGAATTGCCAATGCCATATTTTGTAATGAGAATTGGAAGTTGTATTGATTCTCGATATTGACCACCATTTTTTCATAATCTACAACTTGTGTAACAATACCTTCGTTTAAAAACAATTCCTTTATTTGAATATAAATTTCTCGGTCTTCGGGATCTGGTGTAAACTTATCGAATGGGCTTAAATAAAAAGCAGCATACTTTACATTGTCGTGGTCAAATTTTAGGTTTTCCAGCTTTTGGATGATGTCTGGTAAAGGGTCGTTTTCGTTTGTAAATTCAATAAAATGTTCTTTGGATGTTGATGCTTTTATGTTTACATAATCCTCTATTCCTTTAAAATATTTCTTTTGTGCTGTGACACCAAATTTTAAATTGTTATAAAAACTTTTTACAGCTTCTTTATGTGAGGTGTGGTATATAAAAAAGAATTTAATATTTGGACCTTTAGGACGTCTGTAAGGTGTAAACATATTCATAGCCAATTTAGGCACTAAATGCGTTTTTTTATTCCCATATTGGTCTTTACCAAATTCCAATAAACCTACTTCTGGATTGATGTGGTTAATACGATTACCTGATACTTTTATGTTTTCTGGAGTAACTACATCTACAGAATTATACAAGTCACGAGTAATGGTTCGAATGAAAGATTTAGAACCGTCTGTGTCATTTAAGATTTATAAACCCGAAAATATTAATAAACAAGAATGGGAGGAGTTTTTAAGACTTTATAATTTGTTATCTCTAATATAAATAATGTCAAAAAGTAGACTCTCCAAATCAACATTTATTCGTGGACTTCAATGTGAAAAGTCATTGTATCTCTATAAGCATCAATATAGATTAAAAGATCCTACACCTTCATCACTACAAGCGGTGTTCGACCAAGGAACCAATATTGGTTTATTGGCACAAGAACTATTTCCCAATGGTGCTGATGCGTCTCCTGAAAATCATTTTAAAATGTTTGAATCGGTGAGGAAAACACAGAAGTTTATTTCTCAAGGGGAGTCAATAATTTATGAAGCAACATTCCTGTACAACAACGTTCTTGCTGCATTAGATATATTGGTCAAAGATAATGATGGTTGGAAAGCGTACGAGGTAAAAAGTTCTACTAAGGTTTCGGAGACCTATATCAAGGATGCTGCCATACAATATCATACCATCACAAATTCTGGAGTTGATTTAAAAGACATATCGATTGTTCATATTAATAACCAATACACGAGAGAGGGAGAATTAGATATACATCAATTGTTTACCATTGAATCAGTGTACGATCAAGTTTTAGAGTTTCTCCCACGAATACCAAATGAAGTCAGAAGACTCAAAAATGTGATTGAGAGTTCTGAAATTCCAAATGTAGATATTGGTCCTCATTGTTCTGATCCTTACGATTGTGATTTTAAGGGAACCTGTTGGAAACACATTCCTGACTATTCAGTTTTTAATATTTCAAGACTAAACAAAGACAAGAAATTTGATTTATACAACCAGGGAGTAATCACATTAGATGATATTGATTTAAGTCAAACAGACCTGAATCCAAATCAATTGTTACAGGTTCAATCAGAAGTTAATGGGACCACTCATATTGATATTGAAGAGATAAGAAACTTCACAAATGGATTAATTTATCCTTTATACTTTTTAGATTTTGAAACAATTGGTCCCGCAGTTCCAAAATATAATGGTAGTAGACCATACCAACAATTAGTATTTCAGTATTCACTTCACATTCAAGAGACTTTAACCTCAGTAATAGAACACAGAGAATATCTTGCAGATCCATCTCAAGATCCAAGAATTGGGTTCATAGAACAACTCATTGAGGACTGTGGTACCAGTGGAGACATATTAGTCTACAATATTGGTTTTGAGAGAGGGAAACTAAATGATCTAATCGATGTATTCCCTGAGTTTTCTAATGAGTTGTTAGGGATTGTAAATCGTCTGAAAGATCTAATGATTCCGTTCCAACAGAAATGGTACTATACCCCCGAAATGAAAGGAAGTTATTCAATAAAGTACGTTCTACCTGCACTGGTTCCTGAACTCTCATACAATGATCTTGATATTAAAGAAGGAGGTACAGCATCTAATACTTTTCTTTCGATGGTAAACGGAACATTTGCGGGTGATGTTGAAGAAACAAGAAATCAACTCTTGGAGTACTGTAAGTTAGACACCTTCGCGATGGTCAAAATTCTGGAGAAACTACTACTAATATAAAACTGATTTTCTTTCAAAAAATTGAAAAATTTTATTTTTTAAAAACTCGAGTTTTTACAAAAAAAACCAGAAAAATCTGGAGCGGGGTATTCACCCCCTCTGGAGAAGTCGATTTCACCCTAAATAGAGGGGGGATACGGCAGGGGATGCTGCAGGGAGGGCCCCCACGGGATGATCCTTCACCAATTTTAATCGGCAAAATCCATTAATCACAATAATAGCGTACACTTTCATTTGTGAGTGTTTTCATAGCGATAAAATATAGGTTTTATGCGGCATGAGGGGTGTTGCTGCTATAATTTTAGGGTATAGATAGGTAAACCTTAGAATTATGAGTATTTCAATATTATATACAAGAGTTTCGAGCGTAGATCAAAAAACGGATCGGCAAAGAGTAAAAGAAAATGAATTTGATAAAGTTATCGAAGATAAATGTTCGGGAGCCATTCCAATTTTTGAAAGACCCGAGGGTTCAACCTTAAAAACCCTAATAGATCGACAATTGATCAAGTCAATTTCTGTTTGGCAAATTGATCGTTGCGGTCGTGACCTTAGAGATATTATAAATTTTATTCATTACACCACTGAGAGAGGAATCCCTGTAAATTTTTTATCGCAAGGTCTATGCACACTCAATGAAGACAAAGAGGAAAATCCAATCTCTAAAATGATAATATCAATTCTTGGAGTGGTCGCTGAGATGGAACGAAAACTATCAAAAGAACGTCAACGTGAGGGTATTGAGTTGGCTAAATTAGATCCAACAAAATATCTTGGAAGAAAACCTGGATCTAATGAAGGCCCAATTAAGTTTTTATCAAAACCACAAAATAAAAAGGCGTTAGACTTACTCAGAAAAGGATATAAAAATATTGAGGTTGCTAAGATTACGGGTCTTCATGTGAATACTATTACTAAAGTTAAGCGACATTTATAATGGATACCTTTTTTACTATTTACTTTATTGTTGTTGGGGTATTATTCACTCTAAATCTGATATCTGTGCTAACTAAATTCTTGACAGGTGACGGTGAAGACTGGCAATTTCATTTGGCAGAGGATGTTTTGAACTGGTGCCTCTATTTATATCCAATTCGAAAACAAAAACCACTACTGACTTTAGTTGAAGGTAAATCTCATCTTGCGGGAGAGTATTGTTTCTACAATAACACAATTACCATCTACAGGAACAACAATGTAATACGCAGAGAACTAATCAATACTGTTATCCATGAGTATTTCCATTACTATTTAATTACATCAGAATCTAAGTCTAAACTCTACCATGATCAATTGGAACAATTCTCATTGGCGCAACACCCGCAGGAAATTCTTTGCAACACTATGGGAGAAACTCTCACAAAGGTCTATTTGAAAAACAATTAAAAATGGTTCTTATTTGACAAATAGTACAATACCCCAACCAATCGTGCCAATTAGATTTAATTTACTACGTTATTCAAAATCAAGTACTCAGCAGATACAATCAAGAATTAATAATTATTCCTGTGGGTGCTTTGTGCCTTATAACTTTCAAATTTATTACGACAAAAAACTACCAATTCATTCAGTAAAATCATATTGAATGGTTCTATTTCGTGTTCAGTTAGAATATTTAATTTTTCATTAAAAAAATCATTTAATAACTCCATATTAGGTGGATTATTAGCCCCACAATTGATCAGGTATTGGTTATAATACTCATAGTTTAAATTATTTTTTCCTTTTATCATCTTTTCTTAGTTTTTGAAGTTTATCTCCTATAGATTCTCTTAGAATATCTGAAATTTTTATTTGTTCATCTATAACGCACTCCATCAAATTATTGAATTGACTTTCTGTTATTCGAACGATTACTCTTTTTGACTTTTTCTCTTTCATAACTGTGTTTCTCTATAAATATCATGAAATTCAAAATTTGTCAGACAGTTAATGATTTTTTTTATTGAGGGGGTTGATTTCCAAAAATAAATTGTGTATACATTACTTATGTTACTGAATATAAGTGACTTATATATAATAATAAAATCATTATACAATGAAAAAAACAATGGAAGGACAATTCGAAGTCGTTAAAATCGATCAAATCGTAAAAGTTGAAGAATTCAAGAACTTCTATGAATCACAATCAGATGATTCTGAAAATCAATTAAAATCTTCTTTGGAAAAGGAACAGTTATTACCTTTAATTACCTCGAGAGATTTTCAATTAATTGATGGTTATCGCCGACTTAAGTTACTAAGTGCTTTAGGTAGGGAAGAAGTAAAAGTTCAATTTGTAGATGTAGAACCATCTATCGACCTACGTTTATCCTTTAATATGTATCGAGTAAAGACCGCTAACGACCTTACTAAAGAAGTGTTACAGGTTTTTAAATCGGTTGAAAAACGACAAGGTCAAGGGAATAATGGTAAACCTTACGATCGTTACGCGATTATCAGAGAAAAAATTAACTACCGATGGAAATCTCCCAAGGCAATCCGCCAGTTTGATAAAATTATCGAAAATGACTTTGAGAATAATCTGTTATTAAACGGAGTTGTGAACAAAGGGTGGAGTTTATCTGACTGTGAAAAATATCTAAGTGAATTAAAAGAGATTGATTTAACCAAAAATCATGGATTCACAGAACAGTTAACAAAAGGAGACCTAACTATTAATCAAGTCAATAAATTCATCGAAGAAAAAGAAAACCTTCAAAATAATTACAAAGACACTTTTGTAATTCCGAATAAGGCAACTTCTTTTAAAATGAATTGTGTTGATATTACAGATGTTTCTGCATTCTTAAGAAAGATTGCTACACTATTCACATCTATTCCATACTACATGTTGCGTGGTTACGATAAAAATAATTTAAGCTCAGAATTGGGTCACGAAAAAACACCTGAAGAGTTTGCGGATAATGTTGGAAAGATTTTTGGGAAGGTTGAGGGAGTCCTTAATGAAACCTCAAATGTTTTTGTAAATATTGGTGACACCTATATTAATGGTTGTGCTATGGATATTCCTGGGTTGGTAAAAGCATCGATATTAAAACACACAAAACTTAAATACAAGGAATGTATCATATGGTCCAAACCAAATCCCCATCCACAGGGAGAAAAAGTAAAAAGACCGATAAATCAGATTGAATATATTTTATGGTTCGTAGTTGATCCTTCACAATCAAAATATAATTTATTAAAATATTCGGATCAGGAAAAAGAAGTAAGGATTACCACTGGTGCTAAAGACGTGGATAAAAACGGGAATGTATCTAAGAAAAGAAAATCACTTTCAAAACCCTATAAGAAGATATACAACCACATTGCAGCTCAAGATGTAGATCATATGATTAAGTGTGTCACCGGCAAAAATAAACCAGCGTACGATGCTTTCCCAACAGGACATCCAGCATTGATGGCTGAGCTACTTCCAGTAATCCCAATTTTAATGACGACCGATGAGACTGATTTGGTGTACGATCCTTTTGGGGGTGCTAATACCACTGGTAGAATCTCATTGTTATTGAATAGACAATACTTGGGTACCGAACTTTCAACTCACTACCATAGAGTGGGTTGTAAAGTTCTTGAGAACTCTATCAAACAGATTAACCACCAAGATTTTGAGGTAATCAATAGTGAGTTCAAGGAAGTAGCAGAACTAACTGTAGCAGCATAAAATAATGAAAGTTTTAGTTCCAAATAATTTAAACGTACCTGAACTGATTGAAGAATTGAATCTCTCTAATCGAAGACAGAAATATGTTAAAGAGAAAATATATCATTTGATATCCAGAGTTGTGGCAACACATAAAAATATTAAAAAGTTTGATAAAAATGGATACACCGGATTATGTTCAAAAGAACTCAATATGATCTTAAATAGAGACTATAAGTTGATTTTAGATCTATTAAAAGATAAAAATGTGGTTGAGTTAGATGTCAATTATTTAAAAGGTATGAGGTGTAATAAAATCAAGTTAAACGATCAATATCAAAAGACAGATAAGGTATTAAAAACCATAAGGAGAGAACATAAAACAGTACCCTCTAAAACTCAGTTATTAGATAGTTACTTCAACTACAACTTAGAAATAAAAAAAGAGTACAAGAATCATGTAAAACACATATACGATACCCTGCGTCAAGAATTAGCAAACGACAATCAGTTACTGGTTCTTAAAAATAAAATTGGAATCTGGTTATTGACAATAAATGATATTGAAAACAATCAGTATTGGCATAATAAATCTACAGCCAATTGGAGATATAGTTCCACATTAACGAATCTTTCCAAAACACTTAAAAAGTATTTAATTTATGAAAAACAATCATTAGTTCAAGTAGATCTTAAATGTAGTCAGGTTTATCTATTATCAAGTATATTAAACTATGACTTCTTTAAATCTAATGATGAGTTATCATTTCATCAAATAATGAATTCATTATTATCTGATAAAATTATAAAAGATGTTATATCATATCTATTTTCTCCATTAATGTTTGCGCACTTTGAGCAAAGAAAGTATTTGGGGAAAGATGAGATAACAATTAGAGATCATCACGAATTACAAAAATTTAGAGACGCACCATTTCAAGAAGATTTCTATTCACATTTATTTGAATTGGAACATGGGGTTCCTCCCACGGATGCTCAACGTAAATCAATCAAAAAGGATATCATGTATGTATTGTTTCAAAACAATAGAAAACATCGAGAATTGGTGGAAGGAGTTCGGTTATTAGAAAAATTTTATCCCTATGTAAATCAATTTATTCTAAAGATTATGGACAGAATAGGTAAAAGGAATTTCTCCCTACTTCTGCAGCGTGTGGAGAGTTATCTGATATTGGATTGTGTGGTTCCAGAATTTCATAGACGCTGTTCTGTAGCACCAGTTTTTACAATCCATGATTGTGTCATTACAACTGAACAACATAAGTTAGAACTAACGAATGTGATGTTTGAAGTACTGTATGAAAAAACAGGTATTAAACCCGGTTTATCGGTTGAAAAGTTAGATCCCTCAGATCCATTTGATGATGATTTTATAAAGGAAATAAGAGATGATATCTACAAGAAATCAACGAAGAGTAGATTTAAAAAAAAGAGTTGGTCAATACTGGACAAACATATTGAGACAACAAATGAATTTTTGAAGAACAACTAAAAAAACAAAATAATGAAAGAACAAACCATACAAATATTGAATGTAACAAAAGACGAACTAATCCAAATCGTTAAAGAAGGTGTCAAATTAGAATTGAACCGACAGAAGGCAATAGGTCAGACTACTTTTAATAACTCACATGAAAAGTATTTGAGTAGAAGTGAAACTGCAAAATTACTTCATGTAACAGAGGTAACTCTTAATAATTGGGAAAAGAAAAATATACTTGTTCCGAGTAGAATGGGTAGACGTGTCTTATATAAAGAGGCTGAAGTTTTGGAGAGATTGGACCATGCTGCTTAATTAAAGTATAACAGTATAAATGTTATGTAATGTTACAAACTGCGCACACTTTTGAGCACACCCCTAAAAAGAAAAAACCCGTAAAACCTTATAGTAAAGGATATTACGGGAATTTAAAGTGGTACCTCCAGGAATCGAACCAGGGACACAAGGATTTTCAGTCCTTTGCTCTACCAACTGAGCTAAGGCACCAATTGCTTATTGAAGCGGATGCAAATATATATTCAATTTTATTATTCACAAAAAGAAAAATGTAAAAATTGATTTTATAAATTTGCCTGATACATTCCTTATATGAATCTAATTGTAGATGTTGGAAATACTTATGTGAAATTCGCTGTGTACAAGCGAAATAAGTTAGAATGCAAAACTAGTTTTGAATTGCCTGAGTTTAAAAAGCAATACAAAAACCTTAAAAAAAAGTATCCAACTATTAAAAGAGCCATCGTTTCTTCTGTAGGTCGCCTCTCTAAAAAACAATTAGAAACTATTGAAGAAGATTTAGAAGTTTTAGAATTAAGTCATAGGCTCAAAGTACCATTTAAGAATTCATATAAGACCCCAAAAACCTTAGGAGTAGACAGAATTGCATTGGTTAGTGCTTCAGTGGATCAATTTCCAGATAATAATGTTTTAATTATTGATGCTGGTTCCTGTATTACATATGATTTTATTACTAATGAAAATGAATACTTGGGAGGCGCTATTTCACCTGGTATTAGATTAAGATATAAAGCATTAAATAATTTAACCGCAAATCTACCGTTATTAGAAACAAGCCAACCAAAATCAATTATTGGTAACTCTACAGAAGAGTCAATTCATTCTGGTGTTATAAGTGGTGTTTTAAAGGAAATTGATGGTCTAATTGAGTATTACAAAGAAAATCATCAAGATTTAACAGTTATTTTAACAGGAGGTGATGCCAATTTTTTGTCAAACCAATTAAAAAATAGCATATTTGCGAATTCAAATTTTCTATTGGAAGGGTTGAATTTCCTCCTAGATTATAACACAAAATAATGATAAAACGACTTATTGTAATAGCAATTACAATTATTAGTTCTTGTTCTTTTGCTCAGCAAGGAACGGCTTCACCTTATTCTTTTTACGGTATTGGTAGTTTAAAATTTAAAGGAACTGTAGAGAACAGAAGTATGGGTGGAATCAGTGTGTACTTAGACAGTATCCATGTTAATTTGAATAACCCTGCATCTTATGTTAGTAAAAATGTAGATGCTTATCCTTTCGATGGAGAAAGTAGACCTGTAAAGTTCACAGTTGCTGGTACAGTTTCTGAAGTACGTTTAAAAGGAGACAATTCTGATGTAAAAACTAACTCGGCTACTTTTGATTATCTTGCACTTTCCGTACCTTTAGGAAGAAAGTTTGGTTTTGGATTTGGTCTTTTGCCATATACAGCTGTAGGCTATAAGATAGATGATATTAACGACGATGGAGATCTTATTTATAGATTTAATGGAGAAGGTGGCACGAATAGGGTTTTTGCCGGATTTGGATATCAATTGTCTAAATCATTAGGAATTGGTGTAGATTTTAATTATAATTTCGGTACAATTCAAAACTCTGCGTTAGCTTTTGAGTATACACCAGAGGGTGAGTTGGTACAATACCAAACAAGACAGAATACGCGTTCTGATGTTAGTGGATTGAATTTAAATTTTGGATTGTCATTTAAAACAATGTTGAATAGTAAGTTAGAGCTTTCTACAACAGCGACTTATGCTCCTGAAAGTGAATTAACATCAAATAACGAAAGGTCATTTTCTACCTTGTTGTTTGATTCATTTACTGGTAATGAGCTTATAAGGAACACCTTAGATGATGATTTAGAGTCGCAAGGATTAAAACAAACAAAAATTACTATTCCTTCTAGGATGTCAATTGGTGCTGGAATTGGAAGACCGCAAAAGTGGTTTGTTGGTGGTGAATATACCTACAGAAACACCAGTAATTTTTCAAATCCAATATTTGGTAGTGATATTTCCAGCTATGAAAACTCATCGAGAATAGCGGTTGGAGGATTCTATATTCCTAACTATGATGCGTTCTCTGGCTATTTTAAGCGTGTGGTTTATCGTGCAGGTGTTAACTTTGCAAACACAGGTTTAGTAATAAAAGATGAGTCGATTAAAGAGTTTGGCATATCTTTTGGGTTAGGTTTACCAGTTGGCGATAGAAGTTTATTTTCAAATGCTAATTTAGGCATAGAATTGGGACAGCGTGGCACAACTAATGAAAACTTAATTCAAGAGAATTTTATAAATTTCAATGTAAGTTTATCTTTGAACTCTAGATGGTTTCAACAAAGAAAGTATAACTAACAATAAATAATAAAGATGAAGACGAGAATTACATTATTGATGATTGCACTTTTTATGGGCTTCAATTTAAGTGTGGCTCAACAAGACGAAGAGTGTATGAACAATCTATCAATATTTGATAGTTATGTTAAGAGTAAGAAATATGATGATGCATATGGACCTTGGAATATTGTGCGCAACAAATGTCCAAAATTCAATAGAGCCATATATGCTCATGGAGAAAAGATTTTAAAACATAAAATCAAGAATTCTACTGGAGCAGATCAAGTTGCACACATTAAAGATTTAATATTACTTTGGGATCAAGCAAGAGAGAACTTTGCATCTAAATACCCAGTTGGTGAAGTTGAGTCTGACAAAGCTCAGTTGACTTATAAGTATAGAAAAGAGCTTAATGCATCGGCAGATCAAATTTATAATATGTTTGATGATGCGTACACTAAGGATGCGGCAAACTTTAAAAGTGCACAAGGGTTATATACTTACTTCTCCTTAATAGTAGATTTATACGATGCTAAAAAGAAGTCGGCACAACAAATGTTCGATAAGTATGATGATGTTATTGAGGTAATCGAGAAACTCGAAAAAAGCTATACTGAGAAATTAAATAAGCTTGTTCAAAAAGAAGAAGGTGGAGCTACATTAACTAAGAAGGAAAGTAGTTACAAGAAGAATTATGAGGCTAACCTTGGAGCATTTGAAAAAGTAACTTCTAGTATGGATACTAAGTTAGGTCAAAGAGCTAACTGTGAAGTATTAATACCACTATATCAAAAAGACTTTGAAGAAAATAAGAGTAATACAATATGGTTGCAACGTGCAATGAACAGAATGTTCGCTAAAGGTTGTAAGGATGATCCATTATTCTTGAAGTTAGTTGAACAGAAAAATAGCATTGAGCCAAATGCAGATACAGCATTTTACCTTTACTTACTTACTGGTGAACAAAAGTATTTTGATCAAACGATTCAGTTAGAAACAGACCCACTAAGAAAGGCAAAGCTTTATAAGAAATTAGCTGATGATTTCAGAAAGAAAGGAAGTTATAGTAGAGCAAGACAATATTTTATGGAGTCTATAAAACTTAATCCTTCTGATGGTTCACCATATTTGAAAATCGCAAATATGTATGCTAAGAGTGCTAATAACTGTGGCACGGACAACTTTAGTAAAAGAGCAGTATTTTGGTTAGCAGCAAGTACAGCTGAAAAAGCTGGACGCGTAGATGGTCGTTTAAGAAAAGCAGCGTCACAATCTGCCGCAAGTTACAGAGCTAGTGCACCATCTAAAGCAGATATCTTTACAAAAGGTAATTCAGGTCAAACTATACAAATAGGTTGTTGGATTGGGCGTTCTGTAAAGGTGCCAAACATTTAATGAAATCAAATAAAATACATATATTCAAAAACTTAGTCATAGCAATTGCTGTGACTTTGTTTTTTTCATGTAAAAATAATTTTGACGAAGTACAAAAAGTAGGTGTGCTTCAAAATCAACCTGTAGGTGAAGCTGAGAACATAGATTTAAAATACACAGAGTATGAAGATGACTCTGTTAAGCTCTTGGCAAATCTTTTAAGTCCCAAAATGCTAGATTATTCTAATAGGAATTTCTCATTTTCCGAATTTCCAGAAGGTATAGAGCTCATTGTATATGGCGAAGATAATAAGCAAACAAAAATTTTTGCTGACTATGCAATCATCTATAACGATACTGATATTATAGATCTTAGAGATAATGTGATAATCGCCACACATGAAAACGACACCTTGTTGACAGACCAGCTTTATTACAATGAAAAGTTAGAGTGGGTTTTTACAAATGAGCCATTTACATACGGACCATTACATGGAAATGGTTTTGATTCTGACAAAGATTTTAAGAACTTTCAGATGTTAGAAATGGGTGGTGAATTTGAAATTGATAATTGACTATCTTTGTTCTATAATCGATTTTCTTAAATAATGAAATTATTAAAATTCTTCCAATACGCATATTTGGTAATTGCGTTTCTATTTCTTTACAAGGGTATTTCAGAATGGAGTAACGATAGAAATAGTGCTTATTTAAGCTTCCTTTTTACAGGATTGGCTGTTTTTATATTCTTTTTTAGAAAGAAGTTCAGGAAAAAATTCGAGGATCGAAATAAACAATAATTGATGACTACTGATATAGTCATAATTGTAATTTCTTTACTACTGTCAGCATTCTTTTCAGGTATGGAGATTGCTTATGTGTCCTCTAACAAAATCCATATAGAGTTAGAGAAAAAACAAGGAGACTTCTTAGGTAGGGTTTTAACTAAACTTACAGCAAAACCTTCAAAATATATCGCCACTATGCTAATCGGCAACAATATAGCATTGGTTATATATGGTTTAACAATGGGTGATGTTTTGGTAAGATGGTTTCAGTCAATGTTGCCAAATGATAGTGTGACACTGCAGTATTTACTTTTGGATCTACAGTTATTTACTCAAACGGTTATCTCTACTTTAGTTATTTTAATAACAGCAGAGTTTTTGCCTAAGGTTTTCTTTCAGATTTATGCTAATACCCTATTGAAGGTTTTGGCATTTCCTATGTATGTTTTTTATATGATTTTCTCCTTGATATCAGATTTTGTTATTTGGCTATCAGATATAATTTTAAAGTATGTTTTTAAAACAAAAGGTGAGGATGTAGCACTTGCTATGACTAAGGTTGAGCTTGGTAATTATATTAGCGAACAAATGGAAGCTGTTGAAGACCATGAAGAGGTTGATAGCGAAATACAAATCTTCCAGAATGCGCTAGAGTTTTCAGATGTTAAGGCTCGTGAAGTAATGATACCTAGAACTGAGATTACAGCGGTAGATATTAATGAGTCTATTGAAAATCTTACCAATCTTTTTATTGAAACAGGAAGGACTAAGATTATTGTATACAAGGATAATATTGATGATATCTTAGGTTATGTCCATGCTTTTGAATTGTTTAAAAAACCAAAAGATATAGGTTCAATTATTATTCCCGTAAGTTTTGTGCCTGAGACCATTTTAATTAAGGATGTACTAAACATTCTAATTAAAAAAAGTAGGAGTATGACCGTTGTAATTGATGAATATGGAGGTACTAGTGGTATTATGACTGTTGAGGATATCATTGAAGAATTGTTTGGAGAAATTGAAGATGAACATGATACAATAGAGTTGACTGAAGAGCAAATTGATGACTCGCACTTTAGATTTTCTGCAAGGTTAGAGGTAGACTACATAAACGAGACCTATAAGTTAAATCTACCTGAGAGTGAAAATTACGAAACCTTAGGAGGTTTAATTGTTCATGTGGCACAAGAAATTCCACAAGAAAAAGATGATGTGCAAATCGATAATTTCCAATTTACTATTGAGGAAGTGTCGAGTACAAAAATTGATGTGGTTTTACTTAAAATTATGGATGTAGAATAAATCCATGCAACTGGCGTAAAAACTAGAATTCTCCTTTTATTATTTACTAGAAAATGCTATTTTCGCAGACTTATTTATAGCAAATCAAGAGACTATGGCAGTTTTAAATAAAATTAGACAACGTTCACTCGTTTTAATCCTTGTAATAGCAATGGCATTATTTGCCTTTGTAATTGGTGATTTATTCAGAAATTCGGATGCATTAGCAGGAGGAAATCAAGATGTTATTGCAACCATTAATGGCAAGGACATTAATAGAACAGACTTTCAACAGAAAGTTAAAAATTATCAAGACAGGTCTGGAGGTAGACAAACATCTACTCAGGCAATGAACGCTATCTACAATCAAGAATTACGTAAAATTTTATTAGATACAGAATTCGAAGAATTAGGATTAGCCGTTGAGAAGGATGAAATGAGAGATTTGTTAAAAACTAGTTTCTCCTCATATCCAGAATTCCAAGATGAAAATGGTCAGTTTGATGTAAATCGTTTGAATGCATTTATTGCAAACCTTAAAGATCTTAATGGTGAAACTGCTCCATTGGGTAATTTCTTGGTTAATTATGAAAGCTGGGCTAATAATGAGCAAACTATAGCTTCAAATGCTGTACAGCAATCATATTACAATTTAATTAAGGCTGGTATCGGTACAACAATTACTGAAGCAGAGGATGATTATTTTGGTGATGCTAAAACAGTAGATGTTCGTTATGTGCAAATACCTTATACTAGTATTGCAGATAGCTTGGTTAAAGTTTCAAAATCAGACATAAAAGAGTACATTAAGAACAATGAGGATAAGTTTAAAGTTGATGCTAGTAGAGAACTTGTTTACGTTGAGTTTAAAGAAGAAGCATCAACTGCAGACGAGGAAAAAATCAAATCGGATTTACTTGCTCTTAAATCTGACAGATTAGAATACAACGATAGCAGTAAAAACACTGACACAATTCCAGGTTTTGATAATGCTATTGATATTGAGGAATTCGTTAATTATTATTCAGATATCAAATATAGTGATGCATTCTTAAGAGAAGCACAGTTGCCAGGTGTTGCTAAGGACAGTTTAATGAAATTAGAAGTAGGTGATTATTATGGTCCTTACAAGGATGGAGAATATTACAAGTTATCAAAATTAGTAGAGGTAAAGCAATTACCAGATTCTGTTAAAGTGCGCCATATATTAGTTCCTTATATTGGTGGACAGAGAGCAGATGCTTTAGTTACAAAAACACCAGAAGAGGCTAAGAAAACAGCTGATAGTATCCTAGCTGAGATTACAAGTGGACGTAAAAAGTTTATGGATTTGCTAGAGTTATCCTCTGATAAAGTAAGTAATGAGCAAGATGGAGAAATAGAGTTTGCATATAATGCAGGTATGGCTCCAGAATTTAAAGCATATGCTTTTGATAATAAGGTTGGTGATGTTGATGTCGTTGGTACGTCATTTGGTTATCATGTCATTGAAGTATTAGAACAAAAATCTTTTAACAAGACATATAAATTAGCAACTATAGCTGATAAGATTGAACCATCAGAGCAAACACTTCAAGACGTATTTAACAAGATGTCTAAATTTGAAATTGCCGCCAAGGATGCTGATTTTAATGAACTAGCAAAAGAGCGTGAATTAACGGTGAAGCCAATTACCTTTAAAGAATTAGATGAAAATATTCCTGGTCTGGGTAGCCAAAGGGAAATTGTAAGATGGGCATTTGAGGAGGATACAGATGTAAATGACTATAAAAATTTCCCAATTTCTGGATTTGGATTTGTAGTGGTAAAATTAGTTGAGAAGAACGAAGAAGGATTAATGAGTGTTGAAGATGCTTCAATTACAGCTTTACCTGAAATCAGAAAACAAAAGAAAGCGCAATTGATTCGTGAGAAAATCACAGCATCCACAGTTAATGAAATAGCTTCAAACCAAGGACAAAGCCCACGTACTGCTGCTGCACTTACAATTAAAAATACTACTTTATCTGGTGCAGGTGTTGAACCAAAAGTGGTTGGCGCAGCATTTGGTCTTGCAGAAGGAGGAACTTCTAAACCAATTGATGGTGATAGAGGTGTTTATGTTGTTGAGGTAACTAAAATTAATGATGCTACCAAGTTAGATAACTATAATGCTATCATTAATAGGTTAAATAACGAGATTAGAAATACGGTTCAGTCTAAGGTATATAAAGCACTAGAAAATGCAGCAGATATTGAAGACAATAGAGCTAAAACAGTATACTAAAAGTAATTAGTAAATTTAAATATTAAGCCTTACAGTAATGTGAGGCTTTTTTATTTTACCATTTTCGAATAAGGTATTATCGTGCCAAAACCTTTTGAGCTAAAGTATTCGGTAGGATCTGTCAGAGATGTGGCTAATACAAAATCCCCGCCCCAAGCACCAAGGCTTTTAACATTGCCATTATAGTCACTGAATAGGCGTGTTTTTATTGGTTCTGCATCAATAAGCTTTGATATAATACCCTCATGCAGATTTAAAAGCTGATTGAATTCCTCAATTGTACCAGCATCGATAATTTTTTCAGTAATTAAGTTAATCTCATTTAAAACTGAATAATTCAATTTGCCCTTGCTTTTGTATTTGGCAATACCATCTCTGCTATCTTGTTTCTGTTCTAAGTAAACAAAATAAAGATTATCAGAAAAGGATGGTCTAAAATGTAAAGATTCAACTTTAGGATCGTATTTAGAATTCAATTGATAGGTAATTGGATTGTCATTTTGAGCACATGCAATGTCATAACCGCTACCACCAAAAGTGAATTCCAATAATTCGTACGCATTTACATTAGCCCAATTAGCAATATTGTTTATTAGTGTAGATGAGGTTCCTAGTCCCCATAATCTATTGAAATCTTGTTTTGTTGTTATATTAAATCCAAGATTGTTTTTAAGGAAATCTGGATTAAGCTTTTGAACTGCTTTTAATATTTGAAGTAATCGATCTGAAATTGGATTTTTAGAGGCTTCATTACCATATTCAATCCCTTTATTTAGAACAAAACTGTCTTCATACCAGACCTCATTCAATTCATTAAAACTCTTCCAGATAATGTTGCTAGTGTTGTTTTCAATAATTTCTAGGCTCTGGCCATATTTAGTTGGGACTGCCAAAGCTTTGGCGCCATCAAGTACAGCATATTCTGCTGTAAGTAATAATTTGCCGTTGCTTCTAAAGGTTTTCAAATTAACGTCTTAGATTTTCTATAGCCTCTACAACAGCACTGTGAGTAACGGTATTTGTTTTAAAGTGTTCTATCAAATTAGTTTTCTCTTCTGAAGTTGCTTCAAATTGATTTAAAATATTCATTAAATGCATTTTCATGTGGCCTTGCTGAATTCCTGTTGTTGTCAAGGATTTAACAGCAGCAAAATTTTGAGCTAATCCAGCTACGGCTACTATTTGCATTAGTTCTTTTGCTGTTGGATTTTTAAGCATTTCTAAAGAGAATTTTACTAAAGGATGTAAACTGGTCAGCCCACCAACGGTTCCTAAGGCAAGTGGTATCTCAAGCCAAAATTTAAAAACCCCATCATCAATGGTACAATGTGTTAAGCTTGAATACTTACCTTCTCTTGCCGCATATGCATGAACACCTGCTTCAACCGCTCTAAAGTCATTGCCAGTAGCTAAAACAACCGCATCTATACCATTCATTATTCCCTTGTTATGTGTTACTGCTCTGTATGGTTCTACTTCTGCGATATTAACGGCTTGTTTGAATTTGCTTGCAAATATTTCTGGATTTGGAATATCCTTACTTTTTAAATCTTCAATTGCACACGAAACTTCTGCTCTAACTAAACAATTTGGAACATAGTTAGATAAGATGCTCATAACAATATCAATAGATTTTTCTTCTTC
The DNA here is from genome assembly GCF_020166345.1 of Winogradskyella vincentii. Lineage (GTDB taxonomy): Bacteria > Bacteroidota > Bacteroidia > Flavobacteriales > Flavobacteriaceae > Winogradskyella > Winogradskyella vincentii. Next base: position 355,826 of record NZ_JAIUJS010000001.1, on the reverse strand, counting down.
ACTAAATTTATCATAGATCAATGCCTCATCTTTCAACGTACTTGCAAATTGCTCTAAGCAAGAATTAATGAAATTAGCACCCATCGCGTCAAGAGTTTCAAATGTAGCATGTAATTGATAGTAATTATCAATGTCTGTAGTTTTATTTCTTAACTCAATACCTAATATGCCACCACCACGGCGCTCCATGTTTTTTGTTATGTCGTTGGTAGATTCAATTAGTTTTGACTTTACACTATCAAAAAAAGAACTAAGCTTATCATAATCACCATTGTAAATAAAATGTACTTGCCCTATTTTGACAGTAGAAATAACTTTTGTTTTAAACCCACCTCGCTCCAACCAAAATTTGGCGGACTTACTGGCTGCCGCAACAACTGAGCTTTCTTCAATAGCCATAGGTATAGCATATAATGAATCATTGATAGAGAAATTCGGAGCAATTCCTAGAGGTAAGTAATAATTGGTTATTGTATTTTCAATAAACTCGTCATGAAGCTTTTGTAATTTCTCATTGGTATTCCAATATTGTTTTATAAGATCTCTAGATGCTTCAATATTGGTGAAATATGTATTTAGAAGCCATTCAATCTTTTCTGTTTTTGAAAGCTTTGAAAAGCCTGCTATCCTATTAGACATAATCCATTAATTTTTAAAAAACACAAAGATACTGAGGATTGCCATAAAACATGTGTTTTTACTTCCATTATTGCGCATTTACTGTTAATAAAGGCGGTTTTTTGCATAATTTTTAGTAAACTTGACATCGTTATTTTGAAAATTGTATATATGAATTTGAAATATGCTCTAGCTATTATTGGCTTTCTTACTACTTCTTTAATTTACTGTCAAAATAAACAAATAACACTTGAAGAAATATGGAGTGGCACATTTAGAACAGAGGGAATGCAAGCCCTTCATTCTATGAAAAACGGAAAGCAATATTCTATTTTGAATTTTGATAGACAGACAAGAAACTCAACCATAGATATTTACGATTATAAAACCTTGCAAAAAGAAATAACCTTAGTGTCTTCTGAAGAAATTGAAGATATTGAAGGTTTTTTTGATTATACCTTCAGCGAAGACGAGTCTAAAGTAATATTAACTACAAACGAAGTGCCTGTTTTTAGACGCTCAAGATTAGGTGAATATTATGTATATGATATAAACGATAAGTCTTTGATAAAAGTTTCAGAGGAATTGGTTCAAGAGCCAACACTATCACCAGATGCCTCAAAAATCGCATATGGATATAAAAATAACCTGTATGTGAAGGATCTTGTAACTGGTAAGGTGGAGCAGATAACCTTTGATGGCGAAAAGAATAAAATTATCAATGGAATAACAGATTGGGTATATGAGGAAGAATTTAGTTTCGTTAGGGCTTTTGATTGGAACAAAGACAGCAATCAAATTGCATTTATACGGTTTGACGAAACAAACGTACCTGAATTTTCAATGGATGTTTATGGTTCTGATTTATACCAGACGCAACAAGTATTTAAGTATCCTAAGGCTGGTGAAACCAATTCTATTGTGTCATTACATCTTTATGACCTAAATACTAAAAAATTAAGCGAAATAAAGGTAGATAAATCTTATAATGATTTTTACATACCAAGGATTCAATGGACTAATGACACTAATGTTTTGAGTGCTCAATACATGAACCGACACCAAAACGAACTGGATCTTTGGATGATTAATACGAGTTCTAACGTATCCAAATTAGTGCTGGCAGAAAAAGACAAAGCATATATTGATGTGACATTTGATCTCACCTTTTTAAAGGATAACAGTTTTATTTGGACAAGTGAGAAAGATGGTTTTAATCATATTTATCATTATTCTAGAGAGGGAGAGTTAATAAATCAGGTAACGAATGGTAATTGGGAAGTAACCAATTATTATGGTTATAATGACAAGGCAAATACCATTTATTTTCAGTCTACGGAAAATGGATCTATCAATAGAGATGTTTATTCAATTAAACTTAATGGCAAGAATAAAAAACGATTAACCAAAACTACTGGTTCTAACAGTGCCTCATTCAGTGCAGATTTCACTTATTTTATCAATACACATTCAAGTGCAATCACACCTCCTGAATATACATTGAACAGTGCAAAATCTGGTGAAGTGGTAAAAAGTATTAAGGATAATGATAAGCTTGCTCAAAAAATAGGTGACTATAAGACCTCTAAAAAGGAGTTCTCCACAATAAATGTGAATGGTAATGATCTCAATATGTGGATGATTAAACCTGCAGATTTTGATGAGACTAAAACATACCCACTTTTTATGTATCAGTATTCTGGTCCTGGATCTCAGTCTGTTGCAAATCGCTGGAACGGAACTAACGATTATTGGTATCAAATGCTAGCTCAAGAAGGCTACATCGTTGTTTGCGTAGATGGTAGAGGAACAGGTTTTAAAGGTGCAGAGTTTAAAAAGGTAACGCAAAATGAACTTGGTAAATATGAGGTAGAAGATCAAATAGCTACAGCAAAGAAACTAGGAGAATTACCTTATATAGATGAATCTAGAATCGGAATTTGGGGATGGAGTTATGGTGGTTTTATGAGTAGCAATGCACTTTTTAAAGGAAATGATGTCTTCAATATGGCAATAGCTGTTGCACCTGTCACAAGTTGGAGGTTTTATGATACAATTTATACAGAACGGTATATGACGACACCACAAGAAAATCCTAGTGGTTATGACGAAAATTCTCCAATTAACCATGTTGATAAATTGAAGGGTGATTTCTTGTTAATACATGGAACAGGTGATGATAATGTTCATGTGCAGAATACAATGAGAATGGTTGAGGCTCTAATACAAGCAGATAAACAATTTGAATGGATGATTTATCCAGACAAAAATCATGGTATTTACGGTGGAAATACAAGACTTCATCTTTATAAAAAAATGACAAACTTCATCCATGAAACTTTGGGTGATAAGCGTGAAACTAGAGTGGAGAAGGAGCAAGAGTCCTCAAATATTAAAGGATAACTAATAACTAACTAAATTAAATAATATGTCAACATTAATTAAACAACCATACCAAAAAGAGCTATTTGGGCATCCAGTGGGATTATTCGTTTTATTTTTTACCGAAATGTGGGAACGTTTCTCCTATTATGGAATGCGAGCAATACTCGTATTGTATTTAGTGGCGCAATCAACAGGTGATAATGCAGGATTAGGGTGGACAAATGGCGAAGCATTGGCGCTTTATGGATGGTATACCATGTTAGTTTATGTAGCATCTATTCCAGGTGGTTGGATAGCGGATAAATTTTTAGGTCAGAAGAAATCAGTACTATATGGTGGAATTTTATTAGTTGCAGGTCACAGTATTTTGGCTGTTGAGCAACTTTGGGCCTTTTATTCTGGTTTAGGTTTAATTATAGCTGGTGTTGGTATGTTAAAACCAAATATCTCAACTATGGTTGGAGGTCTTTATAAGCAAGGTGATATCAGAAGAGATAAGGGGTTCACAATTTTCTATATTGGTATTAATGTAGGTGCGTTTTTATCAAGTTTAATTGTTGGATATGTTGGAGAAGTACACGGTTGGCATTATGGATTTGGACTTGCCGGAATCGGAATGGCAGCTGGATTAATTCAGTATTTAGCTGGTATGAAATACTTAACACAAGTAGGTAATTTCCTTGGTGCTTCTGAGAATAAAGTAGAAAAAGAGGCAATGGATAAACCTCTTACTAAAATAGAAAAGGATAGAGTAATTGTACTTTTTATATCGTTTTTACTTGTAATAGTATTTTGGGGTGCTTTTGAGCAAGCAGGTGGATTAATGAATATCTACGCATCAGAAAAAACCAATCGTATGCTAATGGGTTGGGAAGTACCAGCATCTTGGTTCCAATCACTTAATGCTATGTTTATTATCTTTTTAGGTACTTCAGTTGCTGGGTATTGGGCAAGTAGAAAACTAAAAGGAAAACTATCTACGGGATTATTTAAAATGATCGTAGGTCTGATTATAATGGGTACAGGATTCTTTTTTATGACAGCAGCTGCAGGTCAATATGAGAGTTCAGGAGCATCTGCAATGTATTGGTTAGTACTTGCATATTTATTCCATACTATTGGTGAACTTTGTATTTCTCCAGTCGCATTATCCTATATCACAAAATTGGCACCTATAAAGTATGCTTCATTAATGATGGGTGTATATTTTGCGATGACAGGATTCGGAAATAAATTAGCTGGATTACTTGGTGAGGCTTCTGAAAAATTAGGAGAATTCACAATTTTTACGGGAATTGCAGTATTCTGCGTTGTATTTGGATTACTAGTAATGGTGTTCAGAAAGAAATTAGAAAGCCTTACACATGGTGCCGAAGATGATGAGCACGAAATGCTTGAAGCTGAGAAATATGAGCTTGCAGATCCAGACATCAATAACTAAATATTTAAATAATAAACCCTTGTGCAATGCTATTGCATAAGGGTTTTTCTTAACTAACTAAACAATCTATTTTATGAGTACTTCATCCGAAAATTTTTTCGCGACAAAGGTAATGGGACATCCAGCAGGTCTGTTTGTTTTATTCTTTACTGAAATGTGGGAGCGTTTTTCGTATTACGGAATGCGTGCAATCCTTGTAATTTTTCTAACCGGAGTGGTTACTGGAGATAATCCTGGTTGGGGCTGGGATAAATCTGCGGCTTTGTCGCTTTTAGGTACTTATGCCATGTTTGTATACCTTACACCGATAGTTGGTGGGTGGTTGGCTGACAACAAGATTGGGTACAGACTTGCAGTTGTTATAGGTGCACTTCTAATGACTTTAGGACATGCATCCATGGCTGTAGAAACACCTACTTTTCTCTACATTGGTATAGCGCTTTTAATATTAGGAAATGGTTTTTTTAAGCCAAATATGACATCTATTATTTCAAAAATGTACGAAGGGCATGACGATAAAAAAGATGGTGCTTATAACATCTTTTACATGGGTGTAAATGCCGGAGCATTTATTGGAATTATGCTTTGTGGTTGGGTTGGTGAAAAAGTTGGTTGGAGTTATGGATTTGGTTTAGCCGGTATTTTTATGTTTTTAGGTATGGTTCAATTTTATTATGCCCAACCGTTATTCGGTGATGTTGGAGCAAAACCTAAGGACGAAGATAAAGGCATAATTGATACCCTAACTGATAATTTAGATGACACCAAAGAAAAAATCAGTGGTAAGCTTAATAAGTTTGTAACGATAGACTATGTTTTAATTACCATTTTTGTTCTTTCGGCATTGATATTTATTGTTAATGACCCATTAAGTAAAATAGGTAACATTGATGTGCTTAGTTTTGATATTGCTGGGATGACAGATTCTCTGTTTTTTGCCTTGCTAGCTGCACTTCTGTTTATTGTTATACTTATTGTGAGAATACCTAGATATGAAAAGGTTGTAAGAGACAGAATGATTGCTTTTACCATCTTCTGTATATTCACTATTTTCTTCTGGGCAGCGTTTGAGCAAGCAGCAGGTTCATTACCACTTTACACAAGAGATTTTACGGATAGATTATTGGTCGGTAATGCCGCAACAACTTTTAAAGTCGTAGATTTAATAGTTACAGTTGTGCCATTAGCCATAATTACTTATGTTTTATTAAGTCTCTTTAGACAGACATTTAATAGAATTAGTTTTTCTAATATTGTTTTAGGAATCAGTTTCTTAATAGTTTGGGCTATTGTTATTTTTAAATTGTATACAGAATATCAAGCAACAGAAACAGAAGTACCTGTAACATGGTTCGCCATTTTAAACTCATTATTTATAATAATTTTTGCACCATTATTTACGAAATGGTGGGATAGTAAATACAATCCACCAGCTTCTGTAAAATATGGTTTGGGATTAATAATAATGGCCATAGGATTTGGTTTTCTGGCATTCGCAACAAGAAATGTGCCTCTAGGTGCATCTACTGCTAAATTGAGTATGATGTGGTTAGTTTTAGCTTATTTGTTCCATACACTTGGTGAATTATGTTTGTCACCAATGGGATTGTCTTACCTAAGTAAACTTGTGCCAGCGAGAATGGTAGCATTTATGTTTGGTGTGTATTATTTGGCAATTGCAATTGGAAATAAAATGGCGCATTATGTAGGAGGTGATATAGAGAAAATAACAAACGAAAGCGGTTTGTCATATTTCTTTTTAATCTTTACAATTGTACCTATTGTATTGGGTCTAGTGTCTTTTGCTCTACATCCATTATTAAAACGATTAATGCACGGTGTACGCTAATGTATAACCGTTAAAATAACTTAAAATGCTCCTGTATTGGAGCATTTTTTGTAAGTTCGGAACGAATATTGCAACAAATCGAAATATGAAAAAGCTACAATACATAATTGCTTTCTTAATGTTTGGGTCCTTGGTATCCGCACAAAATGCTGCTATAGAGACCAAAGGTGAAATTAATTGGATTACCATTGAGGAGGCATTAGAATTACAGAAAAAAGAACCCAAAAAGATATTTATGGATGTGTACACCAATTGGTGTGGGCCATGTAAAATGTTAGATAAAAATACCTTCCATAATCCAGATGTGGTTGATTATGTAAACGAAAACTACTATGCCGTTAAATTTGATGCTGAAGGTAACTCTACAGTAAATTTTAAGGAACATACATTTAGCAATCCAAATTTTGACCCAGCAAAGGTTAAAAGAAGAAACGGAGTACATGAGTTTACTAGGTTTTTAAAAGTAAGTGCCTACCCATCCATGCTGTTTTTTGATGAGGCGGGTAATTATTTAACACCTGTTACTGGGTATTTAAAACCACAGCAATTAGAGTTATACCTTAAGCTGTTTGGAGAAGATAAGCACAAGGAAATGACAACTCAAGAAGCATTTAACGATTATTACAGAGCCTTTAAACCATCGTTTAAGGCGCAATAAGTATATTTTATTTTAAAATTAAAGCTCCCTTTTCATTGGTATAATGGAAAGGGATTTTTTTGTCCTCACATGTAGTTTTCCAGCGAAATGCATAAGATTTAAAATTACTTGCGTCTGCAATAATAAGTTTGGGATTGATGTTGTCAATAAGTCTGTTTAGGTTAATTTTTGGTGAGTTTCTCAATAGTATCATATCTGGTTTAAAACTCAAATTTTTGTATACTCCAAGACTGTCAATTACTAAGATTTTATAGTTTTGGAAATTATATAAATATTGAATGCTATCCTCAACAACTTCAGAAATAGATTCACCGATCTTATAATTTGATATAACATTATCAGATTTCCTTTTTTCAGAGTTTAAATTGTGATGGACTATTAATTGACTATTTAGTTTTTGTCCAATCATTGTAAATCTACTTTTATTAAAAACGAGAAATACATCACTTAATGACTGATGTTTGGTATTTAATTGTATGACCTGAAATCCAATAACTCCTAAACAACAAATAGCTAACCATTTAAAAACACGCTTCTTATAGGTTTGTATCGCTCCTATAATAATTAAATAAGCCAACAATACTTGAAAAATAGTAAAAGGAATATCTTTTAATAGAAAAGATTCAAATTGTGCAATCCAACTAATAAAATCATTTAATGACTCAATTATGAAACTATAAACATCAACAATAGTTTCATTTAATCCATCTAGTAATGCCAGAATGATAACAAATAAACCAAACCCTAGTATTAGACTTAAAAATGGAATAACTACAAGATTAGAAATGAAAAATAGGCCAGGGAATTGATGAAAATAAAACAGACTAATTGGAACAACTCCAATTTGGGCTGCTAAGGTTACGGTGAATATTTGCCATAGCTTGTCAGTAATTAAAAACTTTGGTTTCCATAGTTTATATAATATGGGTTGGACACTCACAATTCCAAAAACTGCCAAATAGCTTAATTGAAAACCAACTTCGAACAAAAATGTAGGTTTAAATAATAGTATTAAAAATGCCGAGATGAAGAGCGTGTTGTAAATGTTGGTTGGTCGTTTGTAATGCATAGCAATACTAATAATGCTAAACATAGTAACTGCTCTTGTAACTGAGGGTGATAAACCGGCAATAACTGCAAATGACCATAAAAGAATAATAATAATCAAAGGCCTTAATATCCTGCCATTTCTAAGATATAGTAATGGTCTAAAAATGAAGTTAAGTATCCATAATAGGATACCAACATGTAAGCCAGAGACCGCTAAAATATGTATTGTCCCGGAGTTGACATAACTATTATAAATACTCTTGTCTATAGATTGTCTTTGGCCTAATAAAAGCGCATTCATTATTCCTAAAACATCATTCTTAAAACCAGCTTCAATCAGGTTTTCATTAATTGTCACTCTCAATTTATCAGCATATCCGTAGATAGTGGTTTTATTATTTGTTATAATCTTAAGAGCGTCTGAATTTAAATACAATTGATGGTAAACTTGTTTTAGCTCTAAATAATTCCTGTAATCAAATTGATATGGATTTAATGGTTTCTGAATATCATTAACAATTGTTGAGGCAAATACAATATCGTCAATACCTAGTGTGCTTTTTAAACTGTCATGTTTTATGTTAATTAGTATTTTACCAGATGACTCCTGATTATTGACCGACTTTAATTTTACGATATACTTATCGTTATAGGCGTCTGGCTTAAGTCGCTCAACAACTTGGAAAATGAACAGGTTGTTTTTATCTTCTATTATTTTATGGCTATAGTGAGATGTTTTAATTTTTTCATCTTGTAAGTTATAGGCATTAATACCAATACCAATCATACATAGATAAGTAAGAGCACCAAAAAAAGGTAGTCTGTCAATTTTATTTTTTAGTATAAACAGTATTATCCCAATTGCAACCAATAATACAGTTGTGGTAACTAAAATCAGATTTTGATTTAGTTTCAAATAATGTGCTAGTACTATGCCAAGAATTAGACAAAACGTAAGTTTAATGATATTGAAATTGAGGAGCTTCATTGAAACGAAACCCTAAAATAAGAAAAGTATTATAATACACGTCTCGCCTGTACAAAGGCAAAATACCAATAGCGTTCTGCCAGAGAAGAAACCATTACACCCTTACTACTGGATGCATGTATAAATTCTATGTTACCAGTACGTACATTAGTAACAATACCAACATGGTTTACTTTTCGAGAATTTTTCTTGGTTGCAAAAAACACCAGGTCGCCTACATTGACTTCTTTAATGTCTATCCAACTGCCAGTAGATTTTAAGTGGGCCGTAGTACGTGGAAGGTTAATATTGTGCTCTTTGAAACTAGTGTAAATTAAACCAGAGCAGTCCATGCCTCGTTTTGTTGTACCTCCATATTTATAACGTGTACCATTAAATGACTTAGCGTATTTTACAATGGCATTGGCTTCTTTAGTAGGCTTGTTGGTGGTAGTAACATTTATAGTTTTAGTTGATGTTTTAGAGGCTGTATATTTCTTTTTTGACTTACAGCTACTCAGGCTCAAAACCATAAGGATAATAAGTAGTAGTTGTTTCATACTAAGAAATTGCTTCATAAATTAATTTGGCAGCCTTGTCACTAGCGCCTTTTCCACCGAGTTTCTGCTCTAGCTCATAATAATCCAAATATAGTTGTTCACGCTTTTCAGAATTTAAAATTGCCTTAAGCTCTTGTGTCAATCGCTCTTTATTTAAATCCCCTTGTATTAGTTCAGTAACAACTTCTCTGTCCATTATTAAATTCACTAACGAAATATACTTTAATGTTATTATTCGTTTTGCGATATGATAGGATATTGGGTTTGCTTTATAACAAACTACTTGTGGCACCTTATACAATGCTGTTTCTAATGTGGCAGTACCAGATGTTACAAGTGCAGCATTGGATATGCTTAACAGATCATATGTTTTATTAGATATAAAACTAACATTATCCTGTTTTATGAACTGCTTGTAAAATTCATAATCCTGACTTGGTGCACCTGCTATAACAAATTGATAATCTTCAAAGTCATTAACCAAACTTAACATCACTCCAAGCATTTTGGTAATTTCTTGTTTTCTGCTACCAGGTAACAATGCAATAATTGGTTTGCTACTTAGATTATTTGATGTTCTAAACTCGTTTTCGTCTACCTGTGGTCTATCGGTTATTCCATCTATTAAGGGGTGCCCAACAAAATTAACTTTATAGTTGTGCCTTTCGTAAAACTCCTTTTCAAATGGAAGGATGCAGTACATGGCATCTACATCTCTTTTAATTTTTTCAACTCGTTTGGCTCTAGATGCCCAAACTTGAGGAGAAATATAATAATGCGTTTTAAATCCTTGTTGCTTTGCCCATTTTGCTATACGTAGATTAAAACCAGAATTATCAATGAATACTATTACATCAGGTTTAAATGAAGCTATATCTGTTTTGCAAAACTTTATAAGACCTAGAATTTTTCTGAGATTAATAATCACTTCGGCAAAACCCATAAATTGACGTTCCTTATAATGCTTAACCAAAGTTCCACCAGCTGCTTGCATTAAATCGCCACCCCAAAATCTTATGTCTGCTTTTTCATCTTGCTCATAGAGTGCTTTCATGAGATTAGATCCGTGTAAATCTCCTGAGGCTTCACCTGCAACTATATAGTACTTCATGCTAAAAACTTATTAGTTGTCTTCTTTATTGAGTTGCCATGTATTTAAGCTCTGAATGGTATGATGTGCTGTAAGATCAAATTGAACTGGTACAACTGAAATATATCCATTTGCTAAAGCCCATTCATCCGTATCCTCACCATGATCCATGTTTACAAATTTTCCCGTTAGCCAATAGTATTCGCGTCCCATAGGATTTGTGCGTTTGTCAAATTCTTCCTTCCAATTTGCACGTGCTTGCCTACATACTTTAATTCCTTTTATTTCCTTTTTTTGAAGTTTTGGAATATTCACATTTAAGACAACACCATCTGGTAGTCCGTGTTTTAAGACCTCTCTCGTAATAGTTTCAATAAATGATTCGCTTGGCTCAAAATTGGCGCTCCAATTGTAATCTAGAAGTGAAAAACCAATGGCAGGTATACTTTCTATTCCGGCTTCTAAGGCTGCACTCATTGTGCCAGAATATATTACATTGATTGAAGAATTAGAGCCATGGTTAATACCAGATACACAAATATCTGGTCTTCGGTCTAAAATTTCATTTACAGCTAATTTCACACAGTCTGCAGGTGTGCCAGAGCAACTATATTCAGGTTGGATTCCATCAATCGTAACCTTTTCAATATGTAATGTAGAATTAATAGTAATTGCATGTCCCATTGCACTTTGAGGGCTGTCTGGTGCAACAACAACAACATCTCCGATTCCATTCATAATTTTAATTAAAGTACGCAATCCAGGTGCAGTGATACCATCATCATTTGTAACTAAAATTAAAGGGCGTTGAGACATTGTAATCCTTGTTTTTATTATTGATGTAAAAATACTAAAAAGGTTTACAATCCTTCACGGTATGCATCTTTAACAAAAAATTAGTGCATTGTTTTTTTATGGCACGATTTTTTCTCACTATTTTAGTGAACTTTTGATAAAGTAATTAATAGCAAAAAAATAAAGAGATTATGAGAGGGAATTATAAGTTTTTTCTGTTAGCACTATTAATAGCATTTGCATCTTGTAGCTTCACTAGCAAGACATTTGATAATCCTGATAAAGACAAATTATTAATTCAGTTAATAACCTACGTTTTAGATCAAGGACATTTTGATCCTCAGGAGTTAAATGACGATTTTTCGGCCAATGTATTTGAAGACTATCTATCGCAATTAGATCCATTCAAACGTTATTTCTATGCTTCAGATATTGAAGAATTTGAAGTTTATAAAGATCAAATAGATGATCAATTAAGAAACTATGATGTTTCGTTTTTCAATATAACTCATCAAAGATTACTTGAACGTATCGAAGATTCTAAAAAGTTATATGCAGAGATTTTAGAGGTTCCTTTTGATTTTAGCAAAGACGAAACGTATACTTCTGAATACGAAACATTATCGTACGTTAAGAACAAAAAGGAAATGAAGGAACGTTGGAGACAACAACTTAAGTTTTCCACAATTGCAAATTATGATGAAGCCGTTTCTCAACGTGATTCTGAAATTACAACGGTGGAATTACCTGAAAGCGTTTTTTCGGCTGCAAATGAAAAATCGCAATCGAAAGAAAAAAAATCAATGGCAGAGCTTGAAAAAGATGCCCGTGAGACGACTAAGCGTTCTTTAGATGAATTATACGACTTTATTGATGATAGACAGCGTAAAGATTGGTTTGCTGTTTACATTAATGCAATTGTTGAAGAATTTGATCCACATACATTTTATTTTGCACCAGAAGATAAAGATCGTTTTGATGTGGCCATGTCAGGTAACTTTGAAGGTATAGGTGCAAGACTGCAAAAAAAGATGGATGCTATAGTAGTGAATGAAATCATTAGTGGTGGTCCAGCATGGAGAGCAAATGAATTAGAAGTTGGAGATCATATACTTAAAGTGAAGCAAGAAGATGAAGAGGAGGGAGTGAATGTGGTTGGCATGAGATTAGACGATGCTATCAAATTTATTAAAGGCCCAAAAGGTACAGTTGTTACACTAACTCTTAAAAAGGTTGATGGTACAATAGAAGATATTTCTATAACAAGAGATATTGTGGAATTAGAGGAAACTTATGCAAAATCTTCAACCGTTGAGAAAGATGGCAAAACATTTGGTGTAATTAATTTACCTAAATTTTATGTTGATTTTCAAAGTTATGACAATCGCAATGCAGCTTCAGATATTAAACAAGAGATTATTCGTCTTAAGGAAGCTGGGATGGAAGGTTTGGTATTAGATCTAAGAAATAATGGAGGTGGATCATTGCAAACCGTTGTTGATATCGTGGGATTGTTTATTGAGGATGGGCCAGTAGTTCAAGTTAAAACTACCGGAGAGCCAAAAGAGGTACTTAGAGATAGAGATAGAGCAATTGTTTGGGATGGACCATTAGTAGTTTTAGTAAATGAGCTTTCAGCATCGGCTTCTGAGATATTAGCCGCTGCTATGCAAGATTATAAGCGTGGTATTGTAATTGGAAGCAAGCAGACTTATGGGAAAGGAACCGTTCAAAATGTATTAGATTTAAATAGAATGGTGCGCAATAATTCTAATGGAGATATGGGTGCACTAAAATTTACTACACAGAAATTCTATAGAATTAATGGAGGTTCAACCCAATTAGAAGGTGTTAAAAGTGATGTAGTTGTTCCAGATCGTTATAGCTATATTAATATTGGTGAGAAGGATCAAGAGAACCCATTACCATGGGATAAGATTGATGCAGTTGATTACGAAGTTTGGGGTAATTACTTTGACTACGATACAACAATAAGTAAAAGTAAAGCTAGAATGGCGGCGAATGAGCAGCTTAAACTAATTGATGCTAATGCTCAATGGGTTAAAAAAATTAGGGATCGCGAAATCTATTCTTTGAATTATGAAAAGTATAGAGAGGAGATGGAGCTCAATGAGCAAGAAGCTAAGCGTTTTGAACAATTGTCTGAATATAAAACTGACCTTACTTTTAACTCGTTGCCATATGAGCTAAAATTAATGGAACAAGACACAATTTTGAAGGAAAAACGTAAACGTTGGCATACAAATTTGTCTAGAGATGTTTATATCGAAGAGGCATTAAATGTTTTGAATGATTTAAAGATGACTTACGCTATTAAGAATAAAGTTGCCACTTCTGTGAAGAATTAAATCACTAAATGAAAATAGAAAACAATTCACTAACAAGTTTAGCGCTTCAAAAGTTTAAAAGAAACTTTTGGGGCGTTTTTAGTATAGTGCTAATTGGATTAATAGGCCTTGTATCTGTTTTCGCCTATGTATTTGCACCTGATGCTTCTAAAAATGCAAATCAGATGCATTTATCTATTCATTCTAAGACACCTGGTTTTCAAGTTCAAATGCTAACTATTCCTTCTAGACAAACATCCAATCAAAGTTTCTTTTCAAAACTGTTTTTTGGTGTTGATAATTTAGATACCGAAATCCCCATATCATCATATAGTATAAAAGAAGGTATGTTATCCTATATGGAATATGCTGTTAATGGAGGGGAAGGTATTGAAAAGCAAATAAGTTTAAGTAATTTTCCAAATAATGATTATCAAAAATATATCGATACAAGAACATTTATTTTTGGTACTGACAAGTATGGTAGAGATTATTTGAGTAGGATTCTGATTGGTTCTAGGATCTCCTTTTTCATTGGATTTGTAGCAGTCTTTATTTCTTTAATTGTAGGCTTAATTATGGGTAGTCTGGCGGGTTATTATGGAGGAAAAATTGATGCTGTCATAATGTGGATAATAAATGTAACATGGTCTATACCCACCCTTTTATTAGTTATAGCCATTACTTTGGCACTAGGTAAAGGTTTCTGGCAAGTTTTTATTGCTGTAGGATTGACAATGTGGGTTGAGGTTGCAAGAGTGGTAAGAGGGCAAATTATAAGTGCTAAGGAAATGCAATACGTTACAGCGGCAAGGGCTTTGGGATACAAGGATTATCGAATTATCACCAAACATATATTGCCCAATATTTTTGGCCCTTTAATTGTTATTTCAGCAGCTAATTTCGCAGCAGCTATTTTAATTGAAAGTGGGTTGAGTTTTTTAGGTATTGGTGCACAACCACCAATGGCTAGTTGGGGAGCTATGATTAAAGATCATTATAATTATATAATTCTAGGGCAACCTTATTTAGCTCTTATACCAGGAATATGCATTATGCTTTTGGTTATGGCATTTATGTTGGTTGGAAACGCTTTCAGAGATGCTTTAGATGTTAAGACCTAATCATTTATTGTTTCTTAAGGCCTCAATTTCATTATTTGTTTCTTCAATAAAACTTAGAACCTCTTCTTGACCAATTTTTTTACTTGATGATGTTATAAAATAAGGAGGTAATTCTTCCCAGGTTTTTAAAAGTTCCTCACAATATTCTTGTACGTGCCTATCGATAGCCTTTGGTTTCAATTTGTCTACTTTGGTAAAAATAATTCCAAATGGGATACCACTTTCGCCTAAATATTGCATAAATTCTAGGTCTATAGGCTGTGGTTTATGTCTTATATCAACCAATACAAATGCGGAGACAAGTTGTGTCCTTTGTTCAAAATAATTGGTAATAAACTTTTGAAATTTCTTCTTTGAAGTTTTTGAAACTCTTGCATAGCCATAGCCAGGAAGATCTACCAAAAACCAATTATTGTTTATTATAAAATGATTAATAAGTTGAGTTTTTCCGGGACGCCCAGAAGTTTTGGCTAAACTCTTACGGTTAGTCAACATATTAATTAATGAGGATTTCCCAACATTACTTCGTCCTATAAAGGCATATTCTGGTAATGGCTGTTTTGGACATTTAGCCACGTCAGAATTACTCACTACAAAATCAGCTGATTTTATTTTCATCTTTAGTTCCTTGTAGATAGGAATATTTATAGTTAAATTTTAGAATTGGCGGCTTTCTAACCAGTTGTTTAGGATTTTGTTGAACTCTTCTGGATGCTCCATCATGGCGGCATGCCCGCATTTATCAATCCAATATAGATCAGAATTTGGTAGGAGGTGATGAAACTCTACCGCCACATCAGGAGGTGTAACCGTGTCGTTTTTACCCCAAATTATACATGTTGGAGTGTGCATTTTTGGAAGATCACCAGCCATATTATGTCTTATGGCACTTTTAGCGATAGCCAAGGTTTTAACCAATTTATTTCTATCATTTACAGTTGCATAAACCTCATCAACAATTTCTTTGGTTGCAACTTCTGGGTCGTAAAATACGTCTTGTGCTTTCTTTTTGATGACTTCATAGTCACTACGCTTGGTATACCCACTTCCCATAGCACTTTCGTAAAGCCCTGAACTACCAGTGATTACAAGTCCTTTAACTTTTTCAGGGTACATTTTCGTGTGGTACAATCCTATATGACCGCCAAGGGAATTTCCTAACAAAATGACTTCTTCAAATCCTTTGAAATCGATAAAATCTTTTAGGTAATTAGCAAAACTCTTTACATTGGTTTTAACTAGGGACATGGTATAAATAGGTAATTCTGGTATAATTACTTTGTAGCCATTTGAGCCAAAATAATTAGTTACTGCATCAAAATTACTTAGTCCTCCCATTAATCCATGGAGCACTATAATTGGTGTGCCTTCTCCTACTTCAATATAACTATAATCCTTCTCTTTTTTTAAAAGGTGTGCCATTTATAATGTTAGTGCTTTCGTGTTAAAAACAAATATAACTAAATCCTTTTGAAATTAAAGTTTACGCAGAAAATATCAATTTTTTAGGGAACTTAATCTTTCTCATCTAGTGTTAATAATTACCACATGAAAATTATTACTCGACATGCTGATTTTGCTGTATTCCACGAAATTTTTTATCGATTAAAAATAAAACTTATCAACAAATGTGGGATTATGTGGTAAAATGTGGTGTTTTTTTCAATATATTTGAAATTCAATCGTTAAAATTTGGATTACTAATTAATTGAAATCATTCATAGGAACATACGAGTGTAAAGCAGATGCCAAGGGAAGGTTGATGATACCAGCTGTATTAAAAAAGCAGCTTTCATCTGCATTGCAGGATGGTTTTGTTTTGAAGCGTGCAGTTTTTCAACCATGCTTAGAACTTTATCCAATGGCTGAATGGAATTTGCTAATGGATAAAGTGAACAAGCTAAATCGCTTCAAGAAAAAGAATAATGATTTTATAAGACGATTCACTGCAGGAGTAAAAATGGTAGAGGTGGATAATGCTGGGCGTCTTCTCATCCCTAAAGATTTGATAAACTTTTCTGGTATAACAAAAAATGTGGTACTAGCATCTGCTGTTAACATTATTGAAATTTGGGACAAAGACAAATACGAAACAGCAATCGATGATGCAACATCAGATTTTGCAGATTTAGCTGAAGAGGTAATGGGTCAAGATGAGAATGACAATGGCTTATCATAATGCGGTATTACTGAAAGAAACTGTTGATGGTTTAGATATTAAACCAGATGGAATTTATGTAGATGTCACTTTCGGAGGAGGTGGTCATAGCAAAGAAATACTATCAAGATTAGGTAAAGATGGGAAGTTGTTTGCGTTTGATCAGGATAAGGATGCTTTAGCAAATTCTATTGATGATGACAGGTTCGTTCTCATTAATGAGAACTTCAGGTTTATAAAAAGGTTCTTAAGGTTTTACGGAGTTAAGGAAGTTGATGGTGTGTTAGCCGATTTCGGTGTTTCATCTCATCAGTTTGACGTGGCTGAGCGAGGTTTTTCAACCCGATTTGAAGCTGATTTAGACATGAGAATGAATCAACAGAATACTTTGTCTGCATTTGGGGTGATAAATACCTATGATGAAGAGCAACTAAAGCAAGTTTTTTATCAATACGGTGAATTAAGACAAGCACCTGCAATGGCAAGAGAAATTGTTTCGGAAAGGACTAAAGAGGAGATTAAAACTAGTAAGCAATTAAAAGCTGTTCTAAAACGGTTTTTAAATCACAAAAAAGAAAATAAGGTATTGGCGCAGATTTATCAGGCAATTAGAATTGAAGTCAATCAAGAAATTGAAGCATTAAAAGAACTGCTTCTGCAAATGCCCGAAATATTAAAAAAGGGAGGTCGGCTTGCTTTTATTTCTTATCACTCTTTAGAGGATAGATTGGTTAAAAGATTTATTAGAAATGGTTTGTTTGAGGGAGAACCAGAACGCGATGTGTTCGGAAATTATGAGGTGCCTCTAAAAAAAGTTGGTGGTTTAATAATACCATCACAAGAAGAAATTAAAATTAATAGCAGAGCCAGAAGCGCAAAATTGAGGATAGCTGAAAAAATATGAAGAAAAACATCTATAGCATATTACGTGGCAAATTTCTCATAAGTGATGATTCGTTCAAAAATTGGCGCATTATCATTTTTGTTTCTGTGCTAGCAGTTGTGATGATTGCAAGCTCTCATAGTGCCGATAAGAAAGTACATGACATAGCAAGATTGACAAATGAAGTAAAAGAGTTAAGGTCTGCATTTGTTGATGGTCGTTCCAAATTAATGCGCCTGAAAATGGAATCAACCATAATCAATAAAGTGGTAGATAAGGGTATTGAAATATCCGAAATACCACCAAAAAAAATAAAAGTTAAATCACAAAGTGAGTAATTAGAGATTGGCAACCACAGAAACTAACATATTAAATAGATTATACTTTGTTTCGGGATCGTTATTTGTTTTTGCGCTTGCTGTTGTGTTTAAGTTATGCAGTATTCAGTTTATTCAAGGTGACGCATATAGGGAGTTAGCGGAGAAAAGAACGGTAAAAGATTTTGAGATACCTGCAAATAGAGGTAACGTGTATTCTGCTGATGGTAGTTTATTAGCAACTTCAATTCCGAAATACGATGTTGGGATTGATCCTGTGACTTCATCTAACAAAAATTTCGAGACATATATAAGGCCTTTATGTGATTCTCTCGAGGCGTTTACGGGTAAATCAGCCTCCAGCTTTCAAAACAAATTGAGAAAGGCAAGAGAAACCGACAACCAATATGTTTTGTTGGCAAGAGATTTATCCTATTCTGATTTTATAAGATTCAGGGAATTTCCTTTGTTGAATCTCGGAGCGATCAGAGGTGGATTTGTTTTTAGTCAAAAGACCAAACGTGAGCATCCAATGGGTAGAATCGCCGAACGGTCTATTGGTTATGAAAAAATTGACGAAAATGGTTATGCAACTAGGGTTGGTATTGATGGTGCTTTTGGAATAAAGTATTTAAGAGGTGAAAACGGCAAACGATTAAAGCAGAAGATTGGTAATGGTCAATGGAAACCAATTGCAGATTTTAATCAGATAGAACCAAAAGATGGATACGACGTATATACGACTATTGATGTAAACATTCAAGATATAGCACACCACTCACTATTAGGACAGCTTGAAAAATATGAAGCAGATCATGGTTGCGTGGTAGTTATGGATGTTAAGACAGGTGAAATTAAGGCTATATCAAATTTAGGTAGAAATAAGAATGGTTTCTATTATGAAAGGTTAAACTATGCTGTAGGAGAAAGCCATGAGCCAGGCTCCACTTTTAAGGTGATGGCTGTGATGGCAGCTTTAGAGGATAAGGTTATAGATACGTCTACAATAGTTGATACCAAAAACGGTATTAAATATTTTTATGGAAGAACTATTAGCGATTCACATAGAGGAGGATATGGTAAAATTTCGGCTGCAAAAGCACTTGAGGTGTCTTCAAATATTGGATTGGCCACAATTATAGATGATAATTATTCTAGTAGCCCAAATAAATTTCTGGATAAACTCAATAAATGGCGGCTAGATCAGCCATTGGGAGTCTCAATTATTGGAGAAGGCAAGCCTGATATTGCTAAGCCAGGAGCATCTAATTGGAGTAAAAACGCACTTCCTTCCATGGCATATGGTTACAACCTAACTCTCACGCCTTTGCAAACTCTAGCATTTTACAATGCAATTGCCAACAACGGTGAGCTTATTAAGCCACGATTTATTAAAGCCGTTAAGTCTTTTGATAAGGATATTGAGGTGTTTGAAAAAGAGGTTTTAGTTGATAATATATGTTCAGACAAAACCCTCTTAGAAATTCAGGACATTTTAAAGAATATTGTTATTCGAGGTACTGGACAAAGAATGTATTCTGAAACTTTCTCCATGGCAGGTAAAACAGGAACAGCAAGAACCGATTATGCGAATTTTGAGGAGTGGAAAAAAGACAAGAAATATGTCTCCTCATTTGCTGGCTATTTTCCAGCCGACAATCCTAAGTATTCATGTATTGTAGTCATCCACGAACCTAGTACAGAGGTTGGGTATTATGGTGCAGACGTGTCTGGTCCTGTCTTTAAACGCATTGCACAAAAAATTTATACAGACACTCCAATAATTGAGGAGGTTCAATCTCTAGATTTCAAAAATAATATTGTCAATGAAGATTTTGGCAACTATAACGACATGGCTAATAAGTACAAGCAGTTAATGCCATATGTTGTGGGTATGCCAGCAATGGATGCTATTGCTTTATTAGAGAATCTTCAGGTAAATGTAAATGTAAAATTAAATGGCAGTGGAGTTGTTAGAAAGCAGTCAATCGATAAGCATCAAAAATTAAAGCCAAATCAAACTATTGTTCTCGAGGCATCATGAATGTTTTAAAAGACATATTATACAAGGTCACTTTAAATGCTGTAGTTGGTAGCACTGGTATTGACATTGAAAAGATTGAATTCGATTCACGTCAAATTTCTAGCAAAGATGTATTTGTAGCTATAAAGGGAGTTCTTTCCGATGGACATGATTATATAACGAAAGCTATTGAGCTTGGTGCAATTGCAATTGTTTGCGAAAAATTACCAGATCAATTAAATGAAGGAATCACCTATGTGGAGGTTGCTAATTCAAATCAGGCATTAGCCTTTATGGCAGCAAACTTTTATGAGCATCCTTCTCAAAACTTAAAACTTGTAGGAGTAACGGGTACAAACGGTAAAACAACAGTATCAAGTCTTTTATATCAATTATTTAAAAAAGCTGGTTATAAAGTTGGATTGTTGTCTACAGTTAAGATAATGGTAGATAACAAAGAATATAAAACTACTCATACTACACCAGATTCCTTAAGTATAAATAAGTATTTAAAGTTAATGAATGACGAGGGTGTAGAATATTGCTTTATGGAGGCAAGCTCTCATGGCATTCATCAAAGTAGAATAGAAGGGTTAAGTTTTGCTGGTGGTATTTTCACTAATCTTTCTCATGATCATCTAGATTATCATAAGTCGTTTGCCGAATATAGAGATGTTAAAAAGACGTTTTTTGATTTATTGCCAAAGACTGCATTTGCACTTTCCAATATTGATGACAAGAATGGATTGGTTATGCTTCAAAATACGCAAGCCAAAAAATTCACTTATGCGTTAAAAAACTATGCTGATTACAGAGCTCAAATTCTTGAGAATGATTTTAGCGGTTTGCTACTAAAGCTAAACGATAATGAATTATGGACCAAGTTAATAGGGGATTTTAATGCTTATAACATATTGGCAATATATGGTACAGCTGAACTCCTAGGACTTGAAAATAATGAGATATTAAGACTTATAAGTGAGCTGGAAAATGTAAGCGGTCGTTTTCAGTACTTTATTTCTGAAGATAGAATTACGGCAATTGTGGATTATGCTCATACTCCTGATGCGTTGAAAAACGTGCTTGAAACTATAAACAGTATAAGGACCAAAAATGAGGAGTTAATTACTGTTGTAGGTTGTGGTGGTGATAGGGATAAAACCAAAAGGCCAAAAATGGCTCATATTGCCTCAGCCTTAAGTACCAAGGTGATTTTCACTAGTGACAACCCTAGAAGTGAAGATCCTGATGCCATAATAGCAGATATGGAAAAAGGTGTTGAGCCTCAAAATTTCAAAAAGACTTTATCAATAACCGATAGAAAGCAAGCTATTAAGACAGCTTGCCAGATGGCATCATCAAAAGATATAATCCTGATTGCTGGTAAAGGACATGAAACTTATCAAGAAATAAAAGGCCAACGATTTGATTTTGATGATTATAAAACGGTTCAAGAACTATTAAAACAATTGCAAAAGTAGATGCTGTATTACTTATTTGAATATTTAGAACAACAATTTCAGTTTCCAGGTGCGACCTTGTTTGGGTTCTTGACTTTTAGGGCGGCTATGGCAATTATATTGTCTCTGCTAATATCTACTATATACGGTAAACGGATTATACGGTTTTTACAAAGACAACAAGTTGGTGAGACCATACGAGATTTAGGGTTAGAGGGGCAGGTTGAAAAAGCAGGTACACCAACAATGGGTGGTATTATTATAATTCTCGCCACGCTTATTCCTGTTTTACTATTAGCTAGACTTGAGAATATCTATATCATTTTACTTATAGTTACCACTGTTTGGATGGGAACTATCGGATTTATTGATGATTATATTAAAAAGTTTAAAAACGATAAGGATGGATTGAAGGGTAGATTTAAAGTCTTGGGCCAAATTGGATTGGGAATTATAGTAGGTGTAACACTTTATTTTCATGAAGATGTAACAATAAAGGAAAAACTACCAATTGAGCAACAAAAAGTTCTTTTGGCTGAAAACCCTGACTTACCTGCTGCAAAGCTATTTCAAGCTGAAGATAAATCTACAAAAACAACAATTCCTTTTGTAAAAGGAAATGAATTTGATTATTCGAGTCTTATAACTTGGATAAGTCCGGATTTAAAAAAATACGCATGGATTATATTCATTTTAGTGAGTATTTTCATTATCACAGCAGTCTCAAATGGTGCAAATTTAACCGATGGAATTGATGGATTGGCAGCAGGGTCTTCAGCAATAATAGTTCTGACTCTTGGCATTTTTGCATGGGTTTCTGGTAATATCATATTCTCAGATTACCTCAATATTATGTACATCCCAAATGTTGAGGAGATAACCATTTATATCGCGGCGTTTGTTGGAGCTTTGGTAGGCTTTTTATGGTACAATGCTTATCCAGCTCAGGTTTTTATGGGAGATACTGGAAGTTTAACTATTGGTGGTATAATAGCCGTCATTG
Source organism: Winogradskyella vincentii (assembly GCF_020166345.1). Lineage (GTDB taxonomy): Bacteria > Bacteroidota > Bacteroidia > Flavobacteriales > Flavobacteriaceae > Winogradskyella > Winogradskyella vincentii. Next base: position 333,097 of record NZ_JAIUJS010000001.1, on the reverse strand, counting down.
CCATTGCAGTTAGAAAGGAATGGTTAATCCCTGTTTTATGTGGCATTTTCCTAGCTGAGAATTTATCTGTTGTAATGCAGGTAAGTTACTTTAAATATACACGGAAAAAATACGGAGAAGGTAGGCGAATATTTAAGATGTCACCTCTGCACCATCACTATCAAAAATCAGGATATCACGAGAGTAAAATTGTAACACGATTTTGGATTATAGGAATACTCTTGGCCATTATTTCTATAGTCACACTGAAGATAAGATAATGAAGAGGTTGGTAATTCTTGGTGGTGGAGAAAGTGGTGTTGGTACAGCGCTTTTGGGAAAGGAAAAAGGATTTGAAGTTTTTGTTTCTGATAAGGGAACAATTAAGAAAAAATATAAGGACGTTCTTTTAAATAATGAGATTGAATTTGAAGATGAGAAGCATACAGAATTAAAAATTCTGAATGCTGATCTTGTAATGAAAAGTCCAGGAATACCAGATAAGGTAGAACTGATTAAAAAAATCAGATCTGCTAATATCCAAGTGGTCTCTGAGATTGAATTTGCTTCAAGATATACTGATGCAACATTGGTAGCTATTACAGGTAGTAATGGTAAAACCACAACTGCAACGTTAACACATCATATTTTAAGCCAAGACCTAGATGTTGGTCTAGCTGGGAATATTGGTGATAGTTTTGCGAAGCAACTGTTAATGGAAAATCATCAAAACTATGTGCTTGAGGTAAGTAGTTTTCAACTTGATGATATTTCGCAATTCCAACCAAAAATTGCGGTTCTAACCAATATAACACCAGATCATCTAGATCGGTACGATTATAAATTCGAAAATTATATCGCATCAAAATTCAGAATAGTAGAAAATCAAACTTCTGAAGATTATTTCATCTATGATGCTGATGATCCAATCATTACTAATTGGTTGCAAGACCATTCAATTCGATCAAAATTATTGCCTTTTTCATTGAAAAATGAGATAAAAGAAGGTGCCTATTACAATAACAACGAGATAACGATAACAATAGATAACAACAAGCTAATTATGCCTACAAAGAACATTACACTAGAGGGGAAACACAACATTAAAAATGCAATGGCAGCATCTACTGTTGCACATTTATTAAAAATCAGAAAACAAACAATCAGGGAAAGCCTAGAAAATTTTCAAGGTGTTGAACACAGATTAGAGCATGTACTAAAAATAAATAAGGTACAATACATCAATGACTCTAAGGCAACAAATGTAAATGCAACATATTTTGCATTAGAGAGTATGGATGCTCCTACGGTTTGGATTGTTGGAGGAGTAGATAAAGGCAACGATTATAAAGAGTTGTTTCCATTTGTGAATGAAAAAGTTAAAGCTATCATTTGTTTAGGTGTAGACAATTCAAAGCTGTTTGAGGCTTTTGGTAATATGGTAGATATAATTGTTGAAACTCAATTTATGAGTGAGGCGGTTAAAATTGCATATAAGGTTTCAGAGGCAGGTGATAATGTTTTATTGTCTCCAGCATGTGCGAGTTTTGATTTGTTTGAAAATTATGAGGATAGAGGACGTCAATTTAAGTACGCAGTACGTAATTTATAAATATTAATGACCATTTGAATTAGGGGCTCATTTGGTTACTGAGGGTTAAGCATGCAGAAATTATTAACACAAATAAAAGGGGATAGAGCAATCTGGGCGATTGCAACGTTGTTGGCTATTTTTTCCTTTTTACCTGTCTATAGTGCAGCCAGTAATTTGGCTTATACTCGTGGTGCAGGTAATACCTTTTCTTTTTTTGTTAAGCATTTTATGCATTTATTTCTTGGATTTTCTATTATGTATGGAGTTCATAAGGTTCCATATAGGTACTTCAGAGGATTGTCAATGATAATGTTGCCAATTGTATTTGTATTGCTTTTGGTAACCTTATTACAGGGAACAACAATAGATGGCGCAAATGCAAGTAGATGGATAAAAATACCCATTGTAAATATGTCATTTCAGACATCTACACTAGCGGCTGTTGTGTTAATGGTTTATGTAGCACGTTACCTGTCTAAAATAAAGGATAAAGTTGTTTCATTTAATGAAACTATTATTCCTCTTTGGGCACCTGTATTTCTAATTTTAATATTAATACTTCCTGCAAATTTTTCAACAACAGCTATCATATTTACAATGATTATGATGTTAGCATTTATAGGTGGTTACCCAGTAAAATACTTATTGATAATAATTGGAACTGGAATTTTGGCGCTGACAATGTTTGTCCTAGTGGCAAAGGCTTTTCCTGAGGCTATGCCAAATCGAGTTGATACTTGGATGAACAGGATTGAGAACTTTGCTAATGGAGAGGATACTGAGGCAGATTATCAAATTGAAAAAGCTAAAATTGCTATTGCTTCAGGAGGTATTCAAGGAGTAGGTCCTGGAAAAAGCAGGCAAAAAAACTTTTTGCCACAATCATCGTCAGATTTCATTTTTGCAATAATCATTGAAGAATACGGCTTATTGGGTGGCCTATTCTTATTGGTACTTTATAGTTGGTTGTTATTCAGAATTGTAATTGTATCTCAAAAAGCTGATACCATTTTTGGTAAACTTTTAGTTCTAGGAGTTGGATTGCCTATTGTATTTCAAGCATTAATTAATATGGCCGTTGCCGTGGAGTTATTTCCAGTAACAGGGCAAACACTTCCTTTAATAAGTAGCGGAGGTACTTCCATTTGGATGACATGTTTGGCAATCGGAATAATTCTAAGCGTTAGCGCTAAAAGACAAGAAATAAAGAGCAAGGAAGAAACAGAAAACGATAATCCTTTAGATATTTTAAGCGAAGCGATATAATGGGAAACTATAAATTCATATTATCAGGTGGAGGCACAGGAGGACATATTTATCCTGCCATTGCTATCGCTAACGAATTAAAGGAGCGCTATCCAGATGCTAAATTATTGTTTGTAGGTGCATCCGATAGAATGGAAATGGATAAAGTGCCACAAGCCGGTTATAAAATTGAAGGACTTTGGATTTCTGGAATCCAAAGAAAACTTTCTCTGAAGAATTTAATCTTTCCTTTTAAGCTTATTGCTAGTTTGCTTCGTTCAAGGAAAATTCTAAAAACTTTTAAACCCGATGTTGTTATTGGCACTGGAGGATTTGCAAGTGGGCCATTATTGAAAGTTGCAACAGCTAAGAAGATACCTAGTCTTATTCAAGAGCAAAACTCTTTTCCTGGAATTACTAATCGACTTTTGGCTAAGAAGGTTGATAAAATATGTGTTGCATATGAAGGGTTAGAGCGATTTTTCCCGAAGGACAAACTAAAACTTACTGGCAACCCAATTAGAAAGGACTTACTAGAACTTCAGAATAATTCAATAGAGGCAAAAGACACCTTTAAATTGAGGCATAATAAGCATACATTGCTTGTCTTGGGTGGTAGTTTGGGCGCACGGAGAATTAATCAACTTATTGAGCATAATATAGAATTTTTTGAAGATCAAAATGTTCAAGTAATATGGCAATGTGGTAAGTTGTATTACGATCAATATAAGATTTACAGCAAATTAGATCATATTCAAGTTCATGCGTTTTTAAACCAAATGGAAATGGCCTATGGTGCGGCGGATGTCATTATTTCTAGAGCTGGTGCTATTTCTGTATCTGAAATGTGCGTGGTAGGTAAACCTGTGATTTTTGTGCCCTCTCCCAATGTAGCAGAAGATCACCAGACAAAAAATGCAAAGGCAATTGAGGAAAAAAATGCAGCAATATTAATTATTGAAAAGGACTTGGATGCTAAATTTCAAGACGAATTTTCAGAATTAATTTCTAATGATAATAGAAGGCTTGAGTTGAGCTCAAATATTAAGAAGTTGGCACATACGAATGCAACTAATGAAATCGTAGATGAAATTGAAAAGCTATTAGAAAAGGCATGAATTTGAGTAACATACATAACGTGTATTTTATAGGGATTGGGGGAATTGGCATGAGCGCCATTGCACGTTATTTTGTAGCAAATGGAAAACAAGTCGCTGGTTATGATAGAACGGAAACGGCATTAACAAAAACACTCCAGGAACTAGGTATTGAGATACACTTCAATGAAGATGTAGGCGCAATAGATAATAAGTATAAAATCAAGGAACAGACTGTTGTTGTTTATACGCCTGCCGTGCCTAAAACACATTCTGAATTGATGTTTTTTAATGATAATGATTTCGAGGTATATAAGAGATCCGAAATCTTAGGAGCAATAACACAACACACTTATTGTTTGGCGGTTGCAGGTACGCATGGTAAGACTACTACAACAAGCATGTTGGGTCATTTACTGAACGATTGTGGAGCTCCAGTTACAGCATTTCTTGGTGGAATAAGTGAAAATTATAATTCAAATCTAATTCTAAACGGAACGGAAATAACCGTTGTTGAGGCAGATGAGTTTGACAGATCGTTTTTGACTTTGTCTCCAGATTTGGCTTGCATCACTTCAATGGATGCTGATCATTTGGATATTTATGGAGATGCAACAGAATTAATAAAGTCATTTAAAGACTTCGCTAATTGTATTAAACCAAATGGTAAACTGTATGTAAAAAATGGTTTACCACTTAATGGAATAACATATGGAATTGAAGACTCATCGGATTATTCCGCACAAAACATAAAAATAAATAACGGGAGTTATGTTTTCGATTTTAAAACACCTCTCGAAACTTATAAAGATTTCAGGCTTAGCCTACCTGGTAGACATAATCTGTCGAATGCAATAATAGCCTTGGCGATGGCTGTCGAATACGGGTGCCCTCTCGATCAGCTCGCCAAGGGTTTAGCATCTTATAAGGGTGTTAAACGCAGATTTACCTACCAAATCAAAACTGATGATTTTGTTTTTATTGATGATTATGCCCATCATCCTGAAGAGATAAATGCAGTTTATGATGCAGTTCGGGAAATGTATCCTGGTAAAGAAGTATTAGCAGTTTTTCAGCCTCACCTTTTTAGCAGAACCAAAGACTTTGCAGATGAGTTTGCGCAGAGTCTTTCAAAATTTGATGAGATTATGTTGTTAGATATTTATCCTGCACGTGAGTTGCCATTGGAAGGCATAAGCTCGAACTGGCTTTTAAGCAAAATTAAGAACCCAAATAAAAGATTGATTCAGAAGTCTGGGTTGATCAATGAAATAAAAAATTCAGATGCTCAAATAGTATTAACAATAGGCGCTGGTGATATAGGCGAAGAAGTAGAACGAATAAAAGAAGCACTTTCAATTGCGAATTAATTATAACTATATAAAAATCATTGGTTTAACCTTATTGGTGGGTTTTCTTTTTGCGTTTTCCAATCAAAGAAATAATGCCAGAAAAGTAGATTTGAAAGCACCTGCATTTATTGGTGAAAATAAATTATTCATCACTGATGAAACTGTTAGTAAATTGTTAATACAAAATCAACGGCCACTTACGGAACAACCTAAAGATATTATAGATTTGAACGAATTAGAAATAGCCCTTAATTCTAATTCGATGATTAAGAAAGCAGAAGTGTTTATGTCAGTAAACGGTGAGCTTTACACGGAAATTGAACAGAAACGACCTATTGCAAGAGTAAGCTCAAATGCATCGTATTACATCGATGATGAGGGTTCTTATATGCCTTTATCAAGTAATTATACGGCTAGAGTTCCTCTAGTTACTGGAAACGTTAACAAAAATAGTCTTGAGACAGTTTATGAATTTGCAAGCGCTGTTGATCAAGATGAATTTTTAAAAAAACATGTCATTGAGATTCGTCAGAATGATGACAACACTATAGATTTTAGAATCCGCAAAAGTGATTTAATTGTTCATTTAGGAACATTGAAAAAACTTGATAAGAAAATAAACAATTTTAAGGCCTTTTACCAGAAGGCATTTAAGAATAAAATATTAGAATCTTATACACGGGTTAATCTAAAATTTGATAAACAGGTGATTTGTACCAAAAAGTAAACTATGGAAAATCATAACATAGCGGTAGGATTAGATATTGGAACTACAAAAATTGTGGCCATGATTGGTCGCAAAAATGAATACGGTAAACTTGAAATCCTCGGTGTAGGAAAATCCAAGAGCCTAGGTGTTCATCGTGGAGTAGTTAACAATATTACACAAACAATACAATCTATACAGCAGGCTGCGCAAGAGGCTGAGGTTGCGGCAGGTGAGAAGATTGCTGATGTAACTGTAGGAATTGCTGGTCAGCATATACGAAGTTTACAACATAGTGATTACATCACACGTGCAAATTCAGAGGTTGTAATTGATGAAGCTGATATTGATCGATTAATAAATCAAGTTCACAAATTGGTAATGTTGCCTGGAGAAGAAATAATTCATGTACTGCCACAAGAATTTAAAGTTGATGGTCAAGCGGAAATAAAGGAGCCTATCGGAATGTATGGAGGGAGATTAGAAGCCAATTTTCATGTAGTTGTTGGTCAGGTTTCATCTATAAGAAACATTGGAAGATGTGTAAAAAGTTCCGGGTTACAATTAGAAGGGATTACTCTTGAACCACTTGCATCGGCAAATGCAGTTTTAAGCCAAGAAGAAAAAGAAGCTGGTGTTGCTTTAATTGATATTGGAGGTGGTACTACAGATCTTGCGGTTTTTAAAGATGGCATAATTAGACATACAGCGGTAATTCCTTTTGGAGGTAATGTAATTACTGAAGATATAAAAGAAGGCTGTTCAATAATCGAAAAGCAGGCCGAACTTTTGAAAATTAAATTCGGTTCCGCATGGCCAGGAGAAAATAAGGATAATGAAATTGTTTCAATTCCAGGATTAAGAGGAAGAGAACCGAAGGAGATAACACTTAAAAATTTGTCTAAAATTATACACGCAAGAGTAGTGGAAATTATAGAACAAGTATATGTTGAAATAAAAAATTACGGTCACGAAGAGCAAAAGAAAAAATTGATTGCAGGTATTGTTTTAACAGGTGGTGGAAGTCAGTTAAAACATTTAAAGCAATTAGTAGAATATATAACCGGTATGGATACCAGAATAGGTTATCCTAACGAACATTTAGCAGGAGATAGTGACGATGATATAGCTAGTCCGTTGTTTGCTACTGCTGTTGGTTTAGTAATGGACGGTATTAAACGGCAGGAGCGTAAGCAAGCAGAAGATAATGAAGAAATTGATATCGTACTATCTGAGGAATCAGAACAAGCAACTGAAAATGAAACATTAGCATCTAAAGAGGGAGTTGTTAAAGAAAGACGTTCGTTTTTAGATAAGTTAACCGAGCGTGTTAAAGAGTTTTTAGATAACGCAGAATAATAATTAATTAATCATCATATAAAATCCCATAATCACAAGTAATATGAGTAATAGCAACGAATTTGGAAACATCTCATTTGATTTACCTAAACATCAATCCAACGTTATTAAAGTAATTGGTGTTGGTGGAGGTGGTAGCAATGCCATAAACCACATGTTTCAGCAAGGTATCAAAGGTGTAGATTTCGTTATCTGTAACACAGATGCACAAGCACTTCAAAATAGTGGTGTACCAAATAAAATCCAACTTGGAGTAAACTTAACCGAAGGATTAGGAGCAGGAGCAAATCCAGATGTAGGAGAACAGGCTGCAGTAGAAAGTCTCGAGGACATTCGTAGAATGTTAGACACAAATACCAAAATGGTATTTATAACGGCCGGAATGGGAGGTGGAACTGGAACTGGTGCCGCACCAATCATCGCAAAAATGGCTAAAGAATTAGATATCTTAACTGTAGGTATTGTTACAATGCCATTTCAGTTTGAAGGTAAAATGCGTAATGAGCAGGCTCAAAGAGGGATTGAAAATTTGAGACAACATGTTGATTCCTTAGTTGTGATAAACAATAATAAGTTACGTGAGGTTTATGGGAATTTAGGTTTCAAAGCTGGTTTCTCTAAAGCTGATGAAGTATTGTCAACTGCTTCAAGAGGTATTGCTGAGGTAATAACTCATCATTATACACAAAATATTGATTTACGTGATGCTAAAACCGTTTTAAGTAATAGTGGTACAGCAATTATGGGATCAGCTGCTGCTTCAGGTCAAACAAGAGCACAAGAAGCCATAATGAAGGCGTTAGATTCTCCACTATTGAATGACAATAAAATTACAGGAGCGAAAAATGTATTATTACTTATTGTGTCTGGATCTCAGGAAATCACAATTGATGAAATAGGAGAGATCAATGACCATATTCAGAACGAAGCTGGGCATGGCGCAAATATTATTATGGGTGTTGGTGAAGACGAATCATTGCAAGAATCTATTTCTGTTACAATAATCGCGACAGGATTTAATATTGATCAACAAAATGAAATTTCTAATACAGAGGCCAAAAAAGTAATTCATGCTCTTGAGGAAACACCTAACGAAGAAATAAGTACATCAGAAAAGGAGCCAGCCATCATAACTCCAGATATAGTTTTAGAGGAAGATGTTACAACTCCAATTGTTCGCCACACACTTGTAGATGAAGATGAAGTAGAAAACAATGCTTTAGGCACTGAAGATGTAAATATGGATATAATTCCAACAACAGATTTGTTAAAAAACATGAATGTTGTGTATGAAGAAGTGTTGGATAAAAAACCGGTTGTAAATGAAGAAGAAGATTTTATCATTACTCCAATAGAAAATATTTCTGAGGAAATAATTGATGAGCAAGAGGAGCAAATAACTTTAACTTTTGATTTACCGTTGTCTTCTAATGAGCCAGAAAAAATTGAAGAACCGGGTTCTCAAGAAGAGACAATTTTATTTAGTTTAGATGATGAAGTTAAGGAAATGGATGTAAACGAACCTGTTGAATTAATTTCAGTAACAGAAGTCAATGAAGATGGTGAAAAACGTTATGCGTTAGATGATTTTGAAACATTTGAGTCTTCTATGAATACTGAAGCTAAAACTGCTGAAGTTAAGGAAGAGGTTGTTTTTGAGAAGAAAGTTTTGCCTGTTGAAGAATCAGAAGAAGTTATAGAGGAGGAGATTGATCCTATGAATAGTCCAATTTCTGAACTTATAAAAGCACGCGCTGATGAACGAAGACGTAAAATGAAGGATTTTAATTATAAGTTCAACAATGCAAAAATAGATGAAATAGAAAAGGAGCCTGCTTATAAAAGACAGGGTGTGAATTTAGAAGATGTACAACATTCTTCTGAAGATAATACTTCTAGAATGTCCATCGGGACAGACGATAACGATGAAATTCAGTTAAGAAGTAATAATTCATTCCTGCACGATAACGTCGATTAATAGCAAATCAGATTAATGTGTTAACGCACCTAAGTCTAGCCCAAAAAGTCCCTCAGCTTTTTGGGTTTTTTCATTTCATTTTTAAATAATATAGTAGCAGAAAAGAAGCTAAATCTTTAGTATCTTCGTATTCCAAAATTTTTTAAAATTATGAGTTTACAAGACGATGTAATGACTGCCATGAAAAAGGCAATGAAAGAGAAAGATCAGACAGCTCTAGCGGCGTTAAGAGCTATTAAATCTGCTATATTATTAGAACAAACATCATCAGGCGGTAGTGAGGAATTAACTGAAGAGCAAGAGTTGAAACTATTGCAAAAGCTTGTGAAACAACGGAAGGATAGTGCGGCAATTTATCTTGAACAAGATAGAAAGGATTTGGCATTGCCAGAAATAGACCAAGCAGAAGTTATAAGTCAATTTTTACCAGAAGCTTTAAGTGAAGAAGAAATAGAGAGAATAGTAGTAATGACTATTGATGAAATTGGAGCGCAAGGAATGAAGGATATGGGTAAAGTAATGGGAATTGTAAATAAAGAATTAGCTGGTCGTGCTGACGGTAAAACCATTTCGACCATTGTAAAAGCTAAACTAACTCAATAATATAAATTTAGGCCACGTAGCTCAGCTGAATAGAGCACTGGATTTCGGCTCCAGCGGTCGTAGGTTTGAATCCTACCGTGGTCACTAATATTTTTAAACATATAAATTTCTAAGCATCCTTGAGAATTTTTCTTTGTTTAAAATGAATACAAATGGTCATTCCATCAATAATTTTGAAAGCAATTAAATAGCTCCGATTTGGGAATTAAATAATTACTTCAATTTATTACAAAAGTTTTTATTTGTTGAAACACATAAAAAATAAATAAAGCTTATTTTTGGGAAAAATCTATTTTAATGAAAAGAATTTTAGTTACAGGAGGTGCCGGATTTGTTGGTTCTCATTTGTGTGAGAGATTGTTAAAAGAGGGTAATGAAGTAATTTGTTTGGATAATTACTTTACTGGCTCTAAACGCAATATAGAACATTTGATGGATCATCACTATTTTGAATTAGTTAGGCACGATGTCACATCACCTTACATGATTGAGGTTGATGAAATTTATAATTTAGCTTGTCCAGCCTCTCCAGTTCATTATCAATATAACCCTATTAAAACAACAAAGACTTCTGTAATGGGAGCGATTAATATGTTAGGTCTTGCTAAACGTGTTAAAGCAAAAATATTGCAAGCGTCTACTAGCGAGGTTTATGGAGATCCAACTGTTCATCCTCAAAAGGAATCGTATTGGGGTAATGTGAATCCAATCGGATTGAGGTCATGCTATGATGAGGGTAAGCGTTGTGCTGAGACTTTATTTATGGATTACCATATTCAAAATCAAGTAAAAATTAAAATTATAAGAATTTTTAACACCTATGGACCAAGGATGCATCCTCAAGACGGAAGGGTGGTTTCCAATTTTATTGTACAGGCGTTAAAAGGTGATGATATTACGATATTTGGTGATGGTTTGCAGACAAGAAGCTTTCAGTATGTAGATGATTTGGTCGAAGGTACTGTGAGGATGATGAATTCTAGAGAAGGATTTTTAGGACCTGTGAACATTGGAAATCCAAATGAATTCACAATGCTTCAATTAGCACAGGAAGTTATTGATTTAACTGGCTCAAAATCAAAACTTACATTTAAGCCATTACCTCAAGATGATCCTATGCAACGTCAACCAGATATTAGTTTAGCCTATAAGGAATTGAATGGTTGGGAACCAAAGGTACAACTAAAGGAAGGACTAAGACATACGATTGAGTATTTTGATAATCTTTTGAAGGAAGGATATTAATAAAACAATTATTTTAAGAATATAATTATAATAAAAGTCTCCTTAATTGGAGACTTTTATTTTTCCTTTATAAAGCAAAGAAAGCTTGTATATGGGTTTGATAATGATTATTATCAATACCACTATCTGAATGATCTAGAGCAAATTTACCAATTACCTGAGCTCTTATCCCAATAGTTTGTCTTCTGTTTAACCAGAATAAAATTCCACCACCTAAATTAAAGGATAGGTTTGTGTTTTCAATACTAAATAGTCCAAAACCAGAATTAGCATAAAAGTCTATCCAATCTGCCTCAGGAAAAATATGTTTACCAAAATAATATTTGACATGGGTATCAAATGATAGATATGAATAATCTTCTAGGAGCAATATTCCGTCTATATCGTCTCCCTCTTCAAATGAATTAATAGTAATAGATTGTTCCACCGCAAGGCCAGAATTCCATTTTAATTCTACAGCAGCAGATACAGGTATGTTAATTGCCCAATCACCCATGCCACCAACAGGAGATTTTGTTCCTTGGCTATTAATAGCATTTAAACCGGCACCTAGAAACCACTCCTTTGTGTTACTTCCTTGTTGAGCGATTATATTAGATGAAATAGTTAGGAGTGCTAATACTATTAAGAACTTTCTCATAAAGACTTTTCAAATAATTATAAGCCAAAGTTAAACTTTAAAAGCTATAAAACAAATAGTTAAACTCATAACTCTTTAGCAAAAAGAAACGTGACTACGTCTTTGATAATAATTTTAATCTTAAATGATTAATTATTCGTTTTCTGTCCTTCCATGTGGCGCCTCTATAATCGCTATTAATTACAAAGAATACAAATCTTGGAATTAATTCACCTAAATATGAATAAACAGATAAAGTTTTATACCAAACTTTATGAAACCACTTATTGTTAAGTTTAAAATTTAAAAACCGAGTAGACTTAATTGTTGTTATATTATTAAAGTCTTTAAAAAATCCATTTGAGCGATAAACATATTGTTTGACTAATTTTGTGTTAAAATAGTTTTTTGTTAGATCAATCTCATATTTTTTGTTTAAGACAAGTGTGTCAAATGATGCTCTAAAATTTAATCCTTTATATAAATGCCCTTTGTCATTAATTTGATAGTTAAGTATATTATGTAGCGACAAGTGTTGTAAGCTAGGTATGTATAAACTTTTGTAAATTACTTTATTATCTATAATATTTGAATTCGTTAGATACTTATGTTGATATGAAATAAATAGTTTCCTATGCAGTTCCACAGCACAAATATGCTTTTTTGTTGTAAGTCTAGGGAGATGCTTGTGCTCAAAAAAATGGTTTCCTAAGGTTTGTTTTAATGGTGTATAGGACTCGTTTTTGAGCAATTCAAATGCCTTTTCTAAATCTGATTCTGCGATAAGTATATCAATATCACCAATCATTCGTTCAGAGATATCATCATAATAATCGCCCACGAGTAGTGCAGCCCCTTTTAAAAAGACATATTCAATATGATGTTCATCTAATAATTGAGCTAAGTTCTTTACTTGTACTATTATAGCTAAATTTCTTTCACGATTTAGTTCTGTAATTTCTTTTAAATAGGCCTCTAATTCTTCCGGAATAACATCTAATAGTTTTTTTGATTTTAGCCTACAGTAAATAGTAGGTAAGACCAAATGGCTACTACCAACTTTTACCAATGAATCCCAATCTAAAGTGTTACTCTTTAATTGCGATTTCAAAGACCCATCCTCAGATTCAAAACTTAAGATGTCTGCTATGAGTCGATATGTATTTAAAAGGCTTCCCATTTATTTAGGATAAATATACTAATGAATTAGAGCTGTATTGTTTTTATGATTCAAATAACTCGTTAACCGTGTCAATCATACTTTTGTTGTCACTGTAAGTTAATTTGTACAGTCTAACTGTTTTTAGCCATTCTAAAAACGCATCAGCATGTTCTGGTAAGGGAGAAAGCCATGACTCTGGAATTAAGGTTTCCAAAATGTCTTTAACGGAAATTTCCAAAAGTTCAGTATTGGTATTTGGTGTGTAGTTAACCAGTACAATAGATTTGCATGGATAATAATTCTTAGGTGGTTTTGGGCTCGGAAAATATCTTAGAGGGCCTTTTGATGTATTAAATTCTGTGATAGGGATATCTTCGAAATTATCAATTAAAGGCTTTAAAACTTCGGTTGCTCCAGACTTTAATGAAATTCCATTAGGATTATGGTAAATAGAGGTATTTTTAGCAAGCATAGGGGAAACATCGTCAGCAAGTAAATAAAATCCATTGGTTACTAAAATACTGCTCAATGTACTTTTACCGCTACCTGATTCTCCTATAAATAAAATGCATGTTTTGTCATCTGTAATTGCGGACCCATGAAATGTCCCTAACCAGTCAGATTCTTCTTTTTCATATATTTCACATAGAATATGCATAGTAAATTTACCTCTAAGGAAATGATAATCTTTCTTAGGTGTTTTTAAAATACAGGATTGATTCTTAAACAATAGTAAATGATCATCTCTAAGAAAAATATCGAATACTGAATCAGCAATTCTATTGGAATCACATTCTAAATGAGCAATAGCAGGATGAATAATTTTTGCGACAAGTTCTGAGTCAAAGTAGACTTTAATTATTTTGCCATTGATTTTATATGTTTTTTGAATTTTTCTATAATCAGCAATAAAAGATTCGTTCAGTGAAGTCTCAGATTCTGACCTCGTATTACAAGCTATTAAGTAGTTTTCAATATCATTAAGGATATTCTCAATTAATTCAGTTGACTTAAGAGATGTAATTTTCTCCTTAAAACTAGATTTTGAGTTCGATTTTAAATAAGTGTCCAAGGTCTTTTTAAACCCCTCATCAACAACACTGTAACTGTTTGAAATAGCATACCACAGCACCCAATTATTGCCATATAAATACTCATATGTTGGTGCTAATTCATTTTTCAAAATTATATTTGTAAGATTAACCTAAAGGATTTCCTCCTGGATCCGGAGGAGTGGAATCCGCCTGCGCCTTGAGTGGATTTAAAATTGAAAATGTACCTACGGCAGTAATAGCGGCATATTTCCCCATTTTTTTTATGGCTTCTTTACGCGTTAGTATTTTTTTTTCTTCGTTCATAGTATGGGATCATATTTATCTCAAAAATAGTAAAATTAATCATTTTAATAAGTAAATTATGTAAAAGGATAAATATATGATACCACTTAATCAAATATTATTCTGTTAATTAGTTTAATTGCCTTTATACGGTAAGTCCCCTAAAATATTTTAGATTTGTGTAGCATCAATAATTTGATGATAATATAAATTTTAATAATGAGCAAAGTCGCATTTATTACTGGCGTTACTGGTCAAGATGGAGCCTATTTAAGTGAGTTTCTTCTTAAGAAAGGATATGTCGTCCATGGTCTAAAAAGACGCTCATCACTTTTTAATACAGATAGAATAGATCATTTATATCAAGATCCGCATGTAGATCACCAAAATTTCTACTTGCATTATGGCGATATGACGGATAGTACTAATCTTATACGTTTAATAAAAGAAATACAGCCAGATGAGATCTACAATTTGGCGGCAATGAGCCACGTAGCCGTGTCTTTTGAAATTCCAGAATATACAGGGAATACTGATGGTTTGGGTACTTTGCGAATTCTGGATGCTGTGCGTTTACTTGGTTTGGAGGAGAAGACTAGAATTTATCAGGCTTCAACCTCAGAATTATATGGTAATGTACAAGAGGTGCCACAATCTGAAAATACGCCATTTTATCCTAGGTCACCTTATGCTGTAGCCAAAATGTATGCCTACTGGATTACTGTTAATTATAGAGAAGCATATAACATGTTTGCTTGTAATGGTATTCTGTTTAATCATGAATCGCCAATTCGTGGAGAAACATTTGTAACTCGAAAAATTACTCGTGCCGTGAGCAGAATAGCATTAGGATTACAAAATAAATTTTACCTGGGTAATTTAGAAGCCCAACGTGATTGGGGCCATGCAAAAGATTATGTTCGTATGATGTGGATGATCCTTCAGGCAGATGAGGCTGAGGATTGGGTTATAGCTACAGGTAAAACAACCAAGGTCAGAGATTTTGTGAAAATGAGTTTTGCGGAGGTTGGGATCGAACTTAAGTTTAAAGGAGAGGGCGCAGAGGAGAAGGCATATGTCTCAAAATGTAATAATCCTGATTATCAATTAGTGATTGGTAAGGAGGTATTGGTTGTAGATCCAAGATATTTTAGACCAACTGAAGTAGATTTGTTGGTTGGTGATGCTTCAAAAGCAAAGCAAAAATTAGGTTGGGAATGTGAATATTCCTTAAAAGATTTAATTAAGGAGATGATGCAGAGTGATTTAAAACTAATGCAAAAGCAACAGTACCTAGAAGATGGTGGCTATACAACGATGAATTATTTTGAATAGGGCCGAGCGTTATAAATGCATCCAGTGGATGTATTTAGCGAAGGAGCCAGCTGGCGCCAGGAATAATACTATTTCGCATCAATCTGAGGTTTTTTATTTTACAGTATGACAATTATTAATAATGATTCAAAAATTTATATCGCTGGCCATAATGGTATGGTTGGTTCTGCAGTTTGGCGAGCGTTAGTAGCTAAAGGCTATAACAATATCATTGGTAATTCGCGTAAGGAATTGGATCTAAGAGATCAAAAGCAGGTTATGGATTTTATGCAATCTGAACAACCACAAGTTGTTGTAGATGCAGCAGCAAAAGTTGGTGGGATTTTGGCCAATAGTGAAAATCCTTACCCATTCTTAATGGAGAATTTGCAAATACAAAATAATCTAATTGATGCGGCCCATAAAAATGCTGTGCCGAAATTCGTCTTTTTGGGCAGTTCTTGTATTTATCCGAAAATGGCACCACAGCCTTTGAAAGAACAGTATTTATTAACAGATAGTTTAGAACCCACTAACGAGTGGTATGCCATTGCAAAAATTGCTGGCGTAAAGGCCTGTGAGGCGATTCGAAAACAATACGGTAAAGATTTTATGAGTCTTATGCCAACAAATTTATATGGACCCAATGATAATTTTGATTTAAAGTCGTCACATGTCCTACCTGCTATGATTAGGAAATTTCATGAAGCAAAACTAAACAATCATACCACTGTTATATTATGGGGAAGTGGTTCTCCCCTGCGCGAATTTTTGCATGTAGATGACTTAGCACAAGCCGTTGTTTTTTCCATAGAAAACAAATTACCAGAACATTTATACAATGTAGGTTATGGTGAAGATTTATCTATTAGAGAATTAGCAACAACTATCCAAAAAATAGTTGGACACAATGGAAAAATTGAATGGGATAGTACTAAACCAGATGGTACACCCCAAAAACTTTTGGATAGCTCCAAATTGCAGGCTTTAGGGTGGAATCCAAAAATAGGTTTAAAACAGGGAATTAAAAAAACTTACGAGTGGTATTTGAGGAGTTATTGATGAATAATATTTTTCAGTTAATTGAGATGATAAGAAAGGGTGAAGGATTTAGTATAAAATTCAGTCTTAATGAGTAGGGTTTATAGTTGTGATTTATGTGATAGTGGTAGTTTTCATACTAAGTTAAAATTAACGCGTAGTTTGGGAATTACTGATGACGCCAAATTTAATGTAGTTAAATGTAAAGCTTGTGGATTGCATTCTCTACATCCAATTCCTGATGATGATGAGTTTAAACTAATATACAAGTATTATGCCCAAAAGGGAAATAGGCTTGATGTAGAGAATAAACGTCTAAAGGAAGTATATCCACGAAAGGTTGAATTTATTCAGAAGTATTTTAAAGATGCTAAGACTGTATTAGATATTGGTGCGGGAAACGGTGGATTTGTCTCTTTGGCCTCGTCAATGGGATATGATGTTATTGGAATAGAACTAGAGAAAAGTCAGGTTGAATTGGCAAAACAAGTCTTTAAGGTTGACTTAATCCACTCTTCAATTGAAGATTTCTCTAAAATTGAACATCGGAAGTTTGATGTAATAAACCTGCATCATGTTTTTGAACATGTTCAAGAACCTTTTAATATTCTCATGATTATTAAGAGGCTTTTAAGTCCAAATGGAATTGTTCTTATTGAAGTACCTAATCAGTTTTTTAGATTTCCAAACAAGTTATATTTTGAGCTTGGATTGAAAGATTATAGAAAACCTTATAATCCATACCATCATTTATATTTTTATTCTAAAAAACATTTGCTAAGTTATTTTAATAAAACTGGTTTTGATGTAGTATTTTTTAACGATAAAATGCCTGCAATTAATGTGAAACATCGCGCAAAAAACTTAATTTCAAAAGCATTTAATCTTTCTCCTTCTCATATTTTTGAGATGGTACTTCAAAATAAATTAAATAATCTATAGATTAATACCTTTAATAAGGTCAATAAAATTGGAATCTTTTTCAGAGGATTGTATATAAATGAGTAGAAGTTTAAAACATTACAGTTGGAGCGCAATACAAAAATTGGGTACTCAAATTATCAGCTTTATTGGGAATGTTTTGATTGCTCGTCAATTATCACCAGATGATTATGGTCTCATTGCCATGCTAGCCATATTTATGAGTATAGCTATGAATTTTACCGAATCTGGATTTGCAGATTATCTTATTCGAGATGCCAACGCAACTTCAAAGGAATTTTCAATTGTTTTTGTTCACAACTTGGTGTTTGGAGTTATGTTTTTTCTTTTACTTTTTAGTTTGGCACCTTTAATTGCCAAATTCTACGAAAGACAGGAAATCATTGAAATTACAAGAGTTCTTGCACTTAATATTATCCTAAAAGCACTTTATCTGTCTGAGTTTACTAGAATGCGAAAGGAGTTGGAGTTTAAAAAGCTAGCCATTATTCAAATAATTTCTGCGGCCCTTTCAGTTTCGATTGGCTTTACTATGGCTTTGGATGGATGGGGTTATTGGGCACTAGTAGCCCAAATTTTAAGTATGAGTTTTGTTTCAATAATAATGATTTTTGTTTTAAACAATTGGAAACCAGAGTTATATTTTGATTGGAATTCGTATAAGGTTATGCGCAGATTTGGGAATAATATGTTGATATCCTATTTTACAAATCAAATAGGAGCAAATCTATATTCGGTCATTATTGGGAAAGTTTACAGCTCTGCGATATTAGGGTTTTACAATCAAGCAGAAAAAATTAATAAGATAGGTTTTCAAAGCATCAATGGTGTTTTACTTACAACGTCTTATTCTTTATTGGCGAAAGAGCAAGACAAAACTAAACGACGTGGCATGTACATTACCCTTCTAAGTCATTTTGTGTTTGTACATTTAACAATAAGCGCCTTACTTATTACTGTAGCTCATCCATTTATTGGATTGGTGTTTGGTGTAAATTGGTTGCCCACTGTGCCTTTCTTAAAATTAATTCTGCTTTCATTTATCATGCAACCTTTAGTTACTGTAAATGCTAATATCATTAAAATAGAAAACAAACCTCAATTGTACCGTAACTTAACATTTTTGAGAAACGGATTAATGTTTATAGCCTTGGTATTTACCTTTAATTATGGTGTTTCTACTATGATTATTGGACAAATTGGTGCAAGGGTTGTATCTGCCTTGGCAGATGTTTTAATTTGTGGTAAATATGTAGGTTTATTTCCTAAGCTTCAATTAAGTATTTTCATAAAACAGCTTGCCGTCCCTTTTATATCATTTGCGTTGGCTTATTTTTCACTTTTACGCCTAGAACCGGATTCATTTTTTATGAAACTTTTTGTTTCAGCGATAGTGTATCTCGTATCTTTGATAATATTAAACTTGGTTTTAAAAAATAATACATTTATTGGAATTTTAGAAAAACTGAATCTTCTAAATCGGAAAATTTATGAGTAAAAAAGTACTCATAGTGCACTTGGGGCATTGGGATCAATTGCAGGGAGGAGCAGAACAACAACTTGAATATTTGACGAAATATTTAATAAGTATTGGTAATGAGGTCCATCGGATTTTTTTAAATGTGAATAATAAGCCAATTAAGAGTTCAGAAGTTAGTCATTATTCAATAACACTTAAGCAGAAACTCTCTATTATTGGAAAAAATTGGTTTATATATAAAGAAGAAATTTATGGAATTGCAAAGCAAATTGATCCGGATTTGCTTATAACGAGGTCATATACATCATGGGCTGGTATAGTCGCAAAATTTGCTGGTCAAAGAAAAAAGAAACATTTACATTTTATTGCGAGCGATATTGAATTAAATTTTTCTCTTAAAACGATTAATTGGTCAAAACCATTGAATTTAATCGAACATTATTACTATAAGAAAGTCTATCATTTTAATTCAAAAATTATAGTTCAAAACGAATTTCAAAAAGAGGCTTTAAGTAGATGGTATTCAAAGAATGGACATAAAATTACTCAAGCTTGTCCGATTAGTGATGAAAGGTTAATAGAAAAAGATACTGATGGACTTAAAATTGTATGGATTGGAAATTTTAAGGCAATCAAAAGACCAGATTTATTTATAACAATTGCGGATTATTTCTCAAACAATTGTAATTACAAGTTTACCATGGTAGGAGGTTTTGTAGAGAAGAGGTATGAAAACCTACTTAAAAGTCATATCAATAATTTGAACTTTGAATATACAGGTGAATTAAGTAATGATCATGTAAATTCTATTCTAAATAAATCTCACATTCTTATCAACACAAGTTTTGTAGAAGGCTTTTCTAATACTTTTTTACAAGCATGGATGCGAAAAAATATTGTGATAAGCTTGAATTCAAATCCTGATGATATTTTAACTAACAATGACTTTGGATTTTTAACTGGAACGGTTGAAAATACTGTAAGAACCTTAAAATATGTTTTCAAAAACAGATCTTCTATTACCCAATTGGGAAATAATGCACGAAATTATACTATTCAAAACCATAGTTTTGAAAAGGTGTATTCTAAGATTTATGAATTATTAAATGAAGAGAACAATCATTAATATTTTAGGTGCAGGAAGGTCTGGTACGACAATGCTGGATCTAATGCTTGGAAATGACCATAAATCCTTTTCTTTAGGAGAAGTCCATGCCTGGTTCAGACCGTTTAGAAAGCATCATTTTTATATTGATTGTAATTGTGGTAACAAGAATTGTGAATTTTGGAAAAAAATCAAAGATTTTAACGAACAAGAATTTCACAAAAAAGCATTTGATTCTCTTGGAGTGAAGTTTTTAGTTGATTCTTCAAAATTTTTACCTTGGGTTATAGATGTTAATTTATATTATGCCAAGTCAGAAATTGAAACGATAAATCTTATTATTTATAAACCAATTATAGACTACGTATATTCAGTCTGGAAAAGAGGTGAGGAAATTGATGTTGCAATTAAACGATTTAAAGCCTACTACCAAAGATTTTTAGAATCAGGGATTGAAGCATACTCCATTAACTATTCCGAATTGGTTGAAAATACAGAAGTAGTTTTAAATAGAGTGGTTACATTAACTAATCAACCAAAAATTGAAAATAGGTCGCATTTTTGGAAAAAAGACCACCACCATTTATTTGGAAGTGGAGGTATTAGAAAACAGGTTAGAAAAGGAACGTTAGTTATTAAAAAAGATGTAAAATATTCTAATGAATTTAATTTAGTCAAGGAAGAAATTATTGGAAAGATTAAGTTAGATCGACAATTGAATTATATTCTTCAGGAATTAAGAAAAATAGATATTAATACCACCTCAAGGGAACTTGGACAAAAAAGATTGAAAAAACCCTTGTGGTATTATCAATTAAAAATGAAGAATAAAATAAAGTCTATTTTACCAGAATAAAGTCTACTTGATTGGATAGTAAAGAATGAAATCAGTCCTAATAGTATCTAAAAGACAATATGGTTATCATACCGATTCTTATGAGTTGGCAAAGTTTCTCGCCAGGGAGTTTGATGTACACTATTTTTGTTTTGACGCGTATCAAGAAAGAATTGAAGGAAATGGAGTAAATGTTATTTACGTGTCGAGTAAAGGCCATTATTTGATAAAAGCACTCAGATTTATAAGATATGCAATCAAAGAAGTTAAAAAAGACTACAGTTTTAGGTTTATGGTTTATTTTAGTTTTTGCTCTTTGGTTAGATTATTCTCAAGAAAAAGAGTAGTTCTTGATATTCGAACAGGCAGTATACAAGAATCAAAAATACAACGTAAGGTAGATAATTGGTTTAGAGGCTTTGAATCTATCTTCTTTAACAGAGTAACGATTATCTCAAAAGGTCTTAGAGAAAAATTAAACATACCTGTTAAGAAAACTTATATTTTACCTTTGGGAGCAAACTCTATTTCTAAGGTGATAAAAAAATTTGACTATCCAAGATTGTTCTACATCGGAACATTTTATAATCGTAACATTCAAGATACAATAATTGGGTTATCTATATTTTTAAAAAAATTCAATCACTTAAAAATAGATGTATCCTATGATATTGTTGGTTCAGGTTCAGGTTCAGAGATTTTGGAACTAAAGAAGTTAGTTAAGAGACTTAATTTAGAGAAAAATGTTGTTTTACATGGAAGATTAAACCACAATCAGGCTCGGCAATTTTTTGATGTATGTAATGTTGGTATTTCATATGTTCCTTTAACTACATATTTTAATCATCAACCACCAACAAAAACCTTTGAGTATATCCTATCTGGTATAGCTTGTTTGGCTACAAAAACGCATGAAAATGAACGCCTTATTGGCAAAATAAATGGTATTCTCCACGAGGATTCGCCAGAGGGATTTGCCTTAGGTTTGGAAGAAATTTATTCTTCGTTTGCAAATTATGATTCTAAGGTTATCGCAAATTCGCTTCCTGAATATAACTGGGAATCAATATTTAAAAGATTTAGAACTGAATTTATGGGTTGATGACTAATAATAAATTTTAGTAATTAGAATAAATCATCAAATAAGACTAATTATGCTATATGATTACCTCCATAATTTTATTTATGGATAATTTAACTTTATTTATTTATGAGATTTAACAAGTATGATTTGGCGGTTATTTCACCCGGATACTCACATTACAATTTTCACTTCATTGATGAGCTTAATAAGCTGTCGGTAAGGGGTTATAACATTAAAGTTGTTTTCATAAGAGGGATTAGGGAGAATACAGATTTTTATAGCTACCATAATATTAATGATAATCTGGTAATTAAATCATGCAATTTTAAAGGTTTAAGAGTTAATCATTACTCACTTTTTCAAGCTTTAAATCTATTTTTAATTTTATTAAAAACCTTAGTTCAAAGTAAATCAATTCTGACATCGACTCAGGCACCATTGCATAGCAAATTTGCTTATATAATTTCAAGATTATTAATCAAAAGACTTGCCATAATAGTAGAACAATGGGAAGATTATGAAACCAAAAGTTTCTTCATGAAATCTTACAAACAATTTGGGTATTATTTGATTAAAACGGCTCATACGGTTTTTGTTCATGGAAAAGCGCAGGAAAATTTTGTGTCTGATTTTTTAAAAAGAAAAAAAAGAGTTGAAATCTTACCATTTCTTTCAAAATCAACGAATACTAATAAGAATTTTGGTAAAAACAGAAATATAATTACCATCTTGTATTTTGGTAGAATAACAGAACAAAAGGGCTTAGATATTTTGATTCAAGCATATAATTTAATTTCAACAAATCAGAAAACGAAACTACTAATTTGTGGTGGAGTTGATGAAAATTTCTTTTGGGAAAGTGAGGAATCTAAAAATTTTCTAAAGTACTGTAAAGAACTGGCTAAAACAAATCAAAGCATTGTTTTTAAAGGTCATGTCAAACCTGAACAAAAAGATGAATTTTTTGGTCAAGCTGATATTTTTGTCCATCCCCACAAACTTTTTAAGAATAAATCTGATGGATGGGGTTTGGTGGTCAATGAGGCATTATCTAATGGCCTACCCATAATAATTACTAATAGGGTTGGTAGTGCAACAACTTTAGTGAAGCATAATAAAAATGGTTATATTATAGAACCTAGTGATATCAATCAATTGAAGAGAAAGTTGGAAGTGCTAATAGAAAATGAGGATTTAAGAAAGAATTTTTCAAATTTCTCCTTAGATATATTCAAAGAATATCACAAGCCAAGTAGGCAAGGTGAACTTATAGAATCATTCATACTAAAGAAGTAAAACTTGGCGGTTTATAGATTAAATACCTTAATAATAAAAATACTAAAAGGATATATTATCATATTCCTTTGTTTAGGCTGGATGATAGATCAAGGAATATTAACTCATAATCAGCTCCTTGTTTTTCAGCTTATGCCTTTGGCCTTGTTTATTATTGTATTGGCCAAAAGAAAGGGGGCAATCAATTCAAAACCTAAATTAATAACTGTTTTTTTTCCATTGATCGTTGTTATTTCTGGCTTAATTAATAATGTCAACACCTTATCAATGTTGCTTGATATCAGATGGTTGATTTTACCACTTTTTGTATACTTAACATTAATTAATCTCAATTTAAAACAACAGGAGTTGAAGGGGTTGATAAAGTTTGTTTTTATCCTGGGCATTCTTCACATACCAATGGCATTTTTGAAATATTTTATTTTAGAATGGCATGGAGAAACAACATTAGGATTAATTTCCCATAGTGGTTCTACGTACTTTGTCACAATAGCTTTTGCATTTATTCTGTCTTTCTCATCAAATAATAGTCTGTTAAGAAATTTGATTCTTTTCTTTGGTTTTATATTAGTTGCAGTTTCAAGTGCAAAAAGAGCAATTATATTCATGCTGCCCATAATTTTTGTTGTGTTCTTGTATTTAAACCGAGATAATTCTAAAAATAGCTTAAGAACTTTTAACTATAGTTTTTTTCTCCTGCCATTATTTGTCTATTTACTCGTTCGGTTAAGCCCTACACTAAATCCTAGCAACAAGATTTGGGGTGTATTTGATTTGGAATTTGCAATTGACTATGCTCTGGAGTATGAATCAATTGATAGAGAAACTTTTAATAACACTACTGCGAATAGGTTAGGAACAACAGCTCTTATTTTAAACCAAACATTCAACTCCCCAATTAATTTTATTTTTGGATATGGAGGAGATAAACTATCAAAAAGTTATATTAGCTCAAGTAGTTCAAAAGATTTCACTAAACAGGTTGAATATGGCTATAATGGACTTACTTGGCTCTTATATCAGTATGGCATCATTGCCTCGTTAATATGGTTTTTATTCTTTTTCAGATTTAAAAAATTGTCAGAAGTGATAATGAAAACAACTAATTCAACTTTTTGGATATCTTATGCTAAAGGAATTTACATTACAGCAATTATTATGTCAGTTTTTCAGTTTGGATATTCTCCTGAGTATAAAAATCTAGAGCTCATTTCACTAGTTTATATATTATTTGCAGTGGCTTATATATATCAAAAAAAATATGCGAATATTAATTAATATACCTAGTCTAAAATTGCTTGGAGGTGTCGCTAATCATTATAAGGGGCTTGAGTCTTTATGGGAGGAGCAAGTAAAATATAATACAGTTGGTAGACGCAAAAACATCCCGGGTGTCATAATGCTAATCTATGATTATATAAAGTTTTGTTTAATTTGCTTTTTGGGAAAATATGACTTAGTACTTTTAAATCCATCACTTGGTAAAACATCTCTAATCAGGGATGCTTTGTTTCTCAGAATAAGTAAATTTTTTAATATTAGAACTATTGTTTTTTTTCATGGTTGGAATAAAATGATAGAAGAAAAAATTAACAAAGACCCAAAGGCTTTCAAGAATAATTTTAATAAGGCGGATTGTTTTTTAGTATTGGCGGAATCATTTAAACATCAGTTGATTAATTGGGGTATTAACAAACCTGTATTTTTAACAACTACGAAAGTAGACGATGTTTTATTAAAGGGATTCTTCATAGATTCCAAGTCATTTGATCCTAATATTCTTTTCTTAGCGAGAATAGAAGAAAATAAAGGTGTATTAATTGTTTTAGAAGCCTTCAGAAATGTACTTGACAACTTTCCAAATGCCACTCTAAAAATAGCCGGTGATGGTCCAGCATTGCTAAAAGCGAAGGATAGAGCCAAGGAATTAATGCTTGAGGATATAGAGTTTTTAGGTAATATAAATGGGGAGTTACTTGTTGATACTTTTATTTCGTCATCAATTTATGTTTTGCCTACTACTCATGGTGAAGGAATGCCGACTTCGGTACTAGAGGCTATGGCGTTTGGATTAGCTGTCATTTCAAGACCTGTTGGAGGCTTAGTTGATTTTTTTGAAAACAGAAAAATGGGATATTTGATTGATAGTTTGGAATCGAATATTTATGCCGATACTATTCTTGAACTATTAAATAACCATGAGAAACTAAAGGCAATGGGAAAACTTAATCATGAGTATGCCAAACAATATTTTTTGGCGAGTAAGGTGACAAAACAATTAGAACGAATACTTACTAAAGATTAATTGTATTTTTTCCAATTAGTATACTTTCAATCTTTAAAGCTATGCATAGATTAAAAAATTGAAAAGATATAAATGAATATTAAAAACTTTCATCTATGAAATTGAGCTACTTGCATCCAATTCATAAAACAGTTGCTTCAACTAATAATGATGGAACTCTATTCTTTGAAGATACTAGAGAAGTTCTTCAATTAGACGATGGGTGCTTAGATTTTATCGTTTTAGGGGATGTTAGTGAAGATAAGATTCACTATGATGAATACTATATTAAGTATT
The DNA here is from genome assembly GCF_020166345.1 of Winogradskyella vincentii. Classification (GTDB taxonomy): domain Bacteria; phylum Bacteroidota; class Bacteroidia; order Flavobacteriales; family Flavobacteriaceae; genus Winogradskyella; species Winogradskyella vincentii. Next base: position 307,143 of record NZ_JAIUJS010000001.1, on the reverse strand, counting down.
CAAGAAACCACTTTCCTGCCATATCAGAGGAATATTTAAAAAAACTATGGCATAAAAACTCTGCTTATTCAATGTTGTATGAATCTATGGGTGAATTTAAAGATAAAAAGATACTTTTATTAGGTAATGGTGTTTCTTTAAAAGAATTATTATTCATAATTAAAGGGGGAAAAGTAGTCTATACTGATATATCAATTGAAGCTGTTAAGTGTATTAAGGAATTGTTTGCAAAATCGAAATTCTATGAAACCTACAAGTATAATATTGAATTTCAAGCTATTGACGCATTTAATCTTCCTTATAAAGATGAGACTTTTGATATTATTTATGGATGTGCTTTTGTTCATCATCTAAATGACTTACCTCAATTTGTTACGGAAGTATCAAGATGTTTAAAAGCAGACGGAGCTTGTCTTTTTTTAGATGACGCCTATTCAGGTTGGTGGCAATTTTTAAAACGGACAATTTTAAGGCCTATTCAAATTTATTCGCATTGGAAAACAGGAATTTCACCAGAAGATAAGATTGCAACTATAAAAGGTGGATACAAAGAGACAGAGGTTAATCTATTACTTTCAAAATATGGATTTAATTCAATAATTTTTAAGAGAGTTTCTTTATTTGAGCATTTATTTCGAAGAGGAATATTGAAATTAACTAGTAAAAAAGTAAATAGACCATTTGTTTGGTTAGGGAAATTCATTGACAAAAAATTACTGGGTAATAGGTTTATAGAAAAGGTAGGTATGAATTTAGTTTGGGGAGGAAAGAAGTTAAAGGATTGAACCTTATAATAAATAATCATTGAAGATATCAAATTTATTAATGATAGAGAGAAGTTTATCTAGCCTAAAATCCTATTGTGAAAAAGAAGCTTTTAAAGGTTGGGATCCCTATGATGGTATGAATTCCAAGGTATTTCAGGTCATGCCCTTAAAGCATTGGGATTTGGCGCGATTGGCTTGGATACAGGGCTTTAAAAGGAGTCCTATAAATTTTAGACCACTGTTATTGGTGCCCAAGGAGTATAACGCCAAAGGCGTTGCCCTTTTTTTGTTAGGTTATTGCAGATTATTTCAGGCCACGAAACGAGGGCATCAAGATTTTGGTAATCAACAAGACCTATTGGTAAAAATAAAACAATTAACTCAAGTGTTGTTGGATATAAAGGTTGAAGGTTATTCAGGAGCCTGTTGGGGCTACAATTTCGATTGGCAAGCTCGGCGTTTATTTTTGTTTAAAAAAAATACACCAACCGTTGTGGCTACAGGATTTTGTGTTGAAGCTTTGTCGGAGAGTTATGAAATTACAAAAGATAGTAATGTTTTGGAACTTATAGTTTCTTCTGCTGATTTTGTGATCAAAGATTTATCGCGTACACAATATAAAGACGGATTTTTATTTTCTTACAGTGTCATAGATGGCAACAATACTGTCATTAATGCATCACTTTTGGGTGCAAAGATTTTAAGCATTGCGTATAGTTATACAAAGAATGCTACTTATAAAAAATTAGCAACAACAGCCGTAAAAACTGCTTGTGAGCTTCAAGCCAAAGATGGTTCCTGGATCTATGGGTTGTTACCCATGCAATCTTGGATTGATAGTTTTCATACTGGATTTAATTTGGACGCCTTAGAAACCTATAAACACCTAACTGGTGATAAAACCTGTCAAAAGTATATTGATAAAGGTTGGAACTATTATATAGCAAACTTTTTTGAAGCAGATGGTAGACCGAAATATTATCATAACAAAATCTATCCGATAGACATTCATAGTCCAGCACAATTTATAGTAACGGCATCAAAATTGAATCGCTTTAAAAAACATAAAGATTTGTTAGAAAATACTTTACTTTGGACTATCGAGAATATGCAAGACAAAAAAGGATATTTCTACTATCAGATAAAAAAGGGAATTAGTTCCAAAATTTCATACATGCGCTGGAGCAATGCATTTATGTTTAATGCCATGGCACATTATTATATAGAATCAAAAAAGGATGCGATCTGAACGTTTAAATAATATAATGACCTATGCGCCTGAGACGAGGGAGGAGCTTATAGAATATGCTTTTGAGCATCATAAGATTCTAGTTGCGGTAAATGCTGAAAAGATTTTACATGCTACAGAGGAAAGTAGAGCCGTCATTAATAGAAATTTAGGCTATCCTGATGGTTTTGGTGCGGTATGGGCTTTGCGCAAAAAAGGACATAAAACTGCTGTGAAAATACCAGGTTGCGAATTGTGGTTGGATTTGATTTCGGCAAACTATAAAACCAAATCTTTTTATTTGGTAGGTTCTAAAGAATCCGTAATTCTTACAACTGTTAATAAACTAAAAACAGATTATCCGGGAATTACCATTTGTAATTTTAAAAATGGGTATTTAAAAACGGAAAGTGAAGAACATGCGCTTATTCAAGACATTAAACATAAACGCCCAGATGTTGTTTTTGTAGCGATGGGGTCACCAAAACAGGAACTGCTGATGGAACGTATGCAAAAAGAGCACCAAGCCTTATATCAGGGGCTTGGCGGAAGTTTTGACGTCTATGTGGGGCATGTTAAACGTGCACCAAAATGGTGGATTTCCAATAATTTAGAATGGGCTTATCGCCTTCTAAATCAACCGGCTAGAATAAAACGTCAAATACATTTGATACGTTTCTTTATTAATCTAACTTTAGATCGATATTAATAATGCTTTATGAGTTATAAAATAACTATTATTGCTGGTGCTAGACCAAATTTTGTTAAAATTGCACCGATCATTCATGAGTTAGAACAAGTAAAATCCGAAGGAGCTACTATTAATTATCGCTTGGTACATACTGGACAGCATTATGATAAAAACATGTCAGGTAGTTTTTTTAATCAGCTTAAAATACCTCAGCCACATGTAAATTTAAATTGTTATGGTGGTAGTCATGCTACACAAACGGCCTCGATTATGGTGGAATTTGAAAAAGAACTACTATCTAATCCTGCTAATCTAGTCTTGGTTGTTGGAGATGTGACTTCTACTATGGCCTGTGCTATAGTTGCACAGAAATTACACACTAAAGTTGCTCACATCGAGGCAGGTATAAGATCTGATGATTGGTCAATGCCAGAGGAAATTAATAGGTTAATTACGGATAGCATTACGAATTATTTTTTTACAACATCTGAAACTGCAAATAAAAACCTAATTAATAATGGTATTTCTAAAGATTATATATTTTTTGTTGGTAACACCATGATTGATTCATTGTTAAAGCACAGACCTCATTTTTTTGCCCCGCCTATTTGGAATAAACTGAATTTAATAGCTGATAATTATATGGTATTGACATTGCATCGGCCAGCAAATGTTGACGAGGAGAATAGATTAAAATTCACGATTGATTCTATTTTGGCTCATAGCAATAATATACCTATTATATTTCCAGTGCACCCTAGAACTAAAAAAGTCCTAGAACGTTTGGAAATTTCATACCCAAAACTTTATTGTATAGACCCATTGAGTTATTTAGAATTCAATTATTTAGTTGAGAATGCCAAAGCGGTCTTAACAGATTCTGGAGGTATAACTGAAGAAGCATCAATTCAGGACATCCCTTGTATGACATTAAGGGATAATACAGAACGTCCAGAAACAATAACGTTAGGCACAAATGTTTTAGTAGGTATGGATCCAATCAAAATTAAACCTCATTTAGCTAGACTTTTTAAAGGTCAATGGAAGCGAGGGCAACAAATACCAAAGTGGGATGGTAAAGCCTCAAAGCGTATAGTAGATGTGTTTTTGGAATTACAAAAATCAGAGGATTTATAAACGTCTCTACCCCTAATAATTTTGTATATTTCAGAATCTATTTTTTAGAACTAACCCCAATCATGTTTAAAACTTTATTTGAAGATTTTAATCCCGAAAGTATTCCATTTATCTGGCTGATAATAGCGTTTTTGCTGGCTTTTTATATTGCATTTCAGTCGTTTCCTACAATATTATATGTGGCAAAAGAACGGCATTTAATGGATGAACCAGATGGAAGGAGTTTACATGCAAACAAAACACCTACACTTGGAGGAATTGGTATATTTTTAAGTCTTATCGTTGTAATGACTTTAGTTGGTGCATTTTTAAACACCAAAGTTCTTTTATTGGTAATGGGAGGGCTAACTATTTTATTTTTCTTAGGGCTTAAGGATGATTTAACCGTTTTATCTGCAACGAAGAAATTTGCAGGGCAAATATTGGCCTCTGCATTATTAATAATATTTACAGATACTAGAATTATTAGTTTTTCAACGATTTTAGATATTGATGTATTACCATATTGGGTCTCAATTGGTTTCACTCTTTTTGTTTATATATTAATTATTAATGCTTATAATTTAATTGATGGAGTGGATGGGTTAGCTGGCTTATTTGCACTAGTAGTGAGTGGTATATTTGTTTATTTTTTTGTGAGCGCCAATGATTTAAGTTTAGCTACTATTGCAATTGCCTTATGTGGAGCGTTAATAGCTTTTTTAAGGCTTAATTTTTCAAATACCAACAAGATATTTATGGGAGATACAGGATCTCTCATTGTTGGATTCTTGCTGGCATTTTTTACCATTAGTTTTATTAATATGGCCCAGTCAGATGATCAATCTATGTATTATAGTGATGCACCTGCTTTAGCATTCGCCTTGTTATTTTATCCACTTGCTGATACTTTGAGAGTGTTTTTTATTAGAATTTTTATTCATAAATCTAGTCCTTTCAAAGCAGATCAAAATCACATACATCATAGATTTATTGGAATTGGATACAATCATGTAAAGACTACTATTTCGATTGTCTCAACAAACTTTGTTATTATTTTGATAGCTTTTAATTTAACACATCTAGTGTTAAATATTCAGATATTTTTATTGCTTGCCTATGGTTCGGCATTATATCTAGTGCCCTTTGGAATCAGCAAACTGATGAAAAAGTAATGTTTATATAAAACATCACTTTGTTTGTGAATTAAATGCGGTTATATTTGTCTAATATCCAATGAATAATAGATGAAACTTAGATTAATTGGTCTTTTAATGTTGTGTGTTTTTGCTTCTTGTGCTTCAAAAAAACAAGTACTATATCTGCAAGATGCTACTGTTGAAGGGATTGGTAAAATAAATTATCAGTCGGCAAAAATTCAACCTAATGATATATTAAAGATAACGGTAGAAAGTTCAGTGCCGGAAGCTGCCATTCCTTATAATAAGAATATTACTCAAGGCCCTGTTGCTCAGAATATTCAAATATTGCAGTTAGAAGGCTATTTGGTTTCTACTAATAATACAATCAATTTCCCAGTTTTAGGCGAATTATCCACGGCAAATCGTACCACTGAGGAACTTCAGAATCATATTAGTCAAATACTGAAATCAGGTGGTCATTTAGCAAAACCTAACGTGAATGTTAGACTAATAAATGCAAAGGTTACTATTCTTGGAGAAGTTAATAAACCTGGCACCTATAATTTTACAGAACAGAATATTACCTTGTTACAAGCATTGGGTTATGCAGGTGATTTAACAATAAATGGTAAGCGAGAAGATATTTTACTTACTCGCGAAGTGGATGGTGTTAGAAAAATTACTCATATAGATTTGACTTCAGCATCATTTATGAACGGTGATTTTTACTTCATTAAACCTAACGATGTGATTGTTGTAAACCCTAATAATCCAAGAGTTAAAAATGCTGGTTTTATAGGCGATATAAATAATGTTTTAACTATAGCTTCTCTGCTATTAAGCGTTGCTATTTTGGTTTCACGTTAAATTATGGATAATTCAATTAAAAGCATGATGGCTTTTCAAGAGGAGGAAAGTATAGACCTGAAAAAGGAGGTAAACCGTTACCTTAATTTTTGGCCTTGGTTTATTCTAGCGACTATAATTATGGTTTTTAGTGCATATGTATATTTAAGATATGCACCGAAAATTTATCAAACGAATGCCAAAGTTAAAATTTTAGATGAGTCTGACGGATTAGAGTTACCAACTTCAGCATTTATTTTTAAGCGATCAAATATCAATCTAGAAAATGAGATTGAGATTTTAACATCCTATATTATTATTGAGCGTGTGGTTAGAGAATTAAATCTAAACACCAAATTTTTTGAAGTAGGTACAATTCAGACTTCCCCAGTAGCAAATTTGCCCTTTGAATATGAACAATTGGTGCATCAGGATAGTATTATTAAAAGTTCTACATATGAAGTGAATATTGAAAATTCAAAGTTTAGAATTGTCAATAATACTAATGAAAAAGTTTATGAGTTTTCAAATCATAACACCTTTTCATCAGAACATGATTTACCATTTAATATTAGATATAATACTGAAGCTTCAAGTGAGGATGTCATAGGTAAAACATTTTTGATCAATTTTAATACGGTTAAAATGGCAGCACTTTCTCTCAAATCACAAATAGAGGTTGAAGCCATTGGGGAACAGAGTGATCTTTTACAATTGACATTAAGGGGTGAGAGTTTTGAGTTATCTGAGAATATTATTAATACACTACTAGATGTATTTAATAAAGATGGAATTACAGATAGACAATTGGTTTCGCAGAGGACCATTGATTTCATAGATAACCGGTTTGAATTTTTGGCAAGTGAATTGGACGATATTGAGGTTGATCGTCAAGAATTTAAACAGAAAAATAATCTCGTTGATTTAGGGACAGATGCTGAACTTGGTTTAGAACAAAGAACCAAATCAGATGAGGAGGTCTTTAGGATTGAAAATCAACTAGCCTTAGCAGAATTGCTCAATGACGCACTTGTTTCAACTAATGGGTCGAGTCTTTTACCTGCAAATTTTGGTTTAGATAATCAGGGTATTAATAATTTAATTAATGAATACAATACAGCTGTTTTAGAACGTGACAAACTTACCAGTAGTGCTGGTGCTAACAATCCATCGGTAAAATTGGTGGTGAGTACAATCAATGACCTAGAAACAAATATTAAGCGGTCATTGACATCATACATTACCCAACTAAAAATGTCTCAGGGTCAAATAAAATCACGTAATAGACGCTTTATAGGTCAAGTTTCTCAAATACCAGAGAAGGAAAAATTGCTTAGAGCAATAGAGCGCCAGCAAAAAATTAAAGAAAGTCTATACTTGCTTTTATTGCAGAAGAGGGAAGAGGCCGCTATTAATTTGGCAATTACAGAGCCATCAATTAAAGTGGTTGAAAACGCATTGTCGAGTGTTAAACCAATTTCCCCTAAATCGAGTATTATATATGCAGGAGCATTGTTGGCAGGTTTGCTCATACCTTTTGGTTTCTTGTATTTAATGTTTATGCTAGACACTAAATTACATGGTAAGGATGATATTACAAATATTACCACAGATATTCCGGTAATAGCTGAAATACCAGATTTAAAAAAGAAGGAGAATATAATTTTTACAGATCCTAATGATCGTAGTGCGCTTGCAGAGTCTTTTAGGATCTTAAGTTCAAATGTTGACTATATTCTTCCAGTAAAAGACAACAAGAAAAGTAATGTAATATATTGTACGTCTACGATAAAAGGCGAGGGTAAAACACTAGTAAGTTTAAACTTGTCCTTAGCCTTGTCAAGTATTAATAAAAAGGTATTGTTGATTGGTGCGGATTTAAGAAACCCGCAAATTCATTCTTACATTAGTGAAGATAAGCACAAACCAGGATTATCTAATTATCTGCATGAAATTGAATTTAATTGGAAAGATGCAATTATAAATGGATTTGATAAACATCCAAACCACCACATAATTCTATCTGGTAGTATACCGCCAAATCCTGCACATCTATTAACCAATGGCAGATTTAAGGACTTAATTGAGGAGGCTAAGAAAGATTATGATTTTATTATCGTAGATACTGCACCAACTATTCTAGTTACGGATACAATGTTAATCTCACAATTAGCTGATGCTACTATTTATATTGCCAGAGCAAATTATACCGAAAAGAACTTGCTTAACTATTCTAAGGAGTTACATGAATCTGGTAGAATTAAAAATATGGCATACGTTTTAAATAGTGTAGGAGCTAGTAAATCCTACGGTTATGGCTATAATTATGGCTATAACTATGGTTACGGCACCAAATCATAATTTTATACTGTTATCTAATTGGCTTAATACATGATATTTATCATACTATTTTTTTGTTTTATAGGGTACTTTTAATAGTGAATTATAAAACCGATAGTCATGAGATATGTTCCGTTAATTTCCGAAATAATGACCAAAAATATCATCGCTCTTAATAGAGATGATGATCTTGAAACAGCTGAGATGCTTTTTAAGCGCAATAAAATAAGACATATTCCTGTTGTTGCTGAAGAAGTAATAATTGGTATGCTCAGCTATACTGACCTTTTAAGAATCAGCTTTGCTGATGCTGTATATGAAACTGAAGAAGAAGTAGATACTTTAGTTTACAATATGTTTACTATTGACCAAGTGATGGCTAAAAATGTCGTTACCGTACCATCAACAGCAACCATAAAAGAAGTTGCAAAAATTTTAGCAGAAAATGAATTCCATGCTTTACCTGTAGTTGATGACGGCAGACTTGTTGGTATTGCAACCACTACAGATTTAATTAACTATCTCTTGAAACAATTATAAAGTAAAAAAGCGCCATTGGCGCTTTTTTTATGCATTTGATAATGCTTTTAATCTTTTAATTGTTTCAGTGGGATTAGGACTCTTAAAAACATGGCTTCCAGCAACAAAAGTATCAGCACCTGCCTCAACTAGTTTTTCAATATTCTTATCGGTAACACCACCATCTATTTCAATCCGTGTATCTAGCCCTTGTTCATTGATCATTCTCCTTAGCTTTTTAACTCTTTGATACGTTACATTTTCAAATTTTTGACCTCCAAACCCTGGATTTATAGACATTAATAGTATCATGTAACACTCAGGTAAGATATCCTCTAAAACCGAAATAGGTGTGGTGATATTTAATACAATACCAGCCTTACAGCCTGTATCTTTGATTTGTCTTAATGTTCTATGAAGATGTACTGTAGATTCGTAATGTACAGTAATGATATCAGCTCCAACTTTAGCAAATTCTTCAATATAGCGTTCAGGTTTTTCAATCATTAAGTGCACATCTAAAGGTTTTGTGGCATGTTTCTTAATGGCTTGTATAACTGGCATCCCATAAGATATATTTGGTACAAAATGACCGTCCATTACATCAATGTGAAACCAGTCAGCCTCACTATTGTTAACCATTTCTGTATCGCGTTGAAGGTTGCCAAAATCAGCAGCAAGTATTGAAGGAGCAATAATTTTTGAAGCCATTTATTAAGTTGAAATTAAGTTTGACGCAAAGGTAATTAAAAAAGAAATCTCTTCTCTTTATATAGCAATGAGAATATGTAAAAAGTGAACCCACGGTAATCAGCCGTGGGTTCTTTCATCAATCAAAAAACGAACAGTTATGTTTTGTAACTGTTGTTACCTTTATTAGGTTGGTCGTTAAATATACAAAATACTAACCTAAATATGTCTTTAATATCTTACTTCTAGAAGTATGTTTTAACCTTCTAATCGCTTTTTCTTTTATTTGTCTTACGCGTTCACGTGTTAAGTCGAATGTTTCACCAATCTCTTCAAGAGTCATTGGGTGTTGGTTGCCTAAACCAAAATAAAGACGAATTACATCTGCTTCACGTGGTGTAAGCGTTTCTAATGCACGTTCAATTTCAGTTCTAAGAGACTCATGTAATAATTCCTTATCAGGATTTGGTGATTCACCACTACGTAATACATCGTATAAGTTTGAATCTTCACCTTCAACCAATGGAGCATCCATAGATACATGACGACCAGAATTCTTCATAGATTCCTTAACATCATTAATAGTCATATCTAATTCCTTTGCAATTTCTTCAGCAGAAGGAGGGCGTTCATGACTTTGCTCTAAGAAGGCAAACGTTTTATTTATTTTATTAATAGAACCAATCTTATTTAATGGCAGTCTTACAATACGTGATTGTTCAGCCAATGCTTGTAAGATAGATTGTCTAATCCACCAAACAGCATACGAGATAAACTTAAATCCACGGGTTTCATCAAAACGTTGAGCCGCTTTGATCAACCCTAAGTTACCTTCATTAATTAAATCTGGTAATGTTAATCCTTGATTTTGATACTGTTTTGCTACCGAAACAACAAAACGTAAATTGGCCTTTGTCAGTTTTTCTAGTGCGATTTGATCACCTGCTTTGATACGTTGTGCCAATTCAACTTCTTCATCTGCAGTGATAAGATCTACCTTACCAATTTCTTGTAAATATTTATCTAATGAAGCAGTTTCTCTGTTAGTAACCTGCTTGGTGATTTTAAGTTGTCTCATTTATTTAAAAGATTTGTGCAAATTCTAACAACCTTAGGTTGCTTCTTGTTATACGTAACAATATGATGAAATGTTACAAAATAATATAAAAAACTTTTAAATCTTTAATAGCTTTATGGAGTCAAGATTGATATCCTCAATGGTTTCATTGGTGAATTTATAGTGTCCCCTCGTAGTAATTAACCTAAATCTGTATGATTTAATAGTGCTTAAGGTTTTGAGAAACAACCACTTGGATTTCAGTAATCTAGGTTTTTGAGATTTTAAACTTAAATCAAAAATGTGCTTTCGGCCTTCTTTCTCTGCAACAATATCTGGTGTTATGGCTATATTACTTCCCTTTTTTAAATAAGATTTTGGTGTTTCGAAACCTGCAATATCAGCCTTGATATTAGAATACCCTAAATTCTCTAAATAAGAAATGGAATGACTTAACTCTTCTTCGTATTTATCTTTGTCTTGTGTTATCATAGTCAAAGAATATAAGGATTTATAAGAAAAATATCAAGTTTTATTGAGAAGACCTTGTTAAACTTTTTCTTTTTAGGTTTACTCTATATGATTTTACGACTGATTTTTTATTGATACCTGATAAATATCAGTGCGCACTTTTATTGTGCTTCTTACATTTATGGCTGCTATTAATAACACTTTAAATAATTAAATCATGAAAACTTTTATCAGAATTACAATGGCACTTTTACTCATGATAAGTTTCACCTCTTGTGATGAGTTGGATGAACTTACAGAGGTTGATTTTGACACGACATTAAATGAGAATTTAAACGTTTCCGTACCTGTAGGAGATAACTTAGCTCTTAATGAAACTATGGTCGTAAATATGATTAATGATGATACTGAAGATTATATGGATCTACTAGAGAGCGTAAGGATTACTAGTTTTACTTACCAATTAATAAATTTCACAGGTGATGCTGAAGGTACTATTGTAGGTACCTTTGAAGCTGATGGTGTTACGTTATTAAACCATGATATGGTTGTTAAGGATGAGGTAGATGCTGGTACAGTGTTTGAAGTTACAGATGTTTCCTTATTAAATTCTATTGCATCTAAACTTAAAAATGGAAATAATGTATTTATAGGAATTGCAGGAAATTCTACTTGTGAAGAGGAAATGAATTTTACTATAGCCATGACCATTATGCTAGACATTACTGCAGATGCTTTATAATTTCAAAACATCAGAATAAAAAAACCACTTCAATTTTGAAGTGGTTTTTTTATTGGTTTTAAAAGAATTAATCTTCTTTTTTATCCTCTCTTGGTTTTCTATCGTCTCTGCGATTATCTCTATTTCTATTATCACGTCCTCGATTATCTCTACCTCGGTTGTCTCTACCACGATTATTATCTCTTGGTGGTCTAGGTTTCCAACCTTCTGGTTTTGGTAAAATAGCCTTTCGAGATACTTTTTCCTTACGTGTTTTAGGATCTATACCAAAATACTTTACATCAAATACATCTCCCATATTTACCACATCAGTAACGTTTTCCGTTCGTTCCCAAGCAAGTTCACTAACGTGTAAAAGGACTTCGTTTCCAGGTGCTTCAGTGTATTCTACTACGGCACCGAAGTCTAACATTTTAATCACTTTTACTTCATATACACTGCCGACTTCTGGTTTAAATAGTAAAGAATCAATCTTAGCCATTACAGCATCAATACCAGCACTACCAACACCTAAAACTTCAACAATACCTTCTTCGGTAACTGGATCTTCGTTTATAACGATAGTCGTATCGGTTTCTTTTTGTAATTCTTGAATTACTTTACCGCCTGGACCAATCAATGCACCTATAAATTCGTTAGGAATACGTCTAGTTACCATTGTTGGTGCATGATCCTTAACATCTTCATTAGGGGCTGCAATAGTATCTGTAAGTTTACTTAATATGTGTAAACGACCATCACGTGCTTGGTTTAAAGCGTTTACCAAGATTTCATAAGAAAGCCCTTTTACTTTAATGTCCATTTGACATGCTGTGATACCATCTTCTGTACCTGTTACTTTAAAGTCCATATCACCAAGATGATCTTCATCACCTAGGATATCTGATAATACAGCATATTTTCCAGAATCTGCATCAGAAATTAATCCCATTGCAATACCAGAAACAGGTTTTTTAAGTTGAACACCAGCATCCATTAATGCCATTGTACCTGAACAAACTGTTGCCATTGATGATGAACCGTTAGATTCTAATACTTCAGATACAACACGTACTGTGTATGGGCAATCATCTGGTACCATTCCTTTTAAGGCACGTTGTGCTAAATTACCATGACCAACTTCTCTACGAGAAGTCCCACGAATAGGCCTTGCTTCACCTGTTGAAAATGGTGGGAAATTATAGTGTAAATAGAAACGCTCTTCACCTTCGTAAGATGGCATGTCTATTTGGTTAGCTTCTCTAGATGTTCCTAAAGTAACTGTTGCTAAAGCTTGAGTTTCTCCACGAGTAAAAATTGCAGAACCATGTGTTGATGGTAAATAGTCTACCTCACACCAAATTGGTCTTATCTCATCTGTTTTACGCCCATCTAAACGTAAGCCTTCGTTTAAGGTTAAATCTCTTACAGCGGCTTTTTCTGCTTTACTGTAATATTTAGATACTAAACCACCTAAATCTTCTAATTCTTCTTCAGAAAATGAGGCTTTAATTTCTTCTTTTATTTCAGAAAATGCAGCACTTCGTTCATGCTTAGCAGATCCTGCTTTTGCCACAGCATAGACCTTATCATAAGCCATGTCATGTATTTTCTTTGCTAATTCTTCATCTGTTCGTTCAGGATCGTACTCACGTACTTCTTTTTTACCAACAGCTTCAGCTAATGCAACTTGTGCAGCACATTGTACTTTAATAGCTTCATGAGCAAACTTAATTGCTTCAGTCATTTCCTCTTCAGAAATCTCATCCATTTCACCTTCTACCATCATAACTGAATCAGCAGAAGCACCAATCATCATGTCAATGTCAGACTCTTCTAATTGAGAACGTGTTGGGTTAATTACAAATTCACCATTAACGCGCCCAACTCTTGCTTCAGATATAGGACATTCAAATGGAAAATCTGATAATTGAATAGCTGCAGATGCAGCTAAACCTGCCATAGCATCTGGCATTACATCATCATCATGAGACATTAACTGAATCATCACTTGAGTTTCAGAATGATAATCTTTTGGGAATAATGGACGTAATACACGGTCTACTAAACGCATCGTTAATACTTCCCCATCACTTGGTCTTGCTTCTCTTTTAAAGAAGCCGCCTGGATAACGACCGGCAGCAGCAAATTTTTCCCTGTAGTCTACCGTTAAAGGTAAAAAGTCAACATCTGCTTGTTTGTAATTGGAAACTACCGTACATAATAACATACATTTTCCTGATTGAACAACAACGCTACCATGCGCCTGTTTTGCTAGTTTTCCGGTTTCGATAGAAATTTCTCTACCATCACCTAGGTCAATGACCTCTTTGTAAGTCTTTGGAATCATAAAATTTAATTCTTAAAAATTGGGTATAATATTGATTTTTCCAATAGTATACTCGTTAAACAATGGTCGTTGTGTTGTTGTGTAGTTGTTTGTGACCAATGAAAAACTAAAAGTAGCTTCTTCAATTCTAATTTTATTCTCTTTAGATTGAGTGGTGTAAAAATAAAAAAACCACGCAAAAGCGTGGTCTTATATTTAATTATTTTCTTAATCCTAATTCTTTAACTATCGCACGATATCTTAAGATATCTTTCTTAGTTAAATAATCTAGTAGTGCTCTGCGCTTACCTACTAACTTAACAAGAGAACGTTCAGTGTTAAAATCCTTACGATTATTTTTTAAATGCTCTGTTAAGTGATTAATTCTGTGCGTAAACAACGCAATTTGACCTTCTGCAGAACCAGTATTACTTTTGCTTTTACCGTATTTTGCGAAGATTTCTTCTTTCTTTTCTTTTGATAAATACATTCTAATATTATTGTAAATGATTGTTATGTACTGTGAAAGTCTTTCTTTCAGGGCGCAAATATAGTGTTTTTTTGGGATTTGCCATTTTTTTTGTAACTTTTCTATTGATTATTAACAAGTTAATTATCAACCCCTTATTAACTGAACAACGCTTTCAATATTAATCCTTTAAAATCAAATGGATGAAAGCATATCAACTTCAAAATAACTTTGAAGCCAGCAACGATTTATTAGAACGTATTTTCAATAATACATATAACGGTATCGCATTGGTAAGCCTGTCAGGTAATTGGCTTAAAGTGAATGATAGTGTTTGTCATTTATTGGGTTACAGTAGATCTGAACTATTTAATATGGACATAGACAATATTGTCTTTATTGAAGATTTAGGTGTACATGAAGAGAAATATGAAAAACTTGTTTTAGGTGAAATCGATAAATACAGAGTTAAGCAACGATATTTCCATAAAGATGGTTCCTTGATTTGGGTATTGATTTATGTTTCTCTTGTTTATTTCAAAGAGGGTAGGCCTCACATGATTTGGCAATTTAATAATATAACCAAGCAAGAAAAAAATAAGGCTAAACTGAGAGCAATGCTTGAGGTTGCCAAGGAGCAAAATGAAAGGTTAACTTCTTTTGCCAGAATCGTAACACATAATCTTAGGTCTCATTCTGGTAATTTATCTACTATAACCGAATTTTTAGAGGAAGATTTTAAGAATATTAAAACTAATGAAAATTATAAATTACTTAAAAATGCAGTTGAAAGTCTGCAAGAAACAGTTTCTCACCTTACCGAAGTAGCCAAAATAAAGAAGACTGATGAAAGTGAAATGCAGAAATTGAACCTTTATAATTATGTGCAAAAAGCAATGTATAGTATAATAGCAATGGCACAGAATGCCAATGCTATTATTTATAATGAGATTGATGAAGATGAAAATGTATTAGCTGTGCCAGCATATTTGGAGAGTATTATTCTGAATTTTTTGACTAATGCAATTAAATACAGATCTGATAAAAGAGCACCAGTTATAGAATTGAGCTCTAAAATAGTAGAGGATTTTGTTGTATTGAAAATAAAAGATAATGGTCTTGGTATTGACATGAAAAAATATGGAGACAAGATATTTCAGATGTACAAAACTTTTCATCGCAAAAAAGATTCCATTGGCGTAGGTCTTTTTATTACCAAAAACCATATTGAATCCATGGGAGGAAGAGTTGAAGTCATAAGTAAAGTGGATAAAGGAACAGAATTTTTTGTTTACCTACCGAAAGCATAATTTTTTTATTGAATTAAACCTTTTTGAATTACTGTGGTCTTAACAGTATATTAACAATAAAAAAGTAATCATGAAAAATTTTAATGCAATTAGAAAAGGGATTTTAAGCCTTGTGGTTTTAGGTTTAATCTTTACATCGTGTAGTGAAAGCGAAGATATTTCAGAGCCAACAAACCAAGTAGAAGACACATTAGAGGTACAACGCTCAGCTGAAATTGATCAGGTAGACAATATTTTGGGTGATTTGGTTATTGATGCTTATGAAGGGCAAGAGGTAAGCGAAGAAGGTCGTGGTACATATGCTGGTGATATTCCAGAATGTGTTACAATAACTGTTGTAGCACAACAAGGTTATCGACAGGTAACATTAGATTTTGGTACGGATGGTTGTCTTGTTAATGGTCATATTTTGAAAGGACAAATCATTTTTGATTACACTAGAGACCCAGAAGCCCAACAAATTTTCATTAATTATAATTTAGTTGACTTTTATTTTGACAATAAAAATGTAATAGGAAGTCGTTCCATCCTAAAAGAGCTATCTAATGAAAATGGTAATCCACAGTTTACACACAATTTAGATATTACAGTAATTTGGCCTAATGGTGTACAAGCATCTAGAGAAGGTACAAGAATTAGAGAATGGGTAGTAGGATTTGGTAGTGGAATATTTAGTGATAATGTATTTGAAATAACAGGAAATTGGACCGCAACTTTTGTTAATGGTAATACACATACCTATGAGGTATTGGTACCATTACGTAGAGAAGTAATTTGTGCATATTTTGTAAGTGGATCATTTGATGTTCAGCGCACTAATTTTGGTGGTGTGTTTGATTATGGAGAGGGAGATTGTGACAACCAAGCGACATTTACATTTAATAATGGACAAGAAATTGATATAACCTTGAATTAGTGGTTTATTTTAGGTTGATTGGAAAAAGAGCTACAAATGTGTAGCTCTTTTTTATTTTAGTTTTTGAAAAATTTTCTTGAAAAACTACCCTTGTCAGTTTGTATTTGAATGATATATAATCCTGAAACCAATCTAGATACATCAATTGAATTATTGGTTACTGTATTCATGTCGATTCGCCTTCCGTTCAAATCAGAAACTGAAATTTCATTAATTTGAATATCATCTGAAATATTAATATTTAAGACAGCTGAAGTCGGGTTTGGATATAATTTGAGTGTTTTAGCACTGAGGTTAAATTCATCTGTACTCAATAAACTTTGATTCAGGGCTTCATATAGTATTATGGTTTCATTGACCACATTACCCAAAAAATCAATGTCTATGACATTGGTGGAAGTTCTAAATACTAAACTACCATCTGTATCGTCATAATAATAGTAATTTGTTTGATCAACAGTACCAATATTAAAAATTCCAGCAACCACAAGTGAAATACTCAAATCCGTTTTTAGTCTTGTTACATTGCCGCTATATGCACCTAATCCATAAACATTTAGATTTAATGTACCATGAGCATCAACATCAGTATCCATTGTTCCGGAGAATGTGCCATTAACATTTGTGCCATTTGCGTTACCACTAAAATCACCACTTGTAGCGTCTGTATTTGAGAAATTAAAATTTAGTGGGAAAGTACCCAGAGTGGCATTATTACTAAACACTAAGGTTAGGTCACTACCTTGTTCAGCTCCTGTTAATGATATTTCTCCAGAATTATTTCTTATAAATATTTTACTAACTACAGGTGGCATTCCATCAGTTGTAATACTCAATACCTCCGTAGTATTTGGATAAGAGCTTACTTCAGTCGGTGTTGGTGCTGCATTAGTATCAGTGTTTGTTCCAATTTGAGAAAGTGTTGTGAAATTCCAAGTTAAATCAGAGCCAGTAGCACTTTCGTCAATTGGGTTTGTTGAATCTACAATAGCGTATTCCGTTTCTGAGCTATTAACAAATTGGTTAATAGGCGCTTGTGCAATTGATACATGCGTAATGATAATTAATAATGAAAGTAGTTTTAGCTTCATATTCCAGATTTTGGTTAATTGCGGATTACTAAATTAAAGTAAATAAATAAACAAATAAAAAAAGGCCTCAAACGAGACCTTTTAGTTAACTTCTTAATGGTTGATTTTTTATCAAATCAATGTAAAGATTTATTTTATGTTTTAAATCTTTTCTATGAGAGATAAAATCTAGAAAGCCATGCTCTAATAAAAACTCTGAAGTTTGAAAACCATCAGGCAATTCTTGTCCTGTAGTATCTCTTACCACTCTTGGTCCAGCAAATCCAATTAAAGCTCCAGGCTCTGCAATATTTATGTCGCCTAACATTGCAAATGATGCAGTTGTTCCACCCGTTGTTGGGTCAGTACATAATGAGATATAAGGAATTTTGGCTTCCGCCAATTGCGCTAGCTTAGCCGAGGTTTTAGCAAGTTGCATAAGAGAATAGGCAGCTTCCATCATTCTAGCTCCGCCAGATTTACTAATAATCATAAACGGAATTTTTTTCTTTAGAGCGTAATCCGCTGCACGAGCTATCTTTTCACCTACAACACTACCCATTGAACCACCAATAAATGTAAAGTCCATACAAGCTATGACTAAGTCTTTGCCCATAGATTTTCCTACTGCTGTTCTTACCGCATCTTTAAGTTTTGTCTTAGCTTGTGCGGCTTTTAAACGTTCAGGGTATTTTTTGGTATCCTCAAATTTCAGAGGATCTCTTGAACCCAAATTCGCATCTAATTCTCTGAATTTGTTATCGTCAAAAAGTATTTCAAAATACTCCCTACTGCCAATTCTAACATGGTATCCATCTTCAGGACTAACATAGAAGTTTTGCTCTAATTCTTTAGTGTCAATTATTTTACCAGTAGGAGATTTATACCAAAGCCCCTTGGGTGTATCTTTCTTTTCTTCGGTTGAAGTTTGTATTCCTTTGTCTTTTCTTTTAAACCAAGCCATTTGATTTATTTTTTTAGATATTTCAATTTTAGAAATAGAAGCTCTAAAATCGAAGGTTTTAGTTAGTTAGTTTTTTTTGGTATTTCAATACATACAAAATTACCATATTATTATTAACCACAAAAAAATGAATGTTAACATCCATTTTACCTTAAATATAAAAAACCCATTGAAATTCGTATTTTATTTCAATGGGTTTGTTTAATTAAACAGTAGATATTATAAGGTGTCTACATTATTTAAATCTTCAAATGCTTTTTTAAGTCTAGTTACAAATGCTTCTTCGCCTTTGCGCAACCATACTCTAGGGTCATAGTACTTTTTATTTGGAACATCATCACCATCAGGATTACCTATTTGGGTTTGTAAATAGTCTGTTTTTTCTTCTACATAATCTCTAACGCCACTCAGGAAAGCCCACTGCATATCCGTATCGATGTTCATTTTAATAACACCATAGCCAATTGCTTCTCTTATTTCTTCAACAGTTGAACCAGACCCACCATGGAAAACAAAATCTATATGGTTGTGTTCAACACTGTATTTTTCAGTAACATATTCTTGTGAATTCTTTAAAATCTTAGGTGTAAGCTTAACATTTCCTGGTTTATATACACCGTGTACATTACCAAAGGCTGCAGCAACTGTAAATTGATCACTTACCTTACTTAACTCTTCATAGGCATAGGCAACTTCTTCAGGTTGAGTATATAATTTAGAATCGTCAACATCTGTATTATCTACACCATCTTCTTCTCCTCCTGTAATACCAAGCTCAATCTCTAAAGTCATGCCCATTTTACTCATGCGTTCAAGATATTGCTTACAGATTTCAATATTTTCTTCAATTGGTTCTTCAGATAAATCAATCATATGAGAACTGTATAATGGCTTACCAGTTTCTTTAAAGTGAGCTTCACTTGCATCTAGCAAACCATCTATCCATGGCAATAATTTTTTGGCGCAGTGATCCGTATGAAGTATTACTGGTACACCATAAGCTTCAGCCATTTCATGCACGTGTTTTGCTCCAGCAATTGATCCTGCAATTGCGGCTTTTTGACCTTCATTACTTAATCCCTTACCTGCATTAAATTGTGCGCCTCCATTTGAAAACTGTATTATTACAGGTGCATTTAATGCCTTTGCAGTTTCTAGAACACCGTTAATAGTGTTAGAACCAATTACGTTTACAGCTGGTAATGCAAATCCTTTTTCTTTTGCCAAGTTGAAAATATCTTGTACTTCTCTTCCTGTTGCAACGCCAGGTTTTATATTATGACTCATATTATTATGATTGAAAAATTAGACTTCAAAAATACGCAATTTTGAAATTTAATTCATCAGTTTATGAAGATAAATGCAGGATAAAAAGCGAAAACGATGTCGTTAAATGTGGCTTATTTAGAATGGATAGTTGATACCAATATTATATACAGCATTTCTAAAATTGTAATCTCTAAACCATCTGTTATCAATTTCTTGTGCTGGGTCATAAGTTTTAAAACCAACATCAAATCTCAGGACAAAAAAGTCGAAATCATATCTTAAACCAAAACCAGATCCAACAGCAATATTTTTTAATGACTTGAATCCTGTAAAAGTTGCGTCTTCATCTTCAACATTGTCTAAGACATTCCAAATATTTCCGACATCTACAAAAAGTGCACCTCGCAAGTCACCAAATAAACCGAAGCGTTGTTCTGCACTTAAATGGATTTTAAAATTTGCTTCGTTAAATTCATTGGTATTATTTGAGCTACCTGGTCCCAGGTTATAAGCAGTCCATGCTCTATTGTCATTTGGTCCACCACCAAAGAAACTTTCAGCAAACGGAATACTATTAGAATTGCCGTACGGTATAGCAATACCTGCATAACTTCTAAATGCAAATATATTATTACGACCAAAATCAAAGTACTTTACATAATCAATTTCGGTTTTAAAGTATTGTGAAAATGCAACTCCAAATACTTCGTAATTACCATTATCATTTTTTGATGCTCCCAATGCTTCAGAAAGATTGGATAATAAGTTACCCGCTAATTCAATTCGCCATTTAAATACTGAGAAATCGTTATCAAATATATTCTGTCGTTTGTCTTTTTTGTAATCAAAACTGGATGAAAAAATCAAGTTGTTTTCTGTTAAACGCTCTTTACGCTCATCAATATTGCTTACTGCTACATAATCTTCATCTTGAGGTGTTAGTGATGTGCTACCATTTATTACATCATCGATAAATACATCTGCAGGATCAAAATTATTCGCAGGATTCTCCAAACTCTCATTTTGATTGATATAACCAATATCTTGAGCTATGTCATTTAGTCTTTCAAATGAATTGGTGTAGACTCCAAAGTAATTATCTGTGTTTAGATTTTTTACAAATTGAACATTAAATAATTCTACGGTATTTGAAACTGTATTTTTAGGAGACCAGTTATAAGCAACAATACCAGCTAGTGTCTGTTTGTCTAGACCAATGTTTTGCTGGCTAGTAGTAGAGAGGTTAATCACTGTACTAGGTGACATATATTTTGGAATAATCCTGTCCGTATTAAAAGGTGTAAATAACCGTGGAAGAGTAAGTCTTATATTTCCTCCATATTCATTAATATCAAAGAAAGCTGAAGCATCATCAGAGCGATCTTTTGAAGCGCCAATAGCTGCAATCCCTGTGACTTCTAGAGTTTCTGCACCTCTAAAAATATTTCTGATTTTTAAGCCAGTGCTAAATGAAAACCCAATGGTCTGGATATTACTCTGATTTATTTCTGGGTCAAAGCTTAAGGTATATTTTTTTCTGGGTTCTAAGTATATATTGGCAGTCAAAGTAGAATCTTCCTCATTTTCAACATAGTCAATACTAGGGTATCTAAACATTTGTAAATCGTTAAGATATCTCGATGTTCTACTTCTTGCTAAATCACTATAGATATCACCTTTATTCAGAAAAACCGCATCCGTTAAAGCCTTGGGTCTAAACTTTAATTTGTTTTTACTGTATAGGGTATAGTCTTTGTAGATAGTTGTATCAGATATAGCTTTAAATCTATTTTCAAAATTATCATCAGTGAATACGTTTATTTCTTTAATCTTGTATATTTTAAAGGGTCTAGTAATAACAGAATCTTCAGCCCTAATTGACCTGTCCGCAATAACTAATTCAGTATTCACCTTATTATTTGTTCCGATGGTATCAATCACCATACGTATGTAATCTTGGCCAAAATGATAGAAACCAGAATTTCTAAGGTAGGTATTAATGCGCTCTCGTTCACGCTCATAATTATCTTCATCAAATTGATCTCCTTCTTTTAAGTAGGAGGCTTTACTGAAATCACTATACAATGAGTCAATGGCAGGACTGCTGATAAAAGGTTTTATTGAATCTAGTGTATAAGGATTGTTTTTAACTACCTTGTAGGTCACTTTTGCCCTTTTATTGCTGTCTTTGTTTACCTCAAAATCCACTGTATTATTAAACCAACCTCGCTTTGCATAATATTTATTTAGGTTGCTTGCCGTCTTTTCTGTCTTGTCTTGATTGTAGATAACGGGTGCTTCTCCTGTACGTTTTAACCAAGTATTAAAGTCTCTCTTTGATTGTATGTATTTATCAAATTGCTTTTTTGATAAAAGATTTGTTTTACGTCTTACCTTGTTGGGATTGCTTAAGATTTTTGCATCGATTATAGAATCGATATTAGGTCTAGCCAGATTATAGATATGTAATTTTAATGGATAATTAAAAATGCCCTGCATCCCAGAATTAACCTTCTGAATAATAATGTTGTTAATACGTTCTTCTTTGGTTTTCTTATTGTCCTCTAAGATGACATTTTCAGTGACTAGATGCTTACCCGACTTAACCCTTTTGACTATATTACACGAACTTAATAAGGACAAAAAAATAACAAAAGCTATAGCATTAGAAATAGTTCTGTATCTTAATTTCATTAAAGCAATGCAATCTGCTAGTCTCAAAAGTCTTATTGTTAATTTAGATATGAATCTGTTTGAACAAAAATTAGTCCAAAAAAGGTTTTCTTTGTACTTTCTCTAACAAAAGTAAAGACATTTTAATGTTATCAAAGAATCAAATAAAGTTAATTAAAAGTTTAAGCCAAAAAAAACACAGGCAACAAGAAAGATTATTTGTTGTTGAGGGTATTAAGGGCATTAATGAATTTTTAAACTCCGAATTTGAATTAGTTTGTCTTTACACTACTAAACCGATATTTGACGTCATAGATGATAAAGTAATTTTGATTAGTGATACCGAGCTTAATAGAATATCAGCATTAAAAAATCCAAATACAGCATTGGCTATATTTAAAATACCAGCATTCCGTAACAAATTAGATTTTGATTTGGCTATTGTACTAGATGATGTTAGAGATCCTGGTAATTTGGGTACAATTATAAGGCTTTGTGATTGGTATGGAATTAAACAGCTTATCTGCAGTGAAAACACAGTAGATTGTTATAATCCAAAAGTAGTGCAAGCGACAATGGGATCGTTAGCAAGAGTTAGTATTAACTATGTCAATTTATTAGAGTATTTAAAAACAACTAATGTGGAAATATTTGGCACTTTTATGAAGGGTGAAAACATTTATACTGCAGACTTGCCAAAAAAAGGATTAATAATTCTTGGTAACGAGGCTAATGGAATATCTGAAGTAATAGAAGATATGGTTGATAGAAAAATTACCATTCCTCAATTTGGTGATGTAAAAGATACAGAAAGCTTAAACGTTGCAAATGCAACGGCTATCATTTTAAGTGAATTTAAAAGACGGTTTACTGAAAAGTGAAATTTATAAAAATGCCTCTTGTTTGCATTTTTGCAACATTACCAGTCCAAGGGCTGTTCGGATCGGCATCCCTAACAATTTCATCATTAATTGCAAAAACTCCGCGTATAGATGGTGTGAATTTAAAATAGAGTAAGTAAAGATCTATACCAAAACCAATTTCATAAAAGTAGGTTCCTTTTTTCATTCTAAACTCGCCTGAACTGTTATCATCAGGATTATCTTGATTACTAGATAGATTTAGAGCAGCCGAGAACCCTCCAACTATAAAAGGTTTAAAATTATTAATTCGTTTGGTTGATACCTTCAATAGAAGAGGTACATGTACGTAGGTTGATTTTACTTCCCTCAACAAATCAGCATCCGAAAACGTCGTACCGTTAAAGTAACTTTCATCGTACATTATATTTCTAGTAGTAAAGTAAACACCAGGCTCTAACCTTAAATTCATGTAGTCATTTATTCGCATATCACCAATTAAACCTAGGTGAAACCCGAACGATTTGTCTACCAAAATATCCTCAAGATTTTCATTATACTCAAACTTAAAGTCATATTGGTTAAATCCTAAAAAATAACCCCATGTCAAAAATTTCTGATCAATATTGTTAATATTATTCGGTACTTTTTCTTTAGTAAAAAGCTGTGCCGAAGCATCTTGAAATACCAATAGAAATCCTACAATGAATATTATTCGCCTCATATTATGCTTTAGATGCTGTATAAATAGTTGCTACTCCCATAGTTTGTGGTTTGTCTACGACATTAATAAACCCGATTTTTCTCAAAATATTGTTTAATTCTTCGCCATATGGAAATACTGAGGCAGATTCACTTAAATATTTGTAAGCAACTCTATCTTTTGAGAATACTTTACCTATGACTGGCAAAATATATTTTGAATATGTGTTATATCCAAATTTATATATAGGATTTGTTGGCACAGATGTTTCTAGAATTACAAAAATTCCGTTCGGCTTAAGGACTCTCAAAATTTCTGCCAGTCCTTTTTCAAGGTTTTCAAAATTCCGCACTCCAAAAGCGACTGTTATAGCATCAAAAGAATTTTCTTCAAATGGTAGATCTTCTGAATCGCCAATAACCATAGAGATTATGCCATCAAGATTTTTTGAACTAATTTTTTTACGACCTACTTCTAGCATGCCGTCACTTATGTCTAATCCAATAATTTCTTTAGCTTTGGTTTTAGATAAATTAATGGCCAAATCACCAGTACCTGTGGCAATATCTAAAATATTTTCAGGATTAGTTTCAGAAACTAACTTAACAACCTTATTGCGCCATTTAACATCTATTCCGAAGGAGATCACTCTGTTGAGGCCATCGTATTCTTTTGATATGGTATCAAACATTTTCGTGACCTGTGCTTTTTTAGAAGCCTCACTATCCTTATAAGGTTTTACTTTTTCAGCCATTAAAAATTTTTTGCAAATATACGGTAATAAGAGTGTTCTCTATAATTTGTAATTGTAATTATATCATTTTTAAAATTGATACCAGCATTAAATAATATGTATATTTGTACGCCTATTTGAAACAAATTCGATGAAAATAATTATCGCAGGTGCAGGAGAGGTAGGATTTCATTTAGCTAAATTATTATCCTACGAGTCGCAAGAGATAACACTTATTGATACTAGAAAGGACAGCCTTGCCTATGCAGGCGAACATTTAGATATTAAAACAATAAAAGGTGATGCTACTTCCATTTCTATTTTAAGAGAAGCTCGGATTGGCACTGCTGCACTTTTTATTGCAGTTACATCTTCAGAAACAACCAATATTACAGCTAGTGTGCTTGCAAAGCAATTAGGTGCTCAAAAAACTATTGCTAGAATATCAAATACAGAGTTTATTGATGACAAGGAGACGATTGGGTTTTCCAAATTTGGTATTGATGAACTTATTTCCCCAGAGTCTCTAGCCGCTGGTGAAATAGAGTTATTATTAAATCAATATGGATTTAATGACACTTATGAGTTTGAAGAAGGTGCGCTTACCATGTTAAGTTTAAGATTATCAAGAACTGCAACGTTTGTTGGTAAAACTGTACGTGAGGCTGCAGAATTATATTCAGAATTACATTTTATACCTATTGCCATACAAAGATATGGAACACAATATACGATTATACCAAGAGGAGACACTCAGTTTAAAGAAGGCGATACAGTAGTTTTTATGACCTCTAAAGGAGGAGATGAAGAATTATTTGAATTGTCTGGTAAGGTCAAGGTTGGGATAAAAAATGTAATGATTCTTGGAGGAAGTAAAATTGGTTACAAAACGGCTAGGGATTTATGTGCAAGTAAATTCAACGTAAAACTTATAGAGAATAAAAAGACTGTTGCAGAAGATTTAGCTGACCAATTACCAAATGCCTTAGTTATTTATGGTGATGGTAGAAACGTTGAAATACTGCAGGAAGAGAGTATATCTGAAATGGATGCCTTCATTTCTGTAACAGGTAATTCTGAGACCAATATAATGTCGTGTCTTTTAGCCAAATCTAAGGGTGTAAAAAAGACAATTGCTTTAGTTGAAAATATGGACTATTATCAATTATCTCAGTCCATTGGTATTGATACCCTTATAAATAAAAAATTATTAGCAGCAAATAACATATTTAGATATATAAGAAAGGGTGAAGTCGTTGCAATGACTAAACTAACCAACATGAATGCTGAACTTTTGGAGTTTGTTGTTAAACCTGAATCTAAAATTACTAACAATCAAATAAAGGATTTGCAATTTCCTAAATCTGCCATTTTTGGTGGAGTAATTAGAAATGGTGAAGGATTAATTCCTTTAGGAAGTTTTACCATAGAAGCAGGTGATAGGGTAGTTGTTTGTTGTTTGCCTCGCTCTATTTCTGAAGTAGAAGCATTTTTCTCATAATTATGTCGCGACTGCATTTAAATTATAAAATCATTTTTCACTTTTTTGGCTTATTACTGCTATTTAATGGTGGTTTTATGATGATTGCTACATTAATTAGTTTGATCTATGAAGATGGAGTTACAGTGCAACTATTGTTAGCTGGTTTAGCAACTTTATTAATTGGCTCTTTTGCCATGGTCGGTACAAGAAATCATCGTAAGGAAATGAACAAACGCGAAGGATACATAGTTGTAGCCTTTGGTTGGATCGTTATGTCTTTAACAGGTACCTTACCCTATTTAGTTACTGAAGCAATACCTTCGTTTACCGATGCTTTTTTCGAAACTATGTCTGGCTATACAACTACTGGTGCGAGTATACTCAATGATATAGAAATAATACCAAAAGGCGTATTGTTTTGGCGTAGTACCACACACTGGATAGGTGGTATGGGAATAATTGTATTAGCTATTGCAATTCTTCCTTTACTTGGTGTGGGTGGTATGCAGTTATTCGCTGCTGAGGCACCTGGTCCAGGAGGTGATAAATTACACCCAAGAATTACAGATACTGCTAAACGCTTATGGTTAATTTATGTTGGTTATACAGTTGCTGAGACTATATTACTTCAAATTGCTGGTATGTCTTTTTTCGATGCAATTAATCATGCCTTGAGTACATTATCTACAGGTGGTTTTTCAACAAAAAATGCCAGTATTGCCCATTGGAATGATAATCCTGCCATACAATATATCATAATGTTTTTTATGTTTTTAGCAGGAACCAATTTTGTTTTAAGTTACTATCTGTTTAAAGGAAAGGTATCTAAGATTACAAAAGACGATGAGTTTAAATTATATTTTAGATTCATATTGTGTTTTACTCTGGTTGCGGCATTACTCATTTATTTTAGAGCTGATGTCTCTCAATCTTCGGTTGCTCATCCTATGGTATTTGGTGAAGGTGAAAGTGCTATTAGGCATGGATTGTTTCAAGTTTTAGCCATAGTAACTACAACTGGATTTGTTACTGCAGATTATACAATGTGGACACCGTTCTTAACCGTGTTTTTCTTTGGTTTAATGTTTTTAGGAGGTTCTGCTGGTAGTACAGCAGGAGGCGTTAAAGTTGTACGTCATTTAATACTTATTAAGAACGGCTTTTTAGAATTTAAGCGTGCTCTCCATCCTAATGCAATTTTACCTGTCCGCTATAACAAAAAATCTATTTCCGGTGATATTGTATTTAACATACTCGGGTTCTTTATACTTTATATGCTGTCATTTATTATTGGAGCTGCGATATTTTCAATGTTCCAAATGGATTTTGAATCTGCAATTGGACTTTCTGCATCAAGTCTAGGAAATGTTGGACCTGCGCTTGGGGAATTTGGTCCAGTAAATAATTATGCCGCGCTACCAGCGCTCGGTAAATGGTGGGCTTCATTTTTAATGTTATTAGGACGTTTAGAACTCTTTACGATTTTAATTTTGTTAACACCTTTCTTCTGGAGAAATCGATAATTTCAGAGAAATATTTTCTTATTCCAAAATTTTAGCCAGCCTATAATTTTACTGATATATTTTGTGTTTAGCAACTCAATCTGTTGCTATAGTTGAGATACGAGGTGTAACATTTTTGATTATTGTCCGTCATATTTACGTAACCAATTAAAATCATCAATCATGGAATTAGTATTAAATCAAGAATTAGAATTTGTATCAGAACCCATTGAGGTACCTCATTTTACAACACAAGGATTATTAAATTCGAACTATAAATCCTTAGTGAAGAAGAATTTCAGCAAGACTACGACAAAGTCATTGTTTGGAATAAGACGCAGACTTAGATCTTCACAATTGAATGTTGTGAACCATACAGCGACCATTTTAAGAATTTCAATATTTGCAATCATCTTGGTAGCAATTTTCTAAAACTGAATCATAAAAAAAGCTATAACAATACAAAGACTGTTATAGCTTTTTAAAAAAGGCGATTGATGTGTAATATTAACTTAACGCATCTTTTATACGTTTAATTGCCTCTTTAATGTTTTCTTCTGAAGCGGCATATGAAATCCTAATACAATCAGGGTTTCCAAATGCTTCTCCAGTAACCGTTGCAACTAGAGCTTCCTGTAATAAAAACATAGACATGTCAGTTGCGTTATTTATGGTTGTTCCTTTAATTGTTTTTCCGAAATATGCTGAAACATCTGGGAATACATAAAACGCACCTTCTGGCTCATTTGATTTAAACCCGTCAATCTCATTTAGCAAACCCAATATAAGTTTACGTCTTTCCTTAAATTTTTCTACCATATAGGAAATGCTAGAAGGGTCAGTTTCTAAAGCTGTAATTACGGCTCTTTGTGCAATACAGTTAGCACCACTTGTTACTTGTCCTTGCATTTTATTGCAAGCTCTGGCTATCCAATCTGGTGCACCTATATACCCGATTCTCCAACCTGTCATTGCAAATGCTTTCGAGACACCATTTACAGTAATTGTTCTGTCGTACATATGGTCAATATTGGCCATACTAAAGTGTCCGCCTTTAAAATTTATGTGTTCATAAATTTCATCAGAAACCACAAATATATTAGGGTGATTTTCAAGAACTTTGGCTAACGATCTTAGCTCTTGCTCACTATATACTGATCCACTTGGATTACATGGTGAACTATACCAAATCATTTTCGTTTTTGGTGTTATCGCAGCCTCAAGCTGTTCAGCCGTCATTTTAAAGTCTGTCTCTATTGACGTTTTAACTTCTACTGGAATTCCGCCATTTAATTTTACAATGTCACTATAACTTACCCAATATGGACATGGTAGGATAACTTCATCACCTTCATTAATTAAAACTGCAGCTACATTTGACAATGATTGCTTTGCACCTGTAGAAACAACAATTTGAGCAGGTACATAACTAAGATTATTGTCTCTTTTGAATTTAGTGATTATGGCATTTTTAAGATCACCATAACCATCTACAGGAGTATAACTATTATAATTTTGATTAATTGCTTCAATGGCAGCGTCTTTAATAAAATCCGGAGTATTAAAATCTGGTTCTCCTAGGCTTAGTCCAATGATGTCTTTACCCTCTGCTCTGAGTTCTCTGGCTTTTGCTGCCATAGCAAGGGTTGCTGAAGTCGATAGATTATTAATTCTATCTGAAAGTTGGTTCATGATATAATAATAAATGAATTATGCCTGCATTGCTGGTCGCATTCCCATTTCCTTAAGAAACCTAAAGTGCGCGGCAATTGCTTTTCTTGTAGTTTTATATTCTTTATAAGGTAAATTAAATTCTTTAGCTGTATCCTTAACAATCTTGGCAATTTTACCATAGTGGATATGGCTTATGTGAGGAAATATATGATGTTCAACCTGATGGTTTAAGCCACCAGTATACCAGTTAATTAACCAGCTTTTTGCCCCAAAATTTACAGTTGTTTTTAACTGGTGAATTGCCCAAGTATTTTTCATTGTACCATCTTTCTCTGGCATTGGCATTTCTGCTTCGTCCATGACATGGGCCAACTGAAATACAACACTTAAAATGAGACCAGCAACATAGTGCATTATAAAGAAACCTATTAAAATTTTATACCAAGCAATATCAGTTAATACAATTGGTAAAACGATCCACATGGATAAATAAATAAGTTTTGTTATTACCAGTTTACTCCAATTAACAAATGGATTTGGTAATTTCCCATAAGACAACTTACGCTTCATGTAACGATGCATTTGCTGAAAATCAGTAGTGATAGCCCAATTAATTGTTAATAAACCATATAATAAAATTGAATAGTAGTGCTGAAATTTATGGTGTTTGCGCCATTGAGTATGTTTAGAGAATCGGAGTATTCTTCCGGCTTCTAAATCTTCGTCGTGACCATGAATATTTGTGTAGGTATGATGTAGTACGTTATGTTGAACCTTCCAGTTGTATACATTACCAGCTAGGATATAAATACTACTTCCCATTAACCTATTTATCCATTCTTTGTTTGAGAATGAACCATGATTTCCATCATGCATAACATTCATACCAACACCAGCCATTCCTATACCCATTACAATGGTTAAAAGAATCTGAGCCCAAGTGGGAATATCTAAGGTTAGCAATAAAAAATAGGGTGTTAAAAATAAAGCGAACATAACTATGGTTTTTACCCAAAGTTGCCAATTTCCGGTTCGTTTTATATTGTTTTCCTTAAAATAGTTATTCACTCTTTTGTTAAGGGTTCTGAAAAATTTTGCCGAATCGGATCTTGAAAAAGATAGGGTTTGATTTGCCATATAATTCCTAGTTTTTTATTCTAATGATTAGGGTTAAACTGCATTAAAACTCGTCAAAGATAAATAATAATTAAAACCAACCATTATCCTTAAACGTTAATTTTATCCAAAGTAAAAAAATGTATTTTTGCCAAAAATCAATAAAGTGGAATTAATATTAAAATACTTTCCTCATTTATCCGACTCTCAGATTCAACAATTTGAGGCTTTGGAGGCATTATATAAAGACTGGAATTCAAAGATAAATGTTGTTTCGAGAAAGGATATCGATGAATTGTATTTAAAGCATGTTTTGCACTCACTTGGCATTGCAAAAGTTATTGAATTTAAAGATAAAACATCAATTTTAGATGTTGGAACTGGAGGTGGATTTCCTGGTGTACCATTAGCTATTTTATTTCCTAATTGCCAGTTTCATCTTGTAGATAGTATTAATAAGAAACTAAAAGTTATCGATGCGATTGCAGAAGCGATTGAATTAAAAAATATAAGAACCACGCATAGTAGGGTAGAAGCCATTGACGAAACTTATGATTTTATAGTTAGTAGAGCTGTGACCGCAATGCCGGAATTTACCAAATGGGTAAAAGGTAAAATAGCCAAAAAACAAAAGAACAGCTTGAAAAATGGAATTCTCTACTTAAAAGGAGGAGACTTGACTGATGAATTAAAGCAGTATACTAACGTCAAAGCTTATTTATTGTCTGATTATTTTGAAGAAGATTTTTTCAAGACAAAGAAGGTGATTTATTTACCTTTAAAATTTAAATAAGCTTAATCTTTAAAAAGACATTAATAAACTTGCTGACAGACCTGTAGCCTCAGGTACAAAACGGCAAACACCACCAACACATACCAATCCTGCACGTTGCCTTCCGTAATTTAACGAGAAGCGTGTTGTCCCCTTATTATAACTTCCGCCAAAATTGTAGTAATGGTTTTCGGAAGTACTGCTATCCATTCCACTGTTATAAATATCATTGACATAAAACGATAGTCTTGGACTGACGTTATATTCAAAAGTACCTCCAATCCAATCATGATTGTCAGAATTAGACCAGAGCTTTTGAAATTCTAAACGTACTGATTGCCCAATCCTACCAAATTTGTAAATAGTCTCACCAACAACAATATTTGTTTTAATCTGTTCTCCGGAAAAGTTGTCTTCTATGGTTCTTTGATTATAATACTGATTGACATAATAGAAAATGGAATTAACTTTTTTATTCCATTTTTTTCTGATTTCCAAACTTATATCAGAGAAATACTTCTCACCAAAGCCAAAATAATCAACGTCATAAGATAAATTATTATAATCATAATCTCCTTTTAAACCAGCCCAGTAAGATGCATTAAAGGCTAATTTGGTACCGTATTTACCACCTAAGCTAGTCCCTTTTTTAATATTATAGAACAAATCTACTTGCCCACCAATTTCACCAGCTTCCATTAGTTGTGGATCAGCAAAAACAACCTGTGATTGAGCTTGATAAACAAATATATTTGTCAATAAATAATCGTGTTGTTTGGTTAAAGCAGGTGTAAAGTTGATATTGTTTTCTAAAAATACATTTCCTGTCTTTTCACGCTCAGAGTAGAATCCCATATTTTCTAATCTCCTAAAAGTAGCGTCAATACCAAATCCCTTTTGAGAAAAACCAGTATTTAACAATAATGCGTTACCGGGATTAACAAAGTTATCAATGAGCTGACCTGCGATCACAGCCACATCATCAGTTTTTGTGACATATTCTGCATTCGCGTAAAAATTACCTTCAGTAAAATCAATACGGCCAGAAAAAGCATTGGTTAAATCATCAAAATTTGGATCCTCGCTATCTGCTGTTTCATTTCTACCCACATAACTAAAACCTAGATTTAATGATGAGTTTTCAAAATTGAATATGTTAGATAAGTCTAGTTCGGTATTAAATCCAAAAATATCGCTATCTGCTGTTTCAAAACCTACACGTTGTTTACCGTACAAGGCGGTAAGTGCTAAAAAGTCTAGAGGCATATATTTCATTCGTCCACCCAAAAGTGCATTGTTTAATCCTAGTTGCCGATCTTCCCAGTTTCTCAGAATCATTCCGCTACCAAATTGCTCATAGTAATGACCTGCGCTTGCTTCAAGTTTATTGCTTTTATAGTTTAAAGAGTATATACCAAAATTAGTACCTTCAAAGTTTGGTGAATAATTCAATAATGCTAATGGTTCATAAGATTCTATCTGAACTGTAGCAGTGAAATTTTTTAGAAAATCGTAATCTAATTTCAAATAAGAATTTACTCTAACGTGCTCGTCACCATCATTATTTTCTTCATCAAAAAAGGCACCTGTTCTCTTATCATCATTATACCAAGCCATATTAGATTCTAGTCCTAATCTTAAATTATCTAATAACTGAGCAGAAGCTTGATTTAATGACAAACAAAAAATCAATAACAATATTAATTTTCTCATGTGTGAGTTTATTTAATCTGGTTATCGCAATTAGCTTTTATAATTTGGCATTTTCCTTGACAACTTCGTAGAGTTCATCTTCACTACCAGGTGTATATCCTGTTCTGGTGTGAACAATTTCGCCATTTTTTACTACCATTATATAAGGCAAGACATTGATATTTAATGCACGTTTTAGATCTTGGTTATCATCAATTAGTATTTGATATTCCCAATCCTTTCCATTAACAAGCGGAATTACTCTTTTTTTAGTTCTTGCATCATCAGTAGAAATCGCTATAAGTTCTACATTGGTTTCATCTTGCCATTCTTCATAAACATCGGCAATAGCATCTAATTCATTAATACAAGGTACACACCAAGTCGCCCAAAAACTAAAGATTTTTATATCGTTGGAATTTGCCAGTTTTTGAATTGATACTGATTCATTCTCTAAATTTTTTAAGATGACATTTGGAATGTCCTGAGCATATGATAATGAAATAGTAAATAGTAAGATTAGAAGGAAAGTACGCTTCATATTGATTGTAATTTGTTCTTATTTTTGGCAATTATACAATAATAATACCAAAAGATTTAAAATATATTATATTTGGGCTTCAATTAATATAAATAATCTCTAAATCATGAAAATTAATTATCTTTTTAAATCCTTATTTTTTGCATTAGCTTTAGTTTTTACCAGTTGTGGTAGTGATGGAAATGATGACTCTGATGGAGGTGATACCAATGCAATAACAAGTATAACTATATCTTTGAAATTTGATTCAGAT
Organism: Winogradskyella vincentii; assembly: GCF_020166345.1. GTDB lineage: Bacteria > Bacteroidota > Bacteroidia > Flavobacteriales > Flavobacteriaceae > Winogradskyella > Winogradskyella vincentii. The sequence continues at coordinate 273,226 of NZ_JAIUJS010000001.1, read as the reverse complement.
GTTTATGCTGGGGATTTGATTTTCTTTGACGTAAAAGGAAACAACAGTGAAGTTGTAACTAACTCAGCAACGATAACTTTAAACGGTGAAGATATAGGTGGAAATATCTATACAACTCAAGCACCAGGTGTTTTAAATTTTGTTGCAACTTATGGTGGAATGACAAGTAATACGCTTCAAGTTACAGTATTAGAACCACCTGTAAAGTTTGCGCAAAATGTATTAATTGAAGACTACACTGGTACGTGGTGCGGTTATTGTCCAAGAGTATCTTACGGTATTGAACAAGTAAATCTAGCAACAGACAGAGCGGTTACAGTAGCAATCCATAGAGGTAACACAGATCCTAACGGTAATAATCATGATCCATACAATTTTAGTGCAGGTGCATTGGAGAATATGATTAATCTATCTGGATATCCAACAGCAATGTTAAACAGAACTACGGAGTGGGCTTATCCAGAACCAAGTAATGTTAGTCAGGTAGTTGGGTTGACTAATTCTGATGCAGATTTGGGACTTGCTTTATCGCCAACATTAGATGGCAATACTATATCAGTTGATGTTGATATTAAGTTTGGTCTTTTATCAACAACAAATGCAAAACTAGTAGTCTATATTTTAGAGGATGATTTAATCTATGATCAGGTTAATTATACAAGTTATTATGGTGGTGGTAGCGTAATTTCAAACTTTGAGCACGATCATGTTTTAAGAGATGTTTTGACAGATTTATTAGGTGATACAATACCTGCTGATCAGGTTGCTGAAGGAAATGTTTATTCTACAAACTTTTCTGTGTCAGTACCGTCTAATGTGTCAAACACTTCTAAAATGACCGTTGTTGCTTTTGTTGTAAACGGTAATACTAATGCAGCATATAATGTGAGATCAGCAAACTTTGGAGATACTCAAACTATAGAAGAATTAGACTAAGAAAGTAAATTTGAATATTAAAAAAGACCTGTAAATTTTTACAGGTCTTTTTTTTGTTGCGTAAAATACTTTGTATTAAGTAATAATGTCTACTTAAGTTACCCTAAAAATGGATACCTGTAGTCCGTTGGTGTTACAAATGTTTCTTTTATCAACCTAGGAGACACCCAACGCAATAAGTTTTGAGCACTACCAGCTTTATCATTAGTGCCTGATGCTCTTGCTCCTCCAAATGGTTGCTGGCCAACCACAGCACCTGTTGGTTTATCATTTATATAGAAATTACCGGCAGAGTTTTGAAGAGCTTTTGTAGCTTCGTCTATAGCATATCTACATGTGGATAATACAGCTCCTGTCAATGCATATTCACTTGTTTCGTCTACAAGTTTTAAAGTAGCGGAATAGGCATCATCTTCATAAATATAAATAGTAATTACAGGTCCAAACAATTCCGTACACATCGTTGTATATTTAGGGTCAGTTGTTACCACTACAGTTGGTTCGATAAAATACCCTTTGGATTTATCACATCCACCACCTGCAATTATTTCAGCATCAGAATCTGCTTTAGCCTGATCTATGTATTTGGCTAATTTGTCAAAAGAACCTTCGTGAATTACCGCAGTAATGAAATTACTCATATCTTCTGGTGAACCCATTTTAAATGATTTTATATCATCTAACAAGTATTGCTTTACATCATTCCATAAACTTTTAGGTATATATGCTCTTGATGCTGCACTACACTTTTGTCCCTGAAATTCAAATGCACCACGAGATATTGCGGTAGCTACTTGTTTTGCATTTGCAGATTTATGTGCAATGATGAAATCTTTACCTCCCGTTTCCCCTACAATTCTTGGGTAAGTCTTATAGTTGTGAATATTCTCTCCAATTTGTTTCCATAATTCTTTGAAGATAAATGTAGATCCAGTAAAATGGAGACCAGAAAAATCTGGATTTGAAAGTACTGTATTTGTAATCATTACAGGATCACCAAAAACAACATTGATAACTCCTTCTGGTACACCAGCCTCTTTAAATACATCCATTATTACTTTAGCCGAATAAACTTGGCTGTCACTTGGTTTCCAAACCACTGCATTACCCATTAATGCCATACATGCCGGTAAATTACCAGCAATTGCCGTAAAGTTAAATGGTGTTACAGCATAGGTAAATCCTTCTAGGGGTCTATATTCAACTCTGTTCCATGCATCACTTGTACTTTCTGGTTGTTCCATGTATATGTCAGTCATAAACTGAACATTGAACCTTAAGAAATCTATAAATTCACAAGCTGCATCAATTTCTGCTTGATGAATTGTTTTTGATTGAGCAATCATAGTCGCTGCATTAATTTTTGCTCGGTATGGTCCAGCAATTAATTCAGCAGCTTTTAGGAAAATCCCAGCACGTTGTTCCCAAGGCATTTGAGACCACGTTTTACGTGCTTCTAAAGCTGTGGAAATCGCATCTTCTACATGCTTTTGTTCTGCTAAATGATACTCTCCAACGACATGTTGATGGTCGTGAGGAGGAGACATTGTTCTGGTATTACCAGTTTTAATATCCTCACCATTAATATATAAAGGAACTTCAACTTTGCTGTTGATCATTGTTTTGTATGCCTTTAAAACAGCATCGCGTTCAGGTGATCCTGGTGCATAAGATTTAACGGGTTCGTTAACTGCAATAGGAACATTAAAGATACCTTTTCCCATGATTTAAATTGATTTTTTGTTTTTGAATTTTTTGAAAGTGCAAAGTTACGATTTTTATCCTTGGTTTTATGATTTGAAACGTTATAGAAATCATAATGAGACATTATTATTTTTTGTAAGTTGCCCATCGAAAAATAAAATCGATTTGGGAGTTAAAAACAATGCCTTTATTTTAACCTTAGCATACCCTGAAACTATTGTTTCTCATGCAGATGAGTGGTATTCTAAGTATTTGCGGTATGCATTTATTGGTAACAAAAACCATGTAAGAGCAGGTCATGCAGCATTAGTTTTAATTGATAAAATCTCCGGTGAGTTAGAATATCATGACTTTGGCCGTTATATAACCTCGGAACCCAATGGTCGAGTAAGAGGTAGGCAAACCGATTTTGAACTTCACTTTCCCCTCAAGGCACAAATTGAAAATGATCAAATTGTTAACTTGGAGGCAATACTAAAGTTTTTGGCAACTAACCCAAAGTTAACACATGGCGAAGGCCATTTGTATGCATCGGTTTGTAATGCTGTAAATTATGAATTAGCAAGAAAGCATATTGATATTATGCAGTCTACAGGTCTAATTAGATATGCTGCTTTTATTAAAGATGCTTGCAATTGTGCTCGTTTTGTGACAGATGCTCTTATTGCATCAGTGACGGATTTAAAAATTAAAAAACGGTTAAAACGGTCTAAATGGTTTACGCCAAGTACAATAGGCAATGTTGTAATTGCCGATACGGAAAATCATATATACCTCTTAAATGAAAGTGGAGATATCAGAGAGTTCCAATCTAGTGTTAGTAAAGAAAATAGACGTCTATTCTTAGATACTTTAAATGGTTACAAGCCAAGTTTGGCAGGTACAATGTTACCACAAAAAAACAATGTTGTTTTAGAACATGCGCAGTGGTTAAGTGGAATTGCTGCTGGAGCGTGGTTTGAGATTTATGATTTGGATCACTATAAAGAATTTAGATATAGAAGGATTTCACCGTATGGTAACATTGATTGTGATGCAATTTATCAAATAGACGACACTTCATTTAATATTAATTCAGAATACCAATTTGTACATTATTCTAATTGTGCTTTCTTTCATATAGAACAAAATGAAAGTCTTTATAAATTTGAATATTTAAAAGATTTTAAATCTTAGTTAAGTGCAAAAGGTGCACTTAACTTAAAGGCAGGGATATATACTTTGAATTTGCTTGCCTTTGTGAAATTTACCATGTTATAGTGTCCTTGCATAGCACCAAATGGAGAGGATAATAAACAACCAGAGTTGTAAGTATGAGATTCTCCAGGCTTAAGTACAGGTTTTTTACCAATTACACCTTCGCCTTCAATAATCTCTTCATTGTTAAGAGCATCAAGTATTTTCCAGTACCTAGAATTTAACTGTACAGAATCTTTACTTTGATTTTCAATAGTCACCTTATAACCAAAGGCAAAGTGCACTTTATAATTTTTATAAAATGTTCCTTCGAAATTAGTTTCGACTGAAATCTTTATGCCACTTGTGACTTGTTGTACCATAGTTCTCGGGAAAAGAATACGCTAAAATAAGATATTTTTTGAATGAAGCCTTTATTTTAGGCTAACTGACAGGTTTTTTTAACAATTTTTCAGAAACATGTCGCTCTAATGTTTCAAAAAAGTTGTCAATATCAGGTTTTTGTAAAGTCGTATTTATAGTAACCATTCTTACAAATTCTACATCATTATGTTTGCCAAACCCAACCATCAAGTCTGAATTTTCGTATAATGAAGTACATAATTCTTTGGCAGATATATCTTTATAATTAAAGCAAACAGAAATGGAGTCCTTAAAGCTATAAAGTTTGTAATTATTATTTCTTAAAATATAGTCTCTTGCATATTGAGCAAGTTCAAATTGTTTATCTACTATTTTTTCTAAACCCAATGTACCAACAGATTTCCAAAGCGTCCATATTTTAAGTGCATCATTTCTTCTGCCGCATTGTAATGATGTTTTGCCCAAATTGAAATCATCACCATCCGTTTGGTATAAGTAATCAGCCTCGTTTGAAAATGAATGATGTAACTGTGCTTTGTTTTGTGTAACAATTATTGAACAACTCAAGGGTGTTCCCAGCATTTTATGTGCATTTACACTAAAAGAATCTGAGTACTCCAATCCACTTATCAAATGTTTATACTTTTTACTGAAAATAACACCTCCGCAATAAGCACCATCTACATGCAACCACAAATTATATTTCTTACATACCTTGCTGATAGTATGAATATCATCAAAAGCACCTAAAACAGTGGTGCCTGCTGTAGCATTTACAAAAAATGGAATGTAATTGTCCTTAAGATCGTTCTTAATTAATTCTTCAAGATGGTCGCTTAGCATTTCACCTTTTTCATTGGTATTGACATACCTGACCTGATTTCTGCCGATACCTGTTAATGCTGCATTTTTTGATATAGAATAATGAGATTCATTGCTTGTGTATAAGGTCATGGATTGTTGTAACCCAAGGGTTCTAATTGATTCGTTTTTGAAGTCTCTGGCCATTATCAAAGCCATCATATTACTCATTGAACCTCCTGGAGCGAACGTGCCGTTGCTGTCTTCGCTATAACCTGCGAGTTTACATATGTTTTTAAGAACTTGTTTTTCAACTCCAACTTGTGGGCCTGCAACCTTATAGGTATACATGCTGTTGTTAAACATAACCGATAATAAATCTCCTAAAGTTGCTTTGCCTATTCTACCACCAAAAAGTTGATTGAAAAAATTTCTTGATGCAGTTTTTGGAGTCTTTGAAATAATATCTTTTAACACTCGCTTTAATTCATCATCAATTACACCCTCTTCATTAAGTGTTAAATCTAGCTCTTTGTAAAGATTAGTTGTAGCAAGATGCTCTGCAACGGGTTGATTTTGTTCTGCATTGAAAAGCTCATCACATAATTCAGAAAATAGGGCAATATCATTTTGCATTTCAAAAGATTATTTGTCGATTTGAAAGATAATTGAAAATTTATCAAATAAAAATTTAGAAGTTTAGACTTCTAATTTGAAATATTAACAGAACTTGCTTCACCATAACCAATTAACTTGTCGTACCTAGCACCTAAATCCCTATAGTAGACTAGTACCTTGTAGTTGTTTTCTGTTTGCCAAAAATTGCCACTTATAAACCCTTCGTCTAACTCGTTGGTTCTCTTATCAAGTGCAACAAATTTGTAATTATAAAACCCTTGTTTTAGCCTAAGCATCCCTTCATATTTGCCACTCTCACGGTTATAGTAAAGCTTAGTTAAAGGTTCTATGGCAAAGGCATTAAAATTTCCATAAACATGAATGTCTTTATCCATTAATTCCTCGTACAACAAGGAAAAGTGAACCATCGTATAATCTGCCTCAACATCAACATCGCTTCGGTCTATTGCAGTAATCTGAAAATTACCATTAATGTCAGGATTGTAAGTGTATGGTCTATCGTACCTGGCAATATTGGTAAATAAATAACTGTGATAGATGTCTTTTAGATCAATAAACTGAACGCCAACATTTGCAGCCCTAGCATCTTTATTCTCAAAAAAGAGATATTCATTTCCTCCCCAAAAGGCCGACTCGTCAACGTATTTATAAATTAGCCTATTGCCTAAAGTATATTGCGGTCTTAATCCTGAGATTGAAGAATTTAAATTATTGTTTTGAATAATTACAGTGTTAATGGTTTCAAGAGGGTTATTAAAATTGATACTATTGGTTGAAATTGTCATATCAACAGATTGCTTTTGTGCAACGTATTTCACATCTCTTGATCGCTTTACATTAACGCCAACATTAACAAGGTCTTCATAAACCATAAATTTTCTGCTAAACATCAATTCGTCATAATCATCATAAATGGAAATCATATAGTTTCCGGTTTTAAGAATAGCACGTGTTTGAATATTGGGAATCTGTAATTTGTAATGTGAATAAACTTGATATGTATTGAAGGAATTGTAATATTCTAAGATTCTTTGATTGTCCAAACCACGCAAATATTCAGCTTTTGCAAGTACTGAAGGGGTCCAGTCATAATTAAAATGTTCAATTACATAATAAAAATCCTCTTCGTTTGCATTAAGTGCATCAAATTCTAATACTAAAGGCTCCCCAAGTTGTAAAATAGGAAGTTGTCCTTGTGTAGTATTACTTTTAAATTTTATGGTTTTTATAAAATCCGGAGGACTAACTTCTTCCACCTGTCCAGTCAATATAAATGGTAAAATCAAAAGAAATAAAAGGGAATATGCCTTATTTATCATGTAAATGTTAATTCAGAGTTTAAAGATAATCAAAATCTGTGCCTATCATATATTTAAGTTATTTATAATCACTATAAATAAAAAAGATGTTTTAGAATGAAATATTTTTAATCATTAATTCGTAAATTTGCACGGATTTTTAGATAACTAATCGTTAATATTTATGTCAAAAGACATCAGAATTAAGAAAGGTTTAGACATAAAGCTGGTAGGCGAAGCCGAAAAAGCTACAGAAAATGCTATAATTAGCAACTTTTACTCAGTCAGACCTGAAGATTTCCACAGTATCATCCCAAAACTTGTTGCAAAAGAAGGAACACGTGTTAAGGCAGGTGAAACCTTATTTTATAATAAGGATATAGAGGCGATGAAATTTGTATCTCCTGTTTCTGGAGAGATAACAGAGGTACAACGTGGACCAAGGAGACGAATTGATGCTATTAAAATAACTGCTGATAAAGAGCAAAGTTATGTAGAGCATGGAAAGTTTGATTTATCTAGTGATGCAGATAAAGTAAAAGCACATTTGCTAGAATCAGGCTGTTGGGCATTTATTAAACAAAGACCTTACGATGTTGTTGCAAATCCAGAGAATTCGCCAAAAGCGATTTTTATTTCTGGTTATGCAAGTGCACCATTGGCTGCTGATCTTGATTTCACATTAAAGGGTAAAGAAGTAGAGCTTCAAGCGGCTGTAGATGCCTTAGCTAAATTGACGGATGGTGGAGTTCATATTTCAATAGGGAAAAATTCAGATTCTCCTTTGGCAGGTTTAAAAAACGTATCTATTTACAAGGTAAGCGGACCACATCCTTCGGGCAATGTAGGTACACTAATTAATAAGGTAAACCCTATTAATAAAGGTGAAGTTGCTTGGACAGTAAATGCACAAGACTTGGTAATTATTGGAGAATTGCTATTAACTGGTAAGTTTAATGCAGAGCGTGTAATTGCATTTGCAGGATCTTCGGTTAAAAAACCAAGATACTTCAAGACTAAAATAGGTGCTGAGGTTTCAACAATGATTTATGATAATGGTGTTGAAAAGGGCGCTAATGACCGTATAATTTCAGGAAATGTATTATCAGGTAAACAGGTTGCTCCAGATGGTAACCTTGATTATTACAGTAACGTTATTACTGTAATTCCAGAAGGAGATGATTATGAATTCTTCGGTTGGAACAAACCTGTATTTAATAAGATTTCTACTTCAAGAGCATTAACTTTTTCATGGTTGAACCCAAAGAAAAAGTACGATTTAAATACAAATACAAATGGTGAGCATCGTGCGTTTGTTACTACAGGTACTTATGAAGAAGTTTTTCCTTTAGACATATACCCAATGCAGATTCTTAAAGCTTGTATGTACAAGGATTTAGATGAAATGGAAGCGCTAGGAATGTACGAGGTGGCACCTGAAGATTTTGCACTTACAGAATTTGTGTGCGTATCTAAACAACCACATCAAAAAATAATAAGAGAAGGATTAGACTTAATGCTTAAAGAGATAGGATAATGGGTTTAAAACAAAATTTACACAATTTTAAAGTAAAGAATAAAGACAAGAAATGGCTTCCTGGTTTTAATGCTCTTTTCACGTTTTTATATATGCCTAATGAGACAACCCATGGAGGAACTCATATTAAGGCAGCCGATGATTTAAAGCGAACAATGAATACCGTTATCATGGCATTAGTTCCATGTTTAATTTTCGGGATGTTTAACGCAGGTTATCAGCATTATTTGGCATTAGGCGAAATTGATGCTGCAAACGGGTTTCTAGGAGCCTCATTTTGGACATGGGATAACCTTGTAATTGGTTTATTGAAAGTTTTACCATTAGTAGCCGTGTCTTACGGAGTTGGTTTAGCTGTAGAATTCATATTCGCTATCATAAAAGGCCACGAAGTAGAAGAAGGTTACTTGGTAACGGGAATGCTTGTGCCATTAATTGTTCCTATAGATATTCCACTTTGGATGTTGGCTGTTGCGGTAATTTTCGGAGTTGTAATTGGTAAAGAGGTATTTGGAGGTACAGGGATGAACATCTTAAACCCTGCATTGACAATACGTGCATTTTTATTCTTTGCTTACCCAACTTGGATGTCTGGTGATAAAGTATGGGTTCACGGTGCTGTTGAACGCGCAGGTACACCAGATGCAATTTCGGGTGAAACACTTTTAGGAGCCTATGCTCAAAACACATCTCTGGCTGGCATTGACTATATGGATATGTTCTGGGGATTAATACCTGGATCAGTCGGTGAAACCTCAAAATTTTTAATAATCGTAGGTGGACTATTCCTAATATTCACAAAAATTGGAAGTTGGAGAATAATGTTAAGTACCTTAGTTGGTGCCTTAGCAATGGGATTAATTTTCAATGGAGTTGTAGATGCAGGTTGGATTGGAGAATCTAGTAAATTTTATGGTTTAATGAGTGTACCATTCTGGCAACATTTAATTATAGGAAGTATACTATTTGGTGCTGTTTATATGGCTACAGATCCTGTGACAGCTTCACAAACAAATAAAGGTAAATGGATTTATGGATTCTTAATTGGATTTATATCAATTATGATTCGTGTTTTTAATCCTGCATATCCAGAAGGAGTATTCCTTGCAATCTTATTAATGAATGTATTTGCGCCAACAATTGATCATTACGTTGTTCAAGGCAATGTTAAGCGCAGAATGAAACGTCTAAAAGCTAAAGTAGCATAGTTATGAGTAACAAGACAGATTCAAATATTTATACAGTTTTATTTGCTATTGGAATGGTGATAGTCGTAGGTGCACTTTTGGCATTTACCGCTTCATCATTAAAAGAGAGAATTACTGAAAACAAAAGGCTAGAGAAGCAACAAAATATTCTCTACGCAATGGGAGTTAACGAAAACTCTGAGAATAGTGCATCGTTCGTGTCAACCGATAAGGCTCCAGAATTATTCAAGGAATATATTAAGCAACAATTGGTTATTACCAATGGTAATGATATCAAGGAAGATGATAATGCTTATCTAATTGATGTAAAAAAGGAGCAGGATAAAGCTAAAAAAGGTGGTGTTAGACAATTGCCATTATTCGTTGGTGTTAAGGATGGGAAATCATACTATATAGCACCTATACGTGGTAAAGGATTATGGGATGCGATATGGGCTTATGTAGCTATGGATGAAAATATGGTAATCCAAGGTGCATATTTTGATCATAAGGGTGAAACTCCAGGATTAGGAGCTAATATCAAAGAACGTTTCTTTATGGACGATTTTATTGGTGAGCATTTAATGACTAGTGGAGAATTTAAAGGTGTTACTGTTTCTAAGAGTAATGCAGATCCAACTAATAAAGATAAAACAGATCACGAGGTTGATGCAATAGCAGGTGCAACTATCACAGGAGATGGTGTTGCAGCTATGATAAAGAAAGATTTAGCATTGTACGTACCTTTTTTTAAATCATTAAATTAATTATGGGTTTACTTTCAAAAAAAGACGCAGCTTTAATAACAGATCCATTAGCGGATAATAACCCTATTACTATACAGGTTTTAGGAATATGTTCTGCACTTGCGATTACTGCGCAGCTAAAGGCTTCTATTGTAATGGCCATTTCGGTTTTATTTGTAATGGGTGTTGGTAATGTTGTAATTTCTGCTATTAGAAATATCATTCCTTCTAAAATTAGAATCATTGTGCAATTAACAGTTGTTGCAGCATTGGTAATTATTGTAGACCAGGTATTGAAAGCATTTGCTTATGAGTTGAGTAAGGAATTATCAGTATTCGTAGGTCTTATTATTACAAACTGTATCATTATGGGTCGCTTTGAAGCTTTTGCACTTGGTAATGGTTTATGGCGATCGTTTTTAGATGGTATTGGAAATGCCTTAGGTTACGGTATAATCCTAATAATCGTTGGATTCTTCAGAGAATTATTAGGTTCAGGTACTTTATTGGGAATTCCTGTATTAGGAGATCCTATAGCAAAAACTGGACTTTACAGTATTGGTTATGAGAATAACGGATTTATGTTGTTATCACCAATGGCATTAATTGTTGTCGGAATAATAATTTGGGTACAACGTAGTAGAAACAAAGCATTAATAGAAGACTAATAAAAATGTTGTCCTGAGATTTTTGCAGGACTACAAATAAAAGATATATGGAACACGTAGAATTATTTTTTAAATCAATTTTTATAGATAACATGGTATTTGCCACGTTCTTAGGAATGTGTTCATACCTTGCTGTTTCTAAAAAGGTAAGTACTGCAGTAGGTTTAGGTGCGGCAGTAATATTTGTATTGGCTATAACGGTACCATTAAACTGGTTATTAGATCAGTATATTTTACAACCAGGTGCATTAGAATGGTTAGGCCCTGAGTTTGCTGAATACGACCTTAGTTTCCTTTCATTCATCATGTTCATTGCGACTATCGCTACTATGGTGCAATTAGTTGAAATTGTTGTCGAGAAATTTTCTCCTGCCTTATATAACTCATTAGGTATTTTCTTGCCTTTAATTGCTGTAAACTGTGCAATACTAGGTGGTTCTTTATTTATGCAATCACGTGAAATTGCAAGTTTAGGTTTAGCACTTAACTACGGTATAGCTTCTGGTATTGGTTGGTTCTTAGCTATTTTGGCCATTGCTGCAATTAGAGAGAAAATAAGATACTCTAATGTACCAGCACCTCTAAGAGGTTTAGGGATTACATTTATTATCACAGGACTTATGGCAATTGGGTTTATGAGTTTTGGTGGTATGTTAACAGGAGGAGATGAAGAGGCGAAAAAAGATGATGCTACAGTAAAAGTAGAACAAACAATAGAGTTGTCTGAAGAAGATAAGGCTCTAGCTGATAACTTAAACAAAGTAAGTGAATAGTATGGTATTAGCAGTTGATTTTGGAATTATTGCAACAACAGTTGCAGCATTTTTGGTAGTAACCTTGTTATTAGTAGCATTGTTATTATTCGTAAAGCAAAAATTATCACCATCTGGACCAGTAAAGATTACTATTAATGGTGAAAAAGAAATAGAGGTTGCCTCTGGAGGTACACTTTTAAATACTTTGGGTAGTAATAAAGTATTCTTACCATCAGCTTGTGGTGGAGGTGGTACTTGTATACAATGTGAGTGTCACGTATTATCGGGTGGAGGAGAAGCTCTACCAACGGAAACACCACACTTTTCGAGAAAAGAATTAAAGCATGGTGCACGTTTAGCCTGTCAGGTTAAAGTTAAGCAAGACATGGAGATTACAATTCCGGAAGAAGTATTTGGAATTAAGAAATGGGAAGCAACTGTTGTACGTAATTATAATGTAGCATCTTTCATTAAGGAATTTGTTGTTGAGATTCCGGAGGATATGAACTATAAAGCAGGTGGTTATATTCAGATTGAAATTCCACCATGTGAAATAAAATATTCAGATATTGATATTACAGCACACCCTGAAGAGCATGAAACTGCAGATAAGTTTCAGGCTGAATGGGATAAATTTGGATTATGGCCATTAGTAATGAAGAATACTGAAACTGTAGAGCGTGCATATTCAATGGCTTCTTACCCAGCAGAGGGTAGAGAAATTATGTTGAATGTACGTATTGCTACGCCACCATGGGATAGAGCCAAGAACCAATGGATGGATGTAAATCCAGGTATAGCATCTTCTTATATTTTTGCCCAAAAGCCAGGTGATAAAGTTACTATTTCAGGTCCTTATGGTGAGTTCTTTATAAACGAATCTGAAAGTGAAATGCTATATGTTGGTGGTGGTGCAGGTATGGCTCCAATGCGCTCACATTTATATCACTTGTTTAGAACAATTAAAACTGGTCGTAAAGTAACCTATTGGTATGGAGGACGTTCTAAAAGAGAGTTGTTTTATATTGAACATTTTAGAAAACTAGAAAAAGACTTCCCTAATTTTAAATTCTATATGGCGCTTTCGGAGCCGTTAGAAGAAGATAATTGGAAGGTTAAGAAAGATATTAGTGATGAAGCTGGTGATGGTTTCGTTGGATTTATACATAATTGTGTAATCGATAACTACTTAAACCATCATGATGCTCCAGAAGATATTGAATTGTATTTCTGTGGACCACCATTAATGAACCAAGCTGTTCAAAAAATGGGAGAAGATTTTGGTATCCCAGATGAGCATATCAGATTTGATGACTTTGGAGGATAAAATTAAAGACAAAAAAAACCAGCTTATTAAAGCTGGTTTTTTTATTTAATTCTATTTGGACTAGTCTTGACATTGAAGAGACTGAGATTCAAATTTAAATAGTTTAGAACAGTCCATAATATCAACTATTCCATCTAATTCACATAAATAAGTAACTACTGAATTTAGTCCATTAAAAAGTATGTTTTTATCAGTTATATTCTCTGGTCTATAAAGTCGATTGTCTTTACTAAAACCTGTATAGCCACAACCTTTTAAAAATGACTTTTCAATATGGAGAAGTTCTAGTGGGCTATAACCATTAAAACGTCTTCCTAAATTTTGATGTAATATACCCAGGTAATTGAGTTTTGTTGAGCCATGTTTGTCGGTTAAATGTTTCCAACTGTCATTATTATCTAAGATGTTACCAACAGCACATAGCTTACAATCATCAGGATTTAGCCTATTATTATGAAAAGCTTGATATAACTTTTGGATGGCGAGATCAAATCTTTTGGTAGTTTTCATTTTCTTTCTTTTTCATACTGAAGATACAAAAAAATGATTTTAGATTTAAAAAGGCACTCTTATTTGTATTCCATGATGAGAAACTCTGCAGTTGTGTCACCTATATTTAATACTTCGTGCCAATCTATTCTGTCATTCTCAAAACTAAATCCTGTTGGGATATCTACCTCTCTTGTACCAGTTGTATCTACAATTCTGAATTTACCTCCAGCTAATGTATAACCAACATGTGCATTATGGTAATGACGTTCATGTCCAACATTAGGAGGAAATATGCATTTAAGGACACGCAACTCGGAATTATCTGAAATAACTTCGCATATTACTTCACCTTTCCAACCAGCTTCTAATGGATCAGGCAGGTTTGATGATTCATTACAATTGCTAAAAAGAATAATATAAATAAAGCTTCCAAGGATATAAAAGAGTCGTTTCATAATTAGAAAAATAGAGGCACAAAGTATTTAAACATCAAAATAAGAAGGATTACAGAAATGACATTCAGAAAAAAACCAACCCTAGCCATATCCTTTACTTTTATATAACCACTTGCAAATACTATTGCATTAGGAGGTGTTGCCATGGGAAGCATAAATGCACAACTACTGGCAATTGTTACTGGAATGAGTAAATGTAACATCGGAATATCTAGTCCTATTGCAATACCTGCAACCACAGGAGCTAGAACTGCCGTTAGGGCAACATTGCTCATAAGTTCGGTCATGAATAACATTAAAATTATCAGGAAACTTGCAGTGAGTAAAATGCTTATATCACTATTAGAAATTGAAGTTGCAACTAAATCAACTATTCCCGTAGTAGACATACCTTGGGCTAATGCTAATCCGCCACCAAAGAGTATTAATATGCCCCAAGCAAGTCTACTCGTGTCTTTCCATTCTAAAATAAATTCACCACGTTTTAAATTGAATGGGATGGTGAACAAGGCTAATGCTCCAAAAATACTAATCATCGTATCGTTAAGCTTAAGTTGTGGGAAAATTGAATTAATTAGAGTGCGAAATATCCATAGCGAAACAATAATTGCGAAAGTGATGAGTACTTGTCTTTCTCTTGGTGTTACTTTTCCTAAAGATTGTAGTTCATTCTTTATGACACCATGCGTTGCTTTAAACAATAACCCTTTATTGGGAAATAAATTGATAAGAACCACATATATAATTCCAATTAATAGCATTGAAAAGGGAAGGCCAAGCATCATCCAGTTTACGAAGGATATTTCGGTATTATATTCATTTTCTAAAAGTCCAATAAGAACAGAATTTGGTGGTGTTCCTATTACCGTGGCTATACCACCAGCGTTCGCTGAAAAGGCAATACCCAACATAACACTCAAAGCAAAATTGCGATCTTTTTTGGTAAATCCGTCTTCATCATCAATAAGCATTTTAATTACTGACATAGCAATTGGCAACATTACAACGGTACTCGCCGTATTGCTAATCCACATACTCATAAAGCCGGTAGCAATCATAAACCCTAAGATTACACGATTTGGAGATGTGCCGGTTTTACTAATTATTGTCAGTGCAATTCGTTTATGAAGATTTACTTTCTCTAAGGCTAATGCTAATACGAAACCACCGAAAAATAAAAATACAATTGGGCTTCCATAGTTTGCTCCTACATCACCCATAGGCATAATTTTAAGTAGTGGGAATAAAAGAAGAGGTAACAGTGATGTAACTGAAATTGAAACAGCTTCGGTAATCCACCAAATTACCATCCAAACAGCTATGGCAATAACACTATCTGCCTGAGAATTTATAATCTCTAATTTTGAAAAAGTTAGAATTAAAAATAGAATTGGACCAATTAGTAGCCCTACACGTTTAGATGGAGTGTAAGAATTCATCGCATTAAATGTCATACTACTTATTATTGAATTGCATCAAGTTCTTTTTCAATATTAGAAAGAAGTTCTTTTGTTACACCTTTTATGGCCAATAAATTATTAGAAAGTGATTCGTTAATCCAATAGTGGCCAGCTGCATTTCGCTCTAATAAGTCCTTGTTGTCCAAGATACCCTTAATTGCATTGTCTAGGTTTTTATGTGCAAATAATTGCCTAGTATTCGGGTCTAACTGAAAGGCTGGCGTTTCTTGTGCTACTTCGATATCTATTGATGTAATCCAATCTTTATTAATGCTATTAGATTTTTCTATTATATCAATGTAACCGTAATATTCAATTATCTGATCTACCAATTCTGAATTATCTATTATTTTCATATTTCCAGTCTGAGAAAGATCTGTATAGGTATTAGATATTGGTGAGAATTCTGAAATAATCCAACCTCTTTCAAAATATGAAGTTACTGCACTATCTAAACTCACAGTGTTATTTTCAGTTCCAATAGTTTTGATGAAATTAGAAATACAATCCTGATTTTTATTTATTTCATATACTACTTTATTAATATTTAAGGTATCCTGCTTAATATCGTTAGAAAGACGTTCTAGATAATTTATTTTAAGTAGTTTCTGCTTCCTTAGTTCATTCCAATTGTTTATTTGAAGCGCAATTAAAATACCAATAACAACTAGTATAATTTCACCAATAGCATACTTTAGATATTTAGTTGACTTTTTTTCCAAGAGTAGTTTTCGGCGAATATTTCTATAAAAATGAATCATACATAAACCATATAGTTATGTATTTAAAAAATGTGTTTTTAATATAAGATGTTATCTAATATTCTATCTAAGCTTTGCTCTTTACGGTGAAACTTACTATCAGTTAGGAATAGTTTGTAAATCTCTTGCCTAAATTCAGCTAATTCCATTTCTGTGAACTCATGTATATGAATGCATTCTTCAATTTTATCTATACTTTCTTGTTCTGAATGTGCTGAAAATGCTTTGAGCATTTTATTAAAAGTATCTGGCGTTGTTTTGGATTTTATAAGGTTCATTTCATCTTCAGTTGCATCAGAGTCGACGCTTGCGCAAAATATAAGAATGTAAACTTTTAATTCTTCTTTTGTCAATTGGGATGTTCTTGTAGTCATCATTTAATGATTTAGCTAATTATTTTAAAAATGCTATTAATGTATCCAAAAAAAGCTACATAAAACTAAGAGTTAATGCTTAAAATTACAAGCTTAGGGAAGGGTATTTAGTTTACTTAATTGTTAGGGTTATTGTAACTTAGAGTAGCCTATAAATGTTTTGTACTTCTCAGTTACGTTCTTAAAGTTACGTATTTTTTATTTGTAAAGGGTAATTAATCAGTTTTATCGAGGTGTAAATTAATTATTGAGTAGACGTGATGTACCTTAATAATTAAGATAATTTTAAGTAGTCATCTTTGTATCTTTGCAAAATGAAAGCACTTACAAAACAAGAATTACATAACCTTGCAATGAATCATGTGGGTAAGGACTTGGAATCTCGTGGTTTTGAGTTTGTGGCTGTTAATAGCAAATTAAAAAAACACCCGCAATTTGTTTGTATAGACAAAAATAAGGAGTGGTTTTTTGTAATTGTCAGAGCAGTGATATTGCCAGAAAACCCTAATAATTATGATGTTGTTTGGATGGAAACCTTCAAGAAACATGCTTTTGATAAAAATGCAAAGGTGCTATACGCAGGTGTTGGCTTGGGTAATCCTAATGGTGAGGATTTACCAATTTACCTTAATGAAGAGTATCTAATAGAATACAATGGAATTCAGGTAATTGAAATGAACTTAAATTAGGAAATGCTGTAGCTGATCTTCAAAATTAAAATATGAAAAATATATCGTTTGCCTTACTTTTTTTAATGGTCATTTGTTGTAAAACGAAGCCTCAAGAAAACATTAAACTATCTGGTCCTGTTTTTGGTACAGCATTTAATATTCAATATCTGTCAGATGACAATACAAACTATATAAATGAAATAGATAGTTTGTTTAATGTAGTTAATCAATCGCTTTCAACTTATATTTCAGATTCTGATATTTCAAAAATAAACAGAGGCGAACTAGATAATGTGGATCTACATTTTATAAATGTTTTTAAAGCTTCAAAAGATATCTATGAAAAAACCAATGGAGTTTTTGACCCAACAATTGGTAATGTTGTTAATGCGTGGAATTTTGGCGCTGAGCAAAACAAGTTTCTTACCGATAGTACAACTATAGATAGTTTAATGGCATTTGTTGGTTTCAATAAATTGTCACTTTATAATAACAAAATTACTAAACCAAAGGAGACTTATATAGAATTTAATGCCATTGCAAAGGGTTATGGTATAGATGTAATTGCTGATTTTTTAGAATCAAAAGGAATTGAAAATTATCTTGTTGATATTGGTGGTGATATGCGTGTTTCTGGATTAAATTTAGAACGGAATAAACAATGGCAAGTAGGCATTGACGATCCAAATTTTGATGGGACACAGTCTTATTCTAAGGTTATTGCTTTAAAAGATCAAGCAATGGCAACTTCTGGTACATACCGTAAATTTAAAGTTGATGAAGATGGGAATAGATATGCGCATATAATTAATACCAAAACAGGTTATCCTACCAAAACAAATATTCTGAGTAGTTCAGTAATTGCTGGAGATTGCATGACGGCAGATGGTTATGCAACGGCATTTCAGGCCATGGGAGTTGAAGGTGTAAAACAATTTGTAAAATCAAACCCAGAGTTAAAAGCTTATCTCATTTATCTTAATGATAATAACGATTTGCAAACACTTGCTTTAAACGGGTTTCCGGAATAGTTATTTTCTAACCAAAGGAATTAACTCACCTTTAGCCAATCGGTATTTATCAATTTCAGATTCAGATAATTTAGATGTATAATCTATAGCCTCTACCGTAAAACCAATAGATCTTAGCTTGTCAAAATAATCTCGGCCGTACACCCTAACGTGGTCGTATTGCCCAAATATTTCTGCGCGTTCTTTCTTATCGGTTATTGAGTCGTCTTCAAAGGTTGTTTCTCTATTTAAATCTTGAGGAATTTGAAATATTCCCCAACCTCCTGGTTTTAATACACGATAAAGTTCTTGCATGGCTTTAGTATCATCAGGAATATGTTCTAAAACATGATTACATAAAATAACATCGTAACTATTGTCTTCAAAAGGGAGATTGCAAATGTCTGCTTTAATATCAGCGATTGGCGATAAAAGATCTGTGGTTGTATATTCTATATTGCTAAGTGACCTGAATCGTTTTAAAAAACATTGCTCTGGTGCAAAATGTAATACTTTATGTTTCGCGCTAAAAAATGTTGTTTCATTTTTAAGGTAGAGCCATAAAAGCCTGTGACGTTCTAAAGACAGGGTTGATGGTGATAAAACATTAGGTCGTTGTTCGCCATAACCATAAGGTAAAAATCGTTTAAATGATTTTCCGTCAATTGGATCTATAAAATTATTACCTTTTAAAATCCAAGCTAAAATAGGACGAATGGCATAACTCATCCTAATGAGAAATGGTCTAGGAAATACGTTTAAGAAAAATTTGAAAACTGATTTCAAAATCAATTATTTATAATCTTCTCTTACAGGATTGAAGATGTCTAATATTTTACAAGGTGTTATTGCTTTACCTGAATGCTCAACATTTGATGGAATTACAAGAACCGAACCTGGTTTGTGAATTTTGATTTCACCTCCAATATTCATTTCAAATTCACCGTCTATAATTTGTGAAACTTGCTCATGAATGTGATTATGTAGCGGTATTTCTGCACCAGCCTCAACTTCCCAAAAAGCAATGGTCATGTTCTCTGTATGAACAAATCTTCCTTTGTATCCTTTAATAATTTCTTTTGGTTCAATTTCAGAAATTAGTTGATCAACTATCATAGAACTAGAGATTTTTGTCTAAATTCATCTTCTTCGTTAGTAGTTATACCCAATACTTCATGTACATACGCAAACGTAGATAAGATTTCCGGCTTTCCATCAATAATCGCAACATCATGCTCAAAATGAACGCTTGGCTTGCCATCTTGGGTTACTATTGTCCAACCATCTTTTAATTGCTTGACTTTATGTGTGCCCATATTTATCATAGGTTCTATAGCAACGACCATTCCTTCAATGAATTTTTTTCCTCGGCCACGTCTACCATAATTTGGCATCTCCGGATCTTCATGCATTTTACGACCTAATCCATGACCTACTAATTCTCTTACTACCCCATAGCCATGAGCTTCGCAATATTGTTGGATTGCATAACCAACATCACCTACGCGATTTCCAATTTTTAGTTGCCTTATACCTTCGTAAAGTGACTCCTTTGTTATTTTAATGAGTTTTTTAGTTTCTTCTGCAACATTACCAATTTCAAAGGTGTAAGCATGGTCGCCATAAAACTCATTCATTAATGCACCACAATCTATAGAAACAATATCACCATCCTCCAGAGGTTTGTCTGTAGGTAATCCATGTACTACTGCTTCGTTAACACTACAAAGTAGGGTAGAAGGGCAGTCATACAATCCTTTAAAACCAGGTAAAGCACCATGGTCTCTAATAAATTCTTCTGCAATTTTATCGAGATGATTAGTTGTAATACCCTCCTTTACCTCTTTGGCCAACATACCCAATGTCTTGGATACAACTAAAGCACTTTGGCGCATTAATTCAATTTCCTCTCTGGTTTTTACAATTATCATAACTCTTTAATTAAGTGGCAAAGATAGGTAATTATGACAATTTTTAAATTTTATAAAAACATGATAAATGACAGTCTTTTTATATCTTTTGTGAGGTAAGTTTGTAATCTTAAAAAATTATTTCAATGTATAGAACAGTAAGCGCAGAAGAAGCATTAAAAGTTGTAAAATCTAACGACAAAGTATACTTACAAGCTGCTGCGGCAGTACCTTCAGTTTTGGTAAAGGCATTGGCAGACAGGCATGAAGAATTAAGAAATGTAGAGATATGTCAATTGCACACCGAAGGAGAAGCACCATATGCAAATCCCGAATTGGCTGAAAGTTTCCACGTGAATTCTTTTTTTATAGGTAGAAATGTACGGCATACACTTCATGCAGGTAATGGGTCTTATACTCCTGTTTTTTTAAGTGAGTTGCCTCTGTTGTTTAAAAGAAATATTATAGATCTGAATGTAGCATTAATTCACGTCACTATTCCAGATAAACATGGTTATTGTTCCTTAGGTGTATCAGTTGAAGCGACCTTAGCGGCAATTGATAATGCAGATTATGTAATTGCACAAGTAAATAAACAAATGCCAAGAACCTTTGGTGATGGCATCATACATGTATCAGAAATTGATTCTTTTGTAGAAGTTGATGTGCCACTTCCTGCGTTTCCAGTTTCTCAACCATCCAAAGTGGAAACAAAAATAGGTGATTATGTGGCAGAACTTATTGAGGATCGAAGTACCTTACAAATGGGTATTGGGAATATACCTAATGCCGTTTTAACAAGATTACATAATCATAAAGATCTAGGACTGCACACAGAAATGTTTTCTGATGGTGTGATTGATTTAATATTAGAGGATGTTATTAATGGTAATCACAAGGGCGTGAATCCAGGTAGAGCCTTAGCTACATTTTTAATGGGATCAAAGCGTTTGTATGATTATGTCAATGATAATCCATTTGTTGAATTACGTTCCTCCGATTATGTTAATGACGTTTCTGTAATAAAACAAAACCCAAGAATGGTAGCTATAAATTCTGCAGTTGAAGTGGATGTTACAGGTCAGGTTTGTGCGGATTCAATTGGTTCAAAAATGTATTCTGGCGTTGGTGGACAAATGGACTTTATTAGAGGTGCATCTCTGAGTGAAGGAGGTAAAGCAATAATAGCATTACCATCAGTAACAAAACATGGTATAAGTAGAATTGTGCCGACATTAAAACCTGGTGCAGGTGTGGTTACAACAAGAGCACATATACATTATGTTGTTACAGAATATGGTGTTGCAAATCTATACGGAAAAACTATTAAGGAACGGGTTAAAGCACTCGTGGAGATCGCTCACCCGGACCACAGAGAAGAAATCGATAGAGCTTATTTTCAGTTAGTTTAATTATTTAAACCAACCAAATAAACCGCCTTTACGCTTAGATGCTCTAATATCTGGTATCTCATTGGTTATCATTTGATATATTTCACCCCAACCAAGGATACCGCCTATATTTCTGTCATCAATAAAAAGGTCAGCATGAATTTTTCTACTTCGACTATAGTCGTATTTTTCTTCAGGAAAACTAGCATTTACGGCATAAAATTCTATTCCGTTTTCTTTACAGAAATCTACTGCTTCTTTTAGTTTAGCCCCATTTCTATATGTCCAAAGAATTAATCTATGACCATCATCTTGTAGCCTTTTAAGAGTTTCGAAAGCGAAAATTCTTGTTTTACCAATTTGAGGGTAGGCATCTTCTACTATGGTACCATCAAAATCAATTGCTATTATCAGTCGTTCATTAAAATTCATTGCTAAATCAATTACAATATAAATATATCAAATTACCACATTTAAACAATGCTATGCCTTGTCATCGAGTCTGGTTGGGGAATTCCCAATAATTTTAAGATAGTTGGTGCAATGTCGCCCAAAATACCATCTTTTACTTCCTCCAAATCTTTATCTATTAGTATAACCGGAACAGGATTCGTTGTGTGTGCTGTATGAGGTGTTCCGTCAGGATTTACCATGGTTTCACAATTTCCGTGATCTGCGATTAAAATTGTGGTATAGTCATTTTCTAATGCTGTTGTAATTACGTCTTTAACACATTCGTCAACGGCTTCACAGGCTTTAATTGCCGCTTCCATAACTCCTGTATGACCCACCATATCACCATTTGCAAAATTTAAACATACAAAGTCTACATCGCCTTTTTCCAATTCTGGTACAAGTGCATCTCTTAGTTCATAAGCACTCATTTCTGGTTTTAAATCGTATGTGGCAACTTTTGGTGAATTACGTAATATTCTGGTTTCATTTTTAAACGGTTCTTCTCGTCCGCCAGAAAAGAAAAAGGTCACGTGAGGGTATTTTTCAGTCTCCGCGATTCTAATTTGATTTTTGTTATGTCTTTCCAGAATTTCCCCTAGAGTCTCACTCAAATTATCTTTCTCAAATACAACATTAATGCCTTTAAAATTATCATCATAGTTGGTTAATGTAACATAATGAAGATTTATTTTATGCATGTTATATTCATGAAAATCTTCCTGAGATAAAACTTGAGTAAGTTGCCTTCCTCTGTCTGTCCTAAAATTGAAGAATATAACTACATCGTCTTCCTCAATTTTAGCAGTTGGGTTACCTTGTTCATTATTAATAACAATGGGTTTAATAAACTCATCAGTGATGTTTTCTTCATAGCTCTCCCGTATAGTTGAAAGGACATTAGTTGAATTTACGCCTTGTCCATGTACAATAGCATCATATGCAAGCTTAACACGTTCCCATCTTTTATCTCTATCCATTGCATAATAACGTCCAGTAACTGTGGCAAGTTTACCAGTTGTTTTTTCTAAGTGATCTTCTAAATCTGAAATAAAACCATAACCTGATTTTGGATCAACATCTCTTCCATCAGTGAATGCATGTACAAAAACATCTTTTAAGCCATAATCATTCGCTGCATCAATTAATCCAAATAAGTGATTTATGTGAGAATGAACACCTCCATCGCTGACCAAGCCAAGTAAATGAACTTTTTTATTGTTGTGCTTTGCATAACTAAAAGCTTCTTTTAATACAGTTTCATTTTGCAGTGTTTTGTTTTCAACAGCAAGGTTTATTTTAACCAAATCTTGATAAACAATGCGCCCAGCACCTAAATTCATATGTCCAACCTCGCTATTGCCCATTTGACCTTCTGGAAGTCCAACGTGCAATCCATCTGTTCTTAAACTTGCATTTGGATATTTTGTATAAAGTGAATCTATAAATGGTGTTTCGGCATTATCTATGGCAGATACTTTAGGATCTGGAGATTTCCCCCATCCATCTAATATCATTAAAATAACCTTCTTGTTCATATCTATAATATTAAGGATATCAAAGATACTATATCAAAGTTGATAACAAATTTCAATCGTAAAAATTTTTATAATCTTCATTTACCCATTCAAATGGTACTATAGTTTTTAGAATGTCTTAACATATTTGTTTTCAAACTGTTAATTATCTGTTATATAATGGCACAAATTGTAACAGACGGTAATTTTAAGCGTTTAATAGATGAATGAAATGATTACAAAGAATTCTGTTTTTTTGCTTAAACTGAGTTAATTAAGTAAAAGCGAATATTAAAGAAACGGTACAGTTTTTGAAAAGTATAAAAATATAAGTGTCTACTTAAGACAATTATTTGAGTTAGTTAGTTAGAAAATGCGTCTTTACTTAAGACGCATTTTTGTATTTTCTAATTGACTCTTTAATGTGTTCAATCCTGTTTTCGGGATCTGGGTGTGTACTTTGAAATTCCGGAACCCGATTTGGCCCAGCAGCTGCTTTTAAAATCTTCATTACACCAATCATTTCTTCAGGATTATATCCAGCATCAATCATAAAATGAACTCCCAATTCATCACTTTCTAATTCATCACCTCTACCATTTTTCAGGAGTGTCCCTTGGCCAATTTGTTGAGCAACAGCACCCATATCTATGGCACCAGCTCCCATAATCAGGGTTTGCCAATATTTTGAGTTGGTAATTCTTTCGTTAGAATGTTTTCCCAGAACATGTCCTATTTCATGCCCTAAAACACCTGCTAATTGATCTTGATTTTCCAACTTAGAAAATAGGGCATAGGTTATAAAAATTTGACCTCCTGGTAAGGCAAATGCATTAATTGTTCTCTCGTCAGCTAACAAATGAAATTCATACTTATAAGGTGTATTTTTAGCAATACTGCTTTGTACTAACTTATTACCTATATCATCCACAAGCGCTTGATACCTATTGTCTGGGTGTAAACCGCCATGTTGTTGTGCCATGCCTGGTGCACTTTGCAGTCCGATAGCAATTTCCTGTTCTGGAGATAGTGAAATGGCTTGTGTGCGTCCAGTATATGGATTAACCTCTTGTTGGCTACAACGACGAACAAAAGCAAAAGCGACAATTGCTAGACCAATAATCAATCTAACTTTAAAATTTCCTCTTCTCATATAAGAATATGTTAGTTGTGTTCAATTTACAAAAGTTTGACACAAATTTTATTTAAAAGTCATCTCAATTGGCATTAAAATATGGATTTGGTGTGAATATCATTTAATTTTAGCATTACTAAATAATTTTTAAAAGATGGATTTTCAGTTTAGCATAATTCCAAAAAATGAGATCGAATCAGTTGTGCCTTTGGTTTATGATTTGAATGAAGCAAAAATATCAATGGAAATTTTACGAGAAAGATTTAATGAAATGATCGAACAGAATTATGAATGCGCTGGTATTTATTTAGGAAATGATTTAATTGGTGTTTCTGGTCTTTGGTATTTTACAAGGCATTACGCGGGTAAATCTGTAGAGATTGACCATGTATTTATAAAACCAGAATATAGAGGATCTGGTTTAGGAAAAAAGTTTATGAATTGGATAAGTAATTATGTAATGAACAAAGGTTATCAGACTATGGAACTTAATACATATGTGCAAAATTATCCTTCACATAAGCTTTACTATAATGAAGGATTTGAGATATTAGGATATCATTTTTTTAAGAATTTGTAATATTACTTTAGAAAGAACAAATCATTGTTTGTCGTTAATTCATAAGGTTCTTTTTTGTATTCAAATATTCTTGCATTAAGATCCCCTCTTAGTTTAATATTTTCACCTTTTACTTCGATCCAACTTCCTTCTCGTAAACCAATTACTGGTTGCGTATTAAATGCATGAAACTCTTTTATTCGTGTTTCACGGGTTTCACCCATATGCTTACTTTTTGGATCTGGATCCAAGTAATGTGGATTTATATTAAACGGGACTATGCCTAAAGTTTTGAAACTTGGAGGGTAAATAATAGGCATGTCATTAGTAGTATTCATGGTTAAACCACAAATATTGCTACCAGCACTAGTGCCTAGATAGGGTGTACCATTTTCAATGGCATTTTGAAGGCTTGCCAAAACATTATTTCTATATAATTGATTTACCAATACAAATGTATTGCCACCACCTGTGAAGATTCCTTTAGCATTACTAATTGCATTTTGTAGGTCCTTAAATTCGTGGATACCCTTTACTTTTTTACCTATTTTTTTGAAGGCAGAATTTGCAATGGTGGTATATTCGTCATAACTGACGCCACCTGGCCTAGCATATGGAATAAATAGAATTTCGTTGCAGTCTTTGAACAATAATTCTAATTCATCAAAAAGGTATTCTAAATACCCACTACCATGCACAGTAGAAGTACTTGCTATTAATAAATCCCTCAATTCTTTTTTTTGCTAAGATAATTAATCTAAAATAAAGCTGAAAAAGAGGTTAAATCGCATTTAACAAAGATTTACCAACAATTTTTTATGAGAATTAAAGATTATGTTCGTATTTTAATATTCTTAATGCTATAAAATGAAGAAAATAATACTTACGCTTTTTTGCACATTTTCAATAATTGCATATTCACAGGATATTGATCGTATAACTATTAATGGTAGAATTATAGTATCTGCTCAAGATAAGGAGGGTGTGACGGTTTATAATACTTCTTCCAATAAGGGTACTGTTACAGATGAAAAAGGTGAATTTAAAATCGACGTTGCTCTGAACGATGTTGTAGAATTTGGAGCACTTCAGTTCAAAGATTTTACGGTTGTTATTTCAGAACAAATATTACAATCTAAACAAATGACTGTTATTTTAGTAGAGGAGGTGAATAAACTTGACGAAGTAGTATTATTGCCTTTCGGATTAACCGGAAATTTAAATGCTGATTTAGAAAATGTTAGAACCTATAATGTTAGCCTAGATGCTGTATATTTTGGTTTAGACCATATTGAGGATTTTCAGTTTTCAGCAGATTATAATACAAAGGCTGAAAATGTTGCATTTAATGAATACAATCCAAGAGTAGATAATATGCTAAACTTGGTAAATCTTGCAGGATTTTTAGTGAGCCAAGTGGCAGATATTGATGGTGAAAAAATGACTAATCAAGACAAAGCACTTAACAAAACACCTTTTAAAAAGGCTTTAGAGCAATACAGTGTTAATTTTATTCATGTAAATTTTGATATTCCTCTTGATGAAATGGATGCTTTTGTTGACTATGTTGAAAATAAAGGTGTTGATGAATCCTTATTAGCAAAAGACAAGGAAGTTCAATTTTTAGAACGCATAAATCAGCTCAGTCAGTCTTATCTAAAATCTAAAGGTGATAAGAATTAAATTCGGTTTTACATTTTATTTCATTCTATATAGTCTTATTGTTTTTGGACAACGCAAAGATTTAAAGGGCCAGCTCATTGCAAATGGCGATGTGGAAGGTATCCATATATTGAATAAAACTGCTCCAAAATATACTGTATCAGAAGAGGACGGATCTTTTATAATACCAGCAAAGGTTTCTGATACTTTATTTATATCTGGGTTAAAATATGAATCAAAAGAAATTGTAATAACGAACACAATAATAATTTCTGGCATATTAAGAATAGCACTAGTTGAAAAAATCAATGAGTTAGATGAAGTCATAGTAGGTAAAATATTGACTGGTAGTTTAGAATCGGACCTTCAAAATTCTGATGCAAAAACAGAAGTGAATTTCTATGATCTTGGAATTCCTGGTTATATAGGTAAACCACTGACAATTAATGAGCGTAAATTGCATGACGCGGATGCAGGTCCATGGGGACATATCGGTTTAGGATTTGGAGTTAATTTTCATAAGCTACTAAATAGAATAAGTGGTAGAACTAAAAAATTGAAAAAAATAGTTGATTTAGACTCGAGGGATAAATGTATTGAAAGGCTTAAAAGAGAGTATGAATCAATTATTTTTGAGAATGAATATCTTGCAGAAAACTTAACAACTGAATTTTTTCTATTTTGTCAGGAGGATGAGGGGTTTTTAGAATTATGCAATAGAAACAACGATATTGAAGCTATTGAATTCTTAAAATTGAAGTTAAAAGCCTATAATAACAACAGAAAGTCTTCATCTAATGATTAATTTTGGAATAATTTTTGGTTTAAGTCAGACCAAGCCTTTAATAATGAGCAAAATTAAATCCCTGTTTTTATTACTTGTAATTCCCCTTTTTCTTTCAAGTGGTTACCTCCATGAATATTATGTTAGTGTCACTAAAATTGAATTTGTTAAGGAAGAAAAATCAGTACAAATAATAACTCAAATATTTATTGATGATTTTGAGACCTTGATAAGGGAAAGATTTGATGATAGGGTCACCTTGGGTGATGAAAATGAATCATTATTAGTTGAGGAATACATGCAACGTTACTTATCGGATAAACTGAGGGTAACACTTAATGGAATGCCAGTAGAATTCAATTTTATAGGTAAAGAATATAAAGACGATATTGCTTATTGTTATCTAGAGATTGAAAATATATCAGAAGTAAAAAGTATTGAGGTTAAGAATAGGGTTTTGTTTGATGTTTTTACCGATCAACAAAATATTATTAGACTCAAAATCAATAATAAAAACAAGAGTTTTTTATTGATTCCAGACAACGACAATTGCTTGTTAAACTTTAATTAAAACACTACTAAAGCTAAGTTAATTTAGCTATTTTCGTCATCATTTTTATAAACGACACTAATTCACATGAAAATTTTAAAGTATTTCCTATGCGCTACAATGTTTATTTCTGCGAGTGCATTAGCTCAAAATGAAATTAAACCAGAGCGTAAACCAGGTCACACCAACGAAAATAAATTTAAACAGCTATACGATGAATTTTCTACACCCAATATGTTTAGAACTGGGAGTGGAGCGCCTGGACCAGCTTATTATCAGCAACAGGCTGATTATAAAATGGATATTGAAATAGATGATGAAAATGCAAGATTATACGGTGATGAAACTATTACCTATACAAATAATTCTCCTGATGTGTTGACATATTTATGGGTTCAGCTAGACCAGAATATGCGTTCTAGAGATTCTAAAACTCCTTTAATTAATAGCACAGGGATTGGTCCTGCAACATCTTCGTCTAGAGCCGTTAGATCTTATTTAAAAGAACGATTTGATGGTGGGTTTAATATAGAGCATGTTAAAGATGTAAATGGTAATGATTTACCTCATATGATTAATCGTACCATGATGCGAGTAGAATTACCGAAACCAATGGAGACAGGAGATAAGTTTTCATTTCAAATAAAGTGGTGGTATAATATAAACGACCATGTTAAAGATGGAGGTCGTTCAGGTTATGAATATTTTGAAGAAAACGATAATAGAATTTACGTAATGGCACAGTTCTATCCTCGTATGGCAGTTTACAACGATGTGGAAGGATGGCAGAATTCTCAATTCTGGGGTCGTGATGAGTTTGCATTGCCATTTGGAGATTTCGATGTTAATATTACGGTTCCTGCAGATCACATTTTAGATGGTACAGGTTATTTAACTAACAGAGAAGAGGTCTTTACAAAGGAAATGATGAAGCGCTACAAAAAGGCTAAGAAATCCTTTGATGAGCCTGTTATGATAGTTACAGAAGAAGAAGCACGTGTAACTGAGAAAACAAAAAGTTCTGATAAGAAAACTTGGAAATTATCTGCACAAATGGTTAGGGATTTTGGTTTTGCAACCTCACGTAAATTCATTTGGGATATGATGGCTGTAAAACTTGACAGCAAAGAAGTAATGGCCGTTTCTATGTATTCAAAAGAAGGTAACCCTTTATGGGAACAGTGGTCTACTAGAACTGTTGCAAGTACTTTGAAATCATACTCTCGTATGACTTTTGACTACCCGTACCATAAAGCAATATCTGTTCATGCACCAATGGGTATGGAATATCCTATGATTTGTTACAACTTTGGTCGACCTAATGAGGATGGAACCTATTCTGATAGAACTAAATTTGGAATGATTGGTGTAATTATTCATGAAGTTGGTCATAATTGGTTTCCAATGATCATTAATAGTGATGAGCGTCAATGGACATGGATGGATGAAGGTTTAAACACTTTTGTTCAGTATGTTGCAGAACAAGATTTTGGTGAAAGTAATCCTAGTGCCTTGTCACCAGGACAGACCAAATATCCTTCTAGACGTGGACCTGCCAAGAATATTGTGAGATACATGGGAGGAGATCAAGATTATATTGCTCCTATTATGACAAAAGGATTAAATACGTATCAATTTGGTAGCAATGCCTATTCTAAACCAGCAACTGGTCTCAATATTTTAAGAGAAACAGTAATGGGTAGAGACTTGTTTGACTATGCATTTAAAGAATACGCAAATCGTTGGAAATTTAAACACCCGACACCTGAAGATTTCTTCCGTACAATGGAAGATGCATCAGCGGTAGACTTAGATTGGTTCTGGAGAGGATGGTTTTATACAACTGACTACACTGATATCGGAATCAAAGAAGTTAAGAGGTACGCTGTAACAAATACACCAAATGAAGAAGGTAAAAGACTTGCTGAACGTTATAGAATGGATTCAAATAGTCTTGTTTATTTTATTGAAGAAGGAAAAGAGGGTTATGAAACAGCTAAAAATAGTGGTGGCATCAATGATTTACCAACAGTGAAAGAATATTTGATGGATAACTTCACGCCTGAACAAAGAAATGAAATGAAAACTCCACCAAAGTATTTTTATGAAGTAACATTTGATAAACCAGGAGGACTTGTTATGCCATTAATTGTTGAGTATACTTATGCGGATGATACCAAAGAGAGAGTAACATATCCTGCACAGATTTGGAGATTAAATGATAAAGAAGCTCGCAGGGCAATAGCAAGTGATAAAGAAATTGTAGCTATTACTGTAGATCCAGATTTAGAGACTGCAGATGTAGATACATCAAATAATTCTTGGCCAAGAGAAGTACAACAGAGTGATTTTGATAAATTCAAAAATCAAATTAAAAACTAAACAAACATTTATAATATTAAGCCGACTTTAACGAGTCGGCTTTTTTTATTACATAAAGTCACTCTATATTTGCAATGTGATACACCAAACTATATTTTTATTTATTGGAGGCACTGAAATAGTTTTTATACTATTTATAGTTGTACTGGTATTTGGAGCTGATAAATTACCCGAGATTGCACGAGGCATGGGCAAGGGTATGAGAACTTTAAGAGATGCTACCAATGATATTAAACACGAGGTTACTAAAAGTGCCAAGGAAAATAATATCGTAGATACTGATGTTACTAAAAATATAAATGAAGAGCTTAATAAAGTAAAAGACGACCTCGAGGATTTTACAGGTTCTTTAAAAAGGGACAATTAGTTATTTCTTTCTGCTAATAGTTAAGCCATCACGAACTGGAAGTACTACCGTTTCAATTCTAGCATCATTTTTTAAAAGCTTATTGTATTCCAACACTGCCTTCGTTGAACTATCTTTAGGGTTCAAGGACTCTACTACCTTTCCATGCCACAAAACATTGTCAGACAGAATTATACCACCCTTATTTAATTTGTCAATAACCAAATGGAAGTAGTTGGAGTAATTTGGTTTATCGGCATCAATAAAAACCAAATCAAACGTATGGTCTAATTTTGGTATAATATCAAGGGCATTTCCTAAATATTGTTTTATTTGATCTCCATAGCCCGATTTGTCAAAATACTTGCGTTGAAAATCTACTAATTCTTCATTAATATCAATAGTATGTAATTGACCCTCTGTATCCAGTCCTTCCGCAAGACAAATTGTGGAATAACCTGTAAATGTTCCAATCTCTAGGATTGATTTTGGCCTAATTAATTTTGAAAGTATGCTAAGTACACGTCCTTGATAAGGTCCACTCAGCATAATCGGTTGTAATACTTTTTGGTAGGTCTCTCTAGTAAGTTGTTGCAGAATAATTGGTTCTTCTTCAGAATGATCTACTACATATTTATCTATAGGCTCTGGTAAAAAATGCATTAACCCAAAATTCTGTTTACTAATGATTTTTTTGCTTCTTCGTCTTCACCAAAAAGCCATTGCAAAACATTATCCTCCCAAATGGCATCGCGTTCAGTCTCATTTATAATATCCCTGTCTATTGCAAGGTCTAGAATTTTTCCAGGATAGGATGATTGTTTCTCACTTTCCATTTCGCCTAGTGGATAAGGATCGTCCAAGCCCATTATAACTTGTTTCGAAGTCTGATTTTTTATTAATAATTCAAGCGATCCTGTATCATGAACTAACGTATCAAAGAAAATGTTTTTATGGCCAACGGCTTTTCTAGGATGACTTTTTCCTTCAAATAGATCAGGTCTGCCATCAAAACCTTGGATTCTTCTGCCCAAGTTTATTTGTGCTAACTGACCACCATGCGCAAAACAAACACGCATGTTTTTATACTTCTCATAATAACCATTTAAAGTTAAAAAGTGGTAAGCATCGGCACATTGTGCAAGCATCCAAATAAGATGAAAACGCCAAGATGTATTCTCTAGTTTTATAAATTTTTCACCATCGTATGGATGTATTTCTACAGCGAGGTTGTATTTGTCAGCAAGTTCGAAAATTGGTTCGTTTTCCTCATCGAAAATACAACGCCATGTTCCAATAGTATCCATATAATGAGTTGGTAAGCACAAAAGACGCATACCTAAAACTTCTACACATCGCTCAATTTCCCAACAAGCACCACGTACAAACCCAGGATGTACAACAAACCCGCAAGTAAATTTACTTGGATTGTCACGCTGAATCCTAGCATTGAAATCATTTTGAAATCTTAAGGCTTGTTTCATTTCTTCTAAACGAAGACCGTTTCCATATAATTGAGAAAGATTAAGAACTACTGCATGGTCAATTTTAAAATGGTCCATCCATGCTAGTTTCTCGTCCAAGAAAAAACTCGAATCAGTAATTGGTCGATTCCAATCTTTTTGAAGCATAAATTTTCTGTCTTTATCCACCCAAAAAATCCCTTTATCTTTCATAAAATCAGGAATCTCTTCTGGATAAGGAAGAAGATGAGAATGACCGTTTATTCTTAGTTTTCTTTTAGTCATTTACTTCCACTTTCTTTGGAGGTTGCATAACTTCACCGCAATTTGGACAAGAGCGTTTATCCTTATCACCGTAGTATTTATCAAATATACCAGGCATGTCTGTTTCTATATTGTCTAGTGTAAAGTCTTCTTCATATAGTTTTGTTGTACAGTTTTCACAAAACCAAAGTAAGGCATCTTTTACACCTTTTTCTCTCGGATATTCAATAACCAGTCCCACTGTATTTGCACCTCGTTGTGGTGAATGTGGTACTTTTGGCGGAAGTAAAAATATTTCACCTTCTCTAATGTGAATATCCTTAGGAGTGCCTTTGTCAATTACCTTGAGGACAATGTCGCCTTCAACTTGATAAAAGAATTCTGGCGTTTCATTATAATGATAATCTTTTCTGCTATTAGGTCCTCCTACAACCATTACAATAAAGTCACCATCTTTCCAGACTACTTTATTACCTACAGGTGGTTTTAAAAGATGTCTGTTTTCTTCAATCCATGCTTTAAAATTAATGGGTGGATATAATTTACTCATATCTTAATGATTTAATTAGGTAATTCTATAAAGTTACAAACTTTTTGTTCGTCCACCATCAACAGGAAGGTTAATTCCATTAATATAACTTGCTCTTTTACTTGCCAAAAAAGTAATGGCATCTGCAAGTTCTTCAGGCTTGGCAAATCGTTTAGCAGGAATTGTATTTTTCATCGCATTAGCTGATTCCTCAATAGACTTACCTGTTTTATTTGATTTGTTTTTAATGATTTCAGAAAGACGTTCTGTACTTGTAGCACCAGGTAGTACATTATTAACTGTAATACCAAAAGAGCCTAATTCGTTAGCCAAGGTTTTACTCCAATTTGCTACAGCGCCTCTAATTGTGTTGCTTACTCCCAATCCGTCTAAAGGTTGTTTAACAGAGGTTGAAATAACATTTATAATCCTTCCGAACCCTTCATCTTTCATAAATGGAACTAATGTCTGTGCTAACACATGGTTGCATTTTAAATGTTGCGTAAAAGCTTTCTCAAATTCTTCTATATCCGCACTAAAAACTGGGCCACCTGCAGGTCCGCCAGTATTATTGATTAAGATATGGAAGCCATGATTTTCATTAATAAAAACTTTAACCTTTTCTTTTAACTCAATTGGATTTGAAAAATCTGCAACAATGTAATTATGGTCGCGTTGCTGAGGTAATTCAGAAAGAGTAGTTTTTAATTTTTCTTCATTTCTTGCTATAAGGGTAATTATTGCACCTTCATTTGCAAGTGCAATAGCAGTAGCTTTTCCAATTCCGGCTGTGCTTCCACAAACAAGAACATGTTTATTGTTAAGTTCTAAATTCATATCTATAATCCACTAAAAGTGGGTTCATTTTTAAGTTAGTATTTACTAAAATTATAATTCCCTAATTAAGCAGGTACTTTACTAATATTTTATACAAACATTTTTAGGTTCAGTAAAAAAGCGCAACGCTTCAAACCCGCCTTCTCTGCCAACACCTGAGGCTTTGACGCCACCAAACGGAGTTCGTAGATCACGCATCATCCATGTATTTACCCAAACAATTCCCGCTTGCAATTTATTGCTCATGCGCATTGTCCTTTTTAGGTTATTTGTCCAAAGTGTGGCTGATAAACCATATTTCACTTTATTAGCCATCTTTAAAACGTCATCTTCAGTTTTAAAAGGCATAATCGTAACAACTGGACCAAAAATTTCTTCTTGATTGACTCTACATTCATCATCGTGAACTTCTATTACGGTTGGTTCTAAGTAATAACCATTCTCATATCCTTCAACAATAACTTCCTTACCACCACAAAGGATTATCCCATTTTCATCTCTGGCAATTTGTATATATTCTTTTACTTTTTCTAAATGTGGTTTTGAAACCAAAGCACCAATATTAGTTTTAGTATCAGATGGATGACCAACTTTTAGATTTTTGACCTTCTTCACAAAATCTGTCTTAAACTGCTCGTATATAGTGGCTTCAACAAAAATCCTACTGCCACATAAGCAAATTTGACCTTGGTTGGCAAAAGAAGATCTCACTGTGGTTTCTAACATGTCCTCATATTCACAATCTGCAAAAATGATATTTGGATTTTTACCGCCAAGTTCTAAGGATAGTTTTTTAAACATAGGCGCAGCGACTTTAGCAATATGAGCACCTGTTGCAGTACCACCTGTAAATGAAATAGCTTTAATATCAGGATGTTCAACAATGGCTTGGCCAGTTGATGTTCCCAACCCATGAACAATATTTAAAACGCCTTTTGGTAAACCAGCTTCATTACAGATTTCACCTAATAGATAAGCAGTCATTGGAGTTACTTCACTAGGTTTAGCAACAACACAATTACCTGTTGCCAATGCAGGTGCAATTTTCCAAGTAAATAAATAGAGTGGGAGATTCCATGGTGAGATGCACCCAACAACTCCTATAGGTTGACGCAACGTATAGTTAACAGCATTTTGACCTACACTTTCGTGACTTTCACTTGAGAATTGCGTAATAGCATTTCCAAAAAACCTAAAATTGCTTGCTGCTCTTGGAATGTCTACTGTTTTAGCTAAAGAAATGGGTTTGCCATTATCCATGCTTTCAGCTTTAGCAAAACGATCCAAGTTTTCCTCTAATAATTCTGAAATCTTAATTAGAACACGACTTCTTTCGTCTAGAGTTGTATTGCTCCAGTTATTAAATGCAGATTTAGCGGCCTTATATGCATTTTCTACATCTTCTTTTGATGAATTTGGTATTTGCCCATAAACTTCACCATTTGAAGGGTCATAGTTTTCAATCCATTCATTCTTAATGGGACGTTCAAATTTACCGTTAATGTAGTTTTTGATATTGTTCATAATAATAGTTCACTACCTAAATCTTACTCTGTAATATAGCAATACATGTTTTAATACCTTCTCTGATATTACCAATTCGTATGTTTTCATTAGGACTATGTTGATTATTGTCCATATTTACAGTAGGTACAATGATTGCAGGTACATCTAAAGTTTTAACTGCAGATATAATTGGTACAGTACCTCCCATTGTTCTTATAGAAATAGGTACCTCTCCAAAAATTTTAGTCAGGTTTTCTCTTAGTGTCGTTCCTAATTTAGAATTTAAGTTTGTTCTAAAAGCATTTACGCCATTAGATCTTGTAAACTTTACAATTTTAGAATATTTAAGGCGTTCCTCATCAGTTGGGTCTCTGTCTAAAACAGTATAACCTAAATTTTCTATATGAGCTTTCACTTTATCGAGTTGTGCTTTGCCGTCGGTTTCTACAACTAATCTAACATCAATATTGGCCATTGCTATTTCCGGGATGACCGTTTTGGGTTTGTTCCCTTTCCAAGACGTTTCGATTTGCCTCACATTTAAAGATGGATACTGCAGTGCCTCTTGGTAATTATTGCCAACCTTTTCAGGTTGTTTAATACCCAACCTATTGTTTAGAACTTTTGTGTCATCAGGTACGTTATTGAGTATTTGCTGTTCTTCAGAAGAAAAATAAATGCCAGAATAAAAATCTTTAATGAGAACTTTACCAGTTTCATCTTTCATACTCGAAAGAATACTTGAAAGTGAAAATACAGGATTTGGAACATAGTTCCCGTAATGCCCACTATGCTGTGGCAATTTTGCACCATATGTCGTAATTGTACATGTGGCAATACCACGACAACCAAATGTCAATGTTGGCTTATTAGACTCATGTGCTGGCCCATCCATAATAATCATAGCATCTGCATCATAACGCTCTTTATAAGTGTCAATAGTTGATAAAAATGCATTTGAACCATATTCCTCTTCTGGATCGAAGACAATTTTAATATTGAATTTCGGAGTTATACCCTCTGTATTTAAGAATTTTAGAGCATTTAATAACATCACAATTGGCGCTTTATCATCTGCAGCTGCTCGTGCAAAAATTCGCCATTCGTTATCAATATTTTGATTGATAGCATCCCAGTTTAATGTTTTCCACTTGCCTTTTTCATCTCTGCTTTTTAGAACTGGTATAAAGGGGTCTTCTTGATCCCAGTTATTCGCATCTACTGGTTGGCCATCAATATGAAAATAAAATAATACTGTACTGAACTCTGGATTATATTCTTTCTCTAATAGAAGTAGTGGAAGTGAAGAAGATTCTAATAAACTGACTTTAAATCCAAGAGTTTTGTAATTGTCTCCTACCCAATTGATATTCTTGAGCATTAGGTTTTTATTCTCTGGAAGGTTAGGAATGCTTACAAAATCTTTATGTTCTTTGATTATTTCCTTTAAATGTTCATCTATTAATTCGTCCCAGTTGGTTTGAGAATTTAAACAAAAGTTAATTATGAAAAGTGGTACGAATAATAGAAATTTAAATTTCATGAAATAAAAGTTTATGACAATTAAGACTTCTTATAAGCCATTACTTTGATTTCTACCACTAAATCTGGGTGTGGTAATTGATGTACTGCAACGGTTGTACGTGCTGGACCAGTTTCTTTGTCAAAAAATTCTGCATATGCTTTATTGTAATCCGCAAAGTCGTTCATGTTTACTAAAAATGATGTTACATCCACAACATCTTTTAATGAAACACCTTCCTTAACTAAATTACGCTCGATATTTTTTAAAACTTCTTGTGTTTGTGTATATGCATTGAGTTTTTTGGTACCCATTTCATCAATAATATCCACTCCAGCAATTGAATTATCTGGTCTTCTAGAACTTGTGCCAGAAACGAAAATAAAATCACCAACACGTTTTGTGTGTGGATAAGCTCCTCTTGGTGTTACTGTTTTTTCACTCATAATAATTAATGTAATCCAGCAATTTTATCATCTTCTAAAACTGCCTTAGTTTCATTTTGAATTTTTTCTAGAATCTGATGTAATTCATCAATGTTAGACTCGTCATAAGGTGTATTAATATCCCTATCAACTAACATGTTTAAAATGGCTTTGTCTTGAGCTCTTCCTTGTAGCATTGCTTCCCTATAACCAATTTCTTCATTAAAGGTAACTAAACTATATTTTGAAAAATAGGTATTAGGAAAATGATTTTCTAAAGCCATTTCAATTTTACGTTTTTTCTGAAATAATGGATTGGCTACATGGTCTTTCATTTCATGAAAATTATCTATTGCCAAATCAGCAATGGCATCAGTGTCTTTTTTTCTGGTTTTACTAAACTCGGTAAACACCTTTTCCCAATCACCATCATGATTCTCTAAGATTGCGTCAAATTCTACAACATCTTCAAATGAAGCATTCATGCCTTGTCCATAAAATGGAACTATAGCATGTGCTGAATCTCCCATTAATAGTGTATTGCCTTTATAATGCCATGGTGTGCACTTAACCGTGCCCAAGGGTGCTGTTGGATTTTCAAAGAAATCGTCAACTAAATTTGGCATTAGTTCCAATGCGTCTGGAAATTCTTTTTTGAAAAACTCAGTAACGCGTTCTGGCGTTGTTAGATTATTGAAATTGTATTCGCCTTCATCATAACTTAAGAATAGAGTTACAGTAAAACTACCATCTAAATTTGGTAATGCAATAACCATAAACTCTCCTCTTGGCCAAATATGCAATGCGTTTTTGTAAGTTTTGTAACCTCCATTTTTATCAGGTAAAATGGCCAGTTCTTTATAACCATGGGTTAGATAGTTCTGCGAGAAGCTAAATAGAAATTTTTTACCTAGATAATAACTCTTTCTCAATGCCGATCCTGCACCATCTGTAGCAATTATGCAATCTGCATCTTCAATAAATTCATCTTTAGTGAGATAATCTTTAAAGAGAGCTGTTGTATTTTCAAAATCAACAGACTTACATTTTTTGTTGAAGTGAATTTTTACGTTTGGATGTTTTTCTGCTTCATCTAAAAGAAGCGCATTTAAGCCACCGCGAGAAATAGAGTTTATATATTCATGTGTGCGACCACTATAATTTGAAAGAAAGGTATTTCCGTCTTTGTCATGTAGCATTCTGCCATTCATTGGGATACATAATTCTTGGACTTTCTTTTCTAGTCCAACCAGTTTTATACCCTTATTACCTCTATCTGAGAATGCCAAATTAATGGAGCGTCCTGCAGAAATATCTGTTTTACGTAAATCTGGGCGCATCTCGTAAACATTGACGTTATAACCTCTTTGTCCCATGCGCAATGCCAGCAGGCTTCCGCAAAGGCCAGCACCAATGATTAATACGTTTTGTTGGTTATTTTTCATTTAAAATTAATTTCAATCTTTCAACCATGTTATAAATATCTTCAAACGAGTTGTAAAGCGGTACAGGTGCACAACGTATTACATCTGGTTCTCTCCAATCGCTTATGATACCTGCTTTTGTTAATTTCTGATTTAAGTTTCTGTCGGCATTTTTCACTTGGATAGATAACTGGCAACCACGTTCATTTTCATTAGAAGGTGTAATTATCTTAATATTATCATTATTTAATTCGTTCAATAAAAATTCGAAATAAGCAGTTAAATCCTTTGATTTTGCAACCAAATTATCCATTCCTGCTTCTGCAAAAACATCTAAAGAGGCTTTTATGGCTGCCATTGATAATATTGGTGGATTACTTAATTGCCAGCCTTCTGCACCAGGAAGCATATCAAAATCATCACGCATTTTAAATCGTGTCTCTTTATTGTGGCTCCACCAACCAGTGAACCTATTAAGCTCCTTGTTGTATGCATGTCTTTCATGAACAAAAACACCACTTAAACTGCCAGGACCTGAATTTAGATATTTATAACTGCACCAAATTGCAAAGTCTGCTCCAGAATTATGTAAATCCAAGTTTACATTTCCTGCACCGTGAGCACAATCAAATCCAACAACACAGCCATGCATATGTCCTAATTCAGTGATACGTTTAAGATCAAAGAATTGACCTGTATAATAATTAACTCCACCGACCATAATTAAAGCAATTTCATCACCATACCTTTCCAGGATTTTTTCTAGATCTTCATATCTAAGCAATTCTTCTCCTTCTCTCGAATTCCACGATATCAGGCCTTCCTTATCATCATAACCATGGTGTCGCAATTGAGATTCAACAGCATATTTGTCTGAAGGAAAAGCATCACCTTCAATCACTATTTTATATCTTTTTTTAGTTGGCTTATAAAAAGAAACCATCATGAGGTGCAAGTTTGTAGTTAAGGTATTCATAACTACCACTTCAATTGGTTTTGCACCAACAATAGAAGCCATATTATCTGTTAGTAATTCATGATAAGATAACCATGGGTTTTTTCCGTGTACATGGCCTTCTACACCTAACTCAGCCCAGTCTTTTAGCTCTTGATTAATATAAGATTGAGTAACTCTTGGTTGCAAACCCAAGGAATTGCCACATAAGTAGATGCAATCCTTTCCATCAGTATGTTTAGGTATGTGAAATTGATTTCTGAAATGAGAAAGTTTATCGTTTCTATCGAGTTCAAGAGCAAAGTCTAAACCTGTTTTGAAATTGGTCAACGCTAAGTGATTTATCGGTTGTAAACAAAAATAAGAATTAAAGATGAGGCAGTAAAGCTAATTCTTCACTCCTGAAAATTCATTATCTTTAAAGAAAGCGTAAAGTAATGGGAAAGATAAAAGAATATAGCAATGGCGAAGTTACGGTTGTTTGGGAAGCCGAAAAGTGTATCCATTCTGCCATGTGTGTAAAAGGTTTACCAAATGTTTTTAAGCCAAATGATAGACCTTGGATAGATATTGATGCGGCAACATTTGAGGACTTGGTTAATACGGTAAAAAAGTGCCCTTCTGGTGCTTTGAGTTTTTATATGAATGATAAGACAGATATGACATCTCAAAAACTTGAAACTCAAGTTGAAATTTTGGAAAATGGACCATTATTGGTATACGGAACACTAAATGTTACACATAAGGACGGCTCAAAGGAAACCAAAAATAGAACCACAGCATTTTGTAGATGTGGAGCATCTCAAAATAAACCATATTGTGACGGTGCGCACGTGAAGCATGAATTTAGAGGATAAAAAAGCGCTTTGAATACAAAGCGCTGGTGAAAATATATAGACGCCCTAAGGCGGAAAATGTAAGCTATACGTTTTAAGTCGTAATGAATACGTGAAACTTACATTATAGATTGCAAAAGTAATGCCAAAAATTTAATTCAGTGTTACTCTAATGTTATGCTTACGTCAGTAAAGTTTAAATTCCATTTACCATCATCTTTTTTGTGGTTTATGGCAACTTTAATTCCATTAAAGTCTTGATAATTCTCAAATGTTGTAGACATATACGGTTTGTCAGAATTCTTTGGTCTATATGACCATTCTTTGATTAAATAATTATCATCATAAAAAATATCATACGCATCACCAGGTGTGTAGCCACCTTCAGCAGGATAGGTAATTGTTATCTTTGAAAGTTTTTCTTTACCTAAAGGTGATTCTTTTTTCACTGGTTCTGAAATAGAAGCTGTTTTATCCCAAACTAATTGAAAAGGTACTAAAAACCAATATTTATCGTTTGTAAATGCTCTATCTGCGCCCATATGTGTGCTATCTACTTTATGCCTATTATAACTTACAACTGCGCTACCCATTACCATATTTACGTCATTGATTTTAGGGTTCCATATCCAAGAGCGACCGTTCCCTTTTATGGTATCTCTATCTACTCTAAAAGTGAATCTAACTTCAGTGACTTTATTCCAATTTTCAAAACCATGTGCATTTGCAATTTTTTGCGCAATGGTTAATTCATTTATTTCTTCTACTGTAGATTTTTTTACTTCGGAATTACAAGAAGTGAATGCTATTAAACAAATTAAGATTACAGAGATATATTTCATTTTAAAACTTATTATAATTTAGATGCAAAATTACACAAGGATGGAAGAGCATACTAATTTTTTTGAAGTTAATAAGGACACATGGAATAAGAAGGTTGCCATACACGCTCAAAGCGAAATGTATGATATGGAAGCTTTCAAGGCAGGTAAAACATCTTTAATGCCATTTGAATTGGATGCTCTTGGAAATGTAAAAGGAAAATCTTTATTGCATTTACAATGTCACTTTGGCCAAGATACCCTTAGTTGGAGTAGGATGGGAGCACGATGTGTAGGTGTTGATTTAAGCGATGAAGGGATTAAGCTAGCACAAAAATTAAATCAAGAATTGGGTTTGCATGCTGAATTTATATGTTGTAATGTCCTTGACACCTCAAATTATATTAAGGATACATTCGATATCGTTTATACAAGTTATGGAGTCATCGGTTGGTTGCCCGATTTAAAGCCCTGGGCAAAGATGATTTATGAACGGTTAGAACCAGGTGGTTTTTTCTACATT
This sequence comes from Winogradskyella vincentii, assembly GCF_020166345.1. GTDB lineage: Bacteria > Bacteroidota > Bacteroidia > Flavobacteriales > Flavobacteriaceae > Winogradskyella > Winogradskyella vincentii. The sequence goes on along the minus strand of NZ_JAIUJS010000001.1, from coordinate 231,051 downwards.
ATTGAATTTCATCCCATACTTTGGATGTTTGATTATGTTGATGGTAAAACAGAAATGAAATATCATTATAATCAAGATAAGGTGATTTATGAGGAATATGAAGGGACCTATGCAGATCAATCTTCAAAAATGGTTAGCAAAGAATATGGATGGAATCATGGCTTAAGCGAAGTAGTAAATGCTCTTATAGAAGCTGGTTTAAAAATTGACTACCTCAATGAATATGATGAAAGTCCTTATGATGTTTTTCCGTATTTAGTGAAACAAAGTAATGGTCTCTATAAAATGAAAGATCAACTATTCCCAATGCTTTTTGAGATAAAGGCTACAAAAAAATAAAGCCTGATTTTTGATCAGGCTTTCAATTAATGCTTTGCACTTTCTTTTAATAGTTCTTGGAATTTTGCCTTAAATCTATTTAATCTTGGTATCGATACTGCTCGTACATATCTTTGATTTGGATTCCTCTTTTCGAAATCTTGATGATAGCCTTCTGCAATCCAAAATTTCTGAAAAGGATAAACCTCTGCAGCGATTTTTGCATCAAGTGTTTTAGCTAACGCCATTTTTTTATCTAAGATGGTTTTCTTTTGAGCTTCATTCTGGTAGAAAATGATAGATCTATATTGTGATCCTCTATCTGGTCCTTGACCATTAAACTGAGTTGGGTCTTGAGATCCAAAATATACATCAACCAAGGTTGAAAAACTTACAACATTAGGATTGTAAATAACTTCTACCGCCTCTGCATGCCCTGTTCTTCCTGTATTACTCAATTCATAGGTTGGATTATCAGTAAAACCACCTGCATAACCACTAATAACTTCGTCAACACCTTTCACGCTTTCATAGATTGCTTCTACACACCAAAAACAACCACTGGCAAAGTAGGCTTTGGCTAAACCATTTTCTAGAGGTACTTCAATAGGATCTGCATTAATTACGGCTTGTTGCTTAGGATTAGTTTGAGCTTGGTTATGACAGCTAAAACAAAATAAAATGCTAAATACGATTACTAATTTTTTCATTTTTGTTATTTCTTTTTCTAATAGACGAACAAAATTAATATTCCTTAAAACCAATTGTTTTAAAATTATATTAAATAAAAAAAGCCTTTGCATTATTGCAAAGGCTTTTCTAGACTTATAAATAGTTAAATTATTTGCTCAATTTCGCGAATAACTTATTCATTTTTGCTTTTTCCTCTTCAGCTAATTGAGCATCAACCAAGATACGGCCACTATGCTCATCAGTGATTACTTTTTTTCTTGAAGCAATTTCAACTTGTACCTGTGGAGGAATAGTAAAGAAAGAACCGCCTGAAGCACCACGTTCAATAGGTACAACTGCTAATCCGTTTTTTACATTATTTCTTATTCTTAAGTAAGCATTAACCAAACGCTCATCGATCTTCTTTTGAAAATCCGCTGATTTAGCCAATAATGCCTCTTCTTCCTTTTCAGTTTCTTTTAAAATCTCATTTAATTCTCCTTTTTTGTGCTTAAGATGAGAATTACGATCTTTTAAACGGTCCTTTGTTTCAGAAATAACTTCTTTCTTCTGTTCTATTTGAACCTTAAATTCTTTGATGTGTTTTTCAGCCAATTGAATTTCTAGCTCTTGATATTCAATTTCTTTAGTAAGTGAGTTGTATTCTCTGTTATTTCTAACATTTTTTTGTTGCTCACTGTACTTTTTAATTAAAGCCTTGGCCTCTTCTATTAGGTTCTTTTTTCCTTTAATCTCGTCATCAATAACAGCTAAACTGTCATTTAATTTTTCTAACCGCTTTGTAAGCCCTTCAACCTCATCTTCTAAATCTCTAACTTCTAAAGGAAGTTCACCTCTGACATTTCTTATTTCGTCTACTCTAGAGTCAATTAATTGTAAATCGTATAATGCTCTTAATCTTTCTTCGACAGAAACTTCAGCTTTTTTTGCCATAATTATAAATACTTAACCGGATTTGTATTTGTCTTTGATAAAATGATTGCAAAACTAGTAATTTTTTTCGAGAGATAGTCTACTAAAAACGATTTTGTGAACTGTTCGCTTTCATAATGTCCGATGTCGGCTATTATGATATCATCCTCTGCAGTAAAGAAATCGTGATATTTTAAATCTGCAGTTATAAACAAATCTGCACCAGAGGCTTTTGCAGCATCAATTGCAAAACTACCAGAACCTCCTAAAACAGCAATTTTTTTAATCTGTTTTGATGATAATTTTGAATGTCTTATACATGCAGATTTGAATGTGTTTTTCACAAATTCTAAACATTTAGTCGCTTCCATTGGCTTACTTAACACACCAACCATACCCATACCAGTATTTGCGTCAGTGTTATTGAGCGTGAATATTTCATAAGCTACCTCTTCATAAGGGTGCGTAGTTAGGAGAGCTTTTAAGACTTGTTTTTCTAGATGTTTTTTGAAGACAACAGAAATTGAGGTTTCATCTTCAGAATGAAGCTCTCCTTTTTTACCAATTGCCGGATTAGAATCGTCATTACCTAAATATGTGCCCTTTCCTTCTACATTGAAACTACAAGACTCGTAATTGCCTAAGCTTCCAGCACCAGCATTGAACAATGCTTCTCTCAATTCTAATGCTTTTTCCTTTGGTACATAGGTCTGTAATTTTTTAATAGTACCCGTTTGAGGTATAAGAATCCTTTTGTTTTCTAATCCTAATTGATCACATATAATGGAATTAACACCTTCAATGGCATTGTCTAATGCTGTATGGATTGAAAAAATTGAAATATTATTCTTGATAGCTTTTATTACAACACGCTCTACATAGGATTTTCCAGTAATTTTTTTTAAACCTTTAAATATGATTGGGTGAAAACTAACAATAAGGTCGCAGTTGTTTTCAATGGCCTCATCTACCACAGCTTCTAGAGTATCTAAAGTGACGAGGATTCCATTAACTTTTTGGTTTTTATCACCAACTAATAAACCTACATTATCAAAATCTTCAGCATAACTCAATGGTGCCAAATCGTGTAGGTGATTAATAACGTCTTGTACTATCATAATTAGTAATTTGTATCAAAAATAGCATATTTTAGTAGCAATGAAATTCATCCGAATTATATTATTTCCATTAATGCCAATATACTATATCGTAACGTGGTTGAGAAACTGGTGTTATGATAATGGAATATTAAAGTCAAAATCTTATAACGTACCTATTATATGTGTTGGGAATTTAAGTACTGGTGGTACTGGAAAAACGCCTATGATTGAATTATTAATTTCTTTATTGCATAAAAAGAAATCCGTTGCAACTTTAAGTAGAGGTTATAAGCGCAGTACCGAAGGATTTGTTTTGGGTGATGAAAATGCTTCAGCCTCCTCAATTGGTGATGAACCATTTCAGTTTTTTAAAAAGTTTGATGGCATAAAAGTAGCTGTGGACAGTGATAGACAGAATGGTATTTCTAAATTATTGCAATTGTCTTCTCCTCCTGATGTTATTTTACTTGACGATGCCTATCAGCACAGAAAAGTGCGTGCAGGATTAAATATATTGTTGACCTCATATAGTAATCCATATTTTAAAGATTATGTTTTACCAACAGGTAACCTTAGGGAACCAAGATCTGGTAAAAATAGAGCTGATATTGTTGTGGTAACAAAATGCACAATAGGAATAACAGAAACAGAGAAAGAGCAATATAGAGAGCGTTTAAAGCTAAAATCTAACCAAAGTATTTTTTTTAGTTATATAGATTATGCTACGGATGTTATTGGGTTAAAAACTACCTTAAAATTAAAAGATCTATCAAAATTTACATTGGTAACTGGTATTGCAAATGCTAAACCATTAGTTGAATATCTTGCTAAACAAGGTTTGATATTTGATCATATTGAGTATCCTGATCATCACAATTTTAGAACTTCTGAAATTGAAATGTTAAGTCAAAAGGAACTTATATTAACTACTGAAAAAGATTATATGAGATTGTCTGATAATGATAGCCTAAATGAAAACCTATTTTATTTGCCAATTCAGACAAAAATTGATGATGCAGATAACTTCAAAAAGCAAATAACATCATTTGTTATTTAGAAGAAACTTGAAACAACTTCTTTACCTGTAAGTACATCGTAAAGTTTGTTCTCGAAGTCTTCTTGCTTGAACGGTTTAGAGATAATATCGTTAAAACCAGCTTCACCAAACTCGTGCATCTTATCTTCAAGTGTTACGGCAGTTAGGGCAAAAATGGTTAATTCTTTATCAAAGGTTCTAATGATTTTTGTTGCTTCTAATCCGCTAATTCCAGGCATATGAATGTCCATTAAAACAACTTTGTATTCAACCTTACGAACTTGTTCCACAGCGGCTTCGCCATTGTCAACAACATCACAATGTAATCCCATTTTATTTAGGATCTTTTTTGTAATCATTTGATTGATTTTGTTGTCTTCTACAACAAGAATTTTTACTCCGCTTAAATCTAAACCTTCCATTTTACTTGGTTTTTTGTCGTCTTCAACTTTTTTGATTTTAGACTTTTCAGCAACTTCTAATGGAATTTCAAAAAAGAATGTTGTGCCTTTTCCAAGCTCACTCTTTAGGTAAATCTTTCCTTTTAGAATTTGAATAAGTCCTTTTACAATTGATAAACCAAGACCAGTTCCGCCATACTTTCTGTTTATTTGTACAGAACCTTGAGAAAAACTCTCAAACATTTGGTCTTGTTTTTCTTTTGTAATACCAATACCATTGTCTTCAATTTCGAAGCGTAAATTGCAGATCTTGTCTTTTTGATCTACTTTATGCGCTCTGACCCAGATGTCACCATCTTTTGTGAATTTAATAGCATTACCAAGTAGGTTAATTAAGATTTGGGAAATCTTAAGTTGGTCTCCAAAGTAGGTTTCTGGGAGACCATCTTCATATTTAAAATGTAATTTGGTGCCGTTATCTTTAGCCGAATTACTGAGAGCTGACATTACATTTTCAATTTTTGTTTTAAGGTTAAATCTTTCTGGATCCAGTTCAACCTTATTAGCTTCAATCTTATTAATTTGAAGTATGTCATTAATAAATGTTAACAAATAATCACCTGAAAATTTGAGTGATTTTAAATGAGGTATCTGATGTTCTTTTGGGTTTTCATCTAACAACATACTTGTTAAACCTGTAACTGCATATAAAGGAGTACGTAATTCATGGGTTACAGTTGATAAAAAGTTAGCCTTTGTTTTAGATGCTAGCTCTGCCTTTTCTTTTGCAACGATAAGCTCATCATTCTTCTTATGAAGCATGTTATTAGTTTTGAGCCTTATGTTATTGTTTTTATACAGAGACAGGGTCAGCAAGGATAATATTGTAATTAATGCAATACTTAGAATTGTTGTAATTCTTGTAAAATTACTTTCAGCGCTTACCTCTTCAATTTGAGCCTTTAATTGCGCGTTTTCAGCATTTTTATATGCATTAATATATTGGCCAGATAGTCCTGCACTTAAATTCTCTCTTTGTATATGCAATAAAGAATCAGATAGTTTTATGTGCTGTTTTAGATATAATAATGATTTTTTATAATCGCCATCATTATTATAAATTTCACTCAAAGTACTGTAGGCTGTATTAACATTGTCTGTAAGGTTGTTTGTTTGTGCGATTTCGAGCCCTTCATTTACTTGAGTGTATGCTAAATCATGACTTCCTATTGCACATGATACCTTACCTGATTGTATCAACGCACTGCTTAGTAATCTTTGTTGATCGTATTTTTTGGCTATTATAATTGTTCGTTCAAGTAGAGATTTAGCCTCCTCGTATTGTTCTAGGGCAATATGTGCTTTAGCTTCATTTAACGTAACTTCCGAAACGTATTCTTCTAAATCTTCCTGCTCAAATAAATTTTTTGCGGATTTAAAATAATCTAGGGCATTTTCATAATCTTCTTGAGCACTTAAGAAAACTCCTTTAATATTATAACTTACTGCTCGATTACCATAATCATCTATCTCTCTTTGAATATTAAGTGCGTTTGTTAGTGATACTTTTGCTTGATTGTGCTCATTTACAAGGAACTGAGCTTTGGCAATTTTTGTGTATATAATGCCTTGACTAGATTTATCATCAATTTTTATTGCAACATCTAGTGCTTTGTTAAGATTATCAATAGCATTAAAGTAGTCACCACGATCACTCTCTAGCTTGGCTTGATCTTCGTAGTTTTGTTGGCGTAGAGCAAGCATGTCCACGTCTTCGACTTCATCTTGTTGTGCGAAAACTAGGCTACAAAAACTTGCTAAAAAAACAAATATATAATATTTGATTCGGGACATTTCAGCTCTCTTAATTGAACAAATATAATTATTTATTCGACAAAAGTGATGTTTTCTCCGATAAATTGCAAATTAATTCTAATATTCTTGAACTGTAACCTGTTTCATTGTCATACCAACCCACTATTTTCACCATGTTTCCGATAACAGAGGTCATTTGAGAATCAAATATGCATGAATGGGGATTTCCGACAATGTCAATTGATACAATTGGATCTTCAGTATATTGTAAAATACCTTTAAGTTTTCCTGTTGCGGCATTTTTGAAGAGGTTGTTTACTTCTTCTATTGTAGTTTGCTTTTTTACATTAATTGTAATGTCAGTAAGTGAACCATTTGCGACAGGAACTCTGATACCGCAACCACCAATAACATCTGATAAATCAGGAAAAATTTTTGTTAACGCTTTTGCTGCACCAGTCGTTGTTGGTACAATTGACTGACTTGCAGCTCTTGCACGTCTCAGATCCCGATGAGGTTGATCATGAAGGCTTTGGTCCGTAGTATAGGAGTGTACCGTGGTTATATATGCTTGTTTAATACCAAGATGCTCTTTTATGATAGAAATCATAGGAGCAGCATTGTTTGTTGTACATGAAGCATTTGAAATAATAGTATCATTTGCATCTATACTATCATCATTTATACCTAAAACAATTGTTTTTATATTGTCTTGTTGTGGAGGTACGGATAATATTACTCTTTTTGCACCATTATTAATATGTTGCTGTAATACTTCTTCTGACTTAAATTTACCAGTAGATTCAATTACAAAATCAGGTTTTACTTTAGACCAATCTATATCTCGTGGATGAGAGTGGTTATATAAAGGTATTTGCTGATTATTAATTATGATGTGATCCTCATTGTATGATATAGTCTCATTAAGAACACCATGAATGCTATCATACTTTAACAAATGACTTAATGTTTTGGCATCTGCCAAATCATTAATTGCAACAATTTTTATTTTGGGATTTTGAAGCGCTAACCTAAAAACACGTCTTCCTATTCTACCAAAACCATTTATGGCAATAGCAATCATTAATTAATATGTTTCTGTGCTTTGTATGAAGACCTAACTAAAGCACTGCTTTCCACATGTCTAAACCCAAGACCAAGTCCAATTTCTTCGTATTCTTTAAACTCGTCTGGATTAATGAATCGTTTAACAGGTAGGTGCTTTTTACTTGGTTGTAGATATTGCCCAATGGTTACGACATCAACATCATTTTCTCTTAAATCATGTAAAGTTTCGATAACTTCTTCTCGCGCTTCACCTAGACCTAGCATAATCCCAGATTTAGTTCGTCGCTGGCCTTGCTGTTTTAAATATTTTAAAACACCCATGCTACGTTCGTATTTTGCTTGTATCCTTACTTCGCGAGTAAGGCGTCTTACAGTTTCAATATTATGTGAGACCACTTCTGGTGCAACATCAATGATTCTGTCTATATGACGTTCTATACCTTGAAAGTCTGGAATAAGAGTCTCAAGTGTAGTTTCTGGATTCATTCTTCTTACAGCTTTAACTGTTTCTGCCCACATAATGCTTCCCATATCCTTTAAATCATCTCTATCTACACTTGTTAATACGGCATGCTTTATTTGCATGATCTTGATAGAACGAGCAACTTTTTCAGGTTCATCCCAATCTACGGTCTCAGGTCTACCCGTTTTTACACCACAAAACCCACAAGAACGTGTACAAATATTCCCTAAGATCATAAATGTTGCTGTTCCTTCTCCCCAACACTCACCCATATTTGGACAACTACCAGAAGTACAAATTGTATTTAATTTGTATTTGTCAACAAGTCCTCTTAATTCGGTATATTTTTTACCTGTTGGTAATTTTACACGAAGCCATTTTGGTTTACGCTCTGGTAATATATTTGAAGCAACTTTCGTTTCCATGTAATTTCAATTTCAGGAAGCAAAGATACGAAGTAATAAATTAAAATAATCTTAAATAGTTGTTAGGTACCAGATGCTGAATCCTATTAAAAATACGACTCCAAACCATGATAAAATCCTTAGTTTTAAGTTTGGTTGCCATTCTTTTGGAGTGTGTTTACTGGTAATAAGTCTTAAGTTTATAATGGCATAAAATGGAGCTGTAATAAAGGAAAGGATCGTTGCTATTTTAATCAATAATCCCATTTCTGAAATAAAGGCAAAGAAAATAACCAAAGTGCCAATCGTGAGAACTAATATCCAAAAGAAATATCCTCTAGGAAAAGATTTCTTAAGTAATAACTCCATACTGTTTGTCATTGCTCTCGGTGACGCATCTAAAGTTGTAATTGTTGTACTAAACATTGTGGTCAATGCTGCAACTCCTATAATTACAAAAGCCCATTTACCCAAAGTACTTGTGTAAAGATCAATGAGTTGATTTGAAAATACCGAGGCTTTATCGCTAAAAGTTTCTCCCGTATTATACATTACAAGGTATCCAAGAGATAAAAATGCAATACCAAGAATAATAGTACCTATATAACCAATATTAAAATCTAATAATGCTGTTTTTGGAGAGAATTTCTTCTCGTCTTTCTTTTTTTCTACTGCCCAGATGGAATGCCAGACCGAAATATCTAATGGAGCAGGCATCCAACCCATAAAGGCGATTAAGAATGCAATTTCCAAAGAGTTTTGTGGCAATACTTGTCTTAAAGAAATTTCATTGGTGTTTTCTATAATGGCAAAACCAACCGCAACCAATGTGCTTATGGTTAAGATTATAATTATGAATTTTATGAGTTTATCTAATGCACTATACTTACCAATGAATAGAAATAGTAGGCAAATGCTTAAAATTATCATAGTCCAGATCTGAATACTAGATATACCAAGAGACTGACTATTTAATATACTAATATCACCAAAAAGAGAATTTGCCAGTCCGGCAGTTACGATTGTAACAGCCGTTTGAATTGTAAACATTGTGGCCAAGTTTAAAATAAAGTAGACAATCAATATCCCTTTATTCAATTTATAATACCCTTGTAATAGATTCTCACCAGTTGCTGCGGCATATCTTGGGCCAAACTGAAAGAATGGGTATTTAAATAAATTTACTAGTAGTAATGCCCATAATAGACCTAACCCGAAATCAGCTCCAGCTCTTGTGGATTGAACCAAGTGTGATACACCAATCGCCGCACCTGCAAATAGTAGTCCTGGTCCTAACTTTTTAAATGCCTTAAACATTAGCTTTTGGTAATTATTTCAGCCAGTAGTTTTTTGGCTCTAAGAAGTTTTACCTTAACATTATTCATAGGTTCATTTAACTCTTCTGAAATTTCTTTGTAACTCAATTCTTGAAAATACCTTAAGTTAATAACCTCTTGGTAGTGGGGTTTTAATTTTTTTATATCTCTCAGAAGATTAGCTAAATTCTGTTCGGTAATAATTTTATCCTCAGGTGAAGGAGAGTCATCGATAATGTCGAAGTAGTGGTCTTCGTTATCTTTAGATGTATTTCTAATTGATTTTTTCTGTGATCTTACTAAATCAATATGGATATTTTTAGAAATGGTAATTAACCAAGTTTTAAACTTGTATTTATCCTTGTAAGTATCAATTTTATCAAAAGCCTTTGAAAAGGTTTGAATGGTAATATCTTCTGCATCATTCTCATTTTTAGTACGCTTTAATTGAAAAGCATAAACATCATTCCAAAAGCTATCTAACAAGAAATTAAATGCAATCTGATCATTTTGCTTTGCTCTATTAATTGCTTCTGTTAATTCCAATGCTTGGGTTTAGATATGAGATTAGCAATAAAGATAAATAATTGGGAGATAACTAAAAATAAATCTAAAAGAGGAGTGAAGACTATTAAGTCCCTTTCATTTAGTTTAGAAGACGTTAAGCCAGTACACACTATTAGAATCAAAATTCTGGATAAGAATAAAACAAGTATCAGCCAGTTGTTTATAAAAATAAAGCACAGAAGTGCTATTATCCAAAACATTATTTGACTGAAATAAAATAGACCTAACAAGAACTTATGTTTAGGTTTGTACAATTTGGCAGTGCTAATGTGCCTACGTTTTTGATTAAACCAATCCAGAAAACTTGCTTTAGGCTGAGAAATTGTAAAACTATCCTTAGTATAGCAAATAGCCGTATTTTGGCTTGTAGCCACTTCATTAATAAATAAATCGTCATCGCCAGACTTAATATGCATATGTTCCTTAAAACCAGAATTATTAAAAAACAATTCTTTTCTATAAGCCATATTTCTTCCAACACCCATATAAGGTATCCCTAATTTGGTATAAGAGAAATATTGTAAAGCAGTCATTAAAGTTTCAAATCGAATAAGTTTGTTGAGTAGAGAGTATGACTTTTTTGAATAAGCTCCATAGCCCAAAACAATTGATTTTGAATTTGAAAAGTGTCCACTTATATTAGCCAGCCAATCTTCAGAAACTGGAGTGCAATCTGCATCTGTAAAAACTAAGAAATCATTTTTTGCTGCTTTGATTCCAAGTGTTAATGCATATTTTTTGTTTCCCCAAAAAGCCTCATTTACCTTTACATCCACCAATGAAATATTTTCATGTTTTGATTGAAATTCCTTCATGACTTCTAAGGTGTTATCCGAGGAACTGTCATTAACCAAAACAATTTCAAAATTCCCGTATTTCTGATTTATAATTGTAGGTAGAGATTCTTTTAGGTTCTCTTCTTCGTTCTTTGCGCAAATAATTACTGATAGCGGAAGATTATGTTTTAATTTCTTTTCTGAACTTTTAATAGCAAAGGAAAAAAGAAAGCATAGGTAATAGCCAGCTTGAATACTTACTACTGCAATAAACGCTACAAATAGTATAGTAGTTAAGCTCATTAAGTATTAAGAATGTTGAGGTTCTTTGCAGTCTTTGAATTGATCTGGTGTTTTACCGCAGAACCCACAGGCTTCACCATCTTGATTAAGCATTGGATTTTGACTTGCACAGGTTCCAGCAAATTCACCATCTTTTTTTGCCCATATCTTAATTGCAATTCCGGCAACTGCTAAAGCCAATAAACCAAGTGTAAGTAATAGTAGTTTCATGTCAAGACTTAAATGAGGTACAAAGATAAGCTTTTACTTTATTTTTTTTCAATTAATTTAGATTGTGACTTTAAGAAAAATCAATGTGTCACATTATTAATAACTAATTAATTATATCAATTATGAAAAAATTATTCGCAGAGTTCTTTGGAACTTTTTGGCTTGTTTTTGGAGGTTGTGGTAGTGCTATTTTTGCTGCAGGTTTTCCTGAATTAGGAATTGGCTTCGTAGGGGTGGCTCTCGCCTTTGGTTTAACGGTACTAACAATGGCTTATGCTGTAGGGCATATTTCTGGAGGACATTTTAATCCTGCCGTTTCATTAGGACTTTGGGCAGGAGGAAAGTTTGAAGCTAAGGATTTAATCGGTTACATTATTGCACAAGTTGTTGGCGCAATTGCTGCTGCGGCAGTCTTGTATCTTATTGTGTCAGGTAAATCTGGATTTGAATCCGTAGGAGGATTTGCTTCTAACGGTTACGGCGAGTTATCACCAGACGGTTATGGATTGACATCTGTAATAATAGCAGAAATGGTTCTGACTGCATTTTTCTTATTGGTAATTTTAGGGAGTACAAATGCTAGGGCTCCAAAAGGATTTGCTCCAATAGCCATTGGTTTGGCATTAACACTTATTCATTTAATAAGTATTCCAATTTCAAATACATCTGTAAATCCTGCAAGATCTTTAAGTCAGGCTTTGTTTTCAGATGGAGGACATCTTGCACAAGTATGGGTATTTTGGGTGGCACCTATTGCAGGTGCAATTATTGGCGGAATAATCCATAAGACACTTTTTGAAAAAGAGTAGAAAACAAAAAGGCGCTTATTAAGCGCCTTTTTTAATTCTTTATATTAAGATTAATTATCCTTAAGTGAAATCTCAGCTACTTCGGTATTGTTTTCATTGGTTTCTTCACCTTTTGTACCGATTTTAATACTTAATGCAAGTGCATCTTCCATATAAGGAATTGGTTTCAATTTACGATCAGATTCATCTAGGATTCCCAGGTTTACCATTCTGTCTTGAAGCTCCGCCCAAATTTGGTAGTGTTGTTCTTCAGGCAACTGAGGTAATGTAATGACGTCAATCATAGAGGTTTTATCAACCGGATTAATATATGCTACTGTTTTTAGGTTTTTAGCTCTTTCATTGCCTGTCAGCACATATTTTTTAGCATCTGGATTATTTAATTTCATTAATAGATCAGACAGTTCACCAAGTTTATTGTTGTTATTTTCAATATCACTTCTCAAGTCAAAAATTTCATCAATTACAACATTATTTTCATCAAGTAAATTTTGATTTTTTTGGTATAAAAAGAAGGATGTAACAGCAAATAAAACTGCAGCAGCACTTGCGGCAATACTGTACCATTGAGTTTTCTTATGCTGTACTAATTGTATAACCTTAGTTTGATTTTCTTCATCTAAAGTTTTCAAAATGTCTTTTAGTACGTGCTTAGGAACATCTACAGCACCAGCTTTAGCTATAATTTCTAAATTCTTCTGAAGCTTATCATATGCTAATGATGCTTCAGGGTACTTGGCAATAAAGTATTCAACTTCTTGAGTTTCTTTCAGAGAAGTTTCTCCTACTAAATATTTATTAAGAAGGTCAGACTTTAAAAATTTATGTAATTCTGTTTCCATTTTAAAAAATTTTAAGGGTCGTAAACTTTTTTCAATTCACGTAATCCTATTTTTAATCTAGATTTAATCGTACCCAAGGGAATGTTTAATTCATCACTTGCCTCTTGTTGAGTCATGCCTTCAAAAAACAAGGCTTTTAGCACAATCTGGTACTTTTCTTCTAGTCTGCCTACATGCTCTTTTATATCCAAAACATCTTGGTTTAAATTACTTGAAGGTAGAATATATACGTTAGAAGTGTCAATTTGGACTTCCTTATGATACCTGTTGTTAAAACTTCTAAGTTTATCTATGGCTGTATTTCTTGCAATTCTGAATAGCCAGGTAAAGAGTTTTGCTTTGCTTGAATCATATTTTCTCGCATTTTTCCAAACTTTAACAAATGTCTCCTGCAGTGCGTCTTCAGCAATTTCTTCATTAACGGTAATTTTTAAAATAACACCATAAAGACTGTTTGAGTAGTGTTCATACAAAAGATTAATGGCTCGTTTGTCCTCTTTTTCTAAAAGCTCTATAATTTTTTGCTCTATTGGTGTAATACTCAAAATGTTAATTTATTAAATGAAAGATCCAAATCAGGATAATTAATGTAAATATACTTAAATACACTTTTAACGCTAATTAAGTTAAAATATTTAGAATAATTTTTTCCTTCATAAAAATTTGATTAATAGCATATTAAGAAATTATTCTAGATTCAAAAGTCACACATTTTGTTGTGACTTTTGTATTATATAATATTCACCTCAGTATGAATATTAATTTTAAAAATACGCTTTACTGTAGCTTTGATTAGTAATGCTAGTTTATGAATATCACCTCCTTTGGCATCGCCATAATTTACCAAAACAAGAGCTTGTTTTTGATGTACTCCGTAATTATTAAATCGTTTTCCTTTAAAACCAGCTTTTTCAATTAGCCAACCTGCTGGAATTTTAACTTCAGTGTCAGAAACTTTGTATGAGGGAACTTCTGGAAAATTTAGTTTAAGTTCATTAAAGTCTTCAGTTGAGATAACAGGATTTTTAAAAAAGCTTCCGCTATTACCTATTTCTTTTGGGTCTGGTAATTTACTCTGCCTAATATTTATTACGGCATCAGATACGTTATGTATTGTTGGATCTGTTATACCTGATGAATGCAATTGGTCATGGATAGCACCATAATCTAAATGAAGTTTATGATTTTTCTTCGAGAGTTTTAAGTTAACACTTGTGATTATATACTTTCCTTTTAACTGTTGCTTAAAGATAGATTCCCGGTAATCGAATTTACATTCTTCGTTAGTGAAGGTCTTTAACTTTTGATTTTTAATATCAATTGCCTCGCAACTAACAAAGGCATCTTTAAGCTCAACACCATAGGCACCAATATTTTGAATAGGTGCAGTACCAATATTTCCAGGAATTAATGATAGATTTTCAACACCACCATAGTTTTGCTCCAACGTCCATAGCACAAATTCATGCCAATTTTCACCTGCCATTGCTTTAACCGTTACCCAATTTTCATTTTCCTCAACTATACTTATTCCTTTGAGGTTAATATGGAGCACTAAAGCCTCAATGTCTTTGGTAAGTAGCATATTGCTTCCTCCACCTAATATGAATAGTTTTTCTTCTTTGTACTTTTCTAAACACAGGATTAATTCATCAATTGATGAAATATTACAATATGATTTGGCGTTGACATCAATACCAAAAGTGTTGTATGGTTTTAATGAAATGTTTTGCTCAATTTTCATTAATCCTTGTATACTTTTAGTGCTTCTGCTAAAATTTTTACAGCAGCTCGAAGACTTTCTTCGTTCAAGACATATGCTATACGAATTTGATTTTGACCAACACCAGGTGTAGAGTAAAATCCGGCAGCTGGAGCTACCATTACAGTATTATTATTATAGTCGAATGATTCTAGTAGCCACTTTGCAAAATCATCACTATTTTTCACGGGAAGTTCTGCAATACAATAAAACGCCCCATTTGGCTTGGCGACCTTAACACCATCAATTTTTTCTAATTCTCTAATCAATACATTCCGACGTTTTGCATACTCATTAATGACATCGTCAAAATAGCTTTGAGGAGTATCTAAGGCAGCTTCACTCGCAATTTGCGCTAAAGTGGGAGGGCTTAACCTCGCTTGTGCAAATTTTAAGGCGGTTTGTATAACTTCTTTATTCTTTGATACTAAATACCCTATTCTTGCACCACACATACTGTATCGCTTAGATACCGAGTCTATAACTATTGCATGTTCTTCTAAACCAGGTTCTTGCAGTATGGAATAATGTTCAATACCATCGTAGACAAATTCCCTATATACCTCGTCTGCAATCAAGAATAAATCATGTTTTTTAACTATAGATGCTAATTTTTTAATTTCTTCTTTTGAATAAAGGTATCCTGTAGGGTTACCTGGATTACAAATTAAAATTGCTTTGGTATTTGGAGTTATTAGTTTTTCAAATTCCTCGATTGGAGGTAATGCGAAATTATTATCAATTTTAGAAATAACAGGAACTACTTTAATACCAGAGGCTGTTGAAAAACCATTATAATTTGCGTAAAATGGTTCAGGTATTATTAATTCGTCATCTTCATCCATAATGCTACCAAATGCAAAAAGCAAAGCTTCACTACCTCCAGTAGTTACAATAATGTCATTGTGTGTTATATCAATATGATTTTTTTTGTAATATTTAGCAATTTTCATTCGGTATTCCTCAGAACCTTCAGATCTAGAGTAGGCCAAAATATCTAAAGAATGAACTTTGACAGCATCTAGTGCTATTGTAGGTGTTTTAATATCGGGCTGACCAATATTTAGATAATAAACTATTTTACCTTTTTTATTTGCTTCTTCTGCATAGGGTACCAATTTTCTAATTGGTGATTGAGGCATGTTATGGCCTTTTTTCGAAATTTCTGGCATTTACAGATTGTTTAGGTTACAAAGTTCTGAAAATTCTTAAAGTTTATTTAAAAAATTACAATTAAAAAATGTCTTAAGTTAAAGATTCGTAACTTAAAATAAAATCACAGCTGTATTGAGGCGCTTTTACATTTATATAACATTTTTCTTCTTTTCATTTAATATACTTCATTTAAATGCTCAAGGTAATTTTATTTTAAATGACAATGTTAGTGATCGCATAAACTTTGAGTTTATAAGCAATCTTATAATAGTTCCTATTGAAGTTAATGGAGTAGAATTGTCCTTTGTATTAGATACAGGAGTTAGTAAACCTATTCTTTTCAATTTATCTGAAAAGGATTCTTTAGACCTAAAAAATGCAAAGACATTTTATTTACATGGCTTAGGTGCGGAAGGTAAATTTAAGGCTCTACGATCTACCCAGAATACTTTTAAAATTGGTAATGTTGGTAGCGTCAATCAGGATTTATTTGTTGTTTTTGACGAAGCAATAAATTTTACTCCAAGATTAGGAGTACTAGTTCATGGCATTATTGGATATGATGTGTTCAAGGATTTCGTGGTAGAAGTTAATTACAGTTCAAAATATTTGAGATTGCATAAAGCCAACTCATTTAAACCGAAGAACTCAAAAAAATGGAAATCAATACCAATGTCAATTCATGGCAGAAAGCCCTTTATTGATACAAAGGTTACAATAGATAATCAGCAACAAGATGTTAAGTTACTAATAGATACTGGCAGTAGTGACGCACTATGGCTTTTTGAAGATGAATCATTGGGATTATTTCCTAAGGAAAACATGATTTTCCATGACTATTTAGGACAAGGATTAAGTGGTTCGGTTTATGGAAAGCGATCTAAAGTAGAGCAATTTACAATAAGTGATTTTATGCTATCAAAGGCAAATGTTGCATTTCCTGATTCAACATCAATAGACAAAACCAAAATTTTTAAAGAAAGAAATGGTAGTTTGGGTGGTGATATTTTAAAACGTTTTAATCTGTTTTTTGACTATAGCAATGGTAGATTATACTTGAAGAAGAATAGTTATTTCAAAGATGCATTTACTTATAATAATAGTGGTATTGTCCTAGAACACAACGGTTCTGTTTTTGTTAATGAAGAAATTAGGATGCCCTCCTATGATAATTTTGGTGATAATAGAAACGATAATTCAGTGCAGATTAATTTCTCGATTAATTATATCATGAAATTAAAACCAGCCTATAAAATTGTAGAGTTAAGGGCTTCTTCTAATGCTTATCAATCCGGATTAAGAGTAGGTGATGTTTTAATAAATATTAATGGTAAGCAAGCCTATGATTTTAAACTACCTGAAATTAACAGAATTTTGCATGGTAAAACAGGTAAGCCAATTAGGTTGCGAATTGAACGGAATGGTAAAAATATGCTATTTAAGTTTAGGTTAGATGACGCTTTTAAAATAAATGAGCCCTCAAATTGAGAGCTCATGTAACTTAATATTTGCTGATTGACTTATTGCTCAATCATACTTTTACTTTTCTTTTCTAAGACACTCGTTTTACTTGGGTCTACAACCAAACCTTTAATCTTAAGTGCTACGGTAGGTCTTTCTGCATTAGAAATTACTGTAATTGTCTTTCTAATAGGGTTAACTCTGTTAGTGTCGTATTTTACTTCAATTTCCCCAGTTTCCCCTGGCATAATTGGTTCTTTCGGCTTTTTAGGAACTGTACATCCACAAGTAGACTTAACATTAGATATAATCAATGGAGCATTTCCTGTATTTGTAAATTCAAATACTCTTACACCATCAGCACCCTTTTCAATAGTACCATAATCAATGATCTCTGTTTTAAACTCAATCTTTGCGACTTTTTTGTCTTGAGCATATAGTCCAAGGCTCATCATTCCTACAAATAAAACTGCTATTAATTTTTTCATCATTTAAATTTTAAATTGATATTATAAAACTACTTACTTTTTTAATGTCAACAAAATTAATTAGATGTAATGCATTGTATTTAACAGTATTTCACTGTATTGACACATATTAGTACACTAATTGTTTTTCAAAAAAAGAAATATAAGTACTTTTGTCAGTTACTTAGCAAAAACAATACCAAAATATGGAAATCCCATCAAAATATAATGCATTGTCAGTAGAGAAGAAGTGGTATGACTATTGGATGGAGCACAATTATTTTCATTCTGTTCCAGACGAAAGAGAACCTTATACCATTGTTATTCCTCCTCCTAATGTAACAGGAATATTACACATGGGCCATATGCTAAATAATACGATTCAGGATGTATTAATTAGACGAGCTAGACTATTGGGTAAGAATGCATGCTGGGTGCCTGGTACAGATCATGCTTCTATTGCAACAGAAGCAAAAGTAGTAGCTAAACTTAAAGATCAGGGTATTGATAAAAATGACCTAACTAGAGATGAGTTTTTAAAACATGCTTGGGATTGGACAGAGGAATATGGAGGTGTAATTCTAGAACAATTAAAAAAGTTAGGTTGTTCTTGTGATTGGGATAGAACAAAATTTACTATGGACGACGATATGTCTGAAGCAGTAATAGATGTTTTCATCAATTTATATAACAAAGGACTTATTTACCGAGGATTTAGAATGGTGAATTGGGACCCTGAGGCAAAAACTACATTATCAGATGAAGAGGTAGAATATGTTGAAAAACAAGGCTTGTTATATTATTTGCAATATAAAGTTGAAGGAAGTGGCGAAACCTTGACAATTGCAACGACAAGACCAGAAACAATTTTTGGTGATACGGCGATTTGCATTAATCCAAATGATGAAAGATTTACTCACCTTAAAGGAAAAAAAGCAATTGTTCCTATTTGTAATAGAGTTATACCAATAATTGAAGATGAGTATGTGGATATTGAGTTTGGTACTGGTTGTCTAAAGGTTACACCAGCACATGATGAAAACGATAAAGTTTTAGGTGATAAACATAATTTAGAGGTAGTTGATATTTTTAATGATGATGCATCACTTAATAGTTATGGATTGCACTATGAAGACCAAGATAGATTTGTTGTAAGAAAGGCTATTGCAAAGGAACTAAAAGAATCTGGTCAGTTAGTCAAAACAGAAAATTACATTAATAAGGTAGGTACATCAGAGCGCACAAAAGCAGTAATTGAACCAAAGTTAAGCGATCAGTGGTTTTTAAAAATGACAGATTTGGCAAAACCAGCTATAGATGCCGTCTTAAAAACAGGAGATGTTAAGTTGTTTCCAAAGAAGTTTGAAAACACCTATAGACATTGGATGGAAAATATTCGTGATTGGAATATATCACGTCAGTTATATTGGGGACAACAAATACCAGCTTACTATTATGGTGACGGAAAAAATGATTTTGTAGTAGCCAAAAATTTGGATGATGCTTATTCTCAAATTAGTGAGAAAGGTATATCTATTAAGAAGGAAGATATACGTCAAGATAATGACGCTTTAGATACGTGGTTTTCTTCATGGTTATGGCCAATGAGTGTTTTTGACGGTATCAGAAATCCAGATAATGAGGAAATAAAGTATTATTATCCAACAAATGATTTGGTTACAGGACCAGATATTTTATTTTTCTGGGTGGCACGAATGATTGTCGCAGGATATGAATTTAAAGGCGAACGTCCTTTTGAGAATGTATATCTCACAGGTTTGGTAAGGGATAAGCAACGTCGTAAAATGTCTAAATCACTTGGTAATTCACCTGATGCCTTAAAACTTATTGAACAATATGGTGCAGATGGTGTAAGAGTAGGATTATTATTAAGTTCGGCAGCTGGGAATGACTTGTTGTTCGATGAAGAATTGTGTGACCAAGGAAAGAAATTTGCAAATAAAATTTGGAATGCCTTTAGGTTAATTAAAGGCTGGGAGGTTGATAAGACAATTAGTCAACCAAATTCAAGCAAAATTGCTCTCGATTGGTTCGAAACTAAATTTCAAAAAACAATAATTGAAATTGAGGATCACTTTAGTAAATATAGATTAAGTGACGCACTCATGGCAACTTATAAATTGATTTGGGATGATTTCTGTGGATGGACTTTAGAAATGATCAAGCCAGCCTATCAACAGCCAATTGATACGACAACTCTTGAAAAAGTTATCTCAATTTTCGAGGATTTACTTAAAGTTCTTCATCCGTTTATGCCATTCTTAACTGAAGAAATTTGGCAGTATATAGATAAACGATCACCAGAACAAGCTCTTATTATATCAAAGTGGCCTGTAAAAACAACGGTTAATGAAGGATTAATTAATGAATTTGATTTTGCGTCTGAAGTTATTTCTGGCATTAGAAATATTAGAAAACAAAAGAATATTGCCTTTAAAGAAACCATTGACTGTTTGTTAATCAATAATGAGAATGGCAATTCAACCTTTGATGAGGTAATAATTAAATTGGGTAATCTTAGTAGCTTTAAACATGTAACTGATGCTGTGGAAGGCGCTTTAACCTTTAGGGTGAAATCTAATGAGTACTTCATTCCAATGGCGGGAAGTATAGATGTTGAAGCTGAGGTAAAAAAACTCACTGAGGAATTAAATTATACTGAAGGATTTTTAAAATCCGTTCAGAAGAAACTTTCTAATGAGCGCTTTGTAAATAATGCTCCAGAGCAAGTCGTAGCATCAGAACGAAAAAAAGAAGCAGATGCTAAAGCTAAAATTGAAACTATTAAGGCGAGCCTGGCAAGTTTGAGTGTATAAATTGTAATAATGATAATAATCGTTTTTGGAGTTAGTGGCTCTGGTAAGTCAACAATTGCTAAAGGCTTGTCAGAGAGATTGCGATTACCATACTATGACGCTGATGATTTTCATCCACAACAAAACATTGATAAAATGTCTGTTGGAAAAAGCCTTAACGATGAAGATAGATTACCTTGGTTATTATCATTGGCAGATAACATAAATATCTGGTCACAAAGTGAAGGTGCTGTATTAGCCTGTTCGGCTTTAAAGGAAAAGTACAGGGCCTTGCTTAGCTCTAACTACAAAACTGATATTAACTGGGTTTTATTAAAAGGCACATCAGAGCTTATCAAAAGAAGAATGGATACTAGAAAAGGTCATTATATGACTTCCAAATTACTTAATTCTCAATTTGAGGATTTAGAAATACCAGATTACGGTCTTCATGTAGATATTTCTGAACATCCAGATTCAATCATAGATAAAATAATTTCAAATATATAAGAATGGAAAAATCATTTTTTGGAGTTATTGGTTTAGGTGTAATGGGGCGAAGTCTTAGCCTCAATATTGCAAATAAAGGTTTTAAACTTTCAGTTTACAATAGAAGTACAGCAGGTGAAGAAACAATGGTTTCTGACTTTATGAAAAATGTTAATTCTCAAAATGAAGTTTTAGGTTTTACTGATTTGACGGAGTTTGTAAGCTCTTTAGAAAGACCGAGGAAAATTTTAATAATGATAAAGGCCGGTAATGCTATTGATGTAGTAATTGATAAGTTATTGCCGTTATTATCAGAAGGAGATATTATTATAGATGGTGGTAATTCCTTTTTCGTGGATACTAACAGAAGAAAAAAGGAATTAAAAAATGAATGTGTTAATTTCTTGGGATGTGGTGTTTCAGGAGGAGAAACAGGAGCACTAAAAGGTCCATCACTAATGGTTGGTGGAGACAAAAATGCATATGAAATTGTTGCGCCAGTATTAAAAGCAATAGCTGGTAAGGATAAAAATAATAATCCATGTTGTACTCTGGTTGGAGATGAAGGATCTGGTCATTTTGTAAAAATGATTCATAATGGAATTGAATATGTAGAAATGCAATTGTTAGCAGAAATATATGCGTTACTGAAGGAAGAGTATTCTAACGATGAAATAGCTTTAATCTTAAATCAATGGAATCAAACGGATTTATCGAGTTATCTTTTAGAAATTACATCTAAGATATTTCTTAAAAAGGAAAACGATGCGTACATAATTGACACTATATTAGATAAGGCTGGTAATAAGGGCACTGGATCCTGGTCCTCTAAAATAGCTTTTGATTTAGGTTCTGTGAACACGATGATGTCATCAGCAGTGTTTGCAAGATATATCTCATCATTTAAATCTAAACGTACTCAACTATCACAGGATATAAAATCTGAAAATTCTAATAAAAATATTGATTTGAATGATCTTGAGATTGCTTATAGGTTTGCTAGAAAAATAAATCATCATCAAGGTTTTGAACTCATTAAAAATGGATCTCAATCTTATAATTGGGATTTAGATTTATCTGAGATTGCACGAATCTGGACTAATGGATGTATCATAAGATCAGATTTTATGGAACGCTCTATTTTTCTTTTAAAAGATGGTAAAAATTATCTTGATAATGAGGAAATCATTTCTTTTTTAAAGAATAATGAATCAGGCATTATTAATATACTTAATACGGGTTTGATAAACCGAATAAGCCTAAATACCTTCTATACTGCTTATGATTATTGGGTGGCAATTACAACCAATAGATTACCTGCAAATTTAATCCAAGCTCAACGAGATTATTTTGGTGCCCATACCTATCAGAAAATTGGATTTAACGAAAATGAATTTTTTCATACTAATTGGGAACAATCATGATTGACTTTTCACTTTTAGGTGCGGTTATGGTAGGTGTTGTTTTACTTTTGGTTTTAATACTAAGATTTAAAATCCAAGCATTTATTGCTTTGCTATTAGCAAGTATCACCGTAGGTGTTTTATCTGGTATGCCACCATTATCTATAATAAAAACCATTCAAGAAGGTATGGGTAATACACTTGGATTTGTGGCTGTTGTAGTTGGTTTGGGTGCCATTTTTGGTGCAATCTTAGAGAATTCTGGTGGTGCTGAAGCGCTCGCTACATATTTACTGAATAAGTTTGGAGAGAAGTATTCATCTTGGGCATTAATGCTCACAGGCTTCATTGTAGCTATTCCAGTGTTTTTTGATGTAGCCTTTATTATATTGGTTCCAATGATTTATGCACTACAACGTAAAACAGGTAAATCATTGCTGCTTTATGGTATCCCTTTGCTTGCAGGTTTGGCAATAACTCATAGTTTTATTCCACCAACTCCAGGACCTATTGCTGTAGCAGATATTATAAATGCAGATTTAGGTTGGGTAATATTATTTGGAATTATTGTGGGTTTTCCAACAGCTATTTTCTGTGGGCCTTTATTTGCAAAATACATTTCAAAAAAAATTAATGTTGTAGCTCCAGAATTAATAGAGAATAATACATCAAATAAACAGTTACCGCCTGTAATTTCAATAATGATCATTATAGCTATACCTATTGTATTGATAGTTTTGAATACTATTTTGAACAGTCCCATGATAGAACAAGGTTCAATTTCTCAGACTATTTTGGATTGGATTGGAATGGTTGGTCACCCCTTTAGTGCACTGATTATTGCTAATTTAATTGCATGGTATTTATTAGGAGTAAATAAAGGATTCACAAAATCTCAATTATTAGACATATCAACAAAATCTCTTGGTCCAGCTGGCATAATAATATTAATTACTGGAGCAGGTGGAGTCTTTAAGCAAGTATTGGTAAATACAGGTACAGGTACAATGCTTGCTAACTATTTCGCTGATATGGGTATTAGTATTATTCTATTTGGGTTTTTGTCTGCAGCTATTGTTAGAATTTTACAAGGTTCTGCGACTGTGGCGATGATTACAGCTGCTGGTTTAACTGCCCCATTATTGATTAACGATATTTCAGAACCTCAAAAAGCACTCCTAGTTATTTCAATTGCAGCAGGTGCAAGCATAATGTCTCATGTTAATGATAGTGGTTTTTGGCTGGTTGGAAAATATTTAGGATTAAATGAAAAACAAACTTTTCAAAGTTGGTCATTGATGACTACAATTTTAGCGATTACAGGATTTTCTTGTGCATTTATTCTTTCACTTTTTTTCTAATGTACAACGATATTTCAGGTTGTACTCACAAACTAACAATAGTTAAAGTTTCTTAAAGTTCTTTATGAGTTTTCTTTTTCCCTATGTCATTTTTATGAGAAATGGTACAGTATGAAATCATTTTCAATAACTTTTGTTTATGATTATTATAAAAAACATATATAATAGTATATGAAAATTAATAATAATATTTGCACATCAAAATTAAACAATAGGTATTATGATTAAAATATCACTAGCAAAGGGTGACGGTATTGGTCCAGAGATTATGGACGCTACACTTAATATACTAAACGCTGCAGGTGCAGACTTGACCTTTGAGGAAATTGAAGTTGGTGAAAAAGTGTATTTGTCAGGTAATTCTACAGGGATTTCAGATGAAGCGTGGGATACCATTAGGAGGAACAAAATACTTCTTAAAGCACCGATTACTACACCTCAAGGTGGCGGTTATAAGAGTCTTAATGTTACTATGAGAAAAACTCTAGGTTTATACTCAAACGTAAGACCATGCCGTAGTTTGCATCCATTTGTTATCACCAAACATCCTGATATGGACGTTGTAATTATTAGAGAAAATGAGGAGGATTTATATGCTGGGATTGAACATCAGCAAACAGATGAGGTTGTACAATGTCTTAAATTAATCAGTCGTCCAGGATGTGAAAAAATTGTGACCTATGCATTTGAATATGCAAGAAAATATGGTCGAAAAAAGGTGACTTGTTTTACTAAGGATAATATAATGAAACAAACTGATGGATTATTCCATCAGGTATTCGATGAGGTGGCCGCAAAGTATCCAGACATTATCAATGAACATTGGATTGTTGATATAGGTTCTGCATTGCTTGCGGATTCACCGGAAGATTTTGATGTTATTGTAATGCCAAATTTATATGGAGATGTTGTTTCGGATATTGCTGCACAGATTACTGGTTCTGTTGGATTAGCAGGTTCGGCTAATATTGGACAAGAATGCGCAATGTTTGAGGCAATTCATGGATCTGCACCAGATATAGCTGGTAAAAATGTAGCGAATCCTTCTGGATTAATAAATGGAGCAGTAATGATGTTAAATCATATTGGGCAAAATGATGTTGCTGAAAACATTCAAAATGCATGGCTTAAAACTATTGAAGATGGTGTGCATACCAATGACATCTATGATCCAATCATGAGTACTAGAAGAGTTGGTACAAAAGAATTTGCAGAGGCCGTTGTTTCTAACTTAGGTCAAAAACCAAAGCAATTACCAGAAGTCTATTTTGAAGATAATACACCATTGATATTGCCAAAATATCAAAGAAAACCATCAAGAGATAAGAAAGTTGTCGGTGTAGATCTTTTTGTAGATTGGCATGGTACTGATGCAAATGAGCTAGCAGAAAAATTGCAAAAACTAAATAATGATGAATTGAAACTAACTCTAATTACAAATAGAGGTATTAAAGTTTGGCCAAATGGTTTTAACGAAACGTTCTGTACGGATCACTGGCGATGCAGATATTCATCAAAAGAAGGGAAAGAATTGTCAAAAAGAAAAATTGTAGAGATATTACAGGCAGCTATAAAGTATGATATAGATGCCATTAAGACGGAAAACTTATACACTTTTGACGGTGTTAGGGGTTATTCATTAGGGCAAGGTCAATAGAAATAGGTTAAAAGTTACATCCCAAGTTTTTTTTTAGAGTTTGAAGAGTTAGTTATCAAAAAGACTTGGTATGTAACAAAAAAAAGACACCATGACAGTGGTAGACTCAGGATTGGTAAATTTTTTCATAGGTTGTTACATACTAATTATCTTGTTTCTGTGTATCGTTGTGCTTAGATCAAAGTTGAATCTCAATGATAAGTTGATTTGGTTAGTATTACTACTGTTTTTACCTGTGCTTGGTGTCTTTTTCTATATAATGTCAATAACATTTAAAGTTAGGGTTTAGCTAGAAAATGGATTAATAGCAGTGATGTATTATCTTGTTATAAAAGACTGTCCATAATTGGTCGGTCTTTTTTGTTACCACTCATTTATTTTATTGCTATCAAGTTTTATAAATATAAATAGCAGAATAGTGAATCCCCAAAGACCAGATCCACCGTAACTAAAAAACGGAAGTGGTATGCCAACTGTTGGTATTAAACCCATAACCATACCTGTATTTATGGTAAAATGGACAAAAAGAATGGAAGCAACGCCATACCCATAAACTCTACTAAATTGGGACTTTTGTGATTCGGCTAGATATAATATCCTTACAATTAAAGCCACAAACAAAATGACAACAAAACTACTACCTAAGAAGCCCCATTCTTCACCAACAGTACTAAAAATATAGTCCGTATGTTGCTCAGGAACAAATTTCCCCGTTGTTCTTGTTCCTTGCAAAAACCCTTTTCCATATGTACCTCCAGAACTTATGGCTTGTTCAGACTGAATAAGGTTGTATGCTTCCGCTTTTTTCATACGCTCTAGCTTAGCGGGATCTTTCTCTAATCTTAACCAAAGACTTATTCTATTTTGCTGATGTGGTTTAAGTCCATGCTCATAGAACAATTTAACACCGTAGGCAAAACCTATACTTATTATCAAAACCAAGATGTATTGGATGAGTGACGCTCGCTTCTTTTTTCTCAAAAAATAGCGTACTAATAGAATTATCGAAGCAATTACAGAAGTAACAATTAATCCATATTTTAATGATAAAACCGCAAGGATTATTAAGGCTAATGCTACTATTAAATAAACCTGCTGTAAACCTTCCCTGTAGAAAACAAAGAAGAATGCTAGATATACTATAGTACTACCTGCGTCATTTTGAAGTAAAATCAATAATGCAGGTGTAAATATAATAGCAGCAACTCTAATTTGGTCCTTTAGAGTCTCCATATTAGTTTGTAAGTCGCTAATATATTTTGCTACAGCAAGTGCGGTAGCAAATTTTGCAAATTCACTAGGCTGAATAGTCATACTGCCTATACCATACCAAGACCGCGCACCATTAACATCTTTACCAAAAATAAACAAGCCAAGTAGTGATAGGATGGCCACTATATAAATTATACTGGCAAACCGTTCATAAAACTTGGCTTCAAAGGATAGTATTAGGATAATTAGAATAAAGGTAAGTCCAATAAAAACCGTTTGTTTTCCATAGGGTTGACCCATATCAAAATAGTTGGTAATTTCTCCAACATGCGAGGCAGAAAGAATATTAACATAACCAAAAGCAACCAATAACAGAAAAATGATAATGGTTATCCAATCAAATTTAAATCGTCTTTGATTTTCTCTTAGCATAGATTAGTCTTTTGGAATATTTGCTTTAATCTGCATAATATTTTGGTATTCTTCAGGCGAAACAGTCTCTAAAGTTGTTTGCCTGTTAATACCAAACGGCTCATCAGAATAAGGCTTGGCATACTCATGTTCTAATGTATGTCTCAAAACAAAATCTTCCATATCTGTTCTTGAAATCTCACCTTTTATATAGCGTTCAATCATTAAGCTGGCCATTCTACCTGCAAATCGACTACCGAAATAACCATTTTCAACAAAAACTGCAATTGCAATTTTTGGATTGTCTTTTGGTGCAAATGCCATAAAGATAGAGTGATCGGTTAATTGTGTCTTTTCACCATTAATTATTGCAAAATTTTCTGCCGTACCTGTTTTACCGCAGATTTCTATTCCAGGTATTTGAACCCACTTAGCTGTACCCTTATTGTAAACGTCAAACATACCTTGAACTACAGGTTCAAAATGTTGTTTGTCGATGGTGGTATATTTAGGTGTAGTAAAATTTTCTGGTATTGGTTCTCCCTCAATTTCCTTAATAATATGTGGCGTGTAATAAAACCCTCTATTTCCAATTGCGGCAGCCATATTGGCCAATTGAATAGGAGTTGCAAGTACTTCACCTTGACCAATTGCATTAGAAATTGTGAATGTGGTATACCATTTGTTTTTGCCGTATCCTCTATCATAGGTTGCGGCGGTTGGTACCTTACCTGGTTGACCAACAGATAAGTCGTTATTAAGATAATTTCCTAGCCCAAAACTTTTTATATGGTTACTCCAGTTATCCATTCCTTCAGCAGGACTATCGTATTTATCAATGATCTTTCTATATACATTGGCAAAATACGCGTTGCAAGATTCGTAAATGCCTAAATTCATGTCAGCTGGACTTCTATGAACGTGGCATCCCATTTTTCTGTTGCCATATCTATAGCCTAAGGAACAGGAAAACTTGTCAGTAGTAGTTACAACCCCTTCTTGTAATGCAATTAATGCATTGAGTGTTTTAAACGGTGAACCTGGTGGATACATCGCTTGTAATCCTCTATCAAAAAGAGGCTTAGCAATACTATCGTTATATAGTTTTGTGAAATTCTTTGACCGATTCCTTCCAACTAAAAGATTTGGATTGTATGATGGACCGGATACCATTGCAAGTATTTCTCCAGATGCTGGCTCTATGGCTATGATTCCACCACGTTTATTCTTCATTAATAGCTCACCATAAGCCTGTAGTTTGGAGTCTATGGTAATTTTTATGTCCTTTCCAGGAACAGGTAAGGTATCTAAGGTACCATCCTGAAATGGTCCTATATCCTTATTAAATCTATCTTTCTGGATAAATTTTATACCCTTAACTCCTCTAAGTGTTTTTTCGTAGGTTTTTTCAACACCTTGTTTGCCAATTAAATCACCCATATTATAATAAGGCTGTTTGGCTATGATACTCCTATTCACTTCACCAATGTCTCCAAGAACGTTGGCTCCAATAGTAGTTTGATATAACCTGAGGGAACGTTTTTGAATATAAAAACCTCGGTATTTCCTCATTTTCTCTTGAAGCACAGCATAATCAATTTTTGATAATTGAGCTACGAAAGGAGAAGGTAATCTAGGTGAGTATCTGGTGGCTCTATCGAGTTTTTTAAAATAGTCTTCTTTAGTGATTTTTAGAAGAGTGCAAAATTCTTCAATTTCAATTGAGTCCAAGGGTTCCACGTCTCTTGGAATAACCATCACATCGTAGGATGGTTGATTGGCAACTAAAAGTTTACCATTTCTGTCATAAACATAACCACGTTTAGGATAATTATATTCTTTTTTAATCGCACTGTCCTCAAATACATCATACTCGTAGCCACCATACACTTGCAAGTAAAATAAGCGTGCAATGAAAACTATTCCAACAAGGATTACAATTGTTAAGAGTAGTAGTTTTCTCATTTTTTGTTCCTACTGAATAAAACTATTATTAATATACTAAGGATTATGGTAAAAATACCTGAGAATAACGTCTTTTTCAGGATTAAAAGTATGTTGGAAATGTTAAATACTTCAAGTGAAAAAAGTATAAAGTGGTGCAATAACGTTCCTAATCCCACATAAGTAATTAGACTACCAATATCTGTATTACTAAATTTCACACTTTGATGTTCATATAACATCCCAAATGACATTTTTAATAAGAGTGGCCTAGCATACGCTAGAGTAACTGCAGCGGCGGCATGTACACCTCCAGAATCTGAAAACATATCAACTAACATGCCTAATAAAAAACTAACTAGAAGTAATACAATTCTACTGTCTCGAATGGGAAACAAAAAAATAAATACTATGTATATATATGGGTTAATATAACCCAAGAAATTAATATTATTACAAATAACCACCTGCGCTAGTAGCAATGCAATAAATCTTAGACTAAGTACACCAGAAAAACTAGTCATCTACGCTGCTTTCTAAGTTAATAATTTCCTCTTTATCTAAATTATTAATGATATAAACCGTACCTATATTTGTCATATCATTAAATAATTTCACTTCAATATTATATGTATCACCGCTTATGTCAGTTTCAAATTTTTCAATCGTACCAATGCCAATTCCTTTTGGAAATATTGCGGACTGACCACCTGTTTCAATCGTATCTCCAACTTTAATTGGAGCAAATTTTGAAACATCTACCAATTGAGTGAAATAAGGTGATTTTCCATCCCACTCTAAAGAGCCAAGATGATTAGTAGCTTTAACTTTTGCATTAATTTTACTATTGGTATTTAAAATAGACAGAACAGTAGAATAATTGTTGGAGGTATTATCGATGATACCTATAATACCCTTTGAGGATATAACACCAAAATCTTCTTTTATACTATCATTTTCTCCTTTGTTTATTGTTAAATAATTATTGGTGGATGAATAGCTGTTTTTGTACACTTCCGCTGTTGTTACTTTGTAATTTCTTCTCGATTGGGTAGTGTCTAATTGAGATGTGTTAGCAGGTTTATTTAAATTAAATAGTTCATTTCTCAATCTCTTGTTTTCTTCTACTAAGATTTTGTTCTGGTCTTTTAGACTGAAATATTTGCCTATTGAATTGAATGTGCCATAAACACCACCAGTTAATGCATTGGCAGAATTAATAAACTTACTTCTATGGTAAGAATGAGATTGAATTGTTAGGGTCAGTGAAATGGTAAAAAGCAACAAAAACAATAGAAAGGTCTTGTTTCGTATAACAAAATTGATGATTTGTTGCATTATTTAACCCTTATTTAATCAATACGCTTTTGTATTTAGATAAGTTTTTAAGCACAATACCAGTTCCTCGAACAACTGCTCTTAATGGATCCTCTGCAATATAAACTGGTAAATCTGTTTTTTGTGATAAACGCTTATCAAGCCCACGAAGCATAGATCCACCACCGGCTAAATAAATACCTGTATTATAAATATCTGCTGCTAATTCTGGCGGAGTCTGAGATAAAGTCTCCATTACAGAATCTTCAATTCTTAAAATAGATTTATCTAATGCCTTTGCAATTTCTCGATATGATATTTGAACCTGTTTAGGCTTACCGGTTAATAAATCACGGCCTTGAACGCTCATATCTTCAGGAGGCAATTCTAAATCTTCTGTGGCTGCACCAATCTGAATTTTTATTTTCTCTGCTGTTCTATCACCAACATATAAGTTATGTTGGGTACGCATGTAATAAATAATATCATTTGTAAACACATCACCTGCAACCTTTACTGATTTATCACAAACAATTCCACCTAAAGCTATAACTGCAATTTCAGTTGTTCCACCACCTATATCTACAATCATGTTGCCCTTAGGTTGCATAATATCTACGCCAATACCAATTGCGGCAGCCATAGGTTCATGGATAAGGTAAACTTCTTTACCATTAACTCTTTCACATGATTCTTTAACCGCACGCATTTCAACCTCTGTAATTCCAGATGGAATACAAACCACCATTCTTAGGGCTGGATTAAAAAACTTCTTTTTTAAAGCTGGGATATTCTTAATGAACAAACTTATCATCTGTTCAGAGGCATCAAAATCTGCAATTACTCCATCCTTTAAAGGGCGAATAGTTTTAATGTTTTCGTGGGTTTTACCTTGCATCATATTCGCCTCTTTACCAACAGCGATAATTTTACCACTAATTCGATCTCTGGCAACTATAGAAGGGCTATCTACCACAACTTTGTCATTATGTATTATAAGTGTATTTGCAGTACCTAAATCTATTGCGATTTCTTCTGTAAGGAAATCAAAAAATCCCATGCGCTATTTAATTATTTGGGTTACTCTTTAATCAAGTTTTTCGACTATCTGTAAATGTAATAAATTATACGTTATTTCTACGATTTAAGACGTCGTTTACGTATTTATTTTTTAATGTTTAAAATGACGTGTTCCGGTAAAGACCATGGCAACATTATTTTCATTGCAATAATTGATGCTCAATTCATCTTTAATTGATCCGCCTGGTTGAATAACTGCTGTAATACCTACATTATCCGCTATTTCTACACAATCTGGAAATGGAAAAAAAGCATCACTTGCCATAACAGCTCCATTTAAATCAAAATTGAATGATTTAGCTTTATGAATAGCTTGATTAAGTGCATCAACTCGACTTGTTTGTCCAGTTCCACTAGCACAAAGCTGTTTGTTTTTTGCCAAAACAATAGTGTTAGATTTGGTATGCTTGCAGATTTTAGAAGCAAAAATTAAATCCTCAACTTCGTTTTGGTTCGGAGAGGTTGAAGTAACTGTTTTTAAATCTTCAATACTGTCTGTTTTGCTATCTCTTTCTTGAACCAAGGCTCCATTAAGACATGTTCTAACTGTAGTTTTTGGTAACTCCACCTCATTAAGGATTAAAAGGATTCTATTTTTCTTTCCTTTTAAAATTTCTAAGGCATCATCACTGAATGATGGTGCAATTACAACCTCACAGAATAATTTATGTATTTCTTCTGCCGTTGCTTTGTCAATTTCTGTATTTGAAATTAAAATGCCACCAAAGGCTGAAATAGGGTCACCTGCCAGTGCATCTACATAAGCTTGATAAACAGTATTTCGTTGCGCAAAACCACAAGCATTGTTATGCTTTAATATTGCAAATGTTGGCGCCTCACCTTTAAATTCTAAAATTAAATTTACTGCAGCATCAACATCCAAAAGATTATTATAGCTGAGTTCCTTGCCATGAAGCTTTGTGAACATCGCATCAAAATCACCAAAGAAAAATCCCTTTTGATGAGGGTTTTCACCATAGCGCAATACTTTGCCATTTGTTTCACTGATTTTTAACGCAGCATGATCATGATTTTTATTAAAATAATTAAAAATGGCTGTATCATAGTGAGACGACACATTAAATGCTTTAGTGGCAAAATGCTGTCGATCTTCTTCTGAAGTTTCACCATTTTTAGTATTAAGTAAATTTAAAAACTCACTATAGTCTTCAACGGAAGAAACACATGTAACGTCCGCATAGTTTTTGGCTGCAGCTCTAATTAATGAAATACCACCAATATCTATTTTCTCAATAATTTCTTGATTGCTAGCTCCAGAGGCCACTGTTTTTTCAAACGGATAAAGATCAACTATCACCAAATCTATTTGAGGGATTTCAAATTCAGCTAATTCTGCAACATCACCATCGTGGTTTTGACGATTTAGAATACCACCAAAAATCTTTGGGTGTAACGTTTTAACTCTTCCGCCTAAAATTGAGGGATAAGATGTTACATCTTCAACAGGGACTACATTTATCCCTAAATCTTTTATAAATTTTTCTGTTCCTCCTGTTGAATATATCGTTACATTAAGTTTGTCTAATTTTTTAACGATAGGTGCTAATCCATCTTTACTGAATACTGAAATTAGTGCAGATGAAATGGTTTTGTTGCTCATAGTGGTTTATTGTAATTTTAATGCGCCAAAAATACGGATAATCAAAAAGAAATTATTGGTGATTCTGGCAGTTTATTAAAGTTTTTTGTAACAATGAATTGTTGAAAACGTCTAATTGATAAATAGAGAAAAAACAACCAATCTATGTTAGTCTATCTTAGGGTTTTTAAAGAGAGTTTTTCTTTTGCTTTAAATGCACTTAGAAATAATAAACTACGTACATTTTTATCGTTGCTTGGAGTAACGGTAGGGATCTTCTCTATTATTGCTGTTTTGGCTGCAGTAGATTCACTTGACAAAAACATAAAGGAAAACCTTTCTGGATTAGATAAGAACACAATTTATTTATCAAAATATTCATTTGGCCCAACTGATGTTCCAAGGTGGAAGCGTGATAACTTTCCGCAAACTGAATACGATGATTATGAGTTTGTAAGACGAAATATACCTGATATTGAAGAGTCTGCGTATGTAATTTTTGGAGGTAGTGAAACTATTAGATATCAGGCTGAAACACTGACCAATATTAACATAACTCCAATTTCACATGGTATATATACTATTGATGATCTGAAGGTTGTTCAAGGAAGGTTTTATTCTGAATTAGAGTCCGATACAGGTGCACCTGTAATAGTGATTGGTTCTAATTTGGCTGAGAATTTGTTTGATAAGGCCAACCCAATAGGTAAGGTAGTAAGGGTATATGGAAGAAAGTTGACCGTAATTGGTGTTTTGAAAAAATATGGTGCAAATTTTGGGGATTCACCAGACGATAAAGGTTTTGTACCAGCCAATTTTGTAAGACAATTTAGAAATGGTGGTGTAGACGGATTACCTGGAGCTGTGGTTATAAAACCAAAAAAAAGTGTGGATATTGGTGCATTTGAAAGCGTTTTGAAACAGAAATTCAGAAATTATCGAGGATTGAAAGCTGATGAAGAAGATGATTTTTTTGTTAATAAACTTTCGGGATTAGTTTCTTTTATAGACGCAATAATTGCTGGTTTGAATACTGTAGGTTGGGTTATTAGCGGATTCTCATTGTTAGTTGGTGGCTTTGGTATTGCCAACATTATGTTTGTGAGTGTTAAAGAACGCACCAATCTAATTGGTATTCAAAAATCACTTGGTGCTAAAAACAGATTCATATTGTTCCAGTTTCTATTCGAAGCGACAATTCTTGCTGTAGTTGGTGGTTTAGTAGGATTATTCCTTGTGTGGATAATATCGCTCATAATGAATGGATTTGTAGAAGACTTTAAGTTTGTACTCTCCTTTGCAAACATGTTTCTAGGTTTTGGATTATCTACCTTAATTGGTCTTATATCTGGTGTAATACCGGCTTTTTCAGCATCAAAATTAGATCCTGTGGAAGCCATTAGAACAGGTATGTAATTCACAAAAAATATATTTAAGCTTTTTGTAACATCATAATAATTGAAAAGCAACTATCTTTAAGCGTTTCAATGTAACTATGCTCGTATATCTACGTTTATTTAAAGAAAGCTTTTCATTTGCATTTAATGCTCTACGCAATAATAAATTAAGGACATTCCTTTCCTTACTGGGCGTTACAATTGGTATATTTTCTATCATTGCTGTATTGGCAGCAGTAGATTCATTAGATAAAAATATTAGAGAATCTCTTAGTGCACTAGATAGTAATACCATGTACTTGGCCAGTTTTTCATTTGGCCCAACTGACGTGCCAAGATGGAAAAGGGAGACATTTGATGAGATTTCTTATAATGAGTATAAGTTTCTAAAGGCAAATCTTAATGGTGCAGAGCATGTTGCTTTTCAATTATTTGTTAGGCGTGAAAACATAAGGTATGAATCTGAGCAGGTAAGCAGTATTAATACTGTGGTTGTTTCTAATGAATTCACAGATATCCAAGTTTTGGAATTTGAAAAAGGTAGGTTTTACACTGAATCCGAATCTAATGCTGGTAGGCCAGTAGTGGTTATAGGCTCGGAAATTGCTAAATCCTTGTTTGGTGATTTTGAACCCATAGGAAAGAAAGTAAGGTTGTATGGACAAAAATTTACAGTTATAGGAGTTGTCAAAAAAGAAGGTTCAGGACTTTTTGGTGATAGTAATGATGTTTCAATATTTCTTCCTGCCAATTATGTAAGAAAACGGTTTGGTGATAACAATAAAAATTTCAGAAATATTATAATTATCAAACCAGAAAAAGATGCAGATATTGCAGGTTTAAAGGCAGAAGTAGTACAGTTAATGCGTAATCGTAGAGGCTTAAAGCCAGATGAAATAGATACGTTTTTTATTAGTGTTATATCTGGACTTCAAGATGCTATCGATGGTATTATTGGCACAATGAATTTAATTGGTTGGGTAATTAGTGGTTTTTCCTTGCTGGTTGGTGGTTTTGGTATTGCCAATATTATGTTTGTTAGTGTTAAAGAGAGAACCAATTTAATAGGTATACAAAAGTCTTTAGGCGCTAAGAATAAGTTTATATTGTTTCAGTTTTTATTTGAAGCAATAATACTAGCAATTGTTGGTGGTGTAGTTGGTTTGTTTATGGTTTGGATTGGTACGATAATAGGAAACAACCTCTCTGAAGATTTTGAATTTGTTTTGTCCTTTAGAAATATGCTATTAGGTATTTCAATATCGTCCTTTATAGGTTTGATTTCTGGTTTAATACCAGCGTTATCTGCTTCGAGATTAGATCCGGTTGAAGCAATTAGAACAGGAATGTAGTTTAAGCCAAAATATGTGAAACCTCTTCACAAACAAATTCAAGGAAGCGTTCGTCAGCTTCAGTAAAAGGATCAGGAGTATTAGAATCTATATCTATTTGACCTATGTTTTCACCATTCACAAAAATTGGTACTACAATCTCGGCCTTAACTGTAATACTGCAGGCAATGTAATTATCTTGCGCTGAAACGTCTGGAACAACAAAATTCTGATTGCTTACGGCAACTTGTCCACAAATACCTTTACCAAAAGGAATAATTGTATGATCGGTTGGTTCACCAACATAGGGTCCTAATTTCAATTCTTCTTTGTCACCATTTTTAAAATAAAAACCAACCCAATTATAATGGTCAACATTAGATTCTAGTAATTCACAAATCTTATGTAATCGTTTATCTAGGGTAATTTCCGATTGATTTATTATTGATTTTACTTCTGGTTTTAATTCTATAAGGTTCATAAGATGAAAAACTTTTGGTAAAAGTATTCAAAATGCACTATTTTGAAATACTGTTTTTATAAATTTAACAACAAACTAACACAGCTAATTGTTGAGATCAATTTTAATTAAATATAAACTTGTAATACGTTTTATACTAACCTTTGTATTAGTTTATACAGTTCTTACAATGGGGTATAAAATATATCTCAGTAATTCTGACGGTTCATTGTATTATCCTGACTATGCGACACATTTAGTGGCAAATCAAACCGAAAACTTACTAGATGGAATTGGTTATGATGCTTTAGTCCTTCCTCATGAAACTGAACCTTCAATGAAAGTTGTAATTAACGGAAAGTTTGTAGCACGAATTATTGAAGGTTGCAATGCCATAAGTATTATAATTCTGTTTTTATCTTTTGTAATCGCGTTTGCGGATAATTTTAAAACAACATTTTTGTATTGTTTGGTTGGGAGTATAATTATATATGCTTTTAACCTCATAAGAATTGTCATCTTGTCTGCCGGTTTATATCATTATCCTTGGCGAAGAGAAATTTTACACACTGTTATTTTTCCACTTGTCATTTATGGAACAGTATTTATTCTATGGATGATTTGGGTTAATAGATTTGCAAAAAAGAAAAAAGTCAATGCCTAGAGTTGTGAAATATATCATCTTGTTTGTGCTTTTTTTGATGCTCGTTTTAATACGTGCTTTTGAGGATGTTTTATTTTATGACCCATACCTTTCCTTTTTTGAAAATGATTATTTGTATATGGATAGTCCACGTCGTGAAGTCGCAAAACTGGTGTTTTTTACGAGTTTGAGATATCTATTAAATACCATAGTTTCATTAGCAATACTATTTGTGATCTTTAAGGATAAGGGCATTTTAAAGTTTAGTACACTTATTTATACACTAGCGTACATCGCTTTAATGATACCATTTTTATATTTTGTAATTAATCCAAAGCAAGAAGATTATTATTTGTTTTTCAATATTAGACGATTTTTAATTCAGCCATTGTTGTTATTACTTCTGTTGCCAGCGTTTTATTACTATAAATTGAATCGTTAAGACTAATATAAAACTCATCTCACCTTTTAATTTATTTTGTAGGTTTGCAATGTGAAAGCAACAGTTTTACATAAGACCTTTTCTTTGTTCCTGGCATTTTTAGTGCTCTTTTCAACATTATCATTCACTGTTGAGAAACACTATTGTGGTAATCATTTAGTTGATACTGCAATTTTTAGCGAAGCAAAAAAATGTGGTGGTATAGATGCTGAAGATATTAGTTATGTTAAAAAACCCTGTTGCAAGGATATCGTAGATATAATTGAAGGTCAGGATGAACTGAGCGTTAAAGACTTTCAATCTATTGAAAAAGATACATGTACTACTTTAGTGTCTTATGTCCTTAGTTATACGTTT
Organism: Winogradskyella vincentii; assembly: GCF_020166345.1. Lineage (GTDB taxonomy): Bacteria > Bacteroidota > Bacteroidia > Flavobacteriales > Flavobacteriaceae > Winogradskyella > Winogradskyella vincentii. The sequence continues at coordinate 193,253 of NZ_JAIUJS010000001.1, read as the reverse complement.
CTGTTTGAGACGGTAGCAAAACCAATAATACCGCACAAGTATTACAAACCTCCCAAAATCATCAAAGACATACATGTTTTAGATGAAACTTATCTCATTTGATTAAGAAGTAACAACTCAAAAATTAAGAGAGCACTGAATTGTGCAAACGTTATTTCTATAATTAAATCATGAAAAAATATTTATACATTTTATTTATAATTATTGGGTTTATATGTTATTCCCAAGAACAATTAAAAGGTGTTGTTTTAGAAAACAGTAGTTCTAAAGAAGTACCATTACAAGGAGCTAATGTATTCTGGCTCAACTCAACAGTAGGTGCAGTTACGGCTGAAGATGGAACATTTTCATTGCCATATAAGTTTTCCTATAACAAACTTGTAATAAGTTATGTTGGCTTTAAAACTGATACCGTAATTGTCAGTGAGAACAGATATATAAAGCACGTGTTACAATCATCGGATGAATTAGATGCAGTAACCGTGACATCACGAAAACAAGCCACTACAAAGTCCTACTTAAAAGCTACTAACACGTTCACGGTTAGTAGTGAGGAATTATTAAAAGCGGCATGCTGTAATCTCTCAGAAAGTTTTGAAACCAACCCATCAATTGATGTCAATTTTGCCGATGCGGTTACAGGTACTAAGCAGATAAAAATGTTAGGACTGAATTCTCCATATATTTTAATTGCAACAGAAAATATCCCAGCAATTCGAGGAGCTTCTCAAGCATACGGATTAAGTTTTATACCAGGAACTTGGGTTGAGAGTATACAGATTACCAAAGGTGCAGGAAGTGTGGTGAACGGTTTTGAAAGTATTGCAGGCCAAATTAATGCAGAACTTGTAAAACCAATTACTGACAACAAGTTGTTTGTAAATGCGTATGCAGGGATTAATGGACGACTAGAATTAAATACACACATTAATAAAAAAGTATCCGATAAATGGAGTAGTGGATTATATATCCACGGTAATCTCCGAAATCAAAAGTTTGATAGAAATGATGATTCTTTTTTAGATGTCCCTTTAAAAGAACAAATTAATATCATGAATAGGTGGCAGTACACTAATCCAGAAAAAGGTGTAGTCAGTTTTATTAATCTTAGATATCTGAATGATAATACTCAGTCTGGACAAATTGATTTTGATCCAGAACGTGACAAGGGTACTACAAATTTTTGGGGAAGCGAAATAGATACAGAACGATTTGAGGTAACTACCAAACTTGGTTACGTTAATCCTGAAATCCCATATCAGAGTTTAGGGTTTCAGACAGCATTTAGTCAGCACAATCAAGAATCTTATTTTGGGTTAAATGTATATGATATACAGCATACGAGTTTTTATTCAAATTTGGTATATAACAGTATTATCACAGATTCAAGGCATAAAATTAAAACTGGACTAAGTTTCACCTACGATAATTATGATGAGTTGGTCAATACCGATAATTATGAACGTACGGAGAACTCGTTTGGAGGCTTCTTTGAATATTCTTATGATGATTTAGATAAGTTGACATTAACTGCTGGTATTAGAGCAGACCAACATAATAGATTTGGATTTTTTATAACACCAAGATTACATGTTAGGTATACACCTTGGGAAAAATCTGCATTTAGGGCTTCAATTGGTAGAGGTATAAAAAGTGCCAATATTTTTGCTGAGACTCAAAATATGTTCTCTAGTTCTAGGCAGATTAATATTCTTGGAACAGGAGGGAAGATTTACGGTTTAGATCCGGAGATTGCATGGAATTATGGTTTTAGCTATTTACAAGGATTTAATCTTTTTGAGAGAAAAGCGGATATTACGCTAGATTTTTATAGAACGGATTTTGAAAATCAGGTTATAACTGATTGGGAAAATCCATTTGAAATAAATTTTTACAATCTAGAAGGTGAAAGTTTTGCAAATAGTTTTCAGTTAGAGTTTAATTATAATGCCTTCGAAAATTTTGATTTGCGCATGGCTTATAAGTTTTATGATATTCAAACAGATTATTTAAGTGGTAGGTTAGATAATCCGCTGATCCCTAAACATCGTCTATTTGCAAATGCATCTTACGAAACGGAGTTGACCACAAATGGATCCCAATGGAAATTCGATGCAACGTATAACTGGTTGAGCAAACAGCGTTTCCCTAACACTGAACAAAGTGCACCTGAATTTCAGTTAGATGAATATTCACCTACAATTGGAACTTTAAATCTACAAATGACTAAGGTGTTTTCGCCAAGTTTTGAAATTTATGTTGGAGGAGAAAATGTAACAAATGTGAGACAGTCTAACCCAATTATTAGCCCAGATAACCCATTTGGTTCAAATTTTGATAGTAACTTTGTGTATGGTCCTATTTTTGGAAGCATGTATTATGCAGGACTTAGATTTAAAATGAATTAAGAAAATTTAAAAATTAATAACATGAAAAATATAATAACTCTATTAGCCCTTTGTTTTGGAATGATTGCTTTTTCTCAAAATAAAAATGCAAAGGCAAGTATGGAAGTAGATGGCGTTTGCATGATGTGTAAAGAACGAATCGAAAAAGCTGCAATTAGAACAAAAGGAGTTAAATCTGCTGTTTGGAGTGTAGATACGCACGAGCTTAAACTTATTTATGACGAGCGTAAAACGAATCTTAAAACAATTGCACAAAAATTAGCTGACGTAGGACACGATACCAAAGAAATTAAAGCAACAGAAGAGGCCTACAATTCAGTTCACCCATGTTGTAAATACAGAGACAAAGATGTGGTAAAAGACCATGAAAGTGAGAATGGAAATGGAAATTAAGTAAAATGCCTGAATTTAAATTCAGGCTTTTTTTATAAAGTACTTATATGCTGTAAAAGTCTCAAGTGAACTTCTTTGTCGTTTTATTTATAATATTAAAACAGATTCGTATAAATTATTAAATATAAATATCTTAGGATGCCTTTGATTTTCTTATCTTTAATATATCACTGACAAGTAGATTGTCATATTCGGTTATTACTTATTTTGATTATCATATCCTAAAATTTAAAATCAATAAGCATATGAGTTTACTTAATGTTTGTGTTTTCGGATCTTCGAGAAAAAAACAAGAAAAAAGAGTGCCAATTCACCCTGATCAATTGGATTGGATAAATGACGAGGTTAGAGACCATTTGTTTTTTGAAGAGGGCTATGGTTTGCCTTTTGGAATGAATGATTCCGAATTAACTAAAATGAGTGCTGGTGTTCTAAATAGGGCTGAGCTCTTTCAGCATTGTGATGTCGCATTATTAGCCAAACCAGTACAAGAGGATTTTGAAGATATGAAAGAAGGGACAATCCATTGGGGCTGGCCGCACTGTGTACAACAAAGACGTATTACACAAATAGCGATTGATAAAAAGCTGACACTTATTGCCTGGGAAGCCATGCATCGGTGGTCAGCTCATGGAGATTGGCAAATGCATATCTTTCAACATAATAATGAAATAGCAGGATATGCAGGTGTACATCATGCCATGAACTTGATGGGAATCGATGGAAACTATGGGCCAAATCGTAAAGCAGTTGTGATTAGTTTTGGTTCGGTAAGCAGAGGTGCCATAAGAGCATTAAAAGCAAGAGGGATACAAGATATTACTGTATTAACGCAACGTCATTATTTTCTGGTCGCTGACCAAATGACCGGAGTTAATTATTATCAAATTGATGAAGATAAAAATGGTAATCTTAAAGCTTTACATCCCGATAATCAGTCTCGTCCGTTTGTTGAAGAATTAATTGATGCAGATATTATTGTGAATGGCATGCTTCAGGATACAGATCACCCTTTGATGTTTGTGCCTGAGGATCAAAATAATCGACTTAAACCGGGTTGCCTAATTATAGATATTAGCTGTGATGAAGGTATGGGTTTTTCTTTTGCTAAACCTACTAATTTTGAAACACCGATATTTAAGGCAGGAGAATTATTTTATTATGCGGTTGACCATACGCCTTCATATCTATGGAATGCGGCTAGCTGGGAAATATCTAATAACCTTATTCCTTACTTACCCATAATAATGGGAGGTCCTGAAAAATGGAACCAAAGCGAAACTATACGACGAGCTATTGAGATTAAAGATGGAATTATTCAAAATCCAAAAATTACCTCTTTTCAAAATAGATCAAGTGAATATCCACATATTGAAATTTCTGCCTCCACCTAACAATTTATTTTTTGAATACTAAAACGTGAACAAGCCATAAAATTGAAACAGCAAAAAGCCCTTGATTCTCATCAAAGGCTTTTAATTTATTATTGACTCTAGTCAATGCCTGTGTGTCGAGGCACTTGACTACATCATACCTGGCATTCCACCTCCACCCATTGGAGGCATTGCAGGTGTATCTTCTTTAATATCAACTAAAGCACACTCCGTAGTTAAGATCATACCAGCAACAGATGCTGCATTTTCTAAAGCAATACGAGTCACTTTCTTAGGATCTATAATACCAGCTTTAAGCATGTCTACATATTTCTCTGACTTGGCATCATAACCAAAATCCTTTTTACCTTCTAAAACCTTATTGATAACAACAGACCCTTCACCACCAGCATTTTCAACTATAGTTCTCAATGGAGATTCAATAGCTTTATTTACTATTTGAACACCTGTAGTTTCATCTAAATTTTCAGTTTCTAATTTCTCTAGGGTTTTCTTTGCTCTTACTAAAGCAACACCACCACCAGCAACAATACCTTCTTCTACAGCAGCTCTAGTTGCATGTAAAGCATCATCTACACGATCCTTCTTTTCTTTCATTTCAACTTCTGATGCCGCACCAACATATAATACTGCAACACCACCTGCTAATTTAGCTAAACGCTCTTGTAGTTTTTCTCTATCATAATCTGAAGTTGTTGTGTCTATTTGAGCTTTTATTTGGTTTACTCTTGCTTTGATATCTGCAGCTTTTCCTTCACCATTAACAATTGTAGTATTGTCTTTGTCAATTGTAACGGTTTCAGCAGTACCCAACATAGTAAGATCAGCATTTTCTAGCGAGAATCCTCTTTCTTCAGAGATTACAACTCCACCAGTTAAGATGGCGATGTCTTCTAACATTGCCTTACGTCTGTCACCAAATCCTGGAGCTTTAACTGCGGCAATTTTTAAGCCACCTCTAAGTTTGTTTACAACTAATGTAGCCAATGCCTGTCCTTCTACATCTTCAGCGATAATTAATAATGGACGTCCAGATTGTGCAACTGGCTCTAATATTGGTAGGATTTCCTGTAAATTCGAAATCTTCTTATCAAATAATAAGATGTATGGATTTTCTAAATCTGCGATCATTTTATCAGCATCAGTTACAAAGTAAGGAGAAAGGTAACCTCTGTCAAACTGCATACCTTCAACAACGTCTACATATGTATCTGTTCCTTTTGCCTCCTCAACTGTGATAACACCTTCTTTACCTACTTTACCAAATGCTTCTGCGATAAGTTCACCTATAGTACTATCGTTGTTTGAAGAAATTGAAGCTACTTGTTGAATTTTCTCAGAAGAATTACCAACTTTTTTAGCTTGCTTTTCTAAATCTCCAGTAATAGCTTCAACTGCTTTATCAATCCCACGTTTTAGATCCATTGGGTTTGCACCAGCAGCAACATTTTTAAGACCTTCTTTTACAATAGCCTGAGCTAACACTGTTGCTGTAGTTGTACCATCACCAGCCAAATCGTTGGTTTTAGAAGCAACTTCTTTAACCATTTGAGCTCCCATGTTTTCTAACTCGTCTTCTAATTCAATTTCTTTTGCCACTGAAACTCCATCCTTGGTCACTGCAGGACCACCAAATGATTTTCCAATGATTACATTACGTCCTTTTGGCCCTAATGTTACTTTTACTGCATTTGCTAAAGCATCAACACCACGTTTTAACCCGTCACGTGCTTCAATATCAAATTTTATATCTTTTGCCATTTTGTACTAAGTTTTAATTGATTTGTAAATAGATTAAACAATTGCCAAGATGTCACTCTCGCGCATCATTAAATAGTCTTTGCCTTCTAATTTAAGTTCGGTTCCTCCATACTTTCCATATAATACAGTGTCACCAACCTTAACAGTTAAAGGTTCGTCTTTTTTACCGTTTCCAACGGCAACAACAGTTCCCTTTTGCGGCTTTTCTTTTGCATTATCAGGAATAATAATACCAGAAGCTGTAGTTGTTTCAGCTTCCATTGGTTCTACAAGAACTCGGTCTGCTAAAGGTTTAATGTTTAAGCTCATTCTATTTAAGTTTTTATTAATTAATTATTGTTTTAACGCTTTAGCGTTATTCGAAAATTATGCCAAGACAATTAGACTGACAAACTTGCAGTAATAAAAAAGCCAGCTCATTGAGCTGGCTTGTGTTTTCTTATAGTTGCATTACTCGTTGGTAGTGTCACTACCACCAGAGGTATCATCAGTTGCTGGTGTTGTATTCAATGGAGGAAGTGTAGTATCTTCCGTTGTGTCTAACGCTTTAGACTCCAAAGTTGTATTAGACTCCATAGTTAAGTTTGAAGCTAAAATTAACACGATTAACGCTGTCGCCAAAAACCAAGTACTTTTATCTAGAAAGTCTCCTGTTTTCTTAACACCACCTAATTGTTGTGTGCCACCACCTCCAAAAGAAGAGGATAAACCACCTCCTTTAGGATTCTGTACCATAATTACTACCACGAGCAGAAACGCTACGATTACGATTAGTACTAGAAATATTGTAAATGCACTCATTTTATATATTATTATCCTTTAATTCTACTATTAATTTTAATTGGTCTGCAAAGAAACTACTTTTTTCTGGATATTTCAAACTTAAAATCTTGTAAGATTGAATGGCTTTATCATAGTTTTTTTGCTCTAAATAAATCCGTGCTAGAGTTTCTGTCATTAAACTATCAGAAATATCTTCATCATTATTAACCAATTTTGGTTTTGGTTGATGATGTGCAACTGGTTTTATCTTTGGATTTTCGCTTATGAATTTGTCTATTATATCTAATTTGTTTTGAATGGGAGGTTTAGATTCCTTTGTTTCAATTTGATGTTGTTGCTCCTCTTCGGATCTCACAATTGGCTTGAAACTTGTAATTTTTAACCATTCAGCAAATGAATGACTTTCTGTTTTGTCAAACTCTAAAGGTTTTCCAATATTCAGTTTCTCATCAGGTTTAATATTCTTAACATCAACTGATATAATTGAATCTTCAATTTTCGGAACTTCTTTTTCAATAATTGTTTCAGGCTTCTCCCTTGCTTCAAATAATTGAGGATCTAAAACACCTTCCGTGGCTTTGATATGCTCCTTTAAAGCATCGTCTATTGTAACACTTTTATTTACTGAAATATCATCTACTTCATTTACGCTTATGGATTTAATATACTCGGTAGTTTGCTTTATCTGTTGGGATATTTCATTTTGATTAAAGGTCTCGGAAGTGATGTAGTCAAATAGCACACTTCTATCTGTAGTATGTGCAGCCGTGACTTTAAGTGTATTGTTGTATTTGTAGCTATCTTTTTGCTTAAGTCCTTTTAAGTAAAGCGCATGTAGAGGTTGAAAGTATGGATATTGTTTAATCTTGTTTGCAAGCGCCTCTGTTTGAGAACTGGTAATAGCTTCAGGATGTTGTAATAAATATGTAAGGTCTTGAAGTTGCATATATTACCAATTGGCTAATGATGTATTAAATATATCTTGTGTTATTCTTTCAAAAAGTACTTCATGGGCTTCACTCTTTACACTTGATAACTGAACATCAGCGGGATAATCAAAGAAAAATGTGAAGCGTTGCTCAAAATCTTTTTCTTCATCTAAACTATTAAAGTATCTCACATTTACTGCCATAGTAAGTCTATTCTGTGCAGCGGTATTTTGAGCAGTGGCTGTCATAGGAGCGATTCTATATTCAGTAATCTCACCTTCAAAAATTAAATCACCACTATCTGTCACTAAATTTAAATTGGTCTGATTTTGAACAAGGTCTTGTAATGCATTTGTAAAGTCAATATCTAATCCAGGCTCAATTAGTTGTGCGTTATTTTGAAAGAAATTAACTTGAAAGGTTTTTGCATTTCCGGTATCGGCTCCAGTAAATGAATAAATACCACAACTTGTCACTGAAATGATGAGTCCTAAAACAATAATTAACTTTAAATCTTTCATTTAATAGGTGTTTGGTCGTTTCATTGTTATAAAGGCATAAATGTAACCTGCATTGTCCGCAACATCAAAATCAACATTGATTAATCGATACCCTTGATAATGTTTTTCATTAATTAAGTCTTCAGCTTCCTTTCTTATCGCTTCAGAACTGTTTGGTCTAAACGACTTTCTAATCATAAATATTTCTACTGCCTTCATAATTTTATCTTAAAGATCGTATTGCTTTATTTTTCTGTAAAGGGTTCGTTCACTAATACCTAACTCCGCAGCTGCAAGCTTACGCTTCCCATTATGACGTTCTAAAGATTTTTTAATCAATTCTAATTCTTTATCATGCAATGAAAGTGTTTCTTCTTCTTCAATTTCTTCAGCAAAATGATATTTATCTTCTACTTCAACGGTATTATTCTCAATGGTCTCAGTATGTTCTGGTATTGAAAGCACTTCGAGATCATCAACTACAGTTTCCGTTTTTATAGGGTCTTGGTCATCTTCCCCATATATTTTTTGGATAAGATGCTCATGCTCTTTTTGAACATCAGAAACACTACCTTTCTTCATCAGTTCCATTGTGAGCTTTTTAAGGTCATTAAGGTCACTTTTCATATCAAATAAAACCTTGTATAAAATCTCACGTTCACTGCTAAAATCACTTTCAGACTTTGTAGTGCTTATAACTGCTGGTAAATTATTTCCGGCATTAGGTAAATATTGTTTTAAAGTTGCGCCATTTATAGTTCTATTTTGCTCTAAAACAGAGATTTGTTCAGCCACATTTCTTAATTGACGGATATTTCCGTTCCAACGGTATTTTAATAAAAGTCCTACGGCGTCATCCGTGAGTTTAACGGTGGGCATTTTATATTTTAAGGCAAAGTCGCTGGCAAACTTTCTGAACAACAAATGAATATCATCTTTCCTTTCTCTAAGTGCTGGTAGATTAATCTCTACTGTACTTAATCTATAGTAAAGGTCTTCTCTAAATCTTTCTTTTTTAATGGCCTCAAACATATTAATATTAGTTGCGGCCACAATCCTAACATTTGTTTTCTGAACCTTACTTGATCCTACTTTTATAAATTCACCATTTTCTAAAACACGTAATAGGCGAACCTGAGTGGTAAGAGGTAATTCACCAACTTCATCTAAAAAAATTGTACCACCATCTGCAACCTCAAAATAACCTGAACGGGTTTGAGTAGCACCAGTAAAAGCACCTTTTTCATGTCCAAATAATTCACTGTCAATTGTACCTTCTGGTATGGCACCACAGTTTACAGCAATATATTTCCCATGCTTTCTGTGTGATAATTGATGAATAATTTTTGGGACACTTTCTTTACCTACACCACTCTCACCAGTAACCAAAACTGAAATGTCGGTTGGTGCAACCTGAATGGCCTTCTCTAAGGCACGATTAAGTTTGGGATCATTTCCTATAATCCCAAAGCGTTGTTTTATGGCTTGAACAGATTCCATTGTTTTTTAATTAACGTAAGTAAATCTTTCATTAAACTCAAATGCTAACTCCGCTCCAAAATCGTATGCTATATCTCTGCTAATGATTCTTCCGGCAGTATTATACTGAAGATCAAATGAGAATGCCTCATCATTGAATGTTGCAGAACTCCAGTTATTGCTGGATAAAAATTGAGCTATCTGTGGGCCAATTTCGTCAGAGTAATCATCTGTTAAGAAGCGTAATAAATAATTGTCTTCGTAAACTGCTTTAAGAGGGTTTTCGTTGTCATCAAATTGATACGATGTATTACTTTGAGCTTCTCCTGTAGTAACACTGCTATTTATATTTCCTACTCCAGAATAGACTACACTTTCATTCTGTATAGAGGTTGCTCCATCAAAAGATTCTTTTCTAATTACTCGATCAAAACCGTCTATCGTAAAAATAGTACTAATGGAAGACCCTACTTCAGTTCTGGTAATGGTATTACCATCGTATGTGAAATTATAAGTGTAATCGTCAATATCATCCTCATAATAATCGTAAGTGATTTGAGTAATCATTCCATTGGTATAGAAAACTTGAGTTTCATTAGTAGTTATGCCTCCCGAGTTTACGGAAATATCACTTATGATTTGACCAGTACTGTTTCTAGTTATAATTTGATTTTCCGTTTCAAATGGACTACCACTAACAGAAAATGCATTTACACCGGACACAATTCTATCATTAAGAATATTGATATCAGAGTTGGTTACCGATTCTATTGGCACTCCAAAAAAATCAAAATTAATTTGGGTATCTAATTCATACAGTAATAAGCTTAAGTCATCACTTTCACTTCCACCTGTGGTGCCACCATTATTATTGTTGCCAGACAAATCACCATCGATAGGTTCATTTTCGCAAGAGAATATTAAGGTGGTAGCAAATAATAATATAAGTAGTTTCTTCATTTTATAGATTGTTTTTGGAGTAATCTACGGCTTGGCCAATTAGTGTAGCACTTGTGCAATCATTTATTTTTACATTGACAAATTCTCCAACCTTATAATGTTCTTTAGGGAAAACAACAACTGTATTTTGGCTATTTCTTCCGGACCAATGTTGGTCAGATCGTTTTGATTCTTTTTCTATTAAGACTTCTTCAATTTTACCTACATGCTCCTGTGTTCTTAAAAGGCTGTGCTTTTGTTGAAGCTGAATAATTTCATTTAAGCGTCTTTTCTTTACATCCTCAGGTATGTCATCCTCTAATTTTCTTGCAGCAAGAGTTCCTGGACGTTCAGAATAGGCAAACATAAACCCAAAATCGTACTTAACATATTCCATAAGGCTTAACGTGTCCTGATGATCTTCTTCAGTTTCAGTTGGGAATCCAGAAATCATATCTTGGGATATAGCACAATCAGGAATAAGTCTTTTAATATTATCAATCAACTCAAAATATTCTTGGCGTGTATGCAGGCGGTTCATGGCTTTTAATATCCTATCGCTTCCACTTTGTACAGGTAGGTGAATATAATTGCAGATATTCTCGAATTTAGCCATCGTTTCAATAACATCTAAAGTCATATCTTGAGGATTAGATGTAGAAAATCTAAATCGCATTTTTGGTTGTGCTTTGGCACATAGTTCTAATAGTTTTGAAAAGTTCACAGCAGTCGCTTTTTCAAAGTCAGATGCTTTTTCAAAGTTCTTTTTTAGACCACCACCATACCATAGGTAGCTGTCCACATTTTGTCCTAATAAAGTAACTTCTCTATATCCTTTAGACCATAAATCGTTTATTTCTTCTATTATACTCTGAGGATCTCTACTACGTTCTCTACCTCTCGTAAATGGAACTACACAAAATGTACACATATTGTCACATCCTCGTGTAATTGAAACAAAAGCAGTTACACCATTGGAGTTTAGTCTTACGGGAGAAATGTCGCCATATGTTTCTTCTTTAGATAGAATAACATTAATAGCATCTCGCCCTTCATCCACTTCCGCAAGTAAATTGGGTAAATCTTTATAGGCATCTGGGCCAACAACCAGATCAACAATTTTCTCCTCTTCTAGGAATTTACTTTTTAGTCGTTCTGCCATACAACCTAAAACACCAACTTTCATGTTAGGGTTAATGCGTTTTACAGCATTGTATTTTTCCAAACGCTTTCTGACCGTTTGTTCTGCTTTGTCACGAATAGAGCAAGTGTTAACAAGAACCAAATCTGCCTCTTCTAATTGTTGTGTGGTATTAAAACCTTGATCACTTAATATTGAAGCAACGATTTCGCTGTCACTAAAATTCATTTGACAACCATAACTTTCAATAAAAAGCTTCTTTGAGTTGCCCTCTTTATTATCTAAAATCAGGGCTTCTCCCTGTTTATTCTCGTCTATAGTCTTTTCCATCTTTAATAATGAATTCTACTGCATTCAATAAGTATGCAAAGATAGGATTAATTTGTAGAATATGACAATCTGGCAGTTTAATAAAAATTTAATTTAACATTTAAATACGCAACCAATTAATGTATCTTTAATCTTATAATTAAAGATTAAAAATGAGGTATACCATACTATTAAAGTGTGTTGTTTTTTGCATGTTGTTTGTAAATACAACATGTGACGACGATGTTGTTGAAGTTCCAGAAACAGAGTGCGATCAATTCGCTATAGCAGATAATAGTTTATATCAAGGTGCACAATCTGATTTTTATCAAATAGTTAGTGCCGAGGTAGTGGAAGACTGTCTAAACTTTGAAGTGTCGGCTAGTGGTTGCAGTGGAGATACATGGGAATTTTTGTTATTATCATCTGAGGAGGTTATGGAGTCGTTTCCTGTTCAAAGGAATATAAAATTGATACTAATTAACCAGGAGGCGTGTCTCGCAGTATTTACAAAAGAAGTATCATTTGATTTAACTGATCTTCAGGTTGAAGGTGAAAATGAAATTATATTTAATCTTCAAGATTATGAGGATTCTATTTCTTACACCTATTAATTATAATTAAATTAACATACCTAAATTAAGCCTTACAAAAAGTAAGGCTTTGTTGTTTGTAATTCGTTCAAAATATGCTCTTCTGAAGGGTTCAAAAAAACACAAATTAGGATTGTAAATTTATTTTCATATACATTTGTAACCTCAAAAAAACGAAGAATGCCAAAGAATTTAGTAATAGTTGAGTCGCCAGCAAAGGCTAAAACCATAGAAAAATTTCTCGGAAAGGATTATAAGGTCGAGTCTAGTTTCGGACATATAGCAGACCTTCCTTCTAAGGAACTTGGTGTTGATGTAGAAGGTGATTTTAAACCTAAATACCAAGTCTCAAAAGATAAAAAAGATGTTGTTAAGAAATTAAAAGATTTAGCAAAAAAAGCTGAACTAGTATGGTTGGCTAGTGATGAAGACAGAGAAGGGGAGGCAATTGCATGGCATTTAGCAGAAACATTAGCACTAGATAAGGAGAAAACTAGGCGTATTGTATTTTCAGAGATTACAAAAAAGGCAATAAATAAAGCAATTGAAAACCCACGTAGTATTGATTACAATCTTGTTGATGCGCAGCAAGCACGACGTGTATTAGATAGAATTGTAGGATATGAATTATCACCTGTTTTATGGCGTAAGGTTAAGGGTGGATTATCCGCAGGAAGAGTGCAATCTGTCGCAGTAAGATTAATTGTAGAGCGTGAGCGTGATATTCAGCAATTTAATCCTCAGGCATCGTATCGTGTAGATGCTGAATTTATAACAGCAGACGGTTCTAGTTTTAGAGCAAAATTGCCTAAAAACTTTACTTCTAAAACTGAAGCAGAAGACTTTTTGAATAAGAATTTGGGAGCATCTTACAGAGTTTCTGATCTTGAAAAAAAACCAGTTAAAAAATCGCCTGCTCCTCCATTCACAACTTCAACGCTACAACAAGAAGCTGCCAGAAAGCTTGGTTTTTCAGTGAGCAGAACTATGAGTAATGCTCAACGTTTATATGAAGCTGGTTTAATTACCTATATGAGAACCGATAGCGTTAATTTATCTAATGAGGCTAAGCGAGGGGCTGAAGATGCCATTGTAACTTCTTTTGGATCACAATATAGTAAACCAAGGAATTACAAAGGAAAATCTAAAGGTGCACAAGAGGCTCATGAAGCCATTAGGCCAACAAATTTTGCTAATCAAAATGTAAATGCAGAACGAGATCAATCTCGTCTTTATGATTTAATTTGGAAACGTGCTATTGCATCGCAAATGAGTGAGGCAAGATTAGAACGTACCAATGTTAAAATTAAAGTAGACTCATCACAAACTGTGAATGAACAGTTTGTTGCGAATGGAGAGATGATAACATTTGATGGTTTCCTCAAAGTTTACTTGGAAGGTACAGATGATGAAAATGTGGAGCAATCTGGGTTACTGCCAGAATTAAAAGTTGCAGACAACTTAGATAACAAATTTATTACAGCCACTCAAAGATTTACAAGGCCGCCTGCAAGATATACTGAGGCATCATTAGTAAAAAAATTAGAAGAATTAGGTATTGGACGTCCTTCAACTTATGCACCAACAATTTCTACAATTCAAAATAGAAACTATGTGGAAAAGGGTAGTGTAGACGGCGCTGAACGCTCTTACACTCAACTGGTTTTAGAGTCAAATAGTATTAAAGAAAAGAACTTGTCAGAACGCGTAGGTTCTGATAAAGGTAAATTAGTGCCAACAGATATTGGTACAATAGTAACTGATTTTCTTGTAAATCATTTTGAGTCTATTCTTGACTATAATTTTACTGCAAAGGTAGAAGAGAGTTTTGACGATATAGCAGAAGGTAAAGAGAATTGGAGAGAAATGATGAAAGATTTCTACAAAGGGTTTCACCCTCAAGTAGAAGACGTAAGTGAGAACGCAGAGCGCGAATCTGGAGAAAGAATTTTAGGTGAAGACCCTAAAACGGGTCGTCAAGTAAGTGTAAGGCTAGGTAGGTTTGGGCCAATGGTGCAAATAGGCACATCGGAAGATGAGGAAAAGCCTCAATTTGCGAGTTTAGGACCAGACCAACAATTAAGTTCAATCACCTTTGAAGAGGCAATGAGCCTTTTTCAACTTCCAAAAGCTTTGGGACATTATAATGATGAAGAGGTTGAAGTAAACAATGGACGATTTGGGCCCTATGTACGTTATGGTAAAAAGTTTGTGTCTTTGCCAAAAGGAGTAGATCCATTAGGTGTAGAATTAGACGAAGCAATTACTTATATAAAGGAAAAGGAAAAAGCCGATGCACCTATATATAAGTATCAAGGATTGGATGTTACAAAAGGTAAGGGGAGATTTGGACCATTTATTAAATGGAATAACATGTTTATAAATGTTAATAAAAAATATGATTGGGATAATCTTTCTGAAGAAGACATCGTAACTTTGATCGAGGATAAAATACAAAAGGAAAAGGACAAGCTTATTCATGTATGGGAGGCCGAAGGCATTCGAGTTGAAAAAGCTAGATGGGGAAGGCATAACGTAATAAAAGGTAAGCAAAAAGTAGAGCTAGCAAAAACGGTAGATGTGAGTAAAATGACTCTCGAAGAAGCCAAAGCACTACTTGAAAAGAATGCTCTTAAAAAGAAAAGAACCACGAAAAAAACAACAGCTAAAAAGAAATAGTTTAAATGAATTTTAATTTTCTAACGCCTGTTTCAGATGCGGTACTAGCTCAAAAAGAACTATTAGCGCAGCAAGCGCTAGGAAAAAAAATCAAAGTCCACTCAAGACAAAACGGAATCCCAGATTTAGATGATGTGCAATTAGCCATCATTGGTGTAAAGGAAACAAGAAATGATGTCAATTATATTGGCGCTGAACTCCATTTTGATTCCATACGTGTAGCTTTATACTCACTCTTTCCCGGAAATTGGTTTAATACAATTGCAGATTTAGGAGATATTGATCCGGGTGAATCCGTTGAGGATACATACTTTGCTATCAGAACCGCTATAACGGTATTGTTAGAAAAAAACATTATACCTATAATATTAGGTGGCAGTCAAGATTTAACCTATTCAAATTATCGAGCTTATGATAATGTTATGCCAATGGTTAATATTGTCAATATCGATACTAATTTTGATTTAGGTGATGCCAACCTTCCAATTAAAAACAATAGTTATGTAGGTAAGGTTATAGTTGAAGAACCCTATAATCTATTCAATTACACTACAATTGGATATCAAACCTATTTTAATTCTCAAGAGGAGATTGATCTTATGGAAAAGCTTTATTTTGAAGCTTATAGATTAGGAGAAGTTTCAGCAGATATAAATATGGTAGAACCACTTCTGCGCGATGCTCATATAGTATCCATTGATTTAAAGTCGGTACAAGCATCAGAAGTAAGTGATAACCAAAAGTATTCACCAAATGGTTTTTCTGGTAAGGAGATGTGTGCCATTAGTAGATATGCTGGTATTAGTAATAAGGTTACCTCATTTGGTATATATGAATACCATAACTCAAGAAATGACAATGCCAGTTCTATGTTAATTGCTCAGATGATATGGTATTTTATTGAAGGTGTTAATTGTAGAATTAAGGATGATAATTTTACAAACGAAAAGCACTATCAAAAGTTTAATGTCTTAGTAGATGATGACGAATTGATTTTTTACAAAAGTCTAAAAACTAATCGTTGGTGGATAGAAATTCCATTTTTACCAGATGTTAATAATAAATTAAAAAAGCATACGTTATTACCATGCATGCATGCCGATTACCTGCATGCTTTAAAGGGTGAAATACCGGAAAGGTGGTATAAAGCCTACAGGAAGAACAGCTTCTAAAATGTGCATTTCGTCGGAGTTTTACTTGAATTTCATCGATGAAATACACTTTTTTAAGGTTGAAATGCAAAAAAAATTGGAAAAAAGTTGTTTTTTCGAAAATATATAAATATGTTTACCACCTTAAAATTAAGGACGACTAATTTAACCTCGAGTTACTATGAATATTAAGAAGTTTATTTTACTTACCACTGTATTAGTTTTGGTAGCCAGTTGTAATTCTGGAGACCGTGGACAATTAGTAGGTGTTAAAGGTAAAAAATGGCATCCAGAAAAGCCTTATGGAATGACACTCGTTCCTGGAGGTGCTTTCATTATGGGTAAATCCGATGATGATATTGCTGGCGTACAAGATGCTCCTACTAAAACTGCAACTGTACGTGCATTTTATATGGATGAAACTGAAATTACAAATAGCGAGTACCGCTCATTTGTATATTGGGTGAGAGATTCTATCTTAAGATTAAATCTTGCTGAAATGGCAGATTTAGAAGGAAAAACTCCTGGTAGTGGAGACATTGGGGAATTTGCCTACTTAGATTCTAATCCAGATGATCTTAATGCTTATGAAAGCTATATGCTTAATACATATGGTAATGAGCAGAGAAAAATTAATCACGATGCGGATTTAATTTTTGACACAGATGAATATCCAGACGAGCTCTATGCTGAGGTAATGGACAATATGTATTTACCTCTTGAAGAGTCTTACAATGGTCAACGTACGTGGGATGTAAAGCAATTTAAGTTTCAATATACTTATATGGATATAGAGAGAGCTGCAAAAGACAGAAATCTTAAACGCTCTGATGTTATTATAAAAGAAGAAATTGAAGTTTATCCAGACACTACAGCTTGGATTAGAGATTTTGCATATAGTTACAATGAACCTATGCACAATGACTATTTCTGGCATTCTGCTTACGATGATTACCCAGTAGTTGGTGTATCATGGAAACAAGCACAAGCATTTTGTCAGTGGAGAACTTTAAAGCATAATGGTTTCCAGAAAAGTAAAGGAAAACAACCAATAAATGCTTATAGATTGCCAAGTGAGGCAGAATGGGAATATGCAGCTAGAGGTGGATTACAAGGTGGAACGTATCCATGGGGTGGACCTTATGCTAAAAATGACAGAGGGTGTTTTATGGCAAACTTTAAACCTTTAAGAGGTGATTATGCTGCAGACCAAGCCTTATATACTGTTGAAGCGGATGCTTATGATCCAAATGACTTCAACTTGTATAATATGGCTGGTAACGTATCTGAATGGGTGAATGGATCTTACGATCCTGGTTCTTATGAATATTCGTCAACTATTAATCCAAATGTAAATGATCCAAACAATGCACGTAAAGTTGTAAGAGGAGGATCATGGAAGGATGTTGCTTATTTCCTACAAGTAAGCTCAAGAGATTACGAATATGCGGATTCTGCAAGAAGCTATATTGGTTTCAGAACGGTTCAAGATTACATGGGAACTGAGGTAACTAAGAATGCAGCCACAAATTAATACTTAAACTTAAACAATAAATAACCTAAAATTAAAATTAACCTACTTAAGTTAAATCCATTAACTTAAACTAAAACTTAACAAATTATGGCACAAAAAGGTAAATTAACACTGACTAACATGATCTACGGATTAGGAGCAGCAATCGTAATCCTAGGAGCACTATTTAAGATTCAACACTGGCCATTTGGTTCTGAGATCTTAACAATAGGTATGGTAGTAGAAGCATTAGTATTCGCTTACTCTGCATTCGAAAGACAACAAGCTGACCTAGATTGGTCATTAGTGTACCCTGAATTGGCAGGAGGACAAATGTCAGGAAAGAAGAAAAAAGAAGAGCCTAAAGATGCAGAAGGATTATTATCTAAAAAATTAGACAATTTATTAAAAGAGGCTAGAATTGATAGTGACCTTATGTCTAGTTTAGGAGAAAGCATTAAGAATTTCGAAGGTGCTGCTAAGAATATTTCACCTACAGTAGATTCATTAACTGCTCAGAAGAAATATAGTGAAGAGCTATCTTTAGCAGCGGCACAGATGGAGTCTTTAAATAGTCTTTACAAAGTACAAATGGAAAGTGCTAACCGTCAGGCAGCAATTAATGAGGAAGCGGTAGAAAACGCTACTAAATTAAAGGAGCAAATGCAATCATTAGCATCAAACCTTTCATCATTAAATGGTGTATATGGTGGTATGTTATCTGCTATGAACAAAAACTAATTAGTTTTTATAACAATTAATAATTAACCATTAAAAACTAATTCACAATGGCAGGAGGAAAACTATCTGCAAGGCAGAAAATGATTAACTTAATGTACTTGGTATTTATCGCTATGATGGCAATGAATATGTCAAAAGAAGTACTATCGGCATTTAGCGCAATGGACGCTAAATTTGAATCGACGAACGAATTTACTACAGCTTCTAATGATAATCTTTTAAAAGGATTAGCACTAAAAGCTGAGGAAAAACCAGCTGAGTTTAGAGTTGTTGCTAATAAGGCACTACAAATTAAATCAATATCTGATAAATTTGACGCATATATAGAATCACTTAAAAAGGACATCCTTGAAGGTGGAAAATATGAGTTGGAGAATGGAATGTTACCAGCTGAGGAAATGGACAATGGTGACTATCTTGATGAAAAGTGGTTTACTGGAGACAGATTAACCAAAGTTGGTCAAGAAGTAATGAGAGTCTTTGAAAAATATAAATCAGATGTTAAAGAAGTTCTTGCTGGTGATGTAACATACGAAAGAGCTATCGAGAATTTCGATAAACGTTTTGACTTTAGTGATATTAAACCAGAGGAAGGTGCTAAGTTAAGTTATTTAGACTATAACTTTAAAGGTTTCCCTGCAATAGCATCTTATGCTAAATTGACTTCTTTTCAAAATGATGTTAAAACAACAGAAGCAAACCTATATAACGTATTTTTAGGTAACTCTTTGGAAGAAGCAGTTACGTTAAAGAATTACCAAGCTATTGTTATTCCTGATAAGAATGCATTTTTCGCTGGTGAGAAATTCCAAGGAAAAGTTGTATTAGGTAAATATGCTAGTGTAACACCTGTTAAACTAAACATTAACGGAAATGATGTTGCTTTAACTGAAAAAGGAGCAATAGATTCACTAGGTAATGCTAGACTAAACTTTACTACTGGTAGTGTTGGTGAAAACGAGGTTAAAGGTACATTTACCTTTATGGAAAAGGGAGTAGAATTACCAATTGAATTTACTGGTAACTATGTTGTAGTACCAAGACCAAATTCTGCTACTATATCTGCAGATAAAATGAATGTAGTTTATAGAGGGGTTGTAAACCCGATGACAATTTCATTTGCCGGTGTATCAGATAATAAAGTCAATGCAAATGCAGTTGGTTTAAAAAAGTTATCTAACGGTAAATATGAAATGAGACCTCAAACAGGTAGAGAAGTAACTATTAATGTTACGGCTACTTTAGATGACGGTTCTAAAGTTGGAGATAAGAAAACATTTAGAATTAAAGATTTACCAAAACCATTAGGTAAGTTCAACGGACAAGTTGGTAATGCAAAATTGCCACGAAATAACGTTGAGATTGGTAAACTTTCAGCTGACTTTGGTGATGATTTCGATTTCACGTTACCTATTAATATAGTATCATTTACAATGAAAGTTCCTGGTAAACCTTCTGTAAATGTAAATGGTAATCGTTTAAATACAGCTGCTAAAAATGCATTAAGATCTGCTAGACGTGGAGATATTGTTCAATTTATCAATATCAAAGCTAAAGCACCTAATAATCCAATTAGAATTAAAACAGTTACTCCGGTAGTTGTAGAATTATCTAATTAATAGGAAATAATAAAATTGATAGAGCGTTATAGACATGTTCTAAGGCCTCAAATTAATAAAATGAATACAATGAAGATAAAGCAATTATTAATAACGTTTGTTGGGATTTTAGCCTTCAACAGTATGTCTGCTCAGGCGAATATTCTCAACGCTAAGATACCAGAAGAAATTGGCATGAAAACAGAAGCCGAGTTGCTTTTGGATAATGACAAACCTCTTGAATATGGTTATGTTGGCGATAGAGATATTTTGTTTTCCAAAATTATTTGGGAAAACGTTGTCCTTGATGAGCGAGCAAATTTTCCATTGTATTTTCCTATAGATACAAATAATATTGGTAGAGATAGACGCTCTTTATACCATGTATTGATGGATAACATTAATAGTGGTATGATCTCTAAAGTGTACAGTGATTCTTATTTTACAAATGAGCTTACACAGAAAGATTTAATGGCTTCTATGACTAAGACCGATACTTTAGATATTGGATATGATCAATTTAATGCTGATGGATATATTGATCCTGAATATATCGTTACACGAAATATTGAAGCGTTTGATATCAAGTCATATTTAATTAAAGGTATGTGGTACTTTGATAAGCGTCAAGGTGAGATGAAGTATCGTATCTTGGCACTTGCACCAGCGGCACCAGATGTTAACTTTATTGATTCTGATGATGAAGCAAACAAAGAGCCAATAGGATTATTCTGGGTGTTTGTTCCTGAAATTAGAGATATATTACATGAGTCCAAAGCATTCAATAATAAGAATAGTGCTGTACCAATTTCCTTTGATCATCTCTTAAATAGTCATCGATTCCATGGATTAATTTACAAGGAAGAGAATGTCTATGGCGATAGAGAAGTTAAGGAGTACATCGCTGAAAATGCTCTTATGCAACTCTTAGAATCTGAACGAATAAAAGATAAGATCAGAAACTTTGAACAAGATATGTGGAGTTATTAAACTCATCACAATAAATTTAAAGCTCACCATTGGTGAGCTTTTTTTATGCAATAATTAAGCGTTTATCGTTAGCTTGTCTCTAGATATATTAATTTTACATTGATGAAAGAAGTTGATTATATAGTAGTTGGTTGCGGTCTTGCGAGTATTTCGTTTTGTGAAAAGTTGTATAAAAACGGCCACTCGTTCGTCGTGTTTGATGATGGCTCTCAACAATCGTCATTAGTGGCAGCTGGATTATATAACCCTGTTATATTAAAACGATTTACAGAAGTATGGAAAGCCAAAAAGCAACTCAGTATTGCTTTGCCAGTATACGAGGTTATTGAAAAGAGATTAGGTATAAAAATTGATTATCAACTTCAAATATTAAGACGATTTGCTTCAATTGAAGAACAAAACCTTTGGTTTTCTGCTGCAGATAAGCCATCCTTAGAATCGTACTTATCTACAACAATAATCAAGAATTCAAATATAAATGTTGTTGCGCCATTTGGATTTGGTGAAGTCCTCCAAGCAGGAAGACTAGATACAGAGACCTTGATAAGGCACTATAAAAAGTTTTTAATAGAAAAGGATAGCCTAAGGAATGAGGCATTCGTCTATGAAAATCTAAGCATTAATGATCTAAAGGTTTCTTACAATAATATAAAAGCAAAGAAAGTTGTTTTTGCGGAAGGATTTGGCGTAAAGAATAATCCCTTTTTTAAAGATTTTCCGTTAAATGGAACCAAAGGCGAAGTTTTAACAATTAAGGCTCCAGATTTAAAAATTGATTTTGCAATTAAGTCCTCGGTCTTTATAATTCCTCTTGGTCAAGATAATTACGTAGTTGGCTCTACCTATAATTGGACTGACAAATCAAATAACCCAACTGAAGAAGGAAAGGAAGAATTAACATCAAAATTAAAAACATTCATTAAATGCGATTTTGAAGTCGTTAATCATGTTGCTGGTATTAGACCAACAGTTAAGGATAGAAGACCTTTAATTGGTGCACATGAAGACCATCAAAACATATATGTCCTAAATGGTTTAGGTACACGAGGTGTAATGATTGCGCCTTATGTCGCAAATGAACTTTACAATTTTATAGAGAATAATGCCGAGTTAGATAGAGAAATAGATTTTAGACGCTTTAATTCTTAACTAAATTCTTATCATATTTCATAAAAAGGTTAATCCAAATATTACGTGAAAGCCTCATAATTACTGGTATCAACGCAATGAGGGTAATTATTATTGCTATGAAAGCCGTAATTAGGGAAGAATCAAAAATATTATAGCTTACTACAAATGCCGTTACCGCAAATGCAATTCCAATTGCGTAGCTTACATACATAGAGCCATAAAAAAATGAGGGTTCCATTCTGTATCGCGTATGGCAATGTGAACATTCGTCATTGATTTTTAAGGTTTCTGATAGTGCATATGGATTAGGGTTGACATACATGGATTCTTGATGGCATTTTGGACATGCACCGAAAAGAATACTATAAAGTTTCATTCCTTTTCTAATCATAACTAAAAACCTTTAATTTTGCGTCTTTTAATATAGAGCAAAGATAAATTTTTATTGTTCTATTGTTGTAACAATTGTGACATTTAAGCCAATTGTAATTTATAGAAAACCTATGCTAAATATTCATAATTTATCCATTTCATTTCAAGGAGAATACCTTTTTAAGGACATAACCTTTAAACTTGGTGTTGGAGATAGAATTGGACTAATTGGTAAGAATGGAGCAGGTAAATCTACAATGCTTAGAATCTTGTCAAAGGAACAAGATTATGATTCTGGACAAATTGCTGCAGATAAAGACTTAAAAATTGGTTTTCTCAAACAGGATATTGATTTTGAATTCGGTAAAACAGTATTGGAAGAATCTTATGAAGCTTTCAAGGATATTAAAAATTGCGAACTTGAGCTAGAGAAAATTAATACTGAATTAGCTGAAAGAACCGACTATGAGAGTGAGTCCTACCATCAGTTGATGATTAATCTTAACGAGATTCAACACAAATATGAAATATTAGGTGGGTACAATTATCAAGGTGAAACTGAAAAGATTCTTCAAGGATTAGGATTTAAAAGGGAAGACTTTAATAAACTAACAGATACGTTCTCGGGAGGCTGGCGTATGAGAATAGAGTTAGCCAAATTACTTCTTCAAAATAATGACTTGTTATTACTAGATGAGCCAACCAACCACTTGGACATTGAATCGATTATTTGGTTGGAGTCATTTTTAAAAAACTATAGTGGTGCAGTTGTTATCGTTTCTCATGATAAAATGTTTCTGGATAATGTAACTAACAGAACAATTGAAATAACCTTAGGACGTATATACGATTATAAAAAGCCGTACACTAAGTTTTTAGCGCTAAGAAATGAAATGAAGGTGCAACAACTTGCTGCCCAAAAGAATCAGGAAAAACAAATTCAACAAACTGAAAAACTCATAGAAAAATTCAGGGCCAAGGCTTCTAAGGCTTCGATGGCTCAATCACTGATAAAAAAATTAGACCGAATTGACAGAATTGAAGTCGATGAAGATGATAATAGTGTAATGACGTTAAAGTTTCCTGTATCTATAACTCCTGGTAAAGTTGTGATTGAGCTAGAAAATGTTTCAAAGAATTACGGGGATTTACAGGTGCTCAACAATGTAAATTTAACTATTGCCCGTGATACAAAAACTGCATTTGTGGGTCAAAATGGGCAAGGTAAATCTACATTAGCCAAAATCATTGTTGGAGAAATTGAACATGGTGGCAATTTAACCTTAGGACACAATGTTCAAATAGGTTACTTTGCTCAGAACCAAGCTGAGTATTTAGATGGAAATAAAACTGTTCTGGATACTATGATTGATGCGGCCAATGAATCTAATAGAAGTAAAGTTCGTGATATATTAGGCTCATTTTTATTTAGAGGTGAAGAAGTTGAAAAATATGTAAAAGTACTTTCTGGGGGAGAAAGGAATAGATTGGCCCTCGCAAAGTTATTATTACAGCCACTAAATGTTTTAATAATGGATGAGCCTACTAACCATTTAGATATTCAATCTAAAAATGTATTAAAGGAGGCATTGAAAAAATTTGAAGGGACATTGATACTGGTTTCACACGATAGGGATTTTCTTCAAGGCTTAACCGAAGTTGTGTATGAGTTCAAAGACCAAAAAATCAAAGAGTATCTTGGAGATATTGATTTTTATTTAGAACAAAGAAATATAGAGAACCTCAGAGAGGCTGAAAAAAGAACAGTAATTGCATCTAAACCCAAGGAGAGTAATAAGCAGAGCTATGAAGATCAAAAACGTTTAAAATCACTTAATAATAAGTTGAGCAAAGTAGAATCAAAAATTAATCAGCTAGAAAAAGATATTAAAAACGATGATATTGCTCTAGAAACCAATTATGAGGTAACTGCTTCCGACCCAAACTTTTTTGAATTGTACCAGGCTAAGAAAGCTGAATTAGAAGATTTGATGATGCAATGGGAGACAGTTCAAGAAGAAATTGAGAATTTTAACAATTAAGATTATTTTAACTGCTTAGCACTTTGTTATAGGTAAATTTGTAGACTATAACAAACCATCACATGCGCAAAACTATATTATCCCTATTAGGGGTTTTACTTATTGTAGGAGCTTATTTCTTAGGTCAAATAATAATTGAAAAAAATAATCGAAAAAGACCAACTCCAGAAAAGGTTGTTAAAACCGTGTTTATCGATACGGTTCAAAATTCAAATGTAAATATTGTTATTCCTGCAAATGGAAGTTTAGTTGCCAAACGCAGAGTTGAACTTTTTTCTGAAGTTCAAGGTGTTTTTAAAACAGGAAACAAACTCTTTAGGCCTGGTCAAGAATTCAGAAATGGAGAAACCCTTATACGCATAGATGCTTCAGAGTATTATGCAAGTGTACAGTCAGCAAAAAGTAATCTGTATAACTCTATTGCAGCAATAATGCCAGATTTAAGATTAGATTTTCCTGAAGTTTACAGTAAGTGGCAGTCATATCTAAATGGTTTTGATCTCAATAAATCAACACCAAAACTCCCTGAAATGACTTCGGAGAAGGAGAATTTTTTTATTACAGGTAGAGGAATAGTTTCAAATTATTATAGTGTTAAAAATCTGGAACAAAGACTAGCAAAATATAATATTAAAGCACCATTCTCGGGGATATTAACTGAGGCGTTAGTTACAGAAGGTTCATTAATTAGAAATGGGCAAAAATTGGGAGAATTTATTTTTCCTGGTGTTTATGAGATGGAAGTAGCCTTAAGTAAATCCTATGCAAGTCTTTTAAATGTAGGAGAAAAAGTAGATTTGAATAATATTGATAAAACGGAAACATATTCTGGTGTGGTTACACGCGTTAATGGTAGTATTGATGCAACAACACAAACCATTACAGCTTTTGTTGAGGTGAAGAACGAATCCTTAAAAGAAGGTATGTATCTCGAAGCCAACCTAAATGCCAAGCAAGAGCCAAATGCCTATGAAATCAATAGAAATTTAATGTTGGATGGTGAGCAAATATTTATTGTTAGGGATAGTATTTTAGATATTATAGATGTACAGCCTGTTTACTTTTCTGACACAAAGGTAGTTTTGAAAAATATACCAAATGGTACGACCATTCTTGCAAAACCGATACCAGGTGCATATGCCGGAATGTTGGTGAAACCCTTTCGGTCTAACGTAAATGAAGAAACAAACCAAGAAAAACTTAATAAGTAATGAGAAAACTGATTGCTTATTTTATTAGGCATAGCGTTGCTGTAAATGTAGTAATGTGGTCCTTTCTGATTTTTGGATTGTTTGGTGCATTAAAACTAAAATCATCTTTCTTTCCGTTAGTAGATTCAAAAAACATTAGTATTAATGTTACTTATCCAGGTGCATCGCCTCAAGAGGTGGAAGAGGGTGTAATATTAAAGATTGAAGATAATCTAAAGGGACTAAATGGAGTTGAGCGTGTAACATCAACTTCTAGAGAGAATAGTGGTAATATCAATGTTGAAATCCAAAAAGGGAAGGATATTGATTTTATGTTGTTAGAAGTTAAAAATGCTGTTGATAGAGTACCATCCTTTCCTGTTGGTATGGAACCCTTAATCGTAGCAAAACTGGAGGCATTAAGGCCAACAATAACTTTCGCTATTAGTGGTGACAATATACCGCTGGCTACATTAAAACAAATTGGTAGACAAGTAGAAAATGACCTTAGAGGCATTGAAGGCATTTCACAAATTCAAATTTCAGGTTATCCAGATGAGGAAATAGAAATTGCTGTTAATGAAACCAATTTGTTAGCTTATGATTTAACATTTGCAGAGGTTGCACAGGCAGTAAATCAGGCAAGTTTAATTACTACTGGTGGTACAATTAAAACAAACGCAGAAGAGTATCTAATCCGTGCAAATAATAGATCATATTATGCTGATGAACTATCCAACTTGGTTGTGAAATCAGATGCTTTGGGTAGAAAGATTAAGCTTAAGGATATTGCTATAGTTAGAGATCAATTTTCAGAAACTCCAAATGCCAATTATTTTAATGAAAACTTATCTATCAATATAACAATAACGAGTACTAATACTGAAGATTTAATTACCTCAGCTGAGAAGACCAAGGAATATATTGAAGACTTTAATCAGAAGTACGATAGTGTTCAGTTAGATGTGGTTAGGGACTTATCTACCACGCTAGTACAACGTACTGAATTGCTTACTGAGAATGCAATAATAGGGATGATTTTGGTATTAACCTTTTTATCCTTGTTTCTCAATACAAGATTGGCATTTTGGGTAGCGGTTGGACTGCCAGTTGCTTTTGCTGGTATGTTTATGCTAGTAGGTTATTTTAATGTTACCATTAATGTACTTTCATTATTCGGAATGATCATAGTAATTGGTATTCTGGTAGATGATGGTATTGTTATAGCAGAGAATATATATCAGCATTATGAAAGAGGAAAATCTCCAGAGCAAGCTGCAATAGATGGTGTAATGGAAGTATTGCCAGCTATTGTTTCGGCAATATTAACAACTATACTTGCCTTCGGAATATTTTTGTTTTTAGATGGAAGAATAGGTGAATTTTTTGGTGAGGTTTCAGTAGTGGTAATTTTAACTTTAGTGGTTTCGTTAGTTGAAGCACTTATAATACTTCCTGCACACCTTGCACATTCCAAAGCACTAAGAACTCAAACCAAAAAGCAAAAAACAGGTTTGGCTGGTGTTTTTCAAAATGTTTTTTCAAAATTGAGATACATCAATACTCTCGGAGATAAAATAATGAAATGGTTGAGAGATAAGATGTACAGCCCATTCTTAAAATTTGCATTGAATAATAGATTCTTAACCTTTTCATTTTTTATAGTCATATATATTTTGACTAATGCAAGTTTTCAAGGCGGTATTATAAGAAGTGCATTTTTTCCTAGGATTGCAAGTGATAGAGTTGAGATATCCCTAAACATGCCAAATGGTACTAATGAAAAAGTTACGGATAGCATTATTTCTTTTATAGAGTCTAATGCCAAGATAGTAACTAAGGAAATCAATGATGAGTTTATTGGAGAAAATGCCGATAAATACTTGGTGGAAAATATGATAAAGAATATAGGGCCAGGTTCTTCAGCAGCATCTCTTGTGATTAATTTGTTACCTGGAGAGGAACGACCAAATAGTATTACTTCAGACTTGGTATCTAATCGCATTAAAGAAAGAGTTGGGCCAATATTTGGTGCAGAAAGTATAGTGTATGGTAGTGGTGGTAATTTTGGAGGACTTCCAGTATCAGTCTCACTTTTAGGTAACAATATAGCTGAGCTTAAAGCTGTAAAGACAGAGCTTAAGCAAAATTTAGAAAATAACATACTCCTTAAAGATGTAACAGATAATGATCCTGCTGGTATAAAAGAAATACGCCTAAGACTTAATGAAAATGCTTATGCATTAGGATTAGATTTACGTTCGGTAATGTCTGAGGTACGTTCTGCATTTTTTGGTAATCAAGCACAGAGATTTCAAAGGGGACAAGATGAAATCCGAGTTTGGGTTAGGTACGAAAGGGAAAATCGCTCATCTATTAATAATTTAGACAATATGAGGATCACCACACCTAGTGGTCAAAAAGTACCTCTTAAGGAAATTGCAACATATATTATTGAACGTGGAGATGTTGCAGTAAACCACTTAGAGGGTAGAAGAGAAATCCAGGTTTCCGCAGATATTAAGGATGCTAAGAAAACTAGTTCTACGGATATTATGGCAGAGATAAGGGATGAGATAATGCCAGAAATATTATCTAAATATCCTACTGTGACACCTTCATACGAAGGGCAGAATAGAGAACGTTTGAAATTAATGAATTCTTTAGGGCCAGTAGGCTGGACGGTTTTGGCACTAATTTACATCGTTATTGCATTTACTTTTAGAAGTTACAGTCAGCCTTTAATATTACTTACATTAATACCCTTCAGTTTGCCTGCAGTGGCTTGGGGACATTGGATACATGATTTCCCATTGAATATTTTATCAATGTTGGGTATTATTGCCTTGATTGGGATCATGGTTAATGATGGATTGGTATTGATAAGTAAATTTAATAGCAATCTGAGAAGTGGGTTATCTTTTGATGATGCCTTATATGAAGCTGGAAGATCTCGTTTTAGAGCTATTTTCTTAACCTCGTTAACTACTATTGCTGGATTAGCGCCACTTATTTTTGAACAGAGTAGACAAGCTCAATTCTTGATTCCTATGGCGATTTCAATTGCTTACGGTATAGGGTTTGCAACAGTTTTAACTCTTGTGTTACTACCCATTTTCTTATCCTTCAATAATTTTGTTAAAATGAATATGAAGTGGCTTTGGACAGGTGATGATATTTCTAAAGAGGAAGTGGAACGTGCTATTAAAGAACAACAGGAAGGATATAGGCTTCAAGAGGATGCGCTTTTAGGGACATCAAAAGGTAAAAATATAGAGCAGGAACAATTGAATAATGCCGACAAATGAAAAAGAGAATTTACATAGTATGTATTACAGTTTTAATAGGTTGTAATCTTTTTGCACAAAATATTTTGTCAAAGGATGAAGCGATTCAACTTACTCTAGAAAACAACTACGGAGTTAAGATTGCGAATAACAATGTTGAGGTTGCTGAGAATAATAAAAGTGTTTTAAACTCTGGTTATTTGCCAACATTAACTGGTAATGCAGGTGCAACATATAATAAGGACGATATTTCTGCAGAATTCAGTAATGGTGAATCTACTTCGTTAAATGGAGCAGAAAGTTCAAGATATAATGCTGGTCTAAATCTTAATTACACATTATTTGATGGGTTAGGTCGTTACTACGATTTTAAGAGATTAAAGGAAGAGTATAATTTAAGTGAATTACAAGCACGAGAAACAATTGAAAATACAATTTTACAGTTGTTAACGGTTTATTATGATGTAGCAAGGCGTGCAGAAAATTTAAAATCTCTTGAAGAAACTTTAGAGATATCTTACGACAGGCTAGTGCGATCAGAATACCAATTTGAATATGGCCAGAACACAAAATTAGACGTTTTAAATGCTCAGGTAGATATTAATAATGATAGCATTAATGTAATTACTTCTAAACAAAATGTTATTAACTCCAAACGTGATTTAAATGTTGTAACAGGGAATTCTGTTAAAAGAGAGTTTGCTGTTGATACCTCTGTTACGTTTCTTATGCAACTTAATAAAGAAGAACTTTTAGAAAAGGTTTTAAATAATAATGTGACTTTAATTCAGAATGAGAAGAATATTGCAATAAATGATTTTACAGTTAAAGCCAATAAATCTGGTTATTTACCAACAGTTGGTTTAACCGGTTCTTATGGTTGGAACGAGAATAATAATAATGCAGCTTCTTTCGTAGCTGTGTCAACAAACACTGGGTTGTCAGCAGGAGTTAATCTTAGTTGGAATTTGTTTGATGGTGGTACAACCATTACAAGAGTAAAAAACGCAAAGATAAATCTTGAAAATCTAAAATTACAGAAAGAGCAATTACGACTAGACGTTGAAAGAAATTTCAATAATGCATGGGATGATTATCAAAATAGATTAAAGATTTATCGCGTTCAAGAAGAAAATATTAGGACTGCAAAGAATAATTTTAATCGTACTCAAGAGAAATTCAAATTAGGTCAAGTAACCTCTATTGAGTTTAGACAAGCGCAATTAAATTTACTCACGGCAGAACTTAGCCGTAACCAGGCAAAATATGATGCAAAATTAGCTGAAATTTTAGTGCTTCAAATTAGTGGTGAATTATTAAATGTCAGATTTTAATACTTTGTAAAAATGTATGAACATTTTTTTCAATGTCCGTATTGTTGGGAACAAATCTCAATGCTAATTGATAGCTCTCAAAATTCCCAGATTTATATAGAAGATTGTGAAATTTGTTGCAATCCTATACAGATTAATGTCTCTTGTGAGAACAACGAATTGTTGAGTTTTCAAGCAGAAAATATAGAACAGTGATATTTTGTAAAGTACTGATAATCAATTATATAAAAAATTAGAGTATGCAGTTCATCGAAAAAAGTTGTAGTTTTAACTGTTTGGACCTATATTCGTAATGTAAATTGTGTCCCTCCACAGAAATCTGCTATTATGAGAACCCTAAAATTAACCTTGTTATGTTGCTTGCTTTCTGCATTTACATTTGCAAACGTTTCCCAAAAACAAAAAGACGCACTCCTAGCACTTTATAATGCTACTAACGGTAGTGATTGGAACAATTCTTGGGATTTGGAAACTCCAATTTCTGATTGGTACGGAGTAACAGTTCAAGACGATAAAGTTGTTGCTTTAAATTTAACCTTCAACAATTTAAAAGGAGAGTTACCAGAAGAAATTTCTGAACTTTCTTCCTTAAAAGTATTAAACCTTTCTTTCAATAAAATAGAAGGTCAATTACCAGAAAGCATTACACAAATGAAAACATTAGAAAAGCTTTTATTATTTTCCAATAACTTGAGTGGAGCTCTGCCTAAAACTATAGGTAATCTAGAAAATTTAAAAGCATTAGAGCTTTATAACAATAATTTCTTTGGTGAGATTCCAGCTTCAATAGGTAATCTTACAAATTTAGAGACACTAATACTTAGTAGTAATAATTTAATGGGTAAAATACCTTCTACGGTATCAAACTTAAAATCATTGAAAGTATTAAGTGTTTTTGATAATAATTTATTAGGAACCATTCCTTCATCAATTGGTGAGTTAACTCAGTTAGAAGAGTTGGTTTTATCTAATAATGCATTTTATGGAAATTTACCAGGTGAACTTGCACAATTGTCAAACTTAAAAACTTTATTATTAAGTAATAATGGATTTAAAGGCAATTATGCAATATTGAAGGAACAATTACCAAACATTGTAGATTTTGATTTAGATGAAGCAAATCTTAAAGGTGCATTAGCGACTTTAGATTCAGACGAAGACGACGATTAATATATTAAGTTTTATTTATAATTGGTTTAAAGCGCTCAGATTTTCTGGGCGTTTTTTTATTTAAAATGCTTGTTAAAATTAAAAAGCGTCGTATATTTACAATCCAATATCGCGGGATAGAGCAGTAGGTAGCTCGTCGGGCTCATAACCCGAAGGTCACTGGTTCGAGTCCAGTTCCCGCTACTAAGTAAGAGTAATCAGAAATGGTTACTCTTTTTTTATGCTGAAAATTAAGCACTTACAGATTTAATCAAAATTTAGATTACTAATAAAAATCCATTTCTACTCAAATAAGGTGTCAAAAAAGACACCCTTTTTTTATAAAAAGACACCCATAATTAAAACAACAATACTATGAATATCAATAAGTTAAATAAATTATTCTATCTGAACAAAGTAAGACTGAATAAGCAAAATAGGTCACCAATTAAATGTAGGTTGACATTTCTTGGAAAAAGAAAGACTTTTTCAACAGGATTATTTATAAATCCCCAATACTGGAATAGTAAACAACAAAAAGCTAATCCACCCGGCCCAGATAACAATTACATCAACACTCAGATAAGCCTTATTAGTCAAAAGATTAATGAGGCTTTTTTATTTCTACAAGTGAGCAATAATAAATATGACGTTGAGGACATTTATTTTCAGTATAAGGGAGAGAACATAAAGACGCATAAAACTCTTTTAGAAGTGTTTGACTTGCATAATAGAAGAATGGAGAAATTGATAGATATTGAGTATGCAAGGTCCACTTACAAGAAGTTTAAAGAGGCAAAAAAGCATACTAGGAACTTCATAAATTTCCAGTTCGGAAAAAATGATGTATTACTTGAATCTATAAAAAGTAATTTTCTGCAAGATTTTGACTTTTATTTAAAATCAGAGTTAGGACATAAGCAGATAACGATTAACAAGAGTATTCAAAGAGTTCGTAAGGTCATTAAGCTTGCTTTAGCTGAAGGATATTTACAAAAAGATCCATTTATTCTATTCAAGCCAAAAAGAGTAAGTAATGTAGTTATCTTTTTAAATTCAGAAGAACTAGAGGCATTGGAAAACTATCAATTTTCACAAAGGAGATTAAGCTTTATTCAAGACTTATTTGTTTTTAGTTGCTATACGGGACTTCCTTATAGAGAATTAATGAATTTGAAGCATAACAATATTATTAAAGGCTTTGATGATAATCTTTGGATACAAATGAAAAGAGAGAAGACTAATAAAGATTTGTCAATTCCACTGCTACCAAAGGCGATAAAAATCATTAATAAGTATGACAGCGAAAAATCTATTTTTCCCAAGATTAGTAATCAGAAATATAACTCCTATTTAAAGGAAATAGGAGCTGTTATAGGAATAGAAAAGAAGCTTACGACGCATACAGCAAGAAAAACATTTGCAAGTACTGTATTGCTCTATAATGATGTTCCCATGGAGATTGTTAGTGAATTATTAGGTCATAGCAGTATGAAAATCACTCAAGATAGCTATGGGAAGGTGGTGCAGAAGAAGATTAGCTCAGAGATAGAGAAATTAAAGGGAAGATGAATAACTTCCCTTTTTGAGTTTTAGAGTTTTTTTAAATAGGAGAAATCTAGCAATTAATTATACACATCTTGAGTTGTATTTTAAGTGTGATTTTTAAAAAGGTAGTGTCCAATAAACTAGTCATCAAAAATGTCATCGAAATAACCTTCCATACTATTATTAAATTCATTCTCTACATCACTTTTTTCTTTAAGTATCTTGCTATTTTTAATTAGCCATTCGTTACGTGTTAAGTCATTCGAGCCTATTTTTCTGTCTTCATTCGTTAATGTTCTTCCAACTTCCCAAAGGATTTCAGATTTGGTATATGCCCATTTTTCAGGTTTAGAAAGTTCAGAAAAAAACTTCTTTTCTTCATCTTTTAAAAAGGATGAATATTTGTACTTACCACCCCAAATGCAGTCAGAAATTAAAGAATGTTTTGACCAATTGTCAATTAAATTTTGAGCATCCTCTATATTTATTTTATAATATGCTTTAACTTTTGAAAGTAATTCAGGAGTACTTAACTCTCTATTTGTATCAAATATTTCAAAAATATCAGTATCATATTTATATCCATATACCCGATCATCAATTAAACTTTGATCATACTCTTTTTTTCTTTCATAGTCTCTTTTTACTTTATTGTTGTAACTTTCTACTTCTTCTGGTTTTTTAGATAGTTTTTTTAATTTTTTTTCTAACTCCAATTCAGTCATTATTTGATTGCCATCTTGTTTGGATTTATTGTATTGATTAATCATATTGGTAGCAGCATCACTATTTTGAAGTATATCCCTTTGTTTTATTTGTCCCTCTTCTTTTTTGCTTTGGTACATTAGCATAACATAAATTAAAAAACCGATAATAGCTAAAGCTCCAATTGACGCAAAAAATCCCATTATAATGTCCTTAACAATCTTTATAAATAAACCAACTCTATTGTTCTTAACAATTGGATATATGTATTACTTATACTCCTATTGTAACGTCTAAGGTATTAAATCTTTTATGACTTTAAAGGATTTGTTTATGATACCTGTATAATTTATCAAGCTTAATTTTTAATTTTTTTTAAAGAAAGTTGCAAGCAACTTAAATCCAACTTCACCCCTTACCCTTTTTATATTTTGGGAGATAGGGATAGCCTTTATCTCATAATTAAAATTCAAAATTATGACAAATTTCAAGGAAATTATTAATGAAGAAACAGGAGAAAAGCAGTTTCTTTTTAATGCAGAACTTCTTAAAATTGGAGAAAAGACATTGGAAAATTCTAATGGCAAAGAGTACAAAATTGTAACGCTAAAATTTAATTTACCGTCTGGCGAAGAAGTGGAGCGTTCAGCCATTTGTTATGCATCAAACTATAATCATGGTATTGAACAAGGCAGGCAATATTTATGTAATCTTAGTTTTACAGAAGAGGGAGATCCTCAAATCAACATGTCACATTTAACTAATGCAGACAGAGCTAGTGCAGAAGATTTTGCTGGCTTATTTCAAATGCAAGAACAATTAATTAAAGATGATTTAGTGATGTAATCACAGTATTATCTTGTTCGAGTAAGGACTTATACAATCAATGTATAGGTCCTTTTTTATTTATAAACATTTTAAAACAAATACAATGCAAATACGAAAATCAGAAAGGAAAAAAGCAAAAATAAAATTAGCCTTACAAGGAAGTGCTGGGAGCGGAAAAACCTATTCAAGTTTACTTCTAGCAAAAGGATTATCAGGAGAAAAGTTTAACGAAATAGCTATAATAGATACAGAAAATAAAAGTGCCGACTTATACGCTCATCTTGGAGGCTATAATGTTGTGTCTATGAACCCTCCATATTCCCCTGAAAGATATGTCGAAGCAATAGAGCTATGCGAACAGGAAGGGATGGAAGTAATTATTATTGATAGTATATCTCATTGTTGGGATTATTTATTAGATGTACATAGTAAAATGCCTGGTAATAGTTTTGCTAATTGGAGCAAAATTACGCCACGACAAAATGTATTTGTTAATAAAATTTTGCGTTCCAATACACACATTATTTCTACAATGCGTGTAAAACAAGATTATGTGCTTAACAATAAAAATGGCAAAATGGTTCCTGAAAAAGTAGGACTGAAAGCTATACAGAGAAATGATTTAGACTATGAATTCACAATAGTATTTGATATAGATAGTGCTCATAATGCAAAGGCTACTAAAGATAGAACGGGCCTCTTTATAGATAAGCCTGAGTTTATAATCAATGCAAGTACTGGTAGCAAGATAAATGAATGGTGTGTTAAAGGTGTGGAAGAAGTAGATGGAAAAATTGAATTAGAAATTGACGCTTGCGAATCAGTAGAAGGACTAAGACATATCTATTCTAAATATCCAGAATTTCAAGATGCTATAAAACCAATAATCATTCAAAAGAAAGAACAGTTAGAAAGCATACAGTCCCAAATCATACCAAATAATCAAATAATTCAACAATCTAAAAGTCAAGAAAATGGAATTGATACAAATAAATAACACAATTGATAATCAGGTCATATCAAAAGATGATGTTACCATATCACAAGGAAATTTTATAGAAGCTAATACTGAAATGGTGTCATTATCCCATTTAAAAAGGGAGTGTATAATTCCTGTGTATGCAGATAATGAATCCACTATCTCTCATGCTCAATTTATTGAGGCTACCAAAGAAGTAGTGCAATCAAATTTTCAAGGTGAAAGAGTTTATGAGCCAAACATAAGGGTTTCTCATATCATTAAAGGGAGAGTGCCAAGTGCTATTGGGAAACCAGTCAAACAACTGAAACCAGAAGAAAAGACCATTTATTATCAACGAGCAGCCTTTATGATTGAAGTGCCAAGTTTAAAGGAAAATGTAAACAATAATTCCTTATCACTAACAATAGGAGGGGTTAGAGCCTTGAATCAAGAGAATTTGTATAGCAAACGAAATCTTGAAAAGTTCAAAGTGTTTATAGGCTTTAAAAATTTAGTGTGCACGAACCTTTGTATTAGTACCGATGGACTCAATGCAGATATAAGAGTGAGTAGTGTGGAAGAATTAAAGGATAAAATTGCTGAATTGATTCAATCTTTTGATAAAGATAGATTTCTAGGTAATATGGAGCGTATGAGTAAGTTCAAGTTAGACGAATTACAATTTGCACATACCATTGGTAAAATGCGAATGTATCAGCACCTCAATAAGTTAGAAAGAGATGGAAAGTTCGCTCTTGGCATGAATGACAATCAGATTGGTACAGTGGTCAAGAACTATTACCAAGATGACAATTTTTCTAGAAGCGAAAGTAGAGATATTAATCTTTGGAATTTTTACAATCTCATGACCGAGGCTAATAAGTCTTCATATATAGATTCCAATCTTGAACGTAATGCAAATGCCTTCGAATTTGTATCTGGATTGGCCAATTCCATGCAAAACCAAACTCAAAACTGGTTCTTAAATTAAATGAATAAACAAGATTTAGCAGAGCAACTTAAATATAGCAGTTCTAAGTGGCTTTATGTAGTTACCTGGAACAATGTGCTTAAACAACTTTTTTGCCCCTTTAAAGTAGTGGTTTTGAAGTCTGTTGGTACTTTAAAAAAAGGGGAGCTAGTTATGGTTGAAGCAATTAAAGTAACGATGGAGTTAAAGACTGTTTTTGTGATTAATGGAAGAGCATATTTCCATTATCATTTCGAGATTTTGTTGGATGAATAGGTACGAGAATTAATAGGAGTTATGTTGTATTTTGTATAATCAAACTTTTGAGACGGTTTCTCCTTTATCAATAAAACCTCTGAAAATGTATTCACATGTGGGTTAAGTAGGAGCAAGCGGACATTTGAATGTAAGCTTGTTCCTTCTCTTATCCAAGAACCCACTTTTTTGACCAAATATTAGCGGGTTAAACTTTTTATACATTATTATAAATAGCTAAATCGTTATAATTATATTGCTAGTTTTAAAAATAAATGCATTACATAAACAAACTTAAATTTAATGGAAAATAGACCATTATTGATAGAATTTAACCGTGGGATTCCTAAAACTCAAAAAGAACTAGAAATTCTAAAAAAGGATTTTCTTTCAAATGATATAACGCATAAGGATTTATTAAAAAATGGCGAAAATCCTGTTTTAGATTTTAATAAAACTAAAATTCAATCTGAAGTAGTAGTTGGCAAATCAATGAGAATAAGCCTAGACAGATTTGGCTTTGAGGAAGAAGAAATAGATTTTGAGTATGATTTAAAGGAGATAGATTTTTCTGAAGAATTTAAAAGAGCACTAGAGATTTCGTTTAATAATCTTTGCAATAAATTTATTGATGAGTTAGATAAAAAAGGCATTTATACATCTGAAGGTTTAGAAGGATATAAAAACGTTAAATTAAAGAAGCTGAATGACTTAATTTTAGAACTAGACAATGTCTGTGATATTGAGGAAGGCATTAAAAATCTCATAAAAGAATTTTATAATAAATTATACGATTTCATTTCAAATTTTAAATCGGAAAATTATCAAGTCAGCAAGAAGTTAAATTTCAAATTAAATAAAAATCAACTTATATGGTTTTTTAAGATGATGTATGATAAAGGTGTAATTTCTGGCCTCCACATAAATGATGTGTATAGATTATTAGAGACTAATACCAGGTATTATGAGAATGGAGACTATGTGGATATGAAAGCGGTAATTAGACAAGCACATAAACTTACTAAAGGATATACTTCACCTGAAAAAGCTATTAAGAAATTAAGCGAAACCTTCGACAAGAGCTTCTTCAGCTCAGAAAAATAGAAACTAAATTTCAATTACAATAAAGAGGCTTCAAGCCTCTTTTTTTATTTCTGACATTTCTGGATACAAATAATTGTATCCAAGTTTCATAATAGGTTTTTTGTTCTTGTTGCCATAAAAACTATCAAAGTGGTGGTCGAAATTAAATTTTTAAACATGAATAAAAAATCAAACTATTCATTTATTGCTTCTAATAAAGTGATAAGACACGAGCTAGGAGTAAAGGCAGCAGATGTTCTTGCAACATTAATTTACAAATACAAACATTGGGAAAATGAAAAGAAGCTTCAGCTTAGAGATGAACTGCCTTGTTTTTTTGCAAGCCTTAATGATTTAAAATCTGAAACTGGCTACAATAAAAATATAATTTCAAAACATATCAAAATTTTGAAGAAACATGAATTGGTAAAATCAATACAACAAGGATTAAACAGACCAAATCTTTATTCAGTCAATTTTGATGCAATCGATAGGTTTATTGCAAAACATGAAAAGTCATTTAAAGATTGGCAAAATTCAGTAAGAGCAGGTAAGCTGTACTCTTCTAGAAGTATAACAGGGAATAGTATTAATGATGTTACAGGAATATCAAATAAAGGGATTCAGGAACTATCAAATCAGTATGCAACTAATAACCTAAATACTAATAATAAATCTACTAATAAGTCTTTTACTAACCGAGCAAGCTCGGCAAATGACACTAATCTAGAAGACAAGCTTGAAAAGTTAATAGAGGATATAAGATCGTGTTCTGATGGACATAATAAAAATTCAATTAACACACTATTTAAATTCTTGTGTGATTTAGTTCCGTCTTTTAGAAATTTTAAAATGTCTGAGGAAGACAAAGCATTACTTGAAGCAATAGTATATTCTGAAATTGAAGTGTGCAAGTTCTCTTCGAGAATAATAAGTAATGCTATTAAAATAAATGATAGGCAGAAAAATGCAAGATTTGGAAATCTATTTGTGGGCGTAAAAGAAATAATTGCTAATTACAATAATCTGAGTTAAGATGAAAAATAAAGGAATTATTTATAAAGTAACTCATAAAGAAAGTGGTAAGACTTATATTGGTGCAACCACAAAAAGTATTGAGAAACGTAAAATAGACCATACGGAACGTACAAATAGAGGAGAAAGCCAACCTTTTGCTAAAGCAATTGCAACTCATGGCTCCGATGCATTTAATTGGGTGCAGATTGACACTGCTACAACTACTAATGAACTAGCACAGAAAGAGAAAGAGTATATTATCAAATATGACAGTAAGGACAATGGTTATAATTCTGATTCAGGCGGTGGGATTAAAAAAAAGGTATATCAATACTCAATTGAAGATGGTAAATTAATTGGAAGGTATGATTGCTTGCAAAGTGCAGCTAATGCAGTTAATGCAACTAAACAGAATATGAGTGCGGCATGTTTAGGAATTAATAAATCAAGCAGGGGATACTTCTGGTCTTACTCCTCTTCTACTTCTCTTCCCACAAATGTTTCTGATAAAAAAAAGAAGCCAGTGATTCAATTGAGTCTAGATGATAAAGTAATAAATAAATACGAGTCCATTGCTGAGGCTTCTAAAGCTACTGGAGTTAATAAATGTAGTATTGCTAAAGTTTGCAGAAAAGAAAGAAGTCAGGCTGGTGGGTTTAAATGGGTATGTCTTTAATTAGACTGAAAAAAGCTCAATTCTTTTTAGATTTGAGCTTAATTTTTTTAATACTTTCTTTATTGTAAAAAAAATGCATTTCCTCGTTTTTCAAATTCAAGCATTCCTTGCTTTCTGTAATGCATCAAATCACAGTCTTTAATTTTTGCTTTTTTCACTGCATCTTTTGAAGAAACCCAATTTTTTATATTATTACTGTTATCCATAAAATACATTATTTAAATCACTGAAAATGAGAATTTTAAAATCAAAAATTTATACTTTGATAAAATGTTTAAAAAAAGTTAGATGTTAATGGATGAATTCATCCATTAAACATTAAATTGCAATTCTTTTCTAAACTATATCTAAAATAAATGATTTTGAACAAAGAATCTTATAGATTTTCAGGGCATGACACATTTCATTGTAAGGAACAGTGGTTGCTAAAAGGTGTGCAATTAACTGAAAAAGAAGGATTTAATGTATTGAGAACAGTTGGAGCTATATCTACATTAGGAGTTGGAAAGAATATGGTCAGATCCATACAGCACTGGCTCAAGGCATTTAATCTTGTTGACGAAAAAGGTGAATTAACAAATTTATCTAAATTCCTTTTTATTGAAAAAGAGTTTGACCCTTACCTTGAAAATGATGCGTCATTATGGCTTCTTCAATACCATTTATGCAATAATCAATATGCTTCAATATATAAGTTAATCTTCTGTGATTATTTTTCTGACAAGGCAGTGTTAGACTTTTCAGAACACCAAATATCAAGATTTCTAAATAGTAGATTAAAGTCGTCTGGTCAAAAGGAAGTTGCTCAAAAAACACTTCAAGCTGACTATAAAGTTTTTTTAAGAACTTATTTGTCTCAGGCTAAAAATTATAAAACGGTAGAAGATGATTTTAATGTTCCTTTAGTTTCACTGAATTTAATTGAAGACACTGGAAGGTTAAATGATAAAGGTCAAAATGTTTACAGGATAAACAAGAGCAATCATGATATTCCTGTAGAGATACTTGCCTATTGTTTGATAGAGGAGTTTCCTGATGAAGTTGCGATTAGTTTCGATTTAATTAGCAGAACAATAGGTTCTTATTTATGTGTTTCAAATGATTGGCTAGACCATTTGCTGAGTCTATTAGCATCCACATACAAGGAGTTTGTTTATAAAAATGATGCTGGTATTAGACAGATTCAAGTAAAGAGTAAGAATAGAGATAACTTTAAAATTATGATACTCAAAAAATATTATGACAAGTATTAATGTATCAACAAACATACTGAGGGATGAATCATTACAAATTGATTTCATACCAACACCTAATACAAAGGAAATATTTGATAGGATATTCCTTCACAATTATGGTGCAAATAAATCATTTAATTTAATTGGGAATTATGGTACTGGAAAGTCAACATTTTTATGGGCTTTAGAAAAAAATCTAAAACGTGAAAAACAGTTCTTCACAGACTTAAGTGAATCTGATGAGTTAGGTGATTTTGATTTCATTAAAATAGTTGGCGAGAATGAGTCTTTTACTTCTGTTTTATCAAAAAAACTAAATCTAAAAAAAAGTAATTCCAATTTAATAATTAGTGCCTTAGAAAAGCAGAGAAAACTATCTGAAACAAATAATAAAGGTTTAGTTTTAATAGTTGATGAATTTGGAAAATTCCTTGAATATGCATCTAATAATAAAAATATTGATGATGTTTACTTATTACAGCAAATTTCTGAATGGGCTAATAATAGTTTAAATAATACGTACTTTATAATATCACTACACCAAAACTTTTCAAGTTATGGCAGAAACTTATCTAGCCAAGATAAACTTGAGTGGGAAAAGGTAAAAGGACGATTTGTAGATTTGGTTTTTAATGAACCAGTGGAACAACTCTTATTTTTTGCTAGTAAGAAGCTCAGTGAATTCAAATGCCCAAAAAAAATAGAAGATAAACATGAATCATTGATTAGCTTAGTTTCAAAATCCAATTTAATTAGTTTAAAAACTGAGAGCAACGAGCTTTCCAAAGCAATTTACCCTCTAGACTGGCTCTCTGCAAATGTTTTGGTCAATTCGTTACAGAGATATGGACAAAATGAAAGGTCCTTGTTTTCTTTTATAAATGATAGAACCAAATATTCTATCAAGAATTTTTCAAATGATTTTTATACTGTTGCTAATGTTTATGATTATTTAGTTAATTCTTTACCCACAGAAATTAACAGTCCAGATAATCCTCATCGAGCACAATGGTTAACAACATTTAAAGCAATTGAGAAAACAGAACTTTATTTTAGTGATAATTTTCATTTAGCATCAGAGGTTCTAAAAACAATAAGTCTTGTTAATCTATTTTCTAAAGTAGGGGGCTTATTTGACAAGGTGTTTATTGTTGAATACTTCAAACTTACTAAGAATGAAGATGTGTCTAATATCTTGGATAGGCTTGATAAAATGGGTATTATCCGCTTTTATCAACATAGCAACAAAATAAACTTTCTTGAAGGTACAGATATAGATTTA
This sequence comes from Winogradskyella vincentii, assembly GCF_020166345.1. Taxonomy (GTDB): domain Bacteria; phylum Bacteroidota; class Bacteroidia; order Flavobacteriales; family Flavobacteriaceae; genus Winogradskyella; species Winogradskyella vincentii. Next base: position 150,887 of record NZ_JAIUJS010000001.1, on the reverse strand, counting down.
GAACAAGAACTGTTACTAGTTAATAGTGAGATTAATACCGATTTTTCTTTATCTGGTGAAATAATTAATAGAATTGATTTTCCAGTGTTATTAGCGAAAAAATACTCTTTTGAAACAGGAACAAATAGGTTCTTCGAGTTTAAAGTTATTGATTCACTAGAGGACGTAAGTACTGCAGTAGGACCTATTGATGGATATATAAATCTAGTTTTTGACAACATAAAAAAGACCAGATTGATTTCTAAATCAAAAGAGCATAAAGACAATTTATTTGTTTTATATAACAACACCGCTGAAATAAGAAATAACATCTTGATAATTCTAAAGTTTGAAAAACTTTTAGAGAAGCATCAGCTTGATGTAAATGCACTCAAACTATTAAAAGATGAAAAGAGTTTTTATGAGAGCAGATTAAATAACCTTGTTATAAATCAGTTGTTTGGTAACAACAATAACATATGGTTACAAAACGGGAAAGAGGTTGAAATAGACAATAAAAGAAGCTTATATCAAAAACTAACGGAAATAAGTTATTCTGCTTTCTCAAAAACACCTGTGTTTATTAATGAGTTGGTCAATAAGGAATTTATAAGTACCCCAATAAATACGGCAAGAAAAGCACTACTAAGAACCTTGTTAGAGAATGAGGGGTTAAAGGATATTGGTTTTGTTGATAAGAAATTTCCACCAGAAAAAGCTATATACATTAACCTATTAAAAAACACAGGAATACACCAAAAAACAGCTCAATTTGACTATTACAAATTAGATAAGCCAAATACAAAATCAAGCTTACATAAACTTTGGATTGAATCAGAAAAGTTTATTAATGACTCTATTTCCAATAAAAGAAACCTAAAAGAGTTTTACGATATGCTTTTTAATAAACCTTTTAAACTTAAAAAGGGTTTTGTAGATTTTTGGATACCTATTTTCCTCATTGCTAAAAGAGAGGATTTTGCACTATTTCATGTAGAAGGCGGCTTTATCCCTTTTATTAAGGAAGATACTTTGGACTTAATTCATAAAAAACCTCAGGACTTCCTTATTAAGAGTTATGATGTTTCAGGATTAAAGTTGAATTTGTTAGAGAGCTATAAAGAACTGGTGCAAATTGGGGATACTGATAAGGGAACAAAATCAACATTCTTATCAATTTTCGGTAATTTCCTTAGATTTCAAAGGGGATTAAATGAATACACATTAAAGACAAAAAAACTGACTTCACCTGCATTAAAGTTAAGAGATGCAATTGTTAAGTCTAAAGATCCAGAGGATGCTTTATTTAATCAGTTCCCGGCGGCTTTAGGGTATCACTCTTTATCTATTAAGGATGATATAGAAGTCTTAGCGTCGTTTACAAAACAAATTCATGGTGCTATTAGAGAAATTAGAAGTGTATATGACGATTTGCTTAATAGGGTTGAAAAAGTTATAGTTGAATCATTTCATTGTTCAGTAGTTGAATTTCCTGAATATAAAAATGAAATTAATTCCAATTTAGAGGTTTTAAACCTGGCTTTATTGAGTCAAAAGCAAAATGTATTTTATAAAAGACTGGTTTCTAATTTAGATGATAGGGTGAGCTGGATTAAGTCTGTTGCAGATGTAGCCCTTGGCAAGAGTATTGAAACAATGTTAGATGAAGAAGAGATTGTTTTAATGGAAAATATTAAAGACTTATCTTTAGGATTGTTGAAGGCTGCTGAAATTCAACATTATAATCAATCATCTAAAAATGGAACATTATATTCAATTAGGTTTTTTGGAGCTAATGGTGATTTTATTGATGATAAGCTTGTCGTAAATTCAGAGTCCTCAAAAGATTTTATTGATGTTAAAAATAACGTGGCTAGTTCAATTAAAAGTTTGAATGAAAGTCAAAGAAGAGAGTTGTTAGTAGAATTACTCTCTAAAGAGTTAGAATTAAAAAATGAGTAGAGTAAAACATTTATTGGGAATTTCAGGTGGTAAGGATAGTGCTGCATTGGCAATTTACATGAGTAAAAATTGTCCAGAATTAGATATTGAATATTACACTTGTGATACGGGGAAAGAACTTAAAGAAACGTATGATTTAATTGATAGATTAAATTCTGTCCTAGGAAAAGAAATTGTTATTTATAAGTCAATGGATGATGCTAACTCTCCAATGAAAAACCCATTTGATCACTTTTTAGCAATTTATGGTGGTTATCTACCTTCTCCTATGGCAAGGTGGTGTACAAATAAAATGAAACTTGAACCATTTGAAGAACATGTGGGAGACGCACCTACAATCTCTTATGTTGGTATTAGAGGTGATGAGAATAGAGAGGGTTATGTCTCTAAAAAGGAAAATATTCAGACTATTTTTCCGTTCAGAAAGAATATTTGGAGTGAGGATGTCATTAAAAAGGCATTATCTAATTCCAATCTTGAAGTTATTTCTAGTTTTTACAAAGAACTGTCCCCTGAAGTGATACTAAAAAATGTAATGCAATATGCAGAACAACCAATTTCACCAAAATTTACACAAAGACAAAAATTAAACGCCTTAATTGATGCTGACGTTAAGTTGTTTAATAAAGTGATTTTTGAGTTTTTGAAGACTACAGATTATCCTGTTGGTAAATTAGATTATTTCCACCTTGTTGATAGTGAGGATGTCATTGTTTTAGATGATGTATTCAAGATTTTAGAGGATTCTGGTGTAGGTGTTCCAGCATATTATAAACCAATTGAATATGAAGTTGAAATTGATGGTGAAATAAAAAGAGGAACGTATTCAAGAAGTAGGTCTGGATGTTTCTTTTGTTTCTATCAACAAAAAATAGAATGGGTTTGGCTTTTGGAACAACATCCTGATCTTTTTGAAAAAGCTATTGAATATGAGAAAGAGGGTTATACCTGGATGGCAGAGAGATTAGAAGAATTAAAAAAACCAGAAAGAGTAAAAGCGATTAAAAAAGAGCATTATTTAAGAATAAATAGAGAAAAAAGTAAATCTAGAACAGGACAATCTTGGCAAGACGAAATCTTACAAGCTGAAGGTGAGGGTTGTGCTAGTTGTTTTATTTAAAAATTATTGCAATGAATTATTCTATTCAATCACTAACAATTAAATCGCTTATTGAGATGATTGAAAGTGAAATTTTAGATTTGTCTCCTTCATACCAAAGAGAGTTTATTTGGTCATTGAAGGACCAAAAAGAATTAATAAAGACAATTCAAAAGGTATATCCATTACCAAATTTGTTCATTAACAGACTAGAAGATGGCAAATTTGAAATGGTAGATGGACAGCAAAGGTCACGATCTATTTACAGACATTACAAGGATGAGATAAAATTCACAAAAAAAGATAATCTTGAAACATTAGATAAAAGTGTTTTTTTAAATTACGAATTGCCGGTTGTTTTTTTATCAAATGCGTCACAAGAAGAAATAAGGGAATTTTATGTTCTAATAAACAAAAAAGGTAAATTTTTAAATGTTCCTGAGGTTCAAAGATCTGAATTTAGAGATACTAATTTTCTAAAGTTAGCCGAAAAAATAACAGCTGATCAAAAATTTATTAATCTGGATATTTTTTCAAATACTTCTTCTATAAGATTAAATGACAGAGATTTTGTTCAAGAATTATTGGGGTACCTTTTAATGGGATACAAGGATTTTGAGAATAAAGAGAATATTGGTTATGAAGGTATTCGAGACAAAAAAAAATATATAGATAGTGAGATATTCCCAGAAGATATTTCTGAGGATGAGTCTAAGAAATTAGAGAATCATTTTAATAGGATTTTAGATAAAATTGTTTTATTAGACAGTTTAGAATCAATAAACTCTACTCGATATAGGCAAAGAAATGATTTTTATACTTTATTTAATTTCATAAATAAACATACTGAACTATCAGATGATATTTTAAAATATCAATATAAAATATTACTACAATTAGACGGTAAAGATTCAAAGGGGAATCAATTCATTAGACCCACAAATGATGAATGCGAATCATTAAAGAATTATGCTATAAACTGCGTTTCGCAGAGTAATTCTAAACATGCAAGGAAAATTAGATTAGATTTTTTTGAGAGTATGTTAATCAATAGAAAAGAAGATGTTGAATCAAACGAAACAATGCTTGACGTTTTATCTTACTTAGTAGATCAATTTGGTAATGAAAAAGTGGGAATCAAAAAAATAAGTGATTATTATTTACTCGATGTAGATTTATTGAACTCATAAAAAGATGAACTTTAATTTTCCTAATTTTATTACCATCGATAATTGGGGGTTACAAGGTATCAATTATGTTGACCCTCAATTAAATCAGATAACAATAGATAATACTGATTATATATTCAAGTTACTTTCTCCATATGGAAATAAAGGTGGAAATTCAGTTATCCTGAAAGTTTATTCAGATGCGAATATTTCTAATATTGAAGATTATGATTTATTAGAAGATAAAATGCCTGATAAAATTTTAAAAATTTTGAAATATCCATTTAAAAAGGGATTTAGAGGTAAAAGTATATATAAGAATTCTCATAAAAGATTTTTAAATGAAATCAGAGCAATAGAAATATGTAACAAGCACAAGTCTCAAAACGTTATTGATTTATATGAAAATGGTGAATGCCAAATCAAACAGCAAAACTATCTATATTATACAATGGAGGTAGCAGATTGTGATTTAAAAGAGTTTATTGAGAATCATCATACTGACTTAGATTATGCTAGTAAGATTAAATTTTGTATTGAGCTTTTGGAGGGACTAAAAGAAATTGATTCAAACAATTTTTATCATAGGGATATTAAGCCTGATAATATATTTATAGTTAATGGTACATGGAAGATTGGTGATTTAGGATTAGTTGACGGAAGACAATTAGAATATAAGTTAGATGAGTCTTCAAAATTTATCGGACCAAGAGGTTGGATTTCTCCAGAGGTAATGAATAAATACTTGACCGAAGGTAAAAGTTTTAAAAAAAAATTTGATTGTATTATAGATACTCAGTCAGATCTTTTTCAAATGGGGAAAATATTTTGGTATATTTTTCAACATAATGCACCAATAGGAACGGTCAAACAAAAAGATTTTAATTCAAAATATAAGGAAGTATATCCTGTTATTAAAAGAATGTTGAATTATGATAAAGACAAAAGGTTTCAATCAATAGATGAAATTATAATTCTCCTAAAAAAAATTCAACTTAAGCTTTTATTGAGTTGATTTGACAATCATATCCATAAATGATGTTGGATTTAAAAAATAACTAGGATTATCTTCTAATCTTTCTTTAATTAAGGTTAAACCGCCGTGTGTATAGGATTCCATTGTGTGTATTAATTCTTTTACCGCCGCGTCTTCTGATATTTCTCCCTTTTCTAATGCTAAAACATCTAAATCCGTCTTTGCTACTAATGCAGAAAACATATATTCTTGTAGATTAGAAAAGTCTTTTCTGAGAGCAGAATTTTTGCTTCCCCAATATTGAATATGATGGCTAAAATCGACTTTTTTTGCACCATCTGGTATAGGGGAATATTCGTTGTTATAAAGTCCAAGAAAAAAGGCATAGGTATATAATTCATAATTTGTACTAAAATGTTTACCTAAACTAACTTTTTTATCGCCCTCTGCCCCATATTTTTCAGATAAGGATTTAAACAAAGTGTCTTTAAACTCAATACTATACTTTGGAATTTTAGTTTTCCATTTATCAAATAAACTTTCCATAATTACAATTCTATTCTTTTAGTATTAATTGTTTTTAAATTCTTTTCATCAAAAGGCCTTTCTAATTTCACCCAGAATGCTTTATCACGTTTTACCTTGTCAAATTCAGGTTTGACATATAAATTTTTGTCTTCATCTTTTGCAAGGTAATCCTTAATCAAAATGATTGTTTGATTATCCGTTTCATAAATAAGGTTTAAAAACTCTGTCATTTTGCTTTCCCCAAAGGAAGAAGTTGGTGCATCAAAAAGCATTGGGTATTTATCATCTCTAACTTCTTTAGATAATTCAGAGATTGCTAACAAAATTGAAATATGCATTGATGTTAAAAGTGATTGGTTTGGGGAGTAAAATATACTACCATCTTCCTCTTGTAGTTGTATTTTGACCTTAATTTTAGCGCCAGTTTTTACAAGTTTAAAATCAATAATTCCAGTAAAAGCATCAACATTTATTTTGGAAAAAATTTGATTTGATTTCTGTGAAAGTAATTGAATAAACTCTTCAAATTTTCTGTCTTTAGTATCTCTAAATATGGTGTCAATATCCCTTAATATATTCCTAGTATTTATTAAAAATGTATTGGCATTAGATAAGTCAATTTTTTCTTTTTCAGCTTCAAGGACTTTTAGTTCTTCATCAAAGCCTTTAATTTTATGCTTATAATCAACAGCATCCTCATTCAGTTTATTGACGTCATTTTGCCACATATTATAGTCTTTAAGAACAACACCTAGTCTTTCTGAACCAAGAGTTGAATTACCAATAATTTTATTTCTTTGTTCTAGTTCATGTTCTAGTTTAATTTTTAAATTGGCAACTTCATTCTTTCTCTCTTGATTGAACTTGAAAAGCTCTCGAATTTCAGTTTGAATATTGTTTAATTTTGAAAATTCATCTTCTTGATTTGTGCTAAGATTGACTAGTCTGTTCATGTAATTATACTGAAATAGTTTTTCTGGCTGTTCTTCCTCTTCATTAATTACCTCTTGAGAGTTGATGTAATTTTCTAATCGTTTTCTCATAAACTCTAAAGCTTCAGAGCCCTCTGGCGCTGGTCTGTTACACACTTTACACACCTTTTCATTTACCATTTCTTCCATTATCGCTAGAGAAGGAACATTCATTGGAAGAGGCACTAAGTCATTAATTATTTCTAACCTAGCTTTTTTTTCACCTTCTTTTATTCCTAGTTCCCTATCGAATTTTGATTGTAATTTTCTTTTTTCTTTGCTTAAGCTTGATACTTTTTCTGAAAACTCCTTTTGTATATTTTTAAAGTTCATCAAAATCCAATTTTCATCGAATAAAGAAGTGGTATAATTTTCAGAAATAAGACTCTCAGTTTTTGAGATTTGATCTTCAATTTTTCTAATCCTTTTATTTATTGTTTCTAAAGCTTCTGCGTTATTTATGAATTTTTCTACTTCTTGAATATTCTTTTTTGTCTTTTCAATATTATCCGTAGTTTCATTAAGGAAGGTAATTTGATCATTCTTTTTTCTTTTGAAGTAATTAATATTCTCTTCAAGTCTTTTATATTCTTTTTGGTTTTTGGTATTATTTTTGGATTCCCTATTCACTGCCTTTTCAGCTTCTGAAAGCAAAAATTCACCTCTATCTTCATACTTATCATAATACCTGGCATCAGAAAAAAGTTTTATTAAATTACCCAGAGCTTCATCATTATCAAATATGTTAAGTTCTTCTTCACCTTTAAACATTGAATATCTTCTTATCTCGCTAGGGAACAATTGTTCTAGTAAACTTTTACCATCAACCGGACTCCTTTCACCATTATTGGATTCTTCAATACCTTTCAGGGCTACCTTTCCAACATCGTATTCATTATCATTTGTTTTAGTTACGGAAAACTCTTTGGATAAAATTTTAGTTTCACCGAAATGCTCCACAATTATTTCCACTCTAACTCTAAACGATTCGTCAGCAACTTTTTCGTCAAGAGCTTTCTTGGACACAAGTAATTCTAAATTGTCATTATTGTTGCTGAATAACCATTCTAAAGCCTCAAAAAACTTGGTTTTACCCTCACCATTTTCACCTAATAAAATATTTAAACCATCTGCGAGGTTAAATTTTTTAATACCGTAATAGCATAAATAATTCTCTATTGTAACTTCTTTAATTGTCATACTGCCGATTCATTTAAAAATTGAGTGATTTGACTATAAAGTGCTTTATCAGAAGGAGCATTATAATCTTCCGTTTTATCTACTATTAATGCTATAGCTTTTACTATTGGATGTTTAGAGTTAAGTCCTTCAGATACTCTGTCAGGAATATCATTTTCATTTATTTCATATTTTTCTACAATAATTTCATGTTGTAAAAAGCTCTTAAAAATCTTGTCTTTTCTTGCCATATCTATTTATATTAGTCACACTCTAAATTTAGGTTGTAGTAATTTAGAATAGGTTTTAATGTATTATATGTGTCTATCTTATTTAATGCTAAGCAGGAGAAATCTATTACTCTTTCTAATTCTTTCGCAATCATATTTTTTTCCATGTCATAGGTTGATTCATCATTTGGTTCTGGGATTACGACTAGGTCATGTATAACTGCATAAGTTTTGTCGTCATGAGTTCTTAATACTCTACCTCTTCTTTGTACAAACTGTCTTGGGTTTCCAGTACTAGCACAGAATATAGCTAACTCAGATCTTGGAACATCTACACCTTCATCTAAACATTTCATAGAAGTTAAAACATCCACATCACCATTTTGAAATTTTTCAATAACGTCATCCCTATCAATTGTTCTTGAGGTGTATTGTTTAACCATAATTGAACTGTCTGTTCTGCTCACTGCTCTCGTATATTCATTAATTAAAGATACCTCTTCAGTATTTTCAATATATTCATCAACGTATTCGTAGTTAGGTTCAACACCCTCAGGAACGTAAACTAAGGTGTATTTTAGATTTTTTCTTAAGTTGAATTCGTTGTTTAAAATTTCAATAAATTTTGGAAGCTTATTTTGTGCCTTGTGTTTTATTCGAGATCTTTCAAGTAATAGCATTTCCACTTCTTGACAATCTTTGTATTGACCCGTCTCTGAATCAATGTACTTCTTTAATTTATCTAGTATTTCTTTCCATTTTTTGACCTCAACATCAGTTAGCTTTACAATATGAGGATAGTACTTGTATTCGCTTAACCACCCTTTCTCCATTGCTTGTTTCATTGTATATCTAAAAACAAAAGGAGGTGAATCATTAAAAAAGGCTTCAATACTTTTATTTCCTTCATCATCGTATTTTCTATCAGGAGTGGCAGATAAACCAATTCTTTTGCCCAAGTGAACTTTTTGGATTGCTTTTGACACATTGTTTGATCCTAAATTATGTGCTTCATCTGCGATAAATAAGGTGTCCTTTGGTAAATTAAGAAAGTGGGATTGGAAATTTTTCCTGTAGAAAGAAGCGTAGGTGACTATTATCACAAATGATATATCAATAAAGTTACTAGCGGAATTTAAAAAAGAAACATTTTTTGGCCACTTTTCCTTAGAGCTTATTGTTATGATGTTATTAAAATTAAATTTTCTACACTCCTTTTCCCATTGATTTACTAATGCTATTGTCGGCACTAAAATTACAGCTTTATAATGTCCTGAATCTTTATATTCATTTAACAAACAATTTAATGAAGTAAGAGTCTTTCCTGTCCCTGTAGCCATAGCAAACAGTCCTTTTTTATCGTTATCCACCCATTTTTTATAGGCCGTTTTTTGATAATCTCTTGGGCCATCAGGAAAAGGGAATTTTGGAGAATTTTCTATTTTGATAAACTCATTTAGTTTAATGGTTGCAGCTTTAACTGATTTGATAATTTTAGTATTTTTTAATGAATTGTTTTTTGTTTGAATTAGTTCTTTTTCTTGGATAATTAGCTCTTGAATGTTTTTATCTCCAAATTCATCTTTTATGGCAGTTTTAATTTTATCCACATCTAAGTATTCTACTATTTCAGATTTGCCTGAAAATAGATTTTCAAAATCTTTTTTTTGTTTTTTTATTTTTTTTAAATCATTTGCCTCCCAAGATAGCCTACAATCTAATTCCTCTAAATTTTCTAAAAACCCATAATAAGTGAAATTGCATGATGATTTAAAGCTTACATAATTTTCTCCATCACCAAAAACCCCAGATTTATAATGTGAAATTCCTTTTTTGTTTTTTGGCTTGATAATTTTTAAATCAATCTTGTCATTGGCTATTAACCATGCAAAACACTCAAAAAAGTGTTTTCCATAATTGTCTAATGACGATTTTAGTTCTGCTATATCATCAAAATTATAAATAGTAGAAAAATTCTCTTTGTCTTTTCCACGTAGAATGGCATCCTTATCTTCCTCTGATAAAATGTTATTTATTACAGCTCTCATTTTACCACCTGAATATATAAAGTTTGCAAAGCCCAAAGACAGAACATTCAGAGCTGAAGAACTAAAATACCCTAATAATAAATCAAAGGATGAACTATTGCAAAGAGCATCAATATAAAACTGAAGAGGTTCGTCTTCACTCCCAGATTTGTAATCTCTATCCTCTGCCCAATTTACTTCTTTAAGCATACCTAGAATTTAAGTGGTTAGCTAATGATTTAGTTAATGAGTCAATATCATCTTTTGAAGTGTATTTGTCAAGAGATATTCTTAAGTAATTATTCTCAAACTCACCTTTTTTTAACATTGATTTTATAACATGTGATTCTTCAATGATTTCAGAGTTACAAGCGGAGCCATTACTCACAGCAGTAGATATGAATTTGTCAATAAAAATATTAGAATTTAAATTTGGTATAACAATGTTTAGGATATGTGGAACTCGTAATTGTTTTTTAGAAATTTCTTTAAAATCAGTTATTTTGTTTAACTCATGAATTAAATATTGGTTTAGTTTTAAGATTTTGTTCTTACTTTCCTCCATTTCTGATTTTAAAATTTCACAAGCTTTACCTAAACCTACTATGGCAGGGGTATTATATGTTCCAGATCTTAATCCTTCTTCTTGATTTCCGCCATGAATCAAGGGCATTAGCTTTACGGAATGCTTTTTAAAAAGCACACCAATCCCTTTAGGACCATTAATTTTATGTCCAGAAAAACAAAGCATATCAATATTATCGCTTACAACATCTACAGATAACTTACCAATAGCTTGGGTTGCGTCACAAAAAAAAGTAATATTTAATTCATTGGCTACTTTACCTATTTCATTTATTGGTTGAATAACACCTGTTTCATTGTTAACGTACATAATTATAATTAAACAGGTATTATCCTTTACGGAATTCCGTAATTCTTCAATTGAAATAATTCCATTTTCATCAACATCTAAATATGTTATTTCGTATCCCTTTGTTTCAAGATATTCACAAGTAGATAAAACCGCTTTATGCTCCGTTTTAACAGTAATTATATGATTTCCTTTGTCGTCATTTGATTCAACGAAACCCTTTAACGCCAAATTAATAGCTTCAGTTGATCCAGAAGTAAAAATTAATTCACTAGGACTACAATTAATTAATTCAGAAACTTTTAATCTTGACTTTTCTATTGCTTGTTTAGATTGGTTTCCAAACTTATGATTACTTGATGCATTTCCATAAAAATTGTGATAATAGAGCAGCATTTCATCAAGAACTCTTTCATCTACTTTAGTTGTAGCTGCTGTATCTAAATATTTTATTTTTTTGTTCAATTTAAAGCTATTAAATATTCATAAATTTTAACCATCCCCAATGTATCCAATTCACAATATTTAAGCAAGTCTTTCCTTACTTTTTCTAGGTCTTCAAACTCTTCAGGATTTAAAATTGTTCTTCCCCAAGTGTCTAATGCCATTGTTCCGTTTTGGATATTTAAATCTTTATAAGAAAGGTTGGGAACAAGTATTGGCAAAACATTTTTAATAGAGGTCCTTCCTAGGAATCTATAATCAACGTATAGTGTATGAAAAACAGTTTCTAAATCAAACATGTTATCGTTGACATATTGTAAGTAAGATTCATATTCTGGAAACAGTTTCATCATTTCTTTATTCCTGCTAGTTTCAAAAGGTGCATACCATGAAATGAAAGTGCCAGTTTCACCAGTTGTATCTTTCATTAGTTTCAAAAGATTCTCAGGTAATTCTAAGTTGTCTGATAAGTATTCATCGTGTTTTAATGTACTATCAGATAAAAGGGTATGAATGCTAACCTGAAAAGTTAAATGTTCATGTGGACTCATCCCGTCTAGTTTAGGGACAGCAGTAGGATAAGTTTCATAGTCAATAAAATGCAATGGAAACTTTAGTTTATTTAAAGTTTGGTGAATTTCATTTTTGTTAATTATTGGCTCTTTTCTTTTATTGGATAATACCTGTAATTGCTGTTTCTCATTTAAATCAAAATTGTCAGGAACATCTTCAATTTGAAGTGCACCTAACTCTCTTAATTTTTCTATTTTCTTAGCACTTATTCTATTTATCTCGTATATACTATGATTTTCAACTTGTGGGTTGAAGTATTGACATGCATCACAATGATTACTTCTTGTTTTTTCTAAACAGGAACATTGAGTTAAGTCAATGTCTTTCTTAATAAGATTTAAAGCGGCATTGATGTCATTAACAGTTGAAGAGTAAATAGTATTAACGTCATCAGTCACATCAACAATCTCTAATAATTCTGTAGGCTCAATTGTTCCTTGTTTTACGTAGTCTTTGTTTAAGTGGACAATGGAAACTTGACTAACTGTATAGCCACATTCTGTCATTACATATTTTTGAAAACAGGCATCCTTTATATGGTTATGTTTCTTATCGGTTTTTATTGAATTACTAGACTTTACTTCGTAAATATGCCAACTGCCATCACCTTTTCTTTCTAAAATATCAATTACGGCATATGCACCTTTTTGTGTTTCAAATGATGGTTGAAAATAATGTGAATTATTGTCACTTAATGATAATTCAGTTTGTTTAGGTGTGGTAAAACTTGGAAGTTTATTTCCATTAGGAAATAGTTTCTGGGCATAAGATTCAACTTCATAACCTTCTTTAATCAACTTCTCTAAGAAAAGTGAAAACTCACCTTTTGGATAATCTTCTTCTTTGTTCTTTAGTAGCCATAGAGATTCTGGACAATGTAGGTATTGAATAAAATTGGTTTTAGTTAGTTGCATAGATTCAATAAAAACTTTTAAAAGTTTTGATTTACTATTGCTAATTTTGGAGGGAATTAATTAGGAATTATAAAGATAATATTTTAACAGGAAAAGGGAAACTATTCGACACCCTTTTTAAAAACAATGTCATAACATATTGAGCATAAGGTATTAATACTCACTGGTTCGAGTCCAGTTCCCGCTACAACTGGCCAAATACGAAAGTGTTTGGCTTTTTTTGTACAATAGATTTGTATAAAATTGAAATATCAAAAAAGAAAAATATTTATTCAAAATTAGTTTTGTTATATAGGCTACCCGTCTAAGTCCAACTTGCTTTAACAATTTAATCCAGTTCCTGATATTATTTGAATCATATGAAAAAGATGAATTTTACCCAAATAATATTTAATTTTTTGAAATATTAGAATAGTCATTAAACTTAGGTTGGATAAATCGTTTAGCCGGCTGCCATTGACTTTTTAAATTGGTTTAATGTTGAATCTACGATTCTTTCTGAAATACTTTTTTTATGATAATTTGTTTTTTACTTTTATTACATGAGGAATTTAGTTTTTATCTTTTGTTTGGTATTGGTAGGGTGTTCTAAATCTGATTCCAATTCTAACAATAGCTCAGATCAAAATGACAATACTTTTGAAGATACCGGAATTAGTATTTATGCTGACGATGATCCGACGAATGATGTGTTGATGCAAGTGTTTTGGTGGGATAGTTTCAATGATTTGAAAATATCTAATTATGATTCTTATTATCATTATATAAATAGTCTAGTTGTAGAATTGTCTAATGCTAATATTGATTTATTATGGTTTCCGCCTGTAAGCGAGGGAGAAGGAATGGGATACCACCCAAGGAAACTGTATGATTTTAATTCATTACACGGTACAGAAGCACAACTTGAAAGTTTACTTTTTAACCTTAACGCTAGAGAAATGCATGCAATGGCTGATTTAGTTTTTAATCACCGTATAGGAACCGCTACTTGGACAGATTTTACAGAACCGTCATGGTCATGTGAATCTATTTGTATAGATGATGAAGGTTTTACCAATCCAGATGCTTTCGGGACTACACCTTGCGGAGAAGAAGATGAAGGATGGAGCTGGGGCGGTGCTCGAGATCTTAACCATCAAAGCGAAGAGGTTCAAGAAGGCTTAAAAACATATTTAACACATTTGAAAAATTTAGGTTTTGATTCTTGGCGTTATGACTATGTCAAGGGTTTTCCAGCTAAGTATGTAGGGGAATACAATGCTTTTACTTCCTATTATTATTCTGTTGGTGAATTTTGGGATGGTAATGTAAATCTGATTAAAGCTTGGGTAGATCAAACCGGGACAACGATTTCTGGACAAACTACTAATAAGGCAGGTGCATTTGATTTTGCTTTGAAATATAAATTACATGATGCTTTTGTAGATAAAAATTATAACATTTTAAATCAAGATCATTCACTTGCAAATATTCCAGGTTATGGCAGTAAATCAGTTACATTTCTAGATAATCATGATACAGGTTGTGTTAACCGAGATGATTGTGATAATTTATATTCCACAGATATAAATAATATTTTAAAAGGTTATACTTATTTGCTAACACATCCAGGTATTCCTATGGTTTGGATATATCATTACCTCTATTCAGATCCCGCTGGGACATTGAAAAACGATATTAATGATCTAATAGAAATACGAAAAGAGAATGGTATTAATGCTAATAGTGTTGTAGATATTATTGAAACTATTGATGGAAATAGTGGTTACTATTTAGCACAAATTGATAATAAAATCCTTGTTAAAATCGGAGAAGGTTCTTTTCAGCCCGATAATGATTGGGAATTGATTAAATCCAGACCAGGAATAAATATTTGGAAGAAATAGTATTGCACAATTCTTGCCGAAAATAAGTTGGTACTATTGGGGTTACGACCTTACAAGATTAATTAGTTTAATCAACTGATTTTATTCTCTATTGATATTAAGGTAATTTTATAGAGCTATTCCATAATAGAATTGCTCGAAAATTATTAATAATCAAAATATTATATTTGATAGAATTAAGAAATTAAATTCGGGTAATTTAACTTCTTATGTTTATATATATGATAAATTTAAGCCCAAAATTTAGAAGAAATCTTTTGCAAGTTATTCCTTTTGGAATCATTTGGTTAATAAATGGTTGGGCGTTTTTATGGAGCGAATATGCAGTTCTAGGTGATCAAGTGGATGCTGTTGATGCAGCAATTAAAATTACACCATACATCGTTGTCTTTGCTAGTATAAGTATTTTTATTACTGGTTGTCTTGTAGGTATTATTGAGGTTGCATTTATGTATAGTTTTTTGTAAATGGAAGCTTTCCTCAAAAAATTATAGGTAAATTTCTACTTTATGGGTTGTTGTTTTTTGCACTTATTTTTATATTCTATGTATTGGCAACTAGTATAGAAACAAAAACTTCATTGTTCAGCGCTTCGGTGTTGGATCAATTTACCAACTTCTTCTTTAGTTTCACATATATTACCATTGGGTTGCAACTTGGGTTTTCATTAATTGTTTCGTTGATATATGCTGAAATCAGTGATAATCTTGGACAAAATGTATTTCTTAATTTTTTTACTGGAAAGTATCATAAACCTGTAGTAGAACAACGTATTTTTATGTTCACAGATATGAAGTCCTCAACAGAATTTGCGGAACAATTAGGACATATTAGATATTTTGATTTCTTAAAAGATTACTATAATGATTTATCTGACGCCATTATTGAAAACTATGGTGAAGTGTATCAATATATTGGTGATGAAATTGTCATTTCCTGGGATCTTAATAAAAAGAATGCGATTCTTAACAGTATCAATTGCTTTTATGCAATGGAAGAGGATTTGTTAAAAAAGAAGGATTGGTATCTTAAAAAATATGATGTATATCCTGACTTTAAAGGTGCGCTTCATCTTGGTGAGGTTACTACTGGAGAAATAGGAGCTCTTAAAAAAGAAATATTCTTTACTGGCGATGTTCTTAATACCACAGCTAGAATTCAAGGACTTTGCAATCAGTATCCAACGGATCTTTTAATATCACAAGATTTCTTAGATAAACTTGACTACAAAGAAGGCTTTGAAATAAATCATATCGGTAAAGTTCCTTTAAAGGGAAAGAACGAGTCTAAAGAACTTTATACCGTTCAAAAATCAAGAAACATATAATTTTTCATCAGGAGCTTTATTATTAAACGCGATTTTTATCAATCTTAGTTGATTTTTTCTTTTCATTCCGTTCTGGTGGGATAATATAGCGGTTGTTATCATTAAAGAATTGATTTCTCATTGCCTCCATGCGTTTAAGCATATCATCCATGTTAGGAAAGTTTGGATTAATTCTATTTGAAAAAAAATCGTCTTCAAAAAAATCGTCATTAAAATATTGCTTCATAATTGAATCATGTGACTTAAAACTTTGTGTGTTTGGTTTAAGCATTGAAAAATGATTTCTTAGTAAAGAGTGCATTCGATGATTCAAACTGTCAACTTCAATACCTTTTATAGGACCAACAGATGACCAGGTATAAACTGAATCATATCTAATTATATTGCCGTTTTCATCTACCTCTTTATTAACCTTCCAACTTTCTTTGGGTTGTTCAAGGCTATCTCCACTTATTTCAGCTTTAGACGGTTTTTCTTTTAGAATTTTATTGTCTTGGGCATTGCAACTTGTAGCTAAAATTGTTGCAAGCAAAAAGAATACTAACTTTTTCATTGGTTACAATTTTAAATTATACAAACTATCAATTTTCAATCAAAAAAAATGCCAATTTTAAGCAGACTTCAATTTTGTCAGATAGTATTATTTTTGTCAGTATGAATGATAATTTGGTAAACGAATTCTTTGGTATAGGTATTCAAAATGGTAAAACGCCAGAAAATTTAGGTGTTCTTTGGCGTTCGGCGCAGAATTTAGGTGCCAGTTTTATATTTACCATTGGTAATCGCTATGCTAAGCAAGCTTGCGACACTCATAATGCCGTGAAATCTATGCCTTATTTTCATTACGAATCTTTCGAGGACTTCTTCAATAATCTTCCGAAAGGTGCCAGATTGGTTGGTGTGGAGCTTACTGACAAAGCCGAACCCCTAGAATCATTTAAGCACCCTAGACGTTGTGTTTACCTATTGGGTGCAGAAGATCATGGGCTTTCTAAAGAAGCCATAGAAAAAAGTCATTTTTTAGTGAAGTTTAGTTCTCAACTTAGCCTTAATGTATCCGTTGCTGGCAGTATTGTGATGTACGACAGGCAATTAAGTAAACCTAGATCTTAAAAACTATTAAAACAAATTACTAAATTCAAAATATTACTTAAGCCTATCCTTTATAATACTGGATGAGTTTTAAAACCATACATATGAATTGTATTCCATTTATTGGTTTTAAAAAAAAACTGTAAATGAATCAATTTTTCTTCTGTTAAGGATTTAATCTCTCCAATGGAATTAAAGGTTGTAACTTTGCAAAAAATAAATTAGATGCACAAAGCTGGTTTTGTAAATATTATTGGTAACCCAAATGTTGGTAAATCTACCCTGATGAATGCATTTATGGGTGAGAAATTATCCATTATTACATCTAAGGCACAGACAACTAGACATCGTATTTTAGGAATTGTAAATGGAGAGAATTTTCAAGTTGTATTAAGTGATACGCCAGGTATTATAAAACCTGCATACGAATTGCAAGAATCTATGATGGGATTTGTTAAGTCTGCATTCGAAGATGCAGATTTATTAATCTATATGGTAGAAATAGGAGAGAAGGAATTAAAGGATGAGGCATTTTTTAATAAAATCAAAAACTCTAAAATACCTGTATTACTACTACTAAATAAAATAGATAGTTCAAATCAAGAACAACTAGAAGAACAATCCGAGTTGTGGCAACAAAAGGTTCCAAATGCAGAATTTTATCCTATATCGGCATTGAATGGATTTAATGTAAAAAATGTGTTTGATAGAATTATTGAGTTACTACCAGAGTCACCTCCATTTTATCCAAAGGACCAGATTACGGATAAACCTGAGCGATTTTTCGTTAATGAAGCCATCAGGGAAAAAATATTAGTGCACTACAAAAAGGAAATTCCTTATGCAGTAGAAGTTGATACTGAAGAATTCCTAGAAGAAGAAAACATCATTAGAATGCGCTCTGTTATTATGGTAGAACGAGAAACCCAAAAGGGAATCATAATTGGGCATAAAGGTTCTGCTTTAAAACGTGTAGGTGTAGAAGCACGTAAAGACTTAGAAAAGTTTTTTGGGAAGCAAGTTCATTTAGAGCTATACGTTAAAGTAAACAAGAATTGGCGTAGTAATCAAAGGCAATTAAAACGATTTGGTTACAATCAATAGTAATTAATTGATTGAGTGAATGTCTTGACTTCTTAAGGTATCTCTCATAAAATGATGTAGTTCGTGCATTTGATCCATGCCAGTCCTCTTTCCTAGACGACCTCCAAAGTAAAGTGCAAACCAAATCACTACCATTAATAGCGTAACGAATAATTGAATTGCATAACTGCTTTCTAAGGACCAATTTACATAAGCCCAAATAGCAAATCCAATAAAAAAACCTGCTACAACAAAATGGAAAAACATGAACATGGTCCAAACTGTCGGATTTGGTCCAAATAAACCATAAATCATACTGGTATCTTTCTCGCCATAGTCTTCATTTATTTCTAAATGAAGTTGCGGCGACCAAAAATGTTGTTTCTCCTTGGGTATTTTTATAAAAACATGGTCATCAACGCGAGTTACGATGAAATCTGATTGAGATTTGCTTTTTTCTTCAAATAAAGACAATAGCACATTATTAACTTCATTGACTTTAAACTTAAATCTTGGCCTTAATATTATTTCATTAGAGAGTTCCATAATCAGGTGATGCGGTAACATCTTCAATTTACATAATTTCTTTTAAATTAAATATAAGATTTAATACTACCTTTGCGGCAAGAATTAGAGTATGGGAAATATAGTTGCAATAGTAGGTAGACCAAATGTTGGTAAGTCAACTTTTTTTAATCGTCTTATACAAAGACGAGAAGCAATTGTTGATGCAGTTAGTGGTGTAACTAGAGATCGTCATTACGGTAAAACAGATTGGAATGGCAGGGAATTCTCATTGATTGACACAGGTGGATATGTTGTAGGTAGTGACGATGTATTTGAGGCCGAGATTGATAAACAGGTAGAGTTAGCTATAGATGAGGCTGATGCCATTATTTTTATGGTCGATGTAGAAAGTGGTGTTACTGGTATGGACGAAGATGTTGCCAAATTATTGCGAAAAGTAGATAAGCCGGTTTTTTTAGTGGTTAACAAAGTAGACAACAACAAGCGCGCTGAAGATGCTGTCGAGTTTTATTCACTTGGATTAGGTGATTATTATACAGTAGCAAGTATTAACGGAAGCGGGACAGGTGATCTACTAGATGCAGTGGTAGAGGCATTACCCGAGAAAGAAGAAACAGAAGAAGAAGCTTTACCAAGATTTGCAGTTGTTGGTCGCCCTAATGCAGGTAAATCATCATTTATAAATGCATTAATAGGTGAGGATAGATATATTGTTACTGATATAGCTGGTACAACACGAGATTCTATCGATACTAAATACAATCGATTTGGTTTTGAATTTAATCTTGTTGACACAGCGGGAATAAGACGTAAATCCAAGGTAAAGGAAGATTTGGAGTTTTATTCCGTAATGCGAAGTGTAAGAGCCATTGAACACTCTGATGTTTGCCTATTGGTTTTGGATGCTACACGTGGTTTTGATGGCCAGGTGCAAAATATTTTTTGGCTGGCAGAACGCAATAGAAAAGGAATTGTAATATTGGTAAACAAGTGGGATTTAGTTGAAAAAGACAATAAAACGGCTAAAGAATTTGAAAAGCATATAAGAAAGCAAATTGAGCCGTTTACGGATGTTCCAATTGTTTTTATTTCTGTGTTGAATAAGCAACGGATTTTTAAAGCAATTGAAACTGCAGTAGAAGTCTATAAAAACAGAACTAAACGCATTAAAACTAGTGTTCTTAATGATACCTTGTTACCGATTATTGAACATTTTCCGCCTCCTGCTTATAAAGGTAAATTTGTAAAAATTAAATACATAATGCAACTGCCAACACCACAACCGCAGTTTGCATTCTTTTGTAATCTACCGCAATATGTTAAGGAACCTTACAAGCGATTTTTAGAGAATAAACTTAGAGAACATTTCGATTTTACAGGTGTTCCAGTGAGCGTTTACATGCGAAAAAAATAGTAGTAAAATTATATTTGTTTTCATTCGGTGTTTAACAATCATGCGATATAATAACAGGGTTGACTAATTAGCTGTATGTTGATTTAACTTTTTTCACCAACCTCCTGAGGCACCACCACCTCCAAAACTGCCTCCTCCGAAACCACCACCGAATCCACCAGAGCTTCCACCACCAAATCCGCCAAATCCACCAGATGACGATCCACGAGAATAGCTGCCACGGCCCATATTGCTTAAAATAATAGCTTCGAGTAGACTTCTCCTATCCGAACGGTTTCCACGATTTCCACCGCCTCCTCCTCGTCTACTTTTCGAAATAGCAATGATTAATATTATGAAGACGATTAACATTATTATAAATAATTCAATAGGGAAGTCTGTTGTATTGCTCTGCCGTGTGCCCTGATATTCACCATTTAAGACTTCAAAAATAGCTTCAGTTCCTCGGTTAAGTCCTCCATAATAATCGCCTCTTTTAAAATAAGGGATTATTTCTCTATCAATTATTCGCTTGCTCATGGCATCAGTTAATAGATGTTCTACGCCTTTTCCTGTATTAATACCAATTTTCCGGTCATTTTTAGCCAGTAGAATTAATACACCGTTATCCTCTTTTTCTTGGCCAATGCCCCATTTTTCACCCCATTGTGCACCCAGATAATTGATGTATTCACCTTCGGTAGAATTAATAATAGCGACTACAATTTGTGTTGAGGTAGTATCAGAGTACCTCACTAAATTCTGTTCTAAGGTACTTTTCTCTGAAGCATTTAATAGATTAATATAATCATAAACACTAGTTTGAAATTCTGGTTTGGGCGGAATTTCAAATTGGGCATAAGAGCAATGCACCGAGAAAATAACTAAGACGATTGAAATTTTTGAAACGATGGATTTTAAATACTGCATTAGCCTTTAGAAATTGTGTTATCTAATTCATTTCTATCGCCATACTCCCAGGGAAAGTATTTAGATAGTTCTTGGCCAGCTTCAGAAACGCCATCGATTAGTCCTTGTTTAAAATTCCCGTTTTTGAAATGTTGTTGAATTTTGTCTCTGGTTGAATTCCAAAAACTCTCACCAACTTTTTCATTGATACCTTTATCTCCGTAAACCACAAAAGATTTATTGTCAACTGCCACATAGATAAGTACACCATTTCTTTGAAGCGTATTATCCATTTTTAAAAAGTGGAAAACTTCAAGCGCATGATTATATATGTCACCATTATAATTCTGCTCAATGTGTACACGTATCTCACCAGAAGTATTACGTTCTGCAATACGGATAGTTTCAATGATTTCCGTTTCCTCTTCTGATGTCAGGAAATCTTCAATATGTGGCATATGGTGAATTAATTAAATTTAAAGTTTACATCAGGAACTTTTTCACTTCCAGGTTCTGCCTGATATCTTGGCATTTCTTCAAAACCGAATAATCCTGCTAATAACTTTCCAGGGAATTTCGTAGTATGTTTATCGTAGATGTTTACTGCTTCGTTGTAACGGTCTCTAGCAACATTAATTCTATTTTCTGTTCCTTCTTGTTGCGCTTGAAAATCTCTAAACTGTTGTGTTGCTTTTAAATCTGGATAACGCTCAAAAGTTGCGATTAATCTACTAAATGAACCTTTTAATTGACTCTGAGCTTGTTGAAATTTCTCCAGGTTTTCAGGTGTTAAATCATCAATATTTATATTTACTGATGTTGCTTTGGAGCGTGCTTCAATTACTTCGTTTAAGGTTGTTCTCTCAAAATCTGCTGCGCCTTGTACCGTCTTAATTACTGTGCTGTATAAATCGCTTCTACGTTGGTATGTACTTTCTACATTAGACCATGCGGTTTTTGCATCAGCTTCATATTCAACTGCAGTATTATTAAAACCTACTGCCCATTGATATATTCCAAAGGCAATAACTGCGATTACTATTACAGGGATTAACCATTTTTTCATATTGATAAGTTTATAGTTGTGATTTAATTTTATTTAGTTGTGCCTTTATATTTTCTAGCTTTTCAATGATTTCGTACTTCTCTAGTGCTTGTTTTTTTTCTTCCTTTAAATGAATTTTAGCGCCTTCTAAAGTAAATCCACGCTCTTTTACCAAATGATAAATGAACTTTAAATTTTTAATATCATCTGGCGTAAATTTCCTATTCCCTTTTGCATTCTTCTTTGGTTTGATAACATCAAACTCCTTTTCCCAAAAGCGTATCAAAGAAGCGTTAACCTTAAATGCCTTGGCAACTTCCCCAATCCCATAATATCTTTTTTCTGGTAAATCTATGTGCATTCTAATCTAAGGATTGGTTTTCTAATGATGCTTTTTCCAGTAGTTTATCAAACTCTTCAGCTGATAGGTTTCCGTAATAGAAATTAATTGGGTTAATACGGTTTCCGTCTTTAAAGACCTCATAGTGCAAATGTGGTGCTTCTGATCGACCTGTACTACCTACAAAGCCGATTAAATCACCACGCTTTACGCGCTGATTTACACGTACATTATATTTATATAGGTGTGCATATAAAGATACGTAACCAAATCCGTGGTCAATACGGATATGCTTACCATATCCAGTTGCACTATTGTCTGCACGTTTTACAATTCCATCACCAGTTGCGTAAACAGGTGTGCCACGTGGTGCTGTAAAATCCATTCCAAAATGAAACTTTCTCACTTTGGTAAAAGGGTCAGTTCTAAAACCGTATCCAGAAGCAACTCTTGTAAGACTTACATTATTTACTGGTTGAATGGCTGGTATGGCTTCTAAAAACTTTTCTTTGTCTTCTGCAAGTTTGGCTATTTCATCCAATGATTTGGATTGTACTACTATAGCCTTTTCGAGAATATCTAATCGCTTATTTGTTTCAGCTATTAACTGTGAATTATCAAAGCCTTCATACTTTTTATAACGATTTATACCTCCAAATCCAGCACGTCTTTGTTCATCTGGTATTGGATTGGCTTCAAAATATAGTCTATAGATGGCGTTGTCACGTTCTTCAACATTTTCTAATGCCGCAATTGCATCATCCATTCTCTTGTTGAGTAGCTGGTATTGTAATTCCATATTTTGCAATTCACGAGCCAGTTCACGTTCTTTTGGTGATTCAACGTATTGACTCACAATGAAGAATGAAAGAAATCCAAACAATCCCGCAGCAGTAAGAAACAACATAATATATTTAAATGTTGTTCTTTTCTTACGTCTTATTTTTCGGTAAGAAAGTGTTTCGGAATCATAATAATATTTTACCTTACCCATATTGCAAATTATACTATTTTTGCAGCTAATAAAAACATTTTGTAGCCCAATTTTATTAGCGTAACGACCAAAGATAAAAATTGTTTTGCAATTGTGGGAATTTAATATAGAATCAAGCTCTAATTAATTGCATATGAAATCTAAAGATATTCGTGCTAAATTTTTAAACTTCTTTAAAGGGAAGGAACATCTTATTGTGCCTTCTGCGCCGATGGTTGTAAAAAATGACCCAACACTGATGTTTGTTAATTCTGGGATGGCACCATTTAAAGAGTATTTTTTAGGTAATGCAGTGCCTAAGCAAAACAGAATTGCAGATACACAAAAATGTTTAAGAGTTTCTGGAAAGCACAATGATTTAGAAGAGGTTGGTTACGATACTTACCACCATACACTTTTTGAAATGCTTGGCAATTGGAGTTTTGGTGATTATTTTAAAAAGGAAGCCATTGCTTGGGCTTGGGAATTATTGACCAAAGAATATGGTATTGATAAAGATATGCTTTATGTCACTGTGTTTGAGGGAAGTGATGATGATGATAAACTGGAAATGGATAATGAGGCTTTTGATATATGGAAACAATACATTGATGAAGATCGAATTTTAAAAGGTAATAAGAAGGACAATTTCTGGGAAATGGGTGAACAAGGTCCTTGTGGTCCATGTAGCGAAATACATGTAGATATTCGTTCTGCTGAAGAAAAGGCAAAAGTAAACGGTAGGGATTTGGTAAATATGGACCATCCTCAGGTTGTTGAAATATGGAATTTAGTTTTCATGCAGTACAACCGAAAAGCTAACGGATCTTTAGAAGTATTACCTAACAAACATATTGATACAGGAATGGGCTTTGAACGTCTTTGTATGGTACTACAAGGTGTACAGTCTAATTATGATACCGATGTTTTTACGCCGATTATTCGTGAGATTGAAACTATTACTAGTTCAAAATATGGTGAAGACGAAAAAATTGATGTTGCAATTAGAGTAATATCAGATCATGTAAGAGCAGTTGCATTTTCAATTGCAGATGGGCAATTACCTAGTAACACAGGTGCTGGTTATGTAATTCGTAGAATTTTGAGAAGAGCGATTCGATATAGTTTTACATTCTTAAACCAGAAAGAACCATTCATTTACAAGTTAGCAGATACTTTAGGGAATCAAATGGGTGAGGCATTTCCAGAAATTAAATCTCAAGAACGACTTATTGAGAATGTGATAAAGGAAGAGGAGCAGTCTTTTTTAAGAACATTAGATCAAGGCTTATTATTATTGGATAAAGTAATTGAAAATACTACATCAAAGACTGTAGATGGTAGTAGAGCTTTTGAATTATATGATACCTACGGCTTTCCTTTAGACCTAACCCAATTAATAGCTAGAGAGAAAGGGTATGAAGTTGATGAAGCCGGTTTTGATTCTGAAATGCAAAAGCAAAAAGATCGCTCTAGAAATGCTTCTGCAACCGAGACTTCAGATTGGGTGATATTGAGAGAAGACGATACGGAAGAATTTATAGGTTATGATACGTTAACTGCAGATGTGAAGTTAACGAGATATAGAAAAGTAGTTTCTAAGAAGGATGGCGATCAATATCAACTTGTTTTTAATTTAACACCGTTTTACCCAGAAGGTGGTGGGCAAGTTGGCGACAAGGGACTCATTGAAGTTCCAAATGGTGATATTGTTTATATAACAGACACAAAAAAAGAGAATAATCTTATTATTCATATAACCAAGCAATTACCAAGTCATTTAGAAGATACGTTTAAGGCTGTTGTTAATGACGAGCATAGAAGACTTTCAGCGAGCAATCATACGGCAACTCATTTGTTGCATCAGGCATTAAGAACAATTTTAGGAACGCACGTAGAACAGAAGGGATCTTTAGTAAAACCCAAATCTTTGAGGTTTGATTTTTCCCATTTCTCTAAAGTAGATGCAGATCAGTTGCAACAAATTGAAGATTTTGTTAATGCAAGAATACGTGAAAACTTACCTTTAGAAGAACAACGAAATATCCCAATGCAAAAAGCCTTGGATGAAGGTGCTATTGCTTTGTTTGGTGAAAAGTATGGTGATAGTGTAAGAGCAATACGGTTTGGTCAATCCATGGAACTTTGTGGTGGAACACATGTTAAGCAAACAGGTGATGTTTGGCATTTTAAAATTAAATCTGAAAGCGCAATTGCCTCTGGAATAAGAAGGATAGAAGCTATAACCAATGTAGCTGTTGGTGAATATTTTGAGAATGTAGATAAACAATATGAAGCGGTAAAACAGGTTTTGAAAAATCCTGCTGAACCTGTAAAAGCACTTCAAAATCTTCAAGAAGAAAACGCAAGTTTAAAAAAGCAAATCGAAGCTTTGTTAAAAGATAAGGCGAAGAATTTAAAAGGTGATTTAAAAAATGAAATCACTGATGTTAATGGTATTCAGTATTTGGCCAAAAAAGTAGATTTAGATGCCAAAGGAATTAAAGATCTTTGCTTTGAGCTAGGCAATCAATCTAACAATCTTTTCTTGTTGTTTGGTGCAGATAATAATGGCAAAGCCATACTTTCTTGCTACATATCCAAAGAACTTGTAGCGAGTAATGGCCTTAATGCGGGCACCATTGTAAGGGAGCTTGGCAAGTTTATCCAAGGTGGAGGTGGAGGTCAACCATTTTTCGCAACTGCAGGTGGTAAAAACCCGGCAGGAATAGAAGAGGCTTTAAAAGCTTCTGAGGACTATCTCAAATAAGCAAAAACATTTGTTTTTGGAGTTTATACGATGGATTTACAAACTAAAATACCATTAAAAAGGCAACCATATAATCAGATTGATTATGATTCAAAGGTTCTCTTTCTTGGGTCGTGTTTTTCTGAGAATATTGGTCAAAAATTTGACTATTATAAACTACAATCTGTAATAAATCCATTTGGTATTTTATTTCAACCATTAGCCATAGAAAACCTTATTACTAGAGCTATTAATCAATCATATTATGAGAAAAATGAACTCCTAAAGGTTCAAGATCGTTGGGTTTGCCTTGATGTACACTCTAGATTAGACAGAAGCTCAGAAGATGATTTATTGAATTTATTAAATCATCATATAGATAAGACTGGACAACAGCTTAGAACATCTTCACATATAGTGATTACCCTTGGTACTTCTTGGGTATATAGATTTATTGAAACCGATGAGGTTGTTGCTAATTGCCATAAGATTCCTCAAAAAAAGTTTTTGAAAGAGCTTTTGAAAGTTGAAGAAATTGAAGAAAGCCTGCACTCTATGGTGAGTTTAATAAAATCTGTAAACAAAGAAGTTTCTGTTTTATTTACCATTTCTCCGATACGTCATATTAAGGATGGAATAATAGAGAACAACCAGAGTAAATCTCACTTGATATCGGCTATTCATAATGTCGTAGATCCACGTCATAAATTGCATTATTTCCCAGCTTATGAAATTATGATGGATGAGTTAAGAGATTATCGTTTCTATAAGGAAGATATGATTCATCCAAGTCAATTAGCAATTGACTATATATGGGAAAAATTTAAGCCTGTTTGGTTTACGGATGAAGGTTTGTCAATGATTGAAAGCATTGGAAAGATTCAGGCCAAACTCTCTCATAAACCATTTAACTCGGATTCTGTTGAGCACAAGAAATTTTTGGCTCAATTAGAATTAGATATTAACAATATTCGTAAGAAATATCCTTATCTATCTTTTTGAGAATTAGATAAGTAACAACAAAAACCCACTTTAACATTTAAAATGTGTTTTTTATCGAAAAAACGGCAATTACATTTTAATTAGTTTTAAATTTAGAATGCTATTAATCAAGTTTTTGAAAGCATCATTTATTTTCTGTAAAAAACAAAAAATATGTGATGCTTTTTTTGTGCCCTTATTTATCTAATAGGTCGATTCAATCTTTCTTTTACCAGATCAAAACTCTTTTTACTTGCACGTTCCCATCTATAGATATTCGATTTCTTTTTAGGTTTTGGTGATTTATTCTTTTTGTCATTAAATAATTTCACCCAGTGAAAACGCTTTCGGTTTATTATTTTGGAAGTCTCCATGTCAACATCTAGAATTTCTA
This sequence comes from Winogradskyella vincentii, assembly GCF_020166345.1. Taxonomy (GTDB): domain Bacteria; phylum Bacteroidota; class Bacteroidia; order Flavobacteriales; family Flavobacteriaceae; genus Winogradskyella; species Winogradskyella vincentii. The sequence continues at coordinate 123,262 of NZ_JAIUJS010000001.1, read as the reverse complement.
ATGCATTGAGTGCAGCTATGGATACATGATGGATGTTATCATGAATTGCCAAAAGTAAAAGTGGTATTGATGATCTATCATTTATTTCAGCCAATGCTGTTGCTGCCAAGGGCCTTGTTTTGTAGTTTCCATGTTGTAGAATAAATCTTAGTTTTTCGCTCTCATTATTATACTTCCATCTATTAATGGTGTTTTGGTTGGGTTTTAACCATTTTAGTTTAATAAGGAGAAAAGAAATTGGACGAAACATGACAAATAAAGGCTATACTTTATATGTCCTGATTTTAATGAAATAGTTACAGTTAAATGGTATCTAGTCTTGATCTGGCAATACTACACTATCTGGTACCAAAACGGAATAATTACCATTATTTCTAATGACGTCTCTTACAATTGATGATGATATATAAGATGTTTTGGCAGCGGTTAACAAGAATACAGTTTCGATTTTTGAAAGCCTTCTATTGGTGTGAGCAATAGCTTTCTCAAACTCAAAATCTGCAGGATTTCTCAATCCTCTTAAAATAAATTTTGCATTTACTTCTTTGCAATAGTCTACTGTAAGACCACTATATGTCGTAACCTTTACTTTTGGTTGGTGTTTGAATGCTTCTTCAATAAACTTTTGACGCTCTTCAATTGAGAACATGTATTTTTTATCTGCATTTATACCAATAGCAACAATAATCTCATCAAATAGTTTTACACCGCGTTTAATAATATCGTAGTGCCCTAAGGTAATTGGGTCAAAAGATCCTGGGAAGATGGCTCGTTTCATGCTTTAATTCTTTATAAGCTATTGGTGTCGAAGTATTGATTAAGCAAATATAATTAATTCTGTATTGCCTCTTCAATGGCATTATTGAACAGAGCTTTTAAACTAATTCCTGCTTCATTAGCCTGTTGAGGTAATATGCTTTCTTTCGTTAGACCAGGTACGGTATTCATTTCCAAGAAATAGGGATGGTCGTTTTTAAAAATAAACTCACTTCTGGAAAACCCTTTCATTTTTAGAATTTCATAAATACGTTTTGCCTCAGTATTTACTTTGTTTTTGTATTCCTCAGAGATTCTTGCTGGAGTAATTTCTTGAGACTTTCCTTCATATTTAGCTTGGTAATCGAAAAAATCATTTTCTGAAACGATTTCCGTGATAGGTAATACTAATGTTTCTCCTTGGTAAGATATAACACCAACAGATACTTCTACGCCATCTAAGAATTCTTCAATTATAATTTCATTATCCTCTTTAAAGGAAGCGTCAATGGCAGGTTTAAGTTCTTCTTTATTGTATACTTTAGAAACACCAAAACTACTACCTGCCTTATTGGCTTTAACAAAGCATGGTAAACCAACTTTGTTTATTATTTCATCTTCATTAATGCTATCACCGTAATTAAGGTAATAGTTTTCAGCAGTTTTTATGCCATATGGTTTTAAAGTAGATATGAGATCCCTTTTGTTAAAGGTAAGAGCGGCTTGGTACATACTACAGCTTGTATGTGGTATATCAAGTAACTCAAAATAAGCCTGCATATAACCATCTTCTCCAGGTGAGCCATGTATGGCGTTAAACACACAATCAAATGTTACTTTATGGCCTTCAATTTTTACTGAAAAGTCATTCCTGTCTATAGTAAATTTGTCTTCATTATCATCAACATAACACCATTCATCTTTAAAAACATGAATTCTGTAGGCATCATATTTTTCCTTATCCAATGTTTCATATACCACATTACCGCTTTTAAGTGAAATTTCATATTCACTTGAATATCCACCCATTATTATGGCAACATTTTTCTTCATTGTATCTTCTGAAAATCGATAATGTAAATGTATCATTTATTTTGAATAAACTAAATCATTCCTCGATACGTATATAAATTTTATGACGTTATATATTTTATTAGTTTTGTCAATAATCAATTAATTCATGAGTCTAGTCAAATTTCTAACCAGCAAAGTATTTTTTAAACAATTGGCTTTGGCCATTGTAGCCATTGTAGTTTTAAGTTTTTTGGTTTTAAAATGGTTAGATATAACTACTAAAAAAGGTGAATTCGTGGTTGTACCTGATTTAAAAGGTAAATCAGTAGAAACCGTTGAAATAGAACTCAGGGATAATGATCTGGTAATGCAAATTCAAGATTCGGCCAACTTTAATCCAAATTATCCAAAGTATTCTGTTATAGAGCAGAATCCTGTGGCAGGCTCAAAAGTAAAAGAAGATCGTAAGATCTATCTTATTTTGAATCCTTCGGGTTATAGAAAGGTAGAAGTACCTAATATATTAAAACGAACATTAAGGCAGGCAAAACCTACTCTTGAAGCCTTGGAGTTTAAAATTGGTAAGATTACCTACAGAGATGCAATTGGTGAAGGTGTTATGTCAATGTCTCATAATGGCAAACCATTGAAACCAGGAGCTCTTTTGCCACTTACTTCTCAAATAGACTTAGTCGTTGGTAACGGCAAGTTATAAGCTATTGAAATGCCAAATATATCTGATTTAGATACTCAAGATGACGAACTTTACGAGCACTATGCTTTTAGGGTAGAGAAGGGTCAGCAATCTATTAGAGTAGACAAGTATTTAATGAATTTTATGGAAAATGTAACACGCAGTAAAATTCAAAATGCAGTCAAAGATGGGTTTGTCTTTGTAAATGGCAAATCAGTCAAGGCAAGCTACAAGGTAAAACCTAATGATTACGTTACGGTTAAATTTGAACATCCAACTCACGAACAATTACTAGTTGCGGAAGATATTCCGATTGATATAGTCTATGAAGATGACGATGTTCTTGTAGTAAATAAGCCTGCCGGAATGGTGGTTCATCCAGGCCATGGAAATTATTCAGGTACCCTTATTAATGGGTTAATATATCACTTTGAGAATTTACCGAATAATTCTAGTAATCGACCTGGTTTAGTACACAGAATAGATAAGGACACAACTGGTTTATTGGTTGTTGCGAAGACGGAATTGGCGATGACACATTTATCTAATCAGTTTGCAGAAAAGACAAGTGAACGGGAGTATGTTGCTCTTGTATGGGGAAATGTTGAGGAGGATGAAGGTACAATTGAAGGGAATATTGGTAGACACCCTAAAAATAGACTTCAAAATACAGTTTACGAAGGAGAGGACGCATATAAAGGCAAGCCAGCCGTAACACATTATAAGGTCATTGAACGTTTTGGTTATGTAACTTTAGTAAGTTGTAGACTCGAAACTGGCCGAACACACCAAATCCGTGTGCACATGAAGCATATTGGACATACGCTTTTTAATGATGAACGCTATGGTGGAGAAAAGATTCTAAAAGGTACCACCTTCACCAAGTACAAACAGTTTATTTCAAATTGTTTTAAAATTTTACCTAGACAAGCTTTGCATGCTAAAAGTTTGGGTTTTGAACATCCAAGTACAGGAAAATTTTTGCGCTTTACAACTGAAATACCAAAAGATATCCAGTCTTGTATAGAAAAGTGGAGATCTTACGCAAAGCATCAAGATAATTAATAGTACCATTGTTAATATTTGTTGAATGTCATTTCAACTTTTTGAAGGACTTCGTAAATTTACAATCAGAAAAAGCAACTATATGAAACTTGTAATATCGCCTGCCAAATCTTTAGATTTTGAAAGTAATGTACCAACTACAAAATCGAGTGAATTTTGTTTTTCTGCAGAAGCAGAACGCCTCAATAAAATCCTAAAGAAAAAATCGCCAAGAAGTTTATCTCGACTGATGAATATTTCAGCAAATTTAGGTGAGTTAAATTATGAGCGTAATCAAGAGTGGAGTTTGCCCTTTAACAAAGACAACGCAAGACCTGCAATGTATGCTTTTAATGGTGATGTTTACAGAGGATTGGATGCTTATACAATTGACAAGTCAAGATTAGATAAGGCCCAAGATACAATAAGAATCATTTCTGGCTTGTATGGTATCTTAAAGCCACTGGACTTAATACAACCTTACAGATTAGAGATGGGAACTAAACTTCCTGTAGGAAGAAATAAAAACCTTTATGACTTTTGGCGCAAAAAAGTTACTCAAGCACTTAATGAGGAACTTAAGGAAGGAGAATTGTTCTTAAACCTAGCAAGTAACGAGTATTTTAAGGCTATAGATAAAAAAGCGCTTAAAGTACCTGTTATAACTGTGAGTTTTAAGGAATTTAAAAATGGGCAATACAAAACCATTGGTTTTTTCGCTAAATATGCAAGAGGGTTAATGGCTAGATATATTATTGATACAGATGCAAAGACACTTGATGATATAAAAGGTTTTAATTATGATAATTATGCATTAAGTAATGAGTTATCAAGTGAAAACGAACTTGTTTTCACAAGATAATGTTTTTGCACAAGCATCCTTACCCACCATTTATTAATCAAGACACTACAAAACTAATTGTAGGCACTTTACCACCACCAAGATTTTCAACAGGACAATTGTTAGAAAAAGATGTAGACTTTTGTTATGGGAGCTACTATAATTCCTTGTGGTTATACATTGATAAAATTCATAATCTTAATTTAAGATATGATAATTCAATTAGGGCTATTGAACAACGTAAAGCGTTTTTGAAAATGCACAAAATTGGTGTTTGTGATATAGTAGACAGCGGTGAGCGTAAAAAAATAGATGCCTCAGACTTAGGCTTGTCAAATGTAAAACTTAGAGATCTTATTGGTTATTTAAGAGAATTTAAAAATGTAGATACTCTTCTATTCATTGGAGGTAATAGTAAAAATGGTCCTGAATATTTCTTTAGGAAACTTATTAAGACCAATAATTTAAAATTAGAATTGGTTTCTGGCGAGATTCCTAGAATTCATCAATTTTCTATAGATAACCGTATTATAAAAACAGTCTCTTTAACTTCTTCTTCTGGTTCTGCAAATAGAGCAATTGGTAGTATGCAGTTATACAAACAACTTAAGGCCAAAAACCCAAATTTTTCAACTTTTGATTTTAGAGTATTGCAGTATAAGGAGTATTTTTAAAAAGATGTGTCAGCCAGGAAAGTTGTGCTAGGTAATTTTTATTTTATTCGAATACATTAAAGTCTTGTTTTTTGGCAAGTGATAATAAACTTTCTAGTTCGGTTTCATTAATTGTAATTAAATTCTGAAGCCAGTCATAAACTCCTTCAGTTGAGGAAAAGACACTTTTGTCCATTTCAATAATATTATCATCTATTCTTGTGAATAATATGGATAAAGCAGCTTCATTCGGCGCATCTGCCAAATATGCAACATTTCTTATTTCTCTTTTGATAAAATTACTATCAAAATATTTATAAATTTTATGCAAATCGTCTATGGATAAAACTAAATTACAATTCCTTAGATCTAAAATGGTATTGTAGTAAAAGTCATAATTTGGTTCTAATTTAATCTTTTCCTTTAAGCCAATTAAATCTTCCACTTTTATAGTACCCGAATAATACTCTATTATCAGTTTTAAATCCTCAACAATAATATATTTACCTATTTTTTTAGTCATTTTAGGATATGAACTTTTATTAATTAATTCATATTCAAGTTAATAAAAAAATATTTCTTAATTCTAGCAATGTATAGTTTGTTGGTTTGTAAAGATGATTATTTCTGTTTCAGACAAAAATCTTTGTTCAAATTCTAAAAATTACTTATGATTGATTAACTTGTATTATAACTAACAACAATCATTATGAAAAAAGCACTGCAAATCGGAAATGGGTTGGCATTGGGTTCAACTATTTTCATCAACTACTTATCAAATACTGGTTTAATTAATGATACAACTATTGGAGAAATGTCCGATGGTTATAGGTCTGTATTTACACCTGCAGGATACACCTTTGCTATTTGGGGTTTAATTTATCTATTGTTGATTTCCTTTGCCATATATCAAGGGCGAAGCCTGTTTGTACATGTCAAGGACGATAGTTTTGTTGAGAAAATCGGAATATGGTTTATTCTATCTTGTGTGTTTAATTCCTTATGGGTATTTGCTTGGATTTATGACTACACTGGCTTGTCTTGTGTTTTAATCTTTTTATTACTTATTTCTTTGATCAAGATTGTAATTAATTTAGGCATGGAGCATAACGATGGACGTTTTCCACTTATGGCTTTTGTTTGGTGGCCTTTTGCCATATATTTTGGTTGGGTAACTGTTGCAAGTATAGCAAATGTGTCTAGCTACCTTATAAAGCTAAAATGGGATGGGTTTGGATTGCCAGATAATACCTGGACCATCATTATGATTTGTATAGCAGTGATAATAAATCTTTATGTAATGTGGAAACGCAATATGAGGGCGTTTACATTAGTTGGTGCATGGGCATTGGTAGGTATTGGTGTAGCTAATAGCGCAGTAAATGAGATTATAACAACAACTACATTTATTGCTGCGGCTATATTGATAACAACTAACGGAATTCATGGTTTTAAAAACCTCTCTGCAAATCCATTTGCAAAGTATAGGGAGTGGCAGGCAGAAAAGAAATCATAAAAATTATTATTAACAGCGAGTAAGGATTAAAATAACTGTAACTTCGCTGGACATAGCAAGGTGAGATTTTAGTATGATATTCATCTTAAATGCCAATTCTGGCAAACTTAAAAAAGATGTATGTCATTTAAATCATTAGGCTTGTCGGAGCCTTTACTAAGAGCCATTAGAAAGAAAGGATACGAAACTCCTTCGCCGATTCAGCAAAAAGCGATACCGCCTGTTTTAGAAGGAAAAGATGTTTTGGCTTCAGCACAAACAGGTACTGGGAAAACGGCAGGTTTTACATTACCCTTATTACAATATTTATCAGATAAGCCTCAGCAAAGAAATAGACCAATTCGTGCTTTGATATTAACACCAACCCGCGAATTAGCAGCGCAAGTTTATACTAATGTAAAAGAGTATTCGGAGTTTCTTAATATTCGAAGTGCAGTTATTTTTGGTGGTGTTAAACAAAGACCACAAGTAGCTACCTTGCGACAAGGTATAGATGTATTAATAGCTACGCCAGGTCGTCTAATTGATTTGGAGAATCAAGATATCATATCTCTAAATCGAATAGAAATATTTGTTTTAGATGAAGCTGACCGCATGCTAGACATGGGATTTCTTCGCGATATTGAGCGCATAATGAAGTTGATGCCTAAGCGACGTCAAAATTTAATGTTTTCTGCCACATTTTCTAAAGACATAAAGAAGTTAGCATATTCCATATTACATAATCCAATACAGGTTGAAGCTACACCAGAAAATACAGCAGTTGAGATTATAAATCAAAAAGTATTTCGTGTTGCAAAAACTAAAAAAACAGGATTAATTATCAAACTTATTTCTGATGGAAACTGGAAGCAAGTTTTAGTATTTACTAGAACTAAACATGGCGCTAATAGACTTTGTAAAAAAATGATAAGCGCAGGTATTTCGGCTTCCGCTATTCATGGTAATAAAAGTCAAGGCGCGCGGACAAAAGCCTTAGCAGGATTTAAAAAAGGATCAATTAGAGTATTGGTTGCGACAGATATTGCAGCTCGAGGTCTAGATATTCCTTTGCTACCTCATGTTATTAATTTCGAGCTCCCTAATATTTCTGAAGACTATGTGCATAGAATTGGAAGAACTGGTAGGGCAGGAGCAAGCGGTGAAGCCATTTCTCTTGTAAGTGCAGATGAGACATCCTATTTACGAGGAATTGAGAAGTTGATTGATATGAAAATTGAAGTAGAGATTGTTGAAGGTTTTGAACCAGATCCTAATGCTTCTACAGAACCAATAAAGCCAGGTCAAAATAGGCAGAGAAATAAAAACCCAAGGCAATCTTCAAACTCTAAAAACTCTAATAGTCCAAAGAATTCTAATAGAAGTCGTAATAGAAATAGAAAACGTCGTAAAAAAGATAATAGAGGATAGTAGAATGAGTATGCAACCAAATAACCCATTACATGGTGTTAAGTTAGAACAGATCATCCTTGAGCTTAAGGAAAATTATGGATGGGAGTATATGGGTTTCCAAATTAATATTAGATGTTTTACCCATGATCCTTCGGTGAAATCTAGTTTAAAATTTTTGAGACGTACCCCTTGGGCAAGATCTAAGGTTGAAAAAATGTATTTAAATATGCTCAATCAAAAGCGTTAATGAGCAGGTAGTTTTTTATTCTTTTTTTTGTCTAAGTAATGCCTTAAAACACCACCTTTAACAGAGTTAACATCAAATTCTACAATAAAGGCATTTGGGTCTATAAGATTAACTGTCCGATACATTTTTTTTATATCAATACGATTGATAATGGTGTGTATAATATCAATATCTTCAGTTTTCCCTGAGCTACCCAATCCTCTTGTACCTTTGTAAAGAGTCATGCCTACACCTAATTCTTCCATTATGGCCGTTTCAATCAATTCGTATTTTTTAGATACTATCGTAACACCAATAAAATCTTCGAAGCCTTCTATCGTGAGGTCAGTAACTTTAGCCGTTACGATATAGGTTAAAATAGAATATAAGGCGACTTCTACAGAAAGTATAATCGCAGTGATGCAAAAAAGTATGATATTAAAAAGGAGGATTACTTGCCCAATACTTACTCCAAAGCGATCGTTGAGATAAACACCTAAAATTTCGGAGCCATCTAATACAGATCCATTTCTAATGGCTATACCAATTCCCGCTCCTAGAAACAAACCTCCAAATATTGAAATCAGCAATTTATCATCTGTGATGGTTTCAAAATTTTCAAACTCAATAATTAGGGCCAGTGTGATTATACTAATAATTGATTTTATAACAATTCGTTTTGATACAGTAAAATAACCTAGAATAATGAACGGTATACTAAATAAAACTAACAAATATGAAATGCTGATATCCACTAATTCATTTACCAATAATGCAATTCCGGTAACTCCACCATCTAAAAATCCATTTGGAAGAAGAAATGCTTTTAGTCCAATACTAGCGAGTATTATTCCAAACAGTATCTGAGCATATTCGCTAATATATTTCATTGATTTTTTCAATTTTAATTTGTTTTAGATTTTCTCATGGAGTCACTGATAAAAATCAATCCTTCTGGCAGAGAATCTATCCAGAAATTCCAAGTATGGCCACCATCTCTTACTCGAAACTCATGTGGGATTCCCTTATTTTTCATTTTAATGTGAAGCGACGTATTACCTATAGTTAAAAAATCATCATCTCCACAATCAAAATAAATAGCTACAGATTTTAAGTCTTCTAAATCTTGGGTGTCAACAAAATTAACTAGGTCAAATTCTTTAATAGCATCAGTATATCTCACTTCTCCTTTTTTGCCGATTACAGAAGGAGATATTCTACCAAAATATCTGTCAAAATGATTAGAATTGTCATTTATTATTTCATCATAGGTTCTTATACTTGGACTAAAAGCTGCACAGGCACCAAAAAGCTTATGGTATTTTAGGGCGAGTCTCATGCTCCCAGCTCCTCCCATGGAAAGACCGCTAATAGCTCTAAATTGTTTGTCTTTAATTACATTGTATTTTTCTTCAACAAATGGTATAAACTCTTTAATAAGCATGTCTTCATAAGGATAGGTGCCATCATCTCTATTCATATATAATCTATCATCGCCATCTGGCATTACAATCACCATTGGGTCAATTTTCTCTGCCCTAATTAATTCGTTAACTATATCAGAAAGTAGCCCTTCCATGTTCCAGTCGGTTTCATCACCTGTGAACCCATTGAGCAGATATAGAATTGGAAATTCTTTATCTGAGCTTTCATATTCTGCAGGTAAGTAAACAGAATATCTAATGTTTTTTCCCAATAGTTTGGAATCCATTTCAAGGCTCAGCTTTACTTCACTTTGTGCAAATGAAATAGCGCCAATGAAATAAAAAAGAGATAGAATTAAGATTTTTTTCATTTTGAAGTTCGCATTGAATTACTAATAAAAACTAAACCAACCGGTAATGAATCTACCCAGAAATTCCAAGTATGCGCACCGTCCCTAACTCTATATTCATGTGGAATTCTTTTTTTGGTTAATTCTATATGAAGCATTGCATTACCCACAGCCAAAAAATCGTCATCACCACAATCAAAATAAATATCCACTGATTCCAATAATCTAGGATCTTTGGTATCTATCATATCAAATAGATTGTAATCTTTAATAGTTGCATTTATGCGATCTTTGCCTTTTGCACCAATCAAGGAAGGTGATATTCTACCAAAATAGCCTTCAAAACTTTCTTGATTTTCATTTATTATCTCTTCTTCCGTTCCTATTCCAGCACTAAACGCGGCACAAGAACCGAATAGTTCGTGATATTTAAGAGATAGTCTTAAACTACCAGCGCCACCCATAGATAGACCACTAATACCTCTAAATTGCTTTTGCTTTTTAATTCTATATTTATTTTCAACAAATGGCATTAGCTCCTTAATAAACATATCTTCATAAGGGTAGGTGCCATCATCTTTATTCATGTATAATCTGTCATCACCATCTGGCATTACAATAACCACAGGTTCTATTTTATTGCCTCTTATAAGTTCATCTGCAATATCTTTTACATGACCAATTCTAACCCAGTCCGTTTCATCACCTGTATATCCATTTAGTAGATATACCACTGGATACTCTTTTTCAGTGTCCTCAAATCCTTGTGGCAAATACACTGAATATTTCACATCGATATTTAATAATTTGCTCTTCATGGGAAGGCTTACTAAAAGCTTGCTCTGAGCAAATGTGGCACTTAGGATGAAAGAAAATAAAAGGAGTAAAATAGTTTTTTTCATTGTGAGAGTTTTGCTTTATTGTTTATAAGAAGCTATCTCTCAAATATATCAAATTAAACTTTGAAAAGGGTTGGTAGAGGCACTTGAAATGAAGTAAGGTTGATTATTTTTTAAGTTTTATAATAATGAGTCGTATAAGCAGTATAAATGGGAAACCGTGCAATACCAAATCAAAATAATCCATAAGTTGCATGCCCTTTGCACCACCAAAAAGCCATCTGAGTTTACCAATAACATGTGGTTCTGGGAAAAATGGCGCTAAGCCTAGTGTTAGACATAAAAGAATAATAATACGCCAATCCGTTGTGAGCTTCATGTTAAATTATTGTTTTTACAAATTGGTCAATGGTATCAACGCCATTATTTGTAACGTGCTTAATAAAGGCACTACCAATTATTGCACCCTTTGCATATTTTGTGGCTTGTGTAAATGTATCGCTATTAGAAATACCAAAACCTACAATTTGTGGGTTATTTAATTTCATGTTTGCAATACGAGTAAAGTAGGCCTCTTGCTCATCGCCAAACCCTGATTTGGCTCCTGTAGTACTTGCGGAGCTTACCATGTAAATGAATCCGTCTGAAACTGAATCTATAAATCTAATACGCTCATCTGAAGTTTGTGGCGTGATTAAAAAGATGTTTATTAAACCATAGGATTCAAAAATACTTTTATAGTCAGAATGGTACACATCTACAGGCAAATCTGGAATGATAAGTCCATCGATACCAATTTCCTGACACTTCTTGCAAAAAGCATCAACACCATATTGAAGCATAGGATTAAAATAACCCATGATAATTAATGGGATGCTAACTGTTTTACGGATGTCTTTTAATTGCTCAAAAAGAAGCTCACTAGTCATACCATTTTTTAGAGCTTGGGTAGAGCTTGCTTGAATCGTTGGTCCATCAGCTAATGGATCACTAAAAGGTAGTCCTATTTCAATCATATCCACACCATTTTTTTCAAGGTTTTGTATGGTGGTGACTGTATCATCAATATTTGGATAACCAGCCGTAAAATATATGGAGAGTAACTTCTTGTCCTCTTGTAATTTCTTATTTATTCTATTTGTCATCTTTGGTTTTAAAATTTACTAGTTCGAGAATAGTTTTACTACCATCAATATTTGTGTATTCTAATTTTACGAAGCCATATTTATTATGAAAATAGGAAGTGAGCTTTGTTTCACCAATTCTACTTTTGGCATTAGACTCAACTACTAAACATTTTAATTTTCCAAATTCCGTTGAAATGTTTCTTTTATCCGTAATTTTATATTCATAATTGTTTTCAATTTGACCTTCCCAGACTTTCCAACGATGGTCAGACCAGCCATCTCCAATTCTTAGATTCCATGTCCATGAATCACCAATTTTGGCAGGTAATTTTATGTAAGGAAATGGATTGAGTTCTAAAATTTCGAAGTATCTATCTCGAGGTGGATGTATCCAAATATTGGCTTCATTTTCAATGGCTCCAGAGGTAGAGTAACCTATATTTTTGTCAATTAAGTATTTTAAGTTCGTTTGATTATAATCAGGAATATGTCGCGCCATCGCATTTTCGTCTTGAACACTAATTTTAACTGAGGTAATCGTGGTTGAATCTTGGTCAACCTCTTCTACAAAATCCCATATTTTGTCTTCATCAATTTTATAATATTTTGTTTTTCCGTCGACTGTTATATGTTTAAATGCGTATTCAAAAACATTACCGACCTTAAAAACTTTATTGTTACGATTGTACTTGTTTTCATCTTTGACAATGGAGTCAAATTGCTCGACCAGAATTCCACTACCTAAGTCTACTAATTCATATTCTGCTGTTTTTTGTATTTGTTTTTCACCTTGACCCTTCTTTTGTTTGCAAGAAACAGTTACTAGTAAAACCAGAGCTATGACTATGATAATTTTAAATTTCATTTTGTTGTAATTTATAGTGCCATCATTATTGAAAACACTTCAATTTTATAGTTTGAAATAGTCAATGTAATTCTGTAAATCTTTATCACCTCTTCCAGATAGGTTAACTACAATGATATCATCTGGATTGAAGGTTTTATGTTCAAATACTGCTAAGGCATGCGAAGTTTCAATAGCAGGTATAATCCCTTCTAGTTGTGATAGCTCCAAACCAGCCGTCATAGCTTCATCATCTGTTATGGCAATGAATTCTGCCCTACCTGTTTTATATAAATTAGCATGCATTGGGCCAACGCCTGGATAATCCAATCCAGCAGAAATAGAGTAAGGTTCTGTGATTTGACCATCATTCGTTTGCATTAATAAGGTTTTACTACCATGAATAATACCTTCTTTTCCTAGAACAGAAGTTGCAGCACTTTGACCTGAATCTACACCCTTTCCGGCAGCTTCGACTGCGATGATATTTACATCTGTATTGTCTAAATAATGATAATAGGTGCCTGCAGCATTACTACCACCACCAACACAGGCAATGAGATAGTCCGGATTTTCTGTACCTTCTTTTTCTTTAAGTTGGGTCTTAATTTCTTCAGATACAATGGCTTGAAATCTTGCTACCATATCTGGATATGGATGAGGTCCTACAACACTGCCAACAATGTAATGCGTGTTTACCGGGTTGTTGATCCAATCTCTCATAGCCTCATTTGTGGCATCCTTTAATGTTCTGCTTCCTGATAGTGCAGGTACAACTTTGGCGCCCAACATTTTCATACGTGCTACGTTTGGAGCTTGCCTAGCAATATCAATTTCACCCATATACACTACACATTCAATTCCCATAAGAGCACAAACGGTCGCAGTAGCAACACCATGTTGACCAGCACCTGTCTCAGCAATAATGCGTGTTTTACCAAGTCGTTTTGCTAATAAAATCTGACCAATTGTATTGTTTACTTTGTGAGCACCAGTGTGATTTAAGTCTTCGCGCTTTAGATAAATTTTGGTATTGTATTTTTCTGAAAGTCGCTTTGCAAAATATAGAGGTGAGGGCCTGCCAACATAATCTTTTAATAACTGATTAAACTCTTCTTTAAAAGAAGGGTCTTCAGAAATCTTTATGTAATTCTGGCTGAGTTCTTCAATATTTGGGTACAGCATTTCTGGTATATATGCACCACCAAACTCCCCATAATAGCCTTTTTCGTTAATGTTGTAACTCATATTTAAATTTTTCTAATTCATTAATGTTTTTTACTCCAGGGTTTATTTCAAATTTGCTATTTACATCTAAAGAATAGCAATATTTTGAAGCTGGACTATCTATAAAATCTTTAAGTTTTTCTACCTCTTTTAAACCAATTCCACCACTAAGAAAAAATGGTTTGGTTGATGGATAATCCTTTAAAACATCCCAATTAAAAGTGTAACCATTGCCTCCAGGTAGTTTGCCTTTTGTGTCAAAAAGATAATAATCGCAGACCTCTTCGTAAGGTAATAGCACTGAAAAGTTAAATGTATCTTTTATTGAAAATACTTTGATTATTTCTGCGTTTTCGAGTTGAGAACAATACTCTGGTGATTCTTGTCCATGTAATTGAACCACATCTAATTTTTGTTCTTTTATTATACTTTGTAATGTTTCTAAGTCTTCATTTACAAACACACCAACTTTTTTAATGGCTTCTGGTAAGTAAGGTATATCACCATTAAAATATCTTGAGGATTTATCGTAGAATATAAACCCTAAAAAGTCAGGTCGCAGTTTTGCTACAGCCTCCATATTATTAAGATATTTCATTCCACAAACCTTCAGTTTCATGAGTTGATATTATTTATAAATTGAGTTGCACTTTTACCTGGATTGTCTGTTTTCATAAAATTTTCACCTATTAGGAATCCTTTATAACCAAACGGTTGCAATTCTTTAATAGCCTCAATAGAGCTTATACCACTCTCAGAAACTTTTACAAATTCATCGGGTATTAAATTACTAAGTAGTTTAGATGTTTCTAAACTAACATTAAAGGTTTTTAGATCTCTATTGTTAACACCCAGCATATCTAACGAAGGCATAATTGATTTATGTAATTCTTCCTCGTTATGTACTTCGAGTAGTACATCGAGCTGTAATGATTTAGCAAATTCTGACAAAGACTTTATATCATCTCTTGTTAAAATGGCAGCAATCAGTAAAATTACATCTGCACCATAAGCCTTTGCTTCTAAGATTTGATATTCGTCAATAATAAATTCTTTTCTCAATAGTGGTAATTGACAACTTGATCTTGCAATTAATAAATCGTCTAAAGAACCACCAAAATACTTACCGTCTGTTAATACAGACATACCACAAACTCCTGCATTTTCGTATCCTACTGCTACATCTTGAACATTGAGGTTATAATTAATTTCGGCTTTAGATGGTGATCTGCGTTTGTGTTCAGCGATAATGCCAGAACTACTAGTTCTCAAAGCTTTTGAAAGACTATGTGTAGGTCTATTAAATAGCACAGATGCTTCTAGTTGACTCTTTGGAATTAAAGCCTTACGAAGTTCAACTTCTTTGCGTTTATCAAATACTATTTTGTCTAAAATGTTCATTTACTAAGTTCAATCAGTTTTGTTAAACATTGCTTTGCTTTCCCACCAAACAAGGATTCTTTTGCCATTTCAATACCCGCTTTATGATCAATTTTATTGGCCGTTGCTATTGCTAAGCCCGAATTGGCGAGCACAACTTCGTTTTGGGCTGTTGTACCATCGCCATTAATTATTTTTTTGAATAAACTTGAAGCGTCCTTTACAGTATCACCACCGAAAATTTCAGACTGATTGACCTGATTTAATCCAATTTCCTTCGGACTAAAGAGTAATTCTGAATCATTGGTAATTACTTTTGTTTTTCCTGTTAAGGATATTTCATCATAGCCATCTAATGCATGAACGATGGCGTAGTTCTTATCTGTTTCTTGGTATAGATAACCATAAAGCCTTAACAACTCTAAATTAAATACACCAACCATTTGGTTTTTTGGAAATGCAGGATTTACCATTGGTCCTAGCATATTAAAAAAGGTCTTAACGCCTAATTCTCGTCGAATTGGTGCTACATTTTTCATAGCCGGATGAAATAGTGGTGCATGTAAAACGCAAATGTTAGTCTTATCAATGCTTTTTCTTAGAAAGTCAATGTCATTTGTAAATTTGATACCTAAATTCTCCATAACATTTGAGGAGCCACAAGTTGATGAAACTCCATAATTTCCATGCTTGGTAACTTTTACACCTGCACCTGCAGTTATAAAAGATGACAATGTTGAAATATTAAAAGTATCCTTTCCATCACCTCCTGTACCACATAAATCTATAGTGTCAATTTCGTCAAGTTCAACAGGAATGCATAATTCTAAAAGTGCATCTCTGAATCCTCTCAATTCTTCAATAGTGATACTACGCATCATATAAATCGTAAGAAAAGAAGCAATTTGACTCTGGTTATACATTCCTTTTGAAATATTTACCAAAACGGCTTTAGCCTCATCACTACTGATGCTTTCTTGATTTATGAGTCTGTTCAAAATTTCTTTCATAATTAACTATTCACCCAGTTTTCAAGTATTTTTTTTCCATTAGGTGTAAGAACAGATTCAGGGTGATATTGTACACCTTTCACATCGTATTCTTTATGCCTTAATGACATTATTTGACCATTTTCATCAAAAGAAGTCGCCTCTAAACTATCTGGTAAAATTGCACTTACAACCCAAGAGTGATATCTGCCTACTTCAAATGTTTTGTCTAATCCTTTAAACAATACCTCATCATCAACTGATAATGTTATATCTGTGGCAACACCATGGTAAACCTGATCGAGATTATCTAGTGAGCCTCCAAATACCTCTGCTATGGCTTGCTGGCCAAGACACACGCCAAAAATACTTTTGGTAGATGCGTATTTTGCAATTATATCTTTTAAAAGACCAGCTTCATCTGGTATACCAGGTCCTGGTGACAAAACAATTTTATCAAAAGCTTCAACCTCATTTAGAGTTAATTTATCGTTTCTTTTTACAGTTACCTCGCATTTTAAATCCTCTAGGTAATGCACCAAGTTATAAGTGAAACTATCGTAATTGTCAATAACTAAAACTTTTTTCATCTTAAATATCTTTAGCTTGTTCTATAGCATTGGTTAATGCACCAAGCTTGTTGTATACTTCTTGTAATTCACTTTCTGGTTCAGATTTTGCAACCAATCCAGCACCAGCTTGCCAAAATAATTTATGGTTTTTACTTAAAAACGTCCTTATCATTATAGCGTGATTGTAATTGCCTTCAAAATCCATAAAACCAATCGCACCTCCATAATATCCTCTGCTGGTTTTTTCATATTTTTCTATGAGTTGCATCGCCATATGTTTTGGAGCACCACTTAAAGTTCCTGCAGGAAATGTATCTGCAACTACTTGCATAGTCTCAGTTCCTTTGTTTTTTATGCCAGTGACCTTACTGACAAGGTGAATAACATGTGAGAAGAACTGTACCTCTCTATATGTTTCTACCTTAACGTTATGACCGTGTCTGCTTAAATCATTTCTCGCCAAATCAACTAGCATTACGTGTTCACTATTTTCCTTATCGTCGTTTATTAAACTTTCAGCCAGCTCAGCATCTTTTAAATCGTTTCCTGTACGTCTAAATGTACCAGCAATTGGATGTATTTCTGCTTTCCCATCGTTTACAATAAGCTGTGCTTCTGGTGAGCTTCCAAAAATTTTAAAATTGCCGTAATCAAAATAGAATAAATAAGGAGATGGGTTTATACTTCTTAGTGCTCGGTATACATTAAATTCATCGCCACTAAATTTTTGAGAAAACTGTTTAGATAATACAAGCTGAAATACATCACCGCGCGCACAATGTTTCTTTGCAAGTTCAACATGTTCTTTGTATTCATCGTCAGTTAGATTAGACTCTATATCGCCATCAGTATCAAAATCATAAGATGCATATTGCCTCCTTTGAATTAGCTGTAGTAGCGTTTCAATATTATTTTCGGTATCAAAGCAATGTGCAAAAATATAGGCCTCATTTTTAAAATGATTAATGGCGATTATATTTTGGTAGACCGCATAATAAATCTCTGGAATTTCTATAGAATCTGGTTTGTTTGAGATTTCTATATCCTCAAAATATTTCACAGCATCATAGGCGGTATACCCAAAAATACCGTTGTTTATAAATTTAAATTCTTTATTAGCTTCAACCTTAAAACGCTTTGTGAATTTTTGTATTTCTTCAACAACGCTCACCGTTTTTACATGGTTGACCTTTGAGCTCCCATCTGGATAATTCTGATAGATTGATCCGTTTTTAACTTCTATAGATGCTATTGGGTTACAGCAGATATAAGAAAAACTATTGTCATTAGCGTGGTAGTCACTACTCTCTAACAAAATACTGTTAGGGAATTTATCTCGAATTTTAAGATAAATGCTAACAGGTGTGATAGTATCTGCAAGTATCTTTTTATAGTGTGTATATAAACTAAATGTTTTCATTGATTACTAATTAAAAAAAGGCCTGTCGTGAATGACAAGCCTTTTTTCTATATTTTATACATACAAGGTGTTAATTCACAGACGTCGAGTTTGAGAAATTCCACCACCAAGTATGAGTAATTATTGTTTTCATTATGTGTCAAATATAGAAATGATAATTTTTATTATCAAACTTTTGAATTAATTTTTTGTTAATTATTCCAAGTCATAAATTTTGATTGATAACTTTAGCCTATGAAACAAATTGTACTGGTTGTTTTCTTACTATTTGTAGGATGTAAAAATGAAAATCCTCAAATTGAAGAGAAGGTTGATAAGGTCACTGCTGAAGTTGTAGAACCTGGTTCAGAAAGTATTGAACTTGAGATTTATGATTACGATGGTTTAGAACCGCTAATTAACAAAAAAGATGACAAGATTCATGTGGTGAATTTTTGGGCTACTTGGTGTGCGCCCTGTGTAAAGGAGTTACCATATTTTGAAGTAGTTAATGAAAAATATCAAGATAAAAATGTTGAGGTTTTATTAGTAAGTTTAGATTTTCCGAAGAATTACGATTCTAAACTCAAACCATTTATGAGCAAGCACAAATTACAATCTAAGGTTGTTGCATTTGATGATACAGATCAAAATAGATGGATACCTGCAATTGACGAAAACTGGTCAGGAGCAATTCCGGCTACAATAATTTATAATAATGATAAGCGCCTTTTTTACGAAAGGTCATTTACTCAAGAGGAGTTAGAAAACGAATTAAAACAATTTTTAAAATAAATACTCATGAAAACTTTAAAGGTACTTTCACTAATAGTAATTATGACCGTTGTTTCGGCATTTACAGTTAAGCCAGATACAGATGGCTATAAAGTTGGCGATTTAGCAACAGACTTCAGTTTGGAAAATATAGATGGTAAAATGGTTTCTTTGTCAGACTACAAAGAGGCAAAGGGATTCATTGTTGTTTTTACCTGTAATACTTGTCCTTATGCTGTAGCATATGAGGATAGAATTGTTGCATTAGATAAAAAATATGCTTCAAAAGGATATCCTGTAATTGCAATTATGCCTAATAACACTGATGTAAAACCTGGTGATAATATGGAGGCAATGAAAGCTAGAGCTAAAGCAAAAGGATTTACATTTCCGTATTTAGTGGATAAAGGACAAAAGATTTATCCTCAATATGGAGCTACAAAAACACCTCATGTTTATATTTTAGAAAAAACAAGAAAAGGAAATGAAGTAAAATATATTGGTGCAATTGATGATAATTATAAGGACGCAGCTTCAGTTAACACAAAATATGTTGAAGATGCTGTTGACACATTATTAGATGGTGGCGAGGTAAAGGTTAAAGAAACAAGAGCTATAGGATGCTCAATAAAAGTATAATGAATTGATTTTTAATTAATTATATTAAAAATCTAAAAAATTAATCCGAAGATGTAACACTTCGGATTTTTTTTCGTCTATATCATAAGGAAATGTTAATTTTGTTTAAACAAAAAGCTATATAAATTGAATTTATCGCAGAATGATTGGACAAAACAACTCGAAGAAGACAATAATTCGGTTGTTTTAGATGTTAGAACTCAGAACGAAGTTAATGGCGGAATTATACCAAATGCAATTCATATAGATATTTATAAAGGTCAAGGATTTATTGATGAACTTAATAAATTGGATAAATCTAAGAATTACTATGTGTATTGTAGGTCAGGTGGTCGTAGTGGGCAAGCATGTGCAGTAATGAATCAACTTGGTTTTGAAAACGCCTTTAATTTATCTGGTGGTATACTTGAGTGGAAGGGCGATGTTATTCATCAATAATTAAATATTAAGTTAGTCATGAAAAGATTTTTTTATATCTGTTTTTTAATCCCAGTACTTTGTCTTTCAATAAGTTGTGTGGATACTAAAAACACTGAAGTTAAATTAGTAACTGCAGAAGAAATGATATCTATTTTAGAATCGGAAGATGTTCAGGTTATAGATGTGAGAACACCAGAAGAGTACAGTGAAGTACATATTTCAAATGCTCAAAATATTGATTATTTCTCACCTACTTTTGAGGAGGATATAACAAAATTAGATAAAGAAAAACCAATTATTCTTTATTGTAAAGGCGGTGTAAGAAGCGCAAAATGTGCAAAGAAAATGGAAGAAGCTGGTTTTGAAAAAATCTATGATCTCGAGGGAGGTCTATCTAGGTGGCAACATTCTGATGAACTCGACCTCGAAGTAAAATCATAAAAACATAACCGAACAATTTGTTCGGTTTTTTTATGTTATAAAAGTATCATTGTAATTCTTAAGGATTTTATAAATTACGCGACTGTTTATCAATATTAGAATCACAACAATTACATTTGTGTGTTAACGCTTTATTTATGAAGATTAAATCCCTATTATTTTACGTATTAATTGCGTTTTGTTTTTCATTTCAATTGAATTCTCAGATTTTAGAACCCGTAAAGTGGGAATCAAAGGTTGAGAAAGTTTCAGAAAATGAGTATAAAGTCATTATTCAAGCTAATATTGATAAGGGCTGGTACATTTATTCCCAGCACCAACAATCTGAAGAAAGTTTTGCACCTACAACATTCTTTGAATTTACAAATCAGGAAAACAATTATACTCTAATAGGTGAGTTCGCTGAGCCATCTGTAGCACCAATATTTGATAAAATATTTCAAGAAAACGTTGTAAAATTTAAGGACACTGCCGTATTTGAACAATTGGTTGCAATTAGTAATTCTGAACTTAGCCAAGTTGATCTTATTGTAGAATACCAAACCTGTGATGATTCTAAATGTATTCCTGGCGATTACACCTTCAATATTTCATTAGATGGCTCTGATATAACCAAAGAAATTACCGAGATTGATGATAGGAGCAAGGAATTATCTGAGTCACTCAATCTTAATGTAACAGGTTGGGATAAATTTGAAAGCCAAACCATTAAAAAGAAAAGCAATTTTTCTATTTTTTTATTGGGTTTTCTGGGAGGATTAATTGCATTGTTAACACCTTGTGTGTTTCCAATGATACCTTTAACCGTTTCATTTTTTACCAAAAGTGCAAACGATCCAAAGAAAGGTTTGTTTAACTCAATTCTTTATGGTTTTTTCATTTTCCTAATTTATGCGCTATTGAGTATTCCTTTTCATGTCTTAGATTCTTTAGATCCTGGAATATTGAATAATATCTCTACTAATGTTACCCTTAACATTATATTCTTTATAATTTTTATAGTATTTGCCTTTTCGTTCTTTGGTTATTTTGAATTAACACTGCCACAATCATGGAGTGCAGCTATGGATAGTAAAGCCAATAAAATTGGTGGATTTATTGGAGTCTTTTTTATGGCCTTAACCTTGGCTATAGTATCATTTTCATGTACAGGTCCAATATTGGGAACGCTTTTGGGAAGTTCATTAACAGCAGATGGTGGTGTCATGCAATTAACTATGGGAATGAGCGGATTTGGTTTGGCTTTGGCCTTACCGTTCTCCTTATTTGCCATGTTTCCTAAATGGCTTAATTCGTTACCAAAGTCTGGTGGATGGCTTAATACAGTTAAAGTAGTGCTAGGTTTTATTGAATTAGCTTTAGCGCTTAAGTTCTTGTCTAATGCAGATTTGGTTGAGCATTGGGGACTTCTTAAACGTGAAGTGTTTATTGGTCTGTGGATATTGATTGGTATTGGCTTGGTCCTATATCTATTTGGGAAAATAAAGTTTCCGCATGATGGGCCTCTGCAAAAACTAAGTAAAGGAAGAATAACAACAGGTATTTTGGTGATTGCATTTGTAATTTACCTTATACCTGGATTGACAAATTCAGCTCATGCAAACCTTAAATGGTTAAGTGGTTTCCCGCCACCTATGTTTTATAGCCTATATGAAAAATCATCTGAATGTCCATTAGATCTTAACTGTAATAAGGATTTAAGTGAAGGCTTGGCACAAGCTAAGGCAGAGAACAAACCTATTTTACTAGACTTTACTGGTTGGGCTTGTGTTAACTGTAGAAAGATGGAAGAGCAGGTTTGGAGCACGTCTGATGTTTATGATATGCTTAGTGAAAATTATGTCATTATTTCGCTGTATGTAGACGATAAAAAAGCATTGCCTGAAGTAGATCAATTTCAGTATTTAAGAAGTAATGGATCGGTTAAGGAAATAGAAACTATAGGAGATAAATGGGCAACCTTGCAGACCATAAATTTTGAGAATAATTCACAACCCTACTACGCATTATTAGACCATGATATGCAATTGCTTAATACTACCAATGCCTATGAACCTGACGCAGATGCATATTATGACTGGTTAAAAAAGGGATTGGAGAATTTTAAGAAATAAGGTTATACCTCAAAATAAACCTCTTCGAAAGGGATTCTAAATCTCGGCCCATAAATTCCCTTATCATCTCTTATGCCACATCCTATAACCATATTTACTTCAGCACCACGAGGCAAGTTGAGTATCTTTTTAACACGTAAAGTATCACTTCCTTCCATTGGACAAGTATCATAGCCAATTGCCGCCATACTGGTCATAAAATTTTGAGCGGCTAAGCCAGCACTTTTATGGGCAACTATTCGCATATCACTTAAACGTGTTTGTCTATAAATGGGTTTAAAAATTCCAACAATCTGAAAAATGAAAAATTTAATATAACCCAGTATGCCTAGAAAGTCTGTGTAAATCGTAGGAATGAGTTTTTTATAATAATCAGTTGCCATTTTTTTACGTTTTAAATCACGCTCGCTCAGTCCTTCTCTGTTATATACTCTGTTCAGAAAATCAATATTTGCATTAGCTCGTTTTTTCCACAAATCTTTTCTTGCCACGACTATTACCAATTGTTGGGCTGTCTTTGCAGCGCTTTGATTGAAACATGCTTCTGCTAGTAATTTCAGTTTTTCTTTGTTGGTAACATGATAAAATTCCCAGAGCTGAAGATTACTGCTTGTCGGTGCTAAAGAGGCATTTACAAGACATTGTTTTACTTTGTCTGTATCAATCGGTTGTTCTGTATATACCCGAGTTGATCGTCTATAAGCAATAGCTTCTGTAACTGTTTTTTCCATGTACTTTTAGTTTTTTATTAATTTATGGATTGAGTCACCAATCCAAAACCCACAACCTAAGACTAATGGATAGCCAATAAACAACCATAGGTAGTCTAATATGCTTAGTTGGCGAAACGCTGAACTGCCTTCATGGTTGAGAAGGGCAATAAAATCATACCAAGACTTAATGCCTAATTTTAAAATTATGCCATTTGCCAGAATCGCAATAATAAGAATGGCAATGCCAATAATATAAAGTCGTATCATTTAATTCTAATTCCAATCTAAGTTACTTCTTTCTTGCCAATATTGCTGTGGTGACACTTTAAATGATTCTAATTTTGAAGTTTCAATTTCATCTAAATCAAAGTTTAAAGCCTTTATGTTTTGTTTTAATTGTTCTGTATTTGAAGCACCACTTAATATCAAAGTTGGTTCAAGATTGTCCATAATAAAGCGTAATGCAATAGCATCACTCGAAACTTTGTATTTTACTGCAAGTGTTTCTAGATAATCATAAGTGGCCAAATGATTTTTGAAACGATTATTTCTAAAAACCCGACCATTAGCCAATGCTTCTTTAATGATAACGGTTTTATCTTCTTTTAATAATTGTTTTAAAATCTTATAACAAGATTGTTCAAAAATATTGAATGTTACTTGGTAACTGTCAAAAAGTGGTTTCCCATTGACATTGACATTCTTGGCATTATGGATAATTTTTACTTGTTCTGTTCCACTAGAAGTAATTCCAATTTTTAATTGATGTTTTTGTTTTAGTTCATCTAATCGAGATAATACATCCCTGTTTTCTAAAACACCGCTTTCCAGCGTTGCAGAATGGATCTGATAGATTTTAAGATTTGGTAGAAGGGCTTTCGATGTTTCCCATTGCTCGTTAAGTTTCGTTAAAGAATGTTCTTTAATTTCATGTTTCCCTTCAAATCCAATTTTCCAATTAGCAACATAAGTGTAACCGAATTTTGTTGAGAGATTCACATCTGAATGATTTCTTGTTTTATTCCATTCTAACAAGAATTGCTCACCTAACCCATAAGATGGGGCCACATCAAAATCTCTCAAACCAAGAGCATAACTCTCATCAAGGATTTTTAATGTATTGCTTTTAAACGCTTCAATAGATTTATCTACATTAGTGTTAGACCTTATATTAATGTAGTCAGGTCTGCCAAGTGCGGCTAATCCTAATCCGATTTTCGTTTTACTCATTTAGTCCTTTTAAGCAAAGTTTATATTACAAGTCTTGCATGTGTAGGAGTCTTTTTGTATGGCAATTCCATCTATGTTGCTTTCTACAATTTTATTAATGAAGTTATTGTACGTTTCATTGCGTTTTTCGTTTTTACTACCTTTCATAAATTCATAGAATTCACCTTCCCATTCTTGTTTACCCCAGCAATTTGGGCAAATACCTTCTGGTGCTTCACCAGTTGGTTCATTATTTATTTTCTTACCGAAGTAATTCTTAATTGATTCTAGTATTTTCATTTTTAAGTTGAAATTATATAGTCTTTATTGACTTGATTGTTA
Source organism: Winogradskyella vincentii (assembly GCF_020166345.1). Taxonomy (GTDB): domain Bacteria; phylum Bacteroidota; class Bacteroidia; order Flavobacteriales; family Flavobacteriaceae; genus Winogradskyella; species Winogradskyella vincentii. Next base: position 98,323 of record NZ_JAIUJS010000001.1, on the reverse strand, counting down.
AATTTATTTAGTAGAAGTTCTAATTTAGGGTTTATAAAACGTTCACAAAATGGTTTATCAGGATTTTTTTTATAATAATTCTGAATAGCCTCACGTGAGGCTTTAAATTCTGAAAAGGGATACACTCTTGTTATTAGTTTATTCTTAAACTCAGACTGAAATTCGCTCAAAATTTGAATTGCATGATTATATTGTTTTTCCGAAAAAGTATATATCGCAGAACGGTACTTTTCTCTCATAGAGTGCGCTGAGGTACTTTTGTGCGTATGCAAATGAATTTCAATCAATGTTTGAAGCGATATAATTTCAGGATTATAATGAACAATTACTGCTTCTGAAAAAGCACTATTCTCGTTAATTGAAGCAACATAGCCCTGCTCAACTCTATTAACACCCTTTAAGGATTGAAAAACGGCTTCTGTACACCAGTGACATCCTCCGCCAAAAGCTATTTTGTTTTTTCTAACCATTTTTCGAGTTCCTTTTCTGTTGGGTTTCTTAATTTCTTTTCACCAATTGTGATTGTTGGGAAATTAAGTTTTCTATTTTGATATAAACTTTTTAATTCTTCGGCAAATAACTCATTTTGCTCAACATCTAAAAAAGAATAATCTAATCCTTTTTGGTTTAGATAGGTTTTATAGTGTTGTGTTTTATGGCACCTCTCGGTGCCATAAAGTTTAATGTTTAAGGCCATCTATTTAATTGTTTTTAAAAACTCAATTGCAGCCTCAGGATTTAAATGAAAATCACTATAAACTACATTATCATATTTGTCTATAAAAATAAACCAGGGTGTACCACCTGTTTGGTAATTAGTCATAATATTAGAGCGTGAATTGCCGTCATTACCAGCATCATGTCCAAAAGGAATTTTTAATTCGTATCGCTTTTGGGTCTCTACCATTTTCTCAAAAGTGTTAGAACTATGACCTTCAAAAACGGTTTGAACTGCTAAAAATGCGATATTGTCATTATCTTCTAATGCTTCAACCATCATTTTTAAATCTGGTAATCCTTTACTGTGGCAACCAGGACACCAACTTTGAAAACAATACACTATTTTAAACTTTCCTTTATAGTCTGAAAGTTTTATAGGTTCTGTTTTGTAGCCGTTAGCATCAATCCACCGATTGACATTAAATTCTGGTGCTTTAAATACTTGTTTTTCTATTTGATTTGACATTGTCTTTGTCCTTTCTTTTTTCAATAGTCACTCAAGGCAATTCATTTTCAGAATCGCCCTAGTGAAATTTAAATTTAAAATTTGATTAAGCGCTTTTAAGCTTATCAGCATGGAGTTTTCTCAGCTTCATAAGTTTTGGTGTAATCACAAAACTACAATACCCTTGTTGCTGATTATTTCTATAATAATTTTGATGCTCTTCTTCAGCTTCATAAAATGTTGAGGCTTCTGTAATTTCAGTAACTATTGGGTCTTCATAATATTTGCCCAATTCATTGACTACAGTTTCTGAAATTTTCTTCTGCTCTTCGCTATGGTAAAAAATTACCGAACGATATTGCGTACCACGATCTGCGCCTTGTCTATTTAATGTAGTAGGATCGTGCGTAGTCATAAATATTATGATAATATCCTCATACGTAATCACACTCGCATCAAAGGTGATTTGAATCACTTCGGCATGACCAGTCAATCCAGAGCATATTTCTCTATAGGTTGGTTTCCCAGGTGCGTTACCACCAGAATAACCAGAAACTACTTTTTCAACACCTTTAACTTCTTGAAAAACTGCTTCCGTACACCAAAAACATCCTCCGCCAACTGTGGCAACCTGTAAATTTCTGTGATCCATTAAGCAATCTCCTTATCTAATGTCATTGACTCTGAATTTATGCAATAGCGCAATCCACTTGGTTCTGGTCCATCCGGGAAAACATGCCCTAAATGTCCATCGCAGGTATTGCACATTACTTCCACTCGTACCATTCCATAAGAGGAGTCTTTCTCGTATTTAATTGAATTCTCCTTTATAGGCTGAGTAAAACTTGGCCAACCTGTTCCTGAACTAAATTTTATTGTACTATCAAACAAAGGCGTATTACAGCAAACACAGTTGTATTTGCCTTCGTCATAGATACTACAAAGTGCTCCACTATGTGGTCTTTCTGTACCTTTTTGTCTTGTAATTCTAAACTGTTCTGGAGTGAGTTGAGCACTCCATTCTGATTCTGTTTTTTCAACTCTTCTGTCTGGAGTTGGATTTCCGTTAACCGAAAAATTTATAACATCTTTCCAAGTTAGCATACGTTTTGATTCCTTTCGTTTTTAGTTAATAAATATGCTTTTTTTGAATGTGTAAAGATAGTCGAAGTATTGTCAAAAGCCTTACAAAATTGTGTTAAGGAGAAAGATAAAAAAACCAACTTTTACACAAAAGCTGGGCTATAATTGGCGGTTAATTTAATTCTAGAAATGTGCTAAAGTATCATAAGTACTAGCTACAACTGCTATCAGCATAATGAGTACACTCGTTACAAACGCAGCAACATACTTTGTAATTGTATCTTTTTGAAATATATAATCTCTTCTTTTTTCCTTTTCTTCTTTAATAAATTTCATAGTTTCTTTTTTTGATTTAATATGTTGACTTATTTAAGATACACAATATCAACGTATTATAAAATTTATAGGTCCTTTTAACAAAAGAATAGCATTATCTATTAATGAATGTTAAACCTTTAATAATCATTAGAATTTATAGATATTAAAATAAGTGTATATTAGTAAAATAAATAAGATACAATTGTGATGAAAGTTTTAACAAACCTACTTAAAGCTACATTCTTTTTTATAGGGTCATTTATCATGGCTCAAGACACTACTGAACAACGTACTGTTTTATTCAACACCATTGATGCTGATGGTAATGAGGTGATAACCAATCGTGAAATGCGCACATTTTACAGAGGCAAACTTAATACCTTTGGCGAACCTATTGATGCCAAACGGTTATTCTATGCTTTTGATGCTAATAGAAATAGTATCATAACACTGAATGAATATGTCAAAGGGCCTGATTTTAAATTAGCAACTGAATATAGAGAACGCTGGCAGTATCCAGAACGTTATCAAGAGGTAGTTAGCATCGAAGAAAATTTGAGTAAAAGTGAAAAGGCAATTGCAAAATTCACTAGAATTGATACTGACAAGGATGGTAAGATAACACTTGATGAAATGGTGGATTTTAATGAAGGAAAGATTGATAATATTACTGGTGAGTTAATTAATGGCAAGTTGATTTTCTATGCCTTAGATGCTAATGAGGATGATGAAATAAGTATGGAGGAGATCATGTCTAAACCAGATATGAAATTAGGTTATGAAAAATTAAAATCAAACAGATCGGAAGTGGGAGGTGCTGACCCGGTTGCAGAACCAACCACGTCTGATGAAGATTATGTTAATCAACGAATCAGCTTATTCTTTGAATTGGATTTAGATAAAAATTACAAAATAAGTCTAGAAGAATTACAGACTTATTATGAAGGTAAAAAAGATAAATTGGGTAAACCTATAAATGCAAAATTGAGGTTTTATGGTTTAGATACGAATGAAGATGGCGCAATTGAACTTGAAGAATTTACTAAGAAAATTGATTTTGTCTATGCAACATTTAGGTTAAAAGAGGTCGAAAAACAATAAGTTTTTCACCCTTTACTTTAGTCTAATATTTATTTTTATTCAGAGGGTATTTGTGTAGATGTTACACAATCAGTTTTCCATTCACCATTATATTTTTTATATATGGCTGTCCATGCAAAATGGGTTGCACTGTTGCTCGTATTACCATCGTCATCCTTATAAGTTACTTCTACTATTTTATTTACAATCGTATAGGCTAGGCTGCCATCTTCAGAAAATCTAATTATAGGATCAGATACGTCATCCCATTTCACAAAATTGACTGAACTAAAGTAACTGTTATAGCGCTTAATGTTTTCCTCTTTTGTAGGCATGGTAATTTTGCCTCTATTAACAGAAATAAAATTATCTGAAAGTTGATTAGCGAAAGCAATTGAGTCTTTGTTAAAGTGATTATCCCGTTGTTGATTATGCAATTTTAAAATCTCTTCTCTTTCTTTTTCTATGTCAAATTCTACCTTTTCATTACATGAGTAAGTGAATGAAGCGATTAAAATAATATATAGATATACTCTCATAGTTTTGAGTTTAATTAAACTTATTTCTATAACATTTTTAGACGAAGAAGAGCTAAATTAAAGTTGAATTGCTTATACCATTTAAATTAACTTAAGATTAATTCCATCTCATATTGTTCTAATATGTTCTTTAGTCCAATAGTATTAAAATATTGGTTAGCTACAGTATGACTTTTATCTACATTAATTGCGTAGAATGTATTTCCATAGCTTTTCTTTAATTCGCTAACTAGAGTAGAAGCAACACCTTTTTTTCTCTGATCTTTCTTCACTGCTATTTGTTGTATACGATTGTTAGTTGGATTGTAAATGACATAACCTACTAATTGTTTATTGACATAAGCACCTAATGAAATATTGGTAGATTTTAATTCGTTCACCACTCGTGTGGAGTTTTGCCAAGTAGGCAGTATATCCCAAAAGGATTCTAGTTGTTTCCAATCGTAATGATCAAGTTTGGAGACTTCTATACAATCATTAATATCAGAAATAGTTGCTTCTCCATTATAACATGCCAAATGCCTTGTGATATTAAAACCAGATTTTTCGTAAGACTTAATGGCTTGAACGTTTTCATCTATGACCTCTAGTATTAGTTTATTTACACCTTTACCTTTTAAAATGGGTAAAATGAATTGATACATTTGTTTAGTAAGCCCTAAACCTCTGTGTTTTGGAACAACTCCCGTTCCTCCATTATAAACCACATTTTCATTATTAATACTATCAAAACCATGAAGAATGAAAGCAATTAAATTACCATTGACAAAACTACCAACTGACAAGCTGAGATCAGTTTTATCTGCTTTCAATTTTGAACTTAGTTGTTCTTCGGTAAATTGAAGTGGAATGAAATAATCAGAGAAAGATTCGTTAAAAACCCTTGTGATTTCTTTTTCACTTACCCCTTTTAAAGTTCTGATTTCCATTATGGTTTATAATTTCTAGTGACATTAATTTAAGTAGTTGATTAATGTTTTGGTGAGCTATATGAAAACTAAAATCAAGCTAATTGACAAACAAATATTTGCTTGTCGGAAGTGTCATTAAATTCATCTTCCTTAAAATTTCCAAATTTGTTTAAAATATTAAAACCGCTCATTTCTAGGTATGAATTTAATTCTTGCGGATAAAACATCCGCATATCCAGATTTTGAACTGAATCGAATTCACCATTTATATAATAATGCCATTCTATACGATTTACTTGAGTCTTATTCTCATAGTGCATTATTTCTTTTATATCGACCTTTCTTCCATCTTCCGTGATATAAGATGATATCTGTTTTAGTTCTTTACCGCCATCAACAATAAATTGAATATTAGGGTTAAAACAATCTAGTATAAATAAACCCTTTGGTTTTAGGTGTTTTTTAACCGCATTAAAAGCATTCAACACATCTTCGTTCTTGTATAAATGATGTATGGAATTAAATGGTATAAAAATTAAGTCGAATTTATCCTGCAGATCCAAATACCTCATATCAGCTTCAATAAACTTAATTACAAGACCTTCATTTGAGGCTTTGACTTTCGCTTGGTCTAACATGGAAGCTGTAAAATCCACACCAGTAATATTATATCCTTCTTTTGCTATAGGTAGTGTGAGTCTGCCAGTACCGCAACATAACTCAAGGATTAATGCATCTTTAGTTTTTGGTAACCAACGCTTGTAGAACTGCAAATCTGACAAGTCAGTATTCATACCATCATAGATGCTGGCGTCATAAATTAAATGACCTACTGTATAATTTTTAGTCATTTTTTAATCGTTCCATTTTTTTTGCATAATAATCACTTTGGTCTAAATTGTAAGCCATTTGGGCAAATTTCAACGCGTTCTCTTTATCCTTGTTTCTTTCATAAAATTCAGACATTGAATCATAAGCGTTAGCACTTTTAGGATAAAATTCCATGCCGAATTCAAAGTACATTTTAGCGCGTTCTGTATTTCCCATATCCATACTCATATAACCTGACATATTCAATAAATCTTCAGGATATGGCGGTACAACATATCCAAAATGCTCCTGAAGTTTTTTAGCTCTGTATCTAATGATTTTAGTTAATTCATCGTTAGAGGTTTCGAAGGAGTTGATCTTATAGGTATTCTCCATTTGAAACCACTCAAATATTGAAATCAATCCATCTCTTACAGATGGAAATTGAATTGTTCCGTGCAAATCCATAGGATAGAATTTCCAATGTATTTTTAATCCATTACTGTGATTTTGTTCTACTAACTTTCTAAACGTGATATTAGATCTTGCAAATAAAGTTGAGCCTGTATCATCTTCCATTACATTATCAATAGTGATATTCGGATCCTGCCAATGCAATTGTCCGTTTAATGACATAAAAAGTGATTTGCCTTCAAAACTATTGGATGCTAGAATTTCTTTAGCATCATTTATCAATTTTTGGTTGTCCCAGTCTAAACTTGGATCAATGGCGACGTAATTGGCAAATAACTCAGGGTGATTGAGAAGTGTGTAAACAGTAAATAATCCTCCATATGAATGGCCAATTAAAGTTCTGAAATTTGTTACAGGATATTTATTTTCAATATAAGGTATTAATTCCTTACTTATAAAATTAGCAAAATTATTGGCCTTTCCATTTTCTCGATTGTAAGGCATACCATAGCTTTCTGTAATCTGTGAAGTAGTTAGGTCTCGTGTTCTGTTTTTTAGGTTAGAAACACCAATTAAGATCATTTCTGGCGTGAAGCCACCACTATAATACCCTTGAAAATTATGAACCGTTGGCATTAAAAACTCACCATCTAAAACAAAAGCAACGGGATATTTGTTGTTATTGGTAGCGTCGAATCTATCTGGGTATTGTATATAGAATGAACGGTATTCTTTTAAACTTTCTGAATATATACTGTCGGTTATAGCTGGGTTTGCTTGAAATCTTTCATTTTGGCCAAGGCAATTATAACAGCATGTTATTAGCAAATAAACATTGATTAATAGTTTTGATTGAGAACGCATTTTGATTTGATTTAGAACTACTAAAGTTACATTTATTTTGTAGATAGACTTATTACATAATTTATAATCCTTGCTGAGTCAACAAGGGCTTTAGCTATTCGATTGCAGTAACACTTTAATTTTTAAAATTACTTTCCTTTAACATCATATTTTCTTTGGAGATCTATCCAATTCTCTTTTTGTATTTCTTTCATCAATCCCACATTAATTTTATCAAAGTGAGTGTGATTTTTAGGCAACATAAAACTTTGGTAATTCTCCTTTAAAGTAAAAGGCAATAGCTTAACTTTTTCGTCTAGGGAAAGTCTATTGATGTAATATTGTAAAACCGTTTTATCATATAATAAAACGTCATTTTCTTTTTTTGCAATTGCTCTAAGAGCAAGAATAGGAGATGCATAAGTTTGTGTTACAGGAATATTTTCTTCCATTAAATAATATTCGCCACTCGAAGCCCCTACTGTACTAATTCCCTCAACTAATCTAATATCTTCAATATTTTTTATATCGGTTTGTAAACCAGAAATAGTTAGAGTAGAAGCAATCCCAGCCGTAAAACTAGATATAATAATTACAGCCGTAAACATCCAAATGATTGCTATCGCTTTACCAAGATTAGATTTTGGTGCTTTATCACCATAACCAACTGTTGTCATGGTTACTGCAGACCACCATAACCCATCAAAAAGTCCTAGCACACCAGGTCTAAATTGAAATTTATTATGCTTTCTTTCAACCAGCCATAGAAAAAAGCCAAAGACAAATATTATTAAAATGAGCATTAAAATAATTTCTAAAAATTCTAGCGAAAAAATGTTGCTTACAAAAACTGAAAATGTAGAACGATTCAAATAAGGTATGGCCACACCGATACTAGAAATAGAAAATGGTTGTGTCATTTCAAACTTACCAACTCTTAAATCATTTACGTCCATAGGATTTATAGTAAGATCAATCTCATTATATTCTAATCTTTTCAGAATACTTATAAAATCTGAATGCAATTCATACTTAAAGTTTAGATTTGAAGAATTGGCAATATTTTCCCAAAGTTCAATGCTTAAACCTTCGAATTTTCCTTCTCCTGTTGTTATTACAAAAGGAGGGTTTTGGTAAATGCCTACAGTGAGCGTGTCACTTTGGGTATTGGCTTGAGCCTTGTTTAAAGCAAACAGTAACAATATTACTATATAAATAAATTTATGTCTCATTGTTACTTTGTTATTGCTTTATGTATGGATAAATAAATGAATTGTGCTAATATTCTAAACATTATAAGGTCGTTCTCGTCAAAGTGATTTTTATTAATACTATAAGCACACAATACTACAGGTTGATTGTTTTCTAAAGTAAATGGAATGAAAAGTAGAGAGTTGAATCTGTAAACATCTTTTTCTTGAATAAATATTGGATGTTCTTTTACAAAATCATTAATCAACACCTCTTCATCGTTTTCCATTGCCCAACAGGTTAGACTTGTTTTTGGATTAAAGGGTTTTGCTCTAAAAGTAAAACCACTTCGCTCTTGGTCCGAATATCCTTTGTGTACAATTTCATTACCCTCTTTAAAAGCAATTTCAAAGGCATTGATGTCTGCAGTTTGTGTAACAGCCTTTCCCATTGCCGTAATAATGTCATTCCATGATGCTTGAAAGGGTATTCCTTTTATAAAAAGCTCTAGTGTTTCTATATTAGATGTAGCACTGACTAATTGGTCACCTTTTTCTTCTAATTCTTTAATTTTTTGATTTAGAAGCTCCTCTTTTTTCGCTAATTTTTCATTTGAGTATTTCAAAACTGCTTGTAATCTTTCAAAGCGTCGTTTAGCATAGACTCTAAAATAGAAACCAATAAAGGTAAGTGCAAATACCGCTATGGCGTAATAAAACCAATTTTGCGCATACCAAGGTGTATAAATGTATAATTGAACCTCTATTGGATTGCTCCATTGATAACCGCCTGGCTGTCTTGCTCGCAATTGTAAAGAATAGTCTCCAGGCTCAATCTCATTTAACAAAATTGTATTGCTGTTGCCGTTAGACTGCCATAGTTGTTCTTCTAACAATATATCAATATCTTCATTGGGAAGTAGTCTAGATTGATATTGTACGTCTTTTGCAGGGAATGACAAATTTGTAAACTGAAGTTCGAGTTGTTGATTTTTTTTAATTTCTATAACCTCTTTAAAATTTTCTATTAATTCATCACCGTCGATTATTGCTTTTCTAATTCTTGGTTTGCTAGAAAATGGTAAGTTTGAAGCTGATATTCGCGAATAGACTAACCCTTCTGGTGTTCCAGCCCATAGACGCCCTTCTTTGTCTGTTGTGATACATCTATAAGCGCTAATTACAGCTGGAAGACCTTCAGATTCTCCCAATACGGTTGATGTATTCCCTTGATGAAATACCAATCCTTTGGTTGCTGTAGCTACCCAAATATTACCATTTGAATAATGCGTAACACCTCTAACTTCTTCTTGACCTAAAATATCGTTTTGAATAAGTAAGATTTTCTCACCATCGTACCGTAGGAGCCCATCAGTAGTTGCTAACCAAACGACACCGCGATCATCAATAGTTAAATCATGTGCTTCAAAATTAAGCATAGCTTTGAACGGAAGTTCTGGACTGAGATTAATAAAACGATCTAGATCTGGATCAAAACGATATAAATAACTTCTTTCACCAATACCAGCAGCATAGATTTCGCCGCGATTACTTTCTTTCAATGAAAGTACTCTACTAGAAAATCCTTTAGCCTCATCATAATATTTTACATTACCATTATTACTTACTTGAGCAATTCCAACTATGGGCTTGTCGGTTGGTGCTTGGCAAAGCCAAAGATTTCCTTTACTATCTGGATAAAGATTAAAAATAGATTCACCACGATCATGGAAGTCATATCTCCGTGTAATTTCATCATTGACAAATTTTAGCAGTTCCACTTTTGGTGTGCTTGTTGTCACCCAAAGTGTGCCGTCATTTTGATTTGCAACATAGTTAACTTGTAGGTTTTTATAAATTGGTTTGGCTGTAAAACCATCTTGTTGAGGTGAGATTTCATATAGATTATTTATTGGTGCCCAGGCCTTCCCATTATCGTTAATAGAGATACCAATAGGATTGTTCATCGGTAAATTATTAACAGTTTTAAAAAAACGTTGTTGCAGTAACCACAAACCTGAAGATGCGCTAACCCATAGTTTATCTTTGTTACTATTAGTATCGGTTGTCATATAGATTTCGTTAATATGTCCAAAATCTAATTTTTCAACTCTATGAGCTTCATTGGCTCCATAAATAGATTTTAAGGGGCTGTTGAGGTCTTTCATTTTAAACAGGTTTCCCTTTTTTGTGCCTACATAGTATTGATTGGCTTTGTCAGAATATATAGCACTTATTTGATCATTAACAATTGGTATAGTCTTATGGAGCGTTGGAGTACCGCCGGAAAGGGTGTAAATGTGCAATGATTCATTACCTACAAGTATATGATTATTTTGAATTAATAAAGAGGTGGCATTTTTGATTGCTATTTTTTTTTCAAATCTATTGGTTGAATTATTTAATTTAAATAAGCCATCTAATGGGCTTAAGATCCAAATGCCTTGCTTTGAATCTTCCTGTATCTCTAATTGTTGTGCTGCTGTGCTAGAAGAAAAAGAGTGGGATTCATATCTTCCATCTTGCCATTTGCCAATAACATGATTTGAATTACTTAACCAAATACTTTTGTTCTTAGATACAATGACGTTGTTTGGGTAAAAAGGAAGATTACTTTTTTTGTTAATTGTACCTTCTAGCAAGGTTTCAATTTGTGGTTGATTTTTAATGCCCTTAATTTGGTGAAGACCTTTATCATTTACAAAAACAATCCCATTGTCAAAAAGCTGAAGTTTATTAATAGTTTGACTTTCGTTGTGTATACTATAAAAATCAAATCCTATTCCATCAAACCTGTAGAGTCCGTTATCGCTACCTATCCAGACAAATCCTTCGCTATCTTCTAGAACAGTATTTACCTTGTCAAATGGTGCTCCTGACTCTTTATGGTATTGAACATAACCATATTGTTGTGCATTCAAGGTTGAATATATACAGCACAAAAACAATAAGAAGATAAGATGGTTTAATCTATGCATCATTCTCTACTAAGATAGCAAAAAAAAGCCCAAATTATTGCAGTAATTGTTAGGTTTTTAGTCTTTTAAAAAAGTGAAAATTAGTGTTCTTTATTAATTAATAACATAGAACTTTTTGTAATCATTTTGCAAAAAAACCCTTGTACAATTACAAGGGTTTTTTGTGGTGGAGTCGGAGAGATTAACTTTGTTGTTCTCTAGTGACACCTAAGTTGCAAATACAACTGCCTGGATTTACAACCCAGGTACTTTAAAAGACAAAACCCAAACAAGTGAACTTGATGGGTTTTCTATTTTAATGCACAACGCAGTTGTGAGTGTTGTGGAGTCGGAGAGAATCGAACTCTCGTCCAAACAAGTAACCAAAGAGCTTTCTACACGTTTAGTTTTTTATTGGTTTTTGACCATAAGCTGACAAAAAACAGCCTACTTACAGCTTAGCTTTTTAATCTCGAAAAGGCATCAAAGCATTACCCAATCTTAGTTAATTTTTACGATGCCTCTAAATAGAACGCCACTAACCAAGGCTTTCTGGAGACATTTAGCTTGCTCACCTTGTGAGCCTAGGCCAATCTTACTATAATTCAGATTATGCAGCTAAAGCGTAGTTATTCTCGCCGTTTAAAATTTGGTCTAGCCTTTAACGTGTTTCAATGCCATTACACGACGTGCTTACCATTTAATTAATCTCGCTGTCAAAACCAGTCGACCCCAAATGATAATCTAAAAAAGGATAGCGAAGTTACAAAAAAAGTTGTGCAACCTCTTAAATCCAGTTATTTTCGTGCAAAAATTATTCCAGACTATTTTCCTGACAGTTATGTCAGTTTTTTAAAACATTTGAGTATGAAATTTGCCATCATAAAAGAACGTAAAAACCCGCCTGATAGACGTGTTGTTTTTTCTCCTGAAACATTAGCCGAGGCTAGAAAACGATTTCCTGATGCGGAATTTGTTATTGAATCTTCAGATATTAGAGTGTTCACGGATGAGGCTTATAGAAAATATGGTTTTGAAGTTACTGATGATGTTTCTGATGCAGATGTTATGATTGGTGTAAAAGAAGTTCCTATAGATTTTTTAGTTGCTAATAAAGACTACTTTTTCTTTTCGCATACTATTAAAAAGCAACCTTATAATAGAGAATTATTAAAGGCAATTTTGAATAATAATATACGGTTGTATGATCACGAGACAATTGTTGGGCCTAATGGGTATAGATTAATAGGCTTTGGTCGTTATGCTGGTTTGGTTGGTGCTTATAATGGTATTAGGGCACTTGGAATTAGGGATGGTTTGTTTCACTTGCCTAAAGTAGAAACACTTGCAGATTTACATGAGGTTAAAGAGGTGCTGGATCAAGTCCAATTGCCTAACATAAAAATATTACTGTCTGGTACCGGTAAAGTAGCCAATGGTGCACAAGAAATTCTAGATCATATGGGTATAAAGGAGGTAAGTGATGCACTTTACCTAACTTCTGAATTTACGGAGCCTGTTTATTGTCGGGTAGATGTAATGGAATATGCTAAGCGCACCGATGGTAAAGTAGGTGAGAGGTTGGCATTTTATGACGATCCAACAGGTTACGAAAGCAACTTTATGCCTTATGCCAAACTAACAGATTTCTTTATAGCTGGTCACTTTTACGGTAATAATGCACCTTATTTGTTTACCAGAGAAGATGCAAGGCACCCAGATTTTAGAATCAATCTAGTTGCTGATATTTCCTGTGATATCGATGGTCCTGTTGCCAGTACGATAAGATCATCAACTATTGAAGACCCATTTTACGGTTATGACCCCATTTCTGAGACTGAAGTTGCTTTTGATGCAAAGGGAGCAATTACTGTAATGGCAGTAGATAACCTACCTTGTGAATTGCCAAAGGATGCGAGTGAAGGATTTGGTGAAACATTTATTGATCATGTTTTGCCATCGTTTTTTGACAATGACGAAAAAGAAATACTAAAACGTGCAAAAATTACTGAAAACGGTAAGTTGACTGAAAGGTTCAGTTACCTGCAGGATTATGTAGAGGGTAAGTAATAACTATGTAATTGGAATTTTATAATATGCTTTGGTTCCAATTACCATTGGCATTTACTTTCTCTTTTTAGAGTGCCATCTGTATCCTAGTGTAATCAGAGCCTTTGAATATAATGAAATACCCATATCAGAATCAAGTGGGTTATATTCAAATGATACTGTCCAATAACCTTTTTCACCATTAGTAAAACTTGATTGCAAATAAAGATTTGTAGGGTATGGCCTGACACCTAAAATTATCTTGGTGTTGTTAATTTTTTTGCCAATACCAACCTTTCCTGTTATAATTGATGGAATTGCAATCCCGGCAGAATATTCAACAATAAAGTCGTTATCATTGATAATGGTTGTACCCCAAAGAAATGAGACTCCTGGAAATATTGTAGTATCATCAGAAATTTCTACAGAGGTTAAAAATGCAATTCCGAAATTCAACTCAGAAAAGGAATTCTTGGAAATCCCATTACTTAATTCCTGAGACCATAAACAATTAGGAATTATAGAAATTGCCATAAACAATAGGAATAGTTTAGATTTCATGACGTATTTACTTTAATGTTAAAATTTAATTTAATGAGAAGAATAATTTTAGGCAATGATGTAAATCATGTTAGATAGATAAATCAATATATAGTTTTAATGATGCTCAATTACAATAAATTAATGTCATTAATTAATGGAAAGAGTTTCTTTTTACAAGGCTTATTCCTCCATGATGAAAATCATTTTTTAATTACCTATTAAACCCGAACTTATAAGACTGTTATTGTTTAATTGTAAACTCTTGTCTTATGAATCCTCCATTATTATTTACTGTATTTATTGTCGTTTTCCTTTTCGCAGGAATCCGTATTGTTTTTGAATATAAACGTGCCTTAAAATTTAGATTTGGGAAGTATGTTGGCACACTTAAACCTGGCTTTAGATGGATTATACCACTTGTTGAAACCATTCAGATAGTGGATATAAGGGTAATTACGGTCAATATTGTCTCCCAAGAGGTGATGACCGAAGATAATGTACCATGTAGTATCGATGGTGTGGTATTTTTTAAGGTAATAGATCCTGAAATGGCTGTCCTAGAAGTTGAAGAATACCAATTTGCTATTTCACAATTATCTCAAGCGGCATTAAGAGATGTTTGCGGTAAGGTGGAACTAGATACCATTCTGTCCAAGCGAGAAGAAATGGGCAAAAACATAAAGGCTATTGTTGAATTGGAAACCAAGGTATGGGGAATTGAAATTATCGACGTAAAAATTAAAGATATCCAGTTGCCAGAGAATATGAAACGTATGATGGCCAATCAAGCAGAAGCAGAACGCTCACGTCGTGCTAGAATAATCTTGGCAGAAGCTGAAGACCAAGCCGCTGGAAAACTCTTAGAAGCCGGTAAACAGATTGATAAATCACCATCTGCAATTAAGTTAAGGCTCTATCAAACCTTATCAAATATTGCTGCAGAGAAGAATTCAACAATTTTGTTCCCATTCCCTGAAGAGGTATTGCCTAGGTTGAATAAAGATGATTAAGGGTCGGTTGGTTTTAAATAATAGATAGCCTTAAATATCCAAAAACCAACTAATAAAAAACTGCCAAAGCCTAAGGTGAACAGCCATGCATCAAAATGTTGAAATGGCCTGATTATAATTGCTATAATATCTGAAAGCAGATATTGAGGCTGGCTTATTATTTCCCAAGAGTTATAGCGTAAAAATCTACCAAGGTATACACCAAACCCACTTAATAAGATTATGGAATAAGTCAGTCCTTTAATTGGAAACCTTGGGTATTTTGTTGCTACAATTCTTTGCATGTCTATAATTGTAAGATAGAAGAGGAGCAAACCAGTACTTGCAAAAGAAAGAACTACAATAATATCTAGCCACAACAGGGAACTATTTCCTAATCTAATGTGCATTAAATCTGTAACTATATATGTGCATTGGGCAAAAAGAGAATCCAAACAGACACCCAAATCATTAATTTTAAAGAATTTAGGCTATGTTTTGTATTGAGATACATCGTAATCATATATGGTATAAGGGCCAAGAATACGTTCCAAACTAAAAAGATATAGAAGAACGATTTATTCAGCTTTACTCTGATCATTAGAGCAATGACGCTAAAACTGAGCGCCATACTAATCAGGTAAAAGGATTTAAATTTTGATAGAATAAGTGTCTTTAGTGTTTGCATGATAGTGTTCAAAAATTAGTACTGATAATATTCCTAGTGTATAGGCAAGTAGGTCGCCAATTTGAAATGTGCTTCCAAATATTAGATTGGCGGTTGGATTATTTTGTAAATTACAGTAGGCTAAGACATGAAATAATTGAAGAAATTCGATAATGTAAGCAATTAAGAGGACGACCAATGCCGAGACCCAAACTTTCAGATTGGTACATCCTCTAATAATTGCATATAATAAAATAACAACCAAAAAATCACCAAGCGTATAGCGTATAAAACCAGTTTTAATAATAAATGCTATTGCAATTTCTATTAAGAAAAGAGAGTGCGCTAAAACGAGATAATATTTGTTGAATTGTAGTTTCATCAATTTTGTGTTTAACCGTTATTCCAGTCTATTTTACGTGATACATACATTACAATGGCAAGGATTACAAATAGTCCAATACTACCTACTAAAAGCGCATAATTTTCCAATTGAATGATAACGTAGATAAATGAGTATAAAGCCGTTAACGATAATCCTATAAACACAGGAAATTTCAGATTTTTAAGTATGGATTTAGAGTAAAGCGTTATTAGAGCTACAACTGAAATACCAGCAATTAAATAGGCTTTTAAGAAGTTGCTATGTTCTGATATAGATACAAGTAGCGTATAGAACATAATTAATGCAAGACCAATCATTAGATATTGAAAGGGATGAATATTTATCTTGCTTAAGGTTTGTATAAGAAAGAATAACAGAAAGGTTAGGCCTATGACTAAAAATCCATATTTGGCAGAACGTTCACTTTTTTGATATTCATCTACTAGCACTACAAACTTAGTCCCAAATGCAAACTGATGGAGGTTGGGAAGCTTCTTTAAGTATTGTTGAGAGAATGCTCTATTTACTGATAATACTTTCCAATCTACTTTAAATCCGTCTTCGGTGATACTTCTTGTTTCGTCATTTGGGGAATAGTTACCAATAAAACCAGGATCAGCCCAATTAGATTCCATAGTCATAGTAGTGGTTTTACCAACAGGAATTAGTTTGATTTGTTCACTGCCGTCATAAGTAACATTCATACCGAATTTAAATGAGTCATCCAAGAGGGATTTACCTATAAAATTCGTTTCAAGTTCATCTAGTCTATGTTGAGAATTTTCACTAAAATTTGTTTCAAAAAGATAGCTTTTGTTGTTGAGTTGAATCGCCATCTCAGTTTTTATCCCCTTTAAGTTTGTGGTTTTAAAAAGCATTGTTGCTTTATCCCATATAATTTCTTTGTCTTTAATGCCTTTGGTACTAAGATCAACTTTATTGAATTTCCCGCTGAGTTCCATATTTGCTGTAAACACTGCCGATTCAAAGTTTCCTAAATACAATGATTTAGAATTAACTTTAGCGTCTGTTGTCAATTCTTCAGGGAAGATATAGGCATAGTTAATATGGGTTTTGGTTTCTTTTATATAGGATTTTGTCTTTTCATTTAGTTTAGAAATTTCTGTGTAGGTCTTATAAGGTACTTTTAAAATTGGTCCATAAATAATGATATCATTTCCCCATTTAGTATTTATCTCACTAACTACATTTTGTTGTCTATATGAGCGTTCTTCGATAAGGATGTTTACATAGGCAAGGGGAATTAATAAAACCATTGTAAGAACTCCTACTATTATCATTCTAGCTGTGATTGAGGTTTTTAACCAATGTCCAAATTTGTTATTTGACTGGGTAGTGTTTTTGTTGTCGTTGTTTTCCATGATAATTATATGATTTATTAAAAGTACTTTGTATTTCAAAGTAAATACGTAAAAAAATAGGTTTTAGGATGTCTTAATTAATTTTTCTAATGCTTCAATATGTTTTTTAAACTCGGCCTTTCCCAGTTTGGTTGCGCTATATCGTGTGTTTGGCTTTCGACCAATAAATTGTTTTTCTACCATAATATATTCTGCTTTTTCCAACGCTTTTGTATGGCTTGCCAGATTACCGTCGGTTGCACCAAGTAATTCCTTTAGCGTATTAAAATCTGCATGTTCGTTAACCATTAAAATAGACATTATTCCAAGTCTTATCCTATGGTCAAAAAGCTTATTAATATTTGTTATAATACTCATAAATATTAGCTACCAGCAATTGGAGATCCAAATATACCTACTGACATTTCCATCCAGATTAGCAAAAGTAAAACTATGACTGTTACTATTAGTAAAGTCTTGTGCTTTTTTGATTTTGTTAGAATTAATTCTAGTAATATACCTGTTCCTAATAATAGTATTCCGGCGATTATAAAATCTCCAATGTCCCAATTTACTTCCGAGGTAAATTGCATTGCAATTAAAGGAATTATTAATATAACAATTGCAATACCCAAAATTATGCCTAAACGTTTACTAATAACCATATTAATTTTATTTAGAGTCGTATTTAAAGTGCATCCATGTTCCGTAAACTATATGCATTATTCCAAAACCAGCTACCCAAAGCCAAAAACCGTAACCAGGATAAAATGCGGCAATTAACCCAAGAATAATCTCAATAAACCCTAAGTATTTAATGTCTCCAATACTGTATTTTGAAGCATTTACTAGGGCAAGTCCATAAAAAATTAGCATCAAACCTGCAGTTTGTCCATAGCGACCTTGACCTAGAATAATGATGCAGTACAAACCACCAACTATCAAAGGAATTAAAAAATTGAATAACAATCGCTTTGATGAATTGTCCCAAATTTTTTCTCCGTTTTTCTTAGCCTTTCTAGTGGTAAGAAAAATACCTGTAACAATACTTAATAAAGCTACGGCCAAAAGTATGAGCATTGAAGTTCTAAATACCCAACCATCGAGGATCAAGGTACCATAACTGTATGTGTTTACAAGATGATAAGTTATTGATGCGCCTATTAAAGCATATATTCCTGCTAGGATACCTGATAAACCACTTAAGGAAATAAAGCGAGATGATTTATTCATTAAGTTTTTAATCTCGCTAATGTCTTTTAAATAATCTTCGTTGCTCATAATTAGAAAAGTACTTTGAAATACAAAGTAAAATAAATTATTTCATTACCACAAATAAATTCTAAGTTATTCTTAAATTTATAATGAACTTAAATTTTACGACTATGGTTGGGATTGTATTGACAATTGCAAATATTGCGGGTGGTATACTTCTAGGACTTGCTACATTAGATAAATGGGATGGCGAGAGTAACTTTTTTAATAAAATTGCCAGCTCATTAGCACCATTTCAAACAGTAATTGGTGGTGTTTTGGTCATTTTACCCTTAATTACATTTTGGAATAATTTATTGTTTAATATCGTAAGCATATTAGGAGGTATATTATTACTTACCCATGTTTTTGGAAAAGTTCCGGCGCTAGAAACTACTTTGAGAAAACTGTCCGATCAATTAATGCCATTTAAGGCCATAATTGGGATAGCACTGTTGGTTATAGGGATATTACGGATTTTTTAATTTGCTAAAAAAATGTCTATTCAATCACTTCGTATATAGTTACTGGTGCAGTTTTGTTTTTTAATTGCACAGTACCAACTTTATTACATTTAAAGGACTCTTTGACCTTTTCATAGCAATCTTCTGAAATGATTATTTGATTTGGTTTAGCTGTGTCCTCTAGTCTTGCTGCAGTATTAACATTGTCTCCAATTACGGTATAGTCTAATCTTTTTAAACTTACCGAACCAATATTACCAGACACCATTTCACCACTTTTAATACCAATAGATACCTTTGGTATAAAGCCAACATCTTCTCCGATTTCGGTCAAATCGTTTAATTTGTCCCTTACAGCAAGTGCTACATCAATAGCTCTGTCAAGGTGGTATTCTCCTCTGAATACTGCCATAATTGCATCACCAATAAATTTATCTATATAACCTTTCTGATCAATGATCTCTTTAACTATTTCATCAAAATAGGCATTGATCATCTTAACCACTTTATCTGCAGCGGTCGTTTCACTAATACTTGTAAAATCACAAATGTCTATAAACATTACAGTCCCCTCAATGGTTTCATTAGTCATCATAGTAGTCTCAAACTCTTTGTTTCCCATAAAGTTCAATACATTCTCATCTACATACATTTTAAGAATGTTGTTTTCTTTTATTGCTTGTAGCGTTTCCTTGAGATGTCTTGCATGTTCTATGGTTTTTTCCATGGTTATGGTTAAATCCTCAAAGTTTATTGGTTTTGTAATAAAATCAAAAGCTCCCCTATTCATGGCTGTTCTAATATTATCCATATCACCATAGGCAGATACAATTACCGACTTTATTAATGGACTCAATTCGCTTAATTCTGAGAGTAGGGTAAGACCATCCATTTCTGGCATATTTATATCACTTAAAACGATATCTACCTCAGGGTTTTGGTTAATCTTAACTAAAGCATCTTTTCCGTTTATTGCAAATAGGAATTCATATTCCTGTGACCTAATTTTTTTTCGGAATTTCTGTTTTATAAGTACTTCTAAATCCGTTTCGTCATCAACTACTAATATCTTAGCCATTATATATTCTGTATTAGTTTTTCTTTTAATAATTTAAAATCTACTGGTTTAGTGATGAAATCATCAGCTCCAAGTTCTTTGGCAGTATTATAATTCTCATCATCACCATACGCTGTTACCATCATTACAACAGGAGGAGGAGCTATAAAGTCTTTCTTAATAATCTCTAATAGTTGAAGTCCACTCATTCCTGGCATGTTAATATCGGATAGGATAAGAACAGCTTCATGTTCCATATTTCGAAGTGTTTCTAGTGCTTCTTCTCCAGAAAATGCAAATACAAAGTTGAGTTCACCTTTTCTAATTTCTTTTCTAAACCGTTGCTGAAAAAGAAGTTGAACATCGTGTTCGTCGTCTACTACTAATATCTTCATGATTTTTTGGTTTTAATAGGTAATGTGATTTTAAATTCAGTGAACTCACCAGTTTTGGTATATACTTCTAATTGACCATTGTGTGCTTTAATAATATCATAACTCATAGATAAGCCTAGTCCAGTACCCTTACCAGTGGGTTTTGTTGTAAAAAAAGGTTCAAAAATTTTACTCACTACTTCGCTCGGTATGCCATTACCATTGTCTTTTATAGCCACAGTAATACTATTTTTTAATCTTTTAGTAGTTAAAGATATTGTTGGTTTATAATCATTAGACTCAGTGGTGGATTGGCGTTCATTTACAGCATAAAATGCATTGGTGAATAAATTTAAAATTACGCGACCAATTTCTTGGCTCACAACATTTATTACTCCTAGTTTAGGGTCAAAATCTGTTTCAAGTGTAGCATTAAAACTTTTGTCCTTAGCACGTAGGCCGTGATAGGCTAATCGCATAAACTCATCAGTGAGTTTATTGAGGTCTACAAGTTCCTTTTCCCCAGAATTATTACGACTATGTTGTAACATTCCTTTTACAATACCATCAGCTCGCTTACCATGATGGTTTATTTTCTCTAAGTTTTGCTTCACATCATTGGCAATGGCCTTTCCCTCTTCAATATCTCCATTGTCTAATTCTTCTAACATTTCATCAATAAGCTCATTGCTAACCTCAGCGAAATTATTGACGAAGTTAAGTGGGTTTTGAATCTCGTGGGCAATGCCAGCAGTAAGTTCCCCTAGACTCGCCATTTTCTCTGATTGGATTAATTGTGATTGTGTAGATTTAAGATCGGATAAGGTGGTTTCTAATGCATCTTTCTGCTCAATAATAAGTTGGTTCTGAGATTGTAAAAGATTATTCTTTTTGCGAGATCGTTTATAATAGAACAACAATAATCCTAAAATGACCACACTAAATGAAAACAGAATGATATAAATGGTATTCTGTATTTGTTTTTTCTCAATATCAAGTTGCTGTGCTTCAAGCTCCAAATCTTTCTTTTCAATTATATAATCACTTTCTAATTGTGAGAATTGATTTTCTTTTTCGGCAGTGAAGAGGCTGTCTTTAAGAGAATAATATTTTTCTAAAAACTCAGCTTGTTTTTTGTAATCTGGTTGTTTGCCGTACATCGTGGCCAAGTCCTTGTAATCTTGTAACAGTATTTGTTGTGACCCGACGATGTTTGCATAATCTATACTTTTATTGAATGCTTCTTCACCAGATTTATAATCTTGTTTTTGAGCATGGGCTGAGGCAATATTGTTATATAATATACCAAGAGAAAAATCGTTTTTTTCTTCCTCATAGATGTTTAATGCCTGTTTATAATAGTTAAGGGCATCATTAGTATTTCCAATATGCTTGTATGTAAGTCCTAGATTTGTGAGAGCAGCTGCAATAGAGTTTTTGTTTTTTATTTGTTGGGCTATTTTAAGACTCTTTTTTAAGTAAACGATTGCAGAATCGTAGGATTTTCTTTGGTCATATATAACCCCCTTGTGGCTATAAAAATTGCCCAATTGAACACTGTCGTTTCCTTTTAAAACCAAATCTTCTGCATAATCTAAATATTGAGCTTGTTTGTCTACATCCTCGTCTGAGATATAAAGATTAGATATGCCCATATAAGTATTAACTAAACGCCAATCATCTTTTAATTTTTCATAAATACGTGCGGCATCGAGGTAGTTTTCTATTGCATTTGGTAATTCTTGTTTAACACTAAAGGTATAGCCAATACTGTAAAATAAGTTCGCTAATTGCAAACTATCATTAGAGCGTTTGGCGGCAATTACACCATCATTAAAATAATTTATAGCTTTTTCCTGATTACTATGCTGATAAAAATAGCCCAATTGTTTATTTGCATAAACTCGAGTACTGTCATGTGTGGCAACTTCTAATTGTTGCAGTAAGTCTTTAACACGATCGTTTTGAGCATAGATTAACCCAATAGAAAAAATAAAAAGTAGGCAAGCAATACCTATATTTAACTTTCTGTTTGACATAGTTTCTCTTTATTATAGTGGCAGTTCAATTTTAAATATTGTGCCTTTTCCTTGATCTGACTTTACCATTAATTTTCCGCCATGACCTTTGGTAATTATATCATAACTTAAGGATAATCCTAAACCTGTACCTTCACCTGTAGGTTTGGTAGTAAAGAAAGGCTGAAATATTTTTTCCTTTACAGACTCTGGCATACCGTTACCATTGTCTTCGACACTAATTTCTACAAAATCTTTTATGCGTTTTGTACTAATAGATACTGTTGGCTTATAACCTTCAATCCCTGTTTTTTTCTTTTCATTAACCACATAAAACGCGTTAGTTAACAGGTTAAGAATAACACGCCCAACGTCTTGAGGTATTATGTTAATGTTTTGCATAGAATCGTCAAAATCTGTCACCAATTCTGCATTAAAGGATTGATCCTTGGCACGTAAACCATGATAAGCTAACCGAAGATATTCTTCTGCCAATGCATTAATATCAGTAGGTTCTTTTTTATCGCCACTGGCACGACTGTGCTGCAACATACCCTTTACAATACTATCTGCGCGCTGACCATGATGGTTTATTTTATCTAGATTCTGCACCACATCATCCATAATGGCTTTAGCCTCTTCTAAATCGCCATTTTCAATCTCTTCTTGCATTTCTTCGAGCAGTTCTTTACTCACGTCAGAGAAATTATTGACAAAGTTGAGTGGATTCTGTATCTCGTGCGCGATACCTGCGGTGAGCTCACCAAGCGATGCCATTTTTTCAGCTTGGATAAGCTGAGATTGTGTTGCTTTTAGGTCAGATAGTACAACTTCTAAACGTTCTTTTTCTTTTCTGATCAAGTCAGATTGGGCTTCTGCTTTTTTTAAGTCTAGAAAACGTGTATAGGTTTGTTCAAACACTTGCCCAAAGCGTTTAAATATACCATGAGCCTCTGGTACAGCTTCATAGGTAATGAACATGACATAACCATGTTCGAAAAAAACAATATGGAAAATTTGAAAGGTTGGTAATTCAATTCCTTTAGCATCAAAATCTGATAAGATTTCTCCGATAATAGGTAGTGTTTTCATAAAGTCGTAATGCTTTACAAGTGCTTTACCACCTAATTCTTCTACATGAAAGGCTTCTCCATTTTTTAATGGCTTTTCAAAATTATAACCTTCGCCAACAGTTGGTAATGAAAATCCTTTTTGAATTTCTCCTTCACTACTCATATTGCACCAAGTACTTTTTTTTGTTTTGTCTTCCCAAATACAATAACCTGCACTCCATGCAGGTATGCCCAATTCTTGTACTTGTAAAAACAAATTGTTAGCTGCTTTTGGTAACTCATCACTATGTTGCATAGCCATGGTTCGCGAACGTACTTTTTCTAAGGCAGTTTCTATTTGCGCTTCTCTTGCCAGCGCTTCTGCTTTTTGTAGATCTAAGAATCGTATATAGGCTTGTTCAAAAACATTTGCAAAACGTTTCATTATGTCTGCATCATTTTCAGAAGGTACATCTCCGGTTAATGAGGGTATAATAATAGCTGAATTTTTTGACCAAGCGGCTGATAGATTATGGCTGTCAGCCTGAAGGACAAACTGTTTGTAATCCTCAGGCATTTTCTTATAATCACTATTTTCAAAGGCTTGTTGAAAAAAATCATTTTTCGCTTCTACTGTAAATTCTTTTGAAAAATAGGTATCACCTTTGATTTTGGAATCCCAAGCATCGTTAAAAATAGGATTATCAAAATACGGCACAAAATAACGTCCTGAAGATGAGAAGTCATCAACAGCAATCCAATGCACAACATCTTTGTTGTCTGGGAAGTAAGTGCAAAGTATAACTCCTCCTGCATCAAATATAACTCCCAGTTCTTTTAGTTTTTCTGCCACCACAGCTACCACTTCCTGTAGTTCCTCTGGTTTATGCATTGCTAAGGAACGTGAACGGACTTTTTCTAAAGCATTCTCTATTTGCGCCTCTCTAGCCTGTGCTTCTGCTTTTTGCAGATCTAAGAAACGTGCATAGGTTTGTTCAAATACCCTCGTAAACCTAGCGAGTAAAGTCTCTTCTTCTTCATTAAGTTGAGAGCCTGAAACCAGGTGTAAGTATCCATGTGAAAAATTAAAGCAATAAAATACAGTTGGGTCAGGGAATTGATTAAGAACCATTTCTTCTGCCTCTTTTGAATTAAATGTGGTAATGGCATATTCAAGATGTTTTCTTCGTTCTTTACCAGTTACTGTTTGGTGGAATACCGGTTGTTGATTTTTCCATGCCTCGTAACGTGCGTCAAAATAGACGTCTCCAGTTAAAGGAAGATAGAATAACCCTAAAGAGTCTCCACCTGGACTTGTAACCCAAGTGGATTGCAAATTAGTTTTCTCATTAATTTCTACATAACCACAAGTTGCAAAATTGGTAACGCCAAGTGCAATAAGTTCTTTATATAAAAGAACCACTACATCTTTAACTTCTTCACCTTTCTGCATGGCCATGGTTCGGCTTCTCACTTTTTCTAAAGCAGCCTCAATCTTTGCTTCTCTAGTTTGTGCTTCGGCTTTTTGAAGGTCTTCAAAACGTTTATAAGCTAAATCAAATGCGGCACCCATTTTGGTTAAAATGGTTTCCATTTCGTCTGAAGGTGCATTTAATAAGTCGATAACCAATTTTCCGTTATTCAATTTTTTTACGGCATGATGTAATCGCTCTAAATTTGATGTTTTAGTGTGTTGTTCAACTTCATTGGCAATGTCTTCTAAATTATTTTCTCTGAGCCATTCTACAATTCTTTTTAAGTCTTTTGCATCTTGTACTTCTAAAAAATAATTTTCGGGATTATCCCAAACACGTTTCACATATAAATTGGGATCTTTTTTCTTTAGCTTAAATGTAATATCAAAAGGGATTTGATAACCATCAATGTCGTTCTCTTTTTCTAGTGTAGAAAGATCCCACATTCTTACTTTATCTTCTTCTTCACTTAAAAAAATAGTAGCAGCAATCACATCAGGAATATCCAATGCCATCACTTCTTCTTTAAGTTTGGCAACCACTTCCATAATCTCTTCAGATTTATGCATAGCCAAGGCTTTAGCCCTTACACGTTCCACAGCTAAATTAATTTGTGCTTCTCGGGTTTGAGCTTCTGCTTTCACTACATCATCATATCGCGTATAGGTAAGGTCTACAACATTTGTAAAACGTTTTAAAATTTCAACTTTATCTTCTGGTAGTGGTGATTCACCTAAAAATTCTAAATAACCATGAGTCATCGCAAACTGTGAATAGCAAAGGCTTTTAACCTTTTTCCAAGAATCAATAAATTCTTTTGGCGCGTGTCTAAAGTCTGTTTCGGTAAATACTCTTTGCCACCATGTCTTTAATAATTTTCCCGAGAGTACTCCAGAGCGATATTTAATCCCATTTTTAAAATCCTTAAAAAGATTTTCTAACAAAGGATGGTCTATATACTGTAATTTAACACTAGATGGTTGTGCAGAACCTAAAGGACCCGCGCTCCAAAATATCAAATCTTTTTGATTAGTGTCATAAGCTACAATACTGCATTCCGTCAAATTAATTTCCAAGTTTTTTAATTCTTTAAAAATGGTTTGTATCACTTGGTCTAATTCAATGCTACTACGAATAGCCATTGCGCGACTTCTAACCCTTTCTAAAGCTGTTTCAATTTGTGCTTCTCTAGCTTGTTCTTCAGCTTTTTGTAAATCAAGGAAGCGTGTGTATGTTTGTTCGAAAACTTTTGAGAATCGTTGTAAAATTTCCTCTTCTTCTTTAGTTGCTTTAACCACATTCGATTTACTTATGCAACCATATTTATTGTTAGCATCTACAAACTCAAATTGGTTTAATTTTAATTTATTTTGAATGGTCATAAAATAATTGGATGCAGTAACGTCATCACAAACTTTCATAAACTGATTAACTTCTTCTTTAGATGTCAAATGAATATATGAAAATGGAAGCCCATCTTTCCATGATTTAATAGTAGTATCTTCAAAAAGTTCACTTTGCATTTTAAAATGTTTAGGGTCTTCATACACACCTTCAAGTGGTGAGAACCAAACATCTACATAACCTTCTTCTACATGAAAAATAGTTATCCATGATTGAACAAATTCAATATTTAATTTCTTAAGCTGCTCAAAATAAACCATAACAACTTCAAATAAATCTTCTGTTTTATGCATCGCCATTGAAGCACTTCTCAAGCGCTCCAAAGCAGCCTCTATCTCAGCTTCTCTAATCTGTGCTTCGGCTTTTTGGAGATCTAAAAATCGAGTATAGGCTTGCTCAAAAACTTTTGCAAATCGCGAAAGGATATCTATGTTTTCAAAATGTTGTAAAGAGGATGCTAGGATGTAACCGTTTTTAAAAGAAGCACCATAATCTATTTCCCATGGCGGTGCAGCAGGCATAGGTGCATTCCGAGACTCTAAATCTTTAAGCGCTACTTGTGCTGAAGGAAGGTTAAAAATATCTTCAAAATGTTGTTCTATAAAATCACTCGGAATTTCTATAGAAAATAGTTCTTCACCTTTTTTCCATTGGTCATAACGGTATTGGTGGATGTAGTCTAAATCTATAGGTACAATAATGGGACTTAACATACCACCATTTGGTATACTATGCCATTGTTCTACATGGCCTTCGTGTTTATCACAAAATACAATACCTGTAGCAAATAAGTCTTCGCCTAAATTTCGTAATTGATTAAACATTTCTGTTGTAACTGCACCAAAATCGTTAGTACTTTGCATTCCCATAGAATGTGAACGTACGCGCTCTAAGGCGGTTTCAATTTGTGCTTCTCTTGCTTGCGCTTCTGCTTTTTGAAGGTCGCGAAAACGTGTATACGTTTGCTGAAATACTTTGCCAAAGCGCATTAAAATTTTATTCTCAGCCTCTGAAAAAGGAATGCCTGCATAATTCTCGATATATAGCCCAACATTATCTGATAGCATTGTGGATATCGCTAAGCCATCAAAACTGAAATAGGTTGCTTTTGTTTCTTCTGGCAAATCTGGAATAAACTCAAAAAGGTCTTTGTAAAATTTGTTTTTTTCTTCAAAATCCAATTGATTAGCGAAGAAATTTAGTCCCTTTTTTTTGGCATTATTAAAACTGTTCCAATGAGCACAATCAAAATATGGAAGTACAATTTTTGGAAATATAGCATTTTTGTCTGCTAGCCAAATATGCATATCATCATTTTCTTTATAATCTATAATAAAACCAGCATGTTCAACATTAATACCTAAATGTATAAATTGGTCATATATTACTTGAATAACTTCTTTGAGTTCATTACTATCATGCATAGCTATACTTTTTGAGCGAACACGCTCTAAAGCTGCTTCTATTTGAGCTTCTTTCGCTTGAGCTTCTGCTTTTTGGAGGTCGAGGAAACGTGTGTAGGTTTGCTCGAAGACTTTCGCAAAACGTTTAAAAACGTCATGTGAATCTGGAACATGCTCTTTGGTTATGAACAGTAAATACCCATATTTAAAATAAACGACATGATCTATTTGATAGGTCGGAAAGCCGTCGTTTGTTTCTTTTAATTTTAATAGAACATCTCCTATTACTGGAAGCGTACTCATATATTCGTAATGCGCTACACATGCTTTACCTGAAAATTCTTTAATATAAAGTGATTCCCCTTTTTTGCCTTTATTGTAATAATCTTTAAATATGCCTTTATGTGGAACGGTATAGGTTGGTAAAACACCTTTTTCGTTTCCAAACCATTCCGTAGATTCTTTTTCTCCATAAATATTAAAGGCACAACCCCAAGTTTCAATGCCTAACGCTCGTACCTGCTGATCTAATAAGAATGAAGTTTCTTGTAATTCATCACTATGTTGCATGGCCATAGTGCGACTTCTCACTTTTTCAAGTGCGAGTTCTATCTGCGTTTCTCGTGCTTGCTTTTCAGCCTTTTGAAGGTCTAGAAAACGTTTATGCGCGAGGTCAAATACTCCTGCGAAACGGACTAAAATTTCTAAATCTTCTTTTGGTGGGTTTTTTACAATTCCTGGTAAACTATAACCAATCTCACCATGCGTGGTTCTTGCCATGATAAAGGTTAATCCTCCTATATGCTTAAGATCGTCGTGACTTGGTGCTTGAGGATCTATATTTTTAAAATCACCAAGCTCAACCATTTTATCTACATAGTCTATAGATTCTTCCGTAGTCATTGCATACACAACGGTTGATTTTTTGCTTTTTTCCCATTTAGCGAGTAATGGGACGTCACCATGAATATGCCTTGGCAGAGTCATTACAAATCCAATTTTACTGCCATCTCCAGAGGTCATAGCTTTTTCGTAAGTTTCTTGTAACCACATCATGTGCCAGAAATAATGGGCTTCGTGACCGAGTTGAATGAACTCGTTGCGCATGGTAACGACAATGTCGAGTAGATCTGATGATGCTTTCATAGCAACAGCTTGTGCTCTAATACGCTCTAATGCACCTTCAATTTCTAGTTCGCGATTTTTGTGCTCTAATTGATGTGTGCGCTCTGATACGGCTTTTTGCAATCTTTCATTTTCTGCCTTTAAGACATCAAGACCAAATGCTTCACCTTCAGCAGCTTTCATGTCTGGGAAAGAACCATGTTGGTGAAGTACAAGCCAACCATTTTCTGTTTGTTCTATAAACGAAGACAATCTAAAAGGACCGTAAAACTCCCAATTGTTGTTATTCAGAACATACATGTCGGTAAACTCATTGACCATGACATGTTTTTCATATGTTATAACATCAATGCTTCGATTACGGAGTTCAACTTTATTTTTTAGTTGATCTAATATCTTTTTGGTGTAGTCGAGCACTTCTTGCTTATTATGCCATATTTCTTCCTCTGTCCCACCAATATTATAATAATCGTCACTGAGAAATTGAGACCACGTTTTAAGATCACCTTTTATATAGGTTTTCCAATAATTATCTAACCACTGATCTAATTCGTTTATTAATTGTTTGGTTAATTTCATTGCAATCCGCTGAATTGAGTTAAGTTTAATAATGTAATTATCTGTTCCAGATTTATCATTTGGATTGTGTTCTTTATAAATAAAGATGTGAGGTAAGTTTGATTTGATTGGTTATTGCTAAATTTAAGGAAAATACTGATGCTTATAAAAATATACCAGCCTATTTTGAAACAATACATGTATAGTTTTGCAATATGAATCCAGCTGAAACCTATATTCTTAAACAAGAAGAGCCTTATAGATCTATTTTATTACAACTTCAAGCTATTGTGGAAGCTATTCTTCCTAAACCCGAATTGCACTTTAAATGGCGAATACCATTTTATTATAATGGCAGTTTGCCAATTTGTTATCTTAATAAGTCAAAAGATTATGTAGATCTGGCCTTTTGGCACGGAGAAAAATTAGATAAATACAGAGAGCATTACGTAACTGCAAATAGAAAATCAGTTACATCTTTAAGATATAAATCGGTTGAAGATATAAATGATGAAGTGATTCTTTATGTCATTAATAAACAATTAGAAATAAATATAAATCCTTTTAAATTGATTTTAGGTTCAAAAAAAACCTAAAAAGAATTAACCAGTTTTCGAATAGCAACAAGATTTGTTAATAAACCTTCTAAGTTGTCTAAATGAAGCATATTAGCGCCATCACTTTTAGCATTAGACGGGTCAAAATGTGTTTCAATGAAAAGGCCATCAACATTATTAACTACACCTGCTCTTGCAATAGTTTCAATCATTTCCGGCCTACCACCTGTGACACCAATGGACTGATTTGGTTGTTGCAACGAATGGGTAACATCTAATACTGTTGGAGCATATTGTCGCATGGTAGGTATACCTCTGAAATCTACAATCATATCTTGGTATCCAAACATGGTGCCTCGATCTGTAATCCATGCATTTTCATTTCCGGCATCTTTCACTTTTTGTACAGCGTGCTTCATGGCTTCAGGGCTCATAAACTGGCCCTTCTTAAGGTTAACAACCTTGCCTGTTTTTGCGGCTGCAACTACTAAATCTGTTTGCCGGACTAAAAACGCAGGAATTTGCAATACATCAACATAATGTGAAGCCTTTGATGCATCAGATACTTCATGAATATCAGTTACAGTTGGTATATCAAAAGTTTCAGATACTTTCCTTAATATTTTAAGTGCTTTTTCATCTCCAATACCGGTAAAACTGTCAACTCTACTACGATTAGCTTTTTTGAAACTACCTTTAAAAACATAAGGGATTTCAAGTTTGTCTGTAATAGAAACGACTTTTTCTGCAATACGTAATGCCATGTCTTCTCCCTCTATGGCACAAGGACCACATAAAAGAAAAAAATTATTAGAATCTGAATGTTTTATTTTAGGAACTGTTATCAAAGCAATTGACTTAATATTAAGTCGCAAAGATAATATTTTAATGCCTAAAACATCTCGAGGTCAAAATTGCTTCTGAATACTATTGCGAATCATCCATAATGCCATAACAAAGCTACCTAATATAAATAGCCCAATACTTGTAAAAATTGAAGTTGTAGCGCCAAACCAGTTAACAACATCTAGTAATGCTAGTCCATAGGCCAATATTAAGTACGAGGATACACAAACAAAGATAATTCCTAATGAAAAATTGAGATTCCGGTTTGGTTTAATAAGTTGCCATATAAAAGGAATACCGAATAATAAAATTGGATAGGCAGAAATCCCTTCTGTTCTATTAGTATATGTAAACCAATATACTATTACCGAAATAAAATAAAGGTAAGGGATAAAACGAGTGTATTTACTAATTGCTTTCATCTGTTATTAATTGTTAAGGGTTCAGATGTAAAATGCCAGAAATTAGCGATTGGTTTGGAGCAGGCTTTTTACTATTAATCAAATCAATAACGTAAGATACGAACTCAAATTGCTTGTAAATGAAATAATAACATATAATTAACGATTTACAGCTAATTAGACTTACCTTTGCACGCTTAAAATCAGCATCAGTTATGACTAAGATTAAAAACATTGCAATAATTGCCCACGTAGACCATGGTAAAACTACTTTGGTAGATAAGATAATGTATCATTGCCAATTGTTCCGTGAGAATGAAAACACTGGTGATTTAATTCTTGATAATAATGATTTAGAACGTGAGAGAGGAATCACAATTACTTCTAAAAACGTCTCAGTTGTTTATAAGGATACCAAGATTAATATTATCGATACTCCTGGTCACGCCGATTTTGGTGGTGAGGTAGAGCGTGTTTTAAACATGGCGGATGGTGTTTTACTGTTAGTTGATGCTTTTGAAGGACCAATGCCACAGACAAGATTTGTACTGCAAAAGGCAATTGATTTGGGACTTAAACCATGTGTAGTCATAAACAAGGTTGATAAAGAAAATTGTACTCCAGATGAAGTACATGAAAAGGTGTTTGATTTAATGTTTGAACTTGGAGCAGAGGAATGGCAATTAGATTTCCCAACAGTTTATGGTTCTGCTAAACACAACTGGATGAGTGAAGATTGGCAGCAACCAACTACTAATATTGAACCATTGTTAGACATGGTAATTGATCATATACCTGAACCAAAAATTACCGAAGGTTCTACTCAAATGCTTATTACCTCATTAGATTTTTCATCATTTACAGGTCGAATTGCCATTGGTAGATTAACTAGAGGTGGTTTAAGAGCAAATCAACAAATTTCCTTAGTGAAACGCGATGGTTCTGTTGTAAAAAGTAAGATTAAAGAACTGCATACGTTTGAAGGTTTAGGACGCAAGAAAGTTGATGAAGTTCAATCGGGAGATATTTGTGCTATAGTTGGTTTAGAAGGATTTGAAATTGGAGATACTGTTGCAGATTTTGAAAACCCTGAAGGATTAAAAACTATCGCAATTGATGAGCCAACAATGAGCATGCTTTTTACCATTAATGATTCTCCATTTTTTGGGAAGGATGGTAAATTTGTAACCTCACGCCATATAAAAGAACGTCTTACAAAAGAGTTAGAAAAAAACTTAGCGTTAAGAGTTGAAGAGACTGATAGTGCAGATAAATTTATGGTTTTTGGCCGTGGTGTTTTACACTTATCGGTACTAATTGAAACAATGCGTAGAGAAGGGTATGAGCTTCAGATTGGTCAACCACAAGTAATCATTAAAGAAATTAATGGCGAAAAATGTGAACCATTTGAAGAGATGACCATAGATTTACCAGAAGCTGTTTCGGGTAAGGCCATTGAAATGGTAACTATGCGTAAAGGAGAAATGCTAAGTATGGAAGCCAAAGGTGATCGTATGGTATGTGAGTTTATAGTGCCTTCTCGTGGAATTATTGGCTTGAGAAATCAGCTATTAACAGCTACTGCTGGTGAAGCCATTATGGCACATAGATTTAAGGAATATAGACCGTTGAAGGGAGGAATTCCTGAACGACAAAATGGTTCTTTAGTATCTATGGAAAATGGTCAAGCAATTCCATATTCAATAGACAAGCTTCAAGAACGTGGGAAATTTTTCATAAACCCAGGAGAAGATATTTACGAAGGGCAAGTCATAGGTGAAAACTCTAGAGGTGATGATATGGTTGTTAATGTTACCAAGACCAAAAAATTGAGTAATGTAAGATCTGCTGGTGCAGATGACAAGGCTAAAATTGTACCTGCAATTAAATTTTCATTAGAGGAAGCCTTAGAATATATTCAGAAAGATGAATATGTTGAGGTAACACCAAATCACTTAAGATTACGTAAGATTTTATTAAAGGAAGTAGATCGTAAGCGATCAAAGAATATTTAATCCATTTTATTATGGAGCTGTTCGGCATCACTGGCACTGAATACATAGGCTATTTGGCCTCATTTATGGTTTTATTGTCCTTTACTATGAAAGAAGTTAAAAAGTTGAGGATAGTTAATATGACCGGTTGTGTTTTATTTGTACTCTATGGCTTTTTAATGCCTAGTTTAAGAATAGGACTCCCTATTATTATTGCAAATGCTGCAATTTTGTCCGTTAATATTTATTATTTGACTACTAATAAAAATTAGAAGTTTTATATTTACAAAAACTAGTTAAATGCATTTTCTTTATTTCGATCCAGGTTTAGGTGCAATGATAATACAAGCTATTGTGGCGGCTGTTGCAGGTGTAGTTTTATTTTCTAAGAATTTGATGTACAAGATTAAACTGTTTCTGGGTTTAGCTAAACCAATGGAGGATGATGTGTTTGATGATATTGATGTTAAAGATTCTGATGTAGACAATACTAAGTAAAGTGGATTCTAAAGAACTTCATTCTTCTTCATTTAGAGATCCTTCAGGTTACATTTTTTTAGATAATGGCGTAATAAAAAGGGTAATAAATCCTATTTATTTTAATCAATATAAAGAACTTAAAAACTCTGGCTTTTATAAAAGTCTATTTGAAAATTCCTTATTGATTTCGCATAAAGAATTATCGATTTCAGAAAATGAAATTATAATTCAACCAGAACATATTCCATTT
The DNA here is from genome assembly GCF_020166345.1 of Winogradskyella vincentii. GTDB lineage: Bacteria > Bacteroidota > Bacteroidia > Flavobacteriales > Flavobacteriaceae > Winogradskyella > Winogradskyella vincentii. The sequence goes on along the minus strand of NZ_JAIUJS010000001.1, from coordinate 64,307 downwards.
ATAACTTATCCTTATGAATGGAGTTTTAACATGTACAAAGAGGCGGCACTTCTTACTCTGAAGATTCAGAAATATGCCTTGGAAAGAGGGTTTGCACTCAAAGATGCTTCGGCCTTCAATATTACGTTTCATAAAGGGAATGCCATATTTATTGATACTTTGAGTTTTGATTTTTATAAAGAAAATCAACCTTGGCGAGCTTACAAGCAGTTTATAACGCATTTTTTTGGACCTCTTGTATTAGCACATTATCATGGTGCAGATCAGTTAAAATTAATGAGCAATTTTATTGATGGAATACCAGTTACATTAATTAGCTCAATGCTACCTAAAAGAACAAAACTGAATCCTACATTATTTAGTAATATCCATCTTTTGGCAAAGCTAGAAAGTAAGCACAATACCGATTATGAAGGCGAGACTAAGGTTAAGGAATTGTCTAAAAAAGGATTACTTAATATAATAGAAAGCTTATACAGCCATATTAAAAACTTAAAGCTTAAAGGTCAAACCGAATGGTCTGATTATTACGATAAAACAAACTATTCAGACGAGGCATTTAAGCATAAATCTGCAATAATTAATAGCTGGATAAATAATTTGAATCCTACGAAGTTAATTGATGTAGGAGGAAACGATGGGACATTCGTAAGGTTCATTGATTATAAAATTGAAGAAAACCTTGTATGTGATATTGATAACAATGTAGTAGATATCAATTATCTTACAATGAAGAAGAACAAAGAAAAGGACATTTTACCATTTGTTCTAAATGTGCTAAATCCATCACCTGCAATTGGCTTAAACAATAAAGAACGAAGTTCATTTTTAGAACGAATCAAACAATATTCACCAGATGTTACTATGGCTTTAGCGGTTATTCATCATATGTCATTATCTGGTAATGTCCCTTTTATAGAATCCGCGAAGTTTTTCAGTATTTTTTCAAAAGATTTAATTATTGAGTTTCCAAATCGAAATGACTCCTGGGTAAAACGGTTGTTAAGAGCCAAAGGAGAATTTGAATCGTATTTTGATTTTTACAACATTGTTAATTTTGAAAAATCATATTCGGCATATTTTGATATTATCGAAAAGCTTGAAGTAAAGAGCTCTGAGCGGGTTATGTACTTAATGAAGATTAAAGCTTGAGTAATCTAAAACAAAAAATACTCGCATTTATAGACAGTGAGCATGAGTCACCAATCCTCGCATTTGTTGCAATAGGAATTGCTCCAATTCTCTTTTATGTTGCCAATAATTATTGGGCTTTAAATTCAATTTCACATCTACTCTTTTTTTCGGCATGTTTAATTGGATTTGCGGTAGGCTTAAACGCAGTTTATTATATGTGTTTTAAAACCAATAAGAAATTACATAAACATAAGGGACACGCTTTATTTTGGTTTTTAGTTATAGGTGTTATTTTTTTTCTAACACATACTTATTTTAATTCTACCTTAAAACGTGTTTTTTTATTGCTTGCACTTGTTGCATTGTGGAAATTAATACCCTTCAAACCTAGAAAACTTTATAAGAAAATCATAGTGATGCTATTGTTGTTTTCGGGTTTGTCAATGTTAAGAATTCTTATCCATGCTTATGAGGATATTAAGCCAGATACATGGGTAAGACAACCTGATGATATAGAAAATGTTAAGTTCAAGAAAACACCAAACGTTTATATGATTCAGCCAGACGGATATGTGTCTGAACAAGTGTTTGACTCTTCACCATATAGTGCAAAAAGTGATTTGTTTAGTTGGTTAGAGACTAATGGATATAAGGTTTATGATGGATTTAGAAGTAATTATCCTGCCAGTTTAACTTCAAATGCCTCGTTATTTGCTATGAAACAGCATAAGTTCGCTGATATGTTATTTCCAAAAATTGAAATGGCAAACGGAAGAGAGATAATCTCAACCAATAATCCAGTGGTTTCCATTTTTAACAACAATGGATACCAGACACATTTTATCGCTGAAGATGAATATTTTCAACAGAATAAAAAGCAGAAGATTTACGATCATTATAACATCGAAAAGAGTGATTTCCCTTATATAACAATAGGAGGGAGCGAAGTTAGAGATGTATATAAAGATTTTAAAAAAGTATTTAAACCTGAAGATAAGAACCCTAAGTTCTTTTTTATAGAAAAATTATTGCCGCATCATGTTGCTTTCTATAATACTGATGAATCAATCGATACGGAAAGATCTAGGTATTTAGACCGAATTGAGGAAGTTAATGTTTGGCTTAAGGATATTGTTACATATATTTCAGATAATGACGAAAATTCGATAATCATTATATTAGCCGACCATGGAGGTTGGGTTGGTTTGAGAAGTTTTAATGACCTATATTCTAATGAGAAACCAGAACTGGTAAAATCTATATTTTCAAACATCGCCGCCATAAAATGGAATGGAAATCTAACTGAGGGTTATGACAAAGATTTAAAATCTAATGTCAATGTATTTAGAGTGCTTTTTGCAGCATTAAGCGAAAACCCAAAGTACCTAGATAATTTGGAGGATGATTCTAGTTACAATCTTAAATTAAATAATTTAGGTTATAAAGATGTAATTAAATCAATTGACGGAAAAGGTAATGTGGTAAATATATTAGATTGAAAATTAAGCTTATTAAATTCACGACTAAATTATACTAGTAGAAAAATATACCACTGAAAAGGCTTCCGAATGGAATTCGTTTATTGAGAACTCTCAAGAAGGTACATTTTTGTTCAATCGAAACTTTATGGACTACCACAGCGATAGGTTTGATGACTTTTCGCTTATTGTAAGAAAGGATAACGAGATAGTTGCTGTATTGCCCGCTAATAAAAGTACTGATGAACTTATTTCACACCAAGGCCTAACATATGGTGGATTAATCACAAGGAAAAACTTAGATGTTGAAAGTATCAAAGCGGTTGTAGATGCAGTATTAACCTTTCTAAAGGATGTTGGTTTTAAGTTTTTGGAAATCAGAGAATTACCAACATTCTACCAATGTGATTTATCTCATTATGTGTTTACTGCATTGATGGATTATACTGCAAATATTATTGGTGCAAATAAGGTTTTGGCTATTGACTACAACAAGCCTTTAAGCATACATAAAACCAAACTAAAACATTATAGAAAAAATAAGGACAAAGGGTTTGAAATTAAGGAAGAGGACAATTTTGATGAATTTTGGAATCAGGTTTTGGTACCACGATTAAAAGATAGACATAACACTAAACCAGTTCACACTTTACAGGAGATTTCGTTATTAAAATCTAGATATAGCAATCATATAAAGCAGTTTAATATCTATTTGAAAGGAGAAATATTAGCTGGTATTACTATTTTTGATAAAGGACATATTGTGAAATCACAATATGGAGCAACAACAGCTTCAGGTGAAAAAGAGCGAGCATTGGAATATTTATTTATCAATCTTATTTATAAATTCAAAGCTGAAGGGAAAAGTTATTTTTCAATGGGAACAGTAATGGATAAATCATATCCAGAAGGATATAATATAGGCTTGCTGAGGCAAAAAATAGAACTAGGTTGCAATGAGTATAAGCAGAATATTTTAAGAATTTCTTTAGTATGATACCCTTTCTAGACCTACATAAAATAAACGACAGATTTAGAGATCAGTTTCATGAAGTCTTAAGTGAAAGTCTAAACGAATCACAATTTATTTTAGGAAAAAGCGTAACAAAATTCGAAAATGAGTTCAGTGATTATTGTGGCGCAAAGTATTGTGTTGGTGCAGGAAATGGTTTAGATGCCTTAACCTTAATCTTAAAGGGATATATAGAGTTAGGTCAATTAAATGAAGGTGATAAAGTGCTTGTGCCGGCTAATACATTTATCGCAACAATTCTTTCTGTAATCCATTCAGGTCTAATTCCCGTATTTATAGAGCCAGATAGAGATAGCTATAATATTTCATCTAAAGCGATAAAGTCAATCTTAAACGAAGAAATAAAAGCTATTATAGTCGTTCATTTATATGGTCAATTGGCTGATGTAGAAGCCATTAAGAAAATGTCTGACGAAAAGAACATTTTGTTAATAGAAGATGCTGCACAAGCTCATGGTGCCTCATGTGAAATGGGTAGGGCTGGTAACCTAGCTGATGCTGGTGCATTTAGTTTTTATCCAAGTAAGAATCTTGGAGCACTTGGTGATGGCGGAGCAGTGGTGACTAATGACTTACAATTAATAAATGTTGTTAGGAAGTTGTCTAATTATGGCAGTGAGAAAAAGTATCAGAATAAAATCGTTGGCTTTAATAGCAGGCTTGATGGATTACAAGCTTCATTCTTGTCAATAAAACTGAAATCTCTAAATAAGGATAATGAAAGAAGGCAAGAAATTGCTAAAATGTATTTAAGAGAAATTAAAAATTCAAAGATAAAACTACCTAGCTACAATAATAGTAACGATCATGTTTTTTATGCCTTTGTGGTAGAAGTTGAAGACAGAGACCAATTTTCAAAATATTTGGATAGAAATGAAATAGGTTGGTTGGTTCATTACCCAATACCACCGCATAAGCAAGAGGCATTGAAAGTTTATTCCAAATTAAATTTGCCAATTACAGAGAAGATTCATCAAAGAGTAATAAGTTTGCCGATGAGTCCCATTATGACCAATGATGAAGTAAATAGCGTTATTGACGCCTTAAACACCTATTAATTGAAGAAATTTTTCGATTATATAAACACAGAAGTCTTAAATAAGGCGGCTAGCCTTAACACGGCTAATATTAGTGTTAAGATTATTGCTGGAATTTTAGTCTCAAAATTTATCGCAGTTTTTATTGGAGCTGAGGGAATGGCTCTTATCGGTAACTTGAGGAATTTTCTTAGCGCAGTTCAATCTGTTGCTATTGCAGGTCTCTATAAAGGGGTAGTAAAGTTTATAGATAAGTTTAAGAATAATTCTATCGAGCTTGGTAAAACATTGTCTACGGTATTTTACTTAGGCTTTTTCGCTTCAATGCTTTTGGCATTTTTATGTTATTATAATGCCGAATATATTAATAGCTTAATATTTCAAGGGAATTACAAGTACACCTATGTCATTGAGATACTTTCAATTGTATTGCCATTTTATGCATTAAACATGTTTGTGTTTGCCATAATGAATGGTTTTTCGAAGTATAAAATTCTATTCATAATCAATATTATCGGGCAAGTTCTTGGTCTTTTAGTAACCATTTTATTGATATGGCAAGATAATATTGATGGAGCTTTGGTTGCAGTGGTCATTACACCAGCATTAAACCTTTTAATTTCTATTGTGGGTATACTATACAGGAAGAACTTAATGAACTATATAAAAATATCCGATTTTAGTTTTTCAGTATTAAACAATCTAAGCCCATATATGATTATGGCATTGGTTTCTTCAATAGCCATTCCCATTGTCTTAATTATTATTAGAAATTATTTAATTGCAGAAATTGGATTAAAAGAAGCAGGTTATTGGCAGGCAATGAATCGTGTTTCTGATTATTATTTGATGTTTATTAATTCATTGATGGTATTGTATATATTACCAAGATTTGCTGAAATAAATACCAAGAAAGAATTTAGAAAAGAAGTGTTTAGTTTTTATAAAACCATAATGCCAATTTTTGCCATAATTCTATTGGTTATATATTTGAGTAGATCCTTATTAGTAAGTCTTTTATTTACACAAGATTTTCAACCTGTTGAAGAATTATTCGGTTACCAAATTTTAGGTGATTTTATGAGGGTTTTATCCATGGTTATAGCTTATCAATTCTTGGCGAAAAAAATGTTTGCACATTTCATTGTGCTTGAAATATTTTTGTTTGTAATCATTTATTTTACCAGTATTTATTTTATTGATCTCTATGGTTTAAAAGGTGCCGTAATGGGTCATTGTTTAAGTTATTTTATGCATTTCGGAATAATATTACTAATTTTTGGTAGTTCTTTGTTCGGTGTACTTTCGGATGAAGGAATAGAAGAAAGCTAAATTAGAAATATTGAAACTTCCAGGCTTTATTAAAAATAATATCGTTTTAAAGATAACCTCTTTAAACGCTGTAGTAATTTTTATAAGGCTCATTGTCTCTGTTTTTATACAAAGGTTGTTGGCCGTTACAGTTGGTGAAGCAGGTATTGCCAATATTGGACAAATTAGAAATATACTTGCAATGCTATCGAGTACTTCTACACTTGGCACTTTTAGTGGTGTTGTAAAGTATGTTTCAGAATTTAAAGATAATCGGCCTGAACTTACCAAAGTCTTTTCAAGCGCTACAGCATTTCTAATTATTGGGTCGGTAATTTCTTCTTTAGTCTTATTTATTGGAGCAGATTATTTTACAGGATATGTATTTGATTCAACCGAATATTCATATGTTTTTAAACTTTTGGCGATTATAGTTCCCTTTATTGCTTTTAGTAGAATTATAAGTGGTGTTGTCAGTGGATTGTCTGATTATAAAAAGTATGCAAAAATTGAGCTGATAAGTTATTTGTTAGCTTCATTAGTGTTAGTAATTGGGCTTTATAGCTATAATCTAGATGGTGTTATAATTGCGATTGCCATTGCTCCAATCATACAATTAGTAACGTTGATATTAATATTTGGCAAAACTCTAAATCGTTACGTGAAATTTAAGAATTTCAAGCTCAATTTGGGTTACAGAAATAGTCTTTTAGCCTTTACCTTAATGTCTTTTGTCTCGGCTTTTCTTATAAACTTTATCGAGTTAGAAATTAGAACAATTGTAACTGAAGATATAAATATTAATGAAGCAGGTTACTGGACAGCTATAAACTTTATATCAAAGAATTATATGGTTTTTGCGACAGGTTTATTTACGCTATATGTTTTACCAAGATTTGCAAGTATTAATAACCGTACAGATTTTAATAAAGAGGTGATTAATATTTATAAAACCATACTGCCAATTTTCTTTGCTGGTATGGTGTTGGTATATCTGTTACGTAATTATATTATTGAATTGATTTATCCAAATTTCTTAGGAATGGAACCCTTGTTTAAATGGCAACTTTTAGGTGATTTTATACGATTGTGTGCTTTGGTTTTAGCTTATCAGTTTTTGGCCAAGAAATTGGTGAAAAGTTTCGTGATTACAGAGTTAATTTCTCTGGTTTTATTTTACGTGCTTACCAAGATATTTATTGATACTTATGGTACCGAAGGAGTAGTTATTGCTCATTTTGTGAGGTATATAATATATCTAATCGTTGTAATTATTTTTGTTCAGATATACTACAAAAGACAGTCTAAGATTGATGCTTTATAGCATTAGACCAAATTTCAAGATATTGCTTGGCACAATCAATATAATTGTGATGTTTTTCTACAAATTTTCTAGCATTCTCTGAAATCTTTTCAATTTCGTTAGGATTGTTAATTAACCATTCTAATTTAGAAGCAATGCTTTGGGCATTTGGCAAGGCATTAATTGCGATCGTATCTTTTTCTAAATCAAAATATTCTTCCCATTCTTTTTCTGCACCTGTTAAAACAACTTTTCCTTTTGCCATAGCTTCAAGAGCGTTGAAGCCTTGATCATAAGCATATACTTGGTCCAATAGGATATGTGCTCTATCAAAGCTTTTAATATATTCTTTATACGGAAGGTTTCTAGTCACAATTATTTCAGCTTGATCCCTGAATTTACCTCTTATGAGGTCCAAAGCTTTATCAAAAATGTCATTGCCTTTTTTGTAATAATTGTAAGTGTTAATACCATGAAAAATGACGATTTTGCCATTAATTTTAGGTTTGGAATACTTGAGTTTAGAAGTATTAATCGCGTGAGGAATCATGCCTAAATACTTTTTATATCCAATTAAAGGAAGGTGATAGTCTAAATCATTTGAGATAACTCCCTTAATATATTTAAAAATATGTTTATGTAAGTTTATATGCTCTTCAGTTAAGTAACTTAACGCAGGTGAAAAGTCCTTTTTAGTTCCTTTATTTTCAAAGTAAGGGGTAAGAATTGAATACCTAAATTGTTTATCATAAGCAAACTTTACACTGGGATAGTCTAATCCGCATGATAATAGAAATACTTCCTTGTTCCAATCTTTTAACCAATCAAATATTTCTTTTTGGTGATGTCTCTTGAAATCAAATGGTGCTTCATTGATAAGTTGTACAATATCGAAGCCTGAAAGTTGTTTTTTCTTAGATTTAATTTGTTTTTTTATGCTATGTGCTGAAATATCAAACCCAAGTACTTTAATTAATAAATTTCTAAGTTTCTTAAGAGGGTAAGATGTATAAGGATCTTTAATTTCGACATCCACATCAACTTTTTTGAAACCGTCTCTCATACTCACAACAATGGCCTCATGGCCAAGTTTCTCAAGCCCTTTCTTAATATTCCATTGGGCTCTATTGTATTCTCCAAAAAGTAAAACTTTCATTTAATATCTTTACCATCCAATTAATATGCAAAGTAATCATAAAAAAAGAATATGTATTGTCACTCGTTCACTAAGTGAAGGTGGTGCAGACAGAGTAGCTTCGTTACAATCTATTATGTTAGATAAATTTGGTTATGAGGTGTTTATTGTTACGATTTTAAATGCTATCTCTTATCCTTATAAAGGGGAACTGTTCAATCTCGGAGAAATTAAAGAGAAGAATGATACCATTTTTGGTAGATTTAATCGTTTTCTGTTGTTAAACAAATTCTTGAAGGCGAAAAAAATAGACATTGTTATAGATCATAGAGTTAGGATAAAGCCATTTTCTGAATATATTATCTCCACTTTTATTTATCCAAAAGATACAATATACATAGTTCACAATCATACAATAAATCTATATTTCCCGCCATTTAAATGGTTAACAAAAATTGTTTACAGAAAATCTAAAGCCATTGTTTCTGTTTCCGATAAAATTGAAAAATTAATTTTGAAAAATTATAGATTTAAGAATTTAGCAACGATTTACAATCCGGTTGATTTTAATTATATAGAAAGATGTAAGGTTGAACCTGTAAACCTAAGTACTCCCTTTGTGTTTTGGTACGGAAGATTTGAGGATGAGCAAAAAAACTTATCACTCTTATTAGATGCTTATCATAAATCAAATTTAAGCTCGCGTGGAATTAAGTTAGTGCTAATGGGCAACGGTAAGGACAAGGATAAAATATTATCTAAAATGGAGAAATTAGGAATTGCAAAATCAGTAATTTTACTTCCATTTTCAAGTAATCCTTTTAATCATATTTATAACTCAAAATTTACTGTGTTAAGTAGTCGCTATGAGGGATTTCCAATGACAGTTTTGGAGTCATTGGCCTGTGGAAAACCTGTTGTAAGTGTAAAATATGATAATTATGAAGATGGTGTATTATTAGATAGGTATAATGGTGTTCTAGTCGAAAATCACAATTCAAAAGCATTAGCAGAAGGATTGGATTTACTTGTAGAGGATGAAAAGTTATATCTTAGCTGTTGTGATAAAGCAAGGAGCAGTGTTGAGTCATTTTCAATGGAAGCAATAGCATTGAAATGGCAGAATTTAATTGAATCTTAAATATGAATTCGAAAATAGAAGACGTAGAAATAATTGAAATTCCTAGAGTTCATGATGAAAGAGGGTTATTGGCCGTAATTGAGGGCGAGATTATTCCATTTGAAATTAAACGTGTTTATTACTTGTATGATGTTCCCACCGATGCTTTTCGTGGTGGTCATGCACACAAAGAATTAAATCAACTTATTATTCCGCTTTCTGGTAGTTTTGATGTGCATATAAAGGATGGTGACAATACAAGAATTATAAACCTAAATAAACCTCATAAAGGCTTATTAATTGTTCCTGGAATATGGAGGGAAATAGATAATTTTTCTTCTGGTTGTGTTTGCTTGGTGTTGGCTTCTGCAGAGTACGATGAAGAAGATTACATAAGAGAATATAGTGATTTCTTAGCTTTTAAAAATTCTTAAATACAAACTGTTTTTAATAATAACTGGTCTTATATTGTTAAGTAATTTGAGAAGAAAAGAAGGTGTGCCTAATAATATTTTCTGTTTTGTATTGAGATTTTCAAAATCAATAGTTTTTAGAGTATCCTTATAGATTTTATCTTCACCATTTATTTTTGTTCTCAATGCGAGACCATACCGTTTTAAATCTAAATAGGCTTTGAGGCTACAGTTGCTTTGTTCATATTCTTTAAAGGATTCGAGCAAAATAAATCTAGCGTCATTATCTTCAATTTTACCTAAACTATTTTCAATTGAATTGTTATAAATCATAGTCTTTTTTGGATGAAAAACAATTGGTTCTTTCAATGCAATTCTAATCCACATGTCTAAATCTTGACTACTTAAATAAATTGGATTGAACATGCCATAAGATTCGAATTTAGATTTTTCAATGGAACAAGCTGATGTCCAAACAACAGTTTCTTTAAGACTTGCTTCAAAAAAATCTTCAAGAATGAAGGGTGCATTATTATTTACCTTAATATTAAGCTCAGCTGGTGCTGTATATGTGTTGCTGTGCTTTATAAAATAATTATTGGCGTAAATTCCACTATTGGGAAATGTTGTAATACTTTCATTTAAGGATTCGAGGTGGTTTGGTTTCCATATGTCGTCCGCATCTAAAAATGCAAGGTATTGTCCTTTTGAAAGAGAAGCAGCTTTATTTCTGGCTTTGCTCGCACCTTGATTTTCCTGATGAAATAATCTAATTTTTTCAGAATTTATACGTTCAACAATTTGAACACTATTATCAGTAGAACCATCATTAACTATGACAATTTCATAATCATTAAAACTTTGATTCAAAGCACTTTCTAGACATTCAGCAATGTAGTCTTCCTTATTATAAAGTGGTATGATTACTGAAAAAAAAGGCATTTTAAAGATTTGAAATTAAATGATTGGCAATGGTTTTTGAGGATGTCAATTTTTTATCTGTGATACCTCCCTTAAGCATAACTGTACTATATAATAAATTAATAAATCTATCAATTTCAATTATATCAGGGTTGTTTGAAATTGCCAATTTTATTAAATTACCAAGTTCATGCTTGTTGTCAAGTTTAAAACACACTTTTTTATTATCGTAAAATGCATTTCCAAGAACTATGACAGGTTTGTATTTTGAAATTGCTTCAATGCCTACCGTGGAATTATTCACTACCACAACACTTGCGCTGTCAAGTGCTTTGTTTAAAGTTGAAGTATTGTCAATATAAATATTATGAGTATTTATATATTCATACAATTCATTATCATATTTGCCAATGTAAAGCGGATGTTCTCTAAGAATTAATTTGAATTTTTCAGGTAGATTTTCAAATATGTCTTTTACAATTTCTAAATGTGAATTATAATTAGGACTATGATAAATCATATTAACATCGAGAGGAATTTGCATTGGGAAAAGAATATAATTCATATTCTTAATATCGATTTTTGATTTTTTGCTTGAGTTTTTCTTTCTGTATGAATTTATGTCTGTAAATTTTAAATCTGGAGGATAAATTACTGTGTTTTCAAATAACTTCATTAATAGAATATCTAGACCACGATAAATCGGTGATCTGTTGTACTTTATTGCTTTTTGTTGATTCTGATTATTATGTTCAGTGATTGTGCGTATTAATTCAGTATTTTTTCTAATACTCAAATTTGCATTTACTCCTTGGTCATCAAAAAAGGTTGTGTTAAATGGACCTTGTTCTATGAAGAAAACTTTTATTTTTTTTTGTTTGGCTACTTCAACTGCTATTTCAACGCACATTCTTGAATCACTTATGGAGATTAAGAAATCAGGTTTTTGATTGTCAAAGAATTTATTGAAAAAATCAATATATGCGAGGGCCTGATATTGCAATCTCTTTTTTGAAATGTTTTTGTTTAAGCCTAAATGAAACTTTATAAAATCATTGTATTTTAACCCTTTGTAAGAATTGCTCTTGCCTATTATTTCTATATAAAATTTCTTTTTAAATAGAACTTTAATCCATAAATAAAAAGAAATAAAGTAAATGCCTTTAAATCTCAGTAGCGTGTATAAAAACCCACTAAAATGAATGCTGACAATTTTTAATGAACAATTTGTTTTAGATTTTAACGTATGATTTAGATCAAGGTAAAATCTAGAAAATTTATCCAGAGTACTAATGCAGACAATCTTCATTAATTAAAGAAAAAACAAATTTTAATTAGACGTACAATGTAACTATTTTATAAATGATTCTCAAAGGGATTCCTTTTAATGAATTTAACTTAAATTGCATTATTAAAATGGAAATGGAAAATATTAGTATAAAGGAGATAACAGATTTTATTTATAGGAGTATAGAAGCCCAGAAAGATGAGTTAAGCTTAGCCTATGAGAATTCAAAAAAAGAGATAGGATATTTCTATATAGATAATGTTTTACCAGATGAACTAGCAAAAATATGTTTTAAGGTCTTCCCCAAAAAAGAAGATATGAGATGCTTAAATAGTATCAGGGAATATAAATATGTTTCTGCGCAGATGGATAAGCATAATCCTCTTTTAGAAAAGGTAATTTATGCTTTTCAAGAGGATAAAATAGTTGAACTTATAGGCAAAATTTGCGGTATAAGTACACTTTATGCAGATAAGAGTTTATATGCAGGAGGTTTGTCTTTAATGGCAAACAACAATTTTTTAAATCCTCATCTTGATAATTCTCATGATGCTGAAAGGTCCAGATGGAGAGTCCTCAATTTACTCTATTATGTAACTCCAAATTGGAACCAAGAAAATGGGGGGCATTTGGAAATTTGGCCAAATGGTCCTAAAAAAGATCCGATACTTATAGAAAGTAAATTTAATCGATTAGCAGTTATGGCTACGCATGGTACATCATGGCATTCTGTTAATAAAGTAGTATCAGGTGAGGTGTCTAGATGCTGTATTTCAAATTATTATTTTAGTCCTGATCCATTGAAAGAAACAGATAAATTTCATGTCACGAAATTTAGGGGAAGGCCTGAGGAAAAATTAAAAAATATTCTGTTAGATGCAGATGCCAGTATTAGAATGCTAGTTAGAAAAATCTTCAAAAAAGGAATACGAAAGAATCCACATGTTTATCAAGAGAAAAAGGATATTTAATTCTTTCTTTGTACAACTTCAAACACCTTATTCTCATCACATTTAAGTGTTTTGCTCGGGTATTTTAAAAGGAGAGCATAATCATGTGTTGCCATTAATATAGTATTACCATTTTTGTTTATGTCTTGCAATACCTCCATAACTTCAATACTGGTCTGAGGATCTAAATTACCAGTTGGTTCATCAGCTAAAATAAGTTCTGGGTCGTTAAGTAAGGCTCGCGCAATGGCGATTCTTTGTTGTTCACCACCAGATAATTCGTGCGGAAACTTGAAGCCTTTTGTCTTCATACCAACTTTATTCAAAACACTTTCAATACGGTCCTTAATTTTATCTTTTTCTTTCCAGCCCGTGGCTTTTAAAACAAATTCCAGATTTCCGTTAATTGTTCTATCAGGTAAAAGTTTAAAATCCTGAAAAACTATACCAAGCTTACGTCTTAAAAAAGGAATGTCTTTTTCCTTCATTGACCTTAAATTAAAGTCAACAACAGAACCTTCACCCTCAGTAAGTTCTAAATCGCCATAAAGTGTTTTCATAAAACTACTTTTGCCACTTCCAGTTTTACCAATTAGATACACAAAATCACCTTTTTGCATTTCAAAATTGACATTAGAAAGTACCATGCTTTCACCTTGGTAAATTGTTGCATCTTTAAGTTGTAAGACCGTTTCGGACATAAATGGCTTGAAATTTGTTTAGTGTAAAAGTATTATTAATAAAATCAATTATCAAGTAAGATAAAATACAATAACGGTAATTTGAATTTTTTAATATGCCAGTTTAACATTTAATAAGTTAGTTTATAATTATAATAGAATTCTACCGTTATAGGTTTTGTATTAAATTATATTTATTCATCATAAATTATTAATCAAAAAACGAAATCAATGCTATTATCAATTAGACAATTATTTATTGTTTTTTTTGCATTTTCAATCTTTGGTTTTGCTCAAAAATCAGCAATATATACGAGTGATTTACAAGATTATCAGAAGGCACTTACACTATTCAACAATAAGCAGTACAAAGCGGCACAGTCATTATTTGATGACATAAAATATAACACTGATGACGCTGTTTTACAATCTGACTGTTCTTATTATATAGCTAATTGTGCAGTAAGGTTAAATCAACAAAATGCGGATGATTTAATCACAGAATTTGTTGAAGAATACCCAACAAGTACAAAGAAAAACACAGCGTTTCTAGATGTGGCTGATTATTATTTTGAAAACTCAAAATTCGCTTATGCTCGCAAATGGTACGAGAAGGTTGATGAACTAAGCATTGCGAGGTCTGAACGAAACAGGTACTATTTCAATTATGGATATTGTCTTTATTCAACGGGCAGCAGAAAACAAGCTACAAAATATTTAAATAGAGTTGTTGACTCCAAGGAATATGGTTCACAAGCCAAATATTACATAGGTTATATGGCCTATGAAGGTGATGATTACGATACTGCAAATGAGTATTTTGATCAGGTTAGCGATAATGAAAAGTACAAGGAGAAGCTATCTTACTATCAAGCCGATTTAAATTTTAAGCTAGGTAAGTTTGAACAGGCTATAGATCTCGCAACAGAACAACTGCCAAAGAGCAACTCTAATGAGAAGTCTGAATTATCTAAAATAATAGGTGAGAGTTATTTTAATCTTGAAAAATATCCTGAAGCTATTCCTTACCTCAAAGCCTACGAAGGAAAAAGAGGGCGTTGGAATAATACTGACTATTACCAATTAGGATATGCATATTATAAGCAGAACGACTTTGAAAGTGCAATTTCTGAATTCAATAAAATAATAGATGGAAATAATTCGGTTGCACAAAATGCCTATTATCATTTAGGTGAAAGCTATATTAACTTAGATAAAAAACCAGAAGCGCTAAATGCATTTAGAAATGCATCACAAATGGACTTTGACTTAAAAATTCAGGAAGATGCTTGGCTAAATTATGCCAAGATTAGTTATGAAATTGGAAATCCGTATCAGTCCGTTCCACAGGTATTGTCTGGATATATAGAAAAGTATCCTAAAACGCTTTATAAAGAAGAAATTGAAACGTTATTAATTGATTCTTACATCACATCAAAAAACTACAAAGAGGCTTTAGAATTGCTTAGGGGCAAAAATAGTTTTGAGAATAAGTTGGCTTATCAAAAAGTGGCTTTTTTCCGTGGCATTGAATTATATAATGAAACTAGATACAATGAAGCATTGGATATGTTTAATAATTCACTGAAGGAACCAAGAGATCCTGAATTTGTTGCTAAGGCTGCGTTTTGGAGGGCGGAATCAGAATATAACCTAGCAAATTTTAATGACGCTTTAATTGGTTTCAAACAATTTGCTGGTATGGATGAGGCATCGTCATTACCTGAGAACGATAACCTTAATTATAATCTGGCTTATACATATTTCAAATTGAAAGATTATAACAAGGCTTCTGACTATTTTAATAGATACATTAATTCAAGTTTAGATGATAGGTTAAGACGCAATGATGCCTATTTGAGATTGGGAGATGGATACTTTGTTTCAAGCAAATACCAAAATGCTATTAATGCTTATGATAAGGCAATACAAATCAATGAAATTGAAACAGATTATGCCTCTTTTCAGAAAGCAATGAGTCATGGGTATTTAGGAAAAAGCAAAACCAAAATAAATGAGTTAAAGTCTTTCATAAATGGCTATTCAAAATCGGCACTAAGAGATGACGCCATGTACGAGTTGGCTAATACGTATGTTAAGTCTGGCAATACTGATGCGGCGATGCGCATGTATGATCAATTGAACTCAGAATATAGACGAAGTGCTTTTACTTCTAAAGCACTATTAAGACAAGGATTGGTGTATTATAATGCAAATGATAATGAGCGAGCGCTTAACAAATTTAAAAGGGTAGCAAAGGACTTTCCTGGTTCTGGTGAGGCGGTGCAGGCGGTTTCTACTGCTCGTTTAATTTATATTGATTTGGGCAGAGTAGATGAATATGCAAATTGGGTTCGCTCATTAGATTACGTTGAGGTAACTGATGTGGAGTTAGATAATACCATGTATTTGGCTGCAGAAAAGCCATATCTAGAAAATGATACTGATAATGCAATTAGACAATTTAATAAATACTTAAATCAGTTTCCTAACGGGATTCATGCTTTAAAGTCGCACTTTTATCTGGCTCAATTATATTATCAAAAAGATTTATTTGAAAATGCAGAGCCACATTATACTTATGTTGTCGACGTCTCAAAAAGCGAATACACTGAGCAAGCGACAGTGAAATTATGTGAGATATACTTGAAAAATTCAAGTTGGAGTAAGGCTATTCCTGTTTTGGAACGTCTGGAAAATGAGGCAGACTATCCGCAAAATATACTTTATGCACAGTCTAATTTAATGAATGCTTATTATCAAATAGAAGAGTATGGTAAGGCAGAAAACTATGCTGATAAGGTATTATTGAAAGATCGATTGGACAATAAAATAAAAAGTGATGCGCAACTCATAATTGCTAGATCTGCGATTAAAATCGGTAATGAGGAAAAAGCGAGGGAAGCATATGCTCAAGTACAAAAAATTGCAAGTGGAAGTGTAGCTGCTGAAGCACTCTATTACAATGCCTATTTTAAACACAAGGATGGAAGTTTTGAAGCTTCAAATACAACCATTCAAAAATTGGCAAAAGATTATAGTAGTTATAAGTACTATAGTGCAAAAGGGTTGGTCGTTATGGCAAAAAATTACTATGCATTGAACGATGCTTTTCAGGCAACTTATATTTTAGAAAGTGTAATCTCTAATTTCACAGAATTTGAAGATGTTACAGAGGAGGCCAGAGAAGAGCTAAATAGAATTAAAACTGAAGAAGCAAAAACAAATTCATCAATCGACGCAGACGGAAATTAAGATTGAAATTTCTGTTGAATCAAAATCAAAGTATTAAAAAATGAAAATCAAGTTTATAATATTTATATTTTCCATAACATTAGTTTCTTCAGGTCTCTCTTCTCAAGAGCGTAAAAAGGACACCATTGATGACCAAGTTGTTAATGTTGTTAGACCATATCAACCAACAATATCAGATGCCTTTAAAATTAAAGATACACCTAAGCTTAGTGATTCTAACACAGTGAAGAAAAAGGATGTAAAATATAATATATTCTCAATTCCTGTGGTGTCTACATTTACGCCAGCAAAAGGAAAGGCAGCAAATGTAGATAAAGCTAAACCTGTTAAATTATATGATAATTATGCATCTTTAGGAGTTGGTACTTATACAACTGTTTTAGGTGAAGTCTATTTAAACCATGAATTAAACAGTAGTGAAAATGTGGGTGGTTATTTTAGTCATCATTCTTCTCAAGGCGGTATTGAAAATCTATTATTGGATGATGACTTTGCAAAAACTTCAATAAATGCGCATTATTCGCAAAAATTAAGAGATTTCTCTTGGAAGATAGATGGTGGATTTGATGTACAATCCTATAATTGGTACGGTTTACCACAAAATTATTTTGGTGCTACAGAGGCCAATTCTATAGACCCTGGCCATTCATTTAGTGGGTTTAATATCGGTGGAAAATTAAATTTTGAGGATGCTATTATTAACAATGGGAGCATAAGATTTAGACGTTTTACCGATAATCAAGATTCTGGGGAGAACAGATTTATTGCAAAGACTAGTTTTGATGTACCGATACAAGATGAGCAAATTTCTACAGAGTTTTATATTGATTATATCGGTGGAAGTTTTGATAAGACTTATACTACTGATGATGAGTTACGTTATGGGAATACAACATTTGGTTTGTCACCTTCTTATCAAATAAAAGAAGATGATCTTACAGTTGATTTAGGTGTGAGTTTAGTTTATTTAAATGATAATGAGTTTGACGATAACAAGTTTTTTATCTACCCAAATATTGAAGCATCCTATAGATTGGTTGACGAGATTTTAATTTCCTATGGTGGAATTAAAGGAGGGCTAAATCAGAATTCATATTACGATTTTGCCAATGAAAATCCATTTGTTTCACCAACATTATTGGTAACGCCAACCGATCAACGTTACAATGCCTATATAGGCTTAAAGGGTAAGTTGTCTAATAATGTTAGTTATAATATAAAGGGGAATTATTTTGCTGAAGAGAACAAAGCTTTATTTAAAAGCAATGATGCTCTTACATTTGCCACAAGAGATAACCAATATGGCAATTCCTTTAGAGTAGTTTATGACGATGTAACAACTTTTTCTGTTGCTGGTGAATTAAATATTGATGTTAATAGAAATTTCACATTGGGTATTAAGGGAGAGTATTTTAATTATTCGCTAGACAATCAGGAAGAGGCTTGGAACTTACCAGATATAACCGGTTCTATTTTTATGGATGTTCAAATTTCTGAAAAGTGGTATGCTGGTGCAAGTGCCTTTTATGTCGGAGAGCGAAAAGACCAATTACTATTGGTTGGCACTCTAATTTTCCCAGACCCAACTCCAATAACATTAGATAGTTATTTTGATGCTAATGCCCATTTAGGTTATAAAATCAATGACCAATTATCGGTTTTTGCGAAGGTGAATAATATTGCAAATCAAGATTACCAGAGGTATTTAAATTTCCCGGTTCAAGGTATTCAGGCATTGGCTGGTGCTACATATCAATTTGACTTCTAGCATAAGATTTATAAGTAATACTTTTCTTATATTTCGCCTTATTTCAAATCCCTAAAGATGATTAGAAAGTTACTCTTTTGCATTTTCTTAATTGTAATGGCTACAGAAGTTAATGCTCAATATGGTTGGACAAAGGCAGTTGTTCACCTAAAAAATGGCAAGGTGATAAATGGTCAAGCGAGTATACCAATGATGTCAGCAGGTATTAATTTAAAAAAGGAGTCATTAAAATTTAGAACAAACAAGAAAGCCAAAAAAATAAAATACGAACCAAAAGAAATTGATAGTGCAGTTTTCACCATTAAGTACAAGGAAAAAGTAGATGGTAAAAGAATTGAACAGACCAGAGTGGAAACGTACATACCAATTTTTTTGAACGAAAAGAAAACCAAATTAGGGTTTGCTGAGATTTTAGTTGAAGGTAAATTGAGGCTCGTAGGAAGAACAGTAATGGTTCAAAATGCTGGTTCATGGCAACATACTGGTGCACCAGGATCTGCACCTACATTTGTGCCTGGTTATATGGGAAGCCATAATCAGGTAATGTTGTTTAGAGAAGGCAGAAAAGCTGAGGTTTTTAATCAGGTGAGTTTGTCCAAATCTTTTAGAAAAAGGGCAATGGAGTATTTTTCAGATTGCCCATCATTAAGAGCAAAACTCGATAATAAAGAATTTAAAAAAGAAGATTTGCAAGCAATTGTTAAGTATTATAATTCTAATTGTGCCAAATAATCAAAATGATCGCCATCCATTATTTTAGTACATTTTAAACCAACCATATTACTGGCATTATTTAAAGTGTCAAAATCTAAGTAAAGCCATTCCATCGGTAATTCTTCTTCACCCTTATAGCTAATAAAATAATCGAGTTCACCGTAATAATTTTTGCTTAGTTCAATCCATGTACCTCCATCATCGTCATGGTACATATAGGATAAATCTGATGAATCTACCAGGATTTTACCGCCTGTATTGAGCAATGTTTTTAAATGTTTTAAATGGTTGAAGACTTCAGATAGTTTTTTAAAAATCCCAGTACCATTCATAAGTAGTAAGATAGTATCAAAGGTTTCACTCTCTTCTAATAAGGATTTTAGTTCAACATTTTTCACACCTCTCTTTTTTGCCACTTCAACTGCACCTTCAGAAATATCTATTCCTTTTACATTAAGTCCTTTTTGTTGTAGCCATAAGGAGTGACTACCAGCACCACAACCAACATCCAATATTTTCCCGCTAGCCAGGTTAAGTGCCTCTTGCTCTAATTTAGGCATTTCATTAAAGTCTCTAAATAAATAGGGTAGAGGCAGTACATCCTCATCTGAGATACTTGTCCAAGTGATAATATCTTCTGTATACTTATCATTGTGATAATCTAGTAATGCTATTCCAAATAGATCTTTATTCATTTTTTAGGAAAACAGTATGATTCATTTTTTCTGAATAACTTTAATTAAATTTGTGCTATGCAAGACCAAATCGAAAAGCTTCCAAGACTGGCCAAAGATAAGCATAACGAAAACAAATCTTTTTTTAAGAAATTAAAGAAGAAACCACCAAAACAACTCGACTATTTAATGCAAGAATTGCATGTAGATGAGTTTGAACGCACCGATTGTCTAGAATGTGCTAATTGTTGCAAAACCACAGGACCATTATTTACGGACAAGGATATTCAGCGCATTTCAAAACATTTTAAATTAAAGGAGCAAAAGTTTATTGAAACTTATTTGAAGATTGATGAAGAAAATGATTATGTTTTGCAATCTGTTCCTTGCATATTCTTAGGAGCAGATAACTATTGTTCCATTTACGAAGTTAGACCAAAGGCATGTCGTGAATTTCCGCACACAGATAGAAAGAAGTTTCATCAGATTTCTAATCTTACGTTAAAGAATGTTGCCATTTGCCCTGCAGCGTATAATATTGTCGAAGAAATGAAGAAGCGGATTAAAATTTAAATCTATGGTATTGGAATAATTTTTGATTCTCTGAACATTAAAAACTATGAAAAAACATATTCTTTTAGTCTTATTTATTTTGAGTTGTGTTGGCCAATTAACTGCTCAGCAGTGGATGAGGTCTTTAGATATTGCCCAGAAATTGGCATTGGTTCAAAATAAGATGGTCTTAATGGTATGGGAAGAATCTACCTATTATGATTATCCTGTGGTTGTTCAGGATAATAGAGGTAGATATTTAGTTATACCAAATCTATTTTCAGATGAAAAATTAAGCCCATTAATTTGGCAGAATTTTGTGCCTGTTATTGTGAATGAAGACGAATATGCTGATTTATATTTAAAAATAAAAGGCAAAAGAAAACAAAGCTATATTGATAAATTTAATGATGACTCAATTAAAATTATGGATATAAATGGTAATATCCTTAATGTTAATAATTACACAGAAGAGCTTCAGGATATTACAAAAATAATAGAGGCCTACGCTTTAAACACCCAGTTTATTTCAAGTGAACTGACTAATTATTACAAGCAACAATCATTTTATTCTGCCTACTTTTTGGCATCAAAATACCTTGAATTAACACTATATACAAGAGAAGACACGCGATCTAAAATTGTTGATTTATCTAATATTTACTTAGAAGAAGCAATCCAGTTTGCTCAAAATGCTAAATCAGATGGTAAGGCTTCTTTGTTGTATCGTTGCGAATTATTAAGCATTCAGCAATATTTATATTTAAAACGTCCTAAAAAAGTGTTGCGGATGCTAAAGAAGCTCGAAAAAAGTGAGGTCACAGAAAATAATGAGGCCTTATTAGCTTTCCTTTATTATACAGCAAATAAATGTCTAAAGGATGATGAAAGTGCTGAGGTATGGAAAAGTAAAGTATCTTCATTAAATTTGAAAAAAGCAGAAAAAATTATAAATATAAATCTCTAAATTATTGGAAACGATAATAAACTATTTTGAAACTATACCATCTTCACACAGAAGTATAATTTTGGTTGGTGGATTAGCCTTCTTCTGGATCTTAGAAAGTGGCGTCCCTTTATTTAAATTTCGTTATAAGAAATGGCAACACGCAATACCAAATTTGTTTTTCACTTTGACTACTGTGATTATAAATTTCAGTTTAGCTTGGTTACTACTCGGTACTGCTGATTGGGTAGTTGCAAACGACTTTGGAATCTTAAATTGGATTCCTGAAATACCATTATGGTTATATGCATTATTGGGCGTGTTACTCTTAGACTTTTTCGGTGCATACTTAGCACATTATGTTGAGCATAAGGTAAAACCATTATGGATGGTTCACTTGGTGCATCATACAGACCATAAGGTTGATACAACCACTGCAAATAGACATCATCCAATTGAAAGCGTTATTAGATTTACGTTCACATTGTTTGGTGTATTTGTCATAGGAACACCAATAGCATTGGTATTTTTATACCAATCAATGTCTTTGGTCTTTACTCAGTTTACACATGCCAACATTAAAATGTCAAAGGGTTTTGATAAGGTATTAAGCTATGTGATTGTGTCTCCAGATATGCACAAAACGCATCATCATTATCGCTTACCATATACAGATTCTAATTATGGCAACATTTTTAGTATTTGGGATCGGTTATTTGGCACTTATCTGTATTTAGATAGAGAAAAACTGGTTTATGGTGTAGATGTTTTTCCCGATGAAGCTAAGAATAGTAACATCAAAGATCTTCTAAAACAACCATTTCAGAAGTACGAAAAACCGACGCTCTCTACAGATGTTGAGGAATAGTTGTTTTCTCATTACCTTTTGTGTTTTTATGAGTTGTACAAAACATCCTGAAATTGATATTCAAGGCCATAGAGGTTGGCGTGGTTTGTTTCCAGAAAATTCAATGCCAGCTTTTAAAAAGGCTACTGAATTGGGTGTTAATACCCTAGAATTAGATATTGTCGTATCTAAAGATAAAAAGGTTGTTGTCTCACACGAGCCTTTTATGAATCCACTTATTTGTTTAGATCCAAAAGGTGAAGAAATCGTAAATGATGAAGTCTTGGGCTACAACCTCTATAATATGGATTACGCACAGATTAAGGAATTTGATTGTGGTACAAAGTTTCATCCAGATTTTCCAGACCAGACTAAAATTAAAATCTATAAACCACTATTGAGTGATGTCTTTAAACTAGTAAAATCTAACAATTCGGAGGTCAAATTTAATATCGAAATTAAATCTGAAGTCGAATATTATGGTGAGTACACACCACATCCAAAAGAGTACGTTTCAATTGTTATAGAGGAATTAAAGAAATCAGGATTAATAACCAGAGTCAATTTGCAATCCTTTGATTTAAATATACTGGAAGAAATTAAGGTTCAGTACCCGAAAATGGTGGTTGCTTTGCTTGTGGATGAAGATGAAATTATCAATGATAAATTATCAATACTGACTTATAAACCACAAATTCTTAGCCCATACTACAAACTGTTAAATCCAAAAAATGTATCAAAGTTTCAATCAGAAGGTTTTGACATTATTCCTTGGACAATTAACGAAGAAGAAGATTTGAAATATATGATTAAGCTAAAGGTTGATGGCATTATAACAGACTATCCAGATCGACTGATAAAAATCCTTGAAGCCCAAAGTTATTAACAGGGTTATTAACAAATTTGGTCGTTCTTCTATTTTTTTTGTATTTGGTAGGATTTTTTGTACAATTAATCTGAATAAAACTATGTTTGGCTCGGATTGATTAATTACTGTTGAGTGAACGATAATGTTTAACTTAATAATTTACCTTGAAAAATTTAATACGAATTTGCATCGTAGTAGTACTCGTTTTTTTATTGAGCTTTACACTTCAGGCTCAAGAAAATTACGTTAAGCTAGAGAAAAATAGAAATATCCAGGCAAAAAATTTAATCCACGAGTTAAATTCAACTAAGGATACTTTATTACTTAGAAGTAATAAAAAAATTAACTCTCTTTATTCCATTAATAAAGATTACTCAAGAGAATTAGATTTTTACATCAATGATACCATTTACAAACTTCCATTACACAAATTAAGTGTTGGCAAGCATGTAATGGTTGCAGTACAATCACCTAAACGATTTGTATTTGTAATAAAAATTTTGAAAGAAATTCCTAAGCCAGAACCTGTAAATTTAATTACTGAGAAACGTATTGTGGCAACTGAACCTGCCAAAACAATATCCGTCAATAATGACTAATCGTAAATTAGATATCTCGATCTTTTGCTTTCATATATTTCAAGACCCTGTTTCCAAGTAGATTTAATTTCAGCTTCACTCATACCAGACTCTATTTGTTTTTGTAGTTTTTCTGTCCCTGCATGTTTAGTAAAGTTATCGGTCACGAAAAACTTAGTTTTGTCCATGGAATTATTGTAGGCATCCATAATGTATTCTAAGGAGAAAAGTCTATCAGCTTTTACATGAGCCAAGTCTGCACCATAGCAAAGCTTACCTTTGTGTTTTGGGTATTTTGCACCAAAATTTGAAATTGGTGTGTAACTAAATTGATAATGATTCCTATCTAAATTTGGTGCACCGTAACGTTGAAATTGAAATTCTGTTCCTCTACCAGCATTAATCGTTGTACCTTCAAATAAACCCAAACTAGGGTATAGTTTTATTGCATGGTCGTTAGGTAAATTAGGCGAAGGACGTATGGGTAAACTGTATGTGCTATCATGCGAGTAGTTCTCTATGGTAATTACTTTAATATCGCAGGTATTACCATTAGCTAACCAGCCTTCGCCATTAATCATTTGCGCATATTCTCCAATAGTCATTCCATGAATTAAGGGAATTGGGTGCATACCTAAAAAGCTACTATGTTCTTTTTCCAATACTGGGCCATCAACATAATTGCCATTTGGGTTGGGACGATCTAAGATTAAAACTGGAATTCCATTTTCGGCACAGGCCTCCATGATATAATGCAATGTTGAAATGTAAGTGTAAAACCTAACACCTACATCTTGTATGTCAAAAATCAAAAAATCTAAATCTTTTAACTGTGAATTGGTTGGTTTTTTGTGTTTTCCATGAAGAGAAAAAATAGGCAATCCTGTTTTTGTATCTAAACCGTCTTTTACCAATTCACCTGCATCTGAAGTGCCTCTAAAACCATGTTCAGGTGCAAATACTTTTTTAACATCAATTTCTAGACTTAAGAGAGAATCAACTAAATGTGTATAGCTAAGAATGGTTTTTTCAAAACCAGTTTCATTAGTTTCGGGATCTACCCAAAAAACTGAATCCTCGTCTTTATGAAAAATTACACTGGTTTGATTGGCAACAATCCCAATTCGCTTTCCTTCAATAACAGGTAAATATAAATCGGTTCTATTTGCACCGACAATTATAGTAGAGTCTCTTTGCTTGGAATCAGAATTCGTTTCTGTTAAACCAGAATTATTCTTCATTTTATTACTGCAAGAAATGGCTACTATAACAAATAATAAAACTGTATTTTTGATTACCTTAAAATGCATATATAGGTTTGAATTTCGAGTTGTTTATAGCCAAACGTATAATTGGCAATAAAACGTATAAAAGTAGTGTTTCGGCTCCAATAATTAAAATTGGAATTGCCGCTATAGCTATTGGTATAATTGTTATGTTAATTGCCATAGCCACTGGTTTAGGTCTACAACAGAAAATTAGAGACAAGGTCGTTGCATTTAATGGTCATATAGAAATTACCAATTATGATTCTAATGCATCTGATGAATCTCAGGTGCCAATTTCATTGAATCAAGACTTTTATCCAGAGTTTAAATCCATTGAAGGAATAAGTCATGTACAAGGTGTAGCAACAAAATTTGCAGTTATAAGAACGGAAACTGATTTTGAGGGCGTTGTTGTTAAAGGGGTAGGTGCTGACTATGATTGGCAATATTTTAGGGAGTTTTTGATTGAAGGTAGGCTTCCGGATTTTACTGGAAAACGAAACGAGGAAATATTAATCTCTCAATACCTAGCAAATAGATTAGGCTTCAAAGTTGGAGACAAATTTCAAACTCTTTTTAGCGAAAACCTCAATAAACTTCCACGTACTATTAATTACGAAATTGTTGGTATTTATAATTCAGGTTTCCAAGAATTAGATGAGAAGTTTTGCATTGCTGATATACGGCACATACAAAGACTTAATAAATGGGATGCCAATCAAGTTGGTAATTTTGAAGTATTCATAGATGATTATCGCTTGTTAGAAGATAAAACAAAAGCGGTTTATCAAGAAATTCCTTCGTTGTTAAATGCAACTGCTGTAGACCAAAAATATTACACGGTTTTTGAGTGGATTAAAATTTTTGATAATAATACATATGGGATTATTGTGATAATGATAATTGTAGCTGGCATTAACATGATTACGGCCTTGCTAGTATTAATTCTTGAGCGTACTACGATGATTGGTATTTTGAAAGCTTTAGGTTCTTCTAATTGGAGTATAAGAAAAGTATTCCTCTATAATGCATCTTACTTGATTGGTCTTGGATTGATATGGGGTAATTTAATTGGTTTAGGGCTTTTAATGGCTCAAAAGTATTTTAAACTTTTCCCTCTAGATCCAGATACCTACTATGTTACTGAAGCACCTGTTTACTTAAGCTTGGATTATATATTGTATCTCAATCTGGGAACCTTTATTGCGTGTTTGTTAATGCTAATGATACCGTCAATAATAGTTGCTAAAATATCGCCCATTAAAGCTATCAGGTTTGATTAATTGTAAATTAAAAACATAACCAAGTTTTAACTATTAACTTCTCATATTTACCTTAAATTTGCACCGCAAAAGAAAATTATGGATTACGTTGAAAATATATTAGGAACCATTGGTAACACACCACTTGTTAAGATGAACAAATTGGTAGAGGAGTTGCCCTGTCTGGTTTTAGCAAAATATGAAACATTTAATCCTGGTAATTCTGTAAAAGACAGAATGGCATTACAGATGATTGAAGATGCCGAAGCTGATGGAAGATTAAAACCTGGCGGAACCATTATTGAAGGTACTTCGGGTAATACAGGAATGGGATTAGCCTTGGCTGCTATAGTTAAAGGGTATAAATGTATTTTCGTAATTAGTGACAAACAGTCTAAAGAAAAAATGGATGTTTTAAGAGCCGTTGGAGCTGAGGTTATAGTTTGCCCGACAGATGTTGAGCCAGAGGATCCTAGAAGCTATTATTCAGTTTCAAAACGACTGGGTGAAGAAACACCAAACTCTTGGTATGTCAACCAATATGATAATCCTAGTAATTGTAAGGCACATTTTAAAACAACAGGTCCAGAAATTTGGGAACAAACAGATGGAAAGGTGACCCATTTTGTTGTAGGTGTAGGAACAGGTGGTACCATTTCTGGTGTAGGGAGTTATTTAAAGATGAAGAATCCTAACGTTAAGGTTTGGGGTGTTGATACCTACGGTTCTGTGTTTAAGAAATATCATGAAACTGGTGTTTTTGATGAGAATGAAATTTATCCATATGTTACGGAAGGTATTGGCGAAGATATACTACCAGCAAATGTAAATTTTGAAATCATAGATGGGTTTACAAAGGTTACTGATAAGGATGCAGCAGTCTATACTCAGAAATTAGCAAAGGAGGAAGGAATGTTTTTAGGTAATTCAGCAGGTGCAGCTATCAAAGGTGTATTGCAACTTAAAGAGCATTTTAAACCAGAAGATGTAGTAGTGGTTTTATTTCACGATCATGGTAGTCGTTATGTTGGTAAGATGTTTAATGACGACTGGATGCGCGAAATGGGTTATATAGAATAAACCTAATTTCTATTCGGTCTCGTAGTAATAATTTTTGCGCCAGACTTCTCGAACGAGTTGTCCATCGTTATTTATATATTCAAGCGTGAGAATGCCATTATAAATATTAAAGTCTGT
Source organism: Winogradskyella vincentii (assembly GCF_020166345.1). Lineage (GTDB taxonomy): Bacteria > Bacteroidota > Bacteroidia > Flavobacteriales > Flavobacteriaceae > Winogradskyella > Winogradskyella vincentii. The sequence goes on along the minus strand of NZ_JAIUJS010000001.1, from coordinate 36,575 downwards.
AGTTAATATTTCACCAATAGAATTTTCAAAATTCAGATCATAACTGGGTGTGCTGATAAAGAAATGGCCTGTGGATTCTGTTTCACCAGACAAAGTATAACGACCAACTAAGTCTTCAAAATTATTATCTTCAGAGAATACAAGAGACTCATCAACAATTTCCGCTGGTAAACCATCATCAAGTGTGCGTCCTTCAATTTCCCATTCTCCAATAAAATCTGCAATAGCAGAGTATTCTGTGTCGTCATCATTATTACAACTAAAAAGGGCAAAAAGGGCCAATAATGTTAAAATTGAATATTTCATTGCTAATTTTTTATTACAAAATATAAAATTAAACATAAACTTTCAAGGTAATTTTTTAATATGTTTAATTACAATAAGTTATAATTTTATTCTTGTAAGAAAAAACCTTAAAATTATTTTGAATTTGTGCTGATTTAGTGGCTTTTACAATTATTTTCAATCAAAAAATTTGGATTTTAGATGATTTATGCCATATCTTCGCTAAAATGCATATTTATTCGATAAAGTGTATTTTGCCCTAAATTTAAACTAATGAGCGATGAAAGTAGAGCAACTGTCTTTAACAGATGCGTCCTGGCATGATGTGGTACCTACAATTAAAATAAAGGCAAGTATATTCCTGCTTTTTATCTCACCAACATTCAAAGGAAAGAAGAAATTATTAACAACACTGCGCAAGTTACACCCAGACGCAACCATTATGGGATGTTCAACTGCTGGAGAAATTTCTGGAGTAAAAGTCAATGACGATAGCGTTTCATTAACAGCTATTGAGCTTGAAAAAACTGCACACACCATTGAACAGGTTCATATTAACTCCATGGATGAAAGTTTTAATGCTGGCGCAACATTAGCTAGTAAATTAAAATCTGGTGGACTTAAACATGTACTAGTACTTAGCGATGGATTAAATGTAAACGGTGCTGAGTTAGTTGATGGTTTAAAAAATGTATTACCAAATACTAGTATTACAGGTGGTTTAGCTGGTGATTCAGGTAATTTCCAAGATACTTTTATTGTTGCCAATGATACTATATCAAACAAAATAATTGTTGGTATTGGATTTTACGGTAACGATTTAAAAGTTGGCTTCAGTTCTAAGGGTGGCTGGGATAGTTTTGGAATAGACAGACTTGTAACCAAATCAGATAAGAACGTACTTTATGAATTAGATGGCTTACCAGCCTTAGAACTTTATAAGTCCTTTTTGGGAGATAATGCTAAGAACCTACCAAGTTCAGGATTGTTGTTTCCATTAAGTATGAGAGTGAATGATCATGATATACCTGTAGTAAGGACTATTTTAGGTGTAAATGAAGAAGACCAAAGTTTAACTTTTGCTGGTAACATACCAACTGGTTCATATGTTAGACTTATGAAGGCTAATATAGATAGACTTATCGATGGTGCAGAAGATTCTGCAAAAGGAGCCTTTAAAATTTCTAAGGAAAATGCTGAGCTTTCTATTTTAATAAGTTGTGTAGGCAGGCGATTTGTACTTAAACAACTTGTTGAAGAAGAAGTAGAAGTTGTTCAGGACATTGTAGGTAAAAAATCGAAAATAACTGGATTTTATTCTTATGGCGAAATAGCACCATTTGGTAAATTCTCGCCATGTGAGTTGCATAATCAAACCATGACCATTACTACCTTGTCCGAATGCTAGAAAAGAATCTACATAGATTATTACGCAGGCAGATTAAGAATGCGAATTTTGAGAAAGAAGATCTCAAAAAATTCAAGGAATTTTTTAATGTGGTCAATGATGCATATAATAGTTTCGACGACGATGTTAAGCATATTGAAATTATTCTAGAGCAAAGTTCGCATGAGCAATTCAAGTTAAATCAAGCATTAAGATCAACAGTTATTGATGTAAGAAATGATCTTGAAACAATTGTCAATACTATAGAAGGTGTCATATTTAAGACCGATATGGAGGGCAATTACAAATATTTAAATAAGGCTTGGGAAGATTTAACAGGAATACCTGTTCAAAAAGCCTTAAATCATAAGTATAGGGATTTTTTATTTGGTAAAAATGAGGCGGAAAAGAAGAGAATCAGGAGATTTTTAAAAGAGGGGAAAGATGATTATAGTACTCTATTTAAATATATTAGACCAAATGGCGAGAAAGTTTGGATTCAACTAAAACTAGAATTAATACAGGATTCTGAGGGTAAAAATATTGGCACCATTGGTACAATGATTGATGTTACTCAGTTAAAAGAAACTGAAATACAGTTAAACCAAGCAAACAAAACCAAGGATGCATTTTTATCTACAATGTCTCACGAAATTAGAACACCGTTAAATGCTGTAATTGGTATGTCTGACATATTGTTGATGGAGAAATTTTTACCGGAACAATTGGAGAATTTGCAGGTTTTAAAATATTCTAGTGAGCATTTATTGGCATTAATAAATGATTTGTTAGATCTTAACAAGTTTAAGTCGGAAGAAATCAAACTTGTTGAAGAAGATTTTAATATTACGGAATTGGTTCAAAACATTCAATTACACTTTAAGCAGACCGCACAGAAAAAAGAACTTGTTTTTGAAACGATTGTAGATAGTGAACTGCCATCTATATTAAGAGGCGATAGCTTAAAGTTATCTCAAGTATTAAAGAACCTACTGAGTAATGCATTTAAATTTACGCACGAAGGTGGTGTGGCATTTTATATAAAATTAATTGAGAATAATCAAGACAATTGTGTTGTGCGTTTTACCGTAGAGGATACAGGTATTGGAGTGTCTTACAATAAACAAAAGGATATTTTCAAAAGTTTTGTTCAAGCTAATAACGACACCTCAAAGCTGTATGGAGGTTCTGGCTTAGGATTATATATTAGCAAAGAACTCCTTAAAATCCAAGGAAGTGAACTTCATTTACAGAGCCAAATAGGTAATGGGTCAACATTTTGGTTCGATGTACCTTTTAAACATTCTGGTGAAAAAACCATATCTAAAAAGAACTTAATGGCTAACACAGATGCCATTGATTTAAAGGTTTTGGTTGCAGAGGACAACAATCTCAATGTTTTATTATTGAAAAAACTCCTAACAAAGTGGTCGGTTGATTTTACAATTACAAATGATGGCCAAGAGTTATTGGATGTATATGAGAATAATGATTTCGATTTAATTTTAATGGATCTTCAAATGCCAGTTTTAGATGGTTATCAAACCACAAGAGAAATCAGAAATTTAACTGACGAAAGTAAAGCGTCAATACCAATTATTGCTTTAACTGCATTTACACAGTCTGAAGTAAATGAAAAGATTGAACGTTTTAAAATGAATGGTTATTTGAGCAAACCTTTCGATGTTAACCAATTGCATAGTCTACTAAGTTTTTATAGCAAAGAAAATCAGGAGGTAGTATAGTTTAAGAGCTTTTCTTTTACTATTTTCGGATTATGCAAGAAGACTTTCTTCATTACATTTGGAAATACAAGGCCTTTGATTCTGCAAATTTAAAAACTACTAATGGGCAACCTATTGTCATTAAGAATCTTGGACAGCACAATTTTAATTCTGGCCCTGATTTCTTTAATTCTCAACTTATAATTGCTGAACAGCTCTGGGCTGGCAATGTTGAAATTCATTTAAAATCTTCAGATTGGTATGTACATAATCACGAACGTGATAAGGCGTATGACAATGTTATTCTCCATGTAGTATGGGAGCATGATAGTGATATATTTAGAAAAGACAATACTTTGATACCTACACTGGAGCTAAAACCGTATGTAGATGTAAGTCTATTATATAATTATAAGAGTTTGATCAAGTCAAAATCATGGATAAACTGCGAAAAAGATTTCGGAGACGTTGATGATTTCACACTCAATAATTGGTTAGAAAGACTTTATTTTGAAAGACTTCAACGAAAATCTAATAGCATAAATGAGCTACTTAGGCAATCTCAGAACAACTGGGAATCTGTGCTATTCAAGTTATTGTTAAAAAACTTTGGCCTTAATGTCAATTCAGAGGCAATGTTAAGTTTAGGCAAATCAATTGATTATTCGATAATAAGAAAAGTGAGGAATAATTGCCAAGATTTTGAGGCTCTGTTATTTGGTCAAGCAGGATTATTAGAAGTTGATTCAGAAGAATTGTATGTTGCTAACCTAAAGGAACGATATACTTTTTTAAAGCATAAATATCAACTAACTAATCAAGGAGTAATTCCTTTACAGTTTTTTAGACTAAGACCTCCAAATTTTCCGACAATAAGATTATCACAAGTAGTAAATCTATATAATATTGAAGACAACCTGTTTTCAAAAATTATAAGTCTACAGAAAAAAGATGATTTTTATTGCTTATTCAAAGTGGGTGTAACCGATTATTGGAAGAGTCATTATACCTTTTCAAAAGAATCCACAAGTAGTAACAAATTGTTAACTAAATCATTCATTGATCTATTAATAATCAATACCATAATTCCTATAAAATTTGCCTATGCTAATTCACAAGGAAAATTTATTGAAGAAGAACTGTTGTCAATAATAAAATCACTTAATGTTGAAAAAAATAGCGTAGTTGATAAATTTTTTAAATTAAGAACGTTTGACCATAATGCTTGTAATTCTCAATCTTTGTTGCAATTAAAGCAGGAATATTGTGATAAAAATAAATGCTTGCAATGTGCCATAGGAAACAACCTAATCACTAAAAATTAAGTAAATTGCAATATGAATATATTTTATGCATTACTGCTTTATTTTCAAAAACATGGTTACTATGTTTGTCAACGTATTGCCGACCGATTAGGAATAAGAGCTAAGATTGTAAGAACGTCTTTTATGTACCTTACATTTGTTACTGTAGGTTTTGGTTTTGCATTATATTTGTTTTTAGCTTTTTGGATGAGAATTAAAGATATTATTTACACAAAACGGTCGTCGGTATTTGATTTATAACTATGCACAATCCTTTACTTAAATTTTTTCGATCTAAAATATATACAGCACTTTTATTATTAATACTGGTGCTTTTTATAGGTATTTTAGGATTTAAAATAATTGCAGATTACACCTGGATTGACGCAATTTACATGACTGTTATAACCATTACAACAGTTGGTTTTGAGGAGGTTAATCCATTGGATAATACGGCCAAAATCTTTACTGTATTTTTGATACTTTCAAGTGTGGTAATTGTAGGTTATGCAATATCAATTATAACAGAATATATTCTTAGTAGAAACAATTTAGAGGACATAAAACAAAGAAAGATGCAAAAGGAAATTGAAGCAATGAAAAACCACATAATTATCTGTGGATTTGGTCGCAATGGAAAACAAGCTGCCAGTAAATTGAGAACTTATAATAAGCCTTTTGTAATAATAGAAAAGGACAAGGAGATTATTGAGCGCTTGCAAGAGGAAAGTGTACCATTTGTATTAGGAAATGCTAATGAAGATGAAACGCTGATTGAAGCTGGAATAGAACGAGCAAGTACATTAATATCTGCTTTGCCTAGTGATGCAGATAATCTATTTGTTGTATTATCTGCCAGACAGATAAATAGTAAGATGACAATTATTAGTAGAGCTTCTCAAGAAACTTCATATAATAAGTTAAAATTGGCAGGTGCAAACAACGTTATACTACCAGATAAAATAGGTGGAGACCATATGGCGTCACTTGTTGTTATACCAGATTTAATTGAATTTATTGATAATTTAGGTATTGTTGGTGAGCAAAATATTAACGTAGAGGAAGTTAAAGTCGAACAACTTTACAATGCTAAAATCGTAAAAACCATTAGGGAATTAGATTTAAGAAAAAAAACTGGTTGTACAGTAATAGGGTTCAAAGATACCAATGGAGAATACATAGTAAATCCAGAAGCGGACACAAGATTGGTGCCTGGCTCTAAAATTGTTGTTCTTGGCAGGCCAGAACAAATTGAGACCCTAAATTCTGAATATAATATTGCCTAGATTTTAAGCCCATTTTAACGACTAAGTCTTTAAAAACTCGTTTTTTTTAGCATCTTCACGCCCTAAAAAGCAATAAACTAACTAATAACTATTCCTATGAAGAAATATTTTCTTTCAATTTTTGCACTTGTGTTTCCTTTGCTAAACTTTGCCCAAGAAACGACCTCAGAAAAAATAGATAAAATATTTAAAGACTATACAGGGTGGTTTGTAGACGGTATTTTTTATGAAATTCCATTTTCTGAAACCTATAAAATTCCATGGGTTCTGATTGTTTTAGTTGGTGGTGCAATTTTTTTCACACTTTATTTTAAATTTATAAATGTCACAGGGTTTAGAACCGCTATAAAGGTGGTAAGAGGTCAATATGAAGATATTGAAAAACATGGAGCGGACACTCTATATGGAGATGTTACGCCAAATGAGCAAGAAAATATAATTGAAACAATACGTGATGAAAGTGCAGATGGTGAGGTGTCACATTTTCAAGCGTTAACAGCTGCTTTATCGGCGACTGTTGGTTTAGGGAATATTGCAGGTGTTGCAGTTGCACTTTCAATAGGAGGTCCAGGGGCTACATTTTGGATGATAATAGCTGGTCTCTTAGGTATGGCATCAAAATTTGCAGAATGTACATTAGGTGTAAAATATAGAGATGTTGCAGAGGATGGAACAGTATATGGTGGTCCAATGTATTATTTAACCAAAGGGTTAAAATCTAAGGGAATGGGTGGTTTTGGTAAAGTACTCGCCGTTCTTTTTGCAATATTTGTTATTGGTGGTTCTTTTGGAGGCGGTAATATGTTTCAAGCTAATCAGGCTGCAGCGCAATTTGTGAAGTTGTTCAATCTAGAAAATTCTGACAACGCAGGTCTATATTTTGGACTAGTAATGGCTGTTTTGGTTGCTGTGGTAATAATTGGGGGAATAAAAAGAATAGCTAAAGTAACTGAGAAAATTGTTCCTTTTATGGCAGGTGTCTATGTTTTAGCGGCACTTATAATTCTTGGGGCTAACTTTAGTTTAATAGATGATGCTTTCGGTTTGATTTTTGACGGCGCTTTTACAGGTCTTGGCATAGCAGGTGGTCTTGTTGGTGTTATGATACAAGGTATTAGAAGGGGGGCGTTTTCAAATGAAGCTGGTGTAGGATCAGCGGCAATTGCGCATTCTGCGGTTAGAACAAAATATCCGGCGTCAGAAGGTATTGTGGCTTTATTAGAACCATTTGTAGATACCGTGGTTATTTGTACAATGACAGCGTTAGTTATTGTAATTACTAATTTTGATGGTGGTTTTATGCAATATGGTGTTGAAATAAAAGAAGGTGTAGAAATTACAGCAACAGCTTTTGATTCTGTTATACCACACTTCTCTATTATACTTACAATTGCTGTAATTTTATTTGCATTTTCAACTATGATTTCATGGTCGTACTATGGTATGCAAGGTTGGGTATTCTTATTCGGTAAAGGAAAACTTATCGATTTAGCCTATAAAATCCTGTTTTTGTTTTTTGTGGTTGTAGGAGCTTCAATTAGTTTAGGCGCGGTTATCGATTTTTCAGATGCCATGATTTTTGCAATGGTTGTACCTAACATAATTGGTGTTATATTATTATCACCAATAATTAAAAAAGAACTGAATAAGTATTATAAAGCTATCAATGTGAAAGAGGAAGCTATTGATGATGGAGCGATTGACCTAAATGAGAAGCTTTAAATAATTTGACAATATGAAATCCCATTTCCAGTTTTCAAACCAACAGCGAAATGGGATTTTTTTATTGCTATTTATTATTACAGTAATTCAATGTGTTTATATGTTCGTGGATTTTGGTAATGAAAATAATTACTCTAATAATCCGGATATTGAGGAGCTCAGAAAAGAAATAGATTCCCTGTGCGCAGTAGAAATTGAGAACAATAAACCAAAGATTTATCCATTCAATCCAAATTATATAACTGATTATAAAGGGTATACTTTAGGGATGAGTAATGAAGAAATTGATAGACTTCATCAATTTAGATCAAATAATCAATGGGTCAACTCTGCAAAAGACTTTCAAAAAGTAACTCAGGTTTCCGATTCTCTTTTAGCAACAATTTCACCATATTTTAAGTTTCCAGAGTGGGTTACAAATCCAAAGACAAAATCAAAATATTCAAGTTACGCTTCTGATATAGACAAGACTTTTGATCAAAAACAAGATTTGAATACAGCTTCAGAATTACAGTTACAAAAAACTTATGGTATTGGTGAAAAACTAGCAAAGCGAATAACTCAATATCGTAGTAGGTATAAAGGTGGTTTTCATTCTATGATTGAATTGACAGAGGTTTATGGTTTATCTCCAGAGGTGATCGAAAATATTGAAAAAGAGTTTGCGGTAAAAACGCCTAGGGAAATAACCACTTACAACCTAAATACTGCCACTAGAGATGAGTTAGTATTAATCAAATATGTTGATTACGAAGTTGCAAATAATATTATTGAAGAAAGAACCTTAAGGGATGGCTTTAAATCTTTAGAAGAATTAACAAAAGTTGAAGATTTCCCAATGAATAAGTATGAGATAATTAAGTTATATTTGCATCTTTAAAAATTGCAAAGAATGTCGACCTTATATTTTACCGAAGAGCATAATTTATTTAGAGAAAGTCTTAGGGATTTTTTACATAAAGAAGTTGTTCCTCATATTGAGAAATGGGAGGAGCATGGGAATTTGGATAGATTTATTTGGAAGAAATTCGGTGAAATGGGTTACTTTGGTTTAGCCTATCCTGAAGCCTATGGTGGGTTGGATTTAGACTTGTTCTACACAATTATTTTACTTGAAGAATTACAAAAAATTAATTCTGGTGGATTTGCAGCTGCGATTTGGGCTCATGTTTATTTAGCAATGACGCATATTAATAAAGAAGGTGATGACGCTATAAAAGAGAAGTATCTAACATCTAGTATTACAGGTGATAAAATAGGATGCTTATGTATTACAGAACCTTTTGGAGGAAGTGATGTCGCAGGTATGCGAACTACAGCAGTAAAAACAGGTGATAAATATGTTCTTAACGGGTCTAAGACTTTTATAACAAACGGAGTTTACAGTGACTATCTCGTAGTTGCAGCAAAAACGAGTCCGGAGTTAGGTAATAAAGGAATTAGCATATTTGTAATGGATAGAGAAACACCTGGTATTTCTGCCACAAAATTAGATAAGCTCGGTTGGCGAGCTTCTGATACTGGTGAAATTGCTTTTGACAATGTTGAAATTCCTGCTTCCAATTTAATGGGAGAAGAAAATCAAGGATTTGGTTATATTATGCAACATTTTGCATTAGAACGTTTAATAATGGGCGTGAATGCACATGCTAGAGCGGAGTATGCATTAGAGTATGCGAAGCAATATATGAGTGAGCGAACAGCTTTTGGAAAAACCATAGATAGATTTCAGTCTTTAAGACATACTTACGCAGAATGTGAGACACAAATGGAAATTTGTAAGCAATTCAATTATTATGTAGCCAAACGGATGGATATGGGAGACTATGTTGTTAAAGAAGCTACGATGTCTAAGTTACAATCAACCAAAATGGCAGATGATGTTATTTATCAATGTCTCCAATTCTTGGGTGGATATGGTTATATGGAAGAATATCCAATGGCAAGATTAGCAAGAGATAGTCGTTTAGGACCAATTGGTGGAGGTACTTCAGAAATACTCAAAGAAATCATTGCAAAAATGAGTATTGATAATAAAGACTATAAACCAGCTACATAATTTATTAGTACATTTGATTAGTCTTTTACTCAAATGTCTTATGATTAATAACCTACAACTAAAATTATTTTTCTGCATTTTTTTCTTGATTGCATTAAATGCAAATGCACAGATCGAGTTAAAAAACAAAGTAGTAGATTTTACATCACTTTTACCATTAGAAAATGCTAGTATTTATATTCAAAATACTACTATAGGTACTGTAAGCAATTCTGATGGAAGATTTTTATTGCTGGTGCCAAATGAGTTTAAGAAAGACACTCTAGTAATTTCTTCTATTGGTTTTAAGACGTATAAGGTTCAAGTAGAAGAATTCGATAATACCATTGATATCTTTTTAGAGGAAGACGTTGCAACCTTAGATGAGGTGGTAGTATTGGCCGAACCAAGACCAACCACTGGGAATGGTATTGTTTTAAAAGCACTAGAAAAATTAGAAATTAATCTTCCAGATTCTTCCTACATCCAAAAAGGATTTCTACGTCACAAAGAACGAAATAAAGTAGAGTTTAAATGGCTTATTGAAAGTGCAATTACACTATACGATTCAGGATATACGGTTTCGTCCAATAAACATTTAAAAATTAATGTAGACCAAGTACGTAAAAGCTACGACTTACGTGATATAGATAGTATCTTTTCTTATGTGTCGTATAGTAATCAAAAAAATTCAGGCCAGAGACTAAAGGTTAATGATGTCAATAGAGATGATCTTTCTACGGATCAATTAATCCAAGCTATAAAATGGAATGATACTAGAGTAAATGGGTTACAAAATTTATTCAAAGGGAAATTAAATTTGCTTCGAAATTCAAAAAATGAAAATGCTCTATTTGGAGAAGAGGTTCTACAAAAACACCAGTTCAAACTCGATACAATTTTGGTAGATAATGAACGCAAGATTTACAAGATAAAGATTGAAAAAAGTTTTGATTTTGTAGGACTCCAAACCAAAGGGATTTATAACGAAGGCTATATCGCTAATGGTTGGCTTTATATTTACTACGATAATTATGCAATAAAGAGAATTGAGTACGATTTAATTGCAGCATCAGATGCTCAAAAAATTAGAAGTAAAAGACTGTTTGATACACAGGTAAATCATAAACTCGTAATCAATTATATGGAATATGAAGATAAAATGTATCCAAACTATGTTTATTATGAAACGCCAAAATTGGTAACTGTAGGTTTAAAGTCAAATACAGAAATGACCGAGAGTCAGAAGAATCGTTATAATAAAAATGAAAGGTTTTATTATACCGTGCAAGAAGTATTGTTTTCTGAAATTATCCTGGACAATGAAACGGTGCAATTAGAATTACAAAAAGATTGGGATGCAGATATCTTTTCACCTAAACCTTACAATAAGGACTTTTGGCATAATTACAATGTCCTTTTAGAAAGTGAAGAGGATGAGAAGTTGATAAAAGACTTAACTAAAAAAGCGTCCTTATTTAAAGAATAAATTTATTCTAGAAATTAAAAATCACTTTATATTTGCAGCGCAAAATTTAAAAGAGAGGAGGTTAAGACCTATGTTGAGAATTCAGGTAAACGAAAAAGAAAATATAGAGAGGGCTTTAAAACGCTATAAGCGCAAGTTTGATAAAACAGGTACTAAGCGTCAGCTTCAGTCACGTAAACATTATATGAAGCCTTCAGAAGTATTGAGAAGACAGCTTCAAAAGGCAGAATATATTCAAATCTTAAAAGACCAAGAGGCATTTTAGACTTATTCAATGAATTTATTAAATCCTGCGAAATGCAGGATTTTTTATTTATCAATATTTGCTTCTAATTGGTTATATTTAATCACCTACAAATTGGTATGAGTTTAAAATCGTTTTCTGATTATATGTTGCTTGAGAAAAATTATTCTCAACATACTGTGTTAGCTTATATTAGAGATATAGAGTCACTTCAAGAATATTTGAAAGAACACTATGATGTTAATGATATAAATGACGTTGAATATTCCCTCATAAGACAGTGGATTGTAGAATTAGTGAATAAGGGAATTTCCAATCGGAGTATCAATAGGAAAGTATCATCTCTTAATGCTTATTACAAGTTTTTACAAAAAACCAAGATAATTGAAAATAACCCATTAAAGAAGCATAAGGCATTAAAAGTTGGTAAGAAAGTCAATTTACCTTTTTCACAAGAAGAACTTAGGGAGGTTCTTGATAATACAATTGATGTCAATGATTTTGAAAGTGCCAGAGACAGTCTAATTGTTGAATTGTTCTACTCAACAGGAATAAGAAGAATTGAGCTCGTAAACTTAAATTTAAAGGATGTAAATTTTTCTCAAAAGCAATTAAAAGTACTCGGTAAACGCAATAAGGAGAGGTATATCCCAATTATTGATTCGCTTTTACAGTCTTTTGATACTTACATTATATATCGTAATCAACTTCCTACTATTATAGATAAGGAGGTCCTTTTTTTAACAAAAAAGGGTATTAAAATTTACGAAATGCTTGTTTACAGAATAATAAATAAGTATTTTAGTATAGCATCTTCAAAAGCAAAATGTAGCCCACATGTACTAAGACATTCTTTTGCTACTCACTTATTAAATGAAGGTGCAGATTTAAATGCAGTAAAAGAACTTCTTGGACACACTAGTTTGGCAGCTACACAAGTTTATACTCATAATAGTATAGCAGAGTTAAAAAAGGTCTATGCCAAATCTCATCCGAGAAATAAAAAATAATTCTGCATTTAAGAAAATAGCAGGTGATGAATTTTCGGATTTTTCACTAATGTATAATTTAAAACTACGCCTATGAAAGTAAACACTCAATCTGTAAACTTTACTGCTGATCGTAAACTAATTGATTTCATACAAAAACGAATGGATAAATTAGATATGTTTTATGATAAAATAATATCTTCGGATGTGTATTTAAAAGTCGAAAATACTAGCGACAAAGAGAACAAAGTGTTTGAAGCTAAGGTAAGTGTTCCGGGAGACAGCTTTGTAGTTAAAAAACAATGTAAGTCATTTGAAGAAGGGGCTGATATTGCCATTGCATCTTTAGAAAGACAGATAAAAAAGAGAAAGCAAAAATTGAGAGCTCATAGTTGAGTAAAATTTTTTTAAAAATGTTTTGAATAAAAAAAATAAACACTACATTTGCAGTCCGTTAGAAATAGCGGACTTTTTTATGGTCTTAAAAGGGCATTTTGAAGTAAGAAAAAGCCGATATAGCTCAGCTGGCTAGAGCAGCTGATTTGTAATCAGCAGGTCGTGGGTTCGAGTCCCTCTATCGGCTCTTAAGGATTTAAAAATCAGTTCTTTAAAATATTGAAAACACAAAGGGAAGATACTCAAGCGGCCAACGAGGACAGACTGTAAATCTGTTGGTTTTCACCTTCGCAGGTTCGAATCCTGCTCTTCCCACAAATAATTTAAATTCATTAATTTTGAATTATTTGAATTGATTTCCAACCAGGATCTTCGAGAAACCCGAGAAAATTCTGATTAAATCAAGCAAGATTTAAGGCTTGCAAAAAGCGGGAGTAGCTCAGTTGGTAGAGCGTCAGCCTTCCAAGCTGAATGTCGCCGGTTCGAACCCGGTCTCCCGCTCAAAAATTCCTCCGAAGGCAGGAATCTCATTAGATTAATGAGGAAGTAAACACTTTACGCCGGTGTAGCTCAGGGGTAGAGCGTTTCCTTGGTAAGGAAGAGGTCACGAGTTCAAATCTCGTCATTGGCTCTTTTTTCTAAGATAGATTTAGAATTAAAATTGAACACTAATATTAAATAAGATTAAAATAAATTAAACATGGCAAAGGCAACTTTCGATCGTTCAAAACCACATTTAAACATTGGTACAATTGGACACGTAGATCACGGTAAAACAACTTTAACTGCTGCTATTACTAAAGTATTAGCTGATGCAGGTTTATCTGAAGCAAAAGATTTCGATCAAATCGACAACGCACCAGAAGAGAAGGAAAGAGGTATTACAATTAATACTTCTCACGTAGAGTATCAAACAGCAAATCGTCACTATGCACACGTTGACTGTCCAGGTCACGCGGATTACGTTAAGAACATGGTAACTGGTGCTGCTCAAATGGATGGTGCTATCTTAGTTGTTGCTGCAACAGATGGTCCTATGCCACAAACTCGTGAGCACATCTTATTAGGTCGTCAGGTAGGTATTCCACGTATCGTTGTTTTCTTAAACAAAGTAGATATGGTTGATGACGAAGAGCTTTTAGAATTAGTAGATATGGAAGTTAGAGATTTATTAAACTTCTATGAGTACGATGGTGACAATGGTCCTGTTGTATCTGGTTCTGCTTTAGGAGCACTTAACGGTGAGCAAAAATGGGTAGATACTGTAATGGAATTAATGGAAGCTGTTGACACTTGGATTGAAGAGCCAGTGCGTGACATGGACAAGCCATTCTTAATGCCAATTGAAGATGTATTCTCAATTACTGGTCGTGGTACTGTTGCAACAGGTCGTATTGAAACTGGTGTTGCTAACACAGGTGATCCTGTTGAGATCATTGGTATGGGTGCTGAGAAATTAACTTCAACAATTACGGGTATCGAAATGTTCCGTCAAATCCTTGATAGAGGAGAGGCTGGAGATAACGCTGGTATCTTATTAAGAGGTATAGAAAAAACTCAGATTTCTAGAGGTATGGTTATTACTAAGCCTGGATCTGTAACACCACATGCTAAATTTAAGGCTGAGGTTTATATCCTTAAAAAAGAAGAAGGTGGTCGTCACACACCATTCCATAACAATTATCGTCCACAGTTCTACGTACGTACAACTGACGTTACAGGAAACATTGAGCTTCCAAGTGGTGTAGAGATGGTGATGCCTGGTGATAACTTAACTATTACTGTTGAGTTAATCCAACCAATTGCAATGAACGTAGGTTTACGTTTCGCTATCCGTGAAGGTGGTAGAACAGTTGGTGCTGGTCAGGTAACTGAAATTTTAGACTAAACACTATACAGTTAAATAGTTAATTAAGGTGTCCTGTATTACAGGACGCCTTGATTATTATTTACGGGTTTAGCTCAGTTGGTAGAGCACTGGTCTCCAAAACCAGGTGTCGTGAGTTCGAGTCTCGCAACCCGTGCTAAGCAGAATTCAGTCATAATTATGACTACTAAATAAATAACAAATGACAGGAATAATAACATATATAAAAGAATCATTTGAGGAATTAAAGAATAATGTGTCTTGGACACCTTGGCCTGAAGCTCAAAGATTAACAGTTTTAGTAGCTGTGTTTTCTATTATTTTTTCATTAGCTATTTGGGGTGTAGATACTGTTTTTAGTAGAGCAGTAAAGGCATATTTTCAATTTATAAACTAACAATTATACACTAAGAAAATGTCAGAGAAAAAATGGTATGTTGTTAGAGCTGTAAGCGGTCAAGAAAATAAAATCAAGACCTATATAGAAAATGAAATTTCTAGATTAGGTTTAGAGGATTATGTTGATCAGGTTTTAGTACCAACGGAAAAAGTAATTCAGATTCGTAACGGGAAAAAAATAAACAAAGAAAAAGTTTATTTTCCAGGTTACATTATGATCCAAGCTAACCTAAGTGGTGAAATTCCTCATATTATTAAATCCATTACAAATGTAATCGGGTTTTTAGGAGAAACTAAGGGTGGAGATCCTGTTCCATTAAGACAATCTGAAGTTAACAGAATGTTAGGTAAAGTAGATGAGTTAGCTATAGAAGCAGATGCATTAGTTGCAATTCCATTTACAAAAGGTGAAACTGTAAAAGTAATCGATGGTCCTTTCAATGGATTTGATGGTACAATCGAAAAGATTAATGAAGAAAAGCGTAAGCTTGAGGTAATGGTAAAGATTTTTGGTAGAAAAACACCATTGGAATTAAGCTATATGCAAGTAGAAAAGTTATAATAATTGTTACAATAAAGATAGCGTTAAATCTTGCTTCCAATTAAGATTAAGCGCACTAAACATTTAAAAATGGCAAAAGAATTAGACAAAGTAGTTAAGCTACAAGTTCGGGGAGGTGCTGCGAATCCATCGCCACCGGTTGGACCCGCTTTAGGTGCTGCTGGAGTTAATATCATGGAGTTCTGTAAGCAGTTTAATGCTAGAACCCAAGATAAACCGGGTAAAGTTTTACCTGTGGTCATTTCTGTTTACAAAGACAAATCATTTGAATTTGTAATCAAGACACCACCAGCTGCAGTACAATTATTAGAAGCGGCCAAAGTAAAGAAAGGATCTGGAGAACCAAACCGACGTAAAGTAGCAAAAGTAACTTGGGATCAAGTTAGAGCTATTGCAGAAGATAAGATGGTAGATTTAAATGCCTTCGAAATCGGTTCGGCAATGAAGATGGTAGCTGGTACAGCTAGATCTATGGGAATCACTGTTAAAGGAGGTGAGGCTCCAAACTAAAATTTTTGAAATGGCAAGATTAACAAAAAAGCAAAAAGAAGCGAGAGCAAAGGTTGATAAGAACAAACTTTACTCTTTAGAAGAAGCTTCAGCTTTACTTAAAGAAATTACATACACAAAGTTTGATGCTTCAGTAGATTTAGCAGTAAGATTAGGTGTGGATCCACGTAAAGCCAATCAAATGGTACGTGGCGTGGTTTCTTTACCACATGGTACAGGTAAAGATATGAAGGTTCTTGCATTAGTAACTCCAGATAAAGAAGCAGAAGCTAAAGAGGCTGGTGCTGATTATGTTGGGTTAGATGAATACTTACAAAAAATAAAAGATGGTTGGACAGATGTTGACGTTATCGTTACAATGCCAAGCATTATGGGTAAGTTAGGACCATTAGGTAGAGTATTAGGACCAAGAGGTCTTATGCCAAATCCAAAAACAGGTACGGTTACTATGGACGTAGCTAAAGCTGTAAGTGAAGTTAAAGCTGGTAAGATTGATTTCAAAGTTGATAAAACAGGAATTGTACATGCTCCAATTGGAAAGGCATCTTTTAGTGCTGAAAAATTGGTAGGTAATGCAAATGAACTTTTAACAACTTTAATGAAGTTAAAACCAACAGCATCAAAAGGTACTTACATGAAGAGTATTTACATGTCAAGTACTATGAGTCCAAGTATAGCAATTGATACAAAAATAGGATAGTAGTTAAACTTAGAATATTATGACAAGAGAAGAAAAATCCCAAGTAATTGATGAGTTGACTGCTCAATTAGCTGAAAACACAAATATCTATTTAACTGATATTTCTGGATTGGATGCAGCAACAACTTCAAACTTAAGAAGAGCTTGTTTTAAATCAAATGTAAAACTAGCTGTAGTAAAGAATACATTACTAGAAAAGGCTATGGAGGCCTCTGATAAAGATTTTGGTGAATTACCAACAACTTTAAAAGGAAATACCTCTGTAATGTATTCAGAAGCTGGTAATGCACCAGCAAAGGTTATCAAGGCATTTCGTAAGAAATCTGAGAAGCCTTTATTAAAAGGTGCTTTCATTGAAGAAGCAATTTATATTGGTGATGATTTACTAGACACATTAGTAGACATTAAGTCGCGTGAAGAATTAATTGGCGAGATCGTTACATTGTTACAATCTCCTGCTAAAAATGTTATTTCAGCACTTAAGTCTAGTGGAGGAACTATCGCTGGTATAGTAAAAACCCTATCTGAAAGAGAAGGTTAAAAAAGAACACACAAAAATTATATAAAAAACACACACATTAAACAATAGAAAAATGGCAGATTTAAAAGATTTCGCAGAACAATTAGTTAATTTAACTGTAAAAGAAGTTAACGAATTAGCTACAATATTAAAAGAAGAGTATGGTATCGAGCCTGCTGCTGCTGCAGTTGCAGTTGCTGCTGGTGGTGGTGCTGCAGGTGGTGGTGACGCTGCTGAAGAGCAAACTGAATTCGACGTAATATTAAAAGCAGCTGGTGGTTCTAAATTGGCAGTAGTTAAATTAGTTAAGGAATTAACTGGTTTAGGTTTAAAAGACGCTAAAGGTTTAGTTGACGATGCACCAAGTACAATTAAAGAAGCTGTTTCTAAAGACGAAGCAGAAGGCTTAAAATCTTCTTTAGAAGAAGCAGGAGCTGAGGTTGAGCTTAAGTAAGCTCACCTTAACCTACAACATATGGTTTAGGTCTGGAGTTGCCCTCTAAGACCTAAACCCTTTTGTGTATATAAAGGATATGCACATATTTTAGTTTTTATTTAATAAAAATCTCGTTCATCAATGTTAGCAAAAAAGGCTGAAAGAATTAATTTCTCTTCTATTGTAAATAGAACAGATTACCCAGACTTTTTGGATATCCAAATTAAATCCTTCCAGGATTTTTTCCAATTAGAAACAAAGTCAGAAGAAAGAGGAAACGAAGGGTTGTACAATACCTTCATGGAGAACTTCCCAATTACAGACACACGTAATCAATTCGTCTTAGAATTTTTAGATTACTTTATTGATCCACCTCGATATACTATCGAAGAATGTATTGAAAGAGGATTAACATACAGTGTGCCTTTAAAAGCAAGATTGAAATTATATTGTACAGATCCAGAGCACGAAGATTTCGAAACTATTGTACAGGATGTATATTTAGGTACTATTCCTTACATGACTCCAAGTGGTACTTTTTGTATCAATGGTGCTGAGCGTGTAGTTGTATCTCAGTTACACCGTTCACCTGGTGTTTTCTTTAGTCAATCATTTCATGCTAATGGTACAAAGTTATATTCTGCAAGAGTAATTCCTTTTAAAGGGTCTTGGATAGAATTCGCTACAGATATCAATAGTGTAATGTATGCTTACATTGACAGAAAGAAAAAGTTGCCTGTTACAACATTATTCCGTGCAATTGGTTTTGAACGCGATAAAGATATTTTAGAAATATTTGATCTAGCAGAAGAGGTAAAAGTTTCTAAATCTGGATTAAAGAAAGTTATAGGTCGTAAACTTGCAGCACGTGTTCTTAATACATGGCACGAGGATTTCGTTGATGAGGATACAGGTGAAGTTGTATCTATTGAACGTAACGAGATTGTATTAGACCGTGACACTATAGTAGATAAAGAAAATATTGAAGAAATTCTTGAGGCTCAAGTAAAAACAATTCTTTTACACAAAGAAAGTGCGCAACAAGGAGATTACGCAATTATTCATAATACATTACAAAAAGACCCAACAAACTCTGAAAAAGAAGCTGTTGAGCACATTTACCGTCAGTTACGTAATGCAGAACCGCCAGATGAGGAAACTGCACGTGGTATAATTGACAAATTATTCTTCTCTGATCAACGTTACTCTTTAGGTGAAGTAGGTCGTTACAGAATGAATAAGAAATTAGGTTTAGATATCGGAATGGATAAGCAAGTACTTACCAAAGAAGATATTATTACCATTATAAAATATTTAATTGAGCTAATTAACTCTAAAGCAGAGATTGATGATATCGATCACTTATCTAACCGTCGTGTACGTACAGTAGGTGAGCAATTATCATCTCAATTTGGTGTTGGTTTAGCAAGAATGGCACGTACGATTCGTGAAAGAATGAATGTTCGTGATAACGAAGTGTTTACTCCAATCGATTTGATTAATGCTAAGACATTGTCTTCTGTAATTAATTCATTCTTTGGTACAAACCAGTTATCTCAGTTTATGGATCAAACTAACCCATTAGCAGAGATTACTCACAAACGTCGTTTATCAGCATTAGGACCTGGTGGTCTATCTAGAGAAAGAGCTGGTTTCGAGGTTCGTGATGTTCATTACACGCATTACGGACGATTATGTCCAATTGAAACACCAGAAGGACCAAACATTGGTTTGATTTCTTCACTTTCGGTATTTGCTAAGGTAAATTCAATGGGATTCATTGAGACACCATACAGAAAAGTTGAAAAAGGGGTTGTTGATATTAAAAATGCACCAACATATTTGAGTGCAGAGGAAGAGGAAGAGCAAATGATCGCTCAGGCAACTGTAGAAGTAGATGGAAAAGGTAAGATTCAACATGATAAAGTAATTGCACGTCAAGAAGGTGATTTCCCAGTGATTGACCCAATGAATGTTAATTACACAGATGTTGCACCTAATCAAATCGCTTCAATTTCGGCTTCTTTGATTCCTTTCTTGGAGCATGATGATGCAAACCGTGCATTGATGGGATCTAACATGATGCGTCAGGCTGTACCATTATTACGTCCTGAATCACCAATTGTTGGTACCGGATTAGAACGTCAAGTAGCATCAGATTCAAGAGTATTAATAAATGCTGAAGGAGATGGAGTTGTTGAATATGTAGATGCAGATAAGATTGTAATTAAATACAAGCGTACTGAAGAAGAAGCTATGGTAAGCTTTGATAGCGATGTCAAAGAATACCCATTAGTAAAATTCAGAAAAACTAATCAGGGAACTTCAATAAACTTAAAACCTATCGTTCAGAAAGGTGATAAAGTAACTAAAGGTCAAGTACTTTGTGAGGGTTATGCAACTCAAAATGGAGAACTTGCTTTAGGTAGAAATATGAAGGTAGCCTTCATGCCTTGGAAAGGATATAACTTCGAGGATGCAATTGTAATTTCAGAAAAAGTTGTTCGTGATGATATCTTTACTTCAATTCATATTGATGAATATTCATTAGAAGTTAGAGATACTAAATTAGGTAACGAGGAACTTACAAACGACATACCAAATGTTTCAGAAGAGGCGACAAAAGACCTTGATGAAAATGGTATGATTCGTATTGGTGCTGAAATTAGGCCAGGTGATATTTTAATTGGTAAGATTACACCGAAAGGAGAATCTGACCCAACACCAGAAGAGAAACTATTAAGAGCAATCTTTGGTGATAAAGCTGGTGATGTTAAGGATGCTTCTCTTAAAGCTTCTCCATCATTAAATGGTGTTGTAATAGATAAGAAGTTATTCGCGAGAGCGGTAAAAGATAAGCGTAAGAGAGCTCAAGATAAAGAAGATATCGAGAAGTTAGAAGACGCTTACGATAACAGATTTGATGATCTTAAAAATGTTTTGGTTGAAAAACTATTTGCAATTGTGAATGGTAAAACAGCTCAAGGTATTTATAATGATCTTGGAGAAGAAATCATTCCAAAAGGTAAGAAGTACACTTTAAAAATGTTAAATGCCGTTGATGATTATACGCATTTAACTTCTGGTAAGTGGACTACTGATAACCATACAAATGAATTGGTAGCTGATTTAATCCACAATTATAAGATTAAGGAAAATGACCTTCAGGGATCATTGAGACGCGAGAAGTTTACAATTTCTGTTGGTGACGAATTACCTTCAGGTATTATTAAACTGGCTAAAGTTTACATTGCTAAAAAGCGTAAACTTAAAGTTGGTGATAAGATGGCAGGTCGTCACGGAAACAAAGGTATTGTTGCGCGTATTGTACGTCAGGAAGATATGCCTTTCTTAGAAGATGGAACTCCTGTTGATATTGTATTGAATCCACTTGGTGTACCTTCTCGTATGAATATCGGTCAGATTTATGAAACGGTATTAGGTTGGGCAGGTCAAAACTTAGGTCGTAAATATGCGACTCCAATTTTTGATGGTGCAACTTTAGATCAGATAAATGAATTTACTGATGAAGCTGGTGTACCTAGATTCGGGCACACACATCTTTATGATGGTGGTACTGGAGAAAGATTTGACCAGGCAGCAACAGTTGGTGTGATTTATATGATAAAGTTAGGTCACATGATTGATGATAAGATGCACGCACGTTCAATCGGACCATACTCATTAATTACACAACAGCCATTAGGTGGTAAAGCACAGTTTGGTGGTCAGCGTTTTGGTGAGATGGAAGTATGGGCACTTGAAGCTTATGGAGCATCTAGTACTTTACGTGAAATCTTAACTGTTAAATCAGATGACGTTATAGGTAGAGCAAAAACTTACGAGGCAATCGTTAAGGGTGAGCCAATGCCAGAACCAGGACTACCAGAATCTTTCAACGTACTTATGCACGAATTGAAAGGATTAGGATTAGATATTAGATTAGAAGAGTAAAACTTAGGTGTATAACTTCAGTCTGAAAAAGACTGAAGTTATGTGCTGAATACCATAAATAAAAATGGCAAGAAAACAAGATAAGAATACAGTACAGAAGTTTAACAAAATTTCTATTGGTTTAGCATCACCTGAGTCTGTTTTAGCAGCATCTCGTGGTGAGGTATTAAAGCCAGAAACTATTAATTATCGAACTCACAAACCAGAACGTGATGGTTTGTTCTGTGAGCGTATTTTTGGTCCTGTAAAGGATTATGAGTGTGCTTGTGGTAAATATAAAAGAATACGTTACAAGGGTATTGTTTGTGACCGTTGTGGTGTAGAAGTTACTGAAAAGAAAGTGCGTAGAGATAGAGTAGGACACATAAACCTTGTGGTACCTGTTGCGCACATCTGGTACTTCCGTTCTTTACCAAATAAAATTGGATACCTTTTAGGATTACCGTCTAAGAAATTAGATATGATAATCTATTACGAGCGTTACGTGGTTATTCAACCAGGTACTGCTGTAAATGCTGAAGGTGAGCCAGTACAAAAAATGGATTTCTTAACAGAAGAAGAGTATTTAAATATTCTAGAAACCCTTCCGCAAGAAAACCAATATTTAGAAGATTCAGATCCAAACAAATTTATTGCTAAGATGGGTGCAGAGTGCCTTATTGATTTATTAGCAAGAATTGACTTAGATGAATTATCATACGATTTAAGACATAAGGCTAACAACGAAACGTCTAAGCAACGTAAAACTGAAGCTTTAAAACGTTTGCAAGTTGTTGAAGCTTTTAGAGATTCAAATAAAAACAGAGAGAACAGACCAGAGTGGATGATTATGAAGGCTGTGCCTGTAATTCCACCAGAATTAAGACCTTTAGTTCCTCTAGATGGTGGTCGTTTTGCGACCTCAGATTTAAATGATCTTTACCGTCGTGTGATAATCCGTAACAATCGTCTTAAGAGACTTGTAGAGATTAAAGCACCAGAGGTAATCTTACGTAATGAAAAGCGTATGTTGCAAGAATCTGTTGATTCGTTATTTGATAACACACGTAAGTCATCAGCAGTAAAAACGGATTCTAATAGACCATTAAAATCATTATCAGATTCGCTTAAAGGTAAGCAAGGACGTTTCCGTCAAAACTTATTGGGTAAGCGTGTTGATTATTCTGCACGTTCGGTTATTGTTGTAGGACCAGAATTAAAATTATTTGAATGTGGATTGCCAAAGAATATGGCAGCAGAATTATACAAGCCTTTCATCATTAGAAAATTAATTGAAAGAGGTATTGTAAAAACTGTAAAATCTGCAAAGAAAATTATAGATAGAAAAGAGCCTGTAGTTTGGGATATCTTAGAAAATGTTCTTAAGGGACATCCAGTATTACTGAACCGTGCTCCTACATTACACAGACTTGGTATACAAGCATTCCAGCCAAAGCTTATCGAAGGAAAGGCAATTCAGTTACACCCATTAGTGTGTACTGCATTTAATGCCGATTTCGATGGTGATCAGATGGCTGTACATTTACCTTTAGGGCCAGAGGCAATATTAGAAGCGCAACTATTAATGCTAGCGTCTCATAATATATTGAATCCAGCTAATGGTTCTCCTGTAACGGTACCTTCTCAAGATATGGTACTTGGTCTTTATTATATGACCAAGTTACGTAAAACAGATAAGGACTATACTGTTAAAGGTGAAGGCTTAACATTCTACTCGCCAGAGGAAGTAACTATTGCTTATAATGAGAAGAAGGTTGACTTAAATGCTGGTATCAAAGTAAGAACTAAGGATTTTAATGAAGAGGGTGAATTAACAACTCAAATAATTGAGACCACAGTAGGTAGAGTACTTTTTAATGAAAAAGTACCTGAGGCTGCAGGTTATATAAATGAGGTATTAACCAAGAAATCTTTAAGAGATATTATTCACGGTATATTAAAGGTAACGTCAGTGCCAGAAACAGCAGAATTCCTTGATGAAATTAAAACATTAGGATATCTGTTTGCATTCCAAGGCGGACTATCATTTAGTTTAGGTGATATTATTATACCTCAAGAAAAGCATACAATGATTGACGCTGCTAATAAGCAAGTTGATGGTATTATGGGCAACTATAATATGGGTCTTATTACCAACAATGAGCGTTATAATCAGGTAATTGATATTTGGACATCTACTAATGCCGAATTAACGGAACTTTCTATGAAGCGTATCCGTGAAGATCAGCAAGGATTTAACTCAGTATTTATGATGTTAGATTCTGGTGCTCGTGGATCTAAAGAGCAGATTCGTCAGTTAACAGGTATGCGTGGATTAATGGCAAAACCTAAAAAATCTAACGCAGGTGGTGGTGAAATTATTGAGAATCCAATTCTTTCTAACTTTAAAGAAGGATTATCAATTTTAGAATACTTTATCTCTACTCACGGTGCACGTAAGGGACTTGCAGATACCGCTCTTAAAACA
Organism: Winogradskyella vincentii; assembly: GCF_020166345.1. Taxonomy (GTDB): domain Bacteria; phylum Bacteroidota; class Bacteroidia; order Flavobacteriales; family Flavobacteriaceae; genus Winogradskyella; species Winogradskyella vincentii. The sequence continues at coordinate 12,296 of NZ_JAIUJS010000001.1, read as the reverse complement.
GCTGATGCTGGTTACTTAACACGTCGTTTGGTTGATGTATCTCAAGATGTAATTGTTTATCAAGAAGATTGTGGTACGTTAAGAGGTATTGAAGTTTCTCCATTAAAGAAGAACGAAGAAGTTGTTGAAAAACTTGAAGAAAGAATTGTGGGTAGAACATCATTAAATGATGTGTTTGATCCTATGACAGAAGAACTTCTTGTTGAAGCTGGTGGCCATATTGGTGATGCTATTGCAAAACGCATTGAAGATTCAGCTATAGAATCAATTGAGGTTCGTTCACCATTAACATGTGAAGCCAAAAAAGGTATTTGTGTTAAATGTTACGGACGAAATCTTGCAACAGGTAAGATGGTACAACGAGGCGAAGCTGTTGGTGTTGTTGCGGCACAATCAATTGGTGAGCCTGGTACACAGCTTACGCTACGTACATTCCACGTAGGTGGTATTGCAGGTAACATTTCTGAAGAGAATAAATTAACTGTTAAGTTTGATGGAGTTGCTGAAATTGAAGATTTAAAGACAGTTAAATCTAAAGATAATGAAGGTAATGACGTTGATGTGGTTATTTCAAGAACTTCAGAATTGAAATTAGTTGATGCTAAAACAGGTATTGTTTTAAGTACTAACAATATTCCTTACGGTTCTCACATATTTGTTAAGCCAGGTAAGAAAGTGAAGAAAGGCGATGTAATTTGTCAATGGGATCCTTACAATGGTGTAATTATTTCAGAATTTGCTGGTAAAGTGAAGTATGAAAATATCGAACAAGGTGTTACTTATCAAGTAGAGATTGACGAACAGACAGGTTTCCAAGAAAAGGTTATTTCAGAATCTAGAAATAAGAAGTTGATTCCAACATTATTAATCGAGGATTCTAAAGGTGAAACGATCCGTTCTTATAACTTACCAGTAGGTGCACACATTATGATTGACGATGGAGATAAGATTGAAATCGGTAAGATTTTAGTTAAGATACCACGTAAGTCTGCTAAGGCAGGTGATATTACTGGTGGTCTTCCTCGTGTAACTGAATTGTTTGAAGCACGTAATCCATCTAATCCTGCTGTTGTAAGTGAGATTGATGGTGTTGTATCATTCGGAAAGATTAAGCGTGGAAACCGTGAGATTATTATAGAATCTAAATTAGGAGAGATTAAAAAGTACCTAGTTAAATTATCTAATCAAATCCTTGTACAGGAGAATGATTATGTAAAAGCTGGTATGCCATTATCTGATGGTTCTGTAACACCTAATGATATCTTAAATATTAAAGGCCCATCTGCAGTACAACAATACTTGGTAAATGAAGTACAAGAAGTATATCGTTTACAAGGTGTGAAGATTAACGATAAGCATTTTGAAGTTGTTGTTAGACAGATGATGCGTAAAGTTAAGATTATAGATTCTGGTGATACGATTTTCTTAGAAAACCAATTAGTTCATAAGTCAGATTTCATTGAAGAAAATGATAAGATATTCGGAATGAAAGTGGTTGAAGAAGCAGGTGATTCTGAGAATTTAAAATCAGGACAGATTGTAACTGTTAGACAATTGCGAGATGAAAATTCAATCTTAAGAAGAGAGGATAAAAATATTGCAACGGCTAGAGATGCACAACCTGCCACTGCTACACCAATTTTACAAGGTATCACGAGAGCATCATTACAGACTAAGTCGTTTATATCTGCAGCATCGTTCCAGGAAACTACAAAAGTTCTTAACGAAGCAGCTGTAAATGGTAAAGTTGATACATTAGAAGGACTCAAAGAGAATGTAATTGTTGGTCACAGAATACCAGCAGGTACAGGCGTTAGAGATTACGAGAGTATTATTGTAGGTTCTAAGGAAGAGTTTGATGAAATGATGAAAGCTAAAGAAGAAATGAACTTCAATTAGTGATTAAGATTCCTGCGAAGGCAGGAATATAATATACAAAAGCCTTCATTCTATTTTAGATTGGAGGCTTTTTAATAAACGATAAAATAACTATAGATATAATTAAGATATGGCAGACGAAAAAAAGAATCCTAAAAAAGGACAGATTAATATTGAGCTAGACGAGAAAGTAGCAGAAGGGATTTATTCTAACTTGGCAATAATTAACCATTCTGTTTCAGAATTTGTGGTTGATTTTGTTAGTATAATGCCTGGTTCTCCAAAAAGTAAGGTTAAGTCTAGAATTATCTTAACACCACAACATGCGAAACGTTTGGTTAAGGCTTTAGGTGATAATGTGGCAAGATTTGAAAAAGCACATGGAGAAATCAAGGATTACGAGCAACCGCCAATTCCATTGAATTTCGGCCCAACTGGTCAGGCATAAATTCAAAATTAAGGTTGCCCGAAATGGTTTCCATGTTGCAACCGCCTATTCCATTGAATTTTGGACCAACGGGTCAAACATAAATAAAATCTATTAAAAAAAATAATACATAGATAAAACAAATTAAACATGAGTTGTTTTAATTCGTTTTAAGACATTTATAGATTATTTGTTAGTATTTGGATGTCTTTTAACTAAATATGTAGTAAAAATCGCTTAAAATGCATTTTAAATAAAAATACCCTTTAATGAAAATTAAAGGGTATTTTTTTTGGCAGTTCAGTTTCAAAATGAGTTATGCTACATCTTTTTGATTAAAATAATATTTTAATGCACCCGATGGGCACTTGTTAATTTGTTTAATAATTTTTTTGGTTTTGGCGCCGTCTAAATCTATCCAAGGAATTACAGAATGTCTAAAGACTTCAGAAAGCTGTCTTGCACATAATTCGGCATTTATACAACAGCGTGGCTCGTAGGTTACAGTAATTTTATCATTACTGAAAACGTTGTGGTTTGTTTCCATAATAAGTAGATCAATTTGGGGTTAATCTTAAATCAATTTAAAAAATTTGCCCTAAAATATACGATAAAAAATCGTTCAATAGCAAATATTATCGTTAAAGGACCACTTTTAATAACTAGTTTCGATGAAATGCACAGTGGATTTAGTCAAATTCAGAAGTCATATGGAAAGTAATACTCGGGTATTTCTGCTGTGTCATCTGTAATGAGAACATAGAGTCTGCTAAAAATACCAATTGACCTTGTTTATCTTTTGCTAAATACCGTTGCTTAACTCTTAAGAACTCTTTAAACTCCTCACTTTTTTCGTCATTGGTTTGCACCCAACAGGCTTTATGAACATTGAGGTTTTCGTATGTACATTTTGCACCATACTCGTGTTCTAACCTATATTGAATTACTTCATATTGTAACGCGCCAACGGTACCAATAACTTTTCTACCATTATAATCTAGTGTGAACAACTGCGCTACACCTTCATCCATAAGCTGATCAATTCCTTTAAATAATTGCTTTGCCTTCATAGGATCAGCGTTATTAATATATCTAAAATGTTCTGGTGAAAAACTCGGGATTCCCTTATAGTTAATTATCTCACCTTCTGTAAGGGTATCACCAATTTTAAAATTTCCGGTGTCTTGTAAACCAACTATATCACCAGGGTAGGAGATATCTACAATCTCTTTTTTCTCTGCAAAAAAAGCATTAGGACTTGAGAATTTCAATTTCTTATTATGTCTTACATGTAAATAAGGTGTATTACGCTTAAACTCACCCGAGACAATCTTTACAAAGGCCAAACGATTTCTATGGTTTGGATCCATATTGGCATGTATTTTAAAAACAAAACCAGTAAATTTATTTTCGTCTGGTTTTACCAATCGTTCCTCACTATGCTTTGGTCTAGGTTTAGGTGCAATCTCAACAAAACAATCAAGTAATTCCCTTACACCAAAATTATTTAAGGCAGAACCAAAGAATACGGGTTGCAAATCGCCATTGAGATAGTCGTCCTTGTTAAATTCAGGATAAATACCTTCAACCAATTCCACCTCTTCACGCAAAGTCTTTGCGGCAGATTCACCTACTAGCTTTTCCAGCGCTTCAGATTTTAAATCAGAGATTTCTAAAGTATCGTTAATATGTTGTTTGCTGTCGTCTGTAAAAAGATTGATATTCTTTTCCCAAATATTATAGATACCCTTAAAGTCGTATCCCATACCAATAGGGAAACTTAGAGGTGTCACCCTCAGACCTAATTTCTGTTCTACTTCATCTAAAAGGTCAAAGGCATCTTTTCCCTCACGGTCTAGCTTATTAATAAAAACAATCATCGGGATATTCCGCATTCTGCAAACTTCAACCAATTTTTCAGTTTGTTCCTCAACCCCTTTTGCAACATCTATGACTACTATGACACTATCTACCGCGGTTAAAGTTCTAAATGTGTCTTCTGCAAAATCTTTGTGACCTGGAGTATCTAAAATATTAATCTTTATACCGTTATATTCAAAAGCCAAAACTGAAGTAGCCACAGAGATACCACGTTGGCGCTCAATCTCCATAAAATCACTGGTTGCCCCCTTCTTTATTTTGTTACTTTTTACGGCACCCGCTTCTTGGATGGCACCACCGAATAACAGCAGTTTTTCCGTTAGTGTAGTTTTACCAGCATCTGGGTGAGAAATTATCCCAAAAGTTCGACGTCTATTAATTTCAGATTGAAAACTCATTGTTATTTTTTACAAGAATGGCAAAATTAATAGTTTCATCCGGTTTTATTTCGTTTAAAAGGATAAATCTTGGGAATTGTGTAAGAGAAGAAAAACCTGTATTTCAACCGTTTAATTTATAATTTCAACGAATATTTACGGAAATCCCGTAATCATAGGTTACTTTGCCCTTGAATTTTTAAAGTATTTTTAACAAATTGAAATTTACCTTAAATATTTGTCCCAAAATAACAACTTTAATTACCTACATCTTCTTTTGTGGATTGAGACGTTGCTCTAGTGGCCTTTAGTAGTAATTTTCTGTTTTTTAGCGACTTATATTTAATAACGATTTCTTTTAAAAAAGAAAAATGTTAAAATATTTAATGCAATTTTTCTTACTGAAATATTTGTATTTTGCATTTAAACGAATATATTTGCGTATTATCGATAAAATTTATATCGATAATATTGCTATGAAAAATACATCAACCGCATAGAAATATGAAAAAAATTACCCCAATCGTTTCTACACATAGATCGTTAAGACATTTACCGTTACGCGGTATACACAATACATTTCAAAAGAACATAACAACCAACAGTAATATGAAAATCTTTACCCGATTCATGTTTTCTCTAAAGCAAATCAAAATCGCAACACTATTTGGGATTTTAACCCTAATAGGGTCACAAGGTTTAACAGCACAAAATTTAATAACCAATCCAGGTTTATTAGAATCTAGTGTAGATTGTACAGCTACAGATTCTACAGAAGATCTTGCTCCAGATAGTTGGGGTAAAATTGGAGCGCCAGATTTATCTACATCGGTAGAAAGAAGATGGGATGGTAGTAATCAAAACAGAGGTGCTTCACCAGATGGCACTTGTTATATAGGGTTGACGGTTGACAGTGGTACAACCGTTGAAGGAATTACTCAAAATGTAACGGTTGTTGGTGGAGAATTATATTCTTTTTCCTTAGATTATTTAATAGAAACAGATAATGGTGAAACTCCTTGTACACCAGGGTTAGAAGTGCTTTTAGATGGATCTGTAATTGGTACCTTTGCGGCACCGGCTTCAGAAGATGTATGGACGCGTCCAAGATTTACGTTTACGCCTTCTACTTCAGGTTCTTTTCTTTTAGAAATAAAGTCTACTGGGACTTGTGATAAAACTTGGAATTTTATAGATGGCGTAGATTTATCTTTAAATTGTGATATTACTGCCATAGATGAATCCGATGTACAAGCATGTTCTGATAACGGAACACCAGAATATACAGGAGATGATACATTTACTGCAGATATCACTGTAACATATGCTAACCCAAAAACAACAGGTACACTAAACTTGTCGGGTAGTGCAAATGTTTCGGTTCCGGTTGGATCTATTGGAGCGACTTCCTATACGTTTCAAGACGTGGTATTTACAGCAGATGGGTCTGCTATTTCACTAACAGCTAATTTTTCTGCAGACGGAGGTTGTAGTATAACAGATACTAATATAATGACCGCTCCTAGCGAGTGTAGTGATATAACCTGTCCTTCAGGATCTTATATAGTGAATGCAACAGAATCTGGGACTTATAATGCATTCGATGCACTTACCTGTGTAATATCAGGAACAACAGAGACAGATTGTGATGATGAAGCACTCGGTGGATCAGATGGGAGTGGAACTGGTGATTTTCAACTAATTAATGACGGTGCTATCTTTCAAATGGCGGGACTCTCTCCAGGAGGTTCAACACTGACAACCTATTTTTCTAAATTTGAGAATGACCTAACGGTAAATTTACTTGCTTCAAGAGATGGTGTAAATTATATACAAGTTGCAGCCATAACATCGGCTGATTTAAATGCAAATGATGAGTTTATTGTAGCAGTTCCATTTTTCTTTGAATATGTGCAATATGTTCATGCCGGAGATGATGGCAAAAAATTTGGATTAGATGCTCTTGGTTCTGACTATACAAGAACCATCCAAGAATGTTTCTTTGATATCGATAATGACGGTGTTCAAGATCGTGACGATCAAGATGATGATAATGATGGTATTTTAGATTTAGAAGAATGTGGTATTCCAAGACCACAGCCATTTACGGCTACGGCAGTTCATGGTTATGCACAAACAAAAACAGGTGGACGCGCTGCGCATTACGATCCTAGTTTTGCTTTAACAACAAGTCCTCCATATGCTGCTGATGATCCAAGAAATATAATTGATGGGACACCACAGCCGTTAAGGATGCACGTAGATGATTTCATGGAGATTAATCTAGGGCAAGAGGTGGCTGCCGGTACGGTAATTACACTGCAGGCAAATACTAGTGGTGAGGATACCCCTGTACAAGTATATGTAAGTTATGATAGTACAGATCCTTCTGGCGATGCTAATACCGATGGACAAAACGGTGGTGTGGGATATTTAAATGCTGTTACTAATGGACAATCAACCTTAGTAGTACCTTTTGGTACCGACACTGCAACCGATGTTACCTTTACAGCACCTATTACCTTCAGATATATGCAATTTGAAGGTCATACAACACAACACGGTGGCTGGGATGAAATTGCGTTCCCAGGAGGTGACCTTATTGTAGGTACCGTTGCAGATTGCGATACAGACGGTGATGGTTTTGCAGATTATTTAGATACAGATAGTGATAATGATGGGTGTCCAGATGTACTAGAATCTGGAGGAACAGATGTAGTGCCTGCTGGTGGTGATGGTATTTTAGATGGAGATGGTTTCAATTCATTTGGCCAAGTAACTACTGGAGGCGCAATAGCTGTAGGTAGTTATGATGGAGTAACAGGAGACGAGATAGTGCCTTTACAATACATTGCAGGTGCAAATCCACCAGCAACTTTAACTTTAAATAGTGGAGATGCATTAACATTAACCTCAGATGCAACCGCACAAAGCACAATAGCTTGGGATTTAGCAGCACCATTTGATCCAGACTATTCGGTACCTGGAAATGTATCAGACGAATCTGCAAATTTACAATATGCATGGACATTTGATGATGGTACGGGAGCGATTTCAGTAGGAGGTAATAACGCTACGTTTAACATTGCATCTGCTTCAACAACAGATTCAGGGACATATACGGTGACGATTACGCATCTAAATAATCCTTGTATAATTGAAACTCAAAGTTCAGTAGTTACAGTTAATCCTGTGGGATCCGTAATTACAGCATCGGATGATGTAGGTCAAGTTGTGGAAAATGTAGGAGGAGTAGTCGTACCTAATGTATTGGCAAATGATGATTTAAATGGTAGCGTACCTACCACGTCAACAGTAGATATTACCCAAATAAGTACATCTGATCCAGGAGTACAACTTAATGTAACTAACGGAGAAGTTACTGTTAATCCAACAGTTCCTCCCGGAATTTATACAATTATATACGAAATATGTGAGGTGCCGCCAAATGCTTCAAATTGTTCAACAACGACAGCACAGGTAAGAGTATTTGTGCTTGGAGATATTGATGGTGATGGCATCGAAGATATAGCAGATCTTGATGATGATAATGATGGTATTTTAGACACCATTGAATGTACTGCTTTCAATAGCCCTCAATTGTTAAATGGAGATTTTGAGGATAATGATATTTTATTGTTAGATAATGATGGTTCAACAGATGTAGTTCCAACTTTAGGTATATGGAAGGGTGATGCTTCTAACATACCAAATTGGGAAAGTGCAGATGCAGTAAACAACCATTTAGAAGTATGGCATAATACACAAGCGGCTGGAAATGATGTTGGTGGCGTGGCCTACACAGGCACGCAATGGGCTGAAATTAATGCTACAACAAATGATGGATTATATCAAGATGTAGTTACAACTCCTGGAGATGTGTTACAATGGTCTTTTGCGCATCGTAAACGAACCGGTTTTGCTGGTAGTGCCGTAGAAGATGTTATGACGCTATTAATTGGTGATGCCACTGGTGCATTAGTAAGCCAAGGAAATTTCACATCGGCAGCAGATGCATCTTGGACAGCACATTCTGGTACTTATACAGTACCTGCAGGTCAAACAACAACGAGATTAAGTTTTGCATGGGTTTCTAGTGCATCGGGATCTTCAAGTACAGGAAACTTTATAGATAATATTCAATTATTTGTTATTTCGGATTGTGAAGATACTGATGGTGATGGTATTGATGACTATTTAGATTTAGATTCTGATAATGATGGTATATATGATGTAGACGAAGCTGGAAATGGTGCTTTAGATGACAATAATGATGGTGTAATAGATAGTAATGATACTGGTTTTACCGATACAAATACTAATGGTACAGATGATGATGCAGAAGTAACAACACCTGTAGATACCTTAACTGATGGTAGTTACGATTTCCAAAATACAGATAGTGATGGTGACGGATGTCCAGATGCAAATGAAGCATATTCAAGTGGAGCCGCAGCAGGATCAGATGATGGTCAATTTGGTGAACCAGATCCGGCATCTATAAATCCTTTAAATGGATTGGTAACAGAAGTAGGAGTAGATTATACATTAGGTACAAATAGTGCCGTAACGGATGCGGGAGATACATCAGCTTGTGCTGCTCTAACAATCACAGCTAACAACGACGACTTTAGTGCAACTACGTTCGGTAGCGCCGGTGGAACAACTTCTACCGTATTCACCAATGACGATGCAAATGGAACGACGCCAGCAACAAATGCATTGATTGACAATAATATTAATATTTCAAATGATGATGGTTTAATAGGAGTTGTTATTAATAATAACGGAACAATTGATGTGCCGTTTGGCGCGACTCCGGGAACTTATAATGTAGAATATCAGATTTGTTTAACCGCAGATAATACAATTTGTGATACAGCAATTGCAACAATTGTTATTGTTGATGATTGTGACGCTATTGCTTCCGGAAATGTAGACACAGATGGTGATGGTATTTCTGATGTCTGTGATGAAGATGATGATAATGATGGTATCTTAGACACAGTTGATCTTAATTGTGCTCCTGGTCCATTGGCTTTAGGCCAAACTTTTTCTGATAACACTGGTTCTAATTTTAATGCAGAATTTATTCCAAATGTATATGCCTATGGTGGCGCAAGTGTAACGTTTGGTTACGAACCTTATGGAGGTTCAGCTTGGAGTCTTAGTGGTATAACAAATCAGAATAATCCTGTAATATTACCAGATGGTGAGTACATAAATACAATAGCAGACGGTACCACATTCCCAGAAAATGAACATGTACGTTATTATTTTATCTTCTCTGAACCTGTATACAATGTTAATTTTAAAGTTGGCGGACTTGATAATGCTGATAGAGCAGATTTCTCTGCAACTAATGGGACGGATAACGTTCCGGTTAATATTTCAGATATAAATGTTGGAGCAAACCTAACAATAAACGGACAAAGTGCAGTTACTGCTGCATCAGCTATTGCAAATGCTCCGTCAAACAGTATAGCAATTCAGGTAGATGGTCCAGTAACTCAAATAATTATAGATGTAGGAAACCAAGATGGCAACGAATTTGAAAATGTAGAAGTACAATTCTATGAAATGGAATATTGCCTTCCTCTAGATACAGACGGTGATGGAGTTATAGATATATTAGATTTAGATTCTGATAATGATGGAATTTATGACGTTGATGAGGTAGGTGGTGCAGATGCAAACAATGATGGTCAGGCTGACGGTGCTGTTGGCCCAAGTGGAATTCCTGGGTCAGCAGGTACAGGAATTACACCGATTGATACTTTATCCGATGGAAGTTTTGATTATCAAAATACGGATAGTGATGGTGACGGTTGTCCTGATGCAAATGAAGCTTATGGTAATGTGACCGCCGCAGGAATTGATGATGGGCAGTTTAATTTTCCAGATCCCGCAAACGTTGATGCCTCAGGATTAGTAGATCTAGGCTTACTAGTGGATTATGATATAGGTACCAATGCAGCAGTAACAGATCCTTCCATATCTGCAGTTTGTGATCCATGTAATGCTCTTGTCTCAGGAAATACTGACACAGATGGAGATGGTGTATCAGACATATGTGATGAAGATAACGACAATGACGGTATATTAGATATTTATGAACAAAATTGTTCATCAGGCCCAATTCCATTAGGTCAAACATTTTCAGATAATACTGGATCAAATTTCAATGCCGAATTTATACCTAATGTATATTCCTATGGTGGAGCTAGTGTAACATTTGGTTATGAGCCCTATGGTGGGTCTGCTTGGAGTTTAAGCGGTATAACAAATCAGAATAATCCAGCAATTTTGCCAGATGGTGAGTATATAAACACAATAGCAGACGGTACAACATTTCCTGAAGGTGAAGTCGTAAGATATTTATTTATATTCTCAGAGCCTGTCTATAATGTCAACTTTAAAGTAGGTGGACTTGATAATTTCGATAGAGCGGATTTTATTGCAGTTAATGGTACAGAAAATATTCCTGTTAATTTATCTGACATTAATGTAGGAGCAAACCTTACAATTGCGAATCAATCTGCGGTTACAGGTGCCTCAGCTAATGCAAATGCACCTTCAAATAGTATTGCCGTTGAAGTTCTTGGACCTGTTACCCAGATAACTGTTTATGTAGGTAATCAAGCTGGTAATGAATTTGCTAATGTTGAATTACAGTTCTATGAAATGCAATATTGCTTGAGTAATGATACTGACGGTGACGGAATTGACGATGCTTTTGATTTAGATGCTGACAATGATGGTATATATGATATTGATGAAGCTGGAAACGGATCTTTAGATACTAATGGAGATGGTATTATTGATAGTAATGATGCAGTGTTTAACGATGGTAATGGTAACGGTGTTGACGATGCAACTGAAGTAACCATACCTATTGATACAGGAGGTGATGGAAGTTTTGATTTTCAAAATACTGATAGTGATGGCGATAGCTGTCCTGATGCTAACGAGGCTTATGCTAGTCCATTTGCTTCAGGTACTGACGGTGGACAATTTGGTGAACCAGATCCAGCATCAGTAGATGGCAACGGACTCGTTACTGAAACAGGAGTAGACTATTCTCTTGGCTCAAATATAGCAACTGTTGATCCTTTGGATAATTCAGCTTGTATTATTACTCCAAGTATATCAACTGTCAAAACTTTTGTTGATATCGATGGTGGTGCATTAACGGAATATAACACTGTAGGCCAGGTGATTAATTATACAATCACTCTTACCAACAACGGTAATGTTACGGTATACAATCCAACTGTGGTTGATGCTACGGCCACAACTGGGCCTACTCTGGTTGCGGCAAGTGACATTGATTCTGACGGTATTTTATCAGTTGGTGAGGTATGGACCTATACTGCAACGCACACCGTGACGCAGGCCGACATTGATAACGGTTCTTATACAAATACAGCTGAGGGTGAGGGTTTAGCAGATACTGATAATGACGGTACTGGTGATGCAACTGTTGAAAGCGACGAGAGCGAGACATTAAATGCAAGCCAGAACCCGTCGATTGAACTGACCAAGACCTCAGCGATCACTACGGACGTAGGCCCAGCAGGAGCGAGCTTAGGTGACGAGATCACGTATACGTTCAGCGTTGACAACACTGGTAACGTTACGATCAGCAACATAGCAATAGATGATGCGTTAACGGGCAGTGTAGATCTAGCGATCAGCCCATCGACCTTGGCACCAGGTGCTACGGGTACGGT
>NZ_JAIUJS010000019.1 GCF_020166345.1 Winogradskyella vincentii | reverse complement strand
CCTTTTGTCCGTTGCTCTTTGGACTACTAACACTTTTAAAAGTAAACTTTTAACGTGCCTCGTCCACCGCAACGAATAATAGCCGAGGGTCGTTGTAGCACATTTTGAGAAAAAAAATTATGAGTACAGAATCAACCTTTTGGTTGGGAGATACAATTTTACGATTAGATAAAATTTTAGCAGTCCAACACAATACGAATACCGAAAATGAATTGAAACCGAGCCATGTTGTTTACGTAACTTTTGACAATGCAAACGGAACAACAATCAAAGTCGAATTTAATGACTGGGAACACGCTTCTGATAGTGTTGAGAAATTAAAACAAGAATGGGAAAATTACCTTTATGAGCAAAAAAAATCTAAATAAACATCTTATTGGATTGACTGGCGAATATTTTGTAGCTGGAATGATGAGTTTAAAAGGTTGGGTTGCTAGTTTAACTTTAAAAAATTATCCGTCAGTCGATATTTTTGGACTAAATCCAGAAACGGATAAAACAGTGAATATTCAAGTAAAAACGACCAGAAAACATACAAGTTTCAATATTGGATTAAGACACGATCAAAGGAATATTATAAGAGATAAAATTCTTTGCCCATTTGTTTTTGTTCATATCGACAAAAATGATCACGTTAGATATTTTATTCTTTCAAGAAAAGAATTCATAGACTTGATTGAAAAAACAGATGACGCATATTTTAATAAGCCAAGGACAAAACCTATAAAACCAAATTATCCGATTGCTATTAAAGTTACAGATTTACAAATATTTGAGGATAAATGGGACAATATCTGGAAAAAATAAAAACGTGCTACAACAATGTATAACCGCAATTACGGCGGATTCGACTACGTCCGAATCCACTCGGAATTGCTAACGTCAGTGTCAAACCGAAAATTAACGCATATTAACCCGTAACTGACGGTTATACGAGACCGTTGTGCTTCATTATTCCTCACTCGAACGGAATAAAATAATTATACTAACTTTCGAGAAACATCTAAACAATGATAAAATTCTTTAGAAAAATTCGGCAAAAATTGCTGACAGAAAACAAATTAAGTAAATATCTACTTTACGCTATTGGAGAGATAATTCTTGTTGTAATTGGAATCTTAATTGCGTTAACAATTAATAACTGGAATACAAAAAATAAGGATAAAGCAAAGGAAGTTGTTTTTTTAAATAAAATAACTAATAACCTAAATGAAGACTTATTACTCTACAAGGGTTTAATTCGATCAGACAGCATAACAATTGTACAAATGCGAACTTTGAGAAATGCTCTGAAAAATAAGAATGAAAATGATTTTAGTAAAATTACCAATAATATTATTAGCCTTATGACTGGAAGGGAATTTACAGTTAATAAAACCGCATTCGAAAATATTGTGTCCTCTGGCCAGATTGATATTTTAAAAAACGATAGTATTGTAGATAATCTGTTTCTCTATTATCGCCAAGTCGAGGTTATAAAAAGAGGTCCAGATATGGGAGCTACTGAATATAATAGAAATGTGTTTGGTCCATTATTAATTAATTTTGGGAGTCCTGACCATACAATTAAAGATTTACCAATGTATCAAAAGAATCTTGCATTAAATAATAGTGTTGATTGGAAAATTTTTCTACTTAATAATAAGATAAGAGAATATAAAAGTCAAGTTGAATTTGCTAATGAAATAATTGATTTAATCTTCAAAGAAACAAACGAATGATTTTTATTTACTTAAATAATAACGAAAGCACAACAATGGCTATAATCAATTGCTTGGTCCCGCCTACTTCTGAAAATCCTCGCGGATTTTCAGTTTGGTGTGTACTTGCAAAATTAAGTGCTAACCCACGCAACTACTCATAGCCGAGACCGTTGGCAACAAGCTGAAAAAACCGAGAAAACCTAAAATGAATAACGAAAAATGGAATGAAATCTGCTTCTTATTATCCGACAATGTTCGGAGTGATATAAGTGAGAGCGATTTTGAACAACAAGTCGTCCAAGCATTAAGAGTTTTGGACTGGAAAGAATATTTAGGAGATATAGAAATTCGACCTTCATTCCAAGTTGGTTCGGTAAATAAAATCACGCCTGATTTTGTGATAAAATCTGCTGACAATAGAAAACTTTTTGTCATTGAAATAAAGCAACCGAATATTCCTCTCAATTCAAGGTTTCAGCAACAATTGTTTTCTTATATGAGACAATTAAAACTTGAGTATGGAATTTTAATCGGACAAGCAATACAAATTTTTTACGATGGTAATTTAGCTAAACAAGATGACCCAATACTTTTAGAAACAATTAAGTTTACGAAAGACAATGAGAAAGGAGTAAAATTTGTCGAACTATTTTCAAAAGCAAATTTTAACCAAGATTCGTTAAGAGAATTCACGCTCAACGGACTGAAAAAATTAAATCGCAGAGAAGAACATAAGGAACTTACAAAAAAACTTCTTGATGAAAGTTATCAAGAAAAACTATCGGAATTAATAAAACAGGATTTCCTTGACGAATATGATGGAGAATTAATTGAATCTGTTTTAGAGAATTTAAAAGTTGAGATTAAAGCAAAAAATACCTTACCAACTCAATCCGAATTGCCAAAAAGAGAAATCTATAAAACAAGAATAGTTGACTATTCAAATGGAATTTTACCAATCGAATTGAATCCACCAACGGAATCGGAATTTAAACGCAGATTGTTAAATACCAAGACTGCTTACATTACGACTTTTTATAAAAACGGAACATCTAAACAAAAAGTCTGGAATGCTCACAGATTTAGAGAAACTTCTGGAGTTTTAGGAAATTTAAGGTCAAGACCAGAATTCAGAAATGGAAAATGGCAAAAACTCGGAATTGAAAAAGTATATGTGTCAATTGAAAAATAAAGCCAGTTGCCAACAACGTGTAAGCGCAATAACGGCTGAATTTCCTAATCGGAAATTCAATTCGTTTTGCTAAATTAGTTGCGTCAGCGGAAAGTACTCGCGCACTTTCCCGTTACTGACGCTTACACAAAACCGTTGGCAATAATATGACCGAACACATCCGAAACTATGAATAAAGCAAATAAAAGTGAAATATTAACAAACCTATTATGGACAGCATTTGGAATTATAGGTGGAATTAGCTACTACTCAAAAACCGAATATTTAATTTGTGTAATATTATTTTTAATAGG
>NZ_JAIUJS010000018.1 GCF_020166345.1 Winogradskyella vincentii | reverse complement strand
AACCATATAGCCCGTCGGGTCCTGGCCGTCCAGAACCTGGCCGTCCTGGGTCGAAAGGTCGAACTGTACGCTGTCGTTGGCCGGGTTCCCGTCCACCTCCATGTTGTCGTCGCACTCCTCGTAAAGGATCGCCTCCATGTCTGGGTTCGCCTGTGCAGACTCCTGCACCTCGATGTCAAAGCGCTGGCTGGAGATCGTACAGCCCGTCGACGTATCGGTTATCGTAACGAATATCTCCTGAGGGTTGCTCGTATTCGTATAAGGGCTTGCAAGCGCATTTGCACCTGCCTCGGCATCCGCAAGGCTCGCATGGTAGCTCACCGCAAACTGCAACGGGTCCTGACCGCCCAGCACCTCTTCGTCCTTGCTCTCAAGGTCGAACGTGTCAAAACCGTCGGTATTGAGCTCACAAAGTATAAAGTCGGTCACCGCTACCACTTCAGGCAACGGGTTTACCATTATGCCAAAGTCCACTACCGTGAAACAGCCCGTAACGTCGTTCGTTACCCTGACGTAGATCGTCTCTGTGCCTCCCGTACCCATATTCGTATAGTTGGCAGGGTCCGCTATAGCATTGGTACCTGCGTCCGCATCCTCTGGCGTCGTATGGTAGGTCGGCGTTACCCCGGCCTCGCCGTTCAATATCAATATCTCGTTCTCGGTCAGGTCGAAGACCTCAAGCCCGTCGTTGATCACCGTCTCGTCGCAAAGCTCCAGCGCAGGGATCTGCTCGGGCGGCGTAGGCGTCGGGACAGGCAGCACGCGGATCGTAACGCTCGTAAACGCAACGCAACCAAATGCGTTCTCGCCCCTAACAAAGATCGTCTGGGGATTCGACATGTTCGTATAAAGGCCCGTTATAGGGCTACTACCGTTCTCGGCGTCCATCTGGGTCTCGTGGTAGGTCAGGTCGATGCCGCCCTGGCCGTTCAGTATCTCCGGGCTGGCTCCCTCCAAGTTGAAGGCCTCCTGCTCGTCGCCCGGGTCGTTGTAGTCGCAGAGCTCCAATGGCGATGGCGCCGTCAGGAACGGCAACGGGTTTACCATGAGCTCCAGCTCCGTGAGCTTGTAACAGCCGGCCACCGTATTGGGGTCGTCAACACGTACCCATATGGTCTGGTTGAAAGCCACAGTGTTCGTATAGGCCGTAGGTACCGCTATCGCATTGTCCGGGATATCGGCGTCCGCCTCGCTCTCGTAATAGCTCACCATGTACTGCAACGGGTCCTGACCGCCCAGCACCTCTGCCTCGACAGATGTCAGATCGAACTGCGCAAAGCCGTCCGCCGAGATATCGTCGCACTCCTCCAGGGGCTCGGGCTCTACAAGCTGTGGCGTCGGCTCCACTATTAGCTCGAGCTCCTCTATAGTATAGCAGTCCGTTGCTATCGTAGTGCTCTCCACCCTCGCGTAGAGCGTCTGCATGTCGGCCATGATATTGCCGTAGTCCACCGAGGTATCTATGGCATCGGCACCGCTGGCTGCATTCTCGGGTGTCTCGTGGTAGGTTACCGTTAGGCCCGGTGCGCCTCCCGTGATCTCAGCATCGGCATCCGTAAGCGTGAAAAAGCCGAAGCCGTCGTTGTCAGGGTCGCAGTAGCGCAACGGCTCAGGGTCAAAGGTCACTGGTGCCTGCTCCACTACCAGCTCGAGCGTCGCCGTGTCGTAACAGCCCGTAGAAGTGTCCACCACACGAACGTAGACCGTCTGAGGGTTGGATATGTTGTCGTACGGGACCGGAAGCGCGTTGGCACCGGAAACGGCATCCGCCGGATCAAAGTGGTAGCTTACCGCGTAGCCCGGGTTGTTGCCCGTGATCTCACCGTCCTTGAGGCCAAGGTCAATGGAGGTCAGCCCGTCCGGAGTGCCGTCGTCGCAGACCTCCAGAGCGGCAGGGGCCACTACCGTCGGCAATGGGTTGGCCGTAAACGTTACAATACTGCTGTTCGGGCAAGTGCCGCTTGTCGTGTATTCTATGCTATAGGTTTCTCCGGGCGTACCGCCAGTAACTTCTCCCGTACTTGCATCGATTGACGCACCGTCCGTAGGCAAAGGGTTGAAACCAAATGTCCCTCCGGGTGTTGCTATGTTTTCAGCTACTCCTCCGTCACAGGTCGGATCAACCGTGAACGAGGCATCATCTATTGGATCGGATGTAAATGAAACAGTTGAAGCTGTTGCACATACTCCGGTTGTAGTATATGTAATCGTATATGTTGTGCTTGGTGTACCACCAGTAACTTCTCCCGTAATCGGGTCGATCGACGCGCCGTCCGTTGGAGGCACATCGAATGTATATGTACCGCCTGCCGTTGCCATAGCCCCAGGTACGGCAATACCGCCGTCACAAGTCGGTGCAACCGTGAAGGTCGCATTATCTTCAGCTGTAACTGTAACTGATTGAATTAAAGATTGAGGACAAACTCCATTAGTCGTATATTCTACAGAATATGAACTTCCTGAAATACCATTTGTAATCGTACCAGTATTTGCATCTAAAACCGCCCCATCTGCTGGATCTGGATTAAAGATAAAAGTTCCTCCGGGCTCTGCAATGTTTATCGCGGTTCCGCCATCGCACGTTGCGATTAAATCAAAACTTGGATCATCTAGTGCATTTACTACTAATAATTCAGTATTTGTTGCTGGGCAGGCACCATTCGTTGTGTATTCAATAGTATAGGTTGCACCAGGTGTAGCCATAGTTACCTCACCAGTATTTAGATCTATTACTGCTGTATCCGTAGGTGCAGGGTTGAACGCAAAGGTTCCGCCGGGCTCTGCAATGTTTATCGCGGCTCCGCCATCGCAAGTAGCGTCCATTTCAAATGAAGGGTCGTCGGTTATATTGACGCTAAAGGTCTGGGCACTTATCGAAGGACAGATGCCGGTAGTCGTATATTCTATAGTGTAGGTTTGCCCCGAACTGCCGCTTGTCACCGTTCCGGTTACCGGGTCGATGGTAGCACCGTCCATAGGTGCAGGATTAAACGTAAACGTACCGCCAGACGTTGCGAGCGGCTGGTCGACCGTCGCGCCGTCGCAGGTAGGCGTTACCGTAAAGGACGCATCGTCCCTTGGATTGACTATCAGATCAAAAACAGGCATCACGGAGGCGCTGTAACAGGTCGCATCGCCTATGGTCTCCACCCTCACGTAGATCGGCTGGGGGTTCACCGTGTTGGGGAAGGGACTCGCCAAGGCACCGACGCCGCCATCGGCATC
>NZ_JAIUJS010000017.1 GCF_020166345.1 Winogradskyella vincentii | reverse complement strand
TGGGATAAGTATTGCAAATCATCAACACGATTTTTCATTATCTTCACAAAAAAACAGACAACTGCACATAGCGCAGCGTTGTGCTTCATTATGACAAACCGCTAACCAATGATAAAATTCTTTCGTAAAATTCGTCAAAACTTACTTATGGACAACAAAACTGGAAAATATTTTAAGTATGCGATTGGTGAAATTGTACTTGTTGTTATTGGGATTTTAATTGCATTGCAAATCAATAATTGGAATGAGAATGACAAGAGAATAGCTTTGGAAAAAAAGATGCTAAATGAACTTTTAACAAATTTGCGAAAAGACTCTTTGGACAATGTGATAAATACTCAATGGTATCAGCGGGTTGAGAGGTCAGCAATAATTATTAATGAATCTCTTGAAAGAAAGATTCCTTGGCATGATTCTCTAGCTAATCATTTTGGAAATCTTTACACTCATGGTATTTCAACTTATAATACTTCCGCATTTGAAAACCTAAAATCCATAGGGTTTGATTTAATCCGTAATGATAGTATTCGAATTGCTTTGACCAATTTGCATGGCATTAACTATAAACTCGTAGAAAAAAGCGAAGATGAGTTCGCTAAAGATAATCATAACCAAATGGTATTACCTATTCTTACTTCCAGACTTAAAATGGAAAGATGGTTTCACGCAGTCCCTCATAATTATGAGGCTTTAATGGATGATTTATTATTTCAAGAAACGGTACGCTTTAGAGGAGTTACAATGGGTTACGTTGGCGGAAATACTATAGACGCAAACAAAAGGGTTATTAGATTAATTAATATGATTGAAAAGGAATTAAAAAATAAATAACGAAAGCACAACAATGGCTATAAGTAATGGCACCGTTCTCGCCTACTTTGGAAATTCCGCTGGAATTTTCTATCTGTGATTTGTTTGTTAACTTAGTCGCTTTACCACGCAACTAACCATACACAAACACGTTGTAGCCAATTAGAAAATCAACATTCACAAAAAAAATCTACGTTTGTAGAGATTAAATATATTGTTTTATGAAAAAAATCTTATCTGTTTTAATTATTCTGATTGGATTATCTTCTTGTAAAGAAAATACAGAAAAACAAACAACAACTGATGAAACAACTAATTATATTGATAATTCTACAGAAATTACGCAAAAGCAAAAGGATTTGAAAGAGAATGCGATACCAATTAAGAGCTTATCAAAGTTAAGCAACAAGATATATGATGAAATTGCAAATTTTGAAATATTAATGATTGGAGAAATGCACGGAACAAATGAACCTGCTGAATTTGCTTATGGGTTATGTGAACTAATTACTGAACACGAAGACAATGTGATAATGGCTATGGAAATTCGTTCTTCACTTATGAATAACTTGTCAGACGAGATGTCAATTTCCCAGTTAAAAGAATTGGATTTCTTTCACAGAAAAAATTTTGATGGTAGAAATGGTGAAGCATGGCTTAATTTAGTGCATAAGAGCAATAAAAATGAAAGAATCATTTTAAAATTTATTGATAATTCTTACCCGTCTTCAACCAGAGATTCATCCATGTACAGGGAAATACGTAACATCCATAACAAATATCCGAACACCAAAATAGTTACTCTAACAGGAAATGTACATAATTCTTTGATACCCATTTTTGAAGAAGTAAGAATTGGAGGTTACTTGTTAAAAGATTCTGTTAATTTTGATTCTAAAAAAATCATGTCCATTAACCATGTATTTAGTGAGGGAAGCATGTTAAATAATGACGGTACAGGGTTAAAAATTAAAACTATTGAAAGAAAGGAAAATATTTATAATACTACCTTATCCCATGATATGTTTTTATATAAGAAATTTCCTGAAGAGCAAAATGAATATACACATATCCTATATACTGATAAAGTAACGGCTTCAGGTATAATTGAAAAAGATGATAGGTAATGATAATATATCTCTGTTTTACAGAAAAATGGACTTGGCAAAACTAACTCAAGAACATAGAATTACAAACAGAAAATTCAACAAATCGAATAAAATAACTGGCTACAACAACGGCTATAGTTCATTACGGCTGAAATTCCTAATCGGAATTTCAAGCCTTTTTGCTAAATTTATGGTTTGCTACGCCAGTTCGCACTTAGTGCTCGTGTCCTAATCGGAATTCATTGCAATTTGCTATCTTTCGGCTACGGCGGAAAGAATCCTGCGGATTTTTCCGCAACGAAATCATAGCCAAAACCGTTAGCCTTCATTATATCCAACTACTGATCAATGATAAAATTCTTTAGAAAAATTCGCCAAAACTTACTTATGGACAACAAAATTAGAAAATATTTTAAGTATGCGATTGGTGAAATTGTACTTGTTGTTATTGGGATTTTGATAGCGTTATGGATTAACAATAAAAATGAAGCGAATAAAGAAAGAGCTATTGTACGCAAGATGCTCATTGAATACAAGATGGAGTTAGCATATAATCTTGAAGCACTCGATAGAAGAAAAAAAGAAGTCGATTCAAGGGCTTCCAAATGCACAACCCTTTTGGATCAAATTGAGAACGAATTACCCTATGCTGATACGCTTTCTACTTACTTTAATGTCCTGACTTTAGGTTTACTAGATAACGGATTAAGCATGACCGCTTTTTCGGCCATTGAACAAAGAGGTTTAAATAAGATTAGCGATGACATTTTAAAGAACAAAATCATTGATTTACACAGCGAGAAATATAAAATACTCGATCTTAGGACAAAGAATGCCATGCTCAACGTAAGCGAGTACGCGCGCCCTATTGCCAGACATAAACTCAAGTATACTGAGAACATGAAGTTAGTTCCCTTAGATTATGATGCCTTGATGGGAGATGTTTCAACCTGGAATATCCTTAAAATATTGCATCAAAATTATAGCGAGATCTCCTATAAGATTGTGAATACACAAAATGAAATTCAAGAGGTAGACGATCTCATTAACCGCTATTTGAAATTAAAATGATAAAATTCTTTAGAAAAATTCGTCAAAAACTACTTTCTGAAAATAAAATCAGTAAGTATTTGATTTACGCAATTGGAGAGATAATTCTTGTAGTAATTGGAATCTTAATTGCACTACAAATCAATAACAATAACGAATTAAATAAACAAAGAGCCAAAGAAGTACAGTTCTTGAAAAATCTAAAGAGCGATTTAATTTTTGAAGAAAGTGAACTTGAACGCTACATTGGAATTAGAGAAAGTATATTGAACTCTGCTCAAATAGCACTTGAACATTTTAATGGAAAGCCTGTAAAGAATATTCAAATGTTTAATTATCATACATTTAATGTGGGAATCTGGCAAGAATTTCAACGTAACAACAACACCTTTGTAGAATTATTAAACTCTGGAAACTTTACAATAATTTCAAACGAATCAATAAAAAATGGTCTTTTAAATTTAGACTTAATCCACAAACAAATTATATCAAACCGAGAACATTTAAGAAATGATATGGAGCATTATTATTATGACCCTTGGTTTAAAACTGTTGATTTAGACCCATTAGCTGAAAGTTTTTTGTTTTATGCTAATAAAAAAGAATTTGACAATAATATAGAGCTTTCAAGACAAGAATTAGATAGACTTTTAAATGACACGATTTTTAAGAATGGATTCGTTCTATCAGTTTTTACTAATTCCTTAATAATTGATGACTACAAAAGAATGATGGAATTAAATAAACAAGTTGTTGAACTAATAAATGAAGAAATAACGAAAGGCTAACAATGGCTATAAGTAATTGCTTGTTCTCGCCTACTTCTGAAAATTTGCTACGCACAGTTCGCACTTCGTACTCGTGTCTCGCGGATTTTCAGTTTGGTGTGTACTTGCAATGTTAAGTGCTAAACCACGCAACTACTCATAGCCGAGACCGATGATATCGAATACGCCTGCGGCGTACTTTTGTCTACGCTGCTTCGCAGACACTATATCCAAAAGCAG
>NZ_JAIUJS010000016.1 GCF_020166345.1 Winogradskyella vincentii | reverse complement strand
GATAAATGGAATATTAGAACCGATGCTCAATACGAATTGGAAAATATTGTTGATGTCTTGAGAAAACACCCTGAAATGGTCATTAAAATTGAATCCCACACGGATAGCCGTGGTGGAGACCGATATAATATGAAGCTTTCGGATAGACGCGCAAAGGCCACAAGAGACTATATAATTTCTAGGGGTATCAGTAAGGATAAAATAGAAAGCGCCATAGGATATGGTGAAACTCAACTGTTAAATAAATGTGCTAATAAGGTTGATTGTACAGAGGAAGAACATCAAATGAACAGGCGTTCTTACTTCTATATCATAAAAGAATAATTCAACCCTCAAATTATGTTAAGAAGAGCAAGTTATATACTTGCTCTTTTTTTATGAACCATAAAATGGTATTAATTGACAGATTTTACTAAAGCAATTATACAACAATATATAGCCAAAAATTAAATAATTTAAAAGTTCATTTTAGATTAACCTTCCATTTAGTCTTATCGATAAAATACCAGTTAATCCGATATAAGGTAAAAAAAATCCGTTTTATCGATTATTTTGCCGCTTCAACTCTTATGTTTGTATATCACTTTAGATATAAGTTCTTTTGTTTGTAAAATTAATGTAAATGACCCCAAATCAAAAATATATTAATCCGCCTTTGGAAGCATTTGCATTATTGATACTTCCCTCAGTATTTCAAGTTGAACAAAAACAGATGATGTTAAAAGAGTAACAGTCTGCCTACTATTTATGCAGTAATGTTTAGCCTTTTAGCGACATATGACATTTAGAAGTTATTATGTGTAATATGAGAAACAAGTACAATTGTATTACAATACCGAGTAATTTGAAAAAACATTTAATATTAATGTTTCTTCTTGCGATTCCTATTTTTGGATTCACTCAAGTAGTTGGCCAACAAGAACCCTCAATAAGAACAGGTGTTACATTCCAATGGTTCGATATACAAGACACCAATGGTAATGGTGATATCAGTGATACTGAAAACAATAGACCTGCAACCATACAGTCTATTACTATAGACGGTAATGTATTTAACACCTTTGCTGTACCCAATGGTTATCAATTGACACGATTAGGGCCTGGAGGTCATAATCTTAACAATATTAGAAGCAATGGTGGACAAGTAATAGGCACAAGTATTACGGCGACACCCAATATAAATGATAATACTGCTTGGGATGATGCTGCTCTAGTCGCTTTTCAATCTCGAAATCTAAATCATTTTTTCGCGTCTAATGGTAATGGACGAAATATTTGCCTAGATTTTGATGATGTAAATGGTACAAATGGAGTTCCTGAAACAGATGCACAACTTCAAACATTATTTTATAGCCCAGCAATTCCTTCTAATGCTGGTGGTATTTTGGCAGTTACTGAACGAGGCGGTAATAACTGTTTCTACGTAAGATTTATAGGTACTTTACCAGGCAGCACAACAGAAACAGTTTTAGGTGATACTTTTATTAGAACGGACGGAAACCTAACGGGTGGTGATGGACCAAATGCTCCTTCTGGTGGACTCGTGCCTGCATCTGGTTCTGATTATTGGGAATCTGATAGAGAAATTGACAATGGCCAATCTATTGCAATAGCATTATATGAACTGAATAGGATAGCTCCAACCGGCTCCCTGATAACAAAAATTGAATTTATTTCCTCAACATCAGATGATGGTGATGGGAAATTTTTCATTTTACAAAAATATGCCTCGGACCAACAGGAATTTAACTGTATTGATGGTACATTTAATGGTGATTTAAAAGTAAAAAATAATGCACCATTAGGTTCAACATATTCAATAGTTACACCTCCAAGTCCAGCAGGACAATCATTTACATTTAATCCAGATGGTACTTATACCTATGTACCCTCCCCTGGATTTACAGGTGACGTGACATTTGAATTCGAAGTATGCTTACCGGCACCAAACACTTCTGTTTGCGATACAGCAGAAGTTACACTTAGCTTTGTAGAATTACCTGATGATCCAACATTCACTATATTTTGTACGGGTACACCAAATATTTATAATTTAACTATTGACAGTCCATTAGGGTCAGAATATGAATACACACTTGATAATGGTGTAACCTACCAGGATTCGCCAAATTTCACAGATCTAGCACCTGGAAGTTATACTTTATTGGTTAGAAATAAGTTGGTAGGTTGTGAAACACCTTACACAAGTAATCCAATACTGATAACTTTACTCGGTGCATCAGTAGTTGAAACAGATGTGGATTGTTTTGGTGAGAATACCGGATCAATTGACCTAACAGTTAATGGAGGTTATGCACCTTACACATTTTCTTGGAGTAACGGAGCAACAACTGAGGATCTTAACAATATTGGAGCTGGGACATATACAGTTTCCATAACAGATAGTAATGGTTGTACATTTACTGATAGTTATACAATATCAGAACCATCTGAGGCATTAACTACGAGTATTAACTCAAGTACTGATGTATTATGTAAGGGTGATGCAACAGGTGCTGTTGATTTAACTGTTAGTGGTGGTACAGCACCTTACACATATGCATGGAATTCAGGTCAAACCACACAAGACCTAATTAATATAATAGCTGGTAACTATTCAGTTACAGTAACTGATGCTAATGGTTGTACAAGTACAATACAACAATCCATTGATGAACCAACTGATTCACTTTCTGCTTCTATAACAAATACCACAAATATCGATTGTAATGGTAATTCAACAGGAAGTTTCACTTCTGAAGCATCTGGTGGAACAAGTCCATTTCAATACTCCATTGATGGAGGCACAACTAATCAAGCAACTGGTCTTTTTGAAAATTTAACAGATGGAAATTATACTGTATTAGTAACAGATGCGAACAATTGTACAACAACAGTAAACGTGTCACTTACAGAACCAGATGTATTAGGTATATCAATTGATAGTGTAACAGATGTAGATTGTACTGGTGAGGCTACTGGTGATATACTTACAACTGTGGTAGGAGGAACTCAACCATATACATTCTCTTGGAGTAATTCGGCTACAACTCAAAACTTAAATGATGTAACTGCTGGTTCTTATACTGTTACGGTTACAGATGCGAATGGGTGTACTGCTTCTACAAGCACGACAATTTCAGAACCTTCAAGTCCTTTAAGTCTTAATATCAGTAAGACTGACGCAAATACTGCACAAGGTTGTACCAATGGCGAGGCATCAGCAGATGTTTCAGGTGGTACTGCACCATATAGTTATCAATGGAGTGCTTCTGCCAGTAATCAAACGACGACTACCGCAACTAATTTACCAGTTGGTAGTCATTCAGTAACTGTTACTGATGCAAATGGTTGTGAATTAACTCAAAGTATAGTAATAGTTTGTGTTAATACTTGTGATGCCGAAATAACTATTGGTACAATTACTAATGTACTTTGTGTTGGTGATGCCACAGGAGCAGGAACAGTGACAGCAAGTTCAAATGCCAACCCAAGCGCAACGTTTACATTTACATGGAGTAATGGCCAAGTTGATGCTGGTGTAACTTCAAGTACAATTAATAATGTAACAGCTGGTGTTTATGATGTAAGTGTAACAATAGATGGCACAGTTTGTCAACCAGTTGAAGAAACTATCTCAATAACTGAACCTACAAATGCATTAAACCTATCTGCTTCTGCAACAGACGAGTTAGGTCCTAGTACTGGTGATGGTACTGCTAGTGCTTCTGCTTCAGGTGGAGTTTCCCCTTATACATATTCTTGGAGCCCTGGAGGAGAAACAACTCAAAATATAAGTGGATTATCATCAGGATCATATACAGTTACTGTTACGGATGCAAACGGATGTACGGAATCTGCAACTGTGATGGTTAATCCAGGTACTTGTAATAATTTATCTATTTCTGGAACATCTACACCAGTAGTGTGCAACGGAGAAAGTAATGGCAGTGTAACTGCGGTAGTATCAAATGGAACAGGTCCATTTACATATAGTTGGGATACACTTCCAGACACCACATCAAGTGTTTCTGGTATACCTGCTGGTAACTATACAGTTACTGTAACTGATCAAACAACACTTTGTACTCAAAGTACAACTATAACAGTTAATGAACCAACTGCCCTTAGTACAGGTATTGCTGTTACAAATATCCTTTGTAATGGTGAAGCTACGGGTTCAGTCGATTTAACTGTAAACGGAGGAACTCCGCCTTATACTTATTTATGGAATACTGGAGCTACAACTGAAGATTTAATTAATGTTATTGCTGGAAATTATTCGGTTACTGTAACTGATGCAAATGGATGTACAGCTTCAAATTCTGCAAATGTTATTGAACCTGCGGAAAAAGTTTCTGGGTCAATAACTCAGATTACAAATGTAGAATGTTTAGGTGAAAGTACGGGTAGTTTTGAAGCTTCTGGATCTGGTGGAGTGCCACCATATTCATACTCAATTGATGGTGGTTCTACAAGCCAATCAAGCGGATTATTCGAAAATCTTTCCGCTGGTAATTATACTATTCTTATTACTGATGCAAATGGCTGTACATTTAATATATCTGATACAATTGATACTGATGACACCGAATCTCCTATAATTTCTGTACCTGCAACTATTATTATAGAAGGTTGTACTGCTTCAGATATTACAAACACTAGCGCAGTATTTCCATTTAGCACAGTAACTTCTGGTGATATTCAATCAGAATTTGCTACAAATCCAAGTTACAACGCATCAGATGATTTTAACATACAGAGTCTAACATATATTGATGTTGTAACATCAACAAATAACTGTCCTATTACTGTTTTAAGAACATTTACTATTACGGACAATTGTAGTAACACTGCTACAGCAACACAAACAATAACTGTCCAGGATACTACGCCACCGACTATTACAGCGCCTGCCGATGTGACTATCGAGTGTACCGAGGACGAGTCTTCTGCCAACACTGGCGTGGCTACTGGTA
>NZ_JAIUJS010000015.1 GCF_020166345.1 Winogradskyella vincentii | reverse complement strand
AGGTACATCCCAGTTGGGCAAGGATTCTTCGTCGTGGGTGAAAACTCGGGTACGATAAATTTTAACAACGGTCAGCGTGTATTCCAGAAAGAAGGTGGCGCATCGTCGGTTTTCGTAAGGAACATGGCGGCGCAGAACTCTGGTGACAACCAAGCCTCTGATGAGAGAATGAAGTTCAGGATTGGATTTAACTCGGTTAATACCATTCACAGACAGTTGTTGTTGACAATCGACGAGAACACAACAGAAGGGGTAGATTGGGCCTATGATGCCGTTCTTAACGAAGAACAGATGGATGATATGTACTGGATCATAAATGATGAAGCATATATGGTACAGGCCAACAGTGAGGCAGAAGTTGATACTGTTTATCCTTTGGGAGTTAAGACTGATTCAGATGGCACAAATACGATTACTATTGACAAGCTAGAGAATGTACCAAGTGATGTTGACATCTATCTGCACGACAAGGTATTGGATATCTATCACGATCTTAGGGAAAGTGATTACTCAATTTTCCTGAATGCTGGTGAGTATCAAGATCGTTTCGAAATTACCTTTGGAACCAATAATCTTCTAGGTATTGACGATGAAGAAAACAATGCTATAGATGTAGTCTACTCTAATGACATAGAAAAAATTGTACTGATTAATCCTAATCTTATTGATGTGACTTCAATTGAATTATTCAATATACTAGGACAATCAGTAAAACAAATAGAAAATATATCAGAGAGCGGTTACTCTGAATATGACGTTGAGAATTTAAGTACTGGAACTTATATCATTAAGTTATATACTGCAAGCGGTTCAGTATCTACTAAGAAAGTTTTAGTAAAATAAATTTACCCAAATCTTAAATCTTAACCTTGAAAACCCCTGGTGCGTGCGCCAGGGGTTTTTTAATGTGACATATGACAAGAAATTGTGTCTTATTAATGAATAAGTAAAACAAAACAAGCATTTCATCGGATTTTTTTGCTTTTTATGGGATTTTTAACTATGTTCGCCTCATATTTAGTCCCAAACTGAATTTAACCGCTTATGAAACTATTAACCTTTAAAAAAGGAATATACCTTTTTTGTCTAACTTTTATTCTTGCATTATCGGTGCATGGACAACAAATTGGTGTTTTAGGTAATGGAACATATATTAGTGACAATGATGTTACTCCAGCAGTAGCTGATTTTACAGATTTTAATGGATCATTAACACGAACGTTTTCCATTGATAATATACAAACCTCTGGTAATACTACATTAACCATAACAAGCATTACGCTTTCTGATCCTGTTGCATTTACAATTACATCTCCTCTTGGAGACAACACTATTACAAAAGGCCAAACCCCTGAACCATTTACCATAACTTTTAATGATCCAGGCGGAGGTACTTACACATCGACGGTTACCATTGCAAGTTCTAATGCAAGTAATGATGGTGCTGATAATGTTTGGATTTATACAATACAAGCAGTAGGTACCACTCCAACACCAGAAATTAATATTACTGGAAATAGTAATACAATTATTGATGGAGATACTACACCTTCAACAACAGATGATACTGATTTTGGTAATGTTATAACGCTTGGGGGAACTCAGGCCAATACGTTTACAATTGAAAATTCAGGCACAGGAGCTTTAAACTTAACTGGCGCCTCTCCATATGTAAGTATTACAGGGGCTAATGCGGCAGACTTTACACTTACAACAATACCATCATCATCCATTGCATCTAGTGGTAATACAACTTTTCAGATTACATTTGACCCCAGTGCAGATGGTTTAAGAACTGCTTCGGTCTCAATTGCAAACGATGATAGTGATGAAAATCCTTATAATTTTAATATACAAGGTACAGGCTATACACCTGCTCCTGAAATTGACATTCAGGGTAACGGAACAACCATTACAGATGGAGATATTACACCTAATTTCTTAGACGATACAGATTTTGGCAATGTAGATATTGCAGGAGGTACTAATCCTAATACATTTACAATATCAAACACAGGTACACTGGCATTGAACCTTACCGGTGTTTCGCCTTATGTTGTTATCGGCGGTACTCATGCCGCAGATTTTACAATTACTACAATCCCATCTAATACAATAGCTGCAGGCAGTAGTACTACATTTGTAATTACCTTTAATCCTAGTGCACTTGGTCTAAGAACTGCGAACGTAACGATATTGAATAATGACTCAGATGAGGCTGTATATAATTTTAATATTCAAGGTACAGGATATGTGCCACCACCTTGTGGTTCATCTGTGGTTCATACGGCAAACTTTGAAAGTGGCTTAGATGGTTGGACGTCTGGTGGCGTAGATGCCTCTAGAGTAAACGATGCCACCTGGTCCTACCAAGGCAGTTGGAGTCTACGTGTAAGAGATGATGATGCTACTGGATCGGCTTCTTCATTCGACTCTCCAGCATTTGATTTATCAAATTATGAAAAAGTAGATTTTAAGTTTTTCTTCGCCCCTGATAGTGTAGAAGATACTGAAGAATTTATGGTAGAATATAGCGATGACAATGGCGCTACTTGGACAACGGTGCAAATATTTGAAGGTGGAACGGTTTCAACTAAAAATGCAGATTTTGAAACTACAACTTCTGCTATATTCTATTCTAAAATCGTAACTCTTAAAAGTACTGATTATGCTTTCCCTTCATCTGCAATTTCACGTTTTAGATTAAGATGCAATGCGAGTGCAGATGATGATGAAGTTTTTATAGATGAAATTACTATCACTGGTACCGATTATTGCGTACCTTCCGAAGGCCCAGGTGGTGTAACGACAAACCTTGATTTATGGTTAAAAGCCGACATGTTAGATGGTGTATCAGAAGGCACGGATGGTACTGATGTTACACAATGGTTTGATAACGGCAAGGGTAACCATGCAAATACTATGGTTCCAGAACTAGCTCCTGTTTATCGAAATAACACATCAAAAAGCATAAATTTCAATCCCGTTATTGAGTTTGAAAACGACAACACAACTGCCAATAGAGATATGACCTATATTATTAATGATGGCAGCAGAGATGAGTTGACAGGTACTGGTGGCTTTAACAATACTGACATTTTTGTTGTGATTGTACCAGACCCTACAATTACAACTAGCATGATTCCTTTGGACACCTTTACAAGTTCAGATCCTACCGTTAGCAATATACAAGCAGAGGATGTTACCGGATTTGGATATGGTGCTTATACAGGTCGGTTTTCTGGTGAGTATTTTACCTATTGCCTTGGTACGACTTCTGGCGGTGCTGGTGGTCCTGGTTATGGTAGAGCAGATACGACTGGCAGTAACGATTATAATCAAATAAGCATTATAAACATAAGAGAAAACGCTTCTTCTACAGATATGAATATGTATCTTAATGGAAATACCATAGGGAATATTTCTAATGATCTTCCAGATTTTTCTTCAGTGAATAATACAAAATTTTGGCTAGGGAGAAGCCAATATTGGAACGGTAGTTTCGATGGTAGAATTGCTGAAGTTATAACTTATTCTGCGACTAATAATGATGGCGATGCCACACAAGCTCGTAATAGAATTCAATCGTATTTAGCAATAAAATACGGAATCACACTAGGTGTTAATGGTACAGCACAAGACTACGTCAATAGTGATGGTACAGTCATTTGGGACCAATCTGCTGATGCAGCGGCTTATAATTATGATATTGCAGGTATTGGGAGAGACGATGCCTCAGAATTAAACCAAAAACAGTCAAGTAGTGTTAACGACGCTACGGATGGAACAGGACTAACTGAAGGTATCTTAACAGTAGGCCTCACCGATATTTATGACACGAATAAGGAGAATAAAGATTTAAATGCCACGACTTTTGGAAACAAACAGTTTCTTGTTTGGGGTAACGACGGCACCGACCTTAATTTGGCAGCGACTACAGTTACCGTTAATATGAGTGCCGGTATTACACCTGCCCTAACGACTAATGTATCATTTACGGCAATGCAACGTACATGGAAATTTGTAGAAACCGGTGGTGATATTCCAGAAGTTAAGATCAGTATTCCTCAAAATGCTATACGAAATATTACACCACCTGGAAGTTACTATATGTTTATTTCCAGCACAGGTATTTTTGATCCTACCGCAGATTATAGGGTAATGACACCTGATGGTAGCGGTAATCTTGAAACAACATATGACTTTGATGGCACTAAATATGTAACCTTTGGCTATGCGCCACAAATAATTACGGAGCGCTCTGTTTATTTTGATGGTACAGTTGATTATATAGATATAGAAGACCGATTAGACATTAATCCTTCGAGTTTTACAATTTCAGCATGGATTAAAAGAGACGCTACTGATACAGGCACAAAATCGATATTGTCTAAAAGAAGTACCTCTTTTTCACAAGGTGGATTTGATTTTAGAATTCTTGACAATAATAGAATTCAAACCTATTGGAAAAATGGCTCTAATCAGATACTATCTACCACAACCAGTATACCTGATGATGAATGGCATCATGTTGCCGCTATTTATGATGGAACAACAACGACTCTATATATAGACGGTGTTGAAGATAACTCAGGAGCAAAAACTCCTCCACAATTAAATGATGAATCATTTTTTATAGGTGCCGCTGGAAAAAACACTCCTACACAATACTTTAGAGGAAATATCGATGAAGTAAGAGTTTGGGATGTAGCATTAAGTCAAGACCAATTGCGCTTTGTAATGAATCAAGAAATTGAAGATAATTCTGGTCAGGCCATGGGTAAAGTTTTACCGTCAACTATAACAAAACATGATATAGATGCGATTCCTTGGTCAGATCTGGTAGGTTATTATCCAATGTCTGTTTACACCTATACCAACACTGATGACGAATCTGGTAATGGTCGCCAAGGCGCACTTAGAAACTTAGACACTGTTGATAGACAAACAGCTCCTTTACCTTATGAATCTACTCAGAATGGCGATTGGGATACAGACACAACATGGACCAATGGTGATGTGAACGTGTTGCCTGGTACAGCATCTATAGTCAATAACACCATTACGGTAGATTGGAATATTGTTAGGACATCACATGATATTACCATGGATAATTCGTCATTGCCTGCTGGCAATAACGATGTAAGAACCGTTCTCGGTCTATATGTTGATGCCAACGAGCTTACCATCGATGGTGACAACAGCACTGATACTGGTAACGGCATTAACGTTACGCATTACTTAAG
>NZ_JAIUJS010000014.1 GCF_020166345.1 Winogradskyella vincentii | reverse complement strand
CAAAGGGCCTTCAAGAAAGGCGGCGACCTACTCTCCCACAGAAAGCAGTACCATCGGCGCTAACGGGCTTAACTACTCTGTTCGGAATGGTAAGAGGTGAGCCCCGTCGCTATAACCACCTTAAATCTTCGGTTGCTATAAGATAATCAACACTAATATTGTTGACATATTGAAAATAAGATATACGATAATCGATATTACTAGATAATACTGTACCTATAAAAAGAACGGCGTACAATAAGCCTACGGGTTATTAGTACTACTCGGCTGTGACATTACTGCCTTTACACCTGTAGCCTATCAACGTGGTCATCTTCCACGGCCCTTTAAAGAAATCTCATCTTGTGGTGGGTTTCGCGCTTATATGCTTTCAGCGCTTATCCCTTCCGAACGTAGCTACCCTGCGATGCCACTGGCGTGACAACAGGTGCACCAGAGGTTCGTCCAACTCGGTCCTCTCGTACTAGAGTCAGATCCACTCAAATTTCTAACGCCCACAGTAGATAGAGACCGAACTGTCTCACGACGTTCTGAACCCAGCTCGCGTGCCACTTTAATGGGCGAACAGCCCAACCCTTGGGACCTTCTCCAGCCCCAGGATGTGACGAGCCGACATCGAGGTGCCAAACCCCCCCGTCGATGTGAGCTCTTGGGGGAGATCAGCCTGTTATCCCCGGAGTACCTTTTATCCTTTGAGCGATGGCCCTTCCATGCGGAACCACCGGATCACTATGCTCTACTTTCGTACCTGATCGACCTGTATGTCTCTCAGTCAAGCTCCCTTATGCCATTGCACTCTGCGCACGGTTACCAAGCGTGCTGAGGGAACCTTTAGAAGCCTCCGTTACTCTTTTGGAGGCGACCACCCCAGTCAAACTACCCACCAAGCACTGTCCGTCGATAGACGTTAGACTCTAGATAAGCAAAGGGTGGTATTTCAACAATGACTCCACAACGCCTGGCGACGCCGCTTCAAAGTCTCCCACCTATCCTACACATTACTTATCCAAAGCCAATACTAAGCTATAGTAAAGGTTCACGGGGTCTTTTCGTCCCACTGCGGGTAATCGGCATCTTCACCGATACTACAATTTCACCGAGCTCATGGCTGAGACAGTATCCAAATCGTTACACCATTCGTGCAGGTCGGAACTTACCCGACAAGGAATTTCGCTACCTTAGGACCGTTATAGTTACGGCCGCCGTTTACTGGGGCTTCATTTCAGACCTTCGAGGTAAACCTCTAAGCCCTCCACTTAACCTTCCAGCACCGGGCAGGTGTCAGGCCCTATACGTCATCTTTCGATTTAGCAGAGCCCTGTGTTTTTGATAAACAGTCGCTTGGATCTTTTCACTGCGGCCTGTATTACTACAGGCGACGCTTCTCCCGAAGTTACGCGTCTATTTTGCCTAGTTCCTTAGCCATGAATCTCTCGAGCACCTTAGAATTCTCATCCCAACTACCTGTGTCGGTTTAGGGTACGGGCTGCTTCACTCGCTTTTCTTGGAAGTCGATTTGCTAGATTATCACCTTGACCGTAGTCTCAGTGTACTATCGCGGTATTACTACTCGCTTCAACGTACTATTCCGTCAGTACGCACTAACTTTTCGCCTCCGTCACTTTTAGCGTGAGCAGGTACAGGAATATTAACCTGTTGTCCATCCACTACCCCTTTCGGGTTCGCGTTAGGTCCCGACTAACCCTCAGCTGATTAGCATAGCTGAGGAAACCTTAGTCTTTCGGTGTGCGGGTTTCTCGCCCGCATTATCGTTACTTATGCCTACATTTTCTTTTGTAGCTTCTCCAGCATACCTCGCAGTACACCTTCGACGACACTACAATGCTCCCCTACCACTTTTAAAAGTCCATAGCTTCGGTAGTATGTTTATGCCCGATTATTATCCATGCCGGATCGCTCGACTAGTGAGCTGTTACGCACTCTTTAAATGAATGGCTGCTTCCAAGCCAACATCCTAGCTGTCTGTGCAATCCAACCTCGTTTATTCAACTTAACATACATTTGGGGACCTTAGCTGATGGTCTGGGTTCTTTCCCTCTCGGACATGGACCTTAGCACCCATGCCCTCACTGCTGATCATCATTTTATAGCATTCGGAGTTTGTCAGGAATTGGTAGGCGGTGAAGCCCCCGCATCCAATCAGTAGCTCTACCTCTATAAAACTAAATCAACGCTGCACCTAAATGCATTTCGGGGAGTACGAGCTATTTCCGAGTTTGATTGGCCTTTCACCCCTACCCACAGGTCATCCGAAGACTTTTCAACGTCAACCGGTTCGGGCCTCCACTGTGTGTTACCACAGCTTCACCCTGCCCATGGGTAGATCACACGGTTTCGCGTCTACCACTACTAACTTAAGCGCCCTGTTCAGACTCGCTTTCGCTACGGATCCGTACCTTAAGTACTTAACCTTGCTAGCAACGGTAACTCGTAGGCTCATTATGCAAAAGGCACGCCGTCACCACGAATGGCTCCGACCGCTTGTAAGCGTATGGTTTCAGGTTCTGTTTCACTCCCTTATTCAGGGTTCTTTTCACCTTTCCCTCACGGTACTAGTTCACTATCGGTCTCTCAGGAGTATTTAGCCTTATGGGATGGTCCCCACAGATTCATACAGGGTTACACGTGCCCCGCACTACTCAGGATACTGCTATGGTCAATGATCTTTACCTTTACGGGGCTATCACCCTCTACGGCCGCTCTTTCCAAAGCGTTCTAGTTCATTACACGACCAACGACGCAGTCCTACAACCCCAGCATTGCCGTAACAATACTGGTTTGGGCTAATCCGATTTCGCTCGCCGCTACTATCGGAATCACTTTTGTTTTCTTCTCCTCCGGGTACTTAGATGTTTCAGTTCTCCGGGTTTGCCTCCTTGCGGATGACATGTCTTCAACATGCCGGGTTGCCCCATTCGGATATCTGCGGATCAACTTGTATGTGCCAATCCCCGCAGCTTTTCGCAGCTTATCACGTCCTTCATCGCCTCTGAGAGCCTAGGCATTCCCCATACGCTCTTATTTAGCTTATTGTACTTTTGTCTTTTTAATGAGTTACAATTATTGCTCGTTACAATAATTTATTTTTATTAAATATTTCTATCTAATTATCATGTATCTTTTTTCAATATGTCAATGAACTTTTACGGCCAGTGCCGTCTGTGGAGAATACCGGAGTCGAACCGGTGACCTCCTGCGTGCAAGGCAGGCGCTCTAGCCAGCTGAGCTAATTCCCCATCTAGAACTCAGAACTTGAATTCAGAATTTCGAACCTTGAATCCCAGCTTCCAGAATTTCCTTTAATCAGTAGTCTCAGGCAGACTCGAACTGCCGACCTCTACATTATCAGTGTAGCGCTCTAACCAGCTGAGCTATGAGACTCTACTTAATTATTGATATTTTAAATTGACAGCAAAAAGAACAAACTATCCCTTTCCTTTATTCGTTATCAGTCGTCTTTCTCTAGAAAGGAGGTGTTCCAGCCGCACCTTCCGGTACGGCTACCTTGTTACGACTTAGCCCTAGTTACCGATTTTACCCTAGGCCGCTCCTTGCGGTGACGGACTTCAGGCACTCCCAGCTTCCATGGCTTGACGGGCGGTGTGTACAAGGCCCGGGAACGTATTCACCGGATCATGGCTGATATCCGATTACTAGCGATTCCAGCTTCACGGAGTCGAGTTGCAGACTCCGATCCGAACTGTGATATGGTTTGTAGATTCGCTCCTTCTCGCGAAGTGGCTGCTCATTGTCCATACCATTGTAGCACGTGTGTAGCCCAGGACGTAAGGGCCGTGATGATTTGACGTCATCCCCACCTTCCTCGCGGTTTGCACCGGCAGTCTTGCTAGAGTTCCCATCTTTACATGCTGGCAACTAACAACAGGGGTTGCGCTCGTTATAGGACTTAACCTGACACCTCACGGCACGAGCTGACGACAACCATGCAGCACCTTGTAGATGGTCCGAAGAAATAGCTGTCTCCAGCTAATGCAATCTACATTTAAGCCCTGGTAAGGTTCCTCGCGTATCATCGAATTAAACCACATGCTCCACCGCTTGTGCGGGCCCCCGTCAATTCCTTTGAGTTTCATTCTTGCGAACGTACTCCCCAGGTGGGTCACTTATCACTTTCGCTTAGCCACTCAGACCGAAGTCCGAACAGCTAGTGACCATCGTTTACGGCGTGGACTACCGGGGTATCTAATCCCGTTCGCTCCCCACGCTTTCGTCCATCAGTGTCAATATATTGTTAGTGATCTGCCTTCGCAATCGGTATTCTATGTAATATCTATGCATTTCACCGCTACACTACATATTCTAACCACTTCACAATAATTCAAGACCGGCAGTATCAAAGGCAGTTCTACAGTTGAGCTGCAGGATTTCACCTCTGACTGACCGATCCACCTACGGACCCTTTAAACCCAATGATTCCGGATAACGCTTGCATCCTCCGTATTACCGCGGCTGCTGGCACGGAGTTAGCCGATGCTTATTCTTACAGTACCGTCAGCTCTCCACACGTGGAAAGGTTTCTTCCTGTACAAAAGCAGTTTACAACCCATAGGGCAGTCTTCCTGCACGCGGCATGGCTGGATCAGGCTTCCGCCCATTGTCCAATATTCCTCACTGCTGCCTCCCGTAGGAGTCTGGTCCGTGTCTCAGTACCAGTGTGGGGGATCCCCCTCTCAGGGCCCCTATCTATCGTTGCCTAGGTGTGCCGTTACCACACCTACTAGCTAATAGAACGCATACTCATCTCCTACCGCCGAAACTTTAATCACAGTCCGATGCCGGACCGTGATACCATGGGGTATTAATCTTCATTTCTAAAGGCTATCCCCCTGTAAGAGGTAGATTGTATACGCGTTACGCACCCGTGCGCCACTCGTCAGCGGAAAAGCAAGCTTTTCCCTGTTACCGTTCGACTTGCATGTGTTAGGCCTGCCGCTAGCGTTCATCCTGAGCCAGGATCAAACTCTTCATCGTTAAATCTTAAATATTATTCAACGACCGATTCAGAATTTCCAAAGTACTCATGATGGTTCGTTCTCTTGTCGACCAAGACCGTTTCCGGTCCCGATCTTACGCTGTCAATTCAATATGTTAATGAACTTTTTCTGTTACCCAAAACCGCCCTTCGGCGTTTTAGCGGGTGCAAATATAAAACCCTTTTTTATTACCCGCAACATTCTCGACAAAATATTTTAAAATATTTTTTCTCATTACGATCCGAGCCTCCAAAACAAAACCGGATGCAACGCAAAAGGGGCGCAAATATAAATCCCTTTAACTACATAACAAGCACTTTGACAACCTTTTTTTCAGAAAAAAAAAACAGCCCAAAACAAATGCCTACCTGTCAAG
>NZ_JAIUJS010000013.1 GCF_020166345.1 Winogradskyella vincentii | reverse complement strand
TTAACTGATATTGATGTTAGCAGTTTAGTCAATGACATTAATATCCTTCATATTAGATTTAAAGATGATCTTGGGCAATGGAGTAGCATGTTGAGCAAGGTGTTTGTAAAACCACCTGAAGCAATGACATTTCCAGATAATGTATTAGTGTCCTATGACTATTGGTTTAATGATGATACTGCATCAGTTGTTACAACAACTATAGATCCTGCAGAGGCTAATTTTACACTGGTAGAAATAGATGTAAGTCAACTTTGGGCAGGTGAATACAGATTGAATACCCAGTTTAAGGATATTTATGGAAACTATAGTGTGGTTATGACAGACACTATCAATAAAGCCATTTTGCCAATTGCAGATTTCACTACTGATGTTACTGAAATTTGTGCTGGTGGCACTGTTAACTTTACAAATTCAAGTATAGATTTTGACGATCAGCTATGGGATTTTGAAGATGGTGATACGAGTAGTTTGGTAAATACATCACATACCTTCAATACACCTGGTACTTATAATGTGAGTTTGTCTATTGAAGATACGAGTACAGGCTTAACTGATGTGGCTACTCAAGCCATAGAGGTTTATGAAGTACCTGTAAATACAGTTACTGTATCTACAAGTTTACCGGCTTGTTTTGGTGATACCGTTACACTCACAGCAGATTATGAAAACGGAGACTACTTATGGTCTAATGGCGCAACTACACGAAGTATTGATGTGACTAGTGACGGTAACTTTAGTGTACAGGTAAACAACGCTAGTACTACACTCTGTTCTGTAACATCCGCAACAATTAATGTCACCTTTGATCCAGAAATTGACAATTCAATAACTGCAGATGCTACAACAATTACAGCTAACCAAGCTGGTGCATCCTATCAATGGATAGATTGTTCAAATGGAAATAGTCCTGTTGATGGAGAAACCAGTCAAGTATTTGCACCTACGGCTGATGGTGAATATGCTGTTGAAATTACGGTTAATGGATGTACCGTAACTTCAAATTGTGTACTTATGTCTAATTTATCAGTTGATGATAATGACTTTAGTAATCATGTAAAACTATACCCTAATCCAGTGAAGGATATTTTACAAATAAGGACTGATATAAATATCTCAATAGAAGTTTACAATTTACTTGGAAAGCTTGTAAATAAAGTAGAATTGAATGCAGGTGAACATCAAATCAACATGAATTCCTTTGAAAATGGTGTTTACTTACTAAAAGTAGTTGAAACTGATATGTATAATAAAAAAAGTAAAACATTTAGAGTTATTAAAAACTAGAACAAGGGCTTAAAAGGTTGTAATTAATATTTTAAAAACCACTTAGAAAATTCTAAGTGGTTTTTTTATATATAGAATTTAAGGTAACGGACGTTAATATTAAGATTATAATGATTAACTTAATTTAGAATATTAAATGAGTTTAAATGCATATTGAAAAAAGTGAAGTATCTGAAATATTTAAAGGGTTAGAATTAAAGGACCACGAAATTGAATTCATAAAAACTGTATTACATAAAAAGAACTACAGTAAAGGCGCCTTAATTATTAAAAACGGTGTACAGGTAGATCAAACATTTGGTGTAAAATCAGGATGTTTGAGGACCTATCATGTAGATAAAGTAGGTAAAGAACATACCCTGCAATTTGCGATTAAGGGCTGGTGGATTACAGACTACACTTCATTTTTTCTAAAATCTAAAGCAATAATGAACTTGGAGGTGATTCAAGATGCGGTTGTATACCAATTGTCGTTTCAAGATCGTGAAGAATTATTTAAAAAAATTCCGACCTTAGAATCTTTTATACGCACACGATTGGAAAATTCTTATGCTGCCTTTCAAAAACGGGTTCTAGGAAATCTTTCTAAAACCGCAAAAGAAAGATACTTAGACTTTATCAGTACCTATCCTAATATTGAAAAAAGAGTAAAGAATTACCATATTGCATCCTACCTTGGTATTACTACAGAGAGTTTAAGCAGGATTCGTAGAGAATTAACCCAGATATAATTTATTAACATATGTCAATTTATAAATTAAAGATTTACTCTAATTTTGTTTAACTAAATAGACTAACTCAAGTAATTCTCTGAGAATTAATAGCTGAAAAAGCACAAGTGTTTTACTTGTGCTTTTTTTATACCTTTAAAGAAATAAGCTAATTAATAATGTCTAAATCTAACTCAAGAAGAACATTTATTAAAAAAAGTGCTATTGCCGGAATTGGCATACCATTAATGGGCGGCATACTTTTAAATTGCAACTCCGGTTCTAAAAAAGAAGTTACAACCACTACTAATAAAAAACTTAATATTCTAATACTTGGTGGCACTAGTTTTCTAGGACCTCATCAAATTGCGTATGCTTTATCAAGAGGTCATTCTGTCTCTACGTTTACCAGAGGTAAAACAATTCCAAAAATTCACACCGAATTATTCAAGGATGTAGAACAACTTATTGGTGATAGAGAAGATAATCTTAAGGCCCTAGATAATAGAAAATGGGATGTGGTAATTGACAATTCTGGCCGAAAGGTTGAATGGACAAAAGCAACAGGCAACTTACTTAAAGATAATGTTGGTATGTATATGTATACCTCATCTACAGGAGTTTACTATCCTTATTTAACAGATAATATTTCTACAGATACCAAATTAGTTTTAGAAATGCCAGATGGGCTTTCGGAAGATGAAAAGTATGAAATGGAATATGGTGTTATGAAAGCAAATTCAGAGCTTGAGGCTATTAAGGCCTTTGGAAAAGACAGAACCATTGTTATAAGACCAACCTATATGTTGGGACCTGGAGATAGAACAGACCGTTTTGTACATTGGCCTGTAAGGCTCGCAAAAGATGGTGAAATAGTAATTCCTGGTAAGGTAGATGATCCTGTTCAATATATTGACGTTAGAGATATGGCAGATTGGTTTATAAGACTAGCCGAAAGTAAAACTGCAGGCACCTTTAATGGTGTTGGACCAATGGATAAACAAACC
Organism: Winogradskyella vincentii; assembly: GCF_020166345.1. Classification (GTDB taxonomy): domain Bacteria; phylum Bacteroidota; class Bacteroidia; order Flavobacteriales; family Flavobacteriaceae; genus Winogradskyella; species Winogradskyella vincentii. The sequence continues at coordinate 32,472 of NZ_JAIUJS010000013.1, read as the reverse complement.
ATGCCACAATTCATTAAGGAAGCTTCCAAAACATTTGACACTAATCATAGCTTTGTTCAAATTGATGATTATGATTTTTTAAAAGAAAATGGCGTTTATTACTCCATACCTTGGGTCATGGCAGATAAGGCTCATCATGGATCTGCGAGAATATCCAATACAAAATCTATCGAATCCGGATTAACTTTCAGGCCATTAAAAACAACAGTCTTGGATACCTATAACTGGTGGAATTCTGATAACGTAGATCCTAATCGTAAAACTAAATTCAATGCAAATTTAGAAACTATGCTAATCAAAGAAAAAGATATGCTTAAAGCATGGAAAAAACATAAGTCGTAAATATTTAGGATTCGTTTTACATGAAAATCATATCCACCAACATAGCACAACCCACAACAATTGTTTGGAAAGGTAAAAAAGTCACAACTGGTATTTATAAAAAACCTACCGATGTACCTATCTTTTTAGATAAAGAAAACGTAAGAGGTGATGAAGTATCAGATAGACGTGTACATGGAGGTGAGTATAAAGCCTGCTATTTATTTTCGGCCAATCATTATCCCTATTGGAGAAGTTTGTACCCAAATTTAGAATGGACATATGGTATGTTGGGCGAAAATTTGACAGTAGAAAATTTGGATGAAAAACAATTAAATATTGGTGACATTTATAAACTTGGAAAAGCTTTGGTGCAAATTACTATACCAAGAGAACCATGCTTTAAGTTTGCTCATAAATTTGGTACTGATGTTGTTTTACAACAATTCATAGATTATGGTTATTCTGGCACATATGTTAGAGTTCTAGAGCGAGGAGAAGTTAAAACTGGTGATAGTTTTGAACTTATTGAACAGTCAAAAGACACCATAAGTATTTTTCAGTTATTTGAATTACTTTTTACTGAAAATAAAAGTAAAGAACATATAGGCTTAATAATAGATAATGACGCTCTACCAAAAAGATTTAAAAAACGTTTGAAGTTTTTTCTTAAATCTAAAAGCTGATCAATGTCGATCAAATCAAATAATTTTAGTCTCAACTATAACCGAACGCGCAAAGAGTATCCGTTTTTTATGACAAAACAGTTATTAAATATAATTGGTGATTATCTAAATATTATTGCTGGGAAACAGAAGCTTAAACCTATAAGTTTAAACTACCTTTACCATCCCAATAACTTATAAATTTGCAAAAGAAAAAAGAACATCCGAAAGTTAAGTCACAACTTCATCCTAGAAGCCAACATAGACAACGTTATAATTTTAATGCACTAATAAAAAGCGCACCTGAACTTGCAACTTTTGTTGCACCAAATAAATATGGCGATGAGTCTGTAGACTTTTTTAACCCTAAAGCCGTATTGGCTTTGAATAAGGCACTATTAAAACATCACTATGGTGTAGAGTTTTGGGAGATACCAGAACATTATTTATGCCCACCAATTCCAGGACGTGCAGATTACATTCATAATATTGCGGATTTACTTAAAGGCAATGGTTCTGAAATTCCTAAAGGCAATCATATTAAGGGTTTAGATATTGGTGTTGGTGCTAGTTGTATTTATCCTATCATTGGCAATTATGAATATGGTTGGTCATTTATTGGAAGTGATACCAATGAAACTGCAATTGCATCTGCAAAGGCAATAGAACAAGGCAATTCTAAACTAAAATCTAATGTTGAGATTAGACGTCAGGAACAGTCCAATGCATTCTTTAGAGATATTCTAAAACCTGAAGAAAAAGTAGATTTCACAATGTGTAATCCACCGTTTCATGCTTCATTAAAAGATGCTGAAAAAGCAAGTCTAAAAAAGCTAAAAAACTTAAAAGGAAGACGTCCGAGCAAAGCGGTTCTTAATTTTGGTGGACAGCAAAACGAATTATGGACAAAAGGTGGTGAAGCACGCTTTGTAAAGGATATGATTTATGAAAGTCGACATTTTAGTGAACAATGTTTCTGGTTTACAAGTTTAATTTCTAAAGAAACAACCTTAAAACCAACTTATAAGATTTTTGAAAAAGTAAAAGCTAAGGAGGTTAAAACAATTACAATGGGACAAGGACAAAAAATTAGCCGGTTTATAGCCTGGACATTTTTGTCCGAACAAGAACAAAAAGCCTGGATATCTAAGCGTTGGTAAATTATTATTCTACCTTTATTTCAAATTCCATTAGATGTCATTTAAAGATTTAAAACTTATAAAACCATTACTTAAAGCCATTGAAACTTCAGGTTATACCGAACCTACTTTAGTACAGCAAAAGTCTATTCCATTAATTTTAGAAAAAAAAGATGTTATTGTTTCGGCACAAACAGGCACTGGCAAAACAGCAGCATTTGCTTTACCAATTCTCCAACTGCTATTTGATAAACAAGATGCACCAAAACGCGGTAAAAAAATTAGAGCTTTAATTGTTAGCCCTACACGTGAATTAGCAGTTCAGATTCAACAGGATTTTAAAGATTATGCCAAATATTCGAATATAAGATCTTTAGCAATTTTTGGTGGCACTTCTATTGAGCCACAGATTGACATTTTAGAGAAGGGTATTGATATACTTGTTGCTACTCCTGGTCGCCTACTCGATTTGCACAAACAAGATTATATTAATTTAGATTATATTGAGACATTAGTCTTAGATGAAGCAGATTTAATGCTAGCAATGGGTTTTATTGATGATGTAAAAAAAATAAATCACCTGTGTCCAGAGAATAAACAAACACTTCTGTTTTCTGCTACTATCCCTTATAAAATTGAGCAATTAGCTAATAGCATTCTAAAAGTGCCAGAACGTGTAGACGTTACTCCTACGCACTCTATTGCAAAAGATGTTAGTCAGGTGTTGTATTATGTACCTAAACGCAATAAAATTGAGCTTTGCTTACACTTACTTAGAAATACTATAAAAGGTAATGTACTCATTTTTAGACGCACCAAATTTGGCGTGAATAAATTAGAAAAAACACTGATTAATAATGGTTATGAGGTTGACAGTATTCATGGAGACAAAAACCAAAGCGATAGACAAACGGCCCTTAATAAATTTAAAAACGGCTATGCAAAAATTCTTATTGCTACAGACGTTGCAGCACGCGGTATTGATATCAATACACTCGATAATGTCTTTAATTTTGATATGCCTAATCAAGCCGAAACCTATGTTCATAGAATAGGAAGAACTGGTAGAGCTGGCAATATAGGAAAAGCTTATGCCATGTGTTCTGCTGATGAAAAAAACTATATAAAAACAATTGAGCAATATATAAATGTTCAAATACCAATTGAAACAGAACACCCTTATCCATTAGATCCAAAAGCGAAGCCAGTCGTCCACAAAAAGAAAGGAAGTAAGTATAAAAAAGGACGTAAAAGTGTAGCCTCTAAGAAAAAGAAAAAGCGTTGGTATTAATACATGTGATCAAAAATATTGAAACAGTATTTGGTCTAGATTAACTATACTCATCTCATTGAATAGGCATGTAAATTACTGTAAGTATTGCATCTACAATAATTTAATTTACGCTGCTGATAATCAAATACATAGAAATCTCACCCCATTAGACTGATTAATTATCAGAAACCTTCTATTTTTTATACCTTTAATGAAAACCAAAAAAACAATACTAAATCATGGAATTAAAAATCGAGAATTTAAGCAAGACCTATTCTAATGGTGTCCAGGCTTTAAAAAATGTTTCTTTAGATATACCTCAAGGTATGTTCGGGCTTTTAGGACCAAATGGAGCAGGAAAATCGTCACTAATGCGAACACTTGCAACTTTGCAACAAGCCGACTCTGGCAGTGCAACATTAGATGATATAGATATCTTAAACGAAAAATCAAAAGTGCGTAAAATTCTTGGTTACCTTCCACAAGAATTTGGAGTATATCCAAAAATTAGTTCATATAATATGCTAGACCATATTGCATCGTTAAAAGGTGTGTCAAATAAAGGTGAGAGAAAGGATTTAGTTGAATCTTTGTTAACCAAAACAAATCTTTGGCATGTTAGAAACAAGAGCCTTGGCACGTACTCTGGTGGTATGAAACAACGTTTTGGAATTGCCCAGGCCCTGATAGGAGACCCAAGACTAATTATTGTTGATGAACCAACTGCAGGTTTGGATCCCGCAGAACGTGTAAGATTTCATAATCTATTAAGTGAAATTGGTGAAAATACAATAGTGATACTATCTACTCATATAGTTGATGATATTTCAAACTTATGCAACAATATGGCAATTATATGTTTAGGCGAAGTTGTAGCAAAAGGAAATCCAGCGGACTTAACAAACAGTATAAAAGACCGAATTTGGAAAAAAGCAATTCCAAAAGTAGAATTAGAGAATTATAAAGATGAGATGCAGGTCATCTCTACACATCTAAAAGCAGGACAAACCATAATCCATGTTTTAAACGATAACCAGCCAGATGCTACATTTGAAGCTAGTGATGCGAATTTAGAAGATGTTTATTTTGCTGAAATCACCTCTCGAATGGAGACGGTTTCTGCATAATTGAAAATTAATTAACTTAAAATCATTCAATTATGTTTAAAGAAATTTTTCTCTTCGAAATTAAATATAGATTTAAAAGACCTGCCACTTGGGCTTATTTTGGTATTCTTTTAATTTTTGGACTTATTGTTTCTATAGGTGGTAATGGACCTGCTTCAGAAAAGGTATTTGTTAATTCTCCAGTTGCTATTGCAACCATGCTTACTACGATAAGCATCTTTGGTATCATGCTATCTAGTGCAATAATGGGTGTTCCTGTTTACAGAGACATTGAACACAAAACAGAGAACTACTACTTCTCCTACCCTGTAACAGAAAAGGGATATTTACTAGGTAGATTTGTTGGCTCTATGTTTGTACTTTTCTTAGTTAGTTTAGGCTTGCACTTAGGATTAATTATTGGATTTGCTATAGGTCCTTTTGCAGGATATGTTGAACCTGATAGGTTTACTGATTTTAATTTTTGGCATTACCTCCAACCTACATTGATTCTGTATTGGACAAACTTTTTCTTTGCTGGTTGTATCTTCTTTGCTCTGGTGAGTTTAACCAAAAAAGTAATGCTAGCTTATGCAGGTGGTGCTATTTTGTTTATCACTTACCTTATTACTCTGACTCTTACCCAAGATATAGAGAACAAAAATTTAGTAAGTCTATTAGACCCATTTGGACTTGGACCGTATAATAATATTATAAGGTATTGGACACCGGAAGAACAGAACTCTATGACAGTTCCGTTTAGTGGTGTACTAGTTTGGAATAGGCTAATATGGGTGGGTTTAGGTTTTGCGGCCTTTCTCTACACTCTTTTTAGGTTTGACTTCATAAAATTCCTAAACAAGAATTATAAAGTTAAAAAGAAGGATGAAAGTCCTGATCAAAAGAGTACCGTAGCTGCTCTTACAAAGATTCCAGCAGTTTCAAAAGCATTTTCAAATGGCTTAAATCTAAAACTACTATTTAGATTGGCATTCATGGAATTTAAAAACATCATAAAAGACAACTTCTTTAGGGCTATCCTTATAGCCGCAGTTTTGTTCTTATTCTTTGATGCTTGGTTTGGTTTCCCTATTTATGGTACACCTTCATTACCTCTAACCTACTACATGCTAGAGGTAAAGGATTTCACCTATATCATATTAATTTTTATCCTCATTGTTTTTATGACAGGAGAGGTTTTACATAGAGAACGAAGCGTAAACTATGATCAAATTTTCGGATCTCTTCCTCTACCAAATCGAATAGTCTACGGATCAAAGTTCTTAGCCTTAGTAATGGTGAGCTTCATTTTGGTAAATATGATTTTGATAAGTGGCGTTTTAAATCAAATTGTAAAAGGATACTTCAATTTTGAATTTGACAAGTATTTCACGGATTTATACCTTATAGAATTTCCAAAATATATAATCTTCATCATGCTCGCTTTCTTTGTACACTCGTTAGTGACAAAGAAATTTATGGGTCATGTTATAGCCATTGCAATTTGGGTTCTACTTTTTGGTTTGAATAGTTTGGCTGATGTAAACAACAATTTGTACCTATACAGTTATGCGCCAGGATATACGGTTTCTGACATGAATGGTTTTGGGCATTTTGGTCAATCCCTATTTTGGTTTAGAACGTACTGGTTAGCTTGTGGAGGCGTATTGGCTGTTATTGGTTACCTATTTTGGAAACGAGGAACAGATTCTGGTCGTAAAGCACGTTGGGCCCTTGCTAAAGAGCGATTGAATATTAGAACCCTTTCAACCTTGGTTATCTTATTGGTAATTTTTTTAGGTACTGGTGCTTTTATTAATTACAATACCAAAACTGTCAATAATTATCAGACCGTAGAAGCTGGCACAATAGGATCTGCGGATTATGAAAAGCAATTAAGCCAGTACGACAAAATCGCTCAACCTAAAGTAATTGATGTTAAGGTTAATGCAGACTTGGTTCCTGAGGAACGATCAGCTACCATTAAAACGGATTACATAATGGTAAATAAGTCTAATGAAGTTATTGATTCATTGCATTTAAATTGGGGACCAGAAGGCTTACTTAAAAAGAAAGTCACTAAATTCACGCTTAATGGCAAGGAGCCTAAACTGGGTAAAAAGTATGATGATTTTGGCTATGAGATATATGCATTTAACCCACCTTTGCAACCTAGTGACACCATTTCATTAACATTAGAAGTTGAGGCAAATTATAAAGGATTTCCTAATGAAGGGTCTGGATCTACAATAGTATATAATGGTACCTTTTTAAATAACAACTTCTTTCCTTCGTTTGGCTACAGCTCTCAAGGAGAACTTACCAGTGACCAAGATCGGAAGAAATATGAGTTACCTATTAAGGATTACTCATTACCTGATCAGACAGATCCTTGGGGTTTGAGTAATTTGTTATTTAATGATGATGCTGATTACGTAACCTTTGAAGGGGTGGTTAGCACAGCACCAAATCAAATCGCTGTGATGCCAGGATATTTACAAAGAGAATGGGAAGAAAATGGACGTAAATATTACCACTATAAAATGGAAGGTGAACTTGATTTCTTCTATAATATATCTTCAGCAGAGTATGCTGTACACAAAGATGTATGGACTGGTAAAAACGGAGATAAGGTAAATATTGAAATTTTCCATCATCCATCCCATACATACAACCTAGATCGTTTTGTTAAGGGCGTTAAGCATTCAATAGATTATTTCGCCGAAAATTATGGTCCTTATCAATATCGTCAAATGCGAATTTTAGAATTCCCGAGGTATTCAACATTTGCACAATCATTCCCTAACACAGTGCCATTTGCAGAAAGTTTTGGTTGGGTGGGCGATTTTAGTGATCCAAATGATCTAGATTATGTTTATACCGTTACTGCTCATGAGGTGGCACATCAATGGTGGGGACACCAAATAACACCTTCTGCCACTAGAGGGGCTAATCAGATTTCAGAATCTATGGCTGAGTATTCTTCCTTAATGGTTATGAAAAAAGAATATGGCGTAGATGCAATGCAACGCTTTCTCAAGGAAGAATTAGATAGATATCTTAGAAGCAGGGCAAATGAAAGTAAATTTGAGAAAACACTCTTGGATAATGACAATCAAGCTTACGTATGGTATAGAAAAGGTGGATTGATTCTTTATGCGCTTCAAGATTTAATTGGAGAGGATAATCTTAATAGAGGGTTTAAGGCTTATACTGAAGCTGCCAAATTTAGACCAAAAGCACCTTTTACAACAACTACAGAATGGTATGATTATATGAAATCTGTAACACCAGATTCCTTAAAGTACTATTTAGAAGATAGTTTTGAGAAAATTACCTTGTATTCTAACAAAGTTAATGAGGCTTCATACAAAAAACTTGATGACAACAAATATGAAGTTACTCTAGATATTCAAAGTTCCAAAAATTACTTTGATGGTAATGGTAAATTACTTGGAGAGGGTGATAAGGCAAATTTACTTGAAATAGGCGTTTTCGATAATGATACAATTAACAATCAAGGTATTACAACAAAAGCACCTTTAGTTTTAGAACGCATTTGGGTAAAACCTGGTCAATCTAAATATACATTTGTTACGAACAAATTACCAGTTAAAGCTGGCATTGATCCATATAACAAAATGATAGATAGAATCCCAGATGACAATCTTATTCCTGTAGAAGAAGATTCCGAATAACAAATGACGAACCAATTATATTACAGAACCATCTCAAGAAATTGAGGTGGTTTTGTTATCTTTAGGTAATAGATATTTAAATCTCGTTATCATGCAGTCTAATAATAACCTTAACACTTTTAGTGTATTATTTTTAATTAAAGGTATACTAACACTCTGCTTTGCGATTTTCTTTATGTTTTATGCAGGATTAGGATTTTTTGTAACCAGTGCTGTAGAACTAGACCAATCTAATGACATGCCTTTCAATCCTGGAATAATACTTATTGTAATTGGGGCAATTGGTTTAATTATAACTGTGACAGTGGGTATACTTACAATCTTAGCATCTAGTTACTTGAAATCAATCAAGAATTATAATTTTATTTTCGCAATGGCTGTTGTAAGTTGCCTGACAGGAATACTTGGAATTTTGCTAGGTGTATTCACTTTAATTGAACTTAGCAAACCTGAAATAAAACAAATGTTTGAGAATAACAACTAGTTCATTTTAGTTGCAATGTCATAAGTCCTTTTCTTGAATTTGGATTTATCCGCTAATATTTCAAAGAACCCCATTAAATATGACCTGGCAGTTTCATAACTCTTTTGGCTATCAAAATAGCTTTTATGTTTATCAACTACCGCTAAAAATTCTTTCTTATTATTAAGAAATTCTAATCTTACTTTTTCAAATAACTGCATATCACGCCTGTAGCCCATATAATAGCGTTCAGTAACCTCCTCTATTGGTAGTTCTGTTCTACGAGTTTGAGACACTAAAGAATAACTTGTGTTAACAAAACCAGACATATCAAAATCATAGGATATAGGCACAAATTTCTTATCTACAAAAACAACTTTTGAGTTATGGCTATAAGTTGGTGAAAAGTCGGTATTCCCTACCATAAACTGAAACATTGCATTTCTAACTGCAAATAAATCATCATATCCTTGAGGATAAAAAGCACGTTTTACTGTTTTACCATTTAATCGCTTAGCAACCTTGTCATAATCTTCAATTAAAAAGCCTTTAAGTTGATAAGACTTTGATTTTTTATTCTTTACATCATCGAATTCTACGTCAATCAATCTGGTCTTAAAATGATATGGAGTAGCTATCTCATACATCTTATAAATAAGATATTCCTTAAGAACATTATCATCTTTTGTGTACTCATTCAAACATGGAAATACAACCTTAAGTTTACGGTTTTTTTGAAAAATTGTTCCTTTTGCACTAGATTTCTTAACCTTCAATTTAATGGGTGTAAAAAAGCACGTTTTACGTCTAAAATTACCTCTTGCTCTTATTTCAACATCCAATGTATCCCAAGTCCCCTCTTTAGATTCATAAGAAATCACAGAATTCATATATGTAGAGTCATTTGTCTCTTTTTTTAGCTGCTTTTTAGAGTATCTAAACTTTATTGGTAAAAAATCATTGTCAGCGAATAATTGTGTAGAATTTTCCCCATCATTTTGCGCTGACTGGGCGGTCAAAAAAATTGGAACGATTACAAAAATCGATAGTAAAAATTTGAAAAATTGATTGGTCATAATAATTAATAGCTTACTCAAATATAACTAATTATTTGATTGTCATCAGAATAACTAAAAGTGCCTTTCATTAACATAAGCTAATTTTTTATTGCAATTAACTCACTAATTTTATCACTTAAATAGTTTAGTAAACTTGTCCTAGTGTAGTTAATAGTTAATGGACAGTGTATACAAAGGACATCGCAAATGCGATGTCTTTTGTTTTTTTGTTGACGATAAATTAATTGATAATTGTTAATTTTAGTGTCAACCAAGAGACTATTAAAATGAGTTCTGATTACAACAATCCAGCATTTAAAAAATTATTAAAGAAGCTACAAGAAGAAAGTTGGCAGTTAGAACTAATTATTTCTGGTTTCGCCATATTTGGTTTATTCTCTGCGTATACTCCATTAAAATTACTATATACTGAGGCAAGTACTGACGGTAATAACCTAATTGCCTTTATGTATGTTATTGCCTTAATTTCTTGTGTTATTTTGGCATTTAACCTGCTTTTGCACGTAATTCTTAGAGGTATGTGGATAGGTGCTTTAGGATTAAGATACGTATCTGGAGAAATTGACTATGAAAGTCTTAACTACAGTGAGAAGTTTACAAATTACCTAAGAAAAAAAGTTGGATCGTTTGATAGATATATAGCAAGATTAGAGAATTATTGCAGTATTATTTTTGCCATATCATTTCTGTTTATTTTCTATGTTTTTGCTTTTGTTTTTACTATTGCTACCATTGCTTTAATAGCAAAATTTTTAATTGAAAATGATGATCTTGATCCTTATGGGAAATTCATCGGTATCCCTATCGTCGTCTTTCTTTCTATTGGTATGTTGCTAGTATTTATAGATTTTGCAACACAAGGATGGCTCAAAAAGAAAAAATGGTTAAGTAAATTTTATTTTCCATTCTATTGGATCTTTAGTTTTATCACCTTATCCTTCCTGTATAGGCCATTGGTTTATAATTTTCTTGATAACAAGTTTGGAAGACGTATTAGTTTACTTCTTCTTCCTATTTATATTATTCTTATTGTTGGGTCATCTTTTCAAAATAAAACCTCTAATTATTTTAATCGAAGTTTAAATTCGAGCGAAATTATTGGTGATGCTAGTAATTATGAGGATCTACTTACTGATGACACAGATTTTATTGAAAAAGTAACGATTCCTTCAAAAGTAATATCCACAAATTACCTCAAGGTTTTTATGCTATTTAATGATATTATTGAGGATGACGTTTTTGATTATAATCCTGATTTAAAACCTAAGGAAGATATAAGAGGTTTCAGCTCAGATATGATAATAATTAATGAAATGTCATGGAAAGAGCGAGATAGCATAAGACATGCCTACATGAAAACTTTGAATGACGTTTACAGGATAAGAATAGACAGTATTGAGCATAAAAGCGAGTTTATTTTAACTGAAAGCCAAAAGAATCAAAAAGGATTTGAAACTTATATTGACATAAAGGATATTGAAAAAGGTAAACATTTAATGAATTTAACGCGAAAGCGCATTAGAAAAAAAGATACGCAAACCCTTTATGTTGCCAGAATACCTTTCTGGTATTTTCCAGATTAATATACTAACCTTTTATTGAAATATTGTTTAAGTATCGGTATTTGAATACTGATCATAATTACCAAGAAAACCATGGCATACATTAAGGTATTAGACAGGTTCAAAGTCATACCTTCTAAGAAATTTAATGAAAGTTCAGGTAAGTTATAACGATCAACAATTGGTTCGCTAGTACTTGGTTTACTAAAAATTGTATAAGATAATAAGGCTACAAAACCAACGCCTAATATCCACCAAATTATTTTTGGTATTAATGGTTTGTATTCTGTTGCTTTTGATTTAGACAAAGCTTCAATTTGGGACATGACATTTTGTGTAAAATCAACTGGAGCTTTTTCTAAATTGTCAGCATCCATTAATTTATTCACCAATTCCGTTATTCTTTTATCATCCTGTTCCATAATTCATTCTAATTTGTGGTTGCAAATACTGTTCTAAAACTACCGCTAACTTCTTCCTTGCTCTGAACAATTTAACTTTTACCGTATTTGTCTCTACATTTATAATTTTTGAGATTTCGTCTAATGATAATTCTTCAAAATAAAAAAGCGTCAATAAAGCACTGCTATCTTCTGGCAATTGATTGATACAATTTTTAATTAACTGACTTCTTTCTTTCTTTATAATATTATCTAATGCGTTATCAATAGTATCGAGCTTATTATATGTAAACTCGTCAATTTCCACGTCATTAATATGTTTTTTATTCTTTTTAATGGCATCTAAACATGTATTATAAGCGACTCGGTATATCCAAGTTGAAAACTTCGAATCGCCCTTAAACTTATTTAGCGACTTATATACTTTAATAAAGGTGTCCTGTGCTACCTCCTCAGCTTCTTCTTTATGTTTTAGCATACGTATAGCCAATGTATACACCAAATCCTTATAACGATCTACTAATTGCGAAAACGCGTTAGTATCGCCATTTAAAATTGCTTCTATTAATTGATCGTCGTTGGTGGTCATTTTATAGTTAAGACGATATCAAGTATAATTAGGTTACACTTAATGAAAGAAAAAAATAATTTAAAAAAGTTGTAACCTTAATTTAAAACCAATCGTCATAAGTAGTGAACAATTAAAAATAATCAATTAAAAACAAACAATTATGAATGAAGAGATATTAATACCTATCAGTATGTTCGCCGCAATTTTCGGCATTGTCTACCTTTATTTTTCAACAAGAAATAAGGAGAGGTTAGCATTAATAGAAAAAGGTGCTGACGCAAGTATTTTTAACATGGGTAAAAAATCAGGATCTTCTTGGAAAATTACAGTGATTAACATTGCATTTCTATTAATGGGTATAGGTTTGGGTGTGCTAATAGCAAATATATTAGACACCTACACAGGTTTAGATGAAGATGCGGTTTATCCGTCAATGATATTCCTAATGGCAGGTTTAGGCTTATATGTTGGGTACACTCAAACAAAAAAAGCATTAGAAGATTAATAACTAAACCAATCAATGAAAAAACGCCTCCTAATCAGAGGCGTTTTTTTATGTTTATAAATGATGTATCTTTAAATCCATACATATAAAGAATGCGTAAAATCCTTTTTCTGTTTCTATTTTCTGCACAATTTGTTGGCGCACAGATCACCATCTTAGATAGCATTTCTAAATATCCGGTGAGTTATGCGGCTGTTTCATTTGGTAATGGGAATGGAATTTTTGCAGATGACGAAGGAAAATTTGTGTTTACAGAGAAGCTCTATCCAGATATAGATTCTTTATTTATTTCAGCGTTAGGCTTTAAAGATCTTAATATTATTTCCAATGAATTGATAGATACTTTATACATGGTTTCCCAAGCTGATGAACTAGACGAAGTAACTATAGGATTTAAACGTAATAGAAAATTTAAAGAAGAAAAGCTAAAACCATATTTAGATGATGATTATTATAATTGTTGGCTACCAACAATAGAATCTGAAATTGCTGTTTACTTTCCTAGAACAAACCTTAAAGACCAGGAAGTTTCATCTGTTATTTTTCCTATAGCTTTGGAATCTCGAGATTGGAAAAAAAGAAATCGTTCCAATAGCGACAAAAAGAAGTTTTCAACCTTATTCAAAGTAAAGTTTTATGAAAACGAGAACGGTAGTCCAGGTAAGGTTTTAAGCTATGAAACCATAGTTTTTCGAGCTACAGAGAAAAATGGTGACTCTTTTACCTTAAACGTTGAGGATTTTAATATCTATGTTCCGAACAATGGTCTGTTTGTTTCGTTACAGGTTTTGGGTTACACTGATAAAAACGGTAAACTACTACCAAATAAAAAGTATAAAGAGGTACAAGCTAAAAATAGTATCGTTAAAATACCAACTAATTTTAGACCACTACTCCCTTTTACCAGTGAAATAAGTGAAAAACGAACATTTATAAAACGTATTTTTATCAATGGCAATAATTGGGTTAATTTTAATCAGGGCAATGGCTTTAAATCGAGCTTATTGGATAAAGGGTTATTCAATTACGGAATAGGTATTACATACAAGACTTATAAAAATGAATGAAATGGCTTATCTATATTTAAGTAAATTATTATACTTCTGTCTTCGTAACATATAATATTAGATCCTAAAATGAAAACCGTATATAGCTATATTATTCTTTGCCTAATTATCACAGTTACATATTCTTGCGAGAAAAGTGATACTGTAGAACAAGATGAAGAAGTCATAATTTTACCAGAAAACAGATTACCACAAGTAAAAATAAATACAAATGGAGCGACCATTGTTGATGAACCCAAAATAAATGCGCAAATGACCATCACAATCAACGATGAAGTCGATTATGACGGTAATATTGGTATTGAAATAAGAGGATCATCTTCTCAATCATTCCCAAAAAAACAATTTGGCTTTGAAACGCGAGATGATGCAAATGAAGACCTCGATGTCTCCTTGCTCGGTTTCCCTGAAGAAGAAGATTGGATCTTATATGCTCCTTACAGCGACAAATCATTGATTCGTAATATGCTTATCTATGACTTATCTAGAGAAATTGGCCGTTATGCCAGCCGAGCAAAATTTGTTGATGTTATAATAAATGAATCATACAACGGAGTTTATGTACTAATGGAAAAATTAAAAAGAGATGATAATCGTATTAATATCAATAAATTAAGAGAAAATGAAAATAGTGGAGAAGATTTAACTGGTGGTTATATACTTAAAATTGATAAAGCAGATGGTCCTAATAATACCATATATACCAATATAAATTCAATTACGTCTACTTATGCACCAAATGATGCAAGTTCCGGACAAGAAATTCATTTTTTATACGATACACCAGACGAAGGAGATATTACACAAGAACAAAGAACATACATAAGCAATTATATGTTAGCTTTTGAAAATGCATTATCAAGTAATTATTTTACCGATCCTAATACTGGCTATTCTGCATATATAGAAACACAGAGTTTTATTGACTTCTTTTTACTTACCGAATTATCTAACAACGTAGATGGTTACCGCTTAAGTACTTGGCTCGTTAAAGATAAAAATGAAAAACTTCAAATGGGTCCTATCTGGGATTTCAATTTAGCTTTTGGCAATGCTGATTATTGTGCCGGTGGGGCAACTAATGTTTGGGCATATAAATTTAATGAGAGATGTTCAAATGATTTCTGGCAAATTCCTTTTTGGTGGGATCGTTTACTTGAAGATCCAGAATTTGTATCTCAATTAAAACTTCGTTGGGTAGAATTGCGTGGTGGTTCACTCTCAAATAGCGCAATACTTCAAAAAATAGATTCTTATACAGAAACACTTAGCTTATCTGGTGGAATTCAAGAGAATTTTGAAAAATGGCCTGTCTTGGGTCAGTATGTATGGCCAAACAACTTCGTTGGAAATTCTTATGAAGAAGAAAAGAATTATCTTATTGAATGGATAGAAGATAGATTAAATTGGTTAGATACTGAAATCACTGAACTTTGATTTTATTATAAAAGCCATTAAATGTTTAACTTTGACAAATGAATTGGCTTTAAATCGAGCCTATTGAATAAAGGGTTATTCAATTACGGAATAGGTATTACTTACAAGACTTATAAAGATGAATGAATCTATAGGCATTTATATTATGTCAGCGATTTATATAATCGCAGGAATATTGCATTTTATAAAAACCAAAATGTATATAATCATAATGCCAGAGTATTTTAGCAACCATAAGAATTTAGTGATTTTAAGTGGTATAGCAGAAATAATTCTGGGAATTGGGTTATGTATTCCATCCCTTAAGTCAATATCCTTATACTGTATTATCGCAATGCTGATAGTATTTTTAACCGTGCATTTTTATATGCTTAATAATAAGAAGGCATCATTAGGAATTCCAAAATGGATTTTAGTTCTTAGGATTCCCTTGCAGTTTGCTTTGATGTATTGGGCATGGTTATATATAGATTGATTATATGAAAGACAAAACAGGACTAATAATCGCATTTATAGGAATTGCAATACTCGCTGGAGTTATTGGGTATCAAGCTAAGACTGAAGAATCTGCTCCTGCATTTATAGTTATAGGTTTAGCAGTAAATATTGTTGGTGTTATTATACACCTAAAGCGCAACATGAAAAAGTAGTTACTCAACAACAAAGTCGAAGTAGGTTTTCGGAAAAGGTTCCCAACGCAAGGTAAAATGCCACCATTCTTTAGGATAATTCCTAAATCCATGTTTTAACATTACTGTCTGCAATAGCTGTCTATTTCTTTTTTGAGCTTCAGAAATACTTTGGTAATCAACCCAAGATTGTTGCCCAAAAAAATCATAAGGACTACCCATATCTAGTGGTTCACCTGTAATTCCATTAATAATAGTTAAGTCTAAAGTACTACCTCTACTATGGCCAGATCTCGATGCTATATATTCTTCCTTAAAAAGATTTTGCTTAGCAACATCTGGATAAAATTGTGATTTATTAATTGTATCATTTAAATCTCTAGCCCATCTTATAAAATGATTTACAGCACGTTGTGGCCTGTAGCCATCATAAACCTTGAGACATAGATTTTGTGACTGGAGTTCCTCTTGTACTAACATTAATTTATCTGCAGTCTCTTTAGTAATAATAAGTTTATTGGCCTTATAACCTTCAATAGTATCACCAACAAAATTATTGGTTGAAAAATACCGTAGCTCTATATCTAGATCATTGATAACATCCTTAGCATAAACAAAACCTTTTGGCAGCACCTTTTGCTGCTGACTCAAGCTTAACAAACCACTTGTTAAAAGAAGAATTAAAAGTGTTTTTAATTTCATACCTAAGCACTAATTTAGTCAAAAAATATGCTATGGAATTGTTTTCAAACGAGAATCAATACTTTAATCTACCTAATGCAGAACTGATTTATGTACCTAGCTTTTTGTCTAGTCATGAAGCAGACCAATATTTTAATTCTATTAGCGAAACTACCAATTGGAGACATGATGACATAACAGTTTTCGGTAAAACCTATAAACAACCACGTCTTACAGCGCTTTTTGGAGAATCTAATAAACCTTATGGATATTCTAACATAACTATGTATCCAGAAGAATTCACAAAAGAATTAGAAACAATTAAAGAAAAGATTGAAGCGTTGTCTCATGTCTCGTTTAATACTGTCCTTGTAAATCTATATAGAGATGGAAATGATAGTAATGGATGGCATGCAGATAATGAAAAAGAATTAGGCCAAAATCCTGTGATAGCATCATTAAGCCTAGGTCAGTCACGACCATTTCATTTTAAACACAGAACCATAAAGGAAGAACGTCATAAACTATTATTAGATCATGGCAGTTTACTTATAATGAAAGGTGAAATGCAACATTATTGGTTGCATCAAATTGCAAAAACAAAACGTAAAATATCACCAAGAATTAATCTTACATTTAGAAAACTTGTAGATGCATAAAACAAAAAACCGGGTTCCCTCAAACCCGGTTTTTCTAATTTGCTTTTTTTATTATGTAAGTAGATTTAGGGTCTCTAAGTCAACATAACATAATGCAAATATTAATTAATTAATCCATTGAACTAAAAACTAAATTTTAGTACACTTCAAATATAGAATTAGGATTTAATTTTGACGCCTAAAAACATATTTAATCGATGTATTACATATAATTTTAACATTTAAAGATGAAATTATGCATTTCATCGATGAAATACAATTATAAAATTGATTAAAATGATAGAACTAAATACTAAAACCAACTAATATTTGTTTTAATTTTAGACATAGAAATCTTTAATAATTAACTTTAGATTTTAAAAATTAATATGAAACCACAGATTTATATACTTCTAATTTTATTTTCAAATTTGTGTTTTTCACAAAATGTAGAAAATACATTTTTATCAAGGGAAGTTTCAATCACTAAATGGATTGATGGAACACTTTTAGTTCCTAAACAAAATGAAACTAACAAATTGGCAATCATAATCGCGGGATCAGGACCTACAGATAGAAATGGAAATCAAAACTTTCTTAAAAAC
This sequence comes from Winogradskyella vincentii, assembly GCF_020166345.1. GTDB lineage: Bacteria > Bacteroidota > Bacteroidia > Flavobacteriales > Flavobacteriaceae > Winogradskyella > Winogradskyella vincentii. The sequence continues at coordinate 14,632 of NZ_JAIUJS010000013.1, read as the reverse complement.
AACTCCTTAAAAAAACTTGCTGAAGGATTAACCTACAACGGTATTGCAACCTTCAGATATGATAAACGTATAGTTAAGCAAATAAGACAGGGAAATGTAGATAACAATATAAAGTTTGATGATTTTATAAATGACGCGTCTGATGTCATTACTCATTTTAAAACGAGCAATCAGTTTTCAGAAATATATGTTATTGGTCATAGTCAAGGTAGCTTAGTTGGTATGATTGCATCACAAGACAAGGTTAATGGATTTGTTTCTTTGGCCGGAGCCGGTCAAAATATTGGTGATGTTATTATAGAACAAGTTAACAATACAGCACCTATGTTTAAAGAAGATACTGAGAAGGTTGTATCAATTTTAAAAGCTGGGAAAACTACAAATGACTATCCTGTAGCATTATCCTCAATGTTCAGTAAGGATATTCAACCCTTTATGATAAGCTGGATGGCTTACAACCCTACGGAAATAATTGAAGCACTAGACTGTCCTGTACTTGTAGTAAATGGTACTAAAGATCTTCAAGTATCAGTAAAAGAAGCCGAATTATTGAAACAAGCCAACGATAACTCTAATCTGGTAATAATAGAAAAGATGAATCATGTACTTTTTGAAATAGAAGGAGATGACCTAGAAAACTCTAAGTCCTACAATGAATCATTTAGAGAAATTTCACCTACCCTAATTGAGAACATTACAAACTTTATTAAATCTTAACCAAACCCAATTATCGGCAATTAAAAAAGCATCTCATTACTGAGATGCTTTTTTACTAACTAACCAACCAAATTGTAATGTAACGATTTTGAAGTAGTGTTACGTTGAGTAACTCTCGTTTGAAACATTACATTTTATATATAACAAACCTCGTGCCAAACTTTATTTTAAAATTTTAATAAATGCGGTGTAACAAAATATTTCATTTGCATACTAATGAAATAAATTATATCTTTATGATATCATTTTAATATCATATTAAATTAAATTAAATGATTAACCAGTTAAATTTTTAAATCATGAAAGAAGAAAAAATAATTGTTCCAGCTAATGGCTATTTAATGCTGTTTATATTTCTAATCCTGTTTTTTGGAAGCATAGCGCTATTCCCAATTACTAAAACCGGTTGGCCAGCCTTCGGTGTAGTAATCTCACTTTTATTGGCCTTTGGCTTTATAATGGTACAACCAAATGGGTCTAGAGTATTGCTATTGTTTGGAAAATATGTAGGTACAGTTAAGAAAAATGGTTTTTATTGGGTAAACCCATTCTATACAAAAAAGAAGATTTCTTTAAGGGCTAGTAACTTTGACAGTGAACGATTAAAAGTTAATGACAAGCTAGGAAACCCAGTAATGATAAGTACTATATTGGTTTGGCGTGTACAAAACACATATAAAGCCGCATTCGATGTAGACAACTACGAAAATTTTGTTCGTGTACAGACAGATGCAGCTGTGCGTAAACTAGCAAGTATGTACCCTTATGACAACTTCGCTGATGAAGGACATGACGAAGATATTACTCTTAGATCTAGTGTAAATGAGGTAAGCAATGCACTAGAAAAAGAAATTGACGAAAGATTGTCAATAGCAGGTATAGAAGTTCTGGAAGCACGAATTGGATATTTAGCATATGCTCAAGAGATTGCCAACGCAATGCTTAAACGTCAGCAAGCCACTGCAATTGTTGCTGCAAGACATAAAATTGTAGAAGGAGCAGTTAGCATGGTAGAAATGGCCATAGAGGAATTAAATAAAAATGAAGTTGTAGAACTAGATGAGGAGCGCAAAGCAGCAATGGTAAGCAACTTAATGGTGGTACTTTGTGGAGACAAAGATGCATCTCCAGTAGTAAACACAGGTACATTAAGTCATTAATTATGAATAATAAACAGATATACAGTATTGCAATAGGTAGTGCCTTGGGAACAAGTATAGGCACTACCATTGGCGCGGTTATAAATAATGTAGCCATGGGAGTTGTTTATGGTTCAGTTATAGGTATGTTAATAGGAGTTATAGTAGCTTTTGTAGTTTTTAATGAAGATAAAACCAAAGAATAATAATGAAAGAATACAAAGTTATACAGCCTAAACTAGGGTTTAGAAATCGCTTGCAGAATTTTGAAGACATTTTAAATCAATATGCCAGAGAAGGCTGGAGCGTCAATTTCATTGGCCAAGGTTTCATGAGTGTAGTATTAGAACGTGATAAAAACAGATAATGCGAATTTTTAAAGAAGAACAAAGATTTAACCAATTATGGATCATCATACTAATAATAGTTAGTATGCTGGTCCCTCTTGGTATTATAGTCGGAACCTATTTAAAGAATCCTGATAGTTTTACAACGACTGAGTTTTTAATAATTATCGGAATACTAATTATTGCTTCAGGAATTATATTTCTTTTTAAACTTTCTACTAGAATAGACGAATATGGTATTCATTATAAATTTTTTCCATTTCATATAAAGTATCGACGCATTCAATGGAATGAAATTACGGAAGCATATGTTAGAAAATATGATGCCCTAAATGAATATGGTGGCTGGGGTTTAAAAGGTGGTGCATTATGGAAAAAATCCAAAGGCGTTGCCATCAATGTTTCTGGTGATATTGGTATACAACTTGAATTAAAAAACGGAAAGAAGCTTTTAATAGGTACACAGAAAGAGAATGATACCAAGAATATATTAGCAACATATAAATCAAAGATTAAAAAAGTAGAAAATGGCTAAGAAAAAAGCATTTGCACTGAGAATCAATGAAGATATGCTTAAAGCTATTGAAAAATGGGCTTCTGATGAATTTAGAAGTACCAATGGACAGATAGAATGGATGCTAATGCAATACCTTAAGGAAAACAAAAGACAACCTAAATCATCAAAAAAAACCACAAGCTCTGATTGTTAATTCTTTAATAAATTAATAATTCTATTATTTTTGGTTCACACTAACCAATCTTAATTGAAAAGCTTACTCAAATTTATATTGCTTTGTACATCATCCTTGATGATGGCACAAACAAAATCTTTCGAAGTAAAATATATTTCTGAGTCCATAATTTTAGATGGTCAATTGAATGAATCATCATGGAGTAAGGCTAAACCTGCAACCGACTTTTGGAATTATTTTCCAACGGATTCATTACAAGCCAAGCAACAACCAGTGATCAAAATGCTTTTTGACGATACCAACCTCTATATCGGCATTAGAGTCAACGCTCCTGGAAATGAGTTTATAGTACCTTCTCTAAGACGTGATTTTAGAGCTGGTGGGAGCGATAATATCACACTCTTATTTGACACATTTAATGATGGAACCAATGCGTTTATTTTTGGCTCAAATCCCGAAGGTGTGCAACGTGAAATGCTCTTATCTGGAGGTGGTACTGAACTTAGAGGTTTTAATATGGCTTGGGATACAAAATGGAGAAACGAAACCGTAGCCCATGACGATCACTACATTTCAGAGTGGATCATTCCGCTTTCAGCTTTCAAATATAGAGAAGGTGAAACAAAGTGGCGATTTAATAGTTACCATTTTGATACTCAAGACAATGAGAATAACACCTGGGTGAGAATTCCTCAAAACCAGTTTATTTTCAACTTAGCATTTATGGGTGATATGATTTTTGAAAAACCTTTGGGCAAATCCAAATCACCCATTTCCATAATACCGTACGTTAATGAATTAGTAGGAAAAGACTATGAATCTGACACACCTTCATCATCAGATTTTAAATATGGCGGAGATGTAAAAATGACCATTAATAACAGTCTAAACTTAGATTTAACTATAAATCCTGATTTCTCACAGGTAGAAGTAGATCAGCAAGTAACAAACTTAACACGCTTTGAAGTTTCTCTACCAGAACGTAGGCAATTCTTCATTGAAAACAGTGACTTGTTTAATGACTTTGGTAATGCAAGAGATTCCAACCCCTTCTTTTCGCGCCGTATCGGTATTGCTACTGATTTAGATGGAAACAATATCGAAAATGATATTATTGCGGGTGTAAGGCTAAGCGGTAAGTTAAACAATAATATGCGAATTGGGATTTTAAATATGCAAACCGCAGAGGATAAAACTAATGAAATCGCAACTACAAATAATGCCTTAATTACTGCTCAATATAAATTATTCAAAAGGTCAAATATCAGCCTCATGTTTATCAACAAACAGGCAACTAAAGATTACGATTTCACCTCTTCTGATGATCGATATAATAGGGTATTTGGTATTGACTATAGACTTGCATCAGAAGATAACACATGGACTGGTAAGTACTATTTTCATAAATCTTTTTCTCCCAATGTAAATAGTAATGACCTCTCATTTGGTGCTTCAACAGAATACAATTCAAGAAATTATAATATAAGATTGAGCGGATTGTTTGTTGGTGATAATTTTAGATCAGACCTTGGTTTTATTAGACGTACAGACATTTTTAAAATAAACCCTCAATTTACACGTAACTTTTGGCCAAAGAAAGGGCCATTACAAAAACACAGTTTTTCAATTACTCCCATTTTTATTTGGAGGCCAGAACTAAATTTTGAAAATTCGGACTATACTATTATTAGCCGTTGGGAAGGATCACTACAAAATACGGCAAATCTTAATTTCGAAATGTTTAATAGATTTATTCATTTGTATGATGAATTTGAACCTACAGGAGTTGAGGATGCCACACCATTACCCATTGGAGATTATTATGCCACTACAATTGGTGCTAGTTATCGATCAGACAGAAGAAAAATATTTAATTTTTCAATTAACCCATCATTCGGTCAATTCTTTAACGGAAATATTTTCACATTAAATGCAAATCTCAATTATAGAATACAACCTTACTTTTCTACATCCATTCAGTTGAATTATAACAACATTAACCTACCAAATCCATATTCTGATGCAAAACTTTGGTTAATTGGTCCTAGGATTGATATCACCTTCAATAAAAATCTTTTCTGGGCAACATTTTTGCAATACAATAACCAACAAGATAATTTTAGTGTTAATACTAGATTGCAATGGAGATTTGCTCCGCTATCAGATTTATTTTTGGTTTATAATGATAACTATTTTGTAGACAATGTATTTGCACCAAAAACAAGATCTATAAATCTAAAACTTACCTATTGGCTTAATATCTAATTACTTAATTTATAGTAAAAACACCGCTATTAATAGCCACTCTATTTAGTATTTTATTTTTGTATTTTGCAATTAATTAAAACTCAATTATGGACACTTCTCCAATTTTTACAGACGATACTATTGTATTTGGACTCCTAATGTTAGCATTAGGTTTTGTTTTTATCACGGAATCTATAAAAACAGGATTCTGGCCTAAATTCTATAAAATTGTACCTGGTCTTTTTATGGCTTATATGCTACCAGCTGTGTTAACAACAGCTGGCCTCATTGCTCCTGAATGGACAACAGTTTCTGAAACGGGAGAAGAAATAGAACATAGCACTAATTTATATTATGTTGCCAGCCGATATTTGCTACCTGCAGCCTTGGTTCTAATGACATTAAGCATTGACTTAAAGGCAGTATTCAACCTTGGATGGAGGGCTTTGGTAATGTTTTTCACCGGTACCATAGGCATAATCATTGGTGGTCCAATTGCAATTTTACTAATTGCCACTGTAGCACCGGATGCAGTTGGAGGAGTTGGTCCTGATGCCGTATGGAGAGGACTTTCAACACTTGCCGGTAGTTGGATTGGTGGTGGCGCAAACCAAACAGCAATGTTAGAGATTTATGGTTACAACCAAGCCAAATACGGAGGAATGGTGTTTGTTGATATTGTGGTTGCCAATATTTGGATGGCCATAATTTTAATTGGCATTGGCAAACGAAATAGAATAAACAAATGGTTAAAAGCAGATACCGCGGCGATCGAAACATTAAAGGAAAAAGTGACATTATTTTCCGAGAAAGTTAAACGGAACCCATCTTTAACAGACCTAATGATTATATGTACTATCGCTTTTGGCACAGTGAGTATATCACATTTATGTGCTGGTTATCTAGCTCCACTTTTTGAGAATTTAGTATCAGGAATTGAATCTGTTACAACTAGAAATGTATTCACATTCTTAGGATCTAAATTCTTTTGGATGATTAGCATCGCCACAATAATAGCTATTCTGTTATCTTATACTAAGGCCAGGAATTTCGAAGGTGCTGGAGCAAGCAAATTTGGAAGCGTTTTCATATATATATTAGTTGCCACAATAGGAATGAAGATGGACTTGACTTTAATTTTTGAAAATGGCTGGTTAATTACAATTGGTGTGGTTTGGATGACCATTCATGCGTTACTTTTAATACTTGTAGCTAAGTTGATTAAAGCACCCTATTTCTTCCTTGCCGTAGGAAGCCAAGCAAATGTTGGAGGTGCAGCCTCTGCTCCAATTGTTGCTTCGGCTTTTCATCCATCCTTAGCTACAGTGGGAGTTTTACTAGCTGTATTTGGCTATGCTGTTGGTACAATAGCGGCAATTGGTTGTACAATTTTAATGGAATTAGCGGCAGTTAGTTAGTAATTTAAAAACAAATAATAGATATTTGCTTTCCTAAATTAAATCCTAAAAATGACTAAATCATATAAGATATTTACAGCTTTATTTTTTGCGTTACTACTTGCCTCTTGTAACAATTCTAATGAATCTAATTTCACTTTAAAAGGAACAATTAAAGGGCTTAAAAAAGGCAAGGTATATTTACAAAAGGATGGAGACTCATCAGTGGTAAATTTAGACAGTTTACAAATTACGGGACAGCCAGAATTTATTTTACAAACTAATCTTGATGAGCCAAGACTTCTTTACCTAAAACTTTTTAAGAATGATGGCGAAGAACATTTTATACCGTTTTTTGCAGACCAAGGAATTACAGAAATAAATACAACCTTGAAAAACTTTAATTTTGATGCTTCAATTAAAGGATCTAAACAACAGGAACTTTTAGAAGGTTATTTAGATATAATGGAAGGTTACAAAAACCAGAATTTAGATTTAATAGAGGCTGCTTTAATAGCCCAAAAAGATGGAGATTCTATTGCTTTTGATTCCATTAACAAACTATCTGAGCGTTTGGTGAAAAGAAAATATTCATATACCATACAATATGCTATGAATAATTCTGATAGCGAAATTGCACCATATTTAGCACTTTATGAAGTTCCTAGTGCAAATCCTATATACATCGACTCCATTTATAATGGGTTAACTGATAACATTAAAGCATCCTTTTACGGGAGACAGCTTAAGGAGTTTATTGACAAAAGGCAATAATTAACAAATAAAAAAACTCCAACTGTAACAGTTGGAGTTTTTTTGAGCCGATAGAGGGACTCGAACCCACGACCTGCTGATTACAAATCAGCTGCTCTAGCCAGCTGAGCTATATCGGCTTGATAATTTGATAATTATTTTAATTTATTGATTTTGTCAATTAGGCTTATACCTTTGGACTCAAGATCATTATTAATTGCCTTAAAGTGTGCTTTTTTATCCTCAACACTCCTATCATTGACTCTTGTGATTAATTCATCAAATGTTGCAATCGCTTCGTCAATTATAGCCTCACTCTGTTTTGTTGGTTTCTCAGCATTTGCCAACTCCCAAATGTAAACTGCCTCTATAATATCTCCTAAGACGTAGTTTATGTCCTTTTTTAAATCTCTTTTATTAGCCATAGTTAATTGAATTTTGTGCTACAAAAGTAATAAATACTTAAGTTAAATAATTAGAAATACACCTTTGTTTTAGACGTAAACCTCAAGAAGATTTGCATTATTGGAAATCAAATTAAAATCTTTTACTGATGCAGGAATTAAAATAGTTTCACCTTTTGAAATGGTTTCCCTAAAATCCTCTGTAATAATTTCAACTTCACCATTAACACACATATATATAATGAAAGAACCATATGTGTTATTCCTGGATAACTCACCTTGAATTGGTAAAAAATTTGTGGTGAAAAATGGGCAACTTACCATTTCATTAGATTCATTAGGAGAATCTCCATATTCAACCCTAAAATCGTCTTTCAAATCAAATTTAAAAGCGTGAATAGCAATATCATTGTGAAGTTCTCTTTCATTCCCATTTGTATCTACCCTATCCCAATCATAAACTCTGTAGGTTACATCACTAGTCTGTTGAATTTCTGCCAGCATAACTCCTGCACCAATTGCATGAACTCGACCTGCTTCAATAAAATAAGCACTACCTTCTTCAACTTCATCAAAGTTTAAAATACTGGTTAAAGTTTTATTTTCTAAATGATATAAATAAGTATCCTTGTCTACTTTATCATTAAAACCAATAATTAGATTGGAGCCTTCATCTGCTTGCATGACATACCACATTTCAGTTTTTCCAAATGAACCATGCCTTTCTTTCGCAAGTCTATCATCAGGATGTAATTGAATGCTAAGGTCTCTTTTGGCATCGATAAACTTTATTAATAATGGAAACTCTTTTCCAAATCGTTTAAAATTATGATCGCCTAATATTTCAATTGGGTATTGATTAATCAATTCTTGAAGTGAAGTACCTTTTAGCCTACCATTAGAAACAACAGAAACATCGCCTGGTACTGTACTAATTTCCCAGCTCTCACCTAATTCCTTTGAGTCAGATTTTTTATTTATATAACGACTAAGTTTTTCTCCACCCCAAATTTTATCAATTAAAATAGGATGAAATTTAAGTGGATATAACTTGGTCATAAATTTACTCACCTGAATACGTTACAAAATTACGAGGTGTTTCGTAAAGTGTTATTTCAAGATCAAATTTAGGATTTAATTTGGCTTTCACCTTATTGTAGATTACAACAGCAATATTTTCTGCTGTTGGATTTAAATTTTGAAATTCCGGTACTTCGACGTTGAGATTCTTATGATCAAATGCGTCTTCTACTTCTGCCTTAATAATATTCTTTAGAATCTTAACGTCGATCACATAACCGGTTTCAGGGTCAATTTCTCCTGTAACACTAGCTATTAATTCATAGTTATGCCCATGAAAATTAGGATTGTTACACTTTCCAAATACCACATCATTCTTTTCATAGGACCAATCTTTTCTATATAACCTATGTGCCGCATTAAAGTGCGCTTTTCTATGTACAGTTACCTTCATGATGGATTTACATTAATATGTTCGTAAAACTTTTCAAAAATAATCTTAAACCAAGCAGTATATTTCTCAGGACTTAAAGCTATATCAACTTTTACATCTTCCAATGGCATCCACTTCCAATTTGCAACTTCGTCCTTATTGATTATTGGTTCTTCATTATAATTCCCAATCATTACATGATCCAATTCATGCTCTGTCAAACCATTATCAAATGGAGCCTTGTAAACAAATGAGGTAGTTTCTCTTAAATCTGTAACAAACCCCATTTCCTCATTTAATCTTCTCTTGCCTGCTTCAATATTACTTTCTCCCTCACGTTGATGACTACAACAGGTATTAGTCCATAAACCAGGAGAATGATACTTATGTAATGCACGTTGCTGAAGCATTAATTCATTTTTATCATTAAATATAAACACAGAAAACGCTCGGTGCAATACTGCTTTTTCATGCGCTTCCATTTTAGGCATTAATCCTATTTGATTGTCATTTTCATCTACTAAGATGACTTTTTCTTCTTCCATATCGCAAAATTACTACCAATAGAATTAAATTAAGTAAAGGAATTCATAAAAAAAGCCGACTAATTAAATTAATCGGCTCTTTTCATTAGTTATTTTGTTATTTCGATTTTATTTTTCAGGACATGTTTCACCATTGATTCCCGTTATAATAAATTCACTTCGTCTGTTCAACTGATGTTCAGCTTCAGAACAACTAGACTCGTTAGTAGGTTCACAACCACAATCATTAACTAATCTGTACTCACCATATCCTTTTGCAGTAAGTCTTTCAGAAGCAATACCATTATCAATTAAGTATTTACGCGTAGATTGCGCTCTACGCTCAGATAAACTCTCGTTATAAGATTCAGTTCCTCTACAGTCCGTATGACTTCTTATATCTATTGTCATTGTTGGGTATTTGTTCAATACAGCCAAGACTTTTTGTAATTCAATTTCTGCATCGTATCTAATATTAGACTTGTCGAAATCGAAATAAATAATTGGAATATCCAATATTTTAGCTAAATCATCACATGGAGCTATTGCTTGCTCGTCTTTATCTAATAATAGTTGCAATCTTAGTTCTTGTTTCCTGTTTGGAGTTGTAAATCGTTTTTCATCAGAGGTATACGTTTCCTTCTCTCCTCTGACCAAATATTCCATTTCACAGTCTAAACTAAATTGAAATGCAGCATCTTCACCAACAATTGTACGTTCTAATTCATTACCCTCACCATCAAATAGAATAACCGTTGAGTTAGGCAATAACTCATCTGTATCCATATCCTGAACAGTTCCAACTACAAGTTGTTCGCATTCTGGGATTTCAAAAGTATAGATATCATCACTACCCTTTCCTCCTTCTCTATTGGAGCTAAAGTAAACGCGTTTAGTAACCAAATTTTCATAATATCCAAAATCATCAAACTCACTGTTTACAGGCTTTCCTATATTCTCTATTGGAAAATTTCTATTTGAACCAGCTCTAACTTTCGCATCTAAATCCTCAGATTTAAACACATCAAAGCCACCAAGTCCAGGATAACCATTTGAAGAAAAATATAAGTCACCATCAGTATTTACAAAAGGAAATGATTCTTGTCCTTCTGTGTTAATTGAAGGTCCTAAATTCTCAGGTTCTCCAAGTGTACCATCATCATTAACATCAACCACAAATATATCGGATTGACCAAATGTTCCTGGCATGTCTGAAGCAAAATAGAGTTTATTACCCAATAGATTCAAAGCTGGGTGGGCTACACTATATTCTTTACTATTAAAATGAATTGAATGAATTTCATCCCATGTTCCATCTTCACTTAATGTAGCTCTATAAAGTTGAAGTCTATTTACACCTGTTCCATCTTCTTTATACTTCATATTGAAGAAGTTATTTCTAGTAAAGAACATATATTGACCGTTCGGTGAAAATACTGCGCTTGATTCATGAAACTTAGTATTTACTTTACCTTGAATCTCATTGACCTCTCCAAATCCTGATTCAGTTTTTTCTACGCTGTACAGATCTAAATAGGGCTGATCATTCCATCTATACTTACGACCACCACCTCTAGAAGATGCAAAAACAATACTATTCTCATATTCAGTTGTACCAAAATCAGAGAGTTCTGTATTTATCTCAAGATTTTCAGGTTCAATATCCTCTCTACTCAACTCTTCTATCGCTTCTCTATAATCGACCTTAGACATAAAAGCTCTACCTCTCATATCATCTGGTTTAAGATCATTGAACTTCTTCATCCATTTATCGGATTCATCATAATTTTTAATTCCTTTCAGTGCCAGAGCATATCTAAAATAGTATTCTGGATCAATAACCTCGTTTAAGGCCATCAATTCGCCATACCATTTTGAAGCATCTTCCATTTCATTTCTGAAATAATAAGAATTTGCTAGCTTTTGAAATAGATCAACTGACTTGTACCCTTTATTCGCAACTTCTAGTAATACCTCACTAGTCTTTACATAAGCAAAATCTCTATAATCGTTTTTGACACTTTGAATTTTTCCTTGTTGAGCAAATGAAATTGAAGTTGATACAACTACAATTGCTAATAATATATATCTATAAACTGTTCTCATATTCAAATTTTTAGAAGAATCGTGGTGATAATATTCTACCTAATCTTTTCACTTCAAATCTTAAAGTTATTTCATGTGTACCACTATTGTAATTATTCAATCCTGTAGTGGTAAGATCGTAGCCATATCCAATAAACATTCCTGGAGTTGCTTGAAAGCCTACAAGTGCACTAACGGAATCATCCCAACGCCATGCAATACCAGCTGTTAAGTTCTTTTTATACCAAAAATTGGCAGAAACATCAGCAACTAATGGAGCTCCGGATACACCTTTTACCAAAAAAGCAGGTTTTAATTCAAGAGTTTCACTAAGGTTAAATACATAACCACCAATTGCATAAAAGTGCATTCTTTCCGTAGCAACAGATTCTTGAAAATCATCATAATGTTCTGTTTCTAGGAAATTAGGTATTGCAAATCCTAAATACCATTTTCGTGTATGCATATACAATCCTGCACCTACCATAGGTGAAATGAGATTTAGATTTTGATTAAATACTACATCTGGATCTTGAAAACGACCTTTACTCCAATCTGTATCTAGCATATGAAAACCTGCCTTTGCACCAAATGAAAGTTTCAAATCGTTTGCATTTAATGGAATAGTGTAGGAGAAATTTGCATCCACAAAAGTCTCTCTAGCTGGCCCAAGTGCATCACTTACAATATTTAGCCCTAAACCAATACGCTCATTTCGTAAAGGGGAATGTATACCTAAAGATTGTGTTTGAGGCGCACCATCAATACCAACCCATTGTGATCTATGTAATCCTACGACACTAAGCGTTTCACGTTGTCCTGCATAACCAGGGTTTACACTCAACGTATTGTACATATAATGGGTGTACTGAGGATCTTGCTGTGCAAAACTATTAGCACTAATTAGTATAAATACTAAAGCTATTAATCCTTTAATTGTTGATGATTTATGTATCATTTTAACGTATTTTATAATTCAGTGTTAATTAGTTTATCTATTAATGTATAACCATCCTACTCTAGGCTCTGAACCATCACCTAAATCCAGTACATAATAATATGTACCAACCGGTAATTTACCAGATTCATTGATTAGTGATCTACCATTAGATGTTCCATCCCAATCATTTAAATATCCTTTCTTAGAGTAAACTATATTACCCCATCTATTGTATACTTCTAACTTGTTGTTAGGGAATCGTTCTAAACAATCAATCACAAATGTTTCATTTACACCATCACCATTTGGTGAGAATTCGTTGTAAATTGTTAAACATATAGGATCTACTGATGCAGAACTATCGTCATTATTTGGATTCACATCTATTCCTCCAATTGAACTTTGAACGAAGGCTGTATTCACATAATCACCTATTCCAAGTACTTCAACAGTTATCTGTAAGATTTCAACTTGATCAGGATCTAATTGAGTTATACTCCATTCTCCACTTACATCTGAGTATGTACCAGCTGTTGTTATCGCCGAAATAAACACATATCCACTTGGAATTTGTTCACTTATAACAATGTCTGTTGCAGTAACATTACCAATATTTGCGACCTCAATTGTAAAGGTAATTTCATCACCAACTACAACTTGATCTACTGGATCTACAACTTTATCAACCTCTAGATCATAAATTGAATTTACTTCAGTTACTGTCGGATCATCAGGGTTACCATTTCCGTTATTATCGTTGTTATTCAAATCATTTGGATCATCACTTATATCAACTACATCATCAGAAGGATCTAATAAATCACCATCAGGTCCCTCACTAGTTACTGTAGCAGAATTTGTAACAAATCCTGTGTCTAAATCACTTTGAGTAATCTGATACGTTGCAGTAAAAGTTGTATTATCTACTTGACCTGGTATCAACACTGGTATTGGTCCACCTACTAAATTCAGTCCTGGTAATACATCCTGAACATCAATATTTGTTAAAGTAACATTACCTGTATTTTCAACTTCAAATACATATGTGATAATATCATCAATACTTCCTTCAATTCCATCACCATTCGTATCAGCTAATGGTAAAGTAGTTTTAATTAAACTAATAGAAGGATTTTGAATAATAACTGTTTCTGTTGGATCATCATCAGTATTACCGTCGGTATCATCATCATCATCACTAATATCGCTAACATTAGTACCCATTGGACTATTAGAATCAGCAATAACACTATTGCTTAAACCACCAGAATCTATATCACTTTGAGTAACAATATGTGTAGCAGTATAAGTAGCTATTTCTCCAACTTGAATGGTGCCTTCAGCACTTCCAAAGTCCGCACTCACAAACGTTGGGCCTGTCAATACGATTGGGTTACCGTTAGCATCCAAGAACGTATCCGTCAACATCACATTACTCAGTGTAACGTTACCTGTGTTCTCTACAGTGATCGTATAGGTAAGCTCGTCGCCAAGACTTACACCAACTGGTGCAACGTCATTACTTATTGAAACTGTCTTTATAGCCAAAATACTTGGATCTTCCAATACAATTGTTGTTGTAGGATCATCCTCAGTATTACCGTCGGTATCATCACCATTATCACTAGTATCGTTTACTGAAGTACCCATAGGGCTAACTCCATCTGCAACAACACTATTTGAAAATGCTCCTGCATCTACGGCGTCTTGTTGTATAATATAAGTAGCTGTATAGGTAGCTATTTCACCAACTTGTAGTGTACCTTCTACACTTCCTAGGTCCGCACTCACGAACGTCGGCCCTGTAGCTAAAATTAGTGGGTTACCAAATGCATCTATAAACGTATCCGTTAGGGCTACGTTGCTCAAGGTCACGTTTCCTGTGTTCTCAACAGTGATCGTATAGGTCAGCTCGTCGCCAAGGCTCGCGCCTG
>NZ_JAIUJS010000012.1 GCF_020166345.1 Winogradskyella vincentii | reverse complement strand
CTTAAGTAATGCGTAACGTTAATGCCGTTACCAGTATCAGTGCTGTTGTCACCATCGATGGTAAGCTCGTTGGCATCAACATATAGACCGAGAACAGTTCTTACATCGTTATTGCCAGCAGGCAATGACGAATTATCCATGGTAATATCGTGTGATGTCCTAACGATATTCCAATCTACCGTAATGGTGTTATCGACTATAGATGCTGTACCTGGTAAAACATTTACATCACCATTGGTCCATGTTGTGTCTGTATCCCAATTTCCATTTTGAGTTGACTCATAAGGGATTGGAGCTGTTTGTCTATCAACGGTATCCAAGTTTCTTAGAGCACCTTGATTACCATTTCCAGACATGTCATCTGTGTTAGTATAGGTATAAATAGTCATTGGGTAATAACCTGCAAGATCAGACCAAGAAATAGCATTTGCGTCATTTCTTGTTATTGAAGTTGGTAATTCGCTACCCATTACTTGTCCAGCATTATCAGAAATCTCCTGATTCATTACATAGCGTAATTCATCAACTGATAAGGCAACATCCCACACTCTAACTTCATCGATATTTCCTCTAAAGAATTGTGTTGGTGTATTTTTACCAGCAGCACCGATATAGAAGTTTTCGTCAGTGGCTACTGGTGCTGTTCTATTTGCACTATTATCTTCTACACCATCGATATACAATGACACACGTGTGCCGTCATAGATGGCAGCAACCTCGTGCCACTCATCATCAGGAATGCCAGTGTTTGATATTAGGCTTTGGTCAGAACCGTTTTTCCAAATGATTTCAATTCTGTTGTCATTTAATATTCTTAAGTCATATCCTTCTGTAAAAGTAGCATCACGCTTAGATACAATTGAAGCTGTACCAGTATCAGCTGCATCTCTCTTAATCCAAGCTGATATTGTAAATTCAGCAGGATTTAAGTCTAATCTATCATCTACATCAATATAATCTACAGCACCATCAAAGAATACTGAACGTTCTGCTATTACCTGTGGCGCATAACCAAAAGTTACATATTTTGTGCCATCAAAGTCATAAGTTGTTTCTAGGTTACCACTACCATCTGGTGTCATTATCCTGTAATCTGCCGTAGGATCAAATATCCCAGTATCTGAAATAAACATTAAGAAACTACCAGGAGGTGAAATATTTCTAATAGTATTCTGAGGGATACTGATCTTAACTTCTGGTATATCACCACCAGTCTCAACAAATTTCCAGATACGTTGCATACCTGTAAAGGTAACTGGTGTACTAAGACCGCCTACACCATCACTCATATCTACATTAATTGTAGCAGCTGCTAAGTTTAAGTTAACACCATTATTACCCCAAACAAGGAATTCCTTATCACCAAGTGTGGTTCCATTTAAATCTTTATTTTCCTTATTAGTATCATAAATATCTGTAAGACCTATGGTAAGAATACCTTCAATAGGTCCTGTTCCGTCAACTGCATCATTAATACTACTTGACTGTTTCTGGTTTAACAAAGAAGCATCATCTCGCCCGATACCCGCTATATCATAATTATAGGCTGCCGCATCCGCTGATTGGTCCCAAATCACTGTTCCATCACTATTAACATAGTCTTGAGCTGTACCATTGACACCTAAAGTAATGCCATATTTTATTGCTAAGTAGGACTGAATTCTATTTCTTGCCTGAGTAGCATCACCATCATTTTGAGTAGAGGAGTAGGTGATAACTTCAGCAATTCTACCATCAAAACTACCGTTCCAATACTGACTTCTTCCTAAAAAGAACCTTGTATTTGTTACAGAGGAAAAATCAGGAATATCATTAGATATATTGCCAATGGAATTACCATTTAAAAACATATCTATTTCTGTAACCGTTGCATTATCTCTTATATTTATAATTCCAATTTGGTTATAATCTGTTGTTCCTGAAGCATCAGCTTTACCATAACCAGGGCCACCTGCACCTCCTGAAGTTACACCAAGACAATAAGTAAAGTATTCTCCAGCTAATCTGTTTGTAAATGAACCATATCCGAACCCTGTAACATCTTCAGTTTGTATATCATTAGTCGTAGGATCTGTACTTGTAAAGGTATCCAATGGTATCATCGTGGTTGTAATTGTTGGGTCAGGAACAATAACAACAAACATATCAGTACTATTAAATCCACCTGTACCTGTTAATTCGTCTCTACTACCATCATTAATTATATACGTCAAATCAGAGCTTGCCGTAGTATTGTCATTTTCAAATTCAATTACTGGGTTAAAATTGAAGTTATTCGTTGTATTATCTCTGTATACTGGCTCTAAACCTGAAACCATGGTTGCTGCATGATTGCCCTTTCCATTATCAAACCACTCAGATACTAAGGCTCCATCTGCGTCTTCATCAACACCATCAACCATATCTGCTCTCAACCATAAATCGAGATCAGTACTTACACCACCAGGACCTTCTGTTGGTGTGCAGTAACTCGTACCTGTAATTGTTATTTCATCGATATAAACTTCATCATCATTAGCACTTGCGTCACAACGTACTCTAAATCTTGAAATGGCCGAAGAAGGGAACGTGTAATCCGAACTTTTTAAGGTTACTACTCTTCCGTAATGGATAGCAGAATTAGAAGTTTCAAAATCAGCATTTTTGTTTACAATTTGTCCACTTTCAAATACCTGTACGGTTGTCCAGGTAGCACCATTGTCGTCGCTATATTCAACCATAAAGTCTTCAAAAGAAGTTTTATTTGTACCACTGTAAGTAGATTCCATACTATATGGTGCAAAGAAAAACTTAAAGTCTACTTTCTCGTAGTTGGATAAATCAAAAGCTGGTGAATCAAAAGATGAAGCTGATCCTGTTGGATCATCATCTCTTACGCGTAAGCTATAACTCCCTTGGTAAGACCAAGTCGCATCATTTACCCTCGAAGCATCTACGCCGCCAGAGGTCCAGCCATCGAGACCGGTTTCAAAGTCTGCCGTGTGCACTACAGTTATGCCACAAGGTGGTGGTACAAATCCTGTACCTTGGATATTAAAATTATATGGGTTCTCATTACTGTCGTTATTGGCAATTGTAACCGTTGCCGTTCTGAGTCCGAGGGCGCTAGGATCAAATGTAATACTAAATGTTGTACTACTGCCGGCGGCTATGCTATTGCCTGGTATTAATGACAAACTAAAATCAGCGGCATGGGCACCACCTATCACCACATAAGGAGAGGCATCAGTTAGTGCTAAATTCAATGAAGTGCCTTGATTTTGAATAGTAAAAATATTGGTATTGGTACCGCCAGCAATATCCACATTACCAAAATCAGTATTATCAATTACCGATGGTGTCATATCGCCATCTACTATATCGGTACCACTTCCCTGAATATTCATTTCAGGGAGTGTTGTGGTTCCATTACCATGTATATCAAAATTGTATGGATTTTCATTTGAATCATCGTTAGCTATTGATACGGAGGCCGTTCGAATACCAAGAGCACTAGGGTTAAATGTGATTGTAAACGTTGTACTACCACTTGAAGCAATTGGTGTCGCTGGATTCGCAGTTAATGTAAAATCTCCTGCGTGCGCACCAGTAATATTGACATAGGGTGCACCACCTGTTAAACTTAGATCCGTTGTGCCTAAATTTTGAATGGTAAATGTATTGGCGTTAGTGCCAATAGTAACATCAACATTGCCAAAATCAGTATCATCCGCTACAGAAGGAGTTGCATCACCGTCTACAATTGTAGTGGCATTGCCTAATATATTTATTTCTGGCCCGCTAGTCGCTGTCATCGAAACATTGTCAATGGCAATATCACTACTCCAGCTGGAACCGGTAATTGCTCGAAATCGAATTTTTACGGTTTGTCCTGTATATCCTGTAAGATCGATACTATCTGAAAGCCATGAACTTCCCTGGTTTCCACTATGAGTTCTTAAAGTGGTTGGATAAGTAGCTCCATTATCTGTACTAATATCAATGTGCAGAGAACCCATAGCAGTTCCAAGCATATGGTAACTATAAGAAAAAGAGGCAGTTGAGGCACCAGTTATATCAAAACAAGGACTATCGAAATGAGCTATTCTTCCAGGGTTACCTGACCCTGAAGCCTCAACATACATATACCATGCGTCTCCATCTCCAGCAGTTGGTCCTGTGCCACTTGAAGGTGTGCCTAGATTATCTCTTGTCCAATTCCAGTCATCACCAGGACCTTGAATCCAGTTGCCGATTCCAGTTTCAAAGTTTTGTGAATAGGGAAATGTGTTTACTGTGGCGCCACATGTTTGTGCTGACACAGGGCCATTAGATAATAAAATGATTGCAAAAATTGCGAACCCTTTTAGAATTTGGGTAATAGTTTTCATAAGCGGTTAAATTTAGTTTGGGACTAAATATGGTTCAAACTTAGAGCAATATCCTATTAAATGCAAAAAAAATCGATGAAATGCATAAAAAATTCATAATACATTGAAAATCAATATTATATTTTTTAAGATTTTTATCGAAAATAATTCCTTAAAAATTAGAAAGTATTAGTAATGTGAAGGTTAGCAAATTGGAATTTTACCATTTTTAGATCTTATGCCAGATACCGTCTGCATCTAAATAAAAACTTCCAATATAGTTAAAATTGCATTCTTCTGGTGAAATTATTGAAAGGAAAGTGGAGTCATTTTCTCTAATATAAAGATGATAATTTTCACCAACTACGGGTTCAAAATTAAAGGAGGCACTGTATACCAAATTATTATACTCATATTGTTCCATCATTTTGTCATATGCAGATTTGAGTTCATTGTACTTAGCCTGTATATGCTTATTCACCTTGTTAATATTCCTGGTTTTCCAAGCTATGGAATCTGTAGAGGTGATAACAGGTGCGACCAAATCAGTAGCATAAGGTTTTATATTTGCCTCATAACGTCTAGTTTCAGTATTAAAGACAACTTGATCTGGTTTCTTTTCCTTTTTCATAATACGAGTTAAGCATTTCGGTGATGCAAAGTTAAGATATATGATTTTACTATATATATGCGTTAATAATATATTATGAACTTGATAACCTTTTATATTTATAATAAGAGTATATCAATAAGTTGAATATGAAAATGATATTATAAATTCTTTAGACAATTATTTTTAAAGAATAAATAGATACATCGTCGAAAATATGTAGTTCGATTGTTTTTTTCATAAGAATTTAATTACATTGAGACGCTTTAAATTATTAGCTATTAAAGATTTATGCTTAAAAATAGATATAACCTACTTGTCTTGGCATTCACTTTTTTGTTTGGATGTATTGGTGCTTTTAACTTAGCAACCAGCATTTTAACTGAACCTAGTTTTAAAGAAAATTGGGCGTCAACAATTTTTGAACTCCCTCCAAGCGCAACAATTTCTGGAACGACTACGGTCTGTTTAAATGAGTTGCCTATGCCTCAAATAGCGCTTGTGGGTTCTGGAGGTGATGCACCTTACACCTTTGTTTATACTATTAATGGTGGACCAAATCAAGACATCACAACCATAGGCAACAACAGTGCAATTTTGATTTTTGCTCCAACTGATGTTGCTGGAGATTTTGTGTATGAGTTGGTTTCAGTTACTGATGATAATAATGATACAGAAGCTGTAACTGGTACAGCAACCATCACAGTTGCCGAACCACCAACTGTTAGTTTCACCTTTAATGATGGTGGATGTTCTGCAGATCCAGTAATGTTTACATCAAATGTAACTGGCAATGGACCGTTTACTTACGATTGGTCATTTGGTGATGGCAGCATGTCTACAGATGAAAATCCTGAACATATATATGATGCTTTTGGATGTGGCTTTTCAAATTACACTGCAGAGGTAACAGTGACAGATGTCAATGGTTGTAGTAGTAGTTTCTCTTCTGTAATTAATGTTGAGCAACGCCCTAGTATGAGTTTTGAAGATTTAGATGCGATTTTTACAGAACCTTTTGATAATTGTGGCAACAATACGGTTGATCCTTCTTACACTATAAACGTTGGTAACAATTCAGCATCAGATTCGTGTATTACCAGTTATGATGTAGATTGGGGTGATGGTACTTCAGAGACCAATATTTCTTTTCCAATTACGCATACCTACGCCGAACTCGGTTCTTTTAATATGACATTTACAGGTTACGGAGATACAGGTTGTAATGCTACTGAAACCATTTTAGTTAAAAACTCTAGTAACCCAGTTGGTGCAATTATAAGTCCGGGAAATACGGTGAATCTGTGTTTGCCAATTAATGAACTAGATTTTGCAATAGGGTCTTGGGGAACAAACCCGCCAGACACAACTTATTTTATTAATTATGGTGATGGAACCACAGCACAATATACACAGGCTGAATTAATAGCAGCAACTGCGAATTATGATCCTAATAATCCAGCTTTAGCTGACCCTTTTCCTATACCTCATGAGTATACCGAATCTAACTGTCCGGTTCCGTTTTACACGATTACATTAGTTATTTCAACGTCTTGTGGATCAACAGTTTTAACAGCAGGACCAATAATAATATTAGGTCAACCCGAAGTAGATTTTGAATTTGAATCACCAGGTTGTGTTAATACCGAAATTCAGTTTACCAATACAACAACAGGTGGTTTTGGTCCTAATTGTACCACAATTGCGAATCATTCATGGGATTTTGGTGATGGTACAACCTCAAATCTTGAAAATCCAACCCACACATATACAGCACCTGGAACCTATACGGTTACCTTGGTTGAAGAGAACTTTTGTGGGATAGCGGATCCTGTTCAGTATCAAATCTGTATTGAAGACGATTTAGTTGCTGATTTTACATTAGATAATACTTCAGGTTGTATTCCATTTGATGTTAATGCAACAAATACAACAGATTTAACGGATTCTTGTGGTAATGAAACCTATTTATGGGAAGTAGTTTACACACCTGATTTTTGTGGCACTATAGCCTCTTGGAATTTCACTAATGGTACAGATGAAAATTCGGAAAACCCATCATTTCAATTTAATACTGCAGGTAGCTATCAATTAACAATGACGGTTACCAATACTTGTGGTGATTATACAACAACACAAACGGTAGAAGTAAAACAACCACCAACATCTTCATTAAGCACCATACCAGATTTTTGTGGTAGTGCATCAATAGATCCTGTGGCTACTGTGCAAACCTGTGCACCAAGTACAGAGACTATTACTTACGGTTGGTCATTCCCTGGAGGTACTCCTGCCACCTCAGATCAGTTAGATCCAGGAACAGTCACTTATGCAACGGTTGGAGATTACACGGTAACCTTCGAAATAACAACAAGTTGTGGTACATCAACAGTATCGGAAACATTTTCGGTTAATGATGTACCTTCGATTACAAACACGGACTTAACACAGACGATTTGTTCTGGAACACAATCCAGTGAAATTAGTTTAACTTCTGATTTTCCTGGTACAACATATACTTGGAGTTCTAATAACCCACCAGGTTTAACAGGTTATATACCTGCAGGCAACACGGATACTATTCCGGCACAAACTATTGTTAATACAACTGGTACGGATATTACATTAATCTATACAGTTACGCCAGAATTAAATGGTTGTGTGGGCACACCAGTCAATTTTGAAATAATAGTAGAACCAGCACCATTAATTTTAACGCAACCCATATCTGATGAAGTGTGTTTAAATGGTACAACTAATGATTTAACGGTAACATTCCAAGGTACGGGAACTCCAGTTTACCAATGGTATTCTAACACAGTTGATGACAATACAACAGGTACACCAATAGCTGGTGCAACTATGGCAACGTTTTCACCTCCAACAAATACAGTTGGAACAACATATTATTACGTAGTTATTACCTTCTCAACTGGTGGTTGTAACGAAATTACATCAGATACAGCTTCAATTGAAGTTGCAGATGCAGCTCAATTTGTAGCACAACCTATTCCAACGCAATCCATTTGTGTTGGTGGTACTGCAGACGAGTTGTCCATTAATTTGTCTGGTGGTATTGGTACAGTAACGTATCAATGGTTTAGTAATACAGTTAATAACAATACGGGCGGAACTATAATTCCTGGTGCAACAGCATCATCTTATACACCACCTGTTTTTAATACTGCAGGAAGTTATTATTACTATTTGGAAATCAGTTATACTGCTAATGGATGTCCAGGGCTATTAAGTGATGTTGCAGAGGTTGTTGTAGTTGATGATCCAGTAATAACAACACAACCGATATTAACTCAAAGTGTTTGTGAAAATACATCAACGCAAGATGTTGAGGTTCAAGTAAGTGGAGGACTAGGTAATATCTCTTACCAATGGTACGCAAATACGGTGAATAGTAATGTTGGTGGTACCTTAATTGCTGGTGCAACCAATGCAACTTATACACCACCATCAACAACAGTAGGTACTTTTTATTACTACTGTGTTGTAACACAAGATGTATCAGGATGTGAAGTTACTAGTGATACGGGTGAGGTAGTTGTTAATCCTGGTGCTCAATTTACCGCACAACCAATTTCAGATGAATTATGCTTAGGTGAAACTACAGCGTCCTTAGTTGTGTCGTTCACCAATGGTACAGGAACACCGACCTATCAGTGGTATGAAAATGCAATTGATGATACTACTTCCGGAACACCAATCGCAGGAGCAACCACAAATACCTTTGATCCTCCAGTTAATGCTGTAGGTACAACATATTATTATGCTATCTTAACTTTTACATCAGGAGGTTGTTCAGAGATTATTTCACAGACAGCGGAAATCATTGTGAATCAAACACCAAGTGTTTCTGATGGTACGGTACTAATCTGTAGTGGTAATTTATTTAACTATGTGCCTGATACTTCAGGAGGTGATATTGTTCCGGCGAATACAACCTATACATGGACAACACCTGTTGTTGTTCCTGCTGGTGCAGTTACGGGAGCATCAGATCAACCTACAGCATCAACAACCATAAGTCAATTATTAGAAAATACCACTATCAATCCTGCAACAGTAACATATACAGTTACGCCAACTTCAGGAGATTGTGTTGGTGCAGATTTTGAAGTTGTGGTTACAGTTAACCCTTCAATTTCCGTTACCTCTACGGTTATAAATAATGATTGCTATCAGTCTAATTATGCCTCCATTGAAATAGATATAACTGGAGGAGTCCCTTTTACAACTGGCAATCCTTACACGATTAATTGGACAGGACCAAATGGATTTACAAGTACGGATGAGGATATTTTTAATCTTGAAGCTGGTACTTATAACTTAGATATAATTGATGATGGTGGCTGTCCGTATTCCGAAACATTTACAATTGAAGAACCAGATGAACTAACCTTCAGTTTTGTTGATTTTGATCCTGAAACTATCTCTTGTTTTGGAGCCAATGATGGTGAGATTAATATTGATGTGGCAGGTGGTACAATGCCATATACCTATACTTGGACCTTAGATGGCGCACCATTTTCGTCTGATGAAGATTTATCCAATTTGGGTCCTGGTACTTATGAAATTACGGTAACCGATATTAATAATTGTGGTCCAATAGTATTGACATTTGGTATTGTTGAACCTGCGGAATTACAGGCCACTTTAGTTTCTCAGACTAATATTATTTGTTTTGGAGAAGATACTGGAGCTATAGAAGTTAATGTTGTAGGAGGAAGACCTGATTATACCTATTCTTGGACTGGTCCTAACGGTTATACAAGTGCAGATTTAAATATAGATACATTATTTGCAGGTATTTATAATTTAACCGTCACGGACACGTCTAATTGTACGGATACACTAGAGGTTGAGGTACTTCAAAACGATCAAATAGATATTGATGTCACTACAACAGAAATTGAATGTTATGGCGATAATGACGCCTCAATTACTATCAATGATATCACAGGTGGAATTCCACCATATACCATAGAATGGAGTAATTTTGGTACAGGAAACAGTCAAACTAATCTTTCTGCTGGGATCTATATCATCACAATTACCGATTCTGAAGATTGTGAACGCGAGTTTGAAATAGAAATAGAGGAAGCACCAATATTCTTAATTGATCCAGTAGTGACCCAAATGTCTTGTGCCGGAGAAAATGATGCGAGTATTGTACTTAATTTTCAAGGTGGTATAGATCCTGTCACCGTTGTTTGGGATGATGATCCTTCGGCAGGTGTAGAGCGCAATAATTTAGCACCAGGCACTTATTCTGTTACAATAACGGATGGCACACCATGTGTGATACAAGAAAGTTTTACCATATTCAATATTTTACCACTGCAATTATCAGCCATTGTTACAGATGCCTTAGATTGCGAGGATACCAATAGTGGTGCCATAAACTTATTGATTGAAGGTGGTACACCACCATTCGCAGTTGCTTGGTCTAATGGAGCATCAACGGAAGATTTAGATAACATACCACCAAATACATATACGGTATCAGTAACCGATGCCAATGGTTGCGATATTGAAGGCAGTTGGGATGTTAACCGTTTTGAACCGCTAACTCTCGATGTTGATACTCAAACCGAAGTAGATTGTGATGCTGTAACTGTTGATCAAACTTTTGTGGCCATGGCAAGCGGAGGTGTTCCTCCATTTCAATATTCATGGTCAAGCGGAACAGTTAGTGGTCTTAATAACGAATTAATGACCACAGACGAGGAAGGTTTGGTGATGTTAGAAGTTACGGATAGTCAAGGTTGTTCAACCAATTTTAGTTTCAATGTTGAAATACCTCAGTTAGGAGAACCTGATTTTGATATCTCTTCCTTCGGATTCCTCAATTTTGGTGTTTATTCCATTCAAGATCCAATACAATTTACCAATACTGCTACTGGCGATTATGTGAGTATTTTATGGGATTTTGGAGACGGAAGTTTTTCGGCTGAAGAAAATCCGGTGCATACCTATTTTGAAGTCGGAAGCTATATTGTAACGCAAACCGTGACCTATCCATTTGGCTGTGTATACAAACGTGTCATTACACTCGTTGTAGAAGAAGGTTATAAATTAATTATGCCGAATGCCTTTACACCAAACGAAGATGGTCTAAACGATTATTTCGGACCAGAATTTAGAGGGTTGAATTCTCTAGAGCTCAATATTTTTGATACTTGGGGCAGTTTAATCTATTCAGAGTCTGGAGATGATATAAGAGGTTGGGATGGTACGATAAAAGACGAAATTGTAGAAAACGGAAATTATTATTACACATTCACCGCCAAGACATTCTATGGTGATGAAATCAAAAAACAAG
Organism: Winogradskyella vincentii; assembly: GCF_020166345.1. GTDB lineage: Bacteria > Bacteroidota > Bacteroidia > Flavobacteriales > Flavobacteriaceae > Winogradskyella > Winogradskyella vincentii. The sequence continues at coordinate 24,212 of NZ_JAIUJS010000012.1, read as the reverse complement.
GTGCATTTGTATTTATCAAATAAAACAAGAATGAAGTTTAGACATATAGCATGCGTTGTACTTGTTTTTTGCGTTTGGTCAGCAACTGCACAAGATCCGATATTTACGCAGTCTAATTACATACAAGAAACATTGAACCCTGGGTTTTCTGGCTTTGAGGATAATGATCGTATTAGTGCAGGTGTATTAAGCAGAACACAATGGCCAAATCTAAACCTTAGGATTAACACGCAGTATGCGTATGCTAATAAGTCCTTTGATTATGGACCAAGTATGGGCTTTGGAATAGGGATCAGTGCCCTTTGGCAACACGAATCATTTAATAACTACAATTTCTATCAACTCAATGCCAATTATGCACATCGCGTTAATTTAAATGGTGGATGGTTTTTTAGACCAGCAATTGAGGTAGGTATGGGCTTTAAGGATATTAGGTTTAGAAGCCTCACCTTGGCAGATCAGATCAATATAGATACAGGTGCCATTAATCCTATTTCTGTAGATCCATTGAGCAATAATGTTGAAAATGTATTTTTCGCAGATATTTCTGGTGGTTTTGTGTTTGAAAAAACAGAATTCAATGGCAGAACCTATTGGTTTGGTTTTTCGGCAAAACACCTCAATACACCTAATATTTCTTTTGTAGATGGTGAAAAATTACCCTTGGATATTTTCTTCTCTATACATGGAAACTACAGATTCCCGTTCTTAAATGATTATAGTATCATGATGACGGCCAATTACATGCAACAAGGACTTTATAATAGATTAGATATAGGTTCTATGTTTCAGGTTAATGAATTTTTAATAGGTGTTACCGCAGCTACAAATCCTGCGAAGAATGATGACAATAGTCACTTGTTAACCTCTGTAAATGCCTTTTTTGGCTTGGAGTATAAAGAATTACGATTTGGGTTGTCTTATGATATGAATACTACTGATATAGGTAGAACAGATGGTGTGTATGAGATTTCCGTGACCTATCTTTCAAGATGTAGACGTTGTAATACAGATCGCAGTAGAAAGCGATAATAGGTTTGCGGCAAAAGTTTCCCGTCATGAAAACCTCCGCCGCAATTGCCTATAACGTCTAAACTCAATTAAAACTTATTGCTAAGTATTAAATTATATAAACAGTAGGTGAGTTCCGTCCTGATCAGCTCTACTGTAAAAATCACCAATCGTTATTATTCCATCGAGTTCTTCGATAAAGTCTTCCTCTTTAAGGTGGAACATATCAACGGCAAGTTTACAACCCCAAAGTTTACAACCAGAATCCGATAGAATTTCTAGGAATTCACCAACAGGTGGCATATCTAGTTTTTCCATCTCTTTTTTCATCATCTTAGTTGCCAGTGCCTCAACACCAGGTAAACCACCTAGCATTGTTGGGATGTGCATAGCAGGATTACCTACTGTAGCTACATGAAGATTTTCTAATTTTTTCTTCTGTATGGCTTCTAAACCAAAGAATGTAAAGAATATTTCAGATTCTATTCCTTCCATCCGTGCGCCATTGGCCATAACAAATGCTGCGTATACATTTTCAATTGTTGCTTTAGACAATATGAAAAGCATTTTTTTAACTTTTGTACCCATAATAATGTGTTTTTAGTAGTTGAATATGAGCTTTAAATACAGCTCTTTGGTTTAGGAATACCAGCTATTTTAGTCGATACTTTTAAAGGCCCTCCAGGGAATAAATTATAGAATTCCTTAATGTTAATCACACCACTTTTTTTGATTCCTCTTATAGATAATGGTTCCTCCTTATGGTGTTTGTCTTGTAGATATTCTACAACCTCCCAGTGTTTTTCAGTCATAACAACGTTACACTCACCTGCGATACACTCACAGATTTCACGATCCCATTGTTTAAAGTCAACGAGATAGCCTTCTTCGTTAATATCGATTTCTCTATTGGCAATTAGCTTTTTCATGATATTTAGATTTTAATGTTCGTAATATTTTTTAAACAGTTGCTGTTTCAAGTTTTTTACCCTTTGTAGACATATTTGCCGATACAAATGGAATTGGTACACCTTTAAGGAGCATGTTCCAATACACCCATCTAAAGGCTAGTTTTCCCATATGGTTCATGCGGTTTTCCTTCAACAATTGCATTGGTCCTAAACCGGCAATTGGGAACGTTCCTTCTACAGGTTCGTGCTCATAATTAAAGTCAATTAGTAAGGCTTTGCCATTACCAGTTTCAACAAAACAGTTGGCATGACCGTCAAATGAAGCATCAAGTGGTTCACCGTTAATGTATTTTAATATGTTTTCTTCAAGAATCTCAGCTTCAAAATGTGCTACAGAACCCGCTTTAGACGTAGGTAGGTTAGTAGCATCACCTATAACAAAGACATTCTCATAGGCCTTAGATTGTAAGGTGTTTTTGTCTGTAGGTATAAAATTAAGGTCATCGCCCATACCAGAGCGTTCAATAAGTTCATCACCCATATTAGTAGGTACGGTAACCAATAGATCGTAGTCTACTTCCGTATCGGCATAATCAATGATCTTATTGTTTTCATAATCTACACGTTCTATATTAAAACTAGTGACTTCAGAAATACGTTTTTCCTCTAATAAGTGGTGCAAGGCTTTAGTTGCTTTAGGCTTGGTAAACGCACCATCTAAAGGTGTTACATAGGTAATATCTACCTTATCGCGCATACCTTTGTTTTTAAAGTAAGAATCTGCTAAGAATGCAAACTCTAAAGGCGCTACAGGACACTTAATTGGCATCTCTGTAATATGTACCACAAGTTTACCACCTTCCCATTCGCGAAGCTTATCTCTTAGGGCTTTGGCACCTTCATAGGTATAGAAATCAAAAATATTCTTGCGCCATTCTGGGCCGTCCATACCTTCTATTTCATCAGGTGCTATTTTAGAGCCTGTGGCAACAATAAGTATATCGTAATTAAGAGTTTCATCATTTTCTAAGGTGACTTTATTAGCGTCTGGTGAGATCAGTTCAATTTTTTTCTGAATATAGTTTACACCCTTAGGAATAAACTTTTTCCCATCTTTTTTCACCTGATCTTCGGTATAGATATCAAAAGGTAAAAACAAGAATCCAGGTTGGTAATAATGGGTTTTATATTGATCTACTATGGTAATTTGCCATTCTTTATTAGAGAGCTTTTTTACCAAGTGATTCGCCATCATCGTCCCGGCTGTTCCTGCACCTAAGATCACTAAATTTTTCATTGAGTTTAGTTTTACGGCCATGTACAAAGACATGCCCAGTTTTTCTAGGTGTAAAGTTACTGTGATACCTCATCTTCAAGTATGACATTTGTCATGTTGATTTGTAACATATGTTACATAAGGTGATGCTTTCAAAACACCTTATTTTAAAGGGGTTTCAAGAGGTTTGTGATTTTTGTGAAGTTCTATATACCAACTATGATTTTTATCATGTTTCTTCAAGTATTTGACGCCTAAATTTGTGACTAGCTAGGTATTAACCAACATTCAATAAAGCGATTAATAACCCTAGTCCTTAAACTAATTTTATTCGCAGAATGTTTTAAAATTTCTTATCATGAAAACAACATTTATTAAATTAATTGTATTACTATTTTCGCTTGGCTTATATGCCCAGACGGGGCATATTATGCAAGGCGTCGGATCTATAAACATGTCAATGGGTGGCGCTGCTACAGCACAACCACTTGATATTTCTGGTGCAATGCACTGGAATCCAGCAGCAATTTCAGTTTTTGATGATAAGATCTTAAAGTTCGATTTAGGATTTTTCTTTTCATCGCCAGAATTAAGTTCTAGCTTACCATCAGGCTTATTGTATCCTGCAGGTACGTTTGGTCCTGGCACACCAGCTTCTCCTGCTACTTTTGGTACTACTGAAGATGATAGAGGTATGTCTTACATGCCAGCAATTGGTATGGTTTGGGGTAAAGAAAACAGCAAACACACCTTTGGTGTATCAGCCTTTGGTATTAGTGGATTTGGTGTTACGTTTCCTCAAGAAACCAATTTACCAATGGATATGAGCGGTAATCCTAATATGAACTGGGATCCAAATAACTCCAATGCCATCAACTGGCCACAAGGTCTTAACGGCTTTGGACATATTGAATCCGATTATATGTTATTACAAGTTAGTGGTACCTATGCGTATGAGCTAACAGACAAAATATCTATAGGTATACAGCCTAACTTTAACTATGCGGCATTAGAGCTAAATCCTAATCCAATAGCACCACCAGATTTACCAGCTTCAATGGGTGGCACAGGAAAAGGCTATCCAAAGGTTGATAGTACACCTGCTTTTGGGTATGGTGCACAGGTTGGTATTTTCTATGACTCTGGTAATGGTTTAAAACTTGGTGCGTCTTATAAAACCAATCAAACATTTGGTGAATTTGAATTTGATAACGAGTACCTAGATGGTACTGAAGCAAGAGACGTTAATTTCCAAATGGATTATCCAGCCATAGTATCGCTAGGTTTAGGGTACTCCTTTACTAATTTCGATTTTGCATTAGACTTTAGACGTGTGCTTTATGAAAACACGGAAGGATTTGAAGCCAGCGGTTGGGAGTTTGGTAGTAATGGATTCCCTACAGGAGCCGTAAAAGGTTTTGGTTGGCAAGATATTTCTATCCTTTCTGTAGGATTACAATATAAAGGTATTAATAAACTACCATTACGTATAGGTTATACGTATAGTGGCAATCCTATAGACGAAGAATTGGCATTCTTCTCCACACCAGCAACAGCCATTATTAAAAATGCGTACCAATTTGGTTTAAGTTATGAGATTAACGATAACTGGAGAGTAGATGCGGTTTACCATTATGGTGATAGCGATGGTGCTACAGAAGGTAACTTATTAAGCCCAATGAACATTTCACCAAATAACCCATTAGGTAAAATTCCAGGTACGTCAGTATCTTATGAGATGACTACCTCAATGGCCATGTTTGGCGTTAATTATACATTTAAGAAAGCGACAAAGGACTAACATATCGGTGAATATTATCGGTTTTTTAATGATTGATTCCAAAATCCAGCACTTCGGTGCTGGATTTTAATTTTCTGATTTTGGCCTAATATTACCATTAGAAACTTCTATTTCACCAACGAATCCTAACACATAATCCATAAGATAAACAGGGCTCTCGGCCAAACGTCTTTTAAATTCAATTCTTAAGGCCAAAAGGTAAAGTGCTTGGCGATGTACACCAGTTATGCCACATTTTACTTGACGATTATAGAGGTCCACAAGCTCATTTAGAGGCAATTCCTTAAACCTTTCAATGTCCGTTTTAATGACCTCCTGATCTTTTTGTCTAGCGATATAAATATATTCCATAATTCATTTGTTTTAACAGAGTTGTTCGTATACTAAACCACCGTGGCTTTTGTGCTCGGTTGGCACGCTATTTAGCGTTCCTGATACTGTTGTAAAGATACTATATTATTTACACTTTTAAAGACTACCATAGCTTCTTTCTTAGAATTCCGCAAAGCTTGGCAACTACGATTTGAGAAGTGGTGATCCTTAAAATTCATAATCACACGACCCAACGATTTTCAGAAATAATAAGTGCTACATTTTGATTTGTTTTTTACCAACGATTTGAGAAGTAATAAGCTAAAACTTCAAAAATAAATTCAACTCAAGGATTGAAGTGAGATGTCTATTATATGTTCCCTATATGATGTATTAGCGAATGGTGCTTTAGCAACTTCCTGCAAATCGTTAAGGCTTTTTGGTTCGTTTATTCGCACACGCTTATTTTTATGGAGCTCATGATATGCTTCGCAGTTTTGGCCTTCAAAAATGAACAAGAGAAATAACCTTACTATAATACAACTCAAGGATTTTTGTCCTAAAGAGGCACTATTAGGAAAATAAGCTAACCAAAGTATTGAATAGAATAATTAACTTTACGCTATTACACTAGAAACCAATGTCCAAAAAGAACACTTTAGCAGATGCCATTCGCCAACTCATAGAGGCCATACTAAAAGCCCTTGGCAAAGATATTGGCCCAAAACGCACCTGGCACCAACATGTTGTCCCTTATGACGATGGTTGGGCCGTAAGGCGAGAAGGCAATAAGCGCATCACCTCTAAACACCGAAAGCAAAGTACAGCCATCCGTAAGGCCAAAACTTTGGCCAAGCGCAAAAAAGCAGATGTTATTATCCACAGAGCCAGTGGTGGGATTAGGGACAGGATTAGTTATGCAGAGTAATTTATTTATAACTTTACCCTAACTGTAAATTCTAAAATACAATGTATCAACGCGTCCTTCTATTAGTATTACTAAGCTTATGCCTTAATTGCCAAAACTCCTGGAAATCTATTCCTGTGGACAGCGTTAAGATTGATACTTTACAAGGACAATCCCTTTTAATGAAGCCGTTAGTTAGCCCACAATTAGTGGCTAAGGACTCTGCTAAGGTTGCTAAATATCTCAAAGCATTAGATACCTATAATAGTAATCCTATGAATGCTGATTTTATCATCTGGTTGGGCAGACGCATGGCCTATTTGGGTGATTACCAAAAAGCAATTGGTATTTTTACAGAAGGTATTGCCAAATTTCCTGATGATGCACGTATGTATCGCCATCGTGGCCATAGATATATAACGACGCGCCAATTAGATCTGGCGATTACCGATTTAGAAACGTCGAGTGCACTTATAAAAGGAAAGCCAGATCGTATGGAACCTGATGGTATGCCTAATGCACTTAATATACCTGTATCATCACTACATACCAATGTGTATTACCATTTAGGCCTTGCGTATTATCTAAAGGCGGACTGGCAAAATGCCCTAACCAATTTTGAGAACTGTTTACAAGCCTCCACTAATGACGATATGCGTGTGGCATCCTTGCATTGGCTGTATATGATATTGCAGCGCTTAGATCGTGCTGATGAGGCAAATGCATTGCTTGAACCCATAACATTTGAGATGAACATTATTGAAAATAAGGCCTACCATATGCTACTGTTGTATTATAAAGGCGACTTATTGGATAATGATTTAGATGCCAATACCTCGGGCGGATCAAAAGAAGCCGTACATTATGGCATAGCCCATTGGCATCAGTATAATGATCAGTTGGAAACCGCAGTGGCCATGTACAAGTATCTAATGGCCAATGGTAATTGGGCAGGTTTTGGATACATCGCAGCCGAAGCCGAGTTGTCAAGATTATAGCACCATATTAAAATTTAACCATTTACACCCAATACGGTATGAAAACAATTAATACCATCCTATTTATTTTGATACTGAGTCCATTGGTTTCAGCACAAACTCAATATTATAACAGACCCGATGGTTTAGATATCAGCTTTGTGAGTACGGGTAAACTGAATTTAAACCAAAACTTTTCTAATGAGACACAGGCACGTTATGCTAATGAGAAGCAAATAGTCTCACTTGTAGCACAGCGATTTATAAGCACTTACATGTATGAAGAAATTGCCAAAAAGACAACACTGGTAAAAGATAATGCTGTTTATAGTAAGCTCACTGATATTTCAGAGGTGATCAAATTATCAAAGAAAACTAGTGAAGGACACGAATATGAGGTAAGATATGTACAAGGCAATTATGAAACCTACCATTGTTTCTTCGCTATGATCTGTGATGAGCAACAACATACAATTTATGAGATTGGAGTTGTTTGTTTAGATAAGGATGTAGATGCTGGTGAAGCAATTTTAGAAAGCCTGCGTTTATGGGATCCTAAATAAAGGTATCCCATATGTTACAGGCTATTTTAAATAACTTCTAAGATTTTACAGATTACTCACAGTCTGTTGGTGAGGTTCCAATGCGCCACCATTGCCATACGCTATCGGGAAATATGACGTTAACAACATCGCCATCACAAGAAAACTCAAGGTCAAATAGCATATCACCATCAATGGTTAATACATTAGGTTCAAATGAAAAGGTATCTGGATTGGGTATGGCCTCGCTTGTTTCAAGAGCAGTCCAATAGGCATTATCGCAATTAGTGGTTTCATCATCTACGCAGTAGTAGGTGTAACGCAATCCGTCTTTAAACTCGTACATGGTGTTTGGTGGTAATTCACTACCACCAGCATTGGCCAAAAGCCATTTGCCTTCAATGGAATAATTTAAGGAAGGATCTTCTGTGACATCTTCGTCACATTGCATTGCTAGAAGTAGGGGAATGAGGCATAAAAGTTTGAGGGTTTTGTTAAGTGTTTTCATAAATTTTTAATTGCTTTTTTTATAGAACAGTTAAGGTAGAAAAATTCCTACCGGTAGTTGCAACTTTTTTTTCATATCAAAATTAACTTTAGCGTTGTCTGTATTATATTTTTCACTAACTTTAAGACAATTCACTAAGTACCAATCCTTAAGGTACGGATTAACATAATTCGATGTTGACGCACGAAATGTAAAATTTACCCAGTATTGGGTATGTACTACTATTGTGCTTGCTATTAATTTTAACTATTAACCAAAACCAACCGAATTATGAGAATCAAAATTGTCACTTTATGGTTATTGCTCATAACCATTAGCTTCAGTTCATTAAATAGTCAAAATGCATACTTAAATGCTAAGTTCTTAGGTGAAACTAATATTGATTCATTAAAAACCGAACTTAGAAAAGTTATTAATGATCCTGTATATATAACAGAATTACAAAGTGAAGAAATTGAAGGGCTTAAAACATTTTTATCTTTTTTAGAAAATCCCTTCGATAATTCCATTGAATTTACAAAACTCGATATTGAAGAAGCATTGAAAGATGCAGATTCTATCAAAACAACTAAAGATATTGAAGGTCAAGCTGACGCTGACGGAGATGGTATTGGGGATGCATTTGATTTATGCCCTAACGAAGCAGGCTATAATTTTATGAATGGATGTCCAGCAACTTTGAAACAAGTTTCTGATTTTGAAGTATATATGAAATCGGTTCAAAAACTTAAGAATGTAGCATCTGATAATATTAAACCAATATCATTAGAAGGTGTTACTGGGTTTACTGGAAATAGTGGTTTAACATCAGTTGTAGACGGTTTAGCTAAATTCCTTGTAGATAGATCGAAAAAGGAAATTGCATTAACATTTTTTGAAAATTTCAATGATAGATTAAATACAGAATTAGAAATAAAATTTAAAGAAAATGGTAAGGATGTTACTATAAAAGTGAATCCTTCAGAATTAATGCCAACAACATATCTTCTATTACAAAGTAGTGAAGCTTATGCAATACCATCTATGGGAGAAACCTGGATAACAGCTTTTAAGTCAGATTTAGATAATCTACCGTTAAACACATTAAATGCCTTAAAAGCTTCTCCTGAATTCAAAGAAAGTATTGTGGGTCATTATACTTTGGTAATAGGTGATTTAATTATGGAATTAAAAGAAGGTACTCATCCTCAAATAATTATTGAAAAGTTAAGTGAGGAGTATAATGACAACAAGTTCAGAATCGATCAATTTTTAGGCGCATTTAGTCTAATATCAGCTAATATTATAAAAGGTGAAAATGGTGATTTAGTTTGGGCTGAACTAAATGATATTACAAGTATGACTCCTGACGAACAGGGCTATTTCTTCGGTTGGATTTATCAAGAAGGTCGAAGTAAGAATATCATTTCTAGTGTCTCTGAACCTCAAATAATATATGCTGATACAAAATTAGTAATCCAGCAAGTAGATGAAATTAAGAATTTATTCAATGATATCAAAGCTATAGCTGATACTAAAAGTGATGATTATTTATTGAAATATTCAGAACTAATTACATCGACAATTGAGTCTTTAAATGGAATAAATTCACTTTCTTTTATTGATGGTACTAATTTTGGTATAAAAAGCGATGAATTTCTCAACAAACTATTACCGCTTTCGAAAGACCTGAACAATTTTTTAAATAGTATTAGTGAAAAATCGTATGGTAAAAGCTTAATACATACATTAAGCTTTCTTAAGAACATTACTGGTTTAGAAAATGACAACAAGTTAGTTAAGCAGGTTTCTTTTTATGGTAATTTCCTTGTAGATATGGTAAATGCCTCAGAATTGAAAGATGGAGCATCTAATGAAGTCACTCAAATTCTGGATAAATATGCTTTACCAGTGAGTTCTTATCGAATTAAAAGACAGGCAAAGTGGTCCATAGATTTAAATGCATATCCAGGTATTTCCGCTAATTATGAATTTTCAGATAGTGATAGCGGTAGCTTAGGTATTACAGCACCAATTGGATTTAGTTTTTCCAAAAAGAATAAAAAAGATAAAAACGAATCTGCGTCTCATAGTATATTTCTATCTGCAATAGATATTGGTGCACCTTTTAGTTATAGACTTACTAACGATGAAGCTGAAGGATTGCCTGAAGAAATTACTTGGGAACAAATATTCGCACCAGGATTATTTTATGTTCATGGATTTAGAAATTCACCATTTGCTATATCTGTAGGGGTGCAATATTCTCCACTACTAAGAAAAATTGAAGAGAACAATGTCTTAGATGAAAAAAACATTATTAAAGTATCTGCTTCTTTAGTAATAGATATACCTATGTTCAATCTAGCTAGAAGTTCAAATTAAAATTTGGTATATGAAAGTATTTATTTCATTTATTGTTTTAATACCTCTTTTTGGAATGAGTCAAGACAATATTAATAAAAACTCAATTGAGTTCAACAAAAGTCTTTACACGGATTCAATTACAGTTGGGAGATTTCATGTAAGGTTTACAGATCAGTTTGATGACGCTGATAAGATGAAAACTAAAAATGGCCTTTTATGGTTGGATGAAGTAATGGATAAAGATAGTTTTAAAAGTAAAGTTGTAAAAATGCGTTATAAGAATACACGAATAAAAAATAAGGTTAACAAAAAGTGTAAGGCTGAAAACAGAACCAAAAAGCGATATAATGCCGAAGAAATATTTGAATTATTAGTTAAAGGAAATGACGGATTAGGGAATTTAAATGACCAAATAATTGATTTATATTTAGACCTGGATCCAGATTTACGTGGTAATGTATTGGGAAGTACATCCTGCGGGAGAATAAAATCTGGTAGATTATTCTTTGAGAACAATTCCAAGGAAAAGTATGCTTCGCATCTAATACACGAATATATGCATGTTTTAGGATTTAATCATTTTCTAAATAAGCCACTTTTCAGAAGCTTTTTCTTAAAGAAGAACGATCCACCATATCAAATTGGGAAATTGACTAGGGCATTAATTCCGCAATAAGATTGGTCTGTTTTTATGAATCTTAAAATAAAGCAAATGCCAACCACAGACCTCCAACACTCCGATTATCGCATACGTAAGCTCATAGGGACGCTTGGGTTATTTCTGCCTATTGTATTACCATTAGCGGCTTGGGACTTTTATGCCTCAATTAGTCATTACTATTACAGTACCTTACCTTCGCTTATATTTATAATTATACTCTCTGCTTTTGGCTTGTTTTTACTGTCCTATAAAGGCTATAAAATAGATAAAGCTACAGAGACCATCAGTGATGACTTTTTAACCAACATTGGTGGTTTGGCGGCATTAGTGGTAGTGTTTATACCAACCAGTTGTATGGGAAGTACAAATGTGGATATTGATACCATGTGCAAAGCTTGTGAACTTCCACTTTTTGGACATAACAAAGATTGGGCTAATTCGGTTCATTTAATAAGTGCTGGTGTGTTTATCCTCTGTATGGGTTGGATGTCGCGCTACAAGTTTACAAGAGGCTCAGATGATGGCAACCATAGCCTGTACAAATGGTGTGGCAACTTGGTATTTATTTCCGTAGCATTAATACTAGTTTGCATTGCCATAGAGCATTTTATCACAGAAGCGTTTATTATCCATGATTACTACGTCTATATTTTTGAAACCACAGCCGTGATACCCTTTGGGATTTCCTGGTTGGTAAAAGGCAAAGCCATAGATGATGTTAAGGCCATAGGAAAACGGATGTTTGGGGTTAAAAAATAATATGATAAATGTCATTTAAACATAGATTATACTATTGTAAATTTATTTTCCCTTTAAGATTTTTTAATAGCTTTTAGATTACTACCCTTATAAAATTAAACTTATTTATAAACCTATAATTTACTTATGAAAAGAATTTTGATAATTGTACTTTTAATAGTGCAACAGTATTCATATGCACAAAACACTGAAGAAATATTAATACCTGTAGGTTTGGCGGCATTAAGTTTTGTCGCTGCAGACGCTGACAAAAAAGAAGTAGCTAAAGAAATTAGCCAGTTTAGATCCAAGGAATATATAATGAATTATATAATTGGTCCAGCTGGTGAAAACGAAATCAAGTTTGAAACAGAAAGTCTTGCTTCAGATAATTCAGCAGGATTAATTTCTGTTGCTTTTAATTGCTCAGAAGTTAATGAAAAAGGACTGCTATTAGCCTTTTTTGGAAATAATAAGGATGCAAACGGAAATATAGGTACTGCTTATGGTTTTAGATATATTCCTTTGAATGAGGCGCAACAACTCTTAAGGCGTATAAATAAAGTTAAAGAAAAGCATAAGGATTATATGAAGGATGAAAATGACGTTAATAATGTTTACATAGAATACGAGGATATTAAATTTATACTTTATCGCGATGGTGGTGATAAAGTGCGGGTGTTCTGGAATGGCTTTGAAGTCATTTGGGAACGTACGGCATTTGACAGAACCAAGAGACGACTGGATCGTTGGTTTAATTAATTCTAGTTGTTATGAAGATTAAATGCACAATTATATTGTTGTTTATATCCATACAGATTTTAAGTTCTCAAATTAGCGCAGTTAAAGATCAGGTAGAGGAATCCTATGAATATTATGAGGATGCCATCCAAGACGAGTTTGAAAAGTATTGGCAACAGGAGAAAATATTGGCCTTGGCAAAACTCTGTGAGGAAGAAGGCTTAGATAAGAAACAATTTAATGCGTTACTAGAAAGTTATATTTACAGTGGTCAAGAACCTATTAGAAATGAAGTATTTAAATGCTTAGATAATCGTCCAAGTATTTTAAAAGCACGAGAAATAGGAGAGCGCATCATTTCAAAAATGAAGGAGTTCGTTCAAGTTTTCGTTGAGGGTATGACAGGATAATAGATTAATAAAATTATGATAGCACTAGGTTTTATTGCTGCTTTAATCCTTTATATTACAGGACATAAAAAGCAAGCAAAAATTGTACTACAAATCACGTTATGGGCGCTAATTGCCTATTTGTTAGTAATGGTAGTATTATCTATTTGATTTAATTTTTAAAGTAATGAGCATCATCAAAGACATTTACGACGTTGCCAAAGAAGGCGCCTCACAAGCCTCTAAAATTGGTGTCGTAAAACGTGCTTTGCGTACTGAGGCCAAGCTTAACCTTAAGTTTTTAATGGATGTGGCATTGTCTATGGATATAGATGATAAACGGCGTGTGGAGATTATTAAAAACCTGGAGTTGGACGAGCTTTCTGCAGCCGTACGATATGAGTTGCCCTATTTGGCGATTTCGCGTAAAAAAGTGACTAAAGAACTTACAGAGCAATACAAGATAAAACGTGCTCTAGACTATGATTTAGAAAAGCTCATAGAAAGCCTGTTCCTTATGATATCTTACCTTAAAAAAGACTATAAAAACAAGCGTATAGACCTTAATCTGCGTTTAATTAATATTAATAAATACAACAACCTGCTTATTGAGTTATTAGGTTGAGATTCCTTCGGTTCCTTCGCGCCCTCGGAATGACAATGCTAAATTTGGAGTTTTTGGGTTGAGCATTGCTTCTTATTATTGACCAATATCATACTTTCTACCACTGGTAGCGCCTACATTTGTATTGGCTAACCATTGTGTATTTTAAATGCTTATGGTTTTTACAACGTCAGTTCGAGTGGTTTTTTCGGACTAGAGGAGGAAAAAATTGTATCGAGAACTATTTAGAAAACTAAAATTCGTATTCTCGATACAAATTTTATTCGTTTCACTCCTAAAATTCACTCGAATTGACGGAATTTTATCAATATGAGCAATGGGAATTAACATTATGACATCACTAAAAACCAATACATATGAAACCATATACCAAAATAGTAGCAGTACTATTGGCTGTTGTAGCATTACTGCATCTGCTCCGCGTTGTTTTAAATTTAGAGTTATCCGTAGACAATGCCGAGATACCAATTTGGGTCAGTGTACTGGGATTTATTATTCCAGCAGTATTAAGTTATGGCTTGGTGAAAGAATCGCAAGCTAAATCTTAATAATATCCGTTGGTGTTTCTACCAGTATAGCAATATCGCCTCTGAGAGCAATAGGCTGTTTCATGATTTCTGGATTGTGCTGTATCATTTTCATCCAATCTCTGTCTGAGAAGTCGTGATGCACAAACTTACGCTCGTAAGCTGGGTGATCTTGGTTCACCAAATCCTTAATTTCTATACCTAATCGAGAGGCCAAATTGGCAATCTGTGTGCCTGTTAATGGTGTTTTTGTAATGTCAATTGAAGACACTGGTAAGCCTTCGGCTATGGCATAGACCATAGTTTGCTTGGCTCTAACGGATTTAGAACTGTAATACAAAGTGATTTGTCGTGCTGAGGTGCTTATTTTTCCCATGGCTTTAGTATTAGACGTTATTAATAATGCTTTTTAGCCTAATAAAAGTAGGAAGACCAGGTCGTTTTTAAAATGACGGGAGTCAGTGTTGAGGGGTTATGTGCACAGGTTTTTTTGGATAGGTATAAAATCTTAAAACCACACTTATGTAAGATAAATAAGAATATTATTTACCGTACATCGAAAAAATTTGTGCTTTATAGGATATAGGTCTAAATTTAGAGTCCCAAATATATCTATCATGAAAAAATTAACCACATTAGTTATTTGTATTACACTTTTACTGTCATTCGGTTGCGAAACTGAACCTGTGGAATTAGAAAGCCTGCAATTAAATTCTATAGCAAACGATTCTAGCACTACAGCAGATGATAATGAGCCAGAGGATGATGATGCATCAGACGAGGAAGAAGATGAAGCATCTTGTGAAACATTATTTGCTATAGGAGGAGATGAAGCATCCACTTGTTTTTTAAACGATGGATTTAATCGTTGGGGCTGGACTATTGGTCCATTATCAGCAGGTGAATACACCTTCGATCTGTATTCTGGTGCTGGTCAATGCGATACTGATAAAGGAACTCTTGTAGGATCCTTAAGTGTTAATTATGACGAAGCCCTTGGGACAGTTGATGTAGATTTTGACATGCTTGACGGTTTTGTATTAAATGAAACGCATTTATATGTTGGTGAACTGCCTTATCCAATAGGTAATAATGGTAATGCTACTGTGGCACCAGGTCAATATCCTCACCAAAATGAATTAGATGATGCCTCATCGGATTCTTACTCTTTATCAGATATTTCAGGAGAAATTTTCATTATTGCACATGGTGTAGTTTGTGACGATGATGACGATGATGACGATGATGATGGAGGTGGCGCATTCTAATAATATAGTAACGGCAACACTTGTCTTAATTGAGATTTAGTTATATGTTTTCTTCCTTCGATCTGAAGCTGTAGAATAGTAAAATAAATAATTAACAAAAACCATTTTATATAAAGTGGTTTTTGTTAATTAAAGCCATTACCTTTAAACCAATTATAAAGACAAAATTATAGTGATAGATATAAGATTAGCAGTGCTCATCGATGGTGATAATATACCATCTGCCTATGTAAAGGAAATGATGGAAGAAATTGCTAAATACGGCAACCCAACGATAAAGCGTATTTATGGCGATTGGACCAAACCGCATTTATCCAAATGGAAGAATATGCTCTTAGAAAATGCCATTACACCTATACAGCAGTATGGCTATACCACAGGTAAAAACGCCACAGATTCTGCGATGATTATTGATGCCATGGATATTTTGTATTCTGAGAAAGTCGATGGATTTTGTTTAGTGTCAAGCGATAGTGATTTTACGCGTTTGGCAACACGGTTACGTGAGGCAGGGATGAAGGTGTATGGTATTGGTGAAAAGAAAACACCAAACCCGTTTATTGTGGCTTGTGATAAATTTATCTATATAGAGATTCTTAAAAACCTAACGGAAGAAAATACTACGGCGTCTACAACAAAATCTAAAGCTTCTAAAAATAAGTACGATGTATTAACACAAAAAGACATTAAGCTTATCGCAGCCACCATAGATGATATTGCCGATGATGATGGCTGGGCGTTTTTGGGTGATGTAGGAAGTTTGTTGCAAAAGAAACAACCTAATTTTGATTCACGAAATTATGGTTTTCAGAAATTAACTCCCTTAATTAATTCTATTCCTAATTTTGAAACCGAACGTCGTGAGGACTCTAGAGGACGGATGAAACTTATTTACGTTAAAATCAAAGAAAATAAATCTAAAGGCAGAAAACGGTAAGGGGTTTGTGCAGCTAAATGAAACCGTGATTGCATTCTTGTAGGATGCTTAATAGGTGGGCTGTACAACTAGTGAAAACCCACAAAACTATGTGAGATTTAGAGAATCTTTTTGGTGAGGCCTTACAGCAAAAATGCCCACAATGCGAAGTGACAGAATTATCTTCGGTGATTCTTTTTGGGGAGGCTTTATATACAATTTATATCTCATAATATATTGCCTGTACTACCTAAGCCTGGCATCGTAAAGTTTATTCTGTATTTCTAGGATGTATCTCCAAAGTATGATTTAATAATTTTTGTGTGTGTTCAGCAAAGTGTTCAAATTTATTAGAATGATAATAAATAAAATTTACGATATCAGTAAAATATGAGCTCTAAGACCTAAAACCAATTTCAATAGGTGCGCCAAATGTACTGTCAATTTTAGAGTATTCTATGACCTCTCCGTCATTCAAAAAGTAAATACTATCACCAAAACTGAATATAGCTTCTAATTTAGTATTCCATGATTCTGGCCAACCTTCCCAAGTACTGAAATAGTCATAAACGGTATATTCAGATTCTATAAAATTGTATATTAAAAATGTATCATCTTTGCTGAACAAAATATTATTCTCATCCCATCTTACGGCGGCATCAAAATTATTATTCCATTCTTCAGGAAACCCTAACCATTTTTCTTTTTTGGTTAAAAACTCAGCAGTATTTACATCCATGATTCTAAATTGATCTGATTCAAATATCAAAACTTGATTTTCTGACCATTTTATAGCAGCTTCTATTTTACTAAATCCCTCTAACCGAAACCATCTCGGTTCTATTATTTCATCCGAATTTATATCATAAAGCATAAGAGAACCCCCTGAAAAAATGAGAAGCGCATTATTTTTTGCATTATATGTTGTCGCATCTATAAAAGTAGCCGTTTCTGCATCAATATATAATAGTTGAGCATAAGAACTGAAAGTGCTACTAATAAATAAAAACAATAAATATATATTCTTCAAGGTCATTTTATTCTATCATATTTTCTTTTTAGCACCTGCTTTTTTCAATGGCTTGGTAATTTTTCTGCGACTCGGAGCCGATTTTAGAACTGTTTCACCATTAGCGTTGGTTGCATTAACGTCAGCATTTGCATTTATTAATGACACTACAACATCTGCAGTTGCATCTTTTTTCTTTTTTCCTTGATAAACCGCTAAATGTAAAGGTGAATCACCATTTTTTGTCTTTACGTTTACATCAATTCCTCCATTTACTAATATGTTTACCATATAAGCATTTAAATGCTTACGGATTGATTTGTGTAATAAATTTTCACCTAAGGTCTCATCCCACCAGTCACTTCCAGAAGCTCCTGCTTTTGTTAATGCGTTTGCGGTCTCTGTAAAATTTTTATTCACAGCTATTTCAAGATATTTTTGGTCAGTAACATCTACACCATTAACTGAAATCAAATTAATAATTTTATGAGCATTAGAATTAACCGCGGGCTCTAAAGCTAATTTTGCATCTGCACCATTATTAATTATTAATTCAGTTAAGTTTGGATTATTATGTTTTATTGATTCTTTGAGATGTAATTCACTATTGGCATTTGCACCGCTGTTTATTAAGAGGGATAGTACTTTTGCCTTATTCGCAACAATTGCTGGCATTATTCCATTGTTTGGATCTGAACCTACATCTATCAGCATTTTTGTGATTTCAGTATTGCCTTGAGTACTAGCAGTGGCAATAAATGCCGGGATTGTACCATCAGCCCCTTTTTTTAGCAATAAATCAACCATTGTAACATCACCAATTTTAATAGCTGCTGGCATACCTGGGTTAGGATCAGCGCCATTTTCTACTAAAACTTGTGCCGTTGCGTGATCTTTTAATTCTGCAGATTTTTTAAGATATTCTGGTTTGTTGACATCTGCTCCAGCAACAACTAACTCCCTAACTAATTTCACATCTTTTTTAGCTATAGATATTGGCATGCCAGGATTGGCATCTGCACCTGCTAAGAGTAATGCGTTTAAAACATCTAAATTGGATTTTTCGCACGCTGTTACTACGTATTCAGAGCGATAAACATCTGCTGGTTTTGGTGCCGAGATACACATGTTGACCATAGCGACATTTCCTTTATCAATAGCTATTGGCATTGCTAAGTTTGCATCACCAGAGGCGTCTAATAAAACTTGTAGTGTAGCGATCTGGTCGTTGGTTGCTGCTTCTTTAACTCCTAAATCTGGATTTGCAGATTGCATAAGTAGCATTTCTACAATTGCTTTTTTGCCTTCTGCAGAAGCTTCATCCATTTGATCATTTGGATCAGCACCTTTGGATAGTAAAAAACTAACCATTTGTGAGTTATTGGTTTTTACTGCTGGTGCCATGCCTAAAGTTGGATTTGCATTATGAGCATCTATAGCATTTTGAGCCAAAGCCATATCTCTTTGCTCAACACCAAAAACCAATGCTTTGTTAGAAGTTGTTACATTAGGATTGGTTCCTAATATAAGGGAAACCATTTGTTTGTCTTTTTTTTGAATAACAAAATCCATAGCTTTTTCTTTATCCAAGCCTCTTATTAATAATTCAATGGCAGTTTGCTGGCTTCTATTATTTACTGCTTTTTCAAAAAGTGGATTGGTGGCTCTAGCCGTTGAGTTGTCTAATACAATATTTAAAAGTTCTACATCATCTACTTCTATTACTTTGTTTAGAGCAGTTGTTGCATTTGCTCCATTTTGTAAAAACATTTTTAGTAACTCTTTGTTTTTTGTGCTTACAACTCGGTCTAGACCTTTATTTGCCAAGCCAGCATTTGCTCCACTTTGTAATAAAGCCTTAGCTGTTTCTAAATTGTTATTTTGGACTGCTAAATCAAGAGGAGTTAACCCATTATTATCAGTTAAATTGATATTTGCACTTCCACTTTTTACCAGAAAAGAAGCAATATCATTGTCTCCACTTGCTGCTGCGTAATGCAAGGCAGATCTTCCGTTGATGCCATCTTTTAAATTAGAATCAGCCCCTTTTTTTAAGATCAAACTTTCAACTTTATCATAATCTCCAGTCCTAACGGCATCATGTATTTGAGCTGTTTTAGACGTAGTACTTAGTTTATTTGTTGTGTTTACAACAGGAGTGTTTGTAGATACTGCATTTACTTTTGAATAACCATTATTAGGAGAGGAATTAACCGCTTTAAGATTTAAGGCATATTTTTGACCTGGAAAAGACATTTTAAAATTACTACTTGAAAGTATTTGTATTTTTCTGTTATCCGCCTCATTATAATACCCAAAACCCCCTAATTTAAATTTAATGTGACCAAATAACCTACCTCTATCTTCAGTTGATAGTTTGTTTAAGTTTTTAGAATTATTTTGAGTAGACGATGTTAAATACATCATGCTTCCATCTTTGTTGTAAGATAATTTCCATGTATGAGAAATACTAAATATTGGATTAGTTTCTTTACTAGGAAGGCCACCGCCTACTATATAGGTTGTTTTATTCTTATCTTTATAGGACAAGGTAGCAGAATAATCGCCCTTTTGTAACTGTTTTGCGTATTTTAATCCAGGATTAGGTTTGGCAAATTCTCCTCTAGTCCAAGTTCCTTTTCTTCCACCATTAAAGTTAACAGCTATTATTCTTCCTCCATAACTAAAATAGGTTCTAGGTTGTCCTGATTGCCTAAATAAACTTTTATCAGTTTTATCCTGCATAAAGGTAGTTTGTTTACCTTTCTCATCTGTTAATTGCACAACACTACTATTACTAGCAACCAGTTCTAAGTTGTAATATTCTGGTGAATTTTTGTAAGCATAAAATTTACCTGGCTTTATATTAACTTTGCTACTATTTTGAGCTTCTAATTGATAACTAAAACTAAAAGCTATAATAAGTGCAAATACGTATTTCGCTTGTTTGTTGATTTTCATATTATTTAATTATTTTTTATACTAATTTTAATGCCGAATTGCATAAAGGATTCATCTCCTTGCACCTTCCCAACAGCATTGATAATGTCTTCGTTAAGCAAATTTTCAAAGGGTATGGTTTGCGCACCTGCATCTACTCTGTTGGAATAATTAAAAATGATATCATCACCGGCATCATCATACTCATAAACCTTTCCGCTTATATAAAGTTTCAGTTTTTCTATCTTTGATTTTTTGATGGTAAATTCTGTGGTTTTTCCTGATAAGTTTCTCGTAGTATTAGTGTCTAGTCTTGGAGATAAACCACTTACCAATCCATCAATTGTACTTAAGATGGTTCCTGCTTCATCCAAAATTTCTAATTTGGCATTACCTCGAATTTCTAGTGGGTCGTCTTCTGGCCAATCTTCATCTTCATTTGTTTTTACACTCGTCACTTCTACTTTTAAAGTTAAATTTACATCTAAAGGACCATCATCAACTTTACGTACACCTTGTCCAGGAAAAGTAATTGACTGATTTGGGTTTCGATTTAAAGGTATCGAATGATCCACTAGATATTGGCGTATAAATAAATCTAATAACTCTCTTTTTTTATCGATGTCTTTGTCACTTGGAAAAAACACATTGGTCAATAATTTTGTGTGAGGTATTAGAGAATAATCTATTACTACAGGAGAACGACTCACATTTGCGTCCCAATTTTCAAACTTTGTTGAGCCACCACCTCCCACAGATACAACCCGCATTGTAGATTCTAAACGTTTTTTTGAACTTTTATAGCTGTTCATCATTTTTGCTTCAGCGGTTAAACTACCTGAAGAATTACCTGTACCTAACTTGGCCAGCTCATCCATTGCTGAACCACCATTGTTGATAATAATCGTGGTTCCATCACTTTTCATAACATTATCGGAACCAAAGTTAAAGGCTACTTTTGCCTCTGTCTCCGACATTCTTGATTTAGTAATTTCTTCCTTGTTAATCTCGTTGTACATGATGTATTTGCCTCCAAACATTAGATCATTTAAAAAATGCGTACCAAATTTATCTATAATCTGTTCTTGATAAATCTTCCTATGTCTTTTTATATTACCTGGTAATTCTCCATTTTTTACTAATTTTTTACTCAGAATTACAGGTACCTTTCCTGAAGGTACGGTTAAAGCAGCCACTGACCTACGAAATGCTATATTTAAAGCTTGTCGGTACTTAGTTCCTTTGAAAGGATCTTCCCAATCCAAATCAAACGATATGATATGAGATTGATTGATCACTTTTTTAGACATTAATACCTTTTCACTACCGATGGTTTCTGTTTTTCGTTGCTTATGTCCTACCTCTGCAGAACCTCCAACAACACCACCAGAATTAAATTCTGCACCTACTTTGAGAGAAAATTCTTTTGAGTATTCACTAAAAGATTTACTCATTTTCATTTCATCTGTGGCTGTTCCAGAATTGATTCCCTTAGATATAGAACGGTTCATGCCATAAGGACCCAACCAAGATGTTTCAGAATCTTTACGCAAAATATCCCCATCTAAAGGAGATGGTACTGGAACAATCGCAAAGCTTTCTGGAAAAGATGCAATCGAAGTTGGTGAAGTTATATTCCATGGATCAATTTTAGTTAAATCTACAGTTTGAGCAATCCATTCAAATTGAGGCATTTTTTGATAAAGAAATTTATCTCTGGCATTGTCTGCGGGTTTGTGGTTATCTATGTATAAATCATTAGGATCTTTCTTTTTATTCTTACTTGCTATTTGAGATTTGGTTCCTTTATTCCATTTTGTTTTATCTCCCGTAGTTTCAATCAATTTTCCGTTTTCGTCAAAAACTACATATTGGTAAATATTGTATTTAATACCTAAAGAAATTAAATTTCTCTTAGAGCTTGTACCATAAAAACCAGAAAACGAACCTTCTGGAGGTACTTCAAATAAAAATTCTTTTTTCCCTTTTCTGCCAGCAATAGATCCAAACCAATCGCTTTTTCGTTTGTTGGTGATAAACCGCAGTGTATGAATTAGTTCCCCAGAAGTACCATCCCAAGTTCCTTCTATGCCGTTGATACATTCACCCGGAACCAAGGTAAAAATCTTTGGTTTTCCGAAAGCAAAACCTTTAGGCCCACCTTCAGTTATAAAACCTTCTTTTGAAACCGTAACAATTTCAATAGCTTGAATGGTATTGATTCCCCAAACTCTTACTTCTTTTACGCGAACTCCTCTAACCAATTTATCACTAAACTTTTCGCCTCCTGTACCACCAGCTAGTTCTGTAGTTACAGGGCTTATATTTCCTCCATCGGGAGATGTGCTTTCATCTGGTGTTCCTACAGGGCACCACTCTTCAGTATTGACATTGGGATTTAAGTTTTTGTAATTATTGTTAACTGCTATGGACGAATTAGGGTTTTGTGTAATTAAGGTGTTAGTATTTTGTGTAATAAGGCCTGTTTGTGTGCCTGAAAGTTTTTTAGGATAACCAACAGCTATAGATAGATTGTTGATATCCATGGCCAAAATTTCTCCTTTTCTAATAAAATAATAATAGCCGTCTTTTCCGTTAAATGCCGCATCTATGGATCCTGACCAAGTAGAAGGCCATCCTACCAATCTGTTTAATTGATTGGGGCTGGATGTTGTTCCTGTTCTAGGATCATAAGAGACATATTGCAATCCTTTGATAAAAATGTATGAACCATTTTCCCATTTCAATGCAGCGTCAATTTTATTTCTCCAAAACCCTGGCCACCCATGCCATTGTGCAACTCTTGATATGCTTTTTAAGGTACTCTTATCAACCTTCACAAATACGTTGCCTTTAAATAACAGGAAAGATTCTTCATCTAGGTCTAGAGCAGCATCAACCGGCTTAAAACTATGTGGGTTTGGAAATAAATCTGATGATAGTGAGTTGGGAGTGGATTTTAAACTAGGGTCGTTAGAAATAGGTTCAAAAAGAATCTTTCTTCCACTAATTAAGGTGCTATAATCTTCATTGAATGAAAAAGCAGCATCTGTTCTTGAAACAAATGGATTTCCAATTTCCCAATTATTAGTTCCTTGCGAAAAAGAATTACATGTTGTTAAAACAAAAACAAGGATTATAATTGATCTTAATTTCATAATTACGGTTTTTTTCTTTTTTTAAGAGATGCTGATTTTCTTGATTTGGTTTTTTTTGCATTATTGCTTTTTGCCTTGTTTACTTTTTTCTTGCTTTTTATTACTGGAACTGTACCCGCTTTTTTTCCATTAACAGAACCTTTATTTTTTTTACCAATAACAGGAACTGTTTTAGATTTTACGGGTGCCTTTGGTGGCGGAACATACCCTTGTTTGTTCACAGAAGCTGGCTTTTCAACACCTTTATTTTTAAAACTTTCAGGGAATTGTTTATATTGATTGCCATTAGGCATAGGTGTTGTACTAGCTTTTTTTGGTGGAGTAGAATATTGATTCTTTGCGGTGTTAGAACCTGGAGGTGCTTTTGGTGGACTTGTATATTGTGTTTTGTTTTTTAAACTTTGTGGGAAATCACCATACTGACTTGAGCTTGATTTTTTTTGAAAATTCAGCTGTCTCTCCGAAATTGTATTAGACCTATATTGAGAGCTTTCACTTTTCTTTAAAGGTAAAGTTCCATAGGAATTAGAGTTTTTACTTAACGATGAATTTATATTATCGTAAGTATTTCCTTTTTTTGACAATGGAGGCGTTACCTTGTCATATGTATTCTTCTTTAGAGGTAAGGTGCCATAGGAATTAGAGTTTT
>NZ_JAIUJS010000011.1 GCF_020166345.1 Winogradskyella vincentii | reverse complement strand
GCATCGCCTATGGTCTCCACCCTCACGTAGATCGGCTGGGGGTTCACCGTGTTGGGGAAGGGACTCGCCAAGGCACCGACGCCGCCATCGGCATCCGCAAAGCTCAAATGGTAGGTCACATCGAAAGCGCTAGGGTCCTGGGCGCCCAAAATACCAAGCGTCTGGGAATCCAGGTTGAAAAGCTCTGTGCCGTCGTTCAGGCCGTCGTCGCACATCTCCATGTCAGCAACGGGATTGATCACTGGCTGGTTAGATAAACTAACATTAAAAGAATATACATCATTACATCCCGAATCCAAATATTCAATCCGAACATAAACAAATTCACCATCAGTACCCGAATAATTATTTGTTCCTGTTATTGCTCCAACATCATTTTCTGCATCGGCCTGTGAATTATGGTAGGTAACTACCAAATCACCAGCATTAGGTGCACTTGCAGTGACAACTGGTGTATTTAATTCTAAATTAAAATTATAGGGTGGTGCACCTGGATTACAAATTACCAAGTTATTAGGTAATTCGGTAATCAGTTCTGGCAACACCTCAACTGTAACGTCTTCAGTATATGTACAACCAAAATCGTCTTGAGCAGTATAAGTATAGGTATATGTACCTGCATCAGGTGGCGCAACAGTTATTACATTTCCATTGGTAGTTACAATTGTTGGATCTGAATCCCAGCCTTCGTTATCAATAATAGGAGTAAAAGCAAAATCCGATACAAGTAATGATTCATCAAAATTTAATGACCATGTAAAAATTGTACCATCATCAATATTTAAATGATCTTCAATAAATAGGGTCCACTCTCCATTAATATCGGATCCCACAAAATTTGCAAAATCTCCTATTGGAAGGAAAGGCCCAGCGTCTGGATCTACTGAATTACCAGGTGTTGGAGTTCCTCCCGGTATTGTTGGTCCGGCACTTAATATCTGAGTACCACTCATTGCAAAACAGTATTCCCATCCTACACCAGGTCCTGTACCATCTGAAATTATTGGATCACCAACGAATGTTCCTCCTCCGGTTTGATTATGTAAAGTTACTTGTTGTCCACTTGGGCTAATGACTATAATTTCTAAATCTCCTATATATGTATGTTCCATAACGATACATATACTTTCAAGTTGTGTTGGATCTGTTATCTGTTGTCCTAAAAAACAATCTAGTTCTAATTCTGATTCGTAAGTAGCCCCAGCAGTAGAACCTAAATTTGCCTGTACACCACCATTGGCACAATCAATGGAAAATGTTACACCTTGAACCTGAGCTGTAATATCTACTTGCTCTCCATAACAAATAGTCGCCTGATCTGGAGCAGTTCCTGAAAAATCTGGATTTGTAGATACATGCACAAATTGATTTATAAGGTTTGTACTGCTACAACCCGCAGGGTTATCATCACCTACAGCTAAATTAACAATGTAAATTCCTTCATTATCATATGTTTTAGTAACTGTTTGACCTATATCTGAAGTTCCATCTCCAAAGTCCCAAGTATAGGTTGCACCTGTCGGATCTGCACCAAAGACACCGTCACCTTCAAACGTTACTTGTTCTCCTTGACAGATTCTAATTATATCTTCAGCGTTAACAGCCGGAATTGTGTTTACAAGTACTGCATCAATAGATTGACATGGCTCAAAACAAGAAATTTCAGCTTCCCAGCCAGCAGATGGGCCATCCGCATTACTTGTATAGACAAATGTTAAGCATCCATCTGGATTAGGTTGTCCACCAGGATTAATCTCCGTAAGTGAAGCTGTTATTAAACCAGGGTTATCAACGGCTGTAAATGTTCCTATTTCATCATAAGTTGCATCCGGACCATTATATATTGCCAAAAAATCTAAGTTAGCCTGAAGTTGAAAAAAAGTAAAATTCACTTGAGCCTGAAAACCTGGACTGTCAGGACAAAGGGTTAAAGTTAAATTTTCATTATTTCCAGCGGGCCCAAATTCTCCTCCAGAGTCATAGAAAAATCCTGCTGAACATTGATTAAATGTCCCATTCTGCATTACTATATCCTGCGCACTTGACAAATAGGACAATAAAATCGTTAAAAGTAAAAGTATTCTTTTCATCATATTCTATTGAAATTGGGACATTATTTGAATGAAGTAACTAGTGCCATCAATCCTATATAAAAGATTTTGTGAAGGATAGAAATTCAAGTTATATTTTAATGGATTGAATCCATATTTATCAAAAACTACATCACGTTCTAAACTAGGATTATAATGATTAAATAATTCCACCTCAGAAAGTGGAATATAATTACGTTGTTTTCCTTTAATATCTAATCTTAGAATATTTATTCTATTTCTTAATAAATGCTTTATGCGTTTTAAATGTGCTTTATCATTTAAAATAACATCTTCTGTTGAATCTTTATAAACTTCTCTTATTTTTAGCAATTCGTCACTAGTTAAGGGAGCATCAACATTTGGTCTATACTTCACAGCTTTGAACTCAACATTTTGTGCTGTTTGACCATTAATTTCATTGAAAGAAAACAATAAAAATAAAATCAGGATTCTTAAGAGGAATCTATGCATATTTATGAATTTATTAAAGTTTTGAAAATTAAGAAAATTTTAGAATTATTAATGTTAATTTGTCAATGTAATAGGTAATTCAACAGATTTATTAATATAACAGGGTTAATTATAAAAGTCCTACCATATTGATACTATTTTTATTACGTATCTTTGCAGCTCCTTAACAGGAAATGAATAATTATTTAAACTATGAGAATTGATAGCGATTTTAATGATATAGATGCTCTTGGAGATGATCATGTTTCTTCATCTAGCGAAACTCCTATGAGAGATGATGCTTTTAAGCTCTCAAATGAGGAGAAAATGGATATCATTAAAGACGATGTTAGGCACATAATGGAAACCCTAGGCTTAGACTTATCTGATGATAGTCTTAATGGTACTCCTAGACGTGTTGCAAAAATGTTTGTCAACGAAATCTTTGGCGGATTAGACCCTGCTAAAAAACCAAGTGCCTCTACTTTTGAGAACAAGTACAAATACGGTGAAATGTTGGTTGAGAAGAATATTACAGTATATTCTACATGCGAACATCATTTATTGCCAATAGTCGGTAAGGCTCATGTAGCTTATATTTCTAATGGTACAGTAGTAGGTTTATCAAAAATGAACCGTATCGTAGATTATTTTGCAAAAAGACCACAGGTACAAGAAAGGCTTACTATTCAAATTGTAAAAGAACTTCAAAAAGTATTAAACACAGAGGATGTTGCCTGTGTGATTGATGCTAAGCACCTATGTGTTAATTCGCGTGGTATTAGAGATATTGAAAGTAGTACAGTAACATCTGAATTTGGAGGAAAATTCAAAGAGAAAGAAACCAAAAGAGAATTTCTAGACTACATACAACTGGACACTAAATTTTAATTGCTAATTCTATAGCTTAATTATAGATTTGTTTTTACATTCCATTTGACAATTACATTATGCCTTTATACGAATCTCAATCCATAAAAATATATAATTCACTAAATGGTGAAAAACAAGATTTTAAACCAATAACGCCTGGTTATGTTGGCATGTACGTATGTGGCCCAACTGTATATAGCAATGTACATCTAGGTAATGTTAGAACTTTTATGTCCTTTGATGTCATTTATAGATATCTTAAGCACTTAGAGTATAAGGTTAGATACGTAAGGAATATTACAGATGCAGGTCATTTAGAAAACGATGCAGATGAAGGTGAAGATAGAATAGCTAAAAAAGCAAGACTTGAGGCTATAGAACCTATGGAAGTTGTACAGCGATATACAGTTGACTTTCACAATATTCTTAACACCTTTAACTTTTTACCACCAAGTATTGAACCTACAGCAACAGGGCATATCATAGAGCAAATTGAAATCATTAAAAACATAATTGATAATGGCTTTGCTTACGAAGTAAATGGATCTGTTTATTTCGATGTATTAAAATACAATGAAAGTAAGAGTTATGGTATTTTGAGCAAAAGGAAAGTTGAGGACCTTATCCATAATACAAGAGCTCTAGACGGCCAATCAGACAAAAAGAATCCTCAAGATTTTGCACTTTGGAAAAAAGCAGAACCACAACATATTATGCGTTGGCCATCTCCTTGGAGCGATGGTTTCCCGGGTTGGCACCTGGAATGTACTGCGATGAGTACTAAATATTTGGGTGAACAATTTGATATTCATGGAGGTGGTATGGATTTAAAATTTCCACATCACGAATGTGAAATTGCACAGGCCGAAGCCACCAACGACAAAGCACCAGTAAACTATTGGATGCATGCCAATATGTTAATTATGAACGGTAAAAAAATGGCCAAGTCTACAGGGAATTATATTTTACCAAATGAAATATTCTCAGGTGATAATCCTCATATCACTAAGGCGTATTTGCCAAGTGTTGCTCGTTTTTTTATGCTACAAGCACACTATAGAAGTATTTTAGACTTTACAAATAATGGATTATTGGCAAGTGAAAAAGGTTATTTTAGATTAATGGACGCTATTAATTTGATAGATAACTTAAAAACTAGTGGTACTTCCTCGGTGGATATTCAAAACTGGAGGCAGAAATGTTATGATGCCATGAATGACGATTTCAACACACCTGTGTTAATTGCGAACCTTTTTGATGGCGCTAAGTTTATCAACCAAATTAAAGATGGAAGTGCAACTATTACTCAAGAAGATTTAGACCTTTTAAGGTCTACCATAGCCACGTTCACATTTGATATCTTAGGGCTTAAAAATAGTGATAAAGAAGTAGCAGGAAGCGACAAATTATCTAGTGCTGTTGAAATTTTAATAAACCTTCGAAAAGAAGCACGAGTAAATAAGGATTTTGCCTTATCTGATAAAATTAGGGATGAATTATCTGAGGCTGGTATTCAGTTACAGGATGGTAAAGATGGTACTACTTTTACGACCAACTAGTTGTGAAAAAGCTTCTGACATATCCATTTCTTTTTTTAATTAAAATTTATCAAACCGTTATCTCACCTTTAACTCCAGCTACATGTAGGTACCAACCAACGTGTTCTCACTATGCCAAAGAAGCATTACAAGTACATGGTTTGTTTAAAGGAGGAAAATTAGCATTGAAACGTATTTTTAGTTGCCATCCTTGGGGCGGAAAGGGATTTGACCCGGTTCCACCAAAGGAAGATTAATTATAAGTTAATCTCTCTATCAAAACCTATCAAAATATTATATTTACTGCATAAAGAAAACACCTATGCATTCAATACATATTGTTTGGGATCCAATCAAATATTTAGATCTGGGATTTTTTAAACTTCACTTTTATAGCGTTATGTGGATAGTAGCCTTTGTTCTAGGTTTTTATATCATGAAACGTATTTACAGAAACGAAAACCAATCAGATGAGTCGTTAGATTCTTTATTTATTTATTCTGTTATTGGGATAATGCTAGGTGCGAGATTGGGCCATGTTATATTCTACCAGTCTGAATTAATCACTGAAGATTTCTTCAGTATATTTTTACCTTTTAAGTTTAAGGGAGGAATTGAGTTTACTGGTTTTCAAGGCCTGGCAAGTCATGGCGCTGCAATTGCCATGATTATTTCAATGTACTTGTATAACAAAAAAATATTGAAAAAAACTGTACTTTGGATTTTAGATCGTGTAGTCATACCAGTAGCACTAGGTGCTGTTTTTGTTAGAATAGGTAACTTTATAAACTCCGAAATAATTGGAAAATATACTAATAGTGACTTCGGTATAGTATTTAAACAACTAGGTGAAACTGAACCAAGACATCCTGCTCAATTATATGAAGCATTTTGTTATGTTTTTGTCTTTTTAATACTCTTTTACTTTTATTGGAAAACCAAAAAGGCAGAACAACAAGGCTTTTTATTTGGGTTATTTTTAGTTTTACTATGGACAATAAGGTTCTTTGTAGAGTATGTTAAGGTAAGCCAAGGTGGCATTGAGGAATACTTTGGTAATGCATTATCTACAGGGCAATTATTAAGTATTCCATTTATACTAATTGGGCTTTATTTTATGTTTATGTATAAACCTAAAACCCAGTCGTCATAATGCCTTATAAGCAGTTAATTAAATTTTGTTTTTTAATTTCGACTTTGATTTCTCTGCAAAATTGTAAAGAAGAAAAGACATCTGTGACTTCCGATAAAATTGAAGTTTCTTTCAAAAAAGAAGGTGTTCTTAAGCTTAAAAAAGGACTTTCAGATTCAATAGTTAAAACTATTGATATTGAAATTGCAGATGATGAATACGAAACCCAAACAGGTTTAATGTACAGAACCGAGCTAGGTACTAATAAAGGAATGCTCTTCATATTTCCAGATGTTTCTTACCGTAGCTTTTATATGAAGAATACCAAGATTCCATTAGACATCATATATATTGATGAACAAAAAACCATTGTGAGTTTTCAAAAAAATGCAAAACCTTTTGATGAAACCTCACTACCCTCTGAGGCACCAGCCAAATATGTTTTAGAAATTAACGGTGGCCTTTCGGATGAATGGCAACTTGAGGTTGGAGATAAGATTGAATTTGAGAAGACAAACTAAAAGGCTTTGTTTACTCATTTAGAATTATGGTACACTCATTGATAGTATTAGTACAACTAATAATATCATAGTTTTGACAAAAGCCCTTTTTATGTATCAGCTAAAAACTTTAGTTCTGTTTTTGTTTCTTATTGCAATTAACCAACAAGACGTTTACTCCCAACAAGATTTTCAAACCTCGATTGAAGCATCTATTTTAAATAGAACTCCATGGTCACTAACCTTTGTCTCATCTGGGTGTTTTCATAATATCGAAGAAAGATTATTTCTGTCCTATCATAATGACGATATTTTTCTGCATCGAATAAAAGATGGCAAGAAACATTCTAAAAAAATGTTAAGTGTTCAACAAATTGATGCGTTAATAGAATTTGAAACACAACTTATACAAAGACCAAGTAATTATGGTGGCTGCACAACAGTTGAAACTTATATGGTAAATTCTGAATTCAACAATTACAACATAAAAGATAGCTCTTGTGCTTGGAATGGCTATAATACTTTAGTGAAAAACATAAAATAAAAATGCCTTTCCAAGAAGGAAAGGCACTTTAAATATTTATTTAAAAACAAACTTAGTTATTCCTCGTCATCGTCTTCTTTCACTTTCTTTTTTAAAGATTCTGCTGCATCACCCTTCTTAGCTGTATCATACATCAATGGTGTTGCTATAAACATAGATGAATAAGTACCTACTATTACACCAACAATTAAGGCAAATAACAATCCTCTAAGAGAATCAGCACCGAAAATGAACATAGCTAATAATACCACTAAAGTAGTTACAGAGGTATTCAATGTTCTACTTAATGTACTATTAAGTGAGGCATTAATTGTTCTACCAAACTCCCATGAAGTATGCTCATTTAAGAATTCTCTAATTCTATCAAATACAACCACCGTATCGTTAAGTGAGTAACCAATAACAGTTAATATCGCTGCAATAAAGGCTTGATCAATCTCCATGCTAAATGGCATAAACCTCCATGTTAATGAGAAGATACCAAGTACAATTAATACATCATGGAATACTGCTGCAACAGCACCTAATGAGAATTGCCACTTCTTGAATCTTATTAATATATATAAGAAGACCACTACTAACGAACCAAGAACTGCCCAAAACGATGATTTTTTAATATCATCTGCAATTGTTGGACTTACTTTACTCGATAGCATCTTACCTATTTTTGCATCTCCAGAACCGTTATCAAATTCTTCATAAGTCATACCTGAAGGTAAATATGGTTTTAAAGCTTCAAATAACTTAGTTTGCACCTCTTCATCTGCTTCAACAGAATTATCTTCTACCTTATATTTAGTAGAAATTTTTAATTGATTAGGTGCACCTATGGTTTTAACTTCCGCACTTGCAAATACAGCAGGATCATTTAAGACACTAGTAACTTCTTCTGTGCTTACAGGTTGCTCAAATCTTACCTGGTAAGTTCTACCACCAACAAAATCTATCCCTTGGTCAAGACCTGTTGTAAATAAAGAACCTAAACTTGTTAATAGTAAAACAGCTGATATTACATAAGCGATTTTACGCTTTCTCAAGAAGTTGATATTAACATTCTTGAAAAGACCTTTAGTCATTGCTGTTGAGAAGTCTAATTTACCACCTCTATTTACATACCAATCAATTAATAATCTTGTAATAAAGATTGCAGTAAATAATGACGTAACAATACCAATTATTAATGTAGTTGCAAAACCTTTAATCGGTCCTGTACCAAAGACGAATAATATTAATGCTGTTAAACCAGTAGTAATGTTGGCATCTAAAATAGAAGACAATGCATTGGCAAATCCATCTTTTACAGATTCTTTCTGTGATTTCCCTTTATCTATCTCTTCCCTAATTCGTTCAAAAATAAGAACGTTAGCATCAACCGATATACCAATAGTTAAAACAATACCTGCAATACCAGGCAATGTTAATACCGCTCCTAAACTTGCAAGTACACCAAAGATCAATAATATGTTTAATAATAAAGCTATATCTGCAAATCCACCTGCTTTACCATAGTAAAAAATCATCCATAACAATACAAATACTAATGCTATACCAAAAGACTTAATACCACTGTCTATTGCTTCTTGTCCAAGAGAAGGACCTACCTCATCTGCTTGCACTATCTCAGCAGAAGCAGGTAATTTACCTGCACGCAGAACATTTGCCAAATCTACAGCTTCAGTTAATGAAAAAGCACCTGATATTTGCGAATTACCACCAGCGATTGGTCCATTTGAAACACTCGGCGCAGAATAAACAATATCATCTAAAACAATAGCAATATAGCCTTGAGTTTCGAATGCTTTTTTAGTCATTTCTTCCCAAGTCTTCGCACCCTTTGCGTTCATTTGCATACTTACAGCTGGTCTACTAATCTGATCATAATCTTGTCTAGCATCAGTGATTACAGCACCACTTAATGGAGGAACACCATCTCTATTAGCCTTGATCACGTAAAGTTCAGAGTACTCTGAATCTTTATTCTGAATTCCCCAAAGGAATTTTGCATAACGCATTTCTGCAGGTAATAATGCTCTGTTCTTAGGATCATTTAAGTGAGCTAATACTTTTGCTCTATCCTTAGCCAAGAACATTGCTGCTACAGAACCACCATTACCATAACTCTGAATGCCCAATGGATTTATATCTGCAACATCTGTTGAGTCTGTTTCTATCTGACCTGTTAACTCATCAATTGCACTTTCTGTACTATCAACCACCTCTTCTGCCTCAGCAACTTCAGATGTTTCTTCCTCTTTTTCTTTATTTGCTTCAACTAATGCTTGATTAACTTGAAGAATGTACGGTAAAACTTCTTGTGTTTTATATGTTTCCCAGAACTGTAATTGCGCTGTTTTTGTTATGATATCAACAACACGTTTTTTGTCTTTTGCACCAGGTAATTCAATTAAAATTCTACCTGAATTTCCTAAACGTTGGATATTTGGAGATGAAACACCAAATCCATCAATACGATTACGCAATACCTCAAAGGCAGAAACTATAGACTCGTCTATTTTTGTTTCTAGAATACTTTTTACCTCGTCATCAGTCATGTCAAATTTAATCACATCACTTAAATCGCGATTAGCAAAAATATCTGGAGAAGCTAATTTTGTATCACCTTTAATAGCATCAAAAGCTCTAAAGAAAGATTCTAAGTAAGATTCTTGTGCATCTTTCTGTAACTCTTCGGCATCATCAAGAGCCTTGTTAAAGATTGGGTCCTTACTATTGTTAGACAATCCTTTCAAGATGTCTTTAACAGAAATTTGAATAATTGCATTAATACCACCCTTAAGGTCAAGACCTAATTTCATGGCATTTTCTTCAACTTCAGTGTAAGTATATTGAGATACACCCAACATATTGTATACTTCAATTGGTTCAAACTCATCTCCTACCTTAATTTTAGACGTCTTTAAAGAATCTAGGTAATTGATTTCGGCTTGATTTCTTAATTCTTGATAATTCTCTATAGATTCATCATATTGGCTTACAGCATAAGCTTTTGCTTCATCTTCTATTTGGTTGGCCTTAAATGTAAAAGACAATTGGTAGATACTCACCAATCCAAATAGGAGTGCAAACAGTTTAATTATTCCTTTGTTTTGCATTTTATAGTTGTTTAATGTCGGAAATTAGTCGCGCAAATATATACTTTAACGCACTATCCAACAATTATTTTTAATTGTTAAATGGGTTTCAACTTTTTTGATTGAAAAAAGTACTTAAATTGATAATGGAAATTATTTCAGATTAACTATTTCCTAACATAGAAGGTCCAGCTCGTACCTCCGGAATCTGATAGGCAAATTTGCCCTTGTAAATTTGAAATACACTAGATATTGTAAATCTAGAGTAGAGTATTTTACTGTTAGTGTTTAATTCTTCTTTAGTAGCAGAAGACTTTACCTTTGGAAAATAATAACGGTCACTTTTATGGTTTAGCTCAGTTACTACGGTACCTTCAAAATCCCAATTATTTATTGGACTGTCCTGTATTTCTGAAACATTAAACTTATAGAGTTCTACTTTTTCAGGGATTGATTTATCATTTGATTTCTTTCCCAATGAATAATCTAATACTAAATCATCATCAGTGAGTACCTTTTGGATACTCATTACATCAGTATCACTATAATAAGTGATTGTTAATTGACCACTGTTAAACTGACCAATGTCTAGTTTTTCAGCACCAATCTCCTCAAGTTGTTGTTTTAGGGCTTCTGCGGCAGAATTTGCCTCTTCGGAAGTTATTTGATGATTAGAAAATTGAATTACAATTTGTTGATTAGGTACTAAGTTATGCTCTATATATGTTCCTAAGAACATAAGTATCACCATAACAACACCTAAATGCAATTTCATTTTCATGCGCCAAATATAAAAAAATAAAGACTGTATTGCTACAGTCTTTATGATAATGTCTAATGTACTTATAGTTTAGAATTCTAAAAGGCCATTTGTTTTCTTCACACCTTCGGCGCTTTCTGCCAAATGAGCTTTTTCGGCATCACTTAATGGCACATCTACTATTTTCTCGATACCATTGCGACCTAATATTACTGGTACTCCGATACAAAGACCACTTAATCCATATTCTCCTTCTAATAATGTAGAACAAGGGAACATTTTCTTTTGATCGCAGGCGATAGCCTGAACTAAACCACTTACAGCTGCACCTGGAGCATACCATGCCGAAGTACCTAATAATTTAGTTAATGTTGCACCACCAACCTTAGTATCTTCTTTAACTTGGTTTAATCTTTCTTCTGAAATAAACTCTGATACATTGATACTATTTCTTGTGGCATGTGATGTTAAAGGAACCATACCCTTATCACTATGGCCTCCGATTACCATACCATCTACGTCACTAATTGGTGCATCTAAAGCTTCTGCCAATCTATATTTAAATCTGGCAGAATCTAAAGCACCACCCATTCCTATAATTTTATGCTTTGGTAAATCCGTAGTTTGATGAACCAAGTAAGTCATGGTGTCCATTGGATTACTTACCACTATAATAATTGTATTAGGTGAGTGTTCAACTAAACTAGCCGAAACTGATTTTACAATACCTGCATTGATACCTATCAATTCCTCACGAGTCATACCTGGTTTACGAGGG
The DNA here is from genome assembly GCF_020166345.1 of Winogradskyella vincentii. Lineage (GTDB taxonomy): Bacteria > Bacteroidota > Bacteroidia > Flavobacteriales > Flavobacteriaceae > Winogradskyella > Winogradskyella vincentii. Next base: position 67,145 of record NZ_JAIUJS010000011.1, on the reverse strand, counting down.
ATACCAGAGGTAATTACACAGATATCGCTATTAGCTGTTTTAGTATAGTCACTTGTGCTACCTGTAATCTTAGTATCAAAAGCATTCAATGATGCGCATTGCATAAGATCCATTGCCTTACCTTCTGCATAGCCTTCCTTAATATCAAGAATGACAACTTCAGAAGCAAAGTTTTTCATTGCTATATATTCTGCACAACTTGCGCCTACTGCACCAGCGCCAACTACGGTTACTTTCATTTTAAAATTTATTTATAACGTTAAAAAATCGAGTACAAATTTACGGCATTAGAGTCTAATTTCCATGACATAAGTCATAGTATTAAAAAATAAAAAAAGCAGCCAATAATTGACTGCTTATAATATAATTATTTCGAAACTATTTTATCTAAATCCAAAATTTACACCCACTGAAAAAGTATCAAATTCTGAAAGGTTGTACTCTGCATTTAACCTAAAGAAACCTAATTTCAATTTTGTTCCTAAGGTTCCTCTTACTGATCCAATCTCAGACTGAACAGAGAAGGGATCTACTATATCCTCAGTTGTTAAAATGCCATCTGTAACTCTATATACGCCTAGTACGTCCGTTTCAGATTTTCCCGTTATATAGCCTAAACCTCCATAGAAATTTATGACTGGCATTTTGGTAGAGGCTACCAACTGAAACAACCATGTGTTTACTTCATTTTCCATCCTTTGATTCTCGCCTTCTATTCCTGAAGACTGCGTAAAATCGTATCTACCATTGATATGATTATAAGCAACAACACCAGAAAGTGCTATAGGCCAAATCTTATCCGCTGGCAACCATTTTGTAAACTCTAATTGTAAACCTGCACCATACATCTGAAGACTTACTTCATCCGTTTCAATCTCTGGTAAATATCTTGCTTTTATTTCTATACCAGACCCTAAACCGACAGCACCTTGCAATGTAGCTGTTGGTAATAGATTGGCACTCGCATCTCCTATTCCTTGAGGCAGCTCTATCTGCTCAGTTTGCGATCCAAATATTGGATCATCATATTCCAATTCCACCAAAATGGCAGGATCATTTTCACCTAATACCGATGCGACTGATTGTACACTAGGGCCTTGAACAAACTGTACATTATTATAATCTGCAGTGTTCATGGTAAATACCTTATCATCATCCTTTATAAGAGAGGCGTTTGCAATAATTGAAATTTCAAACCCTCCTAAAGGTTTTGTTTTGGCAGAATTAAACCAATTGGCATTCATACTGTGCATTAAACCATTGGTACCAGGCGCAAGGTAATCATTGGCAAATCGTTCTGCATCTTCAACACCTGCGGCTAATAAAACATCAATATCATTTTGAGAATATAATGTCGAGATAGCTACCGACATTAGGGTAAATAAAACTATTTTTTTCATGAGGTTAAGTTTGGTTTGGAAACAAATATAAACAAATTTTACACTTTATCGCTTTTTATTGCTTTTTATCGATATTAAAATTGTAAACGCCAGCTAATATTTGGTGTTAGTCCAAGCGACTTATTTTCAATTTCTATAGCATTGTTGGCATCATTAGGATCTACTTCATAATACTTATTAATGGTATTTTTTCGGTCTAAAATATTAATTACACCTACCCTCAATATTGTATTTACGTTATTAGAAATATTAAATCTGTAGCTCAACGATCCATCTAAACGCATAAAATAATCAAGGTTCTCGGCATTAGGGCTATCATAATTAACAAATGTATTATTACCATCCTGTAAGGTTTCATTACCTTCTACAGGTCTCGTAAATGGTCGTCCGGAACGATACATACCTCCTAGAGATACCTTTACATTATCCAAAACATCTAGATTAACAGCACCTGCAACCGAATGTCTTATATCAACATTATTAGGAAAAAACGATGGCGTAAGAGAATTAAATTCATAGTCATTAATACTATAAGTATAGCTTACCCAAACACTATAGTAGTTCCCAGTTTTATTTGCCAAAAACTCTAATCCTTTTACCTCGTATCCACCAATAGCATTTAAAAATTGAAAATTGTTGTAAAATCCTTGATTTGACACTGTAATTCCATCTACGGTTTTATAAAACCCCTCAATATCTATTAATAAATTGTTTTTATCATACTCTAAACCCATGGATGCTTGTTTACTTTCTGATATTGGTATGGTCTCATTATTAGCCAATATCCATCGTCTGTTTTCAACTCCGAGGAAATCATCTTGAAAATCAATAACCTGAGTAGCAGATTGATTTTTAAATTCACCTTGAATTTTTAAAGCCAACCTTTTTAGTAATTGTCGTCTAAAGTTTAATCGAGGTTCTATTATGAGTTTATCAAATTTTTCAAAATAGTTTCCTCTTACACCTAATCTTAAATACGTGGTATTACTACTATATTCTAATTCTGAAAAAAGAGCGTGATTTAACAATACGTCTTTTTTTGTACGAGTTAGCGAGGGCGCACTTACTGTGGTCTCGTTGAGTATACCTACTTCTGTGAATTGATAACCATTAAGAAGTTTTAATTTATCTGATATTTTATAGTTGGTGTTTAATTTTATACCTGTTTCTAAAACTTCATTTGATTGTGTAAGTTTTTGGTCTGTTTCAATTCTAAAATCGACGGCATCAACGTTATATTTTGAATAATACGATGAGAGATTAGTTGAAAATTTTTGTGACCATTTAGCATCCCACTCACCACCAAATCCTAAATTTTGTTGTTTTAAGGAGCTTGTTTTAGATTGTACATTATTATCACTATCGGTAAAGGATTCGTGATAGTTTAAATTATTATTAATCCCTATTAAATTAGTTTTAATTCTATGTTTAGGATTAATTTGATACAGTATTTGGGCAGAGTAGTCGTAAAAATAAAATTCTGAGTCACGATCGCTTTCATTTATATTATCGCTATTGGTAGTAATCTCACTATCCTGGAAACTTCTATTAAAATAATTATCGTAGGTGGGTGTGGTAAAATAATCTGTGTAAGACCGTCTGGCAGAGAGCTGAATGCCTAGTTTGTCGTTAACTGGCATCTCAATATATCCGTCTGCATGTAATAAATTGGCACCTACACCTCCATTGATTTTTGTAGAGACTTCATGCTTGGAGTTCATATTTACGGTACTACTTACACCATCACTAAACTCACTTGATGTTCCATTTTTTGCAACAACAACTTCATCAGTTAAATAGGGATTGTAAGCAGATATTAATCCAAAGAAATGTCCAGTGTGGTACATTTTAATATTGTTCCACAACATTAAATTTTGGTCATTAGTACCACCTCTAACATTTATGTTTGATATACTCTCATCAATACTCTCAACACCTGGTAACGCCTGGATTGACTGTAAGATATCCGGTTCTGTTAGTCCTGGTAGAATCCCAAATTTTGCACTATTTAATTGCGTACTACCATCTCTTCGTTTTTGTAATCCGGTTGTTAAGAATTTGGTGATTAAAATTTCGTTTAATTGCTGCTCTTTTGGATTGAGAATAATGTTTTGACAGTTTGATTCTCCTCGCAAAGCAGTTACTCCTAATGACTTGGTCTCATAACCAAGGTAAGAAATGTTTACAATGGCATCTACAGGTATATGACTTAGATAAAATAATCCATCTGATGATGTTATAGCACCAATATTAGTGTTGGATATAGATGCCGTTGCGCCCATAAGAGGCAGATCTTCATCTTTTGTAATTACAAGCCCACAAATAGAAATTGTTTTATTAAGCGTAGAAATAGTAATATAACGCTCATTTATAAATGAAAATTTTAATAAGGTGTTATCGTTAAGATAGTTGATTATGGCCTTTAACTCTGTTACATTGATAGGCCGTTCTATTTCTACCGTACTGACTTCATTTACTGAGTAAGAAAATTTTACATCAAAAGCTTGTTCAATTTCTTTTACATAGTCTACAAGTAATACACTACGGTTATTTTGTGCATGTATTATTAAATTTAAACAACAAGTCAGAATTATAAATAAAAGTTTATTTAGCCTCATAATTATAAAACTCAATGTTATCGCCTTTTATTTTATAACTAATTTTTAAAGGTATTGTAATAGACTGCAATGCAACTTCTTTATTACTATGGGTAAAACCACCTGTAAACACTTCTTCTGTATTTATATTGTCTACTGTAATTGTTATATCGTATTGACGCTCAAATTCTTCAATAACTTGCCAAAAAGGTACGTTATTAAATGTAGATTCTGAATTTAACCATGATGGATTTTTAGAATTGAATTTTTCTACAGGATTTACCTTCCCATTTATGATTCTATAGCTTTCACCCGGCTTAAGTATTACTGTATTAGATTGATCAGTTACTCTTACAGATCCCTCATAACATTGAACTTCGAAATAATTTTCACGTTCCTTTACATTAAACTGCGTTCCTAAAACCTCAACGGAACCAGTTTCGGTATTTACTGTAAATTTTTCACCCTTCATTACCTTAAAGAAAGCTTCACCATTAAGTTGAAGGTTTCTCGATTTCTCCCATTTCTTCTTATTATAGCTCAGTTTAGACTTGGCATTTAATATCACTTCAGAGTTATCTGGCAGAATTAGTGACGTACTTTGTGCTACATCTGTAGTAAAGGTCTTTTCATTATTAAAAAATAAAAAATAGGAAGACCCAAGCATAACTAAAAATACGGCCGCAATCTTAAGAAATGCTTTGAAATTTAATGGTATTACCTTACCTGACTCCTTTTCTAGACTTCTCTTTTTAAAATCATTTAATGCACTTTGTTCATCAATTTTGGGTACATCGAATTGTTTGGAGTAAAAAGCTGTTTTCTCTAAATTCCTAAAATCGTTATTAGGGTAAAGTGCTTTTAGCTCCTCTATGGATAATTGGCCATCAAACCAGCGTAATATGTCTTTTTCTACGTCCATTTATTGTGCTTATATTATTTAGACACCTTTATTTTAATTTACCCTACGCTTTTTTTTAAAAATTTATGTCGCCAAGGTTATTTCTTAGAAATTTTAATGCTCCAGACATACGTTTTTCAACCGTTTTTTGAGATATATCTAGCAATTCAGCAATCTCTCTATATTTTTTATCCTCCATTCTATTAAGTAAAAATACTTCGCGTTGCTCATCACTAAGCTCCGCAATCAATAATTGTAATTTCTTTTTAAACTCTTCCTCTTCCAAAATATATTCCGGACTTTCATTTGTTCGGTCCAAATAAGGTGAGTGTTTGGCATAAGCTAAAACTACTTTAGTATGCCTAACAGAATTTAAGAATAAATTATTTACAGTAGTAAAAAGATAGGTCTTGGCCTTGGAAAATTCAATCTTAAAACAATTCTGCCAGATTTTGGAAAATGCATCCTGTACAAAGTCTAATGATGCATCCTTGTCTCCACATTTATAATATGCAAAATTGCTAACCGCCTGTATATGCTTTAAATAGAAAGCATTAAAAATTTCCTCTTCGCAAAGATTAGAATTATCGTTAGACATTAATTAATTTAAGTTAGTTTAATGCAAAAATATGAATATTTATTAAAGCTATATTTTATTAATTATCAATGACTTACAAATTATTTCAAAAAAAATTCGAGAATATCGTAGGGTAAAATGCAATTGATTTGTCTTAATTACGGAAAGCGATAAAAACGCAATTAAAATGAAAACTTTAACCCAAAAAATTAATATTATGAAAACTTTTAAATTCTTAACCGTATTATTTATGTCTTTCTTGGCTTTTACGTCATGTCAGGATGAAATTGACAATGACATTCAAGAAGACCCAAACACAAATTCTTCAAATTCTGTAGTTGCATCTAACTTAAAACGTAGTGCAATGTATGATGGTAGTTTTGATGATTTTCTCGATGGTATTTCTTGTTCTTCAGTATTACTTCCTGTTACTGCAACAGTGAATGGTACTCAAGTAACACTTGTTAGTGAATCTGATTATCAACTTGTCATTAATATTCTAGGACAATTAACTAATGATGATGACTCTGTAGAATTTCAATTTCCTATTACTGTTCAATTGAGCAATTATACGCAAGTAGTTGTAAATAATGCATCTGAATATGAGGAGTTAATGGAAGCGTGTGAGGATGCTGAGGACGCAGTCGAAGATGCAATTAATTGTCTTGATATAGAATTTCCTATTACAATTCTTACTTATGATATCAATGCAGAACAAACCGGAAGTGTAGTATTAGAATCTGATCAAGAACTATACACGTATATGAACAACCTTGATGATCAAACCTTTTTTGCCTTAAATTATCCTATCACTGCTACAGTTAATGGTAGCTCTGCAATGGAGTTAACAAGTGATACTGAATTGCAAGCTCAAATAAATGATTGCCTTGCTACAGAGGATATGGAAGACGATGCAGAAGATAGTGCTGATGATCTAGAAGATATTTTAGTAGATGGATTGTTTATGATAGAATCTTTTATTACTACTGGTACAGATACAGCCAATGCCTATGCAGAATATACAATTGACTTTGCAAATGACTTAAGTGTTGTTGCTGAAAACACTGTTAATACAACAATTGACGATGTTGAGGGGACTTACGAAGTCGCATCTGAACTTGAGGTATTTTTAACACTAAGTTTTTCAAATAATGCAACTTTTGAATTGTTAAACAATACATGGGAAGTTACAAGTTTCTCAGAAAGCACTATCTCATTGCAAAGTAGTACAAATGCCGCTGTGACATTGGTTTTGTCCCAAATCTAAATCTACATTGATTTGTTAATTTGTTGATTATGTTAGGGTAAGCAGCCGTTTTTTAACGGCTGCTTTTTAAAGAATAAAAATATGTATCAAAATAAACCACTTTTAATTTTAGTATTGTTTTTTGCCATTTTGGCCTGTTCTAAAGAAGACATGACTTCGGTAGACAACAATATAGGTAGCACAGAACTCTTGTTAAACAGGCAGGCAGTTGGAAGTTCTGCAAACGATATACTTGATCAATCTATCTATACAGAACTTATAATTGAAGTAGCTTATCTCGATGGTACCGAACCGACCGATGACGCACTTAATTATTCATTGAGCTTTTTAGAGTCAAGAGCAAATAAACCCGACGGCATATCAATACAAAAAAAGAAAATTTCTATTGATCAAAAAGAAGCTTACAGTATTGAAGAAATAAAAGCGATTGAAAGACAGCATAGAGTATACTATAATACAGAAGGACGCCTATCGGTTTGGATTCTTTTTATTAATGGTACGTCAGCTGAGGCAAATTCTAACAATCTAATATTGGGTACAGCCTATTGGAATACGTCCTTTGTAATCTATGAAAATGAAATACAGTCCTTAACAAATGGGCCATTTCAGCCAAGCACATCGTTTTTGGAATCTGCAGTAATTTCGCATGAATTAGGTCATCTTTTAGGATTAACCAATTTAGGATCTGAAATGGTTAGTAATCATGAGGATGAAAATCACCCCAAACATTGCAATAACCAAGATTGCTTAATGTATTGGGCAGTAGATTCATCATCAGGTATTGATGATATGTTTAACATGTCTTCACCACCACAATTAGATGAAAATTGTATAAACGATCTAAGAACTAACGGAGGAAAATAAACAACTTAAATAATAAAAAAATGAAATCTTTATTTATCACAATTGCAATTACAATAGTAACATTTTATAATGTTTATGGCCAACAAGACGATACTAAAACTACTAATTTTGGTATTAAAGGCGGCTATAATTTATCTGCCGTAAGTTTTGATGGAGATGGAGAAACAGGGCAACGTCATGCCTTTCATTTAGGACTTTATAATGAAGCATTTATAAGTGATGCTCTTGCCCTTCAAATAGAGTTATTATACTCACAACAAGGGTATGAAATTGAGGATGGCAGTGGCACCTTCACCCAAAAGCTAGATTATATTAATTTACCGCTAATGCTAAAAATGTATCCTTCAGGTCATTTTTTTCTAGAAGTTGGGCCACAAGCTGGTTTAGCAATATCACATAAAGAAGAGTTTGACAGCAGTTTTAATCTTTTTGACACTAGCCAGGAGTTTGAACCATCAAATTTTGATTGGGGAATCAATTTTGGTGGCGGATTTAAAACAGACTCTGGTGTATCCTTAGGCGTAAGGTATCATTTAGGTTTTGGAGATATTTACGACGCAGGAAGTCCACAAAATAGAGTATGGCAGTTTTCAATCGGATTTGATTTTTAACATAAAAACCATAGGGTAAAATAACTTTAAAACGTCTTAATAATAGAAGGCAATACGCCAAAAATTATTAACTGTAAAAACCCTATAAAAAATGAAATACTTAAAATTAAAAATACTGGTAATTATTTTGGGATTAACTCAATTTAGTTTTTCTCAAGACAATGTTGAAGCATCATCTTCTTCTGATTTAGATAAACAGTCGTACTATCAACAGCGTGCTAAAGAGGATGCTAAGTATGAGCAAAATTTTAAAAAAGACTCTAAAAAGGAAGAGAAAGAGTTTTGGAAACAAAAGGAAGCTTATGAAAAAGAACTAAAGAAAAAGGATAAGGAGGCTTATGAAGCTTATATGCAAGGTAAGCGTGATGCTTATGCAGAGCACTACTCACATTGCGATCATCATTGCCACCACAGTAATTTTTACTTTAGATATGCTTCATATTATTATCATGGCTATTATGAATATCGCTATTACAATTACCCTTCTAGAAGGAATAGTATTTCTACTCGCGTGGGGATAAATAGTCCTAGCTTAAGACTAAAATTTTAATTTAGTTGAATCTAATTATACGGTGTAAAAAGTGCTTGTGTTTCAAGCACTTTTCACATTTTTAAGTAATTTAATTATGCATCAATATTCGCATAAATTGCATTCTTCTCTATGAATTCTCTACGAGGAGGTACTTCATCTCCCATTAACATTGAGAAAATACGATCTGCTTCAGTACCATTATCAATCTGTACTTGACGCATTGTTCTAAACTCAGGATTCATAGTTGTATCCCAAAGTTGTTCAGCATTCATTTCACCAAGACCCTTATAACGTTGAATTTTTGAATTATCACCGAAAGTTTCTACAATTTCATCACGCTCTTTGTCTGACCATGCATATTGTTTTTTAGCACCTTTTTTAACCAAGTAAAGTGGTGGTGTTGCGATATACACGTGACCCGCTTCTATCAATTCCTTCATATATCTAAAGAAGAAGGTTAGAATCAATGTTGCAATGTGGCTACCATCAATATCCGCATCACACATAATCACGATTTTGTGATATCTCAACTTAGATAGATTTAATGCTCTCGGATCTTCTTCTGTACCAATTGTAACTCCTAAGGCTGTAAATATGTTTTTGATTTCTTCATTCTCAAAAACCTTATGTTGCATTGCTTTCTCAACATTCAGGATTTTACCTCTTAATGGTAAAATAGCCTGAAACGCTCTATCTCTACCTTGCTTGGCCGTTCCACCTGCCGAATCACCCTCAACAAGGAATACCTCACATTTAGCAGGATCTTGCTCAGAGCAGTCTGATAATTTTCCAGGTAAACCACCTATACTCATCACCGTTTTACGCTGTACCATTTCGCGTGCCTTTTGCGCTGCATGACGTGCTTGAGCTGCTAAAATTACTTTTTGGACAATTATTTTAGCATCGTCTGGATGTTCCTCTAGATAATCCGTAAGCATTTCTGAAACCGATTGACTCACAGCCGCAGAAACTTCCCTGTTACCAAGCTTAGTTTTTGTCTGACCTTCAAACTGTGGTTCTGCAACTTTAACTGAGACAATAGCGGTTAACCCTTCTCTAAAATCATCACCAGAAATATCAAATTTTAATTTGTCCAACATTCCGGAGCTATCTGCATACTTTTTCAACGTATGTGTAAGTCCACGACGGAAACCTGAAAGGTGCGTACCACCTTCGTGCGTATTAATATTATTTACGTAAGAATGTAAGTTCTCAGAATAAGAGGTATTGTAAACCATAGCAACCTCAACAGGCACACCATTTTTTTCACCTTCAAAGGCAATTACATCTTTCATTAATGGCTCACGATTACCATCTAAGAATTTTACGAATTCTGGTAAACCATTTTCTGAATGGAATGTTTCACCTTCAAATGAGCCGTCTTCTTTTTTATGACGACGGTCTACAAGATGAACCGTTATTCCCTTATTTAAGTAAGCAAGCTCACGCATACGACTTGCCAAAGTATCGTAGTTATATTCTAAAGTTTGTTGAAATATCTGTGGATCTGGTTTAAAGGTTACAACAGTACCTGTCTTATCAGATTCACCAACAACTTTTACAGGATACATTGTTTTACCTCTTTCATACTCTTGTTCCCAGATTTTCCCTTCTCTAAAAACTGTAGCTTTAAGATGCTCTGATAATGCGTTAACACAACTTACACCAACACCATGTAGTCCCCCAGAAACCTTATAGGAATCTTTATCGAACTTACCACCTGCTCCAATTTTGGTCATTACAACCTCTAAAGCAGAAACACCTTCTTTTTTATGCAGGCCAACAGGTATACCACGACCGTCATCTTCAGTGGTGATAGAATTGTCTTCGTTAATAGTTACAGTAATATTATCACAATGTCCGGCCAATGCCTCATCGATAGAGTTGTCTACAACCTCATATACTAAGTGGTGTAATCCTCTAGTACCAATATCTCCAATATACATTGATGGACGCATACGCACGTGCTCCATTCCCTCGAGGGCCTGGATACTATCCGCACCATATTGCTTTTTGTTTTCTTCGCTCATAATTTTATATTAATCAATATTTTGTTTTACTACACATTAAAAAAGACGCTTTTAGCGTCCCTTTTGAGTACTATCAAAGATACAAAATAATAAAGCCAAAATTTAGCTTTTTAAGGACTTTGTGCAATAATTATCAACAATTGTTAAAAACACAAAAGTGTCTTAAAAACGCTAAAAAGTACCTTAAAATGAATTTGAATTAATTTTTTTCTGTCTGAGAAATTGAAAAATATTAAAATTGCTTAGAGGTCTTAATATGGGTTTTTAGTATGGATATAATCCTATTATTTAGTTGTTACTTTCGCCTATTTCTTCTTGAAGCAATCCAATTAACTTATTTGTATCATCTGCCAATGATTCTAATTGTAAAATAGCATCATTCTTAAGCCAATATTGCGATGCCGCCATATTGATGAAGTCATTCCTGTTGGTTCTTAAATATGAAGCCAACTCATCAATTGGTGTGTTAGGAAAGAGAAATGCCGAAGACGGTTCAAAACGCATTATACTATGCTCGTAAGTGAACGGTCCATCTACTGGAAGTGCCCATTCAATTCCTATACGGATGCGTTCTGCCGCCATTAAGTGTTTTGCATAATGCTTTACTAATTGATCACGTAAATTGGTGTTGGATATTACCTTTAAATTCCCCGTACTAGACAAATCATCAAATGTAGAGGTAGAGGATGAAAATGTTGGGTAAATGCTACCAAATTGAAAATAGTCATTTGCCTTATTTAATAGTAAAGAGTCTGTGATATCTGATTTTTTAAGAGCCTCGGAAAAACTCAAAATTGTTTCATTTCCTTTTTCCAAGCTTTTTATCTCTGAATTAAAGGTTACGACATCTTCCTTATTCTCCACTAGCAAACGCTTTAGGTATAATTTTTCTTCTTGCGCAGTTTTACGGGCTTCATTCCAGTTATTTATTTGTAGTGCAATGAGAATACCTATTACAACGAGTAATATTTCTCCAATAGCGTATTTAAAGTATTTACCCATTTGGTTCTGTTCTAATAATGATTTCCGAATATGCCTAAAGAACTTAATCATTAAATAGGAATTAATAGTCTTTCACAAATACATCAACCTGTTACACCATCACCATCAATATCTTGAGATAAATGGGTCTCTAAAGCAATTAATGTTTTTTTAAGCAAGGCTTTTGTGTTTGCCAACTCGGTCTCTAAATGATTGACACGCTCCTCTACACTATTGGCTTGTTTTTGTTGTTTCTCTAATTCATCTTGTTGCAATAAATCCCAAAATATTCCCATTGTAGACTGATTTAGTTTGTTATTATTTATTATTAAAATTGAAAATATATAAACTGCTCGCCACTACCTTGTGCAATGACAATTAAAAAGGCCATAATCGCCCAAACCACACCAAAAATAATTGGATTAGTTTTACTATGGACTTCTTTCATACTGGTGTTTCGCATAAACCAATGGCATAAAAACATTATACCTATTACCGTACATACTTTAATGATATCAAAATTCCCTAATATCATTTCACCATCTGTTTGTGCATAAAACATAGACTTAATCATATCCCAAGCCTTTTTAAATGTATCTGCCCTAAAAAACACCCAAGTAATATTAACACAAGAAAACGTAATGAATGCCAAGAATATACCATTGTATTTGGTTATTTTAAAAGGCAAGTACTGTTTCTGCAAACGTTCTAATATAAGGTAGGTTCCATGAAGCCCTCCCCAAACAATAAATGTCCAAGCTGCACCATGCCATAAACCTCCAAGTAACATTGTAACCATTAAAGCTACATACATTCTTGTTATACCGCGTCTGTTGCCACCTAAAGGTATGTATAGATAATCTCTTAACCATGTAGATAAACTTATATGCCAACGCCTCCAAAGGTCTGAAAATCCTAAAGCCGCGTAAGGGTACTTGAAGTTGTCTGGCAATACAATGCCAAGCATAAGTGCAATACCTATAGCACATGTAGAATAGCCAGCAAAATCAAAAAAGATCTGTCCTGAAAATGCTATGGTACCAACCCAAGCATCAACGCCATGCAATATTTTTGAGGTACCAAATACACCATCAGACACACCAGAAAGTAAGGTGTCTGCTAATACCACTTTTTGAAATAAGCCAATAGTCAACAGAAAAGTTCCCCATAAAAACTGATTGGTAGTTGCTCTTTTCTCTTCGTAGAACTGAGTAATCAATTCTTTAGCCCTAACAATTGGACCTGCGACCAATTGCGGAAAGAATGTCACATAAAGTGCAAAATCCAAGAATGTTCTGGCTGGTGACATTCTCTTATAATACATATCTATTGTGTAAGACATAGTCTGAAATGTATAAAATGAAATACCCATCGGAAGAATAATATCCATTGGTCTAGGTTGGTAATCGAGACCAATAACATTAACCATTGAAACAAAGTTCTCCATTAAAAAATTACCATATTTAAAAAACCCAAGAAACCCAAGATTTACAAACATGCTAAGCAACAACCAAAACTTTCTTTTCTTATTATCATTTTCTAACGCAAGTTTATTGCCTGCGGTCCAGTCAACCACAGTAGAAATCCAAAGAAGAATAACCAGAGGTGGATTCCAAAGACCATAAAAAATATAACTCGCAAAAAGAAGCATTCGTTTTTTATTCGTCCAACCAAATATTTTCGAATAATAAAGGATTAGAACTATTACCAGAAATACAACAAAACTTAATGAATTAAATAGCATAATAATAGATTGGTTAGTTAATGTTGATTGCCTTATCCTCTTTCATAATCCCTATTAATTCTCTTGTAAAAAATTGAGCGTCCTCTGTCGCCAAGTGCGACCATTCTGGTAGAAATAAATTTCTAAATTGAGGGTAATCATCATAGTGATATGCTTTAGCACCAACCTTTTCAACAAGTTGATCCCAATATTCAGTTCTTGGAAATCCCTTGCCCTCTATTTCTCTGAAAAATCCGGAAGATGGACAACGCAATAAAATTAGATTACCTCCTCTTGCCGTAAACTTTTTAGCCAAGTCTACAAAAGCAGTTGTAGTTGACTCTTTGTCTGGTGGTGGCATATCACCACTTACCATATCTACCCAAGCTGCTTTAATAGTGTTGGCATATGCAGTATCCTTAGCTACAAACTCTGGCATTTTCATATGTCTATTAAGTGCTATTTCCTCAAAATTGTTGAAAGGAACATGAGGTGGCCCAACTCGATCACCAATATGAATTTGCCGTAATAGTGTTTTTAAATCTACATCTGTATCCCATTCTTCATCTCCATCACGTATAAATGCCAAATTGGTTTGTAATGGCACTGATAATTTGTGGTTTATACGTTGTGCATATGTCCTATCCTGATAATAATCTACCTTAGATTGTGCACGAAACATTGGAAAAGCCTCTGGATAAACCGTTGAAAACATTAAAGGTGGTGTTATCCCAACCATTAAGGTACCTTTAAAATCTGTATTCTCAACAATATCTTTTAAGGTAGGAATTGGTGAAGCACCTTGAACAGCCAACATAATGGGTTCTGTATTGGTCAATTCTTCCCAAATATCTAATTGAATGTCGTAGAGAATCCGTGAGGAACCAATAAAAACGGTCATTTTAGAATGATCTTCTAGTCTAGCGCGTTGGTTGGCCCAAAGGTCTTTGTTATCGTCTAAATAGGGTTCTACACCTTGAGAACGCCAATATAGTTCCCAACAAGCTACTGCACCAACACCTAAAATAACGGCAATGATGAAAGATTGCTTTAACTGCATATGGATTGAATTTAGTTGGTTAGCAGTAAGTTAAAGCAAACTTGAGGTTTGTTTAAAGATAGGGAATATTATTGTAGAGTACTTTTTTATAATAAAAAAAGATTTTATGTGGCGAAGGATTTAATTATTCTGCAGACGCTTTATTTCTTTTCCTATCGCGTTATCGAGTAATTGAGATTTTTCAATAAACTTTTTTGATTTATCCCATGCCTGATATTGATAACTCAAATGAAACGAGGCAAACGAGTAAAAGGAACTATCTGACATCATATCTTGGTAATTTATGGGTAGAATAAAACCCGTCCCATAATCAAAATACAAATGATTATTTATTACCATGTTACCTACAGAAGTCATATAATCATTATGCTTATTAAGATCTGAAACATCTAATATATCCATATCAATTTCAAAAATTTCTATAATCTTATCTCTGAGACTATCATTAGAAATAAGGTTCACTCCTTCTTTTTGTAAGTTTTCAAACGAGGCATATCTAAAATCTGGATCCCAATAATAGTTGAAGAACAAAAAGTCTTTAACCATTGTAGAATCATATGATGTTTTGTCCTTATAGGCGGTAAGTATATTAGTGGTAAGCTGTATGCCTTCTTCTAGGATTGTTACTCCCTCAGTTATATTAGCGATATTATTATTAATATCGTTTTTTATATCCATTAACATTTTAATCTCACGCTGAACATCTTTTCTACTTTCATTCCAATTATTAATTTGTAGAGCTATAAGAATACCTATAACAACAAGAAATATCTCGCCAATAGCATATTTGAAGTATTTTCCCATTTTGTTCTCTAGGATTAGTTGCTGACGAATATGTCTAAATAACTTAATCATGAAATAATTTTATTCTAAAAGTTATATGTCATCTTTATTTTAGCTATTATTTCTTCACCATCCTCTTGAAATTCTTGTAGTTTAGTAAGATAAATAGATCTAAGATTATGGAATTCATATAAATAACTTTTAAACTGTTCATCATTTAGCATCATCGTTATAATTTTGTTCTTCTGGCCTTTAAATTTATAGTTGTACCTAACTGTAGTAGGCACTATATAACTTTTCAGCTCATTATAATGGTAATACAAATCACTATGATCGATATGAATCTCGTATAAAAGTTCAGTATATAGATTTAAGAGTCGCTCTATTTCAACAGTATTTAAATCGTAATTATTTTGAATTTTATTTTTGAGGAGTTCAATCCCTGTTTCATTAATTTTTATATCAGGAAACCCCGTGAAAGAAAAGGCGTGTTTTCTGAAATACATTTCATCCAAATAAAGTGTATCCTCAGAAACCTGATTTAACAAAATAGCATTTGTGTATATTGATGCTAGTTTCATCTCTTCAATCCCATCATTAATCTCAACCGCTGAATTTTTAAAATCCTGTTCAATTCGGATAAAAATATTCCTAAGTTCTTCCGATTCTTTTTGACTCTCATTCCAATTATTAATCTGAAGTGCAATTAGAATTCCTATGACTACAAGAAGGATTTCACCAATAGCGTATTTAAAGTATTTACCCATTTTGTTTTCTTGGATTAATGAACGACGTATATGTCTGAAGAATTTAATCATTTTTTTAATTCTAATTCATTATCTATCATCTTAATTATATCCTCTATATGTTGTCGTAAAATATTAGATTGTACATTGGTCCAACTGTTTATTGCATACAATCTAGTTAAGTGGTCTTCAAAATCTGGGTTTTCTAAAAGTGCTATATAATTCTCCTTGTGTTTTGAGTAACCAATCTCGTATTCTGAGTATGTACTATTTAAGGTTTCTCTCTGTATGGTATAGCTACCTAGTACATTTGCCTTAAATGCCTTATTTCTTAAGCTTCGCAGCTGATAGTTCTTTTGCAAAAATGGAATGTAATGATCGTGCCTGTATTGCTTCCAGGCGTGCTCATCTTCTGTAACATCTATAATATCGGCTGACCAATTGGTCAGTGCTTGCTTTAATTTTATATTGTTTATTAATTTAAGCTCTCCAGAGCTACTTAAATCGTGTATTATCGGGTCGAAGGTAGCATAAGGCATAGTGCGAGCAATAAGTACATCAATACTATCTTTTACAGCTAAACTTGGATTGTCTATTATCTTAAATGCTTCATCACAAGATTTGAGCATTACATTTCTTGTTCTAATCTTTTGATTTAACTGTTCTAGATTATCTATAAAATCTGATTTTAATTGACTGAGTAGCACTTGTTCTTCTGCATTTGCTTTACGTTGTTCATTCCAATTATTAATCTGTAGGGCAATTAAAATTCCTATAACGACTAAAAGAATTTCTCCAATAGCGTATTTAAAGTATTTTCCCATTTGGTTTTTCTGGATTAGTGAGCGACGTATATGACGGAAGAATTTAATCATTGTTCAATTCGATTTCAATGCTTTTTAAAAGCTCATTAACTCTATTTATAATACCGTTATTTACACCTTTTTGAAGCGAAGCAATAGTATGTCTATAATTAATTAGATTTATAATATTCAATTTTTGCTCAGGATTGTTTAACTGTTCTACAGAAATAGTTGAGAGCGATGTATCATTTGAATGGATAAACTTTGCGTACGAATAATTATTAAAAATTGCTTCCATTTCACCTGAATACCCGTTTAAACTTAACGTTCCGAGTTTTATGATTTCTGGAACAATCATATTATCAACTAAGTTCGTATTGTTATTGATGGTATTTGTTGACCATAGTTGTAATTGTTCATTAAAAGCCACAAGTTCTTGGCGTAAGTTAGCATTTCTAATAAGCTTTGTTTGCCCGGAATTAATCATCTCAACGAGTGTGGTTGGGCTTGCAGTAACTCCCCATCTAACGGTTAAATCATTTAGTTTAGGGAATATAGAATCCATGTTGTAAAAACCATTATTTAAGTCATAATGCTCTATGATATCGTTAGATTGTTTAAGGATTATATCCTCAACTTCATTGGCCGTATTATAAGCTTCTATTATACCAATTAAATCATCTTTAAGATTATTAAGGTAGATTTGCTCTTGTTTAACTTCTTTTCTGTTCTCATTCCAGTTGTTAATTTGTAGTGCAATAAGTATCCCAATGACCACCAATAGTATTTCGCCAATAGCGTATTTAAAATATTTGCTCATTTTGTTTTCTTGGATTAATGAACGACGTATATGTCTAAAGAGTTTAATCATGCTTATGACTTTAGATTTTTATCAATTAAATTGAGTAAACGTTTTATTTCTTTAGTAGTCGTATCTAAAAGTTCATTCTGACCATCCATATTTGCAATCATAATAAGAAGATTGGCATAAACTTGTGTATCACTATGTATGTTAACCTCTGAAATATCGGGTAAACGAGAATCGTGTTTCATAAATTGTTTTACAATTTGTCTGTTGCCTAATTTAGGCATGATATCATCTACAAATTGGCGCGTTTGCTCTTTAACACGTTCTTGGGTACTATTCTCAAAATCTCTTTTATAATAGAGTGAAAGATTTTTTCTTAACTCCATATTTGTAATAAGATCAATATTTTCTGAAGCTATCATGTTTTCAAAAGCAACGTTATTAGGTTCAAAAACATCAAATTCAGCTGTCATATTCATATAATTAATAATAGCAGGAACATATTTTTCAGGGTTAGACTGTTCTAACACTATAAATGTTGAGTCTATGTTAGAAGCTTTTAAAGCATTAAATGCTTTGGTCTTCTTTATGCTTTCTAAATCATTTTGTAAGCTAATCTTAATTTGTTTTAAATAGACCTGCTCTTTAGATTTTAATGTTCTTTTGGCATTCCAATCATTTACCTGAAGTGCTAAAAGAATACCAATCATTACTAGGATGATTTCGCCAATAGCGTATTTAAAATACTTTCCCATTTTATTTTGTTCTAATAATGATTTTCTAATATGTCTGGAGAATTTAATCATTATTTGATTTCTTTTTGTATCTGTTCTTCTACTGTTCCTATTTCTTTTAGCATTTCATTCAGTAATCTTATCGATTTGGTTTCAGAAAAACGCATCCAATCTTGGATAGCCTCTAACCCTAAAATTATTTGACCTTTATTTTTTTCGAGGTTTAAATCTGCTTTGATGTTTTCATGATTTTCTAAGCGATCCTTTAGATTCAATGACCCAATAAGTAAGCTTAATCGTTCAGTGATGCCTGTTTTACCTCTATTATCGAGACTTTCATCTTGCGATATTTTTTCTTGTTTACGTTTTAAATTCATCAAAGCATTTCGAATATGAGTAGGTATGAGAACAATTTCACCACTATTTTGCAGTGATTCTATTGTGTTTGTGTTAAAATTGATTGCAAAAGATTCTAAATTTAAAGCAACAAGGTCATTATACATTTCACTTGTTGTATAGTTTTGCTTATTGAAATTTTTTAAATAATTATTATAGTCTTCTCTTTGTTGTTGGAACTTCGCTATCGTATTTTTTGCAAAGACTTTATCTTTATTTAGATCTATTAACAACTGTTTATAATAGTCTTGTGTTTTAGCTTCTAGTTTATTGTTTTCATTCCAATTATTAATCTGTAGTGCAATTAAGATTCCTATAACGACTAAAAGAATTTCTCCAATAGCGTATTTAAAGTATTTTCCCATTTGGTTTTGGTTAATTAATGAGCGACGTATATGATGGAAGAATTTAATCATTAGCTCATATTTAATTTAAATACATTTTTATTTCATCAATGAATCGTTGATTAATCTCAATGAGATTGTTAAGCTTAACTATGAGGCTTTGGCTTGCCAATTCATTTCTTCTAAAAATGCCTTCGAGTGCTTTTTGACCATTGTTACTATCCAAGATTAATTCTGGTACTTTACCTTTAAATTCTGATTTATCTAAATCTCCAAGCATTGATGAGAATAGTTCCCTATTATCAACTAAAAAACCATCAGTCCACAAACTAAATTCCGCATTCTCACTAAAGGTATTTAAGCGATTTTCTTCCAGAGTCATTTCTTTAATATTATTGATATACGATTGTTCGAGCTTATTTAGTGTCGCTTCTTCAGCGCCTGCATAATATTTGGTAGTTGATGATTCATTGCGCTCTATAGTACTTATAAAATGACGCTCAACGAGGACAAAATATACTGTGTTAGTGATTGTAACTGGATCAACATTTTCCAAACCATTATCAAGAATGTATTTACTTTTTTCAGCCTTCTCGATTCGAACATCTCTAATTTCAGTTAACCGTAATCTATCTTCTTTGAGGTTTTCAAGTTTTTGATTGAGATAAGTATTGATTTCGTTTTGAAGTTTTCTATTCTCATTCCAATTATTTATCTGGAGAGCTATGAGGATACCAACTACCACCAATATAATCTCGCCAATGGCGTATTTAAAGTATTTTCCCATTTGGTTCTGTTCTATTAACGATTTTCTAATATGTCTAAAGAATTTAATCATATTAACCCTTATTTAAATCATCTTGTATCAATTGATTTAACTTTTCTAGATGATCTGTTAACTCTACATGAAAATTTTTAATAAAAATATTATTCATAATAGAGAGTTTTACACCATTAGTAAATGTTTTGTCTTTTAATAATGTTTGGTATTGAGGGACAATAGCATCGATAGGTATTTGAGACGGATCCTTAAGTAATATTTCTCCATTTTCTGCCGATAATTGTAAGTCCATTACATTTAGCATATCACCATTTAGTATTGCTACATCATATAAATATTTATCATATTCACTGCGCATGTGGTGTTCTGCATTATCTATTTCCACATACTTTTTATCGAGTTCTAGAAGGTAATTTTTAATGGAATCGTTCTTTAGGTAATTTAAATTCCCTGAGCTAAGCAGCTCCTTATATGTATTATTTGTAGGTATAAATGTCGTCCACCAAAAAACGGTTTGTATTGTACCTTCTAATTCAAAAATATCTGTAGCGGTATTAAGCTTTTTAAAATTCAGCAATCTAGCTGCTGCCTTTGCTTTATTAGCTCTAAAGTCAATTATTGTATCATTATTTTTTAGTTCGGTCAATACATCTATTTGTAGGTTTTTAAGGTATTTAATTTCTTGCTTTCTGGCCTTTCTGTCCTCATTCCAATTGTTAATCTGTAGTGCTATTAGAATTCCAATAACTACAAGCAGTATTTCACCAATAGCGTATTTAAAATATTTTCCCATTTGGTTTTGGTTAATTAATGAGCGACGTATATGACGGAAGAATTTTAGCATTGGTTAATTGTTGCAATTTCGTTATCAATTAAATCTTTATTCTTTAAGATACTTGTTAATTTGATTAATACAATTTTCGACTGCGTTAATGGTTCTTTCCAATTCTCCTTCTGCGCCCCTTCTTCCTGCTCGAGCTTCATAAATCAATGTTTCATATTCAGGATCATTTATTAGTGCATCATAATCATTTGGGATACCCAAACGCTTATATCCAGATATTGAATCACCTTTCAAAATTGATCGAAAGTGTTTTTGATAATAGGGGAAAAGTAAACGAGCTGCATTACGCCTGGTATCTATCTTTTTATAGATTCTTTGATAACCCGATTCATAAATATCAGTGATAAGCATCCGCAGTGAATCCGATTTAATTAAATCCAGATTACCGGATTTCAAAGTTTCATAAGCTGATGTTTTTAGAAAGGAGTAATTGAATGCAACACTCTTATAAAAATCCGAATACATAGAATCTACCAGTTTAGGCTTTGTTTGAATATAATCGTAAATATTAATGGTAGATTGATGAAACACTTGACTAGCTTCATAGTCATGTTTTAACTCTTTAAGTGAGGTCATTAGTTCTGATCGTAGGCTGTTAAGAATCGTAGCCTCTTTAATACTGCTTTTTCGAGCCTCATTCCAGTTATTTATTTGTAAGGCAAGTAAAATACCTATCATCACTAAAGCTATTTCGCCAATGGCGTATTTAAAATATTTGCCCATTTTATTTTGGTTTATGAGTGAACGACGGATATGTCTAAAGAATTTAATCATAATAGTTATAAAATGATATAATCTTCTTTATTAGCATCATATACTTTAGAACATTTGCCATCTTTTTCTAATTCGAAATATCCTTCTTCGTGTATATAAATGTCTTCATTGATATCCAAAAAAGAGTTAGGTGATACTTTTAAGAGATTAAAATTATCATTGTTCTTGTAACGCCATTTTAAAGTTACTTCTTTGTTTTGATTATTATAAATAATAACGCTTCTGTCAAAGTATGTTTCGTACTGTTTTTTTGGAACTTTACCACAAGTAAATTCTATAAAAGGTTTAAGGTTGAGATGATTAAGAAAATCTTCTATTTTCAGGTTTTTATCCTTAGTAGATTTTAGTTTCCACAACAAAACCACAGAGCTTGTTCTTATTTTATTTGCCTCCCAAACGTTTTCTCCTAACTGATATTCCGCATATTGATTTACCTCGCTACGATGAATTTTATCATTTAAAGTTCTATCAATTATTTTTTCAAAACCAAGTGAGTCATTTGTTCCTATCCATGGGGTTTTACTAGCTAGCTCTTTCCTTCGTTGCATTGATAATTCTAAGGTTTTTTCTTGCCAAAATCGCCAAGCTTTAATCCTTCTTTTTAGTAGTTTAATTTCTGGCAGTAAAGATTTATAGTTAGCTGACAATTCTTTTTCTTGTTCAATAACTTCATTCAAACGATCATCTTCTAAGAACGTAGAACGCGTTCTGTAACTTAAAAATGCTAGATAGGGTTTTTTGCGAATTATTTCTCTAGTCACTTTATTTTCTCTAAACAATGTTCGAAGAGAATCCGTCAAATGACCTACTCTTAATAAGCCTGAAGTTTCTAAGATATTACTTTCTAACTCTGTTTGTAATGCCGTAAATACTAGATCTATTTCATTATTTATTTTCCTTTTTTCATTCCAATTGTTAATCTGTAGTGCTATAAGAATACCAATAACAACGAGTACTATCTCGCCAATGGCATATTTAAAGTATTTGCCTGTTTTATTTTCCATAAGCAAGTTTTGACGGATTTTTCTGAAAAATTTAATCATTTGATTCAAAATTTAAAATTGAATCAATCTTTACAACTCCTTGTTCATTATCATCTAAATAACCCTTTGTAATTTTTAATAAAATTTTTGTTTCGTTTATAACAGTATTTAAATAAAGTTTGTATTTGTTCCCCTCGTTTGATATTAATTTAGAGTAATCTGATATTTGTACCCAACCGTCATCAAACCTTCCATCCTTAATTACAATTGGATTTAATGCTGTAAAATACCTTGATGCATCTCCTTGACGAAAATCTTCAGTGAAATTTATAACAGTGTTCTCCATTTGTCTTAACCAATTTAGATTACCTTCAAATACCCTAAAAGTTAAATCACGTAATTCTAAGTTTGATATTATGTCCAATCCTTGGGACTCTATTGTCTTGTATGCTCCTTCACTGACAATAAATTTTGTCCATAAAACGGTGTTTGCAAAATGATTACTTAGAGAATCATGGAAGGGTCTTTTATCTTCTAAGTGTTGCAGGATAAGTTTGGAAGAATTAATTATTTTATTCTGTAACATGATATTAAATTTTAAATCATCAGAATTACGTTTAAAATCTATTCTTAATTGATTTAATAATTGTTTTTCATAATTTCTCAGTTTTCGTTGTTCGTTCCAATTATTTACTTGAAGTGCTATCAAAATTCCAACAACAACTAAAAGAATTTCACCAATAGCGTATTTAAAGTATTTTCCCATTTGGTTTTGGTTAATTAATGAACGACGGATATGGCGGAAGAATTTAATCATTCTTTAGTTCCATGTTAATTAATGTCTTAATAGTGTCTATTTCTTTTTTCATTTCTCTGAAGCTTACCATGGAGGTTTCTTCGGATATACTTTTCCAACGATGTACGCCTTCGTAAACTAAAATTAACTCTTTCAAATTTCTGTCAATGTTAAAAAATTCCTTCATTTCAGGTTGATGAGCCAATCGTTTAGGTAGGGTTGTAGAGCCTAGTAATGGATTTAATCGCTGAATAATTCCATTCTTACCTTCGTCAGTATAGTTAGCTTTCTTGATGGTCAATTCTTGTTGCCGTTTTAAATCGATTAATCGATTTCTTATTTCTGATGGAATTAAACTAATATCGCCACTATTCTGAAGTGATTCTATAGTGCTAGAATTAAATGTAAACGAGGTTGATAATACAGGAAGTTTCGCGATTTTCTCATAAACATCCAACGGAGTTAGCGTCTCCTCACTATAGTAGGAGTTTTCATAACCTTCAAGATCTTTTAAATAGTTCTCAAACTTATTTATAGTTTGATCTGCAAAAATGACGTCCTTATTTAAATCTTCTAATAATTGCACATAATACTCTTGTGTTTTAGCCTCTAATTTTGATCTTTCATTCCAATTATTAATCTGCAGCGCTATTAAGATTCCAACAACTACGAGAAGAATTTCGCCAATGGCATATTTTAAATATTTTCCCATTTGATTCTGTTCTATTAACGATTTTCTGATATGTCTAAAGAATTTGATCATGGTTTCTGTCATTCCTGCGCAGGCAGGAATCCATTTATTAGCTTATTTATACATTTTTTAGATTTGGCCAATCGTCAGATAAATCCTGCCAGTTAGGATTATCTTCTTCAATTAAATTTATTTTCCATTGTCGCTTCCATTTCTTCATATTCTTTTCTCTTTTAATAGCATCGTTAATATATTGAAAGGTCTCAAAATAAATTAGTCTATTCAAATCATATTTCTTCGTGAAACCTTCAACTAGTTTATTTTTATGCTCAAACATCCTACACTCTAAATCATTGGTAACTCCCATATACAATGTTCCGTTATATTTATTTGAAAGTATATAAAGAAAATATTGATGAATATTTCTATGCATGACACTCATTTATTCTATGTGGATTCCTGCCTGCGCAGGAATGACAATGAGATTTACGAATATGTCTAAAGAATTTAATCATTGGTTGCAATTTGATTTTCGATTATCTTCATGCTCTCCTTCAATAAATTCTTTACGTCATCAAAAGTGGTATCTAGGTGATTGTTCCACTCTCTTATCATATTGCCTACATAACGTCTGTTTTTATCTTCTAAAAGCTTAAGCAATACCAATCTTATGGCAGGACTATAAGGGTCTTCTTTCCATTCACCAAGCACATCTTGAGAGGCTGTTCTTAATGCGCATATTAAACTGAATTTTTCATTGGCGCTATCGTCTTCACAAATACCATCATCACTTTTATTCCATTTAGAAGGATTACTCAATAATGCATCCGCTTGTTTAAGAAGCGCCAAATCTTCTGCCTCAAACACTAAATAGTAGTTGCTGTCTCCAAGTTTTTTACCTAGTTCATGATGTTGGTCTGAAGCTAGATATAACTTAACTAACAACTTATTAGTCATTTCAAGAATATCATCATATCGCCAAGAAATATTGCGATGATAAATAAACAGTTTCTGATTAGCTTTAAAAAATGATTTATCCTCAAATAATTGCTGTAAATCTGTTTTAAAGGGGACTTTTTCAACAATAGCAGGCCTCCAATTAAGATTGTTTTTATAGTTCCAGTCATTCTTAAATGATTCGCTACTTTTATTAATGAATTCTTTAGAACGATATGAACTTGGAATAGCTTCCTTTAATAGCGCTATACCAGGTCTAAAATAGGATTCCTCATACCTGTTAACATCTTTAAGCCTATAACCTACTTCTTCTACATAGGCCACAATATCACTTTTGAGCATTTTGGAACTGATGATATCCAGTCTCCCTGAATTAATAAGCGATTGTGCGGTTCCCAGTACTGGACTGTATACATCACTACCACCACCACCTCTAACATATTTCTGGATATTCTCTGGCAAATTGGTTTTCCAATAGGCACGTAGCACTTGAGAATATGCTCTTGCATTTCTTAAGTTCCTTGCTTTTTGTTCTTCTAACTCATGTTGCGATTGGGATAAATCAGTAATAAGTTGCTCTATGACAACCTGTTCGGACATTTTTCTGTTACGCTCTTTGTTCCATTCGTTGACTTGTAGTGCCAACAGAATACCAATCATTACCAAGGCAATTTCGCCAATAGCATACTTTAAGTATTTAGACGTCTTATTTTGTTTCATGAGATCGTATCTTATTTTTCTGAAGAATTTTATCATTTATCGTTAGGTTTTGTGGCCTCAATAATTTCATCAATGAGTTGGTCAGTATCTTCACAGCGTTCCATAACTTGTCGGGCATACCAAAGATAATTATCCACATAATTTTCAAAGGTTATGTCTTGAAACAAGGGATAATAATCTGGCTTTACTCTAGATTTACCAGCCCAAGAATAACCACTGTACATATCCATTTGTTTAAAAGATATTTTGTCTAACAAATAAGGTATGTACTTATCATTTGACCAAGAATCGTATTTTGTTATGCGGGTTTTTCTAATCTCAGAAAGTGTATTCCATTGATAAAGTAAGTCTGCGATTTTTTCATTTTTTAAAAGGTTTAGTTTACCACTTTGCATAATGTTTTTAATAGTATTATCTGCAAAAGCCATTTCAGTAGCTCCAAAAGACACATACAATAGACTGTCTAAATTATGTTTGTAAAGCTCTTCTTTAGAAGCACCAATTAAATTCATTAGTATTTGTTGAGATTTGCTTGAACCTTTTACACCAATCAAAAATTGCTTTAAAATCTTTTTATTTTCTTTAAAGTCGGCGTGTAGTTTTTCAATGACTTCTTTTTCTTCTTTAGCCTCAAGGCGATTGTTATTCCAATTATTGACTTGCAGTGCCAAGAGGATACCTATCATTACTAGTATAATTTCACCAATGGCATATTTAAAGTATTTTCCCATTTTATTCTGTTTCATGAGGTCATATCTAATTTTACGAAAGAACTTAATCATAGTTTTAACTATTTTGTTTCGAGTAATTGAGACAAAGACTCTAGATGTTGTTTCATATTTCTGTAGACTACAAGATTTGATTGATTGTATTCTAGTCTTGAAATAATATAATTTTCAAAATCTTGATCAAATAACATTTTATAATTATCGTCTTTATATAATTTTGATTTGCCTATATTCTTAAATTCTATTCTGTTTCTTAGATTCATGTTTTTATTTAAATAGGGCACAAAAAGTAGGTTTAAATCTTCATTGGTAATACGTTCGCGTTCAATTAGTGCTGTATTCTCAGTACTTAAAAAATATAAAGCTTGTCTTATTTTATCTGAAGCCAATAGAGCTATATCTCCATTTTCTCTCCCTTCTGTAATAATATTCATATCTAAATTGAGATGGTAATCTCTTAAATTTAAATTGACTAACTTATTTATTTTCTCATCTAAATTTTCTACATTTTTTTCGCCTATAATATCAATCAATTCAATTGAAGCTTTATATATAGAATCAAACTCTTTAATACGCTCTTCAGTCTTTATGATATTGTATTTTAATTGTGTCTTTAATTTTTGCAAAAATTTATCAGCACGAGCTTCTTCAACTCGTTTATTATTCCAATTGTTAATCTGCAATGCGATTAGAATTCCTATAACAACAAGTAGAATTTCACCAATGGCGTATTTAAAGTATTTACCCATTTTATTTTCTGAGATTAATGATTTACGTATGTGACGGAAGAATTTAATCATCTAGCTTTTCTAGTTCATTTTTAATTAAGTCTAATATGCCTGTTATTCTGTTACGCAAACTAAAGGACTGGCTATTGGTAAGCTTGGCCATTGATGCGCAAT
Organism: Winogradskyella vincentii; assembly: GCF_020166345.1. Classification (GTDB taxonomy): domain Bacteria; phylum Bacteroidota; class Bacteroidia; order Flavobacteriales; family Flavobacteriaceae; genus Winogradskyella; species Winogradskyella vincentii. The sequence continues at coordinate 39,812 of NZ_JAIUJS010000011.1, read as the reverse complement.
TAGCAACAGCACCTTCGAATACATCATTTGCTAATAAAGAAGAAAAATCATCTTTAACTTTAGATTTGCCTACGGAGAACTTTGTTTTGGCACCTTCATCAAGATGAAATTGGTCTACGACTTCATTCTCCCAATAACCGTTAATTACATTTCTTAATGAATAATATTCCATTAAAGTTGGCATGTAATGCTTGGATCTAAAATTTAACCAAACCTGTTCTTCTTCAGTAACCTGTATTATCTCACTGGTCCATCGAGACAATTTTTCTTTTAGGCTTGCATTTTGCAATAACTGAATTCTTCCACTACTTATAATGTCATTAACAATGGGGTCAAAGGTAGGTGCAATTACAATTTGTCCGGCATGTTTTAATATACTGTCATTATTCCGAGTTTGAGGTCTATCAATATATTGTAACAATTTTAATGATGAAGAAATCATTCTTTCTCTCATTTGTATTTTCTGGTCTAATTGCTCGAGGTTACTTGTAAATTCTGATTGTAATTGAACTAAAAGCTCTTGTTCTTGTAATCGCTCTTTCCTATTCTCATTCCAGTTATTGATCTGCAATGCAATTAAAATGCCTATAACTACAAGTAGTATTTCACCAATTGCGTATTTAAAGTATTTACCCATTTTGTTTTGTTCTAATAATGATTTACGGATATGCCTAAAGAATTTAATCATAGTAATCCTTAGTTGTTTTGAGGTTTAGACAACTCAATAATATTATTGAGTGTCTGTTGGACTTTTTGCAATTCACCACTGGCATAGAGTATTTGATCAATAAAATCATATCTGCCTCTTACCATATATTCGAACTCCAAGGTTTGTAATGCATTAAAATTATTTCGCTCGTCTTTAAAATTAAAGTTCCAATCAAAATGTTTAGACATGTAAGGATCGTACTGATCCCAAATATGATCTCTAGAGCGTTGTTCCTCTTCTTGATAATCTGTTATCAAATCGTTCCAAGAAATCAACAAATCACGCAAGGTTTCATTCTTAATAATATCGAATGAAGATGTGCTCTGCAGTGCATTAATACTAGTTTGTGACGGATTAAAAGTTACGCCTCCATATGACCACCATAAGTGAGCACCTAATGAGTCTAAAACTACTTGCTCAGGCTTAGATTTTATAGGAAACATGCTTATTACTTTTGCACAACTACGGTGCGCTATTTGATGTTCACCAACTACAGAGTCTAATTGTTTCTTGTTTAATTTAAATTCTTTATGAATACTTGTTAAAATTGTATTTTCCTTATTGGCATTTATCCTGTTTTCATTCCAGTTATTGATCTGCAAGGCAATCAATATACCTACAACAACAAGTAAAATTTCACCAATGGCATATTTAAAGTATTTACCTGTTTTGTTTTCACTCATAAGGTTGTATCGTATTTTTCTAAAGAATTTAATCATTCTATCTCTTTACTGAATTCAAATTTTCCACGACTGCCAGCTGATAATCTTAATGTTTTACTGTTAAATTTTATATAACCCAAGCGTGAATATCCTGTAGAATCAGAATCAAAATACAGCTGGCTTTCTTGTACTCTTTTACCATTTATAAGACTCAAATAGTAGTTATCCTCTTTTAGACTTACTGTTAAGTTGCCCATTTTTCCTTGGTATACACCCAGAAAATATTTGAATTTATCCGTATCTACCATCAGTGCCTTAGACTTTTTAAAGTCAAAGTATTCAGACATTCGCTTATATATTTTAAATGCGTCGGATATGAAGGCAATAGCATCTGCCCTATGGTAATATGCCAGCTGTTCGTATTGTGCTACCCAATTTTCAAAAAATGGATCACTGATGTAATAATTAATAATCTCTTTTTCGTATTGCGCAAACTTTTTATTATTAAAGGCACTATACCAAGTTTTAGTATCACGCAGCATGCTATTGTAGTCATCTACCATAATCTCCATTTCCTCATCCATATCATCTAATTGAACCTTATAGTCTTTATAAAATAAATCTATGTCTTCAATTATGGTTTTAAGTTCTGATGTAACTCTTGTATTGTAGGTATATAAATTATTAGCAGCTTCTGTAGAAATATTAATAGATTCAAATGCACTTAAAATACATGGAAAACATGGACGTTTTTGATTAGGATCTTCAATATCATAGGTATCATTTCTAACTATGTAGTAAAGCGTATCTTTAGGTTTATAAAAAGCTATTAAATTCTGTGCTCGATTTATATTATACTCTAATTCCCTAAAAGTTTTATAAAACATTTCTTCAACCTGTGTGTTTATCTTTCGTTGCTCATTCCAATTATTTATCTGTAATGCGATAAGTATTCCTATTACTACAAGAAATATTTCACCAATAGCATATTTAAAGTATTTTCCCATTTGGTTTTGGTTGATTAGTGTACGACGAATATGTCTGAAGAATTTAATCATCGAGTTCTAATGTTTTATTAATTAAATTGATATTACCTTGTGTAAGTTCAATTAGTTGATCTATTCTGCCTAAGTATTGTTTTTTCTTTCTATTATCAATTTTTAAAATATTACGCGTTTTAGCATTTTGTATTAGCGAAATAAGTTTTGTCTTGCGTTCTTGTTCTGTTTGATAATGGGTTTCAGCATCATTACCATAACTAAATTCATAATCAGTTTGCTCATACCGCCAATAATTATCTGCAAGATCTACAGTATTGTTATGTTGTTTTACATAATCACTTAATTCTGAATACACCCATATATAATACACCTGCATATTATTAACAATACTATCATATTTACCAAATTCTGTAATCTGAGAATTTTTAAAGGATTCGTAAACAAAGTTTTTTGTGTCAAAATTGATATAAAATGTTTCAATCAATTTCTCTAATGAGTCTACTGGTATAGCACTAAAATCTTTTGTTTTTAAAAGATTAGTGTTATTGTTAATTCTTGCTTTTGCACGTTTTTGTTCATCCTCAAAAATGAGAAGGTTAAGCTTAAGATCATTTCTAAATTCTAAGATGTAGGTTTTTAATTTTGCTTCATTTTTTTTGTTTTCATTCCAGTTGTTAATCTGCAATGCAATCAATATTCCGATGACTACCAAAATAATTTCTCCAATAGCGTATTTAATGTATTTACCCATTTTATTATCATTTATGAGCGAACGACGAATATGACGGAAGAATTTAATCATCTAATATTACCATCTATTAGTTCTAATGTGCCTGACAAATAATCCTTAAAAGCTTTATATGAATTTAGGACATACATATAATTTAAGGTATTGTTATACAGTTGGTTCTCAAACTCTACCGTTCTAATGGTTTTGTTATAGTCTATTTTGAAATTCGATTTTGGAATTGGCTTAAACCCTAAGTTTTTATCAAAAAAATCTGGTATTGGCAAATTTTTGAGATTCACTTTATCTGTTATCTCAGGAATAAAAACTCCAAATAAATAATCTCTATAAATAACAATGTCGTCTTGAGTATCTGTGATAAAGAAGGACCAGTTAGATAGTTGCTTTCTCAAGTTTTCGTCGGTAATTAGATTTAATGATCCCGTGCTTACTATTTCATCTAGAGTTCCTGTGATGATATCTAGAGACTTTGTTTTGTTAATAATCACATCTAATAAAGCATCAACTTCTTGTGGATTTATGGCATCCTCACTGGCTACAATTTCTAGCAATTTATCTGAAGCTTCATAGGCTTCATAAAAACTATTATAGGCATCCGCAACATTGCCGATATTACTGTTATATTCTAATTGTAGATTTTTTAAAATGGCTTGTTCTCTGTTTCTTTCTTTGCGTTCTTCGTTCCAGGTGTTTATTTGTAGTGCAATAAGAATACCTATTACTACAAGTAATATTTCACCAATAGCATATTTAAAGTATATACCCATTTTGTTTTCTGAGATTAGTGATTTACGTATATGACGAAAGAATTTAATCATCTGCCAATTCTGCTTCTATTAAATTAGTAAAATGATCCGTTTTGATAAGCTGATTATGCTGTATAAAGTCCCAGAATATTTCCATTGGGTATAGTTTTAGTGATTCAATTTATCACCAAAACACAAGTGAATTAAAAATCATCACACAGCCTTACTGTATGAATATATAGGTAGGTTGGGTTAGTGTTAAATATTGGTTGAACTTTGTAACTTATTGTTAAAGAAGACTCAACCATTTTATTTACCACACTTAGTTGAACTAAGTGTGGTAATAGTTTCTAATTTCCATTTGCTGGCTTGTTGTAGGGTGGTACCTTAATCTCCCTCTTAGTTCCTAATTGCTTCATCAATTCTTCAACCGCACGTTCTAATTGAGGATCTCCACCTTGATTTAAAGATTTAGCATCTTGCCTTACTTCTATATCTGGTGGTACACCAACATTCTCAGCAATAAACTTGTTATTAATCGGATCAAATACAGCGTTGTCTGGTGAGGTTAGTCTTCCACCATCTATCATTAGATAATGTGTAGAGGATTTTACTAATCCGCCCCAAGTTCGCATTCCTATTAATTTTCCAGCTTTTTGTTGCCTAAAGACCCAAGGGAAAAAATCTCCGCCAGATCCTGCTAGCTCATTAATCAACAACACCTTTGGTCCCATAATACCTGCTGGTAATTTCATTGGTTTACCGTCTGGCACTTCATTGGTTAATGCTGCCCTCAAGTCTCTGGTCATTAAATCTACCATATAATCATCAAGTAGACCTCCTCCATTAAATCGTTCGTCGATGACGGCACCTTCTTTATCTTGTTGTGCAAAGTAATAGCGATTGAAAGACACAAAACCTGGGCCGCCTGTATTAGGTACCCAAATGTAACCTAATCGTCCATTTGATAGTTCCTCAACACGACGCCTATTGTCTTCAACCCAAGTACGTTGTCTTAGTGAATTTTCACTGCGTATAGGCTCCACAATCTCAGTCCAATGACCCTTAAATTCTAATGTAGAATTTAAATGCAATACTGTTTGTTTCCCTGAGGTACCATCTAAAAGTTCAAATATATTATCATCTGCCTTTAACTCCTTATTATTAATCCCTACGATATAGTAGCCTTCTTTAATATTCAAGCCAGGAGCATCCAAAGGACCTTCTAATCCAGGGTTCCAGTTTTCAGTAGTATATATGCGTTTTATCCTATATCGCCCATTTTCAATACTTAAATCAGCACCCAGAAGTCCAACTTGATTGCGTTCTAAATCTGGATAATCTCCTCCTCCAACGAAGCTGTGGCCTACTGATAATTCTCCATTCATTTGATCAAAAATATAAGTCAAATCTGCTCTATGCTTAACAAATGGTATTAAAGGCGCATAACGTTTATAAACTGTATTCCAATTTCTTCCATGGATATTTGGATCATAAAAATAGTCACGCTCATAACGCCAAGCTTCTTCAAACATTTGTTCCCATTCTTCTGATCTATTAAGTTTCATTTGAAGATTAGGTTTTATGGATTTAGCCCCTTTTGCATTTGCTCCACTAGTTTTTACCAGTTTCCAACTACCACTAAGACGCACTAACATATGCTTTCCATTTGCCGTGATAAACGTACTACTAGCACCAGATGTAAATTCTTTTGATTCTTGCTTTTTTAGATCGAATTTATGCAGTGTAAGACCTCTACTATTTGGCATGCGTTCTGCTAGGAATGCTGTATTCTCTGGACCAGCTAAAATATAGGCATAATTTCTAACAGGGACCGGAAGCGCTAAAGTTCTTCTTCCTATGTTATTGAAGTCTATTTTTAGACCTTTGTCTTCTTTCTTTTTACCCTTGTCCTCTTTCTTATCATCCTTATCATCTGTGGATTCTTCCTCTTCGATTTCCTCCTCATCACTTTTTGGTTTGAATGGAGACTTGTCTTCTGCATCTAAATTAACCACATAAGCCGCATAGGTTTCATCTGCCGTCATTGCACTCGTATTTGCCCAACCTGACCCTAGGGCAATATTAGTGCTTGCCAAGAAATACAATTGCTTTTTATTAAGGTCCCAAGCAGGTGAAAAAGAGTCTGCAAAGGGATCTGTAATCGCAGTAGATTTTCCTGACTCCGTAGACCACAGATAAATCTGTCGGAGCATATTATCTCCTGATTTTGCATAGGCAATCCATTTTGAATCTGGAGACCATTTCATTTCAATGGAACCTCGTTCTAGATTAACACCTCCAATATCAATAGTTTTTACCTTCTTTGTCTTTAGATCGACTACACGTAAGCGTACATCGTCATCCACAAAAGCAATTTGATTTCCGTTAGGTGACCAACTTGGGTCCCATCCTAATTTAGATTCGCCAATATTTATCTTATCAAAAATTTCAGTACCATCTTGGTTACTAATAAATAATTGATAGTTCTTTCTGTTTTCATCTGAAAACCAAGCAATTTTATCTCCTTTTGGAGACCACAATGGCCTGCGGTCAGCAACTCCAGATGAATTGGTAATATTTCTAGAATCACCAAACTCTACAGGAACAGTAAAAATGTCTCCTCTAGCCTCTAAAATAACCCGTTTACCATTGGGTGACAGAGATGCTACTTGGGCATAATTATTTACATTCTCCCATTTCGTTTCGGCCCAAGGGAAATCACCAACGACCTCAATATTTAACTGTATGATTTTATTGGAGCTAATATCCATTGAATGGATATAACCGTCTCGTTCAAAAACGATTGTATTTCCATGACCTGATATGTTCTTGACATCAGATCCTTTAAAATTGGTCACCTGATTCAACTGTGAAGATTCAGGATTATAAGACCATATATTAGCAACCAAGTCTCGATCAGACAGAAAATAAATCTTGTCATTGAGCCAAAATGGTTTTATGTCAGTACTTCGATCTGTATTAGGCAATAAGGTCTCATTCTGAGATTCTAAATCTAACAGAATCAAAGGTGTGTTTTGTCCACCACGATAGGCGCGCCATTCAACATCCCAACGATCCATCTTATCAACTATCATTTTATTACCATCTGGTGAGAAGTCACCATCATAACCCCATTGTGACGAGATTAATTCTGGTAAACCACCCTTCACTGAAACAGTATATAAACGCTCATAGGCTCTTGGCGCCGTGTCTCTACTACTAGCAATCAGCAAGGATTTTCCATCTGGCGTCCATCCTCTAACGTACGACCCTGATGGATGCCAAGTTAATTGCGTTGGCGTACCACCCTCTATAGAAACGATATAAGCATTATTTCTTCCCGATCGATTAGAGGTAAAGGCAATCCAATTCCCGTCAGGTGAGAAATACGGATGACTTTCCATTGCCGGTGTGCTCGTTAAACGCTTTGCCAAACCACCGGATTTATCTGCAATCCAAACGTCACAACCATAAGTGAATGTAATATGTGTATTACTTATATCAGGATCTCTAAGCAATCGGGTTCCTTGAGCTATAACCAATTGAGTCAAGAAAACACAGGATAATAAAAAGATCAGTTTTTGTTTCATAATAATTAGTTTATTGATTAATGATTAATTTTTGTTTAATATAAAAGCTAGTAAATTTAATATTTCAATTCTTTGTCTATTAAATCTATTAGTTTTTGGCACATAGCCTTCATTTGTCTAAACTGCTGGTTCATAACAGTGAACTGATATACAGCCATAACAAACCCATTTTTTTGTTTGGTATCCTTTAGCATTTCGCCAAATTGGGCTTCAGACAGTTTTCGGCTTTCACCCATGGCTCCATTTGAAATATGGTGCATATAATTCTGAACTATTGGATTCATGTCCATCATATCATAAGAAGGTTCATACAACAATATTTCGGCATCATATCTAAAATGGGCTTCTTCATCTTTCATAACCTTATAAAGCGATTCCATATTTAATAATGTACCTTTAATTGAATCGTTAGAAATCGACGCTAAGTTGCCAGAGTTAATTAACTCTTGAAAGGTGTTATTAATCTGAAAAAATTTTCGCCAAGTGTAGATATCAACCGTAAGTCTACTAAACGCCTTTAAATCAGTAACGGGCTCACCTTCGTAATGCGCAATTATAGTATTTGCAGAGTTTATGGCTTTTTCTCTTGTAGCAATGTAATTGTCTAAATGCGCAATATTTAATTGCAAGTCAGTCTTGATATTTTTTAGATAATGTAACTCTTGCACACGTTGTTTTCGGAGCTCATTATTATTATTAATGTTAAGTGCTATTAGTATCCCAATAACCACCAAGAGAATTTCACCAATGGCATAAAGGAGATACTTACTAAAACGGTTTTCAGAAAGTAGGTTTTGGCGTATGCGTCTAAAAAATTTAATCATTAACTTTTAATTTCATTAGTTATTTCCTCTCTAAGCATTTCAATTTCAACTAGTGCTTTTTCAAACAAACTCAGCCCTCCTTGTCGAAGTACAATAAGTTGATTTAAATAGTTATGAAAAACACGATCTTCTTTTAACTGTTCAAAATCATCTGGTGTAGAATTACCAGAATCAACATTGACATGAATATTTTTGAGCAAGACTGGTAAGGTTATGGTTTGAGAGAAATTCCATTCCATCTTATTGTAGTCTTCAGCGATAAGCACATAGGTATATTCATGAAATTTCACCAATTTTTGTCTAATTTCTGGATTACTAATAATCTTTAAATCTTTGTTTTTGATAGATTCAAAACTGCTTTTTGGCAAATAAGGACTACTCCAAAAGGCTAAGGATGAAAAAGCATTGCTGAGGGAATCGTTATACGGAAAATCCTTTTCAATAGTATGGCTTATACTCTTATATTGGTTTAACAAGTAGTTATTCCCCTCAATTGCGCCTTCAATTTCAGTTTTTGAAAATTCAAGATCACTTAATAATTCTTTTAAAAGAAGTTGTTCGGCACCGGCAAGCTGTCTCCTTTGGTTCCAGTTATTAACTTGAAGTGCCAAAAGAATTCCAATCATTACCAAAATGATTTCGCCAATGGCATAAAACAAGTACTTACTGAAACGATTTTCAGAAAGAAGATTTTGACGGATTCGTCTAAAAAATTTAATCATTGCTTACAAGTAATTTGTAAGCAGGTAATTAAAGTAGAGTTGGATGGTTAATATCTATAGGTATATAAATGTAGTAAAATTGTTACAAAAAAAGGAGCATTTAAAATGCTCCTTAATGATTTATAGTATTTAAAATCAGTTTAATATGCATCTTCATGCACTTTAGCCACTGCTCTACCAGATGGATCGTTCATGTTTTTAAAGGCTTCATCCCACTCTAATGCAATTTTTGTACTACAAGCTACACTTGGTTCTTGTGGTACACTCAAGGCGGCAGCATCACTAGGGAAATGACTTTCAAAAATAGTTCTGTAGTAGTACTCTTCCTTGTTTTGTGGTGTTTGTATTGGATAACGGAAGTGTGCATTTGCTAACTGCTCATCACTAACTTCTGCTTCTACAACTTCCTTAAGGGTATCTATCCAGCTGTAGCCAACACCATCACTAAATTGTTCTTTTTGTCGCCATGCTACGCTTTCTGGTAACATGTCTTCAAACGCCTTACGTACAACCCATTTTTCCATACGTTCTCCATTAATCATTTTGTCTTGTGGGTTAATTCGCATCGCAACATCCATAAATTCTTTATCTAAAAATGGTACACGTCCTTCAATGCCCCAAGCCGCTAAACTCTTGTTTGCTCTTAAACAATCGTACATATGCAACTTGCTCAATTTACGTACGGTTTCTTCATGAAACTCTTGAGCGTTTGGTGCTTTATGAAAGTATAAATAGCCTCCAAATATTTCATCTGCTCCTTCTCCAGACAATACCATTTTAATTCCCATTGATTTGATAACTCTCGCCATAAGGTACATTGGTGTACTCGCCCTAACGGTTGTGATATCATATGTTTCTAATTGGTAGATAACATCTTTTATGGCATCTAGCCCTTCTTGAATTGTAAATTGAATCTCGTGGTGTACAGTACCAATATGGTCAGCTACTTTTTGAGCAGCAGCTAAATCTGGCGACCCTTCCAACCCTACTGAAAAACTGTGCAACTGAGGCCACCAAGCTTTTTCTTTATCATCTGCTTCGATTCTACGTTCTGAATATTTTTTGGCAATGGCAGATGTTACTGAAGAGTCCAATCCTCCCGACAAAAGCACGCCGTATGGTACGTCACTCATTAATTGTCTGTGTACGGCATCCTCTAAAGCTTGCTTAACTTCTGCAATACTTGTTTCATTGTCTTTTACAGCATCGTAGTCTTCCCAATCTCGCTTATACCATTGTACAAGTTCACCATCTTTACTACTTAGATAATGTCCTGGAGGGAACAATTCTATCTTGGTACAAACTCCTTCAAGAGCTTTTAATTCTGAAGCAACATAGAATGTACCATGTTTGTCCCAACCCATGTAGAGAGGAATAATTCCCATATGATCCCTTGCTACAAAATATTCATCTTTATCAACATCATATATTGCAAATCCAAAGATTCCGTTCATATCATCCACAAAATCAACACCCTTTTCTTTATATAGTGCCAAGATAACTTCACAGTCACTTTCAGTTTGAAATTTGTAATCAGGAAATTGCGAACGTAACTCTCTATGGTTATAGATTTCTCCATTTGCTGCCAAAATAAGTTTCTTGTCCTCACTAAATAATGGTTGCTTACCTGAAGCCGGATCTACAATTGCTAAACGCTCGTGCGCTAAAATTGCTTTATCATCACTATATATACCGCTCCAATCTGGTCCACGATGACGAATGGTTTTTGCCATCTCTAAAACCTGTGGTCTTAAGGTTTCACTTTTCTGTTTTATATCAAACGCACATACTATTCCGCACATAACTTTTCGTTTTATTATTAATTATGAAGCAAATATGAGTTGAAAGTTTTATATTTTAAACATATAATCTAATATTGATTATAAATAAAAAGTTATAGTATAATATTTTAATAAATATGTAAGTACTATACCATTAAACAAACTATATTAGTGTCAATGTGTAAATTTTAATATTTCATTACGACAAAAAGCACTTTATAAATTCTAATTTTAACATCTACAAAAACAAACTTAAATTATGAAGACTACAAGACTATTTACATCCATTGCATTTGCATTTATGATGCTATTATCATTTAATGCTGAAGCTCAAGAATTCAAACCACTTGACAAAAGTCCAATGGACGCTGCAACTTTTCCAAGCTCTTACAAAGAATCTAACAAGCTTATTAAGATCACTTACGGTAGACCACAATTAAAAGGTCGTGATATGAATGATTTAGCACCTGCTGGTAAAGTTTGGCGAACTGGTGCCAACGAAGCCGCAGAATTAACTTTATATACAGATATGATGTTAGGCGATTCAAAGGTTAAAGCTGGCACTTATACTTTTTATGTTATTCCAGGTGAGAAAGAATGGACGGCAATAATTAGCACAGATTTAAATGTTTGGGGAAGTTATTTCTACAAGCAAGAAAATGACGTAGCACGCTTAGCTGTACCTGTTTCTATGGCAGACGAATCCTTAGAAGCTTTTTCTATTGCTTTTGAAAAGTCTGATGATGGCGTACACATGCATCTAGGTTGGGACAAGGTGAGAGTAGCCGTTCCTTTTACTAAGTAAATATTAAACTCAAATAAAAAAAGCCTTGAGAAATCAAGGCTTTTTTTTATGGAATATTTAAATATTTATGTGTTTGCAGAGACACTTTCCATTTTGGGTTTGCCATAACATAATCTACAATTTGAGACATCATCTTTTCGCGCTTACTCCACTCTGGTTGCAGATACAAAATACAGTTCTTATTTACCTTTGCCGCCTGTTCTTCAGCAAATTTAAAATCGTCTTTATTATAAATGATACATTTAAGTTCGTGCGCCTTACTATAAATTTCTTCGGTAGGAAGTTTTATTTTCTTTGGCGAAAGACAGATCCAATCCCATTCACCAGTTAATTTGTAAGCACCCGAAGTTTCAATATGAGTTTGAACACCTTTTGCCTTCAGTTGCTCAGTTAAAGGATCCATATCCCAAGTAAGAGGCTCTCCACCAGTTACCACAATGGTATTGCTATATTTTACAGCATTCTCAACAATTTTAGACGTCTCTGTTGGTGGATGTAATTCTGCCAACCAACTTTCTTTAACATCGCACCAATGGCAACCTACATCACAACCACCTATTCTTACAAAATATGCTGCAGTTCCTTTATGATAGCCTTCGCCTTGAATGGTATAGAATTCTTCCATTAAAGGAAGCAAAAGCCCCTTATCAATTAATTCTTGTTGTTCTCTTCGCGTCATAGTTGGCAAATATATTGATTACTTCACATTTTTTGGTTGCAAAGCTCAGGAATCTATAAACTAATAGTGCTTGAAAAATTATTGTAAATACTAGACTCTATTTTGCTGCAATAACGTCTATTTCTATACTTGCACCACCTGCCAGACCCGAAGCGGCAAAAGTTGTTCGAGCAGGTTTCTTGGTAAAATACTGTGTGTAAACTGAATTGAAGGCTTTAAAGTCGTTTATGTCCTTAAGAATTACAGTGCATTTTACGACATTATCCAAACTTAAATTATGATGTTTCAAGACGTCTTCTATATTTTGAATGACCTGTTTAGTTTCAGCTTTAATACCTCCTTCAACAAGTTTTCCTTTCTTATGATCTTTACCAATTTGGCCTGTTAGAAATAACATATCATCAGTTTCAACAGCATCACTGTAAGGAACATTTGCCCTGCTCGGCTCATGCGACTGATGGAACTTTATTTCCCTATTTTTTGAGGTACAAGATGAATGAATAATTAAAAAAAAGATGATAAAAAAAGAGTATTGGGTTTTCATAGCAAATTGAGTTTTATACTTGATTAAAATTACATTATTTTTATGCAAAATATGTGATCCATGACGAAATCAGACAAATTCAGAAATGACATTGCACAAGGCAATACCTTTAAAGGTGACTATATAACACTTGGTGCCGCAATGCTTGAAGGTGAAACTATGACTAATGCATATGTAAATGTTCCTTTAAAGACCATGAACAGACATGGTCTTATAGCGGGTGCTACCGGAACTGGTAAAACTAAGACACTACAAGTATTGGCTGAAAATTTATCTGAAAAAGGCGTACCTGTTTTATTAATGGATATTAAAGGTGATTTAAGTGGATTGGCTAAGGCAAGTCCAGGTCATCCAAAAATTGATGAACGTCACGAAAAAATTGGACTTCCTTTTGAACCAAAAGAATTTCCTGTAGAGGTCTTAACCTTGTCTGAACAAGATGGTGTTAGATTACGAGCAACAATAAGTGAGTTTGGACCTGTATTGATTTCGAGGATTCTAGATGTCACCGAAACTCAAGCTGGTATTATCTCAGTAATATTTAAATATTGCGATGACAACAAACTACCGTTACTAGATCTTAAGGATTTTAAGAAGATTTTACAATACTCTACAGGAGAGGGCAAAAAAGAATTTCAAGAAGCTTATGGTAGAATTTCGACTGCCTCAACTGGAGCTATCCTAAGAAAACTGATAGAACTAGAGCAACAAGGTGGTGATTTGTTTTTTGGAGAAACCTCTTTTGATACACAAGATTTACTAAGAGTAGATAAAAATGGACGTGGTTACATAAACATTATTAGATTAACTGATATACAAGATAAACCTAAGTTGTTTTCAACTTTTATGCTTAGTTTACTAGCTGAAATTTACTCAACGTTCCCTGAACAAGGTGATAGTGGTAGACCAGAACTAATCATGTTTATTGATGAAGCCCATCTTATATTTAATGAAGCTTCAGATGCACTACTTAATCAGATAGAAAGTATCGTTAAGCTTATTAGAAGTAAAGGTGTTGGATTGTATTTTGTTACTCAAAATCCAACAGATGTACCAGAAGCTGTTCTTGGACAATTAGGTCTTAAGGTGCAGCATGCCTTGCGCGCTTTCACTGCCAAAGACAGAAAGGCAATTAAGCTAACTGCACAGAACTATCCAGATACTGAATATTATGATACAGCAGATGTTTTAACTTCTTTAGGTATTGGTGAAGCTTTAGTTTCTGCTTTAGACGAAAAAGGTAAACCAACTCCGTTGGCAGCAACCATGATGCGAGCACCAATGAGTAGAATGGATATCTTGACGGAATCTGAGTTAGGTAGTCTACTCGCTGCTTCCAAATTGGCAAGAAAATACAATGAAGAAATTGATCGCAACAGTGCCTATGAAATGCTAAACAAAAAAATAGAGCAAGCGGAGGCCGAAGAAGCAAAACAAAAAGCCAAGGAAGAACAAGAAGCGCTTAAAAAAGCAGAAAGTAAAAGAAGAACCTCTTCGTCTCGTAGAAGAAGTACAAGACAAAATCCAATTGTTAAGGTTTTATCAAGTCCAACTGTTATCAGAAGTGTACTTGGTATACTCACAAAAATGCTCAAATAAATTCAAACCTGAATTAATTTTTTAAACGCTATGAAAAACATTTTAGTTGTTTCAGTAATATGTGCTTTGCTTTTTGCAAGTTGCACAAAAGATAAATCAACAGATCCCTTCTTGGTTAAAAAAGGCCAAATAGGATTATTAACTGATTCTACCCAAGTGAAGGATCTCGATATGATTTTCACAAACGATTCGGTAGTGCGTTATGTTGCTGGAGATGAGTTTGCCGGTTCTGTAAATAGTATTGAAGTCTTTGAAAAAGGTGGTAAAAAACTCCTAGACCTTTCCCCTAGAGAGGCCCTAGACTCCACATCAGTTATTTCTAGCATTACAATAATGGACAGTCGATATAAAACGGATAAAGACATTTCCACATTGAGTACGTTTAAAGCAATAAATGACAGCTATAAAATCTCTAAAATTGACAAGCTCATCGATAACTCTTTGGTTATTTCCGTAAATGAAATCGATGCTACATTTACAATTGATAAAAATGATTTACCTGCAGCACTCAGATTTACTACAGAACGGACTATTGACGCAATTCAAATTCCAGGAGAGACCAAGATTAAATATTTTATGATTCATTGGTAAAATGAAAGAGAAAAAATATGTTATTCAGAAATCACCTTTTATTGTACCTACTGACGATGGTAAAGTAATAAAGGAACACTTTGGCTTAGCGTCAGATGGTAACGCCAATATTAGTATTGCTCACATGGTTGCGCCTCCTGGCTGGAGTGAACCTTTTCAAACACCTGAATTTGATGAATACACTTTTATAATTAAGGGTAAAAAACAATTTATCATAAATGACGAAACTATAATTTTGGAGGCAGGTCAGTCTATAAAAGTTGAGAAAAATACTCGACTTCAGTATTCAAACCCATTCACTGAACCTTGTGAGTATATTGCAATTTGCTTACCAGCCTTTTGCATAAATTCAGTTAATAGAGAGGACCTATAATGAGCAGTTTTGTAATTAAATCAATTGGCAAGGCATTAAATGCTACTAGTATTATTTCGGCTAAATACGCATCAAAGAAAGCTTTAAACTTATTTGCCTCACCAAGGAAAGGTAGATACAATGAATCGCAAAAGAATATATTGGAGCCAGCAGATTTTCAAGAACTGTCTTACAACAATCTTAAAATAGCGACGTATAATTTTAAGGGCACAAACAAAACCATTTTGTTAGCCCATGGATGGGAAAGTAATGCGTCTCGTTGGTCTTATATATTAGATGATTTATTAAAACAAAAGTATAACGTCATTCTTCTGGACGGTCCAGCGCATGGCAATTCTGATGGCAAACAGTTTAATGCTATATTATATTCTGAATTTATCAATGTAGTTGCCAATGCTTATAAACCAGAAGTATTAATTGGACATTCTGTTGGTGGAATGGCAAGTGTTTTTTGCATGCATAATCATCAACTAGATTTTGTAAAGAAAATGGTGCTCTTAGGTGCACCTGCACATTTTACTGGTGTTTTTACTAGATATAAAACAATGATGGGCTATAATCATCGTATTTCTGAAGGATTAGATAGAATTGTCCTTGAGCGATTTGGCAAACCAACCGACTACTTTTCTGCAGCAAATTTCACAACAGCAATAAATGCTAAAGGACTAATAATACATGACAAAAAGGATAAAATAATTCCCTACGAAGATGCGTTGTTATTTGCAAATCGTTATAAAAATTCAGAACTTATAACTACCTCTGGTTTTGGACATAGTTTAAGAGATAAGTCCATAACGCCTCCTATTATTAAATTTATAAATAATTAAGGTATAATGTCCAACGAATTAAAACGGTTAAATAAATATTTGAGCGAAGCAGGTTATTGCTCACGCCGGGAAGCAGATCGATTAATTGATGCTGGACGAGTAACCATTAATGATGTTATACCAGAAATGGGTACAAAAGTAGCTTCAGGTGATGTTGTAAAAGTGGATGGTGAAATTGTAGGAGAACGAAAGAAAGATTTTGTCTACTTAGCATTTAATAAACCCGTAGGTATTGTGTGCACTACAGACACCAGGGTTGAAAAGGATAATATCATTGATTATATCAATTACCCAAAACGAATCTTCCCTATTGGCAGATTAGATAAGCCAAGTGAAGGATTAATTTTACTTACAGACGATGGTGATATTGTAAACAAAATTTTAAGAGCTAGCAATAACCATGAAAAGGAATATGTGGTTACAGTTGACAGGCCAATTTCTCAAACATTCATTGAACGAATGGCAGGTGGTATCTATATTGAAGAATTAGGACAACGCACCAAAAAATGTAAAGTACAGAAGATTGATAAATATACATTCAGCATAATTTTAACTCAAGGCTTAAATCGTCAAATCAGACGTATGTGCGACTATCTTAATTATAATGTCAAAACTTTAAAAAGGGTTAGAATAATGAACATTGAATTAGACATGAAATTAGGAACGTACCGTGAATTAACAAATGATGAGTTTAAAACACTGACTGATCTTATTAGCGATTCTAAGAAAACATTCGACCCAAAAAATCAACACCACAGAAGAAATAGACGTTAATTATATCCTAATTACACAGAAATAAAGCCGTTTTAAATATAACTTTAAGAGAACTAATTCAATCTCTTAAAGTATGAAACCGCTATTAATTTTCTTTATGCTTATTTCATTTTTTGGCTTTTCACAAAACGAATACATCCCATCTGATACGCATCCTTATGGACTTCCAAATCCAAATGCACCTGAACAAATAAAAGACTTTCATCTTTTAATTGGTAAATGCAATTGTGAGTCAACCTTAAGAAACCAAGACGGTACTTGGGCAGAAACACAAAATATAACTTGGGAATGGAAATACATTATGAATGGAATGGCTGTGCAAGATGAAACCATAAAACCCGATGGTAATAATTCAGGTAGCATTAGACAATTCATAGCAGATAGCAGCAAATGGTATGTGCACTATTATTCCACAAACTTTCCAACCACTAAATTACCAACTTGGGAAGGCAACAAGGTAAGCAATGATAGTATTGTACTTTATAGAGATCAGAAAGCTCCGAATGGAATGGACGGAAAATACAGAATCAGCTTCTATAATATGAACGATTTAGGCTATAGCTGGATTGGTGAGTGGGTTGATGTAACTGAAAAAATTGTTTACCCAACTTGGAAAATTGAATGTAAAAGAGATTCTAGAGATAATAGTGATTTGGGTATAATTAAGAATAATATTGCGGCATTTTCAAAGGCTTATATGAATGACGATATTGCGTCACTAGTAGATATGTATACAGACGATGGTAAAATAATGCCAAATAACAGGAAAATTCTAGCCGGTAAATCGGCTTTATCCTCTTATTGGAATTTACCTGAAGGTGTTAAAATTTTAAATCATAAGGTAACACCAACTGAAATAAATATACAAAACGACATTGCTTATGATTTTGGCTATTATGAAGGCACAACCCTAACCAAAGAACAACAAGAAGTTTCATGGAAAGGTAAGTATGTAATTATCTGGAAAAAAATTGGTAATGACTGGAAAATATATCTCGATATTTGGAACAACGTAGCTGAGTAATTATTATTTTTAGTCATTAATTATCAGCTACAAAATCATGACTCAACTTTCCCCTTTTCATCTCGCAATACCTGTACACAATTTAGCAGAGTGTAGAAATTTTTACACTAATGTTTTAAAGTTTGAAGAAGGTAGAAGTAGCGACCACTGGGTAGATTACAACTTTTTCGGCCATCAACTTGTTATTCATTATAAGCCAAAATCTGAAGAAGAACTGCATACTAATGCCGTAGACGGTAAAAACGTACCTGTACCACATTTTGGTGTAGTATTACCTTGGCATTCATTTCAAAAATTCGCAGATCTATTAAAATCAAAAGGCATTGAATTTATAATAGAACCCTACATAAGATTTGAAGGCCAAGTTGGTGAACAGGCAACTATGTTCTTTCTAGATCCTTCAGGCAATGCCTTGGAATTTAAGGCATTTAAGGATATTGACCAGCTGTTTGCTAAATAATTGTTGATTGGTTATGAACTGCGATGTTGCTCTCTCGCCAATAATGTATTCTTTAATAGCATTGCAATAGTCATTGGGCCTACACCTCCAGGAACTGGAGTAATGAAACTGGCTTTTTTACTCACATTTTCAAAATCTACATCTCCAGTAATGTAATATCCTTTTTCAGAATCGTCAGGAACACGTGTAATACCAACATCAATAATTACAGCATCATCTTTTACCATTTCTGCCTTTAAGAATTTTGGTATACCTAAAGCAGAAATAATGATATCTGCTTGAGATGTTATTTGCGTTATGTTTTTGGTGTGACTATGAGTTAGGGTTACGGTAGAATTTCCAGGAAATCCTTTACGGCCCATCAATATACTCATTGGTCTTCCCACAATATGTGAACGACCAATTATTACAGTATGCTTCCCATCCGTTTCAACACCATAACGGTCTAATAATTCCAAAATACCGAATGGCGTAGCTGGAATGAAGGTAGACATATCTAATGCCATTTTACCAAAATTCATTGGATGGAAACCGTCAACATCTTTATTTGGATTTACTGCCATTAAAACCTTACGAGTATTAATCTGAGGTGGCAGTGGCAACTGAATAATAAAGCCATCTATATCATCATCGTTATTGAGTTCATCAATTTTATCAAGTAACTCAATTTCACTAGTTGTGTTTGACAAACGTACCATTGTAGATTCAAAACCTACACGCTCACAAGCTCTAACTTTACTACCAACATAAGTTAAACTTGCTCCATCATTACCAACAATTACAGCTGCTAAGTGCGGCACCTTTTCACCATTAGCCTTCATTTTATCAACTTCGGCCTTTATTTCATCTTTAATATCTCTACTGGTTTTTCTACCGTCTAAAATTGTCATACTAATGGTTTATAAATTTATATCTACTCGATTTATCTTGGCATGTTTTTCATCATTTGCATCATGCGTTTTCCGCCTCCACCTTGCATCATTTTCATCATTTTACTCATTTGAGTAAACTGCTTCAACAATTGATTTACTTCTTGTACAGTTGTACCAGATCCTTTTGCTATACGCTTTTTTCTGCTTGAATTAAGAAGAGATGGATTAGAACGTTCTCCAGGAGTCATAGAATGTATAATTGCCTCGATTCCTTTAAACGCATCGTCATCAATATCTACATCTTTCATCATTTTACCAGCACCAGGAATCATTCCAATGAGGTCCTTCATGTTACCCATCTTTTTGATCTGCTGGATTTGCTTTAAGAAATCATCAAAACCAAACTGATTCTTTGCGATTTTCTTCTGTAATTTTCTCGCTTCTTCCTCATCAAACTGCTCCTGTGCCCTTTCAACAAGAGAAACAACATCACCCATACCAAGGATACGATCTGCCATACGTGATGGATAGAAAACATCAATCGCTTCCATCTTTTCACCGGTACCAATAAATTTAATCGGCTTATTAACAACAGATTTAATAGATATAGCAGCACCACCTCTAGTATCACCATCTAATTTAGTAAGGATAACACCATCAAAATTTAAAATATCATTGAAAGCTTTAGCTGTATTTACAGCATCCTGTCCTGTCATGGAATCCACAACAAACAACGTTTCTTGCGGTTGAATAGCTTTATGAATATTTGATATTTCGGTCATCATAGCCTCATCAACAGCTAAACGACCTGCAGTATCAATGATAACGACATTATGTCCATTGGCTTTTGCATGTGCAATACCTGCCTGAGAAATTGCAACAGGATCATTATTACCTCTATCACTATATACCTCAACACCTATTTGATCTCCAACTACATGCAACTGATCTATCGCGGCAGGACGATAAACATCACAAGCAACCAATAAAGGTTTTTTTGTTTTTTTGTTTTTGAGATAGTTGGCTAATTTACCAGAGAATGTTGTTTTACCAGATCCTTGTAAACCAGACATTAAAATTACACTAGGATTACCAGATAAGTTAATACCTTCTGCATCACCTCCCATTAATTCGGTTAACTCATCCTTAACAATTTTAACCATTAATTGCCCTGGCTGCAATGTTGTTAATACATTTTGACCAAGTGCTTTTTCTTTTACTTTATTGGTAAATTGTTTGGCAATCTTAAAGTTAACATCGGCATCTAAAAGCGCACGTCTTACTTCTTTTAGAGTCTCGGCAACATTTACTTCAGTAATGCTCCCATGTCCTTTAAGAACGTGTAACGCTTTATCTAACTTTTCACTTAAATTATTAAACATAATCTTTATCTCTTTTTGAAGTTGCAAATTTAAGAATTTACAAGAGATAAACGAACTCGATATTATTAATTTAAGACATGGAAAACTGATAATAATGCAATAAAAAAGAGTCGCCTAGCGGTGGGCAACTCTTTTCATCAACTTAAACTTACTAAAAATACTAACTTACTTTAGCGGTTCTTCTTCTTAATCACATGTTCTTTCTAGCACTAAGTTTATATCTCCGTTTTGTAAATGCAACATTTCATCAGAACATTCTACAACCAACCAGCTACCTGATAAGGCTTGAATATCTGGACCTGCAACATTTGCAAATTCTATTATAACACCGTCAGCAGATCCTGACGTAGTATAGGTCGCGGTTACTGTTGTTTCTCCATTAGACATAACAACCACTTGGCTATTAGCTTCAAAGTTTAATGTCCAATCGATTAAATTATCATCTCCATTGTAGCTAACCGGTATCCAAGAACACTCAGCCAATATACCGTCTACATCTTCTTCAGTACATACACCTGGATTACAATCTAATTCAACTAAATGGATTTGGAATATTCCTATCTGGTTTTCACTTTCAACTCTTATATATACCGTTGTTTCAACACCAGCATAAGCATAAGCACTTGGGTTTGCAATTACATTGACTCCGTTTGCCGCATCTGACTGTGTTTCATGATATGTTACTACATCTACTGATGGCGTACAATTTGCAAAAGCAGTTGTTAAATCATATAGGTTTGGTCCATCAGTACCATCATCACATACTTCAACTACAGCATCAAAACTCTCGAAGCACTCAAAAGGATTACATTCTGCAACAAATAAGTAGATTGTATATACTTCATAATTTCCGCTCTCTGAGACTATTCTTAAGTAAACCTCTCCAGTATCAGCATAATAAGACTCTGTATTTTGGATTGCCTCTATACCAGCCTCAGCATCTGCCTCTGTTTCATGGAATGTAGCTGTAAAACTATACTGACAGTCAATTAAGCCTATTGTATTTGCACTTAAGTTAAATTCAGCAACACCATTTGGATTTGCACAAGCTTCTAGTTCAAAATCACTGAAGCAATCAAATACACCTTCGTAACAATCTTCTACAATTAACTCTACTGGGTATTTATAAAAGACCTCTGGATTATCACCTAATGCAACTCTTACATATACTGTTTGAGGATTGCTAGTGTTTGTATAAGCCGTTGCTCCTTCTAAAATATCTGTATTTGTAGCAGCACCTTCTGCAGAAGTATGGAATGATATTGACAAGGTGTTTTCACTACTACAGTCTGGTACAGCTTCGTAAATATTAAATACTCCGAAACCATCTCCATCTTCATCACATTCTTCTAGCTCTACTCCATCAGTTTCATAACATTCAAATGGATTTGCATCAGTTTCACAATCGCGTTCTAAAATGATATAATCATTTTCTCTAACAAGTTTTAATCTATCGTCATCACACTCAATAATTTGCCATGTACCTGTTATATTCTCAAATTGTAATTCAATGTTAAGGTTTAAACCTCCTGGATTAGAAGAAACTGACCAGTTACCTTCTTGGACTACATTACCATTAAGTGATACAAAAACATCATAATTTACAGTGAAATCAAAATTAAAATCAATTAGATCATCACTTCCGTTGTAGTTTACAACATTCCAAACACACTCTTTAAGATTAACCTCAACATCTTCATCATCACAATCCACTTCATTATCATCACACTCCTGGTGTAGATAGATATAGTTATTCTCATTAATTAAGTACAGTTCATCATCTTCACATTCAGCAACTTTCCATAAACCGTTAAGTACTTCAAATTCACTTTCAAATTCTAGATCAAAATAAATATAAGATCCTGTAAGTGTTAACTCCCATGTACCAATTACTGATTCAGTTCCATCTGCATTTGCATTTAATATCTGACCATCTGGAGTAAAGTAAACATATACAGCTACAGTTGTATCAATTAAATTAGTCTCAAACAACCACGCACATTCTACTATACTTTCATAAATTTCTCCTACAGAACAATCTACTTCATCATCATCACAATCTTGATCTAACTCAATTGTGAAATCTCCTCTTTCTATGATTAACTCATCATCATCACATTCTGTAATTATCCAAATACCTCCTAAGTCTTGATCATAAGCTGTTAGATCAGAAAGTATTAACTTAAGTCCATCGTCAGTAGCTGTTAACTCCCAGTTACCTCCTATTGCCGATGTTGCGTCACCTTCAGAGATTTCTAAAGTACCATCTGCATTAAATGTAATTTGATAGTCATCAAAGTCATTAAACTCATCGTCAATATCCCAAGGGCATTCAACTAATAACTCAGCGATATTATCTTCATTACACTCATATTCTTCATCATCATCGTCACAATCATTAGATGCCAATTCAATAGCTTCTGCTAATTCTTCATTAGAGTTTACTTCAATGGTTTCACCATTTGCATATTCTAATGTAACCGGATAGTTTAAACTAACTATCAAGGCGTTATCGTCTTCTTCTAGTTCTTCTAGAAAGTGATAAAGCGCCTCATCATTTTCAATAGTTACCGTATCAATAATATCAAAATCAGCATTGAATACAGAAAATGAAATTGGATAAACGAAATCAATACATTCTATAACATCATCTTCATCATCATCACAATCAGTAATAAAATTTTCTAACTGCTCTTCATTTTCAATTACTATCTCTGTGTAGTCATTAAAAATGATTGTAATAGGAAAGATAAAATCTAGAATATCTTCGTTTCCTTCGAATTGTTCAAACAAATCTTCTAGTTCTTCTAAATCTTCTTCTGATTCAATAGTTATTGTAATATCACTAATAACTATTGTTACTGGTAGGTCAATAGAGAAACATGGAGAACCATCTAAAACATCGTCATAAGCGCCATAATTAGCAGTTGTGTTACTCATTAAACCGGCTAATGCAGAACTAGGAACTATTGTTTCTTGTTCAGACGGATTGATAACCTGTGTTTCTTCATTTTGACAAGCTGTAAAGCTTAATAGGGCAAAAAAGGCTAGTAGGATAAATTGATTGAATTTGGTCTTCATAACATATTTATTTTGTTGATTTACTTATATAACAGGCTAGTCTAAAAAACTCCTACCCCTTATTTAAAAAAAATATTTATAATTTGTGCAACACTAAATAAAATATGCGCCAACCGATCAAAGATAATATTTGCGAGAATGCCTTCTTTGAGCATTTTTATAAAAAATATGCCAAAGATCTGCATAACTTCCTCTATTATAAATTTGGAGAACGGTTAAATCCTGAAGACAAGGTTCAGGAAGCTTTTATTAAGGTTTGGCAGAACTGTTCTAAAATTTCACCAGATAAAGCCAAGAGTTTCTTGTTTACTACTGCAAATAATTTGATGTTAAATGCTGTTGCACATGAAAAGGTAGTACTAAAATATAACAAACAACCTCAGAAAAGTGCTACAAACGAATCTCCTGAATTTGTAATGCAGGAAAAAGAATACCACCAAAAACTCCAAAAGGCGCTCTCAAATTTAACCGAAGCCCAACGTGTGGCATTTTTAATGAACAGAGTTGAAGGCAAACGATTTAAAGAAATTGCATCCTTATTAGATATATCAACAAAAGCCGTTGAAAAGAGAATTTATAGTGCACTAAAAAAACTAAGGGAAGACATAAAAGAACTATAATTTTAAAAATAATGCATAGATAGGGTAGGAAAAAATAAAAGTAAACTGTTTTATGTTTGAATGTGAATTATGAATAAAGACGAACTCATAAAAAAATGGTTAGATAATAACCTCAATTCTCAAGAGCAAAAAGCCTTTGAGCAGTTACCGGATTACAAAGAAATAATCCGCTTAGGTAACGCCATGGCAAGTTTTAAAGCTCCTGAATTTAATGCAGATAAGAGTTTTGAGGCATTAAATCCTAAACTTAATACTAAATCGCATAATAATTGGTATAGACCTTTATTAAGAATTGCAGCGGTTTTGGCACTAGGATTTAGTATATATTATTATTCTGGTTCTTTAGATACAAATATCAATACTGATATTGCACAGCTTACTACAGTTGAATTGCCTGATGCTTCTGAAGTTGAATTAAATGCGAATTCCTCAATTACTTATAATAACAGAAAATGGGAAGAAAACAGAGAAGTTCACCTTAATGGAGAAGCCTTTTTTAAAGTTGCAAAAGGTAAAAAATTTGATGTAATAACAAACGATGGTATTGTTTCTGTACTAGGCACACAATTTAATGTAAAGCAAAGAAACGACTATTTTGAAGTTACATGTTTTGAAGGATTAGTTTCTGTTAAGTATAATGGTAGTGAAACAAAATTAAAACCAGGCAACACAGTTAAACTAATCGATGGAAAGCATCTAATTGCAAAAGAAAATATATTTGCCTCTGCACCTACTTGGCTAGAAGGCGAGAGCAGTTTTACAGAAATTCCATTAAAACACGTTATATCTGAATTAGAAAACCACTATAATCTGACTATAGATAGTGATGAAGTTGATACGTCTCGTCTATTTACAGGAAGTTTTACCCACAAAAATTTAGATTTAGCATTGAAATCCATTACAATACCACTAAATTTAGGTTACAATAAATCAGGTTCATCTATTGTACTAAGACGTGAGTAAACTATTTCGTTGTGTAGTTTTTTATCTTTTTTTAATCACCTTCTCTAACTTAAGTTATTGTCAAAGCGAAAAGAGTGAACAGCTACCCTTGGCAACAATTCTGCAAGGAATTGAAGAAAAATTTGAGGTTAAGTTCTCTTATGAACCTAAGAGTATAGAAGGAATTACATTACCTCAACTCAATCCAAATTACACATTAAGACAAGTCTTACGAGAATTGAGGCTATCTACTGATTTAGAGTTTAAAATACTCAGTAATAGATTCATTGCCATATCAAAAAATCCAAACACTAATAATTTTATTGTTCAGCGCCTAGAAGAAGTGGTCATTAAAAACTTCCTCACAAAGGGAATCGCAAAAACCAACAATGGCGCTATTAAAGTAGACACCAAAGCCTTTAAAATATTACCAGGTTTAATTGAACCTGATGTATTACAAATAGTACAAAAATTACCAGGCGTTGTAAGTGTTGATGAGAGAATTTCTAACATAAATGTAA
The DNA here is from genome assembly GCF_020166345.1 of Winogradskyella vincentii. Taxonomy (GTDB): domain Bacteria; phylum Bacteroidota; class Bacteroidia; order Flavobacteriales; family Flavobacteriaceae; genus Winogradskyella; species Winogradskyella vincentii. The sequence goes on along the minus strand of NZ_JAIUJS010000011.1, from coordinate 13,932 downwards.
GAGGTGGCACAAATGATCAAAATTTAATTTTATACGAAGGTATTAGAATGTATCAAAGCGGTCATTTTTTTGGGCTGATATCGGCATTTAACCCTTACTTAACAAATGAGGTGAACATTTCAAAAAATGGCACTAGTGCTAGATTCGGTAATGGTGTATCTAGTATAATATCTATCAATAATTCTGATAAATTAGATAATAAATTTGAAGCTGGCATTGGCTCTAACCTAATTAGCGCTGATGGGTTCGCCAAAATTCCATTATCTCAAAAAACCGAGCTTCAACTTTCAGCTAGACGATCATTTACTGATGTATTTGCGACACTAACTTATGACTCTTATTTTGATAGGATTTTTAGAGATTCTGAGCTAAATGCATCTAATAATACCAGCACTCAGCTTTCTTTGGACGAACGCTTTGTATTTCATGATTTTAACTTAAAATTCCTTTACGACATAAACGACACCTCCAAATTAAGAGTCAACTTTTTAAACATTTATAACGGATTAGATTATAATCAAGTCTACACCACAAGTCAGAATAGTTTTCAAGAAAGCGAAAGTGACTTGTTTCAAAACAGTTTTGGAGCCAGCATTAAATACTCAAAACTGTGGGATAATAGCTTAGAAACATCTGTAACAGCATATTTTTCAAATTATGATCTTGAGGCTTCTAATAATGATATTACCAATAACCAAATATTGGTACAAGAAAATAAAGTTGAAGATTTAGGTATTAGAATTGACTTTTCTAAAACTGTCAGTGACAACCTCGCCATAAATAGCGGCTATCAATTTAATGAGGTTGGCGTTACTAATTTTGAAGATGTTTCAAATCCTATATTCTCAAATTTAATAAAGGAGGTTGTACGAACACATGCTTTATTTGGTGAGGTTGAATGGAATTCTTTATCTAAAAATAGTTCAATCCGTTTTGGTGCAAGAATGAGTTATTTTGATAAGGTTTCTGAAGTATTAATGGAACCACGAATTACATTTAACCAAAAGTTCCTTGATAATTTTAGACTAGAATTTCTGGCCGAATTAAAAAGTCAATCTATTACCCAAATTATAGACCTACAACAAGATTTTTTTGGTATTGAAAAAAGACGTTGGCAACTCGCAAATGGAACTGATGTTCCTATCATTAAAAGTCAACAGGCATCAATTGGATTGAGCTATGATAAAAATGATTTATTAATTTCAGCTGAAGGCTATTACAAGTTTGTAGACAATATAACAGCAAAAAGTCAAGGGTTTCAAAATCAATTTCAATTTGTAAATGATATTGGTTCGTACACAATTAAAGGTGTTGACTTTCTAATTAATAAAAGGTTTGAAGATTTTAGCACTTGGTTAAGTTATTCTTATAGTAAAAACGATTATACATTTAGAAATTTAAATGATGGAAGTCCATTTCCAAATACATTAGATTTAACACATACTGCAAATGCTTCGTTTACTTATAATATTGATAATTTAAAAATAGGATTAGGTATCAATTGGCATTCTGGTAGACCTTATACTGAGCCAAGTGAAACCCAAGATGATACTAATAGCACAATAGAATACAAAACACCGAATAGCTCTAGAATTAGCAATTATTTTAGAACTGACGTTTCTGCCATTTATAATTTTAATTTTAAGAATAATATCAAAGCAGAAGTTGGTGCCTCAATCTGGAATTTATTTGATCAAACCAATATCATTAATCGCTTTTATACTTTTGATTCTGACAATACCATTGTTCAAATAGACAATAGGTCTTTAAAATTTACACCTAATTTAAGTTTAAGAATAAGATTTTAGTTATTAATTTTAAACTCAACCAACTAACTCGTTTCTTATTAAATCATTTTTCAAATTTTTGACAACCTGTTCTGTACTGTGTTATGCACTTAGTCTAACAGGTCAATCTAAAGACACTTTAGAAAAGGAATCTTCATTCTATGTTTTAGAATTAATGTTAGGAAAGACCCTTGAAGCAAATACTGATTTTCCAAAAACCAATCTTCAAAAAAATATATTCTTCAGTTTAGGGAATTATAACTTTAAACCAAATAAAGAATGGGCTGCCAGATTAAATTATCCAAAAACAGGAATTAGCATTGGTTATACGGATTTTGGAAATTCTGAAAAAGTTGGTCAAGCAATTTCTCTTTTACCATTTATAGAGTTCTCACTTTTAAAGAAACGAATCCCAAATTTAAATGTTCATGTAGGTTTTGGAGCTTCGTACACTAATACACAATATGACGAAGTAAATAATCCATTTAATAGAGCAATAACTACTGACATCAATTGGTCATTTCGATCATTTCTATATCGCGATTTAGTGAATAAAAATAATATTGCTTATCGTTTTGGATTAGGCTATTTACATCATTCTAATGGTCATACAAGATTGCCAAACCAAGGTCTTAATTCTTTAGTCGCTAGCATTTCAGCGAAAATTGATTCAAAAGAAATACAAATCAATGATGATGTAAAACATAATTTTAAATCTAAGTCACAAAATTATTTTTCTTGGCGACTAGGCATAGGACAAAATGTACTTTCAGAAGAATTCAATACTAAAAAAGAGGTTTATTCAATAGCAATGAATGCAGGAAAAATAATTAATAACACCTTTAAATTTGGAGGCGGTTTCTATTACCGTTTCTATGAGCATTATTACGATTACATAAATAATAATGGCACTTTATTAGAAGAGCAATTACCACATTTTAAAGATAACCCATTTGGTTATGCCACTAATTTTGGACTTTTCGCAACATCAGAATTATTATTAGGACATGTTGGTTTTGAATTTGATTTAGGTTTGAATATTCATAAACCTTTTTATAAAATAGACTGGCAACTTAACCAAGGTTATTCTTACCAAACTGGAAATGGAGAAACCATAGTTGTACTTGGCGAATTAGATTGGTATTACGAAATAAAAAGGACCATTTCGTCAAGAATGGGACTAAAATATTATTTATGGTCAACTAATAAATCACCAAAACATAATATCTTTATAGGAGCGCATATTAATGCCAATTTAGGACAAGCAGATTTTACGGAAATGAGTATTGGATATACATATAGATATAACTTCAAAAAATCATCAGAATAAAATCTATTATGACTGAACAAGAATTTCATAAACTTAGGTTTCCGATTGGTGAATTTCAAAAGCCCGAAAAAATAGATGCAAAACATATTGCCAACTGGATTGAAACTATTGAAAACTTACCTTCTTCAATTTTAAACTTAACAGAAAAATTGAGTGAGGTTGAACTCAACTATAAATATAGACCAGAAGGATGGACTATTAAACAAGTGGTTCACCATTGTGCAGATAGCCACATTAATAGTATCACACGGTTTAAACTCGCGCTAACTGAACATAGACCTGCAATACGACCATATTTTGAGGATAGGTTTGCCAAATTATCTGATTATGATGAACCTTTAGATTCTTCCATTTCAATACTCAAAGGCGTGCATCAAAAATTGGGTATACTTCTTAAAGGTTTAAATGATGAAGAATTAAAAAGAGAATTTGTCCATCCAGAATACGGAAAAATTTATACCATAGAAGAAACCATAGGAGTCTATGCATGGCACAGCAACCATCATTTGGCTCATATTAAACAAGCGATAACTGGTAAGGGAAAATACAATTAAGGAAGACTGTTTTTCTCTTGTTCTTTCTTAATGTTCTTTCTAATCTTTTCAATTGCAGATTCTATTGATTTATCTGGCTCAATAAGATTGTACTCTCCCCAGAAATCAGGGTCTGAAAATCCTGAAATGGCATCAGTAATAATTACAGTAGGACGTAATTTGTCCTTGTTTTTTATTTTAATATCATCAGTATTTAATTCCCAATCCGTTACAGCCATTTCACTAGAGAGTGTATAGACTTTATTGAAGATTTCCCGTTTTTTATTGACCTTAAATTTTAAGCTCAGGTTAGAGTAACTGTAATACCATTTACCTCGATTTTGTTTGTAATCTACCTTGTATTTAGCTTCTAATGGATAAACAACAATATCTCTTGGTTTTCTCTTAACCAATAGGTTTCTTGATTTGCCTTTGTTACTAACATCCAACGAATAACTAGCACTTACCAATGCCAGAGTTTCTACATCAATATATAACTTACCGAAATAGCTTAAATCTAAGGTCTTGTTTCTAGGCTTAAAATCAACCACATAAACATTTCTATTATTCACAGTGGTAGGAGCGTCAAAAGAAAATCTATAGGTATCAAAACTTTCCTCAGTAAAAATATATTCAGGATATTTCATAATATCTAAATACAATGTTGAAAACGGACCTCCTTGTAATTTTACGGACACCGTATCTAATCGTTTATAATCTGTACTTTTTCTAGCCTTACCTAATTTTACGGCATCTCTATTTGCAGAAGTATAAGGTTGTTTTAAAATATTTACTACGGCCTCAGTTAAAGAAACATTTCTATTTCTACGTTTTATAGTTTCCCTATAAAAAGCTGTCATGTACACTGACTGATTTTGAATGGTCTTACTTTTTTCGGCAAATACCTTTCTAACTAATTTACCAGCATCTTTAAAAGCTGAAACATTAACTTCTTTAAGTTCTGTATACGCCTCTTCCAATTTAATTACAGATGTGTTTTCTGATAGATCGGTAAGATTAATTACCTTTTTTGTGTACCCTAATAAGGCAACAACAATTTTAGAATCCTTATAAGCCTCTGGTACCTTTAATAAAAATTCTCCTTCAGAATTTGTTATTGTACTTATATTAGTTTCCAACACATTTAGACTTACATATTCTAAAGCCCTGTTATTTCTAGCATCAACTACTTTTCCTTTATATTCGGAATATGTATTTTGAGCAAAGCTTGGTGACAATAAAAATAACATCAAACCAAGACCTATAAAACTCAATTTATTCTTAAAAATTAACCGTTCCATAACTGCATTTTTTAGATTAAACAATACTATAGATTTTTATAAAATGCCATTAGTAAAGATACGAAAATCGTGGCATTTTTCTATCCACAAAATGGTTAAAATATGTATTGCACCGCCTGTTATTAAAGAATTACATGCGTTCAGGAACATCTATTCCCAGAATACTGAAAGCATTTTTTATAGTTTGACCAACAGTTCTGGATAAAGCTACTCTAAATGTTTTTTCCTTATCTGAATCAGCTCCCAAAATTGAAACATTTTGATAGAAGGAATTGAAATCTTTAACCAAGTCGTATGTGTAGTTTGCAATTAAAGCAGGACTGTGTTGTGTCGCTGCGTTTTGTATCACTTCAGGGAATAACTCCAATTGTTTTAACAACTGTTTCTCCTTTTCATGAAGCGAAATATCCAATACCTCTGTATTTCCAGACTCCTTTGATTTTCTCAGTATAGATTGGATCCTTGCATATGTATATTGAATAAACGGTCCTGTATTCCCTTGAAAATCTATAGATTCTTTAGGATCAAACAAGATTCTTTTCTTAGGATCAACTTTTAAAATGAAATATTTTAATGCACCAAGACCTATAGTTTTGTATAGAGCTTTCTTTTCATTTTCATTATAATCATCAAGCTTCCCAAGTTCTTTAGAAATCTCTTCAGCAGTATCCGCCATTTCTTGTATTAAATCATCAGCATCAACTACAGTACCTTCCCTACTCTTCATTTTACCACTTGGTAAATCTACCATACCATAACTTAAATGATATAAATTCTTTGCCCATTCAAAACCAAGCTTCTTTAAGATTAAAAACAATACTTTAAAATGATAGTCTTGCTCATTACCTACGGTATAAACCATACCTCCAACATCTGGGTAATCCTTTAATCGCTGAATCGCAGTACCTATATCTTGTGTCATATAGACAGCTGTACCATCACTTCTTAAAACTATTTTTTCGTCTAATCCATCTTCGGTTAAATCGCACCAAACAGAACCATCCTTCTTCTTAAAAAACACACCTGTTGTTAATCCTTCGGCGATAAACTCCTTGCCTAAAAGATAGGTGTCACTTTCATAATAATAAGCGTCAAAATCTACTCCAATGGCTTTATAGGTTGCTTCAAAACCATCATATACCCATTGGTTCATAGTTTTCCATAATGCCACTACCTCTTCATCTCCAGCTTCCCATTTACGTAACATTTCTTGTGCTTCCAACAAAATTGGAGCATTCTTTTTAGCATCATCTTCCGATTGTCCTTTATTTACCAATTCAGAAATCTCTGCTTTATAGGCTTTATCAAATTCTACGTAATAATTTCCAACGAGTTTATCTCCTTTTAATCCAGTAGTCTGAGGTGTTTCACCATTTCCAAAACGTTTCCAGGCCAACATACTTTTACAAATATGTATTCCTCTATCATTGATAATTTGAGTTTTATAAACTTTTTTACCAGATGCTTTCAATATTTCAGAGACACTATATCCTAATAATACATTTCTAACATGCCCTAAGTGTAATGGCTTGTTTGTATTTGGCGAAGAATATTCTACCATTACAGCTCCTTCATCTAATCTATCAACATAACCATAATTACCCTTATCCTTTATAGCATTTAAGAAATCCAGATAGTACGAGTCATCAATTTCAACATTCAGAAATCCTTTAACAACATTAAAGTCTTTAACCAAATCCAGGTTTGATTTCAAATATTCTCCGATTTGCTCACCTATTACTACAGGATTGCCTTTTACTACACGAAGCATTGGAAAAACTACTACGGTAATATCACCAGCAAACTCCTTGCGTGTTGATTGAAATTCAACTGATGGCAGTTCAGCTTGAAACAATTTTTGCACTGCTTCTTTAACTTGTATTTCTAAAGTTTCCTGAAGATTCATTTTAAGTTTAATATTGTGTTTCTAAACGCCTGCAAAGATAGCAGATTAATTGTTTTAATATTAGAAGCATTGCATAAATTGCCAACACTAATGCTTAAAATCAATCTGTGCCATAAAAGACAAAAACTTCTAATTAAAAGTATATGAGTTCTGTCTTTTTTAAATCATGAAATCAAAGCTCATGCTCGGTAGGATTTTGCAATTCTAGTCAATGATGAAAACCACATGAAATTTTGACAAGAATTAGTCTAATAATTGATTTTTTTATTCAAGTTTATTTATCACAATAAATATATGCATCTTCCAACCACCAAAGACCTAACTTACTGTAAAATAGACAATTAAAAGAAACGTGCATTTCATCGATAAAACGGTAGTTTTTCTATGTTTTTTACCGTTGGTCGATTTAGCTTTTTTTTAGTGATTTTCATCTGCCCTTTTATCTAATTTATTGGTATTAAATCCCGATAATTAGTGATTTTGACAGCATTGATGCATTTTTGGTAGGCTATTAACAAACGTCCCAAACTTTGATGAGGCTTAAGGAACAAACATTAACTAGGTTGATTTTGTTTTGTGTGAACTTACATTTTGTATATCAGTATAAAAGTTTTTCTACCCAAAACAACACAATTCTCTGTAACATCTCCCCAGCATGAGGTGGATACTGACATTGTTGTTATTTGTTGTCTCATTTTCAGGTTTTGCCCAAAATGAGAGAATAGATAATCTTACCGTACAGTTGGCATTTCAAGACCAAGATTCTACTAAGGTAGATTTGTCAATTGAACTCATCAATGAATTATATGACATTGAAGATTATAAAAAAGCAATGCTCTATGTCAACCGAACCTCCAAACTATCAGAAGACTTAAATTATCTAAAAGGACTTGCTGAGAGCAGTTATTACAGAGCACTTATCTACACTCAAAAAAATGACTATTTCAATGCCATTGATAATTATAACAAATCACGTCAGTACTTTCTACAAATAAAAGATTCTTTAGGTGTTGCCAAAGTGAGTAACAGTATTGGACTGATAGAGATAAAAAGAGGCAACTATGCAGTTGGACTTAGAAATTCGCTATCAGCAATTGACATATTTGAGGAAAAGGGTCTTAAGGGTGAATTAAGTTCCGCATACAATAATTTAGCCGAAGCTTATTTTAAAACCAATCAAATCGACAAGGCAATAGATTTTAATTTTAAAGCTCTAGCTATTAGAAAGCAGATTGATGATTTTGATGGTATTAAAAGTTCAACTAAAAATATAGCAGATTTATATTCGCTTAGGAAAGAACATCGCAAAGCCATAGAATATTACGAGAAGGTTCTAGATCTGATTCTTCCTGATTCTGATCAAGAATTAAGAGGAGAAATATTGCCCAAACTCGGTAGCGAGTATTTAAAGTTTAAAGAATATGACAAGGCTTCCTCTTTACTTGTAGAAGGGCTACAATACAATCGTAGACAAGGTAATGAAGAAGGGTTACTAAGGACTCTCAATGCTATTGGAAATTTAAACTTACAACGTAGAAAAGTAAAACTAGCAGAATTACAACTCAACGAGGCCTATACTATAGCCCAAAAAATAGACAATAAGACAGAACTTTTAGAGAATTACAAACTACATATTGCATTAGATTCTACACGAGGTTATTACCAGAATGCATTTTTTTGGCAGAATAAATATTACGATTTAAAAGACGAACTATCTAAAGAAGAACAACCCGTTTACCCTACAGAATTAGAACCTTTAGATATTGAAGACAATGATCCTTTTGTTGATAGCGAAAATACCATCCAACCTAATGATGGTAAAGACAATTGGTTTAGCAAGAATCCTCTATATTTTTATGGAGGAATTCTTGCTTTATTATTACTCTCTGGACTATTAATCTACAGCCTTGTAAAATTATCTGGCTATAAGAAAAAAGTAAATGAGCAAAAAGAAGAATTAGAACTTGAGAAAATTAGAAATGATGCAATTCTAGAACAAACGCATCATCTAGAAGAAGTAAATCAAGTTAAGGATAAGTTATTCTCAATTGTGTCCCACGATTTAAAAGATTCCATTTCTTCAATTAAAGCATTTTTAGATTTATTGAAAGAGGATAGCATCTCTAGAGAAGAGTTCAACGATCTAATACCTGAGTTAAGCGAGAATGCAAATAATGCTTCAGCACTTCTTTTTAATCTGCTTAATTGGTCTAAATCACAACTACAAAATTTAGAACCAAAACAAGAACACTTCAATATTCAAGAGGTATTCCAAAATAAGATTGCCTTAGTAGAACAAAAATTAGAGGACAAACGCATTGTACTTATCGATGAATCTCAAAGAGATTTTGTTTATGCCGATAGAAGTATGATTGAAATTGTTATTCAAAATTTAATTACCAATGCCGTGAAATTTAGTAGAACAGGTGATGTAATTACAGTTTCAAACCAAGATGTTAATGGCAAAGCTCTTATCTGTGTTGAAGATACAGGTGTTGGAATCTCTAGAGAAAATCTAGACAAACTTTTTAAGGCTAATAAAAACTTCACAACTATAGGTACCAAAAATGAAAAAGGTACTGGTCTAGGCCTCACAATTGCTAAAGATTTGGTAGAATTGAATAATGGTAGAATTTGGGTAGAAAGCACACTAAATGTTGGTAGTAAATTCTTCATTGAACTGCCAAAACAAGCTCCTACCACATAACTTTTAATATATTTAGGGAGTTAACTTTAATTTACATGAGACAATCTATTGCCATTATATTCCTTTTTATTGGTCTTATTTTTAGTTGCAAAAACAACACTCCAGAAGAGCTTAAAGCAGATAAAGATTTATCGGAGTTGTTCACGATGATGCAAGGGTCATTTAACTCTGAAATTCAATCTCAAGTGGACTCCACATATTTTAATATATCATTGCACATGTATCCTATCTGGGAAGATAAAGGTAATTTCTTATATGTTGAGCAAGCCTTGAACAGTATGCAGAACAAACCATATCGCCAAAGAATTTATGAGGTAAAAAGAGTTAATGATAGTACATTTATTTCTGAAGTATATACTTTAAATGCAGACTCACTTTGGATAGGAAAATGGAAGAACCTAAAAGCTTTTGACTCTATTTCAATTAATGATATTTCTCTAAAAAGTGGATGCGAAGTTGTTTTAAAACGTATTGGGCCAAATCATTTTAATGGCAAAACAGGTGATAAGCCTTGTGCCAGTTCATTAAGAGGGGCATCCTATGCACAAAGTGAAGTAGAAATATTAGAGGATAAAATTATTTCGTGGGATCGTGGTTTTGATGCTGATGGTAACCACGTATGGGGAGCAGAAAAAGGTGGTTATATATTTAACAAATTAGACTAGTGTTTAGGCAAAAACACCTCAGCCATCATACATCTTGCACTGCCACCACCACATGTTTCAATAGTATCTAAGGAACTTGATATAATTGGGCAATGTTTTTCAATTTTTGCAATTTGATCTTTAGATAGGCTTTTATGTGCTGCACCACTCATTACTAAATAACGCTGATCATTTTCGCCTCTTAATTGAAGCATATTACCAGCAAATTGATGCATCTGTTCTTCCGTAATAGAAATTACCTCCTTATTGGTTTGCTTTAAATGTTTAATAACATTTTTTCTCTCCTTTTTATCATCAATTGAGTCCAAACAAATTACAGCAAAGTTTTCAGCCAAGCACATCATAACATTTGTATGATAGATGGGTAAACGCTCTCCATTAACCGTTTGATTGGCATTAAAAATCACTGGGAAATATTCAAAATCTTCACAAAACTCTATAAATAATTCTTCATCTGCTCTTGGAGATAATGCACAATATGCCTTTTGATTAACCCTATCCATTAAAATACTTCCAGTACCCTCTAAAAAAACCCCTTCTTCCTCAGCCGAAGTATAATCAACAATATTTTCAATTTTAAAACCTTCTTCTTCTAATTTCATGAAAATTTCATCTCTTCTTTCAAGCCTTCTATTTTCCGCAAACATAGGATAAATTGCAACATCACCATTACTATGAAAACTAACCCAATTATTAGGAAATATTGAATCTGGTGTATCCATTAACACATCATCACTTACAACGATAACATTAATACCTACCGCTCTCAATTTTTTCACAAACCCATCAAATTCCTCTTGAGCCTTTGTATTAATTTCAGTATTCTTCAATGACATATCCTCCTGAAAATAATTGTTTACAGCAGTTTGTTCATTCTTCCTAAAATTTACTGGGCGAACCATCAAAATTGTGTCTGTTGTCTGTTGCATTTTTAGTTTTTTGAAAGTGGTGTAAAATTACTCTTTTTTATTATTTGAAAATTAGTTTCAAATGAGTTTTTGTGCATTAAAATCTTTATGTTTGATATTGAAACGTTTAACCTTTCGTCATTTTTATGAATATGAAAAAACTTCTATTTATATGTCTAATTATAGTGTCTTGTTCTAAAGATTCCAATAATGATAAATCACAATCTTTCATTACAATATTTGAAGAAAGTAAGGGGCTTGAAACTGCTACTTACGATCAGACAATTCAATTCTATTCTGACTTGGCAGAATCCTATAATGAAATAACAATAAAACCTATTGGAGAAACGGATTCGGGAAAACCATTGCACCTTGTTACACTGAACACTAATGGTACTGGAGATGATTTTGACAAGTTAAGAGATACAAATAGAATTTTATTAATAAACAATGGAATTCATCCTGGTGAGTCAGATGGCATTGATGCTACAATGATGCTCTTCAGGGATATCGTTCAAAATAAAATTGATAAACCAGAAAAAACAATATTAGTGACAATCCCAATCTATAATGTTGGTGGTAGTCTTAACCGAAATTCCGGAACGCGTACAAACCAAAATGGACCTAAAGAATATGGCTTTAGAGGAAATGCTCGCAACTATGATTTAAATAGAGATTTTATAAAATCCGACAGTAAAAATGCTCGCACATTTACTCAAATATTTCATTTGGTAAAACCAGATGTTTTTATTGATAATCATGTTAGTAATGGCGCTGATTATCAATACACACTTACGCATCTTTTTACACAACACAATAAAATGGGTGGTGTTTTGGGCAAGTATATCAATGATAAAATGATGCCTAATCTGGAAGAAAAATTGAAAGAAAAAACTTGGGACATTACACCTTATGTAAATGTATTTAACAGAACACCAGAATCTGGTTTTTCTCAATTTATGGATTCACCACGTTACTCCACTGGTTATACCACACTATTTAATACACTCGGTATGATGATTGAAACCCACATGCTAAAACCATATCAACAAAGGGTTGAAGGAACGTACGAGCTTATGGTAAGTATGATTGAAATTATTGAGGAAGAAGGTGATCAAATCAAAGCACTAAGAAATAAACAATTAAAAACTTGGTCTGCTGGTGGGACCTACCCTTTAACCTGGAGTATTGATACTACAAAGTCTTCAACTTTAAATTTTAAAGGATTTGAAGGTTTTATGATACCCAGCGAGCTAACCGGAAAACAAAGATTAAAATATGACAGAACAAAACCATTTGAAAAGCCTGTTAAATATCGTAATTACTTTAAATCAAACTCAGAAATTGAAATACCCAAAGCATATATAATTCCTCAGGGATGGCATAATGTAATTGACCTTGTTCAATTAAATGATGTAGAATTATCACAATTAGAAAATGATACAATTATAGAGGTAGAATCTTATAAAATTGATGACTACAAAACCCGAAGATCACCTTATGAAGGACACTATTCACACTACGCCACAAAAGTAAAGTCATCCATTGTGGAAATTAAATTCAGAAAGGATGATTATCTAATTTACACTGATCAACCTTCAATTAGATATCTTATAGAAACTTTGGAACCTACAGCTATTGATTCTTTCTTTAATTGGAATTTTTTCGATACAATATTACAGCAAAAAGAAGGATTTTCTCCTTATGTATGGGAGGACAGAGCAAATTTAGTCTTAAGAGCAAATCCAAAACTGCAGATTGATTTTAACCTCAGAAAAACATTTGATAAAGAATTTGCAGAGAACTGGTATGCGCAATTAGATTGGATACATAAACAAAGTGGAAATTATGAGAAAGCCCACATGCAATACCCTGTATATCGAGTATTAAACAAATAAAAAAAGCCACTAGAAAACTAGTGGCTTTAAATCTATTCTAGATAATAAGTTATCGTTGCAACTGCACTTTAGTAGTATAGTTCCTGAACTCTGATTTAAGTTGAAGAATATATGTTCCGTTACTTAAGTTGCTCATATCTATCTGAAATGAATCATTAGACATCGTAGTAATAACACCTTGCTTTAACATTCTTCCTTGCATATCCACAATTGTATAATCAACTGATTCTTCATCTAACAAAATAGTATTTACGTTTAAATCTTGTTTTACCGGGTTTGGATAAACAGAAGTCACTGTCAACTCATTTAGCATATCCTTTTCAAAGTCATTATAACTGTCATATTGATTTACCCATGTGTTCACAACATCTTTGTCATTATTTATATCTTTTCCGAAATAATACCCACCAAAAATATTGCAAAAGAAACCTGGCAACACCAATGTTACAGTTCCTTTTGCATCAAGAGATGCACAAATTTCACCACCACCTTGTTGTAACAATGGTAAAACATCAAATGCCGTTGTAGTACCAAAATCAACAATACTTAAATCCAATGTATCAGGATTGTAAACAAGACTATGAATTCTGTAAAAACCAGCATGATAAACCACAAATTCAGGAGTACTTGACACATCTAATATCGTTAGATTAAATGCGTTTGTCAAAACAAATAATTGCTCATAACCAGTTGGTATTTCAGCTGGCACTACTTGATTAGCACTAATGGTAGCCACGCCACCACTTAAGCACGTTAATATGCTACTTGATCTTAACCTACCTGCTTCAGCAGTACAAGCTTCTGTTTCTTCCTCTACGTGAACTGGCGCCCCAGCTACATCCAACGATGCGCACAAGCTTCCTCCGCCTTGTACCAATAGACTATTGACATCAAAGC
>NZ_JAIUJS010000010.1 GCF_020166345.1 Winogradskyella vincentii | reverse complement strand
CGCAAATATAAATCCCTTTAACTACATAACAAGCACTTTGACAACCTTTTTTTCAGAAAAAAAAAACAGCCCAAAACAAATGCCTACCTGTCAAGATGTTAGATAATTATTGCTAATATTTTATTATAGAAAAAAGTCCCAAACCAATCCAAACCTTACTGTGAAATCTCTGTAAGGATGATTTGGAGCTGAATAAAAATTAAACCCAGTAAAGGCGGAATTAAAATGTTCAGCCATTAAGAATATACGTGTCTGCCTAACTTTTGCATTAATAAAAAAATCTAATCGGGGAAATCCACCATACTCGGAATCATTTTGAGTATAAAACTCTGCGAGTAAGGGATCGTATCCATTCATATTATACTTAGTAAAGTAATTAAATGTAACACCCGTTTGTAATGTCATTGCATTTTTGAAAATTTGATTAGAATAATAAAACGTATTTCTGGTTAGCAATGCAGGTACGTTTAAAACGTCGTCATCACTAACAACATTCTGGTACATTACCGTATTGTCCAAAGCAAAATTTCCAAATTTAAGTTCTTTTTCCAATTTCAATCTCAAATACTGAAGTGATTTATCATACTGGGTTGGTCTTATAACTTTAATGCCATCAAGTGTAGCATCCAAATTGAAATAGGTGTAATTATCAATATTAGTTATATCTAATTTAGCATTTAAGTATTTATCTGAATTTAGATAAACGGAAAGTTGTTGTGAATTAATATTTTTAAAAGAATCGAGATTATACCAATTGTAATTGATATAGTCGGATTGATAAAGCAAATAATTATAATTAGGTAGTCTAGACGTAATATTTATTCCTCCACCGAAGCTGATATCTTCCTTAATTTTTAGAGTTAGGTTAGCATCGATATAATTACCACTGAATTCGTCAGACAAATTCAAGCCAGCGGTACCTTGTAATTTTAGAGCGCCAATTTCTTTTGAATAACCAGCATCAACTCCAATAAAACTAGTCTTAATTCTATTGGGTATTAATTCATCTGCAATTAAAACAACGCTGTTATATCCATAATTTAAATTGGTATAGTTTAAATTAAAGGAAAGGTTTCCCAATAAATCATTTTGATAAAGAAAACCAATTTTCGTTTGAAAATTCTCTAATGTCACTTTATCCTTTATTTCATTAGTAAACGAATCACCGAAATAATCAGTTTCAGATGAACTTTGTGTGTAATCGTAATACTTATCTTCAAAGGAAATAGTATTGTTAATGTATAAGTTATTGCTATCTAATGAATCGTTTTTCTTAATAATTTGATATGAGTGATCTAAGTAAAATCGTTTACCAACAAGAATATTTTCAGCATTCTCGAAATTAGGATCGAAGACTGACCTATCTAAAAACTCCTCATTACCAGTTTCAAAATTCTCAAGATCTACATCTTGCAACCCACCATTTTCTTGATTCAATAAATCTTGCATTACGATATGACCTCTGGCGTTATATCGATTATTCTTTGATTTATAATTAGACGTAAATCTGAAATTACCAGAACTGGTTAGAGCATTCTGATAATTACCTAAGGATCTTAATCCTTTATAAGCAATAGAAAAATTAAATTGCTTAGATAAATTCACAGAAAAAAAAGCATCTAACATTTGACCTTGCTGAAATGCAGTTTTATAAGTTAATCTTGTCCAAGGTGTTGGTACTTCATAATACTTTATATCATCTGAATCGTAATAATTAAAATGCCTAGCCCTAGCACCAAATAAGGGCATTAAACTTTTACCCTTTGGATTATAGGTTAAGGTATTATAGGTCTGGCCAATATTAGCAAATGGCATTAAACCAAAATTGTCTCTTTGCAGATAATTAAACTTGTAATGCTTATTGATTACCAAAGTTGTATCTACAATTGATGTATCAACTTCAGTATTAAATTGAAGATACATATCAATAGAGGCCACATTCTTAAATCCCTTTGCCCTTTTAACTGCTGATGTATCCTCACCGAAAGGATTATCCGGTCTCTTAACATTCCCAGTACTTAATTTAGTTTGCGAATACATTGTATTAACCACAAACAAAACTAAAAAGATGGTAAAAATATTCTTGGCAAACATTAAATTTAACTAATTCTCAAAGGTTATTTATGTAGGTTTTGATACAAATGTAATTAAATAATTAACCAACTAATGTTGAACAAATATTAAATAACTCCATAAAAAAAGACCGTTATTTAGAATAACGGTCTTTAGTAATAATTAGTATCCTATAATTATATAGAAAATGTGCCAGAAACGGTAGAGCCACCAACGGAATCAGTTGCCAATACTTGACCACAACCATTAATTACTCTAAAAGTACTACCACCATCACCATATGAATCATTTAATGTCATAGTGTACGAACCTGCTCCTAAGGTAACATTCACAACAATTGTTGTAAAGTCATCTGCTGGATTATTATAAGGTCCTCCAGAAGCAACTACAGCACCAGACGCATCAGTAACAGCCCAAGATGTCTCATCTGGCCAGTTATCTGTATCTATTTCTATAGTAACATTACCAGCTGTTGCTGGTGGACACAATAACGCCGCGTTAATTGAAACTACAGCTGTTTCTGCAATAGTATCAATGTCTGTTGTTGGCGTGAACTCTAACAAGATTTCTTGAAAATCAAATGTTAAACCTGCTTCTAATACAGTCACCTGAACAGTTGCAGAATTTGTTCCTGCTTCAATAACTACAGAGCTAGGTGCAGAATAAGCTGCAGCATCAGCTGTAGAATTAGCAGTTGTTAAACTGAATGTTCTATCTGATCCAGTCTTGTTACCAGTATAAATATTAATGTCAATTGTTTTACTTCCTTCACCAACATCTACAGTCTCAGTGATTTCATCAACTCCGAAAGCTATGTAGTTAGGTGTTAGGGTATCCTTATCTTCCTCACAACTGTAAGTAAGAACAAGACATCCAACTATTAATAATTTTAAAATTTTCTTCATTTGAGATAAGTCTTTTTGATTTTATTTAGTTTTGATCGTTGATATTCGGATTATCCTGAATCTCTCTTTGAGGGATCTCAAAAGTTAATCTGTCATCATTATGAGCAATCGATTCTCCAACGAAAGACAAGTGGTTATTACCTCTAGTAATAGTTGCTTGATTTCTCTTCATTGCAAAATAAGATTTACCTTCACCCCACAATTCCCATCTAGTTTGCATGTAGATCTCGTCGATTAACGCCTGTCCACTTAATGCATCTATATAAGAAGGGTCTACAACTCTATTATCAACTAAAGAATGTAAAACTGTTCTAGCTTGTCCATCTTGTCCTAGTCTAGCTAATGCTTCAGCCTCTAATAAAATCATTTCAGCATGACGCATGTATACATAATCAGCTTTTACTTGCGTAGAAGTACCAAATGGCACACGATCAGCATCATATTGCTTAAATAATGGTTGTAAGTAGTTTGCACCAGGTGTAGCAAAGAACTGATCTCTTCTGATATCATCTGCTCTCATACTATTATATAAACCTTCGTCCATAACCTTAGTATCACCAACAGCAGCATAACTATAAGAGAAGAAATCTACTTGTCCCCACCAAGAAACAAGACCAACACCAGAATTTTCATTGATGTCAACTCCCCACATCCAAGAAGGGTTACCAACTTCATTAAAACCACCTAAGATACCAAATGTATCAGCAGTTGGAGGCATTAAAACAGTACCTGATTCATTACGAGCTTGGTTAGCATATGCCGCAACCATATCCCATCTTTGTCTCTGAGCTGCTATTGCATAAGCTAAAATTCCTTTTGCAACAGACTGATCTATCTGAGCTTTAGAACCTCTTGTGTATCCTTCTAATAATTCAATAGCTCTGTTTAAATCACTTTCAATTAATCCATAAACTTCAGCTTGAGTAGACTTTGGTAAAGTCTCAGCAGTTAATCTATCATATAATGGTAGGATTGGCTGATCAGCTGAATAATCATCAGCATACAATTGAGCTAACATAAAGAATGAATGCGCTCTAGATGCTAAAGATTGACCTAATAATGCTCTTACTTCTGGATTTTCAGGATCCGCATCTGGACCACCTAAATTTGACATCGCTAAGTTAGCATTTAGTATCTGACTATAGTAATAAGACCACGTTTGGAAGTTATCCGTAAACGTAAAATCTTGAGTAGCTTGCATTTCTGTTATAGAAGCTCTATACCATCCATAAACACTACCTGATAAAGCCATATCACTACATAACATATCAGAGAATATATCATAAGCTTTTTGACCAAAGTCATCATGACCACCTGTACCACCAGTACCACTGGTAAACATAGTTGTATAAATACCATCCACTGAACCTTGTACTAATCCAGGATTTAAGTTTACAACCTCTCCTAATTCAGTTTCTGAAATAAATTCAGTAGGCTGTTGGTCTAAGAAGTCCTCCTCACAACTATGAAGGCCAATCAATAAACAACCTAAACCAATTAATTTTAAAACACTTTTTTTCATATCGCTTTTTTTTAAGTTAAAATTTCAATCTTAAACCAAGAGTGAAAGAAGAAAGTGGCGCATAGATATTTCTAGCTGTGAAACCTGCTTCTCTTACTGTTGGGTTATATCCTTGTCTTGCAGTAGAGATAAATAAGTTATCTCCAGAGAAGAATATGTTTACATTATCAATACCAGTTTTGTCCAAAAACTTACTTGGTAAGTTATAACCGATATTAACACTGTTTAAGGCAATATAGTCAGAGCTTATGATAAATCTATCACTTTGCCCAACATCGTTAGGAACAGAACCATTACCTAATAATGGTACATTAGTTATGTCACCTGGTTGTTGCCATCTATCTCTAATATCTGCGTGTAACGTACCACTAGCAGTAGCAAATCCACGCTCAAAGAATTCTCTATAATTGTTATCATACGCATAACCACCAAACTGATATGTAAACTGAACACCGTAAGTGAAGTTATGGATGTTACCTTGTAATCTGAATGCACCTTGAAGGTCTGGAATAACTGACTTATCAGCCCAAAGCTCTGTTGCAGTATCATACTCTTTAGTGACTCTTTTCTTGAAATTATCAGAATCAGGGTTTCTAAATTTATGAACTTCTAATGAATTCGCTTCAATCTCTTCACCTGGATCTAAAATATCATTGTTATTTAAATCATCGAAATACTCGTACCACATTGGGAACCCGTCTGCAGGATCTACACCAGCATACTCTCTCATGTAGAAGTCAAAAATAGAACGACCTACCTGAAGAGCAGTAGTTGCTCTGTTGATAAATTCGTCTGGAGTTTGATCTGGTAATGCTAATAATTCATTGTTATAGTGTGCACCGTTAACGGCAACATCTAATGAAACATTTTCCTTGTTTACAACATGGAAGTTTAAATCAAATTCTACACCTGTATTTCTTAACTCACCATCATTTACTAAAAGTCCATTTGAACCAGAAGATGGATTTACAGGCTTATTGAAAAATAAGTTCTCTGTATCATTTCTATACCAATCGATACTACCATCTACAATGTCTCCAAGTGTAAATTCAGCACCAGCTTGTAATTGTTTCTTTCTTTCCCAAGTAATATCAGGATTTGCAATATTACCAACTAAAGATACAGCAAAACCACCGTCTAAGTTTGTAACGTCAAATAGGTTAACACCATTGTAATATTGACCAGTTGCCGAAACTACACCAGCCTCATCACCAGCTAAACCAAATGATCCTTTAATTTTTAAATATCTTAAGAAATCACTGTCTTCTAACCATGATTCATTAGACATAATCCATGCACCACCAACAGACCAGAATGTATCCCACTTATTATCAGCGAATACTGAAGACCCATCACGACGGATAGACCCTGTTAAGTAGTATTTATCGTCGAAGTCATAATTTACTTGACCGAAATAAGATTCTAATGTTCTTCCTTCTTGGAAACCTTCAGCAGGATCTTGATTAACAATGTATTGCGTTAACTCAAGAGCAAATGGAACCTCAGCACCAGACTTAGAACCAGTTTGAACTTTGAAACTTAACTCATTACTTTCATGTGCAGCAAGTGCTTCGATTGAGTGTTTTCCAAAATCTTTTCTATAACGGAATAACTGTAAGAAGTTACTTGTCTCGTTTGTTTGATTACTTTGGAATAACTCACCACCAGCTGAAGAACCAAAACCATAAAATTGGTTTGACATGCTCTTAAAGATGTTTCCTCTATACTGGTAACTATATGAAGTTTCGAACTTTAAATCTTTAGTAATGTTAATATCAAGATTTACACTACCAATAAGCTCGTTTCTGTCATAACCATTAAAGTCAAAAAGCATATTTCCGTATGGGCTTACACCATCAGAAGACGGTCTACCAGGAACAGCACCACCAAAAGTAATTGCACCATAATCAGGAACAAATCCACCTAATATAGGATCTGGAATTTTGTTACCATTATTATCTCTAGCAAATACACCAAATATTCTTGGCACTTTATCTATAAATTCAAATATTGCAGAAGAACCACCTAAATTAGCACTGTTTCTTTGTTCTGCATAAAGGTATGAAATGTTTGTACCTACTTTTAACCAATCCTTGATTTGAGAAGATACGTTAACACGTGCCGAATATCTTTTATAAGAAGAGTTACGTGCAATACCTCTATCATCTAAGAAACCACCAGAAACGAAGTATCTAGATTTTTCATCTCCACCACCAAATCTTACGTTAGCTTCATAACGCATACCGTCACGGATAATTAAATCCTCAAAATTTTCAGGCGTGAATTTTCTTGATACACCAGTAAACTTTCCAGTATTTGGATCGATTAATTGGTTGCCAGGAGCATTCCACATGTTATAACGTAAAGGAAGCACACCAGTAATACCAGTGTCACCAATAAGGTTTTCAGTTGCCCATGCATTAGCAGTAGCAAGATCTTCACCAAAATTAATTCTACGTCCGTTTCTAAGACCCTCCCATATTAACTCAAGATTCTCTTCTTGGTTAGTTACTGTATCGTAACGATCGATAATCTGAGTGTTAACACCAGACTTAACATCTACCTCGATATAGCTTTCAGCAGAAGAACCACTCTTAGTAGTAATTAATACTACACCGTTAGATCCTCTAGAACCATAAATAGCAGTAGCTGTTGCATCCTTTAATATTACAGTACTTTTAATATCAGTAGGATTAATAGCATTTAAAGTCTCTGTGGCAGTAATTGGAATACCATCTACTACATAAAGTGGCGAACGGTTACCACTAATAGAACCGAAACCACGAATACGTACCGTAGAAACAGTACCTGGCTGACCAGTTGTATTAATTACCTGAACACCTGATGCCTCACCAGCTAACGATTGTGTTACGTTAGCGAAGTTTTTATTCTCGATATTTTCGGAATCAACCTGTGTAACTGTACCTGCAAAGGCTTTTTTCGTTGTAGTACCATAACCTACGACTACAACTTCTTCTAACGCATTCTCAGTAAGAGCTACGTCATAAACGTTACTTGCACCTACAGTAACTTCAGTAGGATCCATAGCAACATAAGAGATGACTAATACATCTCCTGATTGAGCTTGAATAGTATATTTACCATCAAAATCTGTTTGAGTACCTCTCGCTGTACCCTTTACAACTACTGTCGCACCAGGAAGGGGTAAACCATCTGAAGCTGTAGTAACTGTACCTGTGACAGTTTTCTCTTGTGCAAAAGAAAATTGCATCACGAACGCCATGAATAGCGTTAATAACCATGTTAACTTTAATTTCATAAAACAATTATTTGAGTTAGTCTAGTTGCAAACATCTTAATTTAATATTAAATAAACAAGTGTTTTTGCCAAAAAAATGTTAACTCAATTACGAATCAATTAATCGCGGATTCTAAAAGTTTCCGCGGGGTTTACAGGTTTTGACCTATTACTAAGATACATAATGTGTAAAAGGGTTGCGTTAAAATTTTAACTTTGTTCAAACTTTAACATTTTGCCTTTAAAAATTCAATATTCAAACTTTGATCTAGAATGCGGTACTGACGAAGCCGGCAGAGGTTGTTTGGCAGGTCCCGTAACTGCAGCTGCTGTTATCCTTCCTTTATCATTTAACAACTCCTTATTAAATGACTCTAAACAGCTTTCAGAAAAAAATAGAAATCAATTAAAATCTATTATTGAATCAGAAGCTTCCCATTTCTCTATTCAACACATCTTTGAAGCTGAAATTGATAAAATCAATATACTTAATGCTTCAATTAAGGCTATGCACCAATCAATTTCCAATCTAAATATTGAACCTAATTACATAATAGTAGACGGCAACAAGTTTAAACCTTACAAAAGCATACCTCACAAAACCATTATTAAAGGCGATGGCAAATATTTAAGTATAGCAGCCGCATCTATTCTTGCAAAAACTTATAGGGATTTGTACATGGAACAATTACATGAAGAATTTCCAATGTATAATTGGAAAAGAAACAAAGGGTACCCAACCAAGGAGCATAGAGACGCCATTAAAAAGTACGGCCCTACAAAATACCATCGAAAATCATTCAGATTATTACCAGAACAATATCAATTGGATTTATAACTTCTTATATTTGATATTAATTTAATCCTACAGCATTAATGAAACATTTTTGTTTTTATGTTTTGGTTTGCTTTCTTATAGTGTCTTGCCAAAAAGATTATGATAAAAACCTAAAACCATTTCATTTTATCCCAGAAACTTCTGACCTTATTATCAAGGTTAATGCTTTAAATGACTTTAGCATTAGTTTGGAGTCTAACCTAATTCTTTATTCCTTATATAATAAGGACATAAAAAATGTAGAATCCGTAATAAGGAAATTTAATTTTACATCTCCTATATATATAGCTTTTAAAGAAAAATCAATTAACAAGACGGAATTCCTAATTCTTTCTAAAGGTGAAATTGATTTATTTGTGTCTGATAGTTTATCAGGTAATCTTCGGGAAGGAATCAAAAACTCCGAAGTAACTAAAATAATTATTGATTCAACGGACTTTTATTACAACCATATTAATGGAGTGTTTATTGGATCGAATAATATAGATTATGACTCGAGGTTAAATACAACAGATATATCATCGGAATTTTATGATTTAATTGAAACAACTGATAATTCTGCGCTGGCATCTGTTATCTTTAAAAGTGATAATATCAAATATTCAGATTTGTTGTTCTCAGAATTTTTGAATGATGAGTATGCTGTTATTGATATCAATCATAATTCAGGTAACATATCCTTTAACGGTATCGTAACCAACACTGATACGTTAAACAATATACTTTCTAGAATTAAGTCTACTCTACCACAAAAAATAAATTCTTCACAAATAGCTCCCAGCGACACAAGAGAATTAAAGAGCATTCTATTTGATGATTACTCTAAACTTAAAAAAAAGTCTAAGGATACAACCAATATAGGTACTGATAATTTAAAGTCTTTTTTAACTTATAGTAATGAAATTGCTCTTATTGACAATGCTTTAGTTCTACATTCATTGGATACAGATTTATTAATAGAGTCAATTGATGATAAAAGCTTTGAAGAATCATTTAGAGAAATAGACATCTATAGTTTTGGTAAACCAGACTTTTTTAAATATCAGTTTAAGCCCGTTATTACCTTTGACGAGTCATCCTATTTCTTTGCAAAAGATGATTTTGTAATTTTCTCTAGCAATGTTGAATTTTTAAAAAAAATAATAACTGATTATTTAAGCAACAATACACTTTCGAATTCTGAAGCTTTTCAAAACATACAAGAAAACTTAAGTGACGACTCTTCCATTTTTATTTATAAAAACTCTGAAAATTTATCCGATATTTTTAATTCAAATTTAGAGGGATATGATGCCAATGCGGTACAATATATATATGAAGACGGTTATGCTCATATAAATGGAATTATTCAAAAATTCAAGAGGAAAAGAAGTGCTAACACAATTGCAGAAAATTTTAATACTAGCATTGAGGGTGATATTATTCTAGGCCCTCAGGTTGTAACTAACCATCTAAATAGAACCAAGGATATTGCAATACAAGATGCAAACAACAACCTTTATCTTATATCAAGTGCTGGAAACATTTTATGGAAGAAAAAATTGCAAGACAATATTTTAGGTAAAATTGAGCAAATAGATATTTATAAAAATGGTCGTCTACAACTTGCTTTTGCAACTTCAAAAAGAGTATATGTTATAGATAGAAATGGTAAAGATGTTGGACCCTTCCCATTAAAATTTAATGATCCCATAACACAACCATTATCTGTATTTGATTACGACAAGAAAAAAGATTACAGATTATTAGTCACCCAAGACAAAAATCTATTAATGTATAATACTAGAGCCAAGAATGTAAATGGGTTTAATTACAAGAGCAATAGTGGTACAATAATCACTCAACCAAAACACTTTAGAATTGGTAATAAAGACTTCATTGTTTTTGGTGCAGGTGAAAGACTTAAGATTCTCAATAGAAGAGGCGCAGATCGTATTATAGTGAATGATAAAATTAGATTTTCCGAAAATCAGATTTATTTGCATCAAAATAAGTTCACAACAACTAACACATTAGGCCAGTTAATACAAGTCAACACAAAAGGTGAAAAATCAACTAAACAACTAAATCTATCCGAAAACCATATCATCGATGCTACTAGCAAAACACTGGTTACTTTAGATGAAAACAAATTACAAATTAGAGCTAATACCGTAGATTTAGATTTTGGCGATTATACCAATCCCGAAATATTCTATCTCAACGATAAAATTTATGTAACCTCCACAGATTTACAAACCAAAAAAATCTATTTATTTGATAGCCAAGGAAAACATATTCCAAATTTTCCTATATACGGAACTTCAGAAGCAATTTTAACCAATTTAGATAGCGATATAAATTTAGAATTAGTCACTCTAAGTGATAGTAAAACAATTCTAACCTATAAACTTTATTAAGCCCAACTAGACACCTTCATTTTTAAATCTAAAAGGTAATAACTAATTTTATAATATAAAGTGCCATAAAGAATAATATTTAATAAAAGTCTATACAACATTTGAATATAAAGGCAACCAAATCTAAAGTCCTCGAGTCCGAAAACGCCAAATTTATTTTGGCGTTTTCACTTTTATGTTCTATACCTTTTGTAGTATTGCACCTCAAATTAATGATGTAAAAATCTCTAATGATAAAAAGACAAAAAGCCTCCTTAAAAGCCTGTGTTATCCATAAGGTTGGTAACAAATTCAATGATACAAAAAATGCGTTTTCAGATCAGTGTGTAGACTTTGATGAAGCAACATATGAACTGATGTTGCCTTACTTATTAAAACCCTTTGTAAGCGCCTCTGAAAGTTTCAGGTTTCATCACCATAGTGATATTGGTTTAAATGAAATCAACACCTATTCAAACCAAATTTTCAATGGCGAAACTGAATTTGTTGAGGTATCTAAACACATCTTATCTCATCTCTATGAACAAAGTAATTCTGCACAAATTAAAACTGGTGACGTACTAGTATGTCATTTTGAAAATATCCAATATGAGGACTATTTTACAGATGCGATAGGAGTTTTCAAAATAGAAAATAAAGTCCCTTTTTTTCAAACATATTTAGAATCTGGAAATTACGATATTCTTGTACAAAAAGGTATTCAATCGAAAAAGGTAGATAAAGGATGTTTAATACTAAACACCTCAGATATGGAAGGTAATATTGTGTTAAGTGTAGACAACAATACTTACGATACACAATATTGGACAAAGCGCTTTTTAAACATAAAATATCCAGACGATAGCAACCAGCACACTAAAAACTGTATTGAAATGTGCAGAGAGTTTTCAAAGGAGGTTATTCAACCAAATTTTGGCGGACAAGAGAAGAGTAATTTTTTGGCCAAAACCGTAGACTTCTTTAAAGAAAATGAAATTGTAAATATTGAAGCATTTAAGGAAGAGGTATTTGATGAAGAGGATCAAATACAGCTGTTTGAAGATTACAAAAAAGCTTACGAGGCTGAGAACAAAGTAC
Source organism: Winogradskyella vincentii (assembly GCF_020166345.1). Classification (GTDB taxonomy): domain Bacteria; phylum Bacteroidota; class Bacteroidia; order Flavobacteriales; family Flavobacteriaceae; genus Winogradskyella; species Winogradskyella vincentii. Next base: position 78,427 of record NZ_JAIUJS010000010.1, on the reverse strand, counting down.
TGATCAGAAATCAATTTGATGTTTCAGAACGGGTTCTTAAAAAACAAAAGCAAAAGATTAAGACCGAAATTAAATTGGACACCAACATTCAAATAAAACTAGATGTTGATGCACCTGATGCCTCTGCTGAATATTTAGAGAGAGGCTATGATGCAGAGAAAAAAATGCACTTTTACAAAGTGTTTTTTAATGCTGAAGCTTAATTAACTAAACATTACACCAAATTCTATCTTAAATTTCTCTTAAGACTGACCAATATCAATTTATATATTTCATTTGAATTGTAAATTGGAGATAAATAAGTTCATAAGACAATTTTGTCCCTGAATGTTACTTATTCTAAAATTAGATTATTAACCATTAAATCAATTATTATGAGCTTAATATCTGATAATATAATACCTGGACCAAACGGCAGAGTTTTTGGAACCAATGCTGTAGAAAAAAAGGATTTAGATTGTATAAAAAATAGAATTCTTGGTTTAGAAGGAATTAAATCCGTAAAGGTTAACATGGATGTATTCCCTAGAGAGTTTACAGTATATGTTTCTAAACTTATCAGTGTAGAAGATCTAGAGAAAAGAGTGAAAACCACAGGTTTTCATGCAGTTCCAACTAAGGATTTTGAAGTATAGCTTCAAGATTTTATAGACATTCAATAGTGTGGCAAATTAATTTTTGCACACACTAAATAAAATTTGCTTCAAAGAGGTTACTAAAATGTTTCAAAATCTTTGCCTTTACCTCTTCTTCATCAACATGTTTTAACTTTAATTCATTATTTAGAGAAGTAACAGCTTTCCCTCTTATTCCGCATGGGATTATATTATCAAAATAACCCAAATCCGCATTTACATTAAGAGCAAAACCATGCATGGTTACCCATCGGCTAGCTCTAACTCCCATGGCACAAATTTTACGTGCAAATGGTGTTCCAACATCTAACCAAACACCTGTTTCACCAGGACTTCGTTCCGTCTTTAAACCGTATTCTGCCAACGTAAGAATTATTATCTCTTCTAAAAACCTAAGGTATTTATGAATATCTGTAAAGAAATTATCTAAGTCTAAAATCGGATATCCAACTATTTGACCAGGGCCATGATATGTTATATCTCCGCCTCTATTAATCTTATAAAAGGTTGCACCTTTTTCTGTTAATTGAGATTCAGACAATAGTAAATTAGACAAATCGCCACTCTTACCCAAGGTATAAACATGTGGATGCTCAACAAAGAGAAAATGATTGTCAGTTGCCAATCCAGCATCTTCTCTTCTATTCTTAATTTTGGTATCTAAAATTGCCTTAAAAAGAGTTTCTTGATAATCCCAAGTATCCTTAAAATCTTTTAAACCTAAATCCTCTAGTTTTATATCCTTATTCATTATCAAATAACAAAATAACCACTTCTTAAAATGAATTTTAAGAGTGCAAAGATAAGCAATTATCTATCGGGATTATTCAAAATAACCAAGGCCGCTATAACGCCTGGAACCCAACCGCAAAGCCATAATAAAAATACTATAAAAATTGATCCACATCCTTTATCAAAGACTGCTAAAGGTGGGCAAATAATGGAGAGTAAAACACGCCAAATACTCATATTCTCGTTTGATGATTTGATGATTAAAACTTCAAAACAAAAGTTAAAAATTGTCTCATTGAGTTTGCCGATATAACATCTAACATTTTAAAAAGTAATATGAAAAAAAACAATTTTAATTTGGCAAACTCAATATGACAAACTAACTAACTATTGTTTTATCTATACAGATTTTTATTGATCTGTAACTATATGACGCAAAGTGTTATAAGTTGTTACACTTTGGATATTATCTATTTCAAAGTATCTTATTTTTATGTAGTTTCGCTTTATGCGCTATTTGTTTTTATTATTCTTTGTTTGGCTTTACGGTATTGGATATGCTCTGTATTCCTTTTCTGGATATATAGATGCTGAAGGCGGGAACAAAATTCTAAAAATCAAAGGCACGGTAGTTCCATTAAAATAATTTATATTAATCAATATCTAAAAAATTATTTAATTCTATGAAGTCAACTACAACTTTAATTTTTGCAATATTGAGCACCTTCATATTAAGCGCCCAAGACTTAAATAACGAGATTCTAACAGGAGATGACGCTCCATATTTACTCGGTAAAATAGATAAGTCTGGTTTACAAGGCGAACATTATGCCTCGTGGTTTAAGGAAGAACACAGTCAATACGAAGGAAATAACAAAATTATAGAGGAATTGAGCACTATTTTAGGCGACTATAAGATAATGCTCTTTATGGGTACTTGGTGTAGCGATAGCCAACGTGAAGTACCTAGACTTTATAAAATATTAGAAGCATGTAATTATCCGATGAATCAATTGACTGTTGTGGCCTTAAGTAGGGAAGCTAATTTGTACAAACAGAGTCCTCAGCATGAAGAAGAAGGTCTAAACATACATCGTGTACCAACAATCATTTTCTACAAAGACGGGAAAGAAGTTAACCGTATAATAGAAGAACCTATAAAAAATTTGGAAGAAGATATACTCAATATAACGACTAATAACAGCTATAAGTCTTACTATCATGTCGTTACAGTTGTAGACAATATTCTAAAATCAGAAGGAATTGAGGGTTTAAAGAAACATGAGGCGAAACTTTTAGACAAGTATAAAGCCATGGTATATACTACAGGCGAATTAAATACTTACGGACGCATTCTTTTTGGTACAGAAAGAGTTGATGAATCCATCGCAGTTTTTGAACTTAACACAAAATTTTTTCCTGATGAGACTGCAACTTACATGAGCTTGGCAAATACTCTTGGCGCAACTGGGCAAAAAGATAAAGCTATTAAAGTGCTCCAATCTGCTCTAGAAATGCATCCAGACGATGAGGATCTAAAAGAAAATCTAGAAGTCATCAAAAATAATTAACAAAACTAAGTACCTGTAGAAAAAAATCATCTACAGGTACTATTTACCTGTTATTCACAGACGGCTTCTAAAGCATCTTCGATATCACCAGGAGTACTCATAATTTTCATAAATGTACCCATGGTAAGGTCTGGCCAATGCAATGCTATTCTATATTTTCCATGAAGCATTGTAGCTTTATTACCTTGTAATATAATTTCATAAGGTAATGCAGCAACATGAGCCTCGCCTATTTTAGGCAGAAAATGTGCTTCGCCTTCTTGTTTACTATTCAAACCAACACCAAATACAGCAACTTTTTTATCAGGATAAATAAGCTTGTAAACCAATTTTGTGTTACCTTTTCTTGCCGATAAATTATTCTGAATTTTAGTAACTCCAGTTTCAAAGGAATCATATTCTTGCAGGGCAACAGGATCTGTAAAATAAGGCATCATTATTTTATAATGATACTTTTTGAGTTTTTCAGCCTTAACGGTACCGCCAAAAGGCGTGAAATCATCACCTAGACCAGATAAAGCAGTTTTTAAATCCTTAGAGAATTTTACAAATGTAGTTTTGTAAGTTTCAAAATTTTCCATGAGATAAGCTCGTAAAAGATAATCTGGATTGGTGTATGAAATATACACTTGCCCATCCTTTTTTTCTAAACCTACCTTTAAGACTGCAGCCAGTGCCCCTCTGTCAGACACTTTAACTGCTTTTGACTTCAAAGCATAATTTGTAAAAGCAATTACCTTTAGTGTTGATTTTCCAGAAGGATTATAAGTACCTAAAATCTCAAAACCATTAGTTTTTAAAGCATTCTTAACTTCAGACGCTACACTTTCTATTGACCCTGTTGATTTCCCAACTTTTATATAAGGTGATAAATCTTGACCAAAGGAAAATGATCCAAAAACCACCAATGTTATTAAGCTTATGAAATAATTTTTCATTGTATTATGTTTTATTTAATTCTGTAATCTTTATGTTGTTTTCAATCTTCTAAAAATCCGCATATAGCGAAGCATAAAATAACGATATTAACCCTAAATAAAACATGATAATTATCACTACAAACCCTTACAAAATTGATAATTCAATAAATTTTTTAGTTTTTATTTTTTGGTGGATTGCAATTTATTCTAAAAGATTTCATACTACTTTTGAAATAGTTTAATTTTGCGCTTTTAAAAATTAACAGAATGCAACTTTCAGAACAAGAATTAGTAAGACGAGAAAAGTTAAGCAAACTTAGAGCCTTAGGTATAAATCCATACCCGGCTGATTTATTTCCGGTAAATCATACTTCTCAACAGATTAAATCTAATTACGAAGAAGGCAAAAAAGTAATCGTTGCTGGTAGATTAATGTCTCGTAGAATTCAAGGAAAAGCATCATTTGCTGAATTACAGGATAGTGAAGGTCGTATTCAAGTATATTTTAATAGAGACGAAATTTGTCCTAATGAAGACAAGACACAATATAACGATGTATATAAAAAGCTTTTAGATATTGGTGATTTCATTGGTATAGAAGGTGAATTATTTACAACACAAGTAGGCGAAAAAACGGTTATGGTTAAAGAGTTCAGCCTTTTGAGTAAAGCCTTAAAACCATTGCCGTTACCAAAACAAGACTCAGAGGGAAATACCTATGATGAGTTTAATGATCCTGAGTTGCGTTACCGTCAGCGCTATGCAGATTTAGCCGTTAACCCTCATGTTAAAGAAGTATTTGTAAAACGCACCAAGCTTTTCAATGCTATGCGTAACTTCTTTAATGATGCAGGTTATTTTGAAGTTGAAACTCCAATATTACAGCCAATTCCTGGTGGTGCAGCGGCACGTCCATTTATAACTCATCATAACTCATTAGATATTCCTTTATACATGAGAATTGCTAATGAATTGTACTTAAAACGACTTATTGTTGGTGGATTTGATGGCGTTTATGAATTTTCTAAAAACTTTAGAAATGAGGGTATGGATAGAACCCATAATCCTGAGTTCACAGCAATGGAAATTTATGTGGCCTACAAAGATTATAATTGGATGATGGACTTCTGCGAAAAACTGTTAGAATATTGTGCAATTGCTGTTAACGGTACTACAGACGCAACGTTTGGAGAACATCAAATTAGCTTTAAAGCACCTTACAAAAGAATTACAATGCGTGATTCTATCCTAGAGTTTACAGGATTTGATATTTACGGAAAGTCCGAAGATGAAATCAGAGAGGCTGCAAAATCTATGGCTGTTGAAGTAGATGACACCATGGGTAAAGGAAAACTAATAGATGAAATTTTCGGAGAGAAATGTGAAGGAAATTATATTCAGCCAACCTTCATAACTGATTATCCGAAAGAAATGAGTCCGTTGTGCAAGGAGCATAGAGAAAACCCAGAGTTGACCGAACGATTTGAACTTATGGTTTGTGGTAAAGAAATAGCAAATGCGTATTCTGAGTTAAATGATCCTATTGATCAAAGAGAAAGATTTGAGCATCAATTAAAGCTCGCTCAAAAAGGTGATGACGAAGCCACTGAATTTATAGATTATGATTTTTTAAGAGCCCTAGAATATGGTATGCCACCAACATCAGGGATGGGTATAGGAATGGACAGACTAGTAATGTTCTTAACTAATAATCAAAGTATTCAAGAAGTATTGTTTTTCCCTCAAATGAAACCTGAAAAGAAAAAGGTGGAATTAAGCGACAATGAAAAAGCAATATTTGATATCCTAAAGTCTGAAAAACGAATGACTTTAACCGAATTAAAATCGCAATCGGGATTGAGCAATAAAGGTTGGGACAAAGGAATAAAAGGTCTAAGTAAATTAGGCTTAACCAAAGTTGAAAAGACAGAAGAAGGGTTATTTGTAGAAATAGTCTAATTTCTAACATTTTCAACCACATTTAATAAGGAACTATATAATTATGGTTCCTTTTTTAAAAGGATTAGATTTCCATTCAACCAAATAAACTTGCTTTTTTATTCATTTTTGTTAAATTCGCTCTACTATTAACCTTCATCAGGCCCAAAAATGAAGCAACTTACGTCCCTCCTATTAGTTTTAATTTTCGTCTTTTCTTGCGAAAGTGATGATGGTATGACTATAGTTGAAACACCTGCTGTAGTTGCGGAATTTAAGACAAATCTTTCTGAACTAAATCTTTATTCAGGTGACATTAGTGATCTCATCATTTCTCCAAAGGCATTCGAATATGAAATAAGCACACCTCTTTTTTCAGATTATGCTCACAAAGAACGATTAATTGCATTACCTGATAATACATCATTGCAGTACAATGGTGACGGACTTCCAATATTTCCGGATAACACGGTCATAGCAAAAACTTTTTATTACAATTTAGATGAGCGTGATTTATCAATGGGCAGACATATCATAGAAACAAGAGTGCTCATAAAATCCAATGGAATCTGGGAATCTGGAGATTATAAATGGAATGCAGATCAGACTGACGCTGTATTAGATCCTAGCGGAAGTACATTACCAATTTCATGGATTGATATTGAAGGTAACGAAAGATCTACCCAATATGAAATTCCATCAAATCAGGATTGTTTTACCTGTCATAGCAGTTATGACAATATAACGCCAATAGGGCCTAAACTGAGATCTTTGAATTTTGACAGAAATGGTGTTAATCAGCTACAGAATTTAATAAATACAGGCCAACTTACAGGAATAACAGAAGTAAGTTCAGTTGACAGTGTACCAAATTGGCAAGACACGTCCTATTCAATGGAAGAAAGATCTAGAGCCTACTTTGAAGTTAATTGTGCGCACTGTCATATTCCTGGTGGGTTTTGTGATGATCAATCCACCTTAAATTTAGACTTCTCAACACCGTTTAGCGAAACAAATATTGTAGAAAGAAAACAAAGTATATCATTTAGAATTTCCGAAATCAATCCAGGTTTCAGCATGCCATTTATTGGCACAACATTATTGCATGAAGAAGGTGTTTCATTAATCCAAGAATTTTTAGACAGCCTGTAGTTGGCGTTAAATAAATACTAAAGTCAGTTTTTTAACACAGACATTGCTCTTGTAATCCGTATTTTCAAGCGAATTTTTAAAAAACCGACTAACGTGAAGCAAATAAACATTAAGCTACTATTTGTAGCATTGGCTTTTATGGCTTTTTCGTGTAAAACAGCAGAAAAAGCAAGTAAATCAAAAACTCCAGATGCCACAGCCGCGGCAAAACCTCCAGGAAAAAAACCTGGTAAAAACGATCCAAAACCTTATAACAAAGTAATTACTAAAGACGCTAAAAGTGATGAAGGGTTATTTACCGTTCATACTGTAGACGACAAGTATTATTACGAAATTCCAGATACTTTATTTGACAGAGAAATGCTTATGGTTACTCGTATAGCGAAGACTGCTAGTGGTATTGGTTTCGGTGGTGGAAAACAAAATACTCAGGTATTACGTTGGCAAAGAAATGGTAAAAAGGTAGTGTTAAGAGTGGTATCTCATCAGGTGGTTGCCGCAGATTCATTACCAGTTCATGAAGCAGTGGTAAACTCAAATTTTGAGCCTGTATTAGCTACATTTCCAATTCAGGCTTATAGCAAAGATTCTACAAGTACAGTGATCGATGTAACACCTTTATTTAGCAAAGATGTTAAAGCATTAGGTTATCCTCAGTCAAGAAGACAACAATACAGAATCACAAGATTAGAGTCTGATAAATCGTTTATTGAATCTGTAAAAAGTTATCCTCTTAACATTGAAGCGAGACATGTAAAGACATATGCCGCAGGTCGTCCACCTTCAAATTCTAGCACAGGAAGTATCTCATTAGAATTAAATAACTCTATGATCTTACTTCCAAAAGAACCTATGAAGCGTCGTATGTTCGATCAGCGCGTTGGATGGTTTGCAAGAGGACAAGTAGATTATGGTTTAGATGCTCAAGAAAGTAAAACCATAAGCTATTTAGATCGTTGGAGATTAGAAGTTAAAGATGAAGATATAGAGAAGTTTAAACGTGGTGAATTGGTTGAACCAAAAAAACCAATTATCTATTACATTGATAGAGCAACACCAGAGCAATGGCGCAAATACATTAAGCAAGGAATTGAAGACTGGCAAGTTGCTTTTGAAGCTGCAGGATTTAAGAATGCGATTATAGCTATGGATCCTCCAACACCAGAAGAAGACCCAGAATGGTCTCCAGAAGACGTTAGATATTCAGTAGTAAGATATTTGGCATCGCCAATCCCAAATGCCAATGGACCTCACGTTAGCGACCCAAGATCTGGAGAAATTTTAGAAAGTGATATTAACTGGTACCATAACGTAATGACATTATTACGAAATTGGTTCTTTGTACAAACGGCTGCTATCAATCCAGATGCTAGAGGTGTAGCATTTAAGGATGAAGTAATGGGACGATTAATTCGTTTTGTTTCGGCACATGAGGTTGGCCATACACTAGGATTACCACATAATATGGGGAGTAGTGTTGCATATCCAGTAGAAAAATTGCGTGATCCAGAATTTACTAAAGAATTCGGGACGGCACCATCCATTATGGATTACGCACGATTTAACTATGTTGCACAACCTGGTGATGAAGGTGTAGCCTTAATGCCAAACATTGGTCCTTATGACAAATATGCCATTATGTGGGGTTACAAACCTATTTTAGATGCAGAAACAGCAGACGATGAAAAGAAAACTCTTGACAGCTGGATTCTTGAACATGCTGGAGATCCGAAGTATAGGTTTGGAAGACAGCAATTCGGTGTAATAGACCCTAGTTCTCAAACAGAAGATTTAGGTGACGATGCTGTTTTGGCAAGTGACTACGGAATTAAAAACCTTCAGAGAATTGTTCCAAACTTAATTGAATGGACGGCAGAAGATGGTAAAAATTATGATGACTTAGAAACCATGTACGGTCAAGTTCTTGGCCAATTCAATCGTTATATGGGACACGTTTCTTCTAATATTGGGGGTGTTTACGAATACTATAAGACTTATGACCAAGAAGGTGCAGTTTATACACATGTATCAACGGATCATCAGAAAAAAGCAATGCAATTTTTACAAGATGAATTATTTACAACTCCTGAATGGATGCTTGACAATAACATCTTCAATAAAATAGAAAGTGCAGGTCATATAGAACGTGTTAGAGGCATTCAAACTCGCACGCTTAACAATATGATGGACTTTGGCAGAATGCAACGTCTATTAGAAAATGAATCAATTAACGGAAGTCAAGCCTATGGTCTATATGACATGATGAAAGACTTACGCCGTGGTTTATTCAGTGAGTTACGTACTGGTCGAAAAATAGATATTTATAGACGTAATTTACAACGCGCCTATATAGAGCGTATGGAGTTTATTATGACGAATGAACAACCACCTGTTCCTGCTCAATTTAGACGCTTTATAAGAGCTACAAATGTAGATGTGAGTCAATCTGATATAAGAGCAGTTGTACGAGCTGAACTAAAATCTCTTCGTTCGCAACTTAGAAATGCACGCGGTGCTGATTCTATGAGTAGAATTCATATTGCAGACGCAATTGAACGTGTAAATGATATTTTAGATCCTAAATAATTTGGTAACAAATTTTAAAAAAGGCTTCAATTAAATTGGAGCCTTTTTTTATTTTAATAAGTTTTGAATTGCTAAATGATAGTCTTCAAATTGAACGAGATCATTATGGTCTCCTCCTTCAATTGAAATAAATTCCAGGTTGTCAATATTTAATTCTGACAGTTTTTTACCAGATTCATAAGGAACCACTTTATCAGATGTTCCATGTATAATGGCTATAGGACATTTCACTTTTTTTACGTATTCATAATTGGGAAAATGGTAACGTAGCAATGACTTTATAGGAAATAGCGGGAATCGATGTTTTGCCACATCTAGAATGCTATAATAGGGTGTTTCTAAAATTAACTGTTTTGGCTTATTCTTAATCGCCAATTTAGAGGCCATACCAGTACCTAAAGACCTACCATACAGCGTGATTTTGTCTTCAGAATATTGCTTTAAAAGATAATCGTAACAGTATTGTGCATCATTATGTAAAGCATCTTCACTAAGTTTTCCTTGGCTTTTGCCATAAGTACGATAATCCATTACCAAAACATCATAGTTCATTTCAACGAAGTACTCGGTAATTTTACTCCATCGACTTAAATCACCTGCATTACCGTGAAAATATAATATAACACCTTTAGACTTCTCAGCTTTATAATGAATAGCATTTATTAAAGCATCATCGCTGGGTTTTAAAAACAATTCCTCATGAGGATAATTAAGCTCGTATACATAGTTCTCATTTAATGTAGTGGGTAAAAACATTAATTTTTCCTGAAAGTAATAAAGCGCTGCTCCTACCATAATATATACTCCTAAAAGAACAACAAATATTCTCTTAAGCTTTCTTTTTTGATGAGTGAATGACATTAATACTGGTTGATTCTAAATCTATAGTTTTTGGTTGGCTATTTATTATATCATCCAACATTTTATGATACGATTCAAAATTATTTAAATTCTTGTGGCCACCACCAATAACAGTATGTATTTTGGTGAGTTTCGGATTTATTTGTGCCAATTTAACACTAGACTTATATGGTATCAGTTTGTCATGTGTTCCGTGAATAATATGTATAGGACACTGTACATATTTTAACCATTTGTAAGTTGGCAAAGGGTATTTTAATAAAACTGAAAGTGGCATAAACGGTGCATACCTGGCAGTTACCTTGGTAAGGCTATAATATGGCGCATCTAATATGAGCATTTTTGGGTTATTCAATGAAGCCAACTTTGTAGCAAAACCAGAACCTAATGATCGCCCGTAGAGTATTATTCTATCTTCTGATGTCCTCTCCTTAATCTTATCGTAGACCTTTTGTAAATCTCTTTTAATAGCTTTTTGTGATCGTTTGCCAGTACTTTTTCCAAACCCTCTATAATCTACCATTAAAACATTATAACCATGTCTGGTAAAATCTACTGCAAATTTGCCCCAACCTTTAATGCTTTTAGAGTTGCCTTTTAAATATAACACTACACCTTTACTCTCGCCTTTAGGAAAGAAACGTAGTCCGTTGATTATAGCACCATCTCTCGTTTCTAGGTTATATTCTTTTGTTTCTTGATTTTCGTAATCAAACTGAAAATCCTCAGGCAGTTTTTCGGGTTTAAAAAGCATATAGTCTTGTAAGTAGTACAAGGCAATACTAATAGCAATGTAAATTCCTAAAATTAATAATACAGTTGAAACCCAATAAGGCATAATAGCAGATTACTCTTTACAAGATAGTGAAAATTGAATATTAAAAATATTTCATAAATACATCAACAAAGGGATCTTGGTTTACAACTGTGTAATAAAACAAAGCTCCCAACCAACCGTGCAGTAATCCCAATACATAAATGTTCTTGGCTTTTAAATAAATATAGCCATAAAACAGAGCTAAAATAAAAGTCCCAATCATTAACCATATCGACGGATAATGAACAATTGAAAAGAAAACTGCTGTCAATAATATAATTAGTTTTTTATTAAGCTTTAATCGCTTTAATTCGTTAAGATTTCCAGCCAATAAACCAATAGTTAAAAACTGTTGTATACTTCCCCAAATTGGGTAGGTAATCAATAACGGAAAAATATGCCAGGTAAGGTTTATAGTTCCTTGCAGATAACCGATTATAAAAAACAAACCTATTGAAGCAATTGCAAAAGGTAAAGTTATCTTAAGAACCAACTTAAAATTATCAAGTCTAAAACCCCAATCTTTTAAAACCGATCTATTCTTTTTAAAGCGATAAAGCACATAACCACTCCAAAACAATACAGCTATGATTACAAAAGGTAATCTCCAGTTTAGATAATCCATAAAAATGAACTTACCTATGCCAGTCAATACAATGGCGACAATCTCTAAAATTTTAACCTTATCCGAAGCTGGACGAGTTAATTTTAAATTTGAAAATTGAATGAGGTATTTTGTAAGCGAATTTTTCATAATGGAAACTTTAAAACCTCGCAGCTCTGAACCAGTCTGCGAGGTTTTGGGTTACTAACTAACCATCATCAAAACAAAAAGATCATATACACGATAATTCCTTCTGCTATTCCTGTTACAATAGACATACCTAGAATATCCTTTATCTTGCTTCTTAAGAAAAATACTGTGCTAAGTATTGCAATAATACCAGCCAATAAAATCTCCAATGCATTTATTTTTGACAACAAAAAGGTAATTGCAGTAAATGCCGCAGTAATCCCTACCGTAAGGAGGGCAAATCTTAATATTTGTTTTTTTGTATAATTACCTTCTATAAACCCTTTCCTTAAATCCCTCAATATAGAAAGCACAAATAAAAGCGGGACAACTGATAGAAATGGCGCAAAAATCACTTTAATGCCTTTTACAACCGTTAGTTGATTGTAAAAGAAAAATGCAATTGCAGTAAAGGCCAATAACGCAGTTACAATAATAGTTTGAAACGTAAATAACAACTCCCTCTTACCGGAATTTGTTTGATTTTTTGGTGTTTTGATAACATTCATAGTTTGTAATTTTATGTACTCACAAAATGTGGCACCAATTAAATATTCATTTTAATTAAGCGGAGAAGAAAAATATATGTATTGCAAGAGCCATGAGTATACCGCTTAAAATACCATTAGCTTTCAAATTGTTATACAGTAAATAATTAAATACATAAGAGCTTATCGAAGTAGAATTGATTAAATGTGCAAGAACCAAGGCATCTTCAAGCTTTTTTTGCGTTAAGAATTCTATGATTTGCATCAATAACATTGCAATAACAATTGTTACAACAAGTAATATGGTAGCTGGTTTTTGATTTTTTATTTTGTACTCATCTGTATTCTCAGGCAAAAAATGTTCAATAACAATAAATCTTATAAAGAATAGCAAAGGAATTGGGAACAATACCGACCCAATAATCTTTACCACATCTTTAAAGGTTTTAACCTCATCATAACCAAGAAAGACCAGATATATAAATACAACAACAGATATTCCTGTTGTAATAAAAAATGCAATATTTAGTTGCTTCTGTTGCATACTAGTATCTAATCCAGTTAACATTATTTGTCGTGCGATTAGCTACCAACTCTAACTTATCATTGTATGTATCTAAAACGTAATTTGAAATAGATTTTGAATACATTGTTAAAAGCACTAGTGCAATAAAAAACAAGGCTAATTTAACGCCAACTCTTTTCTTAAATTCTGCATTAGTTTTCATATAAATTGTTTTGATAATTACAAATCAAAATTGCAATACTTCAGTTAGCATTAAAAACAAATAATTGTTTATTTATGACGATATATTTTATTTTATTATTAATTTTATACAGATATTTATAGCTATTTATAAATAATTTATGACGATATAATGATTGCTTTAAATTCAATTATAAATACTTTCAACTCCGACGATCAGCAAAGATTCATTACTTATTTAGAAAGTAAAAACAAACGGAAGGACACAAAAAACATTCAACTTTTTAAAGCGCTGAGCAATGAAGAACTCAGCTCAAAAGAAATCTGCAGACAACTATATAATGTAGAGCAATGCAACGCATATCACGCTTTAAGGAAACGATTGTTTCAGTCCATCATAGATTTTATAGCCAACAATAATCTTGAGGATGAAAACTCAATTGACATGGAGATTATTAAATACATTTTGGCTTCACGCACCTTTTTGCTGCAAAAAAACTATGATGTTGCTTATAGAATATTAGATAAAGCCGAAAAGGTTGCTGATGAAAATTCGCTATTCCCTATCCTTAATGAAATCTACCACACAAAAATTCAATATGCTCCCTATTATTCTAAAATAAGCTTAGAAGAACTCATAATGAAACAAAGTGAAAATCAGAAAAAGCATCAATTAGAAGATCAATTAAATATTGTTTATGCTAAGCTAACTTCCTTATTAAACTCCATAAATTATAGAGGTGAGGTTATAGATTTTGAATCTGAATTACAAACCATACTTCAACAACACAATATTGGGCTTAATGAATCCCTATCCTTTAAGTCTTTATATCAGATTTTAGCCATTGCCAACATCTCTGCCTTAGTCACCACAAAATATTATCAAATTGAAGATTTTGTGCTCAAAAGCTATTCCATTTTAAAGCAAAAGAAGGATACGGACAAGCAACTTTACTATCAAATTCAAATTGTATATATCATTGCCAACACCCTCTTTAGGAATAAAAAATTTGAAGAGTCTTTGAATTTCCTTCAAGAGATGCAAGAACTCATGTTACTTAAAAAAGGAAAGCATTATAAAGACTTTATTCTAAAGAAAGTTTTGATCGAGGCCTTAAATCTCAATTATACCAACAACCAACAAAATGCAATTAAATTAGTAGAACAGATAATTTCGAAAAAGCATCAAGACATTGAAGCGTTACTTGACTTACACTTATCGCTTTTGATGTTTTACTTTCAAAACGGAGATTTAATTAGTACCAGATCTGTTTTATCTAAATTCTACCATACAGATCAATGGTATATTGAAAAGGCAGGTATTGATTGGGTAATTAAAAAAAATGTTGCAGAAATACTTCTTTACATCGAGCTCAAAGAAGAAGATCTATTGTACTCTCGATTGAAAAGCTTTAGACGTCGTTACAAAAAATATCTAACCGAAATTAAACAAACAAGAATTTTAACCTTCCTAAACTTTTCAGAGCAGTTTTATAAAAATCCACATGGTTTCTCAACAAAACAGATGAAAAACAAAATTGAAAACGCATTTACATGGACGACCGTTTATAAAGAAGATATTTTTGTAATGAGTTCTTATGCCTGGCTGAAGTGCAAATTAGACGACTCAGAACTTTACCCAACAACACTATCATTTATAAAAACAGCCTAATGTTAAATTTATTGTTAAAACTATTTTTTCATTTAAACTAAACCATTTTTAGGTAGTCTTATGGATGTAACTTAAAACAATTAAAAATGAAAAACTTAATAGTAATTGCTATAGCATTCTTAACATTGAGCGCTACTGCACAAGACCGACGACAAGAGAGAAAGGGAAATGACCACAGGAAAGAAATTATGAAAGATTTGACTCCTGAAGAAGTTGCAAATCTTAAAACTAAAAAATTGACGTTAAAACTAGATTTAACAGATAAGCAACAAAAGAAAGTAGAATCGATTCTCCTTGAGCAAGCAGTTGACAGACAAAACAAAAGAGAGGAGCATCAAAACAAAGAAGAAAAAGGTAAACCTTCAAAAGAAGAATTTTTGAAGATGCAAAATGCAAGGTTAGATAGTAAAATTGAAATGAAACAAAAAATGAAGGATATTCTAACTGAAGAGCAATATGCAAAGTTTGAAAAAATGAAACCTAGAAGACACCAAAGAAGAAACAAACGCGCCAAAAGAAAATAATGTCGAATCCTTTTTTTACTGTAAAAAGTATCGCTTAGGCGATACTTTTTTATTTAATTAAATAAAATTGTTATTTTAGGCTCAAATAATTAATTAATCAACATGAAAAAGGTAATCACCCTTTGTTTTTTCGCTCTAGCAATGTTTTTTGGATCACAATCATTGATGGCTCAAACTAGTATTATTACGGTAAATGAAAAAGCATCAGAAATAACTGAAAAACTAAGAAAGTTCATAAAATTTGATGAAGAACAAGAAGACCAAGTATATGCGGCATACAAAGAATATATGCAAGCTACTTTAGATCTTAAAAATGTGGCAAATGTAGAAGAAGGTGTGAGAGAAAAAATTAATTCATTACTTGAAGATAAAATGCAAGCAATTTTATCTGAAGAGCAATATTTACGTTACAAAGAATTTCCGAAGGAATAATTTCGGTTGAAAACTAAACATAAAGCCTTGCAAATTGCAAGGCTTTTTTTATAGTGTTTTTGCAATCTCTTCAACAGCAGAGATAGTTTCATTTAAATCTTGGTATGTTAATGCATCTGTAATAAACCAAGTTTCAAAGGCACTTGGCGCAATATAAATACCTCTTTCTAACATGCCATGAAAAAACGCCCTGAAGGTGTCGTTATCACCCTTAGCAGATGTTTCAAAATCTACAACTTCATCTTCGGCAAAATGTACTGAAATCATACTACCAATTCTATTTATGGTATGTGTAACATTATTTTTGCTTAAAGCCTCAGTTATACCAGTATGCAAATATTTTGTTTTCTCTTCTAATCGATTCATCAATCCTTTATCGGTCTCAATGGCCTTAAGCATTGCATAACCAGCAGCCATTGCTAATGGATTTCCGCTTAAAGTACCTGCCTGATATACTGGCCCAATTGGAGCAAGTACATCCATAATTTCGTTGCGAGATGCAAATGCACCTACAGGCAAACCTCCACCAACTACTTTGCCAAAACAAACAATATCAGCATCAACGCCTTTAAGCTCTTGTACTCCTCCTTTTGCTAATCTAAAGCCTGTCATTACCTCATCAAATATGAGAAGGATCCCATTCGCGTTGCATATATCTCTTAATCCTTCTAAAAATCCCTCTTTAGGAGGAATACAACCCATATTACCTGCTACTGGCTCAATTATTATTACTGCTATTTCATCTGTATTGGCATCGACCAGTTCCTCAACACTTGATAAATCATTATACCTTGCCAATAAAGTATCCTTTGCTGTGCCTTGAGTTACACCTGGACTATTTGGTGTGCCAAATGTTGTAGCACCACTTCCAGCCGCAATTAAAAATGAATCACTATGGCCATGGTAACAACCAGCAAATTTTATAATCTTATCTCTTTTAGTATAACCTCTCGCCAACCTTATTGCGCTCATACATGCCTCTGTACCGGAATTCACAAATCTAATCTTGTCAATATTTGGTACCATAGAGACAGCCAACTTTGCAATCTTGGTTTCTAATTCAGTTGGCATTCCAAACGAAGTCCCCTGTTTTGTTTTTTCAATCACCGCGTTTACAACAGGTGGAAATGCATGACCCAGTAACATTGGGCCCCAAGAATTAATATAATCTATAAACCGGTTGCCATCTTCATCATACACATAAGCACCTTTGGCTTCTTTCGCAAAAATTGGTGTACCACCAACTGCATTAAATGCCCTTACAGGAGAATTTACTCCACCAGGAATTACGGTCTTTGCTTCCTTAAAAAGTGCACTACTTCTTTGATATAACATATTTTAATTTGGAATTTTAAGCTCTTGACCAATGGTCAAATCATTAGAATCTAAATTATTCAATCCTCTAATAGCGTCTACAGTTGTTTTATATCGTCTAGAAAGCGAATAAAGCGTATCTCCCTTCTCTACTATATGAAATGTAATACCACTGTTTACCATTACTCGTCTTGGTGTTTTGCCACCTAGAACCTCATCATCATACCTATAGAGCTCATAGCGTTCAATCAAACTAATGAGTTTTTGGGGATACCTTCTATCTGTGGCATAACCAGCTACTCTCAAACCTTTTGCCCAGCCTTTATAATCATCTGGTTTTAGCTGAAACAATTTTGAATATCGTTTTCTGCCTGTTAAAAACTCTGAATGATCTCTGTATGATAATTCTGCCTTTTGATATTTTCTGAAACATTCTTGAGACCTATCGTCATCATGATAAATCTTTGCCCCTTTCCATCCATGGCACTTTATACCAAAATGGTTATTTGCCTCTACTGCCAACCTGCCTTTGCCAGAACCTGATTCTAAAATTCCCTGAGCCAGTGTTATACTTGCTGGTATTTTTGATTCTTGCATTTCAGCTTTAGCTATAGACGCATATTTTGAGATGTAGGCATCAACCGAGCTAAGTGGTTTAGATACTAATTCTTTATTAGAATCATTGTCCTTCTCAGAATCTGAAGTAACTACTACTGTTTTTTCATTATCGTCCTTTTTCTTAGTCACTATCCCCTTTTTTGGCCCACAACCAAAAACAAAAAGTATTATAGCAATATATTTTATACCTTTTTTCATACTTTAATCAATGGTAAGTTCTTCTGTTTTAATCTAATATTCATACCTTTTATCCCCTGTAAACCGCCTGTATGGATAGCAAGAATTCTAGAATTCTTGGGGAAAAAATCTTTACCTATCAAATCAAAAATCCCATACATCATTTTTCCTGTATATATTGGATCTAACGGAATACCAAATTTGTCTTTAAAACTATTAATAAACGTAATTAATTCTGGCTTTATTTTTCCATATCCACCAAAATGATAATCGGTAATCAACTCCCAGTTTTTTTGATTGGCAAATTTACGAATATCTTCCTTTAAAAAATCACCTTTTAACGCCGGAAAACCTAATATTTTTTGATTAGTATCAGATGCATTTACCAATCCAGATATTGTTCCACCTGTACCAACAGAAGTACATATAAAATTGAAATTTCTATCTTCTTGTTTCAAAATTTCCTCACAACCTTTAATAGCAAGTTCATTAGTTCCTCCTTCAGGTACCAAATAAAAATCTCCAAATCTATTTTGTAATTCTTTAATAAACGATTGGTCATTCTTATTTCTATATGTTTCTCTACTAACAAAAAAGAATTTCATTCCGCAAGATTTTGCAAACTTCAAAGTTGGATTGGATTCAATTTTATCAACCAATTCTTCTCCCCTTATAACACCAACCGAATTAAATCCATTAATCTCAGAAGCATATGCTATAGCCGCAATATGATTTGAAAAAGCGCCACCAAAACTCAGAATAGTATTCTTTTCTTGATTTTTAGCCTCAATTAAATTGTATTTGAGCTTCCTATATTTATTTCCTGAAATAAAAGGATGTAGTTCGTCCTCTCGTTTTATAAACAAGCTTATATCCTTGTCGTTACTGAGTAATATTTCTTGAATTCTTGAAGTCTTATTGGCTTGCATATAGTTGTCAAAAATAATTCATAAAACTCCAATTCTTCCTATTTCTTATATAGTCAAAATTACTTTCATTTATATATGCTTCCCTTTCAAATGAAATGTTTTTGTAAGCCAAATGCCAATTTCTGTGTTTTATTAAACGAATAACAAATTCTAATCCATATAAAATAAAGAATGGGATCACCAACAATTCCAGCTGTTGTTTTAAATGAATTTTTTCATGATTAATCAAAACACTGTTTTTTGATAACGCTTTGTTTTTCAATAACATAAAAGGAAATAAGGTTATTCCTAAATAACCTCTTGGTACTATATATTTTGAAATTAGAATCACAAGTTATAGACTTCAAAAATCACACCAATTTACATTATCTTTGTTTAAGATGAAGAAATATGTCCCAATAGAAGAAGGTGATTATTATTTAACGCCAGAAGGATACCGTTGCTTTACCGAACAATATCATCTTAAAAGAGGATATTGTTGCGAAAGTGGATGCAGACATTGTCCGTACGGTTTTAACAAGGATGCTTTAAAAACTAAGTAATGCAAACAACTAAAACATCATTCAAAGACCAGATATTGGAGGGAATTCCAGAGCAATTACCTGAGCAAAAACCATATGACACAAAAATAAATCACGCTCCAAAGCGAAAAGCTATTTTATCTGATCAAGAAGAAAAATTAGCCTTAAAAAATGCCCTGCGCTATTTTGATAAAAAGCATCATGCAACATTACTCCCGGAATTTAAAAATGAACTAGATACTTACGGCCGTATTTACATGTATAGACTGCGTCCAGACTATAAAATGTACGCCAGACCAATTGATGAATATCCAGCAAAGTCTAAACAAGCCGCTGGTATAATGCTTATGATTCAAAATAATTTAGATTATGCAGTCGCGCAGCATCCTCATGAGCTAATTACCTATGGTGGAAATGGTGGTGTTTTTTCAAATTGGGCACAATATAGATTAACAATGAAATATCTGGCAGAGATGAATGACGAGCAAACACTGGTTATGTATTCTGGTCATCCAATGGGTTTATTCCCTTCTCATAAAGACGCACCACGCGTTGTTGTTACAAATGGTATGATGATACCAAATTATTCTAAGCCTGATGATTGGGAAAAGTATAATGCGCTTGGTGTAACACAGTATGGCCAAATGACAGCCGGAAGCTACATGTACATTGGACCACAAGGTATTGTACATGGTACCACAATTACAGTATTAAACGGATTTAGAAAAATTGGAAAATCATCAAAAGGAAACTTATTCGTTACATCTGGCCTTGGCGGTATGTCTGGAGCTCAACCAAAAGCGGGTAATATTGCCGGATGCATCACAGTCTGTGCAGAAGTAAATCCTAAAATCACAAAAGTTAGATTGGATCAAGGTTGGATAGATGAAAAAATTACTGATCTTGATGAATTGGTGTATAGAGTGGAACATGCAAAAGAGAAAAATGAAACCGTTTCAATTGCATATTTAGGTAATGTTGTTGATGTATGGGAAAAATTTGATGAAGCAAATGTTCATATCGACTTAGGAAGCGACCAAACATCATTGCATAATCCTTGGGCTGGAGGTTACTATCCTGTTGGATTATCATTTGACGAAGCCAATGATATGATGGCAAGTGATCCTGTGAAATTTAAAGAGAAAGTACAAGAAGCATTAAGAAGACACGCTTCTGCAATAAATAAACACACAGCAAAAGGCACTTATTTCTTTGATTACGGAAATGCATTTTTACTTGAAGCGTCAAGAGCTGGAGCAGATGTATTATCTGACGGTTGTGAATTAGGCAGAGAATTTAAGTATCCTAGTTATGTACAAGATATAATGGGACCAATGTGTTTCGACTACGGTTTTGGACCATTCCGATGGGTTTGTGCATCCGGAAAACCTGAAGATTTAGAAAAAACAGATAAAATTGCCTGTGATGTATTAAACAAAATAATGCAGAATTCACCAAAGGAGATTCAGCAACAAATGGCCGATAATATAAAGTGGATTGAAGGAGCTCAAGAAAATAAATTGGTTGTGGGTTCACAGGCAAGAATTTTATATGCAGATGCTGAAGGTCGTGTAAAAATTGCTGAGGCATTTAATGAGGCAATTAAAAAAGGTGAAATTGGTGAAGTTATTTTGGGCCGAGATCATCATGACGTTTCCGGAACAGATTCGCCCTACAGGGAAACAAGTAATATCTATGATGGTTCAAGATTCACAGCAGATATGGCTATTCATAATGTGATTGGAGACAGTTTTAGAGGAGCAACTTGGGTAAGTATTCACAATGGTGGTGGCGTTGGATGGGGCGAAGTAATTAATGGTGGCTTTGGTATGGTTCTTGATGGTACTAATGAAGCATCAAGACGTTTAAAACAAATGTTATTTTGGGACGTAAACAACGGAATTTCAAGACGAAGTTGGGCACGAAATGAAGGCGCCATTTTCGCGATTAAAAGAGCTATGGTAGCCGAACCAAACTTAAAAGTAACATTACCAAACCCAGTTGATGATAGTTTATTGGAAAAAATTTAAAAAAAAGTGATATGAAAAAATTATTAAAATTTATCCCCATTTTAGTTTTTGCTCTTGTTTTAACATCATGTAGCTCTGTAAGAGTTGCAGCAGATTATGATAGAGAAGCAAATTTTGACCAATACAAGACCTTTGCTTTTTTTAAGCCGGGTATTGATAAAGCAGAAATCAGTGACTTAGACAAACGTAGGATCTTGAGAGCTATTGAGACTGAATTACTTGCTAAGGGCTACACCAAATCAGAAGATCCAGATATGTTAGTTAGCATGTTCACCAAATCAACCCAAAGAGTAGATGTTTATAACAATGCCTGGGGTTGGGGCGGCTGGGGCTGGGGAGGCTACGGTGGCTGGGGCTGGGGTCCTGGCTGGGGCGGCAACCAAGTTTCTACGAGCACAGAAGGTATGCTTTACATTGATATAATTGATAACGCTAAGAAGGAATTAATTTGGCAAGGCTCAGGAACTGGTTATTTGGTAACAAAAAACGTTGAGAAGAAAGAGGCTCGCATTAAGGAATTTGTTCAGAAAACTTTGATGCAATTCCCACCAGAAAAATAACACGTTAAAAATACTAGTATTGAAAAGCACCAATTATTGGTGCTTTTTTGTTTTGATAGCTATACAAATTAGGCTTTCATTCTAAATAATTTATCTTTGCCGACTTTTAAGCACATCTATTATGATACTTGGCCAAACTACAAGAAAGAATTTTACTCAAAACCCAAAGAATGATATATTATCAGGATTAACTGTTGCACTGGCATTAGTTCCAGAGGCAGTAGCATTTGCCTTTGTCGCTGGTGTAGATCCTCTGGTAGGATTATATGGTGCTTTTATGATGGGTATAGTAACCGCATTATTTGGTGGCAGACCTGGTATGATATCTGGCGCAACAGGTGCTATGGCCGTAGTGATGGTACACTTGATTCAGAAAGGAAACGAGGTTGGGATGACGTTAGAAGCGCCAATTGAAAATCTTGGTTTACAATGGCTTTTTATCACCCTTTTATTTGTAGGCGGAATTCAGATATTAGCAGGTATTTTTAAACTAGGCAAATTTGTTAGATTAATTCCACATCCAGTAATGATGGGATTTGTTAATGGATTGGCAATAGTCATATTTTTGTCTCAGCTTGGACTTTTTCCAAACGCTGTACCAAAAGATATTTCATTTCTAAACAATACATCCGAATGGTTTTCTGCACTATTTTCTAATTTTCCTTTTTGGAAAATGATGGGCTTCATAGGCTTAACCATGGGCATTATGTATGGACTGCCAAAACTAACAAAAAAGATTCCTGCGGCATTAATTGCAATAATTGCAGTTGCTTGTATCACCATCTTTGGTGGAATTGAAATGAGCACAGTAGGTAGCTTTATTAGAGAAGGTGGTGGCGAAGGATTACAAGGTGGCTTACCTACTTTTCAAGATCAGATTTTTGGCCTTTTTGGCACTTTAGCTGGTCACTGGGATTTAATAATATCTACAGCATTCATTTTAGCAGCTGTTGGTTTAATTGAGTCTTTAATGACTTTAAATCTAGTTGATGAGATAACCGAAACCAGAGGTAACGGTAACAGAGAATGTATAGCCCAAGGTGGAGCAAATGTGCTTAATGGACTTTTTGGAGGTATGGGTGGCTGTGCTATGATTGGCCAATCAATTATCAACGTTGATTCAGGAGGACGTGGAAGACTCTCAGGAGCCGTTGCTGCCATAGCATTGTTATGCTTTGTATTATTCGGAGCACCATTAATTGAACAAATTCCTATTGCGGCGTTGGTAGGTGTTATGTTTATGGTGGTGATTGGAACATTTGCGTGGAGTAGTTTTAGAATACTGAGAAAAATACCAATTTCAGATGCTATTGTTTTAATAGCAGTATCAGCAATTACAGTCTGGAAAGATTTAGCAGTTGCCGTAATTGCTGGTGTTATTATTTCTGCATTAGTATTTGCCTGGAAAAACGCAACAATGATTAGAGCACGCAAGCGTATTCAGCCTGATGGAACAAAAACCTATGAAATATGGGGTCCATTATTTTTTGGTTCAATTCAAAATTTCAATTCTAAGTTTGATGTCAAAAATGATCCCAATAAAGTTGAAATTGATTTTGTAGAATCTCGTATAAGCGATCATTCAGCATTAGAAGCCATATACAACTTGGTAAACAAATACAAGGCTGAAGGCAAGGAAATAAAACTAAAGCACCTGAGTCAAGACTGTAAAGTCTTGTTGCGAAAAGGTAGTCCAATCTTTGAAGATATTATTGTTGAAGCAATTGATGATCCTCGCTATTATTTAGCTGAAGACCCTGAAAAGTTTACCAAACCATTATCAGATTATAAATTATAAGTCTTACCTAATAGTGTCCTCTTTAGGTTAAGGCTTAGGCAGTTACCTTTTTAATTTGAAATTAAAAATATAAAATACTTGAAAATCAATTAATTAGATTACTTTCGCACTTTAATTTAATATATATTAATATGAGTACTGGTACAGTAAAATTTTTTAATGATTCTAAAGGTTTTGGATTCATAACAGAAGAAGGAAGCGACAAAGATCATTTTGTACACATTTCTGGTTTAGTTGATGAAGTAAGGGAAGGTGACAAGGTAGAATTCGATTTAACAGAAGGAAAAAAGGGATTAAATGCAGTAAATGTAAAAGTTATATAAGCATATATCTTACAATCTTTTTAAGAACAAAGCCTATCTGTAGATAGGCTTTTTTAATGCTTACATCTGAACGTTTTTTTCTTCTGGGAACTGACTAGGAATGTCCTCTGGTTGCTCATCTAACATTTGCCTTAAATCAATTTCAATACCTCTTGCTATCGTAGAAATAGGCACATCATTTGGCCCACCTTCAAACGGGTTTTCACCTGTTCTTGCCAATCTTTCCATGGTATGAAAAGCCCATGATACAATTGCACAGAAAGGTACTGCTGTCCAAATAAAATATTTTCCAATTAAATAAAAACTATCTGACATAGAATGACCAATTTCAGCAAACTCAGGAATAAGACCAAATGGCAATAAAATTGCAAATACTCTTGTAAGGTACAGTGATAAGCTCGCGTATTGCCTCGGATATGGAAAGTTTTTAATTCGCTCAGACTTTCCTTGATGTGTAAATAATGATTCTAAAATATTCTCAAGCTCTAGAAAAGCAAATTCCCAAATAAGTCCCTTTTCCTTTAAGGCTCTAATATGTTTAGACTGTAAATACAACAAGGCCGTTTGCTTATTGCCTTTGGACAGAACATAAGTTCTTTCTTCTTCAGATAAATACATTAATAAATTATCTTCGAGTGTAGATACTTCTTCTGGTATATGAATCATATCTCGCCATTCTTGATTGGTTTTAGCCTGATGCTGTGTCTCCCAAGATTTTCTTTGACGCATAGCATATCTCAATGCGGTCATCCATGCAATATGCCTATATATTAATTTAGTTTTATGCTGCTTCAATTCATCTTCGGTAACAGGCTTATCGCAATACTCATTAGTAACCATATCTTGAATCTTCATTCCCCAAGTTCGAGAGGTGTTCACTATTGCTCCCCAAATTTTTCTAGCTTCCCATATTCTACCATAAGCAGAATTGTTTTGAAAACCAACTAAGAAGGCAACGGCTGTACCAATTAAAGCCACTGGTGTCCATGGGACATTTAGAAAAGTAAATTCAAAAACATGGTATAATACAGTAATTATACCGGCATATAAAAGATATATTAAAGTTTCTCCTCGTGTCCAAAGGACCATGTCTTTGACCGAGTATCGTTTTTTGGTTAGCATCTATAAATTATTAGTACAATGATTTTATTCCTTTAGCACATTAAACATGCAAAATACTATGAGAATACAACCTGTAATTTTTTAAAATAGAAAGATACAAATTCTATAATTTGACTTTTCATCATTAATTATTTTAATTTTTACCTTTAAAGGATAAAGTCAACAACAATAAAAATGAAAATTCAGCAATTACTCTACTTACTTTTTATAACATTCTCGCACGCTTTATTTGCTCAAAACCTATCAAAAACAGAAAAGCAAATTTTAAGTTCTATTGAGCAAAACAATTCAGAAGCACTTTCCTTTTTAAAGAAAGTTGTTAATATAAATAGTGGCACCATGAACCCTGAAGGTGTTAAGAAAGTTGGTATGGTGTTTAAGGATGCTTTTGATGACATCAATTTTGAAACTTCATGGATTGAAATGCCAGAAGAAATGAATAGAGCTGGGCACTTCTTTGCCGAAATATCTGGTAATAAAGGAAAAAAACTATTACTCATAGGACATCTAGATACTGTTTTTGAGGCAGACAGTCCTTTCCAAGAATTTAAAATGGTAAATGATAGTATTGCTCATGCACCAGGCGGAAATGATATGAAAGGTGGTGATGTTATCATTTTATATGCATTAAAAGCATTACATGAAAATGACCTATTGAATGATGCTCAAATTATTGTTGCCTTTACGGGTGATGAAGAAAGCACAGGAAAACCATTAAGTATTAGCAGAAAAGATTTAGTGAACGCAGCTAAACGAAGTGATATCGCCTTAGGTTTTGAAACTTCAACTGGATTTAACTATGCGACTGTTGCCAGAAGAGGATCTTCCGGCTGGAAATTAGAAGTTTCTGGTAAACGCGCACATTCGTCAGGAATATTTAATGAGCGTGTTGGAGCAGGTGCGATTTTTGAAATGTCTCGGATACTAAATGAGTTTTACACCTCAGTAAAAGGCGAAGAATACCTTACTTTTAACCCAGGTGTATTACTTGGTGGTACATTTACGGAATTAGATGAAATGACCAGCAAAGGTAATGCCTTTGGGAAAAGTAATGTTGTATCACAAACTGCTGTCGTAAAAGGTGGACTGCGATTTATTTCCGAAGAACAAAAAGAAGATGCTCGTTCAAAAATGAAAGCTATCGTTGAGAATAACTTACCACAGACCTCAGCAGAAATTTCATTTACAGATAGCTATCCAGCTATGGGACCTACCGAAGGAAATAAAAAGCTATTATCCATATTAAACACGGTAAGCATGGATTTAAATCAAGGAGAGGTATTGGCTTACGACCCAGGAAAACGTGGCGCTGCAGACACTTCATTTGTTGCAGAATATGTTGATTGTTTAGATGGATTTGGTACAATGGGCTCAGGTGCACATACTCCAGAGGAAACTGTAAATCTCAACACTTTCGAAGCCTTAACTAAAAGAACAGCTATACTTATTTATAGATTAATAAATCAATAATCTAAAATCATCTCAATTTTAGCTTTGACCTTTTCAGTTGAAGGTATCATCGTTTCTTCCAATGTAGAATTCAATGGAATAGCTGGCATATTTTCACTCCCAATAACCATAACAGGCCCATCTAAATACTTGAAACATTCTTCTTGAATTTTACCGGCCAAGGCTCTGGCAAAACTATTATTTGAAGGCTCTTCAGTTACGACTAAACACTTACCCGTTTTCTTTACAGATTTCATTATAGTATCCTCATCCAAAGGAAACAAAGTTCTGAGATCAATGATTTCAATTTGGTCTCTCAATCCCAATTCACCTGATGCATTGTATGCCCAATGTACTCCCATGCCATAGCTGACAATTGTGAGTGTTTCAACATCTTCTTGTTTCCAAATTTCTTGAAGAACCCAAGCTTTACCAAATGGCAGAATGTAGTCTTCCGCAGGCTCAATTGAAGTTGCTGTTTTTGTACCAGGCACTTTAGACCAATACAACCCTTTATGTTCTAAAATAACAACCGGATTAGGATCGTGATAAGCTGCTTTCATCAAGCCCTTTAAATCTGCACCATTACTAGGGTAAGCAATTTTTATCCCTCTAATATTCGTAACAACACTCTCTACTGATGAAGAGTGGTATGGTCCTCCACTACCATATGCCCCAATGGGAACCCTAAGAATCATACTCACCGGCCATTTACCATTTGTTAAATAACAACTTCGGCTTACTTCGGTAAATAACTGGTTTAATCCTGGCCAAATATAATCTGCAAATTGCACCTCAACAATTGGCTTTAATCCAACGGCACTCATTCCAACTGTAGAACCTACGATAAATGCCTCTTGTATTGGTGTATTAAACACACGATCGTCACCAAATTTCTGTGCCAATGTTGCAGCCTCTCTAAAAACTCCTCCTAATCGACCACCAACATCCTGCCCATATAACAAACACTCTTTATGCTCACGCATTAGCTCCTCTACGGCAAACAAAGCGCAATCTACCATTACAACTCTCTCTGCACCTTCTGGTTCACGCACACCACTTTCTTCAATAATCGGTGTTGGCACAAAGTCGTGTGTAAATAAATCTTCAGGTTTTGGGTCTTCAGCTTTTAAAGCTTTTTTAAAATCAGAATCAACTTTTTTATAAGCTGATTCTTCTAATTTTTTTACTTCCTGTTTTGAAAATCCAGCATCCAATAACTGCTTTTTAATAACTGGATACGGATCTCTAGATTTAGCTTCATCTAAATCATCTCTATACCACTCCATACGTACACCAGAAGTATGATGATTTAATAGCGGCACTTTTGCATGCACCAGAATTGGTCTTCTTTCTTTTCTAATCGTTGCAATTACTTCCTCTAAAGCATTGTAGCTTTCTATAAAATTTGCTCCATCAATACTTATAGCATCAAGACCATGAAATCCTTTGGCATATTCAAATGCATTTTGAGCTCTAGTTTCTTCGGCATTTGCAGATATGTCCCAACCATTATCTTGAACAAGATAAAGAATTGGCATTTGTTTTAAAGCAGCCATTTGGAATGCTTCAGCAATTTCACCCTCAGTTACAGATGCATCTCCCAAGGAACAAACCACTAAGGGGTTTTCTATCGAGGTATCATTCAATCCTTGTAATTCCTTATACTGCATTCCCATGGCAACTCCTGTTGCGGGTATGGCTTGCATACCTGTCGCGGAAGATTGATGCGGAATTTTAGGTTTGTCATCATCCTTTAGACTAGGGTGAGAATAGTAGGACCTACCTCCAGAAAACGGATCATCCTTCTTTGCTAAAAGCTGCAACATTAAATCGTAAGGTTTCATACCAAACGCAAGCAGCATGGCATCATCCCGATAATAAGGAAATGCATAATCTTGAGGTAACAATTGTAATCCAAGAGCTATTTGAACAGCTTCATGACCTCTTGATGTAGCGTGCACATATTTTGAAACTTGCTTGAAATTAGCCTCATATAACTCAGTCATTGCCTTGGCCGTACAGAGTTTTACAAAGCCTTTCTTTAATATTTCTTTTTTCATTTAAGCGAGTTCATTTTGAACCTTTCTCATCCAACCAAACTTATCTTCTATAAGTCCAGTTTTTATAGCATTAAGGGTATCATTGACTTTTACTCCTACTGGATTTTCGGTTGAAACATGAATCGTATCACCTTCCATACCTATCTCTTGTATATAGGCTATACCAACTGCAGTACCAGTACCAAAAGCTTCTTCTAGTTCGCCATTTTTTGAAGCTTCTCTAATTTCTAGAATAGTAATTTTTCTTTCCGTGACCTTATAGCCCATATCTCTTAATAACTCTATGACACTTGCCCTTGTTATTCCATGTAATACAGAACCATCTAATTCTGGCGTTATAAATTCACCATTTATTTTAAAGAAGATATTCATTGTTCCAACTTCTTGGATAAACATGTGCTCATCAGCATCTAACCATAAAACCTGATCATAGCCTTTTGACTTGGCCAACTCAGTAGGTCTTATTGCTGCAGCATAATTGCCTGCTGCTTTTGCCTCTCCAGTTCCTCCTTGTGCTGCTCTAATGAAAAAATTCTCAGCCCATAATTTTATTGGTTTACTGAAAAATGGTCCTGCTGGAGAAGCCATTATTATAAATTTAAAATGGGTAGCAGCTCTCATACCAATAAATGGTTCGTCCGCATACATAAATGGTCTTAGGTACAATGCACTTCCTTGTTGAGGTGGTATCCAATTTCTTTCTATACTGACAAGCTCCCTTAAGCCTTCCACAAATAATTCTTCAGGAAATAATGGCATACCCATTCTATCTGCGCTTTTATTCATTCTAGCGGCATTTTGTTCTGGTCTAAAAAGCATTGGTGTACCTTCTGGATCCTTATAGGCTTTCATACCCTCAAAAATTGCCTGACCATAATGTAATGCCATTGCCGCTGGGTGTGTTGGTACGGGTCTTAAAGGTTCTATTCTTGGGTTAACCCATACTCCGTTTTCATAATCACAAACGAACATATGGTCCGTGAAGGTTGTTCCTAAAGGAATATTATCAAAATCTAATTGGTCTACACCAGATTTTTCAACTTTAGTAATATTTATTGAATAAGACATAACTTATATTTTTCTATTGATATCAAATTGTTCAAAATAATCTGCTACACGACGGACAAAACTCCCACCTAAAAAGCCATCTACAACTCTGTGATCGAAAGAAAGTGATAAATACATCATACTTCTAATTGCAATTTCGTCACCATTTTCAGTTTCGATAACTTCTGCGCGTTTTTTAATAATACCCAAAGCAAGAATGGCAACTTCTGGCTGGTTTATTATTGGTGTACCCATAACACTCCCAAATGTTCCCACATTAGAAATAGTGAAAGTACTTCCCTTAATATCATCTCCCTGTAATTTATTTTCACGAGCTTTTGAAGCCAATAGGTTTACGTCTTTTGCTAGCTCTAATAAACTCTTTGAATCCGCATTTTTAACAACAGGAACAATTAAATTACCACTTGGTAATGCCGTTGCCATACCAACATTAATATCTTCCTTTATAATGATATTTTTCCCATCTACAGATGCATTTATATCAGGGAAGTCTTTAATCGCTTTTGCGACTGCTTCTACAAATAATGGTGTAAAGGTGAGCTTCTCGCCATATTTTTCTTGGAAGACTTTTTTGTTTGCATTTCTCCACGTCACCACATTGGTCAAATCTGCTTCTACATAAGCAGTTACATGTGGTGATGTGTGTTTTGAATACACCATATGATCTGCTATCATTTGACGCATGCGATCCATCTCTACAATCCTACCCTTACCCTTATCAAAAGTCAATTGAGGAATTCGATAAGCAGTTGGATCTTGAGTTACGGACTGGGCAAATTTATATGGTCTACCCTCTTCAATATATTGAAATACATCACTCTTACGTAATCTACCTTCCTTACCAGTAGCAGGTATTCGAGCCAGCTCTTCAAAACTTATATGATGTTCCTTTGCAATTGAAATTATTAATGGAGAGAAGAATGTATTAGAATTTGAAACACTAAACTTTTCCGTGTTTTGCAGTTGAAGGGTTTGGGGTTTAATTACAGACTTCTTTTGCTTAGGTTTTGACGATTCTAGTTTTTTGGAGATGACACTCTTTTTAGGTTTCGAATTCACAGCCTCACCATTACTCTCAATAATAGCTATGGTATCACCTATTTTAATGACCTCATTGGCTTCAAACAAAATTTCTTCAATAGTACCGGAAACATTAGATGGCACCTCAGAATCAACTTTATCAGTCGCAACTTCTAACAGCATTTCGTCCTCTTCTATAGGGTCTCCAACATCCTTAAACCATGTGATAATAGCTGCTTCAGTTATACTTTCACCCAATCTGGGCATTTTAAATTCAATTTTAGCCAATTTGAATATGGTTTTTACAAGCATCAAAGATACTTAATATCATGATTTTCTTGTGTTAAAAACTTTTAAATTGAATTAAAACAGAATATTTTTCTTTATATTTTAGTTTTATTAATTTTTTATTCTTTTTATATTTGAGTTTTATTGATTAGACAAAATAAAATTCTTATGGCATACAATTTGGATAAAATTGACACCCAAATACTGGGTATTCTCCAGCATAATAGTAATCGAACAACCAAAAGTATAGCAGACGAGTTAGGCATGACCACATCTCCTGTTTTTGAGCGTATTAAAAAGCTTGAAAGAGAAGGTTATATTAAAAAATATGTTGCTGTCTTAGACAATAAAAAGATAGGTCTTAAGCTTACGGTATTTATAGGCATTACACTCCAAGGACATACGCGTAGCTACCTTGAAAAATTTGTGACTGAGATAAATAACTTTCCTGAAATAATTGAGTGCCATCGAGTAAGTGGAAACTTCGATTATCTATTAAAATTAGTTGTTGAAGATATAGAAGCATATGAGCACTTTATAATTTCTAAATTAACGCTTTTACCTTATTTAGGAAATGTACAAAGTCTTATCACCTTGTCCACTGGGAAAGAAACTAACGAAATTGATTTGAGTAATATTTAATTACTTTTTAGAAAAGGTTTCTCGAAGTGTTTTGTAAACATCATCTTGAAGTTTTCTATCAGCTGGAACTTTTCGTAATGGCTCAACCTCCTTTAGTGTAGAATAACAATCAGCTGGTAATTGCTGATATAATTGTGTTCCTTTTGTTTTCCATGCTATCATTTCATCGCTCACTTGCTTAACAATTTTAGCAGGATTACCAACGACCAAGCTTCGTTTAGGTATTTTGGTTTCTGCCTTTACAAAAGCCATTGCACCAACTATGGACTCATCACCTATTTCAGCATCATCCATAATTACGGTATTCATACCAATAAGACAATTTTTACCTAAGTTAGCACCATGAATTACGGCGCCATGTCCAACATGAGCACTTTCTTTCAAGGTAATAGACTTGCCAGGAAACATATGTATAGTACAATTTTCTTGAACGTTAACGCCATCTTCTAAAATGATTTGTCCCCAATCTCCTCTTATAGCTGCACCAGGACCAATGTAACAGTTTTTACCAATAATTACGTTTCCGGTTACTGCAGCTAAAGGATGTACAAAGCTACTATTGTGAACAACAGGAATATATCCTTGAAAACTGTAAATCATTACTTAAACCTCTTCAATGTCTCTTTTGTAAAATCACTTAAAACTAATCGACCACTAATTGCAGCACGTTCAGCTAATAAGGTATCCCAATCTTCAGTGCCTTGCCAAAACATCGTCTTCATCTCCGCCATTGCTTCAGTATTGTAATTACATAAGTTCTCTGCTAATACCTTAACCGCATCATCAAGTTCCTCAGTTGCCTCATAAACTTGGGTGAATAAGCCCTTTTGTTTTGCCCATTCTGCTGAATAAAAACTATTGGCATCTATTGCTATTTGGGACATTCCACTTAAACCTAACTTTCTTTCAACAGCTGGACCAACAACAAACGGTCCGATTCCAACATTAAGCTCACTCAATTTAATTGAGGCAAATTTTGTTGCCATACAATAATCTGTTGCTGATGCAAGACCAACACCTCCACCAACGGTTTTTCCTTGTACTCTTCCAATTATGAATTTTGGACATTTTCGCATGGCATTAATGACATTAGCAAATCCTGAAAAGAATATTTTACCTGTAGCTTCATCATTAATACTTATAAGTTCATTGAAACTCGCGCCCGCACAAAACGTTCTGTCCCCTCCACTCTTTAGAACAATTACTTTGATCTTATCATTCTGTCCAGCTTCGGTTATTGTATCTGCTAGTCTGGCAAGTATATCACTAGGTAGTGAATTGTGAGCAGGATGAAAAAACTCAATATACCCTACTTCATTTTCTATGGTTTGTTTTACGTACGCTTCAGCCATAATTATATTAATCCAAATTGTTCAAAATGATGATTCAAATGTTTTCGTTCCAGAAGATACCATTCATATCTGTTTAATTCTCCAAATACCATGTTATTTAGTATCGCATCTGGATTCTCTTTAAAGTATTCTATATATGCTTCACGCTGATCTTTAAATTTTGAAATAGCTGTTACTAAATCTGGGTGTTTTAAAGAGTCGAGTGTGTCCTTTTCAAGTAAAGGGAATTGCGAATTCTGAGGGAATTTTGAATAATTCCAAAGACTATTCTTTACTTTCTCTAGTATCTTTTCTGGTGTAGAAACTTCAAAGTCTTGAATTTCTCCTGAAGCAATTTTATAAGTATATTCTAAATGCTCAATCATGTGCTGTGGTGTCATGATTCCCCATTTTGGCTTGGTATCTTCAGTAAGTTTAGATAGACATTCATTTATTTTTTCATCTGTCATTTCAACAAATGTTTCTTGCTTTTTCTGAACCATAGTTAAAATGGTAGCAACTGCAACTAAAGGACTGTCTTTATCGTTCTTTTGGCTTTCTGGCCTGTTTTC
This sequence comes from Winogradskyella vincentii, assembly GCF_020166345.1. Lineage (GTDB taxonomy): Bacteria > Bacteroidota > Bacteroidia > Flavobacteriales > Flavobacteriaceae > Winogradskyella > Winogradskyella vincentii. The sequence continues at coordinate 44,775 of NZ_JAIUJS010000010.1, read as the reverse complement.
AAAATTAGCATCGAAAACCTCTACATGCCATTTTACAATACCACTTGGATGTTCTGCTGAAGCTACATCTCTATCTACTTTTTCCTTACAGGTTAAACGCACATAAATTGTATCATTATGATATAATGGCCTTAAGAATCTAATACTATCTAATCCATAATTCGCTGCTACTGGACCTTTATTTGGATAAACAAACAAACCTGCCGCAGCCGAAATGATAAAATAACCATGAGCAGTCCGCTTTTCGAAAATACTACCATCTAAAGATGTAATATCTGTATGCGCATAAAAATGATCCCAAGTAAGATTAGCAAAATTTACAATGTCTGAATCTGTTATAGTACGATTGTGGGTTTTTAAAGACATACCAGGCTGAATATCTTCCCAGTGGTATTTAAATGGGTGTTGCTCTGCCTTTTTGTATTTGGCATTTTGTTGATAGATTCCAGTAATTTCTGTTATTGTAGTTGGCGAACCCTGAATTGCCGTACGTTGTAAATAATGTTTTATACCACGCATTCCTCCCATTTCTTCACCGCCACCAGCACGACCCGGACCACCGTGAACTAAATAAGGCAATGGCGAACCATGGCCAGTACTTTCTTTAGCACTTTCTCTATTTAACACTAAAATCCTACCATGATGACTTGCTGCATTAACCACATAATCTCTTGCAATATTATCATCATAAGTCACAATTGACGATACCAACGAACCTTTACCCATTTGCGCTAAAGCCACAGCCTCATCCAAGGTTTTGTAAGGCATAATAGTACTTACAGGCCCAAAAGCTTCTCGTTCATGGACAATTGTACTGTTAAATGGATGATCAGATCTCAATAAAATTGGGCTTATAAAGGCTCCTTTTTTTGCATCAGCACCAATGGTTTCAATTTTATCTAAATCGCCATAAACAATCTCAGCCTCTTTTGCCAAATCATAAACCGAATCTTTCACGGCTTGCACTTGTTGACGACTAACTAAAGAACCCATTCGCACTTCTTTTAACCTTGGATCTCCAATTGTCACCTTGTCTAGTGCATTCCCCAAGGCAATTTGCACATCCTCAACTAAGTTTTCAGGTACTATAATACGTCTGATCGCTGTACATTTTTGACCTGCCTTTACAGTCATTTCTTTACGGACTTCTTTAATAAACAAGTCAAACTCTGGAGTTCCCGGCACCGCATCCTCTCCTAATATTGATGCATTTAACGAATCTGCTTCCATGGTAAAAGGTACAGATTCCTCTATAAGTCTTGAATGTGCTTTTAACAATTTGCCTGTTTGCGCTGATCCTGTAAAAGTCACCACATCTTGAGATTCAACAGTATCTAATATTGTTTTTACAGTACCATTAATAATTTGAAGAGAACCTTCTGGAAGAATACCAGAATCAATTATTGTTCTTGCCACAGCTTCTGCCAAATAAGACGAAGATGGCGCTGGTAAGACCAATGCTGGTACACCTGCCATCCAATTAACAGCGCATTTCTCCAACATTCCCCAAACTGGGAAATTAAATGCATTTATATGAACTGCTACACCCTTTTTTGGTACCATAATATGATGCGCCATAAAACGCCCACCTCTTGATAAATCAATTGGATCACCTTCTACATGAAAGGCTTGGTTTGGAAACAATTTACGTAACGACGCATTAGCGAAAAGATTACCAAATCCACCTTCAATATCTATCCAACTATCAACTTTAGTTGCTCCAGTTCTATAGCTTAATTCATAAAATGCATCTTTTCTTTTAGTAAGATATAATGCTAATTTTTTAAGCATATTACCTCGCTCTTGAAAGGTCATTTTACGAAGCTTTTCACCACCTTTAGATCGGCCGTATTGTAGAATTTCAGGAATATTCAAGCCTTCTATTGCCACTGAAGCAAAAGCCTCTCCAGTAACTGCATCAAGAATTGGTGTTCCTTCTTCTGAACCAGTGGTCCAATGTCCTTGTACGTAATGTTGTATTTTTTTCATTTTAAACACGTTCTAAAATTGCAGCATAGCCTTGGCCAACACCAATACACATTGTTACTAAGGCAAACTTCTTTTGTTGCTCATGTAGCTCTAAAGCAGCAGAATATGCTATTCTTGTTCCTGTTACACCCAATGGATGTCCTATAGCTATAGATCCACCATTTGGGTTTATTCTAGGATCATTGTCTTTTAAACCCCAAGCTCTTGTACAAGCCAATGCCTGTGCCGCGAAGGCCTCATTAAGCTCAATTACATCTATATCATCCATTGTTAATCCCGCTTTGTCTAATGCCTTATTTGACGCTTCAACAGGGCCTATACCCATAATTCTAGGCTCAACACCAACAACAGCCGAACTCACAATTCTCGCTAGCGGCTTAAGATTATATTTCTTTATTGCTTCTTCTGATGCAACTATTGTTGCAGCCGCACCATCATTTAATCCTGATGAATTACCAGCAGTAACACTTCCACCTTCTTTCTTAAAAGCAGATCGCAATTTCCCTAAAACTTCTATTGAGGTATTCGGTTTTACAAATTCATCTTTTGAGAATAGGATAGGATCCTTTTTACGCTGTGGAATTTCAACAGTTATTATTTCTTTCGCCAATCGGCCATTTTCTTGAGCCTTTGAAGCTTTCATCTGGCTCCAAAACGCAAACTTATCTTGGTCCTCTCTAGAAATATTATACTTCTCTACTAAATTCTCTGCAGTCATACCCATTCCATCTGTACCATACATTTGGTGCATTTTGGGGTTTATAAAACGCCACCCAAAAGTTGAATCATACATTTTAGAGTCACCTCCAAAAGCTGTAGATGGTTTGGCAATGACATAAGGTCCCCTTGTCATGTTTTCAACTCCTCCAGAAATAAACACATCTCCATCACCAGACTTAATAGCACGATTTGCATGTATAATTGCTGATAATCCTGAGCTACATAATCTGTTTACCGTTTCCCCTGGAACCGTATATGGTAAACCTGCTAAAAGTGATGCCATTCGAGCAACATTGCGGTTGTCTTCTCCCGCTTGGTTGGCACAACCCATAATAACGTCATCGTAAGCCTCTTTTGGGATATTAGGATTTCGTTTAACAACTTCTGAAATTACTAAAGCTGCCATATCATCTGTACGAACAGCAGACAATGTGCCTTTATAACTTCCTATAGGTGTACGTACACCATCTATAATATATGCTTCCTTCATATTTTAATCTTCCCAATCTTTTTGGGTTCTATATACTATACCTTTAAATAACGCAACTAATTCTTCCTCGCGTTTAACCTCAATAACATTGAATCCAAGCTTATTCTTCACCTTTTCAATTACGGATTCTGCAACCAAGTAATCTCCTTCATTTACAGCTTCAATATGATTTATACTAGTCTCAATTGAAACCGCATATTTTCCATGTGTATTAGCCGCAAATCCAAATGCCGCATCTGCTAAAGAATAGCTTATGCCGCCATGAGCTTTATTCATACTATTAATCATATCCTTTCTAATGGTCATTCCTAATTTGCAACGACCAACCTCACACTCTAAGATTTCTATACCCAACCATTGGCTAAAAGCATCTTGACTCAACATTTTATATGGAATTGCCTCACCCTTCATTAATAGAATGTCTTTTTATCTCTAAGCATTTTCCTTAATAATGGACTACAGCGATATCTGTCTTCGTGATACTCATCATAAAGTCTATCTAAAGTAGTAACGCAATTTTCAATTCCTATCTCGTCTGCCCAAGCTAACAACCCTTTGGGATAATTAACACCCTTAGTCATGGCATTATCAATATCTTCTGCAGAAGCAATATTTAAAAATAAAGCATCTACCGCTTCATTAATAAGCATTACTAGAACACGATTGAATATTTTATCACCAAGTGTCTTATCTTCTATTGGATTAGGTTTAGCAGTCCCTTCTGAATAATCGTAATAACCTTTACCAGATTTCCTACCTAAATATCCAGCTTCAGCAAGACGTTTTTGGGTAAATGACGGTTTATATCTTGAATCAAAGTAAAAGGCTGTAAACACAGATTCTGTAACTGCATAATTAACATCGTTTCCAATGAAATCCATCAATTCAAAAGGTCCCATTCTAAATCCACCAATTGTCTTTAAACTCCAATCGATAGTTGCAAAATCAGCAATACCTTCTTCATATATTCTAAGTGCTTCACCATAGAATGGCCTTGCCACTCTGTTAACAATAAATCCAGGTGTATCTTTAGCTACTGCTACCGTCTTTTTCCAATTTGTGATTACATCCACAGACTTGGAGAGCACTTCTTCAGATGTCTGTATGGCAGGAACAACCTCAACCAACTTCATTAACGGTGCAGGATTAAAAAAATGAATACCTATACATCGTTCTGGTTTTTTCAAAGCAGAGGCAATTGATGCAATTGATAAGCTCGATGTATTTGAGGCTATAATACAATCCTCTGAAACATAGGTTTCGAGATGCTCAAATACCTTTTTCTTTATATCTAAATCTTCAACTATGGCTTCAATAGTTAAATTAGAATTCCCTAGTTCATGTAAACTATTGACATAGTCTATATTAGATTGGATTCTTGATTTTTCTGCACTATCAATTCTACCTTTCTCAATAAGTCGAGACAGTATCTTATCCAAAGTATTTTCAGCCTTATGCAGTGCATCAATATTGGTGTCATATAATTTTACTGAACATCCTGCCGTGGCAGCAACTTGTGCAATACCACTTCCCATGGTTCCAGAACCTATAATTCCTACGTTCATTCTAATATTTTAAAAAGGTAGATTTTTTACATCTACATTACCGCCAGATAAAATTATACCGACTTTTTTATTCTTAAATTCTTCTTTGTTTTTTAATACAGCTGCAAACGGTACTGCACAAGAAGGCTCGATTATTATTTTCATCCGTTCCCAAATGATTCGCATTGCATCAACAATTTCACTCTCCTCGACGCGGATAATCTTCTCCACATATTTTTGAATTATAGGAAAATTACGATCACCTAAATGCGTTCTTAGTCCATCAGCAACTGTATGAAAGCTATTATTTGTTTCTATTTTACCAGAGATCAAAGAGCGATATGCATCATCTGCTTCCATTGGCTCTCCACCTATTACTCTACAATTTTTTGAAAAATAATGCGCAGCCAAAGCTGTACCAGCAATTAATCCTCCTCCACCAATTGGAGTTAAAATTACATCTAAATTAGGAAACTCTTCCAATAGTTCTATCGCAGCAGTACTATTACCATAAATCACCTCATCTTGATTTGAAGGATGCAAAAAAGAAGCTCCTTTTAACTCTTTAATTTTTTTTGCAGTAGTTTCCCTAGCTTCTGGTGTTGATTCACATTCAATGATTTCACCGTGATATGTCCTTACTCCATTTTTCTTTACTTGAGGTGCATTCTCAGGCATTACTATATAGGCCTTAACATTTAACTTTTGAGCTGCTAAAGAAACTGCTTGTGCAAAATTGCCTGAGGAATGTGTTACCACACCTCTTTCCCTTTCTTCCTCTGAAAGTGATAGAATGGCATTTGCTGCACCTCGCATTTTAAACGCTCCCATTTTTTGAAAGTTCTCACATTTAAAAACAATATCAGCACTAACCATTTCATTTATTAAACCAGAACTTAAAACAGGCGTTTTATGAATAAAGGGTTTTATTCTATTATGAACTTCTATGAGTGTTTCTTTATCCAACTAATTTCCTTTGAAATTTGGCTTTCGCTTTTCGATAAATGCAGCGACACCCTCAGCATAATCATTACTACTAGCTGCTTCTATTTGTAATTTGGACTCTAATGCCAATTGAACCTCTAAAGAATTGGTCATTGATTGATTAAATAATTCTTTGATAAGACCTAGCGCCTTAGTTGGCATATTAGAAACTTTATTCGCTAATTGATTTATGGTTTCGTCAAAAGCCTCTAATGGAACAGATTTATATATCATTCCCATTCTTTCCGCTTCTTCAGCAGAAATCTTGTCACCCAACATTGCTAAAGCTTGGGCTTTTTGAAACCCAATTAATCGTGGCAAAAAGTAAGTTCCTGCACTATCAGGAACCAATCCAATTAAACTAAATGCTTGAATAAAACTAACCTTTTCGTGTGCTACAACAATATCACATGCCAAGGCAATATTAGCTCCAGCACCTGCGGCAACTCCATTTACAGCTCCAATAATTGGTTTTTTAATTGATCGTATTCTAGTTATTATTGGATTATAATGTTCCTCTAAGATTTTTTTAAATCCAGGATTAAGTGCTGGATCAGTCACTTCTTTTAAATCTTGACCCGCACAAAACGCTTTACCATTTCCAGTAAGAACTATTGCCCTAACATCTGGATTAGAATCGCAATCATCTAGAATTCCTTGGAGACTCAAAGCCATCTCACGATTAAAGCTATTGAAAACCTCTGGCCTATTTAGATTTATTTGTGCTACTTTATTCTCTATTGTCAATAAAATTGAGTCATTCATACTATTCAGGTAATTTAAAATATGGATTATATATTAATCCTATAATATTGCTCCAAGGGTCTTTAACAGAACAAACCATTAGCTCACCACCAACATTTGTTGGTTTCTCATGAATGGTAGCACCTAATTCTATTAATCTTTCGAACTCTTTTTGGATATCTTCAACACCCCAATAAGATAACACATTTTCTCCTTTCAAATTGGTTTCATTTCCCTCTGGCATTAGCCCTAATTCATATCCTTGGATATTAAATCCTACATAAAAAGATTCATCGAAATAGGGCTCAGTTTTAAAAGCTTTGGTATACCATGCTTTTGCTTGGGCTAAATCTTTAACTATATAAGCTGTTGTTCTTAATCCTAACATTACTTTAAACATTTAAAATAATCAAATGGTTCTTGGCAGTCTTCACATTGGAATTGGGCTTTGCAAGCAGTTGAACCAAACTGACTTACTAATCGTGTATTTTGAGAACCACAGTTAGTGCATTTTACAATTTTCTTACCATGCAACAAGACGTCCTTATCTGCTTCTGCCTCAAGTGGTGCTGCAATACCATAATCTTCCAGTGCTTTTCTTCCTCGCGGCGTAATCCAATCTGTTGTCCAAGCAGGATGCAAAATTAAATCGATCTCTGATTTGTACCCAGCCTCTTCTAAAGCTTTTTTTATATCATCTCCAATGACATCCATCGCTGGACAACCACTATAAGTGGGTGTTATTTCTACCTTTACAATACCATCTTCAAACACGGCAGAACGCACAACACCCATATCCATAATTGACAAAACCGGAATTTCAGGATCTGACACCTGTTCTAGAATTGCTATCAAAGAATTATCAATGTTTTGTTCTGTGGTTGTCATTTTACCATTCCATATTTGGGTATGCACGTTGCATATATTGTAATTCTGCCAATATATATCCTAAATGTTCAGTATGAATTCCTTGTTTACCACCTTTTTGGAAGAATTTGATATCAGGAACTTCTAAAGTTGATTCTTCTAATACTCCAGCTACATAATTATAGTATTCTTCCTTTAGCTTTGTAACGTCAACACCAATTCCTTCAGCCACCATTGCCTTATCTGCTACGGTTTGATGAAATAACTCATCTGTATAAACCCACAAATCTGCAATCGCTTCTTGCATTTTCGATTTACTTTCTTCAGTACCACCACCTAAGCGCCTTACCCAATCTGATGAGAAACGCTCATGATAACTTACCTCCTTGATGCACTTATTAGCTATAGCTGCTAAAGTTAAATCTGAACTTTTTTGCAATTCTCTTAGAAATACCAAATGATACGCATCGAATAAAAATTGCCTTGCAATTGTATAAGCAAAGTTGGTATTAGGTTGCTCTACCAATAGCACATTTTTATAATCTCTTTCTTTTCTGAGCATGGCAATATCATCTTCTGATCTTCCATCGCCTGCTACTTTACTTGCATACTGAAAATAACTTCTTACCTGTCCAAATAAGTCCAACGAAATATTTGTGCATGCAATATCTGTTTCTAAATTTGGTCCATGACCTGTTAACTCTCCAAGCCGTTGGCCTAAGATCAATGAATTATCAGCAATACCAAGTATATAATTATATAAATTCTCGTTTTTCATTACATGTGTTTTACTTCATCTGGAACATCATAAAAAGTAGGATGTCTATATACTTTATCTTGTGCTGGTTCAAATAATTCTCCATTATTTTCTGGATTGGAAGCAGTAATATGTTTAGATTCTACCACCCAAATACTTACACCTTCATTACGTCTTGTATAAACATCTCTAGCATTTTCCAATGCCATATCTGCATCTGCAGCATGCAAGCTACCAAAGTGCCTGTGCTCTAATCCGTTTTTACTTCTTACGAATATTTCCCAAAGTGGCCAGTTTTTTGTTGACATAGTTTTAATTTTTTAAACTGCTTGTTTTTCTTTTCTTGCTTGTTTCTTTTCCGCATAGGCCATTGCCGCATCTCTAACCCATTTTCCGCGCTCCCATGCACCAACACGTGCTTTCATTCTTTCCTTATTCATAGGACCATGTCCCTTAACAACCTGCCAAAATTCATCCCAATCAATTTCCCCAAAGTCATAACTCTTTCTGTCTTCATTCCATTTTAAATCAGGGTCTGGAATTGTTAAACCTAAAACATCAGCTTGCGGCACAGTTTGATCAATAAACTGCTGACGTAATTCGTCATTAGTTTTACGTTTTAATTTCCATTTCATGGATTGTGCCGTATGTACAGATTTGTCATCTGTAGGTCCTAACATCATTAAACTTGGCCACCACCAGCGATTTAAAGCGTCTTGTGCCATTTCCTTTTGTTCTGGTGTTCCATTTGCGAGTTTCAGCATAATCTCAAACCCTTGTCTCTGATGAAAACTTTCTTCTTTACATACACGTATCATGGCTCTTGCATATGGCCCAAAAGATGTATTGCACAATGGCACTTGATTAATAATAGCGGCACCATCAACCAACCAGCCTATGGCACCCATATCTGCCCAAGTCAATGCAGGATAATTAAATATACTAGAGTATTTGGCCTTCCCTGTATGCAACTGCTCGTATAATTCATCTCTTGAAACACCTAAGGTTTCGCAGGCACTGTATAAATACAAACCATGACCAGCTTCATCCTGAACCTTGGCCAATAATGCTACTTTTCTTCTTAAAGAAGGTGCTCTGGTTATCCAATTACCTTCTGGTAACATCCCAACAATTTCAGAATGGGCATGCTGAGAAATTTGCCTAATATGTGTTTTCCGATATTTCTCTGGCATCCAATCTTTAGGTTCAATTTTCTCGTCACGTTCTATACGTGCTTCGAATTGAGCTTCTAAATTTTTAATTTGATCTTCACTCATTTTAAATTGGTCTTTATTTATTTTTCTTCTTCAATTTTAAACATCAAAATCTACCACAACCTTTTCAGTAGTGGGAACTGCTTGGCAACTTAACACCAAGTTTTGTTTTAATTCATCTTCCTCTAAAGCATAGTTTATTTTCATCTCCACATCTCCTTCTTTAACTTCACACTTGCATGTACTGCAAACACCGCCCTTACAAGCAAATGGTAAATCAGCACCTGCATTTAGTGCAGCATCCAATATATTATCATAATCTTTAGTCATGGTAAACAAAAACTCTTTGCCACCATCAATTATAGTTACCTCAACACCTTCAACATTTTGTTTTGCCAAGCGTTCTTGTCGCTTAATATCTTCTTCTGTGAGACCCGTAACAAATAACTCAAAATGAACCAGTTCTTTTGGTAAGCCTGCCTCAATTAAATAGTTACTCACATAGTTGACCATTTTTTCTGGTCCGCAAAGAAATACCTCACTAGTATCTGGTATATCAATAAAAATCTTTGTCAGCACATCCATCTTTTCATCATCAAACCTTCCATTAAATAGCTCTATATCGCGCTTTTCTTGGGTCAGAAAATAGTATATCTCTAATCGTCCAAAATAAGTGTTTCTCAACTGTTCTAGCTCTTCTTTAAAGATAATGGATTTTGCTGTTTTATTTACATAAAATAGCTTACAAGTTGAATTTGGCTCTCTTTTTAAGTGGGTTTTAATCATTGATATAATTGGTGTAATCCCACTACCTGCAGCAAAGAACAAGTAGTTTTTTGAAGCTACTTCATCTATATCAACTCCAAATGTACCACTTGGAGCCATCACTTCAATATTTTGACCAGCATCTAGACTTTCATTTACATAGGTAGAAAACTTACCACCAAGTATTTGCTTGACGGCAACCTGCCACTTATCCTCTACAGGGCTGGAACATAATGAGTATGACCTTCGCACATCTTCTCCATTAATATCTGCTTTTAAGGTAAGATGCTGTCCTTGATGAAAAGAAAATTCATTTTTTAATGCATCTGGAACATCAATTGTAAGAACAGAACAATCATCTGTTTCTTTATAAATATCCTTGATTTTTAAATTATAAAACTGAGCCATAAACTTTGTTCTAAATTTTAACTAACAACTGTTAGTTAGTGAACAAAGTTAAAAAATAATATCTAAACTATTTGTTAATACCATCTAGTAAAATCTGGCTTAGATTTTCTGTTAGATCATTGAGATCAATATCCTCTTTTTTTGGTATCCATAAATAGAGTGAACGTAGTGTTGTTAGAATGGAAAACATCATTACATCTGGTTTTACATTTATTAGCTCACCCTCACCAATACCATGCTCTAGAATATTCTTAAAATCATCCTCATACTCTGATCGCAACTTAATGTAGTAAGGCATTTGTTCCTCTAAATGCATCCAATCGTTGTTTAGAGATGCCATTCCATAAATATTCTGACTAGATAATGTTACATGAAGCTTAATAATGGCTTTTAATTTATTGATACAAGATTCGCCGGAACCTTTAATTTCTAGCATACCAGCCGTGAATTTTTCAGCAAGAGAAATGATAATAGCCTTAAGAATATCTTGCTTGGAATTTATATGGTTATACAGACTGGCTGCTTTAATACCCATAGTTTTTGCAATATCTCGCATCGTAACTGCACTATATCCTTTTTCCTTAAAAAGTTTAGCAGCTACCCTTATGATTTCCTCTTTTCGAGATTCTATTTTATTCTTCATTTCATTAGCGAAATTAAGTGAAAATTATTTTTTATAAATCCCTCATGTAACATTAGTTACGTTCAAAGCACTTGGAAGTTCTCATATTTGACAAAAAATTACAACATGGGAATTTTAAGCACACTATTCGGACAATCAACAAGTCAACTTACAGAATATATAGCTAAAGGTGCAATTTATCTAGATGTAAGAACTGAAAGGGAGTTTAATACAAACCATATTAAAACGGCTTTAAATATACCTCTACAAGAACTAAACTATCGTGTAGACGAAATTAAGAAAACAAATAAACCTGTAGTTGTATATTGTGCCAGTGGCGCAAGATCTTCGAGTGCAACTCGATTCCTAAAGCAAAATGGCGTTGATGCCATTAATGGTGGAGGAATTTCAAAAGTTAGGAATGCTATTTTTAGCTAATCTTATTTAAATTAAAGTTTTATACCCAAGTTGTTAAGTCCCTCGATTGAATTAATAGTTTCCTCATTATATTGAAGAGTCCAGCCCATTGAATTGGTGAGTATATAAAATTTAGAAAGCTCACTTATCAATCTATTCTTAGCATTAGTTTTTAATTCTGAATTCTCAATTTTTTTCATTAATGAGCTCTTGACAATTTCCTTGATTTCATTATAATCCTTAGCTTCAAACTGATTTAAAAAATCAGCTTGAATATCATAATATTCGAGATCTGGATTAATATTTAATTCTTCCTTTGGTACACTTTTTATAACAAGTGTTTTTTTATCAGCATCAATACTGTATTCAATCTGGGATAAATCATAGCTTACTGTAACATCTGCATTTACAATTACAATTGCTTGTTTTTTTGCCTCCAATAAATCACCAAAATAAGTCTGAGAATTTTTATAGGTAAATACTTCGCTAAAATGACCTTCAGTCACTACGAGTTTGCCTATATTTTTTATCTGCTTTTCAAGGAGTGAAGTATTCTCTTGCAGAGTTATTTTATCCTCATTTTTATTACCGCAATATTTAAAAGTAAATAAAACAATAAGTGTTATTACAACTCCAAATAGAATTTTTCGCATAAGCTAATTTATAAAATAAAGTGAATCAAAACCGATACTTTTTAATTCAAATTAGATTTACACTTCAACTAATTTATTCCACACTTTAACTATTAATCAATTAACAAAACACTGATGCTTTGTTTTAGTGGTAATGAAATTCTATATTTATTCAAATCAGGCTAAAAATCCCTCAAGTCTCACAATAGCTTTGTTTTAATCCATTAGATCAATTGTGATGTCTAAAAACTTTTTAGTGATTCTTTTTTTGTTTAGCATTTTAGTCTCTTATGGCCAAAAATCTAGTCTTATTAAAAACGTAAACTTCCGAGCAAAAGAATTAAAACATGATTTAAATCAAGATGGAGATTCATTACTTCTAGAAAGCAAACAGACTATTTATCAAGTTGAGATTTACAATAGCTTTTATGAAAAAAAAATGTCTATTAATAGATATAAAACTAAGGTTGCCATAAATGATTTACCACAAGGGAAATATATTACAGAAGTAGTCTTAAGCGATAGGCGAATAATAATGACATTAATAAGGCATGAAGCAGTAGGTGAAACTATGATGTTATCTGATGCTCCTTTAAAAAGTATAAGTATCACTTCTATAGAAACAGACAACATACCTCAAGACATGGCTTCCTATGCGGAACCGATTAAAATTGCGGAATCAACTCAACAACCAAATGAATCCGAAGCTGAAGATTTAAATTTTAAAAATGAAGAGCAACTTGCAGATATTAAAAATGAAGAGACTGATATTAAAATAAATACTACTCAGACAGATAATAACATTAGAGGATATAATTATAGCCCATCGGCACTTCTAAATACAAGATTAAAGAAACCATCTGAAAGGTCTAATAAAAAGTATTGGATTGAAATAGAAATAAATACAGGTAATAGTTCATATAAAACTAAAAAAATAGTATCAGGCGATTTAATTGCTGATCTTATTTCACAAAACAAAGCCGAAATCAAAACGGCCAGAGGTAGAAATAACAAATTGACAATATGGGAAGTTTATGACACAAGTAAATTTATGAAAGAACAGTTACTCAACAGAAATTATGCTTCTTCTTCAGAATCGTCACAATATTTTAACCCTGTTCCGTATTACCAAACGAGAAAATCAAAAACCTCACGCTAATTTATTTACTTAGACTATATCATTCAATAATATGGCATATGATGAACATATAGGAGAAAGAATGCATAATATTATTAAATCTAAAAGGGTTCCATTTCTAAGTAAAAAAATGATGGGTGGATTGGTTTTTATGGTTAACAATAAAATGTGTTGAGGGACTCATGTGATAAAAAATATGGAGACAGCTTACTAATGCTGAAAATAGGAGAGTCTGCTTATTCTGAAGTTATTGAAAAGCCAGAATGCCTGCCAATGGATTTCACAGGCAGACCAATGAAGGGGTTCATTTTTATAACACCTGATGGTTTTGATATGGATGAGGATTTAGAATATTGGATTGAACTCGCCTTAAAATTTAATCTTGAACATTATCGATAAAGTACAAGGATTTAATTTTCAAATTATATTTCCGAAAATCGTAACTTCAGGATCTCAAAAAATTCTAAAAATGTCAACACGAAAAATTTCTATTTCATTATTAATTATTTGTTTAATTGCTTGGTCTTGTTCTAAAGATAATTCACAAAAAGCTACAATGCTAATTTTTGGAGGAACCATATATACAGTTGATTCATTAGTTACTGTTGAAGCAATTGCAACAAAAGACGATAAAATTATATTTACTGGTAGTCTTGAGGAAGCCGAAGAATTTAAAGGTAAAGACACAAAACTTATAGATTTAGAAGGTAAGACAATGACTCCTGGTTTAATAGAAGGTCATGGTCATTTTATGGGCTTAGGTTATAATGAACTGAACCTTGACCTTATGAATACAACAAGTTACCAAGCTATTGTAGATGCTGTTGCGGAACGTGTAAAATTGGCAAAACCAGGTGAGTGGATTACGGGTAGAGGCTGGCATCAAAGTAAATGGGACAGTATGCCTGCAGAAACAGTACATGGATTTCAAACTCATCATTTATTGAGTGAAGTTTCTCCAGACAATCCAGTTTATCTAAGGCATGCCAGTGGTCATGCTGGTTTTGCTAATGAAAAGGCAATGGAAATCGCAGGTTTAATCAATTTATCAATTGATGGTGTTAAGGAATATGAGGTTGAAGGAGGCGAAGTATTAGTTGACGCTTCTGGCAAACCAACTGGCGTATTTAATGAACGTGCTCAGTCTTTGATTACTCAGCACATACCTGAAAGAACTCCAGAATCTGATATTAAGGCCTTCGATTTAGCTGTTGAAGCATGTCATAAAAACGGAATTACCAGCTTTCATGATGCAGGTATCCCAAGAGAAACCATTGAGCTCTACAATAAAATGAAGGCTGAAGGTAAAATGGAAACACGCATTTATGCCATGTTAACAGGTTGGGATGGAGATTTATTGAATGAATGGTTTGAAAAAGGAACTATGATAGATCAAGATAATCTTTTTACCATTAGATCTGTGAAACTCAACTGTGATGGTGCATTAGGATCAAGAGGCGCATGGTTATTAGAGCCATATTCAGATAGACCAGATCACTTCGGTCATGAAACTTTGCCTATGGAATTTGTAAAGAAAACTGCTCTAAATGGTTTGGTACATGGCTTTCAAGTCTGCTCACATGCTATTGGAGATAGAGCAAATCGTGAGATTTTAGATCGTTATGAAATAGCACTTAACAAATATCCCGAGTCTTCAAAGGACCATAGATTTAGAATTGAACACGCTCAACATTTACACCCTGAAGACATACCTCGATTTGCAGAATTACATGTAATCCCAGCAATGCAAGCTGTACATATGTCTTCAGATAGACCATGGGCAATCGATAGACTTGGTGAAAAAAGAATTAAAGAAGGCGCTTATATGTGGCAAACATTATTGCAAAGTGGTGTTCCAATTGTAAATGGCACAGATGTTCCTGTAGAACCTTTGAATCCAATTGCAAGTTTTTACGCAAGTGTGAGTAGAAAAACCCTAAAAGGTTTACCAGAAGGTGGTTATGAACCTGAACAAAAAATGACACGAGAGCAAGCTTTGAAATCATATACATTAGATGCCGCTTATGGTGCTTTTGAAGAAGATATAAAAGGTTCCATTTCAGTTGGAAAATTGGCTGATTTTACCATTTACAATCAAGATTTAATGACTGTAGATGAAGGAGACATCCTAGATACAAAGATTTCAATGACAATCTTTGGAGGTAAAGTAGTTTATGATTCTTCAAACTAAGAACTTCAAAATGATTAATTAATCGGGTGATTAAGTAGAAATAAAATGTACAAAAAACGGAACATAGAATTTAAAGAATTGATTAGTACTGATGGTTGGAAAATAAAAATCTACACCATTTCTAAAGAAAGTGAATTTAATCACTCTAAATTCTACGACCATGTAAAATCACAATTGTCTGAATGGCTAAAAACCAATAATGGTTTTAATTCAGACCATGAAAACATTGGATTTTTAATTCTACATGCAGGTACAGAAGGTATTTTCTCATTAATTAATTGGTGGGTTGGTAAAAACATGCTCAATACTTTAATTTTTAAAAGTGATTACGATAATCTAAGCCATTTCGAAAAAATTTCCGGCAATGTTTAGCACCATGTATATGGGAATTAGAAGTAATAAATCACGAACGGATTGCATGGACCAAATACGTTTTAAAGAATACCGAAAAACCTAATTTTGAGAATTATTTAACTGATACATTTTCTGGAGAATTTTAATATAAAGACTGAATTTACCTTAATTTTTTATACCCTATTTTTTACCATATATCGGCTGTTGATGTAAATTAACCTTAAATTTTGCATATTATCTACATATTGATGCAACTACAAATGTAGTATATAGTTTTATCTCATAATTTTCAACTATGGCTAAATATTTTAGCTTTAGGTTGCCCCCTCAACACACCTACTTATGAAAAAAACTACGAACACAATTTTGTTATTGCTTTTGACTGCATTTATGTATGGTCAAAACTCCACGTTATTAAAAAACATAAACTACAGAGCTAATGAATTAAAACATTCATTGAACAAATCTGGTGACACCTTACTTCTTGAAGGGGAGAGAACCATATTCTCTGTTTCATTTTTTAATAACAAATTTGAAAAACGAATTTCAATAAGAAACAACAAGGCTTCAATTCCGCTAAAAGATATTCCTTTAGGCAGATTTACAACTGAAGTAAAGCTAAGTGATAAATTAATTATACTTACACTTTTAAGACATGAACCCATATTAGCATCTACCAAAATAAATACTAATACTATTAATGATGCAACAACTGCAAAAGTTTTAGAAACAACTAAAGAATCTAATACGACTTTGTCTAGCAACTCAGGATCTAAGTCTTATGAATCATTTGACGGTTTAGCTGTTGCAAATGGTAAAATCATCGAAGTTGAACCTAAAAAAGCACCTATAGTTACTGGTTATTGGATAATTTGTAAAATACAAAATGGTAACAGCGGAAGAACAATTAATCGCATAGGTGATAAAAAAGTTGTTGACAAGATGATTGCTCAAAATAAGTTAGACATGAAAACACGTTTAGGGAAGTTTAATGCCTTAACTATTTGGGAAGTTTATGATACTAGCAAGTTTATGAGATTTAAAAGAATAAATCCCGAATACGCTAATGCTGAAAGCGCTGAGTCTTTCAATACAATACCATATTACGACACTGAGAGGGACTCAATGATAGAATAATTAATTCTTTTTTAACTCTAATTTTTCCGCGAAATAATCGCAAAAATCTTTCATGGTTGCAGTCATTTTTTCATCATGTGTAGCACGCATAAAGGTATCGCTCATTGTAACTAAGGTCTGATGAAAAAATAATTTCATCTCATCAACAGGCATGTCCTTAGTCCATAAGTCTATTTTTAAAGTCTCTTGCGCATTGCTATCCCAAACCGAGAGCATAATTGCCTTTGCCTCTTCATTATCAATACCACCATCCTGTGCCGACCAATTCAGTTTTTCTGGCACACGATTTTCATCTAGCTCTACATTAAGTTCAATTTTACTTTTTAAGGTATTTGCCATTATTTTTTTGGTTTAAATCTTGATTTTCTAAAAATTTCTTCAGGTTCAGTTTGCATAATATCAAATACTGACAATTCAGTCTTATCAGCATATGCCCTAACTATTTGCCAACCAATATACTGACCTAATCTTCCAGGTGATTCCCTATCTAATTCTAAATAGAATTTTGAAAAGGGCGCATCCATAATAAAACGTGCAGGTAACTTACTATCAGTACTATACAATAGTTCTTTTTCTACAAAATAGCTCCATATTGGGCCTTCATTAGCTTCTGCCCAACTTAACTGCTCTTCAGTGTATCCTATTTTCTCAGCATCTGATTTAAATGGAATCACTATATCCTTAAAGTATAGTAGTTTACCATAATAAATCATTTCATCTAATAGCGTCATTCTATTAGTTTGATAAACATATTTCTCTGCATAACCATTTGCAATATCTACGGCAATTTGCTCTCTCTCCATATTACTTGCAAGGTATCTTGGAATGTTTTGGTAAAATTCGTGGTCTGCACCTAAAAAATTATCAAGAGCAATTAGTGTAATGGAATCAGTTACAATTGTCTTATCTCTGTAGGCTACGTCATTTGTTAGAGTAATAACACGCGGTATCTTAAAGGTTTTATCGTAATACTTTAAGTGTTGAAAGAGTCCTGTCAGTTCGTTTTTCACAACCTTTATATCTGGAAACTTCTTATTAACTTCTAACAATAAACTTTTTTGAAGTGTATCGTTCATTCTCTTTTCCCAAATCGAATCTGGTATTTGTTTTGAAAACAAGAATGGAAACGTCTGTTTTAAGTTTGGTAAGTCTTTAGACTTGGCGTTGTAAAATGCTTTATCAAAACGTTCAATGGTATAATCAATTTCAATCTTAGAAATTTCATTTTCAATGCTTTTATCATCATTACAGGACGCTAAAAACATAGTTGCTATTAAAATAATGTAAAATCGTATTTGTATTTGGTAAAACATTTTTAATCCTAACACGTTTCCGTTATTTTTGTTGTGCAAAGGTACATTTCTTTTATATTAAAATATTCTAAAAATTATGCATACAGAAAAGGTAGTTGATCATATTGTAAATTGGTTAAAGGATTATGCAACAAATGCCAATGTTAAGGGTTTTGTCGTAGGTATTTCTGGCGGAATCGACTCAGCAGTTACCTCTACCTTATGTGCAAAAACTGGTTTAAATGTTTTATGTATTGAAATGCCAATTCATCAAGCTGCAAGTCATGTTAGCAGAGCACAAGAACATATTGCACAACTTAAAAAACGCTTTCCAAATGTAAAGGATACTCGTGTGGATTTAACACCAGTGTTTGAAGAGTTTAAGACCGAAGTGAGTTTGGATGGTAATCAAGCCACAGTAGATATGGCTTTGGCAAATACTAGAGCACGTTTGCGGATGACGACGTTATATTATCATGCAGGCCTTTTAGGGTTGCTTGTTGCTGGAACGGGTAATAAAGTGGAGGATTTTGGAGTAGGGTTTTATACAAAGTATGGTGATGGTGGAGTAGACCTTAGTCCTATTGCGGATTTATTAAAATCTGAAGTCTATGAAATTGGCGAGTATTTGGAAGTACCTGAATCCATTATGAAGGCCGCACCAAGTGATGGTTTATTTGGCGATGCACGTAGTGACGAAGACCAGATTGGTGCTTCTTACCCAGAATTAGAATGGGCTATGAAAATGGACGATGAAGGAAAAACAGCCTCTGATTTTGAAGGTAGACAAAAGAAAGCATTTGAGATTTACAAACGCTTCAATACGATGAACAAACACAAGATGATTCCTATACCAATTTGCGAAATTCCTATTAATTTAAGGTGATTTATGCATTTTAACGATTAAATTGCACCATATGTTTTATTTTTCGTACCTTTTGTTTAACGAATCTTCTGACATATTGGGCCTTAATTAGCTTATTTTATTGACATTACCCTAACCAAACCTAAAATCAATTATCATGGTAAATATATTGATTGTAGACAGTCATCCCATTGTAAGAACAGGTCTCGATTTGTTTTTAAACAGTAAACCAGATTTTAACGTCGTTGGTACGTTAAATAGTGGCATAGAAATTTTCGAATTTGTTAGACGAAATGATGTTGATGTTATCATTTCTGAAATTGACTTGCCAGAACTAAATGGCATCACAGCACTTAGGGCAATAAAAAAAGAAAATAAAGATGTTAGAGTTTTAATTTTCAGTCATCAGCCTGAAGAAATTTATGCTGTCAGTACAATTAAAGCAGGAGCCTCTGGTTATTTAAGTAAATCAGCAAGTGTTGAAGAAATAGAAATTGCCGTGCGAAAAGTAAATGCTGGCGAAGTGTCGTTAAGTGAAAAAATGGATAAACATTTGCGCTATGAGGATACTCGAAAAAGCAGAAGCAGGTTGTTTAAAAAATTATCTACAAGAGAAGTTGAAGTGCTAAAACTACTCTCGATAGGTAGAAAAAACAAGGAAATTGCCCAAGAGCTTGATATAAACGAAAAAACTGTAAGTACTTATAAAGCGAGATTATTTAAAAAGTTGAATGTAACTAATATTGTAGATTTAATTCACCAAGCAAAACACCATAATCTTACTTCGTAGCGTATCCTCCGATAACCTTACCAAGCTTTCTTGATAAAAGCATTTTAAGACCAACATAATCTTTAACGTCTTCTAAAATTGCTCGAGAATTTGACTGTTCTCTTAAAGTATCTTCTTTATATTCTGCAACTTTCTGATCGATTAGATAACAGCGTAGACTTAGTATGGTCTGGCTCACTAATTGTGATATTGTGTGTTGTTTTTCCTTTGGAATGATATTGTTTCTATGCCAATCATGAAGGTTGTATTTTTCGTCCTCCATCAATATACTTGTTATTGTTGAGGCAGAATCCTGATCTAATTGATTAATAAAGTCCTTAGTAGAAAATTCGTTCTCTTGATTTAGTTTATCTATAATTGAGTAGTACATTTCCCTAAATCTTTCATTAGAAAACATCATTTCATCTTCTTGAAGATCTAAATATATTTTTTCAAAAACCCGAGTCTCATGGATTGTGGGCTCCATTATTAAATCACCCGAAACCTCATCTTCCTTCAAAACTAAATCTTCAAATTGCTCTGTCCTATCTCCATAAAGCATTAAAATCTCAATAATTTTTCGCTCTAATTCATATTGAACATTTACCTTCTCCTTAACCTGATCCTCATTCCTTACTACTTCAAATGCTTTTTGTTCTTGTTTGTACTTCTTATTGGCTTCTTGTACATCTTTTTTATGTATCTGAGCGAGTGTACTGAACAAAACCTCTTCACTAATATCCATTATCCGAGCACATTCTTGAATGTATACTTCGCGTTTAATCTGATCTGGTATTTTTGAGATACTATTTACAATTTCACGAATAGTTTCGGCTTTTTTAATTGGATCATTGTCAGACTCCTTGACTAATAAAGATGCCTTAAACTGTATAAAATCCTTGGCGTTTTCAGATAGGTAATTCGAAATCTCTTCTAAAGTATTAGACTTGGCAAAACTATCCGGATCCTCACCATCTGGGAACGTGCAGACCTTTACGTTCATACCTTGCTCCAAAATTAAATCAATACCTCTTATTGAAGCCCTGATACCTGCCGCATCACCATCAAATAAAACGGTAATATTATTGGTAAGTCTGTTAATTAATCTAATTTGTTCTGGTGTTAAGGCCGTACCTGAAGAAGACACTACGTTGGTAATCCCAGTCTGATAAAATTGTATAACATCAGTATAGCCTTCAACCAAGTAACAATTATCTTCTTTAGCAATAGCCTGCTTAGCAAAATACAGACCATAAAGAATTTTACTTTTATGATATATATCGCTTTCAGGAGAATTAAGATATTTTGCTGCCTTTTTATCGTTACCTAAAATTCGGCCACCAAAACCAAGTATACGACCACTCATACTATGGATTGGGAACATTACCCTTCCCTTGAATCTATCGAATCGTTTTTCCTCCTTTACTATGGTAAGGCCTGTTTTTTCCAAGAATTCAATACTATAACCATTTTTTAAGGCATCATCTGTAAATGCCTGCCACTCATCTAAAGCATATCCAAGTTGAAATTTCTTAATGGTTTCTTCCGTGAAGCCACGTTCCTTAAAATAACTCAACCCAATGGCCTGACCTTGATCGGTTTTATGTAATATTTTCTGAAAATAGGTATTGGCATATTCACTTACCAAGTACAAACTTTCCCGAGCATCAGCCTTTGCCTTTTCCTCGTCTGTACGCTGGGTCTCCTCTACTTCAATATTATATTTTTTAGCAAGGTATTTAATAGCTTCAGGATACGTAAAATGTTCATGCTCCATTAAAAAGGTAACGGCATTACCACCTTTACCTGTTGAAAAGTCCTTCCAGATTTGCTTAACTGGTGACACCATAAAACTTGGTGTACGTTCGTCACTAAATGGACTTAACCCCTTAAAATTACTACCAGCCTTTTTAAGTTGTACAAAATCCCCAATCACTTCTTCTACGCGAGCAGTTTCAAAAACTTGTGATATGGTATTTTGTGAAATCAAATGTTTGGATTTTAGTAAGTCTGTAAATTTAAGATAATCTATTTGTTTTGAAAACAGCAGATAGAAACTTATTTGACTTTGTCCCAAAAAACGACGAACTTCGTTTAACTCATGCGCATTGAATAAAATAGAATCCTATCCAAAATTATAAGCCTTGATAATGAAAAACTTTATAACAATAATATTTTTATTGATTGTGTTTTTTTCGTGCAATACTGAGATAAAGAATAAGGAAACCCAGACTATTTCAACGAATAAGAAAAAAGAATACATTTCCTTATCTCGTGCTCGATACTGTGATCAATTACATGGTTTTTGGCTTGGCCAGAGTATTGCCAATTGGACCGGTCTCGTTACAGAAATGGATAAAATTGGTAATATAGGTGAAATTAAGACTGGTGACTTTTACACAAGAGCAAACTGGGGCAAACCCGATCTACCTAGTATTTGGGGCGAAGGATTACCTAGTGATATTTCAGACACTATTGACTTTGTCTTTAAAGATCAATCTAAGATTTGGGGATCGGATGATGATACGGATATAGAATACATGTATCAATACCTCCTCAACACCAATAACACTTATATTTTATCAGCGCAACAAATACGTGACGGATGGTTAAAACATATTAAAACTGAAGAGGAAAATTATTTATGGGTATCAAATCAAAAGGCATTTGATTTAATGAGGGATGGTTTGCTTCCTCCTGAGACCGGGAATCCTTCAAACAATGAACATTATGAAATGATAGATGCGCAATTAACTACTGAGATTTTTGGTCTGTACTCTCCTACAAGACCTGATGTCGCAATCAATATAGCTCATTTACCTATTCAAACCACCGCAAGAAATGAAGCAGAGGATATTTCAAAGTTTTATGTTTCAATGTATTCATTGGCATCAAAAAAAAATACAGAAAAATCTATGAGTAAGAGAATACACTGGATGGCAAATGAAGCCCGAGCATTTCTTGATGATAATTCTTATCCAGCAAAGATGTTTGATTACACTCAAAAACTTTATAAATCAGGAATTAAATGGGAACAAACTAGAGATTCAATTTATTATAGATATCAAGTCAAACAACAAGACGGATACGATATAACTTCAAAGAACTTGTATTGTAACGGTTGCTTTGCTGCTGGTATAAACTTTGCAGCAAGCTTAGTAAGTTTGTTTTATGGTGAAGGCGATTTAAAACGTACTATAAAGATTGGAACTCTTGCTGGATGGGACTCTGACAATCCTACCGCTACTTGGGGTGGTTTAATTGGTTTCATGATAGGAAAAGATGGAATAGAAAAAACTTTCAATAGACAATTCTCAAATCGATTTAATATCCACAGAACAAGACAAAACTTCCCAAATAATGGAATTGACACTTTTGAAAATATGGCTAAAAAGGGATTGATAATAGTTGACAGAGTTGTAAAAGAAGAATTGGGTGGAACAATTAATAAGGAAGAAAATACCTGGGTAATTCCTCAAAGATTCGAAGATTCGAAGATTCGAAGATTCGAAGATTCGAAGATTCGAAGATTCGAAGATTAAATCAATTCAAAAAAAACATGAATAGAAAGTTGTTTTAAATTAATTATCTAAAGACAAACAACAAGTAATTTAATAAAATGAAATATTCTAGACTCATAATTATTACTATATGCTTAGTACTAACCTTCTCAAGCTGTTTTGCTCAAACCAAAATTATGTCCTATAACATACGGTATGATACTCCAAATGATGGAGACAACTGGTGGGATCTCCGCAAAAATGGAGTCGTGAAACTATTAAAATACTATAGCCCAGACTTTATTGGTATTCAAGAAGCAATGCCAAATCAATTAAAATTTATTGCTGACCATCTTGGTCGATACAAGTTTATCGGTCATGGCAGGGATGGGTTAGACACTGAGAGCGAAGGATGTCCTATTTTTTATAACAATTATAAGTATGAATTAATAGATAAAAAGATTTTTTGGCTATCTAGTACTCCTGATAGAGTATCTAAAGGCTGGGATGCTGACCTAAATAGGATTGTTGTTTACGGAAAATTCAAATCAAAATCAACGAAACAGATTATTTATGTATTTAACACTCACTTTGATCACAAAGGAGAAAATGCACGTTTAAAATCTGCAGATTTAATAATTGATTATATCAGAAAAAATCAATTGAC
The DNA here is from genome assembly GCF_020166345.1 of Winogradskyella vincentii. GTDB lineage: Bacteria > Bacteroidota > Bacteroidia > Flavobacteriales > Flavobacteriaceae > Winogradskyella > Winogradskyella vincentii. The sequence continues at coordinate 20,709 of NZ_JAIUJS010000010.1, read as the reverse complement.
AAATAAAAGAATAGTTTTAATGGGAGACCTTAATTGCCTTCCATCTGAATCTCCTATTAAATTTCTAGAAAAAGAGTTTAAATTGAGTTCCAAAATAGCTGAATCTTCTACATATGGCCCTATTGGTACTTTTAATGGATTCGATACTACAAAACCTGTTAGCAAAAAAATAGACTATATACTTACTAAGAATATAGATGTGAAAAGCTATCGATGTGTAGATGATAGAAGAACTGACAATTTACACTTGTCTGATCATTTCCCATTATTAATAAAGATTTAAATCCCCATCATTATTAATATAGAATGTCAAACTAGCCCAACTTAATCAATTGCGCAGTAAAACTTCAACAGAAAAGCCTTAATCTTAATATAGATCAAGGCTTAAAAATTGAAATATTGTTTGATTTAATCCATGTCAAATCTTAACCCAAGGGAAATGGTGTTCTGATCGAATGTCTGATCCTTAAACAAAGGGTTTAAATCGTACTTAACATATAAGGCTGTACCACCCCAAGCTAAATAACCGCTAAGCCCATAGACAAATTCACTTACTTCAAAACCTCCATTTTGCTTATCTTTTACGCGTTCTCCATCCTCCTTATACTTAAGTTTTTGTCTGCTACCAATGTTAAGACCTGCATAACCTCCAAGCCCAATCTTTAATTGATTACGTGTTGAATATCTAAAGTAGTTGTCTCTTTCTATCTTTTTTGATGGACCAAATTCTAAATGGATTGGAAATACTAAATTAGTAGTTCGGAATTTGGCCTTATCTAAATCTAATGGAAATTCTTGCAGTTCAATCTGGTCATCGTTATTTACCAAAAACATATTATCCTTCATATCAAATTTATTCCATTGAAAAGAAAATCCGTATTTCACCCTCCAGAAATTTGTATTGTCAAATAATCTCGTTTTCCAAGCGTAACCCAGCTCCACAAATCCTGAGCCGCCAAGTTTATATGGCGAATCGTCAAGGCTTTGCCCATCAATTAATGCATTATTAAAACCAATAGCAAATACAATATCTTCAGTAGTTCTTCTGTCGTATTTTCTTGGTTTATCATCGTCCTTTTTACCTATGTAAATAAAACTCTCACTGGTATTGTCATCACCACCAATTCTGATAATAGTCTGGTCGTCTTCAGATCCCGGCATACTTACTTGATAAACTTTTTCAGTTCTTTGATAAATGGCTATCTGCTTATCAATTATAGCCAACTTATCTGCAATATTTGCTGCTCTTTTTTCAGCCGCCTCTTTCTTTAGATTCTCTGCTTGCTCTGCGGTTATCTCACCAGAGTCTAATCGTTGATTTATTTTTTCAATGTCTTCTTTTAGATATTCGCGTTCTTGCTTTTCTACATTTTCTTTTTGCTTTTTCAGCTTTTCTATTTGTTCATTTTTATATGTTTGACTTGCCAATTCTGGTTCCATTGAGTCTATATTAACACTGTCAATCTCTTTGGTTTGACCATATGATATGGCACATATACCTAATACTAATAATGGGATGAAAATTCTTGTAATTGTGTTCATAACTGTTCGATTTTTGATGATTATAATTGTTTAATTTGATTCTCTTTTAATTGTTACGCTGCGCAACTGCAGTTTTTACCGTCTCATAGCTATCCTTTAGCGCTTCAAATACACGACTTCTAAATGACTGCCCCATATCATCTTGCACCTCTTCAAGCAAAGCATTTGCATCAACTGTTTTACTAGATTCTTTAATTAGTTTGTTTGTTGTGAGTTGTTTACTCGCTAATTTTAATAACGAGTCTACTTCTCTATCAAGTTGTATGGCGCTTGTTTCTTTAATGTTCTCAATAACCTCTGCCACTGCTGTTTTATCAATCTCTGGATTTTTAATGATGTTTTGGTTAATGTCAGCTTTATGACTCTCTAATTCCAGATTTTTGACTTCTACCTTTTTTGTATTAGAAACCAACTTTGTTTTAGGCGCTGATTTATTTTCAACCAATTGCTTAATATTATTATCAATAATAGAATTTTCTGTTTTTTCTTCTTCCTGTATTTGCTCTTTAGGTGAAACTTCTTCACTAACTAATTGGTTATCTTCATTGTTAATTAGAATAGCATCTTCATTGTCCTTAATCTCATTTGACTCTTCATTTACGATTTCTGACGAAATCTCAGTAACCCCATCCTTGTTAAAAACCTGGATTGTTATAGCAATCATAATCACTAGCATAGCTGCAATACTCAACCACCAATAGATAGGTCTTTTAGATTTCTTGTCGTCAGCATCTAATCTATTAGATAGATTGGCCCAACCGTCTGACGATGGTGTTAAGGTGCGCTTTTCAAGCTTTTCCTTTAATTGTTCTTCAAATTTAATTGGTGCCATAACTAGTGTTATTTAATTCTTTAATCTTTTGTTGCAAAATCTGTCTTGCTTTGAATAATTGTGATTTTGACGTGCCTTCTGAAATATTCAATAATTCTGCAATTTCATGATGCTTATACCCTTCAATGGCATACATTACAAATACCATCTTATATCCTTCTGGTAAACTGTCTATTACTTGCTGTATCTCTGCAACTTCAATATTGGTTTTAATATTATTTGAATAATCCTTTTCTAAATATCCATCCTCAGCAATAAACTCAATATTTTTTTTAGTACGAAGAAACGAAATGGCCTCCCTAACCATAATTCGTCGAATCCAACCTTCAAAACTACCTTCATTCTTAAATGATTTAAGATGTTTAAACACCTTAAAAAAGCCATTTAACATCACCTCTTCCGCTTGATGTACATCCTTAATGTAGTATCTACATACACTAAGCATTTTTGGAGCATGCAGTTCATACAATAAATGCTGTGCTTCTCTATTGTTTTTTGAAGCCTTATGTATGAGTTTAGATTCGTTTTTATGAAGTTGTATAACTTTCATGTTGGTTTTTACGATTGCTCTTCTATTATTAAAGACGCAATAGTTATGCAAATGGTTGCCTGAAATTAAAAAAAGATTGAGAATTTGTTATTAACTACTGATTATCAGTAGTATAAAAATTATTTTTTTCTGTCAATTACATACTCGACCATTAGCTTTAGGGAAGCTTTGTATGATGAATCAGGATAACTATCCAATAACGTAAGTGCCTCTTCTTGAAAACTTTTCATTTTCTTAATAGCATATTCTAGCCCACCATTTTCTTTTACAAAGACAATAACCTGTTTCACCCTCTTTTTGTCTTTATTGTAATTTTTTACAGAATTGATAAGCCAAGCCTTGTCTTTTTTATTACAATTGTTTAGCACGTGTATTAATGGCAATGTCATTTTTTGCTCTTTAATATCAATTCCCGTTGGTTTACCTATTTTTTCTTCACCATAATCAAAGAGGTCGTCCTTTATTTGAAAAGCCATTCCAATAAGTTCACCAAATTTTCTCATGGTATCAACTTGAGGAGTATTTGGTTTTACAGAGGCGGCTCCCAAACTGCAACAAGCAGCAATCAATGTTGCTGTTTTTTGCCTTATTATATCGTAATAAACCTCCTCTGTGATATCTAGTTGTCTCGCCTTTTCAATCTGTAATAGTTCGCCCTCACTCATTTCCCTAACTGCAACTGAAATAATTTTTAACAGATCAAAATCATTATTATCTATAGAAAGCAATAAGCCTTTTGACAATAAATAATCCCCGATAAGGACAGCAATTTTATTTTTCCATAGTGCATTGATGGAAAAAAAGCCACGTCTTCTGTTACTATCGTCTACAACATCATCATGTACCAATGTAGCTGTGTGTATAAGCTCAATTACTGACGCTCCACGATATGTACGCTCACTAACTTCACCATTATTAAGCATTTTTGCGACAAGGAATACAAACATAGGTCTCATCTGTTTTCCTTTTCTGTTTACAATGTAATGAGTTATTCTATTGAGAAGTGCAACCTTACTTGCCATTGAAAGTTGAAATTTTTGCTCAAAAAGCTCCATTTCATAGGCTATAGGTTGCTTTATTTGTTCTGTGATTTTCATTTAACTAATTGAAAACTTCTTTTTGCCAAATCTAAAATTATACTTTCTGCTAAAACTGTAAAATTACAAATTACCACACGCTTAATCGTTAAAATTATCATTATTAAAGATTTAACTTTTCCTACATTAAATAATTTGTAACTTAGTTTCTATTAATTAATCCTTATAACTTTATGAAAAAAATTACTTTATTATTCACATTGGTCTTTTATGTGAGTCTAATGTTTGGACAAACTGTTCTAACCGAGGATTTTGAATCAGGAACCTCTATTCCTGCAGGTTGGACAAATAATGATATAGCCGGTAATGGCGAAATATGGACAATAGAATCTGGAGGTGAAGCTGTCCTAGCGGGAGCAGGAAATACTTTAGTATACTCAGGCGGTGGAGCAATAGGAAATTATGCGGCTTTTGATAGTGATGCCTATGGCAATAACGGAACAGCAGAAGATGCCGCATTAGAAAGTCCAGTATTCAATTGCTCTGCACTAACATCAGTAACTTTAGCTTATAACCATTTATTTGCGGGAAATTTTGGTGGAAGTGGATTTGTAGAAGTTTTCAATGGTACTTCTTGGGTTGGTGTGGCAAATTATTCAGCAGACAATTATGCAGGTGGAGCTATAAATCTTGATGTAACGACCGAATTAGCAGGTGTTGCAAATGCTCAGGTTCGATTTAGATGGACAGGTAATTGGTCTGTTGCTTGGTATGTTGATAATGTTTCTGTTTTCCAATGTACAGTTAATGCACCTGATCAAGTAACTATGGCAACGACACCTGCAAATGGCGCTAGTGGTGTAGAAATAAATTATGGCACTACCAATAATATTAGTCCTTTTGAATGGATGGCTGCAACCACAGGTGATCCTGCAGATAGTTTTAATCTCTCATTAGGTGAAACACCTTCAGGTGATGATGTTGGAACACTTAATGGATTTGATAGTGGCGGAGGAATTAACTTTACATGGCAACCAAACACAACTTATTACTGGTATGTCACAGCTGTTAATTGTGCTGGCTCAACCCAAGGACCTGTATGGAGTTTTACAACCTCTGCTTGTACGGAAACTTCAGCTCCAGCTGCCACAAGTTCACCAAGTCCTGCTGACATGGCTACAGATGTTTCCGTAAATGTAGATGGAAATAGAGTATATTTTTCTTGGGCGGCAGGTGTGCCAGGTACTGATTATACATTAAATTTAGGTACCGCGAATCCTCCAACACAAGCTTTTGACAATTTTGAAAGTGGGGATCCTATTACAGGATTAGCCTTAGATACAACATACTTTTGGAGTGTAGATTCAGTAAATTGTTTTGGAACAACGGCCGGACCTGTTTGGAGTTTTACAACTAGCACTGCGCTATCTGTAGAAGAAGAAGAAATTGAAGTATTCAGTGTTTCTCCAAATCCAGTAAATGATGTATTAAGCATAAAATCTACAAATGAGATAGATAATGTATTAGTATATGATCTATTAGGTAAACAAGTAGCAAACTTTAACAACAGTGATATAGTTAATAGAAGCGTAAATTTGTCGAGTTTACCTCAAGGATTATATTTAGTTAAAATTACGTCTGGAGATAAATCCCAAACGATTAAAGTTGCTAAAAAATAATAGCAATACATAAAATAAAAAAGCGACTTTAAAAGTCGCTTTTTTTATGTCTTATTCGCTAGCTGGCCGCAAGCCGCATCAATATCTTTTCCTCTACTGCGTCTTACGGTAACTGTAATATTATTTGACTCCAATACTTTCACATACATATCTATTGCTTTTGAGTCTGCCTGCTGAAACTCACCGTCATCGATTGGATTATATTCAATTAAATTGACTTTACTTGGTGCAAACTTGCAAAAGTCAACTAATGCATCTACATCTTTCCTTTTATCATTGATACCATCCCAAACCACATATTCATAGGTGATTCTATTTTTAGTTTTAGAATACCAATACTGTAGTGCCTCTCGAAGATCATGAAGTGGAAAAGTAGCATTAAAAGGCATTATTGAGGTACGCACCTCATCAATTGCAGAATGAAGCGAAACTGCCAGTTTAAATTTAACTTCATCATCCGCCATTTTTTTAATCATTTTTGGTACTCCTGAGGTAGATACAACAATACGTTTTGGGGACATACCTAAACCTTCAGGTGAGGTAATTTTATCAATTGCTTTGAGGACATTATTGTAATTCATTAAAGGCTCTCCCATACCCATGAAAACAATATTACTCAATGGTCTATTAAAGTATAGTCTACTTTCATTATCAATGGCAACAACTTGGTCATAAATTTCATCTGGATTAAGATTGCGCATACGTTTTAACCTTGCCGTTGCACAAAATTTACAATCTAGACTACATCCTACCTGAGAAGACACACATGCTGTAGTACGACTTGGTGTAGGTATTAAAACAGACTCCACTATTAAGTCATCATGAAGGCGCACTGCATTTTTTATAGTCCCATCAGAACTGCGTTGCATCTGATCTACTTTAATATGATTAATAACAAAATTATCTTGAAGCATCTCACGAGTCTTCAAAGAAATATTTGTCATATCCTCAAAATTATGAGCAGACTTTTGCCATAACCATTCATAGACCTGATTGCCACGAAAAGCTTTATCGCCCTGCTTGACAAAAAAATCTCTTAACTGGTCTTTCGTTAACGCACGTATGTCCTTTTTCTTTGTTTCCATTTATAATGCAAAAGTAATTAATTGTAATCTGGTTTTGGCGTAAATAAAAAAAGCCTCTAAAAGAGGCTTTAAATTGAATATTGTATCACTAGATAATTAGCATCGCATCTCCGTAAGAGTAAAATCTATACTTTTCTTTTACCGCTTCATCATATGCCTTTTTTATAAAGTCGTGACCAGCAAATGCAGATACCATCATTAATAAAGTAGATTTTGGTGTATGGAAATTTGTAATCATACTATTTGCTATACTAAAATCATAAGGCGGGAAAATGAATTTATTTGTCCATCCTTCATAAGGATTTAATCTTCCACTTGAAGAAACCGAACTCTCAACTGTTCTCATAGATGTTGTACCAACTGCACACACACGCTTCTTATTCTCTATTCCTCTATTAACAATTGTAGCCGCTCTTTCATCAATAGAAATTTCCTCACTATCCATTTTGTGCTTAGATAAATCCTCAACCTCTACTGGATTAAAAGTACCTAGACCAACATGCAATGTAACCTCAGCCATATCAACACCTTTGATCTCCAATCGCTTTAACAGGTGTTTTGAAAAATGTAATCCTGCTGTTGGCGCTGCTACTGCACCTTCATTTTTAGCAAAAATAGTTTGATAACGTTCCTCATCTTCAGGTTCAACATCTCTCTTAATATATTTTGGTAGAGGTGTTTGACCTAATTCATTAAGTTTTCTTCTAAAATCCATATAAGATCCATCATATAAAAAACGTAATGTTCTACCTCTCGAAGTAGTATTATCTATTACTTCAGCAACTAGACTTTCATCTTCACCAAAATAAAGTTTATTACCTATTCTTATTTTACGTGCAGGATCTACCAATACATCCCATAAACGTTGATCTTGATTTAATTCTCTTAAAAGAAATACTTCTATGCGTGCTCCCGTTTTTTCTTTATTACCAAATAAACGTGCTGGAAATACTTTTGTGTTATTAAGTATCATCACATCGCCTTCATCAAAATAATCAATAATATCTTTGAAAAGCTTATGCTCTATAGTCTGCTTCTCTCTATCAAGTACCATTAGCCTAGATTCATCTCTGTGCTCTGCTGGATGTTCTGCTAATAATTCTTCGGGAAGGTCAAAATTGAAGTGTGATAATTTCATAAATTAAGTCTAGTTTTTTTGAAGTTGCAAATATACAATCTCAACATAGGCCTTGTCAAGTAATTAGCTACTTATTTTAAATTAAAACCTAGAGTCTTTAGATCTTCCCAAAATTGAGGGTAGGACTTGCTAACAACATCAGCATCTTTAACCTTTAGAGAAGTTTTCAGGCCTAACGGCGCAAAGGCCATCGCCATCCTATGATCATTGTAGGTAGCAATTTCAACATCACTGAAAATTTTAGTTGATGGTTTTAAATGCAACGTTGCATCCGTAATTACTACTTCAGCTCCCAATTTTTCAAGCTCAACCTTGAGAGCTACTAAACGATCTGTTTCCTTAATTTTAAGGGTATGAAGACCAGATAAGGAACACTCTAACCCAAGTCCGAATGCCGTAACTGAAATAGTTTGTGCAATATCTGGCGCATTACTCAGATCTAACTCAATTTTTGTGTTGATTGAGACATTAGTTACTTTTTTTATAAAAACTGTATTGTTATCGAATTGTGTTTCTACTCCAAATTGACCATAAATTTGAGACAAAACTGAGTCACCTTGTAATGAATTTACCTTGTATGCCGACAATGAAACTTGCGTCCCAATTTCACTCATGGCAATAATACTATAAAAATATGAAGCTGATGACCAATCGGATTCTACGGTGATATTATCAACTTTAGGTGGAGATGTAAACGGTTTTACTAAAATTTGATTTCCTTCAAACTCTGTGTCAATACCAATTTCATTTAACAACGCAAGTGTCATTTTAATATATGGCACGGAAGTGATTTTACCATCTAAGGTTAACTCTAATCCATTCTCCAGTCTTGAGGCAATTAACAACAAGGCAGAAATATATTGGCTACTCACATTAGCATTAAGACTCACTTTAGTTTTAGAAAGGTTTTTTCCATTGATTTTTAAAGGAGGGTATCCTTCGTTTTCTAGGTAATTAATATCAGCACCAAGTGATTTTAAGGCATCTACAAGTATTCTGATAGGCCTTTCTTTCATACGTGAAGAACCCGTTAATATTGTCTCTCTACCTACACGTGTTGAAAAATATGCTGTTAAAAAACGCATCGCCGTGCCTGCATGGTGAATATCAACAACCTCATCGTTTGATTGCAAAGCTTTCTGCATTAATACTGAGTCGTCAGAATTAGAAAGGTTTGAAATTGAAATTTCTGGATACAATGCTTGTAGTAATAACAAACGATTAGACTCACTTTTAGAACCTGTAATGGCAATTGAAGATTGTCTGCTTATTGATGATTTTAAAATTTGAATATCCATAAAAAAGATTCCCGCGTTTTGCGGGAATAAAATTACTTTAATTTATCATTATTATGGTGCCTATCGTGATCTCGTTTTGCTTTTTTGTCCATTTTTCTATCAAAAGCTTCTTGCAAGTCTATTCCTGTTTGATTGGCCAAGCATAAAACTACAAAAACAACATCAGCAAGCTCTTCTCCTAAGTCCTTGTCTTTATCACTTTCTTTCTCACTTTGTTCACCATATCGCCTAGCAATTATACGTGCTACTTCACCAACTTCCTCCGTCAGTTGGGCCATATTAGTAAGCTCGTTAAAATATCTTACTCCGTGTTCCTTAATCCAATTATCAACTTCTAATTGGGCGTTCTGAATATTCATATTTTATTCTCTATTTTTTGAATCAATAATTATTGTAACAGGTCCATCATTTACAAGATGTACTTTCATATCTGCTCCAAACTCTCCGGTTTGAATTGGCTTATCTATATCTGCATTTAATCTTTCGACAAACTTTTCATACAAAGGTATGGCAATATCTGGTTTGGCGGCCTTTATATAACTTGGTCTATTACCCTTTTTTGTACTAGCGTGTAATGTAAACTGACTAACCACAATAATATCGCCATCAGCATCTAAAATAGAGGTATTCATAACACCCTTTTCATCTGGAAAAATCCTAAGATTCACTATTTTTTTACACAACCAATCAATATCCTCAGCACTATCCTCATTTACAACACCTAACAAAACCAATAATCCATTACCAATTGAAGCAACCTCTTCGTTTTGTATTATAACAGAAGCTTCTGAAACTCTTTGAACAACTACCCTCATAAGTTATCCCAATTATCAGTTCTGTAATTCTCTTCTTCTCCTTCTAAAATCTGAAGATAACTCCTATATCGAGAATACGACACTTCATCGTTTTCCAATGCTTCTTTCACTGCACATTTTGGCTCTTTTAAATGCAAACAGTTATTGAATTTACAGTCTTGTTTGAATGCAAAAAATTCAGGGAAATAATCTCCGACTTCCTCTGGATCCATATCGACCACACCAAATCCTTTAATTCCAGGAGTGTCAATAATCTTAGCATCAAAACTAAGGTCGAACATTTCCGCAAATGTAGTTGTGTGTTGGCCTTGCATGTGCTGCTCTGATATTTCCTTCGTTTTTAAATCTAAAGAGGGTTCAATCGCATTTACTAGAGTTGATTTTCCAACACCGGAATGACCACTAAACATACTCACTTTATTAACCATCAGGGCTTTGACCTTATCCACATTCTCTCCTGTTGTTGCAGAAATACCAATACACTCGTAACCAATTTTACGGTATAAAGACGCTAAATATTTGACTTCCAATAGCTCTTCCTCATCATAAGTATCAATTTTATTGAATAATAGAATAGTTTTCACCGAATAAGCTTCTGCTGTAACCAAAAAACGATCGATAAAACTTGTAAATGTCTGAGGATTATTAAGTGTTATTAAGAGAAAGACCTGATCTATGTTTGAGGCAATTATATGGGTTTGTTTAGAAAGATTAACCGATTTACGAATAATATAGTTCTTTCTTTCTTCTATCCGATTAATTACTCCTGTATCTTCATTATTTTTAGTCTCTAACTCAAATTGTACAATATCGCCAACCGCAATTGGGTTTGTACTTTTAATTTCGGCAATTCTAAAACGGCCTTTTATTCTGCATTGGTAAAACTTACCATTTCTGGTTTTAACTGTATACCAGCTTCCCGTAGATTTATAAACCGTTCCGACCATTGTTATTATTAATCATAACAAAGAAACAACAATTACAGAAAAAAGTCTTTAATTTTAAGCTTAAACTAAATTAGGTATTATGAAACAAAAAAATTTAATTATTGGCTTACTCCTGGCTGGATTCATTTCATTTTCGTTTATCAACAATGAAAAATCTTATGCTGAAGTTGAGTATAAAGTTGTGACAAGTGTTGAATCTATTGTACCAAATGGTTTAGGTAGGTCAAGATTAATTTCGTCTGATGTTGCTAGAGATTATAGCGAATTCACTTCTGAACGTTCTAGCGATAAGGACGAAGATGGCAGAAATAAGTCTAAGCGCAGTGAAATTCGCGTTAAGGATTTTGAAGAAACAAAGCTATTGAACTTTTTTAACCTTGGCGGAATTAGATTTCAAAACATTGTGGCTAATGACGCAGTAATAAGTTCAAAACTCGTTGCTATGGCCAAAGAAGGTTGGGAACTTGCATTTGTTACAAGTAGTTCAGAAAGCGATGCAGGTAAAGGTGATGGACAGGGAATATTTGTTACTCGATATATATTTAAGCGTGTTACCCAATAACATTAAAAAGGCTCGCAAATGCGAGCCTTTTATTTTAGGATTATTAATGATTAATAATATCTTCTTGATGGTTAATCGATTCTTGGTGAATTGCTTTAAACATTCGTAAAACAAATTCTTCACTTAGATTCTTTTCTTCACCTTCTAAAATCATTTTACCTAAAATTTCATTCCAGCGCTTAGATTGTAAAACTGCAACATTGTGATCCTTTTTCAATTGACCAATATCATCAGCTACGTTCATTCTTTTCCCTAACATTTCTATTAATTGATGGTCAATAACGTCAATCTTTGTTCTAAGCGTGTTAATTTTGTTGTTAAAAACAGCATCATCATCAGTTTCTTTTCTTATCCTTAAATCTTCGGTGTATTTAATAAGCGCTTCAGGTGTAATTTGCTGTGCAGCATCACTCCAGGCATTATCAGGATCGTGATGGGTCTCTATCATTAATCCATCATAATTTAAATCTAATGCCGTCTGACTCAAATCAAATATTATATCCCGTCTACCTGCAATATGTGATGGATCTAGAATTAATGGTAAATCAGGAAAACGGTTTTGTAAATCTACCGCGATTTGCCACTCTGGATTGTTTCTATAACGTGTTTTTTCGTAAGTAGAAAACCCTCTATGAATAACACCAAGTTTTTTTACATCTGACTTATAAAAACGCTCTACTGCTCCCAACCACAAAGATAAATCTGGGTTTACTGGGTTTTTAATTAAAACAGGCTTATCTGTTCCTCTTAATGCTTCTGCAATCTCTTGAACTATGAAAGGACTTACAGTGGTTCTAGCTCCAATCCACAGAATATCTACATCATGATTTAATGCGAGCTCCACATGGTTTGGATTAGCAACCTCAGTTGTAATCATCATTCCAGTTTCCTGCTTAGCTTTTTGAAGCCACTTTAATCCTAAGGCACCAACACCTTCAAAATTTCCTGGACGCGTTCTTGGTTTCCAAATTCCTGCTCTATATACGGTAGCATCACTATCCTTTAATTGATGAGCAATGTTTAATACTTGTTCTTCTGTTTCCGCACTACATGGTCCTGCTATAACTAGTGGATGATCTAAGTTAAAAGCGTCTAACCAATTCCTTAATTCTTTCTTGTTTTCCATTTTGTTGTTAATCTCTTCTTCTAGATTTTATTTTATTCCGTTTAATATGTGTTTTATGTGGTTTGTTTCTTCCATTTCTTTATATACTGCCTCAAAGTCTTCATCTTCCATTAGCTTTTTAAAATGCTTCAAATTTGAAATATATTCATCTAAGGTTTCAATTACATTGGTTTTGTTCTGCTCAAAAATTGGAGTCCACATAGCTGGTGAACTTTTTGCCAATCGCACAGTACTTTCAAATCCACTGCCTGCCATATCAAAAATATCTCTTTCGTTCTTCTCCTTTTCTATTACTGTTTTACCTAGCATAAAAGAACTTATATGAGATAAATGTGATACATATGCAATATGCTTATCATGTGCTTTAGGATTCATATAGCGAATTCTCATGCCTAAATCTGAAAACAAATTCAGGGCTTTTTCCTGTAACTTAAACGCTGTGTCCTCTACTTCGCAAATGATATTTGTTTTATTTTTATATAGTCCTTTAATAGCAGCCTTAGGTCCAGAAAACTCGGTACCAGCTATTGGATGTGCCGCTAAATAATTTCTGCGTTTAGGGTGATTCTTTACCTCTAAACATATATCCTCTTTTGTAGAACCGGCATCAAAAACAATAGTTTCATCTGAAATATTATCTAATACCTCTGGTAATACTTTCAAAGTAGCATCAACTGGAATTGCTAACACCACCATTTCCGCATTGTTCAATTCTGTAATGGTAGCTTTTTTATCTATTACGCCTAATTCTAATGCCTGTTGAATATGATCTTCATTATTGTCTATACCATAAACAGTACAATTTGGGTACAGCGCCTTAATATCTAAAGCAAAACTTCCTCCAATTAACCCAACTCCTATGACATAAACATTATTCATAATCTTTACACTCTTGCAATTGCTTCTTTAATTATTTCGTCTGAGGCACATAATGAAAATCTAATATATCCTTCTCCATTACTACCGAAGACCGTACCTGGTGTAATAAACACAGAATGTTCCTTTAAGATTAAATCTGTGAATTCTTCAGATTTAACATGTGGTGGCAATTTTGCCCAAACAAACATTCCCGCTGAATCCTCATCGTAAGTGCAGTTTAATTCGGTTGCCAATTTCCAGATTAACTCTCTTCTTTGTTGGTACACACTATTTAAACTTACATACCAAAGATCAGAGCATTTGAGTGCTTCAATCGCTCCTTTTTGTACACCATAGAACATCCCAGAATCCATATTGCTTTTAACCTTAAGTACAGCTTGAACAAAATCGTAATTCCCAACTAACATGCCGACTCTCCATCCTGCCATATTAAAGGTTTTGCTCAATGAATTTAATTCTAAACAAACATCCTTGGCATTACGATAACGCATTATACTTATTGGTTTATCATTAAGTACAAAACTGTATGGATTATCATTAACAATTAATATATCATGACGCTTCCCAAAGGCAATTACCTCATCATAAAACTTATTTGTTGCCTTAGCACCAGTTGGCATATGTGGATAGCTGATCCACATAATTTTAACGTTACTTAAGTCTAAACGCTCTAATGCAATAAAATCTGGTAGCCAGTGATTTTCTTCAATTAAATCGTAATAAACTGGCTTTGCTTGTAATAATTTGGTAACTGCTGCATATGTTGGATACCCAGGATTTGGAATTAACACTTCATCGCCAGGATTTAAGAATGCCATTGAGATGTGCATTATACCTTCCTTACTTCCTAAAAGAGGGAGTACCTCTGTTTGTGCACTAAGATTAACTTTATACCTACTTCTATAAAAATTTGCAATTTCAGTTCTTAACTCTGGTAAGCCTTGATAGCTCTGGTATTTATGAGCTCCTTCATCTAACAAACTATCTTGAAGCACCATGGTAGCTTTATGAGGTGGTTCTAAATCAGGACTACCTATACCTAAGTTAATAATTGGTTTGCCCTGGGACTTTAAAAATGCAACTTCTCTTAATTTTTTTGAGAAATAGTATTCTTCTACATTCTTTAATCGATCTGCTACTTCAATCATAGTCTTGCATTTTTATATTCGCCCAAAATTTTAAAATCATCAGCCATTAATGCGATTATTGATTTTGCTTTTTCATAATCTTTATATTCCTCAAAGGTGACATCTACAAAAAAGGCATATTTCCATGGTGTATCTATTTTTGGTAAAGATTGAATTTTGGTTAAATTCAGTTTGCAATCGCTCATTACATTTAGCATGGTGGCTAAACTACCGCGCTTATGGTCTAAAATAAATTTCAAAGAAGCCTTATTGAGCATCTTTTCGTTTACTTCTGGATGTTCACGTTTAACAATTACAAACCTTGTCTCATTATGCTTTATGGTTTGAATACTTTCTGCCAAGACATTTAGACCAAACATTAAGGCGGCATTCTTACTAGCAATAGCCGCAATACCAAATATCTTATCCTCTGAGATTTGTTTGGCAACATCCGCAGTATCCTTTGCCTCAACTAATTTTATATGTGGGTGCTTTTTTAAAAACACTTTGCATTGCAAAAGCGCCATTGGATGAGAGTGAACCTCTTTAATATCATTAATCGATTGTCCATCTAAGGCCATTAAACTATGCTGAATATCTAAAAAATATTCTCCTACAATTTTAAGATCGTGCTTATCTATTAAAGCATAGTTGGGCAATATGGATCCTGCAATAGAATTTTCTAATGCCATAACAATATCATCCGCCTTACCATTTAATAAACTATCCACAGCACTATCAAAAGACATACATTCAATAACATTATTGCTACCATTAAAATAATGCTGAACCACTTCGTGATGAAATGACCCTCTAATTCCTTGTATTGCTATTGGTTTGCTCATAATAAAAAAGTCTCGACCAAATCGAGACTTTCATAATTATATTTTTAATAAAACATACTAAGCCTCGTTCCTTTTGCTAAAAAAGAAATAAAACCAGCTATAATATGTTTTAAATGTATTCATTGTTATAATTCTGATGCTAAAGTAATTAATATTTTTACAAATAAAAATAAGAGTCATTTTTTTTGAATATTAATACCAAGATTTAAAGAATTGTCAATATTTAGGCTACAATATTATAGAATACCTATTTTTGAAAAAATAAACTGAAAAATGTCTATTGAAGTAATTAATATATCCAAGTATTACAAAGAGCAAAAAGCACTTAACAATGTCTCCTTTAAAGTTAAAGATGCTGAAATCGTTGGATTTTTAGGACCAAATGGTGCTGGAAAATCGACTATGATGAAGATCTTAACTACCTATATTAATGCAAATGAAGGCAGTGCGATGGTAAATGGTCATGATGTTAGTATTGACAAGAAAAACGTGCAGCAAAGTGTTGGATATTTACCAGAGCACAATCCATTATATACAGATTTGTATGTTAAAGAATACTTAGATTTTAATGCTAATGTATACGGTACGCCAAAATCGAGAATAAATGAAGTGATTGAACTCACAGGGTTAACACCAGAAGCTCATAAAAAAATTGGGCAGCTTTCTAAAGGTTATCGCCAACGCGTTGGATTGGCCAATGCCTTATTGCATAACCCAGATGTTTTAATACTCGATGAACCGACCACAGGATTAGACCCTAATCAGCTCGTTGAAATCAGAAATTTAATTAAGTCTATCGGCAAGGAGAAAACCGTATTTCTCTCTACACATATTATGCAAGAGGTTGAAGCAATGTGCGATAGGGTGATAATTATTAATAAAGGAGAAGTTGTTGCAGATAAATATCTCAAAGAGTTGAGGGACGGACAAGAACAAATTGTTATTGTTGAGTTTGATTATAGGGTTGAAGAAGCTTTTCTATTGAAATTACCAAAGGTAAAATCAGTAAAAAACCCAAACGGTTTTATTTATGAAATTACTTTTTCTACAGAGGAAGACATGAGATCACATGTTTTCGATTTTGCTCATGATAATGATCTTAAGATTTTACAGTTAAATCAAAAAAATGCGAGTTTAGAAAGTCTCTTTAGGGAGCTGACTAATTAAAAATTAAATCTCCAGTATAAATAATTTCAACATCGACCAAAGGAGGCTCATTAACAGATATTACATTTCCTGTCCCTCGAATTAGACCAGTTAAAGATTGTTGTGGATTGACAACAATATCATTACTCCCTCTATGATTAATTTGTACATCTTGCGCGATTAGATCCTCGCCTTCAAAGCGTCCAGAACCTGCTGGATAAATTATTGTCAACTTATTTACTTCACCTGATATATATTGAAATGAAATATTGTTCACAAGAATTCTAAGTTCTTCACTATTAACCTGTAATCTAAAATCACCATTTGTAAATGAGTCTGGAGCAAAAAAATCATCAGAATACAATTCCAAATTATCATAATTCAAAACACCATCAGATAGAATATCGTATTGTGTTGAACTCCTAACCTCAGTTAAATTTGGTGCTTCCACAAAAACTTTTGTAATACCAAAATCTCTAACATAATTACAGGTATTATTATCTGTCAAAACCAATCTATCTCCAATAACCTCAACCTCAACATCGTTAATTAAGTTTTCACCTGTTTCTACTGTTACCTTAAAATCGGGCGCTTCCTTAATGACTAATTCTATATCTCTATTTACTAATATTCGATCGAAACTGGCTACATCAATTTCCACCTGTATAATGTCACCCGAAGTTTGAAAACAATCATTAGCATCTTCGCTATTACAAGCGAATACTAATAGACTTAATATGTAAACTATTTTTTTCATAATCTAACACCTATACCCAATTCTACAGCTTCAGCCTTCGCACCATGTGATTTTAATGTTATCGCTCCAAAAAACTTATTTCCAAAATATCTTTTCAAACCTATTCTAATATAGGTTCGGCCTTCAAAATCAAATGGATAATATACATAATAACCAAGTTGTGTTTCAATTGACATTCTGTTTATAAATAACTCATGTCCGACAAAAAGCCCAACTCTTTTATAATCCTCATCTCCACTTACATTTTCTTCTGGAAATGACACAGATTGATAATAAATTAATTCTTTAAGAAAATTTGAGAAAAATGCATCTACCCCAAACTGAACAGCACTTGTATGACTTAATCGTTTATCTGCATAAGCTGACAAAATATAAAACGGAAATTGCCCACTTCCTATTATATCACTTTGGTTAATCCCAGATCTAAAGGCTAGATTATATCTAATTGGTTCTGTAAATTTTTCCTCATCCAAATTCTCTATGTATTCCTTTTCATTTTCGGCCAAATTATACGTTACACCTACATTGAATGCAATGGTATTTATACTTGTATTTGGTGCTTTTACATTAGCATTAGAATAGTGTATTAATGATAAACCTCCTTGTACCCCAAAGTGCTTGAATAGGTTTTCCTTTTTATAATTAACCATTAAGTAAGTTGAACTTAAAAGTCTTGTGCCAAAGGCTATATTTTTGGGATTGTCAATTTTATCATAGGGATTGGTTGTATAAGCCAATCCTTGTGCAATTCTTAGGGTAAGGTTTCGCTTAAAAAAATAAAAATTATAATGTGCATATAACCCAAAGTTATTACCCAATCTGTCATCAACTAAATCCTGATAAATGAATGACGTACCGTAATCAGGGTAATTAAATCGCTGTTCCCACGCTTCTTCTCCATATGTCTTTTTATTCCAACTAAGGATAAAACCTTGTGGTCTGCCGGATATCAAATGAAGTATATCGGTATTATGAAGCGCAATATTGCCTGAAAAATAATTTAAATCAAAATATGTATTAGAAGTCTTGTCTGCTTGAGAAAAACCAAAAAAACAATATAATATAAAAAGGTAGCTAAGCCTTTGCCTCATAAACTTGTTATTGACCGTAAAAATAATTGTTTTTATTTAAGAGTATCTTAAGCAATTAAGGTTTTCTGTTTACATTTTAATATGTATTTTTGCCCTTCAAAATTAGAGGAATGATTTGACTGATTGCAACCTCTGGAAAAAATGCTAAAGACAGTGTAAACTTTCCGAACAATTACGTCAAATCAACACATAAGAATTTATATATGGCGTATTTATTTACATCAGAGAGTGTATCAGAAGGACATCCAGATAAGGTCGCAGATCAAATCAGTGATGCTTTAATTGACAATTTTTTAGCTTTCGATCCAGAATCTAAAGTAGCTTGCGAAACCTTAGTTACAACAGGGCAAGTTGTATTGGCAGGTGAAGTTAAATCTAACACCTATTTAGATGTTCAGAAAATTGCTAGAGATACCATTAATAAAATCGGTTACACTAAAGGAGAATACATGTTCGACGGAAATTCTTGTGGTGTCATATCTGCAATCCATGAACAATCAGAAGATATTAATCGAGGTGTAGACAGAGGGGCAAAAGAAGAACAAGGTGCTGGTGACCAAGGAATGATGTTTGGTTATGCAACGAATGAAACGGACAATTACATGCCTTTGGCTCTTCATATTTCTCACTTAATATTAAAGGAATTAGCAGAGCTGAGACGAGAAAACAAGGAGATTACATATTTAAGACCAGATTCTAAAAGTCAAGTTACTATAGAATATAGTGATGATAATACACCTCAACGCATTGAAGCTATTGTTATATCAACGCAACACGATGATTTTGACAATGAAGAGGCCATGCTTTCTAAAATTAGAAAGGATATGGTGGATATATTAATCCCAAGAGTTGTTGAAAAATTGCCAGAACATATTAAACCCTTATTTACTGAGGACATTAAATATCACATTAATCCTACTGGTAAATTTGTAATTGGCGGTCCACATGGTGATACAGGATTAACGGGTAGAAAAATTATTGTGGACACCTATGGTGGCAAAGGCGCTCATGGTGGTGGTGCTTTTTCCGGTAAAGATCCAAGTAAGGTTGATCGAAGTGCCGCTTATGCTACTAGGCATATTGCTAAAAATTTGGTAGCATCTGGTTTATGTGAAGAAGTTTTAGTACAAGTATCCTATGCTATTGGTGTAGTTGAACCAATGGGAATTTTTATTGAAACTTACGGTACTTGCCCTTTAAATTTAACTGATGGTGAGATTGCAGAAAAAGTTGCTACGCTTTTTGACATGCGACCAGCAGCAATAGAAAAGCGACTTAAATTACGCCAGCCAATGTACAGTGAAACTGCAGCATATGGTCATATGGGAAGGGAAAACGTTACAGTTAGCAAGACTTTCGAACAACCAAATGGAGAATCCGTAACAATGGATGTAGAGTTATTTACATGGGAAAAACTAGACTATGTAGACAAGGTAAAGGACGCCTTCGGGCTGTAATTTTTAAAAATAAACAAGATAGCCCTCAACAAAATATTTTTGTTGAGGGCTTTTTTTTGGGATAGATACAATTCTAAGTAGGTAGGAGTTTTTGTTGTTCAGCTGTTATATATCAAAGAACATAAACTTAATCAATACAAACTATCATGAAAAACTTTACAAAGTCCCCAAATCTTTTCTTAGTACTGTTGTTTTCACTTCTTACCATTACGTCTTGTCAAAAAGATGATGGCCCATCAATGAATGATGGTGAACAACAGGAAAACGTACCAGATAATTTTTCGGAATACTTCGGAAACGATGTCTCCAAAAACTTCTTGGGAACCGTTATAGACGATGACAAAGATCCTATTGAAGGTGTTACAATTACCATAGGTAACGAGACCGCAACAACAGACAGCAACGGTGTATTTATTATTAATAATGCCACAGTTAAAGAGCGTTTTGGCTATATAAAAGCCCTGAAGGAAGGCTATATCCACGGCTCACGTGCCGTGGTACCATCTAATGGAACCAACAAAGTAACCATTATGTTGTTAGAGGCTAGTATTACTGGCACCATATCTAGTGGCAATGCGGAAACTGTAACATCAGATGATGGCAGTTCTGTTAGCTTTGACGGTAACTTCGTAAAAGAAGACGGTACAGAATATACAGGTTCTGTAGATGTAATTATGCATCACCTAGATCCAGCAGACGAAGATATGCCTATGCAAATGCCAGGTATGCTTTATGCACAAAATGAAGCTGGTGCAGAACGTATGCTGCAAACTTTGGGAATGCTAGCCGTTGAACT